>NZ_JACSMZ010000001.1:0-2206596 GCF_018618915.1 Exiguobacterium sp. s91 | reverse complement strand
GTGGTCACACCCGTTCCCATGCCGAACACGGAAGTTAAGCACTTGAACGCCGAAAGTAGTTGGGGGCTTCCCCCTGTGAGGATAGGACGCTGCCAGGCGATCGTTCCGCAATAGCTCAGCGGTAGAGCAACCGGCTGTTAACCGGTAGGTCGTAGGTTCAAATCCTACTTGCGGAGCCATTTATTACTTCTTCACCACGTACAATGGAGAGCTGTCCGAGTGGCCGAAGGAGCACGATTGGAAATCGTGTAGGCGTCAAAAGCGTCTCAAGGGTTCGAATCCCTTGCTCTCCGCCATCATCACTTTCAATTCATAATGGCCCGTTGGTCAAGCGGTTAAGACACCGCCCTTTCACGGCGGTAACACGGGTTCGAATCCCGTACGGGTCACCATTTATAGCGTCGCGGGGTGGAGCAGTCTGGTAGCTCGTTGGGCTCATAACCCAAAGGTCGTCGGTTCAAATCCGGCCCCCGCAATTACATACGGTCCTGTGGTGTAGCGGTTAACATGCCTGCCTGTCACGCAGGAGATCGCGGGTTCGAATCCCGTCAGGACCGCCATTGTTAAGGCTTTGTAGCTCAGTTGGTAGAGCAAAGGACTGAAAATCCTTGTGTCGGCGGTTCGATTCCGTCCAAAGCCACCATCTTTATTAACAACATGATTTTCCCATTTGTGGGGGGGTAGCGAAGTGGCTAAACGCGGCGGACTGTAAATCCGCTCCCTCGGGTTCGGCGGTTCGAATCCGCCCCCCCCCACCACCATAGGGGCATAGTTTAGCGGTAGAACTACGGTCTCCAAAACCGTCAGCGCGGGTTCGATTCCTGCTGCCCCTGTTTACCATGGCGATTGTGGCGAAGTGGTTAACGCACCGGATTGTGATTCCGGCATTCGTGGGTTCAATTCCCATCAGTCGCCCTCTTATTATTGGGCTGTAGCCAAGTGGTAAGGCACTGGATTTTGATTCCAGCACGCGAAGGTTCGATCCCTTCCAGCCCAGCTTTTCAAGCGGAAGTAGTTCAGTGGTAGAATACGACCTTGCCAAGGTCGGGGTCGCGGGTTCGAATCCCGTCTTCCGCTCCAATGAGTGGCGCCATAGCCAAGTGGTAAGGCAGAGGACTGCAACTCCTTTATCGTCAGTTCGATTCTGACTGGCGCCTCCAACTATTTCTCAATTAAATAGTTTTGCAAGAGATTGTGCCGGTGTGGCGGAACTGGTAGACGCGCACGACTCAAAATCGTGTTCCTTTGGAGTGTCGGTTCGATTCCGACCACCGGTATCTTGCGGGTGTAGTTTAATGGTAAAACCTCAGCCTTCCAAGCTGATGACGAGGGTTCGATTCCCTTCACCCGCTTTATACTTTTTACACAATCTGATGTTTCACCTGATCATGCGGGTGTAGTTTAATGGTAAAACCTCAGCCTTCCAAGCTGATGACGAGGGTTCGATTCCCTTCACCCGCTTACTAAAAAAGAGCAATGTGTCGTTTTCGCTGACACCTTGCTCTTTTTGTTTAGGAACGGGATTTTAACGAGGAAAGGAGTAGATCGTGATGGATGGTGTGCAATTGAAATTGGCTTTACAAGAGTACGCAGCAGAGATTGGGATTGATGAATTGAAGGTGACGACGGCTGATCCATTTCTTGTCTTAAAACGTCGCCTGCAAGCGCAACAAGAAAAAGGATTCGCTTCTGGTTTTGAAGAGCCCGATCTCGATCTTCGAACGACACCGTCTCTACTCGTTGAAGATGCCGCTTCGATCATTGCCATTGCGGTCGCGTATCCAAGTACTCTCAAAAGTGCACCTCGTGGCAAGGAAGGGGAGCGACGGGGAATCTTTTGTCGATCGTCCTGGGGACTGGATTATCACCAGGCGTTGCGACAACGCTTGACGTTACTTGAAGAAAAAATTCAAGAATTGAGTCCAGGTGCAAGGACGCGCTCGATGGTCGATACAGGAGAACTCGTCGATCGTGCAGTAGCAGAACGAGCAGGTATCGGATTCAGTGGGAAAAACTGCTCGATCATCAGTGAGGAGCACGGATCCTATCTCTATCTTGGTGAACTGATTACAGATATCGTCCTACCGCCGGACCAGCCAGTCGAAGAATTATGCGGGACATGCAATAAGTGTATCGACGCTTGTCCGACGGATGCGCTTGTTGAACCTGGCGTCATCGACGCTAAACGGTGTATCTCGTTTTTGACGCAGACGAAAACATTACTACCAGAACCATTCCGAATGGCGCTTGGGAACCGTCTATACGGTTGTGATACGTGTCAGCAAGTATGTCCGTATAACCGGAAGAAGAATGCGACACATCACGCTGAACTGCAGCCGGATCCAGAACAAGTCAAACCGCTCTTAGTTCCACTCTTATCCATGAGTAACCGTGAGTTCAAGAGCCGGTTCGGTACGTTGTCTGGCGCATGGCGTGGAAAAAAGCCGATTCAGCGTAATGCGATTTGTGCGCTCGTCCATTATCGAGACAAGAGCGCGATTGAGGCGCTACGGTTAATGACAGAAACGGATGCCCGGGAAGACATGCGGGCGCTTGCACTCTGGGCAGTCGGTCGAATTGGTGGAATTGAAGAAAAGTCATATATCGAATCACGTCTTTTAGCCGATACTGCAGTGGATGTGCAGACAGAAGGACAACGGTTACTTGAGGAGTGGGGGGAAGCAGATGCCATTTCAACAGCTCACTTATGAGTTTGGTACATTGCTCGTCGCATGGGAAAAAGAGCACATCGTGTATCTCGATTTTGGATTGAATGAAGAGCGTGCTCGAACCTATTTGCAAGAAGAAACCGACGACGGTGAATTACCGAAAGCTTGGCGCATGGCGTTTGATCGTTATGCAGGAGGCGATCGACAAGCGCTTGATGCACTTCCTTGTCAGTTGCGTGTCACACCGTTTGCGGAGCAAGTGTTGCACGCTTTACGAACCGTTCCGTTTGGTCAGACGATCAGTTACGGTGAACTGGCTCGAATGATCGGGAAACCAAAGGCAGCACGAGCCGTTGGTGGTGCCTTGAACCGGAATCCGATCGCGTTAATTTATCCGTGTCACCGTGTCATAGGGGCGACTGGTAAACTGACGGGTTTTGCAAGTGGGATTGCCCATAAAGAAGCGCTTTTAGCGCATGAGATAGGAGAGAATTGAACCATGGCTATTCATGTCGTTATGTATCAACCGGAGATTCCTCAAAATACAGGAAATATTTCACGCACATGTGCAGCGACGCATTCCGTCCTTCACTTGATCCGACCGCTCGGCTTCTCGACGGACGATAAGCAACTTAAACGTGCGGGTCTCGATTACTGGGAATTCGTCGATGTCCGTTATCATGATTCGTTAGAAGAACTGTGGGAGAAGCATCCGGAAGGTATTTTCTACTATATTACGAAATATGGAGAACAGTACCCGAGCCAGATCGACTTATCGGATGTCGAACAGGATTATTTCTTTGTCTTTGGTCGGGAAACAAAAGGATTGCCGCTTGAAGTCATCGATGCGAACGCAGAGCGTTGTATCCGTCTACCCCAATCGAATCTCGTTCGTTCACTGAACGTCTCGAACACGGCAGCGATCATCGTCTATGAAGCATTGCGTCAGCAAGGATACGCAGGTCTTCTATAAAGCAAAAGCTCCATCCTGAATCAGGATGGAGCTTTTATGAATTATTCGTTACCTTCAGGTTTTTTGTTGTAGCCTGCAGTGAAGATTGCTGTCAAAAACGCAAGACTTACGCCGACCATTAAGATAAATGCCATTTTTGTTTCCCCCTTCAGTCTCTTGAACCGATATAATCTATTATAGTATACCTGTAAGTGAAATTGTGTGCTACATATGAATTTTCTATGAATGGAGACTCCACATGCGTACGAACGTTTACCTATTAAGTTATGCTCCGCTGATCAGCATCTTGTTATTTAGTACGTCCCTTGCGATTGCAACGACGGAACTTGCATTACATTGGCTCGATCAAGTCGGCGTGTACGATGAACTACTGCAACTCTTGACGGCACGCGATACGAAGCTTGTCGTTTGGCTTGGTTTTTTGATCGTTTACTTCATGATCTTTAGTTCACTTAAACTATTGTCAGATACGATCAATCAGCTCGGTTTTGCCTTTTTTATCAAGGAACAAGAGGGTACGACACTCGGCATGTTACGTCCGGGTAGTATTCTGTTACTTATCGGAGGTTGTGTCAGCTTTGCCTTCATGACGTCCTTCTTGCATGTCGGAATCGTGTTGCTTGTGTCTTTTTTCATCTATTTTATCTTTTACACGGTACAAATTAGTAAAATGACGAGTGCAGCAGGAGCCGTCGGTTTGATTATCTTTTCTTTCTTAGCCTGGGGTGTTCTGCTTGCTGGTCTATCGTGGGTCGGTCTGACTTTATTCAATTCGTTCGGGGAAGCGATTTTATTTCCGAGTTGACTTAAGGACGTAAAATCGTCGCCCACGTCTGGACTTGTAACGTTGCATTCGCCTCAACAGGGAAGGGACGCGGGCGATCTGCCCCTAGCCAAATCCCTCCGATATGTTGATTTTTAATACCGACGAACCACATGTCTTTGTTATCGTTCGTCGTTCCTGTTTTTCCTCCGATATAGCGCGCAGAGGAATCATATCCTTTGCGTCCCGTTCCATACGTCATGACATTCTTTAAACCAGCCCGTAATTCCCGGTTCGTCTGACTGGACCAAATCCGTTGTTCTTTTTCTTGTGGTCGTTCGACCGTTCCATTTTTAAGCGTAATACTTTTGATCATCGATGCCGGTCGATAGATCCCGTCATTGACGAATACGGAATAAGCGTTCGTCAGTTCATATGGACTGATCCCGTATTGCAACCCACCTAGGGCACTCGTAAAGGCATCATCCTCACGTGTCCATTGGCTAAACTGGAATGGACGGATGGACTTCAATCCTTCCCGGAAAGAGACAGCAAATGCTCGAATTGCTGGTGTGTTATAGGAATAAGCGATCGCATCGGCAATCGTTACTTGTCCGAGAATTCGATTTCCGCTATTTGACGGACAGTATCCATCGATACAGACGGGACTACCGTCTAACGTGCTCGACAAGCGGGCTTTCGTCTTCTCAAGGTAAGGACCGTAGACAAGTAACGGTTTGATGGCTGAACCAGGTTGTCGGTACGACTGCACTGCTCGGTTGAACTGACCTGTCAAATTCGATTTGTAGCCGACAAGAGCCGTGACCCCGTGTGTTTGTCCGTCGATGCCAACATAAGCCCCCTCAATCGGGTTGGGTAGATTGCGAAGAGCTTCCTTAGCCCGTCGTTGTTCTGCTGAGTCGAGATATGTCGAGATGACCGCACCTTGTTGATGCAGATATTCTGCAGCATGCTTCTCACTCCAACCCTTTTTTTGAGCGGTCATCCGAACAGCAGCTTGAACGGTGGCATCGATATAGTCCGGATAAGGGACACTCGGTTTATAGGATCGAGGCGACACACGAGAAATAGCAAAATCTTTCGTCAGTACACGATCGCGTATTAACGCTTGAACGATTCGTTGCTGACGTTTTTTTGTGTTTTCAGGAAAGCGCAGCGGGTCATAAAGAGAAGGATTATTCGGAATTGCTGTCAGAAAACTGATTTCAGACCAACTCAACTCGCGTGCCGGCTTATTGAAATATGATTTTGCGGCAAGTTCGATGCCATAAATATTATTCGCGAAATAGGCTTGATTGACATACGCTGTCATCAGTTCTTTTTTCGAATATTTTTGCTCCAAAGACACAGCAATTAACAACTCTTTTATTTTTCTAGTATATGTTTTTTCGTTTGTTAGATATGTCATTCTTGCTAGTTGTTGTGTGATCGTACTGCCACCTTGAGATTTAGAATCAGACTGGTTTTTCGTAAACGCGCGTAAGATTCCTGTGATGTCATATCCGTCATGTTGATAGAAACGCTGATCTTCGATAGCAACAAACGCTTGCTCGACTTTTTTCGGCAATGTTCGAGGTGTTAAGTCATCCCGTCGCAATCCGTCATAGAGCTCGACCCGTTTGTTTTCATAGGTTACGGTGATTGGTTGGTAGGAGGTCAGTGGATGTCGTGTCGTCTGTTCATCGGCCCAGAAAAAAAGTGTGCGTGCTGTTTTTAACTCATCTTTAATTGAAAATAAGGAAAACAGAAGCATCATTGTAAGACCAAGTAAGACGAGATATCCTGTCGTAATTCGCATGAGAACTCCTTTCAAAAAGCCATTTCATTCCTATTATCGGTCTTTTATGGAGAAATCAATAGATTTTTTTTCGATTTTTGTATTTTAATAAACCTATTTTGCAGGAATGTTATATTAAAAAGAGAAAAGATTGGGTATATAGAAGTATCTGTGGATTTTAGAACGCGAGTCATCTGTAAAAAAAGAGCATAAATGGAGGGGACGAAATGGCTAAAAAGAATGTCGTTGCGATGTTACTTGCAGGCGGAGAAGGGAAACGTCTGGGAGCTTTGACGAAACACACTGCGAAACCAGCTGTTGCATTTGGAGGAAAATACCGGATCATTGATTTCCCACTTTCGAACTGTACGAACTCAGGAATCGATACAGTTGGCGTGTTGACGCAATACGAACCATTAGAGTTGAATCGATACCTTGGCATCGGAAGTCCATGGGATTTGGATCGTCGTAATGGCGGATTAACAATTCTTCCACCATACCAAGCACAGAACGGCAAAAACTGGTATGAGGGCACAGCAAATGCTATTTATCGAAACATGAGTTATATCAACCAATTTGACCCTGAATATGTTCTTGTTCTATCAGGCGACCATATCTATAAAATGGACTACGAAAAGATGATTGAGGAACACCGTGTGACAGGTTCTGATGTCACGATTTCCGTACGTGAAGTACCATGGGACGAGGCACCGCGATTTGGTATCCTCAATACGGACGATGACTTACGAATCAATGAATTCGAAGAAAAGCCAAAAAACCCGAAATCAAATCTTGCATCGATGGGGATTTATGTCTTTAACTGGGACATCTTAAAACGCCACTTGATTCAAGATGCCGGCGATGCGGAATCAAGCTTTGACTTCGGTAAGAATATCATCCCGAACATGCTTTTTGAAAATCTCAATATCCGTGCGTATAAATTCAAAGGATACTGGAAAGACGTCGGGACGATTCAATCCCTTTGGGAAGCAAATATGGATCTATTGACGGCAGAGCCTGAATTCGATTTGTATGAACCATCATGGAAAGTACATTCGGTCAACCCGAATCAGCAACCACAATACATTGGAAACGCTGCGACAGTCGAGACATCGATCATCAACGAAGGATGCCACATCGAAGGAGAAATCAATCATTCGGTTCTCTTCTATGGTGTCGATGTAGCAGAAGGATCACTCGTCAAAGACTCAGTCATCTTCCCGAACGTCAAAATCGGACGAGACGTCACGATTCACCGGGCGATCTTAGCAGATGGCGTGATCGTTGAAGATGGTGCAACGATTGGTTCTCCGGACGGAGAAGTTTTCGTCATTGAAGCAGACAGTATCGTCAAAAAGAACGAAGTCATCAAAGAAGCGATTCAATAAGGGGGATATACGAAATGAAGGTCGATCTATTAGGCGTCATCAATCTGAGTGGTGAAGAAGGATTTTTTAAAGAATTGACAGAACATCGCAACTTGGCAGCAGTTCCATTTGCAGGGCGTTATCGGTTGATCGATTTTACATTAACGAACATGGTACAAAACGATATCGCGAACATCGGGATTTTTACGCTCGAGAAATATCGGGGCATGATGGACCATCTTGGATCTGGTAAAGAGTGGGATCTTGACCGTTCAAACGGTGGACTCTATATCTTCCCACCTGCATTGTCACAAGATGCGAACGAGTTCCGTGGGGATCTATCGAACTTCCACCTTCACCGTGATTTTTTCCTTCGCAGTAAGGAAAACTATGTCGTCGTCTCTGGTTCAAACATCTTATCCGCGGTGGATTATCGCGATGTATTACGTGAACATAAAGAATCGAATGCGGATATTACGGTCGTCTATACGAAGCGTGAGCTACCTTGTAAATACTGCCGCCCGATCCGTTTTGGTGAACAGAATCGCGTGACAGCGATTGGATCACGCGGATTCCAGCCGACGGATGAGACGTTCTATATGGAGACGGTCGTTCTATCGAAAAATCTCTTTGTTCGTTTAATTGATGAAGCGATTGCTCGTGGTGAGTACGATTTACTTCAGAGTATCATTCGTTCGCAACTGAACCGTCTACACGTGCACGGTTATGAGTACAGTGGTACATCACAAGTCATTCACTCGCTTCGTTCATACTATCGTGAGAGCATGCTGTTGCTTGAACAATGGGGAGCAATCAATGACTTCCAGCACGTCTATACGAAAATCAAGCATGAGCCACCGACACGTTATCTACCGGGTTCTGACATCAAGAACTCACTTGTCGCGAACGGCTGTAAATTAGAAGGAACGACGACGGACAGCATCTTGTTCCGTGGTGTCAAAGTCGGTAAACACGCTCGTGTCAAGAATTCGATCATCATGCAAAAATCAGTCATTGAAGAAGGCGCGGTCGTTGAGTACGCGATTCTCGATAAAGAAGTCACCGTCAAACGCGGTCAAGTCATCCGCGGAACGGCAGAAGAACCAATCGTCATCAAAAAACAAACAATCGTTTAAAGGAGATGTCACTTATGAAGGTATGGTTTGCTGCCACGGAAGCGACACCCTTCATCAAGACAGGGGGGCTAGCTGACGTCGTCGGCTCGCTCCCTTTAGCGCTTGCTGAGGAAGGTGCAGACGTTTCAGTCGTTTTACCTAATTATGGTCAAATCAAGGAACAGTATAAATCAGAGATGGAGTTTTTATTCGACTTCATCGTGCCTGTCGGCTGGCGCCAGCAATTCGGTGCAGTTCTCCGTCTGAAACAAGATGGTGTGACGTTCTATTTCATCGATAATGAGTACTACTTCAAACGGGATGGCGTCATTTATGGACATTACGATGATGCGGAACGGTTTGCGTATTTCTCACGTGCT
Source organism: Exiguobacterium sp. s91 (assembly GCF_018618915.1). Classification (NCBI taxonomy): domain Bacteria; kingdom Bacillati; phylum Bacillota; class Bacilli; order Caryophanales; genus Exiguobacterium; species Exiguobacterium sp. s91. Next base: position 2,197,531 of record NZ_JACSMZ010000001.1, on the reverse strand, counting down.
GTCCTTGAGATGATTCAACATTTGGATCGAAAGGAAGTACCGGACGTCATCCATTGTCACGATTGGCAAACAGGTGTGATTCCAGCGTTCTTACGCATCCATTATCAACACCTCGAGCGCTATCAAGACATTAAAACGGTCTTTACGATTCACAATCTACAATACCAAGGTGTCTTCCCGGAAGAAGTGCTTGGTGACTTACTTGGTTTGAGTCATGAACATTTCACAGCGGATGGGATTGCTCATAACGGGCTCGTCAATTACATGAAGGCAGGACTCGTCCACTCCAATCAAATCACGACAGTCAGTCCAACGTACCGTGATGAAATCATGGATCCGTATTACGGTGAGACACTTGAGCCGGTCTTGCAACATCGCGCTGTCGACGTGCGTGGCATCTTGAACGGGATCGACTATCGTCAATTTGATCCTGCGCATGATACGCATCTCGTTGAGACGTATTCCGTTGATACCGTCACGGAAGGAAAAGCAAAAAACAAGGCGGCTTTACAAGAGGAACTAGGTCTCCCAATCAATCCGGACGTACCATTGTTCGGTTTCGTATCTCGTCTTGTCGACCAAAAGGGAATCGATTTACTCGCGCATATTTTACCAGACTTGTTCGAACTCGATGCGCAGTTCATCATTCTCGGATCGGGTGAAGCGGAATATGAAGGATTGTTCCATCATGCGACATCGATTCGTCCAGACAAAATCGCTTCTTATATCGGATTTGACGTTGGTCTCGCACAACGGATCTACGCGGGCAGTGATGCCTTCTTGATGCCATCGCGTTTTGAACCGTGTGGTCTCAGTCAGTTGATTTCGATGAAGTATGGCTGTTTACCGGTCGTTCGGGAAACAGGTGGGCTCCGTGATACGGTCAAACCGTTCAATCAGTTCACATTAGAAGGAAATGGATTCTCGTTCGCGAATTATAATGCACATGAGTTTTTAGAAGCGATTAAACGTACGATTGAGGTGTATCATGATCGACCAGTCTTTGATCATTTGATTGAGACAGCGATGAATGAAGACTTCAGTTGGTTGCGTTCAGCCGACGAATACTTGGCGTTATATCGTTTGATTGCACCGTCCGCCACTTGATCGTATCACTGGGAAAAGGGGTTACGTCATGTTCAAAGATAAAGAGAAGTTCAAGGAGAGGTTTACGGAACGATTCGTTTCGATGCATGGCAAGGCAATAACGGAAGCAACAGAAAACGATATCTATCAGACACTTGCCTATCTGGTACGCGAGACGGTCACGACCGATTGGTTACGGACGAAGGAAACATATATCCATAAAAAAAGTAAGCAAGTCTATTACTTCTCACTCGAGTTTTTACTCGGACGTTTCCTGCATAACAATCTATTGAGTCTTGATGTCTTAAAGGATGTCGAGCGGGGACTTGAAGAACTCGGATATCAGCTCAGTGATTTGACGGAAGAAGAGCCGGAACCTGGACTTGGGAACGGGGGTCTCGGACGTCTCGCGGCGTGTTTCCTTGATTCCCTTGCTGCGCTCGGTCTTCCTGGACACGGGAACGGAATCCGGTATCAGTATGGTCTCTTCAAGCAAAAAATCATCGATGGTTATCAAGTCGAGTTACCGGATAACTGGCTGAAGAACGGAAACATGTGGGAAATCAGACGTTCTGATAAAGCAGTCGATGTTCCATTCGGTGGACACGTTTGGCTTGAAGAGGTCGGTGATGGATATCGCGTCCATCATGAACCGGCTGAAATCGTCCGTGCTGTTCCGTACGATATGCCGATCGTCGGCTATCAAAACAATGTCGTCAATAACCTGCGACTTTGGAGTGCTGAGTCTCCACTTGATGATGATGAATTACTTAGCCAATACCGTGGGAACTATAAAGATTTACTGGCACATAAACAATCGATTCAGACGATTTCAGAATTTCTGTATCCGGATGATACGACGTATGAAGGAAAAGAGCTGCGTCTAAAGCAACAATATTTCTTCGTCTCTGCTGGATTACGGAGTATCTTAACGTCCTTTAAAAAGCGAAATCATTCATTGAAGCAACTCGGCAACCATATCGCTATCCATATCAACGATACACATCCGGTCGTCGCGATTCCAGAGTTGATGCGGATTCTTGTCGATGAAGAAGGATTTGGCTGGGAAGAAGCATGGCGCATCACGAAGAGTGTCATGTCGTTTACGAACCACACGTTACTGTCAGAAGCACTCGAGCGCTGGCCGATCGATTTGTTCCGTCGCTTATTACCGCGCATCTACCTCATCATCGAGGAAATCAACCGACGCTTCTGTAAGGATGTGCTTGCGAACTATCCACACATGGAAGCGCATATGCGAGATATCGCCATCATCGCGGATGACCGGATCAATATGGCGAATCTGGCTGTTGTCGGCACGCATTCGACGAATGGTGTCGCTCAGATTCATACTGAGATTCTGAAGCAGCGCGAGATGCGCCTATTTTATGAGATGTTTCCGCTTCGCTTTAATAATAAGACGAACGGAATTACACATCGTCGCTGGTTCCTCTCATCAAACCCAGCACTGGCAAATCGTGTGACAGAAGCAATCGGGGATAGTTGGATTCAGCATCCGTCTGATTTGCAAAAGTTGACGAAATGGGCAGAGGATTCAGCATTACAGAAGGACATCGCCGAGATCAAACTTCAGCGCAAAGAAGAATTAGCGTTGCTCATTGAAAAAGAAACCGGTATCGTCGTGGACCCAACCTCGATTTTTGATGTTCAAGTCAAGCGATTGCATGCGTACAAACGTCAACTCTTGAATGCGTTACACATTCATTCGCTCTACTATCGTCTGAAGGAGGACCGTTCCTTCACGATGACACCGCGGACATTCATCTTTGGTGCAAAGGCGGCGCCAGGCTATCATTATGCAAAAGAAGTCATTCGTTATATCAATGCGTTAGCTCGCTTGATCAATCAGGATCCAGACGTCAGTCCATACTTAAAAGTCGTCTTCCTAGAAAACTATCGTGTATCGCTTGCTGAGAAGATTTTCCCGGCAAGTGACGTCAGTGAACAGATTTCGACTGCAAGTTATGAAGCCTCTGGAACCGGCAACATGAAATTCATGATGAATGGCGCCTTGACGATTGGAACGCTCGACGGAGCGAACATCGAAATTCGAGACGAGGTCGGGGATGTGAACATCTTCATCTTCGGCTTAACACCACAAGAAGTCATGAATTATAAACAATACGGCGGTTACAGTGCATACGATCAATACAGTGCCCAACCCGAGCTACGACGGATCATCGATAGTCTCGTCGATGGAACATTATTTGCTCCAGGTGAATTCCAAGCGATTTACGATTCATTATTGACGTATAATGATGAGTATCTGATCCTGAAAGACTTCATGTCGTATCAACAAGCGCAAGAACGAATCGATCGGATGTATCAGCAACCAGAAGAATGGTATAAACGCGTCATTCTTAATATTGCACGGTCAGGTGTGTTCTCAAGTGACCGCACGATTAAAGAGTATGCGAATGCGATCTGGAACATCAAACCGATTCAACTCTGAACAAAAAGACACTGACAGATGTTTCTGTCAGTGTCTGATGCTTACGAACGGGAGACATCTTCACCACGGCTGACCCAATCACTATAAGAGCCGGCGTAAAGCCGGACATCGGTTTTCCCGAGTGAATGGAGAGCGATGACATTGACACACGCTGTCACACCACTTCCACAATAGAGGATAGGGGCTGTGACCGGTAGGATGTCGGCGTACAATTCTTTCAAATCTTCCGCGTCCCGTAAGCGACCATCTGGTGAGAGTGCTTGTTCAAAGAAACAATTCACGGCACCTGGAATGTGGCCGGCGACGTGATCGAGTGGTTCGATTTCTCCACGGTATCGATCGGGCGCACGGGAATCGATGACCATCGTTTCTGTCAGCTGATCTTTCAACTCTTCGAACGAGACGAGCATCTCATCTTGAAAACGAGGCGCGTACTGAGAAGGTTCATAAGTAGGAACGTCGTCCGTGACCGGAAGATCGAACGCTAGGTAAGAGGAGAATCCGCCCTCAAGGACGACGACACGCTCATGTCCGATCCATTTAAATAACCACCAGGCACGAGCGGCATACGGAAAACCATCGTCATACAAGACGACGAAGTCGTCCGGTGTCACACCATGCTGTTCCAGTGTGTGTTGCCACGCTTCTTTTGAAGGAAGCGGATGCCGACCGCCGACCTCATCGATGGGACCGGAAAGGTCAGTTGTTAAATCCAGGTGCTGTGCACCTTCGACGTGTTGTTCCAAGAAAGCATTTCGTCCATATTCAGGTTGTTGCAAGTCATATCGGCAGTCAAACCAGCGAATCTGATCCGTTCGGACGAGCTGTTGAAGATCTGCCATTTGAATCGTAGGAAACATGCCTCATCACCTTACCCTTTCTAGTGTTAATCATATGAAAGGTATCGCATCATCGCAAGTCTTACCCTCATTCAAAAAGGAGTCGATTTACCATGTCATGGAAAGAAACCTACCAAAAATGGGATCAGTTCGCTGATTTAGACAGTACATTAAAAGAAGAGTTAGTCACGTTAGCAACGGATGAAAAAGCAGCCGAAGAAGCATTCTATAAAGAACTCGAGTTCGGAACAGGTGGTATGCGTGGGGAAATCGGTGTCGGGACGAACCGGATGAACGTATATACGGTCCGAAAAGCATCACAAGGGTTCGCGGCATTCATTAAGGCGTCGGGGGAAGAAGCGGCAGCAAAAGGAATCGTCATCGCACACGATTCACGCCATTTCTCACCAGAATTTGCGCTAGAGGCGGCACGTACGCTCGCAAGCAACGGCATCAAAGCGTATCTGTTTGACGGTCTACGTCCGACACCGGAACTTTCGTTTGCGGTTCGGTCTTTACAAGCGGCGGGCGGGATCGTCATCACGGCGAGTCACAACCCACCAGAGTACAATGGCTACAAAGTATATGGAGATGACGGTGGACAACTTCCGCCAAAAGAAGCAGATGAACTCGTTTCGTACGTCAGCCAAATCGAAGATGAGCTATCGATTGAACTTGAGCAAGAAGAAGTCCTTCGCGCGAACGGTTTGATCGTCCGTGTCGGAGAAGAGCTCGACGAGGCGTATCAAGAAAAATTACAAACGATTCGTGTCTTACCTTCGATTCAATCGGAATTAGCGGATCCACTTAAAATCGTCTTCACACCACTTCACGGAACAGGTCTTGTGCCGGTAACAGAAGGCTTGAAACGGTATGGATTCGAACACGTGACAGTCGTTAAGGAGCAAGCAGAACCAGACGGTGCGTTCCCGACCGTGACGTCACCGAACCCGGAAGAACATGCTGCCTTTAAACTGGCGATCGAATATGGTGACCGGACAGATGCCGACATCTTGATTGCGACGGATCCCGATGCTGACCGTGTCGGAGTCGCAACACGTGATGCAGACGGAGAATGGACAGTCCTGACAGGGAATCAGACGGGAGCGTTATTGCTCGACTACATCCTTTCACAAAAAGCGGCGCAAGGAACACTGCCAGCGAACGGATTCGTCGCGAAGACGATCGTTACGTCGGAACTCGGCGCGTTGATTGCACGTCACTATGATCTTCATGTCGAGAACACGTTGACAGGCTTTAAGTTCATCGGGGAAAAAATCAAACAATACAACGCATCGGGTCAATATGAGTATCTCTTCGGATACGAGGAGAGCTATGGTTACCTTATCGGTGACTTCTGCCGAGACAAGGATGCCGTCCAAGCGTGCTTGTTAGCTGCTGAGATGGCTGCGTACCATAAGAAAGAAGGACGGACGCTCTATGAGGCATTACAGGCGATTTACGAGCAGTTCGGGTACTTTGAAGAGTCACTCCGCTCTCTGACACTCAAAGGGAAGGATGGCGTGGAACAGATCGGTCGTATCATGGATACGTTCCGTGAGAATCCGCCAAAACAAGTGGCTGGAGAACAGGTCGTCTTATTCGAGGACTATGATGCGAGCATCGCCCACGATTTGAAGACACATCAACCTTCACCGATCAACTTGCCAAAATCCAACGTACTGAAGTTTACGCTTAGCGATGGATCATGGTTCTGCCTTCGTCCATCGGGTACGGAACCAAAAATCAAATTCTACTTCAGCGTCACGTCACCAGATGCTGCTGAGACGACACGGAAACGTCAGCAAATCGAAGATGAAGTCATGCAAGAAGTCGAACAAATTCAATAAGTCCCATGCAGGATCACGTCATCGACGGGGTCCTGTTTTTTGTCTGAGAGCATCAAAAAGTGAAATCCGTGCAACCGGTACCATTTTGGGGTACAGTAAACAAGATAGAGTTTATACGATAGGGGAGTGGAAGATAGATGAAACGGATTCAACTAACAGAAGATTTATCATTCTCACGCATCATTCACGGCTTATGGCGATTGAATGAATGGGAGATGACGAAAGAAGAGCGGCTTGAATTGATCGAAGCATGTCTTGCTTTAGGAATTACGACGTTTGATCACGCAGATATCTATGGCGATTACACGAATGAACGCTTATTCGGAGAAGCGCTTGCTTTAAAACCGGAGTTACGTGACCGAATGGAGATCGTTACGAAGACGGGCATCAAGATGAAAGGGAATCATTTCTCGGATCAGTCGTTGTCATTCTACGATACGACGAAAGAGCATATCATCAAACAAGTCAACCGTTCTCTTCAAGAACTCGGTGTCGAGTACGTGGATACGTTGTTGATTCACCGTCCAGATCCGTTGATGGACCCGAACGAGATTGCTGAAGCGTTCGTAGAGTTGAAGGACGCAGGAAAGGTACGGACATTCGGTCTCTCGAACCATACACCTGCGCAACAAAGTCTGATTCAGTCGCGCTTACCATTCATGCTCGTGACGAACCAACTCGAGTTGTCGGTTTCGGAACTGAAACATTTCGAGGACGGATCCGTTGATCTCTGTCATGAAAATGAGATGCCGTTGATGGCATGGAGTCCGCTTGCGGGCGGTCGTCTCTTCAAGGACGAGCAATATGCTCCGTTACGCGAAAAATTAGCTGAGATCGCAGAGACGATCGGGGCAGAAGAAATCGACGAAGTCGCATATGCATGGTTGCTCAAACATCCAGCACGTATCATGCCAATCGTTGGTTCTGGTAAGATTGAACGCATCGAATCTGCGGTTCGTTCGACGAAATTGTCGTTGACACGCGAACAGTGGTTTGAGATTTTGAAGGCATCACGTGGTCGTGACGTCGATTAATTGATTTTGAGATAGAAGCGGATCAATGCGTAAATTGTCCGTTAGCGAAATAAAGTGAGGGGATCGTTTCCGATATATCATCCGGAAGCGATCCTTTCTTTCGCTTACGTATAGAACATATGTCAAAAAGTAAACAAAAAAAGCCCCATCTCAAGGGGGAGGAGAGATGGGGGAATCTATGAGGTTAAGCTTCTAAGCGAAGCATCTCCTGACGGTATTTATCTAAACGATCTTTACTTGCTGACATGGCAGCTTGGTCATTGGCTTGAATCGCATCGAAGAGCGTACTGAGCTCATAATCGATTTCGAGACGTAGCACTGGAATTCGCTGCTCTGCATCTTGTCTACGGAAAGCTTCAATTACTTGTTTCATCTCGGCCACGCTCCTTTATAAGTTGTCAGATAATTCTGATTTTTATTAGTATACTTGATTATTCCCGGATTGCCTAGTGCTAAACCTAAAAAAATCTAAAAAAACACACTTGAAATCCTGACGGTTCCAAGTGTGGAAAATTCATTCTGGAATGCTGAATCGTGCCTCTAAGCGATGTTGAACACTTTGAATGAGCGTTGACATGATCCAGTAAATCGCAGCTGAGAATAGCAGCAACGGCATGACGAGATACGTCGTAGCTGAAATCTGGTCAGAGACGTATGTCAATTCTTCGACAGCAACAATCGTACCGAGTGATGTCGATTTGATGATATCGATGACAGAGTTCGAAAGCGGTGGAATCGCCCGAGATAGTGCTTGCGGCAAGATGACGTCCTTGAATGTCTTACGACGCGGAATACCGAGCGAATCAGCTGCTTCCCATTGTCCACGATCGACAGAGGAGATGGCAGCTCGGAACGATTCTGAGATATACGCAGAAAAGTGAAGCGATAAGCCGAAAGCGAGAGCTTGGAATCCAGTCAATTGAAGGACAACGAGACCATTGTATAAAATCAGGATTTGTAACAGCAATGGTGTTCCTCGGAAGAAGGAGACGTATAAACGTGCAAAACCGCTAAAGACGGCAAGACGGCTATCACGCATGACGGCAAGAATCAACCCGAGAATAAGCGCAAAGACGATGGCGAGACCACTTGCTAGAAGGGTCGTACCAATCGCCTTTGCGTAGACGTCCGAGTTATCCCGGACGATCGTCAGTAATTCACTCACTTACTGATATCCTCGTTGAAATACTTCTCACCGATTTTTGCAAGAGTGCCGTCTTCTTGCATCTCAGCGAGTGCTTTATTAAAGTCTTCTGTATACTTGCTGTTTTTCGCCATCATGAAGCCTGATTCGTTCTTATCGAACGTCTCACCGACCGCTTTGACTTTATAGCCTGCTTTTTTCAGCTCCGTTAAAACGAAGAGACGATCGTTCATAGCAGCATCAACACGACCTGCTTCAAGATCTTTTAAGACTTGGTTCGCACCTTTGTAGTACTTCACTTTCGCGCCAGCTTCTTCAGCCGTTTTGGCATAAAGTGAACCTTGTGTCGAACCGACTGTCTTTCCTTTTAAGTCGTCGAGTGTTTTGATGTCGTTCGTTTTATTGTTGACGATGATCGTTGAACCAGAGACTGTATACGCATCAGAGAAAGCGTATTTTTCTTGGCGCTCAGGCGTGATTCCCATTTGGTTCGCGATGACATCGATTCGTTTTGAATCGAGTGCTGGGATGAGTCCTTTGAAGTCCATCGCTTTGTAATCGACTTTATAGCCGGCACGTTTTGCGACTTCATTCATGACGTCTACGTCATAACCTGTCAATTTTCCTTTTTCTTTATACGTGAAAGGTGGGTACGTTGCTTCTGTACCGACTGTAATGACTTTTGACTCTTTATCAGAACCTGCGTTGTCGTTCGAAGCGCCGCATGCTGCAAGCACCCCCGCTGTCGATAATGCTGCTACAGCTAATTTCAAACCGTGTTTCATAGCGCTCTCTCCTTTATAAATGAATGATTTCAATTCCTAGTTTTCGAATAGGATTAATTTTAAGCTACAAGCAGTATCATACAAAGTTACAGGAACGTCTGTCAATAAAAAAGACTGCCCTTAAAAGGACAGTCTGAAACATCGTAACTGATCGATGATGCGATTAACGGATCGTTGCTTCCGTCGCAGAGTCGAAGAAGTGTGCTTTCGTCATATCGAAGAAGAGATCAAGCTGCGATCCCATCTCGACGTGTGAACGCGAATCAACACGTGCCGTGAACGCTTGTTGTCCGACTTTTGAGTAGAGGTAAGACTCTGCACCCATCAATTCGGAGACTTCGATATGTGCTGGGAAGCGGTGTGCTGTTTTCGTGTCTTGGTAGATCAATTCCGCATGGATGTCCTCTGGACGAATTCCGAGGACGAGATCCTTGTTCGTGTAACCACGGTCGCGGAGAACTTTCATTTTTCCTTCTGGTACTTCGAACTTCTCTTCTGTTCCTGAAACGTGGAAGAGACCGTCTTCCGCTAATTTACCTGTCAAGAAGTTCATCGATGGTGAACCGATGAATCCGGCAACGAACATGTTATCTGGGTGATCATAGACTTCTTTCGGCGTACCGACTTGTTGAATGATACCCGCTTTCATGATGACGATTCGTGTCGCAAGCGTCATCGCTTCCGTCTGATCGTGCGTAACGTAAATCGTCGTCGTCTCAAGACGTTTGTGTAACTGAATGATTTCCTTACGCATTTGTACACGTAATTTAGCATCTAAGTTCGAGAGCGGCTCATCCATCAAGAAGACTTTAGCATCACGAACGATGGCGCGACCAATCGCTACCCGTTGGCGCTGACCACCAGAGAGTGCTTTTGGCTTCCGCTCGAGGTATTCTTCAAGACCGAGGATACGAGCTGCGTTATCAACGCGTTGCTTGATTTCATCTTTAGGGAACTTCCGAAGCTTTAATCCAAATGCCATGTTATCGAAGACGTTCATGTGTGGATACAGCGCGTAGTTTTGGAAGACCATCGCGATATCGCGATCTTTTGGCGCTACATCGTTCATGCGTTTACCGTCGATGATGAAATCCCCACCTGAGATTTCTTCGAGCCCAGCGATCATCCGGAGCGTCGTTGATTTACCGCAACCTGATGGTCCGACGAAGACGATGAATTCTTTATCTTTAATGTGAAGGTTGAAGTCATCAACCGCTTTTGCATCACCTGAGTAGATTTTATCGATATGTTCAAGACGAATTTCAGCCATGTGTAGTTCCCCCTAATGTAAATGATGAAATAATAACGCTTACAAGATTTAGTATAAAAGAAGTCAGGGAGTCTGCCTATGGACAACCTGACTAAATGCAAACGTTTTCAATTAGGCATCATGCTACAAGAAGTAAGGTATAGAGGAAAGTAGCACCTTCAAATGAGCGAACATCGATTCCAGTCTGCTCCGTCAACCGGTCGAGTCGATACTGGAGGCTATTTCGATGTAAGAATAGATGTTTTGCTGTCAGAGAGACGTTCAAATTAGATCGACAAAAAGCAAGGATTGTCTCACGAGACTCTGGCTCGAGGGAACGAATGAACTGATCGACGAGTGTCGCGCGGTGCCGGTCATCTAGACTCGCAAGACGAATCATGGCAGGCAAGAAGCGTTCGATGTGCATCGAAGGAACGAAAGCAAGCGCTGCTTGTTCAAGTTGGAACTGAACGGCGATATCGCCTGCAGCACGTTGTTGACCAAGCAATACCTTACCGTCGAGTACAAAATCAGATTGTAACGCTAAAAATAAATCGGATAGTTCAGACTCAATGACAAACTCTTCGCGTTCGACGACCGTGAAGCGGTGTGTGCTAAAAGGAATAAGGATGCTCGTCTGCGAAAAGAAAGAGGAGAGCAATTGTTGAATTTCTTCACTTGTCCGTTCATCGGTTGGATTGAACAAAAAATGGACAAGTCGGAACGACTGATCTTCGAGGGCATGAGCAGATTGGATACGCTCTCGCCATAGATCGATATCAGACCGCGACGTCGTAATGATGCGTTCAGCGAATACATCAAGCAGTTGTTGTTCGCGGTCAGAGATGGCGGTCGCCTTGATTCCAAAACAGAGTCCATCTTCAAGGCGATATACGCTATACTGTTCCTGGCAATAAACATTCGGATCGGTCGTAAGCTGGTCATTGAATACAGTCATCAGTTGTCGTAACACACGGCATCACTCCTAAATCGTACATAACTATCTCGACTTTACCATAAGTCGAAAATCGGAAGGAATGATAACTTATGTCAGATACGTTTTTACTCGTATTGAAACTTGTCGGAATCATTGTCATTGGGGCCCTGATTGGCGCAGTCACGAATCATCTAGCGATTCGGATGTTATTTCGACCACTTGAACCGAAATACATCGGAAAATTTCGCGTACCCTTTACGCCGGGTCTGATTCCTAAACGGCGGGATGAACTGGCAGCGAATCTCGGACGGACGGTCGTCAAGCATCTTTTGACGCCAGAAGGGATCGGGAAACGTCTCGCATCACCAGCTGTTCGTGGAGCCGTCACGCGACTTGTCGAACAAGAAGTCATGAAATGGACACGCTCGGAAGAGACGACGGAAGCGTGGATTAGTCGCTTCATCGACGAACCCAAACAACGGATCCAAGGGAAAATCAGTTATCACTTGGAGCAGGAGTTTTCGCTTCTCATGGGTAAATGGCGTGAAAAATCCTTACGCGAGTTGATCGGGGAAGCCGGAGAACAAAAAATCGAGGAGGTCATGCCAAGACTCATCACATCCGTATTGCACCAAGCAGAGGAATATTTTGATGGACCAGAAGGACGTCTACAACTCGAGGAAACGGTTGCTCGTTTCATCCAACAGCGACTCGGAGGTGGGATGTTCGGGATGTTGCTCGCGAACGTCAACGTCGTTGATATGATTCAGCCGGAGCTGAAACGGGTACTTCAATCAGAGTCGACGTCTCAGTTCATCCTTGCCTTATTACGTCAGGAATGGCAAAAGGGACTGGATCGTCCACTGTCGTCCTATATGACGGAAGAGACGGAGTCGCGGATTCGACAGACCGTCAAAGAACAAGTCTTGGCGCGTTTACCGATTGAATCGATGCTTGCTACACCATTACGCGTCTGGTTGAATCCACTCGAATCACAATTACTCGAGCAACATGTCCCTGTCGTCATCGATCATCTATTCGAACGGACGACGAATCAAATCGGGCAAATCTTGCAGACGCTCGATCTCGAAACGATTGTTCGAGAAGAGGTCGGTTTGCTGGATACTGCATATCTCGAAGAAATCGTCTTATCGATTTCTAAGCGAGAATTCCGGGCTATCACTTGGCTTGGAGGGTTGTTAGGTGGTTTAATTGGATTGATACAGGCGGGGCTTTATCTCGTCTAAACAAATTGGAGGTTTTACTCATGGCAGAAACAAACTTATACGATCACGCGTACACACTGGAGCGTGCATTACGTGAAACTTCGGAGTATACGACATTAAAAGACTTGTACACGCAAGTTAACGCGGATCCGGAATCAAACGAATTGTTCGCGTCGTTCCGTAACATCCAACTCGAATTACAACAAAAACAGATGCAAGGTGAAGAAATCACACCAGACGATATGGCATCTGCCCAAACAAAGATGCTTGAAGTACAAAACAACCCACTAATCAGTCAGCTGATGCAAGAAGAGCAACGGATGCACACGATGCTGACGGAAGTCACACAAATCATCATGAAGCCGTTAGAAGAACTCTACGCGCCAATGATGGAGCAACAAGACGACGTTCAATAAGTAATCAAAAGGAAGACGGCCATAGTGGCGAGTCTTCCTTTTTTGTATGGCTCAAGATGAAGTAGGGACGATCCGTGGCAAATAAGCGCGCTCGAAATGAATGAGACGACCGGAACGTGTGACACGTGCTGCATGATGGGCGTACCCACTCTCATTAAGACGCCGAATCCCTTTTTCTCGTGCCTGTCCATCTGTTTCTGCTTCAAAGACGTCATCGAGTAACGTTTCACCACGATCTGAAAAGACTGTAATCGTATACTGCATACTTGTTCCTCCCTTGTCCGATTGGTCTTGTATTTAGTATAGTGAATCACTATTCATTTTACAAGCGTAAGTCCATATCCTGCCACGTCAGTTGTCTCGCAGCTGGAGGAGTAGTCAGGTGACTGACCGTCATACCAATCAAGCGGATCGGTCTGTCGAAGGTGATGCCATTGAACAGTTTCGTTGTTTCCTCAAGTAATCGTTCTTCGTCCGCCGTCTCTTCTGAAAATGTATGCCGTTTCGAACGTGACTGGAATGTATCGGTCTTCCACTTGATCGTGATCGTCCGGCAGACGAGTTCTTTTTTTTGAAGACTCGCAATGACGGATTTTGATTCTCGAATCAACGTCTCAAATATCGTATCGATATCCTCCGTATCTTCTTCAAATGTTGTCTCAGAACCAATCGATTTTCGCTCGCGTTCCGGACGAACCGGACGCTCGTCGATCCCGTGTGCCATCGCATGCAGTTCCGTTCCGCGATCACGTCCAAGTATTGCTCGTAATTGTTCGACCGGCATTGCTTGGACATCTGCGACGGTTTCAATCCCTTGCTTTCGTAACGCTTGTTCCGTGACTTTTCCGACGCCATGTAAATCTCCAATTTTTAATGGAGACAAGAAACTGAGGACGTCCTCTGGAGGAACGACCGTCAAGCCGTTCGGTTTCTCGTATCCGGAAGCGACCTTCGCGACGAGCTTAGAGTTCGAAACACCAGCAGAGGCCGTCAGACCTGTCCGTTCTTTAATTTGCTGAAGAACATATTGCGCGATATAGGTCGCACTTTTTTGATCAAAATAATTTTCCGTGACGTCAAGATACGCTTCATCAAGCGAGAGAGGCTCGACGAGCGGTGTCACTTCTCGAAAAAGCGCCATGATTTGCGCACTGACAGCTCGGTAGACGTCAAAGCGGGGACGAATGAAGACCGCACGGGGGCAAAGCTGGAAGGCACGTCTTGACGGCATCGCGCTATGGATCCCGTATTTCCGTGCTTCATAGGAACAGGTCGCTACGACACCACGTGCATGAGGCGGTCCACCGACGACGACGGGAACACCTTTTAATCGAGGACGATCGCGTTGCTCGACGGAAGCGTAAAAGGCGTCCATATCAATATGAATGATTTTTCGTTCCATCGTACAAGCGTCTCCTTTCAGTAGATATGATACAATTAGTATAACGAACTTATGTTCTGATATCTATTTTTTTGGTCGACTGTTCTTTGGCATCCGAACAAGAGCGCCTAACCATCCGCGCCAGCGCATCCAGTAGAAGATGCCACCGGTCGAGAGAAAGATCAGTCCTAGGGATAGGGCGTAACCGTATTTCCATTCTAATTCCGGCATGATTTTAAAGTTCATCCCCCAAATCGCACCGAGAGCCATCGTTGGTGTCGCGACGGCAGTAAAGATTGTTAATGCCTTCATGATTTCGTTTCCACGGAAGTTCGAGACGGTCGTCGATAAGTCGAGCAGGACCTCAATGTCTTTTTGATAATGTTCGATGAGCATCAACAGACGGCGGACACGTTTCGTAGCTAGTTTCAACGAGAGATCCTCGAGATACGCGTCCTCATCGAGAAATGATTCTTCGCCAGCCATGACGAGCTCTTGAAACGGAACGATTAAATCGGACCAGTTCTCGATCGTGTCGCGTAAAGCGAAGATGCTATCGAGTGAATCTTCATTGATGCTACCGCGCAGTTCATCTTGTCTTGAGAACAGTTCCGTCTCAAACTGATCGATACCGGCAAAATACGTGTTCAGCTGTAAAGCAAGAATCGTATAAAAAGCCGCAAAGGGATGCGCGGGAGAATAGGGAGCGACCAGGGACACGATTGAATCCGACAATCCGATTGTGATGAGTTTTTCTTTCGTTACGTAAAAGCAAATCGAGCGGCGGTCACTTTTGTCGACAGGATTTTGCCAGGTGACGACAGCGCCATAGAGAACCCCTTTTTCCGAGCGGGTGAAGTTCATGTCTTTCGATCGCAGCTGTGTGACCCAGTCCATTTCGGATTGGTCGACGGCAGCCGTCGGAAAGGTTTGTTCATAGTCAGCTAAATCGAGATAGCGGGACCAATTAAATTGAGGTTCCAGTTCCATGTTCATGACTCCCATATAGTAGAATGAAATAGTATATGCCTTAAGTGTAGTCAATGGAATATAAAAAAGACACCTATTTTACAGATAAAGGACGTGTTTCAAGTATGAAAGGAATTGGTAAATTAGCAGTTGGAGAAACGCTCGATCAACGAGCGATGATCAAGCAAGCGGTCAAAGGAATTGCAGCAAATGGGAAACCATACTTGACGCTCATCTTGACGGATAAGACAGGCGAAATCGAGACGAAGATGTGGGATACGAGTGATCTTGAAAAATATGCGCCGAAGTCGATCGTCCATGCTGCTGGAGAAGTCATGGACTATCGGGGACGGACACAACTCAAGCTCAAACAAATCACGGTCCTAGCGGAGACGAATGTCGAGGACTATGTCCAATCCGCGCCGATTCCGCGAGAGCAGATCGAGACGGAAGTACTCGCGTTCGTAGAATCGATTCAGAACAGTGATATGAAAAAGCTCGTTAAACATTTGATTACTTCACGATTCGACGCCTACTTCACGCATCCGGCAGCGGTCAAGAACCATCATGCTTTTTACTCGGGGCTGTCATACCACGTCCTTTCGATGTTGCGTCTAGCGGATCAAATCGCTCAACTCTATCCGACCTTAAACCGTGACGTGCTAATCAGTGGCATCATTCTGCACGATTATGCGAAAATCAAGGAGTTATCCGATCCGGTTGCACCGGAATATACGTTGCCTGGTAAACTCGTCGGTCATATTACGATGATGGTAGCGGAACTTGAGAAAGTCGGAGCAGAATTACAAATTGACGCAGAAGTACTGACGGTCTTGCAACATCTCGTCTTAAGTCATCACGGACGACCGGAATGGGGTTCTGCCGTCGCACCACAGATGCGCGAGGCAGAAGTTTTGTTCTTGATCGATAACCTTGATGCACGGATGACGATGATGGATCGTCTCCTTGAATATGTCGAGCCAGGACAGTTCTCGGAACGATCATTTGCACTAGATAATCGTGCTTTTTATCGTCCGAAGCTATAAGGGGGAAAAAAGATGAAGACGAAGTTGTTTGATACGGTTCAACTCGGAACGTTGACATTCCGCAATCGGGTCATCATGGCGCCGATGTGTATGTACAGTGCAAAAGAAGATGGACTCGTTACGGATTGGCATGTCACGCACTATGCAACCCGTGCAATGGGTGGTGTCGGTGGTGTCATCTTAGAAGCGAGTGCCGTCACGCCAGACGGTCGTATTTCAGCCGGTGACCTTGGGATTTGGTCAGATGCGCATATCGAAGGACTACAACGGATCGCAGAGCAAGTCAAAGCAGCGGGGGCAAAAGCAGGCATTCAACTGGCCCATGCTGGGCGCAAAAGTACGACGGCAGAACCACCCGTCGCACCGAGTGCTTTACCGTTTGATGACACATACGGTCATCCGCGAGCATTAACGCTTGAGGAAATCGCAACGATCAAACAACAGTTCATCGATGCAGCACTACGTGCGGAACGAGCAGGGTACGATTTCATTGAAATTCATGGGGCTCATGGTTATTTATTGAACACGTTCCTCTCTCCGTTATCGAATGTCCGCGATGATCAATACGGTGGATCGATTGAAAATCGGATGCGCTTGTTGCTAGAGATCATTGATGGGATTCAGGACGTCTCGAAGCTTTCGATTTGGGTCCGGATTTCAGCAGCGGATCACGCAACAGGAGGAATGACGGCAACGGACTATATTCCACTTGCAAAAGAACTAGCCGCACGTAACATCGATCTACTCGATTGCAGTTCAGGGGCTGTCGTCGCCAATGCCGTACCGGAAGTGTATCCAGGCTATCAAGTGAGCTATGCAGAAGAGTTGAAACGAGAGACAGGTATTGCAACAGGCGCGGTTGGATTGATTACGACAGCTGCCCATGCAGAAGAAATCGTCCGTAACGGTCGAGCAGATATCGTACTGCTCGCACGTGAACTACTTCGCCAACCGTACTGGGTCTATCATGCGGCAGCCGAACTAGGAGACACGGTCGCCTTGCCGAAACAATACGAACGAGCACCGATTCGGACGGTACGCTAACTATTAATCATATGAAAAAACGACACAAAAAAGGGAAGCCCTAAAGGCTTCCTTTTTTGATTACTGCTGTTGTTGTTGCATCATCTGTTGTTGCATTTGTTGTTGTTCTTGTTTGTCTAAATCAAAAGCATCCTTGAAGTCTTTGTTTTCGATTTTAACATCGTATTCTTTCATGAGTGAACGGTAGATATCGTTCGGGTTGACTTGTGCTGCTTTTTCTTCAGCAAGTGCTTTTTTGATGCGTGATTTTTCTTTATCAAGTGTAAAGTCTTTCTTTTCTTTACGATCGACTACTTTGATGATGTGGTAACCGAACTGTGTTTTAATTGGATCGGAGATTTTACCTTCAACGCCATCCTTGAACGCATAATCTTCGAATTCCTTGACCATTTTACCTTTTGTGAAGTATCCAAGGTCTCCACCTTTTGTACCGCTACCTGTATCTGTTGATTTCTCTTTTGCGAGTTTCGCGAAGTCTGCGCCGTCATCCAATTGTTTTTTGATGTCTTTTGCTTCTGACTCTTTCGCAACGAGGATATGGCTTGCTTTAACTTCGACTTTTTCTTGGTCAAAACGCTCTTGGATTTCTTTATCTGTTACTTTTGATTTCGCAGATTTTGCTTCCGTTAAGAGCATTTGTGTGCGAAGAACTTTCTCGAATTCTTTTTCGTTCTTGATTCCAGCAGATTTCAATGTTGTACTGAACTGCTCTTTATCCGGGAACTGGTCCTTTGTCTTCTTGACTTCTGCTTCGACTTCTTTATCCGTGACTTCTTTGCCGTATTTCTTCTCAAGCAATTTGTTCATCGTTTGCTGGAAGGCGATTTGAGCACCAGCTTTTTCGTATGCTTCTTCTTGGACGTCAGCCTTGTTGACTTCGCCACCTTTGTAATTGATGACGGCTTCGTCATTTGATCCACATGCTGCTAACGTAAATACACTTGCGACTGCTGCTGCGCCTAACAATTTCTTTTTCATACATACACCCCTAATTTACCATTTATTTCAACCGTTTTATCATATCATATTCTCGTCTGGTTGACAGCTGTATCTTGTCATGCCGAGAGATACTTGCTCTTTTCCATGCTATCACATCCAAGTAGCCGGTTGAGGATAATTTTTATGGGAAATTGTGAGGGAAATAACGCTCTTGAGACATAGTAGTAATGTCCTTGTCATGAGGAAAAAAGACCTAAAAAAAGCATTCTAGCTAGAGGCTAAAACGCTTTTAGTAAGGTTATGCTTTTTTGATTGAGTCCATGACTGGATCTTGAGGGCGACGATCTGCTTCTTCTGTGATCATCTTTGATGTCTCAGCGAATATGTCCATGAAGCTGTCGCCATACAAGCGACGTACGATCGCAGAAATGTCCGTTAATTCCGGGAACTTCCCGTACAGTTCCTGAAGAGGAAGTGATGCACGGAAGACACCGTTTTCTTCAGGGCGGAACGCTTGAATCGTCTCAAGCAAGAGTGATTCGCCCTCTGGTGTCAACTGGACGTAGGTATTTCGTTTATCTGTTTCCTTTTTTGAGAACGTCAACAGTCCGCGGTCTTCTAACTTCTTCGAGAAGTTGAACGCCGTCGAGACGTGCATGACACCATACTTCGCAATCTCTGAAATCGAGGCACCGCCTAGCGCGTGCGAAATCCACAAGATATGATGTTCATTGATGTTCAGATCAAAAGGCTTGATCCAATTTTGCCAATCTTTTTCTACCGTTTTCCATAGTGCTTTGCTTAACTGGACAATCTTGTGGCTATACAACAAAGCCTCTTGTCCAGGATATAACTTTTCGTGTTCCATATCTGACTCATCCTTTCGAAAGGTGACAATGGCTCAAACGCGCAAAATGCAAACTATACAAAAACAAATCGAAGCAACGGATCTTACTTTTGTGGAGAAAGCTGGTCTGCTTCCTGTTTCGCTTCATCAGCGAGAGACTGGATCTTCGTGAGCGATGCTTGGACTTCCGTTTGGTATTCCGAGACGCTCTGCATGACTTCTTCTTTGAAGTGCATACCAGACGCTTTTGCTGTCTCTACTAAGTTCTTGCCCTCCTGGGTCAAATCCTGCACATTCGTTACGATTGTAGAATAAGAATTTCGACGTTGATGACCGTTCGAAGAGTCGCTTTTCGTACCTTGGCGAAGCGCCTTCAGACCGTAAAAAGTCACAAGTGTTAGCGTAGCACCAAAAGCGACCCAATTACGGGCGGGACGCTTCGACATATTGAACCTCCTTTTTAATATTAAAATATTTGTTTCATATTATTTTACCGAAAATCGAATGAAAGAAACCTATTTCGGCAATATTTTTCTAAGAATAGAAGAAAAAGAACAGACTTAGATGCGAGAAGCGATCGAGTTAGCGAGTTCAGCCAATTCCTCTACCGTGTAATCGTCATTATGAACTTCCCATTTCGCGCCGAAACCGTCTTGTTTATCGTGACGCGGAATGAGGTGCAGGTGGAAGTGGGAGACCGATTGACCCGCTACTTTTCCTGTATTCGATAAGAGATTCATGCCAGCTGCCTCTGTCTCTTGTTGAAGCGCACGACTGATTTGCGGGATCGTCGCAAATACGTCTTGTGCTTGTTCAGGAGAAAGATCATACAAATTATCGGCATGTTGTTTTGGGATGACGAGCGTATGTCCTTTCGTCACTTGTGACAAATCGAGGAAGGCGAGAACTTGTTCGTTCTCGAATACGATATGACCAGGGACTTCTTTGCGAGCAATTTTACAGAAGATACATGACTCTTTTTGCATGGAACGTTCACTCCTTTGGGTAAGATAACATTAGTATACGGAAAGTTTCCGACTTCCGCACGATTGACAGTCAAATTGAACCCGATACACTTAGAAACATACAGCTACTGAAGGGAAGGAGCGAACTGCATGGCATCACGAGTAGCCTCGACGGCACAAAAAAAACGAAAACGGCGTCTGCTCGTCGGTAGCGTTATCGTCGTCGGTCTTTTCTTATTGGTTGCCTTTTGGTTTGGGCGTAACATGCAAGAAGCGGCGAAAATGGAGAAAACAGACGAGCGTCTTGCTACCTTGTTAAAGGAAAAGGATCAGCGTGGATTCCAAAAGCTAGTCACGATGAACGATAAGTCACTACCGATGAGTGAGGCGACGCGACTCGTTAATTGGTTGACGGCTGATGCAGAGCGGACGGACCGGGTCATCGCACAAGTCAAACAGGATCAAGACGCAGGTAAGCAAGTGAAGACACATCTGTTTTCGTTACAAGAAGAGGATGGATGGCTTTGGTATGATCGGTACTCTCTCGATGTGAATCCTCAACGGTTAACCGTTTCGAGTGATCTACCGGGAACGAAGGTTTCACTAGATGGAGAAGAAGTCGGGACGATCGATCAGAAATCCCTTGAAGTCAAGCGTTCTCCTGGAGAGTACGATATTCAAGTAAGTGCGGAACAATCAGGACAGACCGTCCAGGAATCAAAGACTGTACAACTCGGAGATGAACCGAACGCGACAGTCGACTTTAAATTAGCTGATCGGTTCAATACGACCGTTTCGAACGAATATGCAGTCGATATCAAAACGTTACTTGAGACGGAAGTGAAAGCCCGGACTGGAAAAAGTATCGATACGATGACTGGCTATCTTGGACGTTCGCGTGACTCGTTTGAGAATACGTTCGGCACGCCTGATTCGACCGTTGCCAATCGAGCGCGGTACGATGGATATGAAGTAACCTATCAGTCGGGGCAGGTAGAAGAATTGTTAATCCGATTGAATAAGACTCCGGATGAACTGGAAGCCATCGCTGGAAAACCTGAACGAAAGAAGCGAGAGCAAGTCGGTACGGTTTGGGAGTATCCGTCTAGTTTTCTCGAAGGTGTGTTCGAATGGTTGAATCTGCGAGCAGAAAAACGTGTCGTCGAGCGAGAAGACGGCATGTGGTTACAATTAAAAGACTAAAAAAATCCTCGGACAGAACGTCCGAGGATTTTTGGTTATCGTTTATTCACCGCACGGAGAATGAACGATACGATGAGGATAAGAATGATAGCTCCGAGTAAAGCAGGTACGATTGCGAATCCAGCAACCATTGGACCCCAATCTCCGAATAATGCTTGACCAATCAATGCACCAACGAAACCAGCGATGATGTTACCGATAATACCACCTGGAACATCTTTACCTAAAATCAAGCTTGCTAACCAACCAATAATACCACCAACGATTAATGCCCATAAGAATCCCATTTAAAACACTCCTTTTCAATTTAAGATATATGATTACTTACGTACTGCCCGGAGAATAAGTGAGACGATGAAGATCAAGATGACTGCTCCGAGAATAGCCGGAATGACTGCGAAACCAGCGATTTTTGGTCCCATTGAACCAAAGATGGCTTGACCGATCATCGAACCGATGAAACCAGCGATAATGTTACCGATGATGCCACCCGGCACATCTTTCCCGATAATTAAACTTGCGATCCAACCGATGAGACCACCAATGATGAGTGCCCATAAGAAACCCATTTTAAAACATCTCCTCTACATATTAGTTTTACCTGTTTTCAGGCAGTTATAAACACGTGCGAAAATGAAAAAATCTGAAATCGTTCATTCTTTAAATGACTAGACAATTAGACCACTTGATAGAGAATGAATGGACGATTCATTGATTTCACTTTCAATTTACATGTAAATCGTTTTCATATATTGATGTAACGATTACACTTAGAGTAATTGCCGAAAAAACAAGTATTAAAACATTATATTTTAAAAAACTAGGCGTTAAGCTAGAAAAACGAAGCAAATCTACTTTACGATGAGCCTAAAGGGAGTGGCGAACATGTTATTAGATATCAAAGGTTTATCAGGCGGATATGGATCGAAAACCGTCCTTCATGACATTAATATCGAAGTGGATTGGGGTGAACTCGTTGGTTTAATTGGTTTAAACGGTGCTGGGAAATCGACGACTATCAAGCACATACTCGGTCTTTTGCCAGTCAAGACGGGATCAGTTCGAATCAATGGAATGGATTTAGCAACGAACGAAACCGAGTATCGTCGCCAAGTTGCATACATTCCAGAACAACCGATGTTATATGAACAACTGACATTACGGGAGCACCTTCGTCTGATGGCGCAAGGATATGATGTCGAAGAAGCGATCGCGACAGAACGCGCGCAACATTACGCTGAACGACTTCGGATGACGAAGCAACTCGAATGGTTTCCAAGTGTCTTCTCAAAAGGAATGAAACAAAAAGCGATGATCTTGTGCGCACTCGTCACAGGGAGTGAGCTGTTGATCGTCGATGAACCGTTTGTTGGACTAGATCCGCTCGCGATTCGCGAGTTATTACAGATTTTTAGTGAACTGAAACAGGATGGAAAAGGGATCTTAATGTCAACACATATCCTTGAGACAGCAGAACGGCATTGTAATCGTTTCGTACTCTTACATGAGGGTCACATTGCAGCGGAAGGGACGACAGCTGCTTTACGCGCACGATATGGACTGCAAGATGGAACGCTGGATGATCTGTACGTCGCTGCAATCGAGGAGGCGGAACGATGAGCAGCCAGTCCTTATGGAGGGAACGGTATCAGGCGGCGATGACCGAGACGGTGAAATACACAAGGTATATGGCGAATGGTGGACTATTATTCACCGTGTACTTCGTTATTTTGTACGGTTTAGTCGTATACGGTCGTTTCCTCGACCAACTCGATCCATCGTTTCCTGGTCGGTTCGTCATGGCAGCCTTGTTTCTGATTTTACCGCTCTACCGGACGAGTCGGACGTTTCTCGTTGAGGCGGACCAAGTGTTTTTGTTACCGGTATTAGCGAAGTTATCAGGGTTTATGCAACAAGTACGAGCGTACAATGCGGTCTTTGGTATCATCCGTGCCGTGATTCCATTTTTAGCTGTCGTTGTTCTCTATGTTCGAACGGAACAGACGACACCACTTGAACTTGTTTTACTTGGGGTAGCACTTGCTTTGTTCGGAGCGGCTGCGAATTTATCCAAGCTTGAAGGCATCGCACATCGGACGGTGTTGCTGTATGCGTTCGGAGCGGCGCTACTCGTCATCATCGATATGGCGTGGATGACAATCGTCGTCGCACTTCTCTTAATGGTCGTACTCCATTTGAAGCGTCAGGACCATCTTCCTCTACGCGAATGGATTGCACTTGAGCAGGAATCGCGCGATCGTTTTTACCGACTAGCAAATTGGTTCGTCGATGTACCTCATTTGACAGCAACGTATAAACGCCGTCGTCTCTTAAGTAACATGGTCGAGCGGATTCCACATCGAGCGCAAACGACATTCGATTACCTGTATGTCAAACAGTTCATCCGGAGTGGGGACGGCATCGGATTGATTGTTCGTTTGACATTGATTGGGGTCGTGTTCATGTGGTTGGCAAACGGTAACGAGTTGTTCGTTGCGCTTGCAATCCCTGCGTTTGCAGGACTTACAAGCTTTCAGCTAGCACCGTTCACGAAGGCAGTGGACCAACACCTATTGACTCGTCTATTACCGTTTGGAAATGCTGTACAGGCGAAACGGAAAATCATCCGCTTCGCAGCAATCAGTCAATGCATCGTCCTGACGCTACTTGGATTCTTCTTCAGTGGATCCCTCTATGTCGTTGGTGGGGCAGCCTTGGCGCTTGTGATTGGTGAATACTACGCTCGAAAGTAATAAACAAGAAAGAGCCTACGCGATGAATCCATCGTGTAGGCTCTTGTTCTTTACTAATTATTAATTGACACGTTCGTTTGAGAGGTCTTCTTCTTCAACCATACGTAATTCTTTGCTGACAGGAGCAGGGAGATCGTAAGAAGATTGACCATGTTCTGCAACATCCAATCCGCGGAGTTCATCTTCGCGTGTGATCCGAAGACCAATCGTAAGGTCGAGAACTTTTAAGAATGCGTAACTTAAGACGCTGACGATGACGACGGCAAAGACGACACCAAGTGCTTGAACGCCGAGTTGCGTAAAACCGCCACCATAGAAGAGACCAGCTTGTCCGATCCCTGTGATTTCAACGAGTCGTGGTGAAGCGAAGAATCCAGTTGCGAGTGTACCCCAGATACCAGCGACGCCATGAACGGAGAAGGCACATAATGGATCATCCACACGGCTTGCGAGAAGAATGCTCGTTCCATATGTGATCACACCAGCGAGGAAACCGATGACGACAGCTGCCCACGGTTCGACGAAGGCACAGGCTGCTGTGATGGCGACGAGTGCAGCTAACACGCCGTTGATGATCGAAGGGATATCTGCGACACGACGGTGCCAGAATGAGATGGCAAGAGCACCGAGGGCACCTGCTGCAGTCGCAAGTAACGTCGTCAAGGCAACGTAACTAAAGAATCCATCGGCAATCGTTAGTGTCGAACCAGCGTTGAAGCCGAACCAACATAACCAGAGGATGAAGGCACCAACGACAGAATAGATGACGTTGTGTCCAAGTAACGGTGTTTTTTCAGCACCGATTCGTTTCTTGAGCAGTAAAGCGGCAACGAGTGCGGCAATCCCACCTTGTAAGTGAACGACCGTTGATCCAGCGAAGTCTTGCATCCCGAGCGAACCAAGGAATCCACCTGCCCAAACGGAACGTGCGATGATCGGATAGATGATAGCAACGAAAAACGTTCCGAACAACAGGTAGACGGATAATTTAGCACGTTCTGCGAATCCGCCCCAAGCGATCGCGAGGGAGACAGCGACGAATGAGAGTTGGAAGAGGAACTTCACATCAATCGTGATGTTCGACCAATCAAGACTGCTGAATCCTCCTTGTAAAAAGAATCCTTCCGTTCCGATGATAGAATTGCCATCACCGAACGTCAATCCGAATCCGATGGCCCAAAAGGCGAGAGCGGCAACCGAGAAGCTGATGATTTGTTTGACGGCGACGTGCCCCGCGTTCTTCGCCCGTAACATCCCTGTTTCTAGAAGTAAGAATCCGATTTGCATCGTCAAGACGAGCAGTGCTGCGAATAAGACATAAAACGTATCGACTGAGATAGCGAGTTGTTCCAGTTTCATTGTCGTTCCTCCTTTATCCATTTAAAGTATGTGTTTACTTTAGACGGAAATACTTTCAAAGAAACGTGTTGTGTCAGAAAATCTGACATGGTATTTTTGTGGAAAGGAGTGACGAAGATGAACTACCGCGAAAAAAAGGTGATGTCGATCGGAATCGTCTGTGAATTGACCGGCTTGTCAGAACGTCAGATTCGTTACTATGAGGAACGGAAGCTAATCTTTCCAGAACGGACAAATGGAAAGACACGAAAATATTCGTTTACGGATGTCGAGCGACTCGTCGAAGTCGCGGAAAAAATCGAGGATGGCTGGCGCACGCACGAAATTCGAGAAAAAGAACGCAAGGTAACGGAACAACAACGTTCTGACTTGATTCGTGGTCAGTTGAATGCTGCATTCGGTCTTTACAAGAAACAGTGAACATTTCATGAACTGGTAACAGAACTGTCATTTTGTAAACGATTTATTGGCACAGACTTCTTAATTTCAGATATAATGTTTCTGTGTTCACAAACTTATCGTACGTTTTTTTGGGGCGTTAGAACGAGTATAAAGGGGTAGTTATGATGAAGAAATTCAATGATACGTTTTTGCGGGCGATCCGTGGCGAGCAGATTGATCACGTTCCCGTCTGGTACATGCGACAAGCAGGTCGTTATCAAGCGGAATATCGTGAAATCAAGAAGACGCGGACGCTTTTCGAGATCACACATGACTCGGAACTAGGCGCATATGTGACAGAACTACCTGTAAAACAATTAGGGGTCGATGCAGCGATTCTGTATAAAGACATCATGACGCCACTTCCATCGATGGGCGTTGACGTCGAAATCAAGAGTGGTATCGGTCCAGTCATCGCGAACCCGATTCGCACGATGGCAGATGTCGAAGCATTACAACCATTTAACCGTGAAGATATTCCATATATCTATGAAACGATTCGTTTGTTACGGGAACGACTCGAAGTACCGTTGATTGGTTTTTCCGGGGCACCATTCACGCTTGCGAGCTATATGATTGAAGGTGGTCCTTCGAAGGGATACCATAAAACGAAAGCATTGATGTATGGACAACCTGAGGTATGGCATGCCTTAATGGAGAAACTAGGTGACATGGTCATCGATTACATCAAATCACAAGTGGATGCAGGAATCCAAGCGTTCCAAATCTTTGATTCATGGGTCGGAACGACAAGCCGGAAAGATTATGTCCGTTACATCAAGCCAACGATGGAACGCATTTTCACGGAATTAAAAGATACAGGCGTGCCGATGATCATGTTCGGTGTAGGAGCGAGTCACTTGGCAGAAGAATGGCACAGTTTACCGTTAGACGTCGTCGGACTTGATTGGCGTTTGTCGATTGACGAAGCACGTGAGCGTGGACTGACGAAACCTGTCCAAGGAAACCTCGACCCGTCTTATCTGTTAGCACCATGGGATATCCTTGAAGCAAAAACGAAGGAAATTCTCGACATGGGAATGAAGCAACCAGGATTTATCTTTAACCTCGGTCACGGCATCTTCCCGGAAGTCGATCCAGAAGTATTGAAACGTTTGACTGCATTTATCCATGATTATTCGAAAGAAAAAATGGAGGTAGGAAAATGAAGACGTTAGGACTACTTGTTATGGCGTACGGTACGCCATATAAACCAGAAGATATCGAGCGTTATTATACGCACATCCGTCGCGGGCGCAAACCGTCTCCAGAAGCATTGGCAGAGTTGACGGAACGTTACGAAGCCATCGGTGGTGTCTCACCACTCGCACAAGTCACGATTGATCAGGCTGAAGAGCTACACCGTCAACTGTCTGAGAAATATGCTGGTGAAATCGAGTTCAAACTCTATCTTGGTCTGAAACACATCGAGCCATTCGTTGAGGATGCTGTCGAGCAAATGGCAAAAGACGGCATTACGGAAGCGGTCACGGTCGTTTTAGCACCTCACTATTCGACGTTCAGTATCCGTTCATACAATGGTCGTGCGAAGGAAGTCGCGGACCAACACGGTATTCGTCTCGCATCCGTCGAATCGTGGTACAAAGAAGAAGCGTTTCTCGATTGGTGGGGTAAAGAAATCCGCAAGACGTTCGACGCTTTACCAGTACCTGAAGAAAAAGCCGTTCTCGTCGTTTCAGCACACAGTCTACCTGAAAAAATCATTGCAAACGGTGATCCATACCCAGAACAATTGAAGGAAACAGCTGAATTGATCGCGCAACGTGCTGGTGTACCGCATATGATCACAGGCTGGCAATCGGCTGGACAAACGCCAGAACCATGGCTTGGACCAGATGTTCAGGATTTGACACGTGACGTCTACGAAGAAAAAGGATACGAAGCATTCGTCTATGTACCCGTTGGTTTCGTTGCCGATCACCTAGAAGTATTGTTCGATAATGATTACGAGTGTAAAGTCGTCTGCGACGAACTCGGAATTCACTATGCGCGACCTGTCATGCCAAACGCGGATCCAGCTTTCATGAAAGCTGTCACGGAAGCCGTCGCGAAACAGGTGGGTAGTTATGTCCAGTAAACGTCTCGTCATCGTGGGCGGTGGTATATCAGGACTTGCAGCCGCCTATTATGCAGAGAAGCAGTTTCCGGAGATGAACATCACGTTACTCGAGGCAGAGGGTCGTCTCGGTGGTAAGGTGGCGACATATCGGGACGAAGGATTGACGATCGAGCGGGGACCGGATTCATACGTCGCACGGAAACACGTGTTGACGGATCTCATCGAAGAGATTGGATTAGGGGAGCAACTCGTTCGCAATAACACGTCGCAAGCGTATATCTTGGATGCGCGCGGTCTCCACCCGATTCCAAAAGGTGCCGTCATGGGCATCCCGACCGATTTAGAGTTATTCGCAGAGACGTCTCTACTGACGGAAGAAGAAAAGGCAGAGGTGAC
This sequence comes from Exiguobacterium sp. s91, assembly GCF_018618915.1. NCBI lineage: Bacteria > Bacillati > Bacillota > Bacilli > Caryophanales > Exiguobacterium > Exiguobacterium sp. s91. The sequence continues at coordinate 2,169,069 of NZ_JACSMZ010000001.1, read as the reverse complement.
AGAACGCTTGCTTCACCCTGCTCCTGATTTGACGATTCCGGAAACAGACATCCCATTAGGGGAATACCTGCGTCCGCGTCTTGGAGATGCGCTCGTCGAGAAGTTGATCGAACCGCTTCTTTCAGGCATCTATGCGGGTGATATCGACCGGATGAGTACGTTCGCGACCTATCCGCAATTCGTTGCGAATGAGCAAAAGGCTGGAAGCTTGTTCGAAGGGATGCGCCTCATGCGTCCGCTTGATCAACAACAAGGTCCGACGCTCAAAGCGACAGGTCAATTCCTATCACTTGCTACTGGACTCGAGTCTCTCGTCGAGCGTTTAGAAGAGGTGCTCGAACGGACAGAGATTCGTCTTGAGACACCGCTTCGCTCCATTGAACGGGAAGAAGACGGGCGATATCGTCTCGAAACGGATCATGGTCCAGAATATGCCGATGATATTTTGTTGACGATTCCGCATCGCCAAGTCGTGTCCCTGTTACCAGATGCGACGCTTCCAGGGCTTGCGAACCTTTCAACACACTCGACGGCGACGGTCACGTTGATTTTCGATAAGGAAACTGCGTTACCGATTGATGGAACGGGATTCATCGTCAACCGTCGGGCGCCGTATTCAATTACAGCATGCACGGCGATTGATCAAAAGTGGAATCATGCAGCACCGAATCATACCGTGCTTCGTGCCTTCGTCGGACGCCCCGGAAAAGATGCACTCGTTCGTGAATCAGACGAAGTGATTGAACGCGTCGTCTTAGAAGATCTTGAAAACATCTGTGGTCGTCCTTTGCAACCGGAGCGTGTCGTCATCAGTCGTCTCTTAGACGGCTTACCGGCCTATACGGTAGGACATGCACAGCGGATTCAAGAAGTGCGAGAAATCGTCGCTTCTCATTATCCGCACATTCATTTAGCCGGACTCGCCTATGATGGTGTTGGATTGCCAGACTGTGTAGCAGGTGTCAAAGCGACGCTTGAACAAATGGCGTTACAACAACTGGAACCTTGTCCAGAATCATGACACGCCTAAACCTTTTTGAAGCTAGCAGTGCTTCAAAAAGGTTTTTTTGTCTTCAGAAGAATGACACGGAAGGAAACGGGAATAAGAGACAGAGGAATCAAAATCGAAGAATACCGTTGAAGCGGGAGGGAATCGTATGGTGGAAGTATGGAGTACGTTCACGATCATCATCGTCTACGGATTGCTTATCATGAATATCTTGGCTGTTCTGACGGTTATTTTTCTCGAGCGGCGCGATATTGGTGCGACGTGGGCATGGGTATTCATCTTGTATTTCGTTCCGCTCGTTGGATTTCTCGTCTATCTGTTTTTCGGAAGATTGTTGAAAAAAACGAATTTTTATCGTGTCACGGATGAAGAACAACTGGAACAGGATAGACGGATCGCCTTACAGAAAAAAGAACTTGTAACGATGGGACGGCACCCGATGATTCAAAAGCACCGGGATATGATTCGGATGAACCTGATGTCGAACGGTTCCCTGCTCAGTCTCTCGAATCAACTGCAGATTCTTTCGGATGGCGAGCAGAAGTTCAATCGGATGATTCAAGATATCCGCCAGGCAGAGCATGAAGTGAATATCCAATATTACATCATTCAGAAAGATCGTCTCGGGTTAGCGTTGATCGATACATTGACCGATTGTGCCCGTCGCGGGATCAAAGTACGTCTATTGTATGATGCTGTCGGATCACGAAGTCTCAAACGGACGGATTTTAAGGATTTACTCGCACACGGAGGAGAAGTGTTTGCCTTTTTCCCGTCGACGATTGGATTCGTTAATTTTCGATTGAACAACCGCAATCACCGTAAATCCTGTATCATTGACGGTCGAATCGGCTACATTGGTGGGTTCAACGTTGGTACGGAATATCTCGGTATCGATGAAAAGTTCGGCTACTGGCGGGATACACATTTTCGCTTGGAAGGTGACGTCGTTCATGATCAACTCGATCGCTTTATTCTCGACTGGAACCAAGCAAGTGACGTCTATACGGAAAAATCTTTGTTTTACTATGGAACGCATAGGATTCAGGATATATTACCGATGCAAATCGTCACATCGGGTCCGGATTCCCGTTCAGAGTATTTGAAGCTTGCCTTAATCAAGATGATCAACGAAGCAAAACGGACGATTTATATCCAATCGCCTTATTTCATTCCAGACACGAGTTATTTAGATGCATGTAAGGCAGCCCTTCTGTCCGGAGTGGAAGTCCGCATCATGATTCCGAACAAGCCGGATCACCCATTCGTTTACTGGGCAACGACTGCTGCTGTAGGAGAGTTGTTATCGTACGGAGCTAAAGTCTACACGTATGAACCTGGATTTTTACACGCAAAGACGATCGTCGTCGATGGCGAGATTGCTTCAGTCGGGACGACGAATATCGATGCGCGAAGCTTTCGGTTGAACTTTGAAATGAACACGATCGTCTATGATCAGGCAATAGCGATTGAACTAGAACGTCTCTTCCTCGCTGATTGTGAGGTATCAAAGCTCATGACGGTCGAGTCGTATGCCGCGCGTTCAAGAACGATCAAATTCAAGGAAAGTATTTCGCGTTTATTGTCACCGATTTTGTAAACCGCGTTTACGACCAGTCAAAATGTGAAAAATGGTATAGTGGTATGGAAATAGAAAAAGAGGAGAGTGAAGACGATGGCAAATTCAATCAAACTACTCGTATCAGACATGGATGGAACCGTTCTTTCGGGCAAGCAACGAATTGAACCGGAGACGATTCAGGCAATTGAAGCGGCACGCGAACAAGGTGTCGAATTTGCAATCGCGACAGGACGTAACTACTTAAATGCAAAAGAATTAACAGATGCAGCAGGAATCCACTGTCCGATCATTGCTTCAAACGGGGCACGTGTGATGACCGTAGATGGAGAAGAGTTGAGTGCGACGACGTTGACGACGGAACAAGCACAGCAAATTTACGGTATCATCAGTCAATATGAAGTTTTCTTCGAGATGTTCTGTGATCGAGGACTCGTGACAGCACAAGGAGCGACGATCGACGCAGCCTATGATTCCCTGAAAGAGTTGAGTGAAGAAAGTGATCGGGCAAAACAAGTGCTTGATTTCTTCCACGATCGTTATTATGTCCACGAAGACGTCAAGATGATTGATGGATTCCGGTCGTACATTCGTAACCAAGCAGGAAAAGTATTTAAATTCATTTCATTCTCGTTTGATCAAGAATTAATGAAAAAAATCTGGCAGGAAATCGAGCAGAAGGTCGACGGTGTCTATGTCACGTCGTCAGGACACGATAACATTGAAGTCATGGCAGTCGGTGCCGATAAAGGAACGGCAGTTAAAATCCTCGCAGACCACCTCGGTGTGCCAATCGAACAGGTCGCTGTCATCGGTGATAACCTGAATGATCTTCCAATGTTCAAAGTTGCCGGCAAAGCGATCGCGATGGGGAATGGTCATGATGAGGCAAAAGCGATTGCCCATCACGTGACGAAAACAAATGATGAGCACGGCGTCGGATATGCGATTCAGCAGTTGGCGTCCCGTGCTTGGTAAGGGGGACGTTTCATGTTTAAGGCATTCAAGGAATTCGCATTTCGAGGAAATGTGATCGACTTAGCGGTCGGAGTTATTCTTGGTGCTGCGTTTAGCGGGATCATCAAATCCCTCGTTGACAGCGTCTTCATGCCACTGATCGGTATCATCATCGGGGGCATTGATGTCAAAGGATTGTCGGTCATGGTCGGAAATGCAGAGTTGCAGTACGGTCAATTTCTTCAAGCGAGCATCGAATTCTTGTTGATCGCCTTTGCGCTGTTTATATTCGTCAAAGGCATCACTTCATTCCGGAAGAAGGAAGAAGTCATCGAAGAAGAAGCGGTACCAACGACAGAAGAAAAATTATTGACAGAAATCAGAGATGCCTTGATTCATCAAAATGAGTCGTCGACGAAAAACTGACGTATATAATTGGGATTAACTTAAAAAGAAGGACTCGTCTTTTCACGCCCTTTCCTCAGGCGAGACACAAGCCAGTTTTCCTGCTTCATTCAAGCAGGAAAGCGGGTCTTGTTTGTCTCTGACAGCGCGATGCGCTTTTTCCTGTAGGAGTGTCGTGAAACGAGGCCTTCTTTTTTTACGAGATAAGGGTGGCAGATCATCATTCTGCGACCCTTATCTTTATGGAGACTGACTTATGAATCAGTCCATTTAAATCATAAAATTTCGAGTAATGCATTTTCAGAGCAGACTTGTAACGAAAGCTGTTTTTTCATTCCTTGATCAAATGAAATTTCTAGCACGTCGTCAACCAGGTGCAAGACGGTTCCGGGACCAAATGCTGTATGCGAGACACGCATGTTCTCAGTGATCGGTAGTGGGGGGACGCTAGCTCGCGCTGCAACAGCAGTTCGCTTGCGCTCTACTTTTCGTTTTGCAGCATCAGGCGTGACGAGGCGATGAACGTCTTCGACGAATGGCGAGACATCAAATGATTTCGATTTAAAACGATAGGACAGAAGATGTAGTTCGTGTCGCGCCCGTGTCATGCCGACGTAAAACAAACGTGCAGCTTCTTCCATATCATCGAGTTGTCCATTCTTGTACGCCTTGATCGTATCAGCTGATGGAAGAATACCAGAAACGAGATCAATCATGAAAACGCGATCGAATTCAAGTCCTTTTGCACTGTGAAAGGTCGAAAGGGTGACCGCATTTTGATTTTTATTTTGTTTCGCATCACGCATCAATTGTTCGAGATGCGTGATCCGTTCACGAAAAGCGAGTAGCGTTGGTACATCACTTGCGATGTTATCAATCGTATTCAATGTTTCAAGCAGGTGATCGAGACTAAAACCGAGACTCTCACTCATTTTCCGCAAATTCTTTTCGTAACCCAGTTCATGACGAATCAGAGAGAGGGCAGCAGAGGGTCGAACGGTTTGGATGGAAGCGAACGTGCGCTTCATTTGTTGAAGTTGTTTCTTTTGATAAAACTTCATCTCGATTTTGTTTATGAGTAGATCAAATACAGATTCGCCCGTACCGAACTGCTGCAATTGAGAAAGTTGCGCTTTTGAAATGTACCCGGCGAATTTCGTATGAATAGTTGCTAACACATCGATATCTGTCGGATCTTGTGCGAATGTCATGAAGTTTAAGATATCCTTCAAAATCCAATGACTGAAGAATTTATGATCGACATCCTTAATATAAAACGGAATATTTGCTTGATCCAAAGCATTCATGACGTTGATCGAAGAAGCATTGTTGCGATATAAGATGGCCACTTCGCGGTAATTCGTCTCTGTCCGTAGTTGATTCAACAGATAGCGAGTCTGATCCTCGTAAGTTGGTAACGTCTCTAAGATGATCGGACGAACAGCAGCGTTCTCCGTGAACATCTGTTTCGGATAGCGTGCTTTATTGCGCTGAATGAATTGGTTCGCGACGGATACGATGTCTTGAGACGAACGATAATTTTGTTCCATGTAAAGAATCGTCGCATTCGGATACGTATCTTTGAAGTGCAAAATTTTAGAAGCGTCCGCGCCACGCCAGCTGTATAGCGTCTGATCATCGTCTGCAACGACACAAAGTCGGTTATGCGGTAAGGCTAACTTTTCGACCAATTGATGTTGAACGAGTGACGTATCCTGGCTCTCATCCGTTAGGATATAGTCAAAGCGACGCTGATAATGTTGCAACAGACGACGGTCTTGCTCCAAAATCGTATTCGCATACGTCAACATATCATCAAAGTCGAGTAACGGATGTAAGGGATCACGCGACTTGAATTGTTCATACGCCACATAAATATCAGGGAAATGTTTGATCGTCGTCGGTACTGCCTTGATTTCCTTTAAAGAAAGAAGACGGTTCTTGACAAAGGAAATCATTCGTAATAACTCATCCATCTGGTCGTCGGTAATGACACTCCGATTAATTTCCTGGAAAATACGCCGGAGTAACATACGTTTATGTGGCGCATTCGGATGTTGTTGATCCATTGGTCCCTCAATGATCGTATAGGAAAGACGCTGCTGGGATGTATGATCCCGAACGACTTGAAAAGCAAAGCTATGAATCGTCGAGAATGCCGCTGTCGTTCCAATTAATTCGTGAAATAGATGATAAAAACGATCCGCCATCTCGCGAGCTGCTGCCTTACTGAAGGTCAGCCCTAAAATACGATGTGGTTCGATCTTTTTTTGTAAAATCAAATAGGCAATCTTAAAATTAAGCGTCGTTGTTTTTCCAGAGCCGGGTGAGGCGAGTAACAGCAACGGACCATGGTCATGTTCGATTGCCTGTTGTTGGACAGGATTCAGTTGAATGCCGGTCAATCGCTCCATCTGTTCGAAAAAATCTTCATGCATGATACAGTTCACCTCGAGCGTATTTATTTCTCGTCCAATAATCGAACTTTCCCTAGTGTATCATTTTTAGTGTCAGGATTGGATTACGGAAAGAAGAACCGTGGAATAAAGAGACAAGAGCCTATTGGATGTTATGTAAGACGAGTACCCTAAAAGACTAGGCAAATGGATACAAAAACATTAAAATGGGAATAGATGTAAGAGAGTACTCTCTTGTCCTGTACAAAGAGGGAAGGCGGAATGAGAATGTCTGTAGTGAAATTACACATGTATACGAATGAACATTATGAACAATGTGATGCGTTCATTCTTCCGGAAGAACAAGTCCAGTTTACTTCTTTTCCGACGGATGTCGTCACAGATGCAGTTGCCCATCCAGATAAATTCCCGGTTGTCATCAAAAAAGACGAGCTCGTCGTCGGATTTTTTATTCTTCATCTTAACCCCCCTAAAACACATCGAACACATGAACAAAGTGTCCTATTACGTGCCTTTTCCATTGATGCACGCCATCAACAGCAAGGATATGCGAAAGAGGCAATGATGCAGTTGCCAGAGTTCGTCCATCATCATTTTCCAGAAGTCACAGCGATTACACTAGCGGTCAATAAAAAGAATATTGCTGCAAAATCACTGTACTTCAAGACGGGATACGTCGATACGTTACAGTCCGTCATGGGTCCGATTGGGGAGCAACACATCCTTGCCTTTGATTTAGAAAAAGAACTACGATTGAAGCATTGAATTAAAAAAAGCATTTTCCTGATTCTATTCAGGAAAATGCTTTTTTTACTTAAGATAAATCGTAGAGTGATAGATGCGCACCTGCTTCACCAGAGAAGACAATCCCTCGACTGGATGTTTTCGGGAAAATCCGTCCAGATGCAACGGCTTCTCCGTCATTCAGGAAAAGTTCAAACGAAGAACGATCCACGAACAAACGTAATGTATGCAAGTCCTTCGCAAGAATCGTCGATCGCGAAGTACCGAATGATTCAGCAGGGACTTCCGCACCTGAACGGCTTCGATCGATTGTAAATTGACGTGATACAGCATCGTAGTGGAATACCGTCTCTTCTGTAGCGTCTTGACGAATCGAGAAGCGGAACGAGTCCGACGACAGTTTTAAGTCTGTCATCACGAGCTCGAAAATCTCGGCTTCCGCAATTGTCACGTCTTGTTCGAAAAGAATCGTTTCGTCAAACAGCGTCTCTTTTCGTAGCTGTGTCAGTTCACGGACAGGTCGTTGACGAAGTTGCCCCTGTTCGATCGTTAATTCACGTGGCAATGTCAAAGCATGTGCCCAGTTATAGATGTCAGAAGGATAACTGATATCCGGTAACCCCATCCAACCAACAAGAATCCGTCGACCATCTGCCGCCTCAGTTGTTTGTGGCGCGTAGAAGTCAAATCCGAAATCGAGTTCTTGGAACGATTCGTGTGTGAATGTTAAGTCGGGTAAAGCTAACGGTTCGCCGATGAAATAACCGGACTGGAAAATATTTTGATAGTTCTGACCATCTGGTTCAATCCCTTGAGGGCTAAAGAGGAGGATTCCTTTTCCATCCAGCTCGAAATAATCAGGACATTCCCACATATAACCGAATGTCGGGTAGTTCGTCTGTAACTCACCGAGGAATGTCCATTGCTCTGCATCTTGAGACTGATAGATGACAGTACAGCCCGTCAAGTCACTGCGCTGTGCACCAATGATGCAGTACCAGATGCCCGATGCATCTTGGAAGACTTTCGGATCACGGAAATGTTCCGTATATCCTTCAGGAACGTTTGGAATAGCAGGTGGTAAATGTTTTTCGATTCGTCCATCCGAGCGGAGATGACCGACGATTTGGCTCGTATGGCGATTCCAATCCGCATCCCGTTTATTACCGGTGTACATGATGTGCACTTGATCATCTTTAATGAAGCCACTACCGGAATAAGCACCGTGCGAATCTGGATCGTCATTTGGGATCAAGGCGGCTCCTTCATCGAACCAATGTACAAGATCTTTTGATGTCATGTGATACCAGTACTTCAGCCCGTGTACGGGTCCGAGTGGAAACCATTGATAAAACAAATGATAGAGACCATCATGATAGACGAAGCCGTTCGGATCATTCAAAAGTCCGGTCGGAGGTTGAATATGGTAAGAAAATCGCCAAGGAGATGTTCGAACTTCTTCCTTCATCGCTTGGTAAACGCTCGGATCGACATCCGAGAGGGGACGGTATCGTGCTTCACGTGTCCATTGATTCATGTTGACAGCTCCTCGTTGAAAAATTATACGCTTCTCGTTCACCTTACGGAGGAGAGCTGCGCTTGTCAATCCTCCGTCCTGAATGGTCAATGAACGGACATACATCCTCTGCCGTTTTGCTTCGAACGATAGAGCGCTAAATCAGCGCGATGCATGACTTGTTCAAGTGATTCTCCTGTCACCTGTTCGGCGACTCCGATACTCATCCCGATGTGGACGGTTTGTTCTTCTAAGTGATACGGCATCGAGACGTGAGCGATCCATTGTTCACCTAAGTATCGTGCTTCTGTTAAGGATTGAGTGGTCAAGACGATGATGAACTCATCGCCGCCCAGACGAGCCACGAATCCACCAGGTGGAAGCAACTGTTCGAGACGTTGACTGACCTCGATCAGCAGGAGATCACCTAGCGCGTGACCATACGTATCATTGACTGCTTTAAAGCCGTCTAAATCAAGGCAAAGATAGATAGAATGCGTTTCTGCAGGCAATTGTTCGATGTATTGAGCAAGACCGTTGCGGTTCGCGAGACCAGTCAGGCTATCGCGTTGTGACAAGCGTTCAAACGTTAATTTCTCTTGTTCGGTATGTAGCAAGCGATGAATCAGTCGTTGTAAGGCATCCGTCAGTGTCTCGATTTCTCGGATTCCACGATGATTCGGGAGTGATTTTGAGGGATCATCCTGCATCTGTTGGGCGGCATGTGTGATTTTTAATAATGGTCGTGTCAATAGCTTCGCTAACATCCAGCCAAGTACGGCTGTAACGAAAGAGGCAATCAAACCAGCGATGAAAATCGTTTGACGTAAAGCATCGGCATCAGCGAACGCAATCGAAGTCGGTTGACGTACGAGAACCGTCCAACCTAAGCCATCGTAATCCTTGTAACCTCGGCTTGTGCTTTGACCAGAGACAAATTCTTTCCCTTGCCAGGAAGCGGTCGCAGAAGCATTCGAAGTCAGCGTTACGCTATCGGGTAATGTTTTACCGCTCCATCCGCTTGGTCCAAGTAAAATCGTTTTTCGATCTTGACTAATGATGAAGACATCGACTTGTTGGAGAGAGGACGTGGCGCTTTGAAAACTTTGTTCGATCGCTTTTGCCCATTCGAAGCTGAGATGTGTCGCAAGGACACCAGAAAATCGACCCTTATCATACAAAGGTGTACTAATATCGACGAACTGTAACGGTTCACCGCTTGGGTTCGGCAATAATTTTGCGAGTAGGACAGCTTCATGGACATCTCCGATGAATGGTTGTGATAAGGCTTGTTGGAAGACGGGACGTTCCTTGATCGATGTTCCTTCCAGAATCTGATTCGTTGACGCAACGACGTTACCTTCCGTATCTAATCGACCAATCCAAGAAAAGTCAGGAATCTGCCGTTGTAACTCTTCGAGTGTCCGTCGCGTTTCTGTTTTTTGTTCTGTTTGTTGAATCGTTGATAAGGAACCCAGCAATTTTACTTCGGCATAACGTGACCACATGTAATGATCAAGCTTATCAGATAGTTGGTGAGCGGTCGTTGACAGATTCATCCCGACTTCCGATTGGAGTCGGTTTGTTGCATGTTGACTAATGAAGAAAGTTAATCCGAGCGTCATGCTAAAAAATAGCAGGGAAATCAATCCCGCTAACAAAACATCAAAGCGAAGTGAGGGTTTGGACATTGTGTGATACTCCATTCATACGTTTTCATTTGTTTTTACTTACATCATACACGTAGACGTCTACGAGTTGTTCGCGGTTCGAGAAACTCGTTCGCGCGTATCGGAAATCGTGTTTTTCCCAAAAACGACGGGCTCTTAAATTATCAGGTAAGACCGCGAGATGAATGTGAGGTTCCTGACTTAGGAATCGATCACAAAAAGCGGATAGTAACCGACTGCTAATTCCCGTACCGTGTTGAGAAGCATCCATTAAGAATAAACCGATCCAAGGTGTACCGTTTTTTGGATGCTTCGGTAGGTAGTCAATCAGTAAGACGGGTTCTCCGTCCACATATCCAATCAGCGATACGGTATCGGGATTTAAAAACTCTTCCTGTAAGGTCGAATCAGAGAGCGGAAGCACTCGTTCTTCTAAGAGCGCATATTCAGGAACGCTCGCGTACAACGATTGGATGATCGGAAAGTGATCATGTGTTACTTGTTCAAAAAGAATCATCTAGCGACTCCATTCTTTATTTTTAGTATAAAATTTCTGCTGTTACGCCTTTTTAATTGGAATCGGATTACATATTTGTAAGAAATGAAACTTATCCTTTAAAATCACGTACACTAATAGCATAGACAAAATATGAATGAGGAGGAAGAGCAGATGTTAAAGATTGAAAATATCTCAAAGCGTCTCGGGAAAGAGCAAATTTTAAAAGACGTCAGTTTTGAGGTATCCCCAGGAGAAGTGTTCGGCTTCCTCGGACCGAACGGAGCAGGGAAGACGACGACGATTCGCATCATCACGGGACTACTCGAGCAGGATGCAGGGAAAGTCACGGTCAATGGATTTGATGTCGTAGAAGAGCGTTCGAAAGCGTTGACGCAAATTGGAGCAATCGTGGAGAACCCAGCGTTTTATCCTTATCTGACAGGAAAACAAAACTTGGTTCATGCAAAAAACCTCATTCCGGGACTCGGTCAAGTTGATTATGATGCACTAGCACGACTCGTTGGTCTTGAAGGAAAGCTTTCAAAAAAAGTCGGAGAGTACTCACTCGGAATGAAGCAACGACTCGGAATTGCTCGTGCCTTGCTACATAACCCGCGCGTCTTGATTTTAGATGAACCAACGAATGGTCTGGATCCATCCGGGATTGCGGAGCTTCGTGAATATTTACGCCAAATGGCGCGTGAGCAAGATATCGCGATTTTAATTTCAAGCCATATGTTGAGTGAGATGGAACAAATCAGTGATCGTTACGCGATCATCGATCAGGGTGTCATCAAGTCGGTCGAGTCCGTTCGTAATGAGACCGGAGCGAAAATCGCTCTTCGTGTCAATGCGGAAGCGATGACAGATGTACTCGATGCCCTTCGCGTCGCAAACTACCCATCAGAAGTACTCGAGAATAAAATCATTATCACCGCACCGGAAAGTGAATGTCCAGCTATCGCTCGACTCGTCGTGCCGATTGCCGATTTACATGAACTGACCGTTAAACGCTTGACGCTTGAGGAACAATTCCTGCAAGTAACGAAAAAAGAGGGGGATTCACATGCTTTCGCTCATACAAAATGAATGGATGAAATGGTGGACGACTAAAAAAGCGAAAATCGTTTTAGCGCTATATGTCGTTATTGCAGTTGGTATTATCATCATTGCAAAGACAAATGATTTTGAGTTCACACGTTATGATTATTATTCATTAACGTTCCTTTTACTGACATCTCTATTAGGAATCATCACGATTGTCTTCACGGCAGAAGCCATCGGGAATGAAGTACGTTATGACACGATGAAACACTTATTAATGAGTCCGTATTCACGAATGACGATTTATTTCTCGAAACTTATCTTTTCGATCTTGATCATGTTGCTCCAATTCGTGTTCATCGCTGCGATCGTCTACGCAGGCTCATTTGCGTTTTCAGAGGCAGGAGATCCAATTCTGTTCCGCGATACGATCGTCGAAGTTGTCAGTCCGATTTTTACAATATTCATGACGTTATTCTTCTCATTGTTGTTCCGTTCTGTTGGAATGATTATCGGCTTCACCGTACTAGCACAGTTCTTTACGAGCATTGCGGGTAACTTACTGGTTGGTTTCAAACCAGCAATCGCTAAGTGGATCGTATTCATGCATTTAGACTGGTCAATGTATTTCAAGGATTCTATGACCTATGGTACGAGTGAAGCGATGGGAACAACTTTGACGTTCTCCGCCTTGTTCGTATTGGCTCATATCATCGTCTTGTTAGGTGCATCGATTCTTGTCTTCCAAAGAAAATCATATACGTAAATGAAAGAGTTGCTACTGATAGATGAATTTGTCTATCAGTAGCAGCTCTTTTACAGTATTCAAGAACTTGTCCGTTTAGGTGGACGTGCCGTAATCGGGAACAATCGCTGAAACCATTCGATCAGTGGACCGTTCAATAAGAGGAAAATGAAAGTTCCGACTCCGATGCCGATCAGTTCGCGTTCAATCAGTGAAAAGAGGCAAGCAATCAAAAAAGGAATACCGAGGCTGATCGTTGCTCCGAGCGATGTACTTTTAAAGCGGCTGATCAGTGACTTCATCAAGTAATCCGGTGGCATCAATACGAATCCGATTTGGAGATAGAGGGCGAGTCCAAGTGAAATCAATGGCATACCGATCAACATGTACACGGCGCGCATCCAAAGTCCCTGTGGTGTGTAAATCAATTGATGGATGGATAAGAAGAAATCAATCGCAGCGCCGAAAAGGACGACGAGTGCAAAACTGAGAACAATCGTCCACCAACTAAATCGACTCCCGAGAGAAAGTGCTGCAATCAAAGCAAGCACATGTAAGACGATGATCGCTAGTCCGACAGTTAAAGGTGAGATGGCCGCGACGGCCTCACTCGCTGAAGTCCAAGGTGCACTCCCGATCGAGGCGGTCACCATGAAGCTGTTTCCTAAGGCGTTAATTAAAATAGAGAATAAATAGATGACAATCCGTTTTTGCTGACTCATTGACGTGCACAGACGGTAGGACTGCGCGTTCACCTCCTGAAAAAAAATCGTTTCGTTAAGCTATACCCTAATCGTAGCGCTCTTTTCACTTATTTTCATGAAAAGAGCATTGCCTATTCCTCCTATTTCACGACATACTTAGGACACATTACGAATCAGGGGGAGAACATATGACATATTTTGGACAGAAGATCCTGCCTTCCGTTAGAAAATTAGAAGACTTTGAAAAGATGCTGAAGAGTCCATATGAATATGGGGTCTTACTCGAAATGCACGTATCGCGCTTAAAAGCAGTCTATGAGATGGCGCATCGTTACGACAAAAAAATGTTTTTGCACATGGATCTCGTTCAAGGATTAAAAAATGATGAATACGCAACGGAATACGTCTGCCAAGAATTAAAGCCGTATGGTGTCATTTCGACGAAGGCGAGCGTCATCTTGAAAGCACGTCAAAAAAAGGTCAAGACGATGCAACGCATGTTCTTACTCGATTCCAGTTCACTCGAAAAAAGTTATCAACTCATGGAACGGACGCAACCTGATTACATCGAGGTGTTACCTGGATTAATGCCAAAGTACATTCAAGAAGTGAAAGAAAAGACGGGGCGTCTCGTATTCGCCGGTGGACTCATCGATACGGTCGAGGAAGTGGAACAAGCAATTGAAGCAGGTGCCTCAAGTATCACAACATCGAATAAGGACTTGTGGCGTCATTTTGAACCACGCTCCTAACCGGATTGTGATGAAAATCATTCAGATTGTTTGACAGCGTTTTCACTGATTGTTATAGTGATATCAAGTTGATACAAAGTGACGGAGAAAAGGGAGATTCACGTGTGAGTCCTGCTTGAAGAACATTCAAGTATGAACTGACGTGGATCTCCTTTTTATGTTGCTTTTTTCACATAACCAAAAGGAGGAACACATATGTCACCCATTTTAGCGGAATTTTTAGGCACAGCTTTGCTTGTCGCGCTTGGGAACGGTGTAGGTGCAGGCGTTAGTTTGACGAAATCGTTTGCAAAGGATGCAGGCTGGATCGTCATCACGTTTGCGTGGGGTTTTGCCGTGGCGATTGCAGCGTATGCCGTCGGTCAATTCAGTGGAGCACACCTTAACCCAGCAGTAACGCTTGGTTTAGCCTTTGACGGTTCATTTGCATGGACGGACGTACCAGGCTATATCGTCGCTCAAATTGCCGGCGGGATACTTGGTGCAAGTCTTGTTTTCGTCCATTACTTACCACATTGGGCAGAGACGAAAGACCCAGCAGCGAAACTCGGCGTCTTTGCGACGTCACCAGCGATTCCACATACATTTGCCAATCTAATGAGTGAAATGATTGCAACATTCTTACTTGTCATCGGGTTGTTGTCGATCGGAGCGAATAAGTTCTCAGATGGTCTGAATCCATTGATCGTCGGTTTCTTGATCGTCAGCCTCGGTATGTCATTCGGAGGCACGACAGGATATGCGATGAATCCGGCGCGGGACCTTGGTCCACGTATCGCTCACTTCATCTTACCGATTCATGGAAAAGGATCATCGAACTGGGGATACTCATGGATTCCGGTTCTCGGACCAGTTCTCGGTGGAAGTCTTGGCGGATTGTTTTATCGTTCGGTCTTCACAGGAAAAGATACACCGGCTTTTTGGATTGTAGGACTTGTGACAATCGTCATATTAGGCTTATGCTATAGATTCGGTGTTCGTCCGAACAAAACAACGTCAGTGGAGTCAAAGTCAGCTTAACTTATTTAGATACAAAAGGATGGGGAAGAGATGGAGAACTACATTTTGTCATTGGATCAGGGAACGACGAGTACACGTGCGATCCTGTTTAATCGTGCCGGCGAGATCGTCCATTCAGCGCAACAGGAATTCACGCAGTATTTTCCGAAACCAGGTTGGGTCGAACACAACGCAAACGAGATTTGGGGAAGTGTCCTTGCTGTCGTGGCGACTTGTCTGACGGAGGCGAACGTAAAGCCGTCGCAGATTGCTGGTATTGGAATCACGAATCAACGTGAAACAGCTGTCGTTTGGGAAAAAGAAACAGGGAAACCGATTCACAATGCAGTCGTGTGGCAATCGAGACAAACGGCTGAAATCTGTGAAGCGCTTCGAGCAGCCGGTCATGCCGAGCTCTTCCGTGAGAAGACAGGTCTATTGATTGACGCTTATTTCTCTGGTACGAAAGTCAAATGGATTTTAGATCATGTCGAAGGAGCACGGGAACGTGCTGAACGTGGTGAACTACTGTTCGGTACGATCGATACGTGGCTCATCTGGAAATTATCCGGCGGAAAAGCACATGTGACCGACTATTCGAATGCAAGTCGTACGTTGATGTATAACATTCATGAATTAAAATGGGATGACGAGTTACTCGGCATCTTAGATGTCCCAAAAGCCATGCTTCCGGAAGTACGACCATCTTCTGAAGTGTACGCAGAGACAGCAGGGTATCACTTCTTCGGAGAAGCAGTTCCAATTGCTGGAGCAGCAGGCGATCAGCAAGCCGCATTGTTTGGCCAAGCATGTTTTGATACAGGAATGGCGAAAAACACATACGGTACGGGTTGCTTCATGCTGATGAACACAGGGGAAGAGGCTGTGAAATCAGATCACGGATTGCTGACGACGATCGCGTGGGGCGTCGATGGAAAAGTGGAGTATGCCTTAGAAGGAAGTATCTTCGTCGCAGGATCTGCGATTCAGTGGTTACGTGACGGCTTACGTCTCATTGATGATGCCAAAGAATCAGAAGGATACGCAACACGCGTCACGTCTTCAGACGGTGTCTACGTCGTACCAGCATTCGTTGGTCTTGGTACACCTTACTGGGATTCAGACGTTCGTGGTGCCGTCTTCGGTTTGACACGTGGTACGGAAAAAGAACATTTCATCCGCGCGACACTTGAATCACTCGCTTATCAGACACGCGACGTCCTATCTGCGATGGAGCAAGATTCAGGCATCGAGATGAAAACGCTCCGTGTCGATGGTGGAGCAGTTAAAAACGACTTCTTGATGCAGTTCCAAGGTGACATCATCCAAGCGCCAGTTGAGCGTCCGGAAATCAATGAAACGACGGCGTTAGGTGCAGCGTACCTCGCAGGTCTTGCTGTTGGATTCTTTGAGAACCGTGAACAGATTGCGACGCAATGGAAAAAAGAACGTCGTTTCGAGCCGAGTATGGCGAAAGAAGAGACGGATGCGCTCTACGGTGGATGGCAAAAAGCTGTTCAAGCTACGATGTTGTTCAAATGATGTGAGGTATGTTATAGTAAGGTCAAGTTAATAAATCGGTCGGAGAATATGGAGAGACCACAGCAGCAGTTGACATAGTCAGCGTGTTTGTTGTGGTCTCTTTTTTTTTCGAACCTAAACAGGAGGAACTATTCATGGCTAACCAACCATTTTCAAGCAAAAACCGTGCAGATGTCTATAATCGATTAACACGTGAAGAACTCGATCTACTCGTCGTAGGTGGCGGTATCACAGGTGCGGGGATCGCCCTCGATGCAGCGTCACGCGGTATGAAGATTGGCCTCGTCGAAATGCAGGATTTCGCGTCCGGTACGTCTAGTCGTTCAACGAAATTAGTCCATGGTGGTCTACGTTATTTAAAACAATTCGAAGTTCAGATGGTCGCTGAAGTCGGTAAAGAACGTGCGATCGTTTACGAAAACGGACCACACGTCACGACACCAGAGTGGATGTTGCTTCCGATGCATAAAGGCGGTACGTTCGGACCGTTCAGTACGTCAATCGGTCTTCGTGTTTATGACTTCTTAGCAGGTGTTAAACGTTCGGAATGGCGGACGATGTTATCTGCGAAAGAAACATTAGCGAAAGAACCACTCGTCAAACAACAAGGTCTTAAAGGTGGCGGTTACTACGTTGAGTACCGCACAGATGACGCCCGTCTAACAATCGAAGTCATGAAAGAAGCGGTTGAACACGGTGCACGCGTCGTCAACTATACAAAAGCGGAAGAAATCATCTACGATGCTGGAAAAGTCGTCGGCATGCGTGTGACGGACCTCTTGACAGGTGACGTACATGAAATCCGTGCGAAAAAAGTCGTCAACGCGACAGGTCCATGGGTCGATGAATTACGTGAAAAAGATGGCTCTAAAGTCGGGAAACAACTTCGTTTGACAAAAGGGGTCCACGTCGTCATCGATCAATCGAAATTCCCACTCAAACAAGCGGTCTACTTCGATACACCAGACGGTCGGATGATTTTCGCGATTCCACGTGATGGAAAAGCGTACGTTGGTACGACAGATACGTTCTTCGATAAAGATACTGCACATCCGAAGTTCACAGTCGAAGACCAAGACTACGTCCTAGACGCGATTCACTATATGTTCCCAGAGGTTAAAGTGACAGCGGAAGACGTGGAATCAAGCTGGGCTGGTGTACGTCCATTGATTTATGAAGAAGGAAAAGATCCTTCTGAAATCTCTCGTAAAGATGAAGTATGGCAGTCTGAGTCAGGTCTCATCACGATTGCGGGTGGGAAATTGACTGGATACCGTAAAATGGGTGAGCACGTCGTTGATCTCGTCGCTAAACTCTTGAAAAAAGAAGAAAACGTCGCGTACGCACGTTGCTCGACGAAAAACATGCCAATGTCTGGTGGACACGTCGGCGGAGCAAAAGGATTTGCTGAATTCTTAAAAGCTCAAACAGCAACGAACGGTCTAACGACAGAAGAAGTTCAATTCCTAGCAAAACGCTACGGTTCGAACTTACCGAAAGTACTGGAATACGCAGCAGCATTCGATGCAGCAACGACAGCTCTTCCACGTTCTGTCTATGCACAACTCCACTACAGCATCGAACATGAAATGGTCGCTCGTCCGATCGACTTCTTCATCCGCCGTACAGGTGCTGTCTTCTTCGATATCGCTTGGGCTCGTGCTCATAAAGATGCCGTCATCGAAGAGATGAAATCTGTCTTGAACTGGACAGCAGAACAAACAGATGCTTATACGAAAGAACTCGATATCGAGATCGAAGATGCAGCACATGCACTCGTGACAGAATAAGCTCTCTAACTCATCAAGGAATCAAGATCAATATGATCTTGATTTCTTTTTTTACATATTCGTATTGACGCGGGCGGAAAGATTGCAACTCTTTCTAGAGGCGACTATGCTTAATGTATGAAATTGCACAAAAGGAGAGAACACAGATGAAAGTAGAAGTATGGTCGGATTACGCATGTCCGTTTTGTTATATTGGGAAGCGTCGTTTAGAACAAGCAATTGCGAACGAAAAGTTAGATGTCGAGGTCGAATTCAAGAGCTTTGAACTCGATCCAGATGCACCAGCAGTACCGACGCAAGGATTATACGAAATTCTTGCTTCAAAATATGGAACGACTCTCGAGCAAGCACGGAATATGTCGCAAGGTGTCGTTGATACGGCACGTCAGGAAGGCTTGCACTACGAGATGGATCGTGTCATCCCAGCCAATACATTTGAGGCTCATCGTCTGACTCAATTCGCTAAAAAACATGGTAAGATGAATGCAGTATCAGAAGCCTTGTTCACAGCGTACTTCATGAATGGAGAAGATCTGAATGACCGAGCTATTCTGACAAGGATCGCAGTAGATGCTGGACTTGCTGAGGCAGATGTCAAAGCGTTTCTTGCGTCAGAAGAACTGGCGACAGATGTTCGAGAAGAAGAAGCGATGGCACAACAACTGGGTGTCCGTGGTGTACCGTTCTTCGTCTTTGACCGGAAATATGCCATTTCTGGCGCACAACCAGTGGAAGCCTTCGAACAAGTCTTCGCGAAGATGCGCCAAGAACAAACACTTGAAGTCATCGCTGAAGGTGACGCGTGTGGTGTTGACGGCTGTAACTGATCACATTATGATTCCATCACAAAGGAGCACGAAACCCTTATGAAATTCATCTTCCATCCTGAGATTCGCGATGCGCGAATCAATCTCGCTGTCGAAGAATTCATCTTGAACAACCTGAACGTTAATGAAGAAGACTATTTCTTGTTTTATATCAATGGTCCGTCGATCATCGTCGGAAAAAACCAGAACACGAATGAAGAAGTCAATTTGAAATATGTCGAAGAAAACGGCATCCACGTCGTCCGTCGTCTTTCAGGTGGTGGCGCTGTGTATCATGACGAAGGAAACTTGAACTTCAGTTTCTTGACAAAAGATGACGGTGATTCGTTCAACAACTATAAAAAGTTCACGGAGCCAGTCGTACAAGCGCTGCATAAACTCGGTGTCGAAGCGGAGTTATCTGGACGAAACGATATTCATGTCGGAAGTCGGAAAATCAGTGGGAATGCTCAGTTCACGACTAAAGGGCGGATGTTTAGTCACGGTACACTGATGCTCGATTCGAACATCGAAGAAGTCGTCAATGCGCTTGTCGTCAGTGAAGAGAAGATGCGCTCTAAAGGCATTAAATCAGTCCGGAGTCGTGTCGCGAATATCTCGGAATTCCTGTCAGAACCATTGACGATGGAACAATTCGTCGATCATCTCCTTGCTTCGATCTATGAAGGGAAAGAGATTGAACGGTATATCTTAACCGAAGAGGACTGGGATAAAGTACGTGCCATCTCGGCAGAACGTTATGGCAACTGGGAGTGGAATTTCGGGAAATCGCCGAAATTCGACGTCATTCATAAAAAACGTTTCCCAATCGGTACGATTGACTTCCGATTAAACGTCAAAAAAGGCATCATCGAAGAAGCGAAGATTTACGGTGACTTCTTTGGCGTCGAGGATGCAGAAGAAATCGCACGGGCGCTCGAAGGTTCGCGCTATGATCGCGCGTCACTTCGCGAAGTGCTCGGTCGGTACGAATTGAAAAAATATTTCGGTGCCGTCGAACTAGATGAGGTGCTAGACGTTTTAGCGTAAGTCTTTATGGGAAAACTCCTTCTATCAACTGCATAGGGGGAGTTTTTTTCATGGGCTATAATAAAGATAATTTTTTAGAAGGTTCGTTGACGGACTTTATTGATTTCGAACGGATTTCAGAACAGTTACCAAAAACGGAGGATGAACAGCCGTTACCATATTATGAGCGTGATGATTATAAGGCAGCAGGAAAATTAGAGGGGAAAGTCGCGATCGTCACGGGCGGCAACTCTGGAATCGGGCGTGCTGTCTCAATTGCTTATGTCCGAGAAGGAGCGAAAGTTGTCATCGCCTTCTACGGTGATCAAGAAGGGGCAGAAGAAACAAAGGCACGCCTTGAGGAATTAGGAGGCGAAGTCCTACTTTCTAAAGGAGATATCGGAGATGCGGATTACTGTGAAACACTGGTCCAAAAAACAATCGATCGTTTCGGTCGCTTAGATATCATCGTCAACAATGCGAGTATGCAAAAACCAGAAGATAGTCTGAAGGATATTACAGACGAGTCGATGGAAAAGACGTTCAAGACGAATATCTTCGGAATGATGCGTCTTGCCCGTGCTGCCTTACCGCATCTTTCACTCGGTTCTGCCATCATCAATACGACATCTTCAACGGCATACGAAGGAAATGCGTTACTGATCGATTATTCTGCTACTAAGGGAGCAATCGTCAGCTTCACACGAAGTCTTTCGATGAACTTAGCGAAGGAAGGAATTCGTGTCAATGCCGTCGCACCGGGTCCGATCTGGACGCCGCTCATCACGGAAACGTTCCCGCATGAGTCGGTCAAGACATTCGGGAAAAATACACCGATGGATCGCCCAGGGCAACCGGCTGAGATGGCATCTGCGTATGTATTCTTAGCGTGTAACGATTCAAGTTATATGACAGGACAAGTCCTTCACTTAAACGGTGGCGTCATCGTCAACGGTTAAAAAGAAACTCGGTGAAAACGTTTCCAAAAAGTGTTACACTATCCATACGGTCGCTTTTGACTACGTATGGATTTTTTTTACGTAAAAAATGAATAGTCATTCATTCGAAAGGGGAATTTTGCTCATGCTTGGATTGATTCAATCCGTCGAAGAAACCGCTCGAACACATCCGGATTCAACGGCGTATGTGTTTGAGGACACGCAAGTCAGCTATCGTGAGTTTGTCGAGAAGTTTCACCGGGCAGCCGGCGCACTCGAAGCGAACGGAATCCGAAAAGGTGATCATGTCGCGCTAATCTTAGGGAATAGCCCAGCATTCCTAGTGGCATATTACGCCATCATGAAACAAGGGGCAATCGCGATTCCAATCAACCCTACATATACACCGGATGAAATCGGGTATATCCTGATGAACGGTGATGTGAAGGGGATTTTAGGCATTGCACCGCTCGTCGAAGCTGCAAAAGATCGTCTCGTGCATTTACCGAATCTCAAGATCGTCGTCTCTGTTCCCTACGCGGATCAGGAAGGACCAAACGAAACGCATCAACAAGTGACGTTCATCACGCTCGATCGCTGGCTCGAAATCGAACATCCATTGACAGAAGTGACGAATGAATTGGACGACATTGCTGTCATTCTCTATACGAGTGGAACGACAGGAAAACCAAAAGGTGCGATGTTGTCCCATCGTAATCTGACGTCGAATGCGCGCTCGATTGGGGATTATCTACATGTATCCAGTAGCGATCGGACACTTGCCGTATTACCGATGTTCCATGTTTTTTGTTTGACGGTCGTCGTCAATGCTTCACTCGCACATGGAGCGTCAATCATCATTGCTTCACGTTTTTCACCACAAGAAACGTTTGAGTTGGCGAAAAAAGAACAGGTGACGATCTTTGCGGGTGTACCGACGATGTATAATTTCTTACTTCAAACTGTGAAGGCTCATCCGGAATATGCGACCTATTTTGAATCAACACGTTTGTTCGTCTCAGGAGGAGCGAGTCTCCCAGTGCCGCTTCTTGAAGCATTTGATCGGACATTCCAATGTCGTATCCTCGAAGGATATGGTTTATCGGAAGCATCACCCGTTACCTGTTTCAATCCGGTCAATGGTGTTCAGAAACCAGGCTCGATTGGTACATCGATCGTCGATGTCGAAAACAAAGTCGTCGATGAACTGGGACAAGAATTACCAGATGGTCAAGTCGGAGAATTGATCGTTCGTGGACCAAACGTCATGACGGGTTATTACAAGATGCCGGAAGAATCGCAAGCGACGTTACGCGATGGCTGGTTATATACGGGTGATTTGGCTCGTCGAGATGAAGACGGTTATTTCTATATCGTCGATCGTAAAAAAGATATGATCATCGTCGGTGGTTACAACGTCTACCCGCGTGAAGTCGAGGAAGTGCTCTATCAGCATCCGAATATCATTGAAGCCGCCGTCATCGGCATACCGGACGAGGAGATGGGCGAAGCTGTCAAAGCATTCGTCGTTGCCCGTGAGACGATGACGGAAGAGGAAACGCGGACATTCTGTGCTACATCACTCGCGAAATATAAATGTCCGACACAGATTGAATTCATCGAGCAATTGCCTCGTAACACGACCGGAAAGATTTTACGGACCGTGTTGAAGAAACAACCGACGAACTCATGAGTGGAATCAAGAACTTCAGGTTTCTGAAGTTCTTTTTCTGTGCATAGACCAGAAGGAGGGGATACGAATGAATATTGCATTGATCGCACATGATGAAAAGAAAGATGAGATGATGGGCTTTACACGGGCTTACGCCGCATTCTTTAAGAAAAATACGTTATACGCGACAGGAACGACTGGACAACGGATCATGGAAGCAACAGACTTGCATGTCCATCGTTGTAAATCTGGACCACTCGGTGGGGATCAAGAAATCGGCGCCCTCGTGGCACAAGGGAAAATCGATATCGTGATTTTTTTACGGGATCCACTGACGGCACAACCGCATGAGCCGGACGTCTCGGCACTCATTCGATTGTGTGACGTGTACGATCTGCCGCTTGCGACGAATGTCGGAACTGCTGAAATTTTAATCAATGGACTCGAACAAGGACAATTCGATTGGAAGGAAATCATCCGAAAGCGTCATGAACTGGAACAACAAAAGTTTTTAGACGATTAATTTCATGAGAACGCTTCTCATTTTCGATTGAGCATGCTATAGTCAGTTTGAGGATGATACTGATTATCAATTGCGATGGAAAAGGTGGCGAAGAAAATGGAGATTCTATTAATGACGGGTGTAACGGTATTGCTAGGAGGCGGCGTTGGATTCTTGACGCACGTCGTAAAAATGGAACGTCGTCAACAGGCAACAACTGTGACTTCAAAGAACGAGCAAGTAGCGTATCCAGCGCTCCGTCTCGTCAAATAATAGAAAATTTACGACTTCGCCTTTCTTTTCTTTTGAAAAGAAAGGTTTTTTTGAATTATTATCCACTCTCCCATAATTTTGCGGAATTCCTTTGATACACTGAAACAAAGCACATTAGTCGAGGAGTGAGAGCCATGCATACAATCTATTTAGTTGATGATGAAGTGAACTTGAATCGTGTACTCGTGAAATATTTGGAGCAAGAAGGATGGCAGGTGAAATCGTTTACGTCTGGTGAGGCAGCGGCCTCTGCCATCGTTGAAAAGCCTGACTTATGGATTTTAGACATCATGCTACCGGATATGGATGGTTTTCAATTGATTAAGCGGATCAAGGCACATGATGAGACGACACCTGTCATTTTCATCTCGGCTCGGGATGAGGATATCGATAAAATCATTGGTCTTGAGATGGGATCGGACGATTACATCGCAAAACCGTTTCTTCCGCGAGAACTCGTCATCCGCGTCAAAAAGATTTTGGCACGAACGTATGCGACACCAAAGAGTGGTGTCATCCAATACGGTGATTATATGATTTATCCAGAGAAACGAATCATCGAAGAGAATGGTCAAGAAATCGATTTGACGTCGAAAGAGTACGATTTGTTGATTTTATTCGCCACACAAATTGGGACGCCGATGTCACGCGAGCAGATTCTCGTCAGCGTCTGGGGTGACGATTATTTCGGTTCGGACCGAGTCGTAGATGATCTCGTTCGTCGCGTCCGTAAAAAATTATCGAAACTCGAGCTCGAAACGATTTACGGGATCGGTTATCGCTTGGTGTCTGCATGAAAAACCGCAGTCTCGGATTCCAGATTTGGGCGATGTTTCTGCTCGTCATCGTCACGCTTTCTGCGGTCATTCTCCTGGTCATTCGGTCATCGATCGGAAATTTCATCGATGAACAAGTCTATGCGACACTTGAGAATAGCGAAGTCTTCTTCTCGAAGGACGCCTCCGTCATCGAGATGCTTCAGGATAATCCGATTGAATTCGACCGCCGAAAACAGGAGTCCCGTTCTGTTAATATCCTACTCCTTTCTAAAAACGGAAAGCTCTATTACGGTGGAGCGCCACAACAGCTGATCAATCAGATGTACCGTGATGCGATTGATCAAAAAACAGTTACGGCAAAGTATACAACGCGTCTTGATAAAGAAGATGTATACTACAGTATTCGAAAAATCGAGGATAGTGGTGAAACGTACTATCGTGTCTCTTATGTTTGGGATGCGTATCGACAAGAACTGATTACGCAATTATTCTCCAAAATCGGATTCGTCGTCATCATTGGAAGTATCTTCACGCTGTTCATTGCGTTTTGGTTAGCGCGACGTTTGACACAACCACTCGTCGAAATCGAGGGGGCGGTCGGGAAGATCGCGGCTCAGAAATGGGATACACCACTTCCGCTTGATCGCGGGGATGAAATCGGACGACTCGCACGATCCGTCGATGCGATGCGGATGGATCTTGAAAAACAAGATAAGGCACAAAAATCATTACTTCAAAACATCTCCCATGATTTGAAAACACCGATCATGGTCATCCGAAGTTATGCTCAATCCATCTCAGACGGGATTTATCCAGATGGTGATTTGACTGGATCCGTATCCGTCATTGATGAAGAAGCGGAGCGGTTGGAGAAAAAAGTCGCGGCTCTACTCTATGTCACGAAGCTCGACTATTTCGAGCTCGATCGTTCGACATGGGACAATGTTGACATCGACCGGATGGTGCATCTGTTGAAAAATCGTTTTTCCGGAACGAAGTCACTTGACTGGCATGTCAGTGGAGAAGCAGGAATCGTTCTTGGTGAAGGAGAGCAGTTACGTGTTGCGCTCGAAAATGTCATGGACAATGCGATTCGTTATGCCGAAACACGAATTGATATTCGACTGTCCGGAACAGCGGATCAGGTTCATATCGAAATCGAAAATGATGGACCACCGCTTGACGCCTCCTCGCCACTGTTCCATCAATTCTCACGTGGTAAGGAAGGGAAGTTTGGGCTTGGTCTCTATATCGTCAAACGGATCGTCGAGCGTCATGACGGGACAGTTGCAATCGAGAATCGTTCTGCGGGAAATGGAATCGGAAAAGTTTGTGTGATTTTTAATTTTCCGCGTCATTTCATTGAGCAAGAGGAAAAAAATCCAAAAGAATTTTAAAAACGGGATCTTAGGATCTCGTTTTTTTCATTAGGAAATAATCGTTACGTTCATGCAAAGCAAAAGGAAGTTTGATATAACCAATATAATCCAAGAAGGGAGCGAAGGAGATGTCATACCCAATCACGGAAGAAACGTTAGCCTTGATCCCGCGATACGGTCAATACGGTGAACCGCAGACACTCGTCATCAAGGAACATTCTGAAAGTATTTTAGATGGTCATCCCATTAAGTTGATTGAAGAATCCTGTTTGTATTTTGGTTCGTCCATGCGTGGAAGAATCGAAGCAGCGCGGCATATTCTTGGTCCGAACCGAAAGACCCCTGTTTTAGTGGATTGGCAAGCACAGACGATTTTCTTTCCAACGACCGCAAAAGAAAAGGCGGAATGTATTTGGATTAATTTTAAACAGATGAAGACTGTTCAGAAAAAATCCGGTAAAGTACAAGTCGAATTTCAGACAGGTCAATGTATCGATACGGATGCATCCGCATACAGCATCGAACGACAACGGATTAAAACACTGGAACTGGCGTATGAAATGCAGCGTCGTTTTCAGTTGCCGGAGTTTAAGAATCGGTGAAAAGTGGAAACACATAACAGGAATCTTACTTACGTAAGGAGAAACAGTAGAGAGAGAAATCATAGGGAGGTGAAGCGGTAACTTTTACCGCGACACGATGAATGAATCATACGAATGGTTAAATCGCCGAAAATTACAGCCTGGATTTGGTGCGACTGGAGGCAGACGCTTTATCAGTTCCCGCATCGTGCGTCCGGAAAATACACCGGGTAAACGAATTAAAGGAATTAAACGGGCGCGACAATTGGTCGTCGATGATGCTGGAAATCGCCGTTGGGTCACGAAACGCATCGTCGTGACGGATGCTGCGAAACACGTCACGATGAACCGTCGGACATCCATCGCCTTAAAAGAGACGAATGAGTCCCGCCTTGAGCAAGTCAAACAAAAACTAGCATCTAACAAAAAGGTCTTATTACCGATCTTGGCGGCAACAGGGATCGCTGTCGCAGGTGGCGTTCTTGCTTACGTCCTTCGTCGGAAGAAAAAACAATCTGATCAATAAAAAATAAGCCGTTCTCCAATCGGAGAACGGCTTATTTCATGCATTACAAGAATCGTTTTCGTAAAGAAGTCGAGAGTGCTTTTTCTGCGATTTCTTCTAGTTCCGTCAAGTTTGTCGGATCAAAGCTATCATTGTAGAAACGACCTACGAAGTCGACACGGTCGTAATCGAGTTCCTTGAAAATCAAGTGTTTATGGTCGTCATAAAAAACGACACGATAGTAATCAGATCCGCGTTCAAGGGTTACGAGACCTTTGATGTGATCCAATTTTTTTTGTTCTTCGGTTTGCTCTTCCTCGAGCGTGTCATCCTCGTTCGTCGATGCTTCGGCTTGCTCGATCGCATTCTTTACGAGTTCAGGTCGTTGTTCTTGTTCTTCCGTCATATTTTATCGCCTCCAATTATTATTTTACATGGAAATGGACAGATGAGAAAGAAAAATCCCTCAGTCCATCTGGTGTGCTTCACAAACGCGTAGTACATTCATCGCGCCAATTCGTAATCGATCGAGTAGTTGGAGTCGTGCTTCTTCATTTGGAATTGTCTCAAGAGAAGCTACTTCCATCAGTTCCAACCAACGGATGGCATGTTCTTTTTGAATCGGTAATAACCGGTGAATCATCGCCAAACTCGCCGGCGGTTGATCCGGGTCGCGCGGTCCTCCTGTCAATTGGGTCAAGAAGACGAGTTGTGCCTGTTCGACACGTTGTCGATCGTCAGGGAACAACGGTCGCAACAGTGAATCATGGTAGACTTGATGATAGAACGAGCGAACCAAGGATGTGAGTACATGCTCGCCTCCGATGGTTTCGTAAAGTGACAAGGAGCATCACCTGCCTTACATAGGATGTGTCCTGATTATAGCAAATTTATACGTAGAAGACATGCGCCAAAAACAGTACATTTGTTCTTGTTTGTGAGATACTAAGAGTAAAGAAAAACGAGGAGGAGGTTTTCTTGATGAACCATATGCATATTGGTCGTGCCGGGAGTGGGAAAACGACACAATTGATCGAGCGCGTCGTACAAGAACTCGAGCAACGACCATTAGGGGAGAAGATGTATTTCATCGTTCCGGATCAAATGTCATTTGAAATGGAGCGGCGGATTGCGACAGATGAACGGATAGCAGGTCTTGTTCGTCTTGAGGTCATGAGTCTACGGCGCTTTGCGTTTCATATCTTACGCGATTACGGGAATCAAGCGATTCCATTTCTCGATGAGACGGGGACACAGCTATTACTGCGACAGGTCGTCGAGGAATCAGAAGACGAACTGAAGATTTTTAAACGAACTAAAAACATGCCAGGATTTTTCCAAGGACTTGATGAGCTCATCGCGTCGTTTAAACGCTCGTTGATTGAGCCTGACATGTTGCGTCAAGTGAGTGATCGCTCTCTCGAACGGTCACCGAAATTAAACGACCTTGCGTTGATTTATGAGCGCTTTACGGAACGAATTGTCGATAAAGCACTCCATGCAGACGATTACTATACGACGTTGCTCGAATTACTTCCAAAAGCGCGACTGGATCAAGCGACGATCATCGTCGACGGATTTTATGAATTTTCGCTCCAGGAACAACAAGTTTTACTCGCCTTGATGCAACAAGTGGCTGAAATGCATATTAGTTTTACGATGGATGCAACGGATCCTTATGCGAAACAAACTTCTTTTGGTGTGTCTCAGCGGTGCTACATGCAATTGATCGGTCAGATGCAGGAACTGTCGATTCCATATGAAGAAATTTTGTATGATCAACCAATCAAGTTTCAATCAGAAGGGCTACGACATTTGGAGCAGGCCTTGTTGAAGCCGGGATATCCTCCTGTCGATCATGACATTGAGGGCTTTCAGATGACAGCTGCAGTTAACCGTCAAGTTGAAGCAGAATCAGCCGTGCGGAAAGCGATTCAACTCGTTCGACAAAAAGGGTATCGGTTTCATGAGATGGCATTCGTCGTGCGACATCTTGAGCCGTATGCGGATCACTTGGAACGAGCCTTCCACATGTATGATGTTCCATATTTCTTGGATCAACGTGAGTCGATGGTTCATCATCCACTCGTTGACTTGATTCAATCTGCTTTAGACATCGTAACGTCGGGTTATCGGGAAGAAACGGTCTTTCGTTTACTGAAGACGGAGCTCTTGCCGATTCCCGCAGAAGATGCGCGTCTAGCGCTCGATCGTTTTGAGACCTTCGTGCTCGAACGCGGCATCAAAGGGTCGATGTGGCAACAACCGTGGCAATTAAAGCGGCGCCTAGCAGAGGAAGTTCGCTTAACGGAAGAGGAGCTTGCGCAAGAAGAAGAACTGAACCATTTACGAACATTCGTCGTCGACTTGATTGAACCGTTGCACCGTCGGCTGAAACAGGCGAAGACGATGAGCGCGTATACGAAAGGTCTTTATCAATTCCTTGAAGAACAAAAAATTGCAGAACGTTTAATGGAATGGCGTAAGCAAGCACTAGAGCAGGATCAATTACTTGTTGCGCGCGAGCATGATCAAGTATATGAAGCGATACTTCATCTATTCGAGCAGCTAGAAGCTGCTGCGCCTGAGCATACCTTATCAACGGATTTGTTCGTCCAGATGGTCGAGACAGGACTTGAGAGCCTTCGTTTTGCACTTGTTCCGCCATCGCTCGATCAAGTCATCGCGACGGACTATGTCCGTGGACGATTACAACGAGTAAAAGTCGTCTTTTTACTCGGAGCGAATGATGGTCTGATTCCGTTCGTTCAAGATCAATCAAAGTTACTGTCCGAAAATGATCATGACTTTTTACATGAGCATGGTATTCCGGTTGGAAAAGCGTCTCTTGATGTGTTTGATGATGAGCTGTTTTACCTGTATCAAGGGATGATGGCTCCAAGTGAAGCCTTGTATGTCAGTTACGCACTTGTCGATGAAGAAGGTAAGGCGCTTCAGCCGGCAGCGATCACAAAACAATTAAAGCGACAATTGTTGCTCGATCGTCCGATCAAAACACACTTTGCGGAAGCTGGGGAACACGCACCGCAAGAACAACTTGATTTCGTAACGAGTCCAGATCGCGCGGCAGCAGCGACGGCGATCGAGCTGCGCCGTTTGCAACGACGTTATCCGATTCAGCCGATTTGGTTCGAAGTGTACAATACGCTTCTCGAAAACGGACAGGGACGTGAACGGATGGGGTTATTCTCGAGTGCCTTGTTCTATCAAAATCAAGCGGAAGCCTTGCCGGAAGGGTTGGCGCATCGTCTATATGGTGATTCACTGCAAGCGAGCGTTTCGCGTTTTGAGACCTATAACGCCTGCTCGTATAAGCATTTTGCTCGATACGGACTTCGTTTACGCGAGCGGAAGCTGTATAAATTTGAAGCACCGGACATCGGGAATCTGTTTCACGGCGCATTAAATGATCTGTCGCTCAGTATTAAAGCTTCTGGACGACACTGGCGAGAGATCGACGGCGAGACGTGCGGAACACTTGCGAAGGAAGCTGTCGAAAAGGTGACACCGGAAATTCAGAATGCGATCTTGATGAGTTCGAGTCGCTTCGGGTATATCAAGAAAAAATTGACGGATGTCGTCGAACAAACAGCTAAAATGCTTGTTGAACAAGCAAAACGAACAGACTTTGAACCCGACTTATTTGAAATCAGTTTTGGGAACGCGACGTTCCCACCATTACGCTTTACGTTACCAGACGGAACAGAAATTGAATTCACGGGTCGCATCGACCGGATTGATCAGGCGACGATTGGTGATCAGCTATACGTTCGAATCATTGATTACAAATCGAGTGCTCGAGGACTTGATTTTGCGGAAATCTATTATGGGCTTGCGATTCAGATGTTGTTGTATTTGAAGACGGTCGTGGAGCAGTCGGAGCTGCTCTATCAACAGCAGGCAAAACCAGCTGGTGCGTTATATTTCCACGTCAAAAACCCGATGTTACGGGGCGATTTATCGGCTGACGAAGAAGAGCGCAACCAACTGTTACTCGAGTCCTATCAAATGCAAGGCGTCATTCTCGAGAATGACGAGGTACTACGAGCGATGGATCATATTGCGTACGATGAACGAAAAAAATCACCACTCGTCAAAGTGACATTCACAAAAAACGGACTGCATAAGACGCAGACGAAAGGTGTCGTACAAGAGGAAGATTTATCAGCGCTGATGGATCATGCATGGGAGGCATTAAAAGACAGCAGTCAAGATATCTATGATGGGGATATCGCCATCAATCCATTCGATTATCAGGAACGGACACCGTGTAGTTTTTGTGAGTATCGTTCAGTCTGTCAGTTCGATGAATCGCTTGGGAATCAGTATCGCCCATTAAAACCGATGTCTGAAAAAGAGGTACTGGAACGGTTGAAGGAGGAAGAAGAATGAGCGTGCGTTGGACGGAAGAACAACAACAAGCCATTTCAGCTAGAGGTGGACATATCCTCGTCTCAGCGGCAGCGGGATCAGGGAAGACAGCGGTCCTCGTTGAACGGCTGACGCAACGATTGATTGATCCCGAAGATGAGTTGTCGGCTGATCGGATTCTCGTCGCTACCTTTACGAATGCGGCAGCACGTGAGATGAAGACGCGGGTCATTGAGGTGATGGACCAGCGCATCAAAGAGGCACCGGATGATTTGTATTTGAAAAAACAGCGTCAATTAATGAACCGGGCACAAATTACAACGATTCATTCGTTCTGTTTGTCGATTCTGCGCGAGAATTATTACCGGATTGGTCTAGATCCTGCGTTTCGAATTGCCGATGAATCTGAATTACTGTTATTGCAAGACGATGTCTTAGAAGCGGTCTTTGAGTCCTTTTATGCTTCTGAGGACCCGGGATTCTATGATTTGATTGATAGTTATACGTCAGATCGGGATGATCAAGCGATGCTGACACTGATTTCGAATCTCTATCGGTTTTCCCGTTCCTTACCGGATCCGGAAGCTTTTTATGCACATTTAATCAGTCAGTACGATCAGCCAATTGACCCGGATGATTCTCCACTCATGCAACGACTAGTCGAATTAGAGTGGGAAAGTCTCTCGAATTTATTAGGACGTTACCGAGAACTTGCTTTTGAGCTGGAGCAGTCTGGTTATACGGAAATGGGACAGATGATGCGTCAGGACATTGCTCCTTTTACCTTGCTTGAGACGTCGGCACGCTACTGGTCGATGGTTGCGCTTGCTTTTCAAGCAGTAGAATTCGGTCGTTGGAAGAGTCCACGCGGGGATGAAGGAATCAAACCGTTTCAAGCAGAGCGGACGCGACTCGTAGCGGAATTCAAGAAAATGAAAGAGCTGTTCGTCCAAAAGACCGGTGTCGATTACTTGGAGGACTTGCGGTCGCAGTTGCGACACGTCGAGACGATCGTGACACTCGTACGTCAATTTGCAAGCGATTATCTCGAAGCGAAACAACAACGTGGTATCGTCGATTTTTCGGATCTTGAACATTTTGCATTAGAGATCTTGACGGACGAAGGACAACCGTCAGACGTGGCAAAACTTCTGAAGGAACGTTTCGTCGAAGTACTCGTCGACGAATATCAAGATACGAACGAGGTTCAGGAACGTATCATCCAATTGGTCTCGAAAACAGATGAGGCAACAGGAAATCTCTTCATGGTCGGTGACGTCAAACAATCCATCTATAAATTTCGTCATGCAGAGCCAGGACTGTTCCTTGAAAAATTCAAACGATTCCAACAGACCGATGTGGGAACACGGATCGATTTAACAAAAAACTTCCGGAGTCGTCTTGAAGTGCTGGATGGAACGAATCAAATTTTCCGCCAAGTAATGGATGAGACGGTCGGGGAGATTGATTACGATGAAGCCGCGCACCTTCGACTCGGGAATCTGAGTTATCTCGAATCGGAGCAAGTGGCACCTGAATTACTTTTGATTGATCCACTTGATAGTGAAAAGGAAGAGGTTGAAGCACGAGCGATTGCAACGCGAATTTTAGAACTCGTTGATTCGAAGCATCCACATCTAATCTATGACGCGAAAGCCAACCGATTCCGGACCTGTGAATACCGCGACATCGTCGTCTTAGCACGGTCGCGTGGTAAGCGTGTCCAAGTGCTTGTCGAAGTGCTCGAACAGTATGAGATTCCGGTCTATGCGGATACGACAGGCGGATACTTCCAAGCGACGGAAATTCAAATCATGATGGCATTGCTCAAGACGATCGATAATCCGCTTCAAGACATTCCATTCGCGAGTTTGTTACGATCGCCGATTTTTGGGGTGGCGGATCGAGATTTAGGACGGATTCGAGCAAAACAAAAAGAAGGAAGCTTTTATGAGGCAGCGCTAGCAATGGCGGCAGAGGAAT
Source organism: Exiguobacterium sp. s91 (assembly GCF_018618915.1). Taxonomy (NCBI): domain Bacteria; kingdom Bacillati; phylum Bacillota; class Bacilli; order Caryophanales; genus Exiguobacterium; species Exiguobacterium sp. s91. The sequence goes on along the minus strand of NZ_JACSMZ010000001.1, from coordinate 2,135,858 downwards.
CATCACTCGGAATTCGAATGGATGAAATCATCCGTCAGATTCAATCATGGCGAACTGAAGCACGTGGGAGTGCCCTACCTGCCTTCATTCGATCGCTCTTTGATCAGACCGGCTATTTTGAATACGTCGGCTGTCTCGCCGGAGGCAAAAGTCGTCAAGCCAACTTGAACGCTTTATATGAGCGAGCGAAGCAATATGAGACGTCCGGTTATCGTGGTCTCTATCGTTTCCTTCGTCTAATCAATCGATTAATTGAACGAGGAGAAGACTTCGCAGAAGCCCGTTCGCTTGGAGAAGACGAGGACGTCGTTCGCATCATGACGATCCACCAATCAAAGGGACTCGAGTTCCCCGTGACGATCGTCAGCCAATTGACGAAGCAATTCAACAAACAGGATCAAATGCAGGCGATTCAGTTGCATAAGACGTATGGTATTGCCCTAGATGCGATTGATCCGATTCGTCGTTTGCGATCTGGGACACTCTTAAAAGAAGTCATCCGCCGGGAAATGGATCGAGAGATGAAGGCAGAAGAGATGCGCGTCTTGTATGTTGCGATGACTCGAGCGAAGGAAAAGCTGATTCTCGTCGGGACAGTCAAGGATTTAGAGGATCAAATGGCGACCTGGCAGATGACGCCACCAGATGAAGTCTTACTACCTGAAAATGATCGACGCCAAGCGAAGAGTTATGCGGAATGGGTCGTTCCGGCAGTCTTACGCAGTAGTTTACTACGTCCGGATGAGACGGATTGGTCGATTCGTGTGATGTCGTTAGAGGAGTTAGCACCGTATCAAGAAATTTCAACACTCGTGGAGCAACTCGAACACGTCCAGAAGCTTGAAAAAATCGATGTGCCGGTTAATTCACAAGTCAAAGAAATTGTCGAAGCGGCATTTTCGTATCAGTATCCGCATGCGCTTGCGACAGAGACGGCAGCAAAACAGACCGTCACGGAACTGAAGCGGGCGGAGCAACTGGAGCGTGCAGCATTCGAAACGACATATCGCCAGACGACGTATTACCGTACGCCACAATTCCTCGGACCTGTTTTAAGTGGAGCGGAACGAGGAACGGTCTTACACTTAGCGATGCAATTATATGAACCGGACGAACCGATTTCGCAACAAATTGATCAATGGGAAGCGACGGAACGCATTACGCCGATTGAAGCGACGACGATGCGGGAAGCGACAGCACAGTTACAAGGGTTCCTCGACTCTGAAATCGGACAATTGTTCAACGAACGATTACGGACGAACCACGTCTATCGGGAGTTGCCGTTCACATATAAGATTGGGGCATCGCGTTTCCGGAAAGACTGGACAGGTCCAGTGGATGACGCAGTCATGCAAGGAATCGTCGACTGTTTGATTCAGGATGGGGAGTCCTATATCTTGCTCGATTATAAATCGGATCAAATCGTTACGACGGAAGTCGGACAGACACCTGCTGATGTGTTACGGGATCGGTACGCGACTCAGTTGAATCTGTATCAAGAAGCGTTAGAAGCGATTCTTCATATTCAAATTTCACGCAAGGTCATCTATGCGTTTGCTTTAGAAGAAACGATTGATTTAGTTTAATTTAATTTTGATACGATCGAGACCTTCCTCGTCCTCCTACTTCAGGTAGAGATGAGGGAGGTTTTAGTATGGGTCGAAAGAGGGATGAGGAATAAGGAGGGAAAATCAGTTTCTAAAGTAATTTCCGTTTCTTATTGTGAAAGAACTGTGTAAAATAAAGAAGATATGTTACTTTGGTGATGGATAATTTTGGGAGGTTTTAATAGATGGCACGTATTTTATTAGCAGAAGACGAAGATGTCTTACGAATGTTAGTACTCGATACACTAGAAGATGAAGGATATACGATCGACGAAGCGACGGACGGTGACGAAGCGTATCAAAAAATCATGAACGCTGAGTATGATCTCGTTTTACTCGATTACATGATGCCTGGAATGACAGGGATTGAAGTCATCGAGAAAGTCCGACAACATCCAGATAAGCAACACTTAAAAATCATGATGTTGACGGCTAAAAGTCAACAATCAGACCGCGAACGAGCAGAAGAAATCGGAGCGAATTACTTTTTCTCGAAGCCCTTTAGTCCGTTAGAACTGATTGATGTCGTGGGAGGAATACTGAGTGATCACCAAGTGGATTAATCGAAAAATCGGGCGCCAACTCATGGCCTCCTTTTATGTCGTATTAGCTACATTGATGATTTCATCATTGATCGTCTACAACTATACCGATACAAAACTGCAGGCGACTCGGGCGAAATTAGAAGATATCCGTGACCGGAGTGCACGTGCGGGTGCTTTATGGGAAGAGTGGCAGGATGTCCAGTTCAACATGCGCGGTTATGCCTTGATGGGGAATGGTGATCTATACAATCAAGTCATGGCTCAACAAGATAAGATTGATCAGCAGACAGAATGGTTCGAAAAAAATGCGATTTATGATCAAGGAAAGGCATTCGCCCAGTCCTCGAGAGAATTGTATGGTTATTATTTCGATGCGATTTTGCCGCTTATTCAATCCTATGTCCAAGCGAAAGAATCTGGAGATGTCACGGAATCCTTCTTAAAAGGAACAACACTTGCTGAACTGCCACTTGGTCAGCAATTATTAGCTGAAGGTAAGATTCAATTAGATGCTCAAGGAAACATTGATGTACTCTCGGAAATCAATAAGAGCGAGCTAGCACTCGGCGGTTATCGCGAATTTTTAGAGGATTGGGCACAACGGACGAGCGACCAACTGGAACGGGAGATCCGGACGACACAGCTGATTTGGTTAGCGAATATCGTCGTCTTACTTGCCGTCTTGATTTTCTTTATTTATCCGTTTATCCGCCGCATCACGATGGAATTATTATCTCTCGTCAAGAACAGTCAACGGCTTGCGAACGGTGAAGATGTCTCGAGCGTCAAAGTACCGAATCGTAAAGATGAAATCGGAATCCTGGCGTTATCCTTCAATCAGATGGCAAGTTCGATTTCCGAGAACAAGCAGCATTTATTAGCGAAAAATGAAGAATTACAGGCGCAACAGGAAGAATTACAAGCACAGCAGGAAGAATTGCAAGCACAGCAAGAAGAACTCGAAGAAGCATTAGAGCTGACGATGCGGAATGAGCAACATTTGCAGTATCGGAATGATTTGACAGAAACGCTCGCGGCACGTGAGTCGTTGACTGCTTATCCAGAAATCATTGAGAAGCTCGTCACGATCACAGATTCTGAGATTGGTGCATTAGTATTTGTTGATGAAGAAGATAGTTATTCTGTCGTTACGTATGGAATGACGGATGAATTGGCAGAACAGCTGCTTCAAAACGATGCGTCTCTCTTAAAACGAGCTGAGTCACTAAAGTCACCTGTTCATTCTTCTAAACAAGTCGCAAGCAATCATCCACTGCCGTACCCGTACTATATGTACGAAACAGCTGTACCGATTCTTGAACCGACGTCTGGTGACATCATCGCGTATATCTACCTTGTCCGTTATCGCGATCAGTTTACGAACGAACAGATGCGTGATGTCATGTCCTTCTCCCGTCAATTATCGCTATCGCTTTTACGGATGCGGTTGTTTGACGAGATGACGAAAGAGAAAACGAAGACGGAGCGGATTCTCGATTCGATTCGAGAGGCCGTCATCTATCTTGAACCGGGTAAAGAAGAGGTCTTCGTCAATCGACCATTATACGATTTATTCCCGGAATTACGTTATGGTGTTCAGACTGAACAGGAGACATTGCAAACGTGCTTAGAAGTCATTCGATCCGTCGTCGACGAACCAGAAGTCTTTAGCCGTTATGTTGATTCAGTTCTGCGTGGAGAATTACCGACCGATAGTTTACAGTTCTCGATTCGAAACGAAACGGTATTCATTCAATTTTATGTCGAGGTGATCCATATCCATCACGTACATAAAGGAACGATGCTCGTCATGCGTGATGTAACGAAAGAGACTGAAATGGATCGTTTGAAATCAGAACTCGTTTCAACCGTCTCTCATGAACTTCGGACGCCACTCTCTTCGATTTACGGATTTACAGAACTCATGCTCAACCGAGACATCGAAGAGTCGCGCCAAGATCGATATTTGCGGACGATCCATTCCGAAACGGAACGTCTTGCGAATCTCGTCAATGATTTCTTAGATGTCCAGCGCATGGAGTCGGGCACACAATCGTATAAAAAAGCATCCGTGAACATCTATACGATTGCTGAAGAAACGACACAATTTTATGCGGCTTCGACACAGGCTCATCGGATTACGTTCCGTCACGAGGGAAATCAGTTGCCTGTCATTGAAGCAGACGAAGAAAAAATCAGACAGTTGCTCAATAATTTATTGAATAATGCGGTGAAATATTCACCATCTGGTGGTGCGATCGATGTCGTACTCACGACATCACTTGATCAAGTCATTCTTCAAGTTCGAGATGAGGGAATCGGGATTCCAGAACAATCGCTGAGTCGTCTATTCGAAAAGTTCTATCGCGTCGATAACTCGGATAGTCGAAAAATTGGTGGGACTGGTTTAGGACTAGCTATATGTAAGGAAATCGTCACGGGTCATGGTGGAGAAATTCATGTCGAGTCAGTCGTGAAGGAAGGTAGTCTTTTTACCGTCAAATTTCCACTTGTCCAGTCTACACATGTGACAATCTCCTGAAAAAACCATATATCAACAAAATAACACTAGGTGTTCGTCCTGAAATCAGATACGATGAAATAGGAAAAGAAAGGAGGAAATGAAATGCCAATCACAGCATTCGTTCACACACACGTCTTACTTTGGGTACTTTTATTGGTTACGTTCTTCGTCGCTTTTTCGATGTACAAGAACAACAAAAAAGCTGCAAAAGGGATTCATATGGCGTTCCGTCTGTTGCTTTTATTGACATTCGCGACAGGTCTTTATCTGTACATCAAAATCATGGGGATGTCTGAAAATCCAGACCCACTCTACCATGCGAAGATTACACTCGGCTTATTGTCGCTCATCTTCGGAGAGTTGACACTTGTTCGACTTAAAAAAGGAAAAGCTTATTCCGGTTTCGTCATCGGATTCATCGTGCTTGTCCTTGTGACAGTATTCCTAGGCTATTCACTCCCATACGGTATGAAATTCTTCTAAGTTCATGCGGGATCAAAGAGTCCTTTTCGACCTCATAGGTTGAAAAGGGCTCTTTTTGTCATGTTCGTTAGTAATTTTTGTTTACAAGTGGTTGTTATTTGGGAAAAGGGATGTATTACACAGTAGAGAGGGGAACGCTTGTGGCACAGTTGAAGGAATGGACGAAAGTTTTCCGGGCACGAAAATGGATGAAACGCGCAGAACCGGTGTTACCACTTTGGCATGGGTATATCGGTTATAAATATGGATTATTCGATGCTCTTCAAACAGGAGCAACACAAGCAGAGGCACAGCTACGGATGCAGCGTCCGCTGACACAGGAAGCGTTATCCCGCTGGTTCGAAGTCGGCGTCGCAGTCGGTCACTTGAAGAAAAAAGATTTACGCTATACAGCGACTCGCCATGTTCTTCCGGAACTCTCTCAATCAGACGATCGGAGTATCGGATTCATGTTATCGGAAATGATGGAGCTGCACTTGCCAGCACTATTCTCTTATCCTCAATTTTTAGAAGAGGGTCAACAAAAGACCTTTAATGGAGAGGAACATGGAGACATCGTGGCTGAAACTTCAGCTCTCGTTGAGACTGTTGCTTTCCCAGCAGTACGCCATATCATTCGGAGTCGTAATCTGACCTCACTTCTTGATATTGGTTGTGCTTATGGTGGGTATCTCCGTAAAATCCATGAGGCATTGCCGGACTTACGACTCGCCGGAATCGATATTGAAGAATCCGTCATCGCAGAAGCAAAACGACGAGATACGAGCGGAGAGATTGATTTTGTCGTTGGAGACATCAAAACGTTTGATGTCAAAGAGACATATGACGGTGTCATGATGAATAATATTTTGTATTACTTCCCGCAACCGGAACGCCTTGCACTATTAAAAGGAGTTCGTCGTTTCGTCAAGGATGATGGAACAGTCATTCTCGTCACACCATTACGTGACAGTTCACATGGTGCACCTTTCTCAGCAGCATTCAATGCCTTCATGACGTTGCATGAGAATCTGTATCCATTACCAAGTAAGGAAGAATTGAAAGAAGGTCTAACGAAAGCTGGGTTTGAAAACATTTCGATCACACCATTCTTAAAAGAAGGTGCCTGGTATATCGTCACTGCAAACGCCACTTCCTAAGCGAAGTCTGGCGTTTTTACAGTTGGAAGACAGTTCAAATTTGTTGCTTTTACTATGTGCTTAGTATAATAGTTGAAACGATGAGAGATAAAAAGGAGAGATTTGGGTGAAGCGACGCGTAGCAGTGATTGGAGCAGGACCTGGGGGACTTGCATGTGCCTTGTTATTAGCAGGAAAAGGAGTAGACGTCACCGTTTACGAAAAACAAACGCAAGTCGGTGGACGAACTTCTGCCGTCAAGCTAGGTGACTATACGTTCGATCGAGGACCAACATTCCTTAATATGCCGCATATTTTAGAAAACGTTTTTCACGAAGCCGGTTTACGATTAGAAGATTATTTAGATTTAAAGGCGCTTGATCCGATGTATACACTCTATTTCAAAGGCGGAACAGAGGAGTTTACGATGACGACGGATCGGGACCGGATGAAAGAGGCAATCGAACGACAATTTCCTGGAAACGGGGAAGGGTACGATCGATTCATGGCAGAGCAAGCACTTAAGCTTGGAAAACTCATGCCAATCTTACAGACACGTCACGATCGGCTGACGGATTACTTATCACCGCGTGTCTTAACGGCACTTCCGCGCCTATCGCTCGGACGATCGCTTTATGATGTTTTATCCGACTACTTCACGAGCGAAGAATTGAAGTATTCTTTTACATTCCAAGCGAAATACTTAGGCATGTCAGCTTGGGAATGTCCAGGTGGTTTTTCGATCTTGTCTTACATGGAACATGCTTACGGTGTCCATCATCCGATTGGTGGAATGCATCAAGTACCGCTTGCAATGCAACGTGCGATCGAAGAGCTAGGCGGAACCGTACAGTTAGGTGCGGGCATCGAACAATTGATCTTAAACGGAAAAGCTGTCGAAGGAGTCATCCTCGAGTCAGGTCAACATGAGTTATTCGATGAAGTCATCATCGGTGCTGATTTTGCGCATGCGATGAATCATCTGGTGCCGGAAGGGGTTCTGAAAAAATGGTCCCGACCAAAAATTGACCGTAAAAAATTCTCGTGTTCGACGTTCATGTTATATCTTGGTGTCAACCAGACGTTCGATGCACCACACCATACGATTTACTTTGCAGAGGATTATGAGAAAAACGTTCGCGAGATGACGCAGACTTTAGAATTATCGGATGACTTTTCGTTCTATGTCCAAAATCCATCCGTGATTGATCCAACGCTAGCACCTGAAGGCAAGTCTGCTATGTATGTCCTAGTGCCAGTGCCGAACAATTACTCTGAACTTGATTGGTCGATCGAAGGACCGAAACTACGTCGTCGTGTTCTGGACGCTCTTGAAACGCGTTCACCGTATAAAGGGATTGAGGCGGCAATCGAAGTCGAAGAGATGTTCACGCCAGACGACTGGGAAGCGATGGGGATCCATCAAGGCGCGACGTTCAATCTCGGTCATCAGTTGACACAGATGATGTACTTCCGCCCGCATAATCAATTTGAAGAGCTCGATCATCTGTATCTCGTCGGAGGTGGCACACATCCGGGTAGCGGATTACCGACGATTTTCGAATCCGCGCGTATTACGGCAGAACTCGTGCTCAAAAAAGAAGGGGTGCGGACATGAAGATAGGATTCGTAGGAGCCGGTGTCGGTACACTGCATGCAGCGCTTTTGCTGACAGCAAGACATCCTGGAGTCGAGATTACGATTTTTGAAAAAGAAGCGCATGTCGGTGGTCGATTACGATCCGTCGATTTTGAATCGGGTGGCCGCATCGATGAAGGTCCGACGATCGTTCTGATGCCAGGCAAGTTAAAAGAGCAGTTAGCAGAAGCCGGCGTGACGGGAGTAGAACTTGAACGGGTCGATCCATTGTATGACCTTCACTTCGACGATGGTACCGTCGTCACGAAAGTAGCCGATGTCGTGGATCAAGCGATCGCGATCGAACGTCAATTCGGTGAAGGTCGTGGATTTTATGAATTCATGCATCAAAAAGAAAAGGATTATGAGACGAGTGTATCGAAATTTTTAGAACGTGGTTATCGTCGGAAGACGGAGTTGTTGCACCCAGACATGATGCGTCCATTATTACAGATGCATGCTCTAGAGACTGCACATGACCATTTGAAGCGATACTTCAAGAGTAAATATTTACGCATGGCATACAGTTTCCCAACATTTTATATCGGCGGAAACCCTTATACGACACCGTCGATTTACGGTTTGATTCCGTACCGGGAACAAGCAGAAGGTGTCTGGTATGTAAAAGGTGGCTATTTCTCGCTTGCTGAACGCATGTACGACACATTAGTCGAACGTGGTGTCCGATTCGTCTTCGAGGCACCCGTTGAACGAATCGTCGTCGACCAAGGACAGGCAAAGGAAATCGTCTTACAAGATGACACACAGGAAGCATTCGATCAAATCGTACTAAATGGAGAGTTTCCATTGATGGAACGCCTTGTAGAAGGTAAACAGCCTAAGACCTATACACCTTCAGGCGGTACGCTATTGCTATATTTCAAGATGAAAGGGAAAGTCGATTTACCGGTGCATCGCTTTTTGATGCCAAACGACTTGGAACCGCTCATGACGAATATCTTTAAAAAAGGACGATTACCTGAACATCCGGCAGTCTATCTGTTCCATCCGAGTCGGATTGACCGTAGTTTAACAGGAACGGACGATAGCGTCGTCTATTCATTAATTCCTTCTCCGCGTGGCTATGGTGTAGAAGATTATGAAAAAGTAGACTTCATTGAGACCGTACTTGAAAAAATCGAGCATCATCATCCGGGATTCCGGGAAAAGATACAAGAAATGAAGATTCGTACACCGAATGATGCACAGGCCTTTGGATTATATCAGGGAGGTAGTTTTGGGATTGCGCCGACGATTCGCCAATCGGCTGCCTTAAAGACACAGGCAAAACCGTATCCGGATATCGATCGATTATATGCTGTCGGTGCATCGGTGCATCCGTGTGGAGGAGTACCAGTCGTCATGATGGGCGCAACGATACTCGTAAACCGAATGGAACAAGAGATGGGGTGGAAACATGAATTCAGTGACGATCCAGAACGCGTATATCAAATGTGAGGAAGTCATTCAGTCCGGATCTAAGACGTTCTATAAAGCCTTTTCACTCTTACCAAAAGCAGATCGACAAGCTGTTTATGCCATCTATACATTTTGCCGGTTCCTCGATGATACCGTCGATGAGTCGGATACGCCGAAAGAGAGTTTACTAGCTTTCTTGAATGAATTCAAACGGTTCCGTGATGGCGAAGTACTAGACAAACCGTTATGGATTGCGTTGGCAGACGTATTTGAACGTTATGAAATGGATGAGACACCATTTCTTGAGCTCGCGGAAGGGATGCGTTGGGATATCGAGAAAAATCGTTATCAGACGCTTGAAGAGACAGAGCAATACAGCTACTACGTAGCGAGTACTGTCGGTTTGATGTTGTTGCCCATCCTTGCACCGCAACAGCCTGATCTCCGTAAGTCTGCTATTGATCTTGGAATCGCGATGCAATTAACGAATATTTTACGAGATGTTGGTGAAGATGCCAAGCGTGGTCGTATCTACTTACCACATTCTTGGATGGAAACGTATGGTGTCACAGCAGAATCGTTACTCGCTGGTCGTCCTTCAGGAGACTTTATCGGTCTCTGGGAAGAGGTTGCACTTCGAGCAGAGCATCTGTATGACGCAGCGATTCCATCGTTTGAACGGTATCCACGAGAGAGTCGGCGTGCTCTGAAGGCTGCTGCCTTCCTGTACCGTGGTATACTCGATGCAGCGCGGGATAATCACTATGACGTCTTTACAAAACGGGCGTACGTCAGCCGTTGGCAAAAAATGAAGTTACTTGCTACGATTTAATACATGACCATAGAAAAAAGACCTTGGCGGGGACCAAGGTCTTTTTTCTATGGTCTGAGACCGGGGAGTCTCAGATTACTTCTACACCAGAGCGAACATCTGGACTACGAGATAGGTCTGTTTCGACCACGGGGATGGTCTTTTCTTTATCGAGCTATCTGTGGACCATTCGGATGAGACGATCTAAGGGGGAACGTCGTAAGTCATGCGAATGGACACACGATGAGTCACGTGATGAAATGGGTGGGTCCCATTTGATTTCGCTGGTTAGAAAAAGTAAGTTCTTCAACGCTCTTGACTCGGGGAAGTCACCTTGCGCTTGATTGAGGATGTGGGGTCAATCACTACCTCTTGAACTCGAAGTAATCGTATCAAATCTTAGTTGTCCGTACAAGTGATTGATATGCAATTCACATAACGTTCACAGGGTAGCGGCGACAGCAGAGACGATTCGTTCACTTGCTAGTTTTCCTGAAAGCGTCACCATTGGACTACCACCACCAGGATGCGTTGATCCACCAGCAAAAAACAAATTGTGAACATTCTTTGAACGGTTGCTCGGACGGAGGAAAGACGACCGGATGCCATTGGATGACAAGCCATACAATGAGCCGTGATAGGCAAAGAAGGTTTGTTCGATATCCTGTGGCGTGACCCGTTGCTCGAAGACGACATCAGATGAAATATCAATCCCAAAGGACTGCAATCGTTGATTGATCAGTTGATCATACGTATCAAAATCAATCGCATGTCCAGTATCCGTTGCAGGTGCATTGACGAGCACGAATAAGTTATCACCCGCTTGTCCCATTTCTGGTGCTGTGACGGAAGAATTCGAGATATAGATCGTCGGCTCCTCAGCGTAACGCTTTTCATCAAAGAGTGCCTTGAACTCAGCTTCGTAATCTGAAGAGAAGAAGACGTTATGATGAGCCAGTCCTTCAATGCGACGTGAGAGACCGATACAACGAACGTAGGCAGAAATCGACGGTTCGACTTGAGCAGGTGTTGGATTTTTAAAATCAGGTCGTGCCGTTTCTGAGATCAGACGTGGATATTGTGTCAACAAATCACCATTCATGACGACGAAGTCAACCGGTAGATATTCTAAGTGATTCAATTCGATTTCCGTCGCTTGTCCATTGACGACTTCGATCTGTGTCACCTCATCGCCAAGACGGAAGACGACACCTAGTTCTTTTGCGCGTCGCGCGAACCCTTCTGCGATTGCTGTATTACCGCCATTCGTGAAGTAGACGCCGTCATTTAGTTCTAAATGAGCGATTAGACTGAAGGTAGCGGGTGTTTGATACGGACTACTCCCGATATACGTCGCATAACGATCGAGTGCCTGAATCAGCCCTTTATCCTTAAAGTAGTGCTTATGCAACCCATGAAGGTTTTGAAAGGGATGCACTTTCAACATGTCTCGCCAGAGGGAGGGGCGGATATACGAATCAATATTCGTAAAGAATTGTTGTTTTGCGATCGTATGCAACTTCGCCACTTCTTCTTGGTAACCTGTAATATCGTTCTTCGCCAACTGACCGTTCGTGAAACGATCTACTTCTGTCCGCATCGCTTCGCGTCCAGACGAAAATGTTAATGTTCTTCCGTCGGAAAAATGATTGACCGTATGACGTTCAAGTTTCGTGAATGTAAAGTACTCATCGGGATCCGCACCGGATTCAAGAATGACAGACTGAAAAACTTCCGGCATCGTGATCGTATTCGGACCAAAATCGAAGCGATGTCCTTCTGTGACGATCGGCATCATTTTGCCACCGATATGTGTATTGCGCTCGATGACCGTGACGCGAAATCCTTTTGCTGCTAATGAGATAGCAGCGCTGAGTCCACCAAGACCGGCTCCGATGACAGCTATATGTTTCATGATACTGATTCCTCCTTATGAATAGGTCCTACCCTTCCATGTGATTTCCCGTTTCCTAAAGCTTCGAATCATCGCACTTGCTAGCAAGATGACATAAAGGAATACCGCCAGTGGATGGAGCCACCAAACATGTCGGATTCGTGCCGCACGATCGATCCGGAATCGTGCTAAATAAAGAAGAATCAGTGCGCCACCCATCTGCCAGGATGGGTGGAGGATGAGATAAGGTAGGACACTTGCTTGAACCAAGTAAAAGAGTAGAAAGTATGATCCGACGATATAAGAATCGTTCATCCCACGAAAGACATTCTTTAGAAAACCTTGCCAGACTTCTTCGTTCGTGGCGTACATATCGCAAGAGACTGCTGGGGCGACTTCGACGAGCGTCGTCGTCAACCCGTGTCGTTTAAATGTACGACAAAGTTCTAAATCGTCAACGAGAGCCGATTGGATGCTTTCATGTCCACCGACTTGGTCATACGCGTGTCGTTCGACGAGAACGACCATGCCGTTGGCTGCAGCAAACGCTGGATGTTTCACCTTGCGAAACGGAATCGGAAGATGCTGCGCGATAAGAACATGTTGCATCGGAATCAAACACTTCCCTAGAAACGTCGGTACAGGAAAGGACGGGAAACCGGAAAGGAAAACAGCTCGTTCTGTTCGTAACGTTCCGTATAAGCGACAAATCGCATCAGGTGTCAGTGTCACATCAGCATCGAGAAATAACAGATAGTCCTCTGTCGTTCGTTTCGCGAGTTGATGACACGCATGGACCTTTCCTGCCCAGCCAGCTGGTAAGGGAAGACCATCAATCACTGTAAAACGGTCGTCTTGACCGATTCGATCGAGCAATAACTCGCGCGTCCGATCGGTCGAGCGGTCTTCATATAAGTAAACGTGCATCCCTGGTGTCAGAGCGGGTTCTAATGCGTCTAATAATTTTCGTACATTACGCTCCTCATTACGTAAAGGGATGCAAATTGCTAGACTATCTGGTTGAACGGGAGCCGTTAATCGTGGTAGAAAAGCTAAATTAATCCATGTATAGAGACAGACAGCTAGAGCGAAGAAGAGAAAGAACCAACTCATGACCGAAGGGCCCGTAACCAGCGCTCCGTTCGTGCAGGAAGTGGTTCCCTTCGGGTAGAGATACAGCGATACAAATCAACACGTTCCGCAATTGCATCTGCTCGAATGTCGTCGTATAAAGCAGTTAGTTCTACCGTCAGTCGTTTTGCCTGAGCACTTGACCGTTCGTTAGGTAATGGACGAAAGCGACGCGTCCGGATATAGACGTCCGGTTGCTGTTCATGACCATATGAATAATAAAAGGCGACGAGAGACACGTGATCCGTATGACGCGTCAAATGTGTGGCACCACTTGCTAAGCGAAGCGGACGGTCCTCTTGATGACGTTCCTCGCCTTGAGGAAACACCCAGACGCTGCTGCCATTTTGAAGTCGTTCTTTTGCATAATGAAGGCTTGTCTTGATATCAGCGAATGATGTCCGGTCAACAGAGAAAGCTCCGAGACGGGAGAAGAACGGGAAACGAGCAAGCCCTGCTTGATCAATCATGACATAGGGGTCGTGATGGAAACAGGTCTGATCCAAATGAAAAAGAATCATACCGTCCCACCAAGAGCTGTGTGTAGCAAGCATGAGACCAGGGACAGGTAGATCGTCTGCTCGATATAAGACACGGTGGAAATGACGTCGGATCAAAGCATGATCGACATACGTATGAAATACGGATTCAGCTAATTTGCTTTTGTTTGCTTCTTTCAACGATAACCCCTCGTTTCACAATGAAATAGACGATGAATGCACTTAAGCTGACCAAAGTGACGCCATAGAGACCAGCAACTCCTGCTGTTACACCGAATAAAGTGTGCAACATCAAAAAGAGATACTGATTGTTTTGTTCGAGTGCGGCATCCGTCGCCTTGACTTGATATCGATTGATGAAAAAGGAAAAGACGAGCGCCGTTCCATACCACCCGAAGAAATTCTGTGTCGGAATATCGTAATACCAGCCACCGTCTTGCCAAAGCCAATACGATTTCACGTTAGCAGCAACAGGATCAATTGCTAAATCGAGCCAGACGGCAAACAATGGAACGAGAATCAATGTACTATAGCGAAACGAGAACAAACGGGAGAAAGCGAGACTCGCCCCCATGACCGATAGCCATGCAGCCCCGATCGTAATCGGCACACCTAATAATTGGACACCGAAATCCGACTCGTAACGATATGTTCCAAACGGCCAACCGGTATGGACCCCAATCGACTCAATGATGATCGAACCAAAGAAGATAAAGGGGATGACAAGACGCCCCTTCGGTAAGACATGCCAAAAATAGAGAGCTGCGTATAAGCCGGAAGCGAATAAAAAGACGGCATTGGCCCACTCGAGCCAAGGGGGAAGTAACGAAAAACCGACTAAGATCAAGCCGATGGTGAACCAAATCGAAAAGAAAATCCAAAGACGTTTATGAAACTGCTCCATGCGTGACATTCCTCCATTTCCAAAATAGCTTCTGTCATAAGTATACCCATATATCTTGAAAACGAGCGAGGGAGAAGCGGTCTTATAAAAAAAGTGGTCCGGCTTCTCGTAAGAGAAACCGAACCACTTCCTATCATCATCCGTTTGAATGTTGTTTTTGCTTCTTCTTTTTGATGAACGAGAAAAGGAGAAACGCGATATACAACGGAACAGCAACGAACCAAAACGTAGACCACTCATTGCTACGCGCAATCATGACATACGTCACGTATAGCAACGTAAAGGTGATGACGAACGTATGGCGCGGAACGGGAATGTCTTTAAAACTTGGAATCTTGACACGACTGACCATCAAGAAGGCAAGACCTGTAAAAACGAGTGGGACCATCAAGTCGTTCATTCGTCCGCTAAACAACGTGACGACGGCCAAAATACCACCTGCCGCTGTAATCGGTACACCTGAAAAATAAGCAGATGCCACATTCGTTGCCGATAAATTAAAACGAGCAAGACGAAATGCGCCAAACAACGGGAACAGAGCAGAGATTAGTAAACCAACTTCTCCGAATTCATAGAAATACGTATAGTAGGCCATCATTGCAGGTGCGACACCGAATGTCACGATATCTGCTAATGAGTCCAGTTCTTTTCCGAAGTCGCCTGCTACACCAAGCATCCGAGCAAGGCGTCCGTCCAGACTATCAAGCATCATCGCGATGACGATTAGTAAGGTGGCATTTTGAAAATCACCTTTTGCTGCCATGACTATGGCTAAAAAACCACAATACAGATTTCCGAACGTAAATAGGTTGGGTATTGAATTACGAACACGATCTTTCCACAAAATGATTCCTCCTGCCACTTCATCGATACTACTCATCATACCATAATTAGGAGATGGAATTCAGCCGTTCGTAAAGAGAATCCCCTGAGTGAAAGATAAAAAATCATGAGGATTCAACCGAACTTGATGTCCACGTTTTCCAGCGGATATGATGATGAATGGTTCATGGATAGCACGATCCGATAAGAGAACCGGAAAATTCTTCTTAGCACCGATGGCAGAGACACCACCTCGAATATAGCCAGTCAGGTCTTCTAACTCCTTCATCGGAACAAGCGCGACTTTTTTCGAATGCAATGCTTTAGCCGCTGCCTTTAGAGAGAGTTCTTCTTCCCCCGAAATGACGACGAAGACATATTTATTTTCGACCATTTTCAAAACAAGGGTTTTAAAAATGGTCGAAAGGGGGTAATTAATCTTTCTAGCGACGGCTTCAGCAGATAAATCATCAAGATCAACAGGATAAGTGAGGGATTCGAAGTCAATCTTAGACTGCTTCAGAAGCCTCTCGACGTTCGTTTTGCTCATGTGTTTCTCCTTTGACGAGTGAGTATTGGACCCATTTCCGTCCGTGCCAACGTTTCATGGCGAAAATGCCACGGAACCATTCGTCAGCAGAGAAGGCAATCCAGATTCCAAGTAAACCGAGACCGAAACCAAGACCAAGTGTATAACTGAGGACGACCGCGATTCCCCAC
This sequence comes from Exiguobacterium sp. s91, assembly GCF_018618915.1. Taxonomy (NCBI): domain Bacteria; kingdom Bacillati; phylum Bacillota; class Bacilli; order Caryophanales; genus Exiguobacterium; species Exiguobacterium sp. s91. Next base: position 2,119,742 of record NZ_JACSMZ010000001.1, on the reverse strand, counting down.
ATCGATAGAATACCGATGGCGACAGGGAAACGAACATCTCCTGCCGATTTAAGAGTTCCCATGAGCACGATGTTCATCGCGCGACCTGGTTCAAGAATGACGCTTGCCCAGAGTAGTGGGATACCGATTGCAATGATTTCAGGACTCGATGTGAACACTGATAGAATCGATGAACCGAATGAAGCAAGAGCGACAGCTGAGATGAAGCTTGCGAAAACAGCAATCTTCAATGTTTTCACAGCACGTCCATATGCTTGTTCAAATTGTTGAGCACCAACTTGGCGTGCGACGAGTAACTGCGTTCCTTGAGCGATGGCAAGCGTAAATAGGAAACAAAGCATCGTGATGTTTGATACATAGACACGAGCAGACAATGCTGCTTCACCAATTGTTGCGATGAATCCTGTGATGATGAGTTGTGAGAATTGATATGAGATCCCTTCACCAGCAGATGGGATTCCGATGTTCATGATTCGTTTCACATCCTCACGATTAAAATGAATCAAGTCTTTTACTGTAAAACGTAAAGAAAGTTTGCGGTAAACGACAAAGAACAACACAAGGACAGCGATTGTTCGGGCGATGACGATCGACCAAGCGACACCAGCAACACCGAGAACGGGAATGCCGAAGAGTCCAAGAACAGCGATGACGTTACCAAAAGCACTAACGAAATTCATGAGTAGCGTGACGTACATAGCATTTTTAGTGAATCCATGACTCCGGAGAATCGCACCCAGTGTCAATGAGATGGCTTCTAAGAAAAGGAACAGACCAACGATCTTAATGAACGTTTCGCCATAGACGAGCGTCTCTCCTTCTAACGAGAAAAATCCAAGGAGTTGTCTTCCGAACAACACGACGGTCAAAGAAACGATGAGACCGGTATACAAGTTAATCGCAAAAGCAGAACGAGCCGTTTGACGAGCGTTTTGCGTCTTTCTTGCACCGAGGTACTGACCAATGATGATCGTTGCACCGACCGAGGTGATGTTAAAGAGAATAATGAAGATGTTCAAAATTTGATTGGATACACCGACTGCTGCAGCGGCGCTATCTGAGTAATAACTTAAAATCAACGTTGCAATGATCCCAAGGCTCATGTGCAAGGCAATCTCGATGAATAATGGCCACGTAATGTGGAATAAGCTTGGTTGCTTGACTGTTTTCATAAATAAATCCCCTTTGTTTCATAAAACGAATAGTGTTTCTTTATCTTTTTGAAACTATACGCCTTCGATTTTCATAATGAAAGAGGGTTTTTTGTCTTTCATCGAAAAAAAAGAGATTTAAAAGGATTTTCATAAAATATCACGAATACATCATAATGAACAATCATTCATTTTTTAAAGGTAGGGGAATCCGATGAAACGAGAAATGCATTATGTCGTCAAGGATCAAATCGCAACGCTAACGCTAGCTCGACCCAAACAACTGAATGCATTAACGTCGAATTTACTAGAGGAGTTGGCAGACGCTCTAGAAGAAGCGAATCAGGATGAGGAAGTACGTGTCATCGTCTTGACTGGTGAAGGACGTGGTTTTTGTGCAGGACAAGATTTGAAAACCGTCTCGCCTGAGCTCGATCATGGTGAATATCTACAACAGTATTATCATCCTGTCGTTCGGGCACTCGCTAAATCGAAAAAACCGACGATCGCTGCCATCAATGGTGTAGCGGCAGGTGCCGGTTTGTCACTAACGCTCGCCTGCGATTTCCGGCTCGTCCACGCTGAAGCGAAATTGTCGCTCGGATTCATCAATATCGGTCTTGTCCCGGATGCAGGAGCGCCGTATTTCTTACCCCGGCTAATCGGTGCGGCAAAAGCAACGGAGCTTGCGTTACTCGGTGACACGATTTCAGCAGAAGAAGCCGTTTCGCTCAACCTAGCAACACGAAGTATCGAATCAGAGAAATTTGTAGAAGAGGTCACAGCGTTTGCTCGTCAGCTGGCAGATCGTCCGACAAAAGTGATCGGGTACATTAAGCAGCTGCAAGCAGCGAGTTATGAAAATAACTTGGAGGAAATGCTTGCTCAAGAAATCATCTATCAGTCACGTGCTGGAAAAACGGAAGACCATCGCCATGCTGTTGAATCCTTCATCGAAAAAAAACGCCCTGTTTTTGTCGGACGATGAATCGAGCATACTTTATAGAAGAAAGACGTCGGAAACGCACGATGCGCCGACGTCTTTTTAATTCAATTTCTTTTTGATTTTTCTTGCGGTCGCATGTGTACGGTTCGTCAATCCTGTAGAGATACGGAATAGTAGAATTCCGAGAAAAGCAGAAACAAAAATGTATATCCCGGTCAACGTCACGAATGCACCACTAGCGAGCGTGATGAAAAGTATCGAAAATTCACCACGTGGACCCAGACAAAAGCCAGATTCGATCGCATGATAATTCGATAAACCAAAGGACCTTCCGCCGAGGTAACCGACTAAGAATTTAGAGACGACTCCCCAAATGACAAGAGCGAAGAAAAATAGATCAATCGGTAATCCGTCAGTCAACTCGAATGACATTCCGAACGTGATAAAGAACAATGGTAATAATAAGTCTTGGAACGGCGTGACTAGTCGTCTAAGATAACGCGTCTCATCCAGTTCGGTTAACAGAATACCGATGATGAAGGCGCCAAGTACTTCTGACAATCCGAATAAGATACCGATACCGGAAAATAACAAGATTAACCCGATGATTCCGATGCCGGCATCAGGATGACGGTAGAGTGAATCGACGAGACGTTTCCGTCTTCGGATGAATAACGTCATGATGATTAAAGCAATGAATAAGAAGGCGAACCCGAGAAAGATGATGCTGATTTTGGCAACCGAGAATGTCTCAGTCCCTAAAACGAACGGGGCCGTCGTCAGTAGGATTGGTGCCATCAAATCTTCGAAAACGAGTAAGGACAGCACGAAGCGATTCACATCCTGATGTTTATCCGGTTCCCGATCGAGCAGCCGAGCAGAAATCGAAGAACTCGTCGCATATAAGACACAGCCAATCAAAAACGATTCGGCGACTGAAAAGCCAAACGATAGGGTCAACAGGATAGTCCCACCAAACGAAAGTAGAATATCGATGACTCCCGCTTTCCAAATGGAACGGAGCTGAATCAGCAAGTCCGCCACTGAAAATTTTAGACCGAGTAAAAAGAACAGGACGATGATGCCCGCTTCTCCCCCGAGTTTCAGCTCTTCGGGAGGGTCGTAATAAAATCCAAGGACGATTCCGATCAAGATGAAGGCTAGAATACTCGGGACGTGGAATCGTTCACTCAAGTAACTGATCGTAAACAAGCCGATGAGGATGAGACCGGCGTAAAAGAAAATTTCCATGGAGGATGTCCTCCTTTCTGTACCCTATACCCTAATTCGATGGCATTCATTAACTTGTTTCTCTCCTGGAGAACGGATACAGAAAAAAGCCTGGACACAAAACTTCTTTTTCAGAAGGTGAGTGTACAGGCTTTTAAATGGTTATAAGACTTGAACGATCGTTCCAGAATACGCAGGGAGAGAGACATCAAGTGTCTGCTGGTGCGTGTTCGTCAATAAATCAAGCCCCCGACCAGCTTGTGGAGCGGTCAACGAAACGGGAGCATCTGAATTGTTGAAGTAGATATAATATAATCCTTCCGGGCTCATGCGACGCATGATGATTGTATTCGTCTCATCATTCGCATGAACGAAAGAGATATGTCCTTTGTTCGCAAGCGTCTTATGCTGCTTTCGAAGCTGTAACAAGTGTCGCGTATAGGCGAATAACTCCTGATCCTGCTCCTCTGGATCCCACGGCATGCATTTTCGGCAGCCTGGATCTTGATCGCCATCGAGACCGATTTCATCACCATAATAGATGACGGGACTACCTGAGAACGTCAACATCGATAACAAGAGAAGGCGAAGCTTCTGTTTGTTATTGCCAGCGCGCGTCAACGCACGTGGTGTATCGTGTGAACCGATCAAATTAAAGGTCACTTCATTGACATTCATCGTGTTTGAGAACAATACATGCGACATATCGTTCGCATACGAAGTTGCTTTAGTCTTATCTAAGGCAAAGAAGTTCAAGGCGGCATTCGTAAATGGATAGTTCATGACGGCGTCAAACTGGTCACCGAGCAACCATTCCTGTGAGTCATGCCAAATTTCACCAAGGATATACGCGTCAGGATTGACTTCCTTGACGACTTGACGGAAATCACGCCAAAATGCGTGATCGACTTCGTTGGCGACATCGAGTCGCCAGCCATCGATTCCGAATTCTTCGACCCAGTAGCGGGCGACATGGAGTAAGTATGACTTTACTTCATCGTTCTCGGTATTGAATTTCGGCATCTCAGGAACGAAAGCAAACGTATCGTAGTTCGGTAGCGGCTCGGTCACGAGTGGGAAATCACGCAGATGGAACCATTCTTTATAAGTTGAATGGCTACCATGTTCACGAATGTCAGCGAATGCTTTGTGATGGAAGCCGGCATGATTGAATACGGCATCTAGCATGATACGAATGCCGTGTGCGTGTAACAAATCGACCATTTCCTTGAATTTCTCTTTCGTACCGAACTGTGGATCAATTTCTAAGTAATCGATTGTGTCATATTTATGATTCGATTTCGCCAAGAAGATGGGGCAGAAGTAAATACCAGTGATACCAAGTTCAACGAGATAGTCGATGTGATCGATGACGCCTTGGAAATCTCCACCGAAAAGATTCGTCGTCGTTGGTGCTGTACTATTCCATGGAAGTGTACCAGCTGGATCATTCGTCGCATCGCCATTTGCGAAGCGATCTGGGAAGATTTGATACCAAACCGTATCCTGGACCCAATCTGGTGCAGTGAATACGTCGACTGCATTAAGGAAAGGAACGCAGAAATAGTAGCCTGTATCATCGAGCGGTTTTTCATCAAACCATCCACGTTCCGTGAATACATGACTCGTTGAACCGTCATGGAGACGGAAACCATATCGTAGACGACGGAAAGGAGGTACGACATCGATGAACCAATAATCGTATAATTCATCTGATCCACTTCGCTTCATCGGTGTTTCAAATGTATTCCAGTAGTTTGATTTTGAGGGATCGAAGTTCCAATCGGCAGCATCCGGGTTTTCAGTATGCCAATCGTATGGGTCGCCCCATATCAAATCGACGCGATCAACGTCATTTTTTTTCGTTTGTAAACGGATGTGGATTGTTCGCTCATCGTACTTATAGACGAATGGAGACATCGCACGGTGAAACACAGCTTCTTTGAACATGGCAGTCACTCCTTAACGCAATCGCTTGCATCGTATTGATTATGTCTTCGACCTAAGAATAGTAAAGCGCTTTCTTAAAGTCAATTCCAATCCCGTGAAATCAAGGATTCCTGATAAAAGTCGAGAGTATGATGCAATCGTTTGCATCATGTTGTGCAAACAATAAAAATGAAAACGTTTTCTTTTTGTTCGCTTATTCTTTTTAGCGTTTGATTCAAATAATGAAATCAAAAATAAAAAGTTTTTGAAATGTAAGAAAATAATTGAATAAAAGGACTTGTCAAAAGGATTTTAGATTGTATAATAAAAATGTAAAGGTGATGCAAACGTTTTCATAAAACGCTTACAACCACTCGGTTGTTATCATGAGAAAATGGTTGTGCCTTTATGCAAACGTTGTGCATTAAAACTTATCATTCATAAGTTAACTTGGGGAGGAAATTTCAATCATGGAAATGAAAAAATTCGTAGCAGGTCTCTCTGTATCTGTCATGGCAATCGGTGCGCTTGCAGCTTGTGGCGGTGGATCGGATTCTGAATCATCATCTTCAGAATCAGGTAGCAAAAAACCATCAAAAATCGTCATCTGGGAAGACACTGACAAAGCTGAAACGACTAAAGCGGCAGCTAAAGCGTTCGAAGAAAAAGAAGGCGTCAAAGTCGAAGTTAAAGAAGTTAAGATGACAGATCAGCAAAAGAAAGTAGCACTTGACGGACCAGCAGGTAAAGGACCGGACATCATGCTTCTTCCGCACGACCAAATCGGTACAGTCGTTGACCAAGGGTTGATCGCGGAACTCAAGGATGGTGAAAAAGCACTTGAGCCATTCATCGATACAGCGAAGTCAGCAGTAACGTTTGATGGTAAAGTCTACGGATATCCAAAAGCAGTTGAAACACCAATCCTCCTTTTCAATAAAGATGAATTAAAAGAAGCACCAACTTCGATGGATGACCTATACAAGCTGTCTACTGAAAAGAAAAAAGACGGTCAGTACGGTTTCCTCGCACTTTGGGATAACTTCTACTTCGCACACGGTCCAATCGGTGGATACGGTGGGTATGTCTTCAAAGACAACGGTGGCAAATTGGATCCAGCAGATATCGGCTTGAACAATGAAGGTGCTGTCGAAGGTATGGATTATATCGGAAAATGGTACAAAGAAGGTCTCTTCCCGAAAGGTCTCATCGGTGGTGGCGGTGCTCAAGCGATGGACCAACTCTTCGGTGATAAAAAAGCAGCAGCTGTTATGAACGGTCCTTGGGCTGTTGCAGGATATAAAGAAAAAGGTATCAACCTCGGAGCATCTGAACTTCCGAAACTTCCAAACGGTGAGCCGATCAAAACATTCGTTGGTGTAAAAACATACGCGATTTCAGCATACTCGGAAAATGCAGAGTGGGCTGAGAAGTTCTTGGCATCACTTACTGGTGAAGAAAACGCTAAGACAATGTTCGAAAAATACAACGAGATCCCACCAGTCACTGCTCTTCAAGAAGATGCAGCAATCAAGGATAACGAAGTCGCAGCAGCAGTCTTCGCACAAGCGAAAAACGGTGTACCAATGCCGAACATCGCTGAGATGGGTCAAGTTTGGGAGCCAATGGCAGCAGCACTCCAGCTTGTTGCAACAAACAAACAAGACGCACAAAAATCAGCTGATGATGCTGTCAAACAAATCAAGCAACAAATCGAAGCAAACAATCAATAAGCGTAAATGGAACGCATGAATCCATGACAAAGAGATAAAGAGAGGGGGATCTTGGATTCCCCCTCATCTTTATGGTTGGAAGAGAAGCCTGAGGTCAGACATGACCTTTGGAAAGGAGAACGGACGATGGCTGCGATTGCAACACCACACCCGACGAATCCAACGCCTGAAAAAAAGACGAACCACCGCACGATTGCGGCGCTGATGTCGATCATTCCAGGAGTAGGACAACTATACAATAAACAGTTCCTTAAAGGCGCGACGTTTTTCGTCGTCGTACTATCATATTTTCTCGTCAACTTTGAACTGTTCTTCAAAGGAGCCGGAAATGGTCCTGGCGATCGCGGAGCGATCTGGGGCTTGATTACACTCGGTGAGGTACCAGGCGTAAGAGGGGATCACTCGATCTTTCTAATGGTCGAGGGCATCATTGCCTTGATTTTACTTATCTTTGGTATTGCCATTTACGTCTGGAACTTTATCGATGCGTATCGAATCGGTAAGTTACGTGACATGAACCTTGAAGTACCTTCCTTAAAGATGCAACTACGGAACTTCCGCGATAATGGATTCCCGTATGCGATGTTGATTCCTTCATTAGTACTTTTAGTATTCACGGTCGTCTTACCGTTAATCTTTACTTTCTTGATTGCTTTTACGAACTATAAGTTCAACAACTCGCCTCCTGCAAAGCTGGTCGACTGGATCGGGATTCAAAACTTCTTGAACATCTTTACGGTTGATATTTTCCGTGACACGTTCGTCAGCGTTCTTGGTTGGACGCTTGTCTGGACCGTTGCTTCGACGACAGGTGTCATCGCGATCGGTATCGGACTTGCAGTCTTGCTTAACCAAAAAGGACTCAAAGGGAAACGGTTCTTCCGTTCCATCTTAATCCTGTCATGGGCAGTACCAGCCTTCATCACGATTTTGATCTTCCGCTCGATGTTCAATGAGACATTCGGTGTCTTCAATACGACATTGTTACCAGCGATTGGTCTCGATAATGGTATCGAGTGGATGACAGATCCAACGTATACGAAGCTTGCTTTGATCGGGATTCAGTGGTGGTTAGGTTTCCCGTACATCATGACACTGACGACGGGGATCTTGCAGTCGATTCCAGAGGATCTCTATGAAGCAGCAACAATCGATGGTGCCACTTCAGGCGAGAAATTCCGCTTGATCACATTGCCGATGATTCTTTTCGCAACAGCACCGATCTTGATTACGCAGTATACGTTCAACTTCAATAACTTCAATATCATCTATCTCTTCAACAACGGTGGACCGGCAGTACCTGGTCAATCGGCTGGTGGAACGGATATCTTGATTTCGTGGATTTACAAATTGTCGCTTGGCTCGAACCCGCAGTATGGATTTGCAGCAGCGATCACGCTTGTGTTGTCGTTCTTCATCATGACGATTGCCGTCATTCAGTTCAAGCGTTCAAAATCATTCAAAGATGAGGATATGATCTAATATGAGAAAACAAAACCGAATCAACATGGCGTTGTCATATCTCATTTTGACGATCGCCTCCATCATTATCGTTTATCCACTTCTTTGGGTTGTTGGTACTTCACTTAACCCAGGGAAAAGTATTACATCGGATATCTTTCCAAGTAATCCGACTTTGATTCACTACTTCGATTTGTTTGATCCATCAAAAACGGATTATGGCATGTGGTATTTAAACACAATCAAGATTGCCGTCATCACGATGGTCGTCTCCGTCGCTCTAATCACGTTAACAGGATACATTTTTTCACGCTATCGCTTCGTCGGTCGGAAAAATTCACTAATCTTGTTCCTCGTGTTGCAGATGGTACCGCAATTCGTTGCCATTATTGCGATTTATGTCTTGCTTAATATGTTAGAATTGTTTGATACGCATCTGGCGCTCATCCTACTCTACTCGGGTGGCGCGATTCCAATGAATACGTATCTTGCAAAAGGATATTTCGATACGATTCCAAAAGAACTCGATGAGGCGGCACGGATGGATGGTGCCGGTCACTTACGAATCTTCTGGCAAATCATCTTACCGCTCGCAAAACCGATGGTCGCCGTCATCGCGTTGTTCAACTTCATGGCACCATTCAACGACTTCATTTTAGCATCGCTCGTCCTGCGTTCTCCTGAGAAACAGACACTTGCGGTCGGGTTGTACAACATGGTGTCGGAGCAGTTCGACAATAACTTCACGTTATTTGCGGCAGGTGCCGTATTATCAGCAGTTCCAATCGTTCTTCTCTTCTTCGCATTCCAGCGCTTCTTCGTGTCTGGATTGACAGCAGGTGGAACAAAAGGATAATCATAAGGGGGAAATCAGCGGCATGAGACGAGGCATAATGCTTCTCCTCTTGCCGCTTCTCTTGTCTATCGGACTTCAGCCGATGACGGGTGAAGCAGCAGGTTGGGAAAAAGAACGAATGTATTTCATCATGGTGGACCGGTTCGAGAATGGCGATCCGAGTAATGACCGAGAGGCGGATCCTGAAAATCTAAAAGCGTTTCAAGGTGGTGATTTAGCAGGCGTGACGAAACGTCTCGATTACATCAAGGAAAAGGGATTCACGTCGATTTGGTTAACGCCGATCTTTAAGAACCGTCCGAATGGTTATCATGGATACTGGACGGATGATTATTACGAGATTGATCCGCACTTCGGAACAAAGGAAGAGTTTAAACGCCTCGTCAAGGAAGCTCATGACCGGGATATCAAGGTCGTCCTTGATCTTGTCGTCAATCATTTAGGACCAAATCATCCAATGGTGAAAGAAAAACCGGAGTGGTTCCATAAAAATCAACCAATCATGAACTGGAATAACCCGTCGGAAGTCGAAAATAACTGGCTGTTCGATTTACCGGACTTCAATACGGAAAATCCAGAAGTCGTCGATTATTTAGTTGATGTCGCGAACTACTGGGTCGACGAAACGGGTATAGACGGATACCGGCTCGATACGGTTCGCCATGTGCCAGCCTCTTTTTGGGAAACGTTCATTCCAGCAGTCAAAGAAAAGCATCCGGACTTATTCTTGTTGGCTGAAGTATTCGATGGAGATCCGCGAAAAATCGCATCCTATTCAAAATTAGGTTTTGATTCCGTGACGAACTTCCCGTTTTATTATGGAGTCAAGGATCAGTTTGCCCGCAAAAATGGTTCAGCGGAAGAGCTCGATTCAGTTTATAATCGAGATACTACGTTTAATCCGAATGCCAAGGGACTTGCAACCTTCATTGATAATCATGATGTCAAGCGCTTCATCACGGAAGCAAAGATTGGTGGAGCAGACGAAGAGGAACGGCAGCTTCGATTGGCGCTGTTTGCACTCTATGCTGCCCCGGGGATGCCGATCGTCTACCAAGGAACAGAGGTGGCGATGCCAGGTGGCGAGGATCCTGGAAACCGGATGATGATGACATTTGATCAAAACAAGAAGATGCAACAGTACGTAAAAACGTTGAACGAGATGCGTCAGGACTACCCAGCGTTTGCAACAGGGAAGCAACGCTTGATCGCAAAAACAGATCATATGGCAGTCTACTCACGGGAGACGAAACAACAACAAGTCGTTTACGCGATCAATCTTGGAGAAAAAAAGACGAGCTTACGCGTGTCTGCGAAAGAAATCGGTGATGACCAGCGTTTAAGAGGACTTTTATTCTCAGACTTGGTGCGTCAAGATGGTGACGCCTATGAGATCACGCTTGATGCAAATAGTGCGAACAGCTATGTCATCGAAAAGTCACAAGTCAACTGGTGGTCGATCATCGCCATTGGTGCGATTGCTCCGATTTTAGCGCTCATACTTCTTCTCGTTCACCGTAAACGCATGCAACGTCAAACAAAATAAAATACTTAACTAGGGGAAATGTGAGGTGAAGGGGATGCAGGTAACAATCAAGGATGTAGCACGGGAAGCGAATGTCGCACCCTCGACGGTATCACGCGTCATTGCGAATAGTTCACGCATCAGTCAAAAGACGAAGGAACGGGTGCGGCAGGCGATGGATGAGCTCGGATATTATCCGAACGTTCATGCTCGCAGTCTAGCGAATCGAACGACACAAGCGATCGGTCTCGTCATGCCAAGTGCTGCAACAAAAACGCTACAAAACCCGTTCTTTTCGGAAGTCATTCGAGGAATCAGTACAAAAGCGCATCAAAATGGATATTCGTTATATATGACGACAGGTGTCTCGGAAGAAGAAGTATATGAAGGTGTCGTCTCGATGGTTCAGGGCCGTCGTGTCGATGGTGTCGTCGTGCTGTATTCCCGCACGGATGACAAAGTCGTTCAATTTCTGCAGGATTCGAAGTTTCCGTTCGTCGTCGTCGGAAAACCATTCAGTGATTCATCACATGTCACGTATGTCGATACGGATAATTATCTAGCCGGTCGCGAAGTGACGAAGTACTTGCATCAACTTGGGCATGAGTGTATCGCATTCGTCGGAGGCGCACAGGACTTAGCTGTGACGCAAGAGCGTGTCGGGGGTTACAAGACGGCTCTCATGGAAGAGGGCATCCCGATTCAAGAATCCTACATCGTCAGTGCACCATTCATGACGACAGGAGGCGCCGAGGCAGTCAAACGACTGATGTCGCTTGAACATCCGCCGACGGCTGTCGTCGTCAGTGATGATATGATGGCACTTGGTGTCATGAGTACCCTGAATGAAATGGGGATCGGTGTGCCGGATCAAATGGCCGTCGTCAGTTTCAATAACTTGTTCATCGCAGAATTCTCAAGCCCACCGTTGACTTCTGTTGAAATCAACATTTTTGGACTTGGTTTTGAAGCGACGAATTGTTTGATTGAACAAATCAATGAAGATGCGACACCTTATGGGAAGCGCGTCATCGTCCCGCATTATCTCGTCGTCCGTCAGTCTTGTGGCGGAAAATCTGAAGCATGAAACGACAGTCTATTTTTAAGCCGATTGGTTTGAAAATAGACTTTTTTTGATTCAAATCGACGTCTATTTCTAGTAAAAGGAAGCGGTTGCAGAAAAAGAAATTTATTTTCGTGCAAACGATTGCATTGGTGCTTTTTATGTGTACAATAAAGAATGTATAGTATAGATGAAACGCTTACATGATCAGGGTGACCGACATGCGTAGCATAAAAAGGAGCGACTTGACGATGAAACGACTTTTTGAGGTCAATGAGTGGAAAATTACAGAGCTTGGTTTTCATCCAGAAGATAATCGATTGGCAGAATCGATGACATCGATCGGAAACGGTCATATGGGAATGCGCGGGACGTTTGAAGAGGAATACACAGGGGACACGCATCAAGGCATGTATGTCGCAGGTGTTTACTATCCGGATAAGACACGTGTCGGCTGGTGGAAAAACGGTTATCCGGAGTATTTCGCGAAAGTACTCAATGCTGTCAACATCATGGGCTTGAAAGTATCTGTCAACGGAAAAGCTGTTGATTTGAATACGTGGGAAGTCATCGACTTCAAACGCGAACTTGATATGCAACACGGTGTGTTGACACGGACGATGCTATTGAAGAATGGGGTAGAGGAAACGAAAGTCGAATCCAAGCGTTTCTTCTCGATCGTCGATAAAGAAATCGCTGCCTTGCAATATACGGTGACACCTGTCAATTTTGAAGCAGAAATCGTCATTGAATCGTATCTCGATGCGGATGTTGAGAATGAAGACTCGAATTATGACGAGAAGTTCTGGCTTCCTGTCGAACACGGAATTGAAGAACGGTTCGGTTATGTCACATCAAAAACGAAAAAGCTCGATTGGCATGTAACGGCAGCGATGATCACGGATGTCGAAGGCGCACGGTGCGAAGTCGTCGATGGCAATACGCAGTACGTCGCGAATCGTTTCACGAAACAAGCCGCAGTCGGAGAAGGTGTCACAGTCGAAAAATTCGTCGCGCTCGTAACGAATCGCGATCATGAAATCGATGCGTTACTGGAGCAAGCGATGAAACGTGTTCATGTCGCATTCGAATCAGGCTTTGAATCATTGCTTGCGACACATGAATCAGCTTGGTTGCACCACTGGGAAGAAGCGGACGTGAAGATTGAAGGAGATGTCGAGGCACAGCAAGGGATTCGTTTCAACATCTTCCATATGTTCCAGACCTACACAGGTGAAGATTCACGCCTCAACATCGGACCAAAAGGATTCACGGGCGAGAAGTATGGTGGTGCGACGTATTGGGATACAGAAGCGTACTGCTTGAACTTCTACCTTGCGACGTCGAAACCGGAAGTGGCTTGGAATTTACTCAAGTATCGCCACAATCAATTACCGCAAGCAAAAGAAAATGCGGATAAGAATGTCGGCATGAAGGGTGCACTTTATCCGATGGTAACGATGAACGGAGAAGAGTGTCACAACGAGTGGGAAATCACACATGAAGAAATTCACCGGAATGGTGCAATCGCGCATGCGATTTATAATTACACGAATTACACGGGAGACACATCGTACCTCGGACAATACGGATTTGAAGTATTAGTCGAGATTTCCCGTTACTGGGCAAGCCGTGTCAATTACGTGGCGCATAAGGACGTCTATATGATTCTTGGCGTGACGGGACCGAACGAATATGAGAACAACGTCAACAACAACTGGTATACGAACCTGATTGCGGCTTGGTGTCTAGAATATACGCAGACTGTTCACCGTCATTTAGCACAAGAAGAGCCAGAACGTTTGCAAGAACTCATGCATCAATTAGCGTTGACGGATGAGGAACTGACAATGTGGGCAGATATCGATGCGAAGATGTATTATCCAAAAGATGAGGCAGCCCCTGGAATCTTTATGCAACAGGATGGCTTCATGGATAAGGAACAAATCTTGGTCGCTGACCTCGATCCAAAACATCTTCCGCTAAACCAGAATTGGTCATGGGACCGGATCCTTCGCTCTGTCTTCATTAAACAAGCAGATGTTTTACAAGGTCTTTACTTCTTGACGGATCGCTTCAGTGTAGAAGAGAAAAAAGCGAACTTCGATTTCTATGAACCACGCACGGTTCATGAATCGTCATTATCACCATGTATCTACTCGATCATTGCGGCGGAAGTCGGTTATGAGGAAAAGGCGGTCGAACTGTACCAACGTTCAGCACGACTTGACCTTGATAACTACAACAATGATACGGAAGACGGGTTACACATCACGTCGATGGTTGGATCATGGATGTCGATCGTCCACGGATTCGCTGGATTACGGGTGGCGAACGATACCTTATCCTTCAAGCCGATGTTGCCAAAAGGCTGGACGAGCTATACGTTCCGGATGCAATGGCGCGGTCATCATATCCATGTCCATGTACAGCCAAATGCCGTCGAAATCGCCCAAACAGAAGGCGAAGCATTCAGCTTAAACGTTCATGGAACAACTGTTGAAGTTCCGGCAGGAGGACAGATTACAGTTCCTGCTTCGATGACAGTATAAGAGAGAAAAAAGAACCGATTTTTGAGTCGGTTCTTTTTTTGTGTGTAACAAGAAGCAGGACACCTTTGTCACAAATGAAAACGCCATCATGAAAAAGAACATCAATCTTTGGAAATCTTGACTATCCGACGACATTTGAATGTGCTAAAGTGTTTCAAGATAGTTATGAATGAGAGGAGAACGGCGTGTGACAGCAGTAGTAAAGGAAAGTATGTTAAAAGTGATCGTGGCTTCGATTGGGGGATTCGTCATTGCCGTTGCCATGAACTGGTTTTTGATTCCGAGTGGTGTCTATTCGACTGGATTTACAGGACTTGCCCAAATCCTGACGCAAGTCCTTCAAAATACAGCATTTGCGTTTGGTGAAAACGTCTGGTTCTTGGCGTTGAACATCCCCTTGATCGTGCTCGCATGGATCATGTTAGGTCGGAGTTTTACAATCATTACGTTGGTTTCGGTCTTGGCAACGACGATTTTCATTGGTCTTATTCCTCAATATGCTGTCATACCAGGTGATCAAACACTGAATGCAGTGTTTGGAGGTGTTTTGCTTGCGATCGGTACCGGTATCACGATTAAGTTCGGTGCTTCGACGGGTGGGTTTGATATCGTCGCCCTCATCTTTGCTCGTTTCTCCGATCGCAGTGTCGGCTTGTATCTGTTCGTCTTGAATTTCTTGATCGCATTATTAGCAGGAGCGTTGTTCGGTTGGTCGACTGCTTTATACACGATCGTCTTCATCTACGTGACGTCTAAGGTCGTCGATGAGATTCATACGAGCAATCAGCGTCTAACGATTTTCATCGTCACGAATCATGCGGATGACATCACGACGGCTTTGCATCAGCACATCATTCGAGGCATCACGCAAATTCCTTCGATTGGTACGTATTCTCGAGCTGAAAAAGCGACGTTGATGATGGTCATCGAGCGTCATGAATTACGGGACATTGAACGGATTTGCCGGGAAGCGGACGAGACGGTCTTCATCAACGTCGTCGCAACGGACTCGGTCGTCGGATACTTCCGAAAAGGATAATGAAAAAGGCACTTGCTCTGCGATATGCAGCAAGTGCCTTTTATCTGTTTTCATGCGAGCCCGAGGACGTGTCTCAAGTAATACGCAATCCCGTCATCCTCATTTCGCTTCGTCGTGCCGTTTGCCAGATGTTTCAACGCAGGGATGGCATTCCCCATCGCGACACCGTGTCCAGCATATTCGATCATCTCTAAATCGTTCTCCTCATCACCGAAAGCAATGATTTGTTTAGAGTTAATACCAAGGTGGTCGGCGATATGGGCAAGACCGACCGCTTTGCTTGTACCTTTTCGCATTACTTCGACCATGAATTCAGGCTTCACCCATTGACGATTGAGTACCGTCTCGGCATGGATACCAGATAGTTCGGAGCGGATCTCATCGACGTGTTCTCCTTTGGCATGAATCAAAAGAGATGTTGGTTCATGCATAAGCACCTTTCGTAAATCTCCGGTCGTGACGGATAAGGCATGGTCGGTATAGAATTCGTAAATGCCGACCGGGTCATATTGAAAATAGACATGATCCGTGACTTCGCAGACGATATTTTGTGTTTTCGTCTCAGCGACAGATTCTAAAATATGTTGAACAGTTTTTAATGGAATCGGATGATGCTGAACTTCAAAGTGGATGTCTTGTGGATGATGGACGAGACCACCGTTAAAATTAACGATCGGTGTCGTCAAACCGAGCTGTTCGTAATATTTCCTGGCGTGACGAAATGGTCGTCCGGTTGCAATGACGACTTCGTGACCGTTCGCACGTGCACGCTGGAGTGCAGCGATGTTCGCAGCGCTGATTGTCTTATCATCTTTTAAAAGGGTGCCGTCGAGATCGACAGCGATTAAGTGACGGGTCATGATGAAATCCTCCGCTTTCTTTTCGTTAATTCTACTGTAGCATATGAAGCGATTGTCCTTCGTATGAAACGATTAAGTTTTTCAAGGAAAAGAAAGCGCTTGAAAAAATTAGAGAAAAGCTGTTGCTTGGATTAAAAAATGGTATACTACAAATCGTAGGATAACTCTATAGTACGTTATGGAAACGGAGGGGAAATCATGCGTTTTCTCGTTACATTCTTTTGGTCATTCTTACTCGTGAACACGGCTGTGTTCATCGTATCGGCAGTTGATGCAGTAACGTATAGCTTCGGATTCGCGACAGCTATGTCTGTCGTCACTTCACTTGTCGTCTTCGCACTCGATGCCGTCAATGAAGATTTAGGTCTTGGTCAAGGGACTAAGGCAGAATAAGGAAAAGCGAGATGTCGTCACTTGGGCGATAGGCTCGCTTTTTGTCTTAAGGAGGAATGAACGATGATCGTCATCGAACAGGTTCTGTGGCAAGAGATGCCGCAAAATGTCTACATCGCAGGGAATCAGATCATCGGAATCGGTTCCTACACCATAGATGAAGCACTGATCACGCAACGGATTGATGGTCGCAACAAACGGCTAGTCCCCGGATTCATCGACGGACACTTACATCCGATTGGTGGAGGTGGAGAAGGTGGATTTGCCACGCGAACGGCTCCGTTGACTGTTCGTGACATATTCGAAGGCGGTGTCACGACGGTCGTTGGATTACTCGGAACGGATGGTTGGACACGAACAGGAATTGACCTACTGGCACACATACGGGGATATGCTGCATCTGGTATCCGTCCCTTTCTATTAAGCGGAAGTTATATGGTTCCGCCGGTCTTCCTGACGCAATCGACAGGACATGATATCGTCCTCATCAATGAAGTGATTGGCATCGGAGAGATTGCCATCAACGATCACCGATCGACACAACCGACAGCTCATGAACTCGCGCGATTAGCGTCAGAAGCCCGAATTGCCGGCATGGTCAAAGGCGTGTCGGGAACGATGAACGTCCATATCGGAGACGGGAAACAAGGGCTCGATCTATTACATGAAGTGATCGACACGACCGATCTACCGATTCAACAATTCCTTCCGACACATATCAATCGGAGTGAACGGATTTTTGAGGCAGGACTCGCCTGGGCGAAACGAGGAGGACGGATCGATTTAACGACGTGTACGACGGAAAGCTTCATTGCGGAAGGCGAGATTCCAGCAGGACAGGCTGTCGCCCGTGCTTTAGCAGCGGGAATTCCACTCGAGCAGATCACGATGGCGAGCGACGCTGGCGCAAGTCTTCCGGCATTTGATGAGGCAGGTCGATTAGTGCGAATTGATACAGGAAAACCCTCTTCCTTGATGCAAGCCGTACGCGATGCAGTGGAGCATGGTGTTACTTTTGATCAGGCAATCGCGACGATCACGCGACATGTCGCGGATGCATATGGTATACCGGGCGGGCGAATAGCGGTTGGAGAACGAGCGGATCTGTTACTGATTGATGACGCTTTGCAAATCGATACGATTCTTGCGAATGGTCATGCTATAATGGTTCAGAAAAAATGGCTAATACCAGAATGACGGAGGGATAGACGTGTCAAAGAAGTCGAAACGTAAAAACACGAAAAAACCGCAATCCAAGGCGAATTGGATTACAGCCGGAGTCATCGCCTTGATCGTATTGGTGGGAGGATTACTTCTCGTCTTCACGGATCGAGAAGATTCTGCATCGAAGAACGGCAACCTAACGGCTACACAAGTCGCAGATAAAGTAAAATCCGGTGATGAATTCTATACGTATTTCTATCAAACAGGTTGTTCTCACTGTGAAAAAGTAAAACCATATCTCGTCCCGCTTGGTGAAAAACAGGACATCCCATTCGAACAGATTGATCTTGCTGTCGAACAGTCGGCTTGGGACACGTTTGGCATCGAGGGTACACCGACGGTTGTTCATTTTAAGGATGGTAAGGAAGTCGGACGTGTAGCAGGAGAGCAAACGGAAGACAGCTATAAAGAGTTCTTCGCTGGAAAAGACGTAAAGGACTCAAAAGAAGAATCATCCGGTGATCTCAATGATTAAAAAATGGTTTTACTCTCGCGTGTTCGAATTAAATGGACACCCGCTTGTTGCCAAACAACTGAAACGTTTTGCGATGAGCCGTATCAGTCGTCCATTCATCCGTCCGTTCGTTCAGGCATACGATCTAAATATGACAGAAGCGACTCGGAATTTAGAAGCGTATTCGAGTTTACATGACGTTTTCATTCGTCATGTCAAACCGGAAATGCGACCGATTGATCAATCAGAAGGCGCATTCGTCAGTCCGTGTGACGGTGTGCTATCCGTCGTTGACGACTTGACGGCTGATAGCCGCTTTACTGTCAAAGGACAATCGTATACGGTATCTGAGTTACTTGGTTCCCATCACGAGGCACAGCAATACGTTGGTGGACGTGTGATGATCTTTTACTTAAGTCCGCAAAACTACCATCGTGTTCATGTGCCGATGGATGGAACAGTCCGGACGAGCTATACGCTCGGTCGCGATTCAGCACCAGTGAATGAGATCGGTCTCACACATGCGCTTCGTCCATTGACGCGGAACTACCGTCGTGTGACGCGCATCGTCCAAGGGAAACATGCGCTTGAACATGTCATGGTCGGCGCACTGAACGTTAACTCGATCGTTCGGACGAACGAGTCGAAGGACCTTCGTCGCGGGGATGAGTTTGGATACTTCTCATTCGGTTCGACGGTCGTCCTGATTTGTCCGAAAGACGCATTGACGTTAGACAGTCAGGCGATTGGACCAGTTTTAATGGGGCAGCGCCTCGGACAATGGCATTCATGAAAGCGAGGCGCCCGTTTTGGGCGTCTCCTTACGTTTAGGAGGAATGAATCATGCCGGCACTGGCATTAGCAGAAATCGGAAGTACACAGGTCCAAACGTATATCGCACTCATCATTTTTTTAGTGACCTATGGCTTCATCATCAGTGAAAAAGTAAGTCGGGCGATCGTCGCCTTGCTTGGAGCGCTCGCGATGGTCATCATCGGTATCGTGGATCTCGAGACCGCATTGTTTGAATATATTGAATGGGGAACGATCGTCTTATTGATCGGCATGATGATTCTCGTCACGATTGCCAATCAATCTGGCTTGTTCGAATACATTGCGATTCGTGCGGCGAAGACGACGAAAGGTGATCCAATCAAGGTATTGATTTTACTGTCCGCATTGACGGCACTTGGATCTGCATTCCTTGATAACGTCACGACGGTTCTATTGATCGTTCCGATCACATTTTCGATTACGAAGATACTTAAAATCGCGCCGTTTCCGTTCTTGCTCGCAGAAGTCCTATTTGCGAATATCGGTGGGACGGCGACCTTGATTGGGGATCCACCGAATATCATGATTGGTGCTGCGAATCCACACTTGACGTTCAATGCCTTTTTAGTGAATCTTGCACCAATTATCCTCGTCATCACGGTCGTAACGATCGGCATCCTGTATTTCATCTTCCGGAAGCAGTTGCATGTCGAAGCGGAAGATCGACAAAAACTGATGGAAATCGATGAGAAGAGTTATATCGTCAGTCGAAAATTGGTCACGCGAAGTAGTATCGTTCTCGTCAGTACGATTGCGCTGTTCGTGTTACATCCGGTGCTTGATCGAATCGGACTTCATCTCGAAGCACCAGCGATCGCGATCCTTGGAGCGACCGTTCTGATGCTGCTGACGATTGAAAACGATCATCAGTTAGAGGGAATCTTTGCCCGTATCGAGTGGACGACAATCTTTTTCTTCGCCGGATTGTTCGTGCTCGTCGGTGGGATTCAGGAAGCGGGCATCATCCGTTACCTCGCCGAAAAGACGATTGATCTGACAGGCGGTGATATTCAGACGACAGCAACTGCTGTGCTTTGGTTGTCTGGTATCGCCAGTGCGACGATCGATAACATCCCATTCGTTGCGACGATGATTCCACTCATCAACGATGTGGCTGCTGGAATTGGATTATCACCAGCAGATGCGAAAGTGGACGTGTTATGGTGGTCCCTCGCACTCGGTGCATGTCTCGGTGGTAACGGGACATTGATCGGTGCATCGGCGAACGTCATCGTCGCGGGTCTCGCAACACGACAAGGTGAAAAATTCACCTATATGCGCTTTTTGATTTACGGAGCACCGATCACGATCGTAACGTTGATTCTATCCCAACTCTATTTGTGGATTCGGTATTATTAAGAAAACGGAAGGTCCGCCTTCCGTTTTCTTTTGTGCGTCGCTCTTACTACCTGATTGTGCTATAATCGAACGATAAGAGCATAACTGTTTCTTAAACTTAACTATAGAGCTAGACCATTATCTGGAGGTTTTATTCTTGTTCAAACGACTTTATCCGAAACATTTCGTGGCTTCGATCTACGATATCGACCTTGAAATGCTCAAACGAAACGGTGTCAAAGCGATTTTGACCGATCTTGATAATACGCTCGTCGCATGGAATATCGCAGATGCTCCAGACGAATTGGTTGCTTGGCTGGATATGGTGAATAATCAATATGGTTTCGACGTCATCATCGTATCGAACAATAACGGAGACCGCGTCAAGAAGTTCGCGGATCCACTCGGATTGCATTATATTGCGCCAGCTCGAAAACCGCTTCCTATCGGGTTTAAACGGGCATTGACGGAATTCGGTTATCACGCGAAGGAAGTTGTCTTCTTAGGAGACCAACTCTTCACGGATGTACTCGGTGCAAACTCCGTTGGAATCGAAGTCATCCACGTTCAACCTGTCGTTAAGACGGACGGTGTCGTCACGAAATTCAATCGCCTGATGGAACGTGTCATTTTCCGCCGGATGAAACGCAAAGGAATCTATAAATTGACACAACGCGTCAAGGAAGATCCTTCTGCACTGGAGCATCCGATCGAAACACTTCGTCAGGATAAGCAACAATAACCCTGTCAGATCGGTAGATGAAAGGGAAGGCAGCAGTCGCAACATGTACGGCGAGAGGTCGGAAGTTACGCTCTTGGAGTAGCGAGCAGGGCGCTACGGTGAAAAGAGAAGGGATATCGTTCCCGCATGCGGCTCAACATAATATGATCGAAGAAATCCACTGCGCTGGCTGTGGTGTCGCCATTCAAACGGAAGACACAAAAGCACCAGGATACGCACCTAAATCTGCACTTGATCGTGAAATGGTCATTTGCCAACGTTGCTTTAAATTAAAGCACTACAATCAAATTCAAGATGTATCGTTATCGGACGATGATTTCGTTAAAATCTTAGACGGAATCGGTCAAAAAGATGCACTTGTCGTTAAAATCGTTGATATCTTCGATTTTAATGGAAGCTGGTTACCGGGATTACATCGGTTCGTCGGTAAAAACGACGTCTTACTCGTCGGGAACAAAGCCGATTTATTACCGAAGTCACTCAACCCGAACCGTCTCATGAACTGGATGCGTCAAGCATCGAAAGAACTTGGATTACGTCCAGTCGACGTTCATCTGATCAGTGCGAAAAAAGGGCACGGAGTCGATGAACTCGCTGAAAAAATCGATTATTATCGAAAAGGCCGCGACGTCTATGTCGTTGGTTGTACGAACGTCGGGAAATCGACGCTGATCAACCAAGTCATCAAACGCTTCGGTGAAGAAGATGAAGCCGTCATCACGGTCAGTCACTTCCCAGGAACGACACTAGACTTGATCGACATTCCACTCGACGATAACTGTAACCTGTATGATACACCGGGGATCATCAATCATCATCAGATGGCTCACTATGTTGATGCAAAGGACTTGAAGCTGATCACACCGAAAAAAGAGATCAAGCCACAAGTCTTCCAAATCCACCCGCAACAGACACTCTTCTTCGGAGGTCTTGCACGATTGGACTATATGGAAGGGAACAAGCGTTCATTCGTCATCTACATGTCGAACGAATTGAAAGTTCACCGGACGAAGCTTGAAAAGGCAGACGATTTATACGCGAACCACAACGGTGAGCTGTTGTCTCCGCCAAACGAAAAGACGCGTGAGATGCTACCGCCGCTTGTCCGTCATGAATTCAGCCTCCGCGACAACATGAAGACGGATATCGTCTTCAGTGGAC
Source organism: Exiguobacterium sp. s91 (assembly GCF_018618915.1). Lineage (NCBI taxonomy): Bacteria > Bacillati > Bacillota > Bacilli > Caryophanales > Exiguobacterium > Exiguobacterium sp. s91. Next base: position 2,097,251 of record NZ_JACSMZ010000001.1, on the reverse strand, counting down.
TCGGGTGGGTTGCGGTTCACGGAAAAGGTGGACGTGTCGCTGCTTACGCCCCGAAAGGTGTCGCTGTATCCTTACGTGAGGCGCTCGTCTGATGCGCTTTGCCGTCATCGGTCATCCGATTGCCCATTCACTTTCACCTGAGCTGCATACAGCTTGGCTGGAAGCGGCTGGGCTTTTCGGCTGTTATGACCTCATCGATGTAACGGAGCAGCAATTGCCGCAAATCATTACGAAATTACGCACACATCAGCTAGACGGAATCAATGTGACGATTCCGCATAAAACAGCAATCATTCCGTATCTGGATCGGCTAGAGCCGGCAGCTCAAAAAGCAGGCGCCGTGAATACGGTATATCGGCAGGATGGGCAGTTGATTGGTGCGAATACAGATGGAATCGGATTCGTCCGCGCGTTGACAGAACGTCGTCCGTCATTTCAAAAGACGCTCGTTCTTGGTGCGGGCGGTGCGGCGCGAGGCATCATTGCTGCGTTGCCCGGAGATGTGACGATCACGAATCGTACAGAAGAACGCTCTAAGGCAGTTGCCGATGAATTCGGAGCAACCGTTCTACCATGGCAAGAAACATTTGATTTAACGAGTTACGACGTCATCATCAATACGACTTCTGTCGGGATGGCGCCACATATCGAGGCACGTCCGATCGAATTGACGGAGACGCACGCCTTGATTTGTGATATTATTTATCGACCGACGCCGACCCGTCTATTGCGTGAAGCGACCGAAAAAGGTCTCGACACACTTGACGGCGTCCCGATGTTCGTCTTACAAGCGGCTGAAGCATTTGAACGCTTCACCGGACAAGCACCTGACCTTGCACTTGGCGAGCAGGTGATACGAAAGCAATTGGAGGAATTTTAATCATGTTAACAGGTAAACAAAAACGTTTTTTACGCGCGACAGCTCACGACTTAAACCCGATTTTCCAAGTCGGTAAAAATGGAGTCGGAGAAGCGATGTGCGCTGATTTGATGGATGCGCTCGAAAAACGGGAACTCTTGAAAGTACAAGTATTGCAAAATTGTGCGGACGCACCGAAGGATGTCGCACAAGAACTCGTCGCAGGAACGAATGCTGAACTCGTTCAAGTCATCGGAAAAGTCATCGTTCTCTATAAAGAATCAAAAGAGAACAAGACGCTCGAATTGCCACGATGAAAATCGGACTGATGGGCGGAACGTTCGATCCTCCGCATATCGGTCATCTCCTGATTGCCGAACAAGCGCAGGAACAACTCGAACTCGATGCGGTCTGGTTCGTACCAGCGAATGTGCCACCGCATAAACAACGTACAGTCACAGACGCAACCAAGCGTTTACGCCTTGTAGAAGAAGCAATTGCATTGAATCCTGCTTTTTCCGTCTCGGCAATCGAGTTTGAGCGCGAAGAGCCTTCCTATACGTATGATACGATTCGTGCACTCAAGCACCGGTACCCGGAGCATGAGTTTCTGTTTCTCATTGGAGCAGACTCACTCGTGAGCCTCGATACGTGGTATCAAGCCGAACGGTTATACGAGGAAGTCGTCTTTGGTGCCGTCGCTCGACCGGGCAGTCGGTATCTGATTCCGCGTGGTGCCCGTGTGAAAGCAGTCGATATGCCATTGCTAGAAATTTCTTCGACGGATATCCGGCAACGGGTCGCGCGCGGACGGAGCATTCGCTACCTTGTACCGGAAGCCGTTCGACAACGGATTGAGGAGTGGAATCTATATGCGCCTTGAAGAAGCACGTCAAATCATTGAGCGTACGTTGCCTGAGCGACGCTATGTGCATACATTAGGTGTCGTCGAGACAGCGCGACACTTGGCTCTTAAATATGGTGTTGACGAAGAAGAAGCAACACTTGCTGCTATGCTTCATGATTATGCGAAATATCGCGATACGAATGAGATGCGTTCGATTGCCGTTGAATTGAATCAACGTGTTTTACTCGATTATGATGACGAACTGCTTCATGCGCCAGTAGGTGCGGAGCTTGTCCGTCGAGAACTTGGTCTTGATTCAGATGTGATTTATCAGGCCATCGCAAATCACACGACGGGGGCACCCGGTATGCCGTTGCTCGATCAAATCATCTTCGTCGCGGATGCGATTGAACCAAATCGCAGTTATCCAGGTGTCGAAGCGCTTCGTGAAGTAGCGGAGCAGGATTTGACGGACGCTGTCATTGCAACACTCAGTCAGACGATTCATTTTTTATGTAAAAAACAAGCCATCATCTTTCCGCGTACGATTGAGACTTATAATGCCTTCGTCGCGGCCAAACGAAAGGGGACCGTCCTATGACAGTCGAACAAGAATTACAATTAATCGTAAATGCCATCGACGATAAACGCGCTGAAGATATCGTCGTCCTGAATATGTCGAGCATCTCACCAGTTGCCGACTACTTCGTCATCTGTGAAGGGAATTCAGAAAAACAAGTACAGGCAATCGCACGTGAACTCAAAGAAGTCGCGCACGAACATAACCTGCCGATCAAACGTCTCGAAGGATTCGATGCGGCACGTTGGGTGTTAGCGGATCTTGAAAACGTCGTCGTTCACGTCTTCCACCGTGACGATCGTGATTACTATAATCTCGAAAAACTCTGGGCAGATGCTCCAAAGGTTGAAGTCGAGGTCAACTAATGGCATACGAACAGTTCGCCTACATCTATGATGAATTGATGCAAGACGTCCCGTACGATCAATGGGTCGACTGGGTCAAAGCATACGTTCCGACTGGCAGTACGATTGCTGATATCGGATGTGGAACGGGTACGGCGACGCTTGCATTAGCGGCGCACTATGAGATGCTCGGAATCGATTTATCGGAAGAGATGCTCGAAGTCGCGCAGGAAAAAGCGATGGAAGAGGGATTACGCATTCAATTCTGGGCGCAAGACATGCGCGAAATCGAATTGCCGACACCTGTCGATGCCGTGACGATCCTATGCGACTCCTTGAACTATCTCCGGACGGAAGAGGATGTCAAACAGACGTTTACACATGTAGCAGCAATCCTCAAAGAGGGTGGACTTCTCTTATTTGATACACACTCTCCATACAAGATGGAAACGTTGTTCAATGGAAAGACATATGCGACACATGCGGAGCAAAGTTCGTATATCTGGTTCGCGGATCCTGGTGAAGCACCGCTTTCTGTCGTCCATGAACTGACTTTCTTCATCGAGGAAGAGGACGGTCGCTACGAGCGTGTCGATGAAACGCATCATCAGCGGACGTATCCTCCAGCACAGTACGTGACGTGGTTACGCGACGCCGGATTCCGGGTCCTCGCGGTCACAGGCGATTTTGGACCGGATGCTCCTTCTGAGACAGCCGAGCGGATTTTCTTCGTTGCTGAAAAAATGTAAAAGTGATCTCATCCGTCTTCTTTAAGCGATACACATTCGTGTTGCTTGAAGGAGACGGATTTTTTGTTCGTCAAACAGATGCTAATTCAAAGTAACGGTATGGATGATATGACCTTTATCCGACATAACACACCGTATCATGTTGTAAAAGAGTGGTTAGTGCGTATTCCTTCGTTTCCTGAAGTCCGTAGCGACCTGTTAGAGTCGTGGAAAAAGGAGGGATTCGTCTTGACCGTTCCACGTTTGCAACAAATCGCAGGTCTCGTCGTCGTCCTGCTACTCATCATTTTATTGTTCGTACCATTACCCTCTTGCTCGAATGAAGCGATGGTCGATCAACCGTCCTTAACGGATAAACAACAAGAGGCAAAAGCAGAGCCAGCAGAAAAGGAGACCTCGATTCGTGACAAACTCATCATGGTCGATGTGAAAGGGGCGGTAGAAGCACCTGGACCCTATCAATTTCACCTCGGTGATCGAGTGAAGGATGCAATCGAAAAAGCAAAGACGACTGCGAAAGCTGACATTCGACAAATGAATCTCGCGGCACGTCTCATTGATGGACAGGAAGTCATCGTGCCGGTAAAAAAGACGAAAGATCAGCCGAAACCAACGAAACGCTCAAAAGCAGAGATACCAAAAGGACTGATTGACCTCAATGCGGCAACGGCGGAACAGTTGATGGAGGTTCCGGGGATTGGTCCTGCCAAAGCGGAAGCGATCTTAGCCTATCGTGAGGAGAAGGGAGGATTTGCGACGTACGAATCACTTGGAGATGTGAAAGGGTTCGGGGAAAAGACGTTAGAATCGCTTAAATCCTACCTGATCGTCTACTGATGCCGCTTCATGCGCTGTTCGTTCTCTTACTCATTGTCGCCATTAAAGAATCGATCTGGTGGTTAGTAACGCTGATGCTATTTACTGTCATGAAGTCATGGTCTTTTTCAATCGGTCGTCTTTTCTTTTTGTTCATTCTGAGTTGTCTATTCATCGGAATGGGTCATCTGTCACCTGAACCGCACGACGTCTCGTCTGTTGACATCTTATCAGGTAAGCGTAATGGGGATCGAATTCGCTATGATGCGGAGAGCAACGATCAATCGGTGCTATTGACGGCAACGATTGCAGAAGATGAGACAGGATACGAACGAATCGGTTACTCCTGTCACGTCAATACGGAACCGCTCGATGTCCGCCAACAATCGAATGCGGGAGGTTTTGACGAACTGCAATTCATGCATACGCATCGTTACGCTGGAAAGTGGGAAGTACGTTCGTTTGATTCCTGTCATCCGACACTTGGGTATGCGGCAGAAGGAAGACGGGTACGTGAAGCATGGTTGAAACGGATAGAAGACTTGTTACCACAAAAGCAAGCATTCTACGTCGAAGCACTTGTATTTGGTGAGGATCGATTAATGGATCAAGTGACGCTCGAACGGTTTAAGAAATTCGGCTTATTACATGCGATCGTCATTTCAGGATCACATATTGCTTTTTTAGTATTTAGTCTGCTGTACGTCTTACGAAAAATCAGAATGACAAAAGAAAAACGACTTGATATCGTTCTGATCTTACTGCCGATTTACGGATGGTTGACGGAGTGGAGTCCACCGGTCACACGAGCTGTTCTTGTCGCGATCATTCTGTTGCTCGGTCGTCGTTTCCACAAACCGTTAGATCCGGTCGAGGTCATTGCGGGGGTCGCAGCTTTTCAATTAGCGATTCAACCAACTGTCATTTACGATATCGGATTTCAATTGACGGTCGGATTAACGCTTTTTCTTGTGCTGTCGAGACGACTCATGGGGTCGGTTCGTCGTCCTTGGAACTGGCTGCTTATCAGTGCTTGGGCACAGTTTGGAACACTCCTCTTTTTACAGGGTATTGAACAGACGACGGTTTCAATTTGGTCGCCATTGTTAAACCTATTGATTGGTAGCTGGATTGAGTGGGTGATTCTACCGGGATCTTTCATTCTGGTGACGCTTCCATTTTTACCACTCAGTTCGACGTTTCAGATCGCGCATCAGTACGCGATTCAATGGATGGACCAAGCGTTACGACTGGCGGAGAATCTGCCGTTAGCAATGGTTGCCGTTCCAGCATTTTCTCCGATCGTCTTGACAATCGTCGTTGTCGGAACAGTAATCGCTTGGTATATTGCTGAGCGGAGATGGTGGGGGCATGCTCTCCCATTGGTCCTTTTGCTTACGGCATGGGGTTACACGGAGTGGCGCGCATCTGACCAAATCACGTTTTTAGATGTCGGGCAAGGGGATAGTATCGTACTTGAGAAAGCAGGAGAGACGTTCGTCGTAGACACAGGTGGTGTTTATCAGCAAACGACACATCCACTGCTCCGTCCGTTTGATCCGGGTAGTCATATCGTCGCGCCCTTTTTATTCACACGAGGAGAAGCAGAAATCGACGGTCTCATCGTGACGCATGCTGATCATGATCACGTCGGTGGACTTCTAGGATTACTGCGTCAAGTTCGCGTGAAAACCATTTATTTAGGTGCGTATGACAACACGGATGAGAAGCGAAACGATTTGATTCGTTCGATCGAAGCAACTGGGACGCGTGTCGAGTTCGTTCAAAAGGGGCAAACGATTCGTCCTTGGTTACATGTACTTGCACCGACAGGACGAAAAGAAGAAGAGAATGATCGGTCTATTATATTACTTGCACAGATTGCCAAACAACGTGTTTTACTGACGGGTGACGCTGGCCTAGCAATCGAGGACGAATTAAGCGTTGGACCAATCGATATTCTAAAAGCAGGTCATCATGGTTCGAACACGTCGACCGGTGAAGAACTCTTGCAGAAGACAAATCCGAAGATTGTCATCTTATCAGTCGGACGAAAAAATCGATACGGGCATCCGCATCCGGACGTGCTTGAGCGGATCGGGACAGATCGGATCGTCTTTCGAACGGATGAGGACGGGAGTATAACTTGTTCTTCAGCGGGCTGTGAACCTATGATAAAATAAAAAAACAGCAACCCCCCAAGGTTGCTGTTTTACTGATTATAGACTTAAGAACTTAATTGCGACACCGATGATGAACAAGACTGCGAAGAAGCCGAATGATGCACCAAAACCAACGGCAGAGTCGAGCGCATCGTTGCGTTTTGATTGAATATCGTTCTCGAACGCGTTTTCACTTGGTGGGCGTACTGAATGTGCCATGCTGCATTCCCCCTTAATAGATTCCGCTTCTAGTATAGCGGAATAAAAGAGGATTATCTATGATGAAGTTAAGAACAAACTGTGAAATGTGGTGGGAATGATGAAAACTCCTTGGCTCGTCAATGGAAAATTAGCGAATTTATACTTATTATATGGAACAGAACGACACTTGTTAGAAGAATGGGAACGTGAAATCGTAAAAGCGGCTCTGCCGGACGGAGAACGCTTTGATTATATGAAAATCGATTTGAACGACCAACCGCTTGATGCGGTACTCGATGAAGCGGAGACGGTACCCTTTTTAAGCGACTACCGCGTCGTCGTTGCAAAACCTGCAATGTTCCTGACAGGAGCAAAAGATAAAAAACAACATAACCTCGAACGGTTAGCGGATTATATCTTACAACCGGCAGACTACGCGGTCGTTGTCTTGATCGTCGAAGCAGAAAAGCTCGATGAACGAAAAACCGTCGTCAAACGATTGAAGGAGCGCGCGACGGTACTAGAGGCAAAAAAACCGACGATCGAAGAGTTGTTCCGCTTCGTTCTGGATGCTGTCAACGACAAAGGATACCGGATGGAACGTCCGGCAATCGAGCGACTCATTTTCTTGACTGCTGAGATGTGGGGAACATTAGCCCATGAACTTGAGAAGTTGATGTTGTTTGCAGGGGACCGACCAACAATCGAAATCGAGGATGTCGATTTGCTTGTTCCGCGGACATTAGAGGACAACGTCTTTCAATTAACGGACTACTTGATGAAGCGTCAACTCGAACCAGCGATCCGCTTGATTCGCGACCTTGAAAAACAAGGACAGGAAGTATTGGCTCTCCTTGGACTGATGGCACGCCAATACCGGATGATGTTGCTGTCGAAACGATTAGCAGAACAAGGATACGGAGAACGACAAATCGCATCAAAAGTCGGAGCTCATCCGTATGCGATCAAATTGGCACTCCAGTCTGCCAAACGGTTTACGTTTGCGCAGCTCGAGCAAGCACTCATCGCCATCACGACGACAGATGAAGGTATGAAAACAGGACGCGGTGATAAGAAGATTCTATTCGATGCGTTGATTGTTCGCTTAGCGACGCTATAAGAGGAGGCAAACGATGATGGAAGTCCAGGTCATTACAGCAGAAGAGGTCATCCCATTACGGCATGATGTGTTACGTCCACATCAACCACGTGAAGCATGTGTTTATCCAGACGACGCCTTGCCATCGACGTTTCATCTCGGCGGGATAAAAGCACAACAAATCGTCGCAATCGGTAGTTTCTCGGAACAATCGCATGCACAAGCGCCAGGAGCGACGTATCAGCTTCGTGGTATGGCGTCGAGTGAAGACGTGCGTGGTGAAGGGTATGGTCGGGCGCTGATCGAAGAAGCCCGTCGTCTATTGAAAGAACGACAAGTGACAGCATGGTGGTGTAACGCCCGCGTCACGGCACTTCCTTTTTATGAGCGCCTCGGACTGGAACGTGTTGGAGAACCGTTCCTCATTGAAGGGATCGGTCTTCACTATGTCATGATCGATCGTCTAGACGACAAGTAAGACAAGAAATGGCGGACGAAGGAATCGTTTTACACGAGTCCTTCGTCCGCCATTTTAGATCATATAAAAAATCGCCACTGGAGAACCCTCCTAGTGGCGACCCATCACCGTATTCTTCGGAAAGAATTAAAGTGCGTTTACGAGTTTAGCGAGACGTGATTTGTCACGACCAGCTTTGTTGCTGTGGATGAGACCTTTAGCAGCAGCTTTGTCGATTTTTTTAGAAGCTGTAGCGAAAGCAAGGACCGCTTGGTCTTTGTTACCTTCAGCTGCGAAAGTTTCGACTGCTTTAATCGCTGAACGCATTGCCGATTTACGTTGTACGTTAGCGACGCGGCGTTTTTCAGCTGTTTTAACGCGTTTGATTGCTGATTTAATGTTAGCCATGGATGATTCACCTCCAATAAAACTCATTCGAGATTTATATTCGCATATCTGCAGTTATCGTTCAACAGAACAAACACAATTGTAGCAAACGTTTTTCTTAAAAGCAATACGACGTCTAGGGAATCTTCACATTTTGTTTTTCGGGTAAAACAAAACGAGATAGTACAGTGAAGCGCTTTTTGGTATAATGAACCGTATGTACGTTTGAAAATAAGGTAAGGTGACTCTAAACATGACGAATGAAGACCGTTTAAAGCGGCAGAAGAGTATTCGTAACTTCTCGATCATTGCCCATATCGATCACGGGAAGTCGACACTCGCTGACCGAATTTTAGAAAAAACTGGCGCGTTGACATCGCGCGAAATGAAAGATCAGACACTTGATGCCATGGATCTCGAACGTGAGCGTGGCATCACGATTAAACTCAACGCTGTTCAATTGAAGTATACAGCAAAAGATGGGGAAGATTACATTCTTCACCTCATTGATACACCTGGACACGTCGACTTCACATATGAAGTCTCGCGTTCACTTGCAGCTTGTGAAGGGGCTGTCCTCGTCGTCGATGCGGCGCAAGGAATCGAAGCGCAGACGCTTGCGAACGTTTACTTAGCACTCGACAACGATCTCGAAATCCTTCCGATCATTAACAAAATCGATTTACCTTCTGCGGATGTCGAACGCGTCCGTCAAGAAATCGAAGATGTCATCGGACTCGATGCATCTGAAGCCGTTCCGACTTCTGCGAAGGCAGGGATCGGTATTGAAGAAATTCTCGAACAAATCGTCGAGAAAGTACCAGCGCCGACGGGTGATCCGTCTGCACCACTCGAAGCATTGATCTTTGACTCCTATTATGACGCTTACCGTGGTGTCGTAGCATCGATTCGAATCGTCAACGGAACAGTTAAAGTCGGCGATAAGATTCGGATGATGTCGACAGGTAAGGACTTTGAGGTTCTGGAACTTGCCGTTGCGACACCAAAACCATTACGTCAGCAAGAATTGACGGTCGGTGATGTTGGGACGTTGTCTGCTTCGATCAAAACGGTCGGCGACGTACGTGTCGGGGATACGATTACGCTTGCGAAACAGCCAGCTACTGAAGCACTGCCAGGATACCGTAAGATGAATCCGATGGTATACTGTGGACTCTATCCAATCGATGCTGCGAAATACAACGATTTACGAGAAGCGCTTGAAAAACTACAACTTAGTGACGCGGCGCTTGAGTTCGAACCAGAGACATCACAAGCACTCGGATTCGGATTCCGTTGTGGATTCCTCGGGATGCTCCACATGGAAATCATCCAGGAGCGGATCGAACGTGAATTCAACATCGATATGATCACGACGGCACCATCGGTTATCTATCACGTGACGACGACAGCGGGTGAAGTCTTGCACGTCGATAACCCATCGAAGATGCCGGATCAGCAAAAAGTCGAATTCATCGAAGAGCCCTTCGTTAAGGCTGCTGTCATGACACCAAATGACTACGTCGGTGCGATCATGGAGTTGTGCCAGAAGAAGCGTGGGACATTCGTTGACATGCAATATATCGATACGACACGTGTCAAAATCACGTATGAGTTACCGTTATCTGAGATCGTCTACGACTTCTTCGATCAGTTGAAATCGAGTACGAAAGGGTATGCGTCACTTGATTATGAATTGATCGGCTACCAACAGTCGCGTCTCGTCAAGATGGACATCCTGCTCAACAACGAGAACGTCGATGCGCTCAGCTTCATCGTTCACCGTGACTTCGCGTACGAACGCGGGAAAGTCATCGTTGATAAGTTGAAAGAATTGATTCCGCGGATGCAGTTCGAAGTGCCGATCCAGGCCGCTGTCGGAACGAAGATCGTTGCTCGTTCGACGATTAAGGCATTACGGAAGAACGTTCTCGCGAAATGTTACGGGGGAGATATCTCTCGGAAACGGAAGCTGCTCGAGAAGCAAAAAGAAGGTAAGAAACGCATGAAGATGGTAGGCTCAGTAGAGGTACCGCAAGAAGCCTTCATGTCCGTTCTATCCATGGACGAAGATTAAACAGGTGGGGGCGCTTGCGTCCCCTTTTTGGTTTTTATAGAGAAAGGATGAGGCGAAATGGGAATACGCGCCGCATATGTCCACATCCCTTTTTGTGAACATATTTGTTATTACTGTGATTTCAATAAAGTCTTTTTAAAGAATCAGCCCGTTGATGAATACCTCGATGCGCTCGAACGCGAAATCGAACTGACGTTGAAACAATACCCGACGGATCATCTCGAGACGATCTTCATCGGTGGCGGAACACCAACCGCTTTAAATGAACCACAGATGCAACGGTTGATGGAAATCATCCAGAAACACTTGTTGCCCCTGACAGGCGATGATTTAGAATACACGGTCGAGTCGAATCCAGATGGTGTATCAGAAGAGAAACTCGATATCATGAAGGCGGGCGGTGTCAATCGCGTCAGTTTCGGTGTCCAATCGTTTGACGACGGTTTGCTCGAACGCATCGGTCGGACGCACCGGGAAGCAAAAGTCGCGCAGACGCTCGACGCAGCAGCGAAACGGTTTGATAACATCTCCGTTGACTTGATGTTCGGGTTACCGAATCAGACGCTCGATCAGGTCCGCTACGACGTCACGCGGGCGCTACAATTACCGATCACGCATATTTCCTCCTATTCATTGATTTTAGAACCGCACACGGTTTTTGCGATTCAAGAGCGAAAAGGAAAGTTACCGTTACCGACGCAAGATCTCGAGGCAGAAATGTATCAAGTGATGATCGATACGATCGAAGCAGGTGGATATGCGCAGTATGAGATCTCGAACTTCGCACAAACAGGAAAAGAGAGTCGTCATAATCGCGTCTACTGGGAAAACGATGAGTACTACGGATTCGGTGCAGGATCACACAGCTACATCAATCAGACGCGTCGTGCGAACATCGCACCAATTCCGCACTATATCAAGGCGGAAGGGTTACCGGTTCGAAAAGAGACGCCGTTGACGAACGTCGAGCGGATGGAAGAAGAAATGTTCCTTGGACTTCGAATGAAGGATGGCGTATCACTCGAACGTTTCCGGACGAAATATGGAGTGGCGTTTGAAGATGTGTTTGGTGATGTCATGAAACGCTTATTGCCAAACGGTCTCGTCGAACAGACGGAGGCACATATCCGTTTGACGCCTGCCGGTATTCCGTTAGCGAACGAAGTCTTTGCGGAGTTCATCGGTGAAGCGCAGGTTCAATGAATCTTGAATAAATGAAAAGAAGCGGTGTTCCCTTAAAAAAGAGGAATACCGCTTCTTTTCATTTTTTGGATTTCCTTAAAAAATAGGCAGTCGTTCCGATGACCGCGATGAACAGCCAGACAAAGACTCCTGCCATTGCCAATAATTCAATCATCCGATTCATCCTTTCCGTTCTTTGTTTCACTGTATCGCAGAATGGGAAACTGTTCAAAGGGTCACGCAATTCGGTTGACATCGGACGGACAATTCCTTATAGTAAAAGATGTAATTAGCACTCGTTAAAAGTGAGTGCTAACAAAATAAGGTGGTGAAGAAGGTGCTGACGGATCGTCAATTGTTGATTTTACGTGCAATCGTCGATGATTACATCAAGACTGCTCAACCCGTCGGCTCACGGACGCTCTCCAAGCGAGACGACGTGACGTTCAGTTCCGCGACCATTCGTAACGAGATGGCGGACCTCGAAGAGATGGGTCTGATTGAAAAGCCACACACTTCCGCAGGACGGATTCCTTCCGAACTCGGATATCGTTTTTATGTCGACCATCTGATTCGTCCGGAAAGCATCACACCAAAAGAAGCGCAGGCATTGAAATCACTCTTTGCCCATTCCGTGAATGAGAATGATCGGTTGATTCGGCACACAGCAGACCTGTTGAGCGATTTAACCCATTACACGACGCTTGTACTTGGACCAAAAGAAGAAGGACAACGCTTGCATCATCTGGAATTGATTCCTCTTGCCGAAGGTCGTGTCGTCATCGTTCTCGTCACGGAGACGGGACATGTCGAACACAAGACCTTGCAATTGAGTCAAGCGTTGTCCCAGGAAGCAGCGAGCCGACTGATGGAACGTCTGAATCAGACGTTACGCGGTACGCCGCTCTCAGCCTTGCGCAGTCGTCTGCTCGAGGAAATCCATCGCTTCCGTTCAGAGCATTCTGAACAGACGGTGTTGCTTTCGAAGGCACTTGATCTCGTCTTGACGGATCAAGAGGAGCGACCGTTCATCTATCTGGGCGGGAAAGCCAACATGTTCGATCAGCCTGAATTTCAGGACGTCGCAAAACTACGACCTGTTCTCGAGTTGATCGAACAGCAAGAAGCCGTTCTCGACTTCCTCCGACCGAATCTCGATAATCAAATCCTGATCACGATCGGGAGTGAGAACAATGTGGATGCATTAAAAGATTGTAGCGTCATCCGGGCCCATTATTCGGTCGACGGTGTCTCGATCGGGACACTCGCTTTGATCGGACCGAAACGGATGGATTACAACCGGGGAATCAACTCGATCATCCATCTACTTCAAGCATTCCAAACCGAATTGCATAAGAACAATTTGGATTGAATATAGAAAGGGGCTCGATTCAGAGTGGAAGAAAAAGAACAGAATCAAAACCTCCAACAAGAAGAAAACGTGACAGAGCCGACTGAAACCGTCGAAGTCACAGAGGAAGAAGTCATCCAAGCGGATCTCGTCGAAGACGAGAAACCAGACTTCGAAGCACAACTCGCAGAAGCAAAAGCTTCAGAATTACGCCTCCGTGCGGATTTTGAGAACTTCAAACGCCGCAACCGTGTCGAAGCAGAGAATCGCGCGAAGTATTCTTCACAAGCCATCGTCGAAAAGCTATTGCCACTCGTCGATAACTTGGACCGTGCGCTCCAAATCGAGACGGAAAACGAAGAGACGAAATCCGTCTTGACGGGTGTCGAAATGGTGAAACGTCAACTCGTCGAAACGCTTCAAAACGAAGGTGTCGTCGAGATTCCAGCTGTCGGTGAAGCGTTCGATCCGAACTTACACCAAGCGGTCGTTCAAGAAGCGAGCGAAGAACACGAATCAGGCGTCGTCATCGCTGAATTCCAAAAAGGGTACAAATTGCACGATCGTGTGATTCGTCCGAGTATGGTTAAAGTAGCTGAGTAACCAGCTTGCACTTTATTATTCCAATCATTGAAAGCGAGGAAATAGATCATGGCAAAAATCATCGGTATTGACTTAGGTACAACGAACTCATGTGTTGCAGTAATGGAAGGTGGCGAACCAGTCGTCATCGCTAACGCAGAAGGAAACCGTACGACACCATCTGTCGTCGCATTCAAAAACGGCGAGCGTCAAGTAGGGGAAGTCGCAAAACGTCAAGCGATCACGAACCCGAACACGATCATGTCAATCAAGCGTCATATGGGTACGGACTATAAAGTAGAAGTTGAAGGCAAAGACTACACACCACAAGAAGTCTCTGCGATCATCCTTCAAAAACTAAAAGCGCAAGCAGAAGACTACCTCGGTGAAAAAGTCACAGAAGCTGTCATCACAGTACCTGCTTACTTCAACGATGCAGAACGCCAAGCGACAAAAGACGCTGGTACGATTGCTGGTCTTGATGTAAAACGGATCATCAACGAGCCTACAGCGGCAGCACTCGCATACGGTCTCGAAAAAGGCGAAGATCACACGATCCTCATCTATGACCTTGGTGGCGGTACGTTCGACGTGTCGATCCTTGAACTCGGTGATGGCGTTTTTGAAGTTGTTTCAACTGCTGGTGACAGCCGTCTTGGTGGAGATGATTTCGACCAAAAAATCATCGACCATCTTGTAGCAGAATTCAAAAAAGAAAACGGCATCGATCTTGCTCAAGATAAGATGGCGCTTCAACGTTTGAAAGATGCAGCTGAAAAAGCGAAAAAAGACCTTTCAGGTGTTTCTTCAACACAAATCAGCCTTCCGTTCATCACAGCTGGCGCATCAGGTCCACTTCACTTGGAAATGACACTTTCACGCGCGAAATTCGACGATCTCACAGCAGATCTCGTTGAACGTACGATGGAACCAACACGCCGTGCTATGAACGATGCAGGTCTGACACCAGACAAAATCGACAAAATCATCCTCGTTGGTGGTTCGACTCGTATTCCTGCAGTTCAAAAAGCAATCCAAGACTTCACTGGTAAAGAATCGTTCAAAGGGGTTAACCCGGATGAAGTCGTTGCACTCGGTGCAGCGGTTCAAGGTGGCGTATTGACTGGAGACGTCAAAGACGTCGTTCTTCTCGACGTAACTCCACTCTCACTCGGTATCGAGACAATGGGTGGCGTGATGACGAAATTGATCGATCGCAACACAACGATCCCGACTTCGAAATCACAAGTCTTCTCGACTGCGGCAGACAGCCAACCAGCTGTTGACATCCACGTCCTCCAAGGGGAACGTCCAATGGCAGCAGATAACAAAACACTCGGTCGCTTCCAATTGACGGACATTCCACCAGCACCACGTGGCGTGCCACAAATCGAAGTTAAATTCGACATCGATGCGAACGGTATCGTTAACGTTTCTGCGAAAGATCTCGGAACGAACAAAGAACAGTCGATCACGATCCAATCATCAAGCGGTTTGACTGAAGCGGATATCGAGCAAATGGTCAAAGATGCAGAAGCAAACGCGGACGCAGACAACAAGCGTAAAGAAGAAGTCGAATTACGCAACGAAGCAGACCAACTCGTCTTCGCAACAGATAAAGCAATCAAAGACCTCGGTGAGCAAGTCGCTGACGCTGATAAAGAAAAAGCAGAAGCTGCAAAAGAAAAAGTAACAAAAGCTCTCGAAGGAACAGACATCGAAGCAATCCGTTCTGCAAAAGACGAATTGTCGACAGTCGTCCAAGAGTTGACACAAAAAGTCTACGAGAACATGGCACAGCAACAAGCTGGCGCTGAAGGCGCACAAGCTGGTGGCCAAGACGACAACGTCATGGACGCTGAGTTCGAAGAAGTCGACGAGAAAGACAACAAGTAATTCATCCGACCGATTTTTCGGGCGCTAGAGAGAGCCAAAGCGTATCCGCGCTTTGGCTCTTTCCATGTCGCACGAAGTTCGGTAAAATCAAACAGTATGAAATGAATCGGAATAGAGAGAGGAAGACTGCACGTGGAAAAACGCGATTATTATGAAGTACTAGGCGTCGCGCGCGATGCCTCATCAGCGGAAATCAAACGCGCGTACCGTAAGCTTGCCCGGACGTATCACCCGGACGTCAACAAGGAAGCAGATGCGGATGCGAAATTCAAGGAATTATCGGAAGCATATGAAGTGTTATCCGATGACAATAAACGAGCACGTTACGACCAATTCGGTCACCAAGATCCATCACAAGGTGGCGGTGGATTCAGTGGAGCTGAAGGATTTGGCGATATCTTCGACATGTTCTTCGGTGGCGGACGTCGTCAAGATCCAAACGCACCACGTAAAGGACAGGATTTACAATACGTCGAGGAAATCGACTTCATGGAATCGGTCACAGGCGTCGAGAAGACGATCACGATCCCAGTCGAAGAAGATTGCGGGACATGTCATGGTTCGGGTGCTAAACCAGGAACACAGCCGGAAACATGTAAACGATGCGGTGGTTCGGGTCACATCAACGTCGAACAAAACACGATGTTCGGTCGTGTTGTTAACCAAACGACATGTTCAACGTGTCACGGCCGTGGACAAATCGTCAAGGAGCCATGTGAAACATGTCGTGGAGCTGGTCGCGTTCGTAAAAACAAAGATGTCCGTGTCAAAATTCCAGCAGGAATCGATAATGGGCAACAAATCCGCTTAGCAGGTAAAGGGGAAGCCGGTGTCAACGGTGGACCAGCAGGTGACTTGTATGTCGTCGTTCGTGTCGCAGCACACGAACTGTTCGAACGTGTCGACGATCATATCGTCATGGATATGCCACTTACATTCGCGCAAGCAACACTTGGCGATGAAATCGAAGTGCCGACTGTTCACGGTAAGGTCAGTCTGAAGATTCCAGCCGGAACACAGACAGGATCACGGTTCCGTCTCCGTGGAAAAGGGATGCCGAACGTTCGGTCCGGTCACCATGGCGACCAGTACGTTAATGTCGTCGTCATTACACCGAAGAATCTGACGGAACGTCAAAAAGAACTCTTACGGGAATTCAATGAAATCAGCGATGAAAAAGGTGTCGAAGAGCAACACGAAGGTGTCTTCAGCCGGATCAAGACATTCTTTACAGGGTGATCACTACAGAGGAGCGTGACAAGAAATGAAATGGTCAGAGATCTGTGTCCATACGACACAAGAAGCCATCGAAGCAGTTTCAAACATCTTACATGAAGCGGGAGCAAGCGGAGTCGTCATCGAGGACGTCGAAGATTTCGAGATGATGTCCCACCGCGAAGATAACTTCGGTGAAATTTGGGATGAGACGAAACGAGACGAGTACCCGACTCAAGGTGTACTCGTGAAGGCGTATCTTGCAGAAAGCAGCGATTTGACGGACACGATCAAAGGCATCGAACATGACATTCAGCAGTTGACGAACTTCGGTTTGTCGATTGGCACGGGTGCTGTCACGCTGACTCAAGTAGATGAAGAAGACTGGGCACATTCGTGGAAACAATTCTACAAGCCAGTCAAAATCAGTCGCCATTTGACGGTCGTCCCAATGTGGGAAGACTATACACCACAACCGGATGAAAAAATCATCGAGCTCGATCCAGGTATGGCGTTCGGAACAGGAACACACCCGACGACGGTCCTCTGTATTCAAGCGATTGAGAACTACTTGCAAGAGCAAGACCGTGTCGTCGATGTCGGAACGGGATCCGGTGTCTTAGCGATTGCAGCAGCGAAGCTTGGGGCAAAAGATGTCTTTGCACTCGATTTAGACGAAGTCGCTGTCAAATCAGCGACGGAAAACGTCGCTTTGAACGAAGTCAGTGAGCAGATCACGGTCCGTCAAGGCGACTTGATGAAGGAATTGAGTGAGCCGGTCGAGTTGATCGTCGCAAACATCTTAGCGGAAGTCATCCTTCTCTTCGTCAAGGATGCCTATACGTTGACGTTACCAGGCGGTCATTTCATCGCTTCCGGTATCATCAGTCAGAAGAAGGATATGGTCGTCCAAGCGATGCAAGAAGCAGGATTTACGATCGTCGAGACGACGAAGCTTGAGGACTGGGTCGCGATCATCGCGAAACGGGAGGCGTAAACGCATGCAACGGTATTTCGTCGAGCCCTCGATGCGTCAGGGAGATGTGTTTCATCTCCCGAAAGACGACGCACACCATATGAAAAACGTCATGCGGATGGAAGTCGGCGGAGAGATTCTCGTACTCGACGGGACAGGTCTTTACCGGTGCCGTCTGGAAGCACTCGATAAACAAGCGGCTTCTGCCCGGATCGAAGAGACTCTACCGATCGAGACGGAATTACCGATTCGTGTGACGATCGCCCATGGATTGCCAAAAGGCGATAAGATCGAACTCGTTGCCCAAAAAGCAACGGAACTCGGGATCCATCATCTACGAATTTTCGAAGCCGACCGTTCCGTCTCGAAATGGGATCAGAAGAAGGTTCCGAAAAAGATTGAACGACTCGAAAAAATCGTCAAGGAAGCAGCGGAACAATCGTACCGTGCCCACTTGCCGACAGTCGACTTCGTGGCGTATGATGAAGTCTTACAGGATGCATCGAACTATACGGCTTGTCTGGTTGCCTATGAAGAATCAGCGAAACAAGGGGAGGCCTCCGTCCTCGCTACGACGCTTGCTGGATTGCAAGAGGGTGATTCCCTTCTTGTCGTCATCGGACCTGAAGGTGGGTTCGCTGAAGCAGAAATCGCACGTTTGACGGATGCCGGTTTTAAAAAAGCCGCTCTAGGGCGTCGCATCTTACGGACGGAAACGGCACCATTGTATGTCCTTTCCGCCGTCTCGTATCATTTTGAATTGAAAGGGTGAACGAAATGGCAACTGTTGCCTTTCAAACGCTTGGCTGTAAAGTCAACCATTACGAAACAGAAGCTGTCTGGCAACTGTTCAAGGACGCTGGCTACGCACGCGTTGATTTTGCTGATCATGCGGACGTGTATGTCGTCAATACATGTACGGTCACGAATACCGGAGATAAGAAAAGTCGCCAAGTCATCCGACGGGCGATTCGCCAAAATCCGGATAGTGTCATCTGCGTAACGGGTTGTTATGCTCAAACGTCTCCTGCTGAGATCATGGCGATTCCTGGCGTCGATGTCGTCGTCGGAACACAAGATCGGCATAAAATGATTGGATACATCGAACAATTCCGTGAAGAACGCATGCCAATCAATGCGGTCGGAAACATCATGAAAGCAAAAGTCTATGAAGAACTGGATGTACCGGCCTTTACGGACCGGACACGGGCTTCGCTGAAAATTCAAGAAGGTTGTAACAACTTCTGTACGTTCTGTATCATCCCATGGGCGCGTGGTCTCATGCGGTCTCGTCAACCGGAAGATGTCTTGAAGCAAGCACAACAGCTCGTTGATGCGGGTTACAAAGAAATCGTCTTGACGGGAATCCATACAGGTGGATACGGAGAAGACTTGAAAGACTACAACTTAGCAAAATTACTTAAAGCACTCGAATCCGTCAATGGACTTGAACGCTTGCGCATTTCGTCGATCGAAGCGAGTCAAATCACGGATGAAGTACTTGATGTCCTGAAGGATTCGCCGATCGTCGTTCGTCACTTACACGTTCCGATCCAGTCTGCATCCGATACAGTCCTTCGCCGGATGCGCCGCAAGTATACGATGGCGGAATTCGGAGAACGAATCACACGTCTGAAGGAAGTCCTGCCTGACTGTGCGATCACGTCGGATGTCATCGTTGGTTTCCCAGGTGAGACGGAAGAAGAGTTCATGGAAACGTTCAACTTCATCAATGACCATAAGTTCAGTGAATTGCATGTCTTCCCGTACTCGAAACGGACGGGAACACCGGCTGCGATGATGGACGATCAAGTCGAGGAATCAATCAAAGAAGAACGCGTCGCGCGTTTGATTGCTTTATCGGATCAACTCGCGAAGGAATATGCTTCGAAATACGAGGGAGAACTGCTTGAGATCATTCCGGAAGAATTTTCGGAAGAAGCAGGCGGTCGTCTCGTCGGTTACACGGATAACTATCTGCGTGTTGCAATCGAAGGCGATGAGTCAATGATCGGACAACTCGTTCGTGTCAAAATCACGAAAGCCGGCTATCCGATGAATGATGGTCAATTCGTTCGCATCATGCAGACATTAAAAGACGCTGCGGTCTAATCGAAAGGGCAAAGGAAACCTCTGGTTTTCTTTGCCACTTTTTTTGTTTTCATTTCAGGAATGCGCTACACTGAATACAGTTCAATTAAGGAAAGAGGATATCATTCATGCGAATCAACAAATTCATTAGCGAAACGGGCTTTTGCTCAAGACGTGCTGCCGATAAACTAATCGATGCAGGTCGTGTGACGATCAACGGTCTGACAGCAGAACTCGGCTCGCAAGCTGAAGAAACGGACGTCGTCGAAATCGACGGTCAGCCGCTCCAGACAAAACCAAAACCTGTCTATATCGTCTTAAATAAACCAGTCGGCATCACGTGTACGACAGAGCTTGATATCGAAGGAAACATCATCGATTTCGTCAATCATCCGAAGCGGATTTTCCCAATCGGTCGCCTCGATAAAGATTCAGACGGCTTGATTCTTTTGACGAATGACGGTGATGTCGTTAACCGGATCTTACGAGCAGAAAACAATCACGACAAAGAATATATCGTAACCGTCGATGCACCAATTACGGATACGTTCATTCAAGGGATGGCGAGTGGTGTTGACATTCTCGGTACGACAACGAAGGAATGCATCGTTGAACCACTTGAGACACGGACATTCCGGATCATTTTGACGCAAGGGTTAAATCGTCAGATTCGCCGTATGTGTAAAGAGTTCGGCTACCGAGTTAAGCGTCTCCAACGCGTCCGGATCATGAATATCGAGCTCGGCGATTTACCAATCGGTTCTTGGCGTGATTTGACAGAAGAGGAACTACGCGAATTGTTTACGACGCTTGACGGGCAATAAGGTTCAAAGAAAGTCGCCACTGGCGGCTTTCTTCTTACATAAGGGGGATGACCGTGGATAAACGGGGTATGAGTGCGACATTCGTCGCCTACGTGATTGGTGGACTGTTGCCGATCTACAAAGTATTTGCTGCTGGTATTCCAGCATGGACGGTCGTTTCAATTCGGATATTGAGTGCGTTCATCTTCGTGACGTTGTTACTACGCCTGACGAAGAAATTCCAATTCGTTCGTCAATTATGGCAAAACAAACGCCAGCGCTATACCGTTCTTGCGGCAGGGCTCGTATTAGGCGGGAACTGGTCGCTCTATCTGTACGCCATCGGGGAAGGGTATATCGTTGAGTCGTCACTCGGGTATTACATCAATCCGCTCGTCAGCGTCTTGTTCGGTTTGATCTTTTTTAAGGAACGATTGACGCGTCCGCAAGTGATTGCAATTTTATCAGCAATCATCGGTGTGATGATTTTAACGCTCGGTTATGGTCAATTTCCGATCATCGCCTTTTCACTTGCCGTTTCGTTCGCATTTTACGGTGTACTAAAGAAAAAGGCAGCAGCCGAACCATTATCCGGATTATTTTTAGAGACACTCGTCACGCTTCCGTTCGCTCTCTTGACGCTTGGTGTGACAGATAGTCAACCGCTTGCGATGCCGACGAGTGCATTGATTGCGATCATCATGCTCGGAATCGCAACAGCAGTCCAATTGATGTTATTCGGATACGGAATGCCGAAAATCCCGTTCGTCTACGTCGGGATTCTCCAATACATTGCCCCGACGCTGACGCTGCTCCTTGGAATTTATCTATTTAATGACGTCTTTACGACGATTCACTTCATCGCTTTCCTGTTCATTTGGATTGCTGTTGCTCTCTTTACGATCAGCGGTTTATCAGCAGGAAAGATGCGAATGAAAAAGGTATCATAATGAAAGAGGGGATTACGTGAATCTACCAGGATTCTTTGCGACACTTGTCGCGTATATCATTTGGGGACTCTTACCGCTCTACTGGAAGATGCTCGCCAATGTACCGAGTGAAGAGATACTGGCACACCGGATCATCTGGTCATTCTTATTTCTGCTCATCTTATTATCATTTCAAAAAGCGCTTGGGAAGTGGAAGACGGCGCTGCGCGATCCGTTGACGCGCCGACTCTTTTTCTTAAACGGACTGATCATCAGTCTGAACTGGTTCATCTATATCTGGGCCGTCAATCATCAATTCATTGTCGAAGCGTCGCTTGGTTATTACATCAACCCGCTCGTCAGCATCGTCTTTGGTGTCTTCTTCTTTCGGGAAAAACTTTCACGGATCGAATGGATCTCGATTGTTCTTGCGACAATCGGTGTCTTGATTTTGACGATTGGCTACGGCGAGTTTCCATGGATTTCGATCGCACTTGCCTTAAGCTTCGGCTTTTACGGCGTCGTAAAAAAGCGGCGACCACTCGAATCAACGGTCAGTCTGACGCTCGAGACGATGGCGCCGCTTCCGCTTGCTTTGATTTTCCTCGGCTATTGGCAAGTACAGGGAACGTCTTCGATGACCGAATCTGTCGGTACGACGACCGGGCTCATCTTGACTGGGATTGTCACCGCTGTTCCACTTTTGTTATTCGGATTCGGGGCACAACGAATTCCGTTCACATGG
Source organism: Exiguobacterium sp. s91 (assembly GCF_018618915.1). Taxonomy (NCBI): domain Bacteria; kingdom Bacillati; phylum Bacillota; class Bacilli; order Caryophanales; genus Exiguobacterium; species Exiguobacterium sp. s91. Next base: position 2,074,903 of record NZ_JACSMZ010000001.1, on the reverse strand, counting down.
GTCGGATTCCTCCAATTCGTCGCACCAACCTTGTCGCTTGGACTCGGTGTATTGCTGTATCACGAACCATTTACTAAAACACATATGGTGGCGTTTACATGTATTTGGACAGCAGCAATCGTCTTTACGCTCAATGGTGTCTGGATTCGGAAAAAACAGCTTCGAAAAGTCGCTTAAAAAGATAGAAGTCTGACCTCTTGCGTGATAGAATAAAAACAGAGTCTAAGGGATACCCTTAAGGAGGACAACAAACATGAATTTAGCAGGAATGATCGACCATACGGCACTGAAGCCAGAAACATCACGTGCTCAGATCGAAACACTCTGTAAAGAAGCATTAGAATACAAATTTGCAAGCGTCTGTGTTAACCCAACATACGTCGCGTTAGCAGCAGAACTCTTAAAATCAGATGATGACGTCAAAGTATGTACAGTCATCGGCTTCCCACTTGGAGCAAACACGCCAGAAGTGAAAGCATTCGAAACAAAGGATGCGATCCAAAACGGTGCAACAGAAATCGATATGGTTTTAAACATCGGCGCATTAAAAGATGGTGATCTTGAGTTAGTAGAACGTGACATTCGTGCGGTTGTCGAAGCGGCAAACGGTACACTCGTTAAAGTCATCTTCGAAAACTGCCTTCTTACAAAAGAAGAAATCAAAACAGCTGCTGAACTTTCAGTTAAAGCAGGTGCTAACTTCGTGAAGACATCGACTGGTTTCTCAACTGGTGGTGCTACAGTTGAAGACATCCGTCTCATGCGTGAGACAGTTGGTCCTGACATCGGTGTTAAAGCATCTGGTGGTGTTCGCGACTTCGAAGGTGCAAAAGCAATGATCGATGCAGGTGCATCGCGAATTGGTGCATCAGCAGGGATTGCAATCGTTACAGGCGGTACGTCTGATAGCGACTACTAAGAATATCTGATATGTCCCTCTTTTTAAGAGGGGCATGTTTTTTTGTTATGAAAGTATTCTGATTTTAAATTTTGTATTAAGAAGTCAGACATCGCTTCCGATAATCAGATGTAGAATGTTGGAAGGGTGTGGAATAGATGAAACGATGGAGTGGAATCATCCTGGCATCGACACTTAGCCTCGCAGGGTGCGGTAGTGTCATCGATGATCCAGAACGGGCAGTCAAGGAAAGAAAGGAAATGGCAGTCGTCTTGTCTGATGTGGGTCTTGGCGATCAGTCGTTCAGCGATGCGGCAATGAGTGGTATGGCGTTGTTACGCGAGAAGGAAGGCTGGTCGATCGATTACCGAGAATTGAATGAAACGAAGACATATAAAGCAGCATTCGAAGCGTTAGCGAAAAAGAAGCCGACCGTTATCGTCGGACTCGGCTTTATGGGACAGACGGATCTTGAAACGGTTGCTAAAAAATATCCGAAACAACAATTCGCCTTGATTGATGCTGTTTCGACGTTACCGAACGTGCTCTCGGTTACATTCAAGGAAGATGAGGGTAGTTACTTAGCCGGTGCTGCGGCAGGGATCCAAACGAAGACGAATACGATTGGTTTCGTCGGTGGGATGAAGTCACCTCTGATCGAAAAATTCGAAAAAGGATACATAGCTGGCGCAAAAGCCGTCAATCCAAAAACAAAAGTACTCGTCGAATATGCTGAAGACTTTGCAGCGCCCGAAAAGGGACGGACGCTCGCAAACGAAATGATGCAGAAAAAGGCAGACGTATTATACGCAGCTGCTGGATTGACGGGAAGTGGTGTCCTTGAGGCAGCACAAACGAAGGGGAAAAAAGCCATCGGTGTCGATAGCGATCAGACCGCGATTGCACCTGACGCCGTCATGACGTCAATGCTAAAACAAGTTGATCTTGCGATTACGAAAATCGGACAAGATGTAGCTGCGAAAGGTCTACAGTCCGGACAAGTCGTCCTTGGCGTCAAAGAAGGAGCGATCCAGTTGGCTCCAATCCGAAACACGAACTTTACGGACGGAGAACGAAAAAAATTAGAGCAGCTGCAGCAAGATGTGCTCGAAGGTAAGGTGACGATCCAATGACGTTACGGAAACGATTTTTACTCTCAACGTTAGTGACGATTTTGAGTGTCGTCATCTTGATGGGATGGACTTTGTTCCAGCTCCGTCAAATTCAGTCCTACAACGAAGATTATGGGAAACAGCTCGTTGAGATCTCAGAACTTGAAACGAAGCTCTTATACGAACAAGCAGCCTGGAACCGACTGGCAAGCCAACCGTCTGAGAGTCAGGCGGAGCAAGTACAAGCACTTAGTAAAAAGAACGAACAAGCATTAAACGAATTACAGAAGACGTATTTGATTCCTGCATTTCAAGAAGAGTTGAACCGGGCGGATATGAAGTATAAGACGCTTGCAACGAAGCGGACAGAACTGACGGATGCGATGAATCCGATTGAGATTCGCTCGCACGCTGCACAGATTGAGGGTGTCCTCAGTGATCTCTACACGTTACATACGAAAAACGGAGAATTTTATGATGTCTTACAACGTGAAGCAAAAGACGAGACATTAAATCTGACACGGACTGTCTTGATCGCGACATTCATTCTCCTGATTGGTCTTGCGTTATACAACTGGTACTTCGCACGTAGCATCACGCGACCGATCAGCCGTGTCGTCCGGACAGCAGAACAGATTTCGGACGGAGACTTATCGCAGGAATTAGTCGTATCCGGTCGAAAAGATGAGATTGGTCGACTCGAGACAGCGGTTGCGCAGATGCAAGGAACATTGCATGAGGTCATCGGAACGATTAGTCGTTCGTCGAACACGATTCGTCAGATGAGTACGGAAGCGACGACAGAGAACGCGAACATCGTTGAAGTATCGGGAAACATGACCCATGCGATCAATGAGATGGCAAGTGGGACACAAACAGTGTCGGACGATATCCAGACGACAGTCAGTACGATGTCCGATATGCAACAGCTCTTTGAAGAGAGTGAACAACGTGCACAAACGGCTTATGCAGAAGGACAGGCGGCCGATCACGTGATGGTTCAAAGTAGTTCCGTCATGGAACAGCAAGCACGGTCACTTCGCGCGTCAACAGAACAAAATCGCGAACTCGGTCAGAAACTGGAAGGTTTCTTAGAACAGACGCAACAAATTGAACAGATGGCACAACTTGTCGCGGGAGTCTCCGCGCAGACGAACTTATTGTCACTCAATGCGGCAATCGAAGCGGCAAGGGCTGGAGAAGCTGGTCGAGGATTTGCCGTCGTGGCAAGTGAAGTTAAAAAGTTAGCAGATGAGACACACGAAGCGACGCGCTCGATCTTCTCGCTTGTCCGTTCGATTCGTCAGGACGGTGCTGTTTTACAAGAAGCACTCGTGCAAGCGGAGCGGGAGCAGACGAATCAGGTCGAGAACTTTACGCATGTTCAACAAGCTTTCGGTGAAACACGTCAAAAGGTAGCGAGTGTGACGGAAACCCTCGATTACGTGACGAAACAACTCGTTCATTCGAAGCAACAAGCCCGCCATGTCGTTGGTCAAGTCAGTACAGTCAGTGGTGTCATGGAAGAACTTGCAGCTGGAAATGAAGAGATCGCTGCTTCGATGCGTGATCAACAGGCCTCGTTTGAACAGATTCATCAATTGATGCAAGAACTCGAGTCGACGACGACGTCGCTTGACAGTCAGACACATCAATTCAAAATTTAATGAACACAGCAAAAAGTGCACTCCTTCTCGGGAAGAGAAGAAGTGCACTTTTTCTTGAATCGACTTAGAAGAAGCTTTCTGGGTCGAGCTCATTCGTCCGTCCATTCGCATCATACTGGTACCCACCATCGTGGATTTCAAAATGCAAGTGTGGACCAGTTGAGTTACCGGTGCTTCCGAGAACACCGATTTGCTGTCCTTGTTTGACTTGTTGTCCCTGTTTAACGTTCAAGGCATTCATATGGGCATAAACGGTCGTATACGTTTTCCCGTCGATATTATGAGAGATATAGACGTGGTTGCCGTAAGGACCACCTGAACTTGCTAAGATGACTGTCCCGCTTGCAGATGCAACGATTGGCGAGTTGAGTGGACCAGCGAAGTCGGTTCCATTGTGGTACGCATAACCATTGCTTCCGCTTGCTGCACCCATTCCTTGCGAAACAGAGCCTTGAGCAGGTTTGATGAATTTACCTTTTGCTTTTGAGATGACTTTCGTGCTGGCCTTGCTAACAGATGCTGGTGCTGCCGATTGTTTCGCAGCTTTTGCGGCAGCTGCCTTTGCTGCTCGTGCTGCTGCTTTTTCAGCTGCTTCCTGTGCCTTCAGTTGGGCCGATGCCTCTTTCAGGCTTAGGATATTGGATTCAATTTTTTTCTTTTGCGACGTCAGACGCTTCAAAAGTGCTGTGCGCTTTTGTTTTTCTTGTTTCAGTTCACGTTGTTTCTTTTTTAAAACATTACGATCTTCAATCAAGTCTTGGCGTGTCTGCTTTAGTTCTTCTTTCGCAGCTGCCAGTTCTTTTTTGTTTGATTCGTAATCTTTTAACAAAGAAGCATCGCTTTCCGCGATTGTATTGAAGGCATTGAAGCGGCTAATCATATCACCGACATCTTTTGCGCCGAATACGGCCTCAAGCAGCGGAGCGTTATCGGCTTTCGACTGACGGACCGCCAGACGATCACCGAGCATTTTTTCTTGTTTCTTGATTTTCTTTTGTAGCTTCTCGATTTTATCTTCTAATCGAGCAATCTGTTTCGTGTTCTCGTCGATTTTCTTTTGATTCTCGACGACTTGTAATGTCAGCCCATTAATCTGTTGATCCAGTGCGTAGACTTGTTGTTGTGCTTTAGATAACTGGTTATTCTTTTGAGACAACGCCTCACGTTGCTTCGATTGTTGTTGCTGGTTTTGTTGTTGCTTTTCTTTATATGAACTTGCCGCGTCGACGGGAGTTGTCGTCATGAGCGGACTTGCGAGTAAAGTGAGTGTCATGAGCGATAGCCCAATTGACTTTCCGAAAGGTCGTTTCATAAACTAAGCGTCATTCCTTTCCCTTGTATGAAGTGTTACCTTTCCCACTCTAACAAGAAAATCGGAAAATCAACTTTACAATTCTTTTAAAAAAATGCAAGAGAAGCTAGCGAAAAGTATGAAGAATTTATGAAAATAATGATTGATTAAGATTCGGATAAGGGCAAATCGTTGATATGAAGGGGAAGTTTATCGTGTAATCAATTGATTTCCGAATGATGTCAGAAGATATATTTTTGTAACATCATATCAAGAGAAGATTTAAGAAGAATTGAGAAAGGTATAAGTATAGTTTTTGTAAAATGAAAATAATAATAGAGTGCCTAAATCAGGCACTCTTCATGAATCATTCTTCGTAAATCATTTTTCGTGTCATCCCGCCGTCTAGGACCAGTGTTTCTCCCGTCAAGAAGTCGTTATCTGGATGCGTTAGATAAAGAGCAGCACGTGCGACATCACTTGGTTTTCCGACGCGACCGGCTGGATGCTGACTGTGGTCTTCGGGTGATAATTCTTGGTAGTCACCGGTTTCGATCCAACCCGGAGCAATCGCGTTGACGAGAATTCCGTCTTCTCCGAGTGAGACAGCAAGTGCATGGGTCAGGGCAAAAATGCCACCTTTCGTCGACGCATAAGATTCTGTATGCGGTTCCGACATGAAGGCGCGGGTCGAAGCGAGGTTGACGATCCGACCACCACTTTTACTTTGTTTCAAATAGGGTGTAGCGGCCTTAGTCGTTAGAAAGATGCTACGCAGGTTCGTATGATGAACCCGATCCCATTCCTCAAGCGACAATTCGAGTAAGGGTTTTCGGATCATGATACCGGCGTTGTTGATGACGATGTCGATGCGACCCGTATGTTCAATCGCTTTTTCGATCAACAGTTGAACGTCTTTTTCATGTTGGATATCGAGGTGATAGAAGTAAGCCGTTCCACCATCTTCTTCAATTTGTTGAACTAGTTCGTCTCCTGTCATCTGATCGATGTCAGCAAGAACGACATTTGCGCCATGCGTAGCGTAGGTGCGGGCGAGTTCGGCACCAATTCCATTCGCCGCTCCCGTAATGATGACGGTTTGATTAACATGATTCATAAAAATCATCCTTTCTGTAACGCTTCTCTCCCTTTTTTACCGTTCCATCATATCCTGAAACCTGACAGGATTATCATACGTAGGAACAGGGAAATAGAAAAGCGTTGAAGTTACTTTAGAATGGGGGAAACAGGAATGAAATTCTCAAATCAACAATTAGAAAAACAACAAAATCAATATGCCGAAGATGCAAAAGATTATATCGATCGTCCGAAAAAGACGAACTCGCTGTTACAACGAGCAACTGCTAAAGTGAACGGGAACTCTCGTTTGTCCGTCGTCTTCTCGCCGTTGACGTTGTTCGTCGATATGATTCGCGCGTACCAGTCAGGTGAATATCGCAACATTCGTCGTACGACGATTTTAAAAGTAATCGGAGCGTTGATTTACCTCGTGTCACCGATTGATCTCGTACCTGATTTCGTACTCGGATTTGGTTTCGCAGACGATATCGCCGTCATCCTTTTCGTCACGAAAACAGTCTTTGAAGAGTTGACACGTTTCAGTGACTGGCAAGATGATCAACAAAAGCGTCGTACGCAACCAGTACAAAGTGAGGATGCGTATTAATCAAATAGATGATAATGATCCGAGCGACTTCACTATGAGAAGTCGCTCTTCTTTGTCTACGGAGAGCCGTTTCCTGTACGCCTTCTTGAAAGTTCGATACACTAGAAATAGTTGGTAAAGAGAGAGGGGGGCGAAGATGGGACACCATTGGATGGAATCATACGGTTATATCGGGATCATGATGACGCTCATGTTTCCATTCATACCGAGCGAAGTACCGCTCGCGTATGCCGGATATCTCGTGCATACCGCACAGGCGAATCTTTTATTCATGTTGTTCCTCGCTGTAGTGAGCTTCGTCATTAGTCAGAACCTCTTCTTTACGATTGGTCAGTTCGGGAGTGAACGGTTATTGAATCGTTTATTCAAATGGTTTCGGATTTCGGAAACAAAAATGCTTCAGTTTCAGACACAAATGGAGACAAAGGGACGCTATATCCTTCTTCTGTCTCCGATGTGGCGCATCGGATTTGCGATTGGTGCCGGTCTGACTGGTGTTTCACGCTGGACGTTTACCGTCGTGACGACGATTTCCTTTTTCCTTTGGTCGGCGATTTTCATTTGGGGCGGGAAAGCCGTCGGACATGAATGGCGAAAATTGCACCACCTCAATCATCCAATAGTTTGGATTGGTTTAGGCGTGTTGATTACGGTTGGCTACTTGATTCAAAAAAAGAGAAAAGCAAAAAAAGAGATCTAAAAGGAGTGGGAACATGGCAATTATCTTATTCGATATTGACGGTACATTGATTGATTCAACGGAACAGATGACAGAAGCAATCCATCGAGCGATGGAGGACATGCCGCATCTTCCGAAACCTTCTCAAGCTAGTGTACAAGCAAGCTATGGTTTAGCAGGAAGTGCCTTTTGGCGTAAGGCGATTCCGGAAGCCTCAGAAGAGGATATTCGGTTGATTCGTAAAAAAAGACATGGTCATCTAGAAGCGACGATGGCAGAACAGAACGTCTTGTTCGACGGAATTCGATCTTTATTAGAAGCGCTAGTTTCCGCTGGACATACCATTTCAACAGCGAGTAATTGTGGCAACCACTATCTAAACCTTGTGCTGGATAGCCAGAGAATTCGTTCATTCTTTACGAGTCCGAAATGCTTAGAATCCGTCAACGGGAAAGAAAAAGCGGATATCTTACGAGCGCACCGTGAGGAGTTTGGGGAAGCAACATACTGGATGATTGGGGATCGGTCTTCCGATGTCGAAGCGGCCCGTAAGGAAAACATGCCGGTCGTCTTATGCCAGTACGGTTTTGGGACACAATCCGAGTGGGATTCGGCGGACCATGTCATCGAGACACCGCTTGACTTACTGACAGTGATCAAATAAATGCATCAAAAAGCCAAGTTCGATCCGTCGATTTTTTAGACGGTCGGCTTGGCTTTTTTTGTGATGAAAGAACGCTAACGATGAACTTACTCAAAATCCAGTCGGTATGGCTCTGCACTCATCCATGGACGGAATCTCCGGAAGAGTAGGTGGAACAACAGACAAAGAATGACGGGCAAGACGATGAATAATCCGAGAACGAATGTCATGTTGAACAATGTCCAGCCTCCTGACATCAGATGTAACGCATTGATCGGACCGATTAGACCAGACATCCCGAAGCCGGCACTAAACGGCGTACCTTGGACGCCGAGCATTCCTGCTAGTGCGCCAAGGATAGCAGCACTACACATGACAGGTAGGATCATCAATGGATTACGTATGAAGTTCGCCATCTGGATTTTAGGAGAACCAAGAAAATGAGCAATCGACGTTCCGCGCGAATTGGCTTGCCACCCGGCAATCGCAAGACCGAATCCAGCGGCACAGACGCCTAGATTCGCAGCTCCGGCGGCAACACCGGATAAACTGATGGCTGTCGCAATGCCGACCGTTGAAAGCGGAGAAACGATCAGTACGGAAAAAGTAATCGCAATTAGAATACCCATCAAGACAGGTTGAAGTGCCGTAAAGTCTGAAATGACATGTCCGATCGCTGTCGTGATCCGTGTCACGAACGGGTACGTTAACACACCGATCCCACCGGCACCGACAATCAAAATCGTTGGCATGACAAGTACCGTATACGTCTTGAAACGCTCACCGATCAATAAGACGATTGCTGTCGCAACAGCTGCCGTCAGACCAGCATTGATGACGTCGCCCGTGCCGACGAAAACGAAGGTCGCATCTGCACGAGTTGCAACGCCTGATCCAACGACCGTCGCAAGACCAATCGACGTGGTCGCAATCGGAGTCACTTTAAATTGCATGGCTACGGCAACACCAATCACCATCGGCAAAAGACGCATCGCGAGTGTGGTGGCATCTAAAACATGCTGGGCTCCGGATACGTATGGCAATAATGCCTTAGCGAGTTCCCCGAGTAGTGCTCCTGGAATAAGGGCAACGAGAATTCCGATACTGAGTCCGTTTAAAACATGAACGGCGAATTGACGCGGCTGACGCAAAATAGATGAATCCATACAAGTCCTCTCCTTATGTAACGCTTTTATGCATAACAGTATAAAAGTTATGAATTGTGTTTTATCTTACGGCAAGAACATAAGGACGTCAAGAAAAAGTTAGAAAATTCCAAACGAGCAAAGGATTCGTCTTTCAGAAACGGAATTGTTACAGTGAAGAAGTACATTGAATGAGGAGGTCATGAATCATGTCAGAACAACGTATCGTATTAGCAGCACGACCAAACGGAAAACCAACAGGGGAAACATTCCGCTATGAATCATTTGAGTTAGCAGAGCTGAAGGAAGGACAAGTCGCACTGGAGTCACTCTATATCTCGGTCGATCCATATATGCGGGGTCGTATGAACGATGCGCGTTCTTATTCGCAACCATTTGAGATTGATGAACCGATTCACGGAGGTGTCGTAGCGCGTGTCATCGAGTCTAAAAGTGAAGGGCTCAAGTCTGGTGATGTCGTCGTCGGGATGCTCGATTGGGCAACAAAAGCAGTCGTCGATGCGAAAACCGTTCGTAAAATCGATGAGCAGATCGCACCTATTTCAACAGCACTCGGTGTTCTCGGAATGACAGGGATGACAGCGTATTTCGGATTGCTTGATATCGGGAATCCACAACCAGGGGAAACGGTCGTCGTATCGGCAGCAGCAGGGGCTGTTGGATCAATCGTTGGTCAAATCGCTAAAATCAAAGGAGCACGTGTCGTCGGAATCGCAGGAAGTGACGAAAAGCTACAACACTTAAAAGCAGATCTTGGTTTTGACGAAGTCATCAACTATAAAACGGAAGACATCCGAGAGGCATTGGACCGGACATGTCCAGACGGGATCGATGTCTATTTTGAAAACGTCGGCGGAGAGATTGGTGATGCAGTCCTTGATCGACTCAATCCATTCGCGCGGGTACCAGTCTGCGGTGCCATTTCTGGATATAACGCACAACAGGACATTGGTCCACGTGTTCAATCGAAATTAATCATCGCGCGCGCGCGCATGCAAGGTTTCTTAGTGGGCGACTATGGAAAACGTTTTAAAGAGGCAGCTGAGCAACTTGGTCAATGGGTTAGTGAAGGGAAGTTGCAATACGAAGAGACGATCTTTGAAGGATTCGATCGTGTACCAAATGCGTTCCTTGGCTTGTTCGATGGTTCGAACACAGGGAAACTACTAGTAAAAGTTAAGTGAACATGCCAAAAGAGGTTGCGGAATCATTTCCGCAACCTCTTTTTCTATGGCGTGAGATTCACGAATTTTTTCGATCGCGCTCGAGCTCTTCTGGATCAGGATCCGGATGCTGTGTTTCCGCAGGCTTGATTCCGGGATCTGATGTCTCAGCTGGATCAGGATCCGGGTGAAGACCAACGTCTGCCTTTTCATCTGGTAAATCATGATTTTTTTCGTTTAACATGTCCAGTCATCTCCTTTTATCAGTACGTAGTAATGTTTCCCCGTTTTTTAAATCCAAAACAATGAGAGTGCATAGGATTCGTTTTTGAAAACATGTGAATGACTTCCACGGACAAGAAAGCGAAACTGGTCGATTTCCTAGGAAATACAGGTTGACTGAACTGGAATGTAAGGAAAATCCAAAAAAGCTTCACTAAGTCTTTACAAAAACCTTGCAAGTCCTTCAAGTAGCCTTTGAACTGCTTCCGTAGACTAAGAAAGAGTTGAAAAGAGGAAGGGTGTTTACGTGTGAGTGATCAAAAATGGAAACGACAAATCATGCAACAACTGAACTGGGTCCGCGAAGAGAAAAAACGGCTTACGAGCGCGACGACCGCAAGTAAAGATGCACTCGAAAAACTCCGTCAGTTAGACGTCTTGCGACTGCCGACGGTTCGAACTTCTAATAACACGACGACACGTTATCGACAAAATAGCCAAGCATCACTGCTGAATCAATTGGATGTCTCGGAGATTCCGGTCCGGACGACGACGCGTTACTATGAAAAGCGACCAATCGAGATGGCAATCGTCTGCTCGGAATTCATGTATGCCTATTATGAAGATGCCGTTCATCTCCACTACGTCAATGCGCATACATTCGAAGAAGTCTTCGAGCGTGAGATTGATCTCTTTTTAGTCGTTTCCTCATGGAAGGGGTTACGAGGAGACGATTGGAAAGGTGTCGCCACACCGAATTCAAAGAAACGCCAACGACTGCTTTCGATGATGCAGGAAGTCAAAGCCAAAGGAATTCCAGTCGTCTTTCAATCGACGGAAGATCCGAGCAATCATGAACGGTTTCAAGACGTGGCGCAAGCTGCCGATTATGTCCTGACTTCAGATGAGGCGATGATTCCTGAATACCGCGTCTTATGTGGTCATGATCGGATCATGGCGATGCCGTTTGGTGTCAATCCATTGATTCACAATCCGATCGGAGCGACACGTAGCCGAAAGAAAGGTGTTTTATTTGCCGGTAGCTGGATGGCGAAATATCCGGAGCGTGTTAAAGATACGGAGATGTTGTTTGATGGGGTGATGCAATCCTCGCACGAACTCGATATCGTGGACCGGAATTATCATCTCGACTTACCAGCCTATCAGTTTCCGGAGCGCTATCAATCACGGGTCGCACCAGCGATTCCTTACGATGCTTTACAACAAGTCAGTAAATGTTACGACTGGGTCTTGAACCTGAATAGCATCAAATACAGTAAAACGATGTGTGCTCGTCGCGTTTATGAATCGCAAGCACTCGGGAATTTGATCTTGTCGAATTACAGTATCGCCGTCAACAACGAGTTTCCGAATATCTTCACTGTGCATGACGCACAGGAGGCGACGGCAATCGTGGAACGTACGTCACAGGATGAAATCGAACGGTTACGGGCAGAAGGACTTCGTGCCGTCATGACGGAGCATACGGTCTTCGAACGGATGGATCAGATCCTAGCGTTCATTGGACGAGTACCTGAAACACGGAAACATCGCTTACTCATCGTCGTCGCTCAGGACGGGGAAGCTATTCGTGACGTGATTGATCGCCAAAGTCTCACACCAGACGAAATCGTCTCAGCGGATACGTTGACGGAGCAAACCTATGATCAAGCGGATCTCGTTGCTTGGATGGATGGAGAGGAATCTTACGGCGAATATTATTTAGAGGACCTCGTGAATGGCTTTAAATATAGCGATGCCAGCATCGTCCGAAAGGGAAGCGAGCATCCGTATCATGTACAAGAGATGAGCGGTAGCCGAAACGGTGCGATCGTTTGGCGGTCAGCTATCGGATATGACATGTTCCAGGCAGATGAACTGAACGGAAAAACACTGTTGCTCGATCAATTTGAGTGGAACGAGCAGACGGTAGTTCCGACGAATCAGACCCCGCAACTGTCGGTCGTCGTTCCGATCTATAACAATGGGAAACACCTCACGTATAAATGTTTCGCCAGTCTAACGCGGATGGATCGATTCATGGAGTCGGAGATTTTACTCGTAGATGATGGATCGACGGACATAGCGACACGTCAAGCCGTAGAGCGTCTCGCGCGACGCTATGGAAATGTCAGAACTTATTTCTTCGAGACAGGCGGAAGCGGTAGTGCTTCACGTCCGCGTAACAAAGGAGTCGAGATGGCACGAGCTGACTATGTGACGTTCCTTGATCCGGATAACGAGGTACTCAGTGATCGATATGCCTTTTTGCTTCAAGAACTAGAAAAAGATCCATCACTTGATTTTGTGGCAGGGCATATGAAAAAGCTTGCCGAGAAGACGAGCATCATCGCCTTGCCAACGATTCGTAAACAAGGACGAACGGTTTGTGAGGATCCGAAAGCTTTTCTATTGAAACATCGGTTTGCGGTACAAAGCATTCAAGCACTCGTCGTCCGTCGTACCTTCCTGCTTGAACATCAATTGGAACAAGTCGTCGGTGCGGTCGGTCAGGACTCCTTGTTCTTCCAAGAATTGATGCTTCGCGCGAACCGTGTCTTACTCGTCAATCGAGTCATCCATTATTATTACGCAGCCGTTGCAGGGTCAACCGTGAATGCATTGACGGTGAAGTTCTTTGAACGAAGTGTCGTCCGAGAGCGGGCACGAGCTGAGAAATTCGCTCGTTATGGAGTGCTAGAGGAATACAAGGAAACTCGATTCGAGCATTTCTTTGAGCATTGGTATCTTGTCAAGTTACGCTACTGCAGTGATAAGGACTTTGCACCGAGTGTCGCATTACTACGCACGATCATCGGATTCTATGAACCAATCACGTTGACGAACCCGTTGATTCGTCGATTCATGGAGCTTGCAGATCGACAGGAGACGGATCGACTTCAACACTTACTACTCGAGGAGGTGCAAAAATGACGGCATCGATGAAAACAGCACGCCCCAAGGATCAAATCCGAGCTGCCTACTACGATCAGTTAGGCGGTGGATTCGGTAAAAAAGTCCGCGCGCGTGTTCACTGGATCGTTCGACAAGCAAAAGGAGAGCACATTTTAGATATTGGTTGTTCGGGTGGAGTCGTCCCGATTTTGCTCGGACGCGAAGGGAAACATGTCATCGGGATCGATGTGTTACCAGAAGCGATCATCGAGGCCAAACAAGCGTTACTTGAAGAACCGGCATCCGTAAAAGAAAAAGTGGAATTACATGAAGCAAATGTCATGACGTACACACCTGACATTCAATTCGATACAGTCTTGATGACGGAAGTACTGGAACATATCGGGGAGCCAGAGCGCTTTATCGCCCGTGCCGTCTCGTTCATCGCACCAGAAGGACGACTCGTCATCACAGTCCCATTTGGAGTGAACGATTATGCGGATCACAAGCGGACGTATTATTTAAACCGACTGCTTGAACAGTTGACACCCTTCGGTAAGATCGAGACGATCGAGCGGATTGACAAGTGGCTTGGGATCACGATTCAAGTCTATCCGGAACCTCGATCCGGTCGATCGATTCTACCGGCGGAAGTCGAATGGCTTGAAGACGCCTTTGAAGAGGTGGAACGATTGCATCTCGCAACGATCATTGATTTAAAACGCAAGCAACAGAATCTAGAACGAAAAGTTCAGCGGTTAGGGGAACAAACGGACCAATTGGAACACGCTCAAGTCGAATTGCTACGCCATGAACAGCAACTACAGGAACAGCGTGAACAATACAAGATGCTCGAAGAACAATATGCCGCACTGCTTGATCGATTCGAAGGATCATTGGTGACAAATCTGGAATTGCTGGAGGCGAATGCATCATGGAAATCAAAATACCGCTCACTCGCGCGATCAAAGCTTGGAAAAATCGTCGTCCGCTACTGGAAGTTCCGACGTCAACTCAAGCAGCGCCGGAGTCGTCGATGAACGTCTTGATGATTTGTCAAAATTTCTATCCGGAAATCGGGAGTGCGGCAAACCGAATGAAGAATATCTTCAAGCGGATGGAACAAGCGGGAAGTGACGTCCATGTGTTGACGTCAGAACCGCTCTATCCGACGGCAGAACTTTATACGGACTCAATGTTCTGGGATGAACCGAGTCTCGATACGGCACATGTGACCCGTATCCAACCGCGTGACGTCCGGGCGACGAATAATTTATGGCGGCGTCTTCGTTTATTCGTGGAACAATTCGTGCTCGCGGTAAAAGAGGTGCGACAAGACCCGAAATCCTATGCCTACATCTATGCGACGACGCCATCCATCTTCATGGGACTCGTCGGGGTCGTCGCGAAACATGTCAAAAAGGCTCCTTTGATTCTCGATGTACGTGATTTATGGCCGGAATCGTTGATTGGCGTCGGAATCACGAAATCGCGTCTCTTATTGACTCCGCTCTACTGGCTTGAAAAGTGGATGTATCGTCAGGCAGATCAATTGGTCATCAACAGTGAGGGGTTTCGATCGTATATTGAAGGGCGGGGCATTGCACCGGAAAAAATTCATTACATCCCGAACTCCATCGAGGAAAATGAGTGGTTGATCAAACGCCGAAAAGTATCGGAACAAGTCCGCGTCGTGTATACAGGAAATATCGGTCTCGCACAAGATGTGTTCTTGTTACTTGACGTCGCACAGGAACTTCAACAAGAGCAGGATATATGTTTTCAAGTCGTCGGTTATGGTTATCACAAGCAAACGTTCGAACGACTCGTCAAGGAACGGGGATTGACGAACATCGAGTTTCTTGACGCGATGCCGCGCTGGGATGCGTTGAAACAGCTCGCAAAAAGTGATATTGCCTTTGCGACACTTGTTGAAAGTACGGCATTCGATACAGTGACACCAGGCAAAATCATCGACTACATGGCGATGGGGTGTGCCATCGTCGGTGCGGTATCCGGACACGCGGCGCATGTCATCGAAGAGGCAGGAGCGGGTTACGTGTCTGTCCAGCGGAAAAAAGAGGAGATTGTCGATCATATTCTCGAGTTATCACGAAATCCAGAGAAACGTGCAGCGATGGGACGGGCGGGTGTGGATTACGTCCAACATCATTTTGATTGGGAACAAAATCAACAGCGATTGTTTGAAGCCATCGAACAAACGCAGTCACGAAAGGCGGTCGCAGAATGAAGCGTATTGGAATGTTTGTCTGGAATCCTTTTACGAATGACGCTCGTGTCTTGCGTGAATGTACGGCACTCGTCGAAGCAGGACACCGCGTGGACCTATACTGTCTCAATGACGGCACACTTCCAGAAGTCGAATACCCGATGTCAGGGTTTCGCGTCATTCGAATCGACCGGACGCCACCTTTTGCGAGGTGGCTCTCGTTCTTTCGCAAACGGAAAAAACGGACCCTTGTCATCGGCGTGATAGGTGCGCTTCTTGCGCCATGGCTCATTCCCGTGATGCTCGTGCTCTTTTTACTCATGCGAAGTCGATTCATCCGTTACGCCCTATATAACAGTTTCGGCATTCTTCGTATGACACGTACTGCCCGGAAGCGTGATTATGACGTCATGCATGCGAACGATGTCAATACGTTACCACAAGCGATTGGGGCGGCGCGTGGTGCACAAATCGTCTATGACTCGCATGAAGTCCAGACCGATCGGACAGGATACGGAAGCATGCAAGGGAAATTAGAACGCTGGTTGCTTCGATTCGTCGACCAGACAATCGTTGAAAATGACACGCGTGCAGATTATCATCAAAAATTATATGGAACCCGACCATCCGTCTTGCACAATTATCCGTTTTACGAACCGATTATTCCGCAACCGCGACCGTTACGCGAAGAGTTAGCACTCGCACCAGACGAGCCGATTTTGTTGTATCAAGGCGGGATCCAGGAAGGACGTGGACTGGAGCGACTCATTGAAGCGATGCCGTTCATCGATCGAGGAACACTTATTTTCGTTGGAGATGGAAAGTTAAAAGGGAAACTGATGCAACTGGCCACGCAATCATCGGAAAAGTCTCGTATCCGCTTCATTGATAAGGTTCCGCTTGCTGAACTACCCAGTTACACGGCAGCGGCGACGGTCGGCTTTCAAGTCCTCCAGAACGTTTGCTTCAATCATTATTCCGCTTCTTCGAATAAACTATTCGAATACATGGCGGCGTTGATTCCTGTCATCGCGGCC
Source organism: Exiguobacterium sp. s91 (assembly GCF_018618915.1). Lineage (NCBI taxonomy): Bacteria > Bacillati > Bacillota > Bacilli > Caryophanales > Exiguobacterium > Exiguobacterium sp. s91. The sequence continues at coordinate 2,058,213 of NZ_JACSMZ010000001.1, read as the reverse complement.
GACTTACCAGAAATCCGTCGTGTCGTCGAAACAGAAGGAGTTGGATTAATCGTCGATGTCGAATCACCGCAGAGTATCGCCGAGGCGGTCAATCGTCTAGTGAAGGATGAGAACTTGCGACGGGCGATGCAGGAACGAGCAAGCGTAGCAAGGAGACAATACAACTGGGAGCAAGAAAAAGGTCGACTTCTTGCTGTCTATGACTCGATTTTCATGGAATCTGGCGCAAAATAAGAAAAATAGTCAACGACTCGAAGAGAAATCCACGTGCAATGAAGGCGGATTCCTGACGAGTCGTTTTGTTTCATTCGAATAGACACGAAGGATTCGCGAAAGCTTCATAAGATTTACAAAAACGATAGAAAACACTGGAAATGTAAGGTCTGTGAAGAATGGTTTAAGAGATGGTTAGAAGCATTGGAAAGCAAAGGAAATGTCGTTATGGTCTAGTTACAGCCAAGCCACAGATCGTTCGTTGGCTAGTATGACTAACTCGATGGAGGAATGACAAAATGAAACTTTGCACAATCGGACTAGGATATATTGGATTACCTTCTTCTGCGATGTTCGCGGATCATGGCACGGAAGTCGTAGGTGTCGACATCGATCCACAAATCGTCAATCTTCTGAACACGGGAACGATTCATATTGAAGAACCAGGACTCGAGGATGTCATCAAACGGGTCGTCGCGAACGGAAAATTCCGAGCGACACTTACGCCAGAACGAGCCGATGTCTTCTTAATCGCCGTTCCAACTCCTAACTTAAACGATACGTATAAATCATGTGATTTGAAATATGTTATTTCAGCGGTTAACAATATGCTGCCCTTCCTTGAAAAAGGAAATGTCGTTATCGTCGAATCGACGATTGCACCACGTACGATGGATGACCATGTTCGTCCATTGATTGAAGAAGCCGGCTTTACGATTGGTGAGGACATTTATGTCGTCCATTGTCCCGAGCGTGTCTTGCCAGGACAAATCTTACATGAACTTATCCATAATAACCGAATCGTTGGTGGGTTGACGCCAGCGTGTGCGGAGGCAGGTGCTGCCGTTTACGAAACATTCGTTCAAGGTGAAATCGTCCGGACAGATGCGAAGACAGCCGAAATGTCGAAGTTGATGGAGAATACGTTCCGCGATGTCAACATTGCTCTCGCAAATGAATTGACGCAAGTATGTCATCAGCTAGAGATCAACGTCTTAGATGTGATTGAGATGGCGAACATGCACCCACGGGTGAACTTGCATCATCCGGGACCGGGAGTGGGTGGTCACTGTCTCGCAGTCGATCCGTACTTCATCGTCGCAAAAGCCCCATCGCTTGCTCGCATCATTCATACGGCACGACAAACGAACGTTCAGATGCCACAATTCGTTGCCGAACAAGCAGCTCGTCTCGTCGGTTCGCGTGTCCGTCCAAAAATCGCCGTCTTTGGTGTCACGTATAAAGGAAACGTCGACGACATGCGCGAGAGTCCAGCTGTCGAAGTCATTGAACAATTACTCGACCGTGGACTTGACGTCGCTGTCTGTGATCCGCACGTCGAACGCTCGATTTCGACACGTTTCGAACTCGTCGATGAGCTGGAGGCGATTCAAGGCGCCGATCTAGCGCTTGTCTTAGTCGACCACGATGAATTCAAACAATTCGATTCACGTCGTCTCGCAAACTACATGCGGACACCGTTACTCTTTGATACGAAAGGGATCGTCAAAGCGCTCGACGCTGTCAAAGTCCTGAACTTCGGTAATTTGCATACGCACCGCGTGACGGAAGTGGATGCGAAAGCGATATGAACGCGTTACGAACGATTGGGGGAGAGTTGAAGGATCATCTGTATCTGATCTTTCGACTCTCGCTTTATGAAACAAAGAGTCAATATAGCATGCAATACCTGGGTTGGTTTTGGGAGATCATGACGCCACTTCTCCAAATCGGTGTCTACTGGGTCGTATTCGGCTTCGGGATTCGTGGTGGGCATCCAGTCGATGGAATTCCATTCGTCTTTTGGCTCGTCAGCGGATTGATTGCTTGGTTCTTCATCGGCAGTACGATTCCAAGTGGTTCCCGGTCGATTTATGGTCGGGTTGCCCTCGTCTCGAAGATGCACTTTCCACTAAGTACGATTCCAGCGTATGTCATTTTGGCACAATTCTACCGTCATCTCGCGATGATTGCTTTGACGATCATTTTAGGGTGTGCCTTCGGTTACTTCCCGGGATGGCATACGCTTGAACTCCTTTATATCGTACCGGCAGGCGTCGTATTCCTATATGCGGTCTCCTTATTGTTATCCGCACTTGCGACGATGATTCGAGATGTACAAAACATGGTGACATCTGCGATCCGCATGCTGATGTATTTAACGCCAATCATGTGGATTCCGCCAGATCACTCGTTATTCAAGATGTTGTTGATGCTAAACCCGCTCGTTTATTTGATTGAGGGATATCGGTCCGCACTCATCGGAACGGGTTATCTGCTCGATCATATGTGGTACGGCGTGTACTTCTGGTGTATGACGCTCGCAATCTTACTTGTTGGAGCATCGATTCACATTCGATTCCGACGCTATTTCATCGATTACGTATAGGAGGGAGAACGATGGGTCATGTCGTGTTTGAGAATGTATCGAAACGGTACATGCTCTATGCCCGACCGATCGACAAGCTAAAAGAAGTGTTGTTCGGTAAGGTGAATGGAAAATCGTTCTATGCTCTGAAGAACGTCTCCTTTTCTGTGGAAGAGGGAGAAATCGTCGGTGTCGTTGGCATCAACGGAAGTGGGAAATCGACACTATCGCATCTGCTTGCTAACGTGACACCACCGACGTACGGTCGGGTCACATTGGGTGGGAAGTCAGCCTTGATTGCCATCTCTAGTGGATTGAATAGTCAACTGACAGGGCGAGATAACATTGAATTAAAAGGGCTGATGATGGGCTTGACGAAACGCCAAATCGAGACGATTACTCCAGAAATTTTAGAGTTCGCTGATATTGGGGAGTTCATCGATCAGCCGGTCAAGACATATTCGAGCGGCATGCGAGCTCGAATTGGTTTTGCGATCTCGATTCATATTAATCCAGATATCTTGATCATCGACGAAGCACTCTCAGTCGGAGACCAAACGTTTACCGAAAAGTGCCTCGATAAGATGCGTGAATTCCGCGATCAAGGGAAAACGATTTTTTTCGTCAGTCATTCGCTCAGCCAGGTAAAGAGTTTCTGTACAAAAATCCTTTGGTTGGAATACGGGGAAGTACGTCTATTTGGTCCGACGAACGAAACGTTGGCTGAATACAATAAATATCTATATTGGTACAAACAGTTATCAAAAAAGCAAGCCTCCCATTACGTAGCTAAGAAACGAACGGAACGGATCGGTTCCGTGGATCAGCAGATGATGGGCGAGACGATTGAACAATCGTCATGAAATGAGATAGGGGATGAAGTAAATGAAACGTGTCATGCTTGTATTCGGAACACGACCAGAGGCGATCAAAATGGCGCCGGTCGTCAAAGCACTTGAAAATCGTCAGGACGTCGAACCAATCGTCGTCGTTACAGCACAACACCGAGAGATGCTCGATCAGGTCCTTGAACTGTTCGAAATCACTCCGGACCATGACTTGGATTTGATGCGTCCGCGTCAGACGTTAGAGGAAATGACGGCGCGTATTTTAAACGCGATGCGTCGCGTCCTCGAAAAGGAACAGCCGGATCTCGTCCTTGTCCATGGGGATACGACGACGACGTTCGCTGCTTCTTTAGCGGCGTTCTATCAACAGATTCCAGTCGGTCATGTGGAAGCAGGACTACGGACATATGAAAAGTATGCGCCGTTCCCAGAAGAGATGAATCGTCAATTGACAGGTGTGTTGGCGGATTATCATTTTGCACCGACTGAACAGGCTGCAATGAACTTACGTGCTGAGAACAAGCAGACACCGATCATCGTAACCGGTAATACGGTCATCGATGCGTTGAAGACGACTGTATCACCGACATATACGCATCCTGTCCTATCGCGCCTAGAGAAGTCGGGACGAAAACTTGTCTTGCTGACCGTTCATCGCCGTGAGAATCATTTACAACTGGCAACGATTTTTGAGGCGATTGAACGATTAGCAAATGATCATCCAGAAATCGAAATCGTCTATCCGGTTCATCCGAATCCGGTCGTACTAGAAGCGGCAGCTCGCTTGGAGCATCATCCGCGGATTCAATTGATCGAACCGCTTGATGTCTTTGACTTCCATAATCTTGCGGCTCGGGCATCCTTCATTCTGACCGACTCAGGTGGGATTCAAGAGGAAGCACCTTCGCTCGGCGTGCCTGTCCTTGTCTTACGGGAGACGACAGAGCGTCCAGAAGGGGTCGAAGCTGGAACGTTGAAGCTCGTCGGGACGAATCCAGAGATGATTTATACGATGAGTCATCAATTGTTAACGGATCAGGTGTTCTACCAATCGATGGCACAAGCGGCGAATCCTTATGGCGATGGACAAGCGGCGGAGCGAATCGTCGATGCCATCATGAGTGAGGTACCTGTATGAGTCAACGTATTCCTCCAGCGATTTATCAATTCTTTCCATTCGGAACGCAGGAAAAAATCTTGCTTGAGGATGCTACAGATGGTGTCTATTTTGATTTTCAAGAAGCGACGGCAGACGACAAATTGTACATTCAGTTGTTTGATCAAGGATTTCAACATCCTCCTTCAAAGTTATACCGGTCAGACGCCACGATTACAGGAGATCTCATCGAGGTGACCTGTCATTTCGAAGTCGATGCACCATGTGTCGTTCAGTTATTCAAGATGCAGTATGGACAGAAAAAACGGATGGGATCCGAAACGGAAACCGTCACATTGACGAATGAGACAGTCGTTCATGTACAGATGAAACGAGTACCGGGAGCGAAGTATTTCAAGGTGGCATGGAAGTTCTTGCAAGAGGGGAGCTTCCGGGTCCATCTCCGGGACATTCAGATTGTGCAACATGTCACGGCAGGGGAGGAAGCGACGTATGCTATTTAGTTCGACGATATTCTTATTTCTGTTCTTACCGACTGTGTTGATCGTCTATTACCTACTCCCACGCAGCTTCCGAAATGGCTGGTTATTAGTGACGAGTCTATTCTTTTATGCATTCGGAGAACCACGTTTTGCGTTGCTGATGCTACTGAGTGTCACGATCAACTACTTCTTCGCCTTGTTCGTCGATCTGTATCGACACCGAATCGGCGTCAAATGGATCATGTTCAGTATGATCGCAGTCAATCTGGGGTTACTCGGCTGGTTCAAGTACAGCGGATTTTTTGTTCGTTCAGTCAACGAGACATTCGGATTAGGATGGTTCGTACCAGAAGTCGTCTTGCCACTCGGAATCTCGTTCTATACGTTTCATGCGATGAGTTATGTCATCGACATCTACAAAGGGAAGGAAGCGGTGCAAAAGAATCCGCTTGACCTCGCCCTTTATATCGCGTTCTTTCCCCAACTCGTCGCGGGTCCGATCGTTCGCTATAACACGATTGCGAGCCAAATCGAGTCACGAGAAGAGACGGTTTCCGATTTTGCCCGAGGGGTTCGTCGGTTTACGATCGGCTTAGCTAAAAAACTGATTCTTGCCAATGGATGTGGTCAGGTCGCGGATGCCATCTTCAATATGAAAGATCTTTCGATGGGGCTTGCTTGGATCGGCATCATCGCCTACGCCTTACAAATCTATTTCGATTTTTCGGGATACAGTGATATGGCGATTGGACTAGCTTTGATGTTCGGATTTCATTTTCTTGAGAATTTTAACTATCCCTACATTTCAAAGTCTGTTTCTGAATTTTGGCGTCGATGGCATATTTCGCTTGGATCATGGTTTCGGGATTATGTCTACATCCCGCTTGGTGGAAATCGTGTCTCACCGTGGTTACAGTATCGCAACTTAGCAATTGTCTGGATGCTGACAGGTCTTTGGCATGGTGCTAGTTGGACGTTTGTCGCGTGGGGAGCGTATTACGGAATCTGGATCATGCTCGAGAAAGCATTTCTCGGGAAATGGTTGGAGAAAACGCCAGTCTTCTCAACCGTTTGGACACTCGTACTCGTGTTGGTCGGTTGGGTATTCTTCCGTTCAGAGACGTTCCCGGAAGCCGTTACGTACATTCAAGCGATGTTCGTACCAGATGTGATCTGGGATGAACGCGCGAGCTACCAGCTTGTCCAAAATGGTGTTCTACTGCTTGTCGCGTGCATCGCAGCGACACCGATTCCGAAAATCATCGGAGAGCGATTAGTTGTGTCACTCGGAAGAATTGGTACGACGATGCAGTATGGATATGCGATGTTGCTACTATTTTTGGCGACATCAGCACTTGTTGCAAGTACGTTTAATCCATTCATCTATTTCCGCTTCTAAAAAGGAGGTCTACTGATGGCACAGCCACTTGAAACAGAAAATAAGCAGGGACAAAAACGGACGACTTCTTTTGAACGGATCATGATGTGGGTGACGACGATCAGTTTTTTACTCATCTTGTTAACGATTGGTATTGGTACGATCGTCCGAGAAGACCGTGTGCGTTCTCAGCTAGAAAATCGTACACTCGCACAATCGGTCGATCCGACGATCGAAGGAATCGCGACTGGAAAAGACATGCTGAAGATGGAGACGTATTTCACGGACCAACTACTTTTGCGAGGGACGTTCGTTGAGATGCAGGCGCTACTATCGAAGGATGTCTTCAGACAGCCTTTTCGTAATGGAATCTATACAGCTAAAAATGGCTATATGATCGAACCGAGTGCCTCGACTCAAGTCCAGATTCCAAACGCGTTTCAGCAATTCGTGCAAGAAGTCGATCGACCCGTCTATATGGCGCTAGCTCCATCGAAGACGGTCATTGCTGAACGCGATCAGTTGATCCCATCGTATGTTGCTTCGAATGCACGGACACGTTACGCAGGAATGATTCGTGACTTCAAGGCTGCGGGGATGACGAATTTGTCACTTGATCAATTAAAACTAACGGACTACTTCAAGACGGACCATCACTGGAATATCGACGGAGCAGCGTCAGCATACCAGACGATTACGAAGGGGATGGGATTGCAACCGGTCACACCATCAAAAGCAGATCGTAAAGAGGATGAGCATACCTACTATGGTTCATTAGCGCGAAAGACGACGCTTGCGTACGCGACGTCCGGTGATCAGTTAGCTTATTATGGACCAGCATTCTTTAAAGGGATCGATGTCTGTTACGACGGGGCATGCGATCGTCCAATCATTGATGAATCCTTCGTTCAGCAGGAGGGAGATTACGTCGATCGGTATGAAGTATTCTTGCGCGGGAATCACGGCATCATGTCGATGAAAGAGCAAACGAAGAATGATCGACCAACGATTCTCGTCTTAAAGGATTCATTCGCGAATCCTGTCTTACCGTTCCTTGCTAAAAGTGCCAATCTGGAAGTCGTCGACGTTCGTTATGTGCCAAAATCATTCGACGTCTCGCAGTTCGCTAAACAAAAACAAGTCGACTCCGTGTTGTTCCTGCATAACTCGAACATTGCTGGATTGATGAAGACGTATGAAAACACACTATGAAGGAGTTCATGATATGAGATCCCGAATGGCGAAAAGAAAACCACGCCTTGTTTGGCGCGTATTGAGTGCGCTCCTACTAGGGTTCGTTCTGATTGCTAGTACATCAGCTGGTTTAGCTTTTTTAAAAGTGAAGCAAACGGCAGACGCGTTTTTAACACCGTTAGATGGAGAGCGGCCGAAGCCACTCGAATCGATGAAGCCGGTCAATGTCTTGTTACTTGGCGTGGATGAACGGAAAAATGATAAGGGACGTGCCGATGCCATCATGCTTCTTTCATTCAATCCAAAAACAAGACAAGCGACTTCCCTGTCCATTCCAAGAGATATGCAGGTAACCGTTCCGTCTGGCGAAAAGACTAAAATTAATCATACCTATGCCTATGGGGGTGTGAAAGAGACAGTCGAAACGGTGGAGCAGACGTTTGAGACCGATATTCCTTATTATGCGAAGATCAACATGGATGGATTGATTGAGTTGGTCGATGCTGTTGGGGGTGTCACGGTCGACAATCCATCTGCCTTCAGTTGGAACGACCGTCGTCTTCAAAAGGAGTATGAGAAAGGGAAAATTCATCTGACGGGTCTTGAAGCGAGTGGTTACGCTCGGATGCGAAAGCAAGATCCACTCGGCGATATGGGTCGACAAATTCGTCAGCGTCAAGTGCTAGAAGCAGTCGGAATGAAGCTTGCTGGACCACAGTTGTTGACGCAACTCGAAAAGATCACGGATGTCATGAAAAACAACTTTACAACGAATATCGGACTGGATGTCGCAGCGCAGCTAGCGCAGGAGAATCAGCGTGGGTTCGAACAATTGAAGCCGCTGAAAATCGAGGGAGAAGGATATATCGCAAGTGATGGTGTCTGGTATTTCTTTGCATCGGACGAATCAATGGAACAGACGAAGCAGACGATCGCTAAACTTCTCGCGCGATCGTAAGTCATAATTAGTATTACCATCAAATAAACAAGGTTGAGCGTCTCTAGCAAATGATTGTGGAGGCGCTTTTTCCTGTCTTTCTCTTAAGTAACGCATCATTCTTTTTGAAAAAAGTGCTTGGTTCAAAAGTCTTATTTTCGATCAAATCGATGAAATAGGCTTTGACAGGACTTGTAAACGGATGCAAAATGAAAACGATTACATACCAAAAGGAGATGACTACCGTATGAAACGCATGAGATCCGTTTGTATCGTTGCGCTAACGTTTGCACTGATATTTAGTGGACTCTCTTTATCCGGTCAAGCACTGGAAAAAGGGAAGTCGACATTGGTCATCATTCACTACAAGGAAGACCCGAATGCCACAAAAGATTGGAATCTATGGTTATGGGCAAATGGGCCGGATTATTTTCCGAATAAAGCCCACGCTTTTAACGGTGAGGATGCTTACGGAAAAATCGCAGCTTATGAATTTCCAGTTGATCAACCGGAAAAAATCGGCTTCATCGTTCGAGATGACAATTGGAACAAGGATGGGGGATCTGAGAATGATCGCTTCATTACGAAAGAAATGATTAAAAATGGTGTTGCTGAAATTTGGATCGAGTCGGGAAGCAAGGACATCTCGACAGTCAATCCAAGCAATGGAGCAGATGTCGAAAAAATTGATACGAACATCCACTATTACCGGTATGACAATGATTACGACAAGTACGGTGTCTGGTCTTGGCCGGAAGAGCAAGATGGCAAGCGTTTCGAGTTCGATCAGCAGGATGAGTTCGGTGCCATTGCCAAGGTAACGCTCGATAACCCAACGAAAGCACGTCTTGCAGGCGTCATTCCTCATCTTGAGGGTTGGTCGGAAAAAGACGGAGCTGATCGTTTCTTTTATGCAGGCGCGAAAGACATCTGGTTGATTGAAGGGGATCAGACGGTATACTACAGCAAACCGGAAATTGATCGCACACCGAAAATCACAAGCTTTTTAGCAGATGACTTCCGGACGATGACATTAAAAACGAATGCACCGCTGACGGAAGAAGACTTAAAGGCATTTACGTTTGAAGGCGTGACGAATCCAGTCGTGTCAGCAATCGATGCCAAAACGGTAAAAGTCGAAGTCACTTCAGATATCGATTTAGCAAAAGTCGTCCGAGCATCTCATCCTGTTTTTGGAGAAGCAATTCTTGAAGCAGGTAAAGTGCTCCGTTCGAAAGCATTCGACCAAAAGTATGCCTACGATGGAAAACTCGGTGTCGACTATCAAAAATCGAAGACGACGTTTAAAGTCTGGGCACCGACAGCACAAGCCGTCGAGCTCGAATTGTATCGCTTACCAAAACAAGAAGCTGCTACGACAAAAGATATCACGCGCGAAATCAAGATGGAACGAACGGATCGTGGTGTGTATCAAGTAACAGTCAAGGGCGATCTTGACGGTGTCGGATACACATACGAAGTCAAACACGCCAAAGAATCGACGCGTGCTGTTGATCCGTATGCGACAGCGGTCGCCGTCAATGGCGACCAAGGTGTCGTCGTCGACTTACGCGAGACGGATCCAAAACGCTGGACGAATGGAAAAATGCCACTTCGCCATGCGACAGACGCGATCATCTATGAATCACACGTCCGTGATTTATCGATGTTTGATGTGACGAACTCAGGTTACGATTCAGGTATCAAACAAAAAGGGAAGTATCTTGGCGTCATCGAGCCAGGTACACGTTTGACGAAGGATGGTAAGAAAACGAAGACGAAGACGGGACTTGATCATCTGAAGGAACTTGGCATCACGCACGTTCAGTTCATTCCAGTCTATGATTTCAACACAGCATCCGTCGATGAGACGAACCCGCTTAAATCGTACAACTGGGGTTATGATCCGAAGAACTATAATGCACCAGAAGGTTCGTATGCGACAAACGCCTATGATCCAAAAGTCCGAATCACAGAAATGAAGCAGATGATTCAAGGACTACATGACAATGGACTTCGTGCTGTCATGGATGTCGTTTACAACCACATGTTTGACGCAAAGGCATCGAACCTTGATAAAATCGTCCCTGGTTATTACTACCGTTATACAGAAGGCGGCGATTTAGCGAACGGAACGGGTGTCGGAAACGATACAGCATCTGAGCGTCAAATGATGCACAAATTGATCGTTGACTCTGTCTCATATTGGGCGAAAGAATACCACTGGGACGGATTCCGCTTTGACTTAATGGGCATTCACGACGTCAAGACGATGAATGCTGTTAAACAGGCGACAAAACGAATTGATCCGTCGATTCTCGTATTCGGAGAAGGGTGGAGCCTTGGAACACCGCTTCCGGATGCAGAGAAGGCCAACCAAACGAATACAAAACAAATGCCAGGAATCGGACATTTCAATGACAATCTACGCGATGCGCTCAAAGGTAGCGTCTTCATCGATTCAGATGCTGGTTTCATTAACGGAACAACCGGTCTTGAAACGCGCATCAAACGCGGAATCGTCGGAGAGATTGCTTATGACAAAGAGATTCAAGGATTTACGCAAGAACCAGATCAAGCCATCACTTACGTTGAAGCACATGATAACCATACGCTTTGGGATAAGTTAAACCTGACGAATCCACAAGACAATGACGCAACGAAGACAAAGATGCATCGTTTGGCTTCAAGTATCTTGTTGACGTCACAAGGAACGACGTTCATCCATGCAGGGCAGGACTTCATGCGGACGAAGGGCGGAGACCATAACTCGTATAAATCACCGGATTCTGTCAACCAGCTCGACTGGAAACGGAAGATGGACCGTCAACAAGACGTTGATTATATGACAGGATTGATCGAGTTACGTAAAAAGAATCCAGTACTTCATTTAGCAACAGCAAAAGACATTCGTCGTTACCTGACGTTTGAAACAGCACCGGCACAAGTCATCGCTTATCGATTAGATGATGCTGCGCCACAACAAAAGGATGATCTCTACGTCATTCATAATGCGAATCGGACAGCAGTCGATATGAAGTTACCGACAGGGAAATGGAAGTTGCTTGTAGACGGTAAACAAGCAGGAACCAAAGCAATCCGTAAAGTATCAGGTACGGTTCGTGTCGAAGGACTTAGCTCATTCGTCTTATCGAAATAAGTGAACAGATAAAAAAGGACGTTCCGCAGTTGGCGGAACGTCCTTTTCGTCAGTCGAGAAACGTGCAATCAAGCGTAACGCTCATCCGTTTCTTCGTTCTCTTCTTCTTTCAGATTATCTTCTTCCGATTTCGAGACGATGACGGCACATGCTGCGTCACCAGTGATGTTGACGGCTGTCCGCATCATATCAAGAAGACGATCGACACCGATGATTAAAGCGATCCCTTCGACCGGTAGATTGACCGATTGAAGAACCATCGTCAACATGACGAGACCGACACCCGGTACACCGGCTGTACCGACTGAGGCAAGAACAGCTGTCAGGACGACAGTCGCAAGTTGACCTGGCGTTAAATCAACAGCGTAGACTTGCGCGATGAAGACAGTCGCGACACCTTGCATGATTGCTGTTCCATCCATATTGATCGTCGCACCGAGAGGCTGGACGAAACTTGAGACGGAACGCGGAACCTTCAACTCTTTTTGAGCCGTTTGCATCGCAACAGGAAGTGTTGCGTTCGATGAAGACGTCGAGAAAGCAAACAACATGACAGGTGCGAACTTCTTAAAGAAGAAGAACGGGTTCATCTTCCCTAGAAGTGAAACGGTCGAACCATACGTCAATATGGAATGGACGAATAGTGACAAGATGACAACACCCATATAAAGTCCCATCGCCTTCAGGGAATCAAATCCTTGTGAACCGACGGCTGATGCGATCAGGGCAAATGCTCCAAGCGGAGCCATCTTCATAACGAGCGTGATGAGGTACGTCATCAATTCGTTTCCTTGTTCGACGAATGTCCGTAACGTCGAGACTTTTTTACCGAGGAACGTGATTCCAAAACCGATAAAGACACTGAAGACGATGATTTGTAACATGTTGCCTTCTGCCATCGACGTGATCGGGTTCGTCGGGAACATACCGACGATTGTGTTGATTATGCTCGTATCTGGTAGATTTCCGTTATCATATTCAAGACCTTGCGTCTCGAAGTTACCGAACGTACCCGGCTTGATCAGTAATGACAAACCGAGAGCGATGACAATCGCGACAGCCGTCGTCGTCATGAAGTAGCCGATTGCCTTTCCGCCGACACGACCAAGCTCTTTTGGATTACCAAGACCCATGACGCCGAGAGCGATCGAGAAGAAGACGATCGGTACGACGAGCATCTTAATCAGGTTCAGGAAGATTGTCCCGATGGGTTGTAAAGCATATTTATTCAATCCCTCATAAATCGACTTATCCGGTAAGGTTGCAAGAATGATTCCGAGGATCACCCCGAGAATCAATCCCCAGATGATGCGCTTTGCTTCTTTCATAAGTGATGTCACACTCCTTTATTTGATAATTGTCTATATTTTGACACATCATCACCCATTTTGACAAAACATTTTAAAAAATACATGATAACGCTTACAAAAAAGTTTCTTGATTTTGATGCAGGAATGACTAGATTTTGTTGTCAAACTGATGCAACCATGAGAGGATAGAAAAGAACAAAAAGGAACAGCGTAGGGTATAGAAAAGTCGCTAGAATCAACTGTTGACCAAATTGTATATTCCTACTATAATGTTGTATGACGTGTCTGACACGTTTCCTTTAGTCGGTAATATCGGAGGGAGGGAAAACTAGTGGAAACTCGTGTACGTAAAAATGAATCACTTGAAGACGCACTTCGTCGCTTCAAACGTGGTGTTTCAAAAGATGGTACGCTTGCAGAAGTTCGTAAACGTAAACACTACGAAAAGCCAAGTGTAAAACGTAAGCTTAAATCGGAGGCTGCGCGTAAGCGTAAGAAGTTCTAACGTTAGAGAGGGTGTATCCTCATGAGTCTTCAGGAGCGTTTGACAGCGGATATGAAAGAAGCCATGCGTCTACGTGAAAAAGATCGTCTTACGACGATTCGGATGGTGAAATCATCGCTGCAAAATGAAACGATCAAACTCGGTAAGCAAGAATTGACGGACGAGGAAGAATTAACGATTCTTTCACGTGAAATGAAGCAGCGCAACGACTCCCTCCGAGAATTCGAAAGCGCTGGTCGTCACGATCTCGTCGAGAAAATTCAAGCAGAGATTGTCGTGCTCGAAGCTTATATGCCAAAACAGCTTTCCGAGGAAGAAGTACAGGAAATCGTCGACGCAGCTATTGCGCAGACGGGTGCCTCTGCTCCTTCAGATATGGGGAAAGTAATGGGTATCGTCATGCCACAGCTTAAAGGCAAGGCAGACGGTGCATTAATTAATCGACTCGTCAAACAACGGCTCGCTTAATACATGGAAAAGGTGTCCTTCGGGGCACCTTTTTTGTCGTTCCTGTCACAATTAAAAGTTTCTTGATGAATTCAGAATAGTCATGAAACCTTTTTGTTTTGAAAGCGTATATAATTATAGTAACGAATCAAAGTGCAAAAGAAGCAGCTTCTGACACGAATGAAAAGGGGTGAACGTACGCATGACGTTTAGCTTAGGGATGATTTTGGCGGTCTTCATGATCGGGGTCCTCATGTTACTGGTCGAAATATTCGTCACAGGGTTCGGAATCTTTGGAGTCCTCGGAATCGGCGCTGTCCTTGCTAGTCTGATCATGGCAGGTGCTACAGTTGGTCAAGTAGGCATAGCGGTTGGACTTGCTGTATTTCTATCACTTGCGGCCGGATACTGGGCATATCGCAGAATTAAATCGAATCAATCCTTATTATGGAGAGGTTTGATTTTGACAGATTCCACATCGTCTGAAAAAGGCTATCTTTCTCATCAAGACAAAGTGCAACTGTTAGGACAAGAAGGAGTCAGTCTGACACCTCTCCGTCCGTCAGGAACAATTGAAATCGACGGAAATCGAATCGATGCGGTTACGGAAGGGACCTTCATTCAAGCGGGGGAAACGATCGTCGTAAAAGAAGTGACGCATGGACGCGTCATTGTTAGAGTCCAACATACGAAGGAGGAGTCCCACACATGACACCTGAATTATTGACTGTATTACTCATATCCGGAGGAATTTTAATTTTCCTCGCCATCTTCTTCACGCTCGTTCCGATTCCACTTTGGATTAGCTCGCTCGCAGCGGGAGTGCGCGTATCGATCTTTACATTAGTCGGGATGCGTCTTCGTCGAGTAACACCGTCTAAGATCGTCAATCCGTTGATCAAGGCGGTTAAAGCAGGACTGAACTTGAATACGAACCAACTGGAAAGTCACTTCCTTGCTGGTGGTAACGTTGACCGCGTCGTCAATGCCTTGATTGCAGCACACCGTGCGAATATCGAGTTGAGCTTCGAACGCGCAGCGGCGATTGATCTTGCTGGTCGTAACGTTTTGGAAGCTGTTCAAATGTCGGTTAACCCGAAAGTCATCGAAACACCATTCATTGCCGGTGTGGCGATGAACGGGATTGAAGTGAAAGCGAAAGCCCGGATCACGGTACGTGCGAACATCGATCGTCTCGTCGGTGGTGCTGGGGAAGAAACGGTCATCGCACGTGTTGGTGAGGGTGTCATCTCAACAATTGGTTCGTGTAATGACCAAAAAGAAGTACTTGAGAATCCAGAGATGATCTCACGGACGGTTCTTGCAAAAGGACTCGATTCGGGTACGGCGTTCGAGATTCTCTCGATTGATATTGCAGATATTGATATCGGTAAGAATATCGGTGCGGTTCTGCAGACGGATCAAGCAGAAGCAGATAAGAACATTGCGCAAGCGAAAGCCGAAGAACGTCGCGCAATGGCGATCGCAAGTGAACAAGAGATGAAATCACGTGTTGAAGAGATGCGTGCGAAGGTTGTCGCTGCTGAAGCGGAAGTGCCGCTTGCTATCGCTGAAGCGATGCGTGACGGTAACTTTGGTGTCATGGATTATGCGAACTACTTGAACGTGACAGCAGATACGAAAATGCGCCAAGCAATCGGTGGGCAATCATCACCAAATGACTCACAATAAAGGGTGAGACGGTATGGATATCATATGGGTCGGATTGATGATCGCATTCGGTGTCATCTCCGTCATCTCAAAAGCAGCAGATAAAAAACCGAAGCAGACGAACCGAACTCCTTCAAAGGAGTTCGGTGAATATGTGAAGCAAATGACCGAACAGGTCGATACGATGCGACAAGAGACGGTACCTCCACCTGTCGTTCGTAAAAAAGCACCCGCGAAGAAACAACCGGGGGTAACGCAAACGAAAGCGCGACCAGTTCATGAACGAACGGAATTGCAACAACGTTTGGACCAACGTCAAAAGCAACATTTGAAAAAAGGGATGTCCTCATCGACGATTGGCGAAATCAAAGATAGCGTAGCAGATGGTGCCATTGGATCGTCTAGTCGTTCAGCATCAGCAACGACGATTTCACAAGATGAAATGCGACGTGCCATCGTATGGAGTGAAGTTCTTGGTGCGCCTGTTTCCAAGCGCAAACGCTAATATTTGTCTAGTGAGTCGATCCTACGAAACGCGTAGGATCGACTCTTTTTATTTCCTAAAAGGTGGGAACGGGTTTTTCTTTCCATCTTTTCGGCGGAAGTGCTAAAGTGGAAGAGATTAGATATGAAGCGATGACAACTTGTTATCCATGACTAGGAGGCCATTCACAACGTGATATTCAACGAAAGAATCCCATTTGCATTTTCGAATTCAGAACAGATTCAAGCATTCGTCGGTCCGAATGATGCAGTCTTACGTACGATGGAAGCAGAACTTGACGTTCAGCTGACCCATCGAGGAGATGAGCTGTTGGCACAATCCGAACAGGAGCAGTCTGTGATCTTAGCAGGACAGGTCGTAGGCGTCTTGAAACAACTTGTGAATCGCGGAGCTGTTTTAACGGAACGTGACGCGACGAGCGCCATTCAACTTGCACGTCAAGATCGTGTGGATGAACTGCTAGAACTTTACGATACGGTCATCCATACGAATCATAAAGGAAAACCACTTCGTGCAAAGACACTCGGTCAAGCACGTTACGTTCGGGGAATCGACCGCTGTGATTTGACATTCGGTATTGGACCAGCGGGAACCGGAAAAACGTATCTTGCTGTCGTGATGGCAGCAAAAGCGTTAAAAGAAGGTCACGTCAAACGACTCGTCCTGACGCGTCCGGCAGTAGAAGCAGGAGAAAATCTAGGATTTCTTCCAGGGGATCTTAAAGAAAAGGTCGATCCCTATCTACGTCCTCTGTACGATGCGCTACATGACGTGCTTGGTGTCGAGCATACGGCTCGTCTGCTTGAACGTGGTGTCATCGAAATCGCACCGCTTGCTTACATGCGAGGACGGACGCTTGAACATGCTTTTGTCATTCTCGATGAAGCGCAAAATACGACACGGGAACAAATGAAGATGTTCCTGACGCGTCTCGGATTCCATTCGAAGATGATTGTTACGGGCGATTTAACACAAGTCGATCTTCCGCGTGGAAAAACATCTGGTCTACAAGAAGCGTTACATTTGCTCGGTAATGTCAAAGGGATTCATTTTGAGCACTTTGGCTCAGCTGATGTCGTACGTCACCCACTTGTCCGGAAAATCGTTGATGCTTATAGTCAGGATTTGACCTAAGCCGTTACGGAAAAAGAGGGAAAAGGGGGAGATGATATGCGCAAGGTTGGGGTCTGGGTTGGTCTTTTGACAGTAGTATTCTATCTCATCGTATCGACGATGATGTATGTCAGCGTTCGACCAGAAGCCTTGTCCGCAGAACCATTCTCAATTGCAGAAGAAGATATCCGGTCACCCTTGACGATGGAGGACCGGGTCGCAACAAATCAAATCAAGGAAAATTCGGTTGCTGCAATCGAGAGTCAGTATACGATCAAACAAGAGTATGCAGCACAGCAAATTGATAAAGTCGAACAACTTTTTGCGAGTTTGTCCGGTATTAAAAAAACAAATGAGATCGGTAAAATCAAACAGCGTCTGCGTGGAACAGAGGCAGCGACACTGTTGAAGGATGATGAGTTACGCTTGCTTGTGACGTCGACGACAGCAATGCGGAATACGACACGTGACGTCGTCATTACAGCGATTGAAGAAGCGATGCGTCAACGCATCTCGTCCGATGGTGGTGAAGTAGCGGAAGCACGTGAGAATGCACGGACGGATATCGAACGTTCGCCACTCTCCTTTTCACTAAAAGCAGTCGCTAAAGCGTTGACCGATCAACTGATCGTGACGAACTACGTCTATGATCCGGAAAAAACGGAACAGCTCCGTAAACAGACGAGTGATAAAGTCGAACCGGTTATCATTTCAGAAGGTGAAGTGATCGTCAAACGAGGCGAAGTGATTTCACAAGATGCCTATCGTCAGCTACAACTCGTCGGATTGATTTCTGATCGACAGTCGTTGAAACCGTTACTCGGTGCGATGCTGATCAGTGCGTTGATGACTGCCTTTTTATTTGGCTTCATTCACCGTTCGAAACTGCGATACGCTCAAATGGGGCGGATTCGTTTATTTGGGCTTGTCTATCTCGTCGTCAGTCTACAATTACTCGTCATGTATGGTATGGCGTTCTTAGCAGACGACATCAATCCAGCATTTTACTTACTCACGCCGACCGCTTTTGCTGCGCTCGTCCTGCGCAATTTATTGAACGAACGGATTGCCTTATCAAGCTCTCTTTTTACGGCGCTAGCGGGAACGTTCTTCTATAGTGCGAATCAAAACTTCAGCTTCAATATCGCAATCTATTTGTTGGTTGGTGGGTTAGTCGCAACATTTTTCCTACAATCTAGTTTGTCGCGTCGTCGTATTTTCATGAGCAGTATTTCGATTGCCGGAGCAAACATCGCGATTTTCTTAGCATTCGTCCTGTTACGAAGTGGTACGTTCGAACTGCGAGAAACGCTGATTTTAATCGGTTTTGCGATTGCGAGTGGTATATTGAGTGCCGTCCTAGCAATTGGACTATTGCCGTTTCTTGAAATGACGTTCGGTATTTTAGCACCGACCCGCCTACTCGAACTGTTGAACCCAACACATCCGTTACTCAAAAAACTATTAGTTGAAGCACCTGGAACGTACCATCATAGTATGATGGTCGCGAACCTAGCAGAAACAGCCTGTGAAGCAATCGGAGCAGATGGGTTGCTTGCACGAGTCGGAGCCTACTATCATGATTTAGGGAAAACACGACGGCCACTTTATTTCATTGAAAACCAGCATGGACGTAATCCCCATGATCGTTTGACACCGGAAGAGTCGGCACGTGTCATCTTGGCACATACCGAGGATGGCGTTGAATTACTCGAAGACGCAAAACTTCCTGCAGCGATCATCGATATTTGCCGTCAGCATCATGGAACCTCTCTGCTTCGCTATTTTTATGTCAAAGCAGCAGAACAAGGTGAGGTCGACGAAGAGACGTTCCGTTACACAGGTCCGAAACCACAAACTCGTGAAGCGGCGGTCATCATGATCGTTGACTCGATTGAAGCGGCTGTTCGTTCGATGAAAGCTCCTTCAGAAGAAGGAATTCGGGACTTAGTCGCGAAAATCATTCGTGAAAAGATGATGGATGACCAATTCGCGGAATGTGACATTACGACACGTGAGATTTATCGTGTCGGTGAAAGTGCGTGTCATACTTTATCCGGTTTGTTCCATGAACGAATCGAGTATCCAGAATTAAAGAAAGAGGCAACGACATGAATATTTATATGACAGACGAAAATAATCGTCTAACGGAAGAACAACGACAGCTTGTTGAATCGATTTTGATTTACACGGCAGAACAAGAAGAAGTCGATTCAAATAGTGAGTTGTCCGTGACTTTCGTCTCAAACGATGAGATTCAAGAAATCAATCGTGAATGGCGTGGAAAGGATCAGGCGACGGACGTCATTTCCTTTGCGATGGAAGAACTCGGAGAAGATGAGATCGATTTTGGATTGCTCGAAGATGAACCAATCGTCCTTGGCGATTTGATCATTTCCGTGGAACGATGCCGTGAACAAGCGGCAGAGTATGGCAATCATTTTGAGCGAGAGCTCGGTTTCCTCGCTGTCCATGGTTTTCTCCATTTACTCGGATACGATCACATTGAAAAAGCAGATGAGGAAGTCATGACGAAGCGACAGGAGGAAATCCTGCATCACTTCGAGTTATATCGGGGCACATTGTGAAAAGCTGGTGGCAACCCTTTCGGCATGCCATGAACGGATTGCGCCAATCGATTCGAGAGGAACGGCATATGAAAGTTCATGTGACAGTTGGTGCCATCGTGTTACTTGTCGCCTTTCTATTACCATTGACGTCTGTCGAGCGAGCAATTCTCTTCTTGACGGTCGGGATCGTCATCAGTGCTGAGATGTTCAATACAGCGTTTGAGCGCGTCGTTGATCTCGTGACGCAGGAATGGCATCCGCTGGCAAAAGCAGTCAAGGATATTGCAAGTGGAGCTGTTCTTGTGTTGGCGCTTACATCTATTGCAATTGCACTATGCATCTTCATCCCATATTTGGTACAATAAGAATCCGGCCTTTTTGGCCAATACCGTTCCTAAGAAGGGGATATTCACATGAAAACAGAACAATTACTCGAACAAGCTAAACGTGCACGCGAAAAAGCGTATGTTCCATATTCGAAATTCCAAGTCGGTGCTGCTTTACTAACAAAAGACGGACAAGTCTTCCATGGCTGCAATATTGAAAACGCTGCATATGGTCTTTGTAACTGTGCAGAACGGACAGCAATCTTTTCTGCGTGGGCACAGGATGCGCGTGAGTATGCAGCGATGGCTGTCGTTGCGGACACGGAAGGACCGGTCGCACCATGCGGACAATGCCGCCAAGTGTTATCAGAGATGTGTGATGCGGATATGCCAATCTATTTGACGAACCTTAAAGGGGATGTCACAGAAACAACAGTGGGTGCCCTCTTACCAGGAGCATTCACGAAAGGGGATTTACATGTTTAAAGAAGGATTCAAATCGGGCTTTGTCTCGATCATCGGACGCCCGAACGTCGGAAAATCGACATTCCTCAACCGTGTCATCGGACAAAAGATTGCCATCATGTCTGATAAGCCACAAACGACGCGAAACAAGATCCAAGGTGTCTATACGACGGAAGACGTTCAGACGATTTTCATCGATACACCAGGGATTCACAAACCAAAACATAAACTCGGCGACTTCATGATGAAGGTCGCGACGAACGCATTGCGTGAAGTTGATGCGATTTTGTTCATGGTCAACGTGACGGAACCAAAAGGAAAAGGTGACGATTTCATCATTGAAAAATTGAAGGAACTCGATACCCCCATCATCCTCGTCATGAATAAGGTCGACTTGATTCATCCGAATGATATTCCGCCAATCATCGAGTCATATAAAAATGAGCTTGAGTTTGCGGCAGTCGTTCCAATCTCTGCGTTACAAGGTAACAACGTCGGACCGTTACTTGAAGAAATCGCGAAGATCTTACCGGAAGGACCAATGTATTACCCGGCGGATCAAGTCACTGACCACCCGGAGCGTTTCATCATCTCAGAGATGATCCGTGAGAAAGTCCTGCAAAAGACACGCGATGAAGTACCACACTCGATCGCAGTCGCGATTGATCAAATCAAGACGCGTGAGAATGGAAACATGGTCGATGTCCATGCGACGATCTTGATCGAGCGCGATTCCCAAAAAGGAATCATCATCGGTAAACGCGGAGCACTTCTAAAAGAAATCGGCTCTGAAGCACGAACGGACATCGAGATGTTACTCGGAACGAAAGTTTACCTGAACTTGTGGGTTAAAGTCCAAAAAGATTGGCGCAACAAGGCCGGTCAATTGCGTGAACTTGGCTTCCGCGATGACGAGTACTAAGCGATGATCGATAAGGCGGAAGGGCTTGTACTACGAACGGTCGTATACGGTGAATCGAATAAGATCGTCACGCTACTGACACGTGAATACGGCAAGCTCGCCGTCATGGCGCGAGGAGCGAAGAAGCCGGGTAGTCGTTTTAACGCGGCAAGCCAGCCTTTCGTTCGAGCCGTCTATATCTATCCAAGGTCACGTGGTCTCGGTCAGTTGAAATCGGCAGACGTCATCACGAGTCATGCGCATATCCGGCAAGATGTCGTCTTGATGGCGTATGCGATGTATCTACTGGAGCTTGCAGATAAAGCGCTTGATGAACGTGTGCCGCAACCGGCACTCTATGATTTGTTCGTCGAAGGACTGGAGGCGATGGATGAAGGACTCGATCCCGACGTCGTCTCCTTCATCATCGAGTTGCGCCTGTTGCGTCATCTAGGGATTGCGCCACACTTGAACGGCTGTACGATTTGCGGGAGTGCTGAAGCACCGTTTGCTTTTTCGTTACACCACGGCGGTCTACTCTGTCGCCGGCATCGCCATGAGGATGAACATGCTGTCTTCATGTCAGAAGCAGTCGCGAAGATGCTCTACGTGTTTTCTGTCTACGATTTTTCGCGGATCGGGACCGTGACGGTGAAGCCGGAAACGAAGCGTCTATTGCGTCAAATCATGGATGCTTATATGGAACGCTACAGCGGGTTACGCCTGCGTTCAAAACGTGTCCTCGACCAGTTGATTGATTTCGGCAACGATTGACAGCAACAAGCGGGTTCGGTAGAATAAATGCGGTAGAAGCAACTAAATGAACACGATGACGAAAAGGAGTACCGTCTTTTTCTCAATCAAGCGATTCCAGGGTGGTGCGAGCTGGGAGTGAGAGGGGCGCGAATGGCGTTTCGGAGTGTTCTTTGTCAAAAAGAGTGGCATGCGATGCATGCAAGTAGGGTGGAACCGCGGGCTTGTCTCGTCCCTATGTGCAACGATTGTTGTACATAGGGGCGTTTTTTGCGTTCCTTAATCATTTCGGAGGTGAAAGTCGTGAAGATGACAGTACAAGACATGATCTTGACATTACAAAAATTTTGGGCAGAACAAGGCTGCTTGACGATGCAAGCATACGACGTAGAAAAAGGAGCCGGTACGATGAATCCGATGACGTTCTTACGGAGTCTCGGACCAGAACCATGGAACGTTTGTTATACAGAACCATCACGCCGTCCGGCTGACGGTCGTTACGGGGAAAATCCGAACCGTCTGTATCAACACCATCAATTCCAAGTCATCATGAAACCATCACCTGACAACATTCAGGAATTGTACTTACAAAGTCTCGAGTTGCTCGGTATCAACCCACTCGAACATGATATTCGTTTCGTAGAGGATAACTGGGAGAACCCGACATTCGGTGCTGCAGGTCTCGGCTGGGAAGTATGGCTGAACGGGATGGAAATCACGCAATTCACGTATTTCCAACAAGTCGGTGGAATCGAGTGTAATCCGATCGCAGTAGAGATCACTTACGGAATCGAGCGTCTCGCGTCGTACATTCAAGACGTCGAGAGTGTCTTTGATCTCGTTTGGACGGATGGCTTCAAATACGGTGATATCTTCTATCAACCGGAGTTCGAACATTCGAAGTATACGTTTGAAACATCAGATGTCGCCTTACTCTTCACGTTGTTCGATCAATATGAAAAAGAAGCGAATCGTGCCTTGGACGAGAATCTCGTTTTCCCAGCGTATGATTACATCTTGAAATGTTCGCATACCTTTAACCTTCTCGACGCGAAGGGTGCGATTTCTGTCACGGAACGGACAGGATTCATCCATCGTGTCCGGAACATGTCGCGCCGTTGTGCGCAAAGTTTCATCGAAGAACGGGAACGTCTTGGCTTCCCATTGATCAAGTCGAAAGCAGGTGAGTCACATGCATGAATTATTACTTGAAATCGGTTTAGAAGAGATGCCGGCTCGATTCGTCCTTCAATCCGAAACACAACTCAAGGAACGCGTGACGCGTTTCCTTGAAGAAGCTCGGATTGAGTTCGCGAGCGTCGAATCCTTCTCGACACCACGTCGTCTTGCAGTGTATGTCAAAGGTCTCGCAGCACGTCAAAGTGACCTCGAAGAGACATTAAAAGGACCAGCAAAACGTATCGCGATGGACGAAGCAGGGAACTGGACGAAAGCAGCCGAAGGGTTCGCGCGTGGTAAAGGGTTAACGACGGACGATCTCTTCCTTGGAGAAGAAAAAGGAGTCGAGTATCTCTATGCGACACGTAAGGAAGTCGGACAAGCGACAGCTGATTTACTTCCTGGACTAAAACAAGTCGTCGAAGCGATGACATTCCCGAAAAACATGCGTTGGAGCACACAATCGTTACGTTACATGCGTCCGATTCGTTGGTTGATTGCCCTGCTTGACGATCAAGTCATCCCGTTTGAAGTCGCATCCGTCGAAACAGGTCGGACATCACGTGGACATCGTTTCCTCGGGCAGGACATCACGATCCTGCGTCCGAACGCTTATGTTGAAGCGCTCGCAGGAGAAAACGTCATCGTCAGTTATGAAGCACGTCGTCAATTGATCGAAGAACAAATCGCAGCGCTTGCGGCACGCGAACAATTCGAAGTGCCGATTGATGCGTCTTTACTTGAAGAAGTCACGAACCTCGTCGAGTATCCGACAGCCTTGTTCGGTGCATTCGATGAAGCGTATCTTGAGTTACCAGAAGAAGTCTTGATCACGACGATGAAAGAACACCAACGTTACTTCCCGGTCAAACGTGACGGTGCGTTGCTCCACTATTTCGTCACGGTACGAAACGGAAACGCAACACATCTTGAAAACGTCGCACGCGGAAACGAAAAAGTCATCCGTGCCCGTTTAGCCGATGCGCAGTTCTTCTATGAAGAAGATAAAAAAGCAGATATCGATGAACAGGCGAAACGCCTTGATAAAATCGTCTTCCATGAAAAATTAGGAACGACAGGCGAAAAAGTCCGTCGCGTCCGTCAGATGGCGCTCGCACTTGCAGATCGTGTCGGTGCGGACAAAACACGTGTTGAACGTGCAGGACAAATCTATAAATTCGATCTCGTCAGTCAAATGGTCTATGAATTCACAGAATTACAAGGTCTGATGGGTGAGCGGTATGCGAACATGAAGAATGAGGATCCAGAAATCGCGGCTGCGATTCGTGAACATTACATGCCACGCTTCGCGGGGGATGCAAGTCCGGAGACACCGACAGGAACACTCTATGCGATTCTCGATAAGATGGACAGCGTCGCTGGATTCTTTGGTGTCGGTATGATTCCAAGTGGATCAGCGGATCCGTATGCATTGCGTCGTCAAGCACAAGGGATTGTTCAGATTTTATCAGATCGTAAGTTGAATCTGACATTGACTGAACTGATTGCTTTCGTCGTTTCAGAACAGGTGGCAGCAGGTCTTTACGCGAAGGATGCCGAAGAAGTTCAAGCTGCATTACAAGACTTCTTTGCACAACGCTTGAAATACCGTCTATCGGAAATGAACTTCCGTCATGATGTCGTCGAAGCCGCTCTTGATCATACGTTGACAGTCGAAGCGAATGAGCAGCGTGCTGCGATGCTTGAAAGTGCGACGAAAAAAGAATCGTTTAAGAAAACGGTCGAACAACTCAGTCGTGTCTTAAACATCTCGAAAAAAGCAGAAGACGTCACAACTGTTAATCCAGCGCTCTTTGAAAATGATGCGGAACGCGCGTTACATGAGGCGATTGAGAAGACCTTACCAGAGGTCGATCAAGC
Organism: Exiguobacterium sp. s91; assembly: GCF_018618915.1. Classification (NCBI taxonomy): domain Bacteria; kingdom Bacillati; phylum Bacillota; class Bacilli; order Caryophanales; genus Exiguobacterium; species Exiguobacterium sp. s91. The sequence continues at coordinate 2,032,890 of NZ_JACSMZ010000001.1, read as the reverse complement.
GATCGCGTCACTTGATTATGAACGAGCGCTTGAGGCACTTGAGGCAACCGTTCCGTCGATCACAGCATACTTTGACGGTACGATGATCATGACGGACGACGAAACAGTCCGCACGAACCGTCTTAGCGAAATGAAACGATTTGCGCAAGCCATCGAATCAGTCGCCCGGTTCAATGCACTTACTTTAGCGTAAAGAAAAAGGACGGATGAGCCGATGAAGTTAAATGAACGGCAAAAAAAGATACTCCAAATCGTCAAAGAGAACGGTCCGATCACGGGAGAGCAGATTGCTTCTGCACTCTCCTTGACACGGGCGACGTTACGACCCGATTTGTCGATTTTAACGATGACCGGCATGCTAGAAGCGCGTCCACGTGTCGGCTATATGTACGTTGGAAAGAAAAATGCGTCCATGCTTCATGAGAAACTCGACACCTTGACCGTCGGCGAATTCATGTCGTCGGCAAAGGTCATTCATGAAGGGATGACCGTATACGATGCGATCGTTCACTTATTCCTTGAAGATGTAGGTTCGCTGTTCGTCGTCAGTAAGGACCATGCGTTGGTCGGTGTGTTGTCACGTAAGGATTTTCTACGTGCGGCAATCGGTAATCAAGAGTTAGACTCGTTACCGGTCAATATCATCATGACACGGATGCCGAATTTGACGGTCTGTGAAAAATCGGAGACGTTGATTGGTGCCGGTATGAAACTGATCGAAAAGCAGATTGATTCAATGCCAGTCGTCGAAGAGGAGAACGGCGTCTTGAAAGTCGTGGGTCGAATGACGAAGACGAACATGACGAAAGTGTTGGTCGCTTTAGCACGTGATGAAGAAATTTAAGGAGGGTTCCTGATGCGTCAACGGATTTATGTCGTGAGTGACTCTGTCGGAGAGACGTGTGAACTCGTCGTCCGCGCAGCTGCAATCCAATTCCCGGAACAAGCCATCGAGACGGTCCGCATTCCGTTTGTCGATGATGATCAAGTCATTTATGACTTGGTTCTTCATGCGAAAGAAGAACAAGCGACGATCGCTTTTACGATCGTTCATGCGACCCATCGTCGTCTGCTTGCAGATACAGCTCGTGCCCACGGTGTAAAAGCGATTGATCTACTTGGTCCATTGCTTGACACGATGGAAGATCGCTTGCAGATGCAACCGAAGGAAGAGCCAGGTTTAATCTATCGCTTAGATGAAGAATATTTCCGAAAAATCGAAGCGGTTGAGTTTGCTGTCAAGTATGACGATGGACGTGATCCAAAAGGTATCAAACGTGCGGATATCGTCTTGATCGGGGTGTCGCGTACATCAAAGACACCACTTTCGCAGTATCTGGCTTTGAAGCGATATAAAGTAGCGAACGTACCACTCGTACCTGAATCGATCCCGCCAGCGGAGCTATTCGACATTCCAAAAGAAAAATGTTTTGGACTACTCATCTCACCGGAAAAGTTGATCGACATCCGAATGGAACGCCTGCGTTCATTAGGACTCAAACCAGAAGCAGCATATGCGCAGATGGACCGAATCAACCGGGAACTCGAATACGCACGGAATTTATACGAACGAATCGGTTGCCAAGTCATCGACGTGACGAATAAAGCAGTCGAGGAAACGGCAAACCTGATTTTGACTGGAATTTCCGGGAAAGCGCATGACTAGTCAAGCAGTCAGGAACATAGTATACTTGTTTAGCTGATAAATGAGATAATGCCCTTTTTCTAATGAAACGGAACGAGTCATCGTTCCGTTTCATTGCGGGTATGGTCATGTAAGGATAAGTTCTCAAGGAAAGGGGAGAGGACGGAATGAAGCGAATTCCTGATGAAATCGTCGATCAGGTCCGCCAAGCAACGGACATCGTCGAATTGATTTCAGAACGTGTAGAATTAAAAAAACAAGGGAATCGATATTCAGGGCTTTGCCCGTTTCATTCTGAGAAATCACCTTCCTTTTCTGTTTCTCCTGATAAAGGGATGTACTACTGTTTTGGATGTGGTGCAGGTGGAAACGCGATCACTTTCGTCATGGAAACAGAAGGAATGAGTTTCAAGGAAGCCGTCTCTAAATTAGCTGATCGCAGCGATGTCACACTTCCAGAACTGGAGCCGGATCGATTCGAACAATCGGAATCGACACCCGAACAGGAAAAGAAGTTCCGGATGCGCGAGGCACATCGGATCGTCACCGAGTTGTATCATGAAGTGTTGATTCAAACGGAAGCAGGCGACGCGGGACGAATCTATTTAGAGAATCGTGGTATCCGTGAGGGTGCAATGCGTGAGTTCCGACTCGGGTATGCACCGGATCAAGATCGTTTTACAGTGGATTCCTTGGCACGGCGTGGGTTTGATTTAGATGAGATGGTCGAAGCGGGATTGATTTCAATCGGACGCGATGGCGATTATCGAGATCGATTCAACGGTCGAGTCGTATTTCCTATCTCCGATCGTGATGGCACGATCGTCGGATTTAGTGGACGTTCGATTGATGGTCGTGATCCGAAGTATGTCAATACAGCGGAAACACCTTTGTTCAATAAAAGTGAACTGTTATTCGGATTCGCTCAAGCACGAGGGGCGATGCGCAAAATCAAACAAGTCGTCCTCGTTGAGGGGAATCTTGATGTTGTGCGTGTCGCTCAAGCGGGTATACCTTATACGGTAGCCTCTTTAGGAACAGCCTTAACACCGGTTCATGCCCAAAACCTAGCACGTATCGTCGATGAAGTCATTATTTGTTATGACGGAGACAAGGCAGGACGCGCTGCGACGTTAAAAGCCCTACAATTGCTTGAAGCCGTTGCCGTCGACTGTTCCGTCATCCGTTTACCGGATGGCGAAGACCCGGATTCCTTCATTGGGAATCAGGGCGAAGAGACGTTTTTACACTGGATCGAACAAGAACGGGTTTCAAGTCTTGAATTCAAATCTTTTTATTTTCGACAAGGAAAAAACTTGCGATTAGAAGGAGAACGCGTTCGATATATTGAAACTATGCTTGAAGAGATTGGTCGAACATCCAATCCGTTGTTACGGGACATTTATTTAGGAAAACTTTCTGAGGAATTTAAACTCTCGAAAGACTCCTTGATCGCACAAGTGCGTCCAACCGTCCAACAACCGAAGAGAGAACAAATCGTTTCCGATCGCCCAACTGCTCTACCGACAGCACCTCCTGACCGAACGTTCGCGAACTGGAAAAAGGCAGAACGCTTCTTGCTTGCCTACATGATCCGTTCAGAAGAAGTATGTCTTGAAGTGCGAGAGCAACTAGGTGTCCAATTCAATGATCCGGCACACCAATTGATTGCCGGCAAGCTATATGAATTTTACGGAACAGGTACGCAAGGAAGTCCTGATCGTTTTTTGACGATGTTGCACGACGCTTCTTTGCAACGAATCGTAGCGGATTTAGAGTTCATGCTGATGCCTGAGTATGATCCTGATTTACTCAGTCACTACATTCGTGCCGTCCAAAATGAACAGCAACGTCGGTTGTTAGAAGAAGAAAAGTCACGATTGAATCAACAAACAGATATCCGTGCTCAAGCGGAGCTGATGCAGGCGATCATAGAACGGAAGCGTCGTTTAAAAGATCGATGACCTGCTGCATGATGTGGAAGGAGTGTATGGTTCGATGGCAGAAAAAGCAAGATCAGAAGCTGAATTACTCCGTCTCGCGAAAGAGGAACTCATCGCGCTCGGACATAAAAATGGTGAATTGTCACACCAAAAGATCGAAGACAAACTAAGTTCGTTCGAATCAATGGATGCTCAGCAATTCGAGGAATTCCTTCAATTGCTTGAAACAGAAGGTATCAAGGTCAACAATGACGGCACAGGGGACGAAAAAGAAGAGGCGGATCTAAACGATTTGTCTGTTCCTCCTGGTGTCAAGATCAATGACCCTGTCCGGATGTATCTAAAAGAAATCGGCCGCGTTGATCTGTTGAATGCAGAAGACGAAGTCGAACTCGCTAAACGAATCGAGCAAAACGATGAAGAAGCAAAAAAACGATTGGCGGAAGCAAACTTACGTCTCGTCGTTTCGATTGCGAAGCGTTATGTCGGACGCGGTATGTTGTTCCTTGATTTGATTCAAGAAGGAAACATGGGTCTGATCAAAGCGGTCGAGAAATTCGACTATACGAAGGGATACAAATTCTCGACGTATGCAACATGGTGGATTCGCCAAGCAATCACACGTGCGATTGCTGACCAAGCGCGGACAATCCGAATTCCGGTTCACATGGTTGAAACGATCAATAAATTGATTCGTGTCCAGCGTCAACTCTTGCAAGATCTTGGACGTGAACCATCACCGGAAGAAATTTCGAAAGAGATGGAAATCACGCCGGAAAAAGTCCGTGAAATCCTGAAAATTGCGCAAGAACCGGTTTCTCTTGAAACACCAATCGGGGAAGAGGATGATTCACATCTCGGAGATTTCATCGAGGACCAAGATGCGACGGCACCACAAGATGCTGCAGCATACGAACTCTTGAAAGAACAACTCGAAGATGTGTTAGATACACTGACGGATCGTGAAGAAAACGTCCTTCGTCTTCGTTTTGGTCTTGACGATGGTCGGACACGGACACTTGAAGAAGTCGGAAAAGTATTTGGCGTTACACGTGAACGAATTCGTCAAATCGAAGCAAAAGCACTTCGGAAGTTACGTCACCCGAGTCGTTCAAAACGTTTAAAAGATTTCCTCGATTAATTCAAAGTGTGAAGAATATATGAAATTTTAGTGGGAAGGAAGAAAAAAGTTTCGTTTTTTTCTTCCTTCCCTGTTTTTTTTACAGTAGAATAGTAACGGGGAATACCATTCAGTCACCAACTTGGTTGGGTATAGAATATGGGGGGAATCCAAATGCGTAATCCATTAGTACCGTTCGCGGCGATCGCAGTCATCGCCATCATCGCTATGATTTCATTGTCTTACTTTGGGGTCGATCAGGTGAAGGAAGCTCGCAAAGGGCCGTCAACTGCAGAAATGAAGCCGGAAGACTTATTTGCATCTAAAGGATGTACAGGATGTCACGGTGGAAACTTAGAAGGCGGAACAGGTCCGAACTTAACAAAGATCGGCGCGAAGCTGAAAGAAGATGAAATTAAAGACATCGCAATGAACGGTAAAGGGCAAATGCCTGGCGGTCTTGCGAATGACGAAGAAGCAGCTGTTCTAGCCAAGTGGTTAGCTGCTAAGAAATAAGAACAAGGGCATCTATCTCTTTACGAGATGGATGTTTTTTTGTGGTGTATGGTATCTTTTTTAGCGTAAATCCGCTATTTTTAAAAGAGAGTTTTTCGGAAAATAGGAAGGATGAAGATGATGCAAATGAACGTCGTATTGGATCAACGACTCCAAAAAGTCGTGTCGTATATTCCACAAGGAGCGATCCTCGCAGATATTGGATCAGATCATGCATTCGTACCTTGTTTTTGTGTACAACAAAAGAAAATCGAGCGTGCGATTGCAGGAGAGGTGAATGAGGGACCGATGGAAGCGGCAAAAGGACAAGTGGCGCTTGTTGGTCTTGAATCACAGATTGATGTCCGTTTAGGAAGTGGCTTATCGGTTTTGAAACCGGGCGAAGCAACCGCGATTACGATTGCGGGAATGGGCGGAACGCTGATTGCCTCTATCCTTGAGGAAGGAAAAGATCGGTTGTCAGGTGAGGAACGCTTGATTCTTCAACCGAATGTCGATGCAGTCGATGTTCGGAAGTGGTTGCTGACGAATTCATATGCGTTATTGTCTGAAGCCATTGTCGAGGAGAACGGAAAGATCTATGAAATTCTCGTTGCAGAACGTGGAGATGAAACACTTTACTCAGAGGACGAAACAACACGTCAGTGGGAATTGTTCTTTGGACCACAGTTAATGCGGGAACGTGCACCAGAATTCATTGAAAAATGGCAGATTGAAAAACAAAAGCGAGAGTATATCTTAGCTCAGATGAAACAAGGGCAAGCAACGGAGGTTTTATCTGAAAAAATCGAAGCCATCGAACGATTGATTCAAAAGATGGAAGAGGTGACGAACTAATGGCGAATGGGAACCATATCATTGAGCAGTTTGAAGCATTTGCTCCGAAAAAATTCGCACTCGAAGGTGATCCGATTGGTCTACAAATCGGAACATTGAACAAGGACGTCAAACGTGTGCTCGTGACACTTGATGTCTTGGAGTCTGTCGTCGATGAAGCAATTGAAAAGAAGGTCGATCTCATTATCGCGCATCATCCACCGATTTTTAGTAAGTTAGCAAATGTGACGGATCGTTCTGCAACAGGACGGATCGTCACAAAATGTATCAAACACGATATTGCGGTGTATGCTGCGCATACGAACCTTGACGTGACACCAGGCGGGGTCAATGACTGGATGGCAGATGCGCTTGGTCTTGAGTCTTGTGAAGTACTAGCTCCGACATTTGAAAACACACAATATAAACTAAGTGTCTTCGTACCGACTGAGGCTGTAGAGCATGTTTCAACAGCCCTTGCACAAGCGGGAGCAGGAAAAGAAGGAGACTACAGTGATTGTCAATTCCACGTCAATGGAACGGGTCAATTCCGACCGTTGACGGAAGCTACCCCGTATATCGGTGAAGCAGGACGACTCGAACGCGTTTCAGAAGTCCGAATCGAGACGATCGTCACGGAACTGAATCAGAAACAAGTCATTCGAGCGATGAAACAGGCTCATCCATATGAGGAAGTCGCCTATGATCTCATTCGTCAAGAACGTCCGGCAACATCACTTGGTCTTGGACGGATTGGTCGGTTACCGGAAGCAATGACGTTGCGGGAATTTGCAGAGCATGTTCGCGACGCGTTTGGTGTACAAAACTTACGCTTCGTCGGAGACGAATCACGCCACATCCAAAAAGTAGCAGTACTTGGTGGTGACGGCAATAAGTACGTCTCGACTGCAGCATTTGCGGGAGCAGATGTCCTTGTGACAGGGGATCTCTATTTCCATGTGGCGCATGATGCGATGGCACTTGGACTAGCAGTCGTCGATCCGGGACATCATGTGGAGTCGGTTATGAAGGAAGGCGTCGTCAACGAATTGAAGCGTCGATTCGAACAGAAAAAAATCGATGTCGAGCTGCTGATTTCAACAGCGAATACGAATCCGTTTCAGTTTTTATGATGAATCGAATGAAATACGTCGATGATATCGTCATATTCCATAACAAAAAAACCGAGTCGCGAATGAGGATCGCGACTCGGTTTTGCTGTATCGATTGTAATGATTAAAGTACTTTAACTTTAGGCAAGATGCGTCGTAATTCAAGGAATGGTGTCTTGTCATGCGTACTGATATCAGCAGGATCATATTGTTGGAGGAAATCAATGACCTTTTTCGTGATTGGTGTTGGCGTTGATGCACCTGATGTGACACCAACTTGAGTCACACCCTCAAGCCAAGTCAAATCAAGTTCCGTTAAATCACCAATCCGATGCGCTGGAGTTCCTGCGATATCGAAGGATACCTGTGCTAGGCGATTCGAGTTGTTCGAACGCGGATCACCGACGACGATGACGAGATCGCAATCTCCTGCTTGATCAGCCACCGCTTCTTGCCGGACTTGTGTTGCGTTACAGATTTCATTGTGTACTTCTACATGCGGATATTTTTTACGAACGTGTTCCATCAAAGCTTGGACATCCCATTGGCTCATCGTCGTCTGATTCGTGACGATGATTTTTTTGTGGGCAAGCTGTGGCGGGAGTTCATCGATATCTTCGACTTTTTCGATGAGGTGCACATGCTCTGGTGCTACACCGACTGCACCTTCAGGTTCCGGGTGTCCGTGTTTGCCGACGTAGATGACTTCATAATCATCCGCGACGACTTGACGAATCAAATCGTGCGTACGCGTCACGTCAGGACATGTTGCATCGACGACATGTAAGTTCTTCTCAGCAGCACGTGCATAAACTGCAGGTGAGATGCCGTGTGCGGTAAAGATGACAGTACCCTCTTGAATCGTCTCTAACGCTTCGAGGCGATCGGGACCATCGACAGTGATGACACCCATATTTTCGAACTCACGTGTCACGTGAGCGTTGTGGACGATCATCCCTAAAATATGGATCGGACGTGGCAAGTCTTTATTCAATGCCGCTTGTTGTGCAAGTTTCATTGCATCGACGACACCGTAACAATAGCCGCGGGGGCTGATTTTTTTTACTAGCATAGTTATGGATTCTCCCTTTGTGAAAAAGAATGATTAGTTAGAGTGTACCATTGATTGAAGCTGAATGAAAATAGAGGAGTCTGTTTCATCCACAGAACATGCTATACTAATGAAGTTGTCAATTATTCAAAAGGGAGGCGAAGGGATGGAGTCTAAGAAAATGATGCGGTCGTATTTTTTTCAAATCACCGCCGTCTTATTCATCCTGATTTGTCTTGTCATTTCAGCGCTTGCCTTCACTGCGGACCGGGTCACGATTTCCCGCGTCGAGCAACAAACAGAGAAACAGAGCGAGAAGAGTGTCGAGGTCTCAGGAAATGCGATTCGCGACAATGTCGGGAATCTGCATGAAGAGATCATGAGCTTGCAGTTGAATGTCAAAAACCCCGACAAGCTGAAACAAAAAATTGAAGAATCGAATCTATTAGACATCGATACAGGATTTAAGAGTTTCTTCTACTTTGATCGACAGACGAAGCAAGTCACTTGGTTCTCAAGTGAGGATCGACGTATAGAAAACAGTACGATCCTAAAAGACGATGAATTCTTGCAAACGTTGACGAGTACGGACTTTCATATGAGTAAGCTGTATACGATGGAATCAGATGCTGTCACCTATATGTTCGTTCCGGTTCGAGACGGCAATGAACGCGTCGGTGTCTTTGGTGGTGGGTTAAGTGTCATGAACTCGATCGTTTTTCGGAATTCGCTTGAATCATTTGACGATCAGACGATCGCCTACCTATTCAATAGTAAAAAAGAATTGTTAGCCACATCTAGTAATCTAGTACCGGATGAAGAACGCTTATTATCGAAAAGTGTCATTGAACGTGCGTTTCAGTCGGTAGAACCTTCTGAGATTTTTAGTACGAACCAAGACATGTATTACTTCGCGAAAGATTTGAAGGTGACGGATTGGAAGATTCTCGTTCGAACGCCACGAAGCGTCTTTTATGAACCAGTCTACACGACACGGCAACAGTATTTGATCATCGCTGCCTTGACGCTCGTCCTCAGTCTGATCGTCGGCTATTTGATGTCAAAACAATTGACAGCACCGATGCTTGAACTTGTGAAGAAGATCGAGAAAAGCACCTCACCCAAACCGATTGTTCTCGAGCGTGCCGGATCAAACGAAGTCAAGACACTCGTTGCTGCCTATAACGAGTACGCTCAACGGATGGAAAATGCGCGCCTTGAGCAGTTGAGTCAACAACAAACGATGTTACATCAAGAAAAATTAGCATCACTCGGTCAACTAGCAGCAGGAATTGCCCACGAAATCCGCAATCCACTAACGCCAGTCAAGATGACGTTACAGTTGTTAGCAGCAGAAAAGGATCGTGATCCAGAAATGTTGATTCTCGCCTTATCGGAACTGGATCGAGCAAATGGCATGATTCAAACGATGCTTGATTTATCGAAAGGCGAAAACAACGCACTTCAAAAAACGACGATTGATATGAATGATTTAATGAAGAAGCTGACATATATCTTAGAAGCGGAAGCTCATCATTACGAAGCGGACTGCAAGATTTATACACCGTCCTTCATGCCAAAGATTTATGCATCAGAAGAGGGGATTTTGCAGATTTTAGCAAACTGTGTTCGAAATGCCCTTCAAGCTGTCGCGTTTAAAGGACCGGATGGAATCTGTCATCTGCATGTCCACGTTTATCCAGAAGAAGTCGTCTTCATTGTTCAGGATAATGGGGTAGGGATGGATGGAAATCAGATTGATCATGTCGGTCAAGCGTTCAAGACATCAAAAGTCGATGGCAATGGACTTGGACTCTTCATGTCGAAACAAATCGTTCGTGATCATAAAGGCAAGATGATCTTTGATAGTAAGCCGGGTGTCGGTACGACGATTCAAGTCCACTTACCTCGAAAGGAGCAAACGGAATGAAATTCAATAAGGCCTGGTTATTCGCCCTGATTGTTTGGATTTCATCCGTTTTGTTCATTTCCAATTTATTCGTCAATCCGGATCCGAGTCCACGCCGTCATCTCGTCGGCTTCACGATCGTCAATGATAAACATGAATTTGCGCAACGGCTCGTCGATGCGTTCAAGACACAAGCCAAACTAAATAAATACGAAGCAGTCGTCGCGACGTCTCATAATTCACGCATCAATGAACGCGAGCAAATTCAAGAGTTCATTCGAATGAAGGTAGATGCAATCTTCGTGACGACGCTTGATGATGTCTATATTGCTAGTACGTTAGAAGAGGCAGCTCGTGCTGGGATTCCGGTCTTCGCGATCGATCGATTGATTCGCTCCGATGCAGTCGTCAGTTCGATTACCTCGAATAACCAATTGATCGGGGAACAGCTTGCCTCATTCATCAAACACGAACGCATCAAGCAGACGGGACGAGCTACGGCCGACATCATTGAAGTCGCGGGTACGGCAAACGTCAATACGACGAATGAACGACACCGGGGATTTTTGACTGGTCTTGAGCGTGAGCCGGAACTTGAAATCGTCGAATCCGTGAATGGGGATTACGACCCCGTCACTTCAGAACAGGTCATGACACAGGTGATTGAGTCGGGAATTCCGTTTGATGCCATCTATTGTCACAATGACGATATTGCGCTAGGTGTCCTCGAAGCATTGAAAAAAGCAGGTATCAAAGGAAAAATAATTGTCGGCATAGACGGGAATCGTGCTATATTAGAAGCTGTTGACATGAAATCGATGGATGCGACGGTCGTCCAGAGTGCTGATGAGATGATGAAAGTCGCCTTCAGTGCATTGAAGCTTCATACGAAAAACAAAAAGATTCCAACTCGTTTTTATACGTACTCCTATCTGTATGACGGTAGTAGACCCATAACCATGTTGAACTAATCGAGAGGCAGAAGCCTCAGCAAATAAGGAAAGGACGGTGTCAATTCATGAATGGATTCAGCCATTATCAATTACACCCGTTCGTCATCGAAGCACTCGATGACGCCCGCATCACAAAACCGACCGACATTCAGTCGCGGATCATCCCAGCTGCAGTAAAGGGACGCGATATCATCGGTCAATCACAAACAGGAACAGGAAAAACGTTATCGTTCCTTCTTCCAATCGTTCAAAACGTCGATCCAAAGCTTCAAGAATTACAAGCAATCATCGTTGCTCCAACGCGCGAACTTGCTTGGCAAATTCATGAAGAACTGAAATCGTTACTCGTGAAGGAACCAGACTTCATCAAGACGAGTCTTATTACAGGTGGAATGGATCGCGAACGTCAAATCGGTCGTGTGAAAGTCTCACCTCAAATCGTTATCGGAACACCGGGACGTATTTTAGACCTATTCAAAGAACAGGCTTTAAAACCACATTTCGTGAAGCACTACGTTATCGATGAAGCGGATCAAATGCTCGACATGGGCTTCTTGCCAGAAGTTGACCGGATTGCGCAAGCTCTTCCAGAACAGCTTCAGATGATGGTCTTCTCAGCAACGATTCCTGAGAAATTGCAACCGTTCTTGAAAAAATACATGAACAACCCGCGTTATGCGCATGTGGATCCAAAACAACAGACAGCGAAGAAAATCGTTCACCATACGATTCCGGTCAAGCATCGTGAGCGCTCACAATTGACGTTGAAAGTCGCGAAAGCGCTGAATCCGTATATCTGTCTAATCTTTACGAATACAAAAGCAGAAGCAATCGAAGTCGAAGCTTTGTTCCTAGAAGCAGGACTGAACGTTGGTTCCCTTCACGGAGATCTTCCGGCACGTCGTCGTAAACAAGCCATCAAAGAAATCAACGATGCGAAGTATCAATACGTCATCGTGACGGATCTTGCAGCACGCGGAATTGATATTTCAGGTGTCTCACACGTCATCAACCATGGTATTCCAAAAGATTTAGACTTCTACGTCCACCGTGTCGGTCGGACAGGTCGCGTCGATCAAGATGGATTGGCATACACATTGTTTGAAGATCACGAGAACGGTATGATCAATCGCTTAGAGGACCGTGGCATTCAATTCACGAACGTTGATGTCAAAGGCAGTCAAATCGTCGAGGTCAAAGAACGTCGTCGTGCGAAGCCGCACATGAAAACTGCTGTCTCGAAGACAGCGCATAGTCGTCTGTCGGGTGAAGCAGCAAAAGCGAAAAAGCGCGTTAAACCAGGTTATAAGAAGAAGCATCAATATAAGTTGAAAGAAACAGCAAAACGTGAACGCATCAAAGAACAACGTGGTGTCGGTCGCGCGCAACGTAAAGAAAACGCACGCAAATCAAAATAATTCCATTGATGACACCCGTGAAATGAAAAAACATTTTTCGGGTGTCTTGTTGTTTTTAAGATTTGGTACACTGTAAAAAGAGAAAGGTGGAAAAGAATATGAAAATAGGTTCACACGTCTCCGTTTCGGGGAAAAAAATGCTGTTAGGTGCAAGTGAGGAAGCGGCATCTTACGGTGCAACGACGATGATGGTCTATACAGGAGCACCTCAAAATACACGCCGTAAGCCGATGGAAGAGTTACGGATTCAAGAAGCATTGCAACATATGAGTGCTAATGGAATAGAGGAAATCGTCGTGCATGCGCCGTATATCATCAACTTAGGGAATACGACGAAACCCGAGACATTCGAACTCGCCGTTTCGTTTTTAGCAGCAGAAATTAAACGAGCAGAAGCGCTTGAAAAGGCGCAACACATCGTATTACATCCTGGTGCGCATGTAGGTGCTGGGGAAGAAATCGGAATCAAACGGATTGTCGAAGGACTCAATGAAGTACTGACAGGTGACGAACAGGTCAAGATCGCGCTTGAGACGATGGCTGGAAAAGGATCGGAAATCGGAAAAACCTTCGAGGAACTTGCTCAAATCATCGAAGGCGTCACACATCATGATCGTCTGTCCGTCTGTCTCGATACATGTCACGTGCATGATGCAGGATACGATATCGTGCACGACTTAGATGGTGTTCTTGAACAATTCGACCGGATCGTTGGACTGGATCGTCTTGGTGTCATCCATGTGAATGACTCAAAGAATATCCGTGGTGCTCGAAAGGACCGTCATGAAAATATTGGTTTTGGTGAGATTGGATTTGATGCCTTACATCGTGTCGTGCATCATCCTGCTCTGGCACATTTACCGAAAATCTTAGAGACGCCATACATTGGTCTCGATCCAAAGAAAAAAGTGGCACCGTATAAACAAGAAATCGATATGTTACGTTCGGGTGCGTTTGATGCAGACTGGCGTCTACCGATTCTAGGAGCACCAGTCGAATAACTCATAAAGGGGTGTCTGTGATGTGTCATATACTCGTCGTTGATGAGACTAGTTTTGCGATACGACAAGCTGTTGTCCACTACTATGAAACAAAGGAACCGTTTTATTTGCCGGCAGAACTGGTAGAGGGAGAAGAGGTGTTTCTTGCGACGACTGACGGTATCATGGCGTATGCTGAAGCCTTGTTCACCGAGTATACGACACGTCCAGAAGATCCATTTTGGTTGACGAATGCTGACGACTCAGAAGGGTCATATGTGTGCCTTGATCTCATCAGTGTGGATTTACGTCATCCCTTACTTGGACGACCACTCGATCAACTTGGTCTTGAAACTGGACCGGTCGAAGGCGTGTTTCGCACGCGTCTGCTTGATTCATGGCAGTATGGGTATTTCGAAACGGATGTACTGACACTCGAACAATCTAAACAACGTCGAATCGAGCGCTTCAAGGAGCGAAATCATCTGGAACAAGTCGCGCGTCAATGTATGCATTGTGAGGAGTCTAGGCAGTCGTTACTGGAATGGCATTTGACACCAGAAGGATATCAGACGGTTTGCCCGACCTGTCACCGATGGTTACATCAACAGATGCTTCATGCGGTGGATACGGCAGCAGCAACGGAAGAGAGTGAGTAAAATCTTTTCCTATTCAAGCAGAGCTCCCACGATCGACATTTAATCATTAAAACCTTAAAAAGAATCAAAAAAAGTTCTCTTTTCTGCGCTGGCAGCAAAGAGAACTTTTTTTGATTGGATTAGAAAAAGCGTTCTACTAAAAATAGATAGATTTTCATCCCAAGGAAGACACCGAAGATTCCGACGACGGCTGGAAAAACAGGTGGGGCAGGAATCGGCAGTTTCAGTGCTGTGAACACGACGCCGCAGATGACGCCGGCGAGAAGGGATAATAAGATTTGCTGAAGCATACATTTCGTCCTTTCTGCTGTAAATCAGCATTTGAAGTAGAGTACGTGGTAAAACATGACCAACATCATGTAGCATTTTGATCAAGAATGACTTTGTCCTCTTTCTTTTCGATCGTGATCCACTTTTGTGTTAATGGAGTTGTAAAACTAGGTTTTTGTTTGAGTTTGCCGCTCGTATAGTCTTGAATCAGCAACTGGGATTCACAGCTCTGTTTTCCGTCCTTCACGTAATGATAAGATCCATCCGCTGCCTGCTCACGCGACTTCACATTATCAGCCAGGGCGAGGGCCAGGCAATCCTTTAAATACTCCTTATGTTCTTCGTCCATGATCGGGAACAAGATTTCAATCCGTTTTCGCATGTTGCGTGTCATCCAGTCCGCGCTTGATCCATACATCAAATCCTGACCGTTGTGATGGAAGTAGAAGATGCGTGAATGCTCCAAGTAACGATCGACAATCGAGATGACGCGAATGTTCTCCGAAACATCTGGAATGCCAGGACGCAGACAACAGACGCCCCGAACGATGAGTTCGACTTGGACACCGGCGCGCGATGCCTTGTAAAGCCGTAAAATGATGTCTTTTTCCGTTAGACTATTCATCTTGGCAACGATTCGACCATTTCCGTGCTTTTTATGATGATGAATCTCTTCATCAATCAATGACAGGAACTTCTCAAGCATTGCGTTCGGTGAAGTTTGAATGACGTTCCATTCTGGCTGTTCCCCGTATCCGGATAACCAATTGAAGAAGTTCGTCGCATCTTCGGCGATCTCTTCCCGAGCGGTCAATAATCCGACGTCCGTGTATAGTTTCGCCGTCGAATCATTATAATTGCCGGTACCAAGATGGACGAAACGCTGAATCTTGCCTTCGTGGAGTCGGACGACGAGCGTGATCTTTGAGTGTGTCTTTAAATCACTATATCCGTAAATGACATGGGCGCCGACCTTTTCTAGTTGCTTCGCCCACTCGATGTTCTTCGCCTCGTCGAATCGAGCCTTCAGTTCAACGAGAACGGTGACCTGTTTCCCGTTCTCCGCTGCCGTTTTTAAGGCCTTGATGATCGGAGAATCACCAGATACGCGATAAAGTGTTTGTTTGATGGCAAGGACGTTCGGGTCATTCGCCGCTTGGACGATGAACCGGACGATAGGATCAAACGTATGATACGGATGATGCAAGAGATAGTCGCGTTCGAGTAATTGATTAAACAGATTTTTTGAACTATCGAGTGCCGGTGGGTCGACCGGCATGATCGTCTGATAAATCAAATGATCATATTCAATACCGATTTGACTGTAGAAGGCAAAGGAGAACGTTAAATCAATCGGACCATCCACGGCAAAGATGTCGCGTTCCTGTAAATCGAGTACATCGCGTAACATGTTGAGCAGTTCGGTATTGATGGCAGCTTTTTGAACTTCGAGTCGAATGGCGACTCCCCAACGCCGTTTTTTTAATTCTTTTTCAATCAGCTTTAATAAATCATGCGTACCTTCCTCATGAAACGGAAGGTCGGCATTACGCGTAATTCGAAACGGCATGGCAGACAACACACGATAACCTTTGAATAGACTATCGATGAAGGCGATGATGACGTCTTCGAGTAAGATGACAGCCGTCGTCTCGTCATCTTCTACCGGTAAATCGACGAATCGTGGCAAGACAGCAGGTACTTGTACGAGCGCCAAATTTCGTTTTGTCCCGTCTTCTGCCTCAAGCACCGTCGCAATGTTGAGTGACTTTGACGAGAGCATCGGGAACGGACGATAGGCATCGACGGCAACGGGCGTGAGTACCGGAAAGACTTGTTCACGGAAAAAGGATTTTACATAGGTCGTTTGTTCCGAAGTCAGAGCGTCGTATTTCAAGAATGTAATGCCTTCATCGGATAACGTCTGATTGATTGCTTGAAATGCTTCGTATTGCCGATCGACTAACTCTTTTGTTTTCGCTGCGATTGCACGTAACTGTTGTTTGGGTGTCATCTGTTGTTTATTTTCTGGTTTATTGAACCCGGCGAGTACTTCATCCTTTAAACCACCGACTCGTACCATATAGAACTCGTCTAGATTGGAACTAAAGATACCGAGAAACTTAAAACGTTCCATTAGCGGATTGCGTGTGTCAAACGCTTCATCCAGCACACGTTTGTTGAACTGGAGCCAGCTGAGCTCACGATTATTGAAATGTTCAGGTATGTCGAGCTTCATGAAGGAAGATCTCCTTTCGTTTCGAAGGTAATCGTACAATCAATGATTCGTTCCAGGTGTTTCTTTTGTTTTTCCGCTTTTTCGACTTCGAATCCATAATCATGATCCCCTGTATCGAGGACGAATTGGAGTTGATCCTTTTCAAGGAACAGTTCCAAATGATCGACAGCTTTTCGCTCCGTCACGTCGAGCGCATGACTTAATTTGAGGAGAGATCCAAGTAGGTCGAAGCGATCCAGCGATTTTTCCGTAAACCAGTCCTTGAAAGGTTTCGCAAGCTGGTTCATCCGTTTGGCAGAAGAATAGGAACTGACGAGCGAGAGAGCAACGCGATCCTTGTGCGTCATGCCATTCAATTCGGTATTCGTCAACAGGTAGAACGTCTGGTCCGATCGTGTATCTGGATTAATGTATTGTCCACAATAAAATAAGCGACTTGCTGAATCGAGCAGTCGTAGATCAGACGCGCGTTCTGAAATCAAGTCGAGCGTGACGAGCTGCCGGTACATCGATTTGGCGAGTGTTCCAATATATGACGCACGATCTCGATTGACCTTATAGTCGCTTTCGAGCTGATAGAGACTTTGCTCACGTACGTTTTCAATCCGACGGTATGCTTCGTCCTGCACATCGAACTCGTAAACAAGACCTTCGCGAAGACCGAGATTACTCATTACGAATTCTTCCGCTTCGATGTGATGGGCTAACTCTTGAATCGCAATCAATGCCGGCAGGAAGATATCAATTCGATCTTTTGAGAGTCCTTCGATTTTCGATAGTTGTTTCGCCGACTTTCCTTCGAGATCGTCGACCATCTTCGCGAGTTCTTTCGCTTTGATTTGATATTGGTGAATACTTCGAAGGGGATAGTCCTGATTCGACTGATGGATCCGAACGAAATTTCGGGCAGAACCACCGACACCGATTAAAGGAAGCTTTTTATCACTCAGCCATGGAATCGATTCGAATTGTTCCCGTAGGAATTTCACCAATTTCTTCTTATCGCTGGCACTTAGTGTCTCGTCCGAAACGAATTGCCGTGTCAAGGTGACGGCACCAAATGGAAAGCTGTGATACGCCACCATTTCGCGATTTTCAATCAAGGTGACTTCCATGGAACCACCACCGATATCGACAGAAAAGCCATCAGTCAGGAAGGTCGAATTGATGATGGCAAAATAGCCATAGTATGCTTCTTGTTCATCTGTCAGAACCTGAATGGAAAAAGGCGTGTTTTCTGTAACGGATTCAACGATGGCATCTCGGTTCGTTGCATTACGGATGGCTGCTGTCGCGACACAGATCGTTTCTTCGACTTCATGGGTGACACCAACTTCATAAAAACGATGTAACGTTTCTTCGAGTAAGGCGATGCCTTCATCATCGAGTGCTCCATCCTCGTTGATGTGAGCAGATAACCGGGCGACGACTTTAATATTAATCTTCTCGATATAGCGACCAGAAGCGATCGGATGGAAGATAACATAACGAATCGAGTTGGAACCGATATCGATGACTGCAAGTTCTTGTTTCAAATGACTCCGACTCCTCTCTGCGATGCGTGCACTAAAAGAATTCCCTCTCTGAACAAGCCGGAAACAGCTAGCTTCTTTCTTTATTGTACCTTGAATGTTTTCTAAGGAGGATAGGAAGTTGCTAGAGTTGCACCAATAATTGGCGGGCGCTATAATAAGACAGTTGATTAAGGCGTAATTATTCCGTTTTACGAAAACGGAAGGAGTGAAAATAAATGGAAACACCAATCATCGAGATTGATCAAGTCAGCTATGATTACCCAGATCGTCGGGTGTTGAATCAAGTCTCGTTTCAGGTCGAGCAAGGACAATTTTTAGCCATTGTCGGGGAAAATGGATCCGGAAAATCGACGCTGATCAAATGTATATTAGGGTTATTGCAACCGAAAGGAACGATTCGTTTATTTGGACAATCCCAATCACAATTCAATGAATGGTGGCGGATTAGCTATGTTTCGCAAAAAGCGGCAGCGTTCAACTCCGGTTTTCCGGTGACTGTCGCAGAAGTCGTTGAGATGGGACTGTACGCCAAAAAAGGACTCTTTCGTCGCTTATCTCGCGACGATCGA
Organism: Exiguobacterium sp. s91; assembly: GCF_018618915.1. NCBI lineage: Bacteria > Bacillati > Bacillota > Bacilli > Caryophanales > Exiguobacterium > Exiguobacterium sp. s91. Next base: position 2,014,155 of record NZ_JACSMZ010000001.1, on the reverse strand, counting down.
GACAAAGTACGAACGGCCCTCGAAACGGTCGGAATGTGGGAGCGACGCGATTCAAAAGTCGGCGACCTATCCGGTGGTCAACAACAACGTGTTTTCATCGCACGTGCGCTCGTCAACGATCCTGATTTAATGATCTTGGATGAACCAACCGTTGGTGTCGATCAGCGATACGTGAAAGAATTTTATGAGATCTTAGAAGAACTTCGTCGAGATAAGCGCCGGACATTCGTTCTTGTCACGCATGATATTCACTTCGTCAGTAAACTTGTCACGGATGTGATTCATCTGGTCGATGGACGTTTAGGGTGTAACTGTGGCATCAAGGAATACTGGGAACTAGATGAACAGACGATCCGCTCCCTCTATCCGGTTCCGGGACGTGTCCTCGTTCATGAAGGGAAGAGTGTCCAATGATTGAAGCGTTCATGACGTTAAAGTTTTTACAGTACGCTTTAGTGGCTGCCATTCTGATCGGATTCACGGCACCATTGATCGGTTCGTTCGTCGTCGTCCGGCGGATGAGCTTGATCGCAGATGCACTATCACACGTCACCCTTGCCGGAATTGCGCTCAGTCTATTGATCTCTGGAATGGTCGCACAATTAGCGGACTTGAATCCACTGTATTTAGGAATCGTGACGTCGGTCATCGCGGCACTGACGATCGATTGGTTGCGTGCGAAGTACAAGCATTTCCAAGAACTCGCAATCCCGATCATCATGGCGACGGGGATGGGGCTTGGAGCAACATTCATCAGTCTCGCGAACGGCTTTTCAATGGATCTCGTCTCCTTCTTGTTTGGAACGGTCTCGGCTGTCGCCTTGACGGATGTGTACACGATTCTTATCGTGACGGTCGTCGTCGTCATCTTCGTCTTTGCCTTTTATAAGGAATTGTTGTTCCTCTCCTTTGACGAGGAGCAGGCGCGCGTTTCCGGGATTCGCCTTCGCTTAGTGCATATTCTCTTTATGATCGTCGTTGCGCTTGTCATTGCGATCAGTATGCGAATCGTTGGGATTTTGCTTGTCTCAAGCTTAATCACGTTACCGGTTGCGGCAGCACTTCGAATTGCGAAGAGTTTTAAGGCGACGATCTTTTTAGCTATCATATTTGGTGAGGTTGCGACAGTACTCGGACTCATCCTGGCCTATCAGTTCGATTTAGCACCAGGTGGAATGATCGTCTTGCTTGCGGTACTTGAGCTGATCATCGTGATGCTGTTGGAACGTTTTTGGATAGGAGGGAAAACACATGAAGACGAACATCGAACAAGCGCGTGAACGCATGAAGGCTTCCGGGTTTAAAATGACACCGAAGCGTCTCGATTTGCTATCGTATCTGTTTGAAGTGAATCGTTATGTCAGTGCGCGGGAAGTAGCAGAAGCTCTTCGAACGTCTCATCCTTCGTTAAGTTATGATACAATCTATCGAAACTTGAATGACTTTTCGGAAATCGACTTATTAGAAGTGACGGAATTAGACGGTGAGATGAAATACCGAGCAGCTTGTGCTTCAGGACACCATCATCATCATTTGATATGCCGAATCTGCGGCAAGACGGAAACATTGAATGTCTGTCCGATGGAATGGGTTTCTCCGGTCCAAGAGACTGGCTTTGAAGTTGAGGATCATAAGTTCGAAATTTATGGACGCTGTGCGAATTGTCAACGCATGACATCTTAAATGAAAGAGGATGCCCGGTCGGGCGTCCTCTTTTTGCGTTTTAAAAGACTAGTCCTGTTCAAAACGGGAATAGTCGAACAGAGGTGATGAGAAGATGATTTATGATACACAAGAAGCGCGACAAATCGATGAGTGGGCACGGACATCCGGACTGCCACTTGAAGTGCTGATGGAACGAGCTGGAAGTCACATCGCAACACGTATCAAAGAGCGTCATAGGAAGACGGAGCGAATCTTGATTTTATGTGGGACAGGCAATAACGGTGGGGATGGGTATGTCATTGGACGCGAATTGATACGCGACGGATTTGATGTCACACTACATGCACCATTTGGAGAGAATCGTTCGGATACATCTATCGTTCATGTCCATTATGCAGAAGCGTTTGGACTCGTGACCGAACAACCGTGTGGTCAATATGATGTCATTCTAGATGCCTTATATGGAACAGGATTTGATCCAAAGCGGGTGAATCAGGTGTTCGAAGCGCAATGTGAATTCGTATCGGAACAAAAGCGACAAGGGGCACGTATCTATGCAGTGGATGTGCCGAGCGGAGTACCGACGGATCACGCAACGGAATTTAAGGAGACAGCGGTTCGCGCAGACGTGACATTTCAACTGCATGCAATGAAACGATCTGCCTTTTTAATACGGACAGCACCGTTTTATGGCGAATCAGAAACGATTGATATCGGATTACCGACATTTGGTGAATGGCGCGTATCACCTAATGGTGTGACCGCCTTGTTCAAGCGGGAACCATACGGTCATAAAGGAACGTACGGGACGGCTCTATTGATTGGTGGAAGTGAGACGATGCCGGGTTCCATCCAACTCGCGACACGGGCAGCCTTACGAACAGGAGTCGGTAAACTACAAGTGGCAACGACGGCACTTGCGAAACATGGAATCATCGTCCAAGCGCCGGAAGCGATGGTCATTGATCAGACATTACCAGCAATTCAGGAGATGCTCCCCTCCATCTCAGCAGTTGGAATCGGTCCCGGATTATCGCAAGAGGCAGTCGAAACATGGGTGGACTATCTGCTTGAGAGTGATTTGCCGGTTGTACTAGATGCTGCAGCTTTAGTAAAAGAAAGTTATCCTGAACGAACCGCGCCAATCATCGTCACACCGCATATCGGTGAATTCGCCCGGATGACGAACCAGAGTGTCGCAAGTATTCAAGATGATCTTTTTGGTCAGGCAACCGACTATGCCATCTTGCATCAAGTAACTGTCGTTTTGAAGTCCCATGTCATCTTAATCGCGAAACCAGATGGAGGCGGATTCGTCGTCTCTGGTGCATCAAGTGGTCTCGCCAAAGGAGGAAGTGGGGATACGCTGTTTGGTATATTAACCAGCCTTCTTGCACAACATCCAACAGGAGATATCGAAAGAACACTAGCGCAAGGAGCGGAGTGGTATGCACGTGCTTCTCGACAAGTCGAACGACACATGCATCCGAGCAGCTTGCTAGCAACGGATGTCATCGAGGAGTTAGGAAGAGTCGAGCTATAAAAACATCAATTTGAAAGAAAAGTCTTCCACGATACGTATGAGGGAAGACTTTTCTTTTTAGGAAAGAATTGACACATTCCATTTGACAGGAGTATCATCAAGCGATGTCGAAACCTTTATACGGAAAATCAGACGGAAAGGAGGGGGAAAGCATGGAGGATATCGTTCGGAAACAACAATGGTGGATTGGAAATTTTGCCTTATTCATGATGTTCGTTGGTGCTTTGATCATTTATACGACGACAGAAGAGACAATTAAGAATGCGTATTTGAGTCGTTCTGTCATCATTTCATTTTTAATCGTCATGGGTCTATTTATTTTTTATATTAGTCGTCGCAAAATGGAAACCGTTTTGCAAACGCACTTATTGTCTTTGATGTTGCTCGTCGTTCCGATTACATCGATTAGCTTTTTACCTTATGCGGCAGTTACCGTTTGGGCAAGTAGCTTTTTGTTTTTGATGATCGCTTTAATCTCGTATCAACGAATCATGATGTGGTACGCCATCGCGATTGCCATCGCAACTAGTTTGTATGTCATGTGGAATGCCGATACCGTGACGGTAGAAATTGATCCGACAGACCATTATGGACGGATTGGCATGATTGTGATTGGCGTATCGATTGCGCTTGTCATCAATCACTTGCATATTCGCAATTTAAATCGGTTAAATGACCTTGCGATACAATTACACGATACGGCGCGACGTGATGAAGAAACAGGTGTCTTGAATCGCCAAGGATTAAACGAAATTGATTTTCCAAGACCCGAACAACAGCTCATTTTTGTCGGGATTCATTTAGAAAACTACTATGAGCTGGCACGTTATTTTGGAGAAGATATTCAGTTACAAGTACTACGCGCCTGTATCGAGCGACTCAAGAGACAACTACCTCCTTATCAAGCTTTTGCTCGGATTGAAGCAGGGACGTTATTGATCGTCATGGAAAAGCCGGACGAGGTGGCGTGTAAGGAAGCGATGGAAGAATTGAGCCAAGAAATCTCTGTACCATACGAAATCGAGGGGCATCATGTCTATGTCAACATATCCATCGTCATTGATAATGGCGAAGGGGCGACCAACAATCGAAAGCGTCGGGTGCAGCAATTATTGACTGCCTTACAAGAAGCAGCGCAACAAAACGAACGTGTGATGTGTATTGACCAAGAATGGCGTAAGGATCAAGAATTACGAGTCAAAGCAGCACAATCCCTAGCCCAAGCTAACATCGAAACGGATTTTCATCTGGTTTATCAATTACAATACGATGTTCAATCAGAGCAATTCATCGGTCTTGAGGCCTTAGTTCGCTGGAAGACCTCGTTACAAGGAGCAGATCGACCATCCGTATTCATTCCGATTGCTGAAAAAAGTGATTTAATCATTCGTCTAGGAGAATGGATTTTTGAGGAAAGCTGTAAGACACGCAAAGCATTGATCGATCTGGTTCCAGACGAGTTTACGTTATCTGTCAACGTATCACCACGCCAGTTGACGAGTGAATCGTTCATGCCGTTCATCGAACGAACGCTACTGAAGTATGCCTTAAAACCGCAACAGATTAAAATTGAAATCACAGAGAGTCAGTCACTTGATTTCGAGAGTCAATCGATTCATCGAGCGCTCAAACGAATCAAAACGCTCGATTTCCCGTTGTCACTCGATGATTTCGGAACTGGTCACGCATCCTATCATGTTCTCGAGCGTTTGTTACCGTTACGTCAATTAAAGATTCCGAAGCAATTCATCGAACAAATCGGTGAATCGGAGAAACGACAATCCATCCTCGAGTCGATTTTTCAACTGAGCCAGTCGATGCATGTCGAATGTATCGTCGAAGGAGTTGAGACAGGAGAAGAAGTACGCATTGCCAAGGAAATCGGTATTCATCTATTCCAAGGTTATTTCTTCGCTAAACCGGTACCACTTGAAGAAATCATCTGTCTACTGCAAAAGACGAATGAAGGAACGGTCCGTTGACCAACAAAAGCCACTTCAGTCCGAATCGCTCGGAGGAGAAGTGGCTTTTTAGTATTCATTTCGATTGATACAGGCGATACTGATTTCGTCCTTGTGCTTTTGCTTTGTACAAAGCGCTATCCGCTTGCTTAAATACTGTTTCAGCTGGTTGTTGATGAGCGTAAGCAATTCCTGCGGATACCGTAATGGATACGGCATGATCTTGCATGACGGAAGGTGTTTGCTGAACGGCTGTTACGATTGTTTCAGCTAGGACGACAGGAGGATGCAGTTCGATGTCTGGAACGATGACGATGAATTCTTCACCACCATATCGACCGACCGTAACGGGTGCCGGACAATGCTCGTTCAATAAGATTGAAAAGTGGCGCAAGACAGCGTCTCCTATCGCGTGACCATGTGTATCGTTCACATTCTTGAAGTGATCCAAATCAAACAAGATGACTCCCCAAGAATCTTTACTCTTTTCGAGCGTTGTGACTTTTTCTAAAATGACATGGCGGTTCGCGAGCCGCGTCAATTGATCGGTCGAAGCAAGATAGGATTGATAAGAATAAAGAACAAAATGCTGCTGAAGAAGTGAAGACAAACGATAAAACAAAAAGGCTCCACCAATCGTTAAAATGAAATATGGAATATAAATCGTTCCCCAGGCATCCGCTGGGGAGTTGCTCATAATCAATCGCGAGAGTACGAGTAGGGAACCGACCGTGACGATGGCAGAAAAGAAATACCCTTGCCGTTTGATGAATCGACGACAAATAAAAGAAAGTATTAGAAATCCAAGTAGTGTGATGACAGAACTAAACAGAGCGTTTAGTGAATCGCCACTATCAATCACGAATCGGTAGATCAAGAGCATCAGCCCTGTCACGGCAATACTGATATTACCACCAAACAAAGCGGACAAAGCGAGTGGTAATAACCGTAAATCAATCAATGCTCCATTTAAGTCGATTGCATTATGCATAAGTAGAATGCCAGTCATACCATTGGAAAGTCCGAAATAGAGACGAGTAGACATTTTTGAGTCAGGTTGAATTGGCAAACGATCACGAAGTAGGTAAAAGGTGAACGTAGAAACGAGAAAAATAATACAGATATTAATAAAAAAGATATTCACTGTCGCAAGCATCACGAAGCCCTTCCTATATCAAAGTTTCAATCTATCGTCATTGTACGATATCAAGTCATACAATGACATAAAAATGGAAAAAACAGCCTAATCGGCTGTTTTAACGAATCGGTGCAAATTTTTGAATCTCTTGAACGGCCTCATTCCATGAAGCGACACGAATGACATTATTCGGTACGGCTTTACGGTTATAAGGTGCGTCGAACAAGATTACAGGAATCGATGTGTCTTCTGCGATCTGCACAGCATTCTCTAATCGATCTTCCATGAATAAATCGAGTGATAAATCACGGACGACTTGTACTTTGTCGTGTGATCCCGTCATGATCAAGGAATCAAGAGGAAGTTCGTGTTGTTTGATCCACTCTTCTGTTACAGGACGAACGAGCTCCGATCGTGCTGTTACGTAATGGAGGTCATATTGCTTCCGCAAATTCCATAAGTGGTGGCGAACATGTTCTTGAGGGATGGATTCACGATAAATGCCGGTCTCGTGACCGGAGTTCACCATGTAGTCCCAAAATTCGATTTGATTCATATCAGTGTACGTATGCAATTCATACTCGGACGCCTGATTGAAGTCAATCGACGTTCCGAGATATTTATTCATGTAAGTGAAGCAAGAGGATGGATGTGTGATCGTTCCATCAATGTCAATTCCAATTTTCATTTACAGTCACCCACGTTCTAAAAATTTTTCTTCACTTAGTATAACATAGTCGAAATCGAGATACGAAAAAAGACTCCTCGCGAGGGAGGAGTCTTCAACTTATGCGTGGTTCGCTTTTTCGGCTTCTTTTTCAGCCTGTTTTTCGAGAACGATCGCATCGATCTCTTTCTTCAATTCTTCGACCATCGTTGCTTCCGGTACTTTACGGATGATTTCTCCGTGACGGAATAACAATCCTTCGTTTCGTGCACCAGCGATACCGATATCAGCTTCACGTGCTTCACCAGGACCGTTGACCGCACATCCGAGAACCGCAACTTTGATGTTCGCTTGGATGTTTTCGATATAGTCTTCGATTTCTGCAGCGATTGACATCAAGTCGATTTCGATCCGACCACATGTTGGGCATGAGATCAATGTCGCTGCGTTTGCTGCGAGACCAAATGATTTCAAGACTTCTTTTGCAACTTTTACTTCTTCGACAGGATCCGCTGAAAGAGATACACGAACTGTATTTCCGATTCCACGTGACAAGATTGCTCCAAGTCCCGCTGCTGATTTTAATGAACCAGAGCGAAGTGGACCAGATTCCGTAATTCCGACGTGAAGTGGATAGTCGAATGATTCAGAAGCGAGCTGATACGCTTCAAGCGCCAACTGTACGTCTGATGCCTTAAGCGAGACGATGATATCATGGAAGTCGAGATCTTCGAGAATCTTAATGTGGTGCAACGCACTCTCGACCATACCACGAGCAGTTGGGTAGCCATATTTTTCAAGAATATGCTTTTCAAGTGAACCGGCATTTACCCCAATCCGGATTGGGATATTTTTTGCTTTTGCTGCTGTAACGACGGCTTCGACCTTTTCGCGGCGACCGATGTTACCCGGGTTGATTCGGATTTTATCGACGCCAGCTTCGATTGCCATAAGCGCAAGTTTATAGTTGAAGTGGATGTCTACGACAAGCGGAATGTTGATTCGGCTTTTGATTTCTGCAAGTGCGAGCGCATCACGTTCTTCTGGACAAGCGACGCGGACGATTTGGCAACCAGCTTCTTCAAGGCGTAGGATTTCAGCGACTGTCGCTTCGACGTCGTGTGTTTTAGTTGTCGTCATACTTTGGATGATGACTTCATTATTTCCACCAATGACAAGGTCCCCTACACGAACGGGACGAGTCTTAGAGCGATGGACCATTTTCGGCATATCGAAAATCTCCTTTTGTGGCATACCGCCATATTGTTTATGTTTACCTTTTCTATCATATCGAACTATTCCCTAAAAATCGAGAAACAAGAACGAAAATTGAACATTTACAATTGTTTAATGAAAGAAGGGCGTCCGTCAATCCGTCGGACGCCTGATTTTAATACTCATTGAGGTTTACGTGAAGAACGCGGCTTCGAGGAACGGGCGATCCATAATGGCACTAATGTGTAGACGAAGTGTCCGATTACGAGTATCCCGATTCCGAAGCGAAGATAATCGAGTTGATATAGAAGCATACCGATTGGGAAAGACCAGAGATTCGTTGCGACCGTGTAAGGAAATGTGTGGCGATACGCCCACGGACGTGGAAGTAACAATCGGACGAACCCCTTCGTTAGATACGCCATAAACAATACGTAAAGTAATACAGCGATTGCGATAAAGATGAAATGAAGGATGAACCAAACGATGATCGGGATGTTTTTTTGTAAAAAGAAGGAATCAATGACCGTCGTCCAAAATGAAATCCAAGCTAATCCACAAAAATAAAGGGAAACATCTGCCAAACGAAGACGCAAAAACGGACGATTTGGAATTAAAGAAGTTTGTAAGTAATTAATCAGTTGACGTAAAAATGACAAGTGAATCACTCTTTCTACTGTTTTATAACAGATTTTAATTGTTTAATTTTTATTGGTGATAAAGGGTTTATGTGTGATGGTACAGATTAATAAAACCTTAACAAACGGATGTCTCAAAAACTATTTACAAGTTCAACAGACCTTTACATAATGGGGGAGTTGAGAAAATAAACTTTACAAACACATCAATCCACATGAAATAAAGGAGCTGGCAAGATGAACTATGATTTGCAGGAAATGATTTTCACCTTCATAGGTGGACTCGGGATTTTCCTATTCGGTATTAAGTATATGGGAGATGGGCTCCAAAAAACAGCAGGAGACCGATTACGTTATATCCTCGATAAATATACGACAAATCCACTGTTAGGTATCCTAGCGGGTATCGTCGTCACGATTTTGATACAGTCGTCGTCAGGGACGACCGTCATCGTTGTCGGACTCGTTAGTGCAGGTCTGATGAATTTACGACAGGCAATCGGAGTCGTCATGGGGGCTAACATCGGAACAACGATTACGGCTTTCATCATCGGCTTTAACGTCAAGGAAGCTGCGCTTCCAGCAATCGCAATTGGTGCTTTCTTGATCTTCTTCTTCAATAAAGAACGGGTTCAATACATCGGACAGATTTTCTTTGGCTTCGGTGCATTGTTCTATGGTTTGACATTGATGGGCGACGGAATGGCTCCACTCGAGTCAAGTGTCTGGTTCCGTGAGTTGACGGTATCGATGTCGGATAATCCATTGCTTGGTGTATTCGTCGGAACGATCTTTACTGTTCTTGTCCAATCGTCTTCAGCAACGATCGGTATCTTACAAGAGTTGTACGCTGGTGGCATGATCGATATCAAAGCAGCACTTCCGGTCTTGTTCGGTGATAACATCGGAACAACGATCACAGCAGTACTTGCAGCACTTGGTGCGTCGATTGCAGCTAAACGGACAGCAGCGGCACACGTCATCTTCAACATTATCGGGACGATTTTATTCTTGATTGCATTACCAATCTTCTCAAGCTTCATTACTTGGATCACAGGCGCGCTTGATTTAGGTCCAAAAATGCAAATCGCCTTTGCACATGGAACATTCAATGTCGTCAATACGTTGATTCAATGTTGGTTCATTGCGCAAATCGCATGGCTTGTACAAAAAATCGTACCGGGTACGGATACGACGATTGATTCGAAACCGCGTCATCTCGATCAGAACATCTTGAACCAATCTTCGGCACTTGCTTTGAATCAAGCAAAGCTCGAAGTATTGCGAATGGGAGAATTCTCGAAAGACGCACTTGCAAAAGCGCACCGTTACACGCAATCGCATGATAAGAAAGATGTTTCAGAATCAGAGCAGATTGAATATGCGATCAACCATTTAAATACAGAAGTCACGAGTTATCTCGTTAAAGTAGCGGCACATGATTTATCAGAGCGTGAATCAAATGAACACTCGTTACTGATGCACGCTGTCAATGATTTCGAACGAATCGGTGACCACGTCGAAAACATCGTTGAATTAGTCGATTTCCAAATCGTCAACCGAATTCAGTTCACATCAGCTGCGAAGAAAGAGCTTGATGACATGTATGCCTTGACGCAAGAAATCGTCGATTGTGCCGTACGCGCTGTCGAAGAGGATGATGTCACACGAGCTCGCAAAGTTCTAGAACTCGAAGGTAAACTCGATGCACTCGAACGGTCATTCCGGAAGCATCACGTCCTTCGTGTTAACGCTGGCGAATGTACGGGACAAGCAGGGATGATCTTCGTCGATCTCTTGTCAAACCTCGAACGAATTGGCGATCACGCCGTTAACATCACGGATCTCGTCCTTGAACAGCGGACGGCTTTAACGAACTAAGTGAAATACGATTTTCTTATGACGGCTGATTTCAAAAAAATGAAATCAGCTGTTTATTTTTTTGAAATAGCATATTGACAAGTTTCGCCACATCTCGTAATCTAGTAAGAGTAAGAAACATACATCATGGCGGTGTAGCTCAGCTGGCTAGAGCGTACGGTTCATACCCGTGAGGTCGTGGGTTCGACTCCCTCCGCCGCTACTATTACTTAAGGACCCTTAGCTCAGCTGGTTAGAGCTGACGGCTCATAACCGTCCGGTCGCAGGTTCGAGCCCTGCAGGGTCCATTCAGTAGAACGCTTCTCGTTGAAAAACGGGAAGCGTTTATTTTTGTTCCCCCGGGGAATAGTAAAGATATTGTAATAATATTCATACTATAGTAACTAAGGGAGAGCGAAGAGAGATGGAACGTAACCATACGATGATGCAGTTTTTTGAGTGGCATGTAGAGAATGATGGGAAGCACTGGCAACGCTTGAAAGAGCGGGCGCCTGAATTACGTGCTGCCGGCATCACGTCCGTGTGGATTCCACCGGCGTCAAAAGGTCAATCGGATGAAGATACAGGATATGGCATCTATGACGTCTATGATTTAGGCGAATTTGATCAAAAAGGAACGGTCCGTACGAAATACGGTACGAAAGATGAACTCGTCGAAGCGATCCAGGTTGCTCGGGAGAACGATATCGCTGTTTACGCTGATGTCGTCATGAACCATAAAGCAGCAGCCGATGAACTCGAGACGATCAATGTCGTCGAAGTCCATCCGGAAGATCGTTCGAAAGAAATTTCAGAAGAGTTTGAAATCGAAGCTTGGACGAAGTTTACGTTCCCAGGACGTAACGGAAAATATTCAGATTTCATCTGGACACATGAATTTTTCAATGGAACGGATTTTGATGCCCGTGAAGAAAAGACGGGTGTCTTTAAAATTTCCGGTAAAAATAAAGATTGGAATGATCAAGTCGATGATGAATTCGGAAACTATGACTATTTGATGTTCGCGAACATCGATTATAATCACCCGGAAGTCCGAGAAGAAATGATCCGCTGGGGACATTGGTTCCAAGAAACAATTGATTGCCAAGGTTTCCGACTCGATGCCATCAAACATATCAACTATGAATTCGTTCATGAATTCGCAAAATCAATGATTGAAAAAAGTGAAGGTGACTTCTATATGGTCGGTGAGTTCTGGAAATCAGATCTCGATGATTGTCGTCATTTCCTTGATAGCGTCGACTATACGATCGATTTGTTCGATGTTCCGCTTCATTATAAGTTCCATGAAGCTTCGAAGCTGGGACAGGAGTTTGATATGACGACATTGTTTGCAGATACCCTTGTCGAATCACACCCGACGAATGCCGTCACGTTCGTCGACAATCACGATTCTCAACCGGGGGAATCACTTGAGTCGTGGGTGGATGACTGGTTCAAACAACACGCTTACGCGGCGATTTTACTTCGTAAAGACGGTTACCCATGTGTCTTCTACGGTGACTATTATGGAGTGCAAGGACCACATCCGGTAGAAGGGAAAAAAGAAATGATCGATGCTTTACTCTATGCACGGTATCACAAAGCATATGGTGAGCAAGAAGATTATCTCGATGATCCACATTGTGTCGGTTGGGTTCGTCGTGGAGTTGAGGAAATTGAGAACTCTGGCTGTGCGGTCTTATTGTCGAATGCCGATATGTGTGAAAAACGGATGTTCGTTGGTGAAGAACGGGCAGGCCAAGAATGGTTCGACTATACGAACCATCAAGATCACCCTGTCGTGATCGACGATGAAGGATTTGGTGTCTTCCCAGTTCCAGGTGGTGGTGTCTCAGTTTTTGCTCCACGAGAAGTCAAGTAAATCCGAGGGTCTTGACTTGCGTCAACACAGGTTCTTTTGCTAGTCTTAAAGGGTATTGAAGTTTTCGAAAATAGCACAAAGGGGGACATGAACATGTCAAAATTTGAATTACCAGAACTCGGCTACGCTTATGATGCGCTTGAGCCACATATCGATGCTCGTACGATGGAGATTCACCACACGAAACACCACAACACGTATGTCACGAACGTGAATGCGGCGCTTGAGGGTACAGAACATGAAGGAAAGTCACTTGAAGAACTTCTTCAAAACTTGGATGCTCTCCCAGCAAACATTCAAACTGCAGTCCGTAACAACGGTGGCGGTCACTGGAACCACTCATTCTTCTGGAAACTGTTGAAGAAGAACGATGGCGCTGCTCCAACAGGCGAACTCGCGACAGCAATCGACGAAGCATTCGGATCATTCGATGCATTCAAAGATGCATTCGCGAAAGCAGCAACAACTCGTTTTGGTTCAGGTTGGGCTTGGTTAATCGTTGACGGTGGAAAATTGGCGGTCGTTTCGACACCAAACCAAGATACACCAGTCATGGAAGGCAAAACACCAATCCTCGGTCTTGATGTTTGGGAACACGCATACTATCTCAACTACCAAAACCGTCGTCCTGATTACATCAATGCGTTCTTCAACGTCGTTGATTGGGATCACGTAGCGAAGCTTTACGCTGACGCGAAGTAATGTGAAAACTAGCGTATCGTTCAATTGTGAACGATACGCTTTTTTTAATGCGGAAAATGATGGGATAGGTTGTTATGGAAAGTTTCCTTCTATATAATGAAACAAGATGACTTTTGAACGATAGGGGAGTACGCCATGGCTAAACGAATTACCGTACGAGGAAGACGGCGTAATCATCTGCCGCTTCGTCTGAATTTAATGTTCTTCGTCGTTTTTTTATTGTTTGCGATTTTGATTTTCCGTTTAGGAGTCGTGCAAATCGTCAATGGTGAGAAAATTTCGCGGGAAGTTCAAAAAACAGAAATGATCGCATCAAAATATGAAGTGCCACGCGGAAAGATTTATGACCGGGATGGTCGTCTTTTGGTTGATACGATTTCTAAATACTCGATCGTCTACCGTCGAGCACAAACGACGAAAGTCGATGAACGCATTGAGATTGCACAGCGTCTTGCAGCAATCATTGATCTACCTAAAAAAGATTGGAAAGTCACAGAACGTGATATTAAGGATTTCTGGATCGCGACGAACATGAAAGAGTCTGATCGTCGTTATCAAGAAGCCGTCAAACAGAAATATCCTTCAGCAGAGGCACAAAGTAAACTATCAATCGCAGAACAGGATCAAATCCGATTAGATGCGATTACGAAAGACGATATCGATTATGACGATCAAACGATGGAAGTCATTGCGATCAAACATAACATGGAAGTCGGATACGCACTTGATCCGCAACTCGTCAAACTCGGTGCTTCCGCAAAAGAGATGGCGATCATCGATGAAAATCTAGAAGATTTAAAGGGTGTATCGGTGGAACCGTTCTACGAGCGTTCTTATCCATATGAAGGAACACTTCGGAACATCTTCGGGAAGTACTCGAAGATTCCAGCAGAACAACAAGCTGAGTTCAAAGCAAAAGGTTACAGCTTGAATGACCGTGTCGGAACATCATTCCTTGAACAACAGTATGAAGATCTTCTGCGCGGGAAACCAGCGTACGATGTGTATGAGACGTTCAATGGAGAGCCGGTCGGTGATCCAAAACGCGAGGAAGGCGAGTCCGGTAAAGATCTCGTTCTGACCGTGGATGCGGAATACAACAAACAAGTCGACCAAATCATGCAACAAGCCATTAAAATGGGACGTGGCATGGGTAGTCGTTATCTAAAAGAAGGTTACGCCGTCGTCATGAATCCACAGACAGGTGAGATTCTTGCGATGTCTGGTCAAAAGTTGGATCCAGCAACCGGTAAGTTCTCAGATGTCGCAATCAATAATGTATTGACGTCGCTTCAAATCGGTTCGACGATCAAAGGCGCAACGGTTGCGATGGGACTCGAAGAGGGTGTTATTCGTCAAAACGAAGTCATCAACGATACACCGATCACGATTGGTGGTACGAAAAAAGGATCGTATGTCAACATGGGTCCAATTACGGATTTAACAGCACTTGAGCGTTCATCAAACGTTTATATGTTCAACATTGCAATGCGGATGGCGAAGTACCCAAGTAACGGTATTGCCGGAGCGAGTGTGGACGGAGCAGCTGCTATCATGCAGAATTACTACAGTCAGTTCGGGCTTGGAGTGACGACGGGTGTAGATTTACCGTACGAAGCAAAAGGTGTGCAAGGAACACCTGACCGTGTCACTTTACTCATGGACCGAGTCATCGGACAATATGATGCCTTTACACCGCTACAAGTCGCACAATATATTTCAACACTTGCCAACGGTGGCTATCGTGTTCAGCCGCACTTCTTAAAAGAAGTTCTCGCGTCGAATTCGATTGAAAAAGGGACAAAACAAGTTGATTATAGCTTTAAGACGAATTATTTGAATCGAATTGAAGTCAGTCAAGATAACATTGATCATGTTCGTGAAGGATTACATCGCGTTGTCAAAGGAGAGCGTGGTACAGCAAAAATCATCGCACAAACCGGTATTGATGCAGCTGCGAAAACAGGTACAGCGCAGGTTAGTGTCTATGGTGACGATGGAATCGCCTTACGTGATGGAAGTGGACAACCAGTTCGTTCATTGAACTCGAACCTTGTCGGCTGGGCACCGTACGATAATCCAGAGATGGCATGGGCCGTGTTCCTTCCTTATATGGAACAAGAAACCGTCAACTCAAAAATTGGTCACGATCTTGTCAAAGCGTATTTCAATGTGAAGGACGTACCATGGCAAACTAAGCCAAATTAACTAGATGGAAAACGAGAGTGAGCAATCACTCTCGTTTTTTTGTTTGCATTGACCTTTTTTTCTAATGGATTTCGAATTGTAAACACTAAAAAACACGCCTTTACAATTCTTTTACGTTGGATTCATTTCGTTTTAATAGTTCATCCGTAGTATAAGTCTTGTAAGGAAAACGGATAAAAAGTCGTAGCATCGTCAGCGACATACTTTCGAGGAGGAAAATTAATCATGTCTTGGATGAAAAAAACAGCACTCATCACAACGGTAGCATCAATCGCAGTAGTGGGGGCAGCATGTGGTAACGATAAAGGCGGTTCTGCTAGTTCATCTGATTTAAAAGGAAAAATCGCAATCGACGGTTCTTCTACTGTCTTCCCGATCATGGAAGCTGTCGGTGAAGAATATTCAATGGAACAACCTGACGTAGATGTCACAGTCGGTGTTTCTGGTACAGGTGGCGGATTCAAACGCTTCGTCGTTGGTGAAACAGATCTTTCAAACGCGTCACGTGAAATTAAAGAAGAAGAAGCGGCTGAAGCGAAAAAGAACAACATTGAATTCACGAAAATGGCACTCGCATATGATGGTTTGACTGTCGCAGTCAGCAAAGAAAATACATGGGTAAAAGAACTCTCAATGGAGCAACTCGAGAAAATCTGGCTCGACCCGAACATCAAGACTTGGAAAGATGTCGATTCTTCTTATCCGGCTGAACCATTGAAATTCTTCAGCCCAGGGAAAGATTCAGGAACATTCGACTTCTTCTCTGAGGAAGTACTTGAGAAAAAAGACATGCGTAAAGATGTTCAATTATCAGAAGACGATAACGTTCTCGTCAAAGGTGTTGAAGGAACGAAAGGCGCAATCGGATATTTCGGTTATGCATACTACGCTGAGAATAAAGATAAGTTGAAGGAAGTACCACTTTCTGCTGAAGGAAAAGACGCAGTCGATCCAACACCAGAAACGATCAAAGATCTTTCTTATCCACTATCACGTGAAATCTACACGTACATCAATAACAAATCGATGAAAGACAAAAAACAAGTCGCTGACTTCGTTCAGTTCACGAACGAAAACGCTGGTGATCTTGCTGAAGAAGTCGGATATATCAAAATGCCACAAGATCGTTACGATGAAAACGCAAAAGCAATTGAAGACGCAATGAAATAAATCATCGAGTCATGAGGATGGCCCAACCGGGGAAGTCTGTACCGGTTGGGTCCCGTTCTCATGTCAAGAAGGAGTAGGGAGTGAAGAAGGATGAGTTCAACACAAAATAAATCGGTTCGCGAGCTGATTCAACAGAACCGACAGCAAAAATATAGTATGAAAAACGTCATGGAACGCGTCATGCCGATCGTGTTATTCCTTTGTGCGTTCGTCTCGGTCGTTACGACCATCGGCATCATTCTCACGTTAGTCATTGAAACAGAACACTTCTTCGAAGTCGTTCCGTTCAAGGAATTCTTCGGCAGTACGAGCTGGTATCCACTCAACTCACAACCAGAGTATGGAATTTGGCCACTTGTCGTCGGTACGCTTGAGATTACCGTGATTGCGATGCTAGTTGCCGTGCCGATCGGTCTCACATCAGCGATTTATTTAAGTGAGTACGCGTCAGACCGCGCACGCCGTATCTTAAAACCAATTCTTGAAGTGTTAGCAGGTGTTCCAACGATCGTCTTCGGATTCTTCGCATTGACGTTCGTTACACCATTGCTTGTCAAGTTGATTCCAGGTATTCAAATTTACAATGCGCTCAGTCCAGGGATCGTCGTCGGGATCATGATCATTCCAATGATCGCTTCGATTTCTGAGGATGCGATGAGCTCCGTTCCGAAAAAAATTCGCGATGGTGCGCTTGCACTCGGTTCGACACGTCTTGAAGTTGCATTGAAAGTCGTCGTTCCAGCTGCATTATCAGGTATCATTGCATCGATCGTACTCGGTATGTCACGTGCAATCGGTGAGACGATGATCGTAACGATCGCTGGTGGTTCGAATCCGACAGCTGCTATCGATCCACTCGAGCCAGTCCAAACGATGACAGCGTATATCGTTCAGGTCGCCTTAGGTGATGCTGGATTTGGAACTGTCGAATATTACAGTATCTATGCGGTTGGTACACTCTTGTTCGTCTTCACATTAGTGATGAACTTACTTGCGAACTGGATCACACGCCGCTTCAGAGAGGAGTACTAAGATGGCCTTACCAGAAAAGCAACCTGTCTCAAAGAAATTCATTGATCCGGTCGCGGTGAAGAAATCCATTAGCCAGCGACTCGTCGTCAACAACGTCACAAAAGTCATTTTCCTTGCTGGACTGTTCTTTGGTCTCGTCGTCTTAGGTATTCTCCTGTTCGGCGTCATCCGTGACGGTGCGTCATGGTTATCACTTGAGTTTCTACAAAATGCACCATCACGTCGTTCGGAACGTGCCGGGATTTATCCGGCGTTAATGGGCTCCATCTTCTTAATGCTCTTGATCATCCCGATGATTTTCATCATTGGTGTCGGGGCAGCGATTTATCTAGAAGAATATGCGAAGAAGAGTCGGATGACTTCATTCATCGAAGTCAACATCTCAAACCTTGCTGGTGTTCCGTCAATCGTCTTCGGTTTACTTGGTTTGACGTTCTTCGTACGTAACATGGGCTTCGGTTCAACATTGATTGCAGGAGCATTGACACTAGCGTTGATGAGTCTTCCGGTCGTCATCGTCTCGTCTCAAGAGGCAATCCGTGCCGTTCCACAAGCGATGCGTCATGCATCACTTGCACTCGGTGCTTCGAAATGGCAAACGACGTTCAAAGTCGTTCTTCCGGCGTCACTTCCGGGTGTCATTACTGGGATCATCTTGGCTGTATCTCGAGCAATTGGTGAGACAGCACCACTCATCATGGTCGGAGCTGCGATTTTCATTGCTCGTGCGCCTGAAAGCATTTTCTCAGAATTCACAGCATTACCGATTCAAATCTACAACTGGACAAGTCGTCCACAAGCGGACTTCCAAGGACTTGCAGCGGCAGGAATCATCGTCTTAATGGTCATCCTCTTGACGATGAATTCACTTGCAATCTGGATTCGGAACCGATTCTCAAAACGCTACTAATCGAACGAGATAGATAGAAGGGATTTCTTTTAAGGAGGAAGACAGATGATGGATACGAAGCTGAATACGAAATCAGTCGTTACAGAAGGGACAGAGCGTATGAATCAACCAGTAGCAGCACGTGAGAGCGTCTATAACGTCAAAGACTTAAACTTATGGTACGGTGACGATCATGCGCTGAAAGATGTTAATCTCGACATTAAGAAAAATGAAGTCACGGCAATCATTGGACCGTCTGGATGCGGGAAATCGACATTCATCAAAACATTGAATCGAATGGTCGAACTCGTTCCGATCGTACGGACGAATGGTGCAATCGAGTATCACGGACGCAATATCTTTGATAAAGAATACGGTGTCGAAGAATTACGGACATCGGTCGGGATGGTCTTCCAACAACCGAATCCATTCCCAAAATCAATTTATGACAACATCGCTTATGGTCCCCGTGTCCACGGTGTCAAAAACAAAAAAATCCTCGACGAGATCGTCGAACGCAGTTTACGCCGTGCGGCGATCTGGGATGAAGTCAAAGATCGTTTGAACGAAAATGCTTATGGTCTTTCTGGTGGTCAGCAACAACGTCTTTGTATCGCGCGTTGCCTTGCAATCGAGCCAGATGTCATCTTGATGGATGAGCCGACATCGGCACTTGACCCGATTTCTACATTAAAAGTAGAAGAACTCGTCCAAGAGTTGAAATCAGACTACTCGATCATCATCGTGACACACAACATGCAACAGGCTGCACGTGTTTCGGACAAAACAGCGTTCTTCTTGAATGGTGAAGTCGTCGAGTTCGATCAAACAGACCGGATCTTTGGAAATCCGAGTGACAAACGGACGGAAGATTACATTTCAGGACGATTCGGATAAGAAGGGGAGACGAGACGAATGGCAGCGAACCGTACGATTTTTGGAGAAAATCTTGCAATACTCGATCAAAAGGTCTTTTTACTGGCTCGTAAGACGATGCAACAGATCGCAACAACGGCAGAAGCACTCGAAAAATATGATCAAGACATCGCGCGTAGTGTCATCGAAAACGATAATGAACTCGATGATCTTGAACTTGAAATCAACGATGATGCGATTTTATTAATCGCGAAGCAACAACCCGTTGCGACAGATTTACGACGAATCATCACCGCGATGAAAATTTCGTCGGATCTCGAACGGATTGCAGATTACGCGGGGAATATCTCAAAAGCGGTTCTTCGTGTCGAAACATTCCCGTATGTCATCGATATCTCTTTGTTGAAGGAAGCATTCGAGACATTACTGGATATGACGGAAACTGCGATCGTCGCCTATCGTGACGGAGATGTCGAGAAAGCAAAAGCCTTGTCTGATCTCGATAACGTCATTGATGAGACGACATATAAGGCACTTCGCCAGTACATGCGTCATATGTCGCTTCAGCCGATCGTCGTCGATGAAGTCATGCAATTCACGAACATTTGCCGCTACATCGAGCGGATGGGTGATCACTTGACGAACGTCGGGGAGCATCTGATCTATCTCGAAAAAGGAAAACATTATGATTTAAACGGATGAATCAAGTAGGCAGGAGGAATTTCCTCTGCCTACTTTTTTTGTAAAGGGATTCGAAACACGTTTGTAGAATAGGAAAGAAGTGAATAATGACAGAGAGGTGATTGGGAATGCTTGAGCAAATCATTAAAATGAAAGAACAAGGGCTGACAACAAAACAAATCGCAGCTCAATTGGATACGACTGAAGGGAAAATCAAATATGCTTGGACTAAATATCGTAAATCGTTAACAGAACAACCTTCTGTAGCAGCACCGAAAGTAAAATCAAAAACGGTCAAGCAGACGAAAAAGTCGACTGCACCGGTATTAGACGTCGTACCGTCTGTGCAAGTGGTACCTTCGCTAGAACGCGACGCGTTTGGAATGGCGACACATTACGAGGATGACATCCTCCACGCCATCGTTCAGTCACCGACAGCTTTATACGTCTACTGGGAATTATCTGAACTGTCGAAACAGTTGCTAGAAACGCACTATCACACGACGTTTGATTCGTTCCGTAAAGAATTACGCATCATTGATATCACGCTTGTTGAATACGAACAAGGACAGGCAAATCGGACGTATCAATTCGAGCTACCAGAAATGACGAATGCTTGGTTCGTTCGACCAGTCGCCCCGAATACTACATACATCAT
The DNA here is from genome assembly GCF_018618915.1 of Exiguobacterium sp. s91. Classification (NCBI taxonomy): domain Bacteria; kingdom Bacillati; phylum Bacillota; class Bacilli; order Caryophanales; genus Exiguobacterium; species Exiguobacterium sp. s91. The sequence continues at coordinate 1,993,367 of NZ_JACSMZ010000001.1, read as the reverse complement.
TGAATGGGGCATTCAAACAATCGACGGGGACTTTGTTCCAGTACTGCGTTCAAAACCAGTCGAAACGCCACGTGACGAACCAGTCACGGACGGACGGTTCGCGGAAGTCGTGCATCATTGGCAATACGGAGAGGTCGAACAACCGGAATGGGTCGAAGTATTACGTCCTTATTCCTATTTCGATCGCGTCCGATAATGGAATTAGAGAGAGGGAAAGGAAGAGAAGCTATGCGAAAAGGATATTTTTCACTCGTCTTACATGCACATTTACCATATATCCGTCATGAAGAGGCACATCGCTTAGAAGAACGGTGGATGTATGAAGCGATTTCAGAAACCTACATCCCATTATTGTGGGAGGTCGATCGCTTGTCACGTCCGCTCGGCTGGACGGTCAGCATTTCACCACCCGTCATCGAGATGCTTGCCGACCCATTGATTCAAGAGCGGTATATCGAGCATATCGAGGATACGTTACGTTTGATTCGCCAGGAACTAGAGCGAGAGCTTGCTCAAAAGGAACGAGATGCGCTTCTATTCTATCAAGACCGCTATCAAGATTTATTGAATACGTTCCTTCACTGGGAAAAAGATTTGAACCGGGCATTCCGTCATTACAAAGAGCAAGGTTATCTCGATTTGATTACGTGTACGGCGACACACGGATTCAGTCCGCACATGTTGTCTGAACAAGCGGCACGTTCTGAAATTCAGACGGGATTGAACTGTTTCGAACGTCATTACGGATTCCGTCCATCTGGTCTTTGGATGCCGGAGTGTGCGTATACGCCAGGACTTGACCGTATTTTGTACGAAGAGGGCATTCGTTATACATTCGTTGACGAACATTCAATCTTAAACGCGGATCCGTCACCGAAACACGGAATCGGAGCACCTGTCTATTCGCCGCACGGTGTGGCACTGTTCCCGCGTGATCAAATCATTTCCGGGAAGATTTGGAGCTCTGTCATCGGATACCCGGGTCATCCGGATTACCGCGAGTTTTATCGTGACCTTGCGTACGATCGAGAGTGGGATCAAATCGCTGAGTTCATGCACCCAGAGGGCTTACGTTATGATACAGGGTTGAAATTGCATCGCGTAACAGGAGAAACGGATCAAAAAGACTATTACGTCCGTGATTGGGCATGGCAACGGACAAGTGAGCACGCAGCAGACTTCGCACAAGCACTCGGTGAACATTTAGATGCGCATCAAGGACAAGACTTCCCACCATTCCTTGTCACAGCACCATTTGATGCCGAATTGTTCGGTCACTGGTGGTTTGAAGGTCCCGACTTCCTCGGTAAAGCGATGGAACGTTTAGAAGACCAAGGAATTGAGTCGATTTCACCGGCGATCTTCCTCGAACGTCACTTCCAAGACATCGACACGGCACACGTCGCGATGGGAACGTGGGGACGAAAAGGCTACGCGGAAGTCTGGATCAACGAACGGAATGACTGGATGATTCGTCATCTCCATCAGCTTGAGAAGAGACTAGCAGGTGTCGTAGCTCGAAATCGTCATCAAGATGCATTGACTGTCAAAGCGAAGCGTCAACTCATTCGAGAATACCTCCTTGCTGTCTCGAGCGACTGGCCATTCATCCTCGATGGACAGACGACAGCGCAATATGCTGCGAATCGTTTCCGTGAGCACATCTTACGTTTTGAAGAAACTGAGCGTCGACTGGATGCTGAGGAGCTGACGGTGGAATGGTTGGATGATCGATATCGCGAATATCCTTTTCTTCAAGATTCAGATATTGAACCGGATGTCTTTTTGACAGCACATGATTACTATGTGACAGTGAAGCGTGAGAAATCTTGGAATACAGACGCCATCTTATTGTTCGTCCGACAATATGATGCGTCAGACCGGCCAGCTTCGGAGCTCGCTCGACGGCTCGCTGCTGCTGGTGAGAATGTCTATGTCGTTACGGAACATCCGGAAGCGTATCGATTTGAAGAAGGTGTTCACGTTTACGGAGTGCAAGTGACGGGTCTACCGCTCGTTCAGACCTATAACCAATTGGCGGCACTAAACTTAGCCTTCTTACGTCAAGCGCAAGCCTTGAGTAAGATCGTTGATTTCGCAGTCATCCACAACTTCAACATGGAGACTGCATCAGCTGCCCAAGCCATCGCTAAGATCAAAGAATTGCCACTCGTCAGTAACGTCTACGATGTCGAAAGTGAGCGTTCACCTGATCGTTCAGGCGGTCTGGTCGTTGCCTTAAAACGACTTGAAGGAGATGCGTTGCGCCAATCAGCGGTCGTTTATCTAGAACGAGAAGAGTCACGTCATGGGGTGGAACAAGAGTATCACGTCGAAAAGAAGCCGCTGCGTTTTGAAGAGAACCTTGAAAAACCATATCAACACGTGACGAATCCGAAAAAGAACGGATGAACAGTTGCAATTCCTTTCCTTTCTTGGTACGATACTTGAGTATGCTTAACCTTATGTAAAGCAAAATCACTTGATACATCGAGAGCTAGATAGGAGGGAATCCCATGCGCGTTAAAATCACATTAGCTTGCACTGAAACTGGTGACCGTACTTATATCACTAAAAAGAACAAGCGTAACAACCCAGAGCGTCTTGAGTTGAAGAAATACAACCCACGTCTCCGTAAGCACACACTTCACCGTGAAGTGAAATAATTGAGATGGAAGCCGTCACTTCGTGTGATGGCTTTTTTTGTGGAAAGGAAGACAACTATGAATAAACAAGAAGTACGCCGTCTGATCAAAGAACGACTCGATGTGATGGAGAACCGTGCGGAAAAGGAACGATTGATTCACGAACATGTCTTGTTACTACCTGAATGGCAACAAGCGACCTGTGTCGCGATCACATTAGCTTTTCGAAATGAATGTGATACAAGAATGCTGATTGAACAAGCGTGGCAAGAGGGCAAGACGGTCTTGATACCAAAAGTAGTCGGAGACGAGATGGTCTTTTATGAACATGGACCAGAAGATCAACTGCAAGCAAATCAGATGGGGATTGCTGAACCGATCGCTTCAGCACGTCGCGCCTCACTTGATCAAGCAGAGCTTTGCCTCGTTCCAGGTCGCGCCTATCGTCGGGACGGCTATCGTTTAGGATGGGGAGGAGGCTATTACGATCGTGCACTCGTGCCATATACAGGATGTAAAGTATCGATTGCCTTTTCTGAACAACTTCTTCCAGATTTCGAAGTGGAAGCCTTTGATATCCCCGTTGACTTGATCGTCACTGAATTAGAGGTCATCCGATGTTGAGCGCGACCATTTTGTTTTGTCTATTGCTTGCTTGGACCGGACGATCTTTTCGTTTATTGACGACAAGTGGTGCTATCATGACCCTGCTCGTCGGTAGTGGTGTCTCATTCGGATTCGGTTGGCAAGGATTAGTAGTACTCTTACTCTTCTTTGGTAGCTCGAGTCTGTTATCGAAGGTCGGACGATCTAGAAAACAATCGGTCGACTCCATCGTTGAGAAAGACGGCGCGCGTGACGGATGGCAAGTCCTTGCGAATGGAGGGGTAGCGTTCGTTGCTGCCTTAGCGTATGCCATGACGATGGATTTTGCGTATCTCTTGTTATTTCTATTCGTCATCGCAGCATCGAATGCTGATACGTGGGCATCTGAAATCGGACCGCTCTCAAGACGTGATCCGTGGTCTCTCAAAACGTTACGACGGGTACCAGCAGGAACGAGTGGAGCGATGTCGCTGATTGGAACGATCGGTACGATCGCAGGAGCTGCGTTCATCGCTGTAGCAGCGCATTGGATATTTTCTCTTTCTTTAAGACACGTCTTACTCGTAACAAGCATCGGTGTACTCGGAAGCCTACTGGATACACTATTTGGAGCGGTAGGGCAACGCGTTTACCGATGTACGGTTTGTGGGGAATACACGGAAAAGCGAGAGCACCATGGTCAACCGACAGCTTACGTTTCAGGCATTCGATTTTTAGGGAATGATGCTGTCAATGTCTTAACGAGTGGTTTGGCAAGCGGAATCGGGTTTATCATCGTTCGATTTTGGTAACTGGAAAGTATGTGAGTATGTAATTCCTTATGTTAGGATATCAATGACACAAAATGGACAAATGTGATTAATTTCACATGATACAAAGAATGTGAAAGATGTTACAATTTACTTGTGAGATAGTTAACAAACTCTTAGGACGAATGGAAGGGTGGACATAACGATATGGAATTACATGCGAAAGTGACACGAGTAGCCCTCATTGGAGCTGGTGCAGTCGGTTCAAGCTTTGCCTATCAGATGTCAACAGCTGGACTTTGTGAAGAACTTGTCATCATTGATGTCAACAAAGCCAAAGCAGAGGGCGAGGCAATGGACTTAAACCACGGAACACCATTTAGCTCTTCACCGATGCGAATATGGGCTGGAGACTACGCGGACTGCCGAGAAGCGGAAGTCGTCGTCATCACGGCAGGCGCTCCACAAAAACCAGGTGAGACAAGACTCGATCTCGTTGCAAAGAATGCGTTGATCATGAAAGAAATGATTCGTCAAATCATGGATTCCGGTTTTGATGGTATCATCGTCGTGGCTTCTAATCCGGTTGATATCATGGCGCATCTTGCCTGGAAATATTCTGGTCTTCCGAAATCCCGCGTATTTGGATCAGGAACGGTGCTTGATACAGCGCGCCTGCGTCAAATGCTCGGAGAATACTTTCACATTGATTCCCGAAATGCCCATGCCTATATTCTTGGCGAACATGGTGATACGGAATTCGCTGCCTGGAGTAACAGCCGCATTTATGGAAAAACGATTGATGAACTACTTGCTGAAGACGATCGTTATTCTCAAGCAGATCTTGATCAAATCTACATCAACGTCCGAGATGCTGCTTATCATATTATCGAGCGCAAAGGGGCAACCTATTATGCGATTGGGCTTGGGCTCGTTCGTATCGTTCGTGCCATCCTCGGAAATGAGAACTGTCTGTTGACGGTCGGTGCGCATGTCGATGGTCAGTATGGAATTTCCGGTATCCATATTGGAGTTCCTGCCATCATCAATCGTCAAGGTGTGCGTGAAATCATTGAAGTCTCATTGACGGATGAAGAGTTGAAGAAATTCCATCATTCTGCTGATGTATTGCGTCAGACGCTTGAACCCGTCTTACAAGGATAATCGTACGAATCATGATGAAGGTGTTACGAAATAAAGTAGCAAAAAACTCAAGTGTCGGACCTGCTTCATATTGTCCACACTTGAGTTTTTTGATGTGGAGAACAAACACGTTAATAATTACATCTATTCGTCCGGTAGTAAAAAGAGAAAAATCTAGGTTTTATTTTACTAGAAAAGGGTTAAGTAAGAGATAGAAGCGTTTTTACGTCATTTTTTGTACGTCATGATACCCAAAAAGGAGAGAACCGACAGTCATGTATACTTTTCGAAAACTAACTAAAGAGGATGCAGAACAATACTGGAATCTACGCCTTGAGGGATTAAAAAATCATCCAGATGCATTCGGTCATTCGTTTGATGATGAACAGCAAACCCCGCTCCGCGAAGTACAAGAAGGACTTGAGGGAGAACCCGACTCCGATGAGGTTTGGCTTGGTATGTTCGACGGTGATACATTGTTTGGGTTTGGTCAGGTCAAACCATATGAATTGTCACGTGAATCTCATAAAGCGATGATTTCCGGAGTATACGTATCACCTGAATATCGTGGGGGTACTGGTCGCGCTCTGATGGAAGCCTTAATCGAGGAAGCGAAGAAGTTACCGGACGTCGAGCAAGTCATTCTTGCCGTTTTATCAGGGAACGAAGCCGCACAAAATCTTTATGAGTCGCTCGGTTTTGAAGTATATGCCGAAGATCCAGATTCCGTAAAATTAGAAGACGGCACATATCGTGATGATATTTGGATGAAGAAGTACGTCTAAGTTATTGAGATGGTGTGGAAAGAAGCTGTAGCAAAAAAGCGCTACAGCTTTTTCGCATGGTATCCGTAGGATATCAGTATCGGCAAAGAATGAATATTTGTTATCATGAGAACAAAGCGGATGTCACGTCGTCGTCCGATTGAAAGGGAGCGAATGAACATGAAAGAAGTCATACGTACGATTGAAGAGCTTGTCTCGATTCCGAGTCCAACAGGTTCGACAAAAGAAGCTATTACATATGTAGAAAAGCGATTGGTAGCAGAAGGGATCACGTATCGAAAGCTTGAAAAAGGAGCGATTTTAGCGACACTACCTGGTGCTTCAACGCGTACGCGGTTACTGACGGCACACGTCGACACACTAGGAGCGATGGTGAAAGAAATTTTACCAACAGGACGACTTCGTTTATCACAACTGGGGGGATATGCTTGGACAGCGATCGAAGGTGAGAACTGTCTCATTCACAAGATGGACGGTCAAACGATTTCAGGTACGATCGTGTTCCACCATTCGAGTGTTCATACGTCGCGCGAGACGAACAAAACGGAACGATCCGCTGATAATATCGAAGTACGGCTCGATATCCGTTCGACGACAGCAGAAGAGACGCGCGTCGCGGGGATTGAAGTAGGAGACATCGTAACGTTTGATCCGCGATTCCTCTATACGGAAACAGGATTCGTGAAGTCGCGCCATCTCGATGATAAAGCATCTGTTGCTTTGTTGCTTGAATTGATCAAGGAATGGAAAACAATCGAACTACCACACACGGTCCAGATCCTGATTTCAAATTATGAAGAAGTCGGATTCGGTGGAAATGCTGGATTCACGGAAGAAGTCGCAGAATACATCGCGGTCGACATGGGAGCACTAGGAGAGGGGCAACACTCCGATGAATTCACAGTCTCCATTTGTGCCAAAGATGGTTCTGGTCCGTATGACTTAGCTTTACGCCACCAGTTAACACGCTTAGCACAACGTAATAGCATTCCATATAAAGTTGATATCTATCCGTTCTATAGCTCGGATGCCTCGGCAGCAGTAAGTGCGGGCCACGACGTCCGGCACGGATTGTTCGGTCCGGGAATCGAATCGAGTCATTCGTACGAACGTACGCATGAGACGTCGTTACAAGCGACATATGATTTGCTACATGCCTATGTAAAGGAGCCGATGGTCGATGAAGACACTGTATGACGTACAGCAGTTACTCAAGACATACGGGACATTCATCTATCTTGGGGATCGAGCGTCCGATATCGCGATGATGATGCTTGAACTCGATGAATTACAAGAAGCGGGCGTTTTGGAACAACGTCAGTACGATTCAGCGAAACTAATCTTACGACATGAATTAAAGCGTTCACAATCCGATAACATTTAAGATTGTGCAACCCTTTGCGCAAATGGGTTATGTCCGGTAAAATGATGAAGCAGACATTATATGAGTATAGGGGAGACGAAGCAATGAAATGGTTACTCGGCATTGATATCGGCGGAACGACAGTCAAGATGGCAATTTTGGATTTGCAAGGGATCATCGTAGAAAAGTGGGAAATCGAGACGGTCGTTTTGAATGATGGCGTACAAATTCCTGGAGATATTGCAAAATCTTTCTTTGAGAAGTGTCAAGAGAGCAATAAACGACCAGAAGATTTCGTCGGAGCGGGCATCGGTGCGCCGGGATTCATTGATTTTAATACAGGTGTCGTTGAGAAAGCAGTCAATATCGGTTGGAATAACTTTGAACTGATCGGTGAATTCGAACGTTTGACGGGTTTACCGGCTGTGCTTGAAAATGATGCGAACGCAGCGGCAATCGGTGAGATGTGGAAAGGTGCCGGTAGTGGGGCAACAGAACTCCTTGCTGTCACACTCGGTACGGGCGTCGGTGGTGGTCTGATCACGAACGGACAAATCGTGCATGGTACAGTCGGAATGGCTGGAGAAATCGGTCATATCACGATGTTGCCTGAAGGTGGCGTTCTATGTGGATGTGGTCGCAAAGGATGTCTTGAGACGATTGCGTCAGCAACAGGGATCGCCCGTCTTGGTCTTGAGAAGCGTAAAGAGAAGGAAACGTTACTCAACGACATCAAGGCAGTGACGGCGAAAGACGTATTCGAAGCGTATGAGAAAGGAGACCGGATCGCAACGGAAGTCGTAGAAGAAGTGACGTTCCACCTCGGTCTTGCCATCTCCAACTTAGCGAACAGTATTAACCCGGAAATCATCGTCATCGGTGGTGGTGTGTCAAAAGCAGGAGAGACATTGCTTGCACCACTGCGTAAACAGTTCGAACGCTTCGCTTTACCACGTGTTTTCGGATCGACGACGTTCAAGATTGCCGAACTTGGAAACGATGCCGGAGTCATCGGCTGTGCATGGCTTGCGAAGCAGATGTTTCTCAAAAAATGATAATATTCAATTTCAGTAGAAGGTTCGCTTCGGCGAATCTTTTTTTTGTTTACAAACGTACAGTAATTATGTGATTGTTAAGTATCTTCCGGATTCCAGTTGCATTTTTGTAAAACTAAGCGTAAAATTTTCACGTGATATGGGTATATGTAAATTATGATGTAAGTTGTGTGAACTGAAAGCAGAAAGCACATGTAAATTAGGAGGCAGGTTTTTATGCAGCAAGACGCAAACATCTGGTCGCGAATGCGCCTAAAGATGGGTCAAGGCGTTCGCAGCACCTATAAAGAGCACAAGCTCTTTTGGATTGCGACCTTATTGATTTGGTTAAAAACGTATTTAGCGTATACACTTTTCTTCAACGTTCCCGTAACAAACTCTGCGCAAGCATTCATTCTACTAATTAACCCAATTAGTTCAGCGCTCTTCATGTTCGGGTTCAGCTTCTTCTTCCGGGGAAATGTTCAAAAATGGTTCATCTACGGTACATTGTTCGTCGCGACACTCATTTTATATGCGGACATCATTTTCTTCCGCTTCTTTAATGACTATCTGACGTTGCCGGTATTGTTCCAAACATCGAATGCAGAGACCGTTTCTGCATCGCTCGGGTCACTCTTGAATTGGTCCGATTTATTAATCGTCGGTGACTTGATCATCTTACCGTTCTTCTTACGGAAAATGGACATGTCAAAAAACGTTGCGTCACGTGGACGCGCGATTCTCGCATTCGTTGCAGCAGTTGTCGTTTTCCTTGGAAACTTGACACTCGCTGAGACAGAACGTCCAGAATTGCTCACACGTGCCTTTGACCGAGAACTGCTCGTTAAAAACATCGGAACATTTAACTTCCATATGTATGACGCACTCATTCAGTCGAAGACATCTGCGCAAAAAGCACTCGCGGACAGTTCTGAACTGTCGGAAGTTCAAAGCTTCATTGATTCAAAACATGCTGAACCGAACCCAGCTATGTTCGGAAAGTACAAAGGAAAGAACGTCATCGTCGTTTCCTTTGAGTCGGCACAATCCTTTGCAGTTGGATTAAAGGCACCAAACGGACAAGAGATTACACCGAACCTGAATAAGTTGATCAAGGAATCGCATTCATGGGATAACTTCTATCACAACACAGGACAAGGGAAAACGGCAGATGCTGAGTTCATTCTCGAAAACTCGATCTATCCACTTGGACGCGGTGCAGCATTCTTTACGAACGGAGAAAACGAATTCCGGGCAACTCCTGAAATGTTGAAAGAAGATGGCTATTATTCAGCTGTTTTCCATGCAAACAACAAATCGTTCTGGAACCGAGACATCGTCTACAATAGCTTTGGCGTCGATCGTTTCTTCTCAGAGACGGATTATGACTTAGGTGATCCAGCAGATTTGACGGAGTGGGGCTTGCTCGATGATAAATTCTTTGAACAGTCATTGCCGATGTTGAAAGATTTACCACGTCCGTTCTATTCGAAGTTCATCACATTGACGAACCACTATCCATTTGAGATGCCAAAACCAGAAGATGAACTTGTACCACCGCTTGAGACAAGTTCTACGACGCTGAACCACTACGTTCAGGCACTAGCGTATCAAGATATGGCACTCGGTAAATTCATCGAGGGTCTGAAAAAAGATGGTACGTGGGATGATACGATCTTCATGGTCTATGGTGACCACTATGGTATCTCGACGAACCACAATGCTGCGATGGCAGAACTCATGAACAAAGATGAGTTGACGCCGTATGATGTTGCACAATTGCAACGTGTACCATTCGTGATCCATTTACCGGGTCAAACGAAAGGTGTCAAACATGAAGACGTCGCGAGCCAAATCGACATTAAACCGACATTGCTTCATCTGTTAGGACAAGACTTCAAGAATGAAGTATTGTTCGGTACCGATCTCTTCTCGAAACAGCACAAGGATTATGCGCTGTTCCGCGATGGTTCCGTCATAACAGACAAAACGGTCTATACGCAGGAAACATGTTATGATCGTCAGACGGGTGAAGAAGTAAAAGATGGAGAGTTAGCGGAGATGTGTAAACAATCTACGAAACAATCCGAGAAGGAGTTAGGACTTTCGGATAAAGTCATCTATGGTGACTTGCTCCGTTTCCTTCAAACTTCAAAATAAGATAAAGAAAACGAATCTACTTTCGAGTGGATTCGTTTTTTTGTAGAAAGACAAATAAAAAGAGAGATGCGCGAGGCATCTCTCTTTTTAACGTATCTTGATTACGATGGAATACCGCCGTAAATCAATGTCGCAATCCCGAACCAGCCGAATAAGACGACAGTCAGACCTGCGAATACGAGTGGAAACATTTGGCGTTTCTTAAGTGAACGAACGACGGCCCAAACGCCGACGAGTGCGACGAAGAAGAAAAGCCAACCGATTGGTTGATCCAAATGCATGACGTACTCCCCCTTAAACAATCACGTTATGAATTTCACGAAGATTTCACTTAAATCTCACTTTTTAGTTTATCCGACTCGCGGGATAAAGTCGAGAGGGCGTTGCAGGAACTTTCGACAATTTCGTGTATAGTAGGAGAAGAGTCTATTGTAAAGGGGTTTTATAGAATGGAAATCGTAATGATCACTTCCGGTATGGCATCTGAGAATGGTTATTTATTATTTAAAGACAAGGAATGTCTTGTCATTGATCCAGGTACAGAAGATATGCGGTTTTTCGATGAGATTGAAAGTCGGGGAGCGACTTTAAAAGCGATTTTGTTGACGCATGCGCATTTTGACCATATCGGAGGTGTCGATATGTTACGACGCTTCACGGAAGCTCCTGTCTACGTGCATATGGAAGAAGCAGGATGGCTCGGTAATCCAGAATGGAATGGTTCGGCAAAATTCGGAATGCCGCCGATGCGGATGAAACCAGCAGACCATTTGTTGCAACCAGGACGGCTGACGGTCGGTAGCTTTTCGATGCATGTTCTTGAGACGCCAGGGCACTCACCAGGAAGTGTGACGTTCTACTTCAAAGGAGAGCGGATCGCGTTCGGTGGAGATCTCTTGTTCCAGCAAGGCGTCGGACGGACGGATCTTCATGGTGGGGATCAAGACGTATTGATGCGTTCACTGGATCGACTCATCGCGGAACTACCGGCAGATACGACGATCTATCCAGGACATGGTCCGAGTACGACGATTCGTCAAGAAATGAAATCGAATCCATTCCTTTGACTAAAAAAACTCGTCATCCAAAAGGATGACGAGTTTTTTTCATTACATCTGGAAGTTTGACCAGTACGTAAAGACGATGAAAAATACAGTTAAGTAAGCTCCAAAGATATAGACATACGTTTTTTCAGTTAAGCGCAAGTAACCAAGCGCTGCAAAAAAGACAGTTTGTGCTAAGAAGACGAAGCCCATGACTAAAAATGAATCCGTATGCTCACTTGAGCTTGCATCGCCACCCAATGCGCCGATAAATGCCATGACTGCGATGATACCAGTCCAGAAACCGAGTACGCGGTACATTCTCCCCATTCCTATAACCCCCTAAATCCGACAGATAGTCAATATACGTACTTATTTTACCAAGCAAACAATCATCCGTCCATCCTGTTCTAGTGATTGTTAAGGAATAACTGTGAACAAAAGATGAAGTTTCAAAAAAAGTTGTACAATAGTTGTACAAAAGGTGTACAAAGTTAAAATGGCGTGCTATAGTAACTGTAATGAAACCCCACACTTTGAGAGGAGGAGCAAAAATGACGAATGAGTTAGTCTTTTTCACATACCCAAGCTGTACATCATGTCGTAAAACGAAATCATGGTTAAAAGAGGAACATGTTGATGTAGAGGAACGTCATCTGTTCAGAAATGCTCCAACAGTTGATGAACTCATGGAACTGTTGAAATTATCGACGGATGGGATTGAAAGTTTGCTCGCAACACGCAGTCAAGCCTTCAAAGATCTCGGCATTGATATTGAAGACATGAAACTCAGTGAGTTATTACGCCTCATGAGTGACAATCCGAAATTATTACGCCGCCCAATCATCACTGATGGAAAACAACTTGTTATCGGATACGATAAACCAGGTCTTGAGACATTGGCGAAGCGTAAACATCGTACAATCGCACACGTATCGTAAAGAAGCCGGTTTGGTCGGCTTCTTTTTTTTGTGTATTGTCTGCTTAAGGAGGTGAAGAGAAATGAAGGAATGGACGACACAACTCATGGAACGATTCGAATCACTTGGTGCAACAGACGTTCATTTCGTACCGAATGAAGCTTGCGTCCGGATCATTTGTCGAACGGGTGACGGTCTGTGTGAACAAGAAGAGGTGGAATTGACGCGTTATCGAACGCTTGTCAGTCATGTTCGCTATGAGGCGAACTTAAAGGAACAAAATGAGCGGATTCCGCAAAGTGGTTTGTATCCGCACGGGAAAAAGGGAATGCGGGTCTCGTTGTTACCGAGTCGACAAGGAGATGCAATGTCGTGGCGATTTTATCGTTCGACGGTCTCTCAAGAAACGGCTTTACGAACGTTACACGATCAATTGGACTTCGCTTGGTTAGCTGAACAACGACACGGGTGTATCGTCATTTCTGGATCGACAGGCGCAGGAAAGACGACGATGTTATATTCCTTGATGAGTGCGATGGAAGAAAAACGAATCATCTCGATTGAAGATCCGGTGGAGTGTACGGTACCAAACGTCTTGCAACTGGAACTAAATGAAAAAGCAGGGTTCACTGCTACGCGATGTTTTGAAGAAATATTGCGAGCGGATCCGGATTGGATTGCTTTTGGTGAGGTGCGGACGAGAGAGGCAGCACGTTTGACGATGAATGCCGCACTTAGTGGTCACGTCGTGTTGTTTACGTTACACGCTGGAAGTATTGATGAGGCGCGATTGCGATTGCGCAGTTTAGGTATCGAAGAGTCAGAACTGGCTGTCTGTCAACGCATCATTCATCTCGAGCGAAAAGGAGAGGATGTCCGCTGTACCGTCAGAAACTTACAAGCCGCGATCAAAGTCGGTTCTTAAAACGATATCATCGCTTGTTATCAAAAGGCATTTCCGCGAAAGAGACGTTACTCATTTTAAAACGATTCGAGCGTCAGCCGTTCTCCGAAGTAGTCGGAGAAATGGAACGCTGTCTTGAAAAAGGAGACTCCTTTTCAGCATCGCTTGAACCGCTTGCGTTAACGAATACTTTAAAACGACTTCTTTTTGTTGGAGAAAGGACAGAACGACCGTTGCTCGTCCTTCGCCAAATCGTGAAACTGCTCGACCTCGAAACAGAAATGCGATCGAAGTTTTGGAAGATGATCCGGTATCCGCTTGTTCTAGCGACCAGTCTATTCCTCCTGTTCTTCTTTTACGCCCTCTACGTATTTCCGTCTCTCCTCGAGATGTCGGACCCGAAGACTCTCCCCTCATTTCTTCATCTCCTTCTTCACCCCTCTGCGAAATATCTGCTCGCAAGTATTCCCGTTATTTTGTTAACCTCCAGTTACCTCTTTTTTCGCTTTTTTCCGTTAAACCGTATTTTACGACTGAAACCGCTACAGCGTTTGATTCGTCTCTACTACAGCTATTTATTCACGATCGAAGTAGGATCGTTCATCGATGCTGGCTTCTCGCTTGAAGAGACCTTTCGTCATCTAGAGCAAGGACAAGCGAATAAAAAAGGACACCTCTATGCTCGTCTACATGCTAAACAACAGGCAGGGGAACCACTTGCAGAAGCGCTTGGCGAAGATGAAATCATCGAAGCCGAGACGATTGGAATCGTCCATTTGGCGCGGGAAAGTGGCAATCTTGGTCCGTTGTTGCTTGAACAAGTGACACTCTTGCATGAGTCGATGGAAGAGGAACTAGAGAAAAAGTTGTTATGGATCGAGCCGATTTTGTACGGCGGATTGACGATCATGACGGGAACGTTGTTTCTCATCTTGTATTATCCGATTCAGCTAGCGATACAGCAGCTTCCATTCTAAATAGAGGAGACGATACGATGAAACAATTCTTAAAGCGACAGGATGGATTCACCTTACTTGAGATGGCAGCCGTCTTATTGATCATTTCGTTGTTACTGCTCGTTTTGATTCCAACGATGACAAGTGGAAAGGACCAGGCGAAAGGTGTCAGTTGTGAGGCGAACATTCGAGTCATTCGGTCAGAGGTAAACCTTTACTATGCCAAAGAGAAAAAGTACCCGGAATCGCTCCAGACAATCAATCGCGGAACAGCTGATAAACCGAATGCCCTCGTCTGTGATCAGGAGACGTATACGTATGATCCGAAGACTGGCGAACTTACGAAGTGAACAAGGATTTACCTTATTTGAGATGACGGCGGTGCTGACAATCATAGCTTGTTTACTTGTTTTTTTGTTGCCGGCACTGTTTGAAAAACGACCGGACTGGATTCCGCTTGAACAAGAGGTTCGTCTGATGGAACAAGATATTCAGACACTTCGACTGATGCAGTACTCAAAGCAAGATCAAGCATTGATGCAGTTTCGATTTCGAGGGGACGGTACGGGATACCTTGTCCTTGCGGATGACCGGTTGTTATGGCAACGAACATTCCAAAATGGTCATACGTGTACCGTTCCGCCCTCGAATCGCATCATCTATTTTAAAAGCTATCACTCGATCTATGCAGCGACCTGGTCTTGCCGTTCGGCAACAGCCGAATATGAAATCAAATTCTTACTTGGGAACTATCAAATGGCAATCCGTAAAGTGAGGTGAGAAGTATGCAGAACGAACGCCAAGCGGGCTTCTCTTTGCTTGAAGTGATGCTCTCTATCGTTGCGATCGGTATCTTCATGACGTTAGCGATCGATCCTTATCTCGAGTTACGGACGAAACAAATGAAATGGGAACAAGAGACGGAACAGCTTGAGCAGATGGCGACGGATCAAGTTGAAAACCGAACAGCGTCCTATGTCCTGAAACAAGGAGCGTGGTGCAATGAAACGATGTGTCTTGCGAGCGGAATCCGGAATGACCCTTCTCGAACTGTCATTCGTCCTATGGCTGAGCCCACTTCTTCTGCTGGCAATCTTGACATTGACCCCACTCGTTCGTCCGCCGGAAGTCAACCGAATGAATGAAGAGTTGTTCTTTCATACCGTGGAACGACTGATGTGGCGCAGTACGATGTGTGAGCGCGTCGGAGACGAGATTCGTGGAATGGACGTCAATCCGGGAGAGACCGCTGAAAAGTGGCGTCTCGTCCGTGTGCAAGATCAACTACGTCTCAAGAAAGAACAGGGAGGTGAACTGATATACGCCCGCGACGTCAAACAATATACCGTGACAGGCGATGCCGAGATTCTCTCGATTCAGTTGAACGACAGCAGACGTTCCTTCCGATGCGTCAGGAAGGATTCATCTTGATTCAAACGTTACTGTTACTTCTAGGAATGGGAGTCGTGCTCTTGATTTCTTGCCAGCAGATTGACGAAGAGATGAGGCATCATCAGTTAGAGCAAGAAGCGCTCCAACTTGAATCTCTCATCCGAGCGGCGAAAACAGATTGTACGAAGGACGAGACCCTCCGCTACCCAATCGGACAAGTCAGCTGTACAGCGACCGATAAAGGCTTTAAAATGGAAGCGAGATTAGAGAATGGTCAAAGAATCGAGGCGGTCGTCACACATGAGTAAGGTTTATTTGATTGGGTTTATGGGAACTGGTAAAACAGCCGTCGGACATCGATTGGGTTCACAATACGAGGTCGACGAACTGGATGAACGGTTCGAACAGGAACATGGACAAACGATTACCGCTTTTTTCGCTGAGCATGGCGAAGCAGGGTTTCGTACACATGAAAGCGAATTGTTGAAGAGTAGCAATGCGGAAGTGGTCGTCACAGGTGGCGGGATCGTCGAACGAGAAGAGAACCGACTGTACATGCAGGAGTCCGGAACAGTCGTCTGGATCGATACACCCTTTGATTTGATTTGGGAACGTATCGCCGTTGATCCGAATCGTCCACTCGTGACAGAACGGGAACAAGTGAGACGATTGTTTGAACGTCGCTATTCCTTATATGCTGGAGTAGCTACTGTCCGACTTGAAGGAACGGCATCAATCGAAGAATTAACGCGTGCGATTGAAACTGTATTGGAGGAGAAGTCATGATTTGGATTACGTTAGGTATTATTTTATTGGCTATCATAGGACTCGTGTTGTTCGGATTCAGTCTTTACAAAAAGAAGCTGTCTCAGGATATTCGGCAGTTAAAACAACTGATGGAGCGCTTTACGATTCGTCAGCAAACCTTGCAGACGAACATTGATCATACGACGCAGCGAATCGATCAAATCAAAGGGAATATCAATCGAATCACTGAAGAAGGAAATCGTGTGAAGCAAGGAGCGAGCCAATTGGTGACGGAAGGTCGTCGACTCCAGGAGGAAATCAAACGAACTGCCGGAATCAAACAATTTTGAAATGGCTTTCATGGGAAGAATATGAAACAATAGGAGAGAAGGGACAGGGTCCTTTCTCTCTTTTTCGTATGTTCCTTTTTCCGAATAATACTAGATAATTATGATTTTAATTGGTAAGATGGATTTGAAAATGGAACATTAAAGAGAAGAGAGAGCGAAAACGTTCGTAAATAGGGGGATTTGTATGAGTCAAACGACATTGAAAAGAACACCGTTATTCGAGACGGTTTCGCAAACCGGTAAGATGGTGGATTTTGCGGGATTTGAAATGCCAGTTTTGTTTTCCTCGATTAAAGAAGAACACGTTGCAGTAAGGGAGAACGTCGGCATGTTCGATGTCTCGCACATGGGAGAACTGTTCGTCAGCGGACCGGATGCTCTGACGTTTTTACAAGCTACATTATCGAACGATATTTCGAAGATTGCGGTGGGGCAAGCGCAATATAACGTCTTATGCCAAGAAGACGGTGGGACAGTGGATGATTTACTCGTCTATCGTTTGGCAGAAACGGACTATCTTCTCGTCGTCAATGCTTCGAACATTGAAAAAGACGAACAACATTTACGTCACTATCTAACAGGGGACGTCACGCTTGAGAATCAATCGGAACAATATGGTCAAATTGCGGTCCAAGGACCACGTGCGGAAGCCATCCTTTCCGGCATGACACCACTTGTCTTATCAGAGATCGGATTTTTCAAGTTCCAACGGGGGACGGTTGCAGGAGTGGAAATGATCGTCTCACGCAGTGGGTACACAGGGGAAGATGGGTTCGAACTCTACATGGCAGCTGGTGACGCACCTGCTGTCTGGCAAGCACTGCTTGAGCAAGGTGTCGTACCATGCGGGCTCGGGGCACGTGACACATTACGTTTTGAGGCATGTCTTCCACTTTATGGACATGAATTATCAGCAACGATTTCACCAATCGAAGCGGGAATGGGCTTTGCGGTCAAACCACAAGTCAAACCGTTCGTCGGTTCGGAAGTCTTGTTGCAACAGAAAGAACAAGGAGCACCGCGACGCTTGATCGGTCTTGAATTACTCGATAAAGGGATTGCGCGTCAAGATGCACCGGTTTGGCATGACGGGGAAGTCGTTGGTGTGGTGACGACAGGTACGTTGCCGCCGACAGTCGGAAAAGCGATTGCTTGGGCACTCGTTCCTGCAGAAGTAGCGGAACAAGAGCAATTTGAAGTGGAAGTACGCGGAAAACGTTTAGCAGCGAAACGAACAGCGACACCGTTTTATCGTCGCACGAAATAAGGGGGATATTTCTATGGATTTTCGTTATTTACCAATGACAGCAGAAGATGAGCAGGCGATGTTACAGACGATCGGTGCAGCATCGATCGAAGATTTACTCGCTGATATCCCGGCATCCGTCCGTGATAACGGTACATTGGAAGAAGTCGGTGTGCCACTTCCGGAAACGGACTTGATTCGGACGCTATCGAAGCTTGCCGACCAAAACATGAATACGAAACAATATCCATCGTTCCTTGGCGCAGGCATCTATGATCACTATGCACCTGCTGTCGTCAATCATATGTTACTGCGCTCAGAGTTTTACACTGCCTATACACCGTATCAGCCAGAGATTTCGCAAGGTGAACTACAAGCGATTTTTGAATTCCAATCGATGATTTGTGAATTGACAGGGATGGATGTCGCGAATTCTTCGATGTATGACGGTATCACGGCGTTAGCGGAAGCGGCTATGCTTGCTTGTGCCCATACGAAGAAAAAGACGATCGTTCTTTCAGACGGCGTTCACCCGGAGGCACACGATGTCGTTCGGACGTATGCGAACGGTCCAGGACTAAACGTCGAGACATTATCGCTTGAGCAAGGTGTCACACGGATCGATCAACTCGATGCCATCGAAGACGTCGCCTGTGTCATCGTGCAGTATCCGAACTTCTACGGTCGTGTCGAAGAACTACAAGCATTGGCCGATGCGACACATGCACGTGGTGCGCTCTTCATCGTCTCTGCGAATCCACTGGCACTCGGTATCTTAGAAGCGCCAGGTAAACTTGGCGCTGACATTACGATCGGAGATTGCCAACCGTTCGGAATTCCACAAAGCTTTGGTGGACCGACATGTGGTTATTTCACGACGACAAAAGCGTTGATGCGTAAGATTCCGGGACGTCTCGTTGGACAGACCGTCGATGAGAATGGGAAACGCGGTTTCGTTCTGACGTTACAAGCACGTGAACAACACATTCGCCGTGACAAGGCGACATCTAACATCTGTTCGAACCAAGCGTTGAATGCACTCGCTGCTTCGATCGCGATGAGTGCACTCGGAAAACGGGGTATCCGGGAACTCGCGACACGTAACTTGCAAACGGCACATGCCTTAAAACAAAAGCTGAAACAGGCTGGCTTTACGATCGTTGACGATGGACCGAGCTTCAATGAATTTGTTGTTACGCTACCAATCGACGCGACACGTGCGAGTCAACAATTGCTCGATCACGGGATCATCGGCGGTTTGCCGTTAGGCGCTTATGACGCGGCACGTCAAAATGAAATGCTTGTTTGTGCAACGGAATTACGGACGAATGAAGAGTTGGATCAATTCGTGACAGCGTTAGGGGGACTCACACATGAATGAGCAAACATTGATCTTTGAAATTTCTAAACCGGGTCGTATCGCCTATAGCTTACCGTTACCGACTGTCGATGAGGTGGCAGTAGAAGAATTGTTACCGACCTCGATGTTACGGAAGGAAGACGTGGCGCTACCGGAAGTATCTGAACTGGATCTCGTCCGTCACTACACGGCACTCTCGAACCGTAACCATGGTGTGGATTCTGGATTCTATCCACTCGGGTCATGTACAATGAAATACAATCCGAAAATCAATGAAGATATGGCACGCCTCCCTGGGTTTGCACACATTCACCCGCTTCAACCAGTCGAAAGTGTCCAAGGGGCACTCGGTTTGATGTATGATCTGCAAGAAAAACTAGCAGTCATCACAGGAATGGATGAAGTGACGCTTCAGCCGGCGGCGGGAGCACACGGTGAATGGACAGGCTTGATGTTGATTAAGGCCTACCATCATGCACGTGGTGACTTTAAACGGACGAAAGTCCTCGTACCGGACTCGGCACATGGAACGAACCCCGCATCGGCATCTGTCGCTGGATTTGATACCGTGACGGTCTTATCGGATGAACGTGGTCTCGTTGATTTAGCGGACTTAAAGAAAAAAGTCGGTGACGATACAGCGGCACTCATGTTGACGAATCCAAACACGCTCGGTTTATTTGAGTCGGATATCGTCGATATCGCCAAAGCGGTTCATGAGGCAGGCGGAAAACTGTACTACGATGGTGCGAACTCGAATGCGATCATGGGCATCGCTCGACCAGGGGACATGGGCTTTGATGTCGTCCATTTGAACTTGCATAAGACGTTCACAGGACCGCACGGTGGCGGCGGACCAGGATCGGGTCCAGTAGGGGTCAAACAAGATTTGATTCCGTATTTACCGAAACCAATCGTCCGCAAAGAGGAAGAGCGTTATGTCCTCGACTACGATCGTCCGGAAGCAATCGGTCGTGTCAAACCATTCTACGGTAACTTCGGCATCAATGTTCGTGCCTATAGCTATATTCGGACGATGGGTGGAGCAGGTCTTGCTCGCGTCTCGAAAGAAGCGGTCTTGAATGCGAACTATATGTTGGCTCGTCTCAAAGGTGCGTATGACGCGCCATACGACGTCTATTGCAAGCACGAATTCGTCTTGTCGGGTAAACGTCAAAAAGCACTAGGTGTCCGGACGCTTGACATCGCTAAACGTCTGCTTGACTTTGGATACCATCCACCAACGATCTACTTCCCGTTGAACGTCGAGGAGTGTATCATGATCGAACCGACGGAAACAGAGTCGAAAGAAACACTCGATGCCTTCTGTGATGCGATGCTCCAGATTGCAAAAGAGGTCGAAGAGACACCGGATGTCGTCTTGAACGCACCACACACGACGGTCGTCAAACGGATGGACGAGACACTTGCTGCTCGAAAACCAGTCTTACGCTACGAACCAAAACAAGAAGTACACGCATAAGCTGTTTCATAAAAAAGAGGACCTCTCCGACGAAGGAGAGATCCTCTTTTTGCGATGAACGAAGCATTAGCTCCGTTTGATTTTTCCTGACCACTGCTTGAATCCGCCTTTTAACTGATACAGATTCGTATAGCCTGCTTTTTTCAAGACTTTTGCAGCCTGTGAAGAACGCATGCTACCTTGACAATACAAGTAAATCGGCATGTCTTTTCGTAATTCCTTCGAGCGCATCTTCATTTGGCTGACCGGGATGTTACGGGCACCGACGATGTGTCCACCTTTGAATTCCTGTGTTTCGCGAACATCGACGATTTGTGCTTTACGGTAGTTCGCGCGGAATTCTTCTTGCGACAATTTCGTAATGCCTTTGACCGGCATGAAACGCCAAGCGATGTAGGCGATCAGCGCGACCCATAATACGATCGTAATGATAGTTCCAGTTTCCATATTCGACTTCCAACCCCTTCGTTCGTTTAACCTCTGTTTCATTATAGTCAACGAAATCGATTTCGGCAATCGACTCGTGATTGCGCGACCGAGAATGGGTTTGATACACTAAGACGGAAACGTTTTGGGGGTGCTCAAGTGAACAGAGAGTGGCAAGTGTTGACGACGCCGGCGATGGAGCCGGCAATGAACATGGCAATCGATGAAGCATTGATTCAGTTCGTCGGGCGGGGGGAGATCGCACCGACGCTTCGTTTTTACTCATGGGAACCACGTGGATTAAGTGTTGGTCATTTTCAACGGGCAACCCGTGATATCGATCGAAAGCGGATTGCAGAGCTCGGGATTCCGATCGTGCGTCGGATGACAGGAGGGCGCGCTGTCTTGCATGCAGACGAGTTGACATACAGTGTCGTCATCCCGGAAGATACAGAAGGTTTACCACGCACGGTCATCGAAAGTTATCGGATGTTGACGGAAGGGATTCGCAAAGGATACCATCACCTCGGCATTCCGGTCGAATTTTCCGTTCCATTGACGGAAGAGGAAAAAGAAGAATTACGGAAGCCGAAATCAGCCGTCTGTTTTGATGCAGCATCGTATTATGAACTCGCTGTAGGAAAACGGAAAGTCGCAGGAAGTGCACAAGTCCGCCATCAAGGCGTTGTCTTACAGCACGGTTCGGTCCCACTCTCTGTCGATGAAGGTGAATTGTTTGATTGTTTCTTGTATGATGATGAGTCGACGCGCGAGCGGATGAAAGCGCGTTTTTCAGGAAAAGCTGTCGCTTTGAATGAGCTAGCAGGTCGCGCTGTCGCATTTGACGAGGTACGAGAAGCATTCACGAAAGGCTTCGAAGAGGCGCTTGATTTGTCGTTCGTTCCGTTGACATTCACGAGTGAGCAGTGGCAGGAGATTGAGCGTCTTGCCGAGAAATACCGTAGTGATGAGTGGAACTGGAAACGCTAATGAATGAAATGGGAAGGTGATGTCGTGCCAACTCCGAGTATGGAAGATTATTTGGAACAAATTTATAAACTGATTGAAGATAAGGGATATGCCCGCGTATCGGATATAGCGGAGTCGTTAGGAGTTCACCCGTCCTCGGTAACGAAGATGGTTCAAAAACTCGACCGGGAGACGTACCTTGTTTACGAAAAGTATCGGGGTCTCATGCTGACACCTAAAGGACGCAAAATCGGAAAGCGTCTCGTGGAACGACACGCCTTACTTGAAGATTTTCTTCGTCTCGTTGGTGTGGATGAAGAACTGATTTATAAGGATGTCGAAGGAATCGAGCATCATATTAGTATCGAAGCGTTGGATAAGATTAACGGAATGATTCAGTTCTTTGCGGAACGTCCTGGTTTGAAAGAGGAACTGCATCGCTATCAACAAGCCCATCCAGAGGATTGAGGCTTGTTTTTTTATAGTTCCTTGCTAAAAAAATTCTTAAACACGAACGATCCATTACATTTTTATGATAAAGTGCGCATTTTAAGTTAGATATGCTATACTGAGCCTGAAAATGGACGAAGGGGGTGGCGGGTGTTCGCACCTTGTCATGGAAATCACGATTAAAGAAAAATTAGTGTCGGAGTCACAACTGAAAGAAAAGGTTCGTGAATTAGCACAACAGATCGAAGTGGATGCGGCTGGGCGTCAAATCGTTCTCGTCGTCGTGTTGAAAGGGTCGATGGTCTTTGCTGCCGATTTGATGCGCGAAATCAAAGGAAGCGTTCAAATTGATACAGTCGCGTGCTCTTCTTACGGAACAAAGACCGTCTCTTCAGGGCGTGTTCAGTTGAAGAAAGATCTCGATCTCGATGTGCAAGGGAAATATGTCGTCGTCATCGAAGATATCATCGACACAGGGCGGACGCTCCATTTCTTATGTGATCACATGAAATTGCATCAACCCGGAGTTCTCAAAGTATGTACATTGCTTGATAAACCGGCACGTCGTGAAGTAAAACTCGACGCAGACTATGTCGGTTTCGAGATTCCGGATTACTTCGTTGTTGGGTACGGAATCGATTGTGCGGAGGAATATCGCAATCTACCGTATATCGGTTGGGTCGAAACGGATTGAACACGAAAAAAGGAGGTTCGTCGCATGACGAATCTCCTTTTTAATGTACTTCTGAAATTAAAAAGCACGTTTTTTCTTTTTGCCTTTTTTTCCTTCGATAACTGTCAGATGAGGCGCTTTTGAACGATCGCGCAACGGTCTGACTTTATTCGATGCCGGCGCTTTTGAGGACTTGACCGGTTTTTTCTTAAAGTCTGTCCGGCGAACAGAATTCGAAGAGCCATGCATTTTTTTTGATTGAGCGACGGATTTTCGGTACTGAGCATTTGCGCCCGTTCCGACGCTTCGATTACGAGTCAGGAACTTAAAGAGCAAGAAGATGATCCCGGCGGTAATCCCGAAGAACAGCAATTGTGAAAACAGACTACTTGGATTATTGACGAGTTTATATCCAAAGCCGACAAAAGCGAACAGTAACACGACGAGTGCAAATGTAGAACCAATGCGTTGTCTGATCATAATATCACCCCTGTTATCGATTAACCCAGTGCATTCTCATGTAGGTTATGTTCCTGTTTTTCCAATGCTTCAAACGCATAAATCGCAACCTCGATCTGTGCATCGTCCGGTTCCTTCGTCGTCAAGTATTGTAACCATAGGCCAGGCAAGGCGATGACGCGAAGTCCTTTGATGTGCTGCGCTTTATTCGTCAGCTGTAACACTTCAAATGAAAGACCGATGACGACCGGTAATAAGGCGATCCGGCAGACGAGACGCAACCAAAGCGGATCCGTTGGCACGATCAGATAGACGAAAAATCCGACGATGACGGTGAAGATCAAGAAACTCGAGCCGCAACGGTAATGAAGACGACTGCTGACGCGAACGTTTTCGACCGTGAGTGGGCGTCCTGATTCGACGCAGTTGATGACCTTATGCTCTGCACCGTGATATTGAAAGAGTCGTTTGACGAGCGGAGTCAATGAAATCACGTAGAGGTAACTGAACAAAAGCGTTAATTTGATTGTTGCTTCGATGACATTTTGAATGACATGTCCCGATAAAGCAGGGATCACATCGAATAATGATGCAAGGAAAGCAGGTAGTAACGTAAAGAGTAATTTACCGAAAAAGAATGATAGGATCCCGACTACAGCTACGCCGAGCCATTTCGTCAAGGGGCTGGCAGTCGTTTCTTCCGGCTCTTCTTCACCAGGTTTGACACCGTATCGGTCACTTGCGAAGTTCATATGACTGGCGCCATTCGCTGAGGACTCCATTAAAGCAAACAAGCCACGCAGAAGTGGGATTTTTTTACCTTTAGCGATTCGTGGTCGAACCGGCTTTTGTTGGGCGAACGTCTCGATCGACTCATCATTTCGACGAATCGCAGAGACCGCGTGGGTCGCATTTTGGAACATGACGCCTTCGACGATGGCTTGACCACCGACCGGCGGATTAGTCGTTTTCATAATAGAACGCATCCCGTCTTCATTAAAATTAGGTGTATCGTCAGTGTACTTGATTTACGACAAAAAAACTATGTTCGACTCGTCAAAACGAGGTAATCTTTAGGAGTCGGAAATCGGGTTATGATACAATGAAAAGGAATTCGAGGAGGTGTTTTTTTGCGTGTCTTGATATTAAACGGACCAAACTTGAATTTACTCGGATCACGCGAACCGGATACATATGGAACGGCGACATTAGCCGACTTAGAACACGACCTTCGCACTTATTTTCCGAACATTCAGTTTCGGTTTGAACAATCGAACCATGAAGGACGACTGATTGATGTTCTTCACGAGGAACGGGGAGCGGACGGCATCGTCTTCAATGCGGCTGCCTACACGCATACGAGTATCGCGTTACGTGACGCGATTGCTGCAATCGAAGCGCCCGTCATCGAGGTCCATCTATCGAATGTCCATGCACGTGAATCCTTCCGGCATCATTCGATGATCGCACCCGTCTGCCAAGGTGTCATCGCTGGACTTGGCATGACGGGATATCGTCTGGCAACGGAGGCACTCCAAGCTTTACAACAATCGGAACAAGGGGGAAATCAATCATGAAACAACGGATCGAGGCGTTACAAGCAGCTTTAAAGGAACGGGACCTTCCAGGATTACTCGTCACGAAGGCAGAGAATATTCGTTACATTTCCGGCTTCACGGGCTCAAGTGGTGCATGTCTCGTAACAGAAGAGCAAGCGTACTTCGTGACGGATTTCCGTTACACGGAGCAAGCGGCAGACCAAGTTAAAGGAATGGAGATCGTCCAAATCGAACGGTCGATTCCAGAGACGATGGGCGAATTGATGGCAGGAGCGCGTGTTCGCGCGGTTGGTGTCGAAAAGGATGCGATGACACTTGGTGCTTTTGAAGCATACGATCAAGCTTCGGCAATCGAGCTTGTTCCGACGACAGGAATCATTGAAAACCTACGCTTGATTAAGGATTCGTCAGAGATTAAGATGATTAAGGAAGCGGTGGAGCTCGCAGACGCGACCTTCCAACACATCTTGACGTACATTCAACCAGGACGAACGGAACTTGAAGTATCAAATGAACTAGAATTCTTCATGCGTAAGCATGGAGCGACGTCTTCTTCTTTCGATACGATCGTGGCATCGGGCTATCGTTCTGCCTTGCCGCACGGTGTTGCCAGCTCGAAGGTCATTGCGACAGGTGAACTCGTCACGCTTGATTTCGGAGCGCTCTTGAACGGTTATGTTTCAGATATCACACGGACTGTCGCAGTCGGTCCGATCAATGCCGAGTTGCAGAAAATCTACGATACGGTCTTACAAGCGCAACTAGCGGGTGTCGACGGCTTAAAACCAGGCATCACTGGGATCGAAGCGGACGCGTTGACACGTGATATCATCAAAGAAGCAGGTTACGGTGAGTACTTCGGTCACTCGACGGGACACGGTATTGGTCTAGAAGTACATGAAGGACCTGGCTTGTCGTTCCGCTCTGAGACAAAACTTGAACCAGGCATGATCGTTACGGTCGAACCAGGTATCTACGTGCCGCAAGTTGGCGGATGCCGGATTGAAGATGACGTCTTGATCACGGAAACAGGTCGAGAAATTCTTTCGTCTTCACCAAAAGAACTGATCACTCTCTAATTCAGAGTGACGGGACATTTTAGGAGGAACCATTCATGGTATCAGTAAACGATTTAAAAACAGGATTAACGATTAAGACTTCAGACGGTATGATTTGGCAAGTACTTGAATTCCAACATGTTAAACCAGGTAAAGGGGCAGCTTTCGTTCGGACGAAAATGCGTAACATCCGTAACGGAAACATCCAAGAGATGACATTCCGTGGTGGTGAGCGTGTCGAGCGTGCACACATCGAGCGTAACAAGATGCAATACCTTTACCCAATGGGCGAGACTTACGTCTTCATGGACACAGAATCGTATGAGCAATTGGAATTGACGACGGCGCAAGTCGAAGCAGCTCTTCCATACTTGCTTGAAAACATGGAAGTTCAAATCGCGGTTTACAACGGCGAAATCCTCGGTCTTGAATTACCGAACACAGTCGTCATGACGATCGTTGAAGCAGAGCCTGGCGTTAAGGGTGATACGGCTTCGAACGTCAAGAAAAATGCGACAGTGGAGACAGGTCATATCATTCAAGTACCACTCTTCATCGAAGCAGGCGAAAAAGTAACGGTTGATACACGTACAGGTGATTTCACAGGTCGTTACAACGGATAATATTGAAACGACAAGACGTCTCTCACCTTCTATCAGGTCGAGAGACGTCTTTTTTCATTCAGCTTGACTTGCATCCAATGGTATGACCAGTTAATATAAGTATTTGAGTAGGCATTAGCACCTGGTATAATAATTGTGAATACAGCATAGATGGGGGAAGAATGACAGATGAAAATCGATCAGTTGAAACAAGTACTCGAAATGCTCGATCAGTCGAGTGTAAATGAACTCTCACTCGAGACGGATACGTATAAATTAAAGTTGAAGAAACAAGGAGAAACAGTGACGGTCTCGCATCAAGCACCTGCTGCTCCAGTGGCGGCGCCTGCTCCTGTGAAGCAAGCGGCAGCACCAGTCGAGGAAGAGGCGACTGCGGATGATACGGTCACGATCAATGCCTTGATGGTCGGAACGTTCTATTCGCGTCCGAATCCAGATAAACCGGCATACGTCAAAGTCGGTGATCAGATTGAAGTGGGTCAGATCGTTTGTGTCCTTGAAGCAATGAAACTCTTCAATAACTTAAACTCGGAAGTATCTGGAACGGTCGTCGAGATTCTTGTCGCCGATGGAGATCTCGTTGAATTTGGTCAACCACTCTTCCGGATCCGTCCGTAAACGGGGGTGAACAGCATGGAAAAATTATTGATTGCCAACCGTGGAGAAATCGCCGTCCGCATCATTCGAGCGGCGAAGGAACTTGGAATACAAACCGTTGCTGTCTACTCGACAGCGGATAAGGAAGCCTTACACGTTCGTTTAGCCGATGAGGCGTACTGTATCGGTGAGGCGAGTTCTGCTTCATCCTACTTAAACGTTACGAATATCCTTGCGATCGCAACGAACCGTCAAGTGACGATGATCCATCCGGGTTATGGTTTCTTAGCCGAGAACGTCGATTTTGCTGAGATGTGTGAAGCATGCGGGATCAAATTTGTTGGTCCGACGTCAGATGCGATCCGTCAGATGGGAATCAAGGACGTTGCGAAGAAAACGATGATCGAGTGTGGTGTGCCTGTCGTACCTGGTTCAGATGGAACGGTCACGGACGAAGAAGCGGTCGCACTGGCGCAAGAAATTGGTTATCCGGTCATCATCAAAGCAACAGCAGGTGGTGGAGGTAAAGGGATTCGGGTCGCTCGTTCGGAAGAAGAGCTGATCAACGGGCTAAGTGAGACACGCCGTGAAGCAAAACAAGCTTTCGGAAACGGGGATGTCTATTTAGAACGTTTCATCGAAGAATTCCGCCATGTCGAGGTACAGGTCCTCGCTGACCGTCACGGGAATGTCATTCACCTCGGTGAACGGGATTGTACCGTCCAGCGTCGGATGCAGAAACTGATCGAGGAAGCGCCATCACCTGCGGTCAGTGAAGCGACACGATTAAAAATGGGCGAGGCTGCCGTAAAAGCCGCAAAAGCGATTCAATACACGGGAGCTGGAACGATCGAATTCATCTTCGTCGAAGAGACGGAAGAGTTCTTCTTCATGGAGATGAACACGCGCATTCAAGTCGAACACCCGGTAACGGAGATGATCACTGGATTCGACCTCGTTCAAGCACAATTGCAAGTCGCGCTCGATCATCCGCTTGCCGTCAAACAAAAGGATATCAAGTTCCACGGTCATTCGATCGAATGCCGAATCAATGCCGAGGATCCAGATCATGATTTCCGTCCGTCTGCTGGACGCGTCACACAATACGTGACACCAGGCGGAATGGGCGTACGTATCGATAGCGCAGTCTATCCGGGGTACATGATTCCACCGTACTATGACTCGATGGTCGCGAAGTTGATCGTCCATGCGGAAACACGGGAAGAAGCATGTGCGAAGATGGAACGTGCACTGGCTGAATTTTGGATCGAAGGTGTCAAGACGACGATCCCGTTCCACGAACGTGTTCTCAGTCACCCGGTATTCCGGCGTGGGACGTTCACGACGAAATTCGCAGAGCGTGAGCTAAAAGGTACGATCGTTAACTGAATCAGGACGGGAGTTTGTGCGACGAACTCCCGTCTTTTTTTGGCGTTCTCTATGTTTTTTAAAAGAGGAATGTGCTAAACTAACTGATTGAGAACGACAAAAAAAGGAGCACGCAAAATCATGATGAAACGACACATGGCACGCGAACTCGCAGTCCAGTCTTTGTTCCAAATGGAGCTTTCGGATCTGACTGCACAAGAGGCCATTGAATTCGCGGTAGAAGGTAAGGAATATGACACATTCGTCGAGCAATTGGTGAACGGTGTCGAAACGAACAAAGCAACGATTGACCAACACATCCGAGAAGCACTGGTCAACTGGTCATTCGAACGACTCGGAAACATCGAGCGGACGATTCTTCGCTTAGCCGTCTACGAATTATTATTCGAAACGAACATTCCAGTTCGAGTGACGATCAACGAAGCGATTGAATTGACGAAGGCGTTCGCTGACGAAGAAGCGACAAAAATCGTGAACGGTGTTCTCGGTAAGGTCGCACAAGGCGTCGTTAAAGAAAATTCATAAACTTGTAAAACCGAATAGAGACAAACAGACAGAAGAGTGAATCGAACTTTTTGGGGGAGTGGACAAATCATGGCAGTAGTAATCGATGGAAAACAGGTAGCCCATTCATATCGTATGAAGCTGAAAGAAGAAGTCGCACGTCTGAAAGAACAGCGGATTCAACCGCAATTGACTGTCATCCTGATTGGCGAAGATCCTGCTAGTCAGTCCTATGTACGTGGTAAAGAAAAGGCGGCGAAGGAAATCGGCATGGATTCGGAGTTAATCCGACTTCCGGCAGAAACAACGGAATCAGAGCTTCTTCACTTGATCGACCGTCTGAACGTTGATGCGAGTGTCCATGGGATTCTCGTCCAATTGCCGTTGCCTGACCACATTGATGAGAGTAAGGTCATTTTTGCGATTTCTCCTGAAAAGGACGTCGATGGTTTTCATCCTGTCTCTGTCGGGAAAATGATGATTGGTGAACCGACATTTTTACCGTGTACACCAAACGGCATTCTTCATCTCGTCAAAGAGATGAACATACCGATTGCTGGTCAACACGTCGTTGTCGTCGGTCGTAGCCAAATCGTCGGTAAACCCGTCGGTATGTTGTTCTTGAATGAATCGGCTACCGTTTCCTATTGTCATTCCAAGACAAAAGATCTCGGTGCGATGACGCGTCAAGCGGATATCTTAATCGTCGCAGTCGGCGTACCGAAGCTGATTACGGCGGATATGGTGAAACCGGATGCTGTCGTCATTGACGTTGGTGTCAACCGTGTCGATGGCAAACTCGTCGGTGATGTCGAGTTTGATACGGTACAAGACGTTGCATCGATGATTACACCTGTTCCGGGTGGCGTTGGTCCGATGACGATCACGATGCTACTGCATAACACGATCGAGGCTGCGCGATGAGCGAACCTCTTCACGTTTCCGATTTAGTCCACTATGTCAAACGTGAACTAGAAGGCGACGCCCTTCTGCAACAAGTCCAGGTGGTGGGAGAAGTGTCGAACTTTAAACGACACTCTTCCGGTCACCTTTATTTTACGTTGAAGGACGAGCAGTCACGGATGAAAGCCGTCATGTTTGCCCGGGATGCGAGTCGAGTCAAAGCAGACGTTCGCGATGGAATGCGTGTCGTCGTCACCGCGCGCTTATCCGTTTACGTCTCTTCTGGAGAGATGCAACTCTATGTCGAACGGATGACGGAAGATGGTGTAGGAGCGCTATATGAGGCGTTCTCACGCTTGAAGGTGGATCTTGAAGAGCGTGGCTGGTTTGATCCAGCCATCAAACAATCGTTGCCAGCGTTTCCCGAGCGAATCGGGATCATCACGTCGCCAAAAGGAGCAGCGCTTCATGATATCGCAACGACACTCCGGCGCCGTTATCCGCAAGCGGCCATCGTCTTCGCCCCGGTCCTTGTACAGGGAGTGGACGCGGCACCACAAATCAGTCGTGCCATTCAGCTGATGAATGAGCATGATGCCTGTGATGTATTGATTATTGGTCGTGGTGGTGGTTCGATTGAGGAGCTGTGGGCATTCAATGAGATGTCTGTCGTGACAGCCGTGTTTGAATCACGCATTCCGATCGTCTCTGCCGTCGGTCACGAAACGGATTTTACGATCAGTGATTTCGTCGCCGACGTTCGTGCTGCTACACCAACGGCAGCGGCAGAACTCGTCACTCCGGAAGCAGAGGCACTATCTCGACGGGTGCAGGATGTGGAGCGTCGTTTAGAACGAACGTATGCACAACTTCTCAAAAGTAAGCAGGAGCAAGTGACACGGCTTGCTGCGAGCTACGGTCTGAAATCACCACGCGTCCTACTCGGACTGAAGCAGGAACAATTGGACCGAGCAGAGATGGCACTCCAAAAGGAGATCAAGCAAGTAGTAGCGCAACACCAGCAACAGGTGGAGCGTCTTGACACACGCTTAATGCGTGTGCCGATGCGGGATCGCTTCGTGCAACAACGGGCGACGATTGAACAATCACGACGTCGACTCGAAATCGTTCGTCGATTTTTACAATCGAAGCAACAACAGGTGCGTCATGTGCTCGCGCGACTCGACTCCGTCAGTCCGACGCATGTTCTGATGCGCGGCTATACGTATGTCGAACAGGATGGACAAATTGTCCGTTCCGCGAAGGCATTGACAGCGTCTTCGTTCGATATCCGATTCCATGATGGAACGATTCGTGCTAAACGAGAGGATGGGGAGTAAGAATGGAGACGGAACAATCTTTTGAAGAAGCACTGGAACGATTAGAAGAAATCGTCACGTTACTCGAAGAGGGCGAAGCTCCTCTTGAACAAGCGATGGCTCTATATGAAGAAGGCGTCAAACTGACGGCTCTTTGCCAAGGAAAGTTATCCGTTGCTGAGAAAAAACTCGATCAAATCCTGGAGCAAGATGGTACGCTTCGGGAAAAAGGAGGAGCGCAATGATTGCTTTGAATGAGTGGAAGACACAAGTCGAAAACAAAATGGAAGAGTTCATGGAGCGACTCGACGCACCGGATCGTTTACGCGATTCGATGCGGTATTCACTCGATGCGGGTGGGAAACGAATTCGCCCAGCCTTGATTTATGCGGTACTCGATGCTTTTTCCATCGATCGTTCAAAAGGTGACGCGACTGCTGCGGCACTTGAGATGATTCATACATACTCACTGATTCACGATGACCTTCCCGCAATGGACGATGATGATTTGCGTCGAGGGCGTCCGACGAATCATATCGCTTTTGATGAAGCGACAGCGATTTTAGCAGGAGATGCCTTGCTCACGAACGCCTTCAGCTGTCTTCTTGAGACACCAGCTTCGCCAGAAGTGAAGCTTGCACTTGTCGAACGGTTAGCAGCAGCGGCTGGTGCTACGGGTATGGTCGGTGGTCAGCTCGACGATATGCTCGGTGAGCGTGGCGGCATCAATGACGTAGCGGAGCTTGAGTCGATTCACCGTCGGAAAACAGGAGCACTCCTCGTCTTTGCAGTCGAAGCGGGTGGTTTGCTTGCCTCGGTCAGCTCGACGGATCTTGAGCACTTGAAGCAATACGGTCGCCATCTCGGAATCGCATTCCAAATCCAAGATGACATCTTGGACGTGACGGGAGATGCTGAAAAAATCGGCAAACCGGTTGGTAGCGACGAAGGGAACGAAAAAGCAACGTATCCAAAATTACTGGGTCTTGAAGGAGCGAAACGCGCACTGACAGCTCAGGTGGAAGCAGCGGAACAAGCGATTGATGCATTATCAGTCGAAGCGACGACACTTAAGGAACTGCTCGACTTCGTGGTCAAGCGCGACCATTAAGCAGGACGACGCATCTGCGTCGTCTTTTTCTATGCTGATAATGGCGCTCGATAGATTGTTCTAGTACAATGTAGGGTACAAACCCTATAAGATTGTAAGGAAAAGAGGCGGTAAGGTATGAAATTGACAGAAATACAGGATCCGTCATTTTTAAAGCGTATGTCGGTCTCCGAACTCGAAGTACTCGCAGGCGATATTCGACGCTTTTTGATTGAAGAATTAGCGACGACAGGTGGACACTTGGCACCGAACCTCGGTGTCGTTGAGTTGACACTTGCGTTGCATCGTGAATTCGACAGTCCGAATGACAAGTTCGTCTGGGATGTCGGGCACCAAGCATACGTGCATAAGATTTTGACAGGACGCGCGAGCCAGTTTGATACGCTCCGTCAACACAAAGGACTCTGTGGGTTCCCGAAACGTAATGAGAGTGTGCATGACGTCTGGGAGACAGGACACAGCTCGACGTCCTTGTCAGCAGCAATGGGGATTGCTGTCTCGAATGAACTGAGCGGTAAGAGTGATCGTGCAGTCGCAATCATCGGTGATGGTGCGTTGACAGGTGGGATGGCACTCGAAGCATTGAATCATATTGGAGCAGAACAACAAAACGTCATCGTCATCTTGAACGATAACGAGATGTCGATTGCACCAAACGTTGGGGCGATGCATCAAATGCTTGGACGAATTCGTTCGTCACGTAAAGTGCGTTTTGCCCAAGACGAGCTTGAAACGTTGATCAAAAAGATTCCGGTCATTGGCGGACGTCTTGAAAAAGGAAGCGAGAAGTTGAAGGAAGCTGTTAAAGGCGCACTTGTTCCTGGCATGTTCTTCGAAGAGCTCGGCTTCAACTATTATGGTCCAGTCGATGGGCACGATCTTGATGATTTAATCGAACAGCTCAATTACGTGAAAAAAGAAGAAGGTCCTGTCCTGCTTCATGTCATCACGAAAAAAGGGAAAGGCTATCGTCCGGCAGAGTTCGATGGCGTCGGCACATGGCATGGTCTTGGACCATACAAGATGGAGTCTGGCGAAGTCATTAAAGGAAAATCAAAAGCACCTAGTTACTCCTTTACGGTAGCGGATACTTTGACGAAGATGGCACGCGATGATGAAAAGCTGACGTTGATCACGCCAGCGATGAGCGTCGGTTCAAAACTCGATTGTTTTGAAAAAGAATTCCCAGAGCGGATGTTTGACGTCGGAATTGCAGAACAACATGCTGTGACGTTCGCAGCTGGTCAAGCGACGCAAGGCATGAAACCTGTCGTATCGATCTACTCGACCTTCTTCCAACGTGCATACGATCAGCTCGTTCACGACGTGGCGCGTCAAAATCTAGATGTGACGTTTACGATTGACCGATCAGGTCTCGTTGGCGCAGATGGTGAAACACACCAAGGCGTCTTCGATATTGCCTTCATGCGTCACGTACCGAACATCCGGATCGTCATGGCGAAGGATGAGAACGAACTGCAACACTTGCTCTATTCAGCCGTCAAATATGAAGGACCAATCGCCGTTCGTTTCCCACGTGGAGAAGGTATCGGTGTACCAATGGACGAGACATTGCATGAAATTTCGCTTGATACATGGGAAGTCGAACGCGAAGGAACGGACGTCGCGATCCTTGCATTCGGACCACAAGTACAAGATGCACTCAAAATCGCGGATCTCCTAGCAGACGAACTGTCGGTTCGTGTCATCAATGCTCGGACGATCAAACCGCTTGATGAGAAGATGCTGAATGCCCTTTACGCAGAAGGCATTCCACTTGTGACGCTCGAAGAAGCCGTCTTAAAAGGTGGATTCGGATCAGCTGTCCTTGAGCATGCCAACGAGCAGGAAGCATTCCCACGCGTCAAACGCTTCGGTATTCCAGATTGGTATATCGAGCACGGCGGTGTGAACGAATTACTGGAAGAAATCGGATTATTACCTGGACAAATCGCAGAAGAAGTACGCGCTTTCGTCAATCAAGGAAAGAAACAGAGTGTGTGACGATTCATGGAAAATGTAAAAAAAATCCGCCTCGACGTTCTTCTCGTCGAGCGCGGTTTGTTTGAAACGCGTGAAAAAGCGAAACGATCAATCATGGCTGGACTGGTCTTTAGTGGTACGGAACGATTAGAGAAGGCTGGTGAGAAGGTCAAGTCGGACATCGACCTGCATGTTAAAGGTCAGTTGATGCCTTATGTCGGTCGTGGAGGCTTCAAGATGGAAAAGGCACTTCAAGTATTCGATTTCGATGTCGCTGGTAAAACAGGTCTCGATATCGGATCGTCAACGGGTGGCTTTACCGATTGCTCCTTACAAAATGGAGCAGCGCATATGTATGCGCTTGATGTCGGTTCCAATCAGCTGGACTGGAAGCTTCGTTCGGATGATCGTGTGACGGTGATGGAGAAAACGAACTTTCGGCACGCAACACCAGATATGTTCCCTGTTGCGCCACAGTTTGCGACGATTGATGTCTCATTCATCTCGTTACGGTTGATGCTTCCACCCCTGAAGACGATCCTCGTCGAAGGAGGAGATGTCATGGCGCTCGTCAAACCGCAATTCGAAGCGGGGCGTGATGACATCGGTAAAAAAGGCATCGTGCGGGATGAACGGATTCATGTCCGCGTCCTCGATGAGATGGTTGAATTCTTCATTCAACAAGGGTTCTATGTGAAACAGCTCGACTATTCGCCGATTACCGGTGGAGAGGGGAACATCGAGTTCTTATTGCATGCGCGCCTTGGTCAACCAGGACTTGATCCATCTGTCCATGCGACAGAGACAGTCAAGCAAGCACATGCTAGTCTTTAAACGAACAGATGAAAACGAGGACGGATCCGGTTCATGGGTCCGTCTTCCTTATTGTTCGGAGCGACGAAAACCGTATAATAAAATGGCAAACGTGGACTTTTAATGATTTATTGGATTACAATAGTAACATCGAAGAATACTGTGAGGTGCAGGGATGACAAAGGGGCAACGGTTGATTAAGATTCGGGAGATCATCACCCAGTCGGAAGTAGAAACCCAAGATGAATTGGTAGAGGAATTACGGAATGCAGGATATAAGGTGACACAGGCAACGGTATCACGAGATATCAAGGAACTTCACCTCGTTAAGGTCCCGTTGAATGATGGACGTTATAAATACAGCTTACCTGCCGACCAACGCTTCAACCCACTCGGGAAATTGCGGCGTCTGCTCGGGGACAGCTTCATCTCGATTGATTCTGCTCAAAATCTGATTGTCATGCATGTCCTGCCGGGAAATGCGAATGCAGTCGCTGTCTTACTGGACCATTTGAGCTGGAACGAACTGCTTGGCACGGTGTGTGGGGACGATACGATCCTATTGATCGCACGAAGTGAGGAACAAGCGAAAGAAGTGACGGAACGAATTTTAGAAATGCTGTAAGGAGTTGACAGGATGCTAGCTGAATTATCGATCAAACAATTTGCGATCATTGACGAGCTACAGATCGACTTTAAAAAAGGAATGACCGTCTTGACTGGGGAAACAGGTGCCGGTAAATCGATCGTTCTCGACGCGATCGGATTATTGATTGGTGGACGTGGATCCGCGGAATTCGTTCGATACGGGGAAGATCGAGCGGAGCTAGAAGGATTGTTTCTGATTGAAGACGACCATCTCGTCTATGATCTCGCAGAAGAGTATGGTATCGATATCGAAGATGGATTGATCATCTTACGACGTGATCTGTTCGCGACCGGGAAAAGTGTCTGTCGCGTCAACAATAAGCTGGTCACACTGACGATCTTACGGGAGTTCGGGCGTGTCCTCGTCGACATGCACGGGCAACATGAACATCAGCATTTAATGGACAGTACGTATCATCAAGCGATTCTCGATGACTTCGCGCAAGAGACGATTGCACCGCTCCTTCAAGCCTATCAATCCGGTTATCAAGCGTATGAAGAAAAACGGACGGCGCTGCAATCGCTCGCGCAAAGTGAGCAAGAACTCGCTCAACGGATTGATCTACTATCGTTCCAGACGGAAGAGATTGAAGGCGCAAAACTTCGAGCACATGAGGAAGACGAGTTGCTCGTCGAACGAAATCGTCTCGCGAATTTCGAGAAGCTATATGCGTCGTTAAAGACAGCGTACGATGCTTTGCATGATGAGATGCGCGGCATCGACTCTGTTGGAGACGCGATGCGTGAATTACAACAAGCATCAAGCATCGACGAACAGTTTTCGCAGCAGAGTGACGCGATCGCAAGCGCTTTTTATGGACTCGAAGAAGTCGGGTATGCGATTCGAGATCAACTCGAAACACTTGAGTTCGATTCCAATCGACTCGATGAGATCGAACAACGTTTATCCGTCTTTCAACAACTGAAACGAAAATACGGAGCGACGATCGAGGAAGTCATCGCGTATGGGGAGAAGATTCGAGTTGAACTCGATACGATGACGAATCGAGATGAACGGATTGAACGCTTAAAAGCCGAAGTCGAACAGCTCGAAGGCGAATTGTTTGAGATAGGTGGGCGTCTGTCGCAACAGCGTCGAAAAGCGGCCGTTCAATTAAGCGAAGCGATTCATCTGGAGTTGCGTGAGCTCTACATGGAAAAAGCACGGTTTGAAATTCGTTTTCTTCAAGACGGGAAGACACCGATGCTACGCAAGAACGGAATCGACCAAGTGGAGTTCTTCATCATGACGAATGCGGGAGAGCCATTCAAGTCGCTCGGAAAAGTTGCATCGGGCGGGGAGTTATCTCGTATCATGCTCGGACTGAAGTCAATCTTCTCGCGCTCGGTCGGAGTTGCTTCGATCATTTTCGATGAAGTCGATACAGGAGTATCGGGTCGTGTCGCACAAGCGATGGCTGAAAAAATCTATCGATTATCGGTAGACGGACAAGTGCTTTGTATTACGCACTTACCGCAAGTCGCTTCGATGGCCGATCAACATCTCTATATTCGGAAAATCGAGGAGACGGATCGTACGACGACACAGGTCAACGTCTTGTCTCAGTCAGATCGAGGAAACGAACTAGGACGGATGATTTCCGGTGCACATATGACGGATTTGACGTTACGCCATGCCGAGGAATTGATGGATCAGGCGAAGACGATGAAAGAATCGCTTAAAAATGGGGTGTAAGGATTGATTAAAGTCGGGATAGCAGATGATAATCGCGAAATGGTCGAACTGATTCGCCAGCATATCTCTGCGCAAGAAGACATGGAAGTCGTTTGCGTCGCCTACAATGGCGAGAGTTGTCTCGAACGTATGAAAGAACATGAAGTGGATGTATTGCTTCTCGACATCATCATGCCTCATTTAGATGGGCTTGGTGTTCTCGAAGAATTGATGAAGAAAAAGAAGAACCCTGCTGTCATCATGTTGAGTGCTTTCGGTAAGGATGAGGTCTCACAACAGGCGGTCACTCTCGGAGCATCGTACTTCTTACTTAAACCGTTCAGCATGGATCAGCTCGTTCAAAAAATTCGTCTCGTGACGCATCAAGGACAAGCACCGATCGTCGAAACAATTGACTTAAGAGTCGGTACGACACTGCGAGAAGTGGGGATTGCTCCGCATATTAAAGGCTTCACGTATTTAAAGGACGCTGTCTTAATGGTGCTAGAACGGGAAGATTTACTTGGATTGATCACAAAGGAACTCTATCCGACGATTGCGAAAAAACATCAAACGACGGCATCTCGCGTCGAACGAGCGATGCGTCACGCCATCAAGTCCGCTTGGAACGAAGGGATGCAACAGCACGAGCTCTTCAATGGTCGGATCGAACAAGAGAAAAGTCCGAAGAACTCGGAATTCATCTCGTATGTTTCGAGTCATATGAATCAAGAACAATCTGGTTAAAGGAAACACACCGTCTGAATGATAGACGGTGTGTTTTTAGTTCCGATCCCGTTCATAGTAAGCGATCAACACGCCGTTATCGAACGTGTGTCGTTTCGTGACGTTCCAAGTGAGGGGCGTCATTCCGTTGTCGGGAAATAGACGTTTACCAGAACCGACGATGACTGGATAGTGGATCAATCGAAGTTCATCGATCAGATCAGCTTCATAAAGCGTATGAACGAGTTGACTACTACCCCAGACGTGAAGCGGTGGTCCGTCCTGTTGTTTCAAGCGTGTTAGTTCAGAAGTCGGTTGATTCAAATATGTCGTCGGCTGCCAACGAATAGGTGGTGTATGACGCGTAGCAACATACTTCATGGCACGATCGGCAACTGGCCAGATATCTGCATGGAGTGGCCAGTAACTCGACCATTGCTCGTAAGTCGCGCGACCGAGTAACAGGGCGCAATCCTCTTGCATCCATCCACGGATGACCTGACCGATCTCGGGATGCTGAAATGGAGCAGTCCATCCACCCTGTTCGAAGTCGTTGCTCACATCCTCATTCTTTCCGCTCGGTGCTTGAACGACACCGTCTAACGATAGATGTTCGAATACGATGATTTTTCGCATGAAAGATCTCCTTTCGATTACGTTCTGCTTATAGCATACCGTAAAGCTAAAAATATATAAAAGCGCTTGCAAATAAATATTGCATAAACTGAAATGTTTGTTATAATAAAGGTACCAAATGATTTGGCAAGACGTCAGATGAACGTCGAGTCGACAAGGACTCCGGAAATCCTGTTGATGAACATCATCTCAGAACGCCAACTGTAAATGGCTCAAGAATGCCGGACGACATTCTCTTGGTAGAAGTCGTACCAAGGTATCTTGTTCATTCTAGATGGGAAATCTCGAATGAATGGGAGCTTCCATGATTTCGAAGCTAGGGAAAAGTGGAAGGTAACGGATCGTCTAAAATGAAAAGTACAGTTCGTGAAAAGGAGTGTTGTCTAGCAGTGATTGTTAGCAACCGAATGTTTGACTGCTTCAAGCGGATGACATTACGCTCCACCTAGGTCCCGAGTACAGTCAGATGATGGAACTGAAACACCATTCTATCGTTAGCCCGATAGCCAGATCTGATTTCTTTCTACCTCTTCATTAAGAGGAACACCTAAGGTTTTGGAGTACACGAATAGTTCTAACTATGAGAGGAGTTCATCCGTAAGTGAAACCAATTTTATACGAGTAAAAGGTCCCGCGCTTGAAATGAGTTCAAGAGATGGGGACCTTTTTCTGTGTTCATTTTTTTTGATAGCGGTCGGAGACTTTTCCACGTTTTCGATCGCGATAAAAGACATATCCTGCGACAAATCCAATGCCACCCATCGCAAGAACCAAACCAACGAGACCTTGCAGTACATATACGTAAGCCGCATCGCCTAAGTATTTAAACGGCACTTGCGCAATTAGAAAAACACTATCACGCATGAGCTTAATACCAATCGCGCCGATGATGCCGGGGATTAATAATGAGAGCAAACCAATGATACGCATAGGACGCCACTCCTTTCCAAGCGTATTGTATCAAAAAATCGATCGTTCTGCGAATCGGGTTTGCTTCCCTATTTTATTCCGAGTACGATAGAAATGTAAGCAGTTTCAAAGGGGGAATTCATATGCATCATCTACTCGTCGTCGGGGCTGGTCAAGGGGGAACAGAAGTCCTACATGCGTTTCAACGTTCACCATTATTAACGGTCATCGGTCTCGTCGATCCAAACATGGAGGCGCCTGGGGTGGCGCTTGCACGGCGTGCGGACATTCGGATCGAAACGAGCTGGTCAGCTTTTGAAGGAGCTGATGTCGATTTCATCATTGACGCTACAGGAGAAAATGGCGTACTTGAGCAATTGATTCATGATTTTCCGGGAGCGGCGGTCTTACCGGGGGAATTCGTCAGAGTGTTGCTCGAGCGATTGACTGAAAAAGAGAAAATGCTCGAAGCGATCATTCATTGTACGAGCGAAGCAATCTCCGTCGCCGATCAAGACGGACAGACGATGCTGATCAATCCAGCATATACGCGCATGACCGGTTTCACGGAGCGAGACGTCGTCGGAAAACCGGCAAGTGCCGATATCGGAATGCAGGAATCCGTTCATTTGAAAGTCTTGAATACGGGCGAGAACGTTCGAGATGTTCGTATGAAGATCGGGCAAGATCAACGCGATATCATCGTCAACGCGGCACCCGTCATCGTCGATGGACAAGTCCGTGGTTCCGTTGGGGTCATTCGGGATATCTCGGAAATGAAGGCACTCGCCAAAGAATTGAAGGCAGCGCGACAAAAAATCCGGACGCTCGAAGCCAAATATACATTCGATGATATCATCGCCGAGAGTGAAGCGATGCGCTTCGTCGTCGATCAAGCGAAACTTGCGGCAACGATGCCAGTCAATGTCTTGATTCGCGGTGAATCCGGAACCGGCAAGGAACTGTTCGCGCATGCAATCCATGCAGCGAGCGAACGTAAATATGAACAATTCGTCCGCGTCAATTGTGCGGCAATCGCACCGACGTTACTCGAAAGTGAACTATTCGGGTACGAGGAAGGCGCGTTCTCAGGAGCGCGACGTGGTGGTAAGCGTGGATACTTCGAAGAAGCACACGGGGGTTCGCTGTTCTTAGATGAGATCGGCGAACTGCCACTCGACGTCCAAGCCAAACTGTTACGGGTGTTACAGGAAAATGAAGTCGTTCGCGTCGGTGGTACGAAGGCCATTCCGGTCGATGTCCGGATTATCGCGGCGACGAATGCGAATCTGGAGCAGAAGATCATCATGAATGAGTTCCGAGAAGATCTCTACTACCGGATTAATCGGTTACCGATTCACATACCGGCACTACGTGAGCGTCCGGATGATATCGCGCCATTGACCTTACACTTACTCCGTAAATTGAATCAAAGTTATGGGCGATCGGTCGGACGGATCTCAGATGATGTACTCGAAGCAATGAAGAAGCAACCGTGGAAAGGAAATGTCCGCGAGCTTGAAAATGTCATCGGACGCGCGTTGATTTTTACGGATAAAACAGAAACCGTCTTACGAAAAGGTCATCTTCAGCTTGTCGTGCCACAAACAACGAAAGTCGCGACGAGACAGAAAAAGGAAATCAAGCATTTATCGGATGAGATGTCACACGTCGAAGAACGGTTGATTCGGGAAGCGCTTACTGCCTTTAATGGCAACAAAACAGAAGCCGCGAAACAACTCGGGATTTCTCTCCGGGCACTTTATTACAAAGTGGAACGATTTAACATCTATTCGTGAAACGCAAATTTTTGCGTGCAATATATTGCAAAAAATGCAAAAGCGTGCAAAATTAAAGACGTTCTTGCTTATCCTGCCGTCTCTTTTGAATTGGCACGAAAATTGCTATTACTATTTATGTATGACAGGTGAGGGGGGAATACGGTGAGATTCAATGAAATGGTCGAGCAGGCAGCTCGACTCGAAGATTCCGTCGTTGCGATTGCAGCTGCGGATGACGAAGAAGTGATGGATGCTGTCGCATTAGCAATTGAGAACGATTTAGCACGTTTTCATTTGTTCGGGGATGCGACACGGATTCAGCAGATGATTCAAAAACGGGCATTACGGGAGTCACAATTCGTGATTACTCACACCTCTTCATCACAAGAAGCGGCAGAACGTGCTGCTCATGCCGTTCGCAAAGGGGATGCGAGCGTCTTGATGAAAGGTCTTGTTCCGACAGCGACGTTCATGAAAGCTGTCTTGAACAAAGAAACGGGTCTGCGTTCAGGGAATGTCCTGTCGCATGTCGCGTTGTTCGAAGTACCAGGGCGTGAATCAGCGATCGGATTAACCGATGCAGCGATTCACATCCAGCCGTCACTTGAAGATAAAGTGAAAATCATCGAAAACGGTGTCTCCGCCTTACGTGCTCTCGGATACGGCTTACCAAAAGTCGCAGTCTTAGCAGCCGTCGAAGTCGTCAATCCAACGATGCAGGCAACGATTGATGCCGCACTTTTGACACAGATGAACCGACGTGGTCAAATCAAGGATTGCCTTGTAGACGGACCACTCGCGCTCGATAATGCTGTGAACCTCGTCGCTGCCCAGCAAAAAGGGTTAACGGGAGACGTAGCAGGTCAGGCGGATTTACTCGTTGTTCCGCAAATCGAAGTCGGAAACGTCATCTACAAATCACTCATGTATTTCGCACATGCCTCGGTTGCGGCGATTCTCGTCGGAGCACGGGCTCCGGTCGTCTTGACAAGCCGTGCCGATACAGCTGAAGCAAAAATGTACTCACTAGCCTTTGCGCTATTAAATGCTCAACAGACGAAAAAAGTAAAACAAACAATCTGAGGAGGAACTTAAAATGGTCGAAACAAACGTAGAATCACGCTTCAGCATCTTTGAAACAATGGAGATGGAAGATTACGAACAAGTCGTATTTTGCCACGATAAAGTATCAGGACTAAAAGCAATCATTGCGATTCATGACACGACACTCGGACCGGCACTCGGTGGACTTCGCATGTGGAACTATGCATCAGACGAAGAGGCATTGATTGATGCGCTTCGTTTATCAAAAGGGATGACATATAAGAACGCAGCCGCTGGATTAAACCTTGGTGGTGGTAAAGCGGTCATCATCGGCGATGCGAAGACACAAAAGTCAGAAGCACTCTTCCGGGCATTCGGACGTTACGTCCAGTCACTGAACGGTCGTTACATCACAGCAGAAGATGTCAATACGACAGTTGCAGACATGGATTACATCCACATGGAGACAGATTTCGTTACTGGTGTCAGCCCAGCATTCGGATCAAGTGGTAACCCATCACCGGTTACGGCATACGGTGTCTATCGTGGGATGAAAGCAGCGGCAAAAGAAGTGTACGGAACAGATTCACTTGGTGGAAAAACGATTGCGATCCAAGGTGTCGGTAACGTTGCCTTCAATCTGTGCCGTCATTTACATGAAGAAGGGGCGAAGCTGATCGTCACGGACATCAACCAAGAAGCACTTCAACGTGCAGAAGAAGCATTCGGTGCCTTGATCGTCGCACCAGAAGACATCTACAGTGTCGAAGCAGATATCTTCGCACCATGTGCCCTCGGTGCGACATTAAACGACGAGACGATTCCCCAATTGAAAGTCAAGATCATCGCTGGTGCGGCAAATAACCAACTCAAAGAAGACCGTCACGGTGACATGCTTGAAGAACGCGATATTTTATACGTACCAGACTTCGTCATCAATGCCGGTGGTGTCATCAACGTTGCTGATGAACTCGACGGATACAACCGTGATCGTGCTATGAAAAAAGTTGAACTTGTCTATGATGCGGTCACGAAAGTGTTCGAAATCGCAAAACGCGATCATTTACCGACATACCGTGCGGCTGAGAAAATGGCAGAAGAGCGCATTGCGACGATGCGTAGTGCCCGCAGCCAGTTCCTGCGTCGTGATAAAAACATTCTAGGGTCACGCGGCTGATCAGAGGAGGATATCCATGAGCGAACGTATTTTAACGATCAATCCCGGTTCGACGTCGACGAAGATTGGTATCTTCGAAGGGGCGAATCAGGTGTTCACGAAGACGTTACGCCATCCAGCGGAGGCGGTCGGAGGACCGCTTCCAGCGCAGCTGGAGATGCGTCGTCATGTGTTACTCGAAGTGTTAGCTGAAGAACAGATTGATTTGAAAGCGCTTACTGCAGTCGTAGGACGCGGAGGACTGCTCCGACCACTCGTCAGCGGTACGTACACCGTTAACCGGGAAATGCGAGAAGACTTACTCAGCGGTATTTTTGGCGTCCATGCCTCGAACCTCGGTGGACTCCTCGCGGATGAGATTGCTCGGACACTCGACATCCCATCGTTCATCGTTGATCCAGTCGTCGTTGACGAACTCGAGCCGATTGCGCGGATTACAGGCTTACCTGAACTTGAACGAAAGAGTATTTTCCATGCTTTGAATCAAAAAGCTGTCGCGAA
This sequence comes from Exiguobacterium sp. s91, assembly GCF_018618915.1. NCBI lineage: Bacteria > Bacillati > Bacillota > Bacilli > Caryophanales > Exiguobacterium > Exiguobacterium sp. s91. The sequence goes on along the minus strand of NZ_JACSMZ010000001.1, from coordinate 1,948,545 downwards.
GCGGTACGCGAAGGAAATCGGACGTCCCTATGAGGAACTGCGCCTGATCATCGCACACATGGGCGGCGGGATTACGGTCGGTGCGCACCAAGAGGGGCGTGTCATCGATGTCAATAACGGACTCGATGGAGAAGGACCGTTTTCGCCAGAACGAAGCGGATCGCTACCTGTTGGTCAACTAGTAGAACTATGTTATAGTACCAAGTATAAACTTGAAGAGATGAAGCGTCTGGTCGTTGGGTCAGGCGGACTTGTCGCGCACTTGGGAACGTTTGACGCGATCGAGATCGAGCGCCGGATTGAAGAAGGCGATGAAAAAGCGGCATTGTTATATGACGCGATGGCGTACCGGATCGCAAAAGAGATCGCTGGTCAAAGTGCCGTCTTGTTCGGGCAGATCGACGCGATCATCCTAACAGGCGGACTTGCCTATAGTGATCGATTGACGCGTGCGATCGAAGAACGCATCGTCCACCTCGGTCAAGTCGTACGTAGTCCTGGTGAAGATGAGTTGCAGGCGCTCGCAGAAGGAGTGTTGCGTGTCTTACGTGGGGAAGAAGAAGTTAAGGAATATGGAGGCGAACCAACATGGCTAGAGAATTCGACGTCGTTGTCCTAGGTGGCGGACCCGGTGGATATGTCGCCGCGATTCGTGCGGCACAAGCCGGGAAGTCGGTAGCAATCGTGGAACAAGGAAAATTAGGCGGGACATGCTTACATCGTGGCTGTATCCCATCTAAAGCCTTTTTGAAATCAGCAGCAGTCTATCAGACGGTCAAACACGCTGCTACATATGGCGTGGACGTACCGGAATCGTTTTTACGATTCGAACAGGTCAAACAACGTAAACAAGAGATCGTAGATGGATTAGAGGCAGGCATTCAGCATCTGATGAAAAAAGGAAAGATTGAAGTCTTTCATGGTCGGGGTTCGATTCTTGGACCAAGTATCTTTTCACCGATGCCGGGAACGATCAGCGTTGAGCCGGAAGAAGGCGAAGGCGAGTTGATCCTTCCGCGTCAATTGATCGTCGCGACAGGGTCGCGTCCACGTCCATTGAACGGACTCGCTTTTGATTCAGAGTATGTCCTCAGCTCGGATGATGCACTCGATATGGCAGATTTGCCAAAGTCGATCGTCATCATCGGTGGCGGCGTCATCGGTGTCGAATGGGCATCGATGTTGACGGATTTTGACGTCGCAGTAACGGTCGTCGAATTCAGCGACCGGATTTTACCGACGGAAGATGCGGCAGTCAGTCGTGAAGTCGCCCGTCAATTGAAAAAGCGGGGCGTCAAGATTCATACCGGCGCAGCTGCACAAAGTGAAACGTTCCGGATGTCAGAAGACGGTGTCTCGATCGCGATCGACCGTAACGGAGAACAAACGACGCTTGAAGCGGATAAGTTGCTCGTCGCGATCGGTCGAATGGCGAACGTCGAAGGCATCGGGATCGAAAACACGAATATCGTCGTCGAAAATGGCTTCATCCAAGTAGATGACCATTTCCGGACGAAGGATCAACATATCTATGCGATCGGAGATGTCATCGGTCGCTTACAACTGGCGCACGTCGCGTCAGCAGAAGGTGTCAAAGCGGTCGAGGCGATCGTCCACGGAACGACGACACCACTTGAATATGCGTTCGTACCACGTTGTATCTACAGCGTACCGGAAGCGGCATCGGTCGGTTTGACGGAAGACGAAGCGAAACGTGCCGGAATGGACGTTAAGGTCGGAAGCTTCTCGTTCAACGGATTAGGGAAAGCGCGGATCGAAGGAGAGGCGGCAGGCTTCATCAAGCTCGTCTCCGATGCGAAGACAGATGATCTTGTCGGCGTTCACATCGTCGGACCAAAAGCAACGGAACTGATCAGTGAAGGTGGATTAGCGCTCGTACTCAATGCAACGGCATGGGAAGTCGGACAGCTCGTGCATCCGCACCCGGCCTTGTCAGAAGCATTCGGTGAAGCAGCACTTGCAGTCGACGGACTCGCGGTTCACGCCTAAGGAGGAATTACGGATGGAAAAAATAGAATTCAAAGAATTAGTAGAACTCGGATTAACGGAACAGGACGCGATTCAGATGTTCGAAACGATGGTCCGTGCGCGGAAGATCGACGAACGGATGTGGAAGTTGAACCGAGCGGGTAAAATTCCCTTCCTCGTCTCATGTCAAGGACAAGAAGCGGCTCAAGTCGGTGCAGCGTTCGCCCTTGAAAAAGGAACGGACTACATTTTGCCGTATTACCGTGATTTAGGCGTCGTCTTACACTTCGGTCAAACGTCACGCGATATCATGCTGTCGGCATTCGCAAAGGCAGAAGATCCGAACTCAGGTGGTCGTCAAATGCCAGGACACTATGGTTCACGTGCCTTGAATATCGTCACGGGTTCAAGTCCGGTCACGACACAAGTCCCACATGCTGTCGGGATCGCACTTGCTGCGAAGATGCGTAAGGAACCACTCGTTGCTTACGTCTCGTTCGGAGAGGGCTCTTCAAACCAAGGAGACTTCCATGAAGGGGCGAACTTCGCCGGAATTCATAAACTCCCGGTCATCTTGTTCTGTGAAAACAATAAATACGCGATTTCGACACCTCTCTCGAAACAGCTGTCGGCGAAACACGTTGCTGATCGGGCGATCGGCTATGGTATGCCAGGCTATACGGTGGACGGCATTGACCCACTCGCTGTCTACAAAGTCGTCAAGGAAGCACGCGAGCGCGGATTACGGGGAGAAGGTCCGACCTTGATCGAAGTTGAAGTCGAACGCCTCGTGCCACACTCATCCGATGATGACGATAAATCGTACCGTTCTGCTGAAGAACTCGATGCCTTAAAAGCACGTGACGGGATCAAACTCTTCCGTGCGCGTTTGATTGAAATGGGCGTCCTGACGGAAGAATCAGCGACTGAAATCGAACAAGCGATGGAGAAAGAAGTCGACGAAGCAACGGCTTATGCGGAAGCAGCAGCTTACGATGCGCCAGAAAATGCATTACGTTACGTGTACGACGAGGAGGAAACAAAATGACGACGTTAAGTTTAATCGAAGCGATCAATAGTGCAATCAAAGAAGAGATGGAACGCGACGAGTCCGTCTTCATCCTCGGCGAAGACGTCGGTGTCCGTGGTGGTGTTTTCCGGGCGACACAAGGATTGCTCGAACAATTCGGAGAAGAACGTGTCATCGATGCACCACTCGCTGAGAGTGCGATTGCCGGTGTCGGAATTGGAGCTGCGATGTACGGCATGCGTCCGATTGCTGAAATGCAATTCGCTGACTTCATCATGCCAGCGGTCAACCAAATCGTCAGTGAAGCAGCGAAGATTCGGTACCGTTCGAACAATGACTGGACGTGTCCGATCGTCATCCGCGCACCGTTCGGCGGCGGTATTCACGGGGCACTTTATCATTCTCAGTCGGTCGAAGCGATGTTCAACTCGACGCCTGGTCTGAAAATTGTCATCCCATCGAATCCATATGACGCAAAAGGATTGCTAAAGGCAGCGATTCGTTCGAATGATCCGGTCTTGTTCTTTGAGCACAAACGAGGCTATCGTCTGTTAAAAGGGGATGTTCCTGAAGGCGACTATACGGTCGAAATCGGTAAAGCAGACGTCAAGCGTGAGGGCGAAGACGTGACGATCATCACTTATGGGCTATGTGTTCATATGGCACTTGAGGCAGCAACACGCCTTGAAAAAGACGGAATCGATGTCCACATCCTTGACTTGCGGACGGTGTATCCAATCGACCGCGAAGCAGTCGTCGAAGCAGCGAAAAAGACGGGGAAAGTCTTGCTCGTCACAGAAGACAATAAAGAAGGTAGCGTCATGAGTGAAGTGTCGGCGATCATTGCAGAAGAAGCATTGTTCGATCTCGATGCACCAATCGAACGACTCTGTGGTCCAGACGTACCAGCGATGCCATACGCTCCGACGATGGAGAAGTTCTTCAACATCTCAAGTGAGAAAATTGAAGACAAAATCCGGACGTTACACGCATACTAAGGGGGAACTGACCAATGAAGACTGAAACACTTACGATGCCACAACTCGGGGAAAGTGTTACTGAAGGAACGATTTCGATGTGGCTTGTCAAACCGGGCGATACTGTCAAAAAATATGATCCGATTGCAGAAGTCATTACCGATAAGGTAACGGCAGAAGTCCCATCTTCGTTTGATGGTGTGATTGAAAAACTGCTTGCAGAAGAAGGCGATACGTTGCAAGTCGGTGACGCGATCGTCACGATGCAAGTCAGCGGCGGATCAACGGAAGTCGCGGCGACCGAACAAGAAGTACCGGCTGTCGAAGAAACGACGTCGGCTGATACATCGATGAAAAAACGCTATTCACCAGCGGTCTTGAAATTATCAGGCGAACACGGCATTGATCTTGAACAAGTGACGGGTACAGGAGCGGGCGGCCGGATTACCCGGAAAGATCTCTTGAAATTGATTGAGTCTGGATCGATCCCGACACCACAAGCAACGGAACCAAAACCGGAAGCGCAAGCGGCTCCGGTAGCGCCTCCGGCAGAAGCACCACCCGCACCAAAACGTCCGGTCAGTGCACCACAACCGACGGAAACGGGCGACATCGAGATTCCGACTGCCGGTGTGCGTCAAGCGATCGCTTCGAACATGGTTCGCGCGAAACACGAAGCGCCACATGCTTGGTTGATGATCGAAGTCGATGTAACGAACTTGGTCGAAGCACGTAATCGTCATAAAGATGCGTTCTTCAAACAAGAAGGGGTCAAATTGACGTTCTTACCATTCTTCATGAAGGCGACAGTCGAAGGATTGAAGAAACATCCAATCATGAACTCGACATGGGCGGGAGATAAGATCATTCAAAAGAAAGCGATCAACCTATCACTTGCTGTCGCGACGCAGGACGCTCTGTTCGTACCAGTCGTCAAGAATGCGGATGAACTAAGCATCAAGGGGATCGCACGCGCGATTGATGACTTCGGGAAACGGGCACAAGCCGGCACGTTGTCGTCTGCAGAGATGCAAGGCGGGACGTTTACGGTCAACAATACGGGCTCATTCGGTTCAATCCAATCAGCACCGATCCTTAACTTCCCGCAGGCGGCGATTCTATCCGTTGAATCAATCGTCAAACGTCCAGTTTGGGTGAACGGCATGTTTGCAGCACGCGACATGGTCAACCTCTGTATGTCGATCGACCACCGGGTGCTCGACGGACTCGTTGCCGGACAGTTCCTACAAACTGTCAAACAAGCGCTCGAATCGATTGATCCGAACCAACTTTCCTTGTACTGAGTTTTTCCAGTTGACAGGGAAGAAGAAGCATCGTAATATAAGAATCAATTCAACACACGATAGCAAAGACGAAGAGAAGTAACTTGTGAAACGATTCAAGAGAGCTGATGGGTGGTGCGAATCAGTATCGGGCAACAAGCGAATGGCCTTCTGAGCTTCAGACCGAATCCCTTCAATGGGTAGTAGGCTCTGACGGGTTCCTCCCGTTATCGGGGTCGACGAATCAGGACAACGGTCCGGTTCGTTTCAAAGGGGACGGTGTCAGCATCGTCAACGAAGGTGGTACCGCGGGTCTTCCCGTCCTTCATGTTCTACATGAATGGGCGAGAAGACCCTTTTCGTATACAATCGAATCGAACAAATCGTAGAGTGAGTTAAGTAGCGAGACAACATCGGCGTTTCAGAGAGCGGAAGAATGGTGCGACTTCCGTACGGCGAGGTTTCGTGAATGGTCTCATGAGAGCGTGGCTGAACGAAGAAGTAGGTCGCGACGGATGCCCCCGTTATCGTAGGCTATGATGTCTCTTATTAGACGCATCAGACAGAGTGGGAACGGTCGAACCGTTCCAATCGAGAGGTGGCACCGCGAGATAATCGTCCTCCATGCAGCATACGCTGTGTGGGGGACTTTTTTATATTCCAGGAGGCGAACAGGGATGGTTCAGACAGACACACTTATCATCGAACAACTTGAACTAAACGGCGACGAGATGACGCCGATCATGATTTTTCAACAACTGAGCGGAACACAGAAATGTTTACTTGAAAGTTCTGCGCATACGGATCAAGGACGGTATTCGATCATCGGTGTCGATCCGGTGGAGATGATTCGGGCAGAGGGGCAAACCGTGACGCGGGAACAGTTGACGACAGGTCGATTGACGCAGGAAACGGGTGATCCAGTACGACTGATGCAACAGATGATCCTCCGGGGTGGCGTCGAAGAAGACCTTCCGTTTTTAGCGGGTGGGATCGGATATGTCGGTTACGACATGATGCGCGCCTATGAAACACTCGGAGCGGTTCCTGAGCGAACGCGCCAACTACCGGACGCGCTACTCGCTGTATACGACCAAATCATCCTGTTCGATCATCTCGAACATCGTGTTCATTTGATTCAGACGTCGCTCGGTGGCATCACCGATCGTGATGAATTACGTCAACGTTTAGCAGAACGGAAAGCGCAACTTGAGCAACCACGGGAGCGAACGGACATCGAGCGTCCACTCCGGGATGTCGTCTATGAACCGTTAATGGATCAAGAGACGTTTGAAGGACTCGTCGAACAAGCGAAGAGACACATCCGCCAAGGCGACGTCTTCCAACTGGTTCTCTCGCAACGACTTGATGCGACGTTCTCAGGTGATCCGTTCCAATTTTATCGGAAGCTTCGTAAGGATAATCCGAGTCCCTATCTCTTTTATATCGACTTAGGCGAAGCAATCGTACTCGGGGCCTCCCCGGAAAGTTTGGTCCAAGTCAAAGGGAATCGAGTGACGACGAATCCGATTGCCGGCACCCGGCGCCGGGGGAAGACGAAAGAGGAAGATGGACGGTTAGCAGAAGAGTTGCTGCACGACGAGAAGGAACGAGCCGAACATCGAATGCTTGTCGATCTTGGACGCAACGACTTAGGACGGATTTGCCAGATTGGTACCGTCGAGGTGACGCGCTTCATGCAAATCGAACGATTCAAGAACGTTATGCATCTCGTCTCGGTCGTTGAAGGTACGCTAGCAGACGGGAAGACTGGAGCAGACGCACTCGTCTCTTGTCTACCGGCAGGGACGGTCACGGGAGCTCCGAAAATCCGAGCGATGCAGTTGATCGACCAGTACGAGCAGGTGAAACGAGAAGTATATGCCGGGGCTGTCGGCTATTTCGATGTTCGAGGGAATATGGATTTTGCCCTCGCGATCCGGACGATGGTGATCAAGGATGGTGTCGCTTCTGTTCAAGCAGGAGCTGGCATCGTCTACGACTCGATTCCACGCCTCGAGTACCAGGAGACGTTACACAAAGCGAAATCACTACTGGAGGTTTGGAAATGATCGTCCTAATTGATAATTATGATTCTTTTACCTATAACCTATACCAATACGCATCCGTTTATACTGACGTTCACGTCATTCGAAACGATGCGGTCAGCATCGAAGAACTACGCGAGATGAAACCAGACGGCATCATCCTCTCACCCGGTCCCGGTCGCCCGGCTGACGCTGGCATCTGCATCGATCTCATTCGTCAATTATCGGGTCAAGTACCAATTCTCGGTGTCTGTCTCGGACATCAGGCAATCGGCGAAGCATTCGGAGGACGCGTCGTCGAAGCACCGATCATCATGCACGGAAAGACATCGATGATCCGACAACCGGGACAACTCTTCGACGACATGACGGAAACGTTAGAGGTCATGCGCTATCATTCGCTGATCGTCGCTCGCAACGACTTACCGACGGAGCTCGTCATCACAGCAGAAACGGATGACCGGACGATCATGGCACTCGAGCACCGGACGCATCCGACCTTCGGAATCCAGTTCCATCCTGAATCTGTCGGAACACCACAAGGACAGCAGATGATTAAACGATTCATTGAATTGACAAAGGAGTGACGAACGATGAAAGAGACGTTATTGAAATTAGCAGAAGCAAAACATTTACGATATGAAGAAATGCAACAGGCAGCACGCGAACTATTTGCGGAAGACGTTACCGATAGCGAAATTGCCGCTTTTCTCGTCGCATTGAAAGCAAAAGGGGAGACTGCAGAAGAATTAGCCGGTCTCGCTTCGATCATGCGCGAGGTCGCCCTCGACATTCCGGTCACCGGCGATTTCATGGATAACTGCGGCACTGGAGGCGACGGCTCACAATCGTTCAACATCAGTACGACAGCCGCCTTCGTTCTGGCAGGTGCCGGCATGAAAGTCGCGAAGCACGGGAATCGGAGTGTCTCGAGTAAAACGGGCAGCGCTGATGTGCTCGAAGCACTCGGGGTTTCGCTCGATGCGACACCGGAACGTTTAGCAGAACAGCTCGAGTCGAACGGAATCGCCTTCTTGTTTGCGCAACGGATGCACCCACGCGTCAAGCAAATCATGAAGGTCCGACGCGATCTGCGGATTCCAACGATCTTTAACTTGATCGGTCCATTGACGAACCCGGTTCCGCTCAAGACACAACTATTAGGAATTTACCGGGAGGATATGCTTGAGACGATGGCGTTGACATTGCACCGACTCGGACGGAAGCGGGCAATCGTCTTACACGGTGCGAATGGAATGGATGAAGCATCCCTTGCCGGAACGAACCAACTCGTCTTACTCGACGAAGGCGAGCTGATCCGCTTCAGTCTTCACCCGGAGGAAGTCGGACTGAAGACCGCACCGCTTGAAGCAATTCGCGGAGGTAGTGCACAAGAGAATGCGGCGATTTTACTCCGTGTTCTTGGTGGAGAGCATGGTGCTTATCGCGACACGGTTCTACTCAATGCGGGAATTGCTCTCTTTGCAGCAAATCGGGCGAAGACGATCGAAGAAGGAATCGCCTTAGCAGCAGATAGCATCGACTCAGGACGGGCGATGGAACGATTGAACCAATTACGACAAATGACACGGGAGGAAGCAATCGGATGAATATCTTAGATCGCATCATCGAAACGAAACGAGCAGAAGTCCTGCAATTAAAATTAAACGGGGTCGAACGGATCAGTCGGGAGGCATTGAAGCCGTCGATTAAGCAACGACTAGCGGGAGCGGATTTATCCGTCATCGCGGAAATCAAACGAGCGTCGCCATCAAAAGGGGCAATCGCACTCGACGTCGATGTCGTCGCTCAGGCAAAACAATATGAAGCGAGTGGGGCGACCGTCATCTCCGTCTTGACGGACGAGACGTACTTCAAAGGGTCGATGGACGATTTAGCGGCAGTCGCTGCAGCAGTCGACATCCCGGTGCTTTGTAAGGATTTCATGATTGATCGGATTCAAATCGACCGGGCAAAAGCACATGGGGCACGGTTGATTCTCTTAATCGTCGCCGCTCTCGAGCAGGAGACGCTTGCTGACTTGTATGCGTATGCTTACGCAGAAGGACTTGAGGTCTTGGTCGAAGTCCATGACGAAGAGGAGTTACGCCGAGCAGAGGCGATTGGTGCGCAAATCATTGGCATCAACAACCGGAACTTGAAAAAGTTCGAAGTTGATTTACAGACATCGGTCGGATTACTCGAACAAAAACAACCGGACGTCCGGTATATCAGTGAGAGTGGCATCAAGACGGTCGAGGAAGCACAGCGATTACACGCTGCCGGTGCAGACGGGATCCTCGTCGGCGAGACGTTGATGCGGGCAGACGATCCGCAAGTCTTCATCCGAGAAGTGAGTGGCGTTCGCGTATGACACGGATTAAGTTCTGTGGTCTCCGGGAAAGAGAACATGTCGAAGCGGCAGTTCGCTTAGCGGACTACATCGGCTTTATCTTTGCTAAAAGTAAACGACAGGTCACGCTGGAAGAGGCGGCTCGTCTCAGACGCGACATTCCAAAAACGGTCCAAGTCGTCGGTGTCTTCGTCTCCCCGACTTACCAGCAGGTGACCGACGCGGTCGAACAAGTCGCGCTAGATCTCGTCCAAATTCATGGTGTCATTCCGAACGGAGAGTTACCAGTTCCCGTCATTCAAGCGATTCCGGTGACGGACATCGGACAAGTAGAGCAACAGACGGATTATTTGCTCGTTGACGCACCGGTTGCTGGAAGTGGCGAGACATTCGACTGGTCACGAGACATTCAAGCCGATCGACCACTGTTCATTGCCGGTGGCTTGACAGCAGGAAACGTCGGAGAAGCAATCAAACGATATCACCCGTTCGCGGTCGATGTCTCAAGTGGCATCGAGACGGATGGACGGAAAGATCCCATCAAAATGCAGGCATTCGCAGATGCCGTAAAGGAGAGAGAAGCATGAGCTACGCACAACCGGATACACTAGGACAATACGGTAAATACGGAGGACGCTACATCCCGGAAACATTGATGCACGCAGTGATCGAACTCGAAGAAGCTTACGCAACCGTAAAAGAAGATCCAGCGTTTCAAGCGCGGATGGACGAATTATTGAAAGAATACGTCGGACGTGAAACACCACTTTATTTTGCCGAACATTTGACGCAAACGATCGGTGGCGCAAAGATCTACTTGAAACGAGAAGACTTGAACCATACCGGTGCCCATAAAATCAACAATACGATCGGTCAAGCGTTATTGGCTGAACGGATGGGGAAACGAAAAATCGTTGCTGAGACAGGGGCAGGACAACACGGTGTCGCGACAGCGACGGTCTGTGCCTTACTCGATCTCGAGTGTGTCATCTTCATGGGAGAAGAGGACGTGCGCCGTCAAGAATTGAACGTCTTCCGGATGGAGTTACTTGGAGCAACCGTCATCCCAGTCACACAAGGCAGTCGGACACTCAAAGATGCCGTCAATGAAGCACTCCGCTACTGGGTCAAACATGTCGAAGACACGCATTACTTGATGGGTTCTGTTCTCGGACCACACCCATTCCCGCAACTCGTCCGTGATTTCCAAGCGGTCATCGGAAAAGAGACACGACGCCAAATCATCGAAAAAGAGGGGCGTCTACCAGAGGCGATCGTCGCTTGTGTCGGCGGCGGTAGTAATGCGATCGGGATGTTCCACCCGTTCATCGATGATACAGATGTAAAATTGTATGGCATTGAAGCGGCGGGCAGCGGAATCGACACAGAGAAACACGCAGCGACGATGACAAAAGGAGAGGTCGGTGTCTTGCACGGCTCGATGATGTATCTCTTACAGGATGCGCATGGTCAAGTACAAGAAGCGCACTCGATCTCAGCTGGACTCGATTACCCGGGTGTCGGACCGGAGCATAGCTTGCTAAAAGATATCGGTCGCGTCCAATATGAAGCGGTGACCGATGAACAAGCACTCGAAGCACTCCAGTTGTTGAGCCGCAAGGAGGGAATCATCCCGGCACTTGAGTCGGCACACGCGATTGCCTACGCGACTCAACTCGCGGCGGAGATGGACAAGGAAGAGATTCTCGTCATCTGCTTATCAGGACGGGGCGATAAAGACGTCGTCACTGTCAGAAACGCACTAAAGGGGGAAGCGTGATGCGATTAGAAACAGCCATTCGTACCGTTACGAGCAAAGGGGAGAAAGCCTTCATTCCGTACGTCATGGGGGGAGATGGAGGAATCGATCAACTCCCGGAAATCCTGTCGTTTCTCGCTGAATCCGGAGCGACAGCGATTGAAGTCGGTGTTCCGTTTTCGGATCCTGTCGCTGACGGTCCGGTCATTCAAGAAGCGGGACTCCGGGCGCTAGAAGTGAACGTTGGACTGAAGGATGTCCTCGAGGCAGTTCGCGTTGCTCGTCAGACCGTCGATGTTCCTGTCGTCTTGATGACGTACTTAAATCCGATTTTCCGCTACGGATTAACGGCGTTTCTAGCGACATGTCGCAAAGTCGGGGTCGATGGACTGATCATTCCTGATTTGCCGCTTGAGCAGAGCGAACAGTTTTTCGAGCAAGAGGACAAATCGGACATCGCGCTCGTCCAGCTCGTCTCCTTGACGAGTCCGATGGAGCGGATTCAAAAGATTGCCGATAAAAGTGAAGGATTCCTCTATGCGGTCACGGTCAACGGAACGACAGGTGGACAGACGACGTTTGATACGGCGCTTGAAGACCACTTAGCGAACGTCGCAGAAAATAGTCCAGTACCAGTCCTTGCCGGGTTCGGGATCAGTACACCGGAACACGTCAAACAATTGAGCCGCCCAGTCTCGGGGGTCATCGTCGGCAGTAAAATCGTCGATTTACTGCATCAGAACGATCGAGAAACAATTCAACAGTTGATGGCAGCACGTCTTGCGGCGACGCCGTCGCATTAATAAAAAGGACCTGACTCAAAAGTCAGTCTATACAAAGATAAGGGTGGCAGAATGATGATCTGCCACCCTTATCTCGTAACAAAAAGAATGACGCGTCACACACCACTCTTACAGGATCAGGCGCATTTATGCGCTGTTAGAGACGAACAAGACCCGCTTTTCTGCTTGAATGAAGCAGGGAAGCTGGCTTGTGTCTCACCTGAGGAAAGGGTGTGAAAAGACGCGTCATTCTTTTTTGAGTCAGCTTCTTTTTCGTATAGATGTCACTGTTGAACGAGCGACTTCTGCAAGTTGGTATACAGCGGTTCGAATCCAAGTTCCTCATAAAACGTGGCGGCACGGTCGTTGACCGCCCAAACGTTTAAGCGAACAGCATCGACCTTTCGCTCGAGTGCGAGTTCTTCTGCAGCCTGCATTAACTGGCGACCAATTCCGAATGAACGATGGGATGAGGTGACACCGACGTCGGTGATGTTCAAGATCCGGACTGGTGTAAATCGATCGGATGCTGGCGCAGTCCACTTGCCGAACAAGTAACCAACGAGTGTTTCTCCGTCAAGCGCTGTCAGACAGAGTTGTTGTTCTGCTTCCACCATCTGACTTAAAGACTCCAGCGTGTACGGTGTCGTTACATCTGGATGAAAGTGAGGCGATAATCGTTGATGGTGCAAGAAGGTCTCTGCCGTCAGTGCAAGCAGTGCAGGGAGGTCTGAAGTACGGCTCGTGCGGATCATCAAGCAATCACTCCAATCATCGATTTTGTTTGAGTACTTCGGCAACAAGACCCGATACATACGGACTGCCACGATCTTCTTTTTCGACCGATTCGATCATGATGGCAACGAGAAGATCTTTTTTGTCGTTATCGTAACCGACGAAGAAGCCATTCTCTTTTCCATCGGTTTCGCCTGCCTTTTTCAATTCTGCCGTACCGGTCTTACCGGCAACATCGACTTCCTTGATTTCGGCCGGGAGCGTGTAGCCGTTATGGACAACGTCATAGAGATCATCACGAATCATCTTCGCGTCTTTCGCATCCAGCAGATCTTTTTTGAAGACTTGCTTCGTTTTTTCCTCTTGTAAAAGAGTCGGACGATAGATTGTTCCATCGGTCAAGAAAATTTCATACATCGACGTTAGATGGAGAATGTTCGTCAGCATCTGTCCTTGTCCGTAGGACGTATCCATCAGCTGTCCATCTGAAGCGATCGTCCCGTCGTTTGAAATCTGAGAAGCGCGTAACGGATACGTAAACGGTAGCTTCTCTCCGTATCCGAGTGATTCAAGTCCAGACGTGAACGCTTTCGTTCCGACCTGTTCGAGTGTTGAACGGGCGAAATAGATGTTATCTGAATAAACGAGCGCATTGTGCAGATTAACGGGTGCTGGCGTCTCGTGAATCCGCGTGACGTTAAATCCATCGATCTTATTTTTCAGTCCATTGATCGTATAGGCTTTTTCCGGGTCAAGTGTTCCACTTTTTAAGCCAACGGCGGCCGTCAGGGGTTTTTGGGTCGAACCGGGTGCGAAGGCACTCGTGAATCGGTTCAACAATGGTTGATCCGGATCTTGCGTCAGTTCATCGAGTCGCGCTTGCGAGATCCCTGACATGAATTCAGAAGGATCAAAGCCCGGGGAGCTAAGTAAGACACGCGTCTCACCAGTTCGCGGATCGATTGCCGATGCCGTTCCTGGATCCTCCTGCATCGTGTCGTACGTCTTTTTCTGGAGCGTAGCATCAATCGTCAACGGAATATCCTCACCATCCGTCGGTTTCGTTTCAGCAACGGTAACGCTTGATCCGTCTTTCTTTTGTAGAATGATCGAGGCACCGGCTTTACCGCGTAACCGATCATCAAGGACTTGTTCAAGACCCCGTTTCCCGACTTGTTCGCCAGCTTGGATTTTATTTTTCGATTCTTTAATCTCGTCTGCTGTTGCCGAACCGATATATCCAATTAAATGAGAGGTTGCTTTACCAAGTGGATACGTTCGGACTTCTGTCTCTTTGACGCTGATTCCAGGAATGTCACGCAATTTTTCAACCGTTGCTTCGTCGGTCAGTGTTTTGAGCGGAACGAATTGTCCATCCTTGACCCAACTTGCTTTTAAGGAATCTTCGACCGATGAGGTCGGGCGGTCGAGCAACTCGGCAACTTGGTCGACATCTTTAAGTTGTCCTGCAGTGGCGCCGACAGCATACCCTTTACCGGAGGTCGCGAGCGGTTTATCGTTCGCGTCGAGTAAATCACCACGTTTGCCTTCTACGGTTTCTAACTGAACCTTGTCTTCTTTCTTAAAGTCTTTTAGAACAAACGAAGAGTCCCAGTCAATGAACCAGTTTTCTGTTTCTCCTTGTTTCTCGAATGTTAACGGGACTTGTTTATCGTAAGCGACAGATCCTGCAACCGTATCGAAGGAGATTCGTACGGGAAGGGACGCTTTTTCGTCATCCGTTGCTTCCTTTGCTTTCTTCCGTTCGACGGATAACTTTTTGATATCAAGCGATTTCGACAACTGTTTTGTCCGGTCGATGAATTCTTTTTTTCCGTATTCCTTTTTAGTAGCCGTACTCGCGTACGTATACATCTTATCGTAATCTTGTTTTTCCCAAAGTTTGATGTAGGCATCAAGACGTTCTTCGGGTGTCGGCTGATCTTGACATCCGGCAAGTAACGTCACACCAAACGTCGCTGATAAAAGAAAGGGGATCGTTCGTTTCATGTGTTTCGCCTCCGTTGTGGATTAGACTCATAATCATACCGTACCACTCCTGTCAGGAGATTTCATCTGAAACACAAAACCGGACTTCTCATGGGGAGAAGTCCGGTGAATCAAGCTTAGTTGAAGTAATTGAGTGGATTGACACTGTTTGCAGCAGACGTTCCGCTGTAGACGTAAGGACCGCGATGCATTTCGAAGTGGAGGTGCGCACCGAATGCGTTACCTGTCGCACCAATCGTACCGATTTTCGATCCTTTAGCAATCGTTTGTCCGACTGAGACAGAGCGACTGTTTAAGTGTGCATACACCGTCGTATATTGAATGCCATTGACGGTATGCGTCATCATGACGTGATTTCCGTATGCGCCGTAATAACGGGATGTGATGACTTTACCAGCAGCCGATGCATAGACAGGTGTGCCTGTTGGAGCACCGATATCGATGCCGTTATGGAACGTATAACCGTAAACGCCACTTGCAGCACCATATCCTTGCGTGATTGGACCGCTTGCTGGACGCGAGAAGCCAGTCGTTGCTTTTGTTGAAGTCGTTGTGCTGTATTTTTTTACGTATGTAGAAGAAACGTAGCGTGATGCGCCACCGTATGAAATTTTTGTCCATGAACCGGAAACACCGAGATAATTGAATGTCTGTCCTGTATTGACGCTACCGACGATTTTATAAGCTGTTGATGGACCTGTACGGACACGAAGCCCGTCTGCTGTGACCTTTACCTTATATGTCGTTGCAGCTTCAACTTTCGAAGCACTCGTTGTTGCAAAACCTGAAACTACCAAAGCTGTCATTGTCATTGTTGTAAGTAAACGTTTCATTGAGTGTTTTTCCTCCTTAAAAATCTGAAGCGACAGAACGGATCATTACAAAATTGTAAGAATTTATGTATATTTATTTATTTTAAAGAATGATTTTTCGCCTGAGATGATTATAGCATCGTCAATAACACGAAAATATTTCAAATATGTTTCAAAATTACGCTTTGTTAACATATATTGTAATGGATTAATAAGTAAAAAAGAACTGACAAAGAGTCAGTTCTTTTTTCGATGAACCTATACTGTTATTCAGCAGAAGAGGGTGAAAACACGGTTAAATGTTGCGGGAGCACTTCGACAGTCACAGGAACATGACCTGCTGTATCCCCATCGGCATTAATCGGCAATTCTTCTTTCGAGCGAATTTCGACACGTGTCGTCGTGAAGTGTTCGATTTGATCGGCTTTTGATAATCCCCCCGTGATGAGTTTGGGTAATGCTTGGAGCGCATCAAAGAATCCAAGCTTCGTAATGATGAACCCATGCAACAGTCCATCATCGACTTTTGCGTCTTCTGCAAAGGATTCGAACCCTCCGACGGAATTCGTCAAGGCGATAATCAACAAGTGTGCTTCTCCATCAAATTGTTTCTCAGCAGAATCAATTTCAATCGGATAGGGGCTATGATCCTTGAAGGCTTTTAGACCTTCAATGAAATAAGCGACCGATCCGAGTGACGTTTTTTGTTCGACACTGACCTCCTCGACGGCTTCTGCAATCAGACCAACAGCGATGACGTTCATGAAGTAATGGTCATCATATTTACCGATATCGAGCGGTCGGGCAGGGGCGTCAGCTAGAATCTGAATCGCCTCTTCGGGATCCGTCGGAATGTGTAATGCGCGCGATAAGTCATTGACCGTTCCGAGTGGCACGATCCCGAGTGTTGGGCGATGCGGTTGTTCGGCAATTCCGGTGATGACTTCATTGACCGTTCCGTCACCTCCCATGGCGATGACAGCATCGTAATTAGACTGGGCAGCATGACGCGCAAATTCCGTCGCATCGTGTTCTTTTTCCGTGAACCGAACGTCGACGGTTTCAAAGCGGGTAGCAAGCGTCTCTTCAGCGAGCGTCGCGTGTTTTTTTCCGAGTTCTTTACCAGAAGACGGGTTGATGATCAACATGGCTTGAGACAAGATGAATTCCTCCTTCGGGACAATCTGTTGACTTTTTCCCTGTCCGATGAAAACATAATCCAAATTCTTTTTTACAAATAAAAACACCGAGTAGGCGCATGGCTTCCTCGGTGTTGAAGTTTGAACTCAGAGTTAAATTATTGTGATGGCGGCACTTCACCAGCAGCAGGACGAGCTTCTTCTTCAACGTCCCAACACTCCGTATTTTCAATCCCGAGTGCTTTTGCTGAGAAGACAGGATCGAGTCCCTGTTTCCGTTGTTCCTGATAATCTTTGATGACTTTGAGAGCGATGCCGCTCAAGAGGAGGATCGCTGTCATATTGATTAATGTCATGCCTGCCATGAAGAGATCGGCAAAACTCCATACCATACCGAGGCTGAGAACAGATCCGATGAAGACGAAGCCCATTGTCGCAATCCGGAAACCGAAGACGGCTGCTGGACTTTGTTTGATGAACTCGATGTTCGTCTCACCGTAGTAGTAACTACCAACGATCGAACTAAAAGCAAACAAGAAGACGCTGAGTGCGATGAATGGTGGGGCAATTGCACCAAATTCTTCGGAGAGCGCGTTTTGCAACATGCCGATTCCTTCGCCATTTCCAGCAGCATAACTATCACTGAGGAGAATAATCGTTGCTGTCGCTGTACAGACGATCAACGTATCAAGGAATACACCAAGTGTTTGTAAGAAACCTTGTTTTGCTGGGTGAGAGACTTCAGCCGCCGCCGCAGCGTTCGGAGCAGACCCCATTCCCGCTTCGTTTGAGAACAATCCGCGTTTGACACCGAGTGAGATTGCAGCACCGACCGAGCCACCGAATGCTTGCTCGATTCCGAAGGCACTTTTGAAAATCATTGCGAACACACCAGGAAGTTCCGTCAGGTTCGTAACGACGACATAAAGAGCAGCAATCAAGTAGAGACCTGCCATGATAGGAACGATGATTGCAGAGAACTTCGCGACACGGTGGACACCACCAAAGATGACGAGTCCCGTCAAGACGACGAGTGCTGCGCCGACGACAGCTGTGTTGATACCGAACGCATTGTCAAAGGCAGCGGCAATCGTGTTTGATTGAACGGAGTTGAAGATAAGGCCGAACGTCACAGCAATCAAGATTGCAAAGACGATTCCGAGAGCTCGGTTCTTCAAGCCTTTTTCGATGTAGTAGGCAGGACCACCACGGTATGCGTTCGATTTCGTATCGCGTACTTTATAGACTTGAGCCAGTGTACTTTCGATGAGAGCCGTCGCGCCCCCTAAGAGAGCGACCATCCACATCCAGAAGACGGCACCTGGTCCGCCGAGTGTGACGGCAATCGTGACACCGGCAAGGTTACCCGTACCGATCCGTGTCGCCGCACCGATGAAGAATGACTGGAGAGAAGTGATGCTTTCTCCTTTATCGTCTGTTGTTTGTTCACTTTTATCGAGCGTGACGCGGAACATCTCTTTTAAGTAAGTGAATTGGATGAAGCCAGTTCGGATCGTGAAGTAGATCCCGCCGCCGATCAATACAGCGATTAATACATACGACCATAAAATGTTGTTGGCGTAATCGACACTTCCTTGAATGACTTGCTGAATGGCGTTCATGATGGTGTATTCCTCCCAAAGAATAATAAAAGCTATACGCTAAATTATACGAATTTTCAGACAATAAGCAACAACAAAATAAAATAAAATTTTAAAACTTAATAAAGTTAGCTAAATGTTAGGAGTTAAAAACATTGTAGGTGAACGAAAAAACTGCCACTCTCGGTATCGAGAGTGACAGGCAAGTAAAGCTAAATCATCCATACTGTAGCAATTGTTCGTATAGGTCATCGAGTTGCTGTTGGATGCTTTTAGAAACGGTATCGGTCGGTTTTTCACGTTTTGCTAATTTCTGTTCAAGCCGCTCGATCTGCACTTCTAACTCATGTTGTGACAAGCGTTTTGGTTTTTGAGGGGTTACGTGGAGTGAGGAAGACGTAGCGAACTCAGTACGCTTCTGTTGAGCATACGCATACGTACCATGATAACGCGTCAGACCATTTTCGAGCCACAGGATCTGCGGAAAAAGCCGATTTAAGAAATAGCGGTCGTGTGAGACGGCAATCAATGTACCAGAAAAATTCTCGAGTGCTTCTTCGAGTGTCTCTCTTGATTCAATATCGAGATGGTTCGTCGGCTCGTCGAGAATTAATACATTGACCGACGAATGAACGAGGACGGCGAGTTGCAATCGCACACGTTCGCCTCCGCTCAGTGACAAAATGGACCGAAAGACAGTTGGTCCAAAGAACAGGAACCGGGCTAGGATATGGCGGGCTTCCGCTTCTGGAACGGCAATCCGGTCTCTAAACCAGTCGATTAACCGCGCGTCCTCCTCGAAATGGGCATGCTGGGACAGGTAACCGATCCGATTCGATGGTCCACGCGTGAGTGTGCCTGCCTCTGGTGATAATTCGTCAAGCAGCAGTGAGAGCAACGTCGATTTCCCACTCCCATTCGTTCCGACGATCGCGATCCGATCCTGTGCCATGATCTCGAACGAGACGTCATCAAAAATGTGGCGAATTCCGTAAGCAAACGAGAGTTCTTCAGCGCGAAAGACGACTTGGCTCGTGTGATCAGTGGAAGAGAAGGAGACATCAGCGGTTTTGGCTTCGAGTTGTGGTCGTTTAATCCGTTCGATCCGCTCGAGTGCTCGTTCCATTGATTTTGCTTTACGGAATAATTTCTCACTCGGTGGAGACGCTTCGTTTGCCCATTGCCGGAGTCGACGAATCGCTTCCTTCATTTTCTTTATTTTTTTCTGTTGCTCTTGGTAGGCGTGGAACTGTTCCATCAAGCGACGTTCTCGTTCGACGACGAACGCGCTGTAATTCCCTATATAGGTTGTCAGTTCACCGTCCTCGAGTTCAACGATCGAGGTGACGACGGCGTCTAAGAAGACCCGGTCGTGAGAGACGAGCAGGATGGTTCCTGTGTAGTCCCGTAAGAACTGCTCTAGCCATTCCACGGCAGCTAAATCAAGATGGTTCGTCGGTTCGTCAAGAATGAGCAGATTTGGCTCCATGAGTAACATGCGACCGAGACAAATCTTCGTCTGTTCACCACCGCTCAACTGGTGGAAAGGACGAGTGAGTAACGGACGAAGGTGTAACCCGTTCACCATGCGCTCGATTTTCGAGTCGAGTAGATAGCCATCCTTTTGTTCGAACGCATTCGTCGCTTCCGCATATCGTGCGAGTAACGCATCCAGATTCTCTGGTGCTGTCGCCATCATTTGCTCCAACTGTTGCATCCGAGAACGGATCGCGAGGATGTCTTCAAACGCTGTCCAAAGGACGTCGAGTCCGGTCATCGTCTCACTATATACAGGAAGTTGTTCCAGATAGCCGATCGTCAAACCGCTCTTTTGATAGATGACACCACCGTCCGGTTGCTCAAGGCGAGCGAGCAAGCGGAGTAATGTCGTCTTGCCACTCCCGTTTCGTCCAATTAGACCGACACGGTCGTGTTCGTTTAAGAAGAGGGAAACATCCGTTAAGATCGTTTCGCCTCCGAATTGTTTGGTTAGGTGTTGAATGTCGCAAATCATCATAATCAATTGATCCTTTCGCGCGCATCAAAAAAAGGAGAGCGCAAATAGCACTCTCCATCACGTGTGAAAGATGCGCTTTGCTGTATTTTTCAATCATGAAGTTCTAAAAAAGGGCAGACGGGTGCCTTAGAACGCCATTCCATGAAAAATCGCGCGCAACAGATACAATTGTTCCATCAACCAGTGTTTGCACGCGGCAAAGTCCATCTTTTCACACCACCTTTCGTTTCAGATATCTCTAGTTTACTATTTTTTTGTCAGTTACGGAAGTCTGAATTATTTGAACACGCCAGCGATTGAACTGAAGAAGTCACTGAGTCCATCGAATAATTTAGCGAAGAAACCTTTCGTTTCTTCTGATGTTGCGAACGCGTGGATGTCTTGCCCCGCATTTTTCAAACCACTCTCGATTTGTCCCCAGTTGATGTTCGCTTGCTCCATTTGATTGAATAGATTCGTCAACCGGTCCATTTGTGCGTCAGACAACTGGATATTGTTGTTTTGAATGACTTGGACGATCAGGTTTTCGATCTCGACTTTGGTTTCCGGTTTTTGATTGGCGATCTCAGCCTTGATCTCATTCATTAAGTCAGCGACTTTATCCGTGCCGACCGTTTTTCCGACGTCTGATGTGACCGATAATTCTTGCTGTGCTAAATCCTTGCGTTCGTCACTTAACTTAATTCCAGTCTCAGCGGAAGTTTGATCGTACGCTTTCATGATTCCTGTCAGTGCCGATGTCCCGGTCACCTTGTAGGGAGAAGTGATCGTGATATCGGCATCTTTGACACCCGCTGTGACGAGAGCGTTGAGATACATATCCTTTGTCACCCATGTGATGTTCTCCGTCGAGACGGAAAGTCCATCACCTTTTTCCGTCAGTTCGATCTTAGCCGACGAATACATGTTGCCACCTTTTTGCGACTGTGGAATGTTTTTCCCGAGATATTTTTCTTCGTCAGCAGAAGTGGCGATGATCGGTGTGATGCCTTCCGGTGCATTGAGACGGGAAAGCACCCATGCTTTATCCTTTGCGCCGAGCGACTCCCCGAGTGTGACGATCGTCTTATCGACGACTTGTTCGGCAGATGCGGCTGTCGGGAGTAATAGAGCAGAAGCGATAACGGCTGACGCCATGATTTTTGTTGGTGTATGCATAATGAAATCCTCCAATTGTAAGTAACAGAATGAATTATAGTATCAGGTACTAAAGTTAGTGTACGAGAACGAAAGAAGTTCGGAATCGGTCTGTAGATGGAGACGGCATCCGTCTTCTGACACTCCATAGTATAGCGAAAAGAGGACAACTTGACTTCCATTTTCAGCATGCTATAGTGGATGGGAATCGAATAATGACCACTAGGGGAGTCGGTAGACCGACTGAGACGAACGAAGACGTTCGGACCCTTTGAACCTGATTAAGTTCGTACTTACGGAGGGAAGTGGCGTCAAGTCTTGTTCTTCTTGCGCCATGCCCGTGTGTTTCGGGGTGGTGTTTTTTCGTTTCATACTAAACGAGGAGGATGAGATCATGACATTCACACAAGAAATCAAACAAGCGGCACAAGCGTATTGGGATAGTAGTTTTACGCACCCATTTGTACAAGGAATCGGGGAGGGGACGTTACCGCTCTCGAAATTTCGGCATTACGTCATGCAGGATGCCTATTACTTAAAACACTTTGCGAAGATTCAAGCGAAGGCAGCGTCAAAAGCAGACGACTTCGCGACGATCGCGACACTTGCCGAGCATGCTACTTCGACTTACGAGGCAGAGTTGAGCTTACATCAATCATTTTTTGAGCCGCTCGGTATTACGGAAGCAGATCTTGAAGCATTTGAACCGGCACCGACAGCATATGCGTATGTCTCCCACATGCATCATGCGAGTGAAGGAACGCTCGGTGAGACGATTGCTGCCATCTTGCCATGTTACTGGTTGTATTATGAAGTCGGACAGCAATTACTGACGTGTACTCCGGAAGAAAAAATCTATCAGCAATGGATCGACACGTACAGCTCGGAATGGTTTGAAAAGGTCGTCTTTGAACAGATTGCACGGCTTGATGCGCTGGCGGAACAAGCGAGCCCGATGGAACGCGAGCGGATGAAACGTCATTTCGTGACAAGTTGTTACTATGAGTTACTCTTCTGGCACATGGGGTGGACGGAAGAGACGTTTGCGTCAGTTTACGAAACGATTCCAGCACGAGCGGTATCTTCTTGAATCAATAAATGGTAGAATTAGGAATACCATTTAGTGAAAGTAGGGATTGGAATGGAAATCATCGTGATCGCACTTGTGATTCTCGCGGCATATGTCGTGCAACAGGTGCTCGGAAAAGTAAAAGTGAGATTTGTTGGGTACATCATTCCCATCTTGATGGCGGTGTACGGAACATATGCTACGATTCAGAATTTTCAGGTGTTGCTTCAGTTCGGTTTTACAACGGGGAGAACTATCGCGACTGTCCTGGTCGTCGTCCTCTACGCTTCGTTGACTTATTCACTTCATCGTGTCTACGAGCGTGCGAAAGCAGAAGCCGAATCTGCATATCCATCATTAAAAGACCGAGGCATCCTTTAAGGAGCTTCGGTCTTTTGTGTATCATGTCCTCATTTTTTCCAGTTTTTAAAGCCGTCACCGAATTTAAGATGCAGTTGATCGGTAAAGACACCGTTCTGAAAGACCGGCACATCAACCGGTAAAGTGCCTTGCGGTTTGAACGTTCCGAAGATCGCTCGGATACCTGCAGGCAGGTTCGGTCCCGCTGATTTTAGATTGCCTGCTTCGGAGTCTGGACCGTTCGGGTCACCTTTGAAGCCATAGACGAGGACGTGTGCCGGTGCGTCCGGTTGTACGGCGACATCGTATGGGTTACGGAGACTGAGCAGGACGGATGGTGTATCCGTTTGTTTCGCATAGCGGAAGATCGAAGCCGGAATCGCTTGTTCTGGTGCAGTAGGTAGTAGTTTAGCACTCGTGTTGACGTTGGAACCGACGATGATGTAATCTGCTGCATCGAGTTGCGCCCGTAATGTCGGGTTTTGGTCGAGCGGTAGCGTAGTAGCCGAGTAATTCGCTGTCGTCACGTGCCAGTTCCGATTCTTCGGTAGGGAAGCGATCGTTTTTTTCATGCTGTCCGTTTGATCCGCCGCAGGAGCGATCACAAGAACGTTGGCATTCTTTTTCGGTTTGAATGGTAACGTCCGCTGATCATTTTTCACGAGTGTGACCGCGGCTTCCGTCATCGCACGTTCTTTTGCTTTATGCTCGGGACTACCGACGATTTGGTTCGATTGCGCGATTTTTTCAGCTAGGGATGTCGTGTCAGTCGTACCGTTCCAAATTCCGCGTTCTGCTTTCAGTGTCAGAATCCGCTCAACCGATTGATCGATCCGTTCCTCTGAGAGGCGACCATCTTTGACTGCTGCGATCACATCCTTGAAAATCCGGTCGAGTTTTGTGACATCCTGCTCGGAACGAAGGATCGTCGGCATGAGCGCGATATCGACACCGGCGTCAAACGTCTTTAAAACGGCTTCTGATTCCGTGAAGTTGTCGGCAATCGCCTGCATGTTCAACGCGTCTGTGATGACGATGCCATCGTAGCCAAGTTTTTCGCGCAGTACGCCCGTGATGACATCATCCGATAACGTCGCAGGTAAAGGGAAGGTACCGCTTTTCGATGAGACGACTTCGGGTTCGATTTGCGGCATTCCGATATGTCCCGTCATGACCATATCGATGTCTTCAGCAATAGCTCGCTTGAACGGGGCGAGCTCGACTTGTTCCAGTTCCTGCAAGGACCGGTCGACGACCGGCAAGCCATAGTGGGAATCGGTCGCTGTATCGCCGTGACCCGGGAAGTGCTTGGCAGTCGCTGCGACGCCTTCATCCTGAATTCCCTTCATCAAAGCGGAACCGAGTGTGCCGACGAGCTCCGGATCACTCGAGAACGAGCGGACACCGATGACGGGATTTCCAGGGTTGCTGTTGACATCAAGATCCGGACCGAAGTTGACATTGATGCCGAGTGCACGCAGTTCCGAACCGATGATGTGACCGGCATCATTCGCGTATGCACTACTACGGGTCGCACCTAACGCCATATTGCCGGGTAAGTTCGTTCCTGTTCCGAGCCGAGTGACGATGCCGCCTTCTTGGTCGATCGTGACGAACAGCGGAATATCGTTGCTGTCGTCTTGTTTGACGACTTCTTGCAGATCATGAACGAGTTTCGTCGTCTGTTCGGTTTCGCTGACGTTCTCAGCAAACAAGATGACGCCACCTAAATCATAACGGTCGATGATGTTCGCGACTTCTGGGGCAAGCGACGTATGGTTGCTACCATCCCACTGCCGGAAGTCCGGCATGATCATTTGCCCGATTTTTTGTTCGAGTGTCATCGTGTCGATTTTTTGACTGATCCGATCGGCTGAAGACCCTGCCTCTGCCATGACAGGCAAACTACTTGAGACAAGTACTGCTGCGAGTCCTGCTGTTAACGTGAACTGTCCGATTTTTTTCATGATGTACGTCCTCCTTTAGTCAAACCGTGACTGGAATTCTTTTCAATACGGACAGTATAGCAAGGGGGTTATTTTAAAACAATATTTTATTTGTAAACGATTTCAAATTGAAATAAAATTCAATAAAAAAGTGATTCCCCTGAAGAGGAATCACTTTCAAGTAAATTCGATCGATTGATTAGCTATAGCGTTCCACGATGCTTGTCAGCTGACGTTCGACGAACGATTGATCTTGCAATTCACTATTGGACAGACGCAATTTGATCATTGACTCATCCGCACCAGCCATTTCACTGAACAATGATCCGAGACTGTGCGCACGACGATCGACTTGGACGATTAAATCAATCCCAGACCCGTCTTGAAGCATGATGATTTCAATCTCATCCAGTTTATGAGCGTAGTGTGTATTGCGAGCTGAATATTCAAGCTCCTGAGCAATCGGTAAATCTTTCCGGAATCGTCCAGGTAATTTTTCCGTGTCGGCTTTTTTCAATCGGAAGCCAAGTGACTCCATGGCATCTAAGACTGTTGCTTGGTAGCGGTTTGCTTCGACGATGACGGCGTCACGGTCCGATGGATCAACGGCTTGAGCGATGTCGAGTCCCGTCTCGATCCACGATTTCGATTGACTGACGGAGAGTGGTGTATTCAGCGGTACGCGTAATGTAAAGGGAATTTCCCGCTCGACACCCGCTTCAATCGTGAACTTCGCTTCATTTAAGGCAAATCGGTCGAGCGTGAAGGTCGTGAACGTCGTGCTATCATTGACTTCTTGTTTGTACTGCGTGTTGAATTCAAGATAAATTCGATCAATTTCTTGATCGA
This sequence comes from Exiguobacterium sp. s91, assembly GCF_018618915.1. Taxonomy (NCBI): domain Bacteria; kingdom Bacillati; phylum Bacillota; class Bacilli; order Caryophanales; genus Exiguobacterium; species Exiguobacterium sp. s91. The sequence goes on along the minus strand of NZ_JACSMZ010000001.1, from coordinate 1,922,649 downwards.
CGTTTCCGCCCTTGATATGGACGACACCGTGAATTTGACCGCCTGGTTCACAGCGGTCATCCGTCAAGCGTGTATCGACCGTTGCGGCACCGATTCCGATTTGTGAGAGAATTTTTTTGAACATGATGAATTCCTCCTTTTGATTACGTACGAATGATAAAGCGTGTAAACTTGTCGAACAGGTACGAATTTGCTACAGTTTCGAAAGAACATCAGAAAAGGACGGGACGACTAGTGGAACTACATGAATTAAAAGCGAGTCTTGCCTCGCAAATCACGCAAGGAACACTGATCCATGCAACGATAAGTAATCCGCGTCAAAAATCAAATGATCTCCGACGAATCAAGGTAAAACCGATTCTATTAAGAGATACGGTGATGATGCAGGTAGAGTTTCAATTTGAACGCGTTATGAAGCATGAAAATATTTTAATTGACGATTTCGTCGGACGACTCGATGACTGGTTCACGGAATTCCGTCAATTCTTATTCCGTTTTGAAGAAGAAGAATGGCAATTCCAGCTCTCGAAAAAGATGAAAGTCGCGCTCAAGACATCCAAAAAGGAGCCGATGAAAGCTCTCTTGTCGCATGACCGGAAAAAAACCTATCTATTAGAAGACGGTGTGCCGGTTCCGTTTCTGATTCGCTTAGGCGTCATGACGGAAGCGGGTCAAGTCAAAAAACAGAAGTATGATAAGTTTAAACAAATCAATCGCTTTCTTGAATTCGTTGAGGATAGCATTGCTGCCTTGCCAAAAGAAAAAAAACTCCGGATCTTGGACTTCGGATGCGGGAAGTCGTATTTGACGTTCGCTCTCTATCATTATCTAAAAGTCGTCAAAGGATTCGACCTCGAAGTGACAGGTCTTGATTTAAAGAAAGAAGTCATCGAAGAATGTACGCAAATTGCGCGTGATCTGGATTATACCGATCTGACATTCCGCGTCGGGGACGTTCATGATTACACAGGGGAGACGGAAGTCGACCTGATGGTGACACTTCACGCTTGTGATGTCGCGACGGACGTCGCACTCGCACGAGCTGTCGACTGGAATGCATCAGTCATCCTGAGCGTACCGTGCTGTCAAAAGGAATTGAACCGTCAACTGGACTGTTCGCCACTCGATGTCATGCTCCAGCACGGACTGATCAAAGAAAAATTCGCATCACTGGCGACAGATTCGATTCGTGCCGAGTTGCTAACACTGGTCGGATATGAAGCGCAACTTCTCGAATTCATTGATCTCGAGCACACACCGAAGAACATCTTGATTCGAGCATACAAACAAAACAAGCGACCAACGGAAGAGAAAATCGATCGTTACATCGCGTTCCGTGATTTGTTGCATGCCCGACCATTTTTAGAAACTGAATTAAGCGGCAGACTTGGACAGATTTCACCGAAACTCGTACAATAAGAAGGAGAACGAATCAAAGGAGGCAATACGATGGATTTCCAAATGTATTTTGAAGATGTCGTCCAAACAGCCCGCAAAGAAGCGCAAGCTGCTGGATTTGAAGAATTAACGACGCCAGAGAGCGTGGATGAAGCAATGAAACGCGAAGGGCTAACACTTGTCCTTGTCAATTCGGTGTGTGGATGTGCTGGCGGGATCGCCCGTCCTGCTGCAGCGTACGTTAATCGGAAAGAGGGCATCAAGCCCGATCATTTCGTCACGGTATTCGCTGGACAAGATCGCGAAGCGACAGACCGTGCGCGTGAATACTTCGAAGGTTATCCACCTTCATCTCCGTCATTTGCATTAATGCAAGATGGAAACATCCTCTCGATGGTCGAGCGGTTCGACATCGAATCGTTCACGGCAGAAGAGGTCGTCGAGAAACTTGAATCATTGATTGAAATCTATGCATAAGCAAAGAAGACTCCTGATAAAGGGGTCTTTTTTTTACGCATTCATGAGATTAAGATAATAAATTTTAAAATTGAAAGCGTTTGCAAAATTGTATAAAAAGTCATTTATGCATGATTTATGAATAGAAAGTCAAAAAAATTTATATATTTATGCTTTACAGTGAATAAATATTCGTATATCCTAAAAGCAATAGAACAGGTCAGGCTTTTCGGTATTGAATTGGACATACACATAAGTCATACTATTGTTAAAGTTCTGACAATTGAGCGTTGGAAGGGGAAAACTCGAATGAAAAAATTATTAGCAACGGCAATGGCAGGCATTCTGGCAGTCACGATGGCAGCATGTGGCGCGTCGGAAGAATCAACAGGTGGTTCAAGCAAAAGCGATAAAGTATTGACGATGGGAACGTCAGCGGATTACTTCCCATTTGAATACATCGATACGAAAAAAGGAGAGGACATCGTCGGGTTCGACGTTGCGATCGCCAAAGAAGTCACGAAAAATCTCGGATATGACTTAAAAATCGAAGACATGGAATTCGGTAGCCTACTTGGTGCCCTCAGCTCAGGTCGTGTCGACTTCGTCATGGCGGGTATGACACCAACGGAAGAGCGGAAGAAAAACGCTGACTTCACGGACATCTACTTCGAATCAAAAAACTTGGTCATGACGAAGGATAAAGCCATCAGTTCGGAAGACGAACTCAAAGGCAAAAAAATCGGTGTCCAGCTTGGATCAATCCAAGAGGGACTCGCAAAAGATCGCTTCAAAGATAGCGAAGCGGTTCCTTTAAACAAAATCCCAGAAATCATTCAAGAATTGAATACAGGTCGGATCGATGCCCTCATCATCGAGGATGCAGTTGCCGTCAAATACATGGATCAAGATGCATCCCTGAAAACGTACCAGATTGAAGAAGATGGTCCAGCTGGATCAGCGATCGCCTTCAAAAAAGGTGACAAGATGCGTGACGATTTCAACAAAGAGTTGAAGAAGATGATTGACAGTGGTGAAATCGATAAATTGGCAGAAGAATGGTTCCAAAAAGAAGCAAAATAAGTCAAGTGCATGGGGGTGGGGGTAACCTCATCCCTTTTGTGCGACGTTAGGAGATTGATTATGATAGACTTTACAAAGATTCAAGATTCAATTCCATATATTCTTGAGGGGATTCCGGTCCTTTTCCAAGTCGTCATCGTGGCGGCCATTGCCGGGATGCTGATCGGAATCGTCGTCGCGGCACTGAAAATCACGAAGAGCCGTTTCATCCGTTTCATTGGTCATACGTATACGGCGATCTTCCGGGGAACCCCATTGATCTTGCAACTGGCGATCGTCCACTTCGGATTACCACAGTTGACAGGGTATGTCACGACAGGATACCAATCGGCAATCATCGCCTTCTCCTTGAACTCCGGAGCGTACATCTCGGAAATCATTCGGGCCGGGATTCAAGCCGTTGATCGTGGGCAGTGGGAAGCTGCAGATGCGCTTGGTATTTCGTATTTCAAACAACTCCGTTCGATCATTTTGCCGCAAGCCTTTAAAAATATCCTTCCAGCGATCATGAACGAATTGATCACGTTGACGAAGGAATCGGCACTCGTCTCGACGGTCGGTGTTCTCGATGTCATGCGTCGTGCACAAATCGTTGGAGGAGAAAAGGCGATTTATTTCGAACCGTTGTTGTTTGCCGGATTCGTATATTTTGTTCTCGTCATGGGATTGAGCTTGATAGGCCAACAAGTCGAAAAAGCTATGAGAAAGAGTGGGTAATCAGATGGAACCTATGATCCAAGTCACCGATTTGCATAAGCAATTCGGAAAATTAGAAGTATTAAAAGGTATCTCGACGACAGTTACACGCGGTGAAGTCGTCGCTGTCATTGGACCGTCGGGATCCGGTAAATCAACATTTCTACGTTGTATCAACTTACTTGAACAACCAACGAGTGGAACGATCATCGTCGATGGTTTTGAACTGACGAAACCAAAAGCGAACATCTCGAAAGCACGTCAGAACATCGGAATGGTGTTCCAACAATTTAACTTGTTCCCGCATAAGTCTGTCCTTGATAATCTGACGTACGCACCAATCAACGTTCTCGGTATTTCGAAAGACGAGGCAGTCAAGCGGGCAGAGACGTTACTTGAGCGTGTCGGTCTAGCTGAGAAACGCGATAATTATCCGAACCAGTTATCAGGTGGACAAAAACAACGGGTCGCAATCGCACGTGCCCTTGCGATGGAACCGAACGTCATGTTGTTTGATGAACCGACGTCAGCGCTTGACCCAGAGATGGTCAACGAAGTACTGGACGTCATGAAACAATTGGCGGAAAGCGGAATGACGATGGTCATCGTCACTCACGAGATGGGCTTCGCCAAAGAAGTCGCGGATCGCGTCTTGTTCCTCGATGAGGGGATTCTGATGGAAGAAGGTTCACCGATCGAACTCTTCGACAATCCGAAGACGGACCGGGCGAAAAAATTCCTCGAAAAAGTTTTATGAGCACAGTACGCTAACTCTGAAGAGGGTTAGCGTTTTTCGGTTTTTAGTAGAGAGGGGGATAAGAATGAAAAAATTGCTTGAAGGTCATCATACTCGTCTGACGCGTTTTCAGTCGGAAGATACCGAAGTGATGCAACGTCTGCTTGACGATGCAACGTTTGCTCGCCATTTCAGTGCGACGCCATATCGTCACTTATCGAAGGAAAAGATTGAACAGATGATGGCGACGGATGCTCCGGAGACGTTTCGGTTTGCGATTCGTAACTTCGAAGATGAACGGATGATTGGGGTGGTCGCATTAGAAGATATTTTACCGACACATGGAACGGCATGGCTGATGATCGGCATCGATCCGGATTGTGAAGGACAAGGGTATGCGACGGATGCGCTACAGACAATCCTCGAATACGCTTTCTTCGAACTGAATCTGTACCGGATTCAATTGACGGTCTTTGAGTATAATACACGTGCGGTTCAACTGTACGAACGATTCGGGTTCGTACAGGAAGGAAGATACCGTGCCTTTTTACGACGAGACGGAGAGCGGCATGATATGTTACTGTACGGGTTACTCGAACCGGAATGGAGAGATCGACAATGATTCAAGAAACGGAAATCTTCGTCCGGTCGTTTCACGCGACGGACTTTTCTGGTCATGATTATGCCCATATCGAACGGGTTCGCCATTTAGCGTTACATATTGCCAAACAAGAAGGCGGGAACGTTAAAATCATCGAACTGGCGGCCTTACTTCATGACGTAGCAGATAGTAAACTCGGGGGAACGGCAGAGACGGTCGCGACCTTCTTGCAAGGAAAAGTGACAGAAGAAGAACAGGAACAAATTCTAGACATCATCACGAGCCTGTCCTATAAAGACGGTACACGCCCACCGATGCAAACGATCGAAGGGCAAGTCGTTCAAGATGCTGATCGTCTCGATGCCATCGGTGCAATCGGGATTGCGCGCACATTTCAGTTCGCTGGTCGGTTCGGGGAGCCGATGCATGTACCTGGACTAGCACCACGAGAACCGGGTGACCGAAAGGGAGAGACGAGTGCCCTGAATCATTTTGAAGAAAAGTTATTCCGGCTAAAAGATTTAATGAATACGAAAACAGCACTTCTTTTAGCAGAGGAGCGACATCGCTACATGGAAGAGTTCGTTAATCGTTTTAAGCAGGAATGGGAGGGCGCTACGGGAGAAGTAGGTGATATGTAAATCAATTTAAACACATAAGGCGCGTTGTCCGGTTCATTTTCCAGACAACGCGCCTTATGTTGTATTTAACTAAGGATGATGGCAGTAATTAACCCAAGTGCTGCGAACAGACCAACGATCGCACCACCTTCCTCATGAGCTTCCGGCATCATCGTCGAAGCGAGCATCGCAATGATTCCACCGCTTGCGAAGCCACCGATCATGGCGAATTGCATGTCCGGGAGTTCTGCGAGAATCGTGTAGCCGGCGAGTGAGGCGAGGGCGGAGATCAACCAGACGACTCCCCACATCAGTAATACTTTATTCTTCGAAAAGCCATCTTTTCGTAAACCGGTCGTACTCGATAAACCTTCCGGGATGTTGCTGACGAAAATCGCCGCGACGAGTGCCGCGCTGACATTTCCCGATAACAGACTGGCACCGATCATGATTGATTCCGGGATCGCATCAAGAATCGTCCCGAAAAAAATCGCTGTTCCCGTGCCTTCGTTCCCACCAGACGAGCGTTTCCGTTTACTCGCGCCGCGTGACGAAACGAATAGGTCAAAGCCCGTAAAGACGAGTGCGCCGACAATGAAAGAGATTGCGACGACGAGTGTCGTTGACTTCTTTAATGCTTCATCGAGTAACTCGAACGTCGCTGCTCCAATCAAGATCCCGGTTCCAAACGACATGATGTAACCAATCAGGCGTTGCTTTAAGGGTAAGTACAATCCGAATAGGGCACCGATGACAACGGCACCACCTGCTAGCGCTCCCCAACCGAACGCTTCCCACATACGATCGCCTCCTTCTTGTCCTTTCTACCTGTTCTAGATAATTCATAAACATAGCGAAAAGAAAGAAAAAAAGTTCGCGACGCATGCAAGGGGCTGACTTAAAAACAGAATGACGCGTCATTTCACGCCTTTTCCTCAGGCGAGACACAAGATCCTGTAGGAATGACGTGACACGTGTCATTCTTATCTTTGTGGAGACTGACTTCTTGAGTCATTACATCTCAATCATTAGAACGGTTGTTTATTTAACCAATGTCCACCGTCAAGAGCGATACATTCTCCGTTCAAGTAGCGGGCTTGATCTGACACCATCCATGTTGCAAGTGTTGCGATCTCTTCCGGTGTCCCGAATCGACCGAGCGGGACGTTGCGGCGAATTCGTTCCGCGTGTTCTGGTGATAATGCGAGTTTGTCAGCACCACCTGTCCGTTCGATCGGTCCCGGACTGATCGCGTTGACACGGGCTTGATATTTATAGCCCCATTCGACGGCAAGCGTCCGCGTCAAGTTCAGGACACCGGCTTTCGCAGCGGCGCTCGGAGCGACACCAGCGCCGGCCTGCCACGCATAAGACGCAACGATGTTGACGATTTGTCCGCCAACGACTTGATCTTCCTGCCATCCTTTGACCAGAGCGTGACAGCAGTTGAATGTCCCGTTGAGGACGATATCGATGACCGTCTTCCATCCATTCGGTGATAACTCGTCGGTCGGGCAGATGAAGTTCCCGGCAGCATTGTTGATCAATGCTTCGAGACGACCGAACCGTTCCCGTGCTTGATTGACAGCAGCCAGACAAGCGTCAGCGTCACGGACATCCATCTGAATCGTCAGATGTTCACCTTGAATCTGCTCCAATGCTTCATCCATCAGTCGCAAGCGTTCCGCGTCGCGTCCTGTAACAACGACGTTCCAGCCGGCTTCCTTTAAGGCGAGCGCCATCGCTTTCCCCATTCCGTTCGTTCCACCCGTCACCATGATCGTTTGTGTCATATTGCTTCCTCCTTTATGTAATGAATGAACAGCCATTCATATTCTTTATTCAAAAAAGAAGGAGCGAACTCCTTCTTTTTCTGACTTATTGTGTTGCAAGAGCCGTATCTGTTAAGACAGGAACGACTTGTTTCTTACGTGAAACGACACCTTCGAGGTAAACAAGGTTGTTCGTCGCTTCAAGACCGTAAGCACGTTCGACGAGATTCGCTTCTTTCCCGAGGACGAGTCCAACAGAGTTGTTCGTCAAGATATCCGTGACGATGAAGACGAACAGATCAAGTCCTTTTGCAAGGATAACTTCGTTGATTGCTGTTTCGAGTTGTTCTTGGCGAAGTAAGACTTCAGCTGTATCGACCGTGTTGACTTGAGCGATTTCGACTTTGAGTGTTCCCATCGTGAATTCTTTTGCATCAAGTGAGATCAATTCAGGAACGGATTTTTTCGAGAGATCAGCTCCTGCTTTGAGCATCTCAAGACCGTAGACGTTCGCATCGACACCAGCGATTTCTGCGAGTTCACGTGCTGCGATGATATCTTGCTCCGTGCAAGTCGGCGATTTGAACAGGAGCGAGTCAGAAATGATCGCTGATAACATCAACCCAGCGATTTCTGGTTTGATGGCAACACCATGCTCTTTGTAGAGCTTGTTGAGGATCGTTGCTGTACAGCCGACCGGTTCTGCCCGGTAGTAAACAGGATCTGATGTCTCAAAGTTTGCGATCCGGTGATGGTCGATGACTTCCGTTACCGTGACAGCGTCGATATCGTTCGCACTTTGTTGACGTTCGTTGTGGTCGACTAAAATGACGTGTGACGCTTCTGTCGCGACTTCTGTCACTAAACGTGGTGCTGTCACTTTGAACGTATCGAGTGCGAATAACGTTTCATCATTCATTTCACCGAGGCGGATGGCTTCGGCATTGACACCGAGTGCTTTCTTTAATTCTGCATAAGCGATTGCCGATGTGATCGTATCGGTATCAGGATTCTTGTGACCAAATACTAAAACTTTTTCCATGACGTGTTCACTCCTCAATGATTGTTGTCTCGCCCTATAGTGTATCATATCTCGGATTTAGAAAGCGTTCATTTTCACCATGATACCAGCGATTTTTTCACTCCAGAAGGGGTCTGACGCGTAAAAGACGTTCATGCCTTTTTGTTTGTTCCCAAGGTACGCCCCACGGTAATAACGTCCGTCCCGATCGAGATAATCCTTTGCGATGAATCGACCGGTCTGCTCGATCGAGTCCGTCAAGGATTTATAGACGGTTGCATCTTCTCCCGGTGCGGAATCGGTCGCATTGACGCCGAACAAGTTATTTTTCTCGCGGGCAATCTCAGACCGTCCATAATCGGATTCGTGAATCGCATGTGCAAGCAGATAGGCTGCGTTGATACGGTATTTCTTTTCAACGGACTTAAAGACTTTTCCTTTACCGATCAAGGGACTGTCCGGTGCTTGCTCCTTGATGAACGCATCGAGTTGTTTGGCACTGAGACGCGTCGGTTTCGTCAAATCACGTGTTAATGTCTTCGATTCAACATATTTGCTCGTCCGAGGCGTCGTTTTCGTTGCTTCGCCGGCAACGATCAGTCCACCAAGTCCGCTGTCCGCGACGATGTAGTGAAGGAGACGATCACCTTTCGTCTGATAATACGATGCATTCGAGACACGTTCTGCGGGGAATGGGCGTAAGCGGTCCGTTGAGACATGACCCGTCACGCCGGCGATGCTGACACGACTTGTCCGTTCCCCGAATTCAAGCAACTGGACACGTGTGCCGGAAGCGACGTACGTGAGCCGTTTCTTTAACTCAGGATCACGATGAATCGATAGAATACCACGATCGTCGACGATCCCAGTACCTGGTCCACCGAGGTAGACGTAGCGGTCGTCCGATGAACGTTTCACCGCACCACGCTGACCCGCATATTCCTTCGCCTCGGCGAACGTCTGGAACTCTTGCTCGTTGATTTTACCTTTCTCATAGCGCTCAGCCGAATAAGGCGCTGGTGGGGTTAAGACGGTCTTCGGTTCCTCGCGGAGCCAAAAGAACAAGAGAACTCCGATGAGGAAGAAAAAAAGTAATCCTTTTATCGAACCGGTCCGGCGCACGGGGCGACCGGGGCGGATAGTGCGTGTCGTCAAAGTAAATCACGTCCTTTAAAAAGCAATGGACATTCCTGTCCAAGGTAGGTAGTCTAACAAAGAAAAACAAAAGGGGGTGAACCTGTTGCAAATCGGTTATCGCACGCTGAAGACAGCGGTTGCTGCTGCGCTCGCGATGTGGATCGCAGAACAGCTCAAGCTCGACTATTACGTCTTCGCTGCCATCATCGCCATCTTGAGCATCCAGTCGACACGAAAGAAGACGTTCCGGTCTTCTTACGAACGCATCATGGCATCATTACTTGCCATCGTGCTCGGATTCATTCTATTCGAGGTCATCGGCTATCGTCCGGTGACGTTATTGATCTATTTCATTTTATTCCTTCCATCCGTTCAACGCCTCCGACTTCAGGACGGTTTCATCACGAGTGTCGTCATTCTGACACATTTGTATACGGAACGTCAGCTCAACGCGCACATCTTATTGAACGAATCCTTATTGCTTGGCATTGGTGTTGGTGTCGGATTACTTGTCAACATGTACATGCCAAGTCTCGATTTATTGATTGACGACCGACGAGAAAAGATTGATCAACGGATCGCCGCCTTATTTTTTGAAGTCGCGGCTGCGATTGAAACAGGGCGGGTCAATCATCATGCGTTGACGCTTGACGAGACAGAACGTCTGTTACGTGAAGGGAAAGATGCCGCCTTAAAACGAATGGGAAACGCGATCGGTCGTCGGAACGATGATGAAGATTATGCCTACTTCCGGATGCGCGAACAACAATTCGAGTTACTGCGCGGTATCGTCCATCATGCCGAGGAACTCGTCCTCGTCGTCGAAGAAGGAAAAAAAGTCGCCGACTTCTTTCGGACGATTGGTGACAATGTCCGACCTGAAGCCGACGCAATGGTGTACATTTCAGAACTAGAGGCATTATTGACACGTTTTCGTGCCTCTGCCTTACCCGTCACGCGGGAGGAGTTCGAAGTCCGCTCTGCCTTACTGCATATGCTACAAGAAGCGGAGCAATATTTACGTTTAAAACAACGATACGTCAATCAAAAGAAATAAAACATCGTCGAAGCGAACGTACCGATCAGGAAGATTGCTAAAATCCCGATCGTCGTCCATTTGATGATGCGTTGTTGTTTCGATGGTTTTGCCATATCCACTACTCCTCTCTTACATCAACTGATTACTGCCATTGTACAAACAACCTTTCAGAAGTGCAAATGACGATGGGGATGGTATACTAAAAAAGCGCTAGTGGATTGAAACATAATAAGAGGAGGGTTTTGTCATGGTCAATGAACAACGTGTATTAGATACGTTTTTAGAACTTGTCCAGATCGATTCGGAATCAAAAGAGGAGGCACGGATTTGTGCTCACCTGAAAAAAACGTTCGAGGATCTCGGATGTGAGGTGTTCGAGGATGACGCTTCGTCTAAGACGGAACATAAAGGAAACAATTTAATCGTCACACTTCCGGCAACAAAAGACGGCGTCGATAAAATTTATTTCACTTCCCATATGGATACGGTATTCCCGGGGCAAGGCATTAAACCAATCATCGAAGACGGTTACGTCAAGACGGACGGCACAACGATTCTTGGGGCAGATGATAAAACAGGTCTCGCATCTCTGATCGAACTCGTGCATGTATTGAATGAAACGAAACAACCTCACGGGAAAATTCAGTTCGTCATCACAGTCGGTGAAGAATCTGGGCTCGTCGGTGCGATGGTGCTTGATCCATCAAAAATCGATGCCGATTATGGTTTTGCACTTGATTCAGATGGAAAAGTCGGAGACATCATCACGGCTGCTCCAACGCAAGCAAAAGTCAATGCGAAGATTTTCGGGAAAACAGCGCATGCTGGTGTCGCACCGGAAAAAGGTGTCTCGGCGATTACGATTGCGTCGAAAGCGATCGCGAAGATGCCGCTCGGTCGGATTGATGAAGAGACGACAGCGAACATCGGACGGTTCAGCGGTGGCGGTCCATCAACGAACATCGTTTGTGATTATGTCGAAATCTTCGCGGAAGCACGGTCACTCGTCGCTCCGAAGATGGAAGCACAGACAGAGAAGATGAAAGCGGCGTTTGAAGAAGCGGCAGCAGAGCTTGGTGGTCGTGCTGAAGTTGAAGTCAAAGTCATGTACCCAGGATTCAAGTTCGAGGATGGAGATCAAGTCGTCGAAGTCGCGAAAGCAGCGATCACACAACTCGGACGCACGCCACGCCTCTTACATTCTGGTGGTGGATCAGATGCCAACGTCATTGCTGGTTTTGGTATTCCAACGGTCAACTTGGCTGTCGGATATGAAGATATCCACACGACGAATGAGAAGATGCCGATCGAAGAACTCGTCAAAACAGCGGAACTTTGCGTGACGCTAGTTGATTACATTACGAACAAATAAGCTGATGAAACACAAAAAAGAGTGTACCGCAACATTGCGGTACACTCTTTATCATTGTACGATTAAACTACTTGAGGACGATCAACATATTCCATAGACTCTAGAACGAGTTCTTCAGTACATAATAAGGTCGAAGCGATTTCATCGATTTGAATCGACTTTCCGTATTTTTGCCGATAACTCTCGTTCAGTTTGCGGGCTTCCCGGACGATGCGGGCATAGGTCCGTTCAATCTTAGTCATGGAAAAAACCACCTTCCAAATCTGAATAGGTACAGTTTACCATGCTTCAACAGAAGAAAGGTGTATTTTGTGTATAAAAAATGCTAATTTTACGAAAAGGGGAAAAAGATGGAATTTTATTTTTTAGGGACAGGAGCCGGTATGCCGTCGAAACAACGAAACGTCACATCGATTGCCTTGTTACACCCCAAAATGACCTGGTTGTTCGATTGTGGAGAGGCGACACAACATCAAATCTTACACAGTCCGATCAAACCACGGAAAGTCAACGCGATCTTCATCACCCATTTACACGGGGATCATATCTTTGGGTTACCAGGATTCATTAGTACAAGAGCAGCGCTGGAAGGCACGACACCGCTAACGATCTATGGACCGACCGGGATCAAAGAATGGATGGACGCGACATTACGCATCACAGGAACATATCTACGTTATCCACTCCGGATCGTTGAAGTCGAAGACGGTCAAACCTATGACCAGGATGGATTCCGCGTGACGGCGCGGTCGCTTGAACATCGCTTCCCGGCGTTCGGGTACCGACTAGAAGGACCAGAAGAGCGGGGTGCCTTGCGTGTGGATGCACTGAAGGCACTAGGCGTTCCTTCCGGTCCGATCTATCGCCGAATCACACTGGAAGAAACCTTTGAATTCGAAGGCACGGTCTATTCATCGTCCGATTTTTTAGAATCACCCAAACCTGGTGTCAAACTAGCCGTTCTTGGCGATACGATGCCGTGCGCGGCCTCGGTCGAACTGGCACGAGACGTCGATGTATTAGTCCATGAAGCAACGTTTGCCGATCGAGAAGTCGAACATGCGGGACGCTTCGGTCACTCGACCGCTCGACAGGCAGCTGTCATTGCAGAAACGGCACAAGCGAAAAAGCTTCTATTGACGCACGTTTCCGCTCGTTATGTCGATCAAGAGGAAGTACTGGAACAAGAGGCGCGAGAAGTATTCGCGAACAGCCATCTCATGTTTGATCACCGGGTCGTCCCGGTCAAAGGATAGACGATGGACTTTCTAATTCTATGGGCACTCTTTTTACTGGCTGCTAGCGGATTAGGATTTTTACTCGAACGTCGGACGGAAAAAGAAAAATACTTGTACATGAAGTTCATTTTTTATGCATGTCTCGGGGCCGTGTCGTTTCCAGTCTATGATATTCAGTTACCGCTCGGCATCATCATTTTCCTGATCGTCCTGCACCCGAAAAAGAACTCGCGTTATAAACGGTACATGGCACTCTTTGGATTCCTATTCTTCCTGTTCCAACTCTTTCTCGGTCCGTTTGATGCTGGGATGTTGCGGGAAGAAACACAACAGATTGGTCGCGTGACGATCACGGATGACTCATTCGACAATTTCCTTTCTCAAATCGAACGACGTGTCGGTGAAGAGGGACTGCGGATGGAACAAAGTCAGTTGATGTTCGATCGGGGCGGAAATCTCCGGAACGCCTCGTTTGAGATGCTCGTCGAAACACCGAAACGCTTCATTCGTTACGATGTCAGTTACCAGGAGCTGACAGGAACGATTTCCTATCGACCACGTGAAGAGTTGACGACAAAATCGTTGACGTCGTATTACCAGAAACTGATTGATGCGAATCAATCGTTTGAGACGTTGCGAAAGCTTTCGATTCATGAAATCTTACATGATTCCAAAACACCCTATGTCGAGATGGATCTCGATGGGCTCTATGAAACGTTTAGTCTGCAGGATGCAACGGTCTTCTTGATTGATGACGAAGGAAAACTGATTCCGTACGTCAATACAGGGGACGATGTCTTAGCGAATGCGGTCCGTCTGACCTATTACCGTTCTGACGGTCAATCCTTACGCGATAAAACTATTCTGTTATATAATTACAGCTTTGAGACATCAAGGCGAAAAGGAGTCGTACGATGAAAAAATGGTTATTTGCTGCAAGTATCGTGTTACTTGCCGGTTGCGCGGAAGCAAGAGAGGAACAACAAACGGCGTCTTGTGAGGCGGAAGTCAAGGTATCAGTCGTGGATCACGTCAAAGATAAGACGTTGTTTGATAAAGACGTATGCTTGAACGAAAACGATACAGCACTGGATGCACTTGAAGATACGACGCTCGATGTCGTCAAAACAGGTAAAGGTGAGATGGCATATGTCACGGCAGTCGATGGGATTCGAGAGAAATCAGCTGGAGCAGGTAGTGGCTGGGTCTTCGGAGTCAACGGCAAACCAGGCGAAGTCGGTGCTGGAAGTTATGAACTGAAAAAAGGAGATCGTCTCGAATGGCGATTTGAAAAAGATGCAATGGCTTATTTTGAGTAAACCAGAACGGGAGCGACTTCACCCAGTGAACGTCGCTCTCTTTTTCATCGGGATGATTACGATCCCGTTCGTCCTCACACATGATCAATCAGTGATCGTCGTCTATCATCTGCTCTTGTTTTTATTCGTTCAAGAACGGACTGTGTTTCGCTATTTAGTCCTCCCGGCTCTTTATGCCGTCATGATGTGTGTCCCGCTTCTTTATGGTGCAAGCATCGACACAGTAGCGATTTATGAAACGACGGTCCAAGTGACGCTATTCATCACGTCGAGTCAATGGATTTTTACGTTGGTTCGACTCGATCAGATGGGACCGTTGTTTCGTTTCTTACCTCGACTGACACGATTGACGGGTATGGTGCTGGCGCTGATTCCGTCTTTCTTACGCACTTGGCCCGAAGTCAAGATGAGTCATCCGGATACGTCGCTTGCTGTTCGACTGGAGCGGATGGCCGCCTATCATATCGTACCGATTGAAGCGGTGCCGTCTCGCTTAAGACCGATCACACGACGTGATGTTCAGACAGGCTTATTGCTTGCGACAGGACTGGTTTTTTGTCTGACACCATGGGCAATCATTTCGGCGATGATTTTGCCTATAGCGCTATTATTTACAAAAGGGGGAATCCGGGATGCCTATCATGTATACCGACACCGATCGCGAAGAGCGACTACGTCAACAGGCGGGCGAACATGAACAACCGGTCTTGACACCCGAGCGGTTGCTTCATGGACGTGTCCGAGATCTTCTGGCGACGGGTTCCTTGTTTCGGGCAGGAGAACTCGCGACTTTGCTTGGGCTAGAAGCTTTTTTTGAAGCGGAGTCCAGTGAGCTCTCATCCGGAGAACAACAGCTTGTCGGTCTCGGTCATGCGTTGTCTTCGTCACCAAATACCCTGTTCTTGTCGGAACCGTTTCTCTTTCTTGATCATGTCAGGCGAAAGCGATTGATGGGATTGCTTGAAGAAATCGAACGACGGTTTGGTTGTCAGATCCATTGCTCGATGACGATACAATCCGACTTGGCGATCACGAGTCGCGCCACTGAACTGACAGGTCGTATCCTGAATCGGATCGAAAACGTCCAACACCGTTATCCGTTACAGACACGCTATGCACTCGTGACAGAAAAATTGTCGTTTCACCAAGGTGAACGCATTGCGATCGTCGGTGCGAATGGTAGTGGGAAATCGACGTTACTACGACTCGCGCTCGGTGTCGAGCGACCGCTATACGGAAAAGTCCGGCGGTCGGGGGAGACGCATTATGTACCAGCGCATCCGATGCTTGCGCCATTAGACGATCGAAGTGGTAGTTTTACGACGCAAAAAAAACGTCTCTTGGACGGTATCGATTGGAGTAAAGACAGCTATTACTTTGATGAACCGACGGCTGGACTTGATGACAGCGCACGAATGGCTTTCGTCGCATCGTGGAAGCAGAATCCGACGAATCTGATCGTCATGGCGACGCATGATCCAGTTCTCATTCGGGCAGCACAGCGGATCATTTATCTCGTGCACGGAGAGGTTGCTTTCGATGGACCGACGAAGCATTTTTTACAAGAAAGTCGGTTGTTCGTATGATCGTCGCAACGGTTCTAATCGTTTGTCTGTTTTTAGTCATGTTCGAGAGACTTCAGATGACGGATCAACGATTACGGTTCATCGCCATCATCACGGCAGCGGCAATCGTCGGACGATTGTTGTTCTCTAGTTTGCCGAACGTCCAGCCGGCAACGGCACTCGTCTTATTATTAGCCGTATTCATCCATCCGATCGTCGGAGCTATTTCTGGGATGCTTGTCGTCGTGTTAACGAGCTTATTTCTCGGAAGCGGTCCGTTCGTCCTCTTTCAGGCGCTGGCGTATGCAACGATTGCCAGTTTAGGATTCGTTCCGTTTCTTCGTTACCGGATCGTATTGACTGGATATGGATTTCTAGCTGGTTTCTTATACGGATGGGTGAGCAATCTCGGGTTCTTGGTATTGACCGGATTCTCGTGGCAAGCTTTTTTGACACTGCTTGTAGCCGGGGGAACGTTTGATATGCTTCACGGATTCAGTAACGCGATATTCATTTGGATATTGTTTCCGATTTTTTTACGAATTATGCATTCATTCGATGAAAAGAGGGGTACAGAATAGTAACATACCGAACAGGAGGGAAGGCATATGCTGGGATCGTCGATTTCGCTTGCTTATGTCGTCATGTTGCTCATCGTTTCGAGTGTCGGCTTAGTGTTTGGCAGTATTCTGTTGATGAAAGGTACGATTAGAGGACGTTACGCTGCTTGTTACTTACTTGCTGCCGCCATCTTCCCAAGCGCCATGCTCATTACCTCATCAGAAGGATTACTTTGGCAACATTTACGATTCGAGAGTTCATGGTTCCTCGCGATTGTCTCCTGGTTACTCGTCTTATCGACGGGCTACATCGTCTCGATCACGGGTGCGCTCGTCATTCGTTATCTGTATCACTATACGACGACGTTCGATCGCGTCAAACGTTATGCGACGCGGCGTTTTCGTCATCATGAGGCATAATTACAAAAACGGAAGAACCAGCTATCTGGTCCTTCCGTTTTTTTATGAATTCGCGTACAGGAGTTCTTCTTCTGTCGATGATTCTTGCTGGCGAGCAGGATCTTGAATTCGACCTGTCACTTCGGTCAGGAGACGGCGTGGCAAGAGACGAGACAAGGAAACCATGGCGCGGTTGCTTGCACCTGGAACAACGACGCGGCGTCCTTTGAGCATGCCACGGTACCCGGCGAAGGCGACGAGGTGTGACGGCATACTCTTGAATGGTAGCGTGATGTTCGCCCGGTCGAAGAAGTTCGTATCGGTCGGTCCTGGACAGAGACAAGTCACACTGACACCCGAGCCGTCGACTTCTGTCGCAAGTGCTTCTGAGAACGACAGGACATAGGCTTTCGTTGCATAGTAGACACTCATGTATGGTCCTGGCATGAAGGCAGCGACCGACGCGACATTCAAGATGCGTCCAAAGCCACGTTCGACCATTCCCGGTAAGAGACGTTTCGTCAAATCCGTCAAGGCGACGACGTTGACCTGGATCGAGTTAATGTCTTCTGTTGGATCGATTTCCGCAAAGCGTCCCGACGTGGCGAAGCCGGCATTATTGAACAATAGATCGACTGTCAATTCTTGTTCCTCTAAGTATTGCACGAGACGATCAACGCTGTCGCTTAGCGATAAATCAGCAGCGAATACATAGACTTTGATCTGATAGCGTTTTTCAAGGACCTGTTGAAGCTCCTTCAATTTCTTCTCATTGCGGGCAACGAGTACACAATCGAAGCCATCTCGCGCCGCGAGGACAGCGAGATCTAGTCCGATTCCACCCGATGCACCGGTAATCAGTGCCGTTTTTCGTAACATAGGACATTCCTCCATTCGAAATCGTGAATCTGAGTCTAGTGTATACCATTCCATACCGTTCCCGCGAATCCTGTTTCGTAAGCATTTACTTTTCTTATCACTGGTTCAACCAGTATGATAGAACAGTAGAGGGGAAGTGGAACGAATGAGGAAAAAAGTAACCGTCGCCTTGTTGCTCGCGACGTTTTTAGCCGCGATCGAGGGGACGATCGTTGCAACAGCAACACCTGTCATGGCGAGTGAATTGAACGGGGCGAAATTAGTCAGTTGGATCTTTGCTGGATTCTTGTTGTTCATGGCGGTATCAACACCGATTTACGGAAAGATGGCAGATTTATATGGTCGAAAACGGGTTCTGTTATTCGGGATCGGCGTCTTCACCGTCGCTTCGTTAGCCTGTGGACTCGCTCAATCGATGGAGATGTTGATCGTTTTCCGCGCCGTCCAAGGAATCGGGGCAGGAGCTGTATTGCCGATCGCGATGACGATCATTGGGGATTTGTATACATATGAGGAGCGGGGGAAAATCCAAGGAGTGCTCAGCGCTGTCTGGGGAATCTCAGGTGTCGCTGGACCACTTGTCGGTGGATTCCTCGTCGAATCGCTTTCGTGGCGGTATATTTTCTTACTAAACGTACCGTTTGCGTTATTGTCGTTCTTCATGATCGTCGTTTACTACAAAGAGACGGTCCGTGAAACGGAACGGAAAATCGATTACCGGGGTGCGTTATTGTTTGCGCTCGGGATGAGTGCGTTTCTTTACGGCTTATTATCGGGCAGTGAGTCGGAGACGTTCTTGCGTCCGATCATTCTAGCCAGCTTTTTCATTAGTTTCGTTTTATTGTTCACGTTCTATCGTGTCGAGAAAAAGGCGAGCGATCCACTCTTACCACCAGCAGTCATTCGCCATCCGGTCATTCTCGTGATCAACTTAGCGGTCTTCTTTTCCGCCTGGGTGCTCGTCTCGATGTCAGCGTATATTCCGATTTTTGCCCAAGGGGTACTCGGCAAGAGTCCGACCGAAGCTGGTTTCATGTTGATGCCACTGTCGCTTTTTTGGACGCTGACCGCCATTATCGGTGGACGGACGATTGGTGTCGCCTCACCCCGGTATCGGACGATGACAGGAATGGGACTGCTGATCGTCGGTACAGTGATTTTATCGTTGATCACGCGCGAATCAAGTGATGTTTTCATCTATCTTGCCGTTTCGCTGATCGGAATTGGTTTTGGTCTCTCACAACCCGTCTTCATGGTCGTCCTGCAGACTTCCGTCGATTGGTCACTTCGTGGCTCAGCGACGGCCGTCAACTCGTTCTTGAGTACGACGGGACAGACGCTCGGTGTTGCGATCTTCGGTACGATCTTCAACCTATCCATCCTTCGTTCGTTTTCAGCGTCGGACACGCTCTCAGGGTACGCGATTGATCCATTTTTCCAATCGAGTACGGCAAAAACGTTCGGACAGGATGTGCAGTATGCGGCAGAAATCGCGTTATCACATGGATTACGTTACGTCTTCATCGGTGGCGTTCTTTGTGCGATTCTTGCGTTCGCGATGACATGGCGTTTACCGAAAGTTCGACCTGACGATCCACGATCGTAATGAAGAGGCGGACTCAAAAGTCAATCTCTACAAAGAAAAGGGTGGCAGACTGATGATCTGCCACCCTTATTTCGTAATAAAAGACTCGCCACACGCTACTCCTACAGGAAAAAGCGCACTTTTGCGCTGTCAGAGACAAACAAGACCCGCTTTTCTGCTCAAATGAAGCAGAAAACTGGCTTGTGTCTCGCCTGAGGAAAGGGCGTGAAGAGACGAGTCGTTCTTTTTTTAGTCATCCTCTTCTTAATTAGGAAGATTGACTAGTGGCACTCTCACGCTGGGCGAGTTGTTCGCGAATATCGCGTTCGTTGCGTCGGAGGAACAATCCGATTCCGATCAATAGTAAAGCGGCACCGGTGATTTGAATCCATGTCAGCTTCTCATCGAACAGATAGTATCCGAAGATCATCCCCCAAACCGCTTCGCCAAGGATCGTGATGCTGACGATGCTGGCACTGACACGAGCGAGCGCCCAGTTGAATAAATTGTGACCGAGTAACGTCGGGAAGACGGCAAGAAGAATATACAGCCACCAATCTTGTTGGAACGCAGCAACGAGATTCGTTGATTGAATCAATGATAACAAAAGTAAGACGAGCGACGCGACAGCGTAGACACCGAACGAATAGAGGTTCGTCGAGACGCTTGTGCGGACGTGTTGACCGAGCAACCAGTAACCAGCGACTAAAATCGTTGCGAGCAAGGCAAGACCGTCCCCGATCAAGGCGCGCATGCCGACAGCGATATCTCCATAAGCGACGAGACCGCCACCAAATAAGGCGACAGCGACGAACAGGAGTGCTTTGCGCGACGGGTGTTGTTTGAAGAATAACGCGTTACCGGCCAGGACAAAAATCGGACTCGCGGTCACGAAGAGCGTCGAGCTCGCAACTGTCGTATAATCAAGAGAGAGGAACCACAGCCAAAAATGCCCGGCGAGCAAAATGCCACTTAATAGCATATGCCGGATCGTCGACGAACTGAGTTGCAACAGTTCCTTCAATCGAATGAGTGGGAGCAACAACAAGGTCGAAAACAACATGCGGTAAAAGGCGACAGCCTCGATCGGTGTCTCCGCCCACTTGACGAAGATTGCCGATGTTGAAATAAAGAATAAAGCCATGAATAACGTAAAATAGGGCATGGGTACCTCCACATGTCTGAAGTAAGGAAATGAGGGTGAAGCGTGTGCAATTGATCATTGCTGAAAAACCAAAACAAGCGGAAAAACTGGCAGCTCCGTATCCGTCCGTGAAGCGGGACGGCTACATTGAAATCAAACCATGTGACCGGTTTCCGCAAGGAGCAAAACTCGCCTATGCGGTCGGACACTTATGCGAACTGCAGGAGCCGGCGCATTATGACGCCAAATGGAAACGATGGAACTACGATCATCTGCCGATCATCCCGGAACGATTTGATTACCGACTGGCAAAAGGCAAGAGTAAACCATACCAGGTCATCAAGAAATTATTGAATGAGCGGACGACGACTTCCATCATTATAGCATCGGATGCCGAGCGAGAGGGAGAGGCAATCGTCCGATTGATCTTACGTCTCGCGAACAACGCGAAACCACTGCAACGACTCTGGATTTCGAGTCTGACGCCTCAAGCGGTTGATCATGGGTTTGCGAACCTGCTCGATGGCAAGGAAACGGAGAACATTTTTCATGAGGCGATGAGTCGCGCTTGCGCCGATTGGTTGATCGGGATGAATGCGTCACGTGCGTATACGACGTTACTGAAGAAGAAGGGCATCGCCGACGTCTTCTCCCTCGGACGGGTCCAGACACCGACGCTTGCACTGATCGTCGAACGGGAAAAACAGATCGAGAATTTTCGACCGGAGACGTACTACGAAGTCGAGGCGGATTTTACGCGATACAAAGGAAAATACATCAATGCGAAGAAACAGACGAAGCTGAGTGACCGGGACCAGGCACAAGCGATCGTGGATCGGACGAAAGGAACTGGAGTCGTCGCATCAATCGAGAAAAAACGTCAGACGGAACGACCACCGTTTTGGTTCAGTTTGTCACTCTTACAAACAGAAGCGAGCCGACGGTTTGGTCTCGGTGCAAAAGAGACGCTCGATATCGCGCAAAAACTCTATATCCGTGGTTGGATCAGTTATCCGCGAACGGACTCTTCCTTCGTAACGAAAGAGGAGGCGGGACAGTTCCCGGTCATTCTTGATCGGTTACTGAAGCAAGCGGAATATAGCCCAATCAAGGATGTCCTGACGAACAATCCGGCTAACGATAAACGTTACGTTAATCCGGCGAAGGTCAGCGACCACTATGCGATCATTCCAACAGAAGAAGCGGGTGCCGTCGCGAAGCTCTCCGGACGAGATGCACAAGTCTACGACTTAATCGTTCGCCGTTTTCTTGCTGCCTTTGCACCGGACGCCGTCTCGGAGAAGACGGAAATCGTGACGACGCGTGAGATGGACCGTTTTTTGACACGCGGCAGTCGGACGATTGATCCGGGTTTTAAACAAGTCTTACAAATCGAGTCAAAGGAAGTCGAATTACCAGCCGTCGAACAAGGACAAGAGATGCCGATCAAAGGCTGTCGTCTGCTTGAGAAACAAACGGAGCCGCCGAAACGCTATACGGAAGGGACGCTCATCCTCGGTATGAAAACAGCCGGTAAGTTACTCGAAGATGAGCTGCAAGCGATCATGAAGGAAGTCGAGGGACTTGGGACGGAAGCGACCCGTGCCGGGATCATCGACGGACTAAAACGGCGGGAATACATCAAACTCGTCAAAAAAGAGATTCATCCGACGCCAAAAGGTCGGATCTTGATCGATGCCGTAACGGGGAGCATTCTTGCTTCGCCAGAGATGACAGCGAAGTGGGAGAGCCGTCTCGAGCAAATCGGTAAAGGGGAAGCGTCGGCTGCCCAGTTCATTGAACAGGCGAAGAAATTGTCGGAGCATCTCGTCGTCGATGCCAAACAACGAATTGAACAACTCGCCGTTGATCCGACACAAGTCAAAAGCAAGTCCCCGCGGGGTGCAACGAATCGTCCGGTCGGTCCGTGCCCGCTGTGTCAATCAGCAGTGCTTGATCGTGGGAAGTTCTATGGCTGCAGTGGCTATCAAAAGAACAACTGTGGCTTTACGTTACCGAAAACGATCCTTGGTGCCCGACTGACGCAAACGGAAGTCAAAAAAGTACTAGCGGGTCAAAAAACAAAGCCACTCGAGATGAAAAAGAATGCGCGCCAGTTTAAGGCGATGCTCTATCTCGAACGCGATCAATTAAAATTCGAATTCACGAAAGGGGAAGACTGATGCAATACGAACTGATTCAAAATCAAACGTTTCGTCCTGTCTTTGAACGACTGTTACAAGAAGGGCGCCGCTTGACGGTCTGGTTTCCGGACCATATTGAGGTACAGTCGGCAGAAGGACTGGTCGAAGAAGCAGAAGAACTGTTTGGTGTGACTGCGGAAGTGATCGATGATCCACAATCATTCGGAAAACACATCCTACTTCCGTACTTGACGGAAGTCGAGCACCGGGAAGATGGATTCATCCGCTACGAAGCTGAGCTGACGGAAGAGTTACGCCAACTCGTACGCGAATTGACGTTACCGATGCTGACGGAAGGCGACTTCGAAGTGTTGTATTCATATCAAATCGAGACGGAGACGGAACGCTTCTTCGTTGAAGACTGGTTCCAAGCTGACTTACAAAAACTACCTAACTAGGTGAAACTTTCTTGAAGAGGATGACGTAGGATAAGTGATCGTCATCATTTTATTCATTTGGAGGGTTCACTATGTTCACAGTAGCATTCATGGAAGGCGAACTGGGAGGCGACGGCTTCTTCTCGGGCATGCCGATTTTCATGGTCGGATTTTTTGTTCTCATCATCGGGTTCATTCTGTTTGGAGTCATCTCTGCAGCCTCAAAGGGAATTTCGACGAATTCATTGACGCAACAACTGCGCGAGCATGCGGCGCGTCTCGTCAGTCCAACGGAATCGGATGCACTGAATTACGTCGCTTACTTAGAAACGTTGACAAGTTTTCCAGTCGAAAAGACGAATCTCGAACCGTTTCGGATTGCGACTGGCATCTTAAGGCTCGTCCAAGGAACAGATCAGATTTCCGAAACGACGAAAAAACAAGTCGTCGCTCAGTACTTACGGCTCGGCATTTTGGATGCGGATCATTTAGCGGACGAACAGCCGGTCCGGAGTCATAGTCATAGCCATCACCATCATCATTGAAAAAGGGTCCTCAGGGGCTCTTTTTTTGTTGAAAACGGTTGAATCGTGACATCTAATTGTCATATACAACGATTTAGATTAAAGTTGTATGAAATTGAAATCTTTTTGAGCAGAATGCTGTGTATCGATTGAAAAAAGTTTACAATGAATGGACGGGAATACCTTTATTGCTGGAGAAAGATAAAGGGAAAGGAGTTGAATTCCTTTAATGAAAACATGGCTGAATCGAACGATTGGACGGCAAATCATGTCTGCGTTTTATGTGATTTTTCTGACACTGCTGCTAACGACAGGTGGTGTCTACCTATATACGAAACAACAGGTGGATGAATCACGCCAAGAGTTAAAGATGTTAAACGAACATCGGACACGGGCGACGGATTTGTACGAATCATGGCAAAGCATGCAGTACGAGATGCGTGGCTTCGTCTTGCTTGGTGACGAAGAGATGTTAAAAGAAATCGAAGCAAAGAAAAATGGCATCAATCAACAAACGACATGGTTCGAGCGCAATGCACGCTTCAAAGAAGAACGGCAGTATGCAACGGACGCACGGGAACTCTATACAGCGTATACCCAACGCGTCATGCCGAGCCTCGTCAATTATGTCGCGGCGAAAAAAGACGGCAAAGTGACGGAACCGTTCTTGAAGATGCCGACGCTTGGAAAGGTCACGAAATCAAAACCACTCGATCCACAGCGGAAGTTCAACATCAAGACGAAGAGTGCGGCTGATATGAGTTCAAGTATCGTTGATATGGAGACGGTCTTCACAAAATATCGTAATTCCTTAAACGATCAAGAGATGGCGGCGCAAGAGCAGCTTGGTAAACAAGTCAACTCGGCGCAAATTCTCGGAGCAGTTAATATCGCAATCCTCTTATTGATTACTCTCGTTTTCGTCCGACCATTCGTCCGCCGCTTGACTCGTCAGTTGCGTCAGTTGAACCGGGAAAGTGGACGACTCGCTAAAGGTGAGGATGCGACACCAATCGTCATCACGAATCGTCAAGATGAGATTGGTGAATTGACGACGACGTTCAACCAGATGGCAGCCGCCATTTCCGGGCAAAAGCACCAGCTTGTCGCGAGTAACGACGAACTTCAAAGTCAACAAGAAGAATTAATTGCCCAGCAAGAAGAACTGCAATCGCAACAGGAAGAACTCGAAGAAGCACTCGACATCACGTTGCGCAACGAGACCCATTTGCGTTATCGCAATGAGTTGACCGAGACACTTGCGTCTCGCGAAACGTTGACGGCGTATCCAGCGATCATCGAAAAATTGATTACGATCACCGATGCGGAGCTCGGAGCAATCGTCTTCTTAGAGCAAGACCGCTATACGGATCTCGTCTCGTACGGGATGACGGCAGCTCAGGAGCACCAGTTATTACATGCTTCGACGTCATTACTCGAACGCACACGTCAAAACAAACGCGCTGTTCGCTCGACGAAACAAGTCGCGAGTCATCATCCGCTCCCGTATCCATACACGATGTACGAAATCGTCGTACCGGTGATGGATCCAGCGACGAACACGATGATTGCAAGCATTTATCTCGTCCGTTACCGGGATGCTTTCACGGAAGACCAGACAAATGAAATCTGGTCGTTCTCCCGTCAATTGGCACTCTCCTTGCTTCGGATGCGTGTCTTTGAAGAAGTCGAACGAGAACGGGAAAAGACCTCAAAACTTCTACATTCGATTCGAGAAGCGGTCATCTATATCGAAGGAGAGACGATTTTTGCCAATAAACCATTGCTCGCTTTATTCCATCATCCGGCGCACGATCAAGTGGCGGAAGAAGGATTGATGACGCTCGACGTCAAAATCGAAGAGTTGGCAGTGCAGGTTGATCAACATGAGGCGTTCTTAACCTACATGGATCATGTCTGCAGTCAGGAAATTCCGACGGAGAGCTTGGCGTTGTCCTTGAACAAGGAAGAGCGATTCGTCACGCTGTATGCAGAGGAAATTCATTACGGTGGTTGTTTCCGCGGTACGATGCTCGTCTTACGTGACGTGACGGCAGAGACAGCGATCGACCGGATGAAATCGGAATTCGTCTCGACCGTCTCGCATGAGTTGCGGACACCGCTTGCCTCGATTTACGGCTACACGGAATTGATGCTCGCGCGCGACGTCCAGGAATCAAAACGTCAACGGTATCTCGAGACGATTCATGCAGAAACCGAACGGTTGACGAATCTCGTCAACGACTTCCTCGATGTCCAGCGCATGGAATCGAGTCAGCAGCAGTATGACTTCAAACCGCTTGATTTGACGAAAGTCATTCAGGAAACGGTCGAGTTCCATACGGCTTCGGCAAAAGATCACGAGCTAGTCCTTGATTTTGAAGAAACGACGACGGGTCGGATTCATGCTGACGAACAAAAAATGCGTCAGCTGTTCACGAACCTGATCAACAATGCGATCAAGTATTCACCGGATGGTGGTCAAATCACGATCACGATGCGTCAAGTCGAAGATCGTGTCCAGCTGAAGATCGAAGATGAGGGAATCGGCATTCCCCGTCACGCGTTACCACAACTGTTTAGTAAGTTTTATCGAGTCGATAATTCGGATAGTCGAAAAATCGGCGGTACCGGTCTTGGTCTTGCGATTTGTCAGGAAATCGTTCGTTCGCACGAAGGGATGATTCATGTCGAATCAACAGAAGGTGTCGGGTCCGCGTTCATCGTCGAACTACCGATCGTCCAGTCCGTCGTACCGGTCACGGAATCGGCAGATGAATGTTAATGTCAAAAGCGTTCTTTGATTTTTTAATCAAAGGGCGTTTTTTTGTTGGTTTCATCTGCAAAAACGGGAATTAACTACTATCAAACAGAAAGGAAGTGAGGAGATGCGGCGAAGCAGATGGCCTTGTTAAGTCCGACGATCACTCATGCTTTGGATCCTGATCGAAGCCAGTAGTTCGTTCATTCCAGCTTATGTGATTGAGCGCTTTTACTGGGAAGACCGGGGAATGAGCATTGCCGACGTCGTCATCGCAGAAATCGTCTTTGCTTGGGTCATGTTGATTGGTGAGGTCCCGTTCGGTTTGTTATCCGATCGGTGGGGCAGAAAGCCGTTCATTCTGGCTGGTTTCGTATGTGAGTGGTTATCGTTTACGGTGTTGCTTGAAGCCTACTCATTATCCGCTTTTCTTTTGGCGATGGTCCTTGCCGGCATCGGTGGCGCAGCACTTAGTGGAGCGCTTGAAGCCCACGTCTATGAAACATTGCGAATGCATAGGAGAGAAGAGCGATTCGAGACGGTCTGGCGACTGATTTCAATCGGTGGTTTATTGACATCAGGACTCGCAGCACTTGTCGGGAGTTACGCTGTGCGATCGGTAGACTTGATTTGGCACTATCACGTGTCCTGGTGGGTATTGCTCGGAACAGTACTGCTGACGTTTTTCTTAAAGGAAGCATCGCGAGAACAAGACGGAGAGACGAGTTCATTAAAGACATTTCTAAACGGTTTTTCGTTTCGACGCGTCTACGTCCGAATTCTTTGTCTTGTCTTGTTATACGGGGCGACGATTGATTTCGTCGATGAGTTTTGGCAACTTTATCTACGGGATCAAACGATACCGATGGTCCATTTCGGATTCGTTTTCGTGTTATTTCAAATCATGCAGGCGACCGGTGTGTCCTTATCTCAGTTCCGATCGCCGGTCGGATGGGCGATGATCTATATCGTGTGTCTTGCCGGATTGTCGGTTGCCTCTCCGCTCGTCAGTATCGGGTTACTCGGGACGCTGTACTTGTGCTATGGCTGGGCTGAGCCTTATTTGACCACTATCATCCAAGAAGTTGCGCCGCCAAATGGACGTGCAACGTTTACGTCGCTGATCTCAGTCATTGAACGTTTGGCTGTGCTTGGAACCGGTACACTGTTCGTCTTCGTCGAACGTGTCTTCTCGCTTCAGATGACCTATGCCGCGCTCGGTCTCGTCTCACTTATGTTACTTCTATTGTATAGTGTGACGCGAACGCGTCAGAACTGAATCAAAAAAAGGGGCTGATTCAAAAGTCAGCCTCTAAAAAGATAAGGATGGCAGAATGAGAATCTGCCATCCTTATCTCGTAACAAAAAGAATGACGCGTCACACGCCACTCCTACAGGAACAAGCGCATTTATGCGCTGTCAGAGACGAACAAGACCCGCTTTCCTGCTTCAACCAAGCAGGAAAACTGGCTTGTGTCTCGCCTGAGGAAAGGGCGTGAAAAGACGCGTCATTCTTTTTTTGAGTCAGCCTCTTTTGACTGTCATTTATTACGACACGTGTCGTTGCTCCTGAGAAGAACGTGCCAATACCTGGCGAGCTGGTTGCCACATCAACAAGGAGAGGACTCCTGCGAGCGCATAGACAAGCTCGATCGCAAACACATCGGCAAGCCATCCGAACAGCAGACTACCGAGACAGAAGCAGAGTGCATACACGGTTTGTTGCACGCTATAGACATACGGTAACCGTTCGAGTGGTGTCGTCGTCTGCAACAACGTATTCAGCTCAATCGCCCGGACTTGACTTGCAAACCCTTGGATCAGACAAGCGATCACGGCAAGTGTGACGATTGGAGCGAAAGCAAACAAGAGGGTCGCAGTAATCGAAAAGCCGATACTACGATAAAGCAACGAACGCGTTCCACGACGACGTAACATCATGTAGCTGCCGGCGATCATGCTCAGCAGATAGAAGGCATTTAGAATGCCCCACCAGCGTTCCGATAGCTGGAAATGTGTATCGATGTAGACGAGGAACAGAGCAGAAATCCAAGCCGTACTGACGAACGCATCGATTCCGACGAGATACGTGTTGGCTTTCGCGAAAGAATGCGTTCGCGTGTAGCGAATACTCGACCGGAAGGAGACGTCTTCCCCTTCCATCGAAGGGTCGGGTAGAGAGCGGACGCTTCGATAGAACAGATAGCTGATGAGACTGGCACCTAAAAACAGACCAGCCGAGACGGACAAGACGGAAAGAGGGGATAACCAGCTGACCAGGATGGCGCCGAGCGGCCACATGATGAGCTGAATCACTTGATTCGAACCTTGTACGAGACTGTTAGCGTTCTGGACATCCTGACACAGTCGAGGGATGAAGGCACTTTCGATCGGACGAGCAAATCCGTCGAAGAAAGCGATACACCCAACGAGTGCGAGGATAAGTGGCAGTGGTAAATCAAATCCCCAGATGACGCCTAATAGAATCGTCTTGAGGAGTTGACTGCCGAACAACAAGGAGGCATGGGGAACACGTTGAGCGACTTGGGCGAATAAGAAGCCGCTACCTGTCATGCCTGCTGTGACGAGAACAGGAAACAGGGCAGCGAGACTCGCTTGCCCTGTCGTTTGATAGATCATCGCGATCAGGGAGACGATATAGAGCGCATCTCCCGCATTCGCAATCCATTGACTGACCAATAAAAGCTTAAACCGGTTCATTCTGAATGACCTCCATATCGTACGTATTTAGTTAGGAGTGAGAATTCAGAATGACTTACATTGGACGCCCTCATTTCATGTTTTTTTCTAGTGTAAGAGGAAAAAAATGGATTGTCAATCAGAATCGTGACGGGAGTTCCGGGCAACGAGTGTAAAGGGATCGACCATCGACGTCGCAGCGGCTTCGTCTTGAGCACGAGATGCCGATAGCTTGATTGGTTTTAGTTGCTGGCGGAAGCGGAAAGCCCGTTCGAGTCGACTCATGAATAGATTGCTGAAAAAGACGACTAATGCTAGCCCAATCAGTGGAACAAGGAACATATGATTGAGCCAAGACGTCGCTGAAAACTGGTTATAGTAATAACCGAACATCGAGGACCACTCAAAAATCGTTGGGGCAGTTCCTACATGTAAATTAACCGTTCCAGCGAAGAAAATTTTGAAAAGTGATAAGTGAACGAGTAACATCAACGTTTGGATGAACTGTTGCATAAAAACGATTGTCAACGTTGGAACAAGATGTGGCCAAATGTGGCGTCTGAACCGATGCCACGGACTGCCACCAAGCGTCTGGGCGACAATCATGAACTCTTGACTAAGTAACTGACGGGTCTCAGCAATCAGATAAAGCGATAAAGAGGGGAGACCAAGCAAAATCAAGACGATCAACTCGAACGATACACGGTCGAACAACGATGGGATAGCAGTCGAATCAAAGAACGTAAGTGATGGAAGCAAAATGAGCAACGCGACAAGAGAGAGCGGTAAAACTAAAAATCCATCAAGAATAAGTTTTAAGTATCGATTGACGCGAGCACTTCTAAAAGCTAGCGGAATCGCAATCACTAGCGAAAGAAACATTCGACCGAGCGCAACAATCATACAAATACCGGCTGTCCATTTAAATCCTTCAATCATCAATTGAAAGAGGTCATAGCCAGAGCGGTCTGTACCGAGCCATTGATCACTTGACGGTTTTAGTGGTGATGTCGCAAGGAACGTACCGTCTTCAGCATACCGGTTCGAGATTTGATCGACTTGACCATCACGAAAGATCGTATTTCCAAAACTAAGGAGCAGTAAACCAGTGAGTAAAAATAAACATAGCCAGAAGACAGGATCTCGCATCAAAGTACGACGCATCAAATCCCCCCTTTCCAGGCGTTAGGAATAAGCCATTCTGCCAACAAATCAATGATGAAAATCGGTAGATAGATTAAGAACAAGATGACCATCAAAATCGGCATTTGTCCATTATAAAAGACGAACCGGAACATACCTTGCACTTCGAACGTGTATTCAATGATCACGAGACTCGATAATACCGTAATGATGTTCGCTCGGAAAAACAGATAAAACCGATAGATCATTGTCGGAATCAAATGTTTCCAGAAAAGAGCGGCAGGACGAATGCCTTTAGCCCGTGCGAGTTCAAGGAAAGGAGCAGCTTCCTGTTCGAGTACTTGCGTCGTCAACCATTTGATGAAGAAGAATAGTGTTGTCAACGTTAGCGTAAGAATCGGTAAAAAACGAATGTACTCAGCATAGGATCCCGCAATTTCGATTTTGTCATACCCGGTCGTTTTAAACAGATAGAGGACAAGGAATTGTGAAAGAATGATCCAGAACAGATCCGGAACCATCTCAAGCGTCCGCGTCGTTTGCTTCAGCATCATACGTGTTTTGCGACCACTCCGATAAAACAGATAAGCATAAAAAATCGCACACACAGCGGAGACCAGCATAGCTGTCGTAAAGATGATTAACGTCTCTTTAATGAATGGACTGATGGTAGGAAGCAACAAGAATTCCTTTTGAGCGGTTACGTTGAAATAGGTAATCTCATCAAGTTTCGTTAATTGAGCAAATTGCTGTTTCAGACCTTCCCAGTAGCTTGCTGGGTTGAATTTCATTTGCGCGACAAGCGCCGGAAGGGCGCTGATCGCAATCAAGACAAAAAATGCCACGATAAGCTGAATTGATTTTCGGGCGATAAACACCATGAGGCGAAAAACTCCTTTCTTTGGATCCTCAGCCGATGGCGAGGATCCGGTCATTGCCAATTTGGATCAACTGACTGTTCATATGTTTCCGGCGCAGTACATAGCGTTCGAACTGTTGTGTCGCGATGAACGAATCACGCGTCGAGACCGTCGAAAGGGTCATCAAGACATGTTTTAATTGCGGTTGTCCTTCTTGTAACGAGAGATGTGTCATCCGGTTTGCTACGTCGAGTCGATTCAAGAACAGTTCAATCTTACAGCCCTCCTTGATTAATTCACTGATCAGGAATGCCGCTTGTTCGATGAACGTCTCAAATTGTTGGTGGAGTCCGTAACCGCTCGGGGCAGATAAGTTCAAGGCAATCGTAAACGTATCCTGATTGCTCGTTTCGAATACTTTCGCCTGCAGGCGACCGGTCTTCGCCGTCGCATACCAATCGATTTCTTTTGACGGTTCCGCCGTATAAGGTTTTGCACCAAGCTGAACGAGTTTGTTCTTGAGCGGTGAGTAACGGTCCGGTCGGTCGCCAATCCGTAAACGTTGTAATAGCAACGGCGTCGCTTGCGCCGTCAAGGACGGCAAGACTGTAAACGACGGATACGTATCGAACGTGAAGAGATAAACGCCCATCTTCCACGGCAGACGAATCGTCAAGATGATCTCATCGAATTCGGCTGGTCCACGACGAACCGTCTGAATCGGGATCGTCACTGCGTCTTCAGAGTCAATCACTGCATGAAACGTCGCCGGGTGAAGTGGATCCATCTCCGGAAAGATGACTCCGCCATCCGTGTGCAAACGAAGGGTCGCTTCGAGCCCAAGCTGACTCAAGGATTCGACACCGAAGACTTGTAAATGGAGTGTCGTCTGTTCCTGGTTGAACATCAATGATTCATAGTGCTTCCATTCGATGGCGACGTCCCGTCGTAACTGCTTTTCTGTTCGCCCGACGACGAAATGAATCGTCGCCAAAGCTGCGAACAGAAATCCGAGGACGGAAAGACGCGGAATGAAGAGGAAGATGAACGTCATCGTGACGTACAGTGGAAAAAGTCGGCGTTCAAGCCAAAACGGGACGGAACGTTCAATCTGCATGATTCGTCACCCCATCTCGACCGGAACCGGCACGTCGTCCAGAATATGCGTCAAAACAGCCGCTTTCGTCGTCTTGATTCCACCTTCGAGTGTCAGTGTCAGGCGATGGGATAGGACGTGTTTTGCAAGATATTTGATATCTTCCGGGATGATGAAGTCGCGTTGATTCAAGAAAGCGTAGCTTTGCGAGGCGCGAAGTAATGCAATCGCTCCACGCGGACTGACACCGACTTCAATGAGTTCATGGTTTCGTGTCGCTTGAACGATGTGTAATAGATAATCAAGCACGTCTTGCGATGCATGGACGCGGCGTGCCTCTTCCTGCCAAGAAATCAAGTCGCCACCTGACGCGATGCCGACAGCTGACCGGCGGACATTCGTCAGAATCTCAGACAATAAGCGGCGTTCGTTCTCGAAATCCGGATAACCGACTTCGATCGCGACCATGAACCGGTCGAGTTGTGCGTCTGGTAGCGGGAACGTTCCTGCTGATTCGATCGGATTTTGTGTCGCGATGACGAAGAACGGGGCTGGCATCTGATAGGTCGTTCCACCAATCGAGACTTGACGTTCCTCCATCGCTTCGAGCAAGGCCGATTGTGTCCGCGGAACGGCACGGTTGATCTCATCGATCAAGACGACGTTCGCAAACAATGGACCGCGTTTATTCTCGAACTCCTGCGTCTTTAAGTTGAAGAAGTCCGAACCGATGACGTCTGACGGGAGAAGGTCCGCCGTAAACTGAATCCGCGAGAAGGCACTTTCAAAGCTTTGAGCGAGCGCCTTGGCGAGCATCGTTTTCCCTGTTCCCGGTACGTCTTCTAGTAGAATATGTCCTTCTGCGATGAGTGCTGTCAGACAAAGGTCGATGACGTCCGGTTTACCGAGATAGATGGAATTGAGTTGGTCTTTTAATTGTTGTAGTTTCATAGGAAATCCCTCCAAGGTCAAATGGTTGAGTAGCGTGCTAATTGTTGTTCGAAACGTAGAATCTCATCGTTCGTGACGATTGTTTCCGACATATCACCGTAGCGAATATTCCGATACAACTGAAAATCGACAGAGACCTCAATCCGACGTAACCAGTCTTCAAGCGTTTCGTTCGGACGACGTTGCTGACTGCGTGGTAAATGTTGCTCAAAACGAATGACAAGATCACGGACACGTGAAGACGAATACGATGCATACAGGTAAGGCGATTTTCTTAAAGAAGTAGGATGAAAGATCGATTGAGCGAATGGAACGTCATCCGTTACGTCTCCTGTAGGAATGCGCCGTTTTTTCACGCGGCGCGACTGAACGAGTTTCCAGACCATGAAACTAAACAAGCTGATTAAAATGATGTATTGCAGATAAGAAAGGGGGGAGTCAGAGTTAGATACATCCGCTTTAAAAGATTTCCAGAGCTCTTTTGGACCAGGTCGTGGATCGATCGGTTCAAAAGGCATTTTGCCTTTTTTGTTAGAATGTAAATGACCTTCTTTAAAAGTAATTTCACCGTTTGCTTCACTTTGTGAGATCGAAGGCTTCTTAAAAGGATCCGGCATGATGTAATGTGTATAAACGTACGTCGTGACGGTTTGAAACAAGAACAGACCAATCAGAATGACACCAAGCGACATGATAAAGCGTTGCCGTAACACAAGCGATCCTCCTTCCTGTTTTTAAGGAAAAAATATCCATATGTACTTAGGAAGATTTTAGCATACACGCTTAACAAATAAAAACAATTTTCTGAAAATAAAGACAAGGTGAGACGATTCATTTTCAAGTGGTGAGGGTATGATGGAATCAGTGGTTCTTGAAAGAGAAAGGGTGTTTTGTATGAAATTGATTATTTTTGGAGCGACGGGTCAAACGGGGCAAGAACTGGTCAAGCAAGCGATTGATCACGGGCATGAGGTCACAGCATTTGTCCGCAGTCCGGAAAAACTGACACTACGTGACGAACGGTTACACGTCGTTAAAGGCGACGTGCTCGATCAAGAAGCGGTGACGACTGCTGTTGCCGGGCAAGAGGCTGTCCTGACGGCTCTTGGCACAGAGAGTCTTGCATATAGCGGCTTTTTAGAACGGAGTCTCGTCCGGATCGTGACAGCGATGAAAAAACAGGGGGTAGACCGGATCGGTTATGTTGCGTCTGCCGGTGTTGATGATGAATTACCGGGTGTACAAGGGATGCTCGCTCAGCGGATTCTGAAAAATCCACTGAAGGATCACCGCCAAGCGATCGCGCTTTTGCAACAAGCAGATTTGAACTATACGGTAGCTCGACCACTCCGTTTACTGAACGGTCCGTTGACGGGACTTTATCGTCAA
The DNA here is from genome assembly GCF_018618915.1 of Exiguobacterium sp. s91. Classification (NCBI taxonomy): domain Bacteria; kingdom Bacillati; phylum Bacillota; class Bacilli; order Caryophanales; genus Exiguobacterium; species Exiguobacterium sp. s91. The sequence goes on along the minus strand of NZ_JACSMZ010000001.1, from coordinate 1,888,024 downwards.
GCAGATACAGGTGTACCGGAAGATGCGAAACAGATCAATCGCGCAGATGTGGCGCATTTCCTCTTACAGGCAATCGAGACAGAAGATCATATCAAATCGAGTGTCGGTTTAGCAGAATGAAGAAAAAAAGACTCTCCCACATACGGAAGAGTCTTTTTTGATTGCTTATTGTTGACGATAGACGGAGACCGAACCACCGTTAACGAAGAATTGACCGTAGCCATCTTGATTGATCGTGACCGACTTCGTGTTGTTACCAGTGATATCCGTCCAGACTTCTCCTTTGTTCTGAAGCCCGACGTACATCCACTTGCTACCGCCAGGACCATCTGACAGAATCGTCGCAAGACCTGATTTTGCACGGTCTGAGACACCTTCACGTGTCCAACCGATGATGTCTTGGTTATCGAGGTAATCGTTTTGTTTCCCGAACGCGAAGTCCTTCCGTGCTTTAAGTAACGGATCAATCTTCGAAGCGAGTGCTGGAATTTCGCGATTCGACGTACCCTTTGTACCATAGTAGTCACCATAGAAGACCGACGGATAGCCTTGTTCACGTGTCAGAATCATCGCGTAAGCAAGCGGTTTGAACCATGACTGAACCGTTGATTCAAGCGATTGTCCAGGCTGCGAATCATGGTTCTCTACGAGTGTGACGGCTTGGACTGGATTGCTCTTGACGAGAGTACCGTCAAAGATCGTCCGCATGTCATAGTACCCGCCGCCTTTACTTGCCTGTTCGAACTTATAATGAAGCGGTGCATCAAAGACGGATTGTTGATAATTCGTCCGACTTAAGTAGTTTTGCAACGTGCCGAGATCGTTCTGCCAGTACTCTGCGACTGTAAACAATGGTTTGCCCGTCGTCTGACGAACGTTCGCGAGCCAGTCCGCTAAGTAACCGTGTTTGATATGCTTGACGGCATCGAGACGGAACCCATCAAGACCAAGTTCGTTGACGTACCATTTGCCCCAGTTCTTCATTTCTTGCTGGACTTCTGGATGATCGAAGTCGAGATCCGCATACATCAAGTAATCGTAGTTGCCATTTTCACCTGAGACATCCGTATCCCACGCTTTACCGGTACCGCGGAACTTGTAGATGGCGCTTTTTGAACGCGATTGATCCCAGTCCGTGCCGTCGAAGTGGTACCATTTCCACTTGAAGTTCGAGTAGAGGTTATTTCGCGCTGCAAAATTGAAGCCCGTCCATGCCTGGATTTGATAATCGCCAGAGACTTCCTGATTACGGTTACCCGGATTGACTTCGACTGCCGTGACGGCTTCCGTGAAATCAGCGCCACCTTTATGGTTCATGACGACATCGCCATAGACATCGATTCCGGCGGTATGCAATTGTCCAATCGCCGTTTTTAATTGCGCCTTTGTGCCGTATTTCGTACGGACCGTTCCTTTTTGGTTGAACTCACCTAAATCGTACAAATCATAGGCGCCGTACCCGACATCATTTTGCGAGGTACCTTTGTAAGCAGGGGGAATCCAGACCGATGTGATCCCGAGCTGATCGAGCTTTGTTGCGTCACTCCCGAGACGGTTCCAGTGGTTACCGTCATTTGGCACATACCATTCGAAATACTGCATCATCGTTCCGTTGTCTGCTGTTGCGCCGACTGCAATCGGTTGCGCAAGTGGCGCTAAAAAAGCAGCAGATGCGACGGTTGCTAAAATCCATCTTTTTTGTTTCACGTAAAGACCTCCTTATGATTTGTGAAAGCGCTTGCATTATTTATTATAGGGAAGCTTCAGACAGGAGGAATATCGTCCCGGATTCTTATTTGTAAGTCTCTTTTGTTCGTGACTTTTGACCCTAGAATATTTCTTCTGAAGAACTATTTTGATCGGATTGACGTCATAAATGAAAAAAATCAGGACCATCTAACCGTTGCCTTTCAATGAATATTCTGAACGACGACTCATCTTCAAAAAAGCAGGTCTATCGTCCATCTTCCACCAGGAATGGATTCGGTGTGAAAATGAGCGTGTAACATCCGCTTTCATACATACCATTTAAGGGGGAACACACATGAACTGGAAGTCAAAGGTCACAGGTGCGCTCGCTGCAACACTTGCGCTCGGGTCAATCGTCTTTACACCGGTCACAGCAAAAACAGTTGATCCAAAACAAGTTTCAGCAGGTCCGCAGATGGTTACGTCACAATCGACGATCGATGCGTACTATTTACCAGCAGCGGGGAAGACAGGGGCAGCGTTGAAGGCATCGCTGCACGATATCATCGATAATCATACACAAGTGTCATACGACACGGTATGGACAGCACTGAAAGAAACGGATCAAGATCCAAACAATGCGAATAACGTCATCGAGTTATACACGGGGAAATCGATTTCAAAGAGCAGTAACGGTGGGAATGTCGGTCAATGGAATCGTGAACATGTCTGGGCAAAGTCACACGGTGACTTTGGTACGTCAAACGGTCCAGGAACAGACTTGCATCACTTGCGTCCGGAAGACGTTGTCGTCAACAGCGCACGTGGGAATTTAGATTTCGATAATGGCGGTACGAAATACAGTGGATGTGATTGCTATCGCGATAGCGATTCGTGGGAACCACCGAACCGTGTCAAAGGTGATATCGCGCGGATGATCTTCTACATGGCGGTTCGTTATGAAGGTGGCGGAGAAATCGATCTCGAAGCTTCTGAAAACGTCAATAATGGTACGAACCCGTTACATGGCAAATTGTCGACGCTGAAAGCATGGAATAAGCTTGACCCAGTTGATAGCTTCGAGAAACGTCGCAACGATGTCATCTTTGAGAAGTGGCAAAAAAACCGGAATCCGTTCATCGATCATCCGGAATACGTAACATCAATTTGGGGGAATTGATGACGAGTCAGTGAATAGGAAAGGGGCTGACTCAACAGTCAGTCTCTACAAAGATAAGGGTGGCAGAATGATGATCTGCCATCCTTATCTTGTAACAAAAAGAATGACGCGTTTCACGCAACTCCTACAGGGAAAAGCGCATCTTTGCGCTGTCAGATACAAATAAGACCCGCTTTCCTGCTTGAATAAAGCAGGAAAACTGGCTTGTGTCTCACCTGAGGAAAGGGCGTGAAAAGACGCGTCATTCTTTTTTGAGTCAGCCTTTTTTCATTGAGTCCGAACCTGTTATGCTGAAACTTTTTTGGAGAACCATTCGTATTGCCTACCGTAAGCCATTTTTTAGTAGAGAGGTCGTACGGTATGATCAAACGCACGTTTAACAAACGAAACATCAAATGGATGGTCGGTGGGGGACTAGTCGCTTGTGTCGCCTTCTGGTACAGTGTCGGTATTTTCGTCAATAAAGGGGAACGGCCACTCGCTGATGGGACGTCACCGTATGTCATCGTCCTCGGTGCGGGTGTCAAAGGAGAAAAACCGTCGCAAATCCTACATAACCGGATTCAGGCAGCTGCGGCATATGGGAAACAACATTCAGAAGTCCGCTTCATCTTGAGCGGTGGACAAGGTCCAGATGAAGATATTTCAGAAGCAGAGGCGATGCGTCGCGGGATGGTGGCATCTGGGATTGCTGAAGAACGGTTGATCCTTGAAGCCGACTCGACATCAACGACGGAAAATCTACAATTTTCAAAAGCGTTGTTGCCAAAGGACGTTCGTCGCGTCTCGATCGTCACGTCAGACTTTCATCTGTACCGTGCGCGACAAGAGGCGAAACAACTTGGTTTACAGACGGATGCGATTCCGGCTGAAACGCCACTTTCAGGAGTCCTTCGATTTGGAATGCGCGAACGCGTTGCGATCGTTGTTCAATTCCTACGCTAAAAACCCCGACATGCTGAACATGTCGGGGAGAAAGAAGAAGTGCATTGAATGATTAGATGCCTTCACCTTTATGTTTTTCCTCAGAAGATTGAGAATCATTTGCTTGTTTGTCGGAAGCATCATGCTCAGCAGGTGGTTCTTCTTTGCCGAGTGCGACATCCTTCGCTTCGACGACTTTATTGCTGATTGCATTCAAGTCACCTTTCGTCTCATTTACTGTCTCTTTCACCGTCGAGGCATCTGATTTCACCGTTTCAAGCTCTGTGTTCACTTTGTCATAGACATTTTGAACGTCAGATGCGACTTCTTGAATGATGCTTGAAGCACTCTTCACTTGATTGATGACTTGTGATGCTTTACCTGACGGATCTTCCTTAATAGAAGAAGCGAGGGTAGAGACGGAATCTTTCGCTCCCCGTAAACTCTGTTTCGTATTTTGGCGAGACGAAGAACTAAGTAGCGTCAATAGACCGCCGACAAGGGCACCGAGCAACATCCCTGTGACGAGATTGATTTGACGACCTGATGATTCTTCCTGATCGAACTGGCGATTCGGATGTTCTGCGTGTGCTGCGTGTGGATCATGTTGAAGCTTCGGTTCCATGATGAACACTCCCTTGAGATAATATTTAACCATGATATGGATATACCCTTGTGAGTGAATAAAAAACATTTAAAAATAACATGTATTTGAAATGAATATAAAAAAGACCATCGTGATATGATGGTCTAAGAGGTTCATTTGTTGGATGAATCATCATCATTTTCGTGACGAAGTTTTCGGTTGATTTCATCATAATCGATTTCGATATCATCTTTGTTGCCTTTGTAGCCATATCCTTTCGAAATGACGATGATCGAGGCGACCAAGACGAATACGATGATGAGAATGGAGACGACATATAACCACATAGTCCACTCCTCCTTTCGTTCACTTTCTAGTATGACGGAAAACGCAGCTTCCGTCTAAACGAAATTGTAGGTTGTGTGCTAAACTGATGTCAGATAAACATGTTAAACGGAACGAGGTGACGGCGTATGAGTATTTTGGTCGTAGATGATGAGTTAACGAATTTAATGCTCCTAGAGCGATTGTTAGAAAATGAAGGCTATGACGTCGTCAAGGCGATGAGTGGGGAAGAAGCAATCGAATTGATGGAGGATCCGTTATTCATCGAACAGTTGGACGTCGTTCTCCTCGACGTCGAAATGCCAGGAATCAGCGGAATCGAGGCGACACGTTTGATTCGAAAACGGTTTGGTCTTGATGAATTACCGATTCTGATCGTTTCCGGGCGATCAAACGAAGAAGATATCGTTGATGGACTGAATGCAGGAGCATCGGATTATACGACGAAACCGATCCGTAAAACGGAATTGCTCGCGCGAGTTCGTAACGCGATTGGTCTGAAGCAAGCAATCGATGCGCGAAAACGATATGAAAAAGTATTACAGGAAGACTTTGATTTGGCGCAAAAACTGCAACAGAGTGTGCTCAGTGCGAATATCGAAGACGATGAGATCCGCATCATGGCGACGTATATCCCTTCTAAGAAATTAGCAGGAGATATGTACGCCTGGTACCGCATCTCTCAAAATAAATACGGCATCATCTTGTTTGACGTCATGGGACACGGTGTCTCTTCTGCGCTGATCACGATGGGAATGAGTTCGATTTTGTTCGAACTCGTGCACCGGATTGGTGATCCAGCACAAGTACTTGAAGAATTGAATCAGCAGATGAGTCGTTTGTTCCCGGGAGACGAGACAGAAATCTATTTCACTGCCGTTTACCTCTACATCGACCTAGATGAGATGAAGCTCAGCTATGCGAACGCAGGGCACCCACCTGGTTTGTTACGCATGAATGATCAAATCATTCCGCTTGAGAATACGGGACTTCCTGTCGGTATGTTCGAAGACTCGACGTATTCGAGCAAGACGATCGACATCGTCTCACCAGGATGTGTTTACTTGTACACGGATGGTTTCATGGAACTCTACAGTAAAGGCATTGATGAAGGAATCCACGCCATCCAGAATCTGATCGAACAACAAGGACCGAACATCCATCAGTTGATTCAACCGGATCAGAGCGATGAAGCGGATGACTTATGTCTCGTGACGGTCGAAATCAATTAACCTGTAAATGAAAAGACTCAGCGAAGGAAGCACCGTCGCTGAGTCTTTTTTGAGTCATACAAGCTCTGAATCTACTTGAACTAAAAGAACCTTCTCCGCCATAAGATGAAGGCGGCAAGACCAGAGAAGAAGATCATCATACCGAAAACAATCCAGAATCCGATGACTTCTCCTTCCCATGGAACGTGGACGTTCATCCCGAACATCCCGGAAATCATCGTCGGAATCGAGATGACAATCGTAATCGAGGCAAGGAACTTCATGACGAAGTTGACGTTGTTCGAGATGACAGAACCAAACGTATCCATCGTCGAACTGATGATGTCTTTATAGATTTGAGCCATCTCCATCGCTTGTCGGTGTTCGACGAAGACGTCTTCCAGTAAATCTTCATCATCTTCATGTTTCTCAAGACTCGGAGTCTTAATGATTCGGTCGAGCACACCATCGTTCGATTTCAAGGACGTCATGAAATAGACCAATGATTTTTGAAGGTTCATCAATTGAAAGATTTCTTGATTTCGCATCGAACGTTGAAGTTCTTCCTCAAGTTCGTCCATACGACGATCGATTTGACGCAAGAAACGTAAATACGAGGAACTGACTTTATAGAGAATCTGGAATACGAAGCGCGATCGGTAATTCGTCCGGAATCCTCGCAACTTACCACTCGAGAATAACGTCAGGACATCGAGCTGTTGCGAACAAACGGTAATGAAATGACGGGATGTCACGATGATACCGAGCGGAATCGTATTATAACGGCGTCCTGATGATTCTTCTTCGATGTAGGGAACGTCGACGATCATCAGTAGACCTTCTTCATCTTTTTCAAAACGTGGTTTTTCTTCCACGTCCAAAGGGTCATAAATGAAATCCTCTGGAATATTCGTAGCAGCGATGACTTGGTCGGCTTCGTCCTTTGTCGGATTGACAAGATGGATCCAGGAACCCTTCGTGAACTCCTGTATCTCGTTGACTGCCCCGGTGACATCGCTTCGATAAATCGTCAACATATTGTCTATCCCTCCTGCTCTTCACTGTCTCATTATAGAAATAGAAACGATGGCGTGTAAATGATTCTCCGATTTTTTTTTACGAAGATTAGTGATAAGATGAAAACAGAGGAGGGGAAGACATGCCTTTTTTTAATGCTAAGAAGCTCGAAGAACTTCAATCGATCGCGGGTGGGGATCACGCGTTCCTTCAAAAAATCGGAGAAACGTATATCGCGCAGTTCGATCGAAAGTTTCCTGAACTAAAAGATGCCGTCGCCAAGCAAGATGCTGAGCAAACTGAAAAGCTCGCTCACTTGCTAAAAGGTGCTTCCTATTCCGTTGCCGCTGATGATTTAGCTGATGATTTAGCTGATGATTTCGAACTGCTTGAAAAAGAAGCAGAATCTGGTTCAATGACCGGAACACAAGAAATCGTCGATCGGATTGAGCAATGCATGGTGGAATTCCGTGTCGTCTGGCTCGATGTGTTTACTGGAAAAAATCTTGACGCGCTGCGTTGAGCAATCGAATAGATCAAAAAAGCCGACATGCTGTCGGCTTTTTTTCTTATAAGACGTATGAATCGACCGTTTCGATCAAACGACCGATTTCCGGTTTCGTGATTTGTGCATTGACACCAACCGACTCACCTTTATGGCGTAAATCGTCGGAAATCAAGGAAGAGAAGACGATGATTGGCAATTCCGCATAACGATCATCTTCACGGAGTCGTTTCGTCAAGTGTAGTCCATCCATCTTCGGCATCTCGATATCGGTGATCAGGAGGTCACAGTTGCTTCCGTTCTCAAACGCATCAAAAGCTTCCTTACCATTGATGAACCATTTCAGACCATGGTAACCGGCTTCCTCGAGTGTTTCGATGATCAACGTCCGGAGCATTTCCGAGTCTTCGGCGATCCAGATGACTTTGTCGGACCGGTCACGGGACTGGACGCGACGCCCTTCTTCGCGGGCGAAGATATCCTTGCGTGAGAGCTCAAGTGCGATTTTTTCGTAGTCGAGCAAGATGATCATTTTGTCGCCCGTTTTGACGACACCGTTCGTTAATCCCTCAATGCCACGAGCGAGTTCGTTTGGTGTATCGATCTGTTCCCATGAGATACGACGGATTTCCGTCACGGAATCGACACGCAGGACGCTTTTTTCCCCATTAAATTCACAGATGATCAATCGATCCTCGGTTGCTTCATCGTGTGGAACACCAATGACCGTCGGCAAATCGATGACTGTCATGACTTCGCCACGCAGTTCAATCAATCCTTTAACAGCGTCCGGTGTACCTGGGAGTGGTGTCATCGGGAGCGGAACGATGATTTCCCGAACCTTCATGACGTTGATTCCAAACGTGTATGGTCCGCAATGGAAGATGACGATCTCGAGTTCGTTCGTGCCGGCTTCTAATAAAATATCGTGCTGATTATACATATGGTTGTGCCCCTTTCCATTACCTTCACTTCACTTCTGACTAGTTATCGGCATGCTACGCTAAAAATTCTAGTTCTGAATTGACAAAAAAATTGTTGTAATCGCTTTCATAATATGTTAAGCAAAAAGTTTGGCATTTGTCAGACCAATTGATTACAATAAGCTATGCAGCCACACACTGAAATGAGAGAGATAAAAATAAATGGAGGTAGAGTGGAATGACTACAGCAACAACCTACACATTTTTACTAGATGGACAATGGCATGAAAGTGAATCAAAAGAGACGATTGAAATCTCTTCACCATATAAAGAGGATCTTGTCGGTCGCGTCCAAGCGATGACAAAACCGGAAGTCGATCGTGCCATCGCTTCAGCGAAAGCGGCACAAGCAGAGTGGGCAAAACAACCAGCGAACAAACGGGCTGAATTGCTTCACGCTTGGGCAACGGAACTCGAAAAACGTGCGGACGAAATCGGTGAAGTCATTATGCGCGAAGTCGGTAAAGGACGTGCAGATGGCGTCAAAGAGGTCAAACGGACAGCTGAAATCATTCGCTACACAGCGGAAGAAGGTCTCCGTTTCGACGGTCAGATGATGCAAGGGGATTCGTTCCCTGGTGGTAGCGCGAAAAAAATCGCGGTCATCAAAAAAGCACCACTCGGCGTTGTCCTTGCGATTTCACCGTTCAACTACCCAGTCAACTTGGCAGCAGCAAAACTTGCACCTGCCCTCATGACAGGAAACGCCGTCGTCTTCAAACCGGCAACACAAGGTTCGATCAGCGGTATCTTGATGGTCGAGGCACTTGTCGCAGCAGGTCTTCCGGCTGGACTCGTCAACATCGTCACAGGTCGTGGATCGGTCATCGGTGATTACTTGACGGCTCACCCGGGTATCAACATGATCACATTTACTGGTGGTACAGGCACAGGACAACATTTGTCGCGTCAATCGGCAATGATTCCACTTGTCCTTGAACTTGGTGGAAAAGACCCAGCGCTCGTTCTTGAAGATGCGAATCTGTCACTTGCGGCAGACCATATCATCAGTGGGGCGTTCTCTTACTCAGGTCAACGTTGTACAGCAATCAAACGCGTTTTCGTTCTTGATCATCAAGCGGATGCACTCATTGAAGAACTCAAGACACGAATCGCGAAATTGACAGTCGGTTCACCTGAACAAGACAGTGTCGTCGTGCCGCTCATCGACACGAAATCAGCGGACTTCGTCGAAGGCTTGATCACGGACGCAACAGACAAAGGCGCAACGCTCGTCTCAGGTGGCGGACGTACGGCGAACTTGATCGAACCAACACTTCTTGACAACGTGACACGCGACATGCGCGTTGCTTGGGAAGAGCCGTTCGGACCAGTTCTTCCAATCATCCGTGTCAACTCAGTCGACGAAATGATTGCATACTCAAACGAATCAGAATACGGTCTTCAAGCAAGTGTCTTCACAGAGAATATCGATGCTGCGTTTGCAGTAGCGGATGCGCTTGAAACAGGTTCTGTTCAAATCAATGGTCGGACGGAACGTGGTCCTGACCACTTCCCATTCATCGGTGTGAAATCATCGGGTCTCGGCGTTCAAGGCGTCGGACGTAGCTTAGCTTCGATGACACGCGACAAATTAACAGTCCTCAACTTAAAATAAGTTTCTGACCGACCTTTCAATCTGCGGAAAGGTCGGTTTTTTGTGCATCCATTTCTCGCGCTTTAACGTAAGCTAGAAAACAAATGTCACCCTTTGACGCACAAAGTTTGGCGCTATAGCTTCATTCTCTCTATAATGAAAGAAAATGGACGAGAGAAAAGAGGCGTGTAGGTATGACTGTATCAGACGAAATCATCCCGATTCCGATTCCGACACCATTTCCGGTTGGAGACGTGAACTGCTATGTACTACGAACGGAAGGGGAAAACATCCTCATTGATTGTGGACCGGATACGCTTGAAGCATGGCAAACGATGCAACGGACGCTTGCACGACATGAACTTCAGGTCGAGGATTTAGATCGTGTCATCGTGACACATCACCATGCGGATCACGCCGGAATGGCGCATCGCTTTTCAGAAAAAGGCATTCCCGTCTATGGACATGCGCGATTAAGCCCATACTTGGAACAGGACGAGATTTTCTTGAACAACGGGGACGCATTCTTGCGTCGATTGGCGACATCGTTTGGCGTTCCGGTAGCGATTCAAGAGATGTTACCAAGCTATCAATCTGCCTTGAAATGGCTTGGAAAAGGTCAACTTGATTTCACATTAAAAGAAGGCGACGCGATTACGCCGTCTGGGCGATACCGTGTCATCGAACTACCGGGGCATGCAAGTGACCAAATCGGAATTCTAAGTGACGATGGTGTATTGTTCGCGGCCGATCACCTGCTCGACCGGGTCGAGCCGAATCCATTGCTCGAACAACCGCAACCAGGTGATGATGTGCTCGTAAAACGTCCTGTTCTTGCGTATCTTGACTCCTTAGAAAAATTACAAAGTGAGCAGATTCGAATCGCCTACACTGGACATGGTGCTCCGATTCGAGATGTTGCGGTACTCGTCGAAGAACGATTGATGCAACGCAAAGCACGTGGTGATCAGCTCTTGAAGTATTTTACGGGAGAACATACGTTATTCGAATTAGCACAAGTGACGTATGGAAACCGATTAAAAAAATCATTCCCTCTTGTCATGAGTGAGATGAAAGCACGTCTCGATACACTCGTCGCCCGCGGTGCGATCACGGTCGAGAAACGATCAGGTATCCTCTACTATTCAAAAGCGGAGGAAGTCTAATGCAGCTCATCAACCGGACGATTGTCATCACGGGTGCTTCAAGTGGACTCGGGGAAGCACTGGCGCGCACTCTGCATAAAGAAGGCGCAAACTTGATTTTAATTGCACGACGCGAGGATCGATTACAAACGTTAGCATCTGAACTCCAGGCAGACTACCTGGTCTACGATTTGGAAAAGGCGCCTGAAATTCTTGCAAAAACACTCGCAAATCGTTATGGACGGATTGATATTTTGATTAATAACGCAGGTTTCGGGGAATTCAGCTTCTTAGACGATACCTCGATTGAAACGATTGAGTCGATGCACCGGATCAACGTCTTAAGTCCCGTTCGCTTAACGAAGGCATGTCTGCCATTACTCAAAGAAGGTGGCATGATCGTCAACGTGGCCAGTCAGGCGGGGAAGTTGCCGACACCGAAATCAACGATCTATTGCATGACGAAAGCAGCGATGTTGCAGTTTTCGAACGCGTTACGTCTGGAGTTACGTCCAAAAGGCATCCACGTCATGACGGTCAATCCAGGACCGATCGCGACAGAATTTTTTGTCCGTGCGGATGTCGACCGGAAGTATGAGCAAAATGTCGCTTCTATCGTCGTATCGAAAGAACGACTAGCTTCGACTGTCGTCCGAGCAATAGAGCGGCGTAAACGTGAAGTCAATGCACCATGGTGGATGGAGCTATCGGCAAAAGGGTACGGCGTGATGCCACGGTTGATCGAGTGGTTAGGAAAACCGGGCTTCGATAAAAAGTGATGACGGAGGAGAACGACAAATGAAAACAAAGGTAATCAGCTTTCTTGCCCTAGGTACGCTGCTCGCAGGCTGTGGAACACCGGATGCGACACCGGAACCGAAGAATGTCTTAGGGACTTCTTATCAGACGATCGAAAAAGAAGCGGAAAAGTCAACGGTTCGGATGTATATGTGGGGCGGCGATGACGGCATCAATGCCTACATCGATGAATACGTAGCACCGCGTCTGAAGAAGGAACACAACATCACGTTAGAACGGGTCCCGATCGAGACGGCGGATATCATTCAAAAACTGCGTGCTGAGAAACAGGCAGGTAAGGAAAAAGGTGTCATCGATGTCGTCTGGATCAATGGCGATAATTTTTTAAATGCTAAAAAAGATGATTTACTGTATGGAGAAATCACAAAAGTCCTCCCGAACATGAAGTATGTCGATGCTGCCGCACAGAGTTCAGATAGTGGTACGAAAACAGACGGACTTGAAGCCGCATGGGGGAAAGTTCAATATACGTTGCACTATGACGCAGCTGACGTGAAGTCGCCACCGACCGACTTGAAAGCACTGAAGTCATGGGTCAAGGAAAATCCAGGACGTTTCACTTATCCGGAAGTGACGGACTTTACGGGGAATGCCTTCGTCCGCCACGTCATGTATGGTGTCGAATCAAATGAAACCTTAAAAGATCCGAAAGCAGACTTCAAGAAGACATGGGCTTATTTGAACGAAATCAAACCGTATCTCTGGAAAAAAGGGAAGACCTATCCAAAGACACTTGCCCAACTCGATCAGTTATACGCGAAGGGAGACGTTGATTTCACGATGGGCTTCAACGAACGACGGGCTGAACAAGAAGTAACGTCAGGAACGTTTCCGAAACAAACACGTCCGATCGTCTTGAAGGATGGATCAATCGCGTCAACGCATTTCCTTTCTGTACCGTTCAACGCACCGAATCCGAAGGGCGCACTCGTAGCGATCAATACGTTGTTATCACCAGAAGCACAGTTGAAAAAATACGATGCGACGTATTGGGGAGACGGAACGAGTCTTGATTTATCGACACTTGATTCATCAGAACAAAAGCAATTCGCTGATGTACCGGCTGCACCGTCGACACCAAAGCCAAGCGTCTTTGAAGGAAAGGTCCGGACGGAACTCGACCCATCCATTTTCGAGATGATCCGTAAGGAATGGCCGTCTCGTGTGGCGCGGTAACGCGTATCCTGCTGCACTCTTGATGGCAGGCATGGTCTTATACGGGTTATGGGTCAGTATCTCGATGACGACATCTGCTGATTACCGCGAGCTACTGACGGATGAGGTCTTTTTAGAGAGTCTAGCCGTCAGCAGTTACGTGGCCATCGTCAGTACGGTGCTCGCGCTGATCATTGGTGTGGTGCTCGCAAGGCTCTTGAGCAGAACAAGACTAGCTGCGTTACTTGCGATTCCTTTATTCATCCCTCATCTAGGAGCAGCATACCTCGCGATTCTCTATTTGAGTGATGTGCCTGTCATCGGACCGCATGAAGGGAATTATTTTAGTGTCATCTTGACGTATCTGTATAAAGAAATTCCGTTCGTGTTTTTTTATCTCTTACCGGTGGTCCGGCGCCTTGATTCGCGTTATCAAGAACTCGGTATGATGCTCGGTTTATCACCAGTGCGCCGATTCTGGCATGCGCGGGGTGTTTTCCTGCTCGTTCCGATGCTTGAGGCAGCATTTATCTTGCTTGCCTTCATCCTGTTCGCATATGAGATTCCAGCACTGCTCGGCGTGACCTATCCAAAATTACTTGGCGTCTATGCATTCGATTTGTATACACAAGGCGATTTATCGGAGCAACCACTCGCTTTTGCAATGAGTGTCGTCTTGACGGGAGGACTCTTCCTCCTGCTATTGCTTATGACTGGTTTGACACGCCCACTGGCAACGAAGATCAGTAGGGGGCGAAGCGAATGATGAAAAAAATAAGTGTGACCGTATTCGTTGTCCTCCTGTTCATCGTTCCTTTAATCGGTTTGATTCCAGGAGAGTGGAATTGGAATCCTCGTCTTGAAGCGACGCTCGGCACGACCGTCGCTATGATTTGTGCCGTCGTATTGTTAAATCATCTCTTCGGGTACATGGCAGGAAAAGCGATTGCCTTTCAAACGGGGAAACGGATTCGTATAGCAGAGTTCTTGATTAGTTTGCCGCTGTTCGTTCCCGTGTTATTGCTATCATTCGGTCTCTATTTGACATGGATCCGTCTTGGTTTGGCAGATCGATTTTTTGGTGTCCTGCTCGTGTTGCTTCTGCCGACCTTGCCGTATACAGTTCGTTTTTACACGAACGGATTTCAGGCGCTCGGAGAACGGATGCTTGAACAGATGGTCTTGATTGAGGGGAACCGGTTCAAGCGTTGGTTCTATTTGACGGGACCGATGCTTCGGTCGACGTTACAATCCGTGACGCTACTCGTCACGGTGATCACGATCAGTCAGTATGCACTAGTTGCGTTGATTGGTGGTGGGATCGTCCGCATGATATCACTCGAAGTATTCCCGGCGTATTCTGGTAATTCGCAAGGGGCGGCGCGTCTAGCGACGCTGTGGTTGATCGGGTTGCCCATTCTCTTTTATGCTGGACAAGCCGTTATTTTTTCTAGTTGGATACGAATCGTACGGAGGAGTTTAAATGGAAGTCACGATACAACAAGTCAATAAACGATTTGGAACGAAGCATGTATTGTCTGATATCGATTTAAATATCGCATCTGGACAATGTGTGGCTTTAGTCGGACCGAGTGGTAGTGGGAAAACGACGCTTCTCCGCCTGATTGCAGGTCTCGAACGTGTGACGAGTGGAGTGATTCAGTTCGGCGACCGAGATGTGACTGTCCTTTCACCAAATCAGCGAGGTGTGACGATGATGTTTCAACGGTCGCTGTTGTTCCCACATTTGAACGTCGAACAGAACATCCGTCTCGGCGCCAAACAATTAACACCGATCGAGCTCGAATCCTGGTTACATCGCGTCGGACTCGAGGGAAGAGGAAAAAGTGCTGTTCACGAATTGTCAGGGGGCGAACAGCAGCGGGCGAGTTTAGCTCGTGCGCTGGCAAGTCAACCGGACTTCTTGTTGCTCGATGAACCGTTCTCGAGTCTAGATGTACCGAGACGACGGGAACTACGGACATTGATTCGGAAGTTGACCGAGGAACAAGGTGTCACGACACTCCTTGTCACACACGATCGGGAAGAGGCAATGGCGATGGCGGATATCGTCTATGTCTTAGAACAGGGGCGAATCGTCGATCATGGTACACCGATTACGCTGAGCCAGACCAGCCCGTTTTTTGGCGAAGGCATTCAAATTGAAGAAACATGGCATCCGTTGACGGCAGTCAACTTGGTCTCAAGACCGACGAAGGAGACGGATGAACGTGTTACGATTACGAAAGAACTCATTCAATACGGTGTTCGATTCTACGAAGTCGAACGAGCATCCGGAGAACGACTCGTGCTCTCTTCAGACGAGACGATTCATGAGAAAGAAGGCTATATCGTTAGAAAGGAGGGGTGACATGTTAGATACGCGTGCGCGTAAAATCGTTCAACCCCTATTTGATCAAGGGGCGACCTTATTTAAGAAAATTGGATTATCGGCGACACAGGTGACGATCATCTCCGGCATCATCGGTGGTGCGACGGGCTTTTTCGTCTATAACGACATGATGGGAACGGCGATTGTCTTGTTGTGGATCTCGGGCATGCTTGATGTCATCGATGGAACGATGGCACGAAAAGAAAAGACGACTCCAATCGGCACGATTCTTGACCTTGTTCTCGACCGGATCGTCGAGCTGTCAGTATTGATTGGTCTTGCGCTTCGGTTTCCGGAAACGCAGGTCGTTATTCTGTTGCTCGTCGCATCATTCGTCATTGGGATGACGATGTTCCTTGCAATCGGAGCAGTCAGTGAAAATTACGGCTACAAGTCTTTTCAATATCAACCGGGACTCGTCGAGCGGACGGAAGGGTTCTTATTCCTAACAGCGATGATCCTGTTCCCAAGCGCCATCATTTGGATCGCAATTGTTTTCTTGATTGCTGAACTCTATACGGTCGGGGAGCGATTCCATCAAGCTTCGAAGGTGTTGCGATGAGTGAACAAGAGATGATCATGACCGTGGATCGAGCGGGCAACCTGCTCGGACCTCGTCCACGATCAGAAGTCCACGCAAACGGCTTGTGGCATGAAACGTTTCATTGTTTCGTCTATGATCCAAAGCGGGACGTCGTGTTGCTCCAGCAACGGTCTGAACAAAAGAAGGACTTTCCAGGAATGCTTGATATCACGGCAGCGGGTCACTTGCTTGCGGATGAGACAGTCGAGGATGGTGTCCGGGAACTCGAGGAAGAGATTGGTTTGACATGTACCTTTGATCAATTGATACCGCTTGGCATCCAGGAAGAGGAGTTTCGGGATGCGTCGCTCTGGGACTGTGAGCGATGCCATGTCTTTCTTGCTCGAAGTGATCAAGCGATAGACGCATACGTCCTCCAGGAAACAGAAGTGAAGCGATTGATTGCTTTTTCAATCGAGCAGTTTGAAAGAATCGCGGACATGTCCATCGAGCGCATTCAGGACACGACAGGCGAATGGTTCGATCGTCGTCAATTCGTTCCGCATCCTTCTTCTTACTGGAAACATGTCCGACAAGGAATCGAGCAATTACGTAAATAGAACGAATGGAAAAGCAATAACGCATGAAGACCTACGATCGAATGTGATTTCGCTCGCAGGTCTTTTTTTTAATCGTACATTCGTTCGACGCAAGAGTAGCGAAATTAAGATATATTTGAGATAATTAAGTATATATACAAAAGAAGGAAAGAAGGTGCAGCCAGTGGCATTACGATTTGCACTACTCGGGCTGCTGACCCAAGGGGAAGCGACCGGTTACGATTTAAGCACGACTTTCAAAAAACAGATGATCCACTTCTGGACCGCACATCATACTCAAATATACCGAGAGTTGTTGAAAATGGAAGAGGCAGAGCTCGTGACGAGTGTCCATATCGTCCAAGAAGACTTGCCGGACAAGAAAGTCTATTCCATCACCGATAAAGGACGGACAGAGCTCGTTGAATGGTTACGGACACCGAATGAATTCAAACCGAAGATGAAGGATGAGAACTTGATGCGGGTGTCGCTCTTGCATCTGCTCCCACCAGAGGAAGCCGTTGCTTATTTGGAAGAGTCGAAGCGGCACCATCAATTTGCCGTCGAGATGATGCATAGTTGGCGTCACGACCACCTTGAGAACGGTGCGACACTAGGGGAGACCTTGACGAGTGAGTACGGCTTGCGTATGATGTTGAATTACTTGGATTGGTGTGACTGGGCAATCGCGGAAATCAAAAAGAACGAAGCGAACGTCTAACCAAATTGGCTCGACTGTCATGTAGATGGCGGATTCGAGCCAGTTTTATTTTTGTAATAGGATTTAGTAAGGAGAGAATCGATGTACTTTAATGACTATGAAGACTGGATTGAGGAAGAGGCGGAAGCCTTATTTCACTTACATGAAGAACCGCTGATACGAGAAGCGATCTCGTATTCACAATTTACGGCGTATTTAGAAGAGGCACTCCTTGAACCATTGTTACTGAAACTACGTTGGCTCGGAGAAGCAGAAGAAGAGGAGATTCTAGAACGGGCAGATTCAATCGTTTGGGAGAATGCCTCGGGTCATTCGGAAGCTTCGCTTCGGCGAGATGTGTTACGACGGGTCGTCGAGCGAGACTTTACTGCGCATATCCTCGCGTACCTCACACCAATTCTTGAAGCTAGACAAGCTACTTATGAGGCGGAATTGAAGCAGCTTCAATTGGCGCATGCTGAACAAATAGATGAGGTCAAACAACACGAGCAACAGATTGAACTCGGACCGCCACCTAAAAAAGTCAAAAAATGGTGGTACCTCAAAGAAAAAGAAGTAGCACGTTCCTATACGGAGGAAGAACGATCTGCATTGCAAGCCCAACAGCAACAACTCGAGGACGAGTTAAAGCGACTCGAACAAAAAACACGTGAGACAGAAGCAAATCTCGAACGATTGGATTCAATTCACCGTCTATAACGTACGACAAAAAATGGAGCACGCGACATGATGTCGCGCGCTCCATTTTTTGTGAATACTATCTATTACGCTTGTGTCGCCAGTTTCGCGAGGACTAGTTTTGCGACTGCTTCACTTGACGCTGGGTTTTGTCCTGTGACGACGTTGCCATCGATGACGGCGAATTCCTTACCGGCATCCGATGTGAGGAAAGTAGCGCCTTCGCCACGAAGTGTCGTCTCAAGCAAGAATGGTACTTTATCTTCGAGACCTGTCGATTTTTCTTCTTCGTCTGTGAAGCCGTTGATTTGACGACCTGAAACGAAAGGTTTGCCATCGATCATGACGTGTGCGAACGCTGCTGGACCGTGACAGACCGATGCGACGACGCCATCTTTTTTGATGACAGCTTCAATGGCACCAGCCACTTGTGGGTTATTCGGGAAGTCGACGACTGCACCGTGACCACCTGGGAAGTAAACGGCATCAAATGATGCTGGATCGACCTCCGAGAGTGCTTTCGTGTCGTGCAACGCACGGCGTGCATCTTGGAATTTCGGCAAGATTTCTTTAACGATCGATGCTTTATCGATCGGGACGTCGCCACCTTTGATCGAAGTGACCGTCACGTCATGTCCTGCATCCTTAAACAGGTTGTATGGTGCTGCGAACTCTTCGAACCATAATCCTGTTTTGTGACCATTCATGTCATCTGCACTTGTTGATACGATTAAAATACGAGCCATAATAAAACTCCTCCTCTGTATGAACGTTACAAAGAAGGAGTTTCCCGGAGATATGAAGAGTTAAACCTCACCGGTGTTCCGTATAGTGATGAACCGGTAGTGTAGCAAGTGCCTGATCGATTTGAGCTTGTGAGATCGACTCTTTCATCGCTTGGACGTTTGCCTGAAGCTGTGACACGCTCGACGCACCAGGAAGGACGATGTCGACCTGTTGATCGATGGCTTGCAACGCAAGCGCAGGAAGCGGGAAATCTTGAAGTTTTTGTAGACTCGCCTCAAGCGTTTCCTTATCGAATTGTTCGAACCGATCAACCGACTGCAGGCGTGAAGCACTCTCATGTGTCAAGAGTCCTTTTGCCAGTGGACCACGGGCAACGACTTGGATGTTTTTCTCTTTTAAGCGTGGCAACAACTCTTCGATGCGGCGATCTAGCAACGAATAAGGCGTCATCAAGTAAGAGAAATTACTATGCTCGAGCCAATATTCGATGACATTCGGGCGCAGTGACGACAGACCATATTCCTTGATCTTTCCCTCTGCTTTTAAATCTTCCATTGCGCGGATCGACGCATCGATGTCATCATCGATCGTGCCGCCGTGGACGTAATACAGGTCGAGATAAGGTGTTTCAAGACGATTCAAACTTTCAAGACAAGCTTGCTTCAGATAGTCATAACTCGGATCCCATGTCCAACCGGTTCCGGTCGCGTTCATCCGATTCCCACCTTTTGAGGCGAGGAACAATCGACTGCGATCCTCTTGTGAGAAGGTTTGACCGATGATGGATTCGACCGCTCCGTTCGCATAGACGTCCGCTGTATCGAAGTGCGTGATTCCAGCATCAAGTGCCGTCCGCAGGATTGCTGTTGCTTCCTCCTGGCCGCGCTTTAAGATCGTCATCGTACCTAATCCTAATGACATGTTCAATTCCCTCTTTTCTTAGATGAACTATAAGTTTGGAACTTCTGCATTCTAGTGTATCATATCTGATGAAAAAGACGATTTCGAAGTCTTGCGGCAATACGTCGGAAACGGCATACTAATCATGACAGAGAACGTAAACTAAGATAGAAGAGGGGAACACATCCGATGGAAGAAAAAACGATTGAACGTGAAGTGATCTATGAAGGAAAAGTCTTTGATGTCGAGAAACATGTCGTCACGTTACCGAACGGCAATACCTCGGTACGTGAATTGGTCTATCATAATGGTGCCGTCGCGATCATTGCTTTTGATGAACAAGGTGATTTGATCGTCGTGGAACAGTACCGGAAGGCGTTCGAGAGTCTATCGATCGAGATTCCAGCAGGAAAACTCGAGAAAGGCGAAGATCCACTTGATTGTGCCGGACGCGAATTAAAGGAAGAAACAGGATACGTCGCGAAAGAGTTACGACATGTCTTTGATTTTTACGGTGCGCCTGGTTTCTGCAGTGAGCGTGTACATATCTATGAAGCGATTGGTCTGACTGCCGGTGATCGTCAACTCGATGAGGATGAGTTCCTTGAGAATAAGACATTGAAGCTCGAAGAAGCACTCGAACTCGTTGCAAACGGAACGATCGTTGACGCGAAAACGATCATGGCGATCCAGCATTGGCAAATTCGTACTTTAAAATGATTCTCATTTAAATGATTTTCAGTTGATAATCATTTTAATTTGAAAAAAGACTGATTATCAGCTATGATAATAGCATCAGTTCGAACAAAGGGGGCGTTATGATGGAAAGTCGTGTAGAACGCATCAAAAAACAGCTAAGCGGTAAAGGATATAAGCTGACTCCCCAACGTGAAGCGACTGTGCGTGTCCTGCTCGAACATGAGTCGGATCACCTCAGTGCCGAAAATGTCTTTCTCCTTGTAAAAGAAAAGAACTCCGACATCGGACTTGCGACGGTTTACCGGACGCTCGAATTATTGACGGAGCTTGAAGTCGTCGATAAGGTCAACTTCGGAGATGGCGTATCCCGGTTTGATTTACGACAAGAAGGTGCGAGTCATTCGCATCACCATCTCGTCTGTATCGAATGCGGATCCGTCGAAGAGATTTTAGACGATATGCTTGAAGAAGTAGAGAAAGAAATCGTGTCCCGATTCCACTTTAAAATCAAGGATCACCGCCTGACATTCCATGGCGTCTGCCGTGTCTGCCAAGAGCGCCATGCTCGGGAAGCGTTGGAACAATCGCAAACACAAACAGTCTGACCGTCCGACGAAATTTCGGATGGTTTTTCTTTTTCAATTTTTATAGGTCAGACCTCTTCACAACGGTTTACACCTTTGATATGATGGGAAAGTAAGCGATTTCGTAAACGAAGAGGATGAGTTCAGTGCGTGAACAACTGGAAGCATTTATCAATTATTTAGTGATTGAACGGCAAATGTCCGCGAATACGGCAGCTGCGTATCGAAATGATTTAAATCAATACTTACAGACGCTTGAAACAGCGGAAGTTTCCTCGTTCGAACAGGTTCACCGACATCATATCGTCGACCATATTGAACGATTGCTTGAAGCACGAAAGTCACGATCGACGGTTCGCCGGGCGACGAGCTCGATCCGTTCGTTTCATCAATATTTGATCGAAGAGAGACTTGCGACACACGATCCGTCTCGTCATCTTGATTTACCGAAACCGGAGAAGAAGTTGCCCGTCGTCTGGAGTCAAACGGACGTCGAACGCTTGCTTGATTCGGTCATCGGTGTCGATCCGCTTACACGACGAGATGCAGCAATGCTTGAGCTTCTCTATGGAACAGGCATGCGCGTCAGCGAACTGCTCCAACTGAAGTTGAACGATTTGCAACTCGAACTCGGGTATCTGTCGTGTCTTGGGAAAGGGAACAAATCCCGGATCATCCCGATGAGTACGACATCGATTGAGAGCGTCAGGACATATCTTGACCTCGCGCGCAACAGTCTCGGTGGTCAACAGACGGACGACGTCTTCTTAAACAGTCGCGGTGATCGTTTATCACGGCAAGGGTTTTGGAAGATGATCAAGCGACGGGCAAAGGAAGCGGGTATTGAAAAAGAGATCACACCGCACGTCCTGCGCCATTCGTTCGCGACCCATCTACTTGAAAATGGTGCCGATTTACGCGTCGTACAAGAAATGCTAGGACACGCTGATTTGTCGACGACACAAATGTATACACACGTTAACAAAGCACGACTCCACGACGTGTATAAGAAACATCATCCACGGGCATGATGGTTCTATCTTTTAAAGGTCTGACTTCAGACAAATGATGCGTTTTGTCTAGTCCCTTTCCGGGAAAAATCGTAACGGGAATCGCACAACTACAGCTCGTATATAGGAGGAACAGCAAATGGCACAATCATTTAAACGTGTATTTTTGATCGTCATGGACTCCGTAGGAATCGGAGAAGCACCGGACGCTGAACAGTTCGGAGATCTTGGTTCGCATACGCTCGGTCACATCGCGCGTGAACGCAACGGACTCAACATGCCGAACATGGCAAAACTCGGTCTCTCGCATATCGAACCGATCGAAGGTATCTCAGCTGAAGAAGCACCGCTTGCAGCATATGGAAAAATGCAAGAAGTATCTGCAGGGAAAGATACGATGACAGGGCATTGGGAGATCATGGGACTCCGGATCGATACACCATTCCGTGTCTTCGAAAAATTCCCGGATGATTTGATTCATCGCCTAGAAGAGTTCTCAGGTCGGAAGATCATTGGGAACAAACCGGCTTCTGGTACGGAAATTCTCGACGAACTCGGACAAGAACATGTCGAGACAGGCGCCTTGATCGTCTATACGTCGGCAGACTCTGTCCTTCAGATCGCAGCACACGAAGAAGTCGTGCCATTAGAGGAACTGTACCGGATTTGTGAATACGCACGTGATATCACACGGGATGACCCGTACATGCTCGGTCGTATCATCGCACGTCCATTCCTTGGTGAAGCAGGAGCGTGGGTCCGGACAGCGAACCGTCACGACTATGCACTTAAACCATTCGACCGGACGGTCATGAACGAACTCGAGACGGCAGGACTCGATGTCATCTCGCTCGGTAAGATTGCTGATATCTACGATGGAGAAGGCGTCACGGATGCAATCCGGACGAAGTCAAACATGGACGGGATGGATCAGCTCGTGAAACAACTCGATCGTGATTTCAACGGACTTTGCTTCTTAAACCTTGTCGATTTCGATGCGTTGTTCGGACACCGTCGTGATCCGCAAGGCTACGGACAAGCACTCGAAGAGTTCGATGCGCGTCTTCCGGAAGTGTTTGCTCGCTTAAACGAAGACGATCTCTTGATCATCACGGCTGACCACGGAAACGATCCGGTTCATGCTGGGACTGACCATACACGGGAATACGTACCATTGCTTGCCTACCATAAAAATGGTGTTGCAAAACCGCTCGGTATCCGTGAAACGTTCGCTGATCTTGGAGCGACGGTCGCAGAAAACTTCGCCGTCAAGATGCCGGCACATGGAACAAGCTTTTTAACAGAACTATAATTCGAGGGAGCGATTCAGATGACAGTCAACTGGAATGAAACACGTTCGTTTTTAGAAAGCAAGATGCAGGCAAAACCGGAGATCGGATTGATTCTCGGTTCAGGACTGGGTGTCCTCGCGGATGAGATCGAAAACCCGATCGCGATTCCATATCATGAAATCCCGAACTTCCCAGTATCAACGGTCGAAGGACACGCGGGACAACTCGTCTTCGGTACTCTTGAAGGGAAACAAGTCGTTGCGATGCAAGGGCGATTCCACTTCTACGAAGGATATTCGATGGACATGGTCACGTTCCCAGTCCGTGTCATGAAAGCGATCGGTGTCGAGACATTGATCGTCACGAACGCAGCGGGTGCTTGTAACGAAGCGTTCGAACCAGGTGATTTGATGTTGATCACGGATCACATCAACTTCTTCGGTACGAACCCATTGATCGGGAAGAACGTCGATGAGATGGGACCACGTTTCCCGGATATGTCGAAGCCGTATGATGCGGAATTACTTCGTCTCGCACAAGAAACAGCAGATGAACTCGGAATTCGTGTCCGTCAAGGTGTCTACTTCGGAAACACTGGTCCAACGTATGAGACGCCAGCAGAAGTCAAGATGGCACGGATGCTCGGTGGCGACGTCGTCGGTATGTCGACGGTCCCTGAAGTCATCGTTGCCCGTCATTCCGATATGCGAGTCCTTGGGATCTCATGTGTCTCGAACATGGCAGCAGGTATTCTCGACCAACCGTTACATCATGATGAAGTCATCGAAACGACAGAACGTGTCCGGGCACACTTCCTATCACTCGTTCGCGGTTCGATCAAAAAAATGTAACGACTGTTTATAAAACTCACAAACCACTCCTGAGGAGGAACTAGATTATGCGTATGGTAGATTTGATTGCAACAAAACGAGACGGTGGCGAACTCGCAACAGCTGATATTCAAGCAATGGTAGAAGGATTCACGAATGGTGAGATTCCAGATTACCAAATGTCAGCGATGTCGATGGCGATTTTCTATCAAGGAATGTCAGATCGTGAAATCGCTGATTTGACGATGGCGATGGTCAACTCGGGCGACGTGATCGACCTTTCACGTATCCACGGGAAAAAAGTCGATAAACACTCGACAGGCGGTGTTGGTGACAAGATCAGTCTGATCGTCGCACCACTCGTTGCGTCAATCGGTATTCCGGTTGCGAAGATGAGCGGTCGTGGACTCGGTCATACAGGTGGAACCATCGACAAACTCGAAGCGTTCCCTGGTTTTGACGTCGAGCTTTCAGAAGAAGCGTTCGTCTCACAAGTCAACGACATTAAGATGGCAATCATCGGTCAAACGGGTAACCTAACGCCTGCAGACAAAAAACTCTACGCCCTTCGTGACGTCACGGCGACGGTCAACTCGATCCCATTGATCGCAAGTTCGATCATGTCGAAGAAGATTGCAGCAGGAGCAGACAGCATCGTACTCGACGTCAAGACGGGTTCTGGTGCCTTCATGAAATCGTTCGAAGATGCAAAAGCACTTGCGACAGAGATGGTTTCGATCGGTAAGAGTGTCAACCGTAAGACGGTTGCTGTCATTACGGACATGGATCAGCCGCTCGGCTTTGAAATCGGAAACGCAAACGAAGTCAAGGAAGCGATTGAAGTCCTTCAAGGGAAAGATGTCCGTGATTTGAAAGTCATCGCCTTAACGATTGCATCACACATGGCAGTCCTCGGTGATTTCTACCCGACGTTTGACGAAGCATATGCGGATCTCGAAACACGTCTCGGTAACGGAGCAGCACTTGACGTCTTTAAAAAGTTCATCGCAGCTCAAGGTGGCGACGCGTCTCTCGTTGACGACATGACAAAAGCACTTGAAACGAAATACGAAAAAACATTCGTCGCTTCAAAAGCAGGTTATGTCTCTGAAATCATCGCTGACGAAGTCGGTGTTGCAGCAATGATCCTCGGTGCAGGACGCGCGACGAAAGCAGATGAGATCGATCACGCAGCAAGCGTTACGTTGCACAAGAAAGTCGGCGACCGTGTCGAAGTCGGCGATGTCATCGCAACACTTCGTTCAAACAAAGAAACACTCGATCAAGCAATCGAAAAAATGGATCACGCGTACCATATCAGTGAAACGAAACCGGCAGAACGCCCGCTCGTTCACGCTGTTATCCAGTAAGCAATCCAATCAGCAATACTTGAGTAGTGGACGTCGTCCGCTACTCTTTTTTTATGATAAAATTGTAAGTGTAAAAATATGGGAGGGGAGCATATGAAACGTTGGATAATCGGGATTGCCAGTCTAATTGGAGTCATCGGAGGTAGTGCCTTATTGATGACTTTCGCTTTTACACAGGATATGAACTCGGATGGAACGAAAGAGACTGAAGTACAGCGGAAAGCAAAAACTTACTTAGAACAGCATCTTCCGGAAGCGAAGGTGACCGGTAGTCTTTACGACAACATGGGCAATTTTCCATTTGAATATGCCGCACGCGCGATAGACGAAAAAACGAATACTGAGTTTTTCGTCTATCAACAAGAGGAGTCGGGGAGGTTCGTTGACTCGTATCATGCGTCACTTTGGGAAGATCGGTTAGAGCGACGGATCCCGTCGCCGACTCTCGAACAACTGAACAATCAATTGAGCGTGACCGTACTTTATGACAACGATAAAATACAGCAGCTAGGTGACGCGCGTTTTGATTCAAAGGCTTATTTACGGAAGGAAGTCGCTCCGACGCTCTTAGTGGACGTTCCACGCAAGCGACACGAACAGGATAAAGCGCAGGTCACAGCGTGGGCAAAGTCGTTGCGCGAACAAAAGATTCTTCAACATATGACAGTCAAGGTCGATTATGTTTCGGAAAAAGGAGAATTGCTTGAGAACGGAGATTCGCTCTTCGTGAAGCTGTAAGATGGATGGAAAAAATGAGAGTACGCGGTTCCTCTTCGATTTGTTATACTGGAAATACTTGTAATGAAAAAGGGGGAACTCTCATGAAACCACCACGCTTACAAAAAGGGGATAAGATTGCCATCGTCTCGCCGGCGTCTGCTGTCGCAGCATACGTACCGCGTCGTCTCGCCCGCGGTATCGCAACACTTGAAAAAATGGGCTTCGAGGTCGTCTTAATGCCGAACGCAACGGCTGTTCATAGTCATACGGCAGGAACGATCGGGGAACGGCTGCAAGATTTACATATGGCGTTCGCAGATCCGTCAATCAAGGCAATCATCTCGACCATCGGTGGGTTTAATTCACACCAGCTACTCGACGAACTCGATTATGAATTGATCCGGAACAATCCGAAGATCTTCGTAGGTTACAGCGATATCACGGCACTGTTTGCTGGGATCTATCAGCAGACAGGATTGACGACGTTCGTCGGACCCGCACTGCTGACGCAGTTCGGTCAATTCGATGGTCTTGATCCGTATACAGAAGAATCGTTCAAACGTACGTTCATGCAGACGGAGCCGATCGGTCGGATCGAAGCGTCTGAGGAGTGGACAGATGAGGTTTTACGCTGGGATGTCGCGGACGACCGAAGACGAGAACATCAAGTGAACGCAGGGTACACAATCGTTAAGACCGGTGTCGCAGAAGGTCCGATTCTGACGGGGAACACGGGAACACTTTTACTGCTTGCTGGAACTCCATACTTGCCATCGTTTGACGGTGTCGTTTTGATGCTTGAGGATGACGAAAGTGAGACACCAGAAACGATTGACCGGTATTTCACGCAATTGCGACACATGGGTGCGTATGACAAGATTGCGGCACTCGTCGTCGGACGTTTCCCGCGCAAAGTCGATTTTGACCCGGACTTCCCGCTCAAGGACATCATTCTGCGCGCGACGCGGGGCTATGATTTCCCGATCATTCTCGATGCGGACTTCGGGCATACTGATCCCGTCACAACACTCGCGAATGGGGTGCGGATTCGTGTCGAAGCCACGGATTCGGTGACACTCGATGTGTTAGAGGCAGCCGTCGAGTAAAAAGGTCTGCACGACGCCTTGAAATTTGGTACACTGTACCATGGAATCACGATCTTGAATCGTGACGAATCTCCTGCTGAAAAGCACGAAAGGTTGGTCAAACATGCAAAAAACTGGTCATATCTTATTAGAAGATGGAAATAAAATCGAATTCGAATTGTTCAACAATGAAGCACCGATCACGACTGAAAACTTCGAAAACCTTGCGAACTCGAACTTCTACGATGGATTGAACTTCCACCGTGTCATCCCAGGCTTCGTCTCACAAGGCGGATGCCCAATCGGAAACGGTACAGGCGGTTCAGGAAAAACGATTCCTTGTGAAACGTCAACATCATACCCACACAAACACAAGGCGGGTTCACTCTCGATGGCACACGCTGGTCGTAACACAGGATCAAGCCAATTCTTCATCGTACACGAGCCACAACCGCACCTCGACGGCGTACACACGGTCTTCGGACAAGTGACTTCAGGTCTCGAACATGCACAAAAAATGAAGCAAGGCGCTGGCATCAAAGAAATCCGCGTCGAAGCGTAAGTTCTTGCTCCTCTTCGAACGTTCGAAGAGGAGTTTTTCTTTTTTCAGAACCGGGTACAATCAGTAAGGGAACTCAACTCGAAAAAGGAGTGTTTGTCATGCGTTTAGAAGGAAAACGAATCATCCAAGTCGTCAGCAATGACTTCGAGGATTTAGAATTATGGTATCCAGTCCATCGCTTACGTGAAGAAGGCGCAATCGTCGACATCGTCGGTGAGAAAGCGGATGAAACATATATCGGGAAGTACGGTGTCCCAATCAAATCGAATAAGACGTTCGATGAGATCAATCCAGCAGAATACGATGCGATTCTTGTTCCAGGTGGTTGGTCGCCCGATCTATTACGCCGCTTTGACTCTGTTCTGAACATGGTGCGTCATTTTGACCAGAACAAACAACCGATCGGTCAAATCTGCCACGCTGGTTGGGTGCTGATCTCTGCCGGCATCTTAAAAGGTGTCAACGTCACGAGTACGCCAGGAATCAAGGATGACATGACGAATGCGGGTGCAATTTGGCATGATGAAGCAGTCGTCGTCGACGGACATATCGTCTCGAGTCGTCGTCCGCCCGATCTACCGGACTACATGCGTGCCTTCATCCAAGTGATGGAAGAACAAGCGTGATTCAGATGCAGGGGACGTCACGAGACGGACTCCTGCATTTTCATGGATTATGAAAAAAATGCAGTAATTCTGTGTGAGAAGGTGTAGAATGAATGAGTCTCAGTCGTTCATACTCCTGAGAGTTGTTGAAATTAGGAAGGTGTAGAATCACATGCTAGTAAAATATAAGAAGTTGAATGAACGGACCGCGATGGGGCTGATCGCCTTTTCGTGCGAAGTGAAGGATCCGAAGTATTTGCTTGAAACGGTTCAAGCCTATGAACAGGAAGAAGACCAACGCTTGTATTTGTACAAACAAGATGAGGATTTCGTCGGTGTCATCGGGTTTCAATTAATGGATGGCCATGCTGAATTGAAACATATCGCATTATCACCATCGTTCCGTGGAGAACGGATGTCGTATCTCCTACTCGATGAAGCAGCCAAACTTCTTCGAACGGATATTACGGGTGCGACCGAAGAGACGCAACGCCTCGTCGACAAATGGAAAAATCAATAAAAAGACCGGTCCATGGCTTAGATGGACCGGTCTCTTCGGTTTTGTAGCGCTTCTTGTCGTGCCGTGACGACATCCGTACGATCGCGCAAACGGTGTTTATGCGTCACATAGTCGAGATCAGGTGCTGTCGCTTCAAGTGCGACGGTTCGGATGACGTCCGGGAAGACAGGTAACGGGATGTGCCGATAGACTTTATCCGTAAAATGGTCGCGATGATCGAGCAAATATGAGACGTCGATCCCGGACGCAATCAGTGTTGCCCGGTGGCGTTCGATTTTATCGAATGCTTTCGCATATGTCCGCTGTGCCCCAGTCGTATTGCCGCGGCGGTGATGATAGCGGGCGACGGCCAGCTGGATCAGACCGACAAGCGCCTCGTCCTGGCGTTGTCCTTCTTGCCAGACTTCCTCTAAGATTTCATGGCACTCGAAGTAATCGTGCCGGATGTTGAATTCAAATACAAATCGTTCAATCGGATTCATGGAATCACCTCTTCCTTGGAATATAACATAGTCGAACCCACCAGTTGTATGGTATACTAAGGCGCAAAAAACGTTGATGGGCAGGGAGAATCATGGAATCATACAGTGTAAAGATGGATGCGTTTGAAGGCCCGCTGGACTTGCTGTTACACTTGGTTGGTAAATTAGAAATCGATATTTATGATATATCCGTTTCCATGGTGACGGATCAATATGTGTCCTATATCCGTGCGATGCAGCATCTTGAACTAGATGTTGCTAGTGAATATCTTGTCATGGCAGCGACGCTGTTGCAACTGAAAAGCAAACAACTCTTGCCGATCGAACAGACGGAATACGATGAGATTCCCGATTTCGAGGAAGAACCGACGCGAGAAGGTCTGATTCAACAGTTGATCGAGTATAAAGCGTACAAGGAA
Organism: Exiguobacterium sp. s91; assembly: GCF_018618915.1. Classification (NCBI taxonomy): domain Bacteria; kingdom Bacillati; phylum Bacillota; class Bacilli; order Caryophanales; genus Exiguobacterium; species Exiguobacterium sp. s91. The sequence goes on along the minus strand of NZ_JACSMZ010000001.1, from coordinate 1,858,130 downwards.
GCAGCACTCGTCCTGAAAGAAAAGGAAGAGGCACGCCTTGAGCTGTTCTCGAAACAACCAGAGGATTTGATGCGTTATCTCGACACGGATGCACAAGAGTATAACGGTACGTTATCACTGAGTGATTTATTACGTGCTTACGAAAAAATGCGCCAACGGGAAGCCTGGAAGGTACGCCGTTCGAAGACGGTCAAACGGGAAGAACGTTCACTCGAGCAACAGATGGAGTCTGTTGCCCGGTACGTCGCGACCCGTGAGCGTACGACATTCTTCGGTTTTTTTGCGGAGCAACCGACGGTCGAAGAACTAGTCGTCAGCTTCCTCGCTGTTCTTGAGCTCGTGAAGCAACGGGTCATTGATTGTGAACAGATGACCGATGATATCCTATTGCGGAGCATGGTGAAGGAGGAGAGTCAGATTGGCGTATGAACAAATCATTGAGAGCCTGTTATTCGTCGTCGGAGACGATGGGATCGATCCGCGTGGTCTCAGTCAAGCGCTAGAGATCAGTGAAGCGGCAGCACGCGAACAGTTGCTGGCTCTTCAAACGACATTCGAAGCAGAGCAGCGTGTGTTGCAAATCGTGGAGTCGGGTGGTGTCTTTAAGATGGTGACACGAAAAGAGATGTCGCCATATATTCAGGCATATGCCGGTTCGCTCGCAGAAGATTCCTTGTCTCGAGCAGCGATGGAGACACTCGTCATCATCGCATACAAGCAACCCGTCACACGTGCTGACATCGAAGTCGTTCGTGGTGTGAAGACGGAGCGTGTCATCCATACGTTAAGTGCAAAAGGTTTGATTGAAGAGGCGGGACGCGCCAAAGGTGTCGGTCGCGCAAAATTGTATAAAACGACGGATCATTTCCTGGACCATTTTGGTCTGAACAGTATTGAAGAGTTACCGCCACTCGAGTTCGAAGAAACGTTCGAATCGGATGGAGATCTCTTCTTCCGGAATGATCCTTCATTAGAGGAGAGAGTGAATTAATGGAACGGTTACAAAAAATCATCGCACAAGCAGGTGTCGCTTCGCGGCGTAAAGCAGAGGAATTGATCACAGCAGGTCGTGTCAAGGTCAACGGAAAAGTCATTACGGAGCTTGGAACGAAAGTCGGAGCACGTGCGGAAGTCGAAGTAGACGGTGTGAAGCTCGAACGTGAAGAACACGTCTACTACATGCTCTATAAACCAACAGGTGTCGTTTCGACGGTTGAAGACGACAAAGGACGTAAGACGGTCGTCGATCTCGTACCACCCGGACACCGTGTCTTCCCAGTCGGTCGACTCGACTACAATACGAGCGGTCTTCTTTTAATGACGAATGACGGTGAATTCTCGAACCTCTTGCTTCACCCGAAATATAAGGTACCGAAGCGTTACATCGTCAAAATCAAAGGTGTACCAGAATACTTCCACGTCAAAGGTCTTGAAAAAGGTGTCGTCTTACCGGATGGTTTCAAGACAGGTAAAGCACGTGTCGAGATGCGCGATATCGATAAGAAGAAAAATACAGCGATTCTTGAAATGGTCATCTACGAGGGACATAACCGTCAAGTCCGTCAAATGGTCGAGACACTCGGTTCGGAAGTCTTGAAGTTGAAACGTGAACAGTTCGGTTTCTTGACACTGGCAGGTCTTACTTCTGGCGAGTGGCGTGAACTTTCAAAAAAAGAAGTCAATCAATTGCGTGAGCTAGCGGATCCAGCCGCTCCACCTACGAAAAGACGTAAGAACACAAAAAAACGTTAATTTGTAAAGCGAGAAGCTCATCCTCCGGGTTGAGTTTTCTTTTTTTGTGACAAAACGATTAACGAATTTCACATTTTGTCAACGGTAAAGCGATTTCAAGTACAATATGGGTGGAGGCGGTAAAATATGAAAAAAACGAAACAAAATCCGGAAGAACGCTTAGCAGCGGCCCAGCAAAAAAAGAAGAAACGCTCCTTCTGGCGTCTGATGATCATGACGATTGTCTTGTTCGCCGGAGCAGTCGTCATCATGCAATTCGTCGATCAAGCGACACGTGATAAAAACGGTCGTGTCATGGCAGGCGATGATGCCCCTGGTTTCGCACTCGTCGATCTATATGGTGAGAAACAGCACTCGATGGACGAGTACAAAGGAAAAGGACTTTTACTCAATTTCTGGGGAACATTCTGTGAACCATGTAAGAAAGAGATGCCATTGATCAATGACAACTATCAGATGATGCAAGACCAAGGCGTCAATTTCGTAGCGGTCAATGTCGGTGAAACACCAGTTCGTGTCTCAAGCTTCATCAAGGATATTGGCGGAACGGACTATCCGATTCTTATGGATACGAACAGTTCGGTCGAGAAGGCTTACGGGATCTACAACTTACCTGTGACGTTCATCATCAATAAAAAAGGTGAAGTCGTCGAGAAATACGAAGGTGAGATTGATCAAGCGAAGCTTGAAGAGATGGTGAAGAAGGCGAACGAGTAACGGCATCGAAGGGGGATTTAAGGATGCAGGAGCAAGAAGATTTCAAACAACTGGACATGCGTTACGAGGAAGCAGAGCTTCGGTCGAAACGTAAGAATCCATCTTGGATCGACCGGGCATGGACGTTCTTCTCGTCCGTCAAGGTCGGGTTATGGTTGATTGCCTTGATCATCATCGCGAGTGGGGTCGGAACGATCTTCCCGCAAGAGATGTATATTCCACAGGCAACACCACCGGAAGAGTTTTATCAGAAGGAATACGGCACGGCAGGTGACATCTACTATACGTTAGGATTCCATAATCTGTTTGAATCATGGTGGTATATCGGATTGATCACGCTTTTATTACTCTCGATCATCATCGTGTCGATCGACCGATTCTTCCCGCTCTACCGAGCACTGAAGAAACAACCGGTCATCCAGTCGGACCGTTTCATGAACGGTCAGCGATTTGGCGCGGAAGCGACTGGCGATGTTAAAAAAATCGATGCGATCGCACCGTTGCTTGAGAAAAAAGGCTATAAAGTCCGTCGACAAGACGGGGCACTCTTAGCTGAAAAGCAACGTTTCGGACGATGGGGTCCATACATCAATCATATCGGACTCGTCTTATTCTTCGGTGGTGCGATGCTTCGAGTCGTACCAGGGATGCACGAAGATGAATTGCTTTGGCTCCGCGAAGGGGAGACGTTGCCGATCGAGGCGACGGACAATCAGTACTACTTGAAAAATGAAGCGTTCAACATCGAGTTCTATGATCCTGAGAAGGTCGATGAGAAGTTCAAGAAATCACTTGAAGCAGCAGGCGGAAACGTACCGAAGAACTATGATACGAAGATGACGCTGTACAAGAAAGTCGGCGAAACGTCCGATTTCAAACCGGATCTTGAAGAAATCAAGTCAGGTGAGACGGCAGTCAACCGCCCATTCGAATTCGATGATTATCAAGTCTTCCAGGAACAGTACGCGGCAGATCCGGAATTCAAGACGATGTCGTTTAATATCGTCAACCAGAAGACGGACAAAGTCGTCGATACGATCAAAGTCGACTTGCGTGATCCGAAAGAAACATATGCTTTAAAAGATGGGTATGAAGTCGAACTGAAGGACTTCCTTCCGGACTTCGTCGTCAAAGATGGTCAGCCAACGACGAACTCGGGACGTCCGGTCAATCCAGCCTTCGTCTTTAGTATCAAGTCACCGGAACATCCGAAAGGTGAACGGAGTTTGATTGGGATCAAACTGAACGTCGGTGGAGATGAGAACCAGTACAAAATGGCATTCGCGGGTACAGAACTCTCGAACATCTCGGGTGTCCGGATTAAAAAAGATCTGACGCTACCGTTCCTGTTTGCAGGTGGTATCATCTTCATGGCAGGTCTATTGATCGGAATGTACTGGCCACACCGTCGTCTCTGGCTCAAAGAGAAGAACGGTCGGATCCAGATTGCTGGATTTACGAACAAAAATGCATTGGGGCTTCAAAAAGAAGCTAATCTCGCGTTGACGGAAGTCGGTCTACCAGAACTTGAGGATCGACAAAAGTTGCGGGAAGAGGGGGAAGCTAAATGAATTTGCTTCAGTTGAGCAGTAACCTGCTCCTTACATCGTTCATCGTCTACCTCGTCAGTACAGGATTCTTCGCTGTAGCGACGAGTGGTAAAAAAGGACCGACGCGTTCTGGTAAAATCGCCTTTACGCTCGCGATCATCGGTTTCCTCGCGCAGCTCGGGTATTTCTTCACGCGCTGGGCTGGAGCTGGGCACGTTCCAGTTTCGAACTTATATGAATACACGACATTCTTCGGCATGATGATGGTACTTGGTTTCTTGATCGTTTATGCCATCTACAAAAACAATGTCCTCGGTTTGGTTGCGATGCCAGTTGCATTGCTCGTCATCGCCTATGCGTCGATGTTCCCGGATGAAGTCCAACCGTTGATCCCAGCACTACAAAGTGTTTGGCTCAAAATCCACGTCACGACGGCAGCGCTCGGCGAAGGGATTCTTGCCGTCAGCTTCGCGACGGGATTACTGTATCTGATTCACGCGACGGATTTCAGTAAGGAATCGAAAACACGGACGTGGCTCGAAGTCGTCATGTTCTCACTCGCATGTGTCGTCGGTTACATCTTAGTTGGGCTGTTGTTCAAAGCAACAGGTTCTGCGTCGACGATCGAATACGTTGCGAAAAACGGTGCAACGATGACGCATGACTATGCCATGCCAGTCTTGACAGGTCCTGAAGGCGGAAAAGTCTTATCGGGTTCAGGTGCCGTCATCGAATTACCGAACTTCTTGAACGCGAACAAAGTCAATACGGTCTTATGGTCGATCATTGGTGGCGTCGTCTTATACGTCTTGCTTCGCTTCGTCATTCTTCGCAAGCGTCTTGCTGAGAGCTTGAAGCCGATTGCGCGTAAGATTGATCTTGAGACAGCAGATGAGATCAGCTATCGTTCTGTTGCGATTGGTCTTCCAATCTTCATCCTGGGCGGTCTGATCTTCGCGATGATCTGGGCGCAAATGGCATGGAGCCGATACTGGGGCTGGGATCCAAAAGAGGTGTGGGCACTCATTACGATGCTCTTTTACGTCTTTTATCTCCATATGCGCATCCAGCGTGGTTGGATTGGTAAAAAATCAGCTTGGTTATGTGTCGGCGGATTTGCCGTCATCATGTTCAACCTTGTCTTCGTTAACCTTGTCGTAGCAGGATTACACTCGTACGCATAAGAAAAAAGCAAGCAGCGGACCTGGAAACGGTCCGCTGCTTTTTCGTGTGCGTCTGACCGAAGTGTGCCTTTTCGGAGAAATCAGCCAGAGCAAGCCATTCTTTTCGTTTCATAGTATACTAAAAGAGTAGTAGGATAGAGGAGTAGAGTTTAGTTCATAGGAGGAGACAGCATGTCAGAAGAAGCACGTATTTTAGTCGTCGACGATGAAGAACGGATTCGTCGCCTGTTGAAGATGTATCTGGAGCGGGAAAATTTCACGATCGAGGAAGCAGACAATGGAGAGACGGCGCTTGAAATGGCGCTTGAGACAGAATACGATGTCATTCTCCTCGACTTGATGATGCCGAAGATGGACGGGATGCAAGTCTGTGAAGAACTGCGGAAAACGAAAGCGACGCCGATCGTCATGTTGACGGCAAAAGGCGAAGAGACGAACCGCGTCCATGGGTTTGAGATGGGGGCAGATGATTATATCGTCAAACCATTCAGTCCACGCGAAGTCGTCTTGCGTGTCAAAGCGATCCTTCGCCGGGCAAGTGCGACGAAATTCCTCCACACGGATGCGAAAACAAAAGATGTCATCGTCTTCCCACACTTGACGATCGACAATGATGCGCACCGCGTGACGGTCGAATCGCAAGAAGTCAATTTAACACCAAAAGAATACGAACTCCTGTATTTCTTAGCAAAACAAACGGACAAGGTATTCTCGCGGGAACAATTACTCAAGGAAGTCTGGAACTATGAATTTTTCGGAGATCTACGGACGGTCGATACACACGTCAAACGTCTTCGTGAAAAGCTGAATCGTTTGTCTCCAAACGCCGCTCAAATGATCACGACGGTCTGGGGTGTCGGATACAAGTTCGAGAATAGTCCGACCTGACGATGAAATGGTTGCAAAGCGTTGTCATCAAACTATGGGGAACGATTCTGTTACTCGTTTCGGTCGTCTTGATCGCCTTGACGATCTTGTTACTTGAATTTTTCAACTCGTTCCATATCGAACAGGAACGGGGGCACCTAGCAAAGCTCGGTCAACAAGTCGAGACGGTCTTTCAGGCGCACTCCGGCATCGAGGAAGGGTCGAGTACTGCTGTTGAAATCACGGATATCTATGGCGCGACACTGATTGCAAAGACGCAGGATGATTCCGTCGAAGCGAATATCTCACAAGCGAAGGCGAACCGGATCATCAAGGAACTCGAACGTCAGAACTGGAAAGCAATTGACGGTGAAGAAGGCGAGACGGCGATCGGCAACTATGAGACCTTCGATGGAAAAGCAGCACTCGCGTATCGGGCACCGCTCATTACGGATAGTGGCAACGGAACGATCTACTTGATCGAGCAATTGACGAACATCGAACAGGCGAATGAGGGTGCACGTCAAATCATTCAACTCTGTGTCCTGCTAGCGATCATCGGAACGACCGTCTTTGCCTTCTTCCTCTCGACACGAATCACGGCACCACTGCGAACGATTCGTCAAGCTGTCGTTGAGGCCGGTGAAGGAAAGTTCGATCAGAGCCTGACGCAACGTTCACGGGATGAAATCGGTGACTTAGCGCTTGCGTTCAATGAAATGAGTAGTCAGCTCAATCAATACGTCACGGATCTCGATAAGGAGCGGCATTTACTCTCCTCGATTCTGCGCTGTATGGCAGACGGCGTGTTGACGTTCTCGAAATCAGGTGAGCTCCTTGCAACGAATCCACCGGCTGAAGCCTTTTTGGCGGGTTCTCCCGTACCGGATGAACTGATTGAGTTATTCCAGACGGTCATGCGTGAAGAGACGGAGATGACGGTCTCCTTTGAACGAGAGGGACGCTTCTACATCATCATCGTCAGTCCGTTACTCGAACAAGAAGAACAGATCGGAGCGGTCGCCGTCCTGCGTGATATGACGGAAGCGCAGCAACTCGAGAAGATGCGCGCTGATTTCGTCGCGAACGTCAGTCATGAACTGCGGACACCACTCGTCATGTTGCAAGGGTACTCAGAAGCGATTGTCGATGGCATGACCGAAAGTGACGAGGCGACGAAGGAATTCGCATCGATCATCTACGACGAGTCCCAAAGACTGTCGAGACTTGTTAACGATCTTCTTGATCTTGCGCGAATGGAAGCGGGATATCAGGAGTTACGGATTGAATCCGTCGAAGCAATACCTTTTGCGAAGCGGGTGATCAAGAAGTTCAAACAGATGGGACGTGATAAACAGGTTACCTTCTCGGTTTCTGGTCCGAACATCGCGTTTGAAGCAGACCCTGATCAAATGGAGCAAGTCTTGACGAACCTCCTCGGTAACGCCCTGCGTTATACGGAGAACGGTGAAATCAAGATTAAGATTGACGAAGATAGGGAAAACATTACATTATCCGTCATTGATTCGGGTGACGGAATTCCAGAAGAAGATCTACCGTTCGTCTTTGACCGTTTTTATAAAGCGGATAAAGCACGGACACGTGGCAAGACGGGTACAGGAATCGGTCTTGCGATCGTGGCGAATGTTGTCCGAGCTCATGGTGGTGAAGTCGAAGTCGACAGCCGCTTGGGAGAGGGAGCGACCTTCCGGATCCGATTACCGAAAAAACAAGGGAAGCGAACATTATGAGTCGCTTCCTTTCGCTATAGGAGTGAATGAAAAATGAAAATTTACACGAAGTCTGGTGACGAAGGAGAAACATCTCTCGTTGGTGGGAGAGTCAAAAAAAATGATCGTTTGATCAGCTTGATGGGAGAACTCGACGAATTGAACAGTTTCGTCGGACTTGCCCGGACGAAAGCATCATCAATCGAGGTGCGGGAACAACTGACAGTGATTCAGCACGCCTTGTTCGATTGTGGTAGTGACTTGATGTATGTCGAACCGCGCCCGTCACGTTTGAGTCAAGAAGCGACGGTTGATTTAGAAAGTTGGATCGACACGTTAACGGAGTTATCGCCGCCGCTCGATAAGTTCATCTTGCCCGGTGGAACGGAAGCAGCTGCAACGTTACACGTGGCACGGACGGTCTGTCGTCGCGTTGAACGTTCGATGATCGATGTTCCTCAAGCGGCTCATTTGTTACCGTTCATCAACCGACTCAGTGACTTCTTCTTTACAGCAGCCCGTTACGAGAATGCCGTCAAACAAAAAGCAGATATTGAATATGTCCGCAGTGCGCATGTATTCAAACGAAAGGATGGAGAGCAATGAGTCAGTCATTTAGCACATGGAAAAAGGAAGGAACGAGCTACCATCTCGTTCCGACCGACAAATTCAAGACGACGACGATTCTCGTCACATTTTCAGCACCGTTAGAAGCGAAGACGCTGACAAGCCGTGCAATCCTACCGTACATTATGGAAAAATCGACAGCCGCTTATCCGTCGATGAAAGCGTTACGTGAGCCGCTTGAAACACTATATGATGCGGGACTTTATGCGGACGCGTCGAAGTTCGGAGAAGAGCATGTCATCTCGTTCCAACTCGATGTCGTCCGGGGAGAACTCGTCCATCATCCGTCGTTGTTAAAAGAAGCACTCGAATTGCTCGAGCAAATGGTGCTGTATCCAGATTTGACGGAAGGTGGCTTCCGTGAACAGTTCGTCAAACAAGAAAAACGATTGCATGCCTTACGGATCAGTTCACTATATGACGATAAAATGCGCTACGCACAGCAACGTCTTCTCGAATTGATGGCACCAGGTGAAGCCGTCGCATTGCCATCCCTTGGAACACTCGAAGAACTCGAACAGATCACCCCGTCATCCTTGCGTGATACATACCGTTCGATGATCGAAGACGACCGGATTGATGTCTTCGTCGTCGGACATGTAACGAAGGAGGAGATGGAAGACGCTCTATCATTCTTGCCATCGCATTCTGAAAAAATCAGTCATTACATTCCGGCACAAAAAGCAGTCAATGGCGTGAAACGGTCGAGTGAAACGCAACCGATCAAACAAGGTAAATTGCACCTTGGTTACCGGGTAGCGGTCGATCCGACATCTGCTGACTCGATTCGGATGCAAATCGTCAATGGTCTGTTCGGTGGCTTCCCGCATTCAAAACTGTTCATGAATGTCCGTGAAAAAGAGAGTCTCGCGTATTATGCGGCTTCACGATACGCGGCATTGAACAGTGCACTCTATGTTTATGCAGGGGTCGACACGAAAGAAGCGGAACGTGCTGAGAAAATCATCTTGGAACAACTCGTTGATTTAAAAGCAGGACAGTTCACGGATGAAGAATTGACACAGACGAAGGCGATGTTGATCAATGCGCGCCGTCAAATCCTTGATCAGCCAGGTCAATTGATTGGTTGGTTGAATGGTTCGAAGATGCGTGGACTGACACTGGAGGATGAGATTCATATCATTGAAACGGCGACACGTGAAGACGTCGTTCGATTAGCAGCGGCAATCGATCTTGATGCCGTATATCTATTGCGAGGTGAAGCATGATGGAACAACTGACTTATCACGATACAGACGAAACGGTATACCACGAGCAGCTCGATAACGGCTTATCCGTCTATTTGTTGCAAAAAAAAGGATACGAAAAGACGTATGCGACGTTTACGACACGTTATGGTTCGATTGATCAACGATTCAAAAAAGGGGAGGAATGGATCACGGTACCGGACGGCATCGCCCATTTCCTCGAGCATAAGATGTTCGAATCCGAAAAAGGGGACGTCTTCCAAGAGTTTGGTCGTCTCGGTGCCTCTGCGAATGCCTTTACCTCGTTCTCGCGGACAGCGTACTTGTTCTCAGCGACGTCGCTGATCGAACAAAACCTTGAGACATTGATCGATTTCGTACAAGATCCCTACTTCACGCCGGAGAGTGTTGAAAAAGAGAAGGGGATCATCACGCAAGAAATCCAGATGTACCAAGATAATCCGGGATGGCGTCTGTTCTTCGGTCTGATCGAATCGATGTATGCATCGCATCCAGTCCGGATCGATATCGCGGGAACACCGGAATCGATCAATCAAATCACAGCCGATGATTTGTACACGTGCTACCGTACGTTCTATCATCCATCGAACATGGTGTTGTTCGTCGTCGGAAACATCGACCCGGAAGAGACACTGGCATTGATCAAGGCGAATCAGGCGAAGAAGGACTATACGGATCGCCCGGCAATCGAACGAGATTACGGTCAAGAGCCGCATGGCGTACATCGTCCACGCTTTGAACTCGAGCTCGACGTTAAGACACCTAAGGTATTGATCGGTTACAAGGACGAATCGCTTCGCGGTGAGGCACAAGTCCGCCGTGAGTTAACGAGTGAACTGCTGTTACATCTCTTGTTCGATCAGACATCATCGACGTATTTGGAACTGTATGAAGACGGTCTGATTGACGATACGTTCAGCTTTGATTACTCGAGTGAGGAAGAGTTCGCCTTTGCGACGTTTGGAATGGAGACAGAAGATCCAGACAAGTTCATCCAAGCGTATGAGACGCTCCTGCAAACACGTCCTGACTTTACGGAAGATGAAGTGACGCGCAAGCGGAACATGATGCAAGGGAAGTTCCTCCGTGCCTTGAATTCACCGGAATTCATCGCGAATCAGTTCTCGCGTCACGCACTTGCCGGTACGAATCTGTTCACGCTTCCAACGTTGATTGCTTCGATTACGAAAGAAGAGATTGAAGCCCGTTTCGACGAGTTGTTCGCCATTGAAAACCGGGCGATCTCAATCGTCAAACCGTACGCGTGATGCGAATCCTCATCACCGGTGCGAGTGGCGCCATTGGTCTTGCGGCAGCAAAACAACTCGCTGCCGCCGGACATGAATTGGTGCTTCAGACGTATCGACAGCAAGCGGTTTTAGAACGGATGATAGAGGAGTGGCAAGGCGAGCACCACATCCTGACTGCGAACTTAGCAGACGAGGAGGACTTGCAGGCATTTTGTGCGGCATTACCTGTCGTTGATGCCTTCGTCCATTGTGCCGGAACGAGTTATAGCGGTCTGTTGCTCGATCAATCGGCAACATCAATGCACGAACTTTGGAAAATCCATGTCGAGGCGTTGATGCGTATCAGCCAAACCGTGACACGGACGAAACCGTTCACGTCGAAGCTTGCGATCGTCGTCATCAGTAGTGTATTAGGGGAACAAGGTGTCGCGGGTGAGGTCGTCTATTCGACGTGCAAGGCGGCACAGCTCGGATTCGTCAAGGCATACAGCAAGGAACTTGGACCGATGCACGGACGCATCAACGCGATCACGCCGGGGTGGATCGATACGCCGATGAACGCGATTTTCTCGGAAGATGAAAAGGAACAAGCGATCGCTGAAATCCCAGCCGGTCGATTCGGGAAAGTAGAAGAAGTGGCTTCTGCCATCCGTTACTTAGTGCAACCTGAATCAAGTTATGTGTCCGGAGCCATCCTTAAAATAGATGGCGCGTGGATGTAGGTGATGGAATTTCAGTTCAGGAATGCTTTTCATTTTTCAAAAAATCATTTAACATGAGGAATGGATAATCGTATTGATAGAGGAGGATGGGCGCGTGAGTGAGTTCGAGCAATGGTATCTCGAATATGAATTAAAGGTCAACCGTCCCGGTATACTCGGGGACATTGCTTCGTTGATGGGAATGTTACATATTTCGATCGTGACGATCAATGGTGTCGATCATCAACGACGCGGTATGTTGCTCCAAACGAAACAACCGGATCAAATTCCACGACTCGCCGCTATTCTCAAGACGATGTCAACCATAGAGGTCATCAAACTACGAAAACCAAAACTACGTGACCGAATCGCGATTCGTCACGGGCGCTATATCGATCAAAGCAGTGATGAACGAAAGACGTTCCGCTTCGTCCGGGAAGACTTAGGGATTCTCGTCGATTTCATGGCAGAGCTATGTAAACAGGATGGCCACTTGTTGATTGGTGTCCGCGGCATGCCACGCGTCGGCAAGACGGAGTCAATCGTCGCAGCGAGCGTCAGTGCGAATAAGAAATGGCTGTTCTTATCGTCGACGTTGATTAAACAGACGGTTCGAACATCGTTGTTCGACGATGAGCGGACGGGTGATTATGTCTACATCATCGATGCGTTAGTATCACAACGAAATTTCGATGAACGACACTGGCAAATCCTGCGTGAAGTCATGCGTCTACCGGCGACAAAAATCGTCGAACATCCGGATGCGTTCGTCAAATCCAGCGAGTATACGTGGGATGATTTTGATTACATCATTGAATTACGCAACACGACTGAAGAAATCATTGTGACTGAACTGCCTCGTTCCCATGGTGGAAATGATTGGTTCAACTTTGAATAAGTATGAAAAATGGAAGGTGTGTTACCGATGACCGAGCTCGGAACCTACTTAAAAGAACAACGGGAGGCACTTGGTGTCTCTCTCGAACAAATTCAAACGACGACGAAGATTCAAAAGCGTTACATCGTCGCGATCGAAGAAGGTAATTATGATCAATTGCCGGGTGCTTTTTACGCTCGGGCCTTCATCAAGACATATGCGGAAGCACTCGGTCTTGACGTCGATGAAGTCTTTACGACCTATAAACGTGATCTTCCGGAACCGGAAGCACAACCGGTCGTCGAATTGTCACGACGCGCGACGTATTCGAAATCAAGTGCTCCGAAGAAGAGCGTTGCGAAGCGTTGGATTCCGAACATCATCATCATCGTTCTAATCTTTGCGATCGGCGCTGCCTTGTATTATGGTCTGCAGACGTTCCTCGACGGTAACGAAGAGGCGAAGACGTCCGCACCGAAGCAAAATGATGTCACGATCGATCAAGGGGACGCGCCAAGTAAAGAGACGGATGCGCCTGCGAAGACGGAAGAAGAGCCGAAAGAAGAACCGGCAAAACAGGAAGAAACAAAAGAAGAACCTAAAAAAGAGGCACTTGCTGCGAAGTCGACATCTGGTCAAGATGTCACGTATGAAGTCGCAACGAAAGATACGATGAGTGTCTCGATTCAAATCAAGAAAGATGCCTCTCCGTCGCCATTCGTTGGTGTACGTGATACATCACTTGAAGGAGAAGCACTCGCGCCAGACCACATCAACGCATCGGATCCGAATCCGATCGTCGTGAAGGACGCGAAGACGGACTTGATCCGCATCCGGATCGGTTCGATTAAAGGGATTGATAAAATCGTCGTCAATGACCAAGAACTGAAACTGAACCGTTCGCTTCTCGTCCAAAACATCTATCTAAAGAAAGTAGCCACGCCGTAATTCGGCGTGCCTTCTTTTAGATGGCATGTCATTTACATACGAAATGAAGGAGGAGGGCGTTACATGAACTTACCGAATCAATTGACAGTATTACGCGTTTTATTAATTCCTGTGTTCGTCATCGTACTTGCGATTGATCCGAACTGGGGACAGTGGGATGTACTGGGAGCCGAGCTTCCCGTCTCACACTTCGTTGCAGCTATCATCTTCCTTGTTGCTTCACTGACGGACTGGCTCGATGGTTATATCGCTCGCAAACAAAAATTAGTGACGAACTTTGGAAAATTCATGGATCCACTTGCCGACAAGATGTTAGTTGCAGCTGCTCTCGTCTACTTGGTGGAACTTGGATTCGTCGCAGCGTGGATCGTCGTCATCATTCTCTGTCGAGAGTTCGCAGTCACGGGTCTTCGTCTCGTCGCATCTGACGAAGGGATCGTCCTTGCTGCCGGAAACTCTGGGAAAGCCAAGACATGGGTCCAGTTGACATCAATTACGGCATACTTGTTGCACGATATCATCTTTGCGATGTGGAACATTCCGTTCGCAGATATTACGATGTGGCTTGCTTTGATCTTGACGATCTACTCAGGCGTTGAATATTTCTCGAAAAACATTAAGTTAATTACGAAATCCATGTAAGATGGATCAATTTAGACTGTTCGTCATACCGAACAGTCTTTTCTTATACTTCAAGAAGGTGAGGAATCAACATGAAAGCAGAAATCATCGCAGTCGGAAGCGAACTCCTCCTTGGGGAAATCGCGAACACGAATGCACAGTACCTTTCCGAATGGTTAGCGAGTGCCGGAATTGACGTTCATTATCATACAGTCGTCGGTGACAATCGCGAACGGATGCAAGAAACATTCCGTCAGGCACAACAGCGGGCAGATCTCCTCGTCATCACAGGAGGTCTTGGACCGACGGAAGACGATTTGACGAAAGAGGTGCTCGCTGATCTTCTCGGGCGTGATCTCGTCCTCGATCAAGCGGCGTACGAGCGAATCGAAGGATTTTTAAAGACACGTCAACGGGAGATGACGATCAACGAACGAAAACAAGCTCTCATCATCGATGGTGCAACGGTTTTACGCAACGATGCAGGGCTTGCTCCCGGTATGTCGGTCCAGACCGAGCATCACCAATATATCGTCTTACCCGGTGTGCCACGCGAGATGAAGCAAATCCTCAAAGATCACTTCAGTCATCTATTCGGTCAAGAAACGATTCGTTCTCGGACGTTACGATTCTTCGGAATCGGGGAATCGGCTTTAAACGACCGTCTAGAAACGTTGATCAAGGAAGCGACCAATCCATCGGTCGCACCGTATGCGGAGCTCGCTGAAGTCCGGTTGCGTCTGACGGCTAAAGCACTCGATCAACAGGAAGCCGATCGTATGCTCGATGAACTCGAACAACACGTCCTTGCTGAAGTCGGCATGTACTTTTATGGATATGGGGAGACGAGTCTGCCGGAAGTCGTTCTAAAACGGTATCAAGAAGCAGGATTGACACTTTCACTTGCCGAATCACTGACGGGAGGAGCCGTCGCGAGTGGTCTCGTTGATGTCAGCGGTGCGAGTCAAGTGTTGCGCGGGAGCGCCGTCGTCTATGATGATGCAGCGAAACAAGCCGTGTTATCGGTACCAGAGAATTTATTACGAGAGCATACTGCTGTCAGTAAAGAGGTCGCGATCGCGATGGCTGAAGGGGCACGGGAACTGTATCAATCCGATATCGCCGTCGCCTTGACGGGGGAAGCAGGTCCGACGAGCAACAGCGGAAAAGCGGTCGGAACGGTCTATTGTGCTGTTGCGGACGCACATGGAACACGGATCGTCGAATGGCAATATCCATCGTTCGACAGAGGAATGATTCGACTGCGCGCCGTCAAGGATACCTATTTCCTTCTACTGAAACATCTCGAAAAAGCATCAGAGTGAGAAAAATGATCAAAGTGCAAGTATGCGAATAAATGTTCGCAAAATGCTTGTCATTCGGTCTCAAAAGAAGTACAATAATCTCAGTAAGATAATTAAAAGGAGGCCTGCTACGTGAGTGATCGTAAAGCAGCACTTGAGATGGCGCTACGCCAGATAGAGAAACAGTTCGGTAAAGGTTCTATCATGAAACTCGGAGAAAATGCGGATCAGAAGGTATCAGTAATCTCTTCTGGATCGATTACATTAGATATTGCCCTAGGTGCAGGTGGATACCCACGTGGACGGGTCATCGAAGTATACGGACCTGAATCGTCAGGTAAAACGACGGTTGCGCTTCATGCAATCGCAGAAGTTCAGAAACAAGGCGGACAAGCAGCGTTCATCGATGCGGAGCACGCGCTTGATCCAGCATATGCAAACAAACTCGGTGTCAATATCGATGAGCTCCTCTTGTCACAACCGGACACTGGGGAACAAGCACTTGAAATCGCGGAAGCACTCGTTCGTTCTGGTGCGGTCGATATTCTTGTCGTCGACTCCGTTGCGGCACTCGTACCAAAAGCAGAGATCGAAGGCGAGATGGGTGACTCACACGTCGGTCTTCAAGCACGTTTGATGAGCCAAGCGCTTCGTAAGTTGTCTGGTGCAACGAATAAATCGAAGACGATCGTCATCTTCATCAACCAAATCCGTGAAAAAATCGGTGTCATGTTCGGTAACCCGGAAACAACTCCAGGTGGTCGCGCACTCAAATTCTACTCGTCTGTTCGTTTAGAAGTGCGTCGTGCGGAAGCGTTGAAAAACGGTACGGACGTCGTCGGTAACAAAACGAAGATTAAGGTCGTCAAAAACAAGATCGCGCCTCCGTTCAAACAAGCGGAAGTCGACATCATGTATGGTCTCGGGATTTCGAAAGTCGGTGAGTTGATCGACATCGGAACAGACCTCGATATCGTTCAAAAAAGTGGTGCATGGTACTCGTACAACTCAGAGCGTCTCGGTCAAGGACGTGAGAACGCGAAGCAATACATGGTCGAGCATCCGGAAGTCGCAGCAGAGGTCGAACGTTTGATTCGTGAACACCACGGTCTCGTCGATCGCGAAGAGCCAGTTGATTTTGAAGCAGAACAACCAGAAGATCTATTTGCTGAATAAATCGTTTTAGAGAGGATTCGCATGCGAATCCTCTCTTTTTTTAGTGTAAAAGAGGAAAACAGTGGAATTCTTTCCTGTCCGTTCGTTGACAATGAACGAGTGCTATCCTTACAATATAGATGTACGTTTTTTAGACAGCTTCGATGAAATACCGAAATGAACTAAGAAACACCTTGCAAAGGGGAGGTGAACCCATGAGTACACTGACTTGGATTGTCATACTTCTCCTCACTTTGCTGATCGCATTCATCGTAGGCTACTTCTTGCGGAAATCGATTGCAGAAGCGAAAATTCAAGGCGCAGAAACGGAAGCGAACAAAATCGTCGAACGTGCGCGTGAATCGGCTGAGGCAACGAAAAAAGAAGCAGTACTCGAAGCGAAAGATGAAGCATTCAAACTTCGTAACGAAGTGGAAAAAGAATTGCGTGAACGTCGCCAAGAGCTAGCGAAACAAGAAGCCCGGTTGCTCCAGAAAGAAGAGACACTCGATCGCCGTGTTGACGCTATCGACCGTAAGGAAGATCAAATCAATACACGTGATGCAGAGATCGCGAAACGGAAGCATCAAGCTGAAGAACTAGAGCGCAAAGTAGAGGACCTGTATGAACAGGGACGTCAAGAGCTTGTCCGCGTCGCGAATTTATCGCAAGACGAGGCAAGAACGATCATCATGGATGAGACGAAACAGGCTGCTTTACATGACGCAGCCATTCTTCAAAAAGAAATCGAACAAAAAGCAAAAGAAGAAGCCGACAAGAAAGCACGTAACATCTTGTCACTTGCGATTCAACGGTTCGCCGCTGAACATATCGCAGAGACGACTGTATCGGTCGTCAACTTACCGAACGATGAGATGAAAGGTCGGATCATCGGACGGGAAGGCCGCAACATCCGTACGCTCGAGACCTTGACTGGGATCGACTTGATCATCGATGATACGCCGGAAGCCGTCATTTTGTCTGGTTTTGACCCAATTCGTCGCGAAGTCGCTAAAATGGCGCTCGAGAAATTGGTTCAGGATGGTCGGATTCACCCGGCCCGTATTGAAGAGATGGTCGACAAATCCCGTCGTGAAGTCGACGAGCGGATTCGAGAAATCGGGGAAGAAGCGACGTATGATGTCGGGATCCACGGCATTCATCCGGACCTTGTCAAAATTCTCGGTCGCTTGAAGTACCGTACGAGTTACGGACAGAACGTCCTGTATCACTCACTTGAGGTTGCTCACCTTGCAGGTATGATGGCAGCTGAACTTGGAGAAGATGTCACGCTTGCGAAGCGTGCGGGTCTTCTGCATGATATCGGGAAAGCGATCGACCACGAAGTCGAAGGCAGTCACGTTGAGATTGGTGTCGAGCTCGGTACGAAGTACAAAGAGCATCCAACTGTCATCAACGCGATCGCATCCCACCACGGAGATACGGAAGCGACATCTGTCATTTCCGTCTTGGTCGCAGCTGCGGATGCATTATCTGCTGCTCGCCCAGGTGCACGTCAAGAGACACTCGAAAGTTATATCCGCCGTCTCGAACGCCTCGAGGAAATCTCGGAATCGTTCGACGGTGTCGAAAAATCATTTGCGATCCAAGCGGGTCGTGAAGTCCGTATCATCGTTCGACCTGACGTCGTCGATGACGTACTGGCTCACAAGATGGCGAGTGACATCCGGAAAAAAATCGAAGAAGAACTCGATTATCCGGGACACATCAAGGTCACGGTCATTCGGGAAACACGAGCAGTCGAATACGCGAAATAAGTGGAGTGGCGGGCGACCGCCACTTTTTTTAATGAACGGAGGAACAGCAATGAAGATTTTATTCATCGGAGACGTCGTCGGTGCACCCGGTCGACATATCCTACAACAATTCACAGCACGCTTGAAAGCGAAGTACAACCCGAACGTCATGCTCGTCAACGGCGAAAACGCAGCACACGGACGCGGCATCACGAAGTCGATCTATCATCAATTCCTTGAACTCGGATTCCACGGGATCACGATGGGGAACCATACGTTTGATAACCGCGACATCTTTGACTGGATCGACGACGCGGATCGAATCGTCCGTCCGGCAAACTATCCGGAAGGGACGCCAGGTCGTGGGATGATGATTGTCAAAGCAGGTAATAAAAAGATTGCCGTCATCAACGTCCAGGGAACGGTCTTCTTACCACCACTCGGTGACCCGTTCCGTACCGTCGATGCACTGATTGCGGAAGTCGAAGGAAAAGTCGATGCCATCTTCGTTGATGTTCATGCGGAAGCAACGAGTGAGAAAATTGCGATGGGCTATCACCTCGACGGTCGAGTACAAGCTGTCGTCGGCACACATACGCACGTCCAGACAGCAGATGAGCGTGTCCTTGACGGAGGAACGGCTTACATCACGGATGTCGGGATGACAGGACCGCTGAACGGCGTACTCGGAATGCGCCAGGAAGATGTCCTACGAAAATTCAAGACACAGCTCCCAACACGGTTTGAAGTTGCCGAAGGACGGGAACAACTTAATGGAGTCTTGATTCATATCGATGACACAACCAAAAAAGCAACGAAGATTGAACGGATTCATCTGACGGATCAGTCAGTATTCTTCGACTGATTGCCATTTCTGGATGGGGAGGTACACGCATGGACGTCCTGAAAGTATCAGCTAAGTCGAATCCAAACGCGGTAGCAGGTGCACTCGCGGGTGTCATTCGAGAGAGAGGTTCCGTCGAGATTCAGGCCATTGGTGCGGGAGCGCTCAATCAGTCTGTCAAAGCCGTCGCCATCGCACGCGGATTCGTGGCGCCTTCTGGCATCGACTTGATTTGTATCCCAGCCTTCACAGACATTTTGATTGATGGGGAAGAGAGAACCGCCATCAAACTCATCATCGAACCACGATGACGAATTGGACATAGGTCCTATTTGCAAGTAGACCATTTACTCGACTGGAGTAGATGGTCTTTTTGCTACGTCCGCGAAATTTTCTCACCTTTCCACCGAGGGAGCATTGTACTACTTCCGGTAAATCGGTATCATGAGGGAGGATAGAGAGAACTATCATTTCAGGGGACAGAGAAGGAGCGAACGTCGATGTATAATCAGTTATCATGGAAAGTTGGCGGTCAGCAGGGAGAAGGGATCGAATCAACAGGCGAAATCTTTGCGATTGCCTTGAATCGACTCGGCTATTACCTGTATGGTTACCGTCACTTTTCGTCACGTATCAAGGGAGGACATACGAACAATAAGATTCGTGTCGCGACACAGGAAGTCCGGACGATTTCCGATGATCTCGATATTTTAGTCGCATTCGATCAAGAGACGATCGATGTTAACTTCCATGAATTGCGTCAAGGTGCCATCATCATCGCGGATGCGAAATTCAATCCGACGAATCCAGACGAAGCACGCGCTTCCTTGTATGCGATTCCATTTACGGAAATCGCAGCTGATCTCGGTACGGCATTGATGAAGAATATGGTCGCGATCGGTGCATCGAGTGCGATTCTCGGCATTGCACCAGAGCGTTTCCAAGCCGTCGTCGAACAGATTTTCGGTCGAAAAGGTCCAGACATGGTCGAGAAAAACTTAGCGGCGATTCGTGAGGGTGCAGCAGCGTTCGAAGCACTTGCAGGAGAGGGCGAGCGGTTCGTCTTGGAACCGGCTGACGGAAAACAACGGATGTTCATGATCGGAAACGATGCGATCGCGCTTGGTGCAATCGCCGGTGGAGCGCGTCTGATGGCAGCTTACCCGATCACACCATCATCTGAGATCATGGAATACTTAATCAAGAAACTACCGCAGTTCGGCGGAACGGTCGTCCAGACGGAAGACGAATTGGCGGCAGTCACGATGGCGATCGGGGCGAACTACGCAGGTGTCCGTGCTTTGACAGCATCTGCTGGTCCAGGATTGTCATTGATGGCGGAAGCGATCGGGTTATCCGGGATGACGGAAACACCGCTCGTCATCGTCGATACACAACGAGGTGGTCCGTCAACCGGTCTACCGACGAAACAGGAACAGTCTGACTTGATGGCGATGATCTACAGCACGCATGGTGAAATTCCGAAGGTCGTTTTGGCACCGTCAACGGTCGAGGAAGCGTTCTACGATGCAGCAGAGGCATTCAATATCGCAGAGGAATACCAATGTCCTGTCATTCTATTGACGGATTTGATGCTGTCGCTCGGAAAACAATCGGTTGAGCCACCGGATATGTCACGCGTTGAGATCCGTCGCGGGAAGTTGATTCAGGAAGACTTACCGGAACTTGAAGGAAAAGCGTACTTCAAACGCTACGAAGTGACGGAAGATGGGATCAGCCCACGTGTCATTCCAGGCGTCAAGCACGGGATTCATCATGTAACTGGTGTTGAACACAATGAGGAAGGGCGTCCGTCGGAAGCGACGAAGAACCGAGTCGATCAGATGACGAAGCGACTTCGGAAGCTGAACACGTTCCGCTTACAGGATGCCGTTCTCGTAACGGAGCATCATGCAGAACCGGATATCTTATTCGTTGGTTTCAACTCGACACGTGGAACGATCGAAGAGATCATGCCACGACTCGAAGCACAAGGAATCAAGGTTGATCACTTGCATATCCGTCAAGTCCATCCGTTCCCAAGTGAGCTCGTCACGCCGCACTTAGAGCGGGCAAAACGAGTCATCGTCGTCGAGTACAACGCAACGGGACAACTAGCGAAGCTGATCCAGATGAACTGTGGACATGCATCGAAGATCGAGCATATCCTGAAATTCAATGGCGACCCGTTCTACCCAGCAGAGGTCGTCGAGCAGGTCGTAGGAGGGGTATATCATGGCAACCTTTAAGGATTTTAGAAATGATGTCAAACCAAACTGGTGTCCAGGGTGTGGAGACTTCTCGATTCAAGCAGCGATTCAGCGTGCTGTCGCGAACGTCGGTCTCGAACCAGAAGAGTTGGCATTGATTTCCGGGATCGGCTGTTCTGGTCGGATTTCCGGTTATATCAATACGTATGGCTTCCACGGTGTTCATGGACGGTCCCTTCCGATCGCCCAAGGTGTCAAGATGGCGAACCGCGAATTGACGGTCATCGCGTCTGGTGGCGACGGTGATGGATTTGCAATCGGCATGGGACATACGATTCATGCATTCAAGCGCAATGTCGACATGACGTATATCGTCATGGACAATCAGATTTACGGCTTGACGAAAGGACAGACGTCACCTACTTCTGCACCTGGATTCAAGACGAAATCGACGCCAAAAGGGTCGATCGAAAAGAGTGTTTCACCGGTTGAACTCGCCTTGACGGCTGGGGCGACGTTCGTTGCCCAAAGCTTCTCGAATGATTTGAAGGGCTTGACGCAACTAATCGAGCAAGCGACGGCACATAAAGGATTTGCCTTCATCAACGTCTTCAGTCCATGTGTCACGTTCAACAAGGTCAATACGTACGATTGGTTCAAACAGAACTTGACGAAGCTGTCCGACATCGAAGGATATGATCCGTCGAACTTGGATCTTGCGAAACAGACCGTTCATGCTCACGACGGACTCGTCATGGGATTGATCTATCAGGATGAAACACGTCCTGATTACCAATCACAAATCGATGGGTATCAAGAGTCAGGTCTCGCGTATGCGGATCTTGAGCTGAACGAAGAAACATTCGGTAAACTGGCAGCAGAATTCATGTAAGATAGAGGAAAGATGTGTTTGGTTTTTTGGGGATGCTAAACATTTGGAAGTTCGCCACATATAAAAAAACGTGAGCTTCCGCGAAGGAGTCGGGGAAAGATGACGAAATTAGTAACGACGGTAGAAGAGACGACAACGACGAAAACGATGCGTGCACTCGTCAAAGAAGAGCGCGGGTTCGGTGCGGCACTGAAAGAAGTACCAGTACCCGTACCGAGTCGTGGAGAAGTCTTGATTCGAGTCGAGGCAACATCGATCTGTGGGACGGACGTTCATATCTATGAGTGGGACGCGTGGGCAGCCTCGCGTGTCAATCCGCCGTATGTCTTCGGTCACGAGTTCTCGGGCGAAGTCGTCGAGCTCGGAGAAGGCACGAAACGCTTGAAGCTCGGTGATCGTGTCTCGGCGGAGACGCATATCGTCTGTCATCAATGTAAACAATGTCTTCGTGGACAATATCACATCTGTAAGAACACGAAGATCATCGGTGTCGATACACAAGGATGTTTTGCAGAATACGTCGTCATGCCGGAAGAAAACCTTTGGGTCAACCCGGAAGATATGCCAGCAGGGATCGCCTCGATCCAAGAGCCGATGGGCAATGCCGTCCATACGGTTCTCGCGAGCGATGTCAGTGCGAAAACGGTCGCAATCGTCGGTTGTGGTCCGATTGGTCTGATGGCGGTCTCCGTCGCTAAAGCAGCTGGTGCGGCGGAAGTCGTTGCGATCGACGTCAATCCGTATCGTCTTGAACTCGCGCGGACGATGGGGGCGGATGTCGTCATCGATTCACGTCATGACGATGTGTTAGAGCGGATCGAGCGCATGACGGACGGAGATGGAATTGATGTCGTCTGTGAGATGAGTGGTCATCCGGTTGCGATTCGTCAAGCCTTCGAGATGGTGACAGCAGGTGGAGACGTCAACATCCTCAGTCTGCCGGTCAAACCGGTTGAAATCGATTTGACGAACCACGTCGTCTTCAAAGGTGTCCGGGTCCAAGGGATCACCGGTCGGAAGATGTATGAGACATGGAGCCAGGTTTCTGCTTTCTTATCGAGCGGAAAAGTCGATGTCCGACCATTAATCACACACACGTTGCCGCTCGAGCGGTTCGAAGAAGGATTTGAATTGATGCGTCAAGGGAAATGCGGGAAAGTCGTATTACAACCAAGGGGGACGAATTAATGGGATTTGAACACTTACGGACAGAACTAGAAGAGATGAAACAGGCGGGCACGTTCCGCAACCTCGTAGCACTTGAGAGCGCGCAACATAACCGCGTGACGATTGACGGGAAGGAACTGATTCAACTGTCGTCGAACAACTACCTTGGACTCGCCGCACATCCGCGCCTCGCTGAACAAGCAGCGGAAGCAGCGCGCACGTTCGGTGCTGGAACAGGATCCGTTCGGACGATTGCCGGAACACTCGAGATGCACCAAGCATTCGAACGGGAACTCGCGACATTCAAGCACACGGAAGCAGCACTTGTCTTCCAGTCGGGATTCGCAACGAATCTCGGTGTCTTATCGGCACTGCTCGGTCCGGAAGACGTCGTCATCTCGGATGAGTTGAACCACGCTTCGATCATCGATGGGATTCGTCTGACGAAAGCGAAACGCCGCATCTATAAACATGTCGACTTGGCGGATCTTGAAGCGGCCTTACAAGAAACACAAGACGCGCGGACGCGCCTCATCGTCACGGATGGTGTCTTCTCGATGGACGGAAACATTGCACCTCTTCCAGAGATCGTTGAATTAGCCGAGCGTTATGACGCACTCGTCATGGTCGATGATGCCCATGCGTCAGGTGTGCTTGGGAAAGCGGGACGCGGTACGGTCAATCACTTCGGTCTTGACGGACGTGTTGCCCTGCAGGTCGGTACGCTCTCAAAAGCCATCGGTGTCCTCGGTGGATACGTCGCATGTGAACAGCACGTCAAGGATTATCTGATCCATAAAGGACGTCCGTTCTTGTTCTCGACATCACATCCACCAGCAGTCGTCGAAGCGAACCGGGAAGCGCTCCGTGTCATGGAGGAAGAGACGGAACTCTTCGATCGTCTATGGGAAAACACGGAATTCTTTAAACAAGGACTCCGGGATCTTGGATTCGACATCGGAACATCGACGACGCCGATCACACCGGTCATCGTCGGGGATGAAGCACGTTGCCACGAGTTGTCGGACCGCTTACGTCAAGAAGGTGTCTTTGCTCAAGGCATCGCCTTCCCGACGGTCGCAAAAGGAAAAGCACGTGTCCGGACGATCGTGACGGCGGAACATACGCGTGAAGATTTAACGACGGCGCTTGCAGCTTTCGAAAAAGTCGGTCGTGAATTAAACTTGATCGGTTGATGCTGGTCACGGACGAACCAGGTCCGCATACTTTCAGGCAGTGGGTCGATGACCCACTGCCTGAAGTGCGTCATGACGAAAGAATCAACGTCGACCGTTTTTACTTTTGCAAGATAGGGAATAACAGATGAGGAAAGGATGTGACCTGATGAGTACGAAGAAGAAAGGGATATTGCTCTCATTTTTGATGCTGACGCTGCTCCTTGGGGGTTGTATTCGCATCCAGTACGATGCGACGATCCATACCGATCAGAGTGTTACCTTAAAGACGACATATGCCGCGAAGGAACATCCGGTTGCGCGTTTATTGAATCTGAATCCGAATTGGAATAGTTATGTCAAACAGGCAGAAAAGAACGGCTATGCAGCGAAGGCGTTCAAGACGAAAGATGACTACGAAGGGATTCGGATGCAGAAGACATTCGCGAACTTCAAGGACATGACATCGATCAAGGACGAATGGAAGACGGGGATTGGCGGAATTCTCATTCCACCTGATACGAAGTTCGACATGAAAAAATCGGACGGTTTTTGGTTTGATACGTATCGACTTGATACGAACATCGATCTCAGTATCGATCGTTTGAATATCAAAGGCTATCAACCGACAGGACAAGTCAAGAAACTCGCCGATCGGTATATCCGTCAAGCCGATATCGAGATCAAGCTCCATGGCCCAAAAGTGATTGGTCTCCAAAACGGTGAAAAAATCGACTGGTCGAATTACCATGATGTGTCATGGAAATTATACGGAACGAAAGCCAACCAGCTACAGTTGATTGCGTATGTACCGAATCCGACAGGTTGGATCATTACCGGTATCGTGTTATTAATCGGTGTCGGATTATTCCTCTACTGGGTCTTTCACCGTGTCCGTCGTTTGCGCCGTCAACAGTTGAAGACGATCAGCATCTCGCTCCTCGTCTGTTTAATTGTCGGGGGAGGCGCGTGGTGGGTGTTCGCGGAAGATACGTCAAGTGCGCCGCCACCAACGCGTCAGATCGTCACGCAAGGAAAGAGTGAAATCGTGCCGACGTTCCTCGTCCACGGGTTATTCGGAACGGAGAGGACGTTCGTGCCGATGATTCAAAACTTCACGAATAAAAAAGTCGCCGATGATGGCGGTCGATGTGACGTGACTCGTTCCGGGAAAGCAACCTGTAGCGTCAAACCCTCGCTGACGGGCTACCCACTTGTCCGAATCGTCTTCGCAGATGATGAGGCAAGTCTTGCCAATCAGCAAAAGTGGTTGAATGCGGCGATTGCAGCTTATGATGCGAAACAAAAAGCGACCTTTGCCGATATTCAGCTCGTTGGGCACAGCATGGGTGGTGTCGATGTCGTCGCCTACACGGTCCAAGAGGAGATGCCGTATCACGTCCGGAAAGTCGTGACGCTCGACTCACCGATCGCCGGCTCCGATTACGCGAAACTCGGCTTGACGCTCGCACCGCTAGGCACGAATACAAATAGTCCTGCGATACGCGATCTCGCGAAGGGTTCTCCAGCGATGAACAATCTGACCCAGCGGCTCGAGACGTGGCCACGCGACGTGCTCGTCTATTCGTTTGGTGCCAAAGGAGGCGACTTCAATCTGATTTCGTTAAATAGTTCGTTTGCACTTGAGAACTACACGGATAACATCCAGACGAAGTCCTATAAGTATGATCACTTTACGATTCATCGCCGGGAGCCGGTCTTCCGCGAAATCCGCAATTTCCTGTTTAAAGAAAATCGAGTCACGGAGGAGGAACCATCATGAAACAGGTCGTCATCGTCGGCGGAGGAATTGCCGGTCTAACGGCTGCGGCATTGATCGCACAAGAAGGACATGCCGTCACGGTACTTGAAGGAAGCCGTGAATGGGGAGGGTCAGCCGGGAAGTTCACACGCCGGGACTTGACGTATCCAGTTGGAGCGACCCTTGGGATGGGATTTGAACCGGGTGGCATTCATGCCCGTGTGCTCGATCATCTCGGAGTGACGCACCAAGTCGAGCCACTCGACGTCGTCATGACGATTCGCATCGAAGGACGATTGATTCATTATTATCAAAATCGCGATGTCTTTCTAACCGAATTGACCTCACATTTTCCGGAGCAAGCATCGTCGATTCGGGCATTCTTTGCTGAAATCGAGCAGATACACGAGGCGATTCGACCACTGATGGCAGAACTGCCGGCATTGCCACTTCAAGATTTAGCCGACGTCCGGCGGTTAGTCCGTCACACGAGAAGTGTCGTCCTCTTACCATATTTTCCGCTGACGATTGGTCATCTGTTACGCAAACATCGACTAGCGGATACGCTGTTCGCACAAGTGATCGACGGGATCTTACTCGACAGCATGCAGACAGGACAGGAGGCGTCAGCTTTACTAGGAGCCGTCGCCTTATCGATTTACCATGAAGGTGCTTATTATGTCCCGGGTGGATTATACCGACTGGCCGAGCAATTGAAAGAGATAGCCGAGGCGAGCGGGGCAACCTGTCTCCTTGGGCGAAAAGTCACGTCGATTCGAAAGACACCGGATGGTTTCTTGATCGAGGATCGTCGCGGACGCTTGATGCTTGCTGATGCTGTCATCTGCGCAGTTCCGCTTGAAGGCATCAGGGAAGTCGTCAGTTCGGATATGCGACGAACGTTACGACGGACGTATCAGCGACAAGAAAAGCTACAGCAATGGGCGACGTTTACGTATTATGCGGCGATTCCGGAGTCGATCATTTTGTCTGACGAAGCATTCCGGCAAGTTCATGATCCGTCCTTACCTTCAGGTCATGCCTTCATCTCCCTCTCCCGTCCGGACGACCGGTTACGTGCACCAGCCGGTCAGCGGACGCTGACGATGTCATGTCATGTTCCGATTGGTACGTTTGATAAGACGGACCGGAAACGCTACGACGAACAGGTCGAGGTGATGTCGGCGATCTTCGAAGCTATTCTTGAACAACAGTTTCCTGGCTTCGTGCAACAGGCGATCGAACGCCATCCGGGTGGACCCGGTGCGTGGGTACGCTATACGTTCCGTCCGGATGGTGGAGTCGGGGGATATCCGCAACGTCCGAGTACAAGTCTCTTGTTCGCAGCGCCGTTCCGTACGGGCATCGATCACTTCTTTGCAATCGGGGACACGATCTTTCCGGGTGCCGGGACGATTGGGGCGACGACGTCTGCGATTCATGTTGCCCGACAGTTTGACGTCAGATTATGAGAAATCGTCGTAAAATGATGAAAGAAGCGACGCATCTGTCGCTTTTTTCACATTTGAGGATTATGATGAGGAAGAGTCGGGAACATGATATCCATGAACAGAAAGAGAGAAGGAGTGAAGAACCATGGAGACATTCGAACAAAAATGTCAGTCGTTCATTCAGGAACGACGACCTGAAGTCGGTCCGATTCAATTCGAGTCGGCGCGTACGTTTCTCAATGCACGCGGTTTAAGTGTCTACGAACGGATTTATCAAGGGAAAGAAGAAGTCCGATTAGCGTTCGTCGAGCAGACGAATGGTCAACAACTCGTTTCATTAATGGAAAATACATTCGGCAACGGACTGGTCTATTTTGTCTCAACGGCAACCGCGACATGGGATGGCGACCGTTTTGGTGAATACACGTTTTAAGTACATAGGGAGTCCCAGTCGATGACTGGGGCTCTTTCGTGTCGAAACCTAATCCTTGTCCCGTTCGTAAGGTAGATAAGTGACTCAGTTGAAGGAGGAAACGATGTGTCATCACTTGAACAACCTAAAACATCGACACGGCGGCTTGCGACCGTCTCGTTGATTTTCATGGCGGTCGGATTCGTCGTCTCATTGCCATTTAAAGAAAATGCGTGGGTCTTTTGGCTCCAGAGTGGTTTTGAAGCCGGACTCGTCGGTGGGATTGCCGACTGGTTCGCGATCACGGCATTGTTTCGCCATCCGCTCGGCTTAAAGATTCCCCATACGAACCTGTTGCCGAAAAATCGGGAACGGGTCATCGAATCAATCGTTCATATGCTCGAGACGGACTTGCTCAATAAAGAGAGTATCGTCGCGAAACTCCAGCATATGACGCTCGCAGATCGTGTCATCAAAATCTTACGTTCGATTCTCGTTCTACCTGCTTTTCGAGCGACCGTCACCGAGCTGTTGATTGGTTTAATTCGGAAACTACCGAAAGAGGCGATTCTTGAGTTTGCGAATACACGGGTGACGGAGACGATCAAAGCGTATCCGTCAAAACGGCTAGCTGTCCGAGCGATGCAATTGAACGAGGAACGTCGTCTCGACGAGTGGCTGATGGACCAGTTACTCGATTATGGGCAACGTCTGCTCGAAGACCCCGTCATCCGCGATCAGATTGGGCGCCTTGCCTATACGGCGATGATCGATCAAGAAAAGAATACGTTCTTGCGGGTGACGGCGCGAACCGTCCAAAAAGTCTATTCAGAAGAAAAACTCAGTCTAGTCATTCAAGGTGTCTTGCTGACGGTCATTCAAGATATGCGACACGTCCATCACCCGAATCGTTTAGCGATTCTTGATCATCTGCGTCGAAATCTGGCACAGTTATCGATTGATGAAGAGCGTCTAGCGAAAATCGATGCTTGGAAGGCAAGCGAGGTCGACCGGTTTGACTTCGTTCCGGTCATTGAACGCGCGTATGATGCTGGTTTGATCGAACTCGAACGCTACTTGACGTCAGATGCCTTCTGGACGGAACGGGCGATGCCAATGCTTTCGCGCGCTTTAGACGACTGGGAACAGCATCCGACATTCAAGGATAGCAGTGATCAATGGATGAAGGAGCAACTCGTTCGTTTCGTTGAACAAAATCACCAAAAAATCGGTGGACTCGTCCGCGAGAACTTAAACCGGTTCGATACGGAGACACTAATTCATATGATCGAGGATAAGGTCGGCAGTGACTTGCAATGGATTCGGGTCAACGGGGCATTGTGTGGATTCATCATCGGTTTGATCCTCGGTGCGATCAAGGTGTTCGTCGGATGAGCCGGTGGTCGTATGATTTGACGTTGTCGGAAGCATTTGATTTTAAAGGAATCGTGTCTCGTTTGACGGAAGACCCGTTACAAATCAAACAGGATGGTCGACTCGTCGTTCCGGTCTTCATCAACGATCAGGCATACATCACGACGATGGAAGCCATCGATGGTTACACGTTACGGATTGACGGTTCAGGACCGCAAACAGCGGTGCTGACGCAACTCAATCGACGCTTTCGACTCAATGAGCCAAATCCTGCGCAGCGTCTCAAGGCGACGTCGTTACACGCGATCGTCGAACGGTTCGGCGATGAACGACTCGTGCTTGATCATTCACCGTTCACGGCTTTGATTCGCTCGATCATTCATCAACAGATCAATCTCTCATTTGCCCATACGTTGACGGAACGTGTCTTTCGAACATTCGGAACGGTCAAGGACGGAATCATTCTTCCGCCGACACCGCGTCAATTAGCAACGGCGCGTCGCGAGGACTTGCTTGCTCTGCAACTATCAGGACGTAAAGTCGATTATCTGCTTGGTGTAGCGACAGCAGCGATTGATTATGATGCATTGACGTCAGCCGACGATGCAGAAATCGCCGAGACGTTGATTGCACTGAAAGGCGTCGGACCATGGACGGTCCAAAACGTCCTGATGTTCGGGTACGGTCGTCCGGACCTTTTTCCGGCATCAGACATCGGGATATTACGGGCTTTCGAACAGTTACTCGGTTACCGACCGACTGTTGAAGAGGCGACGCGACTGGCAGAGGAATTTGCCCCTGTCCGCAGTCACGCCGCCTATCTATTATGGCGTTCGATTGAATAAGGAACTATTCTTGTCACTCTATCGTGAGAACGGTATAATGAATGCGACAGAACGAGGAATCGTTCAGAATGCTAAGGGAAGCGACGTGTTCGCTAACGATAGAGGGGACGAATGTGGATGTATACAGATGAACAAATCATCGAAAAAGCCAATGAAATCGCCAAAATGATTTCAGAGACACCGGAAGTAGAACGATTTAAAGCGGCAGAAGCCAACATCAATGGGAATGAAAAAGTCCAAAAGATGATGAAACAAATCAAGTTCCTTCAAAAAGAGGCAGTCAACTGCCAGCATTACGGCAAAACAGAAGCACTCGCACGTGTCGAAGCGAAGCTCGATAAATTGTTCGCTGAGCTCGATGAGATGCCTGTCGTCCAACAGTTCCAAGAAACACAAGAAGAAGTCAACGGACTTCTCCAATACATCACGGTGACGATCTCGAACGGGATTACGGATCAAATCATCGAAGCGACGGACGGAGATGTTCTCGCTGGTAAGACAGGTAGCGGCATGGAAGCAGAAAACAAAAGCGGCGGTTGCGGCTACTAATCACGAAATGAACGAAAAGCCGACGGACATCCGTCGGCTTTTTCTACGAATGAGGTGGAAGAATGGAAGCAGTACACAACACTCCGATGATGAAACAATACTTCTCAATCAAGGCGGATTATCCGGATGCCTTTTTGTTTTATCGACTCGGTGATTTTTACGAATTATTCTTTGAGGATGCCAAAAAGGTCGCCCATGAACTGGAGTTGACGCTGACGGCGAAAAACGGCAAGAACGCGGAACATCCGATTCCGATGTGCGGCGTGCCCCATCACGCAGCGAACGGCTACATCGAACAGTTGATCGAGCGTGGTTATAAAGTGGCGCTTTGTGATCAAGTCGAGGATCCGAAGTTGACGAAAGGACTCGTTAAACGCGAAGTCATCCAAGTCATCACACCGGGAACGTTGATGTCTGCGTTGACGGAAAAAGAGAATCGATACCTAGTAGCGGTCGTCGAACAGGACGGTCGCTTTGGAATCGCTCGCGGAGATGTCTCGACCGGTGAGAGTGCCTTGACTAGCGTTGCGACACTCGACGGTGTAGTCAAAGAACTGAGCATCATTTTGCCACGGGAAATCATCGTCACGACAGAAGAACATGAGACAGCACTCGCACACTTACGGATTCCGCTGACGCGTAGTTCACAGCGCGAGACGCATCCACACGGTGATCGTGCGATTGATACAGCCCAAGCGGAAGCCTTTGCGGTTCTCTATGCCTACATGCACGATACACAAAAACGAGCGTTGACACATCTACAACCCGCTGTCGTTTATGAGGCGAGCGATTTCATGCAACTCGAACCGAATACGGTCAAGAATCTTGAGCTCGTCCGCTCGGCACGGACAGGAGACAAGAAAGGTTCGTTGCTTGGTTTACTTGACGTGACGGGTACAGCGATGGGCGGACGGATGCTGAAACGCTGGCTTGAAAAACCGTTGTTATCGGAACGCGTGATCACCGAGCGGCTCGACGCTGTCGAGGAATTGTTGCAACACTACTTCGAACGTCAGCAATTAAAAGATACGTTACGAGAGGTCTATGATCTCGAGCGACTCGTCGCAAAAGTCGGTTACGGTACGGCGTCTGCGCGCGACCTCGTTCAATTGAAGTCGACGTTACGGCTGATTCCCCGCATTCAATCAGCGCTCGAGGAGATGATGAGCGAACGTCTTGGTCAGCTCAGTCTCGGACTCGATCCGCACGACGAATTGAGCGATTTGCTCGATCGTGCTTTCGTTGAAGCACCACCAATCTCAACGAAAGAGGGCGGAATGATTAAGGCTGGTTATTCAGCAGATCTCGACGAGTTACTCGTCGCCTCAAAAGACGGAAAGACATGGCTTGCGACACTTGAAGCCAGTGAACGGGCAGCAACCGGCATCAAGACGTTGAAGATCGGCTACAATCGCGTCTTCGGTTATTATATCGAGGTATCACGAGCCAATGCCAAGCTGTTGCCAGAAGGACGGTATGAACGGAAGCAGACACTCGCCAATGCCGAACGGTATATCACACCGGAATTAAAAGAAAAAGAAGCGCTGATCCTAGGGGCGGAAGAGAAGAGTGTCACACTCGAGTACGATCTCTTCTGTGGAGTGCGCGATGAAGTCAAAGGACATATCGAAAGCTTACAACGGGTCAGTCGCCGGATCGCGGAACTCGACGTCCTCGTCGCACTGGCTGAGATTGCCGAGACGCACGACTATGTCCGACCAATCACGACGACGGGACGAACGGTTGATATTCAGCAAGGACGTCACCCGGTCATCGAAACAGTCTTACCGCGCGGTGAATACGTCGCGAATGGGATCACCTTAAACGAAGGACGCGAGATGCTGTTGATCACTGGACCGAACATGTCCGGTAAATCGACCTATATGCGACAGTTCGCCTTGATCGCCTTATTGCATCAAATCGGCTCGTTCGTACCAGCTGCTCAAGCGGAACTGCCGATCTTCGATCAAATCTTCACCCGGATCGGGGCAGCAGACGACCTCGTCAGTGGACAGTCGACATTCATGGTCGAGATGGTCGAGACACAAGAAGCCTTGACGCGTGCAACGGACCGGTCTTTGATCCTGCTAGATGAAATTGGTCGCGGGACCTCGACGTACGACGGGATGGCACTCGCACAAGCAATCGTTGAACACATCGCCCGGCACGTTGGAGCGAAGACGCTATTTTCGACCCATTATCATGAACTGACGGTGCTCGAAGAATCGATTGATCGATTAGCGAACGTTCACGTCCGTGCCGTTGAACAAGATGGGCGTGTCGTCTTCTTGCATGAAGTACGCGACGGAAAAGCCGACCAATCGTACGGAATCCATGTCGCGCGGTTAGCTGATTTACCGGACAGCTTGATTGAGCGGGCGCAAGTCCTCTTGTCCGAGTTCGAGCAGGCAGAGCCTATTCCGGTCGCAGCACCTGTCAAAGCTCCTGTTCAGGAGGAGCCGGTTGATCAACTCAGTCTGTTCTCAGAAGCGGATCCGCTGCGTGAGACGATGGCGAGTCTTGATTTAATCAACATGACGCCACTCGAAGCATTGAATACGCTGTACCGCCTACAAGCCGAAGCGAGAAAGTGAGGAGAATGCAGTGGGAATCATTCGTGAATTATCCGATAGTTTAGCGAACCGGATCGCGGCGGGAGAAGTCGTCGAACGACCAGCATCGGTCGTCAAGGAACTGGTCGAGAACGCACTTGATGCCGGTGCGACACAAATCGATGTCGAACTCGAAGAAGCTGGAATGAAACGGATGACGATCCGCGACAACGGACACGGGTTTTACC
This sequence comes from Exiguobacterium sp. s91, assembly GCF_018618915.1. Taxonomy (NCBI): domain Bacteria; kingdom Bacillati; phylum Bacillota; class Bacilli; order Caryophanales; genus Exiguobacterium; species Exiguobacterium sp. s91. The sequence continues at coordinate 1,824,380 of NZ_JACSMZ010000001.1, read as the reverse complement.
CGGATGACGCTGAACTGGCTTTCGTCCGTCACGCGACGAGTAAGATTAAGGATGAGCATGACTTATTCCGAATCAAGACACTTGGTTTTCGTGGAGAGGCACTTGCCTCGATCGCGTCCGTCAGTAAAGTGACGTTGAAGACGAAACGTGAGGACGCGGAAGGGATTCAAGTGACGCTTGAGTACGGGACGGTCGTCGAACGGACACCAGCAGCAATGAACCGGGGAACGGAATTGACGGTCGAGCATCTCTTCTTCAACACACCAGCACGGCTGAAGTATTTGAAGACGACGCATACGGAACTAGCTGCGATCACGGACGTGCTGAACCGGATGGCGTTTGCTCATCCAGACGTCAAACTTCGGGCTACCCATGAAGGAAAGACGTTGATCCAGACGAACGGATCAGGAGACGTCCGGCAAGCGCTGGCGAGTGTCTACGGTCATCAAACGATTCAAGGAACGTTGGTCGCCAAGGGCGCGAATGCCGATTATCAATTGACGTGTCATCTCGTCAAACCGGAAGTGACCCGTGCCTCGAAGAATTACATTACGTTGATTCTCAATGGACGTTCGGTCAAAAACTTCGCCCTGACGCAAGCGGTCTTGAACGGTTACCATACACTCTTGCCGATCGGGCGGTATCCGATTGCAGTCATCGAGGTGACGATGGATCCACTCCTGATCGATGTCAACGTTCACCCGGCGAAACGAGAAGTCCGTCTTTCAAAAGAGATGGAGCTCTGCCAGTTGATTCAGGAGACGATCAAGATGACGCTCAGCCGGGAGACACTGATTCCGAAAGTGACGCCACCGAAACCAAAAAAAGATCCGAGTAGCCAAGAAAAACTCGATTTTTCTTACGTCGCGGAACCAGTCGAAGAGACGTCATCGCGAGCGGTCTGGAATTATCCGATTCCGAAAAAGCCGCAAGAGGACGATCGACCATCTGAAGTGCAATCATTACCGTTTAGCAACGAGGATGATCTGTTCGAGCCCATCGCACCAGTCAAGCAGGAGTTTACTGAACCGATTGAGGAGCCACCCGCGCGTCCGCGCTTTCCGCATCTCGACGTCATCGGTCAACTCCATTCATCCTATATCGTCTGTGCCGGGGAAGACGGGATGTATATGATTGATCAACATGCAGCACAGGAACGGATCAAATACGAGACGTATAAGGTCATGTTCGGTCGACCACCGGAACAACGACAGCAATTGCTCTTACCGTATACGTTTGAAATCTCGTCGGATGACATGAAACGGATGGAGGAAGTCCTTCCGTTGCTAAAAGACGTTGGCATCGAGTTCGAAGCATTCGGTCCACAAAGCTTCATCGTCCGAGAAGTTCCGACGTGGTTCCCGTCACATCGGCAGGAAGAGACGATTCAGGAATTACTCGATGAAGCATTGATGAAGCGAAAAATCGATCTCGAGACGTATCGGGAAGATGCCGCCATCATGATGGCGTGTAAGAAATCGATCAAGGCGAATCATCCGTTGAACGATGAGATGATGCGCCGGTTGATTGACGATCTAGCGAAAACGGAAATGCCGTTCACGTGTCCGCACGGACGTCCGGTCATCATCGAATGGACGACGTATGAACTTGAGAAGTTATTCAAACGGGTCATGTGATCAAGATGAGGAGACGATTCCATTCAGGTGTCGTCTCAGATTAAAAAAGGGAGCTGACTCAAAAGTCAGTCTCTACAAATAAGAATGATGTGTCTTTTCACGCACTTTCCTCAGGCGAGACACAAGCCAGTTTTCCTGCTTCATTTAGACAGGAAAACTGGCTTGTTTGTCTCTAAAGCGCATAAATGTGCTTGTTCTTGTAGGAGTTGCGTGTGACACGTCATTTTTTTTAATCAGTCTCCTTTTCGTTCGTCTCGAATCATTTATTGTACTGATACACGACTGACTGGTTTATGTTTGTGCTAATACAAAAAAGGTATGGATTTTCATGAGAACGGTTACTTCAGTTGATTAACTAGATTTCATTGATTGTTGAAGGAAAGAGGCGGATAATAAGACCCGAAACTGTTAACAAGGGGACCTTTATCATGTTGTCACGCGTTATGCGTATCATTCAAATCATTGCTCAAATCGCACTTATTTTTTGTTTTTCACTCAGTGGGGACTGGGTGAGCGAAACTTTCCAGTTACCATTACCCGGTAACATCATCGGCTTGATTCTGCTGTACGTGACGTTAAAAAGTCGATTGCTTCCTCTCGTCGCTGTTGAACGGGGCGGAACCTTTCTGCTGTTCGTCATGCCGTTATTCTTTGTCCCAGCACTGTCCGGAATCATGGATTATACGGCATTCCTTCGAACATCTGGTCTTCAAGTCGTATTGATTGTTGTCGTCAGCAGCCTGCTGACGTTAGTCGGCTCAGCGTACATCGTCGATCGCTTGGCACACCGGAAAGAGGCGGTGACCCCACATGAGTGAGACACTGTTCTGGATCATCCTAACCATTCTTTTATTCAGTGGCGCGATGTTTCTTTACCAACGTCATCCCCGTGTCTGGACGTTGCCGATCCTGACGGTGACGGCTGTCTTGATCGTGATTCTCGTCTATAGCGGCGTCTCACATGCAGAATACATGCAAGGGGGACAATACTTGTCGAAGATGCTCGGTCCAGCGATCACGGCATTTGCGATTCCGCTCTACCGGGTCCGGCATCACGTCCGCCGTTTTTTACCGGAAATCGGACTTGGTGTGTTGCTTGGAACCTGTATTGCGATGAGTTCAGATTTGTTACTCGGTCTGCTGCTTCATCTCGAGCGGACGACGAACCTTGCCTTGTTACCGAAATCGGTCACGTTACCCGTTGCCTTAGCGATCTCACAAAAAGCAGGCGGGACGACGACGTTGACGGCTGCCTTCGTTTTATTGACCGGATTGACGGGATCAATCGTCGGACCAAAATTAATGACGGGCTTGAAAATTCGGCACTTCGTCAGCCGTGGAGTAGGCTTGGCATCGATTGCCCACGTCATGGGCGCGACGAAATCGATGAGTCTTGACCAACGGGAAGGGGCGGTCGGTCTGTTGACGATGGTCTTGACGGCTGTCTGTGCCAGCATTCTCGCACCGTTTTTAATCACATGGTTATATGGCTAAACACTCTGTTTTTTCAACGGAGTGTTTTTTTGTAACCGATTGAAACTTGTCGACCACTTTTGCAGTATAGTACAACAGAAAACAGGGTGGAGGAGAAGAGGATGATCATTTGGATTAACGGTACGTTTGGCGTCGGGAAGACGACAGCAGCAAAAGGATTACAAAAGCGTTGGAGCAGATCATACATTTTTGACCCGGAAGAGACAGGCTATTTTTTACGAGCGCAACTGCCGGAAAACAAGGATGATTTTCAGGATGAGCCGTTGTGGCGCACGTTTAATCGACAGCTCATCGAACAGCTCGATACGGAAGATGCGCGGATCATCGTACCGATGACCTTGACGAATCCAGCGTACTTTCAGGAAATCATCGGAACGTTACGCGAGACTGGGCATGATGTCCGTCATATCGCCCTGATGGCGAAGGAGGCGACTGTCAAACGCCGCCTGATCAGCCGCTTTGAGCGTCCAAACTCGTGGGGCGGTCAACAAGCGGAACAACGACTACGGCAATTATCCGATCCGCTGTTCAGTCAACAGATCGAGACGGATGATCTGACGAAAGGGCAAGTCATTGATGCGATTGCTCTCGTGACCGGGATCGGACTCTCGCCTGCCCGATCGTAAAGGATTCAAGAGGGATGTTTCCGGGAATCATTAGATGATAATAGATGAGGAGGAAACAATCTTGAACGAAGGGCAACTTATTGCTAGGAGGATTTATGAATATGAAACACTGGATGACTGAGAAATTGGGCAGACAGTTGATGGCGATTTTTTATAGTGTCTTTGCACTAAGTGTCATCACATCGGTTGCCAGTTATTTATACGTGGATAATGCAGACGGTCGGACGAAGGAGCAAGTACTTGACCAGTTACAAAAGACACAATGGTTCTGGTTCTTGAACTTGATGATTTTTTTATTTTGTCTATTGTTCATCGTCCGTCCCTTAATTCATCGTGTGACGTCACAACTCCGCGAATTGAACGTCAAGAGTCGTCGCCTTGCAGAAGGCAAGTCGATTTCGCTCGAACATGATGTCGACAGCCATAATGAAGTCGGTCAATTGACTGCATCGTTTTACCAGATGGCACGGTCGATCTCATCACAACATGCGGAATTGTCAACAAAGAATCAAGAAATGGAACACAATCAGGAAGTATTGAAGCAAAAACAGAATGAGCTTGAGCGTGCTCTTGAAGTGACGCGGACGAATGAACTCCATTTGCAGGATCGGAATGAACTGATCGAAACGCTTGCTTCAAAGGAGAGTTTATTCGATTACTCGTCTGTCATCAGTACGATTGTCCGGTTGACGAAGACAGAGTTCGGGGCATTGTTATTGATCAAGAATAATGAAATCGCGCAAGTCGTTCCAAAAGAAATGACAGAAGAACAACAAGAGAGTTTAAAGACGGAGTCGTTACTACTAAAGCGAGTCATGATTTCAAAGGAAACCGCACATTCTTCAAAAAAGGTCGCGAACGACGACCTGATCAAGTATCCGTATCACGTCTATGAAGGTGTCATTCCGATCATGGATCCGGCAAAAGAAGAATTGATTGCTTGTCTTTATCTAGCACGGTTTGACGCACCATTCAACCAACAGGATTTAGCGGAACTGGAATCGTTCTCAAAACAGATTGCGATCTCATTGATGCGAATGTCACTCTACGAACAGATGGAATACGAACGAAAAGAGACGGCACAACTGCTGAATTCCGTTCGGGAAGCGATTCTCTACATCAAACACGAAGAGAAGACGATCTTAGGAAATCAGGCGTTATTCGATATCTTCCAGTTGTTACAAGTCGAAGAAGACAACGATTCGATGACCTTCCTCGAAGTCCGACCGGAAACGATGTTCGAGCAGATGGACCAAAAGGAAGCGTTTGAAGCATACTTTGAAGAAGTCTTATCGGGTGAGATTCCGGAGGGCATGTTCTCCTTGTCGATCGACCAAGGGGAATACTTCATTCAAGTCTATGCCGAAGCCATTGCGCACGGGGGACATTCAAAAGGAACGATTCTCGTCTTCCGTGACGTCACGGCTGAGACAGAAGTCGACCGCGTGAAGTCGGAACTCGTCTCAACGGTCTCGCATGAACTTCGAACACCGCTCTCTTCAATTTATGGCTTTACGGAGCTCATGTTGAAACGGGATTTGGATCCTGAGCGGAACAAGCGATACTTGCAGACGATTCACGATGAATCAAAACGTCTGACCGATCTCGTCAGTGACTTCTTGAACGTCCAGCGGATGGAGTCAGGAAAGCAAGAGTATGACAAACAAATCTTTGATCTGAAAGAAATCGTCAAGGAACAAATTCAGTTTTATCAAGCAGCGACGGAGCAACACAGTCTGAAACTTGATTTGAATGATGAACAGGACTTCATGGTCGAGGCAGATGCGAACAGCATGAAACAGTTACTCGGTAATCTCTTGAATAACGCGGTGAAGTACTCACCGGACGGCGGGGATGTCGTCGTGACGATGACCCACCAGCACAATCAAATCGAACTCAGCGTTCGCGATTTCGGGATCGGGATTCCAAGCCACTCGATGCCGCATCTATTCAGTAAGTTTTACCGGGTCGACAACTCAGACAGCCGAAAGATTGGCGGGACGGGACTTGGATTATCGATCTGTAAGGAAATCGTTCGCGCACATGATGGCAATATCGAAGTCGAATCGATCCTTGGAGAAGGAACGGTCTTCCGGGTCAAATTGCCGAGTGCGACAGACGCGTTACTCGAAGCAGAATGAAGAGACGAAGAAGAGGCGATATCATGCGCCTCTTCTTTTTTGTCGTTTCACGTGTGAGATTCGTCCAAATTCATGCGTTTGGCTAAAACGAGTAAGATGCAGACATTTGAACGATAAATCGAACAGATTGATGACAGAACGGCTGAAACAGTTGAAAAAATCGTAAATTGTGCAGGGATTGCGAACGTTTCTGTACTCTCGCTATAGTGATTACAAAAAAGCGTGAGAGGAAGAAGAATCATGGAGAGCTTAGAAGCGTTACTCACACCACCGCAAGATATCGAACAAGAGAATGCAAACATTGATGGCAAAACACCGCTTGCGAAATTACAGCGGATTGCTGGAGAAGCAGCGCGACAGATGATGCGACAACATCTCGAAGCAGATGTCTTGCAGGCGCTTGACGACAACATCTTGTATATCCACGACGCCGATTACTACGTGACGGGTACGACGACTTGTGCCCAGATTCCGCTCGGTCAGCTACTCTCAAACGGATTTCAGACGACACACGGTTCAATCCGACCAGCGCAAGACATCCGTTCCGCCCTTGCCCTTGCAGCAATCATCGTCCAGGCGAATCAAAACATGCAGCATGGCGGACAAGCCTTCGCAACCTTTGACGATGATGTAGCACCATTCGTCGAAAAGACCTACCAACGCGAATGGACCAAACTAAATGACCTCGTGCCGCATTGGAAGCGACGCAAGCGGGAGCGGCGCGCATGGCAGGAGACGTATGAAAAGACGTTTCAGGCGTGCGAAGCGTTCATCCATAATACGAATTCGATGCATTCACGCGGTGGGGGACAGGTACCGTTTTTATCCGTCAATTATGGAACGAATACGACGCAGGCAGGGCGGCTCTTCCAGCGCGCCTTGCTGACAGCGACGGAACGCGGGTTAGGAAGAGGGGAGACGCCGATCTTTCCGATTCAAATCTTTAAAGTCAAACAAGGCATCAACCTGTCACCGACAGACCCGAACTACGATTTGTTTCAACTTGCCACCCGCGTGACAGGAAAACGACTGTTTCCGAACTTTGCGTTTCTTGATGCACCATTCAACCGTCAGGAGCAACCGGGGGGAGCCGAAGTCGCGTACATGGGATGCCGGACCCGTGTGTTTGAAGATCGTGGAGATATCCCGTCCGTCACAGGACGAGGGAACTTATCGTTTACGAGCATCAATCTCGTCCGTTTGGCACTCCAAAGTAAAACCGTCGATCAAATGTTCGAAGCCGTCCGAGAGACGACAAGACTTGCATGCCGGCAACTCATCGCGCGTTATGAGTTCCAGGCAAGTCGAACGGCTGACGCGTTTCCATTTTTATATCAACATGTCTGGAAAGACGGTGAGACGCTAAAAAGTACAGATCAGGTGGGTCCGGTCCTCAAGCACGGGACGTTAGCGGTCGGGTTCATCGGTCTCGCGGAATGTTTGACCGTCCTGACGGGGAGTCATCATGGGTATTCCGAATTGGCGCACCAGATTGGTCTTACGCTGATTCAAGCGATGCGAACGGTCGTCGACAACTATGGCGAGATGACGGGATTGAACTTCAGTTTACTGGCAACTCCAGCTGAAGGGTTATCCGGTAAGTTCACACGTCGTGATGCTAGTGACTTCGGTGAAATCAAAGGAGTGACCGATCAGCCGTATTACACGAATTCCTTTCATATCCCTGTTGACGCCCCCGTGACGATCCGTGAGAAGATTCAACTCGAAGCTCCGTTTCATGCATTATGTAATGGTGGACATATCACCTATGTCGAGACAGATGGTGCCCTTGCTGGAAATCCGCAAGCGATTGAAGACATCGTTCGTTTAATGGCGGAAGCTGGAATCGGCTATGGATCAATCAATCACCCGGTCGATCGTTGTCTTGATTGCCGAACGGAGCAGACGATTGAGGATCAGTGTCCGGTTTGCGGAAGTAAATCCATCGAACGGATTCGACGGATCACAGGATATCTCGTTGGTACGCTGGACCGCTGGAATGAAGCCAAACGGGCTGAAGAGCAGAATCGGGTGAAGCACGATGCTACGCGTTCTTTCCCTTCTTCCTGACTCTGTCGTTGACGGTCCCGGTTTGCGAACGGTCCTGTTTCTTGCCGGTTGTCCACACCACTGTATCGGCTGTCATAATCCATCCTCCTGGGACCCGACAGGTGGAGTGGAGTGGACGATTGAAGAAACAGTAGAACGGATTCAGGCGATCGGAAATCGTCGTTTGACATTGTCCGGTGGGGAGCCGATGCTTCAAGCGGTAGCACTTGTGCAACTTCTCGAACGACTTGGACCAGATTATGACGTCATTTTATATACTGGCTATGTACTAGAGGAAATCTTACAGCGTCGACGGTGGCATCCACTAATACTGCGACTAGACGGACTCATCGATGGTCCGTTCATCCTGTCGAAACTCGACCGAACGACACGTTTTCGGGGCAGTACGAATCAACGAATTTATGATCGACAGCAACTGCAAAAAAGAGTGTTACACAAAAACAAAAACTCCCCCGTCTCATCAGACAGGGGAGAATCAGATCATGCATATTTTTGTTCTTGATCGACGGATTCGACGACTGCGAGTGTCGTCGTCCGTCGTTTTTTGATGAAGAACGATAAAATCAATGCCGCGAGTGCAAGTAACGTCGCGATGAAGAACGTATCGTTGATTCCTTCGATCATCGCCTGCATTTGCAACCATTCCGGATTAGCGGCTTCAGGTTGTGAAGCGAGTTCCGGAACGTGATGTTTCGTCCGCGACGTCATGATCGTCACGAGAAGACCTGAACCGATCGCACCCGATACTTGTGACAACGTATTGTTCAATGCCGTACCGTGTGGCGTCAAGTGTTGCGGAATATGGTTCAACCCGTTCGTCATGACGGGCATCATGACCATCGAGATTCCAAGGAAACGTAGCGTATACATGATGACGAGGAACGCGTATGACGTATCCGCCGCTAATTGACTAAACGAGAACGTCGTTAAGACCGTCAGTGATAAGCCGATGATCGCAAGGATCCGAGCACCGAATCGGTCGAACAGACGACCTGTGATTGGTGACATAATCGCCATGACGATCGCACCCGGTAACATCAAGAGACCAGAGTGAAACGGTGAGATACCGCGAATCGTCTGGATATAGATCGGCATCAAGATCATTGCGGAGAACATCGACATGTTCAAGACCATCGAAATTCCTTGCGATAAAGCGAACATCGGATAACGGAAAATCCCGAACTCAAGCATCGGTTCTTCGAGCATGAATTGACGTATAATGAAGGAAGTCAGACTGATTACACCGATGATCAACGATCCGATGACCGTCCAAGACCCCCATCCGGCAGAACCAGCGGAACTAAATCCATACAGCAATCCACCGAAACCAAAGCTTGAGAGAACGAGTGAAAATAAATCGAGTTTCAATGTGCTACGAACCGTCTCTTTCTTCAACAAGAAGGCACCCGTGAAGAGCACGAGTAATGCGATCGGAGTGACGAGATGGAACAGCATCCGCCACTCATAATGTTCAAGAATCCAGCCGGACAATGTGGGTCCGATGGCTGGGGCAAACGTGATGACAAGTCCGAAGATTCCCATTGCTTGTCCGCGTTTTTCGATCGGGAAACCGGTCAAAAGAACGTTCATTAGCAGTGGCATCATGATCGCAGAACCAGATGCCTGCATCATCCGCGCACCGAGTAGAAGCGGGAAGACGTGTGCTTGTCCAGCGATGATCGTACCGAGTGAGAACAGCGTCATCGCCGTCAAGAACAGTTGACGTGTCGAAAACTTCTGGACAAGGAATGCTGACGTCGGAATCATGATTCCGTTGACGAGCATATAGCCCGTCGTCAACCACTGGGCGGTGCTTGCCTGAATACCGAATGATCCCATGATCGACGGTAAGGCGATATTAAGTAACGTTGAGTTCAGGACCGCAACGAACGCACCTGCCATAAGGACAGTTAAAATTAAATAAAGTCGTGATGATTGCTTGCTTGATTGCATTTCGTTATGCTCCTTTTGTACTATGAGTCTAAAATGTTAGACTTGAATTCTATAACTAACTTGGCTATCTTACCAGTCCAAGTCGAATGAATTCAAATTATTTGCTTCATACACTAAAATAAGTGATTGGTAAACCATTGCAATCATTTGAACAGAAAAGGACAAGACCATGAATCCAAAAAAGAAACAACTACTAGATGCTGCCTATCAGCTATTCGTCGAAAAAGGTTATCAATCGACGTCCATCCAGGACATTCTTGAGCACAGTAACGTTTCCAAGGGAACGTTCTATAACTACTTCTCCTCTAAAAATGAATTATTCATTGATGTATTTAATACCGTCTTTGAAAAGATGCGGACGGCACGCAAAGAAATTCTCGTCGGACGAGATGTTTCGGATTATGAGACGTTCATCCAACAAGGTAACTGTTACTTGGAACTGATGCAAAAATATAAATTGTATACGTTGTTCGAAGAGGCGATTGCTTCGAATGAAAAAGAACTGAAGACGTTCATGGAGAATAACCGTCTTCTCGAGATCGAATGGACGTTCGAACGATTACGTGATTTATTCGGTCAGACGAAGGAACCGTATCTTCTAGATTTAGCGGTCATTTATACAGGGATGTTGCAATATGCGATGTACTTCTTCCGTCAATCCGAACCGAACACACAACCGGAACGGGTCGTCCGTTACGTATTCAATCGATTGACGCATCTCGTCGAAGACGTCAGTCGGACAGAAGAACAGTTGATTCCCCCGCGTTTCCTATCCGTTTGGCTCGATCGTCCACAAGATGAAGTCGTCATTCGGAAGGATTTGTTCGAGAAGACGAGTGCGCATATGAAGCGCTTGATTACCTTGTCATCGATTTCCGATGAATCGAAGGAAGCCCATGAAGAGGTTCTTGATTTCATCTATGAAGAACTACTCGAACGGAAGAAACCGAAAATTCATCTTCTACGCCGTGCACTCGAGACGATGGACGAAGATCCGGTCTTTGCGGGTCAGGAAATCATGGCGACCTATAAGGCGATGGTCGATGAGATTGCCCGTGTGCGGACCAAAACTTCCTAAAAAGGTTGCTTTTTGAAACTAATCGGATTACACTGAGACCATTCATGTTAGAAAAGGGGTCTCAATCATCATATGTTTACTCAATGGAAAAAAGAGTGGTTCCTGCAACCAAAAGCGGATTTGCTATCCGGAATCGTCGTTGCCTTGGCACTCGTTCCGGAAGCAATCGCGTTTTCGCTGATCGCTGGCGTTAATCCGATGGTCGGTTTATACGCTTCCGTCATCATTGCGATCGTCATCTCGATTGCCGGCGGTCGTCCCGGAATGATTTCAGCTGCGACCGGTGCGATGGCACTCGTCGTCGTCCAGCTCGTCAAGGACCATGGTGTCGATTATTTACTAGCTGCCGGTATCCTTGCCGGAATTCTACAAATCGCGTTCGGATTTTTAGGAATTGCTAAGTTATTACGGTTCATTCCTCGATCCGTCATGGTCGGATTCGTCAATGCTTTAGCGATTTTGATTTTCTCGGCACAACTGCCGCAATTCGAAGGACAGAACTGGATCATGTACGCAATGGTCGCCGCATCACTCGCCATCATCTTGTTATTCCCACGCGTGACGAAAGCGATCCCGGCACCACTCGTTGCGATCACGATCATGACAGTGTTGACGGTCGTCTTCTCACTCGATACACGAGTCATCGGGGACATGGGGCAAATCGAAGCGGCGTTACCAAGCTTCTTCTTGCCGGATGTTCCGTTCTCGCTTGAGACGCTCCAAATCATCTTCCCGTATGCATTGTCACTTGCATTCGTCGGGTTGATCGAATCGTTGCTGACAGCACGAATCGTCGATGAGATGACGGATACGACGTCAAACAAAGCAATAGAATCACGCGGACAAGGAATTGCGAACATCATCGCTGGTATGTTCGGTGGCATGCCGGGCTGTGCGATGATCGGTCAATCGGTCATCAATGTCACGTCCGGTGGGCGTGGTCGATTGTCGACGTTGACAGCGGGTGTGTTCCTGATGCTGTTGATGTTTACGATGAACGATCTATTGATGACGATTCCAATGGGAGCACTCGTCGGCGTCATGTTCTTCGTCTCGTATGCGACGTTTGACTGGGGATCATTCAAGATGCTCAAGACGTCACCGAAGAGTGATTCTGCTGTCATGCTCGCAACCGTTCTCGTCACCGTATTGACGAACGATTTATCAATGGGCGTTCTTGTCGGAATCTTGCTTGCTGCGTTATTATTTGCGTCAAAAATTTCTCGTATTCAAGTCGAGCGCAAGGAGCAAACAGATCGAGTCCGTTATACGATTCGTGGACCGTTGTTCTTCGCATCGACGACAGCATTTGCAGAACAGTTCCAGCTCGAAACTGATCCATCGTCTGTCATCACGCTCGATTTCTCAGCGTGTCACTTGTTTGATGATTCCGCTATCGAAGCAATCGAAAACGTCGTCTTGAAATACGAACGACTTGGCAAAAAAGTTGAACTCGTTGGATTGAACGAAGAGTCGCAAGCGCTCGTCGATCGATTAGCGCAGCGAATCGCATGAGGAAAAAGGAAGAGGATAGGAAGAAGCGGTCGACACGATGTCGACCGCTTTTTTTGTTTCCTTCAGATTGACGATGAGAAGTGCGTCCGTTGATTGGTTTCGCTATACTAAAAACAAAAGGGGGCAGTTAAGATGAAATGGTTTCGATTTGAGCAAGAAGGAAAAGTAGGGATCGGGGTTGAACGGGATGGCTCTACATATGATGTGACGGCACAAGTCTATACGGATTCATTGTTTGAAGTGATTTCACGTGAGTTCGATGTTGATCTTGATTTAGATATCGCGCAACAACTTAAAGGGGATGTTCGAAAACTGGCACCGTATATTCCGGCACGAAACGTCATCTGTGTCGGCAAGAACTACGCCGATCATATCAAGGAGATGGATACGGCGGGAGCGGGGAAATTCGTCTTGTTCACGAAAGCACCGACATCGATCGTTGGTCCGTTCGAATCGATTGAGCGGCATGCGGATTTGACACAGCAACTGGATTATGAAGGTGAACTCGCCATCATCATCGGCACGACGGGGCGTGATCTGACACCTGAGAATGCACTTGATCACGTGTTTGGCTACAGTATCGTCAATGATGTGACAGCGCGGGACTTACAAAAAGAACACGTCCAGTTCTTCCGTGGCAAATCACTCGATGGGTTCTGTCCGTTCGGACCGGTCATCGTCTCAGCGGACAGCTTTGATCCGCGTGACGCCCTCGTCGAGACGCGTGTGAACGGGGAACTCCGTCAATCGGGATCAACGGCCTTGATGTTGCGTGATGTCGTAACGATTTTAGTTGAAGTGTCACGCGGGATGACACTTGAAGCAGGGGACATCATTGCGACAGGCACTCCGGCTGGTGTGGGTCACGGCATGAAACCACCGGTCTACCTTCAGACAGGGGATGTCGTCGAAGTATCGATTGAAGGAATCGGTCGCTTGCAAAATGAAGTCCAGTGAACGAAGATGACTGAAATGACCGATTTTCATTCACCACTTTCCAAGTTGCTTTGGAAAGTGGTTTTTTATTTTGTGAAAATCATCAAAAATTTAAAAAATGATTGATTCTAACCAATAAAACAGTCATAAAATGACCGTTTTTGATGTATAATGAAACTATAAGAACGGTTTCATGTCGAAAAAAGTCGTATTTTGAACGTTTTATAAAGAATTTATATAAATTTTGAACGTTTTTGATTGATTTTTAGATGTAAACGCTTTATATTAAAGATGCGGAGGGAAACCTTATGTTAACCAAAAAACGCCATCAACTCATCCTTGAGCTTTTAGCCCGAGAAGAAGTCGTCAAGATGCAAAAGATCGTCGAACAAACCGGTGCGAGTGAATCCACGATTCGTCGGGATTTATCACAACTCGAGACAGCAGGTCATCTGCGTCGGGTGCACGGGGGCGCGACAGCGAACCATTTGCAAATTGAAGAACCGAGTTATTTCGAGAAGAGTGACCAACACGTCGAAGAGAAGGAACGGATCGCGCGAGCGGCTGCCGATCTGATCGAAGACGGGATGTATGTCTATCTCGATGCCGGAACGACGACGCTTGCCATCGTTCCGTATCTCGAAGAGAAGGCGATTACGGTCGTAACGAACAGTCTTCCTCTAGCGAACACGTTACTCTATCACCGTATCCCGACGTTCGTCGTCGGAGGGCAACTCAAGCATTCAACGCAAGCACTCGTCGGTTACAACGCACGTGAAGGAATGTTGATTTACCATTTTGATGTCGCGTTCCTTGGGATGAACGGTGTTCATCCGGCACAAGGCTTCACGACACCAGATCCGGAAGAGGCACTCGTAAAGAAGACAGCGATCGAATTAGCAAAACAATCGTATGTACTCGTCGATGAGACGAAGCTGGATGCGATCAGTTTCAGTCGTGTGGCGTCCTTGCAAGCAGCGACGATCATCACGACGACATCCAGTGAGCAAGAAGCGAAATACAGTCAATACACAGAGGTGGTGAACGCGAAATGATTTATACACTGACACTCAACCCATCAATCGACTATTATGTCACGTTACCGGTATTTGAGGCAGGACAAGTCAATCGTGTCGAACAGGCGGAAAAAGTGGCCGGAGGGAAAGGGATCAACGTCTCTCTCGTCCTAAAAAACTATGAGGTGGAAACACAAGCACTCGGATTCCTTGGAGGAAGTACCGGACAATTCATCCGGACGGAACTCGAGAAACGAGGCGTGTTGACGGACTTCACACCGATTCAAGATGAGACGCGGATCAACGTAAAGATTCGCGCCGATCAAGAATCTGAGTTGAATGCAGCGGGACCGAAGATTCAACCGGAAGAGCTGGAGCATTTATTATCCCGATTCAAGACGATGGAAGCCGGTGACATCGTCGTCTTCGCAGGTAGTATCCCAAGCAGTCTGCCGCATGATCTCTATCGTCATATCGCGACGATCCTGAATGAACGGAACGTCCGCTTCGCTGTCGATACGACGAAGGAAGCGATGCTTGAAGTCTTACCGCTCGGTCCATTTTTAATCAAGCCGAATCACCATGAACTCGGTGAAATCTTCGACGTCGAGATTACGTCGAAGGAGATGGCCGTTCCATACGCCCAGCAGCTCGTCGAGCGTGGTGCCGAGAACGTCGTCATCTCATTTGCAGGAGACGGAGCACTACTTGTCAATCGTCAAGGTGCCTATACGGCAAACACACCGGCAGGGAAGCTCGTCAATTCCGTCGGTGCCGGAGATTCACTCGTCGCTGGATTCGTCGCCAGCCACGCGCTCGGTAAATCACCAGAAGAAGCGTTCCGTTATGCGGTGACGACTGGTAGCGCGTCTGCTTATTCCTTTGGTCTTTGTACAAAGGAAGATATCGATCGTCTCCTCGTAGACGTCAACGTCGTTGAACTCATTCAATCCTAAAAGGAGTGTGACTACTCATGAAAATTACTGATCTCTTGACACGTGATACGATTCAGCTCGATTTACAAGCGTCATCTAAAGCCGCTGTCATCGACGAACTCGTCAACGTCCTCGATCGGGCAGGAAAACTGAACGATCGCTCGGCATATAAAGAAGCGATTCTCGCACGGGAAGCGCAAAGTACGACAGGTTTAGGGGAAGGCATTGCCATTCCACACGCAAAAACAGCAGCAGTCAAAACACCAGCGATCGCTTTCGGTCGTTCGGCAGGTGTTGACTACGAAGCACTCGATGGTCAACCAAGTCGGTTGTTCTTCATGATCGCAGCGGGTGAGAACGCAGATAATGCGCACCTTGAAACACTTTCGAAGCTATCGGTTTATCTGATGGATATGAACTTCCGCGATACGATCCTTGCGGCTAAAACGAAAGACGAAGTCATCGCAGCAATCGAAGCGAAGGAACGTGAAGAAGAAGGTCCAGTTGACGTCTCAAGCGACAATGTTGACCAAGACGCACCGTATATCCTTGCTGTCACAGCTTGTCCGACAGGGATTGCACACACGTATATGGCGGCTGATGCCCTTCGCCAAAAAGCAGAAGAGATGGGTGTCCGCATCAAAGTCGAGACGAACGGATCGACAGGCGTCAAGAACGGTTTGACACAACAAGACATCAACGATGCGACAGCGATCATCGTCGCTGCGGATAAAGCGGTTGAGATGGATCGCTTCAACGGGAAACACGTCGTTGAAGTACCGGTCGCACAAGGAATTCGTAAACCACAAGAATTAATCAACCGTGCCGTCAAACAGGACGCACCTGTTTATAAAGCGAGCGGTTCAAGCGAAAGTTCAAAACCAGCTCGTGGTGGATTCTACAAACACTTAATGAGTGGGGTATCCGCAATGTTGCCACTCGTCGTCGCTGGTGGTCTCTTGATCGCGATCAGCTTCTTCTGGGGAATCAACTCTGCGAACCCGGATGATCCGTCATACAACGAGTTCGCTGCTCAGTTAATGACGATCGGACAAGCCGCGTTCGGTCTCTTGATTCCGATTCTCGCTGGATTCATTGCGATGTCGATCGCTGATAAACCAGGTCTTGCTCCTGGTCTGATCGCTGGTTTCCTTGCAAGCAACGGTAATGCTGGTTTCCTCGGTGGATTGATTGCCGGTTTCCTTGCTGGTTACGTTGTGCTCTTACTCGTTAAAGTCTTCAAAGGTCTCCCGGCAGCTCTTGAAGGAATCAAACCAGTCTTGCTCTATCCACTGTTTGGTTCATTCATCACAGGGATGATCATGTTACTCGTCATCAATGAGCCGATCGCGAAGTTCATGACATGGCTCACGGATTCACTGAACGGACTCAGTGGTGGGAACGCAATCCTCCTCGGTATGCTCGTCGCAGGTATGATGGCAATCGACATGGGTGGTCCAATCAACAAAACAGCGTATGTATTCGGTACAGCTGCTCTTACAGCAGGTAACACGGAAGTCATGGCAGCCGTCATGGCAGGTGGGATGGTTCCACCACTCATCGTGGCCTTCTCATCAACATTGTTCGCACGTAAGAAATTCACGCCGCAAGAACGTGAAGCAGGTATCGCTGCTTACGCAATGGGTGCATCGTTCGTCACAGAAGGTGCGATTCCATTCGCAGCAGCCGATCCACTCCGTGTCATTCCGTCAAGTGTCATTGGTTCAGCGATCGCTGGTGCGTTGACGATCGTCTTCGGCGTCTTGCTCCCGGCACCACACGGCGGTATCTTCGTCTTCCCGTTACTTGATGGTCCATCAGGTACGGTCATGGCGATCGTCGGTTACGCGGGTGCGATCCTCATCGGTTCACTCGTCGGTGCGGCAATCCTATCCTTCCTTAAAAAACCGCTTGTTGACCAATCGGTCGCGAAAGCGGAAATGACAGAAGGAACAGGTACGAAAGCATCATAATTCATCTAAATCCTCTCCGTTTTCAAGCGGAGGGGATTTTTTGTTGAATTTTGACGGCTAACGGTGAAGAATAGAGGGCATACTGAATAAGAAGGAGGGATGGACATGGGTGGACAATCCTTACAAATCGGACCACGGACCATCAAGACAGGTCTTGCGGTCATCTTGGCGCTGTTGATCAGTAATCTGTTCAACCTCAGCCCGATCCTGCCTGCAATCTCGGCAGCGACGACACTCCTGCCTTCGGTCTATCAGACATGGAAACAATTTCTCGAGGAAGCAGAAGCCAACTTGATTGGTGCCTTTTTGACTTTACTCGCACTTTGGATTTTAGGGGATAATCCAGCGAATCCGCTCGCGATCGGAATCGTCATCATGGCAGCGATCTCGATCTTGCTAGCCTTTGGTTTCGGGCGGACGATTCCACACGTCGTCTTGATGATCATCGTCATTCTCGAAAGTGTGGCGACAGCGACCGAGCCACTTTGGCAAGTCGTCTTGATCCGTTACTTGCTCGTCATGCTCGGGATCGGCTGTGCGCTTGGCATCAATGCGCTGATCTTCCCGCCGCGCTATGGCAATGTCTACTATCAAAAAGCGACGAAACTCTTCGAAAAGCTGCTCGTCGTCACGCGAGCGATTGCCTTCGAAGGAAAAGTTGCTCCATACCGGGCAGCGATTGATAAAATGTCAAATTCGCTCCTTGAGACACAAAACTTGTTCAACCTACACAAGGAAGAGATTCGAGGAACGCGTCAGAAGCACGCCTCGCTCTTACGGAACCTCTTGATTCTCAAACATATGCAATCGTGCCTCGAACGTGGTGTCGCGACGGCAGAGCGCTTCAGAGAGCGAGAGAAGGCCCTTGACTCGATTGCGGACGATCTTCGGAGTGAATTGTTTTATCACTTGATGCATATCGCACAGCGACAAGAGAAGGTCTTGCTGACATATGATCTCTTGTTGACGGAAGAACCACTCGCGATGGAGGATCTCGTCAAAGAGAACATCGCCTTCGTCAAGCACTCTTTCCTTGACCGCGATGAACTCGAGGAAGAAGTCATCATGGAAATCTTACCGATCGTCGTCTCGATGAATGAGTGGATCCAAGAGCTTGAAGCATTCGAAAAACGGCTCAACGGTGCGCTTCGTCGTCATATCACATCACTGACGATCGAACAAAAATCAGTCCGCGATAAAACATTTAATCGATTTAAACGTAAAAAAGCCATTGACGAAAGTAAAAAGTAAGCGTATAGTCCTCCTTAACGATACTTTACTTGCTAAAAGCATAACAGTATAACAGCATAACAGAACGAAAGATTAAGCGATGATGAAACCGAAGTAAAGACCATCTCCCTGTTTCAGAGAGCACGTGGCGCTGCGAACGTGTACACAGATGGTGTTGAATTACAGTTTCTGAGCTTCTTGCGTAAGCGAGCGGAGCAAACCGTTATCCCGATCATGAGTGACTCAGTCGATGACTGGGTAATCAGGGTGGTACCGCGGCTTTCGTCGCCCCTGTCGAACAATATGTTCGGCAGGGGCTTTTTTGTTATCTATCATTCATTCAAGGGGGAACTCATATGTCTACACCAATCATTCCAAGTCATTTACGTCCACACGTCGCACCACAGCACTACGAAGACTACACACCAACGGATCATGCCGTTTGGAGATACGTCATGCGACTGAATTTAAATACATTACAAGATACAGCACATCCGGCATACCTCGAAGGGCTTGCTGCATCGGGCATCAGCCCGGAACGGATTCCAGACGTGCGTGAGATGACAGCGAACCTAAGCCGTGGTGGCTGGGGAACAGTCGCTGTTGATGGTCTCATTCCTGGTGTCGCCTTCTTCGATTTTCAAGGGCACGGTCTCTTGCCGATTGCGACCGACATTCGGAAGGTCGATAACATCCTTTACACACCAGCGCCAGATATCTTGCATGAAGCAGCAGGGCATGCGCCAATCTTGATGAATCCGGTCTACGCGGAATTCGTTCGACGCTTCGGTGAGATCGGAGCACATGCCTTTAACCATAAAGCCGAGCATGACGTGTTCAAGGCACTAAAGAAATTGACGATCGTCAAAGAGAGCCCGTTCTCGACGCCAGCCGATATCGAGCAAGCTGAAGTCGAACTCGCGGAGACACGGACACACGTCAAAGGGATTTCGGAAGCGAACGAAATCTCACGTCTGTTCTGGTGGACGGTTGAATTCGGTCTGATTGGTGATATCGACAACCCACAAATCTACGGGGCAGGTCTTTTATCATCCGTCGGTGAAAGTCGCCACTGTTTGACGGACGCGGTCGTTAAACATCCATTCTCGCTTGAGAAAGCACTTGCGACGAAACATGACGTGACGAGCATGCAAAAAGAACTCTTCGTCTGTGAATCGTTCGAACAGCTCCGCGATGCACTCGAAGAATTCGCACAGTCGATGTCTTACATCCGCGGTGGTATCCACGGACTGACGAAAGCGGTCGAATCAGGTAACCTATCGACGCTCGTCTTCGACAGTGGTCTCTCGCTTGTCGGTGTTCCTGAAACGCAAGAGATTCACGATTCGCTGCATCTCGTCAAACTAACTGGACCGACAGCGCTTGCTGCGAACGGTGAAGTGTTGACAGGTCAAGGACTTGCAGATCATCCGGAAGGCTTTACACTCCTTCACGGCAAGGAATTGAACGAAGTATTGATGCAAGTCAAAGTCGGTGAACGTCTCGACTGGGCGGAAGGAAATGTTCATGTCACAGGAGACATCACAGCGATTCAAAACGTCAATGGAAATCGGGCGCTCGTCGTCTTAGAAGCAGCGACGCTTGCAAACGACGGGAAAACGATGACGATGGACCGGATGGAATTGATCGTCGGTGACATCACGTCAGCATTCCCGGGAACGGAAGTTGAAGCACTGAAGCCGATTCCGGAAACGGTCGAGTTCGAACGAATCGAACGTCCGTTGACAGCGGCTGATCCGATCTTCGAAGTCGTCCGCGAGATTCGCGAAGGTCGTGCCGGACGAGAACGGTTACCGCAACTGATCGATCAGACACTCGTCCAGTTACCGGACGCTTGGTTACTCCGTCTTGAATTACTTGAGTTAGCGGATGAAGTCGATCAACCACGTCTGATTGCAGATCTCGAGCGCTTAAAAGCGACATCTGAGCAGCGAGATGAATTGATCACGCGTGGGATGGCCTTACTCGACGTCGTTCATCAATGAGTCGAACTCCGGTTCTGAACCTGTTAGAATGGAGACATTCGGTAAAAGGGGATGATCGGTTATGACAAATTATTATCAAGACGTAAAGGAATTCCACCGTGTGTTTTCACACCCTGGCGCAACGACGCCAACACCTATGACGGTCGATCGTGGAATCAAACGCTCGACCTGGACGGCAGAAGAAGCGGTCGTTGAGTTCCTACATCAATCGGCGACGAGTGAAGCAGAATTTCTCGAAGCGATCGAACGTTTCAAGTCAGGACTTGATACAGCGGTCGAAAAATCGCTTCAGATGAAACAACCCGAAACAGATGTCGAACGGCTCGTCGGACAAGGGGATGCCTTGACGGACGCCCTCTACTTCATCATGGGAAGCTTCGTTGAGATCGGGCTTGATCCGGCTCCATTGTTCGAGATCGTCCAGCGTGCGAACATGGCGAAGCTTGGACCGGACGGAAAACCAATCTTCCGGGAATCGGACCAAAAGGTCATGAAACCGGAAGGCTGGCAACCACCGGAACCACAATTAGAAGCAGAAGTACGTCGGCAAATCGCTGTAGCTTCGAGTACGTCGAAAGCGTGATTCATGACGATAAAAAGAGAGGGATGACTGGTCTGCGAACCGGTCATCCCTCTCTTGTTGTATCTATTCACTTTTGACTTGATAACGCGATAAATCGAGTTGACGGGCGGTCAGGAACTCGACCCCCTCTGCTTCAAGTGCCAGTCGCTGTTCATCGCCTTCAAGCGATAGTTTTCCGCCAGCAGCAAGCACGCGGTGCCACGGTAGACGTTCCGTCTTACTCATACTGTGAAGAATCCGCGCTACTTGTCGGGCGCTACGCGGATGACCGGCGAGTCGAGCGACTTGCCCGTACGTCATGACCCGACCAGCAGGGATCGAACGAATGATAATCAGGACATCTTGCGTGAATGGTGTCATGTTTCGTCCGTAGCAACGACATACTGTTGAATCTTATCGTCTTCATCAAATCCAATCGTCACATCGATGATACCTTGTTGCAGGCGAATCTGGAGTTCGAGACGGTCCTTGATGTCGTCCGCTTGTGCGATTGTCAACGTCGGGTCGACTTCAATCTCGACTTCGACGTGGAAATGATCGCCTTCCTTAATGACTTCGAGTTTACTGATGTCCTTGACGTCAGGGTCCTTCATGATTAGTCCACCGAGACGTGCTGCCATCGTCTCATCGGCTTCACCTAGTGCACCAGCTGCGTTTTGCAGGAAGACATTCCCGACGACGTAAAACATCATCAGTCCGATGAGGATCGAAGCAATTCCTTCTGCCTGATGAAACGGTGTTACATGCGAGATGATGACGGCAATCATTGCGACGATGCCACCGGCCGTTGCGACCAAATCTTCCAGAAACACAAGGCGTGTGGCGGGTTTTGCTTGTTTGAGTGAGCGGAAGCTGTCAAGAATCAAGCGTGGTCCTTTCGAGTCTAACTTCGCATCGTGTGCGATCTCTTGCATCGCTTTCACGAAAACGCCACTCTCTAAGACGACACCGACGAACAAGACAGACAACGTGATCCAAAAGCCAGTTGATTCCGTCGGTTCGATGATGTGGGCGATCCCTTCATGAATTGTCTCGTACGCCATGATACCGACGAAGAGGATGGCACCGAGCAAGACGAGATTGACGAGACGACCGAAGCCGTTCGGGAATCGTTTCGTCGGTGCCTTTTTACTGAGGGCAGAACCGATGAAGACAAAAAATTGGTTGGCAGCGTCCCCGAGCGTATGCATCATCTCCGCGAACATCGCGACATTTCCCGTCAGGACGTAGGCAATTGCCTTGATGATAGCGATGACGGAGTTAACGATGCCTGCCGTCAGCGCCGACCGGTTTCCCCGGCGTAATAATGTAAAAAATTCTCCCATGATTGTACTCCTTTTAGTTAAGTTACGTATTAGTTCACTTTATTATGTTACATCATTTTGAGAAAAACGACTATCTTCACACGAAAAAACCCACGCAAGCTGCGCGGGTTTAACTCGTCAAGACAAGTCGACTGTTTTATTGATTTCGTTCTCATCGTCTTTGCCGACGACTTTCTTCAAGACTTGTTTGACGGACTTCGTCGTGTTTCCCGTTTCCCAGTATTCAGCAGCTTCCGTGTTGACCTTGATCAAGACGACTTTCGGATCTTCGTATGTCGTTCCAAGGTATGCTTCGTAGCGTGGGCTCCAGAGCTCTTTTTTTCGTTCGATGTCTTCGACGAGTTCTGCTGTCCCACGGATCGAGACGTATGATTTGTCGACGTATGCGACGTTAACACTCGGATTCTTAAGTAGTTCTTGATACTTGTCTGTTTCTTTTGAAGTGAGGAACCAGAGGTCGCCATCAAATTCGATATCCTGCGTTTGCATCGGACGCGATACGAGCCCTTCTGTTGAAATCGTCGTCAGCATCGCTGTTTCGATTTTATCAATCAGTTTCTTGACCGTTTCGACTGCTTCTTGATTTGTAGTATGGGTTGACATGTAACTCCACCTCATTCGTTAGATTTTTATGCTCACTTAGGCATTGTTCCCTGAATTTCAAAATGAAAACGTCCCCATGACAGAAAGAAGCAGTTTCGTTGCACCGTACAACGAGGAGGCGTACAGTGTAGGTACGCATTCGAAAGAAAAAGGAGAGACATACATGAAACTTAGTATTTTAGACCAATCCCCGGTCTCTAAAGGACAATCCCCATCTGATGCCTTACACGAAACGGTCGAGCTCGCGAAAATCGCGGACGAACTCGGCTATCATCGCTTGTGGGTATCTGAGCACCACTTCGCTAAAACACTGGCTGGTTCAAGCCCGGAAGTCTTGATCGCCTACATGGCGGCAGTGACGAAACAGATTCGCCTCGGTTCAGGGGGTGTCATGTTGCCGCATTATAGTGCCTATAAAGTCGCAGAGAACTTCCGTGTCCTTGAAGGGCTTGCACCAAACCGGATCGACCTTGGCCTCGGTCGGGCACCGGGCGGTATGCCGCTTGCTACACGTGCGTTGCAAGAAGGATCGTCGCCACGTTTTGGTGGAGCCGATTACGGCGAACAACTCGATGATCTCGTCGATTACTTGAAAGACGGAGCGCCTGCCGGACACCGGTTCGCGGGACTCGTCGCAACACCAGAAGTCGATACGACACCAGAAGGCTGGTTGCTTGGATCAAGTGGTGGTAGTGCCTTGAACGCCGCACAACGCGGATTCGGATTTGCCTTTGCTCACTTCATCAATGGACAAGGTGGACAAGAAGTGATGGACTACTACCGTCATAACTTCATGGCGACGTCGTTCAATGAGACACCACAAACGCTCGTCTCGATCTTCGTGACGTGTGCTGAAACGACGGAAGAAGCAGAACGGTTAGCTTCAAGCCTGGATCTGTCACTCCTCCTACTTGAAAAAGGGGTCTCGTCGACAGGAACGCCAACTCCAGAAGAGGCAGCGGCGTATCCGTATACGTTCCAAGACCAATTCCGGATCGCTGAAAACCGGAAGCGGATGATCGTTGGTAACCCGGAATCCGTTGCAAAACAATTGCAAGAGCTCGCTGATTCCTATGGCACAGACGAAGTAATGATCGCTTCGATGATCGCTGACAAGGAAGCAAAACAACAATCATTGAAATTAATCATGGATGCCGTCAAAGCGACGGTCTGACCGATACGCACGTCCTTTCTCACGAAGTGAGGGAGGACGTGTTTTTTGCTTCTGCTACAGGAATGCTCTCGGATAAGATGTCTTTACGAAGTCGGAGGAATCCGAATGATGCTGCACCGAATAAGCCGACTGTACCGACTCCAAGTAGCACGATGATAGATACATGATCACTGAGTAAACCAAACAATAGGGTACCGATCGGCATCATCGCCATTGCAATCGATTCCAGCACACCGATGACACGTCCGAGGTAAGCCGGATCGGTCTGTTTTTGAACGATGAGCTGTAGTGGAATGTTCATCCGTAAGACGAGCATGCCGTCGATGAATAATAGAATCATGAAAAAAGGTAGTAGTAGAGCAGATGGAACATAGCCGAGTAGAGCAAGTGCAGGAAGCGCATAACAAGAGGCGATTAAAAAGAGCGACTCGAATATCGTGCGTAACGAACGTTTCACCGTAAAGCGAGGTAAAGCAAGAAGCAACGAAGCGACAAGAAGACCGGCACCTAGTGCGGACTCGACCATTCCAAACCGAAATGGTGTGAATTGCAGTCGATCGAGCAAGATGATCGGTAACAAGATTTCGAAAGCGACAAAAAAGAAGTTCAGGACGATCGCCATCAGGACGAGTGTCGTCAATACTGGTTGACGGAACAGATAGCGGTAGCCCTCTTTAAACTCCGAGACGAAAGACGGAGTATCGGTAGTAGCTAGAGGAGAGGTATCCACTGCAAGAAAGCGGAGGCGGCTATTCCACCAGGCAGCAGAGGCAAACAAGAGAAACGGTAAGATCAAGAATTGCGTGATGGAGACAGTGGCGATGAGCAATCCCGCAACGAGTGGAGCAGTGATCGTTGAGGTCGATTGAATCGTCGAGAAGAGTGCGTTCCCGCGTTGTAACTCCTCTTCTTCTACGAGTCGCGGTAACGAGCTTGATAAGGTAACGGACAGGAACGTCGACAGGCTCGTCAAGAGGACACTAGCAACGATGTAATGAACGGTATGTAGAGGGGCTAGTAGCGAATAGAACAAAAGTCCAAACAAGACGAGTGCACTTAAGCTTTCGGTCATGACGATGATTCGTTTCCGGTTCCAACGATCAGCGAGGACACCAGCAACCGGTGAGAGCAAAATCCGTGGCACTGATCCTGCAAGCAGGACGAGCGCAAACTGAAAACCAGACGATGTTTCCCGTAAGACGGTTAATCCGGCGACGAACGTAAAGAGACTAGCTGCGAATAATGAACAAAACTTTCCGAATAAGACACGCTTTAAATTAAATGACATCCTGTTCACTCCTTCAGAGTTAAATTTTATTGAACTTTAGTGTAGAATAAAGGAGTGGAAGAAAAATGTAAAGATAAAGTTCAATATAATTTAACTTTTATGATAAAAGGAGTGACTAGTGTGTTAGGGGAACGTATCAAACAGATCCGAAAACAGAAAAAAATGACGCAAACGGATGTTGCGACCGGCATCATCACGAAGTCAATGCTCAGTATGGTCGAGAATGGGAAAGCGACACCGTCTGTACCCGCACTACAGGCGATTGCTAGGCGATTACAGGTGACGGTCGAAGAATTGATGCTTGATCCGCGGGATGTTCAGATGCGGGAACTCATCGAAACAATCCGTTCGCGGCATACCCCATATTTTTCAGACGAAAAAATTCAGGAACTGCTAAAACCTTACTTGGTTCCGGAAACGACTTCTTATTGGCAAGGGCAGGTCTACCATAAATACGGCGATGCCCTCCGAACGAAGAATCCGGAGCTTGGTTTGACGTATTACGACCAAGCGGAGCAGATTTTTCGACAGCTCGGTCGTCAAGATGAGCAGTTGCTCGTTCAGATCTCGAAAGTTTATTTTTTATTCAATCTCAAACGGACAAAGGAAGCATACGAGCTGATCGAAGCAATGGATGTACCACGCGAGATTCCACTTGCACCGAAAACCTATTTAAATTTCCAAATCTTGCGTGCACTTCGAGCAAGTTTGTTCGATGATCACTACACAGAAGCGATCGCCTTATTGCGTGAAGGGGTTCAGTATATGCGGGAGCAAGATGTCTATTATCATGTCATTTCGTTTCAACGTTTTCTCGGACTGTTTTTATATCTAGAAGGGGAAATCGAACAATCACAGCAAGAGTTTGATCGATTGGAGCAGTTTTTTGCATTTAGTGAAACGACTGCCGTTGGACGGATTGAAGTCGATTTGACGAAAGGACTCATCGCGATTTTTGAAAACGATACGACCGGCATGCAGATGGCGTGGGAAAAACTCGTTACTGTGGCGATCGACGACGCGAAACATTACATCGGACAACTCGAAGTCCATCTCCTTGTGAACGGCATCGAATTACCGAATCAGACGCTTCAGCAGAGCGTCGATAAGATATGGGAGATGCAAGATGACTGGCTTGCGGCGAGTGGGTTCGACCAAGCGATGATGTTGCGGACGCTCGTACTGGCGATGCAACAAGGTGTCGGTCAGGAACGGCTGAATGATGTCTTACGATTGAAGGATGATCTTCAAAGTGAACGCCTCAAAGGCGATCTTGAGCGAGAGATACAAACATTGGTTAATATTCAATGACGAAAAAACAGGCATGAAGCGAGTGCGCTTCATGCCTGTTCGTGTGAGGATGTCGTTCTTCTGAAGATCAATAAGACGCATGCGACGACGGAAACAATCAAGTGACCGACATAGACGTCTCCCGTCTGGATATAATGCAAGATCATCGAGCCACCAAAAATCAATAAGGCAAGAAAGAGGAGCCGAACATAAAGTGTTTTATAAGACATGCAGACACATCCTTTCCATATCCAGTATATCCCAAAGTAAAGTGAGAAGACAAAAAACATCCATCCTAAGGGATGGATGAGGAAATGTTTAAAGTGATTTAAACCCTAACAGTTTTTGTGTCCAGTAACGTTCCGATACACGGCTGATGCCGAGTGCCGGTGTATTGGCATGAATGAACTGATCGTTGTTCAGCATGATTCCGATATGCGTCGGACCAGCAGCATATGTGTTTTCGAAGAAGATGATATCGCCGCGCTTCGGTTGACGTAATTTTGATAACTTCGCTCCGAGGTACCGATCATCGTTCCAGTAGCCGTTGACGTTCGTTCGTCCGACTGCATAGCCAGCGGCATTCAACGTATAGTTAATGAATCCAGAGCAGTCGAATCCACCATTAACGGGGTTGCTTGATCCCCAGACGTATGGTGTACCGAGATATTGTTGACCAATCGAGATGGCACGTTCCATCAATGTCGAACCAGGAACGGTCGTCACAGGAGGTGTCGTCGGAGTGACCGGAGGCGTCGTCGTGACGGATCCCGTCGTGATGTAACTCTTCGCGACATAGTAGAGACCCGTTCCGATCTTGATCTGGTACCAGCCGCTATCTTTACCTGTCGTTTCACCTGTGACATTGACTGTCGAACCGTGTCCGACTTGTGTGAAGACTTTAGACGACGTCGAAGGCAATGTGCGGACGTTCAGCCCGGTTGGTGCATTGACGCGATACGTCTTCGAGGCATCAACTGGCGTCAAAGAGACTCCGGGAGTCGTCGGTGTTGTTGGTGGTGATGCTTTTGTTGAAGCTTTGACATAGGTCGAAGCGACATATGCTTCTTTTCCGTCAAGCTTGACTTGGTACCACGAATCAACGGCACCTGTGACATCGAGCACCGTCTGATGCGGTAATGTCTTGTAGATTTTTGCGTTCGTCGCTGCAGCAGTCCGTGCGTTCAAGCCTTCCTTCGCATTGACCGTGTAGACTTTCGATCGATCAACCGCTTTAACGACTTTTTTGACGGGAGTCGTCGCTGGTGGCTTGGAGTCTGTCGTGACGTTCGACGTCTTTTTGCTGACTAACGTCGCATGGACGTAAGCCGTTTGCTTTTTATACGTGATTTGGTACCAATCTCCTGTTTTTTTCTTAACAGATAAGATTGTGTTCTTTGCCAGTTTTCCGAGTGATTTCGAACTCGTCGTTGCTTTTTGGCGAATGTTGACGGCATCGGTGTTCGTTATGTAGGTCGTAGTTGTTGGAGCCTTTTCCGTCGTCGTTTTGACATATGCTGAAGTGATGAAGGCTGGTTTGGACTGATAGCGGATTTCATACCAGCTGTTGACTTTCTTGACAGCTGTCAGCTTCGTACCTTTTTTTAGCGTCGTGATGACCTTCGCGGAAGTCGAGGCAGCCGTGCGAATGTTGACGTTATCCGTCAAAGTCAGTGTCGTTGACGCGGCTGAAACCGGAACCGTGGTACCGATCAAAGCGAGCGTCGTGAGTGCGAGAACAGTCTTTTTCACGTGACATAGCTCCTTCCAATAGATAGGTGAAAATCGTTGTTACCATTTTGTCATAAAAAGTGCTGATTCCCCTGATTTAAAAATATAATTTTTGTCTGGAAAACTGTAATACCGTTTTTCAAAAAACGAATAGGTAGAATGAGTATTTTCAAAAAAGTTCAAGTACACTAGGAGTATTAGGAAGGAGGCTACACATGTTACGCCGTTTTTATCAGTATTATATCCCGCACAAACGATTATTCTGGCTCGATTTCATATCTGCCTTATTCGTCGGGGTTTTAGAACTTGCTTTTCCACTCGCTGTCCAATGGTTCATCGACTCATTGTTGCCAAACGGTGAGATGAACTGGATCATCCTCGTCAGCGTCGGACTATTAGCGCTCTACATCATCAGTACGTTGATGCAGTTCGTCGTCAACTATTTTGGGCATAAGCTCGGGATCAATATCGAGACCGATATGCGTCGTCAACTGTTCAGCCATGTGCAGAAACAGTCGTTCCGTTTCTTCGACAATACGAAGACGGGGCATATCATGAGTCGGATCACGAATGATTTGTTTGATATCGGGGAACTTGCCCATCACGGTCCGGAAGATGCCTTCATTGCCGTCATGACATTGCTTGGTGCATTCTCGATCATGTTGACGATCAACGTACCACTCGCGCTCGTGACAATCATCGCTGTACCATTCCTGATCTGGCTGATCAGCTATGCGAACGTCCGGATGAATAAATCGTGGGACCGGATGTATGGTAACATCGCGGAAGTCAATTCACGCGTCGAGGACAGTGTCTCTGGTGTCCGTGTCGTTCAGTCATTCACAAACGAAGCTTACGAAATCAAGCGTTTTGAAAAAGACAACGCGACGTTCCGGCAGTCGAAAATCAATGCGTACAAGGTCATGAGTAAGAGTCTATCCGGCATTTACTTGACGACCCGTTTGATGACGCTCGCCGTCTTAGTCGTCGGTGCGTACTTGACGTATCGCGAAGCTTTAACGGCCGGAGAGCTCGTTGGATTCATTCTTTATATGAACATCCTGCTGAAGCCGATCGACAAAATCACCGCATTACTTGAGATGTATCCAAAAGGGATGGCTGGCTTCAAACGCTTCCTCTCGATGATTGATGAGGATGCATCAATTCCGGATGCGCCAGACGCACTCGTCGTTGATCGGTTGAACGGTGGCATCACATTCAAGGATGTCGCGTTCGGTTATGAAGCCGATCGTCTCATTCTAGAGAATATCAATCTGACGGTCGAACCGGGTCAGACCGTTGCGTTCGTCGGAACATCAGGGGCAGGGAAGACGACGATCTGTTCATTGATTCCACGTTTTTACGATGTTCTAGATGGCGCAATCACGATTGACGGAATCGATATTCGGCAGATGACGAAGGAGTCTCTGCGACAACAAATCGGGATCGTCCAGCAGGATGTCTTTTTATTCTCAGGAACGATTGCTGAAAACATCGCCTACGGTGATCTGAATGCGACGCAAGAAGACATCGTGCAAGCGGCAGAACGTGCCCATCTCGGTCCGATGATCGCGGATCTACCTGATGGCTACGCGACACAAATCGGCGAACGGGGACTCAAATTGTCGGGTGGGCAAAAGCAACGACTCGCGATTGCGCGGATGTTCCTCAAGAACCCGCCGATTCTGATTCTTGATGAAGCGACGTCTGCGCTTGATACAGAAACGGAAGCACTGATTCAAGAGTCGCTTGCCGAGCTGTCTGAGAACCGGACGACGCTCGTTATCGCCCACCGTTTAGCAACGATTCGAAATGCCGATAAGATTTTTGTCGTCACGAAGGACGGCATCGTCGAAGAAGGCTCACATGATGAACTAATGGATCAAGGTGGTTACTTCTCCCGTCTGTTAGAGAGACAACGAGTTTGAATCGAATTGAAAGAATGAGAGGCGACGGACATGTTCTGTCGCCTTTTTTTGTTCGTCTAAAAATAAGGTTGTACAAGCCAATTTTAGGGAAAACGATTTATATAAAAGAAGGCGAGGTGGAAGGATGTACGGTCAATTCTGTGAGAACTATGATGAGAGTTATCCCGTCTTGCGGGAGGAATCGTCACATGATTTCCATCGTTTTTTTGCACTGTCCTACACGATTCATGATACCGTTTTTGAACAAACTGTCTACGAACGGCTGATGCGGACGATCAAACATAAGACGTCGCGTTTTTCAGCACTTCGGAGCCGCTATACACCGTTGCTCGTTGCCCATGTTCAATTAAATAGCACAGATCCCGATGTTCTCATCGAAGAAATCATCGTTGCGGAAAAGAAGATTAAACATCGCTTGATTCGTGATAAAGGAGTTCGCCCATTTTTTGCACTCAACGAAGTGCTGAACCGTCGACAAGGAATTGATGCGTTCCCTTATATGGAACGATTACATGCGACACGACCTCATTTGAATGCCGCGAAACAGTACGTCGTGACATCGACCTTGCTTGAACAGCAGCCATTACCAGAGGAATTTTTAGAGCGTGTCGATACATCGGAAGAATGGCTCGCGCAATATATGGAACGGACGAGTGAACGTGTCATTACGGCGCAAATCTTAGCGGCGCATCCAGATCCTTCAGCGCAACAGGAACGAATCATTGCGTGGCGGGAACTGTTAGAGCGAAGAGAAATCATCATCTGGGATCGTTTAATGCCGATTCTTGCGTTACTGCCTACAATGGAACGTGTCGACTGGATTTACGTGACCCGGATCGTCGACCGGGAGCGGGCACGGAATCGATTTTCAGACGAGGTCAACTGGTTGATTGCCTTTCATTTGTTGCTCGCTAAAACAGGTGTGACACGAGTTCAAGCCACGTTGCTATTGCTGGCTGCACTAGAGTTGACGAAAAAACCGTAAAACGAAAAACGAACGAGGAGTGGCGCGCGCCATTCCTCGTTCGTTTGGTTTAGTGACTCAATCGAACGTCGTAAACGTCGCATGTCGTTCGACCGGATACAGTTCCGTACCGGCGACAGCGTTCAAGATCAACTGGTTCCGCGAGACGGACATCCCGAGATTATCCGCAGCCGGACCGTGTGACAGCTCTAAATTAGCAGTTGCGTAAAGATGATGGGCTGTCTCGACCGAACGCACGATTTGGTAGTCGGCATCGACTTTCCAGGCATTCGGTGCTTCGAATACAATATCAAGTCGGTCGATGAAGCTCGGAAGGGATGGCGAAAAACCAGTTGCTGCAATGACGGCATCTGTTACAGACGAGCGCTCGTCCTCAAGTTCTTGATGTTGCATCGCAATCGTGAACCGCTCATCATAGGTGATTTCTTTTACTTCGAGATTCGCGCGGATCGCGACCTGTCGTTGTTCCTCTTCCGTCAAATCATAGAGATGGGCATAGATTGATTGAAGTGTCTCCGGACTGATACCGTTCTGAGAGCGGGCAAACTTCTTGACCGACTCTTGTCGTACTTCGAGTGGAAGTTGGTTGAAATACGTGACGTAGCTCGGTGAAAAAATTTCTTCTCCGAGTTTGCCGGTCTCAAGTGTCTCAAACAGTGTCGAACGCGCGATCCACTCGAGTTCAGGACGCTCTGGAGCAGGCGTCGTCAAGAGATCAAGGAAAATCTCGGCGGCACTTTGACCGGAGCCGACGATGCTGATTTTGTTGCGCTGAAGTAAATCTGCCTTGTTCATGACATATTGCGTATTGTGGATGACGCGTTCGTCAAACGTATCTGGGATGGCGGGTTTTGAACCAGTGCCGATGACGACGTTTCGTGCTTCGAACGTTTCGCGTTTACCGGTCGAGACATCTTCGACGAGGACTTCAAAACTATCACCGGTGTCTTGCACGTCGATGACACGTGTCGAAAAGCGGAGATCTTCAAGTTGTGTTGCGACCCAACGTAAGTAATCGTTGTAACCTTGTCTTGAAATCAGAAGTTTTTCATAGAAGTAAAACGTGTGGAGACGGTGAATCGATCGTAAGTAATTGAGATAGGAAAACGAACTTGTCGGATCGGCGAGTGTGACGAGATCGGAGATGAAGCTCGTCTGCATCATCGAGTCCTGGATCATCATGCCGGGATGCCAGGAAAATTGTTCGCTTTCGTCAAAAAATAACGTCTTTAAATCTGTCGGATGCGCAAGTGCGCTCAATCCTAAATTCATCGGACCAATGCCAATGCCGATTAAGTCATACATAGAAAAAGCCTCCCAATTCGATATTGTTCTAAAACAATACCCGAAAAGGAAGGCGGACGAAACGTCAGGCTGAAGCTTTACAGCTGGTCGGTCGTCGTTGTTTTGGTTTCGACCGTCATCGTTTTCCCATCACGGATGATCGTCAAGGAGAGCGGTCCATCTGATTTGATCAGTGCCGTTTTGATGTCAACGAATGCTTTGATTTCGGAGTCATTGATTTTCGTGATGACATCACCTGTTTTCAGTTTAGCCGCAGCAGCTGGACTGTTCGGTTCGACTGACATGACGACGACACCTGTTTTTTGACTGTCTGGTAGTTTGACTTGATCTTTAAGATAACCGGCAGGGAACGCCGCGACGTCTTGTAAGGACACACCGAGCGTCGGATGCTCGACTTTACCGTTTGTTTCAAGCTGTTTGAGGATTGGTAATGCATCATCGATCGGGATACTGAAGCCGACACCTTCGACACCAGACTCAGCGATTTTCATCGAGTTGATTCCGACGAGTTGTCCTTGTTCATTGATCAAGGCACCACCCGAGTTCCCTGGGTTGATGGCAGCGTCCGTTTGAATGACTGTCGTATTGAAATCGTCTTGTCCATCACTGTTCGTATCGACCGGTACGGTCCGGTCTTTCGAACTGACGATTCCGCGTGTGACGGAGTTTTGGAACTCACCGAGCGGGTTACCGATTGCAAGGACCGTTTGTCCGGCTTTTAAGTCCGCTGATTTCCCAAGTGTGATGACGCCCGGAACATCGCTTGCGTCAACTTCAAGCACTGCTAAGTCATAGGTTTCGTCGCTACCAAGCAGTTTAGCCGAGAGCGTCTTGCCGTCATTCAACGTTACATCGAGTTTTGATGCCCCGTCGACGACGTGATGGTTCGTAATGATGTATGCTTTGCCGTCCTCTTTCTTATAGATGACACCGGACCCTGAACCAGCCGCTGCTTCTTGTTGCGACATTGAGTTGCCCGTTTGATAGTTCGTTACGGTCACGACTGATTTTTGAGCCGTGGCG
Organism: Exiguobacterium sp. s91; assembly: GCF_018618915.1. Lineage (NCBI taxonomy): Bacteria > Bacillati > Bacillota > Bacilli > Caryophanales > Exiguobacterium > Exiguobacterium sp. s91. The sequence goes on along the minus strand of NZ_JACSMZ010000001.1, from coordinate 1,790,535 downwards.
ACTGCGTTCGTCACCGGATCATTCGTCGTCGTTGAGACTTGTTTTGGCATACCATTTGAAAGTGGTGTATCAGCGACCTGTTGTTCTTGATCGAGTAGGATCGGAAAGGCAACCGTAGCCGTCAAGACCGCGCCGATGATGCCTCCAGTCAATCCAGGTAAAAGTGCTTTCGTTTTTCCAGCCATAAGTCATCATTCCTCTCTGTATGATTTCTGACTTCATCATAGCAAATGAAGCAACCTCTTCTCTGATTACGGGAGACATTCCGAAATGACTCATCATTCCCCATAATTCGACGACAATTTCTAAAAGTTGAGATAATCAGGTCATTTCGATACACTGAAGCTGTCTCGAACATATATTTCATTAACAGAAAGAGAGTGTGGAACATAATGCTATTGCGTCTAGTCTATGGAGCAGGATTACTGTTTGCGGGAGTTGGTCATTTCCGCAATGAAAAAGGGTTCGTCAGCATCATGCCGTCGTTCATTCCGTTCAAGCGCTTCTTCGTCCAAGTGACAGGGGTCATCGAAATCGCTTACGGTGTCATGTTGTTGACAGGAAAAGGGGTGCACCTCGTTCGTAAGACTCTTCCTGCCTTCTTATATGCTGTCTTACCCGCAAACGTCAACATGGCAGTCAATCCAAAGCCGATTAATGGGAAACGTCTTCCGTCTTGGTTGCTTTGGACACGGTTGCCGCTCCAATGGGGGCTCGTCTCTCTTGCGAAACGTCTGAAATGAATCGGAACAAAAAGCCGCCTAAATGGCGGCTTTTATTGTTAGAAACGTTTGTTGACAGCAAGTAAGGAAGCTTTTGCAATCTCTTCGTAGGTAGAATCGTTCGGGTGGAATTGGTCACTCGACAAATCGCGTTTGACGTCACGCACGAGATTGAATGTGTCGATGATCTCGACGTCGTACTCGATACCGAGCGTCCGTGATTTTGCGTTCCAATCTTGTACGATGGCATCGAATGCTTCACCGTTTTCCGTCGCGCGGAAAGGATTATAGAGCCCGACGTAGAAAATGACAGCATCCGGATTTTGTTCTCGTAGGATACTGAACGTCTTTTTCAAGTTCGCTTGTGCCGTCGTGACGGTTTCGGCTGTCTTCTTCGCATTGAAGTTCGCGACGCCTTCACCACGGTTGAATAAGTCATTTCCGCCAATCGTCACCGAGATGACTTTTGCTTGTTTGATTGAACGTAAGACTTCTTTTTGTTCTAGTTGTTTCAGTAAATCTTCCGTCCGGGCACCACTGACGGCAAGATTCTGGAAGCGCTCGACAGTGTTATCTTTGACAAGATCGCGTCCGACGATCGCGGCGTAACTATTGCCGTTTGATGCTCCGACACCACGTGTCAAGGAATCACCAAGCGCGACGTACGTCCCGCCTTTTTTGACAGGCTCTTCCTTCGTAGGTGTCAGGACGGCACGTTTTGGTGGGTTGACGACGTCACTATAGGCACTGACGAAGCCGTATCCAAAGATTGCCGTCAAAACGAGTGAGACGGTTAAAAACAGGGGCCAGCGTAATCGCTTCATGAACGTTCCTCCTTCTAGGTTCTAACCTGATTGTAGCAAAAGTTGAAAGAATGTGCGGAAATGAAGTGTTCTGACAAGTCAAATGATTCATTATTCCGCTAGAATAGACAATAAGAGGTGAGAGACGTGAAACCAACAGTGAAATTAGAAGGTGTAACAAAGGTGATCGGAAAAAAGACGATCATTGATAATATCTCGTTTGAGATCCAACCAGGTGAAGTCTTTGGCTTCCTTGGACCGAACGGGGCAGGAAAAACGACGACGATCCGGATGCTTGTCGGCTTGATCAAACCGACGTCCGGTAAAATCACGGTCTGTGACTTCGACGTCCGCAAACAGTTCGTCCAAGCGATGGAGCGGATTGGCTCGATCGTTGAAAATCCAGAGTTGTATAAGTATTTGACGGGTCGCGAAAATCTACAAGTCTTTGCCCGGATGTTACCGAATGTCGATGATGCCCGGATTCAGGAAGTCATCGATCTCGTCGATTTGACGGCGCGTGTTGATGATCAAGTCCGGACATACTCGCTCGGGATGCGGCAGCGTCTCGGCATCGCACAAGCATTACTCGGACGACCAAGCGTCTTGATTCTCGACGAACCGACGAATGGTCTCGATCCGATGGGGATTCGGGATTTACGTCAATTCATCCGCCGGCTCGTCGAGGAAACGGGACTGTCGGTCCTCGTCTCGAGTCATATCTTGGCTGAGATCGAAATGCTTGCCGATCGAGTTGCGATCATGAGTTATGGCAAAATCGTTCAAGTCGGAACGGTCAAGGAACTGGTCGAGTCGCTCGCACCAGGCGTTGACTGGCGTGTCGATGATGCCTTTAAAGCAAATGAGATTTTATCAGCATCGGATCAAGTCCAAGTGTCCGAAGTCGTCGATGCCAATACGGTTCATACTTTGATGGATGCAAGCAAGACACCAGCGCTCAATAAGCAGCTGCTCGAAGCAGGTGTCGAAGTCTGGACGATTGAACGGAAAGTCCAAACGCTCGAAGATCTGTTTATCACGTTAACGGGAGGCGATCACATTGCGTAATCCGAACATGATCGGTCTCGTACGAAATGAAGTGACGAAAATTGCTTCAAAACGTCGTTTTGCTGTCGTTGCGATCATTCTCGTCGTCCTCGTCTCGATGTTTACGTACGCACAGTACCGAGACATCCAGGAACAAATCAAAAAGCAGGGAACGCTCGATTGGCGGGTTGAGTTACAACAAGACATCGTCGACACGCAGAACCGTCTTGCTTCTAGCAGTATTCAAGATGAGTTCCGTCAGTTCCTTGAGTTTGACCTAAAACAGAATCAATACTATCTTGATAATGACATCAACCCGAACTATCCGGGAGCCCCGACGTTCATCCGAATCTTCTTCTCGCAAGGATTGACGCTGATCTTACCGCTGTTCATCATTGTCATCATGGCGGATATCGTCAGTGGGGAGCAAAATGACGGAACGATCAAGACATTACTGTCGCGACCAGTCCGGCGCTGGAAGATCCTGATGGCGAAATGGTTGACGGTGTTACTCTATACGTCGATGCTGATGGCATTGACCGTCGCCGTCTGTTATGCGATATCCGGGATCGTCCTCGGCTATGACGGATGGACCGCACCGATCTTGACCGGGTTCCAAGCCTCACCGAGCGGTACGTTCTCGACCGAGTTCGTGCATACGTTACCGATGTGGGAGTACCTCTTGATGGCAGTCGGTCTAGCGTGGATCGTCACAGCTGTCGTCGGAACGATCGCCTTGATGGTCTCTGTTCTCGTTAAAAACACAGCGACAGGGATCGGGATCATGATGGCAGTCTTGATTTCCGGTACGTTACTGACGACGCTCGGTTCAAGTTGGACGAGCTCGAAATATCTCGTCAACGTCAACTTCGGACTGATCAATTACCTCGATGGACAAGCGCCACCAATCGAGGGGATGACGCTTCCGTTCTCACTCGCTGTCCTTGGCTGTTGGACAGTCGCAGCGCTAATCGTTGCGTTCTGGAACTTCACACAAAAAGATATGTATTAAGACTCTAAGACTCACGAAAGTGGGTCTTTTTTTATGAAAATTGACATGAGGAGAGGCAGTCAAAAGAGATGTGCCTATTTTGAACTACCGGAAGTAAATGATCTTCAACGGATCTTTGTCAAACCAAAAGACCGAATTGACGTGGTCCGTGATGTAGAACAAACGACGTCGAGCGGTTCATCGAGCTAAAAATTACGGAACTTATTTCGGCAGAGTTAAACCGGGTATTGTTCTCTATGAAGTAGAGGGGGATCGATGCAAGACGACAACCACTATATATGTCGGTATTCAAGTTCCAGAAAAGTAAGGCTTGACCTGCCTCTCAGGTACGACTGTACAGTGAAAGGAGGAGGTGGGGAAAAGATGATTCCAATTGGAAGAGTCGCACATGTAACCGGTTTGTCGGTAAAAGCGATCAAATTTTATGAAGAACGTGGGTTGGTCCACCCCATACGGTCCGGTAATCAATATCGGATGTACGGGATGGAAGATATCCGACGTTTGAGCGAAATCAAACGCTTGCGTCAGATTGGACTCAGTTTAGAACAAATTCAGTCCGGTCTACCGGTCGAAATGTTACTTGAAACAAGATTAGATGAAGTTCAATCAGAAATTGAACAGCTTCATCGAATCGAGAAACAGATTAGACTAATGCAATCAGGAGAGAACGACATGAAAGTTCGATATGAAACATTGAATGAAGCAATTCCAGTCTACGGATATGCAGGAACTTTAGAAGAAATTCCACATTTGTGGACGAAGCTTCAACCAAATCTGACGACGGATGAGTCCTATGGCGTCTGTCTCACACAGGAAAACGGTTATGTCGCTGGGATGACGGATTTGTTAGCGGAGGAAGATACGTGCCGTGTCGAACTAACGAAAGGGAATTATATCGTTGCCATAGTCGATGGAGGGATCTCGATGATTTCATCTACGTATGAACAGTTGGTACGTGTTCCAGGTGTAACGCTACGGGATGCGGTCGACTTTGAACGCTATATCCATGGGCAGGGCGGAGCGGATGATCTTATCGAAATATGGATGCCCATCGAATAGACAAAAGTTCTCATTCATACACAAGTGATTGAACTTCGGGTAATCTTTTGTTCCTCGCCTCCGATCTCATGGACTGGGAGATTTTTTTAATGTAAGTAATGCTTACGTGTACTGCCTTAAATTTAAAAAATGGATACCTCAGTATCGAGAAACAATTAGCTCGCTTGAACAGATGAGGCTGTTTTTTTCTAAAGCGACAATCGATCGTATGTCTCGATTATTTTTTGATACTGAAATTGTGTCGGCAACGAAGCATCTACTATGAGAATCGGGGAAATCGATTGATCCATCTGATACTGGTGTTCCGCAAATGTACCGATCATCGTGGGATCCGTCGCCGTGTGATACGTCCGGCACCAGTCAAGGAATTCATTGGAGCCTGTAAAATCTGGGTATCGTGCTGCTTCGCGTGCGATGAGACGTTCCATCCGAACCGATTCGTCGAGCGACAGGAAGACAAGCAAGTCCCGATTGATGAAACCGTCCGGATGCCAGGCGAAGACAGAACCGGAGACGATGTAATCGTTGTAAGACATAAGATCTGCTTCATACATGGAAAATCGCTCGGAGACGTCTCGCTTTTCAGTGAACGTCGTATCTTTCCAAAGATAATGGTCTGTATCAATCCAGGGAATCTGTTCAGCTTGCCCGATGAAGGCGCCCAGTGTACTTTTTCCGGTGCCTGATCCACCAATGATTTGAATACGCACGACAATCGGCTCCTTTCGAAATAATATACTGGTACGCAGAACAGGCCCGGGCATGATGCCGGACCTGTCGCTTGGAAGAACGAATTCTCCCTATGTCGTCTCGTGCAAGCACAAGACATGGAATCGAGAGGCAGTGCCTCTAATAGGAAGCCGATGCAGGTCAGCCTCCGCGCTACGTACCAATCGTACTTTTATCATACTGATTCCAAGAATTGGTGTCAAACCTGCTCGAAAGGGTTTACAAACCGTTCAAACCGTCAAAAGAGAGAATAACGATGACTAGAGGAGGAACGACCATGGCAGATTGGGGCATCATGCTGACAGGCGTCGTCATTTGTGGGTGGTGCATCTTTAGTGCCATCTATGACGATTTCATCCGTCGCGTATAAGACGAGCAAACATGAACCGTCCAAGGAGGGCGGTTTTTTTGTTGATTTTTTTAATCCGAGTAAGTGGCTGTGGTACACTCGAATCAGAATGAAAAGATAGAGAATGGGTGAAGAAAAATGAAGAAACAACCAGTCATCGTCATCGTCGGACCGACGGCAGTCGGAAAAACGAAGACGGGCATTGAACTAGCCAAACGACTAAACGGAGAGGTGTTATCCGGAGATTCGGTCCAAGTCTATCAAGGGATGGATATCGGATCGGCAAAAGTGACGACCGAAGAGATGGAAGGAGTGCCGCATCATCTGCTTGATCTCGTTACACCGGATGATGAGATGAGTGTAGCGCGTTTCCAGACGGTTGCCCGAGCGACGATCGATGAGATCGCAAGTCGGGGGAAGTTACCGATCATCGTCGGTGGAACAGGGCTTTATATCCGTTCGATTTTATATGATTATCAGTTCACCGAGCAGGCAGAAGATCCAGCCTTACGAGCTGAACTCGAAGCGTATGCAGCGACACATGGAGCGAACGCGCTACATGATCAGTTGAAGGAACTTGATCCGGTGCGTGCCGAAGCGATTCATCCGAATAACATTCAGCGGGTCGTGCGGGCAATCGAGGTCGCGCGGACGGGTCAGACACAAACGACCGGTAGTAAGCCTGCACTTTACGAGAGTCTACTGTTCGTCCTACACATGGAAGACCGGGATCGCTTGTATGATCGGATCGATCAGCGAGTAGATATGATGGTCGAAAGTGGGCTTCTTGAGGAAGTGGCGCGTCTTGATGCTGCCGGGTACCGTCAGACGAAGGCGTTGCAAGCGATTGGTTATAAAGAGATGTTACCGGTCCTTGACGGGGCACCACTCGATCCTGCCGTCGATATGCTGAAACGGAACACGCGACGCTTCGCTAAACGTCAATTGACGTGGTTCCGTCACCAATTTGATGGCGTTTGGGTGGATATGGGAAAGTTTTCATTTGAAGAAACGTTCAAAATTATCTATGATAGAACTGTAGAGTTTCTGAAAGCGGTTAAATAAGAGTTGCCCGAAGACAGAAACAGATAAAAAGAGGGGGCACGGGGAATCATGAAAGCGACATACAACATTCAGGACGTCTTTTTAAATCAATTACGGAAAGATGCAGTCCCGACAACGGTTTTCTTAATCAGCGGGTATCAATTACGGGGGCTGATCAAGTCATTCGATAACTTCACGGTCATCTTGGAGTCCGAAGGCAAACAGCAGTTGATCTACAAGCACGCGATCTCGACGTTCGCACCAGCGCGCAACGTGACGTTATATGAGCAAGAAGAGACACAAGAAGTCTCTCGCTAAGTAAAAAAGACGACCGGGGGGTCGTCTTTTTTTGTTCACTTCATTATTTATACGCTGGCTGAGCAAGCGTACGAAGAACGTCGACAAGATATCGTTCTAAGTCAAGGATATCAAGTCCGATGAATCCGGTATGATCGGTTTCAGCAAAGTAGAACGTAACTCCTTGGAGGTGACACGAACTTTTCGGAATCGTGTTTTGCAATCGGAGCGAGAAACGATCTGTATGTTCTGCGTATAAGAATGCTTGTGAATGGACGGCGCGGATCACATTCGCTTCTTCATTGAAAAATTCGATTCCGACGATGCGTCCCTCTTGATCAACGTCTACGTTGAGGAATTCATTTTCTTCTAGCTCGTCAGTTTCTTCAATCGCGGGAGTAAATGTTTCTGGGAAGAGATATAGATATCCCATTTCTGCTTCTTGATCATAAGTCATTCGAATCGTCATCTATGTCACATCCAAGCCTAATGATTTTTTTACAACAACGGTGTCAGTTCCTCGACCGCCTCTTCATAACGTCGGAGCGAGACATCCTTATAGAGGCATGTCTTCTGCAGACGTTCTTCCTTCGTCATCTCGTCCTGATACGTTTTTAAGATGAAACTGTTGCGTAACATCGACGGCGTCAAGATCCGCTTGTTATCGGACCGTTCATTCAGCTGACGCATCATCTTCGTGATCATGACGATCGATAGTTGCTTCGGTGCATTTTTGCTGTAGACCCAGCGGAATGTCATCCGAGCGAAGTCGAAGGCGACGAAAAAGGGGTCGGTACTGTTATAACGGGGGCGGACCGGCTCCGGAATCGTCTTCAAGTAACGCAACATGATGTCTTGATCTTCCCGCTCGAGGTGAAGCAGGTAACGGTTGCCGAGTCGGTCATGAACGGTCATCTCTTGCTGAGCGAAATTGAGATCGTGCATCTTCAAACCAATGATGTGATGGACACGTAGACCGTAACGATAAAACAGACGGAGAATCAATTCGTTTCGATCGATCAAATACGGACGTGCCTTCAATTGATGTTCCGTCAAGCCGCGATCGGATTGATTCGTCCGGACCAATTGTTCATATTCCTTGAAGGAAGCGACGTGTTTTGCCGTCAATTCGTGCGTCGGTTGTGCGTATTCAATCAGCTTCGCCTTCGTTTGTCGAATCTGATAATTGACTTGATTGATGACGGTGACGATCCGGGCAACCGTTGCTTGCTGGTAGAGTTTCTCTTCGATCAAGTATTCATTGATGAACGTCTTCCACGTCTCGATCGAAATCGCCTTGAAATCGTCGATCGTCTCGAGTGGTTGGTCGACATCGGTCATGTAGCGATGGACTTCGATTAAATCATAGCGATAGCGGCGGACGGTCGAAAGTTGCCGTCCACTTGTCGTTAGATAAAACAAATAGCGTTCAATGAACTCTGGAAGCGTATACGACTGTTCGCGTGCCATGGTTTTCCTCCCCTTATCGTAATCTTTCTTCCATCATAAACCGAACGGATGTTTCCTGTCCAAAAAAGTTCAGACGAACCGGTGCCTGTGGTATGATAAAGGGCGCAGTACGTCTTTACTCGTGAAAGGAATGATATTATGTCAGAACGCGTCATCGTCGTTGGTTGCCAGCTCCCCGGTGTCCCGGACCATGTCTATGAAGAATCGGTCGCGGAGCTCGAAGCACTCGTAACGACTGCGCATGGTGTCGTCGTCGGTCGTCTGGATCAAAAACGACAAGCGATTGATCGCCGTACGTTCATCGGAAAAGGAAAGGTTGAAGAACTCGTTGCTTTAGCAGACGAACTTGAACCTGATTTAATCATATTCAATGCCGAGGTCACGCCCGGTCAGATGAAGAATATCCGGATCGCCTTGTCGGACCCGGAAGCCATCAAATTGATTGACCGGACGCAGTTGATCCTCGATATCTTCGCTGGTCGAGCCCAGTCACGCGAAGGGAAATTGCAGGTCGAACTGGCACAGATGAGTTATCTCTTACCACGTCTTGCCGGGCAGGGAACACAACTGTCACGTCTTGGTGGCGGAATCGGGACGCGTGGACCAGGTGAATCGAAACTCGAGACGGACCGCCGTCATATCCGGCGTCGGGTCGATGAGATCTCGAAACAACTCGAGACATCCGTCGCGCACCGTGCCCGTTACCGGGAACGTCGCAAAGAGAACCAGACATTCCAAATCGCGCTCGTCGGTTATACGAATGCCGGCAAATCAACGATCTTCAACCGGTTGACACAAGCCGACACATACGAGAAGGATGAGTTGTTCGCGACGCTTGATCCGTTGACACGTCAAGTCGATTTGCCGGAAGGTGGTCAAATCCTCCTGACGGATACGGTCGGTTTCATTCAAGATCTCCCGACGAAGTTGATCGCGGCGTTTCGTTCGACACTCGAGGAAGTGCTGGAAGCCGACTTGATCCTCCATGTCGTTGATGCGTCGAGTGAGCATTACTTGAATCAGATGCAGACGACGAACGATGTCCTCGATGAACTCGGTGCCGGTGACATTCCGCAACTGGAAGTCTACAACAAGAAGGATCAATTGAACCGCTTGTTCACAGGTGGAAAACTGCTGATTTCTGCGCTTGACCCGCAGGATATCGAGCGCTTGATCGAAGAGATCGAACGTTCGATCAGCGAAATCCTCGAGTATCTCGAGATTCGCATTCCAGTTGACGGATTTGCCCATTACAATCCGGCGAAAGAAGTCATGATGAATTTGAAGGAATCGTTCGAAGAAGATGGTTCCGTCATTCTAAAAGGTTACTTGCGTAAAGATACGCGTCTATACGCGACATTGAAACAATACGAGGTGTAAACATGTTTTCAGAATTAACCCATTACGAAACGCTCCGTCCGCTCATTGACCGGGCGGAGGAACAAATCGCCCCGTACGTCAAGAAAGCGCAAGAGGTCGCGGAATACAATCAATTCCGTGTCCTCGATGCGTTCCGACGTCACAAGGTCAGTGATTTTCACTTCATGCCGTCAACAGGTTACGGCTACAACGATGAAGGACGCGATACGCTCGAACGGATCTATGCCGATGTCTTCGGTGCGGAAGCCGGTCTTTGTCGTCCGCAAATCATTAGCGGAACCCATGCGATCGGTATCGCGTTGTTCGGTTTGTTATTGCCAGGAGACGAATTGCTCTATATCACAGGAAAACCATACGATACGCTTGAAGAGATCGTCGGAATTCGTGGTGACGGACGCGGTTCATTAAAGGAACTGGGCGTCCAGTATGATGTCGTCGAGATGAAAAACGCCGAGACGATCGACGTACCGGCCGTTCTCGAACGGATCACACCGCAGACGAAGGTCGTCGGGATTCAGCGTTCAAAAGGCTATGCGACGCGACGTAGTCTGCCGGTCAACGAGATCGGAGAAGCGATCGCCACCATCAAAGCTGTCCATCCGCACGTACTGATCTTCGTCGATAACTGCTACGGTGAATTCGTCGAGACAATCGAACCGACGCACGTCGGGGCAGACTTGATGGCAGGGTCGTTGATTAAGAATCCGGGTGGTGGTCTTGCGAAGACTGGCGGTTATCTCGTCGGTCGAACGGACTTGATCGAACGGGCATCGTTCCGGATGACGACGCCAGGGATTGGCGCCGAAGCCGGTCCATCGTTATCGGCACTTCCGGATATGTATCAAGGTTTCTATATGGCACCACATACGGTGAGCCAAGCGTTGATGGGCGCGATGTTCACGTCGAGCATGCTCGGTCAGTTCGGCTTTGATACGGCACCGCATCATACGGCAGAACGGACGGATTTGATTCAATCGGTTTCGTTCCATGCGCCGGAGCCGATGATTGCCTTCTGTCAAGCGATTCAAGCTGCTTCACCCGTCAATGCACATGCGTTACCGATTCCGGATTATATGCCGGGATATGCGGACGATGTCATCATGGCAGCAGGAACATTCGTACAAGGATCATCGATTGAGTTGTCAGCGGATGGTCCGATCCGTGCGCCCTATACCGCGTACGTCCAAGGTGGTTTGACGTATAGCCACGTTAAGATTGCCATCATCTCAGCCGTCAATCACTTGATGGAAAAACAATTAATTCCAGAAAAAAACGTTTAATACTAGAATATCTCGTGAAAAGACCTCTGAACGACTTCATGTAAAGTGATTAAAAAAGTTGTGTTAACTTTTCTTACATCGCTTGACAAGTTGCCTGACAGAGGTTTATTCTCATGGAGTAAGGAAAAAGGAGGAACCACATGGCAGACTCATCACGCCAGTCCAAGCCACTATTTCCCATCGGAGTCGTTCAAGAGTTGACCGCGTTATCTGCCCGCCAGATCCGATACTACGAAGAACAAGGACTGATCAAACCGGAGCGGACAGAGACGAAGCGTCGCCTCTATTCGTTCAACGATGTCGATCGCTTGTTGTCGATCAAGGAATACCTGGATCAGGGACTGAATATCGCAGGGATCAAATTGATTTTTGAAAACGATCTCGTCAAACGCGAACGCGTTGCGGAGAGCGTCGTCGAGACGCGCCCGGAACTATCTGACGGCGAATTGTATAAACTCCTGAAAAATGAATTGAAGGAAGCAGGACGACATGGAAAGACGTCGCTCATCCAAGGTGAGCTCGGGCGTTTCTTCAAGTAAGGACCTGTAACCATATAAAAACGAATCGGAGAGGGGATTTGTCACATGACACGTCGCAACATTACACGAGAAGACATTTTGAAAATCGCTAAAGCTGAGGATGTACGCTTTATTCGCTTACAGTTCACAGATATCCTCGGAACGATCAAGAACGTTGAGATTCCAGTAAGCCAATTGGAAAAAGCACTTGATAACAAAATGATGTTCGATGGTTCATCGATCGAAGGATTCGTCCGGATCGAAGAATCAGATATGTATCTCTTCCCAGACTTGAACACATGGGTCGTCTTCCCATGGACAGAAGATGGAACAGGGAAAGTTGCACGTTTAATCTGTGACATCCACAATCCGGATGGCACGCCGTTCGCAGGAGACCCACGTGGTCAGCTCAAACGGGTACTTAAAGAGATGGAAGAGCTCGGTTTCTCATCATTCAACGTTGGACCAGAGCCAGAATTCTTCCTCTTCAAGAAAGATGAAAAAGGTCGTCCGACACTTGAATTGAACGACCAAGGTGGATACTTCGACCTCGCACCAGTCGACCTCGGCGAAAACTGCCGTAAAGAGATCGTCATCGAGCTCGAGAACATGGGCTTTGAAATCGAAGCATCACACCATGAAGTTGCTCCAGGTCAACACGAAATCGACTTCAAATATGCGGATGCGATCACGACAGCGGATAACATCCAAACGTTCAAACTCGTCGTCAAGACGATCGCTGCGAAGCACAACTTGCACGCGACATTCATGCCAAAACCACTCTTCGGTGTCAATGGATCAGGAATGCACGCGAACATGTCGCTCTTCAAAGGCAACGAGAATGTCTTCTTCGATGAAGGCAACGAAGACATGCAATTGTCGGATGATGCACGTGCCTTCACGGCAGGTATCCTCAAACACGCTCGTGCGTTCACGGCGGTTTGTAACCCGACAGTCAACTCATACAAACGTCTTGTTCCTGGCTACGAAGCACCTTGCTACGTCGCATGGTCAGCACGTAACCGTTCACCACTCGTCCGTGTTCCTGCAGCACGTGGACTCTCGACTCGGATCGAAGTTCGTTCAGTCGACCCAGCAGCGAACCCGTACCTTGCGCTTGCGACATTGCTCGCTTCAGGTCTTGACGGAATCAAGAACAACTTGAAAGCACCGGCTCCAATCGACCGTAACATCTACGTCATGGACAAACCGGAACGTGTTGCAAACGGAATTGATGATCTTCCATCAACACTCAGCCACGCACTCGAAGTCTTGAAAGCGGATGACGTCGTCATGCACGCTCTCGGCGATCACATCGCAGAACACTTCGTTGAATTGAAAGAAATCGAATGGGATATGTTCCGGACGCAAGTCACGGAATGGGAACGCGATCAGTACATGGTCTTGTTCTAATCCAACTCAAGCACTTCTGGACTTCTGTCCGGAAGTGCTTTTTTCATAGCGTCGACAGGGATTGAGTCAAGGATGTGGAAAGATACAAGAGTACAAAGAAAGGGAGACGATACATCATGAAAAAAGGATATGAAGGCAAAGAGATTACGGTCTATTTTGATTCGGAAGTCTGCATTCACTCTGGTCATTGTGTACAAAGTCTACCAACTGTCTTTGATGTCAAGCGGCGTCCGTGGATTGAAGCGGACGGGGCGCCGGTCGAAGACGTCATGCGGGTCGTCGACGGTTGTCCGAGCGGCGCCTTATCTTACGAACGGAGGGAAGCAAATGGAGCTGAAACGAGCGGAACGTAAAATCGAAGTCCATCAGGAAGGTGAAGTGATTGGGGAAATCACTTATAGCGACACGAACAACGGCATGTGGATCATTGATCACACATACGTCGATCCCGCGCACCGCAATCAACAGATTGGGGAACAACTCGTTGCCGAGATCGTCAACTGGGCACGAGAAGCAAACGTCAAGCTGTTACCGTTATGTCCGTTTGCGAAAAAAGAGTTTGAACATCAATCGGATTATCAGGACGTACAAGCAAATACGTGAACACAAAAATCTCCTCTAGTCTCTTAAGACCAGAGGAGATTTTTTCGAGTCATTGTTTATGATCCCTGACCTTCATTTTGCGAGAAACAATCATCGTACCGAAATAGGCGACGACGTACAGCACGACCAGTCCTTGTTTTAGCATATAAGGTAGATCCATTTGACTCGCGATTAGAAAAATGGCGCACAGCAATATCAAATAGGGTATGAACTGCTTATTTGGCATATCAGGACCTCCTTCACTATCCATTTATTTCTATTATAAGGATAACACAAGAGATGCATCGAAATAGGCTAAAGATGAATGACTTGCTTATAGATACAATCGTAGAAACGCCATCGTGATAACACCAGTCACGACCGTCCAGGATAAACTTTTACTGAAAATCGCGACCGCCATGGTCGGGAGGGCAGCGAAGACATGAAGCGTCGAAACCGTCGGAAACGCCTCATCTTGAGCGATGAGGAGATTCTGAAAAAAGAGGGCTCCAAGCAGGCAGACCGGAATGAACGAGAGCCATTCTGTTACGAGGCGCGGTAACGTCAGTCCATGAAGGACGAGAAACGGTAAGACGCGTGGAATCCATGTGACGAGTCCACAAGCTAAAAAAAGAGCAATTAATTCTGGGCGGATTTCCATCGTGTGATCACGACTCCTATACTTGCGCCACCGAGCGTCGCGCAAAGAACGGCGACTTCTGGAGAAAAGTAGCGCATGGTTATGTAAAGCAATAGTAAGACAATCAGTAAAAGGCAACTATTCACGGCAATACGGGAACGTTCCCCTTCAAACTGTAAGTACAATAAGCCGATGAACATCGCTGTCAGGGCAAAATCGAGACCGAAGCGCTCAGGATCAGGAAACCAGCTGCCGACAAGGGCGCCGAGAACGGTTGCGACGATCCAGCTGAAGTAAGCAGTCAGATTCAAGCCATGCATGAAGGACGGGGAGAGCTTCCCTTTTTGCGCAGTGTTCATCGCGACAGCGAACGACTCATCCGTTAGTAGCGTTCCGGTACCGAGGCGGTCGCGGAGATGACGTGTCTCAACATGTGGCGCAAGCGTCAGACTCATTAACAAGTGCCTGAGATTGACGATGAACGTCGTCAGAATGATGGCAGAAGCAGGACTATTTAATAGTAAGAGACTCGTGATGATAAACTGAGCGGCGCCGGCATAGATGAAGACGGACATGAATCCGACTTCAAGAGGGGATAAGCCGGAGGCACGACCGACGATCCCAGCTGAGAAGCCGATGCCGATATATCCGAGGACAGTGGGTAGACAGGCACGGACACCTGCTTGAAAGGCTGATGACATTCGATTCCTCCTCTTTTTTAAGAGCATAGCACTCATGCGGAATAACGTCACCAACTGGTCAATATTTTCATCATTTTTTTCGACATATTCGACTTGATTTGGTGGTAAAGACTAAGTGGTACGGCAAAATCAGTTAGGTAAAGGAGCGTTTTTCATGCACAAATTAATGAAAGATTCAAACCGGTTCGTTTCAGACATGGTCGACGGACTCGTACTAGCTCACCCTGATTTGTATAAAAAGGTCGAAGGTGTTAATGTCGTCGCACGGAAAGTGCCGCTTGATGGAAAAGTCGGACTCGTTTCTGGTGGGGGAAGTGGGCATGAACCCGCACATGCTGGATTCGTTGGGGATGGTATGCTTGCTGCGGCTGTTTGTGGGGAAGTCTTCACGTCACCGACACCGGACATGGTGCTCGAAGGCATCAAGGCAGCTCATGGTGGAAAAGGTGTCTTACTCGTCGTCAAGAACTACTCGGGTGATGTCATGAACTTCGATATGGCAAAGGAACTCGCTGAACTCGAGGACATCGAAGTCGACACGGTCGTCGTCAATGATGACATCGCGATCAAAAAGGAAGAGGATCGTCGTGGGGTTGCGGGAACGGTCTTCGTCCATAAGATTGCCGGAGCTGCGGCTGCAGAAGGGAAATCACTGAGTGAAGTCAAAGCAGTTGCGGAAAAAGTCATCCAGGGCGTTCGTTCGATCGGAATGGCACTCTCACCATGTTACATGCCAGAGAGTGGCAAACCAGGCTTTGAGTTGCATGACGACGAGATGGAAATCGGAATCGGCATCCATGGTGAAAAAGGACTTGAACGAAAAGCGGTCGCTTCCGTTGATGCGATCGTCAAAGAGTTGCTCGATCGTCTGACGAAAGAGGTACCAGACAAAAAAGTCGCCGTCATGGTGAATGGGATGGGTGGAACGCCAGAATCCGAACTGTATATCACGTATAAATACGTCGCGGAAGAACTTCAGGCACACGGTTACGAGATTGCCCGTTCGTTCGTTGGAAACTATATGACGTCGCTCGAGATGCACGGATTCTCAATCACGCTCTTACCAGTGGATGATGAACTGCTTGGGTATCTCGATGCAGAAACGAAAGCGATTGGATTCTAATTTAGATAAACGGGGTGTACAAAGATGAAGTTGACGACGGAACAGTTACGAAGCGCGCTCATCAAAGCAGCGGAACAGATTGAACAGCACAAGGATGAATTGACGGACCTTGACCGGGAAATCGGGGACGGGGACCACGGGATCAATATGTCACGTGGCTTCCAAGCAGTCCAAAAGACGTTAGAAGAACACGGCGAGTATGAGGACTTAGGAGCTTTATCGAAAGAGGTCGGGATGACGCTGATCAAGACGGTCGGTGGGGCATCCGGTCCTTTGTACGGCACGGCATTCGTTAAGTTCGCTGGTGCGTTCAAAGGGAAAACAGAAGTTGAAGGTGCAGAACTCGCGGATGCTTTCCATGAAGCGACGGAAGGCATCAAATCGCGTGGGAAATCGGAATTCGGTCAAAAGACGATGGTCGATATTTGGACACCGTTTCAAGAGGCGCTCTCGCAAGAAGGGGATTTGAAAGCGGCAATCGATCAAGCGCTTGCTGATACGAAAGCGCGCATCGCAACGAAAGGGCGTGCGTCTTACTTCGGTGAAGCGACGGAAGGCGTCCAGGACCCAGGTAGTCTATCGAGTGCGTTGTTACTCGGCGAAATCGCGGAGGTGCTTCATGGTTAATCTTGTACTCGTTTCCCATAGTGAAAAGCTTGCGACTGGACTAAAGGAACTGTTAGCAGAGATGGCACCGGATACGCCAGTCTTAATAGCAGCAGGTCTTGAGGACGGTAGCATTGGAACGGACGCGACGCGAATCGAAGAAACACTGAATACACTGGACGATGATGGAGTCGTTTTAACGGATATCGGTTCTGCGACGATGAACACGGAACTGGCCCTTGAACTATACAGTGGCGAACGGACGGTTCGGTTTATCGACGCACCACTCGTCGAAGGCGCGTTTTTAGCAGCTGTTCTTAGCGGACAGTCGAAATCCGTTGATGAGATTGAAGACGGATTGAAAAAAGAGTTTAGCAAATAAGGATCAAATCCCCTTTGCTTCAATGCAATGGGGATTCTTTCATATCTGAATGAAATGGTGCTATGAAAATTGTTATCATAATGCATGTACATAAATAGGACAGTAAAAGAATGTAAAGAATGAGGTGAGTTCTTGAGTTATACGTTAAGGAAAGCAGACACTGAAACCAAAAAGCAGACATTCATCCCCTTATTATTACTGGCTGATGAATCTATCGATAAGATTTATGAATATTTACCTAACGGTGACCTGTATTATCTCGAAGATTCATCTGGGCATGTAATGGGTGTTATTGCTATGACCAAAATTAATCAAGATACAATGGAAATAAAAAACGTCGCCATCAAAAAAGAACAACAGGGTCAAGGGTTAGGAAAGAGGATCATCTCATTAACGCTCGAACAATATATGGAACAAGAGTATCATCATTTCATCGTAGGAACGGCTAATTCGAGTATTGATAATTTAGCTTTCTACCAAAAGCTTGGTTTCCGGCTATATGATATAAAAAAAGATTTTTTTCGGTCGTATCCAGAGGAAATCTGGGAGAACGGAATACAGGCGATCGACATGATCATGCTAGAGAAAAATGAGTGATCCACATTATATATGGAAAGGAATACATGTGAACTCCTCTATGCGAAAGAGTAGCACAAAGAATTATGATGTATGTGCTGAGGCGACACTTTTGAGTTTGGTGTTAGAAAAATGACTTTTAAAATGACTTTATTGTAGTTTTTATAAGACAGTGAAAACCCGGTCCCTCTGCAAAAGGGACCGGGTTAATTGTTTTATTTCGATGGTTTGAAGACCATAGTCGCTTCCACCGCTTTTTGCCATCCAGCATAGCGTTGTTCACGATCGTCTTCTTTCATCTCTGGTTTGAACTGGTGATCCAGTTTCCATTGTTTTTTGATCTCCGCTTTATCTTTCCAGTAACCAACAGCTAATCCAGCCAGGTAGGCTGCACCGAGTGCTGTCGTTTCGTTAATTTCTGGACGATCGACAGGAACGCCGAGGATGTCCGATTGGAACTGCATCAAGAAGTTATTCGCTACTGCACCACCGTCGACACGAAGTGTCTTCAGTTCGATACCAGAATCTTGTTCCATCGCTGTCAATACATCGCGTGTTTGATAAGCGAGTGATTCAAGCGTTGCCCGAACGAAATGCTCTTTATCTGTTCCTCGTGTTAACCCGAAGATTGCGCCACGAACATCTGAATCCCAGTATGGCGCACCGAGACCAACGAAGGCAGGAACGACATAAACACCGTCTGTTGAGTCGACTTTCGTTGCGTAACCTTCTGAATCTTTCGCATTTTTCAGCATCCGGAGTCCATCACGGAGCCACTGGATCGCAGAACCAGCGACGAAGATTGAACCTTCCAGCGCATATTCCACTTTTCCATCGACGCCCCAAGCGATCGTTGTCAAAAGACCGTGATCAGAAGAAACAGCTTTCTCACCCGTATTCATGAGCATGAAGCAACCTGTTCCGTATGTGTTTTTCCCTTCACCTGCTTCAAAGCACGTTTGACCGAAGAGTGCGGCTTGTTGGTCACCCGCAATACCAGCGATGGGCACTTCGTAACCGAAGAAATGATACGGTACCGTTTTGTCGTAGACTTCACTCGACTGACGAACTTCTGGCAACATGGAAGCAGGAACACTGAGGATATCGAGTAACTCTTCATCCCATTTTTGTTCGTAGATATTGTACATCAACGTCCGTGAAGCGTTCGTGTAGTCCGTGATGTGCGTTTTTCCACCAGACAGTTTCCAAACGAGCCACGTATCGATCGTACCGAAGAGCAATTCACCGTTTTCCGCCTGTTCACGCGCACCTTCGACATTATCGAGGATCCATTTGACTTTCGTCCCAGAGAAGTAGGCATCAATCAAAAGTCCTGTCTTATCGCGGAATTTCTGGTTCAATCCTTGTTCTTTTAAGTCATCACAGATACCAGACGTTTGACGCGATTGCCAAACGAGTGCGTGATAGACGGGTCTGCCTGTTTCTTTGTTCCAGACGACTGTCGTTTCACGTTGGTTCGTGATGCCGATTCCAGCGATTTGCTCAGGTTTGATATCTGCTGTACCGAGTGCTTCAGCCATGACAGCAAGAATCGAACCCCAGATTTCGTTTGCATCATGTTCGACCCAGCCTGGTTGCGGGAAGTACTGTTTGAATTCCCGTTGTGCCGAGTTGACGATTTTCCCATCGTGATCGAAGATGATCGCACGTGAGCTTGTCGTACCTTGGTCGAGTGCTAGGATATACTTGTTTTCCATTTCGAAATCCCCCTTGAGCGGTATGTGTTAGTGAGACGTGATCTTAGTAGATTAATTGATAGATGAACACGGCAATCGCTCCACCGATGATTGGACCAACGACAGGAATCCATGAATAGCCCCAGTCAGATGAACCTTTATTCGGAATTGGTAGGATAGCGTGCGCAATACGCGGTCCAAGGTCACGAGCCGGGTTGATGGCATACCCTGTTGTACCACCGAGCGATAGACCGATGACGACGACGAGTAAACCGACGATGAGTGGTTTTAAGCCGTCTCCGAACGTCGTTAAACCGAGTGCCAAGATACCGAAGACGAGAACGAATGTCCCGATGATCTCAGAAATCAAGTTCGACGGCGTATGACGAATCGCTGGACCTGTTGCGAACACACCGAGTTTTGCAGCTTGATCATCAGTCGCTTCAAAATGTTTCATGTAATGAAGCCAAACGAGAATGGCGCCGATGAAAGCTCCGACAAGTTGTCCGGCAATGTAGATCGGAACGTCTGCCCACGGTAGGTCAGAGTTCAAAGCAAGTGCGATCGTCAATGCGGGGTTCAAGTGTGCTCCACTTTCAGCAGCTACGAATGCTCCTGTCATGACGGCAAGACCCCAAGCGAACGTGATGACGATCCATCCGCTGTTTTCCGATTTCGTCTTTTTCAAGACGACACCGGCGACGACTCCATCCCCGAGCAGGATGAGGATCATCGTACCGATCATTTCCAATACAAAGTTATTCATGCAAAAACCCTCCCTTTGGATTAAAGCAGATAATGGCCTTTCTACTTTAAATTACTCCGATTTGAGAACGTTTTCAATACATATAATTGAAATATAGGAATGGAAATTTTTTATTTTGATGTTTAAAGATACGTAAAAGTGGATAAGAAAACACCTCTTACTGCCTGCAAGCAAGCAAAAGAGGTGTTACCGACGACGTTTTTTTCTTTTTTTAGGTCGAAACCAACTGCTGGAATAATCTAGTAGGATATGAATCGTGCTGGCTACGATGATGCCAATAACAAAAGCTGGCAGGGAAGCGAACCACGAATCAATCGTAGCAGAATCAAGAACCTGAAAATATAGACTTAAAAATAGTAGCGGAATCAGAATCGCAGCACTATAAAGAAGCCGAATGATGTCTCCGATGATCAGTCCATGCGACCAGATCGATCGGTGAGGCATGATCTTGACATACGGCATCCACAAGACTCGAAATGGTCCAAAGCGATAATAAGGTTCTGACTTTAAATCGAGGTCGGGTGACAACCAAAGGGTACCGACAGCGATACCGATGGCGGTTGGTAACCAATCGGTTTGTTGCGTTGCGACCGAATACGCAACGTAACCCGTCAGTGCGACGGTATTGACGGTATCATGTACATTTCCTGAAGGCATGAAAAAAGACCAGTCGTAACTGGTCCCTCCGTCAATGAATCGTCCGATACACGCCGATTACCTTACCAAGAATGGAGACATTATCGAAATACATCGGATCCATCGAGTCATTTTCTGGTTGTAAACGTACCTGTTGATCTTCTAAGAAGAACCGTTTCACCGTCGCTTCGCTATCTTCGGTCATAGCTACGACGATTTCTCCGTTTTCTGCTGTGTTTTGTTGGCGCACGATGACACGATCGCCGTCAAGAATACCTGCATTAATCATCGATTCACCATCGATCGTCAACATGAAGACCGTTTCGTTTCCTACATAATGTGCAGGGAGCGGGAACTGTTCTTCGATATTTTCAATCGCTGTAATCGGAAGACCCGCTGTGACTTTCCCGATGACGGGAACATGGACGATGGCTTCCGTGATTTCTTCAGGCTTATCAAGCAATATCTCAATCGCACGTGGTTTCGTCGGGTCACGGCGAATCATTCCCCGTTTCTCGAGTCGATCCAAATGACCGTGTACCGTCGAGCTAGACGCGAGTCCGACTGCTTCTCCGATTTCACGAACTGATGGTGGATACCCCTTCAGTTTCACTTCAGAGACGATGTAGTCGAGAATCTCTTGTTGGCGCTTAGACATTTTCCGCATACGAATTGCCACCTCTTTCTGGATTGAAGTTTGAAATGTAAGAATATATGTTTCTAGATTCACTATAACATAGAACAAATGAGCGTACAAACAATTGTTCGACATTTTGTGTTGACCGAACACGGGTTCTGTGTTTATTATGAGTTATGCGAACAATTGTTCCGCGAACATTTATTCTAACTCATTCATTTCATATTTGGAGGGATTCATGATGATTCATACGATTCGTACTCATGCTTTTTCAATTCTCTTCTATGCCTTAAGTATTGCCTTCGTGATCTTTTTACTCACACCGCGCCCGGATGAAAAAGTGGCGCAACTAATGACTGCTTCCGTTACTGTCGATGAGAACGCCACAGTCGAACAAATTGCTGAAGTCTACAATGACGGTTCGATGTCAGATGAAGAATACGTCAACTGGTTGATTAAAAATAATGATGTCGAGACAAAACACGTCATCTCAAAAAGCAAAATCGTTGTACCAATCGCACAACAATGACAAAATGGAAAAGTTGTGAAAGAACGAACAGGGATGTGAGGTACGATGAAGGTCGTGATTTATTGTCGGGTGTCGACCGAAAAAGAAGCACAAGATAGTTCGATCGAACGCCAACGGATGGAGCTTTCGAAGGTCGCGTCTCAAAAGGGTTTTGATGTCGTGGATGTCGTCTCTGAAAAAGAGAGTGGATATGACGTCGATCGGGAAGGGATGCTGACGGTTCTTGACCATGTGACACGTGATGCGGTAGATGCGGTACTCGTGACGGATGACACACGGATTGGTCGAGGGAATGCGAAAATCGCTATTTTGCACACGTTTAAGAAGCACGGTGTTCGGTTGATGACACTTGATTCTGATGGAGAATACCAGCTTGCTGATGCAGAAGCGATGGTCCTTGAGATCGTCTCACTGGTGGAAGAATATCAACGGAAACTGCATAATGCAAAAATCGCGCGCGGCATGCGGCGAGCTGTCGAACAAGGCTTTCGTCCGGAACGAAATCTGAATCGCCAAGGAGAGAACGCTGGGCGTAGTCGAAAGGACGTACCGATCGAAGAAATCGTACGCCTCCGTGAACTCGGACTGACGTTTTCAGATATCGCCATTACGCTTCGCGGGATGGGACATGATATTTCAAAGGCAACGGTCAATCGTCGATATCTTGAATACCGCGAACTGACACCTAGCCCGGAATGAAAAGCAAGTTACCCGTCGACTGACGCGGTTAACTTGCTTTTTTTTATAGCCTATTTTAAAGTAAGGATACAATTGAATAACTCAAGTTTGAGTCGTACAGAAAGAGGGATTCCATGTTATCACAAGAGCAATTAGATCGAATCAATGCATTAGCGAATAAATCAAAAGTCGAGCCGTTATCAGAAGCCGAAACCGCAGAGCAAAAAGAGTTACGTGCAGCGTATCTCGCAGCATTCCGTGGATCGTTCAAAAACCAACTCATGGGCATGAAAATCGTCGATGAAGAAGGAACGGACGTAACACCAGAGAAATTGAAACAAGCACAAGAAGAAGAACGGAATAAACAATAATCGTTTATTTCTTCTATAGTAAGGAAGAGGTCCCCAATCGGTGGATCTCTTTTTTTGTTAGATTGGTTAGATAGGAAACATTGTACGATAGCAATACATCTTAATAACGATCTTTCATCAATTCATGCATCCTGTATGAGTCGATAGAACGGCTATAGATAGCGCATTCATTTTAATGTGACATACTATTTAGAAAAGTTGTATCACATTTAAGAGTGTGCTAAAATGAGTAGGAATTTGTGAAAAAGAGAGAGGATGATTGTTTTGACGAACATGACGACAGTAGAACAATTAGCAATTAATACGATTCGTACCTTATCGATTGATGCCGTACAAAAGGCGAACTCGGGTCACCCAGGTATGCCAATGGGAGCAGCGCCGATGGCATTCTCGCTTTGGGCGGATCATATGAACCACAACCCTAAAAATCCAGAATGGTTCAACCGCGACCGTTTTGTACTTTCAGCCGGACACGGTTCGATGCTTCTCTACTCACTCCTCCACCTATCGGGATATGATCTATCAATGGATGATCTTAAATCATTCCGTCAATGGGGATCAAAAACACCAGGTCACCCGGAATACCGTCACACGGCTGGTGTAGATGCGACAACAGGTCCACTTGGTCAAGGGATCGCAATGGCAGTTGGTATGGCGATGGCAGAACGTCATCTTGAAGCAAAATACAACCGTGACGATCTCAACGTCGTCGATCACTTCACATACGGAATTTGTGGAGATGGAGACTTAATGGAAGGTGTCTCAGCTGAGGCGGCTTCACTCGCAGGTCACCTTGGTCTTGGTAAATTGGTCGTATTGTACGATTCAAACGATATCTCACTTGACGGCGATCTTGATAAATCATTCTCTGAAAACGTCCAGAAGCGCTTCGAAGCGTACAACTGGCAAGTCATTCGCGTAGAAGACGGAACGGATATCGATTCGATTTCGAAAGCAATCGCGGCGGCACAAGCAGAGACGACAAAACCGACATTGATCGAAGTCAAGACAGTCATCGGTTTCGGTTCACCGAACAAATCAGGGAAGTCGGCTTCTCACGGTGCACCACTCGGTGAAGCAGAAATCAAGTTGACGAAAGCTAGCTACATTTGGGATCACGAAGAGTTCTACGTTCCTGAAGAAGTCAAATCATTGTTTGACGAGCGGATCGTCCAACGCGGTGCTTCTGCAGAAGACGCTTGGAACGAGACGATGAAACAATACGAAGCAGCGCACCCAGAATTGCATGCTGAACTCGTTCGCGCAATCGCAAACGAATTGCCAAGCAACTGGGAAGCAGATCTTCCGACGTACGACTTGTCATCGAAAAAAGCGACACGTCAAACGAGTGGTGAAGTCTTGAACGGTCTTGCGAAGAACGTTCCGACATTGTTCGGTGGTTCAGCTGACCTTGCAGGATCGAACAACACGATGCTCAAAGGCGAAGCAGACTTCGATATCGACCCAAGCGGTCGTAACATCTGGTTCGGTGTACGTGAATTCGCAATGGCAGCAGCTGTCAACGGTATGGCACTTCACGGCGGCGTCATTCCTTACGGTGCGACATTCTTCGTCTTCTCGGATTACCTCCGTCCAGCTGTTCGTTTAGCAGCATTAATGGGACTTCCATCAATCTTCGTTCTGACACACGACTCGATTGCTGTCGGTGAAGATGGTCCAACACACGAGCCAGTCGAACACTTGATGAGCTTCCGTGCAATGCCGAACGTCACGATCTACCGCCCAGCAGACGGAAAAGAGACAATCGCAGCATGGAAAACAGCGGTACAAGCAAAAGACAAACCAACACTTCTCGTCTTGACACGTCAAGGTCTTCCTGAACTTGAAGGCACGACGACGGAAGGCGCTGAAAAAGGTGGTTATGTCATCGCTGGTGACGTCACGAAAGCTGATACACTCTTGCTCGGTACGGGTTCAGAAGTGCACCTTCTTGTTGAAGCACAAAAAGAACTTGGTGAATCAGTAGCTGTCGTTTCGCTTCCATCATGGGAAGTATTCGAAGCACAGTCAGCAGAGTACAAAGAATCAGTTCTTCCGAAACACATCACGAAACGTGTAGCAATCGAAGCAGGGGCTTCACTCGGTTGGTACAAATATGTAGGAACAGAAGGACAAGTCATCGGAATCGATCGTTTCGGCGCATCTGCTCCTGGAGACTTCCTCTTGAAAGAATACGGCATGTCTGTTGAGAACGTTTTAGCGACAGTCAAGCAACTCGGATAATCATTTCCGGAAAAACGGGTCCGATCTTACGTCGGGCTCGTTTTTCATCTATTATCATCTATGCAAACAATTGGAATTATAGTATAGTAAAAAGCGACGTTTTAAGTTAGAGGAGGAAGCAACTTGGCTACATGGATTTGGATTTTAATTGCCCTTCTTTGCTTGGTAGCAGGTGTCGCCCTTGGTTTCTATATCGCTCGTCGATACATGATGAACTACTTGGAGCAAAACCCACCAATCAACGAAGATATGATTAAGACATTGATGATGCAAATGGGTCAAAAGCCATCACAAAAGAAAGTCAACCAAGTGATGCGTTCAATGAGTGGTTCAATGAAATCACCTAAAAAATAAGCTGTACGAAAGGGGACCAAATGGTCTCCTTTTTATTTGCTATTTTTTAGAAAGAGAACTAATCTAAAATGTGAGACTATTTCAAATAATCATAGGATTTAAAAAAGGGGGGAGACTTGAATGGGAGTCTTCAGGAAACTCAGTTGGTTTTTCCGACGAGAATGGAAAGCATATAGTCTTGGGGTCGTCTGCTTGATTTTTGTAGCAGCATTAGAACTCATTCCACCGAAGATCATCGGGACGACAGTCAATGGTCTAAGTGAGGGGAGCTTGACGAAGAATGATTTGATTCGTCTCGCAGGTACATTGTTGCTCATCGGGGTCGCGACGTATTTCATTCGATATTTTTGGCGTTTTCATATCTTTGGGGCATCGATTCGTCTCGGTCGATTGTTACGCAGTCAACTGTATGGTCATTTTTCAGATTTGGATCAATCGTTCTATAAGAAATATCGGAGCGGAGATTTGATGGCGCATGCGACAAACGACGTACAAGCGGTATCGATGACAGCGGGTGCCGGTATTCTAACGCTCGTCGACTCGGTGACGATGGGGAGCTTCGTCATCATCACGATGGTCACGACGATCAGTTGGAAATTGACGCTTGTATCACTTCTACCGATGCCGCTGATGGTCTACTTGACGTCACGCTACGGGAAAATGTTACATTCGCGTTTTCATGACGCGCAGGAAGCCTTCTCCGATTTGAATGATAAGGTCGCGGAAAGCATTAGTGGTGTCCGCGTCTTAAAAGCAACAGGGGAAGTTGAATCTGATGTGCAGACGTTCACGGATCTATCGGATGACGTCGTCCAAAAAAACCGTCGTGTCGCAAAAATCGACGCGCTGTTTGACCCGACGATTTTTGGATTAGTTGGTCTATCGTACATCATCGCTGTCGGATACGGTGCGTACCTGTTACAACAAGGTGAGATCCGAATCGGTGACATCGTCTCATTCACTACATATCTTGGTTTATTGACGTGGCCGATGCTCGCATTCGGTTGGTTGTTCAACATCGTCGAACGTGGTCGTGCTTCTTACGATCGGATCGAGCGGATGCTTGCGATCGAACCGGAAATTAAAGACGCGAAGGAAGCAGCGACGCGTGTTTCATCACCAGAACTCCACGTTGGGATTGAGCGTTTTATTTATGATACGCAACCGGTCTTACAAGACATCGATGTGACATTGAAGCCCGGTAAATCGCTCGGAATCGTCGGAAAGACTGGTGCCGGGAAATCGACGTTCGTTCGCTTATTGTCTCGCGAATACGACGTCAAACAAGGCGCCATCACGATTGGTGGACGAGACATCAAACAATTGACGCGTGACACCGTCCGTCGTCAAGTAGCGATCGTTCCACAGGATCATTTCTTATTCTCGGCGTCGATTGCTGATAATATTGCCTTTGCAAAACCGGATGCATCAATGGAAGACATCATGGAAGCGGCACGTATTGCAGCAGTCCATGAGGACATTCTCGGCTTTAAGGAAGGGTACGCGACGATGGTCGGGGAGCGTGGGGTGACGTTATCCGGCGGTCAAAAACAACGGATTTCGATTGCACGGGCGTTACTAGCGGACTGTCCGATTTTAGTGCTCGATGATGCCTTGTCTGCGGTCGATGCCAAGACCGAGGAAGCGATCATCCACCACTTCCGGACGGCGGATCACGATCAAGCGCAAATCATCGTCGCCCACCGGTTATCGGCTGTGTCGCATACCGATGAGATCATCGTCCTTGAAGACGGTCGGATCATCGAACGAGGCACACATGAGCAATTACTCGCTCATGACGGTTGGTATAAAGAGACGTACGATCGCCAGCAACTAGAATCACTTGTCGAACAAGGAGGGCGTTCCGAATGAATCATGATATCAATGAAAAAGCCGTCCTGAAGCGATTGCTTGATTTCGTCAAACCGTTCAAAAAGCAGGTCAGCATTGCCTTCATCCTGCTGTTCATTACGACAGCAGCAAAACTCGGGGGACCGTATCTCGTCAAGATTTTCATTGATGAATACGTCGCACCGGGTACGTATCCAGTACAGGAAGTCGCACTCTTATTTACAGCGTACTTGTTACTGCATACGACAGGGATCATCGTCGATTACTTACAGGCGTTCGAATTCCAAAAGATTGCCTTGCAAGTCATTCAACGCTTACGCATTGATGTGTTCCGTCATGTCATGCACCTACGGCTTGCCTATTTTGACCGGACGCCTGCCGGAGTGCTCGTGTCCCGGATCACGAACGATACGGAAGCAATCAAGGAGCTCTACATCGGTGTCTTGTCGACATTCGTACAAAGTGGTGTCCAGTTGATTGGAACATATATCTTCCTCTATCTACTAGAGCCGCGACTCGCGACGATTGCATTACTGTTGTTACCATTGTTTTATTTCATCATTTGGATTTACCGAAAGTATTCGACGAAGTATTACGCGGAAGTCCGCGATTTACTATCGAAAATCAATGCCCAACTGAACGAATCCATTAACGGGATGGCGATCATTCAACAATTCCGCCAAGAAAAACGCTTGATGGCAGAATTCGAGGAGACGAACGTTGCCCACCAGAATGGACGTTATAAGAACTTGAAGCTTGATAGTTGGTTACTGCGACCAATCATTGAATTGTTACTCGCCATTTCAATTGCGACACTCGTAACGTATTTCGGTGTCCTATCGTTCTCACAAACGGTCCAAGTTGGTGTCGTATATGCCTTCATCAGCTACATGGAGCGGATTTTCCAACCGGTTCAGCAAATCATGCAACGGTTGTCCGAGTTCCAACAAGCTGTCGTCTCAGCAGACCGTGTATTCAAGGTCCTCGATACGGATGAGCCAGAACCAACGAAACAACTCGAAGGGGATGCACGAGTATCGGAAGGACATATCGTCTTTGAAGACGTGCGCTTTAGTTATGACGGAGAGAAAGATGTCTTGAAAGGGATTTCGTTCGAGGCGAAAAAAGGACAGACGATTGCCCTCGTTGGTCATACGGGAAGTGGAAAAAGTTCGATCATCAATATCTTGATGCGCTTTTACGCGTACCAATCGGGTCGGATCTTGATTGATGGTCAACCGCTTGAGCAGTTATCGGAAGAAGAACTACGGCAACACGTCGGACTCGTGTTGCAGGATTCATTCTTGTTCACGGGAACGGTCGCTGATAACATTCGATTATTCGATAGTTCGATTTCCTTTGATCGAGTCGAAGCGGCTGCCAAATTCGTACAAGCAGACGGATTCATCAATCAACTGGACCAGCAATATGACAGTCCCGTTGCGGAACGGGGGGCGACGTTCTCAGCTGGGGAACGTCAGTTGATTTCCTTCGCACGCACGATGGCGCGGGATCCGAAAATCCTGATCCTCGATGAAGCGACAAGTTCGATTGATACGGAGACAGAGGAGAAAGTTCAAGTCGCACTTGAACGGATGCGTCAAGGGCGGACGACGATTGCCATTGCCCACCGTCTATCGACGATTCAAGATGCAGATTTGATTCTTGTGTTGCATCAAGGGGAAGTAATCGAGCAAGGAAATCACCAAGAATTAATCGCACAAGATGGTCTGTATAAGAAGATGTATCAGTTGCAATCCGGTCATGTCACGGTCTCTTAAAAAAAGATATAAAAAAAGCCTGCCAGGCGGCCTCGCCCGGCAGGTTGTTTGTTCTGATTAGTAGACTGTGACTGTGACGTTTTGGCGTCCCCAGTTAAGTGCTTCTTGTTGTGAACCAACGAGAAGGTCAAGTTTGTTACCTTGGATTGCGCCACCACGGTCGAGTACGATTGCTTCACCAATGCCTTCGATGTGCATACGTGTACCGATTGGGTATTGTGAAGAAGCTGCTACGATACGCATACCATTGTACGTGATCGTATTTGTAACGTCATAACCGCTTGCTGTCAACGCACGACCGTTGTAGAGTTGGCTACCGTTGTTAGACGGGTCGTTCGTGTAAGCAGTGACGTTCATTGTCACTTTCGTACCTGATTTTGCAGGTGTCGATTGTTTTGTTGCAGTTGCTGGTTTAGCAGCTGCTTTTGGTGCTGGCTTCGCAGCTGGTTTAGCAGCTGGTTGTGCTTGTGCTGCTGGTGCTTTCGATACGCCAGCGAGTGAAGTATAGTCGCTGTGTACGTAGCGTGTTTTACCATCGATTGTTGTTTTGATCCATGCACCGACTTTACCTTCTACGTTGACTTTTTCGCCTTTGTAGAGGTTACCGACATCTTTCGAGCTTGTCGTTGGTTGTGTGCGGACGTTTAGTACTGCCGTAGTAACTGTCGCTTTTTTAAAGTCGAATGAGCCTGCTGCAGACGTATACGCGCCATGGACATAACGTTTTTGACCGTTAATGTGTGTTTGGATCCATGCGCCAGAACGTCCTTCGACATTTAATGTTTGACCTTTATATACATTGCCTACGTCTGCTGATGCAGTTGTAGGTGCTGTGCGTACGTTGAGTACTGGTGTATTTACTGTTACCGTTTCTGAGGCAGCCTCTGTCTCTTGGGCAAATCCTACTGATAGAGCTGTTGCTGCAAGACCGGCAGCGAAAACTGCTTTTTTCATTATTGATGTCCTCCTGACATATGCTGTGTTTACTGTTCCTACTTTACACGGCAAAACTGACCTGTGCGTTTACAGGTCAATGTCATTCGAGTTACAAACCGGGCTATTGTGACAACGAGATTGCAAAAGGTCGGTTTTTGTCATCGATAGGACATACTGATTATGAAAAACGGATGTTTGTAGGTCTTTTGGATTACTTTTGCTGAAAGATTCGCACAATTCAACAGAAAAAAGTCTTAAAAATAGAAACTATGTCATCCTTCTATCGTCTAGTGATGAAAAAGTGAAATGGAGGATACGCAGATCAATACTTGACGATCGTCGTCACGCCGAACGCTGTCAGGTAAGAACGATGGAACAATTCCTGCATCCAATCGTTAGCGGAAAGCTGAAACGTGCCGTGAATCGTTTGGTACGTTCGCTGTCGAATATTGATTTCAATCGGCTCTAGTAAGGGGGCGGATGGTAGATGGTCATGCATGCTGTCATTTTGATTTTCAATATAAAGCAACTCGAGGACATCTCCTTCTTCCATATAACGCTGTAAGTAAATCATGAACTCCCACTGATCAGCACCTTCGATCGTGTACAGGTAAGGCATCGTGAACCTTCCTCGCTTCAATGATACGTATTCAATCGCTTCGACTTCATGTACGTATAATTGGGGGAGATCGTCAGGTATATAGAGAGGACGAGAACTAGCAATGAATGTAAGAGCGGACATAAAGCACCTCCATCAGAAATAAGAAACCATAAAAAAGTCAGCATTCGCACTCGAATGCTGACCAGATCGTGCATTAAGATAAAAGCGGTTCATTCGAACCGTGAATGGTATAGTTTTGGACGATGCGTGAATATTCTAAAAGCAGGACATCGAGTTCATGACTAAGTTGTAGAACACGCGGGGAGGTGAAGCTGGACTGGTCAGCTTGATGATATAGTTCGCTACGTTTGGCTTCGATGGCTAACGTCAATAGTTGTTGTGTCGTCATAGCAGTCTCCCTTACATTGGTGTCGTATCCATATTCTAGCAAGTCCATTTACGAGGCGCAACGAGATTTCAGTAAAATCGACGAAATGTAATTTTTTTGTAATTTTGGCGGACACGAATCTTTTGCAACTTTCTGTGAGATAATAGGTGCTAAATGCAGATGAGTTTGGCAAAATAGAGGAGGAACTTCTTCTATAGTAGTAAAGGAAAGGGGATGCTCATGATGGAGCTCTCGTTATGGTTAGCGTTTGGAGCAGGATTATTATCTTTCGTCTCTCCGTGTACGCTACCACTGTATCCTGTGTTTCTCTCATACATCACAGGCGTGTCGGTAACGGATTTAAAAGAACGGGGCGTACGAGAAAAGCGATCCTTGTTTCATACGTTAGCGTTCCTCGTTGGTTTTGCGATGGTATTCGTTGTGCTCGGGTTATCGACATCGTTATTCGCAGATGTCTTTATCACATATCGGGATACGTTACGGATGGTTGGGGCACTCGTCATCTTCGTATTTGGGATTGTTCTCGTCGGATTATGGCAACCAACATTCTTGATGCGTGAAAAGAAACTGAATCTCGGGGAACGAAAAGGGGGGTACGTCGGGACGGTACTCGTCGGAATCGGGTTTGCAGCCGGTTGGACACCGTGTACAGGTCCGATTCTCGCAGGCGTCATCGGATTAGCTGCGACCAATCCGAGTCAAGGCATGTTCTACATGCTCGCGTATGTCCTTGGCTTCTCGATTCCGTTCTTATTGATGGCGTTCTTCGTCGGTCGTTCGCGCTTGTTCGTGCAGTATAGTCTGAAATTAACGAAATTCGGGGGAGCCTTGATGATGGTGTTCGGAGTCATGCTGTATTTTGATGGCTTAAGTAAATTCGCAGCATGGATGAGTGACATCGTCGGATTCACTGGATTTTAATCAAGGAAGTGATCGGATGATTTGGATATCAACTGGGGTAGCGCTCGTCATGGGATTGCTGATCAGCTTCATTCGTGTGAAGGCATCAGCAAAACCGACGAATGCTAAAAAAATCTTGATCCCGCCCTTTGCGATGTCGACGGGGATGCTACAGTTTTTATACCCAGCATCCCGTCTGACATGGACGGAAGTGGCAGAAGCATTGCTCATTGGAGCCATCTTCAGCATCTTTTTGATCAAGACATCCAATTTTTATGAAGCAGAAGGGCAGATTTATTTGCAACGTTCGAAAGCTTTTTTCATCGTCTTATTCGGTATCTTATTCATTCGGACGGTTGTGAAGTTCTTCATCGGCGGGCAGATCGATATCTTCGAAACGGGTGGGATTTTTTATCTCGTTGCCTTCGGAATGATTGCACCGTGGCGCTTCGCGATGTATATGAAATACAAACGAGTCAAGTCGGGCACCGTGCCGGTTGCGCACTTACCTCACTAAAAAAACCGCTGAAGGCGACTTCGGCGGTTTTTCGTGCATCCTTCAATTTTGGAAGTATAATGCGTAGTCTCGCCAGTCGATGGCGTGCTCCGTCAGTGCTTTTTTCAAGAATTTATGATCGCGTTTTGGCGTAGCGGAAATATATCCTTTGACGACCAGTTCAGATGTCATCTCTGTCGCTTGTTCCTCCAGTGCGAACTGTCCGATCCGCCCGGCAATCTTGCGGCGTGCGACATCACGAAATGCCGATGGAACCGGCATGACGAGAGCGTTCAATAATTCCATCGTCTCATCCGTCCAAAGATGTCGTGTTTGGTCGATGTACTCATCTTCCCAGTCCATCATCGATTTACCGTCTTCTTTCGGTAACTTCTTGAGGAACTTCCGGAACATGAAAAACCCGCCAATTGCCATGAGTGTGATCATGATAAAGCCCCAGAGCAGAATCCCGTTCATGAACCATTCCATGCGCGACTCATCCCCCTTTCACATCAAATATAGATTAGCATAAATCAGGTGGACGTGCTATGATGAATGACGGAGAAAGTGAGGCGAAAGAATGCTGCAACCATACGTACAATTGGACGAGACCGGACAGCCCCGTAAAGGTGTTTTACCTGAAACAGCGGACGGTCGGATCGTTGAATTCTATTATGATACGAAGGGCGAAGAGATCACGGTTATCTTCGTCACCGTTCCGGCAGAAGATGCGAGCCGGAAGCGTGCGTTTACGGTCGGGAAAACGTTCAAAACGGTCTCGACACTCGAAGACTTCACGTTACTTCACTATGAATGGGCAAATGACCAGATTTTCGCAACACTTGAGATGTTCGCGGATGGGTCGAAACGTCAAATCGACGCTTCGAGATTGCTCGACTATTAAAAAAGAAGGAGATGCGGATTGCCGCGTCTCCTTCTTTTGATATTCAAGAAATATATAGTCGGATGACCTCGTCATGTAATTCAACCTGTCCACCGATCGGGAACGTGAACAAAGGACTCGTATGTCCAAAATCGACATTCGCAAGAACTGGTACGTGCTCTAAGACTGGATAGAGCGAAATCAGATACCGCAGATGCTCTTCCGTCATCTTCGTTGCGAGTTGGAAGCGTCCGAAGACGATCCCGCGAATCGTTTCGGCACCCGGTTGCGCCATCAAAGAGGCGAAATCACGGGCGAACGTCGCTGGATGGACTTCGTAATCGTCTTCAAGGAATAAAATCGTATCCCGTAAATCAGGGAAGTGCGGTGTGCCTTGCAGGAGATTCAACGTACAAAGATTCCCACCGAGCAGACGACCACTTGCTTGCCCAGAGGATAAAAGAATCGGTCCTTTGTTCGGTAACGTAATGACATGTCCGCGATCGGTATCACGCCAATGGACCGAAGGCTTGATCGTAACGGGATCCGTTTCAAACAACACTTGCTTGAAGTAATCGATCGTATAGGCGTCGCGATCACGGAAAGCCCGTAACATTGGTCCCGAGTACGTCACTAAGCCGGTATTCGTTAGAATGGCGTGACTGAGTGCTGTGATATCGGAGAAGCCACAAAGGATTTTCGGATGTGTCCGAATCAATTCGTAGTCGAGTAAGTCGACGAGTTCATTCGTACTGAATCCACCGCGAACACACAGAATCGCATCAACGTTCGGATCAGCGAACGCGGCATGGAGGTCTGCAACCCGTAACTCAGGATCACTGGAACCAAACGGATTGACAGCACGCGCATGTTGACTGATCGAGACACGTAATCCGAGTGATTCGAGGGTTTGGATCGCACCATCGATGATCTTCATCTCGACCGTTGAGAGACTTGAAGCGGGTGCGACTAAACGGACATGAGAACCATCTACCAACTTCTTTGGCGTTAACGTCGGCAGGTGGGCAGCGATGATCTCTAAACGGTTACCGAAGGGATCGGCTGTGAAGAAACGACGACGTGGCGCAAGGCGTGTGTCATGCTCAACCGGATAACCGGCAGCTTGAAGAACATCGCTCAAAGCTTCGAACGCAGCGACGGTTAATCCAGGATGCGCTTTTTTAGCAGGGGAGAATGGCTCCTCGATGCCGAGATGAAGTGCTGCACCATGATCTTCGAACCAGACACCACCACTGGCTTGAACACCAGCCGGTTTTTCGACTTCCTTCATATGTAAAAGCCCGGCATAAAATGCACGGGCGCGATCTTCTTCGTTTTTTGGCATAGCGAGCTGGACATGATCTAACATGAAGACACTTCCTTTACGAATTAAATTCAGGCAACGAACTGGGTGATCCGTTTCAGTTCACGTTCGACGAGGTTCAAGTAGAAGACACCTTCAATCCGGCGATCGAGAGATTGTGCGATCTCGTATAGATTCGTCCGAAGCGCTGCGAGATACGACGCTTCCTCACCAAGAGATTGACGATGGGCGAACGCATAGTGAGCGAGTAGGAACTGGAGATATCCACGGTCGGTCAAGAATGGAATCAATTGTTTTTTCTCTTCCATCGACCAGGTATAGTTCGTATCGTAATACATCTTCGCATATAGGTGGTACGGCTCGTCGCCACCTGTGAACAAGGTTTCGCCACGCTTAACTTCTTCGATTAAGCGTTCACTCCAGTCAAAGCGTTCTTTTTTGCGACTAAGGAACAACGGTAGGATATATGGATGTGCCTGATCCGGCATCCGTGAACAACCGCGTTCATGCCGAAGTGCTGCATAAAGTAGCAAGGCACGATCTTCGAAGCCACGTTCAATCGCATACGTCATCCGGCTAAATGCTTCACAGGATGGGCAATCACTAAGTTCGTCACTTGGCGCGTCAACCCATTCCGAGAGATAATGATCGGCTTGTTCCTCGTCACCGAGTTTGCTATAGACCATGAAGCTGATATAGTCGCGCGTCCGAATAAAGCCATGCGCGTCACAGAAATCGATGAAGCGATCAAGATCTTCTTCGAGAAGCGAGACCGTCACGTCTTCTTGTTCTGCCATATAGATCAAGTAGGACTTGTAGTTCCAGTACAAATCAAGTTCTTGTTTTGGAGTTAGTGTCATCTCATCTTTTCGGATCCATTCCATCAAGAGCGTGAAGGACACAAGAAACGATCGGAAGTGTCCTAAATCAA
The DNA here is from genome assembly GCF_018618915.1 of Exiguobacterium sp. s91. Taxonomy (NCBI): domain Bacteria; kingdom Bacillati; phylum Bacillota; class Bacilli; order Caryophanales; genus Exiguobacterium; species Exiguobacterium sp. s91. Next base: position 1,754,778 of record NZ_JACSMZ010000001.1, on the reverse strand, counting down.
ATTGATTTTGTGAAAATGTCCATAAGGAGAGGAAGCGGAGTGAATCATCAGCTGTTTCCTCAAAGATGGCCCATAAGGCCTCACCGCGTGCAACGGAGGGTTCTTCTTCCTTTAAGCGAAGATATAAGAGATGGAGTTCTTCTTGAGGGTTCATCTGTACCCCTCCTTTCTTATATAAGTATACCACGAGCGTTTTGAGAAATCGCAATTGAGCGAGGACGGAATAAAAAAAGATTCCGAACCCGCTCAATCGCGGTTCGGAATCATTTCAAGTATTTGTGGATGAGTTTCAGCTGTCGGATGTAGCAAATCATGTACTGTGTAACCATTGAGTACTTGATGGAACGCCGCAATGGCATCATCGAAAGCATCACGTGCTGGATTGAGCGAAGGAATCTCGTGAATGCCTTCTTGCGGATCGAGAAAATGAACGGTTGGTTCAAAAAGTTGTACGACGTCACCGATATGAATTGCATCCGGAGGGCTCGCTAATCGAAAACCACCTCCACGACCACGGACAGATTCAATCAGACCACTCTGTCCTAAACGATAGACTACTTTCATCAAATGATTCTTAGAAATGTCGTAACAATCCGCTACTTCCTGGATTCGGACTAAACGATCGGGATGAGCTGCTGCGAACAGCAGAGACCGAATCGCGTAATCCGTATAACGTGTCATGCGCATTTTCATCACCTACTTACCACACATACTAGGGGGGGACGCAAGCATTTACAACTTTCAATGTGCAAAAAATAAGATGCATTTTAGAGATTGTTTTTGAGAGTGGATTCACGCATAATGGACGGTGAAAGGTAGGTTAAATTATGCATTTCGATCAGGCATTACACCTTTTGCAACAGCTCGGTCCATCGATGGAGCAAAAGGGATTGCGGATCGCGACGCGCTTCTATGACTCGCTCGAGGCGACGTACGAAGAAGAATTGCGCGCGCTTCGAGAAGCGGGAGCTCAGGACGGAACTCGCGCATTACGGATTTTACGCCTGAGTCAATTATTGAATCAGATTACAAACCAGCATGATTCGAGTGAACTGTTTAAATTGATTTTACTGAATGAAATCGATCAGACGAAATCGTTTCTGTTGACGTACCCTGACATCATCAGTCGTGAAATTCTTCAAGCTATTCAAATCGAATATGACCTTAAAGAAGATGCACCTTTACTTCAAGCATGGGCAATTGTTCACCATCAACTCGTCGATACGTGTCGGCATTTTTGTAAATACCGCCGTGCTGAAAACTGGCGCCAACAAGATATCTTGTTGATTGCAGAAGAGCATCATCTTGGAGCCGTCATCGACGAAGCTCGGCATGCACTCCTGACCGGTCGAAAAACGACATTGTTACATGTCTCAGCTGAGGAACTGGCAGAACGAATGTTAGCGAATGTCGTATCCTTGACGACGAAAGGGATGGTCGTTCATCACATTCGTCAAGAAGGATGGGAACAACAGATGCACGAATTCTTGACGATGATCACGGTAAATGATCCGATCGTCTTCGTCAGTGGATCGACGAATTTCATTGAAGAAATCCAGCAACGACTTGATCCGTTACCGGTCCTGTTCGGTCCGTTCGTAGCGGCAAATCAATTACCTTCTTAACGAGAAAAGCGATGTGTAACGCTCTGACAAAAGTCGGAGCATGACACATCGCTTTTTTTTTAGGCGGATTTCGTTAAGCGTTTCGCGCGTTGGATCGACCGGTCTAGTGCGAGATAGACCCCACCTGATACACAGCAGAGCAGTCCGACGAATCCGAGCGCAAAGTCACCTTTTCCAGTATCAAGGAATAACGATCCGAGAAGCGGTGCGGTGACGCCGCCAATCAACCACTGGAGACTCGCAGCACCGTTGTACGTTCCGCGGAGATGTTCTGGTGCGATCAAGGCGATGAACGTCATCTGGACAGGTGACATGATCATCTCACCGAGCGTATAGAACGCATAAATCGCAAGCAATACCGTCACGAGCACGACATAACTCGTTCCGAGTGAGAACAGGTAAGACGGAACGAATGCGAGGAAAATCATGCCGATTCCGAAAATCGAGGCCCCGAGCAACATGACTTTTCCGAATGCTTTCCCTGATAAGCGAGCAGCGATTGGGAACTGGAATAAGACGACCATGATCCCGTTCAGTGCCATCAAGTAAGGAAACGGATTTTGTTTCGTTGGTAATCCCGGTAGTGCCTCCTTCAAAAAGACCGGTAACATACTCTCGACGAGGGCAAATCCCATCGAGATGAAGACACCCGCCCCGATGAATATTAAAAAGACATGATCCTTCCGCAATACAGTGAGCGGTGATACTTTGACTTCGTCCGTCTTTTCGATATACTCCGGTTTCGTTTCTTCGATGAAGAAGTAGAGAACGAGTCCGTACAGGAAAAAGACGAAAGCGGCAGAGTAGAAGATGAGTGAACGGTCGACGAACAGGACGGCACTTCCGAGAAGTGGACCGAATGCGGCCCCGACGTTATGTCCCATCCGGAGCAGACCGAACGATTCGTTTAGGCGTTCTGGTGGTGTGACGTCAGCGACCATCGCGCTTGCCGCGGGATGGAACAGTGAACTGGATAAACCGAGCAGCGCGTTCAACGCGAGAAGCGGTCCGAATGAATCAGCGAACGAGAAACCGATTAAAGCAATGACGTCACCGATGATCGAGAGGACCATCAGTGGTTTTCGACCGAATTTATCAGCGAAGTGACCACCAAGGACGGCGCCGACGAGCGACATAATCGGTCCGGTCGCCATGATGACACCGACCAAGAAGTAGGAATCGAGTCGATCCGCATAATAAAGAACTAAAAATGGTGCAATCATGAACATCATGATCCCCGTGATCGTTTCCCCGACGAACCGGATCCAGATGTTGCGATCAAGCTGTTTAAGTGCGTTAAGCATAGTGAAAAACCCCTTATATTCCGTTTTTAGACAATAGAAAAGACGGATACGCACAAATATGGGCATACCCGTCCTAATATAAGAGGGCAGCATGTACGTATACGCATACGCACACCCTGCTTAATTAAAAATTAAACGATTGGGTGACGTACAGTTGTAGCCGATACAAAGACAGTGTGGACAGATGTCCAGTCTTGATGGAATACCATTGTACGTCTCCTCCTTCTGTAATAGTGAACTTCCTAGTCATCGTAAAGAAGATCGTGATGAATTGTCAACTTTAAATCTGAAAATTGAGTCAATGAAGTGAAATGGACGAGACCTTGAAAATTCGGTATGATAGACTAGTTGCGAAAAAGATTGATCGGACTTTTGAATATATCGGTGAAAGGAACTACCATACATGACAAACATTCTACAAACGGAAGTCGAAAAGCGTCGGATTTTCGGCATCATTTCCCACCCGGATGCGGGTAAGACGACATTAACTGAAAAATTCCTCCTGCACGGAGGGGCAATCCGTGAGGCAGGTTCTGTCAAGGCACGGAAAAACTCGAAATTTGCGAAATCGGACTGGATGGAAATCGAAAAACAACGCGGAATCTCTGTTACGTCTTCGGTCATGCAATTCGAATACAACAAAAAGATCGTCTCGATCATGGATACACCAGGTCACTCGGACTTCGGTGAGGATACGTACCGAATCCTGACAGCGGTTGACTCAGCGATCATGGTCATCGATGCGGCGAAAGGGATCGAGTCACAAACGAAGAAGCTGTTCCAAGTCTGTCGGATGCGCGGGATTCCAATCTTTACGTTCATCAATAAGATGGACCGTCAAGCGCGTGACCCACTCGAATTGATGGAAGAACTCGAAGAAGTCCTCGGTATTCCGTCTGTTGCTGTGACGTGGCCAGCTGGTTCAGGTCAACAGTTCGAAGGGGTTTACGACCGTGTCAAAGGACAATTCCATTGTTTCAAGAACGATCGTAAGTCGATCGAACTCGGTGAGGAAGGTCTCGCGAACGAAGAACTCGCGACGACAATCAACTCGGAAATGTACGAGACGTTAATGGACGAAGTCGACTTACTCGACGGTGCAGGTAACGAGTACAATGAAGAATTGATTGCTAAAGGGGAATTGACTCCGGTCTTCTTCGGATCAGCACTCGTTGATTTCGGTGTCACACCGCTCCTCGAGCATTACTTGAACCTGTCTCCTTCACCGACACCACGTGAGTCGAACAAAGGGAAGGTCGAACCTGCTCAAGAATTCTTCAGTGGTTTCGTCTTCAAGATTCAAGCGAACATGAACCCGAACCACCGCGACCGGATTGCTTTCGTCCGTATTTGTACGGGTAAGTTTGATCGTGGGATGGACGTCGTCTTGACACGGACAGGCAAGAAAATGAAGCTATCGCAATCGACCCAATTCATGGCGGATGAGCGTGAAACGGTCAACGAAGCGTTCGCGGGAGATGTCATCGGATTATACGATTCAGGTAACTATCAAATCGGTGATACGATCACGAACGGTGATCCATCATTGCAATATGAAGCACTGCCAACGTTCGCACCAGAACTTTTCTTGAAGGTCTATACGAAAAACGCCTTGAAGTCGAAACAGTTCCAAAAAGGTGTCGAACAGCTCGCGCAAGAAGGAGCGATCCAGGTCTACAAGACGGAATACAACGAAATCATCCTCGGAGCCATCGGACAACTCCAATTCGAAGTCTTCGAGCACCGGCTCAAAGGCGAGTATGGCGTTGACATCTTAAAGGACGCAGCGAACTTCCAAGTCGCGAAATGGATCAAGCCGGCTGAAGTCGCTGCCGTCAAACAATTGACGGATTCACGGACGGTTCTCGTTTATGACCGTTGGGAGAATGCTGTTCTGTTATTTGCGAATGATTTCGTCTACGAGCGATTCGTTCAGAAAAACGAAGGAACGATCACGTTGGTCGATTCACCGCAACAACTCTAAGTTTTTGACGGACTACTTTTCGAAGTGGTCCGTTTTTTCGTTCCTGAAATCTCGTTTGATGCTAAGCGAACAAGGGTAAAAATAGAGCGTGTTTGAATTCATATGAAAAAGGAAGGTGTCATGTGATGGCGAAACGGTTTGTTGGGATCTATCAGGATCAATCGAGTCTGGAACGAAAAATCGAGGAATTGAAACAACAGGGGCATCACGATTCAGATTTTTCCGTCGTCGGTCGAGATGACGCGGCAGACGAAGCATCGGGTGCAAGTTGGATTGATCAAGTCAAATCGAAGTTCTCTAAGGAACCACCGCTCCGCGAGACGTTAAAACGTGTTGGACATTCGGATGATGAGGCAGAACGGCATTACGCGGAAGTCGAGCGAGGCGGTCTTGCATTGTTCGTCAAGGATCGAGATCTCAATCATGACCACGACCATGAGCACCATCATCACCATGACCACGATCATGATCATGACCATCGGCACGATGATAACAAGGTCGAAAATCCAGGGAATAACGCTTATGAATCCAATCACCGCGGGGACGGTGAGAAGAGCGACCGGACGAAGTGGAAAGCGGACGATCTCGACTAATACCTAGAAGTGAAGGCGCCGATATCGGTGATCTTCACTTTTTTTCTCGCGTCCGGAGTCGCAAAGCGAGATGTGTGGGGAATCGAGGTGCTATACTGAGAGCATCGAAGAGGTGATATGACATGAAAAAAATAGTGACAGCTTTAGCAGGAATCGGTCTTACGAGTGCTTGGTTCATCAACCGATACCCGGTGTTCGGGAAACGACCAAGCCGTGCGGAGCGACGAAGTTTCGAGCGATCAGATCGTTTTGTCGACGGGAAGTTCAAAAATGAGATGGATTTCCAGTTGAAGATGGAATGGGACTCGATGAAAAGCATCTTAAAGGATTACGGACGAAACATTCCAAATCTGCGTCCTGTCAAAGCGTTACCGACGCTTCCGTATCAGCGACGTCAAGACGATAGTGAAACACCACGTGTCACATGGTTCGGACATTCGGCATTTTTACTCGAACTCGATGGGCAAACGATTTTCTTTGACCCGATGCTCGGGCGCGCACCATCACCGTTCCCGAAACTGGGGGGAGGACGTTTTCAAACGACGCAGACGGTTGATCTCGAACGTTTACCGTTGATTGATGTCGTCGTCTATTCGCATGATCATTATGATCATCTGGATTATCCATCCGTCCTCGCCTTGAAAAATCGAGTCGGTCGCTTCATCGTGCCGCTCGGTGTCGGGAGTCGTCTCCGTGGATGGGGCGTCTCAGCTGAGCGAATCACGGAACTCGACTGGCATGAATCGACACAAGTCGGTGGCATCAAACTGACAGCGGCTCCGTCGCGCCATTATTCAGGGCGAAATGGTCTTGATCAATTTTCAACGCTATGGGCGTCATGGGTCATCGAAGGCTCGCAAAAGGTCTTCTTTAGTGGCGATAGTGGATATGGTCCACACTTTAAAGCAATCGGCGAACAATATGGTCCGTTTGACCTGACGATGATGGAATGTGGGCAGTACGATGTCCGGTGGTCCAATTCGCATATGTTACCGGAACAAACAGTTCAAGCTCATCGAGATGTAAAAGGTCGTGTCCTGATGCCTATTCACTGGTCTGCCTTCATCCTCGCGTTTCATGCCTGGTTCGAACCGGTCGAACGGTTGCTCAAGGAAGCGAAACGCGATGAGATTCCGGTTCTGACACCGATGATCGGGGAAAGTGTGACACCCGAGAGCACGACACGAAAATGGTGGCGGGAAGTGCGTTGAGTAAAATAGCTTTTTGATTTTAATTGAATGAAATGTGAAAAAAGTAGCCTTTTCGAATCACATCGAAAAGGCTACTTTTTTAGGTGAATAAACAGACGAGATGTTCATCCTTGACCCTTACAGGAAAGCGAGGATGATGACATCGTCCGGTCGTACAATACCATTTAGCTCGCCAATCGATCCGCTTGTTTCGCGCGACGTGAGCGAACTTTTTCGATGATTTCGAAACCGAGCACAAGCATCGTTCCGACGAGTAATCCGTTACTGAGGAACGGACGAAGCGTCAAAGGCAGGACTTCCGCGATGACGGTCGATTGCAACAAGATACTGATGCCGATGACAGCACTGATCGCAAACGCATGGCGGCGACGGCTATTCTCCATGTTACTTTCCGCAGACTGCCAAGCAATCAGGAACATGTGCGGCAATGTCGCAAGCAACGCGGCACTCGCGACGCTACGCGGTAAGGTCGCGATGATCCCAATCAAGCTTGGGAAGAACCCGATTAGTGCAATGACGAGTGAGGCAATCAAGAACGGGCGACGTTTCCGGCTTCCCGTTTGCGCGATGAACCCGCTCGTAATGGGTAAAGGAACTGGCACAAGCGTCGAGAACGTAGCAGCGAGTAAATGAATGACACCTTCAATTGATAACCCTTGGTGCAGACGTCCTTGTTTTTGAAGCGTCGCTTCGACGGCGCTTAAAGCGGCAATTAAATTGACGACGAGCAAGATTGCGAATGGAATCGCGACAAGAAATGCACTGCCGTCAAACTGCGGCCATCCGAACGGTAACGCTTGTGGTGGTGCGAACAAACTAGACGACGTAGGAAGCGACGGACGGCTGACGAGCCAACCGATGATGATTCCGATCATCAAGGCAAACGGGCGTAAGCGACTCGGTCCAAATTGGCTGAGTCCGAGCACGAGAAAGAACGTGATGATACCGGCGAGACGTGTTGCTTCGACGGCGAGGACGGCACCGAGCATGACGCCCGTCAATTGAATACATAATAAGAGCAAAAATGTTCCGCTAACGAGCGGTGTGAAGACGGGTAATAAGTATTTCGTCCATCCTGTCAAACCAAGGATGATGAGAACGACGCCGGCAATGACGACGGCTGCCATCGCGATCGTAAAGGCCGTTTTTGAGTCAACCGGTAGTGCGGCGATGACGACGAAGATGCTGACCCATGATCCGGCAGGTCCCGATACGATCGGAAGCCGGTGGCCGAAGGCTCCGTGTAGGAAACAGGCAATCCCGCCTACAAAGAACGACCGTTGGACAAGGGCAGCAGTCTCAACTGATGAGAGGTCGAACAGACTGGCGACGACGATTGGTAAAGCAATCGTGTTCGCGAGTAAAAAGACGATCCACTGGAAGGTAGAAGTCGTTTGTTTCATGAAAAAGCTCCTTTCTTAAACTTCAGATATTCCTGCATCATAGCATATGATTGATGTTATGATTCATATATCTTTATACATGAAAACATATGAAAGAGATGATGAATATGGATTTACGCCAGTACCGCTATTTTTGTGCGGTCGTCGAGGAACAATCCGTCACGCGGGCAGCGGAGCGCTTACGGATGGCACAACCTGCCTTGACGCAGCAAATCCGGCGGATGGAAGAAGAGCTAGGCGTTCGTCTGATTGAGCGGGCAGGACGCGGGATCCGGATTACACCGAGCGGCAACCGCTTATATGAACGAGCGGTTTCTTTGCTGCAGTTCGAGCAGGAGACACGGATGGAAGTGAGCGACATCGAAGCCGGGCGAACAGGGATTTTGCGGATTGGTGTCAACACGTTATCAGCTAGTCGGCTTGTCGACTGGATCGAGCAGATGAAACGACGACATCCCGGCATCATCTTGCAAGTCCACCAAGGAGAATCGAGTGCGCTCATCGAACGGTTGAAAGAGCGGTCGCTTGATGCGGCGTTCGTTCGTCTGCCGATTGATGCGCAAGGGATTTCGATCGAATGGATGGAAGAAGAACCGTTTCATCAAGTCTGGCATCCGGATCACCCGACTGCGGATCTCATCATTCCGAGTCAAGAAGGACTCGGTGTCTTTCAGACGTTAAGTCAACGGCTCGGTGTCGTATCGCAAGAGACGTGTTCCGATGTCTTGACGCTGATTGGACTCGTACGCAGTGGACAGGCGGTGACCGTTTTGCCGGAGAGTACGTTGCGGGAACTGGATATGACAGGGCTGCACCAGACATACCTATCCGGTGCCGCGAGTACGACAGCCTTCGTCTGGTTGACAGAGACGGGACCGACGACACTGACAAAACAATTCATTGAAATCATGAAAGAAACAGCAGAATAATTAAATGGATAGGAAAGAAAGGAACGATCGTATGAAAACGATTCAAGGCACGTATGGGGAAGCAAAGATTTTCACGGATAACGTCGACGACCTGACGATTAAGCAAGTCACAGCTATGTTAGAGGAACAATTTGCGACAGACAGTCGCGTCCGGATCATGCCGGATTGTCATGCTGGAAAAGGATCTGTCATCGGAACGACGATGCATGTGACGGACGAGGTCGTACCGAACCTCGTCGGTGTTGATATCGGTTGCGGCATGTTATGTACACGACTTGCTGAACAAGAACCAATCGATTATGCGGAACTTGACGCGACGATTCAGCGTCTCGTTCCAAGTGGCATGTCGGTACGTCAGCAAGCTCATCCATTGTCCGAACAGGTACCGTTTGATCAAGTGCTTGCACCGTTTAACGAAACACGGGCACGATTATCGATTGGTACGCTTGGTGGAGGGAATCATTTCATCGAACTGAACCAGGATGCAGAAGGACAGCGCTATCTCGTCATTCATTCTGGTAGTCGCAATCTTGGAAAGACGATTGCCGAACATTATCAAGCAGAAGCGGAAACGGCACGCTTCCGATTTGACGCGGACCGAGTCATCGCCGAATTAAAACAACAAGGGCGCGAGTCGGATATACAGACGACCTTACAGCAATTGAAGGAAAAACGGTCTACGTTTAACAAAGATTTAGCATCTGTTTCCGGCGAAGCGATGGAGCGTTACCTCCATGATCTTAAGATTGCCCAACGATACGCAGCATTGAACCGTCAGGCGATGACCGAGGTCATTTTCGAGGCGATGGGATGGACGGTAGCGGATCAATTCGATACGATCCACAACTATATCGATCTTGACGCAATGATTCTAAGAAAAGGTGCCATCTCTGCAAAAGCCGGCGAGCGGGCAATCATTCCGATGAACATGCGTGATGGTTCCTTGATCGTCGTCGGAAAAGGAAATCCCGATTGGAACTATTCCGCGCCACACGGAGCAGGACGCATCATGTCGCGGTCAAAAGCATTCAAAACAGTTGAACTAAATGCGTTCGAAAAGACGATGACCGATGTCTGGTCAAGTTCAGTCGTCGCATCGACGCGTGATGAGTCGCCGTTCGTCTACAAACCGATGGACGAAATCATCCGTAACACGAAAGAAACGGTCGATGTCGTCGAGATCATTAAACCGCTATACAACTTTAAGGCGAAATGATGGAAGGGTATCATCAATTGGGGAGGATATTCTATGAACTATAAGGGGACTATGTTGATTCTGTTTTCAAGTTTGTTTTTGATCGCTGGATGCACGGATGAGGCGGTCACGACGGAACAGAAAAAAGTAGAAGTCAAAACCACTACGCATACGAATCAGAAGACGAATCAGACGAAACACCACAACTTAAATCCAGTTCAGTATGAAAGGCTGTTCAAGCATATGAATGAACACTTGAAGATGGACCAGTTTCAGTTGAAGGAAAGTACGATCGGTGCAGACTTCACGGCTGTCGACCAATCATTGAGTTTTGGTAAGAGACGTTGGTTAACGGTTGACGGAACGATTGACACACCGTCGACACAGGAGACACTTTATTTTGAAAACCAGAAACAAGATACGCAGTTAGCGATTCATTTTGCGTATACGGATCGATACATAGGAAATGATCTGGTTCAGTATCAATCAAACGGTGGTTACGGCGAGCTCATTATCATTAGCTACAAAAACATCCTCATATCCGTACAACAAAATTCATTAAACAAAGTAGATTCTGACACGACACAGGAAGCAGCAAAACAGGTGATCCAGGAATTAAAAAACGTTCCCGTCTAAAACGAGAACGTAAAGAAGACAACTCTGATTTGATTAGACTGCACCATCCGGTAATGTCTCACCTGTCCGGCGAATCGTCGCTCCGAGTTCAGCGGCGATCGCATTGACGGCTTCTGAATCTTCGTTGACTTCACTGATCAAGATGACACCGTAATGGTCAGGATTGATCTGATTCAGCGTCCGATTGAATAAATCAAACGATTCCCGCTCGTTCTTCTCATCCCGGTTCGCACCGATCAAGTAACCAGCAACGGAGCCGACGAGCATACCGAACGGACCACCGACGACACCGATTGCCATGCCGATCAATGAGCCTTTGAAGGATTGGTCCTGTTGCGTGAAGTCGATGGCATCGATGAAAGAGAAGCCCTCTGCTTCGTCACGTTTTGCGAGAACCATCTGATCCATCTCGATTTCCTTGATTGCTTCGAGATCCTTAATCATCGCAAAGCCTGTTTTTGCTTTTTCTAAATCACTGAAAATGATTGTCGTAATGACGTGCGTTGCATCGCTTTTATATTTCGCCATAATAAACGCCTCCACAAGAATCGGATATCGTACTACACTTTTTAAGTACCCTGAACATTCTAAATGGAAACGCATGACTGGAAATATGAGAAAAACAGGACAACAGAATAATTTTCTAATATCGGCAATAAGTAAAACTTATCGAAAGTCTTTTGTTCTTTCAAATTGTAACGGAATCCATATTATACTATGATAGAACTGTACAAGTAAGCGGTATCAGGGGCTTGATGTCGTGAACACTTAAAGGGGGAATCACCATGAAGCAAACAGATGTGTCGCAAGATGTCTTTGGCGCACGCCGTTCTTTTGAAGCAAACGGTAAGAATTATCAGTACTATAGTCTTGAAAAATTGGAAGAACTCGGATTGACGGAAGTCAAACGTCTTCCATACTCGATTCGTGTCCTACTCGAGTCAGTACTTCGTCAACAAGATGGTCGTTCGATCACACGTGAACACGTCGAGAACTTGGCGAAATGGGGAACAGCTCAAGTTTCGAACGATGTCGATGTTCCGTTCAAACCGTCACGCGTTATCCTTCAGGATTTCACAGGTGTTCCAACGGTCGTTGACCTCGCGTCACTTCGTAAAGCCATGCAAGATCTCGGTGGAGACCCATCGGTCATCAACCCAGAAGTACCAGTCGACCTCGTCGTTGACCACTCGGTTCAAGTCGATGCTTACGGTTTTGCTGGAGCACTTGCAGAAAACATGGATCTCGAATTCGAACGTAACGAAGAGCGTTACAAATTACTACGCTGGGCGACATCGGCATTCGATAACTACCGTGCCGTACCACCAGCAACAGGGATCGTCCACCAAGTTAACCTCGAGTACTTGGCATCTGTCGTCCTCGAAAAGGAAACAGCAGACGGTACAGTTGATGTGTACCCGGATACACTCGTCGGAACAGACTCACACACGACGATGATCAACGGTCTCGGCGTCCTCGGTTGGGGAGTCGGTGGGATCGAAGCGGAAGCGGGCATGCTCGGACAGCCGTCGTTCTTCCCAGTACCTGAAGTCATCGGTGTACGCATCACAGGTGAGATGCACCCAGGAACGACAGCAACAGACGTTGCCCTTCGTGTAACGGAAATGCTCCGTCAAGAGAACGTCGTCGGTAAGTTCGTCGAGTTCTTCGGTCCATCACTCCACTTGATGTCACTTTCTGACCGGGCAACAATCGCGAACATGGCGCCAGAATACGGTGCAACATGTGGATTCTTCCCAGTCGACACAGAAACATTGACGTACCTTCGTCTGACAGGTCGCGATGAAGAATTGATCGAAAAAGTCGAGAACTACTCGAAAGCAAACGGTTTGTTCTACACGCCACAAAACGAAGATCCAACATTCACGAAAACAGTCGAACTTGATCTTTCAACGATCGTTCCTGCCCTTGCTGGACCAAAACGTCCACAAGACCGAATCGATTTGACGGATGTTCATACATCATTTAAAAAAGCGTTGACGGCTCCACAAGGAAACGCTGGATTCGGCTTAGCGGAAGAAGAAGCGAACAAAGTCGCTGTCGTTCAGTTCGAAGACGAAGCAGTTGAAATGCGTACAGGTGACGTTGCAATCGCTGCGATCACGAGCTGTACGAACACATCAAACCCATACGTCATGATCGGTGCGGGACTCGTCGCGAAAAAAGCGATCGAACTCGGTCTTTCGGTTCCGAAATACGTCAAGACATCACTTGCGCCAGGATCGAAGGTCGTTACGGATTACCTCGAGAAATCAGGACTCCAAACGTACCTTGACGAACTCGGCTTCAACACGGTCGGTTACGGCTGTACGACATGTATCGGGAACTCTGGTCCACTCGACCGCGCAGTCGAAGACGCGATCCTCGGTTCAGACTTACTCGTTTCGTCTGTCCTCTCCGGTAACCGTAACTTCGAAGGTCGTGTCCACCCGCTCGTCAAAGCGAACTACTTGGCTTCACCGCCACTCGTCGTCGCGTATGCACTTGCAGGAACGGTCGACGTCGATATCATGAACGCGTCACTCGGAACAGGCAAAGATGGACAAGAAGTCTTCTTCGCTGACATCTGGCCTTCACGTGATGAGATCCAAACGATCATCAACACGGTCGTCACACCAGAAAGCTTCCGTGCAGAATACGATTCAGTCTTCACAGGAAACGAACGTTGGAACAACCTTGACGTGCCAACAGGGGATCAGTACGACTTCGACGGTGAGTCGACGTACATCCAAAACCCACCGTTCTTCGAGAACTTGGCGAAGGAAGCTGGTCAAGTCGAAGCGCTCAACGGACTCCGTGTCTTCGGTAAGTTCGCTGATTCGGTCACGACGGACCACATCTCACCAGCTGGTTCATTCTCGAAAACGACACCAGCCGGTCAATACCTCGTCAACAAAGGGGTTGCACCAAAAGACTTCAACTCATACGGTTCACGTCGTGGTAACCACGAAATCATGATGCGCGGAACGTTCGCGAACATCCGCATCCGTAACCAAGTCGCACCAGGTACAGAAGGTGGCTTCACGACGTACTGGCCAACAGGCGAAACGATGGCGATGTACGATGCTGCGATGAAGTACAAAGAAGATGGCACAGGTCTCGTCATCCTCGCTGGTAAAGATTACGGTATGGGTTCTTCACGTGACTGGGCAGCAAAAGGAACGAACTTGCTTGGCGTCAAAGCCGTCATCGCGGAGAGCTTCGAGCGGATTCACCGTTCAAACCTCGTCATGATGGGTGTTCTTCCACTACAATACGTGGCAGGCACGACAGCTGAAACACTTGGTTTAACAGGTGAAGAAGCGATCAGCATCGCAATCGATGAGTCTGTTCGTCCACGTGACATCGTTAAAGTCACAGCGACAGCGGCAGATGGAAAAGTCACTGAATTCGAAGCGATTGCTCGTTTCGATTCAGAAGTCGACATCGATTACTACCGTCACGGCGGGATCCTTCCAATGGTCCTTCGTGAGCGTCTCCAACAAGCATAAGTTGTCTAATCAAAGGTGGGGGAAACCCCACCTTTTTTTGACGAGAGGAGGAAAAAGGTGAACCGATTCAAGAAGTGGTTTCAACCGAAGGAAGACCAGCCGTTGCCGATGCGTGACGTGACGCTTGATGAAGTCAAACAAGCGACGCATGCCTTTGAATCCGAACTACCGAAAGGAACGAATCGGACAGTGCTTCTAGATAATGAGCAACGCATCGACTTAAAGCAGCTGGAGCCGTATTTGAAAGCACGTTCGACACAAGTGTTTTACATGTCGCGTGAGACATTCACCATCATGGAGGCAAAAGACCGGGAACTTGTCTATGAGATGGATCATGTCCAGGTTGCCGTCGATCGCTATTTTGACCGGGTGAAGAAACTCCCGTTGAAACCGTATAGCAAAACGTTCCAAGTCGACTGCGCGATGTTGTTTCAAGATGGCTATTTGCGTGAAATGCCGCATCATAGCTATTACTTGGTCGATGAGTCGATGATCGTCTCGCTGACGCCGAAGGAAGCATAAACGTAATCAAGGGTGGACCGAATTCATTCGGTTCGCCTTTTTTTGTCGTCCTGACCGTTTTCAGATTTGTTCAAAAGTCTGACGAATTTAGTCAGAAATCGTGAAATCTCGGACAAACCCTTTGTATTCTCCTTATAAAACCGATACGATGATAAGGAATAGAGACTTGAGCTAGGAAGGTGTACATGGCATGACGAAACGAACGAGCACGTGGATTGCAGTAGCAATCGTGGCAATGGCGATCCTCCTTGCCTACAATTTTTATCTCTTGAACAAGACGCAGACCGCAAGCGATGAAAAAGCCGCGACGGTCAAACCGTTTTATACGATGACACGCATCCAATATGTTGAGAAGAAGCTCGCGACGAAAAAAGATGAACTTGAATCACGCACGTATGAAGTCGTCTTTAATGACAAAGGTCATTTCCGGACAGAAGTCGTAGACGGTCCGTCAAAAGGATCGCTTGCGATCTGGAACGGGACGATGTTCCGTGAGTATGATGCGACAGGGAAGTTAGTCAATGAGACGAAAGCCGGCAAAAGTGTCAGTGCGCCGCGCCCATTCCTCTCACGTGGCTTCAACGAACAGATCCTCGCTTTCATCAACAAAGGTGACTTTGGACAAGTCGAGGGAGAAGCGGACATCGCCGGAATGGCAGCGGACGTGTACGTGAAAAAAGAACCGTCCAGCACGGTACCAGAAGAATGGATCAAACAATATCCATCGATCTTCGATAAAGAAAACAACCAAGAACAAGCAACGTATTATGTCGCTTCCGACCGTTCGAAAGTACTCGGTGCGGAGTCACGCAATAACGGTAAATTGTTCTACTCTGTCAAGATGAAGAGTTTTGAAACGATCGATTCGTTCGATCCGGATTGGTTAAAAGCAAAATAAACAAGAAACGGCCGGCGATGACGCTACGAAACGGTAGCGGACAAAGTCGGTTTTTTCGAGACGCAGGAGGTTCAACATGGAAGCATTCTCGAAAGAGGAGATGTTCAATCAAATCAAAGTGTGGGAAGAGGGCGCGAAGGTCGAGGAGGTGCTTGCGCTACGTTATGCTCAAAGTAGCCGCTTGCTTGGAGAGACGGAAGCACTCGTCCGCATCTTGGCGTTACTCGTCGAACATCGCTATATCATGACGGGACGACTGGACGCCTTAGCTGAGAGCTGGATGCAAGAAATCCGTCAGCATGGTCGTTTGCCAGCCCGTCTTGAGCAGTTGTTGACGGAACAACAATTACAAAGTACGTATCAGCGCCTTGTTGCGCATACGTTTCCGACGATTCGCGAGACGGACAATGCGAACGCCAAACGATCAGCGACGAAGGAACTGATTCTCCAGGCAAGCCAAATCGTCGAGGAGACGGAACAAATCGTCGAACTGACGGAACGACTGCGTCGGTTGGATGCCGGACGCTGGACAGAACTGTTCGAGGCTGGAACGGCATTACTACGTTCGAGTGCCACGCTTGAACAGACAGCGCAGACATTCGTCGACAGCCTACAAGAGCGTTTCTATTCCCGGGAAGCGTTTCGCGAGATGACGGAACTGAAAGCGACGACGATCCAGGATCTCAAACGTGTCGTCGCTTTGCTCCCTGTCGAAAGCAAACAAGTCGAACGCTCAGCACTCGAGGAACTTGACGCGATGATTGGTCTCGAAGACATCAAACAACGGGTCCATCATATGTATCGCTTCTTGAAGTATCAACAGAAGCGATCGGAAGATGGCTACCGTTCAAGCGATCAACCATCGCTACACATGATCTTCATGGGTAATCCCGGAACCGGGAAAACAACCCTTGCCCGTCTGATGGCAAAGATCTATCACGAGCTCGGACTTCTCGAACGACCGGAAGTCGTCGAGACGGATCGTTCGTCACTCGTCGGTGCGTTCGTCGGTCAGACGGAAGAACAGGTCATGAGTAAAGTCCGCGAAGCCGTCGGAGGGGTGCTCTTCATCGATGAAGCCTATGCCTTAAAACGTGCCGGACAAAGTGGGAACGATTATGGTCAGGCCGCGATTGATACGCTCGTCGCAGCGATGACGAGTGGGGAATATGCAGGGCGATTTGCGGTCGTGCTTGCTGGATACCCAGAAGAGATGCGTGATTTCCTGAAGGCGAATCCTGGACTCCGGAGCCGTTTCCCGGAATCAAATCATTATCTACTCGCCGACTATACGGATCAGGAGCTGCTCGCCATCGGACGGTCGATCGCGACTGCGAACGATTACGTCTTGACGGAACAAGCAGAGCGGGCGTTGCTCGGTCGTCTGGAACGAGAACGGGTTGACGCCAGTTTCGGAAATGGACGCGCCGTCCGTAATATCGTGCTTGATGCGATCTTCAAGAAGGGATCAAGCCTTGGAGAGAGTGCCAGTCACGAAGACTTTGCCTTACTTGAACAAGAAGACTTCGAGATGGTGCAAGAACCGGATGCAACCGTTGAGGAGCGGATCGCTTCGCTCGTCGGATTGTCTGATCTTAAAGATGAACTCAAACAGATTGAAGCTCTGTTGTCGATGCAAAAACGTCGCCGGGAAGCTGGTTATAAAGTCTTACCGGTCGAACTACATGCGGTCTTTAGCGGCAATAGCGGAACCGGAAAGACGACCGTCGCGCAGCTCTATGCCGATGTCTTACGACAATGCGGTTATTTAAAACGGGGACACTTGAAAGTCGTCAGCCGGGCGGATCTTGTCTCTGGTTACGTCGGACAAACGGCGCAAAAGACGCGAGACGCAATTCGCGATGCGCTGGGTGGTGTCTTATTCATCGATGAAGCGTATGCGTTAAACGGTGGAGCGAACGACTTCGGGAAGGAAGCGATTGATACGCTCGTGGATGAGATGACGAAACATCAAGATAATCTCGTCGTCGTCCTTGCGGGTTACGAGCAACAGATGAACGCTTTGCTTGCGAGTAACCCAGGATTGAAATCACGCTTCAAACGGTCATTCCACTTCCCGAATTACTCGCCAGACGAGTTGATTCAAATCATTGAAGGATACGCAGCGCGGTTCGGATACGAGCTGACGGAGGACGCACGATTGACGCTTACCGAGAAGATTGATGTCGTTCCAAACGGAAACGCACGGGCGGCGATCACGATCGTCGAACAGGCGATCGCGAAGCAGTCGATGCGATTAATTGACAAAGTTAGCTTATCCGGTTCAGAATGGTCCTATCTTGAAAAAGAGGATTTTTAAGGGGGAAGCTACATGCACACGATTGAAATACCTGTCCGCTACGCCGAGACGGACATGATGGGCATCGTCTATCATTCGAATTATCTCGTCTATTTGGAACTCGCACGGACGGAATTGATCCAGTCCTTAGGTCTTGACTATAAGGAAATGGAAGATGCGGGGTATGTCTCCCCGGTCACGAATGTCAATCTCGATTACAAACGCTCGTTGACGTACGGTGATACAGCGGTCGTCACAGTCTGGATTGATCATTACGATGGACTACGGACGATTTATGGCTATACGGTCAAACATCCGGACGGGAAGCTTGCGGTATCTGCGAAGACGACACATGTCGTCGTCAAGAAGGAAAACTTCCGACCGATTCGCTTGCCGAAGGTGTTCCCGAACTGGCACGAAATTTATGAGAAGATGAGCGAGACGGACGCAGCACTCTTAACGGAAGCGTGAAGAGATACATCAAAAGCGGGATCGATTTTTGAATCGATTCCGCTTTTTTTCTTTTTTCAGTCTGAACAGTAAAAATTAGCACTTGGTACTAACGACCGATGACAAAGTCAGGATCATTTGCGAAAATAAAGAAGCTGAAGTAAGGTAGGGACTTACTCCATCTGTCGGAAGTAGACTCGACGGATGGAACGATTAGCGGTAACATAGAGAAGCATAAAAAGAAGAGGGGTCTTACTCATGAAAAAAATCGTAACCGTCAGTACGTTAGCGCTTCTCCTTGCAGGATGTAATCCTGGGGATCAACAAGCGGATGATACAACGAAAACGGAACAGAAATCAGATGAGACAAAACAATCAAACGACGAAACGAAAAAAGAAGACACAGCAAAAGACACGAACA
Source organism: Exiguobacterium sp. s91 (assembly GCF_018618915.1). Classification (NCBI taxonomy): domain Bacteria; kingdom Bacillati; phylum Bacillota; class Bacilli; order Caryophanales; genus Exiguobacterium; species Exiguobacterium sp. s91. The sequence continues at coordinate 1,735,796 of NZ_JACSMZ010000001.1, read as the reverse complement.
AAGAAGAAACAAACAAAACAGACGAAACAGCAAAAGACGATACGTCAGAAGAAGCAAAACAAGAAGACAATTCGTCTGATGCGGCAACGCAAGAAGATCAAGAATCTTCAGATGAGACGAAAAAAGAAGAAGAACAAAAAGACGATACACCAGCTTCAGAGAACAAAACAGAGGACAAAAAAGACGAATCGACGGATAAACCGGATAGTTCATCTCAGGATCCAGAACAAGAGAAACCGTCGAAACCAGAAGATGAGACACCAGACGTCGATAAATCAGCAGATGCCAAAGCAGATCTATCACTTGGTAATCTCGTCGTCGTCAATAAGAAATACAGCTTGCCAATCGACTACAAACCATCGGATCTCGTCGTCCCAGACGTCAGCTTCTCATACTCAGGTGTACTTGAGCAGAGCTACATGCGGGCGCCAGCTGCGAAACAGATGGAGAAGATGTTTGCCGCTGCTAAAAAAGAAGGCGTGACATTGAACGCAGTTAGTGGATTCCGTTCAGGCGAACGTCAAAAAGTATTGTATAATAATTATGTCGCACGTGATGGCAAGGCAGCTGCTGATCAATATTCAGCGCGCCCTGGTAACAGTGAACACCAAACAGGTCTTGCTTTTGATATTTCGGCACCAAGCGTTGGTAACGGGTTGACGGCTGCCCTTGGTGATACGAAAGAAGGAAAATGGATTGCGAATAACGCAGCTAAATATGGTTTCATCGTGCGCTACGATCGTGGCTTCCAATCACGGACAGGCTATACGTATGAGCCATGGCACATTCGTTATGTCGGTGTCGATGCCGCGACACAAATTAAAAATAACGGACAGACTCTTGAGGAATATATGAAAGTCGGTCACTAAGAGGTTGGAGGTTGACTATGATTGAAATCATAGGGATTTTAGTTCTTGGCTATCTGCTTGGTTCGATACCGTTCGCACTTCTCGTCGGGAAGTGGGGACACGGGATGGATATTCGCCAACATGGTAGCGGGAATCTCGGAACGACGAATACGTTCCGTGTCTTGGGAAAAAAGGCGGGAATCATCGTCTTGATCGGTGATTTCGGAAAAGGAGCCGTCGCAAGCCTCGTTCCCATTTTGATGGGAGCAGACATACATCCGTTGTTTGCTGGACTAGCAGCTGTCATCGGTCATATCTATCCGATCTTCGCGAAGTTCAAAGGCGGAAAGGCAGTTGCGACGTCCGGAGGGATGTTGCTCGTGACGAGCCCTGTTCTATTCATCTTCCTGCTCGTCTCCTTTTTGACGACACTTCGTCTGAGCCGGATGGTGTCGCTCAGTTCAATCGTGGCGGCAAGTGTTGGAATCGTTGTCTCCATCACGATTGGAGTCTTGACGAACGACTGGATCGTTCCGACGTTCTTTACGGTTCTTGCCTTGTTCGTCATCTTCAAGCACCGTGAGAACATCCAACGGATTCGCCAAGGAACAGAGTCTAAGATTCCACTCTTTGCAAAGAAATCGTCTGAATGAGTCATTAAGACGCATCTACATCTCGTTCATTGAGATGCGGATGCGTCTTTTGTTTGTGGAAAAAGTCGGATAACGGACGAATTCAACGACATTTCATAGGAACTACACGTTTATTTACATCGGATTTACAAGACCTTTACAGACGTTCGATACACTAGAACTAGAACTTGTCTGTGAAGGGGGAAGCGCACGTGTCGTTGTTAGGAGAAGAGCGGAAATCACGCATCATGGAATGGCTGGAAGAGGAAGGGAAAGTCATGACGAAGGATTTGATCGAACGTCTCGATGTCTCGGGAGAAACGGTACGACGCTACTTAGAGGAGCTCGAGCGGGAACGGCAGTTGAAGCGCGTCTATGGCGGCGCCATCTATCAAGGAGGAAAACGAGAGACACCGATCTCACGTCGGACGGATCAGTTATCTCGCCGTTTAGCGCGTTATGCGAAAGGATGGCTTAGCGATTATTCCTGTATCTTTCTTGGTCGAGGTGAGCCGGTCGAGCATCTGTTGCCGTATTTAACGGGGAACGCAACGATCGTTACGAACTCACTGATGGTCGCTAGTCACTTGGAGCAGTGCCGTAAGACGGGACCGTTCAAAGGTGAAATTCGATTACTCGGTGGGACAGTCGATGCCTACGGGCAGACGGTAGGAGTTGAAGTCTTGCAGGCGCTCGATGCTTACGCTTTTGATGCCTGTTTTCTATCGTTTGACGGTGCTGAAATCGAGCGTGGCTTCGTCAGCGATGATATTGAATCCTCGCTGATTCAAAAAGCCGTCATCAGCTGTACGAAGGACGTCTATGCCTTTTTGGCGAATGATGAATTCCAGGGCAATCGTAAATATAAGGTGGCGGAGTTCCGCCGTGCGAAGATCGTTCTCAGTCCAGCCTCCTATCCACCATCGTGGGAGATGAAACTGTTCAACGAACGCGTGAACTGGATGGTCGTCTCATGATACACTGATGCGGGAGGGATGCATCATGTTAGAAATCATCGCATCGACCGTAGAAGAAGCGGTCGCAGCAGAACAAGCCGGAGCGGACCGGATCGAGCTCGTTTCCGCATTATCCGAAGGGGGATTGACGCCGAGCTATGGACTGATTCGTCAAGTCGTCTCGACGGTCGAGATTCCAGTTCACGTCCTCGTGCGACCACATAGTAAGTCGTTCGTCTATTCGAAATCAGACGAAGAGGCGATCATCACGGATATCGACTTGATCCGTGAACTCGGTGCTGCCGGGATCGTCGTCGGCTCATTGACCGCAGATGGTCGTGTCGACGAAGGCTTCCTTGGTCGAATCATCAAACATAAAGGGGAACTGTCACTGACGTTCCACCGGGCGATCGACAGTAGTCGTGATATTTTCGAAGCGGCAGAAGTACTCGCTGATTTTCCGGAAGTCGACCGAATCTTGACGTCAGGTGGTCAAGCGACGGCGGTAGAAGGAAAAGAGACAATCGCGCGCTTGATCGAGGAACATCCAGACTTGATCATCTTACCAGGGTCCGGAATCACGCTTGAGAATGCGGAAACGCTTCTCAAAGCGACGAAGGCATCGGAACTGCATGTGGGATCCGCGGTCTTACAAGACGGTATCATTCAAAAAGAACGTGTTGAAGCATTGACGCGACTTCTTGGCTAATCTTATACCGCACGAATCCATTTTTCGAATCTGATGAGATGAGAGAAATGGATTTTTTTGTATGTCTTCGTGACGGATTTTCGACGATTCCGTGACGCGCTTGAAAAGCAGAGTGGGATAACTAGGTTTTTCAACGGGACTACGCTAGAATCAAAGATGGAAATAGTGGAAATGAAGGAGTACGACATGATAACAAAACAATTAAAACAAGACGCCCTTGGTACACTAAAAGGACGCTGGCTGGTCGGGCTAAGCATCTCGATCATCTACTTCCTTATCTTTGCGCTTGCAGCAAGCCGGATGTCCTTTGACCAAGATGACATCGACAGCATGGTCCGTTTCATCGGACTGAACATGGTCGTAACGATCGTCCTTGCTCCGGTGACGGTTGGACGAACGATTGCTTACTTACGCTTCACACGCGGGGAGTCTGCCAGTATCGGAACGTTATTCGAAGGGTTTTCTTCGTTTCGACGTGCTTTCCGGACGATTGCTGCGTATGCAATCGTGACGGTATTGGTCTATGTCGGATCATTTTTGATTTTACCGGCATTGTACTTTTATCTAGCGTATCGCCTCGTCCCGTACATTTTGGTCGACCGGCCTGAATTGTCATTTTGGCAAGTACTCGGTGAGAGCCGTCGGATGATGAAAGGGCATAAGCGTGAATTGATCATGCTTTACTTGAGTTTCATCGGCTGGGGTATCCTCGCACTACTTAGTACTGTGGGTGTCATCTTCTTGACGCCATACTTCGATACGACGATGGCACACTTCTATGAACGCTTGAGACCAACACGTCAATCATCCGTCGAGGGATGAACGAAAAACGCCTGTACATTACGTCAGTGGACGTAGCGTACAGGCGTTTTGCTCATTCTACCGAAGCGCGTGAACGTTCGGCGAGCAACAGATAAAGCGCTTGTGTACCGGAATCGGCGTGACCCAGCTCAGCAAGTTGTTCATATAAATCCTTCGTCAGTGCGAGACCAGGTGTCGCGATGCCCATCTCAGCTCCTCGCTCAAGGGCAAGGCGCATATCCTTGATGAAGTGTTTGACGAAGAAACCAGGTGAGTAGTTTTCAGCGATGACGCGCGGAATCAAGTTCTCAAGACTCCAGCTACCGGCAGAACCAGATTTGATCGTCTCGATGAATTGCGTCGGGTCAATCCCGGACCGCGTGACAAACAACAGCATCTCCGCTGTTCCGATCATCGAGCCGGCAATCGCGATTTGGTTCGCGAGTTTCGCCGATTGTCCTTTACCAGGACCACCGAAGAGTGAAATCGATTTTCCCATCGCTTCGAATAAGGGCTTCGTTTGTGCGAAAGCCGCTTCTTCCCCACCGACGAGAATGGCGAGTGTTCCGTTCTTCGCGCCGAGGTCACCACCTGTGACAGGTGCGTCAAGTGCCTGAAGACCGCGTGCTGCCGCTTCCTGCGCGATTCGTTCTGCAAGAGCCGGACTGGATGTCGTCATGTCAATCAGAATCGTTCCTGGTGCCGCATGATCGAGGATTCCGTCTTTGAAGTAGATCTGCTCGACGTCTTGCGGATAACCGACGATCGAGATGACGACGTCGACATCGGTGACGACGTCTTGAATCGTATCGACGATCTCGACACCATCTGCTTCAAGGACGAGTCCTTTTTCTTTCGTGCGATTATATCCTTTGACTGTAAAACCTGCCTTGCGCAGATTGCGGACCATGCCTTGTCCCATGACACCTAATCCGATGAAACCGACTGTCTTCATACGTGATTCCCCCTTGCACGTTCCGTGCCGATGAATTGTTGCGTTACGAGCTTATTATACAATGGATTGTCGACGACAAGACGATCATGTGTCCCGATGCCGGAAATCCGACCATCTTCAAGGACGATGATTTGATCGGCATGACGAACTGTCGCGAGACGATGGGCGATGACGAACGTCGTCCGTCCGACCATCAATCGCTCGAGTGCTTCCTGAACGACCCGCTCTGACTCGGAATCGAGGCTTGACGTGGCTTCATCCAGCAATAGAATTTCCGGATCACGGAGGAGTGCACGTGCGATTGCAATCCGTTGGCGTTGACCACCGGACAACTTGACACCCCGTTCTCCGATTTCAGTTGCATACCCCTCCGGAAAACGTTCAATGAACGTATCGGCATTCGCCATTCGTGCAGCCTCACGGATTTTGTCTTCACTGACGTCTTCCGCAAGACCGTAGATGAGATTGTCGCGTATCGTTCCCGATAAAACAGGTGAGTCTTGGGCGACATAACCAATCGCTTGGCGCCAAGACGATAACGTCAAATCAGTGATGGATTGATCTCCGAGTCGGATCTGACCGGACGTCGGTTGATAGAACCGCTCAAGTATCGCGAATAATGTCGTCTTCCCAGATCCACTCGGACCAACGATCGCTGTCGTCTTGCCGCGTGGTAACGTAAAGCTGACATCCTGGAGGATGGGCGTCTCATTGTATCCGAATGACAGGTGATCGACCGTGACGTCCGTAAACGGACGCGGCGCAACAAGCGCTCCAGGTGCTTCCGGTGTCTCGTCGAGCAGTTCGATGATTCGCTCTGTCGCCCCACGTGCTTTCTGCAACTTCGTGATGAATTCAGTCATCGTCACGAGCGGCGTCATGATTTGGAACAAATAGAGTGAGAAGGCGACGAGTTCACCCGCCGTGATCTGGTTCGTCGCGACGCGGTAGGCACCAAAGCCGATGATCAAGATCAACATCGTCGTTAAGGTGACGTTGAATATTGGCAACAAGAGGGCTTGAATTCGTCCTTCCTTGACACCATAGCCATAAAGATTCTCAATGCGAGTTTTCCCACGGTCCAACTCATAGGGTTCTGTCGCTTGCGATTTGACGAGTCGGACTTCGCCGAGCATCTCGGCAAAAAAACCGGATAATCCTGCGAGTTCCTTCTGAGTCTCACGGGATATCTTATGAAGCTTCCGCACGAGTGGAATGATGATCAATAGCGTCACGGGTACAGCGATGACCATGACGAGTGTCATCTGCCAGTCGAGGAAGAACAGGATCGTGATCGCTCCGATGATCGAGACGAGTGATGTCAGCAGGCGGACGAGTTGCTCCGACAGCAATTGCTGGAGTGTCGTAGCGTCACTATTGAGCCGAGAGACGAGCTCACCTGATTTCGTTTCATCATAGAACGGAATCGATAAGGTCAACAGGTGTTTCCATAAGAGCGTCCGCAAATTGGCGACGATCCGTTGACCGACGATCTGTAACCAATAGATGGACAAGGCGTTCGCGACGACTTGGACGACGAAGACGATCACGAACAAGCTGATCAGCTGCGGAGTCAGTCGATCGACTGTAAAACCGTCAATCAACGTCTTTAAGAACCAAGGAATGGCGAGTGCTGCCAGCGCTTGGATGACGGAGACGGAAACGGCAGCGGATAATAATCCGACCGGGGGTTTCGTTTTTTTCAATAACAGGTAAAAAGATTGGAACGTCGCAGCGTTCATTTCAACACATCCTCTCTTTTCCATTGTCCGAAAGAACGAAGAAACGGTCAAATGGGAAACGCGACTTGACAAGAAATCTTTTGGTTTGTGACACTGATAGTGGAACCAACAAGGGAGGATGCAGATGTCTATTTTCGTAGATGCGGACGGATGTCCCGTTGTCGATCTCGTCATTCGACACCGACAGGGACGTGACGTCTTTTTAGTTTGTGATACAGCACACCAGATGATGCGGGAGGGGGCGACGACGATCACGGTCGTACAAGGACCAGATGCCGTTGATTACGCGATCGTCAATCGGATGAAACGTGGTGATCTCGTCGTGACCCAAGACTACGGTCTAGCAGCACTTGTCTTAGCACGAGGAGGACTCGCGATCGACCAAAATGGTCGTCAGTTCACGAACGAAAATATTGATTTATTGCTTCATACACGCCATGTCGGACAACAAATCCGGCGAGCAGGTGGACGGACGAAAGGTCCGAAAAAACGGACGCGCGATGCGGACCGAGCCTTTGAAGAGGCATTTCGTGCATTAGTGCAAACCAGCATATAAGGAAGACAGTACTCGAACTGTCGATCAAATAGGGACCATGCTATAATTTGTAACAGGAATGCATTCAGAAAGGAGGATACACGTTGAAACGAATCTTACGCGACCACTCGAAGGACCGTCCTTACCGATTGCGCCAAGGAACGGTTCCGGCATCAGCTGAGGCACGACTCACATCACTCGATCAACGTGAAATCAATCGATTACAACAGAATTTACGAGAAGTCGAACTGAAATTGAAGCAACGCAATGAAATCATGGAAGCGTTAGCGACGCAAAATGTCGAAGCGGCCTGTGAGACTGTCCTGACGATCTTGTTGCAACTGCTCGATGTAAAAGAAGGTGCCATCCTCTTGTACCGTCGCGAACAGTTGAATCATTTCGTCGCGCAAGGCATCGACGAGATGGAGTTGATTGAAAAAGATCTCGATCAATATTCAGTCTTACGTCGGGCGTTCGTCATGCGTAAATCGGTTCAATTACCGATTGGCGATCAGTTTGAATCGGCGATCCCCGTCCAATCTCCAAGTAATGGACAAGTCGTCGGGTTACTTTATATTCGTCATGCTTTTCCTCAGTTCAATCTAGAGCAAGTCGGGGACTTACTTGATCTATCACGAAAACTCGGAATGACGCTTGAGCGCCATCTCCTGTTTCATCAGATGGAGCATGAAAAAATCAAGACGTATCAGCTCCTCGACTCGATTCGGGAAGCTGTCCTATACATCGAGAGTAGTGGGGAACAAATCTATGCGAACCAAGCCTTGTTGAACATGTTTCCACCGAAGCTCGTCAATCAGGCGCAAGGATTCCGCCACGCCTACGAACGGGCGACGTCGCTGTTTGAACATGTCGATCAGCCAGACGCACTCCATGACTACATCGGACAACTGATGAATGGAGATATTCCGGGAGAAACGATCGAACTATCAGCGTTTCGAGGAAACTTACTACTCAGTGCTTACGCCGAGCGGATTGCGATCGCAAACGTCGAGTGGGGTATGATGCTCGTCTTACGTGACGTGACGAAAGATAAGGAACTTGATCTCAAGCAGGCAGAATTCGTCTCGATCGTGTCGCACGAGTTGCGGACACCGCTCTCTTCCATCATGGGCTTCACGGAATTATTGATGAAACGAGAAGTCGATCCGAAGCGCCAAAAGCGATATTTGCAGACGATTCATTCCGAAACCGTTCGTTTGGCGGAATTGATCAATGACATCCTGGAAATTCAAAAAGGAGAAGATTCGACGCATGGGACGCAAAAAGAACCGCTTGATGTGAAACAATTGATGTTCGAGATGAAACCGATGTTTGATCTCGCGAGTCGCGCGCATCGCATCAGCGTCCAGTTCGATCCAGGCTCCTATACGATTTCAGCAAGCAGTGAAAAGATGAAACAACTGTTCACGAACTTGATCATGAACGCGATTAAATATTCGCCTGAAGGTGGGGCAATCCGGATCAAAGGGTCAAACCAGTCGGATCAACTACGGATTGAGATATCAGACGAAGGGCTAGGGATTCCAGAAAAAGCGCTCCCTTACATCTTTGATAAATTTTACCGAGCAGATAACTCGGATACACGTAAAATCGGTGGAACCGGCTTAGGACTCGCGATTTGTCGGATGATCGTGCTTGACCATGGAGGAGCGATTTCCGTCCAATCGACGGAAGGAGAGGGCAGTACCTTCATCATTCAACTCCCGCTCGACGTATGACCGACAATCGACTGAGAAAGGAGGAAGACACGGTGAATAATTCACACATTCGTTATGAAGCATTGCATCCGCTCGTCGAAGAGATTCTTGAAAAACTGAGTGAACGAATCGGCGTCAACACGTTATTTTTTGCATTGAACGACTCCTACAGCAACTTTGTCGTCAAGGCGATCAATCAAGAGCGACGGTTGATCGAAGAAGGCTCGACCCATGTCTTCCAACACGTTCTCTGTAAGCTGGTCGTCGATGAAACGGATGGAAAGGTTTCAATCAGTGAATTGCTCAACGATCCATTGACGGTTAATCATCCGGTCACGAAAGCACTGGGGAACGGAAGTTTCATGGGAGTGGCAATCAAGAATGCTGAGAATGAGAAGATCGGGACGTTGTGCGCCTTCGACGATCAACCATTCGACTTCAAGGAGCAGGATATTGCACTTGTGGAACATTACGCTGACATCATTAGTAAATCAATCAACGTTGAAACGTATGTCATCAAAGACGCTTTGACAGATGTCTATAACGAACGCTATATGAATCGTTTAATTTCGAGTGTGACGATTCATCCAGCTTTCTTGATGGTCTTGAACCTCGACCGTTTTCATGCGATCAATGCTACGCACGGTTACCGGATAGGGAATGAAGTGTTGCGTGAAATTGCAAGTCGTTTAAAATATGTACCGTTACCGAATCATGTCGTCGGACGGATGGATGGTAATGAGTTCGTCGTATTGGCAGAACTTGAGCAAGAGCAAGAATTCGAACAGCATGCAATAGACTATGCCCGCATCGTCACGGAAGCGATCGAGCAACCAATCGTTGGTGTCGCGGACGAACCGATTCACGTGACGGCATCGTCTGGTGTCAGTCTCTTGACGGGTGACATGGCGAGTCGTCAGACGCAGATTTATGCAGCGGAAGCTTTGATGCAACAAGTCAAACACGACGGAAAACGACGGACCTCGTTCGTCAATCCAAACCGGCATGCGGAACAGCACCCGTTTGCATCGGTCCTTGAATCAGAGCTGTCGCATGCACTGGAACGGGGGCAGTTCGAACTTTATTACCAATGGATCGTCGATGCGAAACAAGAACATTATGTCGCGGTTGAAGCACTTTTGCGCTGGAACCACCCAGTGCTTGGCTTCGTCAGTCCGACGGATTTCATTCCGATTGCTGAGAAGATGGAGATTTTTCCGGACATTGGTCGATTTACGATCTGTCAGGCAATCTTGGATCAACGCCGGTTAGAAGAAACGTTTGGTCGTAAGATTTCCGTCGCCGTCAATCTATCGGCAAATCAGTTCGAGTCGGATCAACTATTTTCCGAGTTAATTCGACTAACAGAAGAGTCTTACTTCCCGAATGAGCGTCTCATACTTGAAATTCGTGAGGAAGTACTGCAAACACGTCGTCGTTTTGCCATCAAACGCTTGGAACAGTTACGCCAAGCAGGCTATCGTCTGACCGTCGATCATTTCGGCAGTCATTATGCGTCGCTCAATTCGTTGTTACGCTTACCTGTTCAAGCGGTCAAACTCGATCCGATTTTTACACGTCGACTCGTTCAAAATCAGTTGGAGCGCTCGATGATTCGCTCTGTCCATTCCTTGACGTCGACGTTGAACATCGCGCTCGTGATTCAGGAAGTCGAAACACCGTCACAGCTGCAACACATTCAAACGTTAGATGAGTTATTGTATGTGCAAGGATACGAGGTCCATCATCCTCAGCCCATCGATCAACTGCTCGTCGAAGACATCATGCGAGGACGTGCTGAGGTTTAACCGTTCTTCAGTCGGGAATACCTTAAAAGGTGGAACAAGTACATTTTAAGGGGGATGCCAAATGGCTGATCAACACGATAAAGAAACGGATCCGATTACTTCAGGTAATCGAATGACGAAGGATGAGATTGCGGGGCGTGATCCGCAGGACCATGCGGAGGTTCCGGAAAAATCGAAGGATGAAAAAGAATCGAAGCATCCAGATCAAGAAGCAGACACATCAAGTGAAGAAGCTTCAAGTGAAGAGGCTCCCGATTTGTCCCATGCTTCAGATGAAGATGGCGATGTCCAGCCTTCTGATGAAGACCAGCAAGATAAAGAATAACTAAAATGAAAGGCAATCGATGTCCGGCAGAAATGCTGGATATCGATTGCCTTTTTTTGATGGAGTAAAAGATTACTCGCCACCGCCACCGCCGTCACCACCACCATCAAATCCTCCGTCGATCCCGCCGTCTGTCGCATGGGACGTGTCGGTCAAATCAACAGGGAAGAGTAAGAACGGAATCGCGTCGGCGCCGTCCGGTGGGAGAATCGAAGATGGGAAGAGCTGTTGCAGGATCGTTTGTTGACTCAAGTATAATCGGATTGCCGTCAAATAGATTAAGTCCTTCCGGTATTTAAAATGTAAATCAGAGCGTAACGCCTCTGCCATTTGTTCGAGTGACGAAGCGTGAACGTTTGGGTCACCGAGTAACGCAAGCATGCCGTGGAATGACAGCGGAACATGGTGTTTACGATGTATTTTACGGGATGCCTCCACTTGTGCGATATAGCGATCCCAATCGTCTTCAGGCAATAAAGCGAATATCAAGGCGACGACATACGTCTGTTGAGCGCGACCGAATCGCCGTTTGAGTCGTTGATAGACCGTTTCGATACGCGAGGCGAGTTCGTCTAACTCACCGCGTGTCGTAGCGTGAAAATAGACGAAAGAGATCAATAGCGGTGACACGATGAACCGATGTTGTTTTTTGAGGCGTGTGTATAATTGTACCGTTCGTTCAAGTACCGCGTCCTGTGGAGTAAGACGACTGATGAACAGGGCAGTAGAGTAGGCATTCAAGGGATGCGACAAGCGATGCGATTTGAAATAGCCATGAATCGACATCATCTCAGCAATCCGACTCGGTGTGTGGGCGTCAAAGGCATGAATCTTCGAAGCAAGTAATAATGCCTGGGTGGTTTGTGTATGCAAGCGTATTTTTAAGTCATCTGCTGTCTCAAGCAACACACTTGCGGAAACCTGCTCCGTTCCGATCGTTCGGTCGAATGCTAGTTCGATGAGAATACCATCCTGATAGGTTCTGAATTCTGGTCCGATGTGATCCAGCTGTCGCAAGAAAGTCGTCGCGATCTCCATGACTGTTCCTCCTCTGCCTTTTCTTCTAGTGTATCACGCAGTGAAAGCGTTCTCTTATTTTTTCAGTTGGGTGTCAATCAATTGTTCTGCTGCGCGCCGGTATAAGTTACTCATATGAGCCATCGCTAAGATCTGTTCCAGTGGGTCGGTCGTCGAGGAGGTTAGAGCGTCTTGTTCCGTTACGAAGCGGGCTGTATTTCGTTCCGTCAGTTCGAGGTAATTGCGATAAAACCCTTCAAGATCGAGTTGATCCTGTTCGATCCCTTCGTTCAAGGGCGCGAGAATCGTCTTGATATCATTGATCGAAAACGAACTTTTCAATTGATAAATCAAGCTGATCAGAATCAAGTGCTCCTTCGTATATTTTTTATTCGTGACCGGAAAGAATAATTTCTTTTTGGCATAATTGTTGATCATTGTCTTCGTCAAAATCGTCTCATCTGTACTTCGCGTCGTTTCCTCGAATGTCCGCTCGAACAGTTGGATGACTTGATCCATATAGAGATCGATATTCGGAATATCTTCGAGCCGTAATTGACGATCGTGTCTCGTGTCATCAGAATGTGTCATAAAAAAACCTCCAAAATCGCTAAAATAGGACTTTCTACTTCTCCATCATATGATAGAATACGTATATAACGCCATGTAGTATTCGAAACTACATATCAGGGGAGGAACGAAAGTGAAAGCTTATATGAGAGAACCGATTAATGGATTAACGCATCTTGGAGGGGCTGTCTTTGCTTTTGTCGGGTTACTGGCACTTGTCATTAAGGCATCGTTAGAACGGGGGGCATCACTTGCGATCGTTGCAGCGATTATTTTTGGTGTCAGTATGATGGCGCTCTATGCTGTTTCGGCGACCTACCATATGGTGCTTGCGAGCGACCGGGCGATCGCGATCTGGCGTCGGTTGGATCATTCGATGATTTATCTGTTGATTGCCGGGTCTTACGCACCGTTTTGCCTCGTCAGTCTGAACGGCCCGACTGGTTGGGTCTTGTTCAGCATCGTCATGTTGATTGCAGTCTCTGGAATCACCTTTAAATTGGTTTGGTTCAACAGTCCACGTTGGTTATCAACGACGCTCTACATCGGAATGGGCTGGATCATGGTATTTGCGATCACACCACTCGCGCAAGTCTTATCACCGCTCGGCATCGGATTATTGTTCCTTGGTGGTATCTTCTACACGATTGGTGGCATCATTTATGGGCTGAAGCCACGTATCTTATCGTTCAAACATCTTGGATTCCATGAAATCTTCCATATCTTCGTACTACTGGGTAGCCTAGCGCACTTCCTATGTGTCTACTTCTTCGTCTTATGAGGATGTCCTCCTTCAGTCAATGGCTGAAGGAGTTTTTTTGTGTCTGATGGAAAATACAGGAGAAGTCGAGTGTCCTCACGAATGAAAGAACGAATAGATCACGCATAGGGGGAAAGGTATGAAACACACACGATGGCAGTTAGAAAAACTCTACACGATAGATGACGTCAAAGCAGGAATTGCTACGATACAAGCCACGTTGACGAAACATCCGGCTAATGTGGCAAAACAGGTCGAGCGTTATCAGCAAGTCGCGCGCGACGTCGAGGAATGGAGCGACTTCATTTACTGTCTGTACGCTGAAGATGTCACGCGCTCAGAAGTCCATCCATTGCTCGAAGAGATCGAAATCGTGCAAGCGATGGTGCGCAGTGAGGCAGCAGCACTCGATACGAAGATCGCCGCACTGTCACAAGAAGAGTGGGAGGAGCTCGTCACGGGTTCACCATACGCCTTTTTCTTGAACGAACGCCGTGACATCCAGTCCCGTCGTGCACCACTGGTTCAGGAACAATTATTGCAGGATCTCGGTGTGGAAGGGTTCCAAGGCTGGGGGCAGCTCTACAAACAGCGTTTCATGGCATTGCGCGTCGACTTGGATAATAAGCAGGTCACGATCGGTCAAGGACTACACGAAGCGATGTTCGCACCTGACCGTTCGGCTCGTTTAGCGGCAGCGACAGCGGTTGACACCGCGTGTGCACAGGAAGCTGACCTGTTTGCGACGATTCTGAACCGGATTACTGGCTTCAGATTGCAATCCTACAAGATGCGGAACTGGGAGCAACCATTGACTGAGTTGCTTGAGCAGAACCGGATCTCTGAAGCGAGCCTAACAGCGATGATGGAAGCACTCGATCAACACCGCGACCTCTTTCACGCCTATTACGCTCGCAAGATTGCCCAGGCGGAGCGGGTGACGGGAGAATGGCATGATTTTGAGACGAACACCTATCGTTCCGCGCGTCACGTTCCGTTTGAGATGGCAGAGACCATCGTCACGACACAATTCAAACGATTGAATCCGCAGCTCGGCGCCTTCGCGGAAAACGTGTTTAGTGAGGGATGGGTCGATGCAGAGAATCGTCCCGGAAAAGCGGAGGGGGGATTCTGCGCTGCCTTTCCGATTGCCAAAGAGAGCCGGATCTTTATGACGTACCGCGACAGTTATCCGGACGTCGCGACGCTCGCTCATGAATTCGGTCATGCCTATCATAATTATTTACTGCAAGATGAACCGTATTTAAATCAAGTCAAAGGAACGAGCATCGCGGAGACGGCTTCGACGTTCATGGAGAATCTCGTGCTCGATGCTGCCATCAAAGAGACGACGGAACGGGAGGAAGTGCTCGCTCTCCTAGAGGTCAAGATCCGAGAAGGGTTAAAATATGCCAGCATCGTTCCCGGCATGTTCCGGTTCGAGCAACGGTTTTATGCGGAACGTCAGCAAGGGACGGTCAGTGCCGAACGGTTAAGTGAACTCCTGCAAGAGGAAGAACGGTTAGCCTATGGTCCGGTATTGCCTGAACCGGCGCGCTATAAATGGATGTACATCAGTCACTTATTCAATCCGAATCTTGCATTCTACAACATTCCCTACACGATCGGTTATCTGCTCAGCAATAGTCTGTATCAGACGGTTCAAGCGGATCCGAGTCAATTTTCGACAGTCTTTGAAGCCGTCATGCATGATTCCGGTCAAGCGACAATCGATGAGATCGTTAACCGTCATCTCGACGCTGATCCGACATCTGTCGCGTTTTGGATGGAAGCCCAGCAATCGCTCGTCCAGGCAATTGAGCAGTACCTGAAGTTAACGGAATCCTCTCTCTCCGTCGATTGAAGACGAATCGAAACGGGAACAGAAATGTAGGGAGGGATGCGGATGTATGAACAGGAGAAACAATTAGTCGCTGAGGCAGCACTAACTTACGTGAAAGATGGGATGATAGTGGGTCTTGGGACGGGTTCGACGACGGAACGGTTCATCGAGGCGCTTGGTCCACTTGTGCAGGCGGGACTACAAATTCAAGGCGTGGCAACGTCACTTGCGACGGTCCGACTCGCGGAACAGTTACACATTCCGTTGATCGACTTGGAAGAGGGAATGGAAATCGATGTGACGATCGATGGGATCGATCAGATTGACGGACACTTCCAAACAATCAAAGGTGGTGGCGGTGCACTATTTCGCGAGAAAATCGTCGCACTGATGAGTCGGGAATTGCTCTATCTGACCGATTCCTCGAAGTTCGTCCATCATTTAAGCGGACCGTTACCTGTCGAACTGGATCCGTTTGCGTTACCGTATGTGCAACAACGGTTACGTGATAAGCATATCTCAGCAACACTACGCGTGAAAGACGATCGTCCCTTCGTTACAGATGGAGGTCACGTGATTCTTGACGTTGATGTATCAGCCATCTCGGACATCCGAGTATTTGCAAAAGAAGTGAAGAGTTGGTCGGGTGTGCTTGAGACGGGTTACTTCGAGCGACAGCCCGATCATGTCCTGACGGTCGAAGAAGGAAAGGTCAAACGCATCGCGCATCCACGACTGCGTGACGGCGGTGGATTGGTTTAAGGGAAGAAAGAAGGAATCCATATGGGCTTGAAAAAACGGTATTTATTCGGAGCAGGTGTCATTGCCGGTGCGAGTCTACTGTTGTTCAGGAAGCGGGAACAGGGCACACAGACCGATGCGTTACGAGACTATTTAGCGCATCTCGATCAGGATCCGAGTCCCGATGCTGCGAAAGACCCGGATGAGGTCGGATTGACGAAACTTGATTCGATCTATCGGTCGGAGTGGCAAGCGAATGGTTTCCCACGTTCGCGGACGGAGCTAGAGGAGCTTGAAAAATAAATGATAACTTAACCGGCCCTGAATCTTAATGATCCAGGGCTATTTAAATCATAGGCAATCAAAAAGAGAATAAGCTTATTACGCCAAATGGAATGTTTGGAAAAGCGTCTTCACTTCTTTATTTAATCGACACTTATTGTTAGCAACAAATCATGGATATCTATTTCGATTTCGTTTTATTAATTTTATATCCTAACATCAGGATAGATCCTTTCGGGTGGCGGCGAGTAATTGTTGGACGTCGAGCCATTCCTCATAGTATCTTCTTTGGATACGGAGCAACTTTTATGGATAAAATACGATAATGCCTTCAAGTGTTTTATACAAAAGTTGTCCATGGTGTGCAAAAATGCAAAAAGATAAACTCTGAAAAAATACGTTGAAACGTTTAAATGAGTAAAAACTTTTTAAGTTGTTACGTGCCTCTTACCTATTCGATAAGAAGGTAACCATAAAACACATTGCCTGCAGAAAAAGGGGATTAGAAAGCCGAAGCATATTATGAAATGAAGAATGTTGCAGAAACAGTTAAAGATATTACATAATATATTCACACTAGTTTGGAAAGGAAAAAACTATGACTAATAAACAATTAGTTTATGACTTTACTAGATATATAGAAACAAAAACGTCTCTCGAAAAGTATTTAGATATAAATGAGAGCGATATATTAAGTTATATAATTGGAAATAAGGATTCTTGGGATACAGATGAGTTTTTAGAGACATTTAATATAAGTGATGAAAAATTGTTAGCAACTGATCTAGTGTTAGTTTCTCTACATGTTACAACCACAAATGATAAGTTTGATTCGTTAAAAAGATATGGATTGCTTAATTTACAAGATGTCTTAGAAAAAGATACACCACTTAAAAAGTTTTTGGATAATCTAAAAATTTATATTGATGTGGCAAATAAAAAAATATCATACAACAATAAGGTGTATGATATAAGCAAAAAATACGAAGATGTTTCAAATCCAGTTGATGCATTTATTCGTAAACTCTACATGGATTATCAGATAAATTCATTCTTTAATTATGATAATGTGCTAAATTATGGTGTACAAAAAAGACCTGAATTTTTTATAGAATTATCAAAATTGTTAAAAGTTGATTTAAGTAATGCTTGGATACAGCAAAAGAAAGAATGTTTCGTTATTAAATTTCATACACCATTATCAAATATTGAAAGTTATACTTTTGATATTAGTAAAAAAGATCAACAATACTTAGACCACTATCAACTAGAACTATTAAAAAGGAAATGGGTCATAAAAAACTCATTATCAAAAATTGAAGATGACTTTTTTTATTCAAGTTCAAGAGAGTGTTACTGCTATTTGAAATCAAATGTAAGTGTACCTTATTCAGACATAATTAAAATATATACTCCTGATGAATATCTTAAAGAGTATAGAACAGAAGATTAACGAAGCTTATACAATATATCAGTTTTTTCAATTTATAAAATCAAAAAGTATGTCTACTTATGAAGTCAGTGTTCTTTATGGTTTATTAGAACAACAAGAAGACAATACAAAAAGAAGATATGAAGGAATCGTGATACCAACAGGATGAAACAGAGCCAAGTAATGCTTTATAGCGTGACCTCAATCGTTTATTTCAAAGTACACTTCAGAAGGATATAAGCGATTTTAGTTAGGTATCTTATATTAACCATTCGAATTACACATCATATTTGGAACACTGGTTACCTTCTTTTTAAGCCACTCGTCTTACTAATATAAAGTTTCTCTTCTCTATATCTATTCTCTCACAGTGTCAGAAAAATCGTAATCATTTAGGGATTATGTCAAGAAGAGAGAACAGAATGCAGTATCAATATGTGGATATGTGCATTGTGTATCGTAAAGAAGGTATCGAAAAATAAATGAATATGTCTTCACTATATTTTAGTAAAGAGTACATATAATAACCCACTGAATTACGAAATAGAGTTTTAATCTAAACAGCCCTAGATCCTAATGATCCAGGGCTGTTTTCGTGTGTCTTAATATGTAAGCGATCCTGCAATGATCAAACCGATCGAAATCGATAAGAAAAGGAGCAGCAAGCCGACTGCTTCGTTATTCGCATCAATCTCTTTCGTCATGCTTAAGCGTGGGATTAGTAAATCCGCGAGATAGAACAAAACGATTTGTAAGACGATCGCGAGTGCACCCCATAACACCATATCGAGAATGCTGACGGAGTTCGAGATACTCGAATAGAGGACGATGGCAAGACCAAGAATACGTCCACCGAAGGCGTAGACGGCCGCTTTCTTCCCGTTACGGATTAATTCGAGCTCCTTTGATTTCGTCGTCACCTCGAACAGGACGACACCGATTGCAAGGAGTACGGTCGCGACACCGATATACGAGAGCGTTGAAAGGAATAGATCACTGAATGTCATGCTGGTACCTCCATCATGATTTTTTATTTTTTTTGCGTTGTTCGTATGCAACATACAATTCAAGCAGTGCTCCGACGAGAATACCTGCTGATACATACAAATAGAAGTTGTCACCAATGAATCCGAACAAGAGACCTAAAATGAGGCCGATCAGGATATAGGGACCTTTTGCTAACTTCATGCCAATCACCTACCTCTTCTTTAAAGGTAGCGGATTTCAGAGGTGGCGTCCATCGTTATTCTTGAAAGCTGACGGCAGATTCTGCATTAGGAGAAAACAGGACGACTTGATTCCGTCCTTGTTGCTTTGCTTGATAGAGAGCAGCATCCGCATCCAGTAGAAGATCGTCGATTTGCAGTGTCGTCTCATCGTATGCGGCTAAACCAAACGATGCTGTGAGCGATAGCTCTGTCGTCGCTAGTCGGAACGGACTAGAAGCGATCCGTTCGCGTAATTGCTCTGCTAAAGGCAAGACTTCAGCAAGCGGAACACTCTCAAACAGGACTGAAAACTCCTCACCGCCGTTACGGGATAAATACCCGCTTTCTGCCACTCCATCGCGCAGTCGATTGGCGAACTGCCGTAGCACCTCATCGCCCGCCTCATGTCCATACGTATCGTTGACCTGTTTAAAATGATCAATATCGATCGTCAACAACACGACCGACTGTTTGGTTAGAATCAATCGCTGTTTGACATCCGTATAGTATTCGTTGAAGGCGCGTGAATTATTTAATCCTGTCAAAAAGTCGAGTTGCGCTTTTTGCCGAAGCATCCGTAATGATTGTTTGGTCAACCGAATATCACGGATGATCACTAGGGCGAGCCAACTACTGACGAAAGAAGCAGGAATGACGACTGCCATCACTTCAAGTAGAAGAATCTGTTTCGGTAAGACAATCCATAAGACAAGAGCGTGTAAAGCCGTCGCGTAGAGCGTCACGAGTGTGAATGTTCGTTTTGCATAGGGTGGCATTTCGCGAACGATTAAGCTTGTTCCTAAGGCGACGGCGACGATGAAACCGAATGCGGTGAAGGCTGCTAGGTTCGTTCCTAAACTGAAACGATAGATGATGATCGCGATCGTCACGATCGTTGTCGGGATGACGCCACCAAAGTAGGCAGCGACGACGACCGGAATATGACGCAAATCAACCATGACGCCAGGTGCTGCTTCAATCGTCATCTGCATGAGTAGTAACGAGATGACACTTAGAGCAAGACCGTACAATACGCGTGTCAGCCGTGGGGAGTCACGGGTGATCGGGAGCGGTGATAATTTTCCGAGCAGATAGAAACCAGCCATTAATAGCGTCACGTTATGCAAGACGTCAAAAAGGATGCTTTTCATGAAATGTCCATCCTTTCAATTAAAAGTACGTTACTTAAAAGACATACGCCATAAAAGGACTAACTCCTGTTCCATGAAAAAATAATCTATCTGATGCAATTGTGTCTATAATGTGAACTTATGATTTCTATAAGCTGTACTTATAGTTTGGCGGAATTTAATTGACCTCTTCGACACTGCGTTGTTAAATGATGAAGAAGCGATATGAAAGCGCTTACTAAAATCGAAGGAGATCTACTTATGGAACTTGTCATCATTCTTCTTGCCTTATCCTTATTGATGTTCGTTGCCTATCGTGGTTTTTCGGTCATCCTATTTGCGCCAATCTGTGCCTTGTTCGCCGTCCTACTGACGAACCCGGATTGGGTGTTACCTTTCTTCTCGAATATCTTCATGGAAAAGATGGTCGGCTTCATCAAGGCGTACTTCCCGGTCTTCCTCCTCGGGGCGATTTTCGGAAAAGTCGTTGAGATGTCCGGTATCGCGGAGTCGATCGCAAAGACGATCATCCGTATGATCGGTGCGAAGCGTGCCATTCTTGCTATCGTCTTACTTGGCGCCATTCTTACATATAGCGGCGTCAGCTTATTCGTTGTCGTCTTCGCTGTGTATCCGTTCGCAGCGAACTTATTCCGCGAAGCGAACATCCCGAAACGCCTCATCCCGGGAACGATCGCCCTTGGTGCATTCACGTTCACGATGGATGCCTTACCAGGAACACCTCAGATTCAAAACGTCATCCCAACGACGTTCTTCAAAACGGATATCTACGCTGCGCCAATCATGGGAACGGTCGGTGGATTGTTCATCCTAGTCGTCGGTATGTGGTATCTCGAGTCACGCAAGAAAAAAGCCCATCAAGCAGGGGAAGGCTACGCTGGATTTGAAGCAACGGCGGCAAGTGCCGCACCGCAGATGGAGTTGAAGAATGAACCAGAAATGACGCTCGAGACGGATCGTCAACCGGTCTATCGGCAAGTCCTTGCCTTCGTCCCACTCGTCCTCGTTGCCGTCATGAACAAAGTCTTCACACTCTCGATTCCGAAATGGTATCCGGAAGGATTTGATTTTTCAGCAATCGGTTTAGAGGCATTCGGAAAGATTGAGACGCCGGCCGTTCTTGCGATCTGGTCCGTCCAAATGGCATTATTGATCGGAATTCTCGCAGCGATGCTCTATGACTTCCCGAAGATCAAGACGAACTTCCAAGCTGGTTTGAACGTCAGTATCGGTGGCGCGCTTCTAGCGGTCATGAATACAGGTGCTGAGTATGGTTTCGGAGGCGTTATCGCAGCGTTACCAGGATTCAAGTCCGTCTCAAGCGGGATCTCAGAGACATTTACGAATCCGCTCGTCAATGGAGCCGTCACGACGACGACGCTTGCCGGCGTTACTGGTTCCGCATCAGGCGGGATGGGAATCGCGTTAAGTGCGATGTCGGATAAATATACGCAAGCCATCACATCAGGCGGCGTGCCACCGGAAGTCATGCATCGCGTCATCTCGATGGCGTCCGGCGGAATGGATACGTTACCGCATAACGGTGCCGTCATCACGTTACTTGCCGTTACGGGGCTGACGCATCGTCAGTCGTATAAGGACATCTTCATGATTACGATCCTCAAGACAGTGACGGTCTTCTTGATGATTGGATTGTATAGTTTGACTGGTTTGTACTAAGGATTTTTAAAGGGGGCATCATCAGATGAAACAGGGGAAAGTATACGCATCATTCGCGGAAGCGACAGCAGACATCTTTGACGGGGCGACGCTAGTCGTAGGGGGCTTCGGACTCTGCGGAATCCCGGAAAAATCAATTACCGCGTTGCAAGAGAAGGGCGTCAAGGATTTGACGGTCGTCAGTAATAACTGTGGCGTCGATGACTTCGGACTCGGTCTCCTCTTGCAGACGCGACAAATCAAGAAGATGATTTCATCGTATGTCGGGGAAAACAAGACGTTCGAGCAACAATACCTCAGTGGCGAGATTGAAGTCGATCTCGTCCCACAAGGTACACTTGCGGAACGTATCCGTGCCGGTGGAGCTGGCATTCCCGGTTTCTATACACCAACTGGCGTCGGGACACCGATTGCTGAAGGGAAGGAACAAAAAGAGTTCGATGGAAAAACGTATCTGCTGGAAGAAGGAATCGTCGGTGATTTTGCGATCGTCAAGGCATGGAAAGCAGATCGACTCGGGAATCTTGTCTTCCGGAAGACGTCACGCAACTTTAACCCGATCGTCGCGACAGCCGGAAAAGTAACGATCGTTGAAGTCGAAGAACTGGTCGAAGTCGGTGAACTCGACCCGAATGAGATTCATACACCTGCTGTCTACGTCCAGCGCATCGTCGTCGGAACGGATTATGAAAAACGCATCGAACGCCGGACTGTCCGGGAAGCTTGAGGAGGAGACGGATATGAAAACGACACGAGAGATCATCATTGAACGCGCACTTCAGGAAATCGAAGACGGGATGTACGTCAACCTCGGGATCGGAATTCCGACATTGATCGCCAATGCGATTCCGGACGATATGCATGTCATGCTGCAATCCGAAAATGGACTGCTTGGCATCGGACCGTATCCGCTTGATCATGAAGTCGATGCCGATGAAATCAATGCCGGCAAAGAAACGGTCACGGCACAATCCGGAGCATCTTACTTCGACAGTGCCGAATCGTTCGCGATGATTCGCGGTGGGCACATCGACCTCGCGATCCTCGGCGGGATGGAAGTCGATCAGAACGGTGACCTCGCGAACTGGATGATTCCGGGCAAGATGGTCAAAGGCATGGGCGGAGCGATGGACCTCGTCAACGGAGCGAAACGCGTCGTCATCATCATGGAGCATGTCAACAAACACAGCGAATCGAAAGTCAAACAGGCGTGTACTTTGCCGTTGACAGGACGCGCTGTCGTCAACCGTTTGATTACGGACCGGGCCGTCTTTGATTTCACACCGGACGGAATGGCCTTGATCGAGACGCTGAATGGTCATACGGTCGAAGACGTCAAACAAGTCACGGAAGCACGATTCACGGTCAGTCCGGAACTCGAGCGCGTGACGGTAGGGGAGTGAAGCAGATGGTTCAAGGAGATATCGTACTCGTCACAGGTGCAGGAAGCGGAATTGGTCTAGAAATCTCAAAGGCGTTTGCTGCGGCAGGAGCGAAGGTCGTCGTAACGGACGTTCGCGCGGAAGCAGCAGAAGTGGCGGCGGCAGCGATTCGCGCAGCTGGTCATGAAGCGGTTGGCATGACGCTCAACGTCACCGATGAAGCACAGGTCGAAGCCGTCTTGAAGCAGACGGTCGAACAGTTTGGTCGACTCGACGTCTTGATCAATAACGCGGGTCTTCAACACGTCTCACCAATTGAAGAGTTTCCGACGGAGAAGTTCGAATTGATGATCAAGATCATGTTGACGGCGCCGTTCATCGCTATCAAACATGCCTTTCCGATCATGAAGGAACAAGGCTACGGACGGATTCTTAACATGGCATCGATCAATGGTTTGATCGGCTTTGCCGGGAAAGCGGCGTATAACTCGGCGAAGCATGGGTTGCTCGGCTTAACGAAAGTCGCAGCCCTTGAAGGAGCGGAACACGGAATCACCGTCAACGCGATTTGCCCGGGGTACGTCGATACACCACTTGTCCGGAATCAGATGGAAGACTTGGCGAAGACACGTCACGTCGAACTCGAAAAAGTACTTGAAGAAGTCATCTATCCGCTCGTTCCGCAAAAGCGTCTGCTTGCCGTCGAGGAGATCGCGGATTATGCGTTGTTCCTCGCGAGCCGCAAAGCAAGGGGCATCACGGGACAAGCGAATGTACTCGATGGAGGATATACGATTCAATAAGGAGATGGAGTAGATGAGTGAAGCAGTCGTCATCGTCAGTGCGACGCGCACGGCAATCGGGAATTTCAATGGGAGTTTGAAAGACGTCAAAGCAACGGAACTCGGAGCGACGGTCATCCGCGCAGCACTCGAAAAAGCAGGTGTCGCAGGGAATCACGTCGACGAAGTCTTTTTCGGTAACGTCCTCTCAGCAGGACTTGGTCAAAATCCAGCACGGCAGGCGGCACTCGCTGCCGGATTACCGGAGACATGTCCAGCGATGACCGTTAACAAGGTCTGCGGATCCGGTCTCTCAGCCGTCCATCTCGCGTATCAGGCGATCAAGTCGGGCGAAGCCGATGTCATCGTTGCCGGTGGGATGGAGAACATGAGCCAAGCGCCGTATGTCTTATCGGGCGCACGGTCTGGACTGAAGATGGGTGACCAACCGCTCGTCGATACGATCATCCAGGATGGACTTGAGTGTGCGTTTAATGACTATCACATGGGAATCACGGCAGAGAATTTAGCCGACGCCTATGAACTCTCCCGCGAAGCCCAGGATCAGTTCGCTGCGACGAGTCAGCAAAAAGCGCAGACGGCATTAGCGGAAGAACGGTTCGTCTCGGAAATCACGCCAGTGTTAATTCCACAACGAAAAGGCGACCCGATCCGTTTTGATCAAGATGAGTTTCCACGTGCCGGAACATCTGTCGAAACACTCAGTCGTTTGCGCCCGGCATTCAAAAAGGACGGAACGGTTACGGCAGGCAATGCATCTGGCATCAATGACGGGGCTGCCGCACTTGTCATCATGTCCGCGACAAAGGCAAAAGAACTCGGTGTGACACCACTCGTTGAGATCGTCTCAAATGGAACGTCCGGTGTCGATCCGAGCATCATGGGAATCGGTCCCGTCCAAGCGGTCCAAAAGGCACTCGATAAAGCGGGACTGACGCTTGAGGAGATCGATGTCATCGAAGCGAACGAAGCATTCGCGGC
Organism: Exiguobacterium sp. s91; assembly: GCF_018618915.1. NCBI lineage: Bacteria > Bacillati > Bacillota > Bacilli > Caryophanales > Exiguobacterium > Exiguobacterium sp. s91. The sequence continues at coordinate 1,710,917 of NZ_JACSMZ010000001.1, read as the reverse complement.
ACAATCTCTCGCGGTCGATGCGGAGCTACAGTTCCCGCACGAGAAGCTCAACCGCAACGGTGGCGCAATCGCGCTCGGTCATCCGATTGGTGCGAGTGGTGCGCGGATTCTCGTTACGCTGATCCATGAACTCGAGCGGACGGGTGAGATGCATGGTCTTGCGACGTTATGCGTCGGTGGCGGTCAAGGGGTTGCGACAATTGTAAAATCTGTAAGAGGATAATTAAAATAGGATCAATTCAGAGAAATGAAAACACTCCTTTTGTTTTTCATGACTTAAGAGAGTATATAAGATTTGAGCTGTCTTCGTTTACTGAGAAGACAGCTTTTTCGTTTACCAACAATTATAGTGTTAGATATAGTGTTAGACTTAATTTTCGCTATTTTTTTTTGAAACTGCCACCCATACTTCACTGTATACCTGCTCTGGGTCATTACCATGAATCGTAAAGGATATGGCAGGCAAGTCAACCAATTCATAACCAGAGGAAGGTAACCATTCGGAGTATGAACGAGCCATTGTTTCTTGTAAAGTCGCCGGGAAAGGTCCACGATTCGGGAAAATGACCCATGTCGAAGCATCAACATACAGTTGTTCGAGTCCGATATCAGAATCCCTCAATTTTTGTGATGTAGCATATCCTAACATATGGGTTAGTGAACCGGTTTCTTCCTGAAAATGTTCCTCATGATCATAAGATACATTCAATATATGGTGAGGATAAAAATCAGCCATTGCTTTCATTTTTTCTCGTTGATCCGTTGTGATGGATTGGGCAAGCTCTAGAATGGATTCATTAACTCCTTCAAATTGTATTGGTACACGTTTAGAAACACCTGTTATAAAAAATGAACTTTTTTCCTCGATTTTAAATTCCATTGAAGTTCCTCCTTTAATCTCTAAATAGAATGTGAAAGGAGGAAAGGTTTTTTGAATTTTATTTTTTATGGCAAATGATGGTAAATAGCCTGACCAGTTACGAAAAGCTCTTGAAAACCCTTCTACAGAACGAAAACCATACTGGAAGGCGACCGTAGTTACAGAAGTGCCTTGAATCAAGTCGCGATTCGCTTCTGATAAACGTCGTTGTTTAATATAATCTGTTAATGTGATCCCAGACATATAAGAAAACATTCTTCGAAAATGATAATCGGATAGCCCTGTCAATCGAGTCACATCTTCAGGTGATAGTTCTTCTGTCAAATGTTCATCGATATAGTGCATCAATTGATTTAATTGTTCAAGCAATATTTATCTCCTCCTTTCTCTATTCAATATAAGTGTTGCTGACAAAGAAGACTTGATATTTTACATACTAATTAAGTCGATTGATAAAAATCATTATTGTAAAGATTTTAGATTATAATATCTTTTTTGGGACAAGAAGTGAAGTTCTACTACGTCATATGAACTTATGAATTCGGTTTCATGCTTCGATGCACAAACGTAACAAATTCTATGGACCGTAGCTCCACCAAACTTTCTGCGCAATTTTCAGAATATTCTCCAGATAAACTCCTAGCACGAGCTCTTAAACGTATGTTATCCTTTCGAACGAAGTACTTCATCTGCTTAGGGAGCGAGATGAAGTCGATCATCATCAGTGGGGGTTTATTATGTCTAAAACTGTTCCAACATCATTTATCATCGTCATCGGCATGATGCTCTTCGCCTTATTTTTCGGGGCAGGAAATCTCATCTTTCCGCCGATGCTCGGACAGCTCGCAGGGGAGCATGTCTGGGTCGCCAATGCCGGATTCCTCGTCACCGGTGTCGGTCTACCATTGCTTGCGATTCTTGCATTCGCGTTTTCAGGGGAACGCGATTTACAAGCGATGGCGTCACGCGTTCATCCTGCGTTCGGAATCGGGTTCTCGGTCATTTTGTATCTTGCGATCGGTCCCTTCTTCGCGATTCCTCGTGCCGGAACGGTCTCGTATGAGATCGGAATCAAGCCTTTCTTCAGTGAATCGACGAGCCACTGGCCGTTGCTCATCTTCACGGTCTTGTTCTACACGGTTGCGTGTCTCTTATCATTGAATCCGACGAAAATCGTCGATGTCGTCGGGAAAGTACTGACACCGATTAAGATCACGTTCATCGGTCTGTTGATCGTCGTCGCTGTCCTCCATCCGATCGGAAGTTTTCAGAATCCTTTGAAGACATATCAGTCGAATGCTTTCTTTAACGGTTTCCAGGAAGGATATATGACGCTCGATGCACTTGGTGCTTTCGTCTTCGGAATCATCATCATCGCAGCGATCAAGGAAAAAGGTGTCACATCGAAGCGACAGTTACTCTTGATTTGTACGAAAGCGTCATTGATCGCAGCAGCCTTGCTTGCAATCACATACTCGGCGCTTGCCTTCATGGGTGCTTCGAGTGTCTCGGAAATCGGACAACTAGCGAACGGAGCAGAGATCTTGTCGGCTGTGTCGGATCATTACTTTGGTGAATACGGTGCGATCTTACTCGGTCTGATGATCACAGTCGCCTGTATGACGACAAGTGTTGGGTTGATTACGGCCTGTGCCGCGTTCTTCTCGGCACTCGTGCCAAAAATCTCGTACGTCAAATGGACGATTGGTCTATCGGTCTTCAGCGCACTCGTCGCGAACATCGGTCTGAATCAATTACTTGCTGTCTCAAAACCAGTCTTGATGACGCTTTATCCACTGGCGATCTGTCTCATCTTCCTGACATTCTTGCATCCACTCTTTAAAGGCAAACCTGCCGTTTATCAAGGGGCGCTGTGGATGACATTCGTTGTCAGCTTATTTGATGGATTAAAGACAGCGAAGATCAACGTTTCAGCTGTCACAAACGTGTTCGACGTGGTATTACCGTTTGCTTCCGTCAGTCTCGGATGGGTCGTTCCAGCCATTATTGGCGGAGTGATCGGAGCAGTCGTTGGTAAGAAAACAGCACAGACACACTCGTCGTCGCGTGTGGCTTAAATTAAATCCTTTCACTCAGATTACACTGGGTGAAGGGATTTTTTGTTGTAACGATGAAAAATAGTCTAACAACAGTTGTTGACAAAAAGCGGTAGCATGATGCTATAGTGTTAACGAAAATGATATTCATTATCAATTAGAAGGGGTGATAGGTGATGTTCATCCAGTTGAAAACATTCAAAGCTGATATACGGAAAAAGCATCTGATAGCAAATGTTTTTTAGGAGTGAGTTGAAAATGACAGAAGCACTACATACATTTCGCGTGAGAAAACATGCGTTACAAACAGGAGGACAATTGGCGTTACGTCCGAGTTTGATCGTCGTCATACAAGGGGCTGGTATTACCTACACGGAAAGAAAACGTCTAGAGGCGGGAGAAGCCTGTTTCGTCAAGAAATCAGGTGAACGTTTCATCGTTCAGGAGGGACATTGTCTCTTGTATCAGTTAGAGGTTGACCTGACGGCATTTCCAATCTTCCGACAACCAACGAATGAACTAGTGGAGTGTTTAGAACGAATGCAAGGGTGTCCAGAAACAATGACCGGTTCTCTTAGACAGCATCGCTATCTGTATCAACTGCTGGAGCAATTAAGTGAACGTCGTCATGAGCAGACGTTTGAGGAAGTGACGTCCCAGTGGTTAGAAGAACTCGGGAGATCAAGAACAGTCAGTGACTTGGCAAGTGAGTTGAACATGTCACTGCCGACGTTTTCCCGCCAATTCAAAAAGTACTACGATCAATCACCAAAGGAACTGCTTCATCAATTGCGGATGCAACGGGCGAAGGAGTGGATGATTGCACATCCAGATTGGACGATTGCCGAGATCGCAGAACGTGTATCAATCAATGATGAATTTTATTTCAGCCGTCTCTTTAAAAAACGTGAGGGACTATCACCAAGTCAGTACCGAAAACGGTTGATTCCACGGGTCGGAATCTGGAGTCAAGCGTTGTTACAAGATCACTTATTGGCACTTGGCATTCAACCGGTCATCGCACCGTCTTTTCCGACACAATATCGTTCGAACGGGGTGCCAGACTATTTAAGTGAAATCGAAGGTACGCGACTATACGACGCGTCAGCAACGATTTTACCGGAATGGTTTGAGACATCAAATCTTGATCTCGTTTTACGGACACCGATACGAGGTGAACTACCACCTATGTTGACCTCTTGTCCGATCATCGATATTTCGAAACAAACTTGCTGGAAGGATTACTTGTATGATGTTGCTAAGGCAACCGATATGCTTGAGCGAGCGACTGATATCATCAACGAAGTCGAGACACTTGAATCAGTTGTGAAGCAACAATTCGAATTCAATCGGAATGTGACATGGGCCGTCATTTGGATCAGAGACTCAGAAATCAGACTGTACGGACGAACAGGGCATACGATGTTGGATTTTCTGTTCAATGAAATCGGTCTACGAGCAGTGGAAGGACTTCCGCATACCGTCTACATGACGATCAGCCTAGAAACATTACAGCAGTTAGATCCGGATGGTCTGTTCATACTGTGGAGTCAACCTGCAGATGTGGAACGAATTCGAGGAACGAAGGAGTGGAAAACGCTTCGTGCCGTTAGGACGGGGCGTATATTTCACCCAGACAGTGTAGATTGGGATCCGTGGGGACCACTTGGGAGGATGCATATGTTACATCAATTGCATACATATATCAGCGATAGTAACTGTTTTGTTTGTCCATGAAGAATGAAAAGAAAATCCATGTCATTCGTCATTGATAATGATTATCATTACAGATGGAGTTCACAATGAGGCAGAGAAGGCTGATAAATGAACCTAAAAAGTCGTCACCTTGTCGTACGAATGTTAGGGAGGATCGTTTGTTTGATTTGTGTTAAATCTCACGACGATATGTGACTTCTGGCATTTAATCGATTGTGAAAACGGATTGAAGAAACTTGAAAACGTTTTACTTAAAATAAGTGCGTATACGCACCATCAAAAACGGGGAAACCCGTTTTTCTATTGATATGGAATGAGAATGATTTTCAATAAGGGGAGGAACAGAGCGTGCGAACATGCGAAGAACAAATCGAGCGATTAGCGACCGAGGTGACGCTTCAATCGTTCATGAACAGCTACATCAGAGAAGTGAACCCGGGCGAATGGGTCAACGAGAGACCGTTTGATGCATCCGAGACATCCTCTTTTTATTGGATGAAGCCATATCTCATTGAAATCAAACGTCGTTCCATCATCGGACGCCACGAGATTGGAATGATCCGTGAAGAGACAAAGAACGGATGGCGGGAAGTTTCAGCCATGTCTTGTATCATCACCTGTTGCATCAAGCTTCAAGATCAACATCCGGATCAAACGGACTTACTCTTTCGCGTTCTTGACAGTCACCGGACTGTGCAATTGATTTTGGAGGAACAACTGAACGCACAAGAGCAACAGACGTTCATCGATTATGAACAACGCTTGTGGTGTGGCCATTGGTTTCATCCGACCCCGAAAAGTAGAGTCGGTATGACCGACTGGCAACAAAAGGCGTATGCCCCTGAATTCCGTCAGCCGTTTCAACTTCACTATTTCACAGTACATGAGACATTGCTCGAGGAACGTTCAGGTAGCAACGAGACGATTAGTCAGCTGATGAAAAATCAACTGGGTAACTCAATCCAAGCGACGGCGCAAGAGCGAGTCATTCCAATTCATCCGCTTCAAGCCGAGTATTTGTTACGTCAGCCGACAATCAAGCAATGGATCGAGCAAAGTATTCTCCGTTATCATGGCGCAACTGGACCACTATATAACGCGACTTCGTCGATACGGACCGTCGAAGCACTCGACCGAAGTCATATGTTGAAGTTATCCATACCTGTCCAAGTGACGAACTCAAGACGCGTCAACAAGCGGCACGAATTAGAGGCCGGTTATTTGATGCATCGATTGTTTTGTCATCTGTCTCTTCCTGATACGTTTGACCTCATTCACGATCCTGCGTATTTAGCGATCCGGACTAAAGAAGAGACCGGATTCGAAGTCATCCTGCGAGACCCTGCACCCCACGCGGTAAATGTTGCAGCACTCGTCCAACCGGCATTACCGAATTCGGAATCTCTCCTGCTGCGGCTCATTCGGCAGTCAGGATTAATCGAACCGGAACACGTCACTCGGTGGTGGAAACAGTACTTAGAGTTGACGTTAGGAGCGATCGTTACACTGTATGAGGAACAAGGAATCGGTCTCGAGGCACATCAGCAAAATAGTCTCATCACATTCGAAGACGGATGGCCGGTTCAATATCACGTCCGGGATAATCAAGGCTATTACTTAGCAGACACGAATCGAGATTCCTTCATCCTGCTGGAACCGGAATTGAAGCATACGACGTTGTTCTACCCAGAAGAAGTCATTGCTGAGCGTTTGACGTACTACATGATTTGGAACCATCTGGCGAGTGTCATCGACCGATTTGCAGCAGACACATTATTGAACGAAGAAGTTGCTATCGCGTTACTGCACGAATGGTGTCAGGTACGAGTTGAAAGTCTAGAAGGGCGAGGCAGAGCTTGGCTTTTGATGTTGTTAGAATCGCCGACACTTCCATATAAGGCGAATTTACTAACACGCCTACAAGGACTCGATGAACTCGAAGTCGAGGGAGAACGAGTTTGTTTCGTCGAGTTGGATAATCCGTTACGGGAGGACAACTATGCTTTACGACAGCAAAACACGTATCTGCAAACAACTTCTTGAGAGTTTGTTATTCGAACGGATTCTTCCTTTTACTGAAATGATTGTCGGAATGAAGCATCGTTTTACATTCCACATAAAAGATAGTGAAGTGACAGTCGAGGGCAAACGCGGTCCGTTCGACCGGATTCGGCTCGACATCTCGACGTTACGCTCATCGAAGTCATCTGGCGTCAACGACTGGTTTGAGCATCTTTTGACGCAGTTGCCGATCTCGGACGACTTTCAGGAAGAGTTGCGACGTACACATGATTTTGATGACTTGTCGCAGCAACATCGTCTACCAATCCACCGAGCAGGCTTGGATTATGAAGAGTTGGAGCAGACCATCATCGAAGGGCATCCCTATCATCCTTGTTATAAATCAAGGATTGGTTTTTCGCGAGCTGATCACGAGGCATATGGACCTGAAGCGGGCAATCGCTTCCAGTTACATTGGATTGCCTTACCTTCTACGCTCGTTCAAGGGAATGGAATCTTACCTATTCCACTGATTCTTGGAGAATCGCTTCTACATATGTTTTTAGTCAAACTGGAAGAGCTCAATCAAACCGATTATCAGATTCTTCCGGTCCATCCGTGGCAGTGGTCACGTATCAAGCAGGAAGTGGCACAAGTCGGAGGTGTCGACTTAGGAGAAGGTGGTGTCTTCGTACAAGCGACGCAGTCGATTCGAACCGTTTTTTGTCCAGGTCACCCCGAACTACCGCATATCAAATTGCCGCTAGACTTGAAGCAAACGTCAGCCGTTCGGACTTTTTCCGTTCCGAATGTCGTGGCAGCTCCTGCGGTATCGGATTGGTTGAAAAAACAGGCGAGTGAATTGCCGGTGACGCTGTTATCTGAATTTGCTTCATCTGTCGTTTCGAGCGGTCCACTTGCGGGTCGGGTCGGCTGTGTCTTTCGAGAAAATGTCTTGACGTATGCTCAACCGGGCGAGCAAGTCATGCCTTTGACGGCACTTGCTCAAATCGAGGTCGACGGAAGACATTTTCTAGGTCCGTGGTTGGAACGATATGGTCATGAACGGTGGCTCCGTCGATTCTTCGGCGTCTATCTCGAACCAGTCATCCGACTTGTGACCGAGAAAGGAATCGGTGTGGAAGCTCACGCACAAAATACGTTACTTGTCTTACGGGATGGATGGCCGGAACGGATCATTCTCCGCGATTTTCATGATAGCGTCGAGTTCGTCACCGAGTTGCTCGATGATCCATCGGATGTACCCGATTTTAAGAGGCTACATCCTGATTTTGATGCACCGCTCAATACCTATTATGAAATGTCACACCCGCTTGCCTTACGCGAGCTGCTGTACGATACATTATTCGTCTATCATTTGACGGAACTAGCGTATCAACTTGAACTGACGGAGAACTTGAATGAAGCGACGTTCTTTGATTGGATGCATCAGACGATCGAGGGGTTGCCGATTGATCGAGACCGACTAGAACGAATCGGATGGTACGAACAAAGAGTAACGGCAGAAGCCTTACTGGCACCACGGTTTGGTTTGACGAATCAAATCGATGTAAAAAATTCACTAGTTCAACGAGGAGAGGAAAACGATCATGCTATGGATTGAGAAAGAATGGGTGACAGAAGAAGAATTGACGACACACGAACTGGTGAAGCAATCGTTCATAACGGAAGGGAAGACCGTAGCCATCTGTACGTTAGATACAAAAGCATGGTTAGCCCTCTGTCTTGCGATGCGACGTATGAATGGAACAATCCTTCCCATTCATCCGGAGACGCCTGTTTCTGGTGCTGAGCGTCTAGCGATACAAGCCGAATGTGGCTATTTGATTTATCAAGAGACCATCATTCCGCTTCCGGAAGCGGAAAAACGTGCGGGTGGATTGATTCAATTCAGTTCCGGTACGACGGGGCAACCCAAAATCATTCACCGGACATGGGAGTCGATCGAGACGGAACTGACTGCTTATACGAACAGTTTTCCGCTGACGACCAAAGCGACGATCATTGCTTGTCCGACGACGCACTCATTCGGATTACTGTGTGGAGTGTTTGCGACTTTAAGACGCGGAGCAACACCAGTCATCCTACAAGACTTCTCACCACGTCATGTGCTAGCAATTCATCGTTTGCATCCGGACGCTATCATCTATATGGCACCGGGACTGGCGTATGCGATGAGTTTGTTCCCGGAAACAGTTCACGCAGTGATGATTTCCGGGATGACATTACCAGAAAAATGGTTCCGTTCGATTGAACGGAAAACACATCATTTGCTTCAACAATATGGCTGTTCAGAAATCGGTTGTATCGCACTTCATCCGAATCCGCCGAGTCCGCAAGCGATCGGATTTCCGTTAGAACACCTTGAAATTGAAACTGGAACGAAGGGGAAACCAGCAGAATTAGTCGTTTCGCAACAAGGCGTACGGATTGGTACGAAGGATTTAATGTACGTTGAAGACGGGCTGCACTTTCTTAGCCGACTCGATGAGATGATCAATGTGTCTGGCTTATCCGTCTATCCCGGGGAAGTCGAAGATGTCTTGTATCAGCTTCCAACCGTCGAGGCTGTCGTCGTCTTTAAACGAATGGATGCGTTCCAAGGAGAGCGCGTCTGCGCTCAACTCGTGACGACGGCATCGGAGGAAGAACTGAAACAACATTGTATGAAGCATCTCGCACCTCATCAACGACCGACGGAGTGGCAAATCGTTGAGCAAATCGAGCTGTCTGCGAATGGGAAAGTGAGTAGAAAACGATTGGGGGAACAAACATGTCCCGTTTAACGATTGCGCAATTCGAAGATATACTGACCGAACAGCTCGAATGGTCATCATCTGTCGCTGTCTCGACAACAGACTCTCTACGAGATGATCTAGGACTGGATTCGATGCGTTTGATTCATCTGTTGCTTCACCTTGAATTGGAACACGGATTAGTGATTCCCGATGAGCACATGTCAGTCCTTCCCAAAATGCGAGTAGAAGAGTTGATGTCTGTTTTACAGGAGGCCATACATGATTAAAGTGCACTGTCTCGTCAGTTGCGTCTGCGAGACGATTAAACGATCGGCCGCGGACCATCGTCCCTATTACTTTGGCGTGTGGGACTCTTCGTTTTCCTTGTCAGCCGATTATGTCCTCTCGCATCATGATGAAAAAATCAACCATCAGGAGATGCTTGTTTGGTATGAACGTCTTTACGGAATCCCAGTCGAAGAATGGTACGATCACAAACAGTCAAAAGAAGAAAATATCGCTCAGCTGATTCAACGGATCGAACAGAAAAATAAGGACGAGTCAGTGATCGTCATGTTGGATTTAGCTAGTCTACCTGAGCGCGAAAATAAATTTCACCATGATGTGTTTCCCCACTACGTCATGTTAGAGGCGACAGAAGATCCGGAAATATGGCACATGCTTGATCCTGATTTCCGGTATGAAGGTAAAATAGAAAGAGAACGTATTCTTGCAGCAGTACGCCATCGTGCTGTCGCTGGTGGGTTTGCGTTTCGAAGTACGGATGTTCGAATACCGAATGCGACGACGGTAAGTGCGTATTTCATGAGTTGTCTAAACGTACATCATCCATTGACTGAGTCGGTCAAACGTGTTGTGCATCACTATCGTGAACAACCTGAGGGATTACCGAATGCCTTAAAGCAGTTACCTGTGATTGCCATTCGAAAATATGCCTATGAGCATGCATTTGCTTATTTATATGAAGCGATTGGACGCGACTTGCAGACATCTGATTTTGAAGAATGGACGGATGAGGTTGAAACATTAGTCAATCAATACTCTGTCATCCAGCATCGGGCTGTCAAATACGCTGTAACGCGTCAACCGGAAGTGTACTTAGAAATCGAACGATTGATCGAAGAACAATGGGCACGGGAGAGTGCAATCAAACGGCAACTCGTCGACACGTTCCATGCGTATCAACGACAGGAGGGAATTGAACATGAAACTCGCACTCTGTACGATCAGCTATCGGCATCATCTGCGTTCATTTAATGATTTGATCGATTTTGCTTCAGAAGAACACTTTGACGCCATTGATATTTGGGGAGTTCATGCTGAACATTTAAGAACAGAAGAAGTCGATCGGCTGAAGTCGTCCCATCTGAACGTCAGTATGTTGAGTCATTATTTAAATTTAAACGCACCGATGTCAGAACTACTTGCGGAGACAAAACGACTCTCGCAATTAGCGACACGAATCGGAACTGAGCGTATCCGCATCTTTGCTGGTAATGAGGCGAGCCATACCTTATCCGATGCCAAATGGGATCAACTCGTTTATCGATTGAACGGGATTTGCCGTGTCCTTGATCCTGCAGGACAGCGATTATTACTTGAATTTCATCCGAACACTGCAACAGATACGGTAGAGGCAACGGTTCGTTTGCTACAAGCGATCAACCATCCGGCATGTCGGATCAACTTTGACGTCTTGCATGTCATCGAATCAAAGGCAGATCCCGTCGAAGCATACTTCAGACTTGCATCGTGTGTGGATCACCTTCATTTAAAAACAGTGGCGAATGTTGAACAATTTTCAGTCTTTGAACCAGCAAATGTCTATGCGGCAAGCGGATCACGGGAAGGGATGGTTCCATTATTCGAAGGTATCGTCGATTATCACCGGTTCTTTGAAGACGTATCGGCTCATCTCGATCACTTGACGGCAAGCCTCGAATGGTTCGGTCCTGATCCGGACGAGCGATTAAGAGAAGATCGGAGTCTCATCACACAAGCTCTTGAAAGAGTACCCGTTTTGTCAAGATGATTCGACTTGATGGGGTTTAAACGTCAGCAGAAAAGGCAATTCCTCTATTGTATGTCATTGACCATCGTGTCCCTTACAGAAAGGATGTTGAAACATGTCAGAACGTGTCTTCATTAGTCCCTCAAAGTATGTCCAAGGAAAGGATGTCATTGACCGGCTCGGTACATATGTGAGCCCGTTCGGTGAAAAAGCGCTCGTCATCGCGGATGATGTCGTTTGGAAAATCGTCAAGGAACGTGTTGAGCATTCGTTGTCCGGCGAAAATGTCGGCATCGAGAAAGCGGACTTTAGTGGTGAAGCCTCACGGCATGAAGTGAAACGAATCGCTGAGCAAGCAAAAGCAGCAGATGTCCGGTTCGTCATGGGTGTGGGAGGCGGAAAGACGCTTGATACGGCAAAAGCCGTCTCGGATGAGCTGAACGTCTCCGTCGTCATCGTTCCGACGCTTGCTTCGACCGACGCACCGACGAGTGCCCTGTCCGTCATCTATTCCGACGAAGGGATTTTCGAAAGTTATCGCTTCTATAAGAAGAATCCCGATCTCGTTCTCGTCGATACAAAATTGATCGCCCAAGCACCAGCGCGCTTCTTCGCGTCCGGAATCGCCGATGCGCTTGCGACGTGGGTTGAGGTACGGAGTGTCGTCGCTTTTGGTGGACAAACGATGGCAGGGGGACGACCGACGATTGCGGCACAAGCGATCGCCAAACGGTGTGAGGAAGTCTTGTTCGAGCATGGTCGCTTGGCGTATGAATCCGTTCAAGCGCAAGTCGTCACACCGGCACTTGAAGCCGTCGTCGAGGCGAATACGCTCTTAAGTGGACTCGGTTTCGAGAGTGGTGGGCTAGCTGCAGCGCATGCGATCCATAACGGGTTCACAGCGCTTGACGGTGAGATTCACCACTTAACGCACGGTGAGAAAGTTGCCTTTGGTACACTCGTTCAACTGGCGCTCGAAGAACATCCACAAGAAGAAATCGAGCGGTACATCGCGCTCTACACGGATCTTGGCTTACCGGTGACGCTCGAAGACGTCAAGCTAAAAGATGCGTCGCGTGAAGACATCGTCAAGGTCGGCGAGGCAGCGACTGCTGAAGGCGAGACGATCCACAGCGGTTTCAACGTCACGGCGGACGAAGTCGCGGATGCGATCATCGCAGCTGACCGCTATTCGAAAGCGTATCTAGCGAAACATGCTTCTTCCTGATTGATGCGTTTAAATCCGCTTCCTCTACCGAGAGGAAGCGGATTTTTTATGGGCTTTCGTCGAATGACGCTTGAATTCTTCTTAAAAACACGCTATCGTTATAAAACGTAATGATTACGATTTAATTCAGATAAAGGAGTTTTTGTGATGACGGATCGATATGAATGGGTGATTGTTGGCGGAGGAATTCATGGAATGACGGTATTCAATGCCTTACGTGAAAAAGGAATCGATCGGGAGATGATACGGATCATCGACCGTCATCGGCAACCATTGATGAACTGGCGTAAACAAACCGAACGGATCGGCATGCCTTACCTACGTTCAACTCGGGTGCACCACACTTCGACGAATCCGACGAGTCTCAGGCATCATGCGGAAGAACAGGATTATACACATCAAGCCTTCAAGGATACATACGGGCGACCATCCTTGGAATTATTCAACGACCATGCCCTTCAATTGGCGCAACGAAATGAAGTGGAGGCGAGCTGGGTCCAAGGGGAAGTCACAGGACTAAGACGAGAGAGCGGAACGTGGATCGTCTCGACAGACGAAGGTGAGTTACGAGCAAACCGTGTCGTTCTCGCCCTCGGACAATCGGAGCATCACGTCATGCCAGAGTGGGCGAAATCGGCGCGTCACGTTTTCTTATCGAAGCACGATACACCACCGGTCGTCATCATTGGAGGTGGAATCAGTGCCTTGCATCATACGATTCAATGTGCCGAGCGCTATCCCGGGCAGGTGACTCTCCTTTCACGACGTCCGCTCGAAAAAAGTGCGTTCGATGCCGATCGGAAGTTCATGGGACCAAAAGGATTGACACCATTCAAGTCCTTGTCGGCTAGTGAAAAACGAGCATTGATCGTACAGGAGCGTCGCCCCGGAACGGCAACACAGGACTTGATTCAACGTGTTCGTCATCTGATTCGGGAAGGAATCATCACTCATGAGATCGGTGAAGTCGAGCAGGAAATCGGAAGCGGAGTGAAGCTGACAGATGGTCGCATCATCACCGCTGAATCGATTATTTGCGCAACGGGTATCCGTCCGATGGTCGTCGAAGGATCTTGGCTTGAAGCGGTACAGCAAGAGTTGAATCTGCCATTGTCTCCTTGCCGGACACCGTTATTAGATGAAGAAACCTTTGAATGGGGAGAGAACTTATTCGCGACAGGCAGCCTCGCTGACTTGACGGTCGGACCGTTCGCTCGGTCGATTTACGGGGGACAAGCCGCAGCACGTGCGATCGTCTCGACGATTGAAGAGGAGCAGACTTCACTTGCTTCCGTCTAAAAGGATAAAAAAAGGCCCGACCATATGACGTCATTGATGAGTCATGGGATCGGGCCTTTTTTTAGAGGTAATCGAGTGGATTGACGCTGCTACCAGCTGATGTTGCGCTGTAGACGTACGATCCCTTATGGAGTTCAAAATGTAAGTGTGTTCCGAAAGCGTTACCTGTCTCGCCGACTGTACCGACTTTTTGACCTTGGGCGACGGTTTGACCGACCGAGACGGAGCGGCTATTCATATGTGCATACAGACTGATGAACGGCGATCCGTTGACAGTGTGTGAGACCATGACGTAGTTGCCGTATGCGCCTTTGAACTGAGACGTAATGACCTTACCGCTTGCTGTCGCATAGACTGGAGTACCTTTTGCTGCGCCATAATCGATACCGTTATGGAACGTATAGCCGTAAGCACCGCTTGCCTTACCATATCCTTGCGTGATCGGACCACTCGTTGGTGTCGCGAAGCTTTTTGACGTCGACGTCGAGGCTTTTGATGCACCACTGCTGTTTGTCAGTGTCAAGACAGCATATTTCGAGACGTAGTCAGCGTGAACGAATCGTTTGTCGCCACCGTATAGGAACTTGATCCAGTCACCTGTACGACCGAGGTAGCGGAATGTTTCGCCTTTATCGACACTTCCGACGACTGCACTGCTCGTCGAGTTGCTGCTACGAACGCGAAGATTGTCGACGTTGATTTTAATCTTATAGATACGTGTTACAGAATATTTCTTAACATATGTAGAAGAGACGTAGACTTTTTTTGAACCATAGAGGATTTTCGTCCAGTTCCCTGTCCGTCCGAGATACTTGTATGTGTCACCTTTTTCAAAGCTCGTGACCGTACCGTAAGATGTCGAAGGACCCGTCCGAGCGCGTAAGCCGTCCTCCATGACCTTCACCTTATAGAACGTCGTTGCAGCATCCGCACGCGGGATGGCAAACGATGCAAAACTTGCAACAGCGATTGCTGTCGCCGAGACACCTTTCCAAAAACCATGCATGATTCATTCCTCCTGAATATGTAATCTGTATGACTAAACCGTTATGTAAATTTCATAGATGAGTATAACATTTACGAATTTGTTTAAATGTTACATTCACATTTCGATATTATTTCAATAAATTATATTAAACGGACTTAATTTTATTCTTTTTCCAATAATCCATAAAATTCTTTGACAAGATTGGATGGAATTGGATAAGATGAAATGCCCACTGAAAATCAAAAAAGGTACCTCAGATGAGGTACCTGGAAATGCTTATAAGAAAGCGAGTGGGTTGACACTGCTTGCTGCTGAAGAACCGCTGTAGACATAGTTTCCACGGTGGATTTCGAAGTGTAAGTGTGATCCCGAAGAGTTACCAGTGCTCCCGACAGCTCCAATGTTCGCGCCTTTCGGGATCGATTGACCGACGAAGACAGAACGTTTGCTTAAGTGAGCATACACCGTTGTGTACGAAATACCGTTCACTTTATGTTCGACCATGACATGGTTACCATAAGCTCCCTGATATGACGACTTGATGACTTTTCCGGCAGCGGCTGCTTTAACTGGTGTTCCAGTAGGTGCTCCGAAATCGATTCCGTTATGGAACGTGTAGCCGTATTTCCCGCTAGCATTTCCGTATCCTTGTGTGATTGATCCGCTTGTTGGACGCATGAATCCAGTAGACGAAGAGAATGATGCTTTTTTCGCTGATTTACTAGAAGCGCTATACTTCTTGACGTAACCAGAATAAACGAAGCGTTTTTCGCCTTTATGCATGATCTTCGTCCAGTTTCCTGTCCGACCAAGGTATTTGAATGTTTGACCCGCATTGACGCCGTCGACGATGCGGTGTTTTAACGATGGACCAGTCCGGACGCGGAGTCCGTCTGCTTTGATTTTAACTTTATACGATGAGCCAGAAGCGGCTTCAACCTTACCTGTACCCGTAGCTGCAAAACCTGAAACAACGAGGGCGCTCATTGCTAACGTCGTGATTGTTCGTTTCATGAATGTTCCTCCTAAGTTGAATATCTAGTGTTGTCGTCGGAATGACATCTATAGAAGTGGATGCGTTTAGTGTGTGTTGAAGTGAGTGATGCGGTCATTTGACTAACGAGAGTATAGCATTCAAACATCAGACGGTTGTGTTTCAATTTGATTGCTTAAATATATTCTAATAACAATTGTTGTAATATTGAATACATATTCAATCTCAAAATCCCTTAAAATCAAGATGAATCCGTGTTACAACGAGATGAATTTGATGACAAAACGCAATCGTGGGAAATGATGAGAAAGTATGGGAGTCTAATAAGATGAGAGTAGGTAATGGAATGGATTTGACGTTTACAGTAAATCAAAAAAAGCTTAATATTCGCGCAGTAGCGCTGTTGATTCAAGATGGACATCTGTTGATTCATCGCCAAGGAGAAGATGATTTTTGGTCATTACCGGGAGGACGCGTCCAGTTCGGTGAAAGTGGTGCCAAAGCGATTGAACGTGAAATATTAGAAGAACTAGGTCAGTTGATTGAGCCACCGGTCTTCCGTTTCCTGCATGAAAATTTCTTTAAGTACGCTGATCACGAGTTTCATGAACTAGGAATGTTTTATGAAGTCGTTTGCAAAAAACCGCTGCCTTTATTAACAGAGGATTTTTACGGTCCAGAAGGTGAAGGGTTGACGTATCGCTTCGTTCCGTTCAACAAACTGGATCAGTATACATTGTATCCAAGCGAACTATCAAACATGCTCCAAACGAATGTATTCCCAACACTGTTGACGAATGACATCTGACTTTTCCAGAAAAACGTTTATAGATGTATCGCAAGGGAATGGTTAATCATGTAGTTCATTCCAACAGTGATAAGGGAGCTGATCGTTCATGAGAGAAGAACAGTTCGAAGCGATGCATCAAGAAGCACGAGGGCAGACGCAGGAACAACAACCCGGTGTCGAGTACGCCATGAAACCAGAACCGATTTACGATGATCCGGACTATGTCGGTTCAGGAAAACTGACGGGGAAGGTCGCGCTGATCACGGGCGGGGATAGTGGAATCGGTCGTGCCGTTGCTGTCGCTTATGCGAAAGAAGGGGCAAACGTCGCGATCGTTTACTTAAATGAGGGGAAAGACGCGGAAAAGACGAAATCGTTGATTGAAGGCTACGGGGTCAAAGCCTTAAAAATCGCAAAAGATGTCAGTCAACCGGAAAATGCACAAGAGATCATCGATACGGTCATTGCAGAATTCGGTCAATTGAACATTGTCGTCAATAATGCCGGGAAACAATTCCCGCAGGATGATTTTCTTTCGATTACACCAGATCAATTGAAGGAAACGTTCGAGACGAATGTCTTTTCGATGTTCTATTTGATTCAAGCGGCGCTTCCGCATCTGCATAAAGAAGATGCAATCATCAATACCTCATCGGTGACGGCTTATCGTGGGGCACCGACGTTGATCGATTACTCAGCGACAAAAGGGGCAATTACGACATTAACACGTTCACTCGCCTCGAGCTTGATTGAGAAGGGAATCCGCGTTAATGCCGTCGCACCCGGTCCGATTTGGACGCCACTCATTCCGGCGACGTTCTCGAAGGAGAAAGTCGAGTCGCATGGGGAAGATACATTAATGAAACGCCGGGGACAACCGTCGGAAAATGCACCGGCTTATGTCTATCTGGCTTCTCGCGATTCAAGTTACATCACGGGTCAGACGATTCATATCAATGGCGGCGATTACATCACGTCTTAAGGGGGAGATCAAGATGAAGAAAAATCCGAATGAAGTGCCAGAACGCGAACCGGATCATCAACCGGACGAGATACCGCATACACCACCGAGTGAGGTGCCAGATACGCCACAGGAAGACCCGGTCCGTCAGCCGGAACCGGATACGTTTCCAGAACCGACCGAGATTCCGGATACACCGCAGGAGGATCCGAATCCCTATTAATGAGTGAAGTGACCACTATCCAAAATTGGATGGTGGTTTTTTCGTGATAAAGAAGACAAACTATCTTGACAGTCAAACTGTATGGTGAGTATGATACAGAAGAGAAGTGTATTATTGTTTTAATACATTAAACAGGAAAGGGAGGTCTACCGATGCAGTTCGACCAAAGAAGCCCGGTGTATCTGCAGGTCGTCCGTTGGTTCAAACAACGAATCGCGACCGAGGAATTGCAAAGCGGGCAAGAGATCCCGTCCCGCCGCGAAATCGCCGCACAGCTCGGAATCAATCCGAATACCGCACAAAAAGCATACAAAGAGATGGAGGAGCAGCAATTGATTACGACAGAACGGAATGTCCCGAGTAAGATTACACGCGATCCACAAGTCGTCCAAAAAGTACGTGCTGAGATGCTAGAAGAAGCCGTCTCTGAATTCATCGATGCCGTCAAGGCAATTCAAATTCCACTCGATGAGGTCGTCTCGAAGATCGAGACGGTGTATCAGGAAACAGAACGGAGGAAGATCGATGCTTGAAGTCCATGGCTTACAAAAGAAATACGGGAAAAAACCAGTTCTTCAAGGCGTCTCGTTTTCTGTTCCGATGGATCAATTGACGTGTCTGATCGGTTTGAACGGTGAGGGGAAATCAACGATCCTGAAGGCAATCGCAGGTCTCGTCCCAGTCAACGCGGGAACAGTTCTCGTCGATGGCGAGATCAACCGAAACAAGATTGCCTTCGTTCCAGATATCCAGACGATGCCCGGTTACATGACGGTTGGTGATGCGCTGACGTACATGGCGGATTATTATTCCGACTGGAACCAAGCGACAGCGGATGAGCTGATGCGGATCTTCCAGCTACTCTCGACAGATAAGATCACGGACTTATCAAAAGGGAATCAGGCGAAGGTTAGCTTGATCCTCGGATTTGCGCTCGATCGTCCGTACTTACTACTCGATGAACCATTCGCTGGGATCGATCTGTTTACGAAGGAACAGATTGCAGGACTATTCTCGAGTCACTTCATGGAAGGACGCGGCATCCTGATGACGACACACGAAATTCAGGAAATCGAGCATTTGATCGATCGAGTCGTCTTCTTACAGGACGGTCGGATCATCGATGAACATGAGACAGAAGAGATGCGAGAACTGTACGGGAAATCGGTTCAGGACCGGATGCGGGAGGTCTATCAGCGATGAAACAATACATACAATTGACGAACGAAGAAATTAAGCGGAGTTTTAAGCTTTATGTTATCGTCGTGCTTGTGATGGCAGCAATTGAGTTAGTGTCGGTCGTTGCGCAAGTCATGTATCATGAACGGAAAGTCGAGAATTTCATGGAACTTAACCGAGTTTCCGTCGCAGAAGCACTTAAACAAATTGATACACTTGGATACTCTGAGGCGTCCTCTTTCTTTAGTTATATGACTCTGATCGGAATGGCGATTGTTGTCATCTATGCGATTCAAATTTGGTATCGGGATTGGTTAGGAGAAACAAAGTATATTTATCGTTTACTAATGCTTCCAGGAAGTCGCGCAAGCATTTTCTTCTCGAAATTGACGACAGTCTTTTTAATCATCGTGAGTTTTATTGGTATCCAATGGTGTGTAATGCAACTAGGATTTTATCTATTTGATTGGTTGATTCAACCGGAATACCAAAACCAAATTGATTTAAGTCCAGTTCAAAATGTGATGAGCGAATTCTATACAACAAATCTGATTGATATGGGTATCATTCTTGCGATATCACTATTCATCGTCAGTTTTATTTTCTTACTTATTCTAATTGAAAGATCATTCCGTAAAGGAAAAGCCGTGGTAAAAATTGGACTAGAAATCTTTATCGCAATACTTATCGCTTATATTACAGTCTTATTTTTAGACGAAACTCGTATTTTACTGGAAACAGAAGAGTTAATTCTAACTATCGGGATAAACTTGCTGTACTTCATGTATATCATTTGGAAAAGTCTTCGACTATTGCAACAAAAAGTCACGGTGTGAGGAGTATACTATGCGAACCTATAAATATATTTTGAGTTTAGGAGTCATTTGTATTTTGACACTTGGAGTGTATGTTGTGTACTCCTCTTCAATGGAAGAACCTGAATTTACGGTACAAACGATACAAGGAAATCCAGATGATCAAACTGTAAAGCAGCTTCAATTTAAATTTAATGATCCCGAAGCATATAGAACGAATTACAAAGTTAACTTGATGGGGAAAGTAAAGAAGAAACAATCGAATTACTTATCCGCTTTTACAATGGACTACTCAGGAGTGAGTAAGGCACCACATGAATTCCGACAATTTATGAATCAAGAGGAAATATCAAAATATGAGCAAGAAAAAAATGTATTTGGATTACATGTCAATGAAGATGGATCGTGGGATCTACAATCATGGAAACGTGGAACAGAAAAGATGCAGACTTATTCTTTGCCGAAACCGGCAAAGACTAAAGGCATTTACTATCGACCGTTTCAACTAACGAAGCAAAAGTTGTACGTCAGCCGAATTGGCGATATTGTACAAAAACCAGGTACAAATCATATCTATGTGATTGATTTAAAGAAAAAAACAGTCCAATTAATGGACTTACCATTTCAATTAACAGAAGAGGATGAGGTACTTGCCATCTATCAGAATCGTGTCTTATACCGAAAGATGACTAATGATGCTAAGACAAGAGTTTATCTCAGAGACAACACAACATCGACACGATTAAAGTTTCTTGAGCGTGAAGAAATGTGGGATATACGTCTGATAGATGAAGGTGCGGTCGTAGGAATGACAGAGAACATGACTGATACGAAAGTAAAATGGTCAACGTATGACTTACGAACGAAGCAATTCAAGCAACATCACTATGACTTACCAAAGCTAGTGGCCAATGAAGTCCAACGCTACGCATCGACAAATATTAAAAATGATCTAGTCTATGCTCTCATTGAAACGAAGAAAAACGGAACGTCTATTTTTGTGTTGGATGCACAGAACGAAGAAGTTCAATACGAAGGCACGGTCAAATACGACATGCCTAAGAGTGATCTTCAGTTTAACGACATGACAATCAACTGAACCGTTAGGAAATAAAAAACAGTTATTTTTTTGAAACCTCCCGTTTTCTTCCAACGTATAAAGACTATACGAAGGGGGAACTCACATGCAATTCTTGATTTTTGTCGTCTTCGCAGTTGCCATGTACTGGTTCTACTACAATTTCTTACTCGGGTACCGTAAGAAAAACATCACAATGACGTTCGACGATCGGTTTTATTCACTCGACGAACATGTCTCAGCAATCGAACAAAAGCTTGCAACGGATGGGCACTCGGCACGTTATCTCGGTGACCGTCGCTTTGAAGTCGATGGCAAACCTTATCTGTTCCTCGAGCGAACAGTCTCAGTCGGCGGGGTTCCGACACAGCAGACGATTCTCGAGCAACAAAAAAAATAACTCTCCCGCGTACGGGAGAGTTTTTTCGTTAGACTGGAATCCGGTCCAGGGGATGCGGTTGTTGCGATGAGCGATACCAGCGGATGATCCAGTGATCGATGCCGATGTGATACGCAAAGCGTCCTGCAGCCAGTAAGGCGATTGACGCTGCTAAGAATACGGGGTTCAACGCAATCGTCCCAGCGAGTAAGTAATTGAGATTCATGATGCTTCCGAAGACCAGTGCAGGAACCGTCAACAGACTAAGAATCAACAGGATCCCGACGACGAGTTCCGCGAACGGAATCAAGGCGTTGATCAGCCCGACGTTCGGTAAGGCGAGTTGCTCAATCCACGTCGCATACCAGGAACTGACGAGTGCGTCTTCGCCAGTTGACTTCGCGAGTGCTCCTTCGAGAAACGGTTTCGCATCGAAGCCATTAATGTACTTACCGATTCCGGCGATGAACCACTGGATTCCGAGCCAGAGTCGGATGATCGTCAATAGACCGAGACCGATGATGTGTAATGCTTTCACTTTCAGACACTCCTCTACTACAACATAGTCCCCATCATACTGAAAAATCATCAGCGAGATGGGGACTATCATCATAACGTCATCGAACCGTCATCGACCTGTTACAAAAAAGGATAAGGTAACGGTTTCATGACCGTTGATCAAGGCGATGACTGATTGCAGTCAATAAAGCAGCAACGAGCGCGACCAGTCCACCGACGAGTGCCGTGTTCATCATCGGACCGTTCGCATAGACGATGCCACCGAGTGCCGAACCAAAAGCAATCCCGACGTTACTCGCAACCGGCATCAATGAAGCAGCGAGTCCTTTTGCTTCCGGATTGAACTTTTCAGCGAGGTCGATCAAATAGATTTGTGTCGAAGTCGTCAGTAGAATCGATATCAACGACATCAAGGCGATGTTGAACAGACCAAGCGGAAGGGATGCTGTCGTGAAGTATAACGCAGCAAGGACGATTGCTTGTACAACGAAGACGAACCGTAAGCGTCCCATCGGATTCTTGCTAGCAATCTTGCCGGCAAGGATGTTACTAAAGATCGAGACGACGCCGTAAGCGAGCAAGATCGGACTGATCCACGTTTTCGCAATCCCAAGTTCTGTTTGTAAAATCGGTACGAGGTATGTGTAGACGACATAAGTTGCCCCGAATCCAAACGACGGAATAAAGAAGGCGATCAGGATCCGTGGGTTGGCGAGCAATCCAAGCTGTTCCTTAATTGAACCGGAACCCGGCGATTGCTGGACCGGAACGATCTTCCATACTGCGAGGAACGCGATCAATCCCATGACTGTCGTTAGCCAGAACGTAGCTTCGAAGCCAACGTGTTGCCCGATGAACGTTCCGATCGGGACACCGAGGACGTTGGCGAGTGTAAAACCACCGAAAATGAACGAGACGGCAACACCGCGCTTCGCGACAGGTACACCGTCACTTGCGACGACCATTGCGAGCGAGATCAAGACACCAGTCAGGATGGCTGTCAGAATGCGGGTTGCGAGCAATACTTCGTAACTTGGAGCAAAACTACTGGCAAGATTCAATAAGACCCATGCGAGTAAGAGACGTAGGATCAGACGACGCCGTTCCAGGTGACCGGTCAGCGACATGACGATCGGTGTACCGATTGCAAAGGAGATGGCAAAGGCTGAAACGAGCGTACCTGCTGTTGCGATCGTGATATCAAGGGCTGAGGAGATTTCAGCGAGGATCCCGACGATGACGAATTCGCTTGTTCCGAGAACGAACGTCAGGAGCGACAACGTGGCGATCAAGAGCCAATCGCGTCGACTTAAACGAGTAGTAGGTGACATGGATGATTCCTCAATTCTAGCGCTTGCGCGCGAAACTATGAGTAACAGGATAGCATGAAACGATTTCGTCGGGTATCGCAAAGCGAGATTTCGGGAAAAGAACCATTATTCGAAATAGCGTGTGAATTTCCAGGCTTGCTGTTTTTTGCGTATACTACAGAAGAAGACTACTTATAAAGGAGTGGAAACGATGCAAGCGACAGTGACATGGAACAAACAGATGGGGTTTAGTGGACAGACGGAATCAGGGCATCATCTTGCGATGGACGCAGCACCCGAAAACGGTGGTGAAAACCAAGCACCACGACCGACCGAACTCTTGCTACATGCCGTTGCCGGCTGTACTGGAATTGATATCGTCTCGATTTTAGAGAAGATGCGCTTGACGATCACCCATTTCGAAATGGATATCGAAGGAGAACGGGCAGAGGATCATCCGCGGCGCTTTACGTCGATCTCGATTCATTACCGGCTTGAAGGTGATCTCCCGGAAGATAAGGTCCGTCGTGCCATCTCGTTATCAAAGGATAAATATTGTTCGGTCTCGCAATCCCTGAACGCTGAGATTTCCGTCTATTATTCGATTAATGGTGTGCGAAGCGAGGATCCTTTGTGAAGAAAACCGTACTGATCGGTTGTCTGTTGCTTGCAGGGTGTGCGCAGGAGACGACGGAACCAACGAAATCATCACAACCGGAAGCGAAGCAACCAACAGAAGAAAAGAAACCGAAACCTGAACCAACGAAAGAGGAACGACAACAAGCACG
Source organism: Exiguobacterium sp. s91 (assembly GCF_018618915.1). Classification (NCBI taxonomy): domain Bacteria; kingdom Bacillati; phylum Bacillota; class Bacilli; order Caryophanales; genus Exiguobacterium; species Exiguobacterium sp. s91. The sequence continues at coordinate 1,686,921 of NZ_JACSMZ010000001.1, read as the reverse complement.
ATTAAAGCAGCAACTTAAAGCGATGTCGACGTCAGAAAAGATCGATCAACTGCTCTACATCGGAGTCGCCGGCACGGAACTTTCAGCAGCTGACCGGAAATTGTTACAGACGCATGCGATTGGCGGGGTCTTATTGCTCGGCGGAAACATTACGTCGGAAGAGCAACTCTTGACGTTCACGCGTGCGATTCAAGAGACGAACCAAAAACCGTATGCGTTCGTCGGGATTGATGAAGAAGGCGGACGCGTCAGCCGGGTACCGGATCAACGATTACGTCTACCGACGAGTCAACGGATGGCGCAAGGAGCAGATGAAGTGAAAATGGAAGACGTCGGACGTACGCTCGGACATTTGTCACGTTTTTATGGCTTCAACATGGACTTCGCGCCGGTCCTTGACGTCAACAGTAATCCGAACAATCCGATCATCGGCGACCGTGCGTTAAGTGCTGATCCGAATACCGTCGCGACGCTTGGTACGGCCCTGATGCACGGGATGCAGGAGACAGGAACGATTCCGGTCGTCAAACATTTTCCCGGTCACGGCAATACGAATGTCGATTCCCATGTTGGGCTACCGAAAGTGACGGCATCAAAGGAAGAATTGAAGCGGACGGAGCTGTTACCGTTCCAAGAAGCGATTCAAGAGGGCGCCGAGATGGTGATGGTCGCCCATATTCTCTATCCCGCGTATGACGATATGAATCCGTCCTCGCTCTCAAAGCCGATCTTGACTGACCTCTTGCGTCAACAACTCGGATTCAACGGTGTCATCATCACGGATGATCTCGTCATGGGGGCGATCACGAAACAATATGGTCTCGCAGAAGCGGCACGTCAGTCGCTCGTCAATGGAGCTGATATGGCGATGTTTTCAGAGGCAGGTGCTTACACAAAGGTCCATGCTGAAGTGATGCAAGCCGTCAAAGACAAAACGCTGACGCCGGAGATGCTCGATGCCAAAGTAATGCGCATCCTGAAGCTGAAGCAGACGTATGCCGACAGCCAAGAGCAACAGCGACCAACGAAATCGGAACTGATTCAGCAAGTGGAAGCGCTCAACTAGGACTAGCGAAGCAAAGCGACTCATGCTAGACTAATGGGGCAAGCCAATTAAACACGAAAAGACACTAGGGGAGTCTCCCAGCAGACTGAGACGGAAGTATCCGGACCCTTTGAACCTGATCTAGTTCGTACTAGCGGAGGGAAGTGGCTCGAAATCCTAGATATCCTTAGCGCTTCAGCGCATTTTCGGACCACTCCCTTCAACATCGGGAGTGGTCCTTTTTCGTATGGAAAGGAAGAACATGATGCGTTTACATCTGATTTCGACGGGATCCATTAATCCGCTTGACGAAATAAAGACCTTTCAATCGCTTCAACCTTATACGGATCAGCTGCATCTACGAGAACCGAACTTATCGGCGGCAGAATTACTTGATCTAATTGAAGCGCTCCTTGCGCATGGTTATTCGCCTGAGCAGTTAACGGTTCATGACCGGGTCGATGTCGCCCATGTCGCAGGCATCGGTGTGCAGCTGACGCGCCGTTCCTTGCGTGTCCGTGATGTGCGACGTCATTTTCCGAATCTCGTCATCGGGAAATCGGTCCATTCACTAGCAGAGGCACTAGCAGCAGAAGCGGAAGGAGCCGACCGACTGCTGTACGGTCATATTTATTCGACAGCGTCGAAGCCGAACATGCCACCACGAGGGATTGACGCCTTGAAGCAAGTCGTCACCTTCACGACGAAACCAGTCATTGCAATCGGCGGGATCACACCAGAACGCATGCCTGAAATCGCAGCGACCGGGGCAACCGGAATCGCTGTCTTATCGGGTATTCTCGGTCAATCGGATCCACTCGCCGCCGTCAAGCGTTACCAGGGGGTTCGCGTATGACGGATCACATCATCATCGGCGGCGGAGTCATCGGGTTGACGCTTGCTTACGGTCTCGCCTGTCAGAATGAATCCGTCGTCGTCTTAGAACGTGGAACATGCGGACAAGGGACAAGCCGAGCGGCTGCCGGGATGCTTGCGACGGACATCGAGCTGAGAGCAGAATTGCATGCACTTGCCGCGCGAAGTCGTCGTCTGTATCCACTGCTTGCACGTCGTCTCGAGCGAGAGACAGGCATCGATTGTGGGTACCGGGAACAACCGTTTTTGTTAAAACGTAAAGGACGCGAGCATCTGTTTCCAGCTGTCGGTCAAATCGATCCACGACGACTGACGACTGCATTGATGTATGCCTTACACGCACGTGGCATATCGATTGAAGAACAGGTAGATGTCACACGCATCGAAGAGAGCGATGACTTCATCAAGGTCGAGTCGAACGCGGGAACGTGGACCGGACGAACAGTGACGGTCGCTGCCGGACGCGGGTCGCAAGCCTTGCTCGATACAGCCGGCATTTCGATCGCGACATATGGGGTCAAAGGGGAATGTCTCGCCGTCCGTCTCGCGGGTCAGCCGTTACGCTCGATCCTGTTTGATGACGCCGTCTACCTCGTTCCGAAAGCAGACGGTCGGATTTTGATCGGTGCGACCGAACTGCCGCACGACGAGACGGTCGGTGTCAGTGTCGCAGGGGTCACGTCATTGCTTCAAGCAGCAGAACGACTGTATCCACCGATTCGTGACGCGGTCATCGAAGAAGTCTGGTCCGGTGTACGACCACAAACGGCGTCCGGCTTGCCATATATCGGAGTCGCCGATTCATCCCGTCGGATCTTCCTAGCGACGGGGCATCATCGGCATGGCATATTACTCGCACCGGCGACAGCGGAAGTCTTGGTAAATACATTACGGTTGATTCAGAAGGAGGAAGTCCGATGAACATTACGATTAACGGCAATGACCACACGATCGAACAGATTAAAACAATTGAGGACATGCTCACGCAACTTGGCTTAGGGGAAAAGCTCGTCATCGTCGAACAGAATCGACAAATCATCGATCGCGTGGCATATGGTCAGACGGTCGTTCGGGACAATGACACATTTGAAATCGTTCATTTCGTAGGAGGAGGATAAATATGCTGAAAATTGGAGAAAAGACATTTGAATCACGCTTGTTACTCGGAACAGGGAAATATACGGATGCTACGGTACAGCAAGAAGCAATCGATGCGTCTGCTTCACAAATCTTGACGTTCGCCGTCCGTCGGCTCGATATCTTCGACAAACAACAAGCGAATTTCTTGGAGTCGCTTGATTTAGCGAAGTACGATTTACTGCCGAACACGGCCGGTGCGAAGACAGCGGAAGAAGCTGTTCGGCTTGCGAAGCTTGCGCGGGCATCCGGTATGTGTGACATGGTTAAGGTCGAAGTGATCGGTTGCGATAAGACGTTACTACCTGATCCGATCGAGACGTTACGGGCTTCTGAAGAATTACTCAAAGAAGGTTTCATCGTCTTACCGTATACGTCGGACGATGTCGTCCTTGCACGGCGACTCGAGGAACTCGGTTGTCACGCCATCATGCCGGCAGCGTCACCGATCGGTTCCGGGCAAGGCATTCTCAACCCACTTCATCTACGATTCATCATCGAGCAGACGACGGTTCCGGTCATCGTCGACGCCGGGATCGGCTCACCGACCGACGTCGCCTATGCGATGGAACTAGGAGCGGATGGTGTCTTATTGAACTCCGCTGTCGCCCATGCTCAAGATCCGGTCAAGATGGCGCACGCCATGCGACTAGCTGTCGAAGCAGGGCGCTTCGGATACGAAGCGGGACGTATCGAGAAGAAACAGTATGCGGTCGCGAGTAGTCCAACGAGTGGATTGATTCGATGAACCGTTACTCACGGCAAACTCGATTTCAACCGATCGGGGAAGCGGGACAAGCACGCTTGGCAGCAGCAAAGGTACTGATCATCGGTATGGGAGCGCTCGGAACGGCATCGGCAGAACAACTCGTTCGCGCCGGTGTTGGTGTCGTCCGAATCGTCGACCGCGACTATGTCGAGTGGAGTAATCTACAACGACAACAGCTGTATACCGAGGACGATGCGCGTCACATCGTACCAAAAGCGATTGCCGCAAAAGCACGGCTTGAAGCGATTAATTCGACGGTGACGATCGAAGCGCATGTAGTAGACGTCGACCGAGCAGCGCTGACGTGGCTTCTCGATGATATCGATCTGATCATCGACGCGACGGACAATTTCGATATTCGTTTGCTGATGAACGACATGGCGTTGATGCGTTCGATTCCGTGGATTTACGGTGGATGCGTCGGCAGTTATGGGATCACGTTTACCGTCCGTCCCGGGGAGACGCCGTGTCTGCATTGTCTGCTCGATCAATTACCGCGGGATCAGGAGACGTGTGATACAGCGGGAATCATCGGACCAGCTGTACAGATGGTCGCTTCCTTACAGGTGACGGAAGCGTTGAAGTGGTTGAGCGGAAAGACGGACGCCATGCGGACGCGCTTGCTTGCGTTTGATGTCTGGTCGAATACGTTTCAACAAATTAACGTCCAGTCACTGAAGCAAACGGAGTGCCCGTCGTGCGGAATCGATCCGTCCTACCCTTACTTATCGGATCAAACGGTTCGTTTCACGGCACTCTGCGGTCGGGATGCCATTCAAATCCGCGGAGACGGACAGCGGGATCTGGAACAGTTGAAACAACGTCTCCAGCCGGTCGCTGCGATTTCCGCCCATAATCCATATTTGCTGGCGTTTACGACGGACGAACATCGGATGGTCGCTTTCCGAGATGGACGCGTTCTGATTCATGGCGAGGCGGATCTCGTCAAAGCGAAACGCCTCTATCATGCCTATTTCGGGTAACGTTCACAAAACAGTAAAACTAATTTTAAATATATATGTTTTAAATGTTTGAAAAACAGGTAAATAAGACTTCAGACATAAATCGGTCTACAGGTTTTGAACGTGAAGAGGAGTGATTCAGATGAAACAAGAATTCGATCCAATCAAGGATCAGGCACAGACGGAAGACGCCCAAGCAGTTGTTCAGCAACCCAACTGGAATCCGGATCGGTACCGGACGAACTTGAACCCATTCTATCTGTCACCTTGTAGTGTCGAACGTAGAGAAGACGTGCATCAGGATGCATCGAAAATTCTCGAAGTCGAGACGTCGTCGCCCCTCCAACAACTTTTTGAACACAATCAAGCAACGCATAAATCAGAACAATCGGGCAAAAAATTCAAGACAGGCATCGTCGTCGGTGTCGGTGCGATCATCGGCGGATCGGTTTCTGTGATTCGTTCCGTTCAACGCTTTAGAAAACAACGGACGAAATAACACATTCGTCGCAAGAGTGAAAAAAGCAGGAGGCATTCGCCTTCTGCTTTTTGTGTTGCAAACAGATGTTCGTCGCAGAACGAACGCTTGCATGCTACACTTAAGCTACTATATTCAAAAAGTGAGTGTGATGAAGATGAAATGGATACATACTGCCGATTGGCATCTCGGCAAAATCGTTCATGGCGAATCGATGCTCGAGAACCAGCGGGCGGTCTTAGCGGATTTTTTGACACTCGTCGACCGCGAACAACCGGATGCGATCGTCATTGCGGGTGACTTATACGACCGCGCCGTACCACCAACGGAAGCCGTCGAACTGCTTGACGAGACACTGGCTGCCTTGATCCTTGACCGGGATATCCCGGTCGTTGCGATCAGCGGAAATCACGATTCGGCCGAACGGTTAAGTTTCGGAACGACGTTACTCCAACGGGCCGGTCTGCATCTCGTCGGAAAACTAACGCCGGTCATTACTCCGGTTACGATCAAAGGAGTATCGTTTTATCCGGTGCCATTTGCGGATCCTGCGACCGTTCGGTACGTGCACAAGGACGAAACGATCAAGACACATGATGATGCGATGCGGACGATTCTTGCTGGATGTATTCCGGGTGGACCGAGTGTCCTCGTCGGTCATGCCTTTGTGATCGGTGGACTCGAGACGGATTCGGAGCGGCAATTGTCCGTCGGAACGGCAGGGCAAGTTAGCGCAAGCCAGTTTGCACCGTTTACGTATACGGCACTCGGTCATTTGCATAATCCACTTGCGATTCAATCCGAGACGGTTCGCTACAGCGGATCGCTCTTGAAATATTCATTCTCGGAAGCCCATCATGTCAAAGGGGTCGATGTGTTGACGTTGAACGATAAGGGTACGTTCGATCGCCGGTTCGAACCACTTGCACCAAAACGTGACTTGCGGGAACTGACTGGAAGTCTCAGTGAACTGACAGACCCGGCGTTCGTCGCGACACAAGACACGGACGATTACTTAAAGATCAATCTAACGGACGGCGAAGCTTTGATGGATCCGATGGGAAAGCTGAAAAAAATCTATCCGAACATCCTGCACCTTGAGCGAATTGGATTCGTCCGCGAGAGTACGCGGGCGGTCAAGGCGTCGCGGGAGCAAGTCAAGGATGCATCCGTTGCGGATCTATTCAGTGAGTTTTATGAAGCAGTCCGTGAGAAGAAACCGACGGAAGCGATGCAAGCCGTCCTGAAGGAGGAAGCGACATGCGCCCAGAACGACTGACATTACGCGCCTTTGGACCATTTGCTGGGGAAGAGACAATTGATTTCACGGCACTTGCCGGACGGACGATGTTCGTCATCTCCGGAAATACCGGGGCAGGAAAAACGACGATCTTTGACGCATTGACGTTCGCCCTGTATGGCGAAACGTCAGGCGGCGAACGGGAAATGAGCGAACTGCGAAGTCATTTTGCCGTGCCCGAGCAAAAGACGGAAGTTGAACTGGAGTTTACGCTGAAAGAGGAACGGTACCGGATCATCCGCCAACCGAGTCAACCGCATCCGGTCAATAAAACCGGTTACTCGCATGAAGCCGAGCTCGCTCGGTTCGACGGGACGACGTGGAAACCGCTCGCGGTCAAGATTCCAGAAATCAAGCAACGCGTTCAAGAGCTGATTCAGCTCGACCATAAACAGTTTTCGCAAATTCTTCTGTTGCCGCAAAATAAGTTCCGCGAACTGTTGATGGCAGAGTCAAAAGACAAACTGCAGATTCTCAAGCAGCTGTTTAAGACGGAACACTATGGTGAGTTCCAGCAACGTTTGCACCGACAAGCGCTCGATCTTGCGGCACGCATTAAGGAAACAAAGACAAAACAATGGGCCAAGCTTGAGGAACTACCTCTGCAAGCGAACTGGAGTGAGTTGACGGAAGGCGACATCCGGTTACGGATGGAGGCGTTGACGACGGAACGAGACGAATGGTTAACGGCTGCGCGTCAAGCTGAAGTAGAGACTCGTGCGATCGTTGAGAAGAAAACGACGCAATTGCAACAAGGCGAGCAACTTGAAGCGGTTTTCCAAGAGCAGGAGCGACTTCAACAAACGGAACAGTTGTTACTAGACCGCTTACCGGAAATCAAACAGATGCAAGAAGAAGCAATGGCGGCTGAACGCGCTCAAATCGTCGCACCGATCTATGACCAGTGGCAACAGGATCAAGAACAATTGACGCAACTCACGCATCGAAAACAGGAAACTGAACAGCACATCGCTCGCTTGAAAGAGCAACAAGAGGTCGTGCAAGCAAAAGTGGATCGATTGCTAGCGGAGGAACCACAGATCGAGCAACTCAGTCGTCGTCTCGAAAAGATTCAAGAAGAGCGCGAACGCTTGGAAGCAGAAACGGCTTTACGACAACAACAGCAACAACTAGTAGAACGTTTGAAGCTTCTGGACCCAGAGTCATTACGGAAGCAACTCGAACAAGCACGGACAGAACGTAAGACTATTCAAGAACAACTGCATCCATTGCAAAACGTTGGAGCAGAACGCTTACAGGTGCAAGAACGGCGCTTCATCCTGCAACAGCTAGCGACAAAGATAGCGGAACATGACAAATTGGAAGCAGAACGGCAACAGCTGATCGTCCGCGGTACGAGCGTTCGGGATCAAAAAGAGGCTGCAGCGCGCCAGTATGAAGAAGCGCGTAGACACGAACGGGAACAACTGGCTGCTGAACTTGCCAAAGGATTGACGGACGGGACGGCTTGCCCGGTTTGCGGGAGTACATCGCATCCGCAGCATGCTGTCGCCGTCGCAAAGGAACGATCTGTCGATGTAGCACAACAGCGGTTCCTTGAAGCCCAACAAGCGCATCAAGAATTACAAGCCTCGTACCGGACGGTTGCGGAGCGTCTGCAGCAACTGACGACCGAGATGCAAAAGACGAGTGAAAACGAGTCATCTCATGCGGATGTTTCAGTACAGCTTCGAGAAGTCGAACAGACGGAAGCCCGATTAGCGGCAGCGCAGACGGAAAAAGCGCGTCTTGAGACTCGTCTGCAACAACTCGAGCAATCCATGGACCAGCTACAACTAAAGATCGATGCAATGATCAAAGACCGGACCGGCATCGAATCGGAACTGGCACACTTGTCTGGTCGCCTAAGTCAATCAGGAGAGTCCGCGAAATCACTACCAGCACTCCGTGAGGAACAACAACAGGCAGAAACACGTATCGAGCAATTCAAACAAGTCAAACAGCAACAATTACACGAGAAGGAACAGCTCGATCGTGACTTCGCGGAACACCAAGGTCGATTCCGTCAATTGACTGAGGCGTCTGCTGAACAAAACGATCGATTAACGAACCGCGAAAACGCATTACACGCAGTCCTGGCAGAAGAAACGTTTCCAACGATCGAAGCCTTCCGTGAAGCGAGACGTTCTCGTGACGCGCTTCGTCACCTCCAAGAACATTTGGAACAAGACCGTCTAGCGCGGCAGGAATTAAAGTTGAAACAGGAACAAGTTCGCTTGAAGACGGAAGGTCAAGTGCATCCGGATCTTGAACAGTTGCGGATGGATGTGAAGACGGTGTCGCTCGAACTGACGGAGCAGACCGACCGACGTGTCGGGCTCGAGAAGGAACGCGCACATATCGATCAATTGATCGCGGCATGGGAAAGCTTGCAACACCAGATTGAGGACGAGGATGCGAGATACGGCATCATCGGCGAACTCGCTCGCGTTGGTGTCGGGGAGAATGCGCAACGGATGACGTTCGAGACGTACGTCCAGACGGCATACTTCGATGAAATATTGTTCGCCGCAAACCGGCATCTGCACGAGATGACCTCCGGGCGTTTCCAGCTTGAACGGAAAACGGAGGCGGGAAAAGGGCTTAAGAAATACGGGCTTGATTTAAATGTCTTTGACGCGTACACGTCGCAAACACGTCACGTCAAGACGTTATCCGGTGGTGAAAGCTTCAAAGCATCCCTTGCGCTTGCGCTCGGATTGTCGGAAGTCGTGCAAGAAGCAAGCGGTGGCGTGTCACTTGAAACGATGTTTATCGATGAAGGATTTGGAACACTTGATCCGGAATCACTCGAACAAGCGATCGAAACGTTGCTCTCGATTCAAGCGAGCGGTCGCATGGTCGGAATCATCAGTCACGTCCAGGAACTGAAGTCACGAGTTGACGCAAAAATCGAAGTCAAACAAGGAAAAACGGGGTCGACGATTGCACTAGTCGTCGAGTAAGGAGATAAGATCGATGGAAACACGAAACATGGTCACGAAATCACAAATCAAAGAGGCGTTACGCGAATTAGGTGTGGCTCCCGGCATGAAGCTGTTCGTCCATTCGTCTCTCAAACAAATCGGCTGGATTCCCGGCGGTGTACAAGCATTGATTGAGGCCTTACAGGAAGTCGTCACGACGGAAGGGTTAATCATGATGCCGGCGCAAAGTACCGATAATTCGGATCCGAAGAACTGGAGCCAACCGGCTGTGCCTGAAGAATGGTGGGAAACGATCCGCCGGGAAATGCCGGCATATGAACCGGCAAAAACGGTTACACGCGGCATCGGTCGCGTCCCGGAAGTCTTCCGGACGTATCCGGGTGTCGTTCGAAGCAACCATCCGATGTGGTCCGTGACCGCCTGGGGGAAAGATGCGGCGACATTCGTTGCCGATCATACATTAGAAAATGGCTTCGGTCCCGGTTCACCGATTGAACGCTTCATCGAGGCGGACGGTCAAATTCTGCATATCGGTTCTCCTTGGGATACGACGACCGTCTGGCATTACGCGGAATACGGGTTGAATCGTCCGGACGTCGAGGATGGTTGTAAAGTCAAAGAAGGAACGACGGAACGATTCATTCATTACCGACATCGTCAAATCGATAGTGACGCGTTTGGTCCGATTGGCGAAGCGTTAGAAAGTGCCGATTTCGTCACGTCCGGTCTGATCGGACAAGCGAAATCTTACCGCATCGATGCCAAAGCCTCGATCCCAGTCGTCATGTTGCAATTAAAAGCGCTCGATCAATGGTTATTTTGAAACTTTTTCGGGAAACCTTCGTAGTAGAAAACAGAATCATAAAAAGGAGTGAAAGCAATGGCTTCACGTTTTAAAGTAAACCCGGCATTGCGTCGCGGATTCGATACGGCACGTGTCGGAGAGCGACCAATGACAAAAAGCGGGACGATGAGCAAGATTTTCTTGATGCTCGCTCTCGTCACGGCAGCAGCAGGGGGAAGTTGGTTCTTCCTCGCAGAAAACCAAGCGTTCCTATTCCCAGCCTTAATCGGTGGATTCGTCATTGGTCTGATCCTTGCCTTGATCATCACATTCAAACCAGCAACAGCTCCAGTCCTTTCTCCGGTTTATGCAATCGTTGAAGGTGTGGCAGTCGGAGCGTTATCGTTGATGTTCGAAAGTATGTACCCAGGAATCGTCGGAAAAGCAGTGGTTGCGACTTTCGTCGTCGCGTTTGCGATGTGGTTCGTCTACTCGACGGGGATGATTAAAGTGACGCAACGTTTCCGTTCTGCGGTCACAGCAGCGATTCTCTCGATCTTCGTCTTGTATGCAGTCAACTTGATTCTCTCGTTATTTGGTGTCGACCTCCCATTCATGACAGGTAGCTCACCGCTTGCGATTGGTATTCAGTTCGTCATCGTCATCGTGGCATCCCTGTCACTCGTGATGGACTTCGATTTTATCTCGCAACAAGTTCGTGCGGGTGCTCCGAAATCGATGGAGTGGGTTGCAGCATTCGGATTGATCGTGACGATCATCTGGCTCTATATCGAATTACTCGATCTCCTGTACCGTCTTGCGGCACGGGATTAACAGCAACAGACGACGGGTTATCCGTCGTCTGTTTTTTTATCGTTAATTTGTTTCTGAGGATGACATTACTTTTTCAAAACGAAAGAATTCGTATTCTTCATCGGACGTGGGCACTTCGCCCTCTACATTCGGGCCAGGGTTCCCTTTATGATTGAATTCGACGATGTGGAAACCGCACTTATTCACGTAAAAATGAATATTACGTTTTTCAAAGTATGGGGTATGCAACTCCCATACGTTTGTTTGTGGAAAGGCGGCTTCAATTGCTTTCCATGCTTTCGTGCCAATCCCTTTTCCATCTGCACTTATATATATAAAATCGACTTCATTATGCTGTGTTTTTTCATCAATCCGTAGCACCACACCTCCGACTTTTTCGCCATCTAGGACGATATGAAGAATAGTAGCGCCCTTCGCACACAATGAATGCTGTATGTCTTCCTCTGAAGGAATAGGTCCCATTTCTGTTAAGTCTTCATGTTGACAGCTATCTTGCCAACCTTTCATAAAGGCATCTTGTAATGCCTTTTTAAATTTTGGTAAGTCTTCTGTTGTTACGGGTAATAGCTCAATTTTTGAATCCATGTTGTTTTCACCTCATCCTAAAAAATTAAAAAAAGCGTCCAATGGTTAAAAATATTAAACTCCATATGCCAATACTAATACTGGTATAGAACGAATACGTTTTTATCGACATATGCGACATCCCGCAGAAGTAACCAGCGAAATGACGCATTCCCGGTACGAAATAACTCACGACAAGCGCTACTGCTCCATACTTCCCAATCCACGTTTCAGCTTTACTACTCCATTTTCGAGGAGCGCTCATCCAACGTCCCAGCCAATCAAGTAAAGGACGACCTGCTCGTTGTCCAATGAAATAACTAAATACCATTCCGACGAATGACCCAATACATACGACGACAAACGTTAAATCATAACGAAGAAAACCAATTTTTGTGAAATAACCAACGAGTAAAATCATCAATTCATCTGGAATCGGAAGGCTGAATAGACCTAAGGCTAGTACGAGAAAAATAGCGACATATCCATAGTCTGTAATCATAGCTTCAAATAAAGCCATCATATTGTTTGTTCTTTTTCTGTGCTGATTTTTTTAGCATGTGGAATCTTCACATGACTGATCATTAAATAAGAAAGCAGGCACATGATTCCGGCGACGAACATAGGTGATAGGAAAATCGTAGATATGAGTAGACTGACAGCAGCAGCTGGTACGGGTAACCCAATAAAAATCGGTAACTCACTTTGCGTCGTATTAAATCGTGCTAAGCGAAGTAATGCACAGACATTGTATGACACAGCGAGGAAAAGACCGATTTGTCCAAAATCACTTAGTAAAACATGATAAGTAAAAAGCGCTGGAGCAATTCCGAACGTTACTAAATCTGAAAAAGAATCGAGTTCTTTTCCGAATTCGGATACAGTTCCTAGTTTTCTAGCGATCCTACCGTCAAACAGATCAAACAATAACCCGAATAAAATAAATCCAATTGCTGCACTAAAGTTCTCCTCGAGTACGGCAAAGATAGACAACGTTCCACAGACGAAGTTACTAATCGTTAAGATTACGGGGATAGCAGATTTCGGCATAATATGAGGTCTTCCTTTCCTGATATAAATGAGCGGATGTGAATCCCTAAGCGACTCATTCAAAATAATTTTTAGTCAGAGTACACGATGGTCGTTTGTGCAGGTATATGTTACTCTCACAAAAAGAGCATAAACTATGGAGTCACTCCAGGGTAAAGGGGGCAAAAAAGGAAAGATGAAAAATTATTTGCAAAAAAAATTTACAACCGGTGAATTTGCAAAACTTCTTGATATCAACAAAGACACACTTTTGTATTACGATAAAATCAATTTATTTAAACCGGCTGGTACTCATCCGAACGGGTATCGCTACTATACGTTTGAGCAATTCGATCAATTTATGGCGATCCATTCATTACGACAAGTAGAAGTACCGATTAAAGAATTAAAAACATATTTTGAAACACCGACGATACGTTCGTTACGACAACTGGCATCAAAACAAAGTGAACAAGTCGCGCTTGAATTAAAAAAATTGCAGGATATCCAGCTTTTTTTACATCGCGTCGTAGAACTGACAGATGAAATGCAAGCGATTTCGTTCGGAGAAGTGCGTTTTAGAGAGCTAGCTGAAGAATCGATTGTACTGAGTGAGGAAAAATTAGATTGGTCATTGTCAATTGAAGAGTTGTATCAGCACTCTAGTGTATTTTTAAAAAAACTTGGTGTGAAAAGTACAGCTGCACATGGAATCGTGTATGAAAAAGAGAAATTCTTGCAGGAGGAAGGTAATCTACATCATTTGTTTTGTCACGTAGAAACAAGTCATTCGAAGAAAAAACCGGCCGGATTATACGCTGTCCTCTATTTCAAAGGGACTTTTGACAATATCGATACGGCTTATACACAGCTTATGGATTCATTAGTGAAGCAAAATTTTGAAATAGACGGAGATGTGTATGAGGAGTATCTACTTCATTCCATTGCGTCTCTAGAGGAAGAGGAGTTCATCACGAAGATTAGTGTGAAAGTAAAAGAAATCGTTTCGACATCTTGATTATGTATTTTCTAAGAATCGTTTTTAAGAGATTTTGATATGTCTCACTTCTTCCCTTGAGGAACTAAGGATTCAATCATTTGAAAAAGATTGCGTAAAAAGTAAGTAATAAAAAGACCATTCAGCATATATCGCCGATGGTCTTTTTGATCATATTCCGTGCTCGCTTTTTAGTTGATCGACGTATTGTTTTGCTTCGAGCAAGGACGATCCGAGCGTCTCTCGAACGCGTTTGACAGCTTCAACCGTCTTTCCTTCATGAAGCAACTGAACCAGTTCGACTTGTAACGCTGCTTCTTCTAGTGACACCTCATTCAGACCGAGGTGCTCTTCGATCCGTTGTAGCTTCTTCAGAATCGTTTGTTGGCGGCGTTTTGCTTCGTCTGCTTTTTGGGATAAGGACATCCAGATGAAGAATAAGACGATTAGTGGTGCGAACGTGACGACAGAATCCATGGAGAACACCTTCCTTTGTTTCACCGTACCATAGGATAGTCACCATAACAAATAGTGGAAAATGATGCAGAAATTGATTATGCTGATATAGTGGAAAATAAAGGGTTAATATGGAAAGGAGATAAATCTAGTGGATAATGTGCTAGTGACATTTTTACCGCTCTTGATTCAAATCGGACTGATCATGGTACTGTTCTTCTTCGGAACGTTTGGTCTGTTTTTCTTCGTAAAACGCAGTTCGTATCACAGTAGTCGTTATTATCGTTTAACGCGCGAACCGTTTTTACGGATCGTTCGTGATAAAGGGAAATGGGGCGAATACTTGACGACACGTCAACTCGATCAAGTTTCCGGATACGGCACTTATGTCTTTAATACATACTTACCACGTGCGCGTGGAGAAGGAACGACGGAGATCGATGTGACGTTCATTCATGAAAGTGGCATCTATGTACTCGAATCGAAAAACTACAGCGGGTGGATTTTCGGACGCGAGCAGGACCGTCAGTGGACGCAGCAGTTCCAGAATCGCTTCAAGCAACGGTTCTATAATCCGATCAAACAAAATGAAGGGCATCTCAAAAGCATGCAACGCTTCTTAGAAGGAACGGATCCCGCGCTCTTTCACTCCTTGATCGTTTTCAGCGAACGCTGTGAACTGAAAAAGATCACCGTCGATTCAGCGCATGTCCGTGTCTTGAAACGAAATGTCCTTCGCAAGACGATCGAGCAACTCGCGACAGGAAAACCATTGACACCGAGTCAAGTTGATACGATTGCAGGGAAACTCGGAGTTCATTCACAAGTCGATCGTGCCACGCAACAAGCGCATATCGAAGGGATTCGCCAACGCCAGGCAAAATGAGACCGTTGACGGACTTGTTCTTCTTCAGGTATAGTGGATAAATAATAAGTAGTGCAACTATATGGAGATGATGGGATGAAAGAATCGGAATGGTCGCTGGGCATGCAATTATCCCGTAGTTATTATGCGTTCAAACGTGCTGCTGCTAAACGGATGGAAGCGTTCGGACTGACACCAGAGCAGTTTTCTGTCCTGAGCGAACTCGCTAAACAAGATGGTGTTTCGCAAAAGCAGCTGGCACTCGTGACAGAACGTGATCAAACGACGATCGGTAAGATTCTCGATAAGCTCGGTAAAAAAGAACTAATCGTTCGGACGCCGGACCCCCGGGACCGACGAGCGGTTCTGCTCTTGATGACACGAGAAGGACGCGATATCGTCGATCGCCTCGGACCAGAGCTCGATCAGCTACAACTCGAAGCGTTCCGTGGACTATCGCGAGAGCAAATCGAGCAATTAAAGGAAACACTTGAGACCATTCACCGGAATGTGACGTGAATGGTTTTCCTTCGGATATATAGTTGCACATGATATTATAAGTAATGCATATAAAAGGAGATTGTAATATGAAAGCATGGAAAGATGTCTGGTCAATGACACAAACGAAAGTGGGGCTCGTCTTCGCGATTGTCGTCCCGCTCTTGTTCCTCGTCGTCTGGATGACTGGTTACGAAGGAACGACGGAACGACTCGATCAATTGAACGTCGGTGTCGTTGGCGAAGTGAACGACCCGTTCGTCACATCACTAAAGGAAGCACCGTTCACGGTCCAAGCAGTTCCGACCGAAGCGAAAGGGTTGGAAGCACTCGATGCCAATGAAGTCGATCTCGTTCTACAAAAGGATGATGCCTCGCGTCAACTAACGGCACACGTCAGCCAGACGAATGCCGAATTTGCGAATGCGATTCTCGAGCGGGCAACGGAAACGATCGGCAAACAGTTGAATGGTGAGCCGACGTTCACGACGTCGGTCGTCACGGAGCATGCTGTCTCGGATTTTGCCTTGTCGATGCTGCCACTCGTCCTCGGGTTCGTCATCTATATTGCGACGATGACGATGGGGATTCAATTCAACCTTGTCAGCACAATCTTAAGTAAGCGTCATTCGATCTGGTCCCTATTTTGGAGTCGCCAACTGTTGCACGGGATCGTCCTTCTGGTCGTTCCATTACTGCTCGTTTCCATGGCACATGTATTAACGGACATCACGACACCGTTCATCAAACTGTGGGCGTTCGAACTCCTCGTTGTTGCGACCTGTATCGCTGTCACGCAGATGAACTTTGCGATATTTGGACCGATTGCGCCGCTCGTCAACGTCGCATTGATTCCGTTCCAGTTGATGACTGCCGGAAACATCGTGCCGGCGAAGATGCTGGCACCGTTTTATCAATCGCTTGGAACGTTCCTGCCCGTTCCGAATGCAGTCTCTGGTTTCAGCCGTCTGCTGTTCATGGATGGTTCAGTAGGACCACAGGTGCTTCATCTATCACTGCTTTGTGTAAGTAGCTTCATGTTGACGTTCCTTTTTCTCTATTGGAAAGAGGTACGGGTAAAAAGTAATCGGTTAGTTGAAAACAGTTAATTTCTAAAAGAGAAAAGTAATGTGACTAAAAGATCGTCCACCAATGTAGCGGACGATCTTTTTTTATTCCACAGCAAAAAGTGAGGGAGAACGTCTTATTATCTGTGAGCTTGATAAAAAGTTTCTAAAAAGGGGTTGCATAACCGAAGTGTTATATAATATTGTGGTTATATGAAAAAGGGGGCATCCTAATATGTCAAAGCCGATAATTTATTTTTTATGTACAGGGAATTCATGTCGTAGTCAGATCGCTGAAGGTTGGGCTAAACAATACCTGAAGGATTGGGATGTCTATTCAGCAGGTATTGAACAACATGGATTAAATCCAAAGGCAGTTCGTGTCATGCAAGAACAGGGCGTTGATATTTCCAAACAAACTTCCGACCTGATCGATCGAGAATTACTAAAGCGGGCGACGATTGTTGTCACATTGTGTGGTGATGCCCGTGATAATTGTCCTGTCCTCTCACCGAATGTCCGTCATGAGCACTGGGGGTTTGATGATCCAGCACGTGCGACAGGATCAGAAGAGGAGAAATGGAGCGTCTTCCAACGTGTCTGTGAACAAATCAAGAAACGGATCGAACGATTTGCAAAAGAGGAAACGACTGTCTGATACGAAAGGAGGGTATTTTCGTGATTGAAACCACAAATCGTGTTGAAGAGATGAGTCAATTCTTAAAGCTACTTAGCGACGGAACACGTCTTGAAATTTTACGAAGGCTGTACGTCCGTGAACATTGTGTCTGTGATTTCGTCGAGATGTTTGATATCTCACAACCCGCAATCAGTCGCCATTTGAAGTTATTACGTCAATCACAACTCATTTTAGAGCGACGTGAACGACAATGGATACATTTTCGAATCAACCCGAACCATCCTCAATATGATTTACTATTGACTATTTTGAATGCGATGGAGTTGCCGTCGATTCCAGCAAAAAATTGCTGAATTAGCCGCGTTAAAAAAAGGGAAACCTCCCTTGTGGATTATATAACGAAAACGTTATATATTTTATAACCATTTAGTTATATAGAGGAGTAGATTATGATGAAAATGAAAAAGATTGAAATCTATGATCCGGCGATGTGTTGTCCGACCGGTTTATGTGGACCGTCGATTGATCCTGAATTAACACGGATATCGATGGTGGTCCACGCTTTAAAACAAGAAGGTTATCCGATAGAACGATTCAACTTAGCAAATGAGCCAACGGCGTTCGTTACGAATAATCTCATCAAAGAGGCCATTGCGGAGGGTGTTGATATCTTACCGATCACTCTCGTGGATGGTGCCATCGTTCGTCGCCGTGGTTACCTATCTAATGCGGAATTCGCAAAATTAACGGGATTAGATGAAAAAAGATTCGCTGTCGAAGATGAACGGAAACCAAAAATTCGCCTGACATTAAAGTAAGGACGTGACGAGAATGGAACCGCTAACGTTAGAAGGACTGCATTTGACGCGATATTTGTTTTTGACTGGCAAAGGTGGAGTTGGAAAGACGTCGACTGCCTCGCTTCTCGCGGTCGAACTTGCAGATACCGGAAAAGAAGTGTTGCTTGTCTCGACAGATCCGGCGAGTAATCTACAGGATGTCTTCAAAATGAAGCTAACAGAAGAACCGACCGCTGTTCCTGGTGTCGATCACTTACACGTTGCGAATTTTGATCCGGAACAAGCAGCTGAAGCATACAAAGAAACGGTCGTTGGTCCTTATCGGGGAATTTTACCGGATAACGCAATACGTTCCATGGAAGAACAATTATCTGGTGCCTGCACTGTCGAAATTGCGGCTTTTGATCAATTTACAGGATTACTGGCGGCGCCTGAAGCTGAAAAAACATATGACCATATCATCTTTGATACGGCACCGACGGGACATACATTACGTTTACTCAGTTTGCCGAATGCATGGAATGTTTATTTGGATGAAAATACGACGGGTACATCGTGTCTTGGTCCACTTGCGGGTTTAAATGAAAAAAAATCGCAGTATGAACAAGCAATGACACTATTGGAAAATCCGGCGGAGACAACGTTAATATTAGTCGCTCGGGCGGAACCCGTGACGCTGATGGAAGCGGCTCACGCATATAAGGAACTAAAAGCCATCGGCATTCAAAACGCACGTTTAGTCGTCAATGGTATATTGCCAATGACAGTCAGTCCAGATATGTATTATCAAGCTTTCTTACGTCGACAAAAAGAGGCGCTTGATACATTGCCAGCAATCTTTTTACATGATGTTCCAGTGTTTAGCTTACCTTATGCCACTTCGAGTTTGATTGGAGTCGATCAGCTTCGTAACTGGTTGAAAGAAACAAATTATCCAGATCTAACAGTAGAACGTAAGCAACTCGATCTACCCTCTTTATCTCATCTGGTCGAACAACTAGAAGTTGCCGGTCCCGGCGTCGTTATGACGATGGGGAAAGGCGGGGTAGGGAAAACGACAATGGCATCCATGCTTGCAATTTCCTTGTCAGAACGTGGACACGATGTTCTTTTGACGACAACAGATCCTGCTGCCCATCTTGAATTAACAATTGAAACAAACCAAAATCCACGTCTTGAGATCAGTAAAATTGATCCAAAGATCGAAATCAATCGTTATAGGGAACAAGTGTATGCAGCGGCAGGTAACCTAACAGAGGAAGCGCATGCTTTATTAGAGGAAGATTTGAAGTCTCCTTGTACGGAAGAAATTGCGGTCTTTCGTGCCTTTGCCGATACCGTTGCGCAAGCAAAGGATCGTTACGTCATCATTGATACGGCACCGACGGGTCATACGTTGCTATTACTTGATGCAACAGAAAGTTACCATCAAGAAATGGAACGGGCGACAGGTGAAGTACCAGAATCAATCAAAACATTGCTACCGCAACTACGAGACGAAAAGAAAGCACATGTCATCATTACGACACTTGCAGAGGCAACACCCGTTTTTGAGGCCAATCGGTTACAAGAGGACTTACGACGCGCCGGAATTGAACCAATGGCATGGATTATCAATCAATCGTTCGCTGCAACGGCTACACGTGATCCGATTTTAAGTCATAAAGCAGAATCAGAACGTGTTTGGTTGGAAGAAGTCGTTCGTCTAAGTCGACAGTTGGCTGTCGTCGCATGGCAACCCCGACCGGTCTCAGGATACGAACAATTACTCACACTTTCGAAAGGATGAACACTATGCACATTACACCCGAAGCAGTTACGTACTTAAAAGAACAAGTCGAGCATGAACAAGCACCTGGCATCCGTTTATATCAAGCCGGACAAGGATGTTGTGGACCGAGTTTCGGACTTGGATTCGGTATAGGTGAAGACGGTGATCAAGTGAAAGACTTTGATGGCTTATTATTTGCGATTGATCGTGATTTGGAGAGCGTCAGTGAAAATATTACGCTTGCGTTGGAAGAAACACCTGAAGGACAGCAAATCGTTCTTCTTGGAGCATCAAATTGTTAATCGGTAAAAACGAAATTTAATACAGAAATGAAGTGAACGCATTGACCGGTACACATTTACTAGCGATCGGAATTTTTCTGATCACCTTATTCTTAATCATCAAACAACCGAAAGGACTCGGCATCGGTTACTCAGCGATGGGGATGGCGCTCGTTGCGCTATTGACGGGAGTCGTCAATCTCGATGATGTTTCAACTGTCTGGGGCATCATCTGGAATGCCACCTTTACGTTCATCGCTCTGATCATTATCTCATTGATTCTTGATGAGATTGGATTCTTCGAATGGGCGGCACTCCACATGGCACGCATCGCACGAGGTGGTGGTGTCAAACTATTCGTATATATGACATTGCTCGGTGCTGTCGTTGCGGCTTTATTTGCGAACGATGGGGCAGCCTTGATTCTGACACCGATCGTCCTCGCGATGGTTCGTCACTTGAAACTTCCGGATTATGTCGTGTTAGCCTACGTATTCGCTTCCGGATTCATTGCCGATACAGCAAGTTTACCGTTCGTCGTCTCGAACCTCGTCAATATCGTCTCAGCAGACTTCTTTAACATCGGATTTACGGAGTATGCGTCACGGATGGTATTCGTCAATCTCTTTTCTGTCGTAGGCAGTCTGATCGTCTTGTATCTCTATTTCCGAAAGAGTATCCCAAAGAATTACGATGTCGGGCAACTCGTCGCACCCGCGACAGCGATCAAGGACCAACGGATGTTCAAGTTATCTTGGTTCGTCCTCATCTTGCTGGTCGTCGGATACTTCACGAGTGACGTCATCGGCATTCCAGTCAGTCTTGTCGCTGGTATCATCGCTTTGTTCTTCTTATTGATGGCACGTCGTTCACCGAGCGTACCGACGAAAAAGGTCATCGGTGGTGCACCGTGGGCGATCGTCTTCTTCTCACTTGGCATGTACATCGTCGTCTACGGACTTCAAAATGCAGGATTGACACAAGTTCTCGCTGACATCATTGATGGCTTTGCGACGAATTTAGCAGCCGCAACTTTTGGCATGGGCTTCTTGGCTGCCATCTTGTCGTCGATCATGAATAATATGCCGACCGTTATGATTGATGCGCTCGCGATTGATTTAAGTCAGGCAACCGGAACGATTCGAGAGGCGCTCATCTATGCGAATGTCATCGGATCTGATCTTGGACCGAAGATCACACCGATCGGAAGTCTAGCGACATTGCTTTGGTTGCACGTGCTTCGGACGAAAGGCGTGAAGATTGGTTGGGGTCAATACTTTAAAATCGGAACGATTCTGACGATCCCGACACTTGCGATCACATTACTTGGCTTGTATATCAGCTTGATACTTTATTGATTTCTAGGAGGAAACAGTTATGAAATTATTGATTATTGGCTCAGTGGCCGCGGGAACATCAGTAGGAGCAAAAGCACGTCGAAATAGTGAAGAGTTGCAAATCACGATTTATGATCGGGATCAGGACATCTCTTACTCAGGTTGTGGGATTCCCTACTTCGTTGGTGGCGAAATCGCTGACATTGATGAATTGACACCGCGAGATGCCGCTTTCTTTAAAAAACGGTATAACATCGATATTCATACACAACACGAAGTTGAATCGATTGATCATGCGACAAAAACAGCTACCATCGTCAATCTTAAGACAGGGGATCGATTCACGGACACATATGATACGTTAGTACTGGCAACCGGTGCTTCAAGTATCGTTCCACCACTTCCGGGAATCGAGCATGAGAATGCCTTTACGGTTCGAAATGTCCGCAATGCCGACGCGATCCGGTCCTACATTGATGCCCATGATCCGAAAACGGCAACGATCGTCGGCGGAGGATTCATCGGACTCGAGATGGCAGAGCAATTGACGTATCGCGGTATTCAAGTCACGCTCGTCGAACGCTTACCGCAAGTCATGCCGCCACTTGATCGCGATATGGCAGAACGTGTAGCGGATCATTTGAAAGATAAAGGGGTATCCCTTTTGCTTGGCGAATCCGTGACAGCGTTCAACGGAGAAGAACGTATTTCTGAGGTCGCGCTTGAGAGTGGAAAAACGATCGAGACGGATCTTGTCATTTTATCTGTTGGCGTCAAGCCGAACACCGATCTTGCGAAACAGATTGGTGTGGAGCTCGGTAAAACAGGAGCGATCGCAGTCAACCGTAAGATGCAGACGAATGTAGCCGATGTCTATGCAGTCGGCGATGTCGCAGAGAGTTTCTCCGTCATCACGGGTGAAGCACTTTATCGTCCGCTTGGTTCAACAGCGAACAAGATGGGACGGATTGCCGGTATGGTCATTACCGGAGAAGAAGCGGAGCACCGTGGTATTTTAGGGACAGGAATCTTTAAGGCGTTCGATTTGACTGTCGCTCAAACGGGGTTGACGGAAAAAGAAGCGCGTGAGTCAGGCTATGACATCGAAGTCTTGCATAACATCAAACCAGATCGTCCGGAATACATGGGCGGGAAAGAGATGACGATCAAAGCGATTGCCGATCGGGCAACAGGGCGAGTTCTCGGAGCCCAGATCGTAGGTCCGCAAGGTGTCGATAAACGGATTGATGTCCTAGCGACAGCGATTACCTTTAAGGCGAAAGCGGAAGACTTATTCCATCTCGACTTAGCTTACGCGCCACCGTTCGCGACGACGAAGGATCCCGTTCTCTATACGGGAATGGCACTCGATAATGCCATCAAAAAAACAGCGCGTTTGATGACACCGAACGAATTAATTGACCAAGTCGCGAATGGGAAGTCGTTCCAAATCATCGATACACGCTCGAAAGCACAATTTGAAAAAAATCATGTTGATGGAGCGATCCATATTCCGCTTGGTGAACTGCGGACACGCGCGAAGGAATTGGATCCGACGTTACCGACGATTGTCTACTGTAATAAAGGGGTAACCGGGAATGCTGCGCAAAATGTCTTGAAAAATCTTGGATTTACGGATGTATGCAACTTATCAGGTGGGAACAAGAACTATCAACATATCAAAAAGTGTCTATCATAATCACACATGATATAGCGTGAGAACTGCTGAATTTCAGCGTTCTCACGCTTTTTTTTATAAAGAAATATAAAAATTCAAACTAAAAACGTTCCTTTTTGGGAACGGTGGTGCTAGACTGTCGATAGACACAGACGATCTTTCATCCAAAGATGGATGGTTAAATCAATATAAAAAATACAGATAGGAAAGGTGGAAAATGAGAGTGAAAGATAGTTTAAGAGAACAGTGGTTCTCAAATATTAGAGGTGACATGTTAGCGGGAATCGTTGTGGCGCTTGCTCTGATTCCTGAAGCAATCGCATTTTCAATCATTGCCGGGGTTGATCCAATGGTGGGATTGTATGCATCGTTTTGTATAGCCGTCATTATCGCATTCGTAGGTGGACGACCGGGGATGATTTCAGCTGCGACAGGAGCGATGGCGCTTCTGATGGTGCCACTTGTCAAAGAACATGGCGTCGAGTATTTATTAGCAGCGACAATATTGACCGGTGTCATTCAAATGATTTTTGGCGTATTGAAAGTAGCAAAAGTCATGCGTTTCATTCCAAGAGCAGTGATGATCGGATTCGTCAATGCATTAGCAATTTTGATTTTTATGGCTCAAGTCCCACATTTCATCGGAATCTCGACGATGACCTATGTATTCGTTGCCATTACATTATTGATCGTCTATGTCGTGCCGCGTTTCTTCAAGGCGATTCCGGCTCCATTGATTGCCATCGTCGTCTTAACAGTAGTAGCTATCAACATTAATGCTGATTTGCGAACAGTCGGAGATTTAGGAGCAATTCAACGTTCTTTACCGTCCTTTTTCTTACCAAATGTTCCTTTAAATTTTGAGACCTTACGAATCATCTTCCCGTATTCATTGGCACTCGCGATCGTTGGATTATTGGAGTCACTATTGACAGCAACGATCGTCGACGACATGACAGGTACTGAAAGTGAGAAAAATCGTGAAGCACGTGGGCAAGGGATCGCGAACGTCATCACTGGATTCTTCGGTGGTATGGCGGGATGCGCGATGATCGGACAATCGGTCATCAATATAAAGTCAGGAGGACGTGGTCGATTATCAACGCTCGTCGCCGGTATCTTTTTAATGTTCTTGATTATTGTCCTCGGTGATCTAGTCGTTCAAATTCCGATGCCTGTCCTTGTCGGTATCATGATCATGGTATCAATCGGAACATTTGATTGGTCATCCTTTACGTATATCAAGAAAGCGCCAAAAGCAGATGCGTTTGTCATGCTTGCGACCGTCTTCATCGTTGTTGCTACGCATGATTTGTCCGTCGGTGTTATCGCAGGCGTCATTCTAAGCGCGTTGTTCTTTGTTGCGAAAGTATCAAAAATTAAGGTCACGCAACAAACGAAGCCGGCAAGAATCGTCTACAGCGTGAAAGGTCCATTATTTTTCGCATCGGTTGACCATTTCATTGCCTCCTTTGATTACGAAATTCAAAACGAAAAGATTTTGATTGATTTTGGGTCGACTCAAATTTGGGATGATTCTGGAGTAGGGGCGATCGACAAAGTGATGATTCGTCTGATGGCGAATCAAAATCATGTTGAAATTAGTGGATTGAATCCTGAAAGTAAAAAGCTAATCGATCGCCTTGCGATTCATAACGATCCGACCGCGAAGATGCCTATTCATTAAATACAAGGGAGTGAACGATATGTACGAACATATTCTATTAGCGGTTGATGGTTCAGAACATTCGGTCCGTGCGACCGAAGAAGCGATCAAAGTTGCTCGACTGAGTGAGAGAAGCAAAATTGAAGTCGTCTTCGTCGCTGATTATTCGAAGGTGAAAGATGATGTACTGCATACAGAAGGAAAAGAAGCGCTCGAAGTTGCCCGACGAAAAAAACTATCAGCGGTTGAAGAAAAACTGGAGGAAGCGAATGTTTCCTACTATGTGACGATTCTAAAAGGAGATCCGGGTCCGGCAATCGTTGACCATGCGAACAAACAGAAAGTTGATGTGACGATTATCGGCAGCAGGGGTTTAAATAGTTTGCAAGAGATGGTGCTTGGAAGTGTGAGTCATAAAATTGCAAAACGCGTGAAAAGCCCTGTCATGATTGTAAAATAAAGTACTACATCAAAAATATCTAGAGATTCTCTAGGTATTTTTTTTTCTTGTCATTTTACATGGAATAGGATATTTTTAGTGTATCGGGAGACGATATAACGGAAGACGTAGTAAGGAAGTGGGAAAATGGCACGAACAGTCCAGGAGACAGCATTAACAGAAGCCGTGTATTATATTTTACTTTCACTTCAACAACCCCGTCATGGCTATGGCATCATGCAATTCGTCCAGGAGTTGAGCAATGATCGAGTCAAGTTAGCTGCTGGTACATTGTACGGCGCACTCAGCAGTCTGGTCGATAAAGGGTGGATTGAAGCGATCGAGCAAGAAACAGGGCGAAAGAAAGAGTACATCATGACGAATCAGGGGCGGGAGAGATTACAGGTAGAGCTAGATCGATTAAAAGAACTCGTGCGACATGGACAAGAAACGATGGGAGTGGATCAAGGTGAGTAGTAAAACGGTCTATCGCTTTTACGCTGATTATGCAAAAGAAGAAGTGTGGTTAAATGAGATGGCAAACAACGGCTGGTACTTACAGCAGTTTCGACTCGGACGTTATGTATTCATAAAAGGTGAACCTGGTATGTACACGTATCGAATTGAGTTATTAGAAAACATGCCAAAGCATCCGAAGTCGCAGGATTACTTTGCGTTTTTGGAAGAGATGGATATCGAAGTCGTGGATACATCGTTCCGCTGGGTCTTCTTAAGAAAACGGACCTCGGATGAACCATTTCATTTGTACTCGGACTTTGATTCACAGATCCATCACGAACACCGGATTTTGCAACTCTACAAAGTCGTTTTTTTGGTTAATATCATTGCAGTACTCATTAATTTGTTTAATCCGATTACCGACACGATGATCTGGTTCAATCTCGCAATCGTGACGGGTCTCTCATTCGTGATGCAACGCCACGAACGTAAAATTCAAACGTTACGTGGATTGCGTGCCATTGCGGAGCAAGATTAAAATAATATAACCTGATTTCAAAAATCCTCACGTCTCTAAATGAAACGTGAGGATTTTTTTAGTGGTTAGAGTTCAGGAGGATGTTGTAAAGTTGGTCAATTCGTCTAACAGTGTTGTAAGAAAGACGTAATACATCGATCAAACAGTGTATAACTAGGTAGAAATAACTGTTTAAATAAACAAGTCAAGGAGTCATGAATCGAATGGATAAGTCTATCCGTAAAAAGCGGATCTTTTTTAGTCTAGTGTTTTTTGTCAGTGGAAGTATCCTTTTAGCGACCTGGATGAAAGTGCAACAGGATCGCGCAAACGCAACTGTCATACCACGTTCTTCGATTACAGCCATCGATTTTAGTCCTCAACAAGACACCGTGATGTTGGTCTATCCAGGACAGGGACAAGGGAAAACGAATGATCCTGAACTTGCTTATAGTTCGATTGTCACGATCAACATGAAAGGACAGGTATTAAACGAACGTCAGGTCCATGATCCTGCAATCACGAACATGACGCTTGTGCAAAAACTGAGTACGCCGAATGTGTTGTATGCCTCTTCCGCAGGATATCTGAATCACTTCCATACATTCGATTTTACGAAACGACGGTTTGTTCAACATAATGTGACGTATTTCAAGCACGATCCCATGATGGAATCGATCAAACACTTTGGTACGAATACATGGTTCAAGACGTTGAATTCATATAAAACCGGGACGCAGCGCTCGTCTCAAGGAACAGGATTCTCGCACACCTTTTCTAATTTTGATACGAAAGAAAACTATGAGACGCCTGCGAGATTCGAACCAGGAAACTCGATGATGATTGAATTAAAGCATCATTTAGCGTATGCCAGTATTGGTAGCGATCATGAACAAGAAAAAAAAGCAGCGATGATTTTTTTGGATAAGCGGACTGAAAAACCAGTCGTATATCGGAAAAGAGATGAACCATATGCATACTCAGCACTTTATGGAAAGGATGATACGGCATACTTCGCTAGTACGGATGGCTGGATGATTCGGATCAATGAGGCAGGTGAACAAACCGAGCAATATTATCCGTTTCTTCAGAATACGAATTTTGATAGTACCGATCCGATTCGAATGATTGATGCAACACAAGGGGTTCAAGTCGTTCAGCAATTTTCTCGTGATAATCAAAATCGGGATCGCCACATTTTAGTCAAATGGACGTTCGGTCAATCATTCTCGGTTCAGG
The DNA here is from genome assembly GCF_018618915.1 of Exiguobacterium sp. s91. Taxonomy (NCBI): domain Bacteria; kingdom Bacillati; phylum Bacillota; class Bacilli; order Caryophanales; genus Exiguobacterium; species Exiguobacterium sp. s91. The sequence goes on along the minus strand of NZ_JACSMZ010000001.1, from coordinate 1,659,485 downwards.
AAATCAAACCGAATTTTTGGAAAGCAGACAAATGGTACAAGTACTTATATATTCATCCCAAGACGAAAAAATCATACTTCATCGAATTTGACCCTGAACACCCGGATAAAGGGAAACTGCTCATTACGAATCAAAGGTATGAGTTGCTTCACGAGATGCCGGTTGAAGGACCGATTGGAATCGACTTTGTGATTGAGTGAGGCAGGGGGGAAGATGTTTTGAACCGTATCGAGCGATTTGAATTTGAGTTTGAAGAAAAAGCGGGAGACCGACTTCCGTTGTTCACGTATCTAGAGCAACAGCAATCAGGTTGGTCTTCTTTACAAGATGATGAAGCGCGTGAGGGAAACTTTCACGTAAGTATGTGGATCAGTGGAGAGAAGATTTCCTGGTCATATGACGTGCGTGAACGGGATGAAGCGACACAAGCATATCGGTTTAGCATTTTCATGCAACGCTGGAAAAACATCTGGGAATGGGATCAGCAACGTCACTTGCTTAGTGGAAACGGATTTGGAATTCATCAAACACTAGCCGACTCCGTCAGGACATCTGCCAAGTCTGAAGCACATTTGGAATGGGCGTTGAACGAGCTTGCTGGCTACGATGCGGAAGGACTACTCTTTTATTTTGGTCCCGGACCGTGGGACGACTTTCAGAACGCGGATGATGAGCTGGATATGTTTCTCGAGTTCGATGAGATCAACTCAAAAGAAAAGATGCGTACGGAAGGGCTGTATTTTGATCACGATAGCCGGCGCTGGATCGACATTCCGGCGTCGTTACCCGTCATTGGTGAGACGATGCTCGTGATGTATCGCCAATTATACGAATGATTCATTTGATCAAAAAAGCTCACGTCTCGGAAATGGAGACGTGAGCTTTTGTATTAGAATAATTCGTTGATCGGTGTGTCACCTTCGAGTAGTGTGACGACTTGCTTCGACGCCTTGTCATGACCGATTGCTGCCAGAATGACGCGTGCGACGTCCTCGCGCGGAATCTTTTTAGTTGCTTGTTCGGACGGATCCGTCGTGACGTTTCCTGTGCCGGCTTCATCGGATAGTCCGCCTGGGCGAAGAATCGTGTAATTAAGTGACGATTCCTTCAGGACACGATCCGCGTAGCGTTTTGCAATGTAATACGGCTTCATGCTGTCAGACCATGTTTCCGGCGAATCGGCATTCAAGGCACTGACCATGATGAACTGTTTTGCACGTATTGCTTCCGCTGCTTCAATCGATTTGACGGCACCATCGAAGTCGATCAGCATCGTCTTGTCCGCTCCTGTGTGACCGCCGGATCCTGCCGTAAAGATGACGACATCTGATCCTTGTAATGCATCAGTGATTGTCGCGACGTCCGCTTCAAGATCGAGATGGACCGGGGTATGACCTAATTTCTCAAAATCACTGAACTGGTCCTTGGAACGTAATCCTACTTTGACATCGTGCTCCGAATCCTGCAGTAAGCGAGCAGCGTGACGACCTACTTTACCATTTGCACCAATGATGAAAATCTGACTCATGTTCCATTCCTCCATTTCACGATTTGATGATTCTGTTTCAGTATGGAAAAGACGAGGGGTTTCTGTAAAGAGAGACGACTTGTAGAACTGTAACCGTCATCAAAACATCTTTTTAATGCTTTTATGCATAAAATCGTCAAATTATCTTGAAATCACGTGTAAGTGTGGTAGGATAATGACTATTACCCACACCGAAAATCATTTAGGTTAAATTGTAGCAATATTCGGTGAATGGGCAACGACGAAACAGAAAGGAGAGATACGATGAGAAAAAAACCATGGCTACTGGCAGGACTTGTTTTGACAGGCGTTGCCGCTTGGATGATCTGGAATCAACAGACGGATGCCGAAGCACATGACATCTTCGAAGACCACAAGCTGGTCGTCGGAACGACGGGGGATTATAAGCCCTTTACATACTGGAACGAGGACCGGAATCGTTATCAAGGCTTTGATATCGATGTCATCCAAGCGTTCGCCAAAGCAGCAAATCTTGATGTGACGTTCGTCAAGACGACATGGCCGACATTATCGGAGGATACGAAATTATCCAAGTTTGATATCGCTGTCGGTGGCATCACGAAGAAAGTCGAGCGCGAGGTCGTCGGAGACTTTACATCGTCGTATTTCTCCTTTCAAAAAGCACCGCTCGTAAAGAAGAAAGATGTCGAACGCTTGAATTCGCTCGCTGCAATCAATGATCCAGCAGTCAAAATCGGTGTCAATCCGGGCGGAACGAACGAAGCGTTCGTGAAGAAGCATTTTCCGAAGGCAGATGTGACCGTCTTTGAAAACAACTTGGACATTCCAAAAGCCGTCCAAAGCGGACAAGTCGATGTCATGGTGACGGACGACATCGAGGCGTTGCATTACGCGACAGAACTCGATCTTGCGGTGCCGAAACTGACAGAGGCATGGGAACCAGCCGAGATGGCGTATTTGATGAAACCGGACCAAAAACAGCTTGGAGACGTTTTCCGGGTCTGGATTGAAAGTGCAGAGGGGCAAGAACAAGTTCAAAAATTGAAGAAAAAATGGAACATCGTCTCGACACGTGAGACGGTCGGAGCGAAAGGAGCGGGAGCACATGAGTAAATGGGGATGGATCGTCGTCGGAGGTGGAGTCTTGTTTGCAAGCTTACTGACGCTATGGCAAACGGAGCAACCACGACGTGTACAAGCGAAGAACGTCTTTGCGACGAAAAAAATCGTCGTCGGAACGACCGGGGACTATAAACCATTCACCTACTTGAACCGGAAGACGAACGAGTACGAAGGGTTCGATATCGAAGTGATCCGTTCTTTCGCGAAGACGACCGGCATCGATGTCGAGTTCGTTCCGACGACATGGCCGACGCTGTCTGCTGATCTTGCTAGCGGGAAATTCGATATGGTCGTCGGGGGTGTGACGAAAAACATCGAGCGCGAGATCATCGGCGACTTCACGTCGAGTTATCTGTCGTTCCAAAAGACACCGCTCGTCCGTAAAGAAGATGCTAAGCGTCTTGCTTCGATCGAACAAATCAATCGTCCAGACGTGACGATTGGTCTAAATCCAGGCGGAACGAATGAACAATTCGTCCGTAAGACGTTCACGAAGGCAAACATCGTCATGTATGAACAAAACCTCGACATCCCGCACGCGGTTGCCTCAGGTGAAGTCGATGTTATGATCACCGATACGGTCGAGGCGATTCATTATGAAGCGCTCGACAAGCGACTCGCAGCACCAAGAATTCAAGAAAAATGGATTCCGGCGGAGAAGAGTTACCTCGTTCGAGAGTCGGAAGGGGACGTTGTTGATGTCTTCAATCTGTGGATGCAATCGCACGAAGGTCAAGAAGAGATGGAGCAATTAAAAGAAAAATGGCAAGTGGCGTCTTAAGTGGATCGTGTCTCCTGACAGCAGGAGGCACGATTTTTTCGTAACAGGAATCTAGTGGGAAAGGGCGAACAAGTAGGTAGAAGCAAATTAGGAGGAAACCATATGTTGAAAAACGTGTCAGCGAGACGATGGTTTATCTTGACCGTTCTTTTTGCCTGTATCACTTATGGATGGATCGTCATCGGAGATGCATGGATCAATCCTACATTGTTATTCGCAGGGGCGATTGTACTTGCGAGTGGTACAGTGCTTTCGTTTAGTTTCGCGTTAGCCCGAGCCGTTCGATTAAAAGGAATCGGATTAACAATGATGCTGGTGTCAATCGGTACGACGCTTGTAGCGTCTGTTGGTGTCGTATATGGCATTTATATTTGGTCATAAAGAATCTAAACAAAGTAAGAACTCTTTTCTGAAAAGGAAGAGTTCTTACTTTTATACATTTTATCGAAACGTTTCGAAAGAAAGGTTGAAGATTTTTATGAAAGCGCTTATAATTTTGATTAACAAGTGAAACGTTTCGATAAATTTAAGGGATAAGAGGTGCTGATAGATGAACGTTGAAGCTTTACTACAGCAAATGACGCTACAGGAAAAAATCGGACAGCTCGTTCAAATTCTTCCTTCTGTCTATGATCCACAGACATCTGATACTGTGACTGGACCAGTGGCTCAACTAATGGAGGAAAGTGGTCTGACAGAGGATAACCGTTATGAATTAGGATCTGTCATCGGAATTCATCAAGCAGAACAGGCATTTCGCATTCAGCAAAATTATTTAAAACATAATCGATTAGGAATTCCACTATTGTTCATGGCGGATATCGTTCATGGTCATCGAACGATTTATCCAGTTCCGTTGGCGCTTGCTTCTATGTGGGATAGTGACGAAGTGGAAATGATGGCACGTCAATCTGCTATCGAAGCAACAGCTTCGGGACTGCATGTTACTTTTTCGCCAATGGTGGATCTTGTACGTGATGCGCGCTGGGGGCGTGTCATGGAATCGACAGGTGAGGATGTTTGGCTCAATGGAGAATATGCGGCAGCCTTCGTACGTGGTTATCAATCAAAGGATTTAAAACAAGCTGATTCTTTAGCAGCTTGCGTCAAGCATTTTGCGGCTTACGGTGCCGCTGAAGGTGGTCGTGATTACAATACGGTTGATATGTCGGATCGTGAATTACGAGAGTTTTATTTACCGGCTTATCTACGGGCAATCGAAGCGGGTGCCCGACTCATCATGACAAGCTTCAACGTCGTTGATGGTGTTCCCGCAACAGCTAGTACGTATCTGTTACGCCAAATTCTTCGAAAAGAGTGGGAGTTTGACGGGGTCACGATTTCGGATTGGTCTTCTATTAAGGAATTAATCCAGCATGGTGTCGCGGGTTCTCTTGCTGAAGCTGGAGAAAAAGGAATCAAAGCGGGCGTCGATATCGATATGATGTCAGGTGCTTACTTAAATCATTTGGAACAACAGATCGATGATCAAGTCGTTTCGATGGACTTATTAGACGAAGCAGTACGCAGAATACTTATGTTAAAGCAAGATCTTGGGTTGTTTGAAGATCCTTATCGTGGCATTGATCCCGAACTTGAGAAAAGAGTCCACTTATCTGAAGGTCATCGGAATACGGCACGGCGTTTAGCTGAAAAAAGTTGTGTCTTACTGAAAAATGATCAAGTGCTGCCATTAGCAGACGATCAGCGGATCGCGTTGATTGGACCGTTTGCTGCTTCAACGGACGTACTTGGTCCATGGGCAGGCAACGGAAAACGTGAAGAAGCGGTTTCCATTCGAGAGGCGTTTGATGAAGCGAACATTGATTATGTTTTTGCAGAAGGATCAACGATTGATACGGAAATTGACTGGGATTGGGCGATGGAAGTAGCGGCGCAAGCAGATGTGATTCTTATAGCTTTAGGTGAAGCGTCTTGGATGAGTGGAGAAGCTGGAAGTCGAACGGATATCCGTTTGCCGAAAACACAACGCGATGGATTGGCAAGACTTGCGACACTTGGAAAACCGATCGTGACCGTGCTATTCAACGGGCGACCACTCGATCTTAGAGATGTCGTTAATCATTCCGATGCAGTGCTTGAAGCATGGTATCCGGGAACAGAGTCAGGACGAGCGATTCACCGTTTACTGTATGGTCATGTGATTCCTTCTGGAAAACTAACGATTTCATTTCCGTATCATGTCGGTCAGTTGCCATCACGTTACGATGCCTTACCGACGGGTCGACCAATGACGATCGAAGGCGCTGATCCACGCTATACAAGCAAATACCTGGACGCTCCAAATGAAGCGTTATTTCCATTTGGTTTTGGATTAAGTTATAGCCATTTTAACTATACGCAGTTAAGGCTATATGAGCAGCCGGAGGGAACTGCATGGGAAGCATCCGTTATTGTTACGAACGAAGGCACATTAGAAGCGGAAGAAATCGTTCAATGGTATGTGCAAGACCCGGTTGCTGATGTGTCACGTCCCTTACGTCAATTAAAAGGATATGAACGCGTTCTTGTGAAAGCCGGTTCCAGTCGAGAAGTGACATTCCGTATCGATGCTTCGATGTTGATGTATCAACATCCGGACGGTTCGGTTAAAGCGGATTCTGGTGAATTCATTCTCTATGTTGGTACGGATAGTACATGTGCATTACATGAAAAATTTTGGTTGAAACAGACTGTTGAAAAGGGGCAATTTGATGAACACATTAACGACCATTCCACATCTACGACACGATGAATTTAGTGTGACACTGACTGAAGGCGGCGACATTCGTCAAATCCGTTACCAAGGTATCATGATCAATCAATTGATTCATCATCCATTTGATGAATCCTTGATGAATGTATATGTTCGTCATGGTTCCAGTGTGGCCTTACCGTTACTTGGTATCCATTCGCCTAGTAAACTAGCAATATCTGAGCGTACGATCAGCTGGAAAGGTGACTACGAAACATTCGGATACGAGGTCGTCGCAAGTCTTCACACGACTGGAATGCATTTTAAAGTCTCACTCATTGGGGAAGGAGAATTTGACGTAACCTATACACAGGATTTAGGACTGGCTGACGAAGCCGGTGTACGTACGAATGAGGCATATATGGCACAGTACATTGACTACGTCGCGATCGAACATGGGATATTGGCTCGACAAAACCAGCGACAGTCGACAGGCTTTCCGAGCGTTGCGATTCTTTCGCATGATCGAATCGAAGAGTTTGCGACGGATGGATTCGATGTGTATGGTGCGTCATTTCGGCAAACGAATGTAGCAGAGGGATTAAATGCACACTTACCCTCTCGAATAAATCAGTATGAGTTCGCATTACCGACGATTCGAACAGCTGTCAAAGAATCAGCTGGAGAGCTATCTTTCCAATTTGAGCTACGGTTCATTCCTTCGATGGAAGAAGCACTTGATGAACAATCGATTGATCAATTTATACCTTTATATGAGCGTGAGGAGGAACGGAAGGGACATCACCGTACGGCTTTTTTACAAACACCAAAGACGATTGTCGGGAATACAGCGACGAAACAACAACTTGACGGTTTGTATCCGGAAAGGTTGCTTGAAGAATGGGAAGGAACACAGTTGTTGTCCTTCTTTACACCTAATGGTCATCATGTTGTTCTAAAAGAAAAGGAACTTCTTGTTGAGCGTAGTCATGCAAGCATCTTATTAAATGCGGGAAGTTTAGCGCCAACAGAAAAGAAATTGGCGACAACAGTCCATATGAATGGTGTCTTCAATTCGCACATCGTATATGGGAATACGAATTACAACAAGTGGATGTCGAACGTCAGAAATCCTTTGAACATCCCTAAAACATCTGGGCAACGCATATACATTGAGCAAAAGGAAGCCTATCAATTATTAGCGTTACCTTCGATTTTTGAAATGGGATGGAACGAAGTAATCTGGTACTACTTCTTAGATGACGAGACGATTGAAGTCCGTACGTCAATTGGTGCTGAGCGACCTGTGCTTGAGACGACGGTTAAGACGCGATATCCGCGTGCGATGAAAATCAGTCAGCAAGTGACGATGCACACACAAGAATATGATGTGCCGTTTCAAATGGAACGGGTAGGAGCACGCCTTCATTTTACGGCAACAAAAGAATCATTGAGTAAACGTATTCTACCTGATTTGACATACACGCTTGAAATAGATCAGCCTTTTTCAACGGGCTCCACATCTGAATGGTTAACTCAGCCAATCGTAGACGATTTGGTATGGTTATCTGTCGGAGCGACCGATCATCTTGTTATGAGAATGGGTGCAGGAATGCAGTGTGAATTCAATGCTGACGAAGAACGGAAGTCCTTCGATCAATGGAAGGCTGCTTATCGAAAAAACCTCAAATTTGAAGACGTCTGGCAGGACGCGAATGCTCTACAGTTTCAAGTAGACTGGTACATCCAAAACATGCGGATTCATTACCAATCACCGCACGGCTTAGAGCAATACGGTGGTGCTGCATGGGGAACACGCGACGTATCGCAAGGTCCGATGGAATTTTTACTGGCGTTCGGTCATTTTGAAGAAGCTCGCGCATTACTGCTTCAGATTTTTTCACATCAATTCGAGGCAGGACATTGGCCACAATGGTTCATGTTTGATGAATATGCTGGTATCCAGCAGGAGGATAGCCATGGTGATGTGATTGTCTGGCCACTGAAGGCTTGCGCAGATTATCTTCAGCGAACACACGATTGGGCATGTCTCGATGAACTGCTTCCATATCGAACCGAGACCGGTCAGGAAACACTAAAACAATCGCTCTTGCATCATGTGGAACGAGCGTGTGCACGGATTGAAAAGGATTTCGTACCGAACAGTGTCTTTTCCGCATACGGCGGAGGAGATTGGGACGATACGTTACAACCAGCAGATGATGCGTTAAAGAAAAAATTAATCAGTACTTGGACGGTAGCGTTGACATTTCAAACATTCCGTACGTTAGCAAACGAGTTACCACAATCGTCATTAAGCATGCGATTAGCGGAACTAGCTACTACCATCGAACAATCCTTCCAGTCAGACATGATTCTGGACGGGGTCATCCCTGGATTTTTACGAGTCGAAGAAGATGGATATCATCCGATGATTCATCCCACAGATGATGGACTACCAATGAAATATCGTTTGTTACCGCTGACCCGTAGTATCATCGGAGAACTCGTTACACCAGAACAAGCTATGCAAAACTTAAAGATCATTGAAGAACATTTAAAGTTCCCGGATGGTGTGCGTTTGATGGACCGACCAGCACAATATCGTGGTGGTGTGAGTCGTCATTTCATGCGGGCAGAACAAGCTGCTAATGTCGGTCGTGAAATTGGGCTGCAGTACGTGCATGCCCATATTCGTTACATTGAAGCACTGGCGAAAATCGGAGCTGATGAAAAGAGCATAACGGAAGCATTTGACGTCATTAATCCTGTGGATCTAAAAGTGCCGAAAGCAGTCCACCGTCAGAGAAATGCGTATTTCAGTAGCTCGGATGCTGCGTTTACGACGCGTTACGAAGCGCAAGAACGTTGGAACGAATTGAAAGAAGGTAAGATTCCGGTTAAAGGGGGATGGCGAATTTACTCGAGTGGACCAGGTATTTGGCTGAATCAATTAATGACGAACGTCTTAGGGATTCGAGAGCGTTCAGATGGACTAGTTCTTGATCCAGTCATAACCGGAACTATCCAGATGGACCTATTCGATATCCCTTGTCGTATTCGAATCACACGGGGTGAACAAAGACGCATTTTATGGAATGGAGAACTGCTCAATCTTTCAAATCAATCCAATCGTTATCGTCAAGGTGGTTATCTATTGCAACGTGAGGCGTTAAACACGATACTTCCAAGTGGAAACGAACTGCAAATCGAGCTTCCGCTCTAAAGTAGGACAGGATGACTTCGCGGAAGTCGTCCTGTCCTTTAGCATATGAGAAATGGAGTGAATGACATGATAAAAAGTCATCGGCATCAAGTAGTCTATCATCTATATCCGAAAAGTTTTCAAGATACGAATGGAGACGGAGTCGGAGATCTGAACGGTATTCGGAAACGATTGGATTATCTGCAGAGGTTAGGGGTGGACATGATTTGGTTATGCCCAGTGTACACGTCGCCTGGTTATGATCACGGGTATGACGTAGCGGATTATACTTCAATTGATCCCCTCTACGGGTCTATGGACGAGATGGAAGCCCTGATTGACGAAGCGAGTCGGCATGATATCACGATCATGATGGATATAGTCGCGAATCATACCTCATCCTGCCATAAATGGTTCATCGCATCTGAACATGATCCAGACGGTCCATACGGAGACATGTATATTTGGCGTGACGAACCGACAGAAGTGGAATCTTTTTTTGGGGGTTCTGCTTGGACGTACTCGAGTATACGTCAGCAATACTATTTCCACTCTTTTGCGAAGGAACAACCGGATCTTAATTGGAATCAGCCGATAGTGGCAAAAGAATTTGCACGTATTCTATCGTTTTGGATTGAAAAAGGAGTTCGTGGATTCCGTTTTGATGTCATCGATTTAATCGGAAAACAAATTCATCCGCACCGCTGGCTAAATTTCGAACGTGTACAGGAGGGATTACGAGAGATGTTGGCACCCGTTGATCGTTCAAATCTTCTTTTAGTCGGCGAAGCAGGAGGTCTATCTCCATCCGAAATTCGTCAACTTCAAGAAGAGAGATTACTTGATGTGGTGTTTAACTTTGAGACGTGCGCTCTTGACGAGGTGGCGGGTAAAAGTAAATGGCACCTCCAATCGTTTGATCCAGCAGAACTAAAAATGACGATTAAAAAATGGCAAGATGAGATGAAAGAAGACGGCTGGAATAGCTTATTTTGGAACAATCATGATCAGCCTCGCGTTCTCTCTAGATGGTACGACGATGATATAAGAGCAGCAAAAATGCTGGCATTGCTCCAGTTGACATTACGAGGAACCCCTTTCATTTATCAAGGAGACGAGATCGGGATGACGAACGGAATCATTCAGCAATCTGATTACCAGGATATCGAAACCCTCCATTATTTACAGCAAGGTGGAGCTATACAGTCCGTTCAGCTGAAGGGTCGTGATCATGCTCGTCTTCCGATGATGTGGACGAAAGAGGGGGGATTCTCGACAGGATCAGCTTGGTTACAGGCAATGACCGATGCTGATCGTAACGTCCACGATCAACAACTGGATGATGATAGTCTCCTTCAGGTGTATCGACGTTTACTTTCGATACGCAAGACAGAGCCTGCCTTATTGGATGGAGAAATGAGGTGGCAGGAGACGCCATCGACGATGATCGCATTTGATCGAATTCATGGCGAACAGTCCCTTCGTATTTTAGTTAATTTGTCGAATCACTCAATTCGACATCGAATAAAGATGGGTAAGACATTAATAGGTGTAGGGGACTACTGTGAAGAGGAACTCGGTCCTTACGCGGCGGTCCTATGCTATACTTTTTGAAGAAGGAAGTGAAGTGAAATGACAGGAATTAAGGATATTGCAAAGGCAGCAGGCGTCTCGATTTCGACCGTTTCCTATGCGTTGAATGGGAGTACGAAAGTGACGGAAAAAACACGTCAACGTATAATGAAAATCGCGGAAGAGTTGAATTACATTCCAAATGCTGCTGCTAGAACGCTGAAGACTCGCAAGACGCATATCATCGGTGCCTTTCTAGGAGATTATTCAGGATCGTTTTACGGCGAATTATTAAAAGGAATTAATCATGAGTTGTCAGAAACGGGATATGAGCTGATCGTCTGTAATGGACCGGAATCCCATCGCCTCATGACAGAACGGATCGTCGATGGCGGGATAATTTTAGGTCATCGTTTCACCCAAGAACAAATTCTTGGATTTGCTGATCGGGGACATCCGCTGACGATTCTTGATCGAAACATGGATCATCCGAATATTAGTTGTGTGCTACTTGATAATGAGATGGGTATGCAACAAGCGATGCGAACGATAATCGCTACAAAACCACACTGTATTCATCTCGTCGATGGACCGGAAGAAAACCATGATGCTTTCGAACGTCGTGCTGTTGTCCTAGAACAGGCAGACTTAGCAGGTGTTGCGGTTCGTATATGGGAAGGTGGATTTACGAAACGTTCTGGTATCCGTGCTGCAAGTGAAATCCTTGAAGAGTTGAAAGATGGGGATGCCATCGTTTGTTTAAACGATGATATGGCTCTTGGCGTATACGATGTCTTACAAAATACATCATTTCGGATTGGTCTCGATATATCACTGACGGGATTTGATAAGCTTGAGGTTACGAATTATACACAACCGAAAATCGCAAGCGTCAGTTATTCGAAGTTAGATTGGGGAAAGTCCGCTGCTCGCGCCTTACTTCAATTGATTGATAAACAAGAGCGAACGAATGCGAAGATTGATTCAAAGTTCATCGTCGCAGGATCGGTCCTCCAAAAGAAATAAAAAAAATAGGTTGTAAGCGCATACATGTATGCTTATAATGTTTATAGAAACGTTTAACCTGTTGCTTTAAGGAAAAACCTTTGTATAAACATTATTTTTTTAGAAAACAATCGAAACGTTTCGATTAATACGAGATGGAGGAATGGAACCATGAAAAAACTCGGACTAGCACTTGCGGTCGGCGCATTGTCGGTATCAACATTAGCAGCTTGTTCATCAGGATCTGGAGAAGATGACAAGACATTAACGGTATGGGCAATGGGTGAAGAAGGAAAGGCATTACCGAAGCTCGTAAAAGAATATGAAAAAGCAAACAAAGGTGTCAAAGTGAAGGTTCAGGCGATACCATGGGATACGGCACATGATAAATTGTTAACGGCAGTCGCTTCGAAGAACGGACCAGATGTCGTTCAAATGGGTACATCTTGGATGCCAGAATTCGTTGAAGCTGGTGCTCTTTCAGACATGAAAAAATATGTGGAGAAATACCCATCTCTTGCAAAAGATAATTTTTATGAGGGATCTTATGAAACAGTCGAATTAAAAGATGGCGTTTATGGTGCGCCTTGGTATACCGATACTCGAGTTCTCTACTATCGCAAAGATGCGTTATCTGATGTCGGGTATAAAAAAGCGCCAGAGACATGGGAAGAACTCGAGGATGCTTCAGCTAAGCTTGCGAAACGTCCAGGCGAAAATATGTACGGGATTACTTTGGATACGAATGATCAAATGTTGAACTTCATGTTTGCACGCCAAAATGGATCGGACTTATTGACGCAAGATAACAAACCGTTATTTAATCAGCCGGAATTCATTGAAAGTGCTGAATATTTAACGAGTTATTTCAAACAAAAGTATGCTCCGATTGATTTAGGAATGGATATCGTACAAGCATTTGGTGCAAAGGATCCGAATGTTCCAATGTTCATTAGTGGACCATGGATGATCAATCTGATTAATGAACAGATGCCGGGTATTGAATCACAATGGGGGACTGCAGTTCTTCCAAAAAAAGAAAATAATATTTCATTCCTAGGTGGAGCGAACCTGAGTATCTTTGAAAGTAGTTCTAAAAAAGATCAAGCAGCGAAATTCATCGCGTATATGAGTGAACCAGAAACACAAACAGCATGGATGGAGATGACGAAGTCGCTCCCTTCAACAAAAGAAGCATGGAAAAACGATACACTTCAAAATGACGAGAAACTTAAGACGTTTGGTGAACAAATGAAAGCTGCTCAACCAATGCCTCTCATCTCATCGTGGGAGAAAGTATCACAAACCTACTTACAGAGTTTCGAGAAAATGTACCGTGGCGATGCAGCGGTCGACAAAGAAGTGGAAGTGTTCCAAAAGAAAGCAGAAACCATCTTAAAATAATCGAAGCGGAAGCTTAAAGGAAGGAGTCCTCTGAATGAGACGGTTGCTCAACCATCAGGCGCCTTATCTGTTCATTGCACCTACCATCATTTTACTGTTTCTGTTTTCGATTACGCCGCTTTTCGTCGCCGTAGTGATGAGTTTTACGAACATGGATTTAGCGGGAATCGCGAACTATGCAAACATCGAATGGATCGGTACTTCAAACTATCTTGAAATTTTTAAAGATGAGGTTTTCTTAAAGGCATTAACGAACACGGTTTTTTATGTCATTTTGGGTGTACCACTTGTCATTACACTTTCGCTCTCCATTGCCATTGCGATTAACTTTGGTCGTGGAAAAGTATTTGAATGGTTTCGTGTCGTCTTTTATATGCCGTCGATTACGAACGTTGTTGCTGTTGCCGTCGTTTGGGGATTCTTATTCAATCCCCAATACGGGCTCTTTAATTTTATCCTGAATGCAATTCATCTACCGGATGTTCCATGGTTGCAAGATCCACTTGTTGCAAAATTATCATTGATCCTATTAGCCTTATGGCGGGCTGTCGGAATCAACATGATTATCTTCCTTGCGGCATTACAGGGGATTCCAAGAACGTATTATGAAGCAGCTGCACTCGACGGAGCCAGTACGTTTCAACAAATGTTTAAGATCACGATTCCTCTCTTACGATATGCCATTTTCTTCGTTACGGTGACGACATTGATTGGATGGATTCAATTTTTTGAGGAACCGTTCATTATGACGGAAGGTGGACCGTTGAATTCAACGACGTCATTGGCGCTGTTCATTTATCAAAACGGTTTCCAACTGAGTAACTTCGGATATGCTGCTGCTGGATCCGTTGTCCTATTCGTTTTAATCATTACCGTCACATTGATCCAGTTCCGTGTTCAAAAAAATGATAATCCATACTAAGGAAGGGGGGACGATTCGATGATTCCGAAAGAAAAACCTGTGATTGTAACAGGCAAGGAAGCTCGATTTTCACCAATCGCACGTCCGGAGAAAAGAAGACAGAAGGCTACTTTTCAATGGGGTCTTGCAACGGTATTGACGTTACTAGGTCTTTGTTTTCTCTTACCGTTTTTTTGGATGGTTCTTTCTTCAGTAAAAACGGATGCAGAAATTTTAGCACTTCCGCTAACGATTTGGCCAAAAGAGCTAACTTTTGAGCATTACGTTAATTTATTCGTGAACCTAAACTTTTTGACCTATTTGAAAAATACACTTTTGATTGTATTAGCATCGTTTTTCGGTCTACTCTTAACGGCGATGGCTGGTTATGGATTTGCCAAATTTCGTTTTAAAGGGAGTAAGTTACTATTCATTGGAGTACTCGCTACAATGATGATCCCAGGTCAAGTAACAATGATTCCAGTCTATTTAATGCTTAATCAAATGGGGTTAACGAATACGATGACAGGAATCGTTTTACCTGGATTAGTTGGTGCGTTCGGCGTGTTCCTATTTCGCCAATTCATGACGACGATTCCAGATGAGCTGCTAGAGGCATCTCGACTAGATGGAGCAAGTGAATGGCGTATTTTCTTCTCAATCGTTCTTCCGATGTCAAAACCCATTCTGGCGGTACAGGGAATTTTAACATTCATTGGAGCATGGAATAGTTTCTTATGGCCACTCATCATCGCGAATGACGAATCATTGTACACTCTATCTGTTGGCTTAGCGTTACTGCAGGGGCAACATGGTGGGAATTACGGATTGCAAATGGCTGGAGCTACTTTCATGGTCATCCCGATTATCATCATCTTCATGATTTTCCAAAAGTACATCATCGAAGGATACAATATTTCAGGTATGAAATAGGTATATGTTTTAATCTCGCGTTCTCTTTTGAGAGCGCGTTTTTATATGCAAAAATCGCTGAATAGTTCGTGTGGAATGATTGTACGTTACGCCATCTGTATAAAAGTTTTTTTGATTCGAGAACAGAAAAAACGGGAAAATCTTGGACATGACTTTGAATTCAGGGAAAGAAGGAATGAAGATGATTCATGTCGAGAATTTGACGAAGACGTATGACGGGAAAGATGTCGTCAAAGGCATCTCGTTCGATGTAGAGGCAGGAGAGATCTTTGCTTTTCTAGGACCGAACGGGGCTGGAAAGTCGACGACCGTCCAGATGCTGACGACGTTGATTCCAATTTCCGGTGGTCGAGCGACGATTCAGGAATTTGATGTCGTCAAACAGGAAAAACAGGTTCGCTTGCAAATTGGGGTCGCCCTTCAAGATACCGGCATCGATGAGGATTTGACCGGTCTTGAATTACTTGTCCTACAGGGAAAATTATTTGGATTAAGTCAGACGGAAGCTAAGAAACGGACAGAAGAATTGCTACGACTCGTCGGACTCGATCAAGACGGTCAGCGTCGATCAGGTACTTACTCCGGCGGGATGAAACGACGGCTTGATCTGGCGTTGACGCTCGTCCATCAACCGACTGTTTTGTTCCTTGACGAACCAACGACAGGACTCGACCCCGCGAGCCGTGTACAAATCTGGAACGAGGTCCGACGATTAAACGAAGAGTTCGGAACAACGATCTTTTTGACGACACAGTATTTGGAAGAAGCCGATCAGCTAGCCGACCGAATCGCGATCATCAATGAGGGACAATTGATTGCCGAAGGAACGGCAGCTGAGCTGAAAGCAGCAAATGGAGAAGAGCGGATCGAATTGACGCTAGCTGAAAAAGAGAACGAACGGATCGTCTTAGAGACGTTTGCCGGTCGTCAGGAAAAAGACCGCCTCGTCATTCCTTCGCGGGGAACGGAGACATTGCGCGCGGTCGTCCGTTTTCTTGATGAACGAAAAATGGTCGCTACGTCACTGGTCGTCAAACAACCGTCGCTTGATGATGTCTTCATTCGTTTGACGGGACAAGCTTATAAGGAGGAATCGTGACATGATACGTGAAACGTGGTTTTTGATGCGTCGGAGTCTCCTCGTCACGTTACGTAATCCGTTTTCCTTCATTCCGAACTTGATCATCAGTGTCTTTTTCCTGCTCGTCTACACGAGTGGTCTCTCCGGCATCTCGAACTTACCTCAATTCGACGGCGTCGATTATTTGAACTTCATTTTGCCTGTTTCGATCGTCTCGGGTGCTGTCGGCGGAGCAGGGGGAGCGGGGCAAGCACTCGTCAAGGACATCGAGAGTGGTTATTTCGCTCGACTCTTATTGACACCGGTCTCCCGGACCGCAATCGTCCTCGGACCGATGCTTGCCGGGATGCTGCAATTATTCGTTCAAACATTACTCATCTTCGGAATGGCATTCTTGCTTGGTCTATCGATTCCAGTCGGTGTCAGTGGCTTTTTCTTGACGATCTTACTCGCGCTTGGCTTCGGTCTCGCCTTTGCCGGTTACTCGGTCGGTGTCGCTTTGAAGACACGGAACGCCCAAGCCGCGCAAGCCGGAACACTTTTGTTCTTTCCGCTGATTTTCCTGTCGACGACATTCGTGCCGAAAGACTTGATTGAAGCCGAATGGCTCAAGATTGCCGCGACGATCAATCCGACGACCTATATCATGGAAGGGATGCGCAGTGTGTTGACCCGTCCGGAGATTGATTGGTCGGTTTATTGGCAAGGTTTGATCGTCGCTGCTGTTCTCAGTATTGCGATGGTGATCTTTGCTGCGTTGAACGCACGTGGGGCATTGAAAAAGTAAAAAAATGGACCCGTTTTTAAGCGGGTCCATTTTATGCGGCTATCTAGTTGACTGTCTTATTTCAAATCGCGTTTTTCTTCCTCTTCTTTCGACGATTTACTTTTTGCGTCGAACTCGGAACGCGTCATGACATCTTCGACATGCATGTTGATTTCGATGACATCGAGTCCTGTCATATCATGGACTGATTTTTTGATTTTCGTTACAGCGTCTTGGAAGATGGACGGGATGTTTTTGCCGTACTCGACGATGACTTTTAAGTCGAGTGCGACTTGTCGTTCGCCGACTTCCGCGTCGATGCCTTTTGTGATATCTTCCGTGCTCCGGAAACGATCTGTCAATCCACTCATGAAGCCACCACTCATTGAGAGGATGCCTTTGACATCATTTGATGCGATACCGGCGATTTTCTTAAT
This sequence comes from Exiguobacterium sp. s91, assembly GCF_018618915.1. Lineage (NCBI taxonomy): Bacteria > Bacillati > Bacillota > Bacilli > Caryophanales > Exiguobacterium > Exiguobacterium sp. s91. The sequence continues at coordinate 1,642,073 of NZ_JACSMZ010000001.1, read as the reverse complement.
GACTTGATCTTCGAATGTGAGTTTATTTTCGCGTACTACTTCGTTTTCGTTTTGTTTAGTGTTGATTTCGTTAGCCATGAGAAATCTCTCCTTTTAATGTGAGTTGAATGATTTTTTATTTTCTGTATGCTCAATCCCGTTGAAAGAACTGAATCCATCCTTCGACATCGAGCGCGTTATCCCGCCACTGACCGATCAAGTAACCGATTGTTGCGAATACGATGATCAACAACGTCGGTCCAAAACCGATCGTCAAGAACAAGGTGGCGAGGATCAGTCCGACTAGCCCGCCGAGTAGACGGTAGCGGTACGGACGAAGTGCTTCGCTCGTTTTCATGATCTTCCTCCTCTCGTATCTTAGATGACGCGTTCAGACGTTTTTGTCTTCGTGTCACTGATCCGGACGCGTGTTTTTGTGACAGGTAGTTCGAGTAAAGATTCGACCGAGTTCTTGGCGCGTTCTTGAATGTCTTTTCCGATTGTCGGCAAGCCTTCTTGACCAAAGACGGAACAGTCAACTTCAAGCGCGACGGTTTCTTTTTTCGAGTGAATGTCTGCGTTGACGCGTGGCGAACGTACGCCGTTGATACCGCGAATCGACTCGAGTGCCGTTCGTTCGATCGTTTGCTTAGAGATCGTGATATTCCCGTCACCCGTTTGAATCAGGAGACGTTGTCCTTTTGAACGACTGAGTAGTCCAGTGAATAATAGAATGACAAATACGAATGCTAGGAAGCCACCAAGTGATAAAATCGTGTAGCTATACCATTGTTGATCTTGCCACTGTTCAATCAAAGGACTGAGTCGTGGAACATCATAGACGCCAAGTACAAGAAGACCGACGCTGACTAAACCGAGAATGCCGATCAGGACGAGTAGGAAACGATTGAATCCGTTCATGTTACATCTCTCCTTTCTGTCGTTAAAATGTTTTAACGTGATTGTTCTACACATGAAATATTATGTGTATGGTGAGAATATTCCCGCTCAAACGAACTCAAAACATAAAAATACACTTCGAATAAAAAGACTATTTATTCTGAAAATTTATCTATTTATTAGAAAAATAGTAGATGAAATACGGCTTTACGCATTGAAATCAAGAATGTTACGACGTCTTAAGGGTTTAAGCGTTCGCGAAAAAATATCTATCATGAATATTATTCAATGTCAATATAGAAAATAATCTCCATCAAAAAACTCCTCTCATGCGGTCATGAGAGGAGAGACAGACGTTTATTTTTCGACTTTCGGTACTTTTACGATGTAATAGACCGTACTTAAGATCAAGAAAGCGACTCCGATTAAGATCGAGACGCGTGTCTCATCGTTGAACAACATCCCGACTAGCACTATCACCAGCGCGACGATCGACAGATAGTTCGTCACCGGCGCACCGGGCATCTTGAACGGATGTGAGGCTGTCCGTTCACTTTCGAGTTTACGATACCGGATATGACTGATTAAAATCGCGAACCACGGTACCATCCCTGGTAGTACCGAAGCACTGTAGACATACACGAAGATGTTCGTATCCTTCCCGAGAATGAGTGGCAAGGTGATATCGAGAATTACACCGAAGAAAATCCCGATTGAAATCGCGAAGACCGTGTAGAATGGAATGCCGCGTTTATTGACTTTCAAGAAGAAGGACGGCACTTGTCCTTTTTCAGCCAATGCATAGATCATCCGGCTTGCGCTGAAGATCCCGGAGTTACAACCGGATAAAGCGGCCGTGATGACGACGAAGTTGATGATCCCGGCAGCAATCGTGACACCGACCTTGGCGAATGTCGCAACGAACGGACTGCCGAGATCCGACAACTCATTCCATGGATACACCGTGACGATGATGAAGATGGATCCGACGTAGAAAATCAAGATTCGCCAGACGACACCATTGATCGCCTTCGTGATGTTCTTTTCTGGATCTTTCGTTTCTCCGGCTGTCACGCCGATCAACTCAACTCCGATGTAAGAGGCGAAGACGATCGAGAGCGCAAAGAAGAAGCCGGTGAAACCATTCGTGAAGAATCCACCGTTCGCCCAAAGATTCGAGAAGCCGACCGGGTTTCCGTCATTCCCTAAACCAAAGAAGATGATTCCAAGTCCAGCGACGATCATTAGAAGAATCGTTATTACCTTGATTGAGGCGAACCAAAACTCGAGTTCACCGAACATCTTGACGGAAGCAAGGTTCGCAAGCGTCAAGAGAATGATGACGACGACGCCTGGAATCCAAGTCGGTAGTTCCGGCCACCAGAAGCGTAAATATGTCCCGACAGCGATGACTTCACTCATCCCGACGACGACCCAGTTGAAGATATTACTGCTTGCTGTCAAGAAGCCAGCTGCTGGATGGATATAGTCGTTTGCGAACTTTGCGTACGAACCACTGTGAGGATGGGTGTAGACCATCTCACCAAGTGCCCGCATGATAAAAAAGATAAAGACTCCTGCTAGCATGTACGCGAGTAAGACAGATGGTCCCGTCCAAGCAATCGTACTCGATGCTCCAAGGAAAAGACCGACCCCGATCGTTCCTCCGAGTGCAATCATTTGTACCTGTCGTGCTGTTAAATCTCGTTTCAAATTCGAACTCATCATTTCCCCCAAAAAAATTCTGTGACGTCATAATGTTCAGACAATTTGTCCGAATAACTATAACGCTGAGTATACTATCCTCAGATAGAACTCGCTAGTCTTTTTGAAAATTTGGGTTAGAGGTTTTCAAAAGTAAAAAGATTATGAAACAACTGTGTAATGGCTTTCATTTGCCTGCTAAGAGAGAGACAAGTCGCTGACCGAGTCTCCCGAAATATAGGTGTTCCGAGGTCGCTAGTACGATCAAGTCATTACGCATTGTAAGGTCACCTGACAGGGTATTTCCCTGTTCTGTCATGAATCGAATCGAACGAACACTTTCAAAGAGCGTACCTTTCCGTTCGAGTAAATGTGCTTCATCAGAATTTGCGGCAAGCAGAAAATCGTCGTACCGAGCGAACTGAGAAAAGGCGATCGTAGGTGCCTCACAGACGAGATCTTCCTCTTGATCGATACGAATGAAACGGTAATCAGAGTAGTAGAAGAACCAGACTTCTTTTGATGAACAGACGTTTAAGGCGTAACAATCATCAATCGGGTATTGACGGTTTTTATATTGTACTTCGCCCGTATCGTCAAAAGCGACGAGACCAAAGGCACCATTTGAACTGGTTACGGCGTCAGCATAGACACCTTCGTCAAAATAACTGACCCAAATCCACCCTCGTTCATCGATTTGCATGTTTTGAATCCCATCATCTAAACAAAATTGATTGACTAGATTTCCCTGAACATCATAAATAAAGGCATTCGGCAACCACGTTCCGTCTACGTCATCATCGCAACGGGAAGCGACGAGTAACAAACGTCCATCCGGAAATCGATCGACGAGCGAAAAATCAATTTCGCTTTTTTTAACGATCGTCGTCTTACGCCAATCATCCTTCAATTGATGAATGGAAAGGACGTGTTCATTGCGTGCTTCGTCGAGGGTTTCTTCGACGATTAAAATATGTCCGTCGACGGTGATCCCAGTCGCGACGGGATGACCCGCCCGGTAGGAGGCAGTCAAACGACGGAGTGGAAAATGGGCAAGCGGGGATGTGAGCATGGCAGGACCTCCTGTTTGTTTAAAAAAACAGTCCGTCGTCAGACAGACTGCTAGTTGTTCAAACCGTTCGTTGACGGCGTTTGTAGATGACGTAGAAGATGATCAAGACGACAGCAGCGATTAAGACACCGTTCGTATACGGTGCAGCGACTTCCTTGATCGAGCGCCAGTTCGTTCCGAGCGTTTCACCAAGATAGAGGAATAAGATCGACCATGGAATGATCGCAAGCACCGTATAAAGAGAAAACTTCGATTGATCCATCTTAGCAAGACCTGCCGGAATCGAGATGGCATGACGGACGACCGGGATGAAACGGGCGCCAAAGATGACGCCTTGTCCGTACTTTAAGAACCAACGCTCGGCTAAATCCAAGTGATGCTCTGAGATCAAAACATACTTTCCATATTTCAGAATAAGGGGACGACCGCCGTAGCGAGCGAACCAATATAAGAATAATTGCGAGAATAATCCACCGATGACGGCAGCGACGATGGCGAGCGGCCAGCCGATCGTTCCTTGGGAAATCATGAATCCACCGTAAGAGAGGACGATTTCACTCGGTATGATTTCAATCATCAACCCGAGGGCGATGCCGAAATATCCGAGATCGGCAAGCGAAAGCAAAATCTGGTTGACGACTTGAGATAACACGTTAGACAACTCCTTTGTATCAGTTCATTCCTTTATTTTAGAGAACCGAGGACGAAATGAAAAGGAAAAAAACGGAGACAATTCAAAAGACGGATTCGCGATGACAGCGAATCCGCCTTGTTTTTACAATACGACCGCAGCGATCGTACCGAAGATGAGTAATGGAATGTTGTAGTGCAGGAACGTCGGAATGACCGTTTCTCGCATGTGATCGTGCTGACCATCAGCATTCAAGCCACTCGTTGGTCCGAGTGTCGAGTCAGACGCCGGGCTACCCGCGTCACCGAGAGCACCGGATGTCCCGATGATGGCAATCGTCGCTTCTAAGCTGAATCCGTACTGGATACATAGTGGAACGAAGATGGCAGCGATGATTGGAACGGTTGAGAAACTCGAGCCGATACCCATCGTGACGAGAAGACCAATCAAGAGCATGACGAAGGCGGCAACGAGTTGCGAATCGCCCATCAACGCTTTCGAGTTCTCGACGAGAGGCTCGATATCGCCCGTCTTACGCAAGACGTTTGAGAATCCGTTCGCTGAGATCATGACGAAACCGATGAATGACATCATGCGCATACCGCGTGTAATGACGTCATCTGCTTCACTGAAGCGAACAAGACGAAGTAACAAGAAGAGAATCAACCCCGTTGTCGCAGCGAGAATCATTGATCCGGTCTGTAGTTGTACGATCAAGGTCGCAATGACGACGACTCCACTTAAGACAAGCTTCGTTTTCGTGATGACCGGAATTTCATAATCGTCTGGAGCGATGTCGCGAATCTCATACGTCCGCTCTTTCCGGTAGGTGTACAAACCGATCAAGAGACCAACGACCATTCCGAGTGCTGGAATCGCCATTGCTTCGATGACGGAAGCTCCAGCAGTATCGAGACCATTTGCCTTCAGGTTCTTCAGCAAAATCTGATTGAGGTAAATGTCTCCGAATCCAACCGGTAAGAACATGTACGGTGTCACAAGACCGAACGTCATGATGATCGCTATCCGGCGTCGATCGATCTTAAGCTGAGAAAAGAGACCGAGCAACGGCGGAATGATGATTGGAATGAATGCGATGTGGATCGGCAACACGTTTTGTGAACTGATCGCAAGCAAGAGAATCGCGAACAAGATGAATCCTTTTAATTTTTTGACGGAAGCGGCACTTGCGTTACCACGCGAACGCGCAATCAAAGAGTGAGCAAGTGCATCCGGTAAACCTGTTTTCGAGAGGGCGACGGCAAATGCACCGAGCATCGCGTAGCTAAGGGCGATTTCTGCTCCGTCACCAAGACCACCGGAGAATGCTTTTGTCGTCGCAGTCAGGTCAAGACCACCGACAAGACCACCGGCAAACGCACTGATGACCATCGCGAGAACGATGTGGACGCGGAAGATCGCTAAAATAAATAGTAAAAAGACGGCAAACAATACGGCGTTTATCATTCAGTAAAACCACACTTTCTTTTGTTATCACTGTACTATACTAAAGTATCTTACAGCCATGTTGGAATGCTGTCAAGAGTAAAAGTCTGACCTCGTAATCGAAAGATGAATGATACGCTTTTTAGCTCTCCACAAGAAGTTACATTCTGTTATACCCCGAAGCATGAAATGAGAAGCGTTTTGATCACTGAAAATGACTCATACAAAAAACGTGCCATCCTTCTCCGTTACGAGAAAATATGGCACGTTATCTTTAATTTAAGACGGAGTAGAATATCTGAATCTATTTGCGTTTCTTCTATAAAGAGTGATCAGCAATCGACGACGTCGAGCTTACCAGTACCCGGATCGATGACGAGTCCGTGGACGTTCGTCCCAGGTGGTAGTAATGGGTGGTTCTTCACGAGGCTGACCGAGTGAGCGACGCTTTCTTGAACTGACGTGAAACCACGCAACCATTGATTCAAATCAACACCAGATACTTCGAGTGTGTGAAGAATCTGTTGGTCGATGCCCCGATCCTTCATTTCACTGATCATGTGTTTTGGATCAATCGTGCTCATACCGCAGTCGTGGTGACCGATGACGACGACTTCTTCAGCACCAAGAGCATACAACGCGACGAGAATCGAGCGCATGACGGAACCGAATGGGTGCGATAGGATAGCACCGGCATTTTTGATGATCTTCGCATCCCCGTTCTTAAGACCAAGTGCGTGTGGGAGGAGTTCCGTCAAGCGGGCATCCATACACGTCAGGATGACGACCTTTTTGTCTGGGAACTTATCCGAGACGAACTGTTCATACTGTTTTTCGGCGACGAATCGCTCGTTGAAGGCTAGCATTTCCTGTACAACTGACATTCAAGTGTCCTCCTTTAGTGGTAGCTCTTAATATGTACCCCATATCAGAATACAAGATGATGAAACGGCTATCAAGTCACGAAAATGCGAGGTGTGACAAATCGCACACATCCATGTACATGAAGCAAAATGATGAAAAAGAAGATTTCACAACAGTTGTAAACGCTATCAAAGGTGTGAGGGAATTCACAGGATGGTCATGCACAAAACAGGAAAAAGGGGTTATGATTGATTTGTGAAGGAAAGCACAAACTATTGAAAAACAGCTTGGCATTCCTGACATAATGGTTGGCAAATCAAACTCAGATTCGTTCCACGACAGGGAGGAAACCACTCATGGCTGTGAAAGAAAAAACAAAATCGACGGCAACGCCGGTCGAACAAGCAGTTGGACAAATCGTTGAAAAAGGGCAACGCGCATTACAAGAATTACTGACATTCGATCAAGAAAAAATCGATACGATCGTTCGGGATATGGCACTTGCCGGACTTGAACGGCACGTCGAACTCGCTCGTCTCGCGGCAGAAGAGACGGGACGCGGTGTCTTTGAAGATAAGATGATTAAAAACATGTTTGCGACAGAATACATCTACAACAGTCTACGTCATGAAAAAACGGTCGGGATTTTAGAAGAAGATGTCCAAAACGGCATCACATATATCGCTGAACCCGTCGGTGTCGTCTGTGGTGTCACACCGGTCACGAACCCGACATCAACGACGATGTTCAAAGCATTGATTGCGATCAAGACGCGCAACCCGATCGTCTTCGCGTTCCACCCATCGGCACAACGTTGTTCCGTTGAAGCAGCGAAAACACTCCGCGACGCAGCCATCAAAGCAGGAGCACCGAAAGACTGTATTCAATGGGTCGAAGAACCATCACTTGAAGCAACGAAAGTCTTGATGAACCATGAAAAAATCGCCATGGTCCTTGCGACAGGTGGAGCAGGAATGGTCAAATCGGCGTATTCAACAGGTAAACCGGCACTTGGTGTTGGACCAGGGAACGTTCCGTGTTACATCGAACAGTCTGCGAAAGTCAAACGGGCAGTCAGCGATCTTGTTCTTTCAAAAACGTTTGATAACGGGATGATTTGTGCGTCTGAGCAAGCCGTCATCGTCGACCAAGAGATTTATGCGACGGTTCGTGCGGAAATGGAAGCACTCGGTTGTTACTTCTGTACACCGGAAGAAAAACAACGCCTCGAATCACTCGTCATCAAAACCGATACGTGTGCCGTCAACGCGGACATCGTCGGGAAACCTGCGACATGGATCGCAGAAAAAGCCGGAATCGATGTTCCGGAAACAACTGTCATGCTCGTCGCGGAACTCGAGCACGTCGGAGCAGCAGAACCACTGTCTCATGAAAAACTCAGTCCCGTCCTCGGTGCGTACCGCGTCGCTTCAACCGAAGAAGCGTTTACGATTGCCGAACAGATGCTTGAAATCGGTGGTCTCGGTCATACAGCCGTCATTCATACGACGAACGATGACTTGATGACAGCGTTCGGACTCCGCATGAAAGCCTGCCGGATCCTCGTCAACAGCCCATCTGCTCATGGCGGAATCGGTGATCTGTACAACGAGTTGACACCATCACTGACACTCGGTTGTGGATCATACGGGAAAAACTCTGTTTCTGAAAACGTGACAGCGAAGCACTTACTCAACGTCAAAAAGGTGGCGAGACGACGCGTGAACATGCAATGGTTCAAGGTCCCTGAAAAAATCTACTTCGAAAAGAACTCCGTTCAGTACTTGCGGTCGATGACTGACGTCTCACGTGTCATGATCGTGACGGATCCAACGATGGTACAGTTCGGGTATGCCGATAAAGTAATTCAAAACTTACCACAGTCCGTCAGTTACCGGATCTTCGACCAAGTCGAACCAGATCCATCGGTGACGACTGTTCAGACAGGTGCTCAAGCGATGCGTGATTTCAAGCCTGACTTGATTATCGCCCTCGGTGGTGGTTCAGCGATGGATGCTGCAAAAGGAATGTGGCTCTTCTATGAACAACCGAACGAAACGTTCTCAAACTTACGTCAAAAATTCCTCGATATCCGCAAACGGGCGTATCAATTCCCGACACTCGGTCGTCAAGCGAAGTTCGTCGCGATTCCGACGACTTCTGGTACGGGTTCAGAAGTAACACCGTTTACCGTCATCACGGATAAAGAGAAAAACGTCAAATACCCGATTGCTGACTATGCATTGACACCAGACGTCGCAATCGTTGATCCAGAATTCGTCATGACCGTCCCAGCTTCAATCACTGCTGATACCGGAATGGATGTCTTGACGCATGCGACAGAAGCATACGTCTCGGTGCTTGCGAACGACTACACGGATGGACTGGCACTCAAAGCAATCAAGATGATCTTCGACTACTTGCCACGAGCATATGCTAACGGATCAGACGCTGAAGCACGCGAAAAAGTGCACAATGCGTCAACGATGGCAGGGATGGCATTCGCGAACGCCTTCCTCGGCATCAACCACTCGATCGCGCACAAAATCGGTGGCGAGTTCCATACGCCACACGGACGGACGAACGCGATCCTGATGCCACACGTCATTCGCTATAACGCATCACGTCCAACGAAACTAGCAGCATTCCCGAAATACGAATCATTCGTTGCGGATGAACGGTATGCCGACATCGCACGCTACCTCGGTCTTCCGGCAGCAACGACGGAGCAAGGGGTCGAATCCCTCATCCAAGCCGTTGCTGATCTTGGACAACGTCTCAACATCAAGATGTCATTCAAGGCGCAAGGCATTCAAAAAGCAGACTTCGAGGCAAAACTCGATAAGATGGCAGTCGATGCCTTCGAGGATCAATGTACGACGGCGAATCCGAAGATGCCGCTTGTCGCTGAGTTACGGACGATCATGGAACAAGCATACGAAGGCATCTAATAGAGAAAAAAATACCATGGCACCTGATCGTTCAACCGGCTTCTCACTGTGAGAAGTCGGTTTTTATTTTGGAAATCAGTGGAGACAGTCAGAGAAAAGGTGGGATATAATGGCTGTTGAATGAAATTGATGTTTTTGGTTTCGCTGTAGCAGGAATATTCAAACATCAGACATTAAAAGGAGGAAATGGGATGGAGTCAAGGCAAGAAAGGAAACAACGACGGTTTTCCGTCTGGGATGTCCTGTTTGGCGTCCTCATCGGTCTCATCTTTTTCGGTGTCATCTATGGTGTGATGGCATTTTTGACTTCACAAATCACCTCATCCTCAGACTATCAGGATCTTGTGACGCAGATGCAACAGGCGGACGTCTCCTGGAAAGATGCAGACATCACGGTGTCATTGATACTTCTGTTCGTCGGTGGGCTATCGATCACGATGCCGAGCGCGGTCCGGGAAGGGATCATCAATCAGGTGCTCGATGCGAGTTCTGCCGGCGACGTCTTATCGTTGTTTGGGATTGACTTAAAGCAAGTTCTTGCACCACTTACGTTTGATGTCTCTTACGGCACGTTACTCTATTCCGTTTTTGGCATCGGTTTGATTGTCCTGTTATTTTTAGTATTACGGATTAAGGCAAGTCGTCTTGGGTGGACGATTCGATTGGTTAGTTTCTTCTTAACCGTCGGGATCATCTGGTTCGTCCTTGCCGGACGCGGAAACGACGTGCCATTCCTCTCGTTACAAGACGGCTATGCGATGAGTGGCATCTTACCGCTTCTCGTCGTCAGTTTGCTTGGTTGGATGGCGTTCTTCCCGCAAAAGTTATCCGGTCTGACAGCTGCTGGACGTGCCAGCTTACTGATTTTGATGCTCGCAAGTACGCTTCAACTCGTCTTTACGGTACAGGACGAAGCGGAATATGACGGCGATTCTTCACTACGGACGGCACTCACCGTCGCGAGTCTGAACGCCGGAAGTGGCGGGATGTACGACTGGATCCACGGCGGTCAAGTCGTGTATCAAGCAGACGTCCTTGGAGCGAATGCTGAAATCCCCGTCTCGATGTTGAACGGGGAGACCTCAACGGATCAGCTCAATGACTCGATCCAAAAAGTCGTCGATGGGATCGACACGGACCGGGTGACAGAACAATTGTTGACGTTACTCGGTGGAGAACGTCCTGATTTGTCAGCAACACAATTGAAGCTCAATCCTGTTGATTACGGCGTCGCGCGGCAGACGATTCAAGTGATTGATGCGGAATCGGCAGGAGCGACGCCACCGAATGTCTCCAGTGAGAGTGCGTATTGGGTGTTGTTGCTTGTAACGTTTGCGATCTACTTCGTCTGTAGTATCCGAAGCTTCAAATCGATCATCGATCCGTTCGTCTTTGCGATCGCGATCGGTGTCATCAGCTTCATCGTCAGTCAAGCTTCGTACGTTCAGTTCGCAATGAAATGGCGCAGTGACGTCTTATTCGAGTTCGCTCAACAGACGGCAGGCTGGACAGTACTATACGCCGCAGGGCTTGCGTTACTTGGCGGAATTCTTGGTTATGTCGTCCGACGGAAACCAGAGAAAACGGTTTAAGGGACGTGGAGTGATGAAGCTCCTCCACTAGGAGATGTGCCCTGAATGGGGACGACGAACGTTGCTGTCATTGCCGCTTTCCACAGGCGGAAGGTAAGCCGCGGTATCCTAAACTATGTTTCATCTGCCGGGCGAAAGCGAAAAACATGTTTTCTTTTCCTGTAGGGGTCGAGAAGGAACAGTTACGTTCTACATCAATCATAAACGATACGTTTTCAGGTTCATGTCCTGAAATGTATCGTTTTTTTGCGTGATTCATCTCATTTGAGTCTTCTCCTTTTTTTACCATGTAAACTTGGTTTGTAAAGGTAAAATCAACAATGTTAAGCCAGTATTTGGAATTAGTTAAGTAGGTTAAATAAGACGGATGTCCGACCTATTTGAAAGGGCTATTAGCTATAATCGAACCATGCTAAATTAATGAAGCAGTCAAAACATCCTGGGGGGAAAATCCATATGAAAAAAGCAACGAAACTCGTCATCGCGTCGACATTGATCGCACCGATGCTCGTACCAGTCGTTCAAGTCAAGACACTTGCTGCCGACAACAGTGTCGTCAAGTTACGCTTCCTAGAAACAACGGATTTACATACGAACTCAATGAACTACGATTACTTCAAGGATGCGCAGGACGAAACGATTGGTCTCGTCAAAGCCGCTACGGTCATTAAACAGCAACAAACTGAAGTGGGCGCAACGAACAGTTTCTTATTCGATAACGGGGATACACTTCAAGGAACGCCGTTTGGCGATTACGTCAAGAACCAGTACGACAAAGGAAACAAAGGCAAACATCCGATGTACGAATTGATGGAATACCTCGGTTATGATGCGGTCACGCTCGGAAACCATGAATTCAACTTCGGTCTTGATTTCCTCAAGTCAGCGATGAGTGCTTCGAGCGGTTCAATCAAGTTCGTCAACTCGAACGTATTGGATGCAGTCACGAAAAAGCCGATCGTCGCGGACTACAACAAAGATGGAAAAGACTATCAAATCATCGAACGTCAAGTCAAGGACCAGAACGGTGACATGAAAACAGTCAAGGTGGGTGTGTTCGGAGTCGTCACGCCACAAATCATGGCATGGGATGCGGGGAACCTGACGGGGAAAGTCACGGCTGAAGATATCATCCCGACTGCGAAAGCAACAGCGAAGAAATTAAAAGATGCTGGCGCAGACGTCGTCGTTGCACTCGCACACACAGGTATCGGGGATACGACGGATCAAAAAGATGGCGATGAGAACGTCGGCTACGCATTGACAAAAGTTGCAGACATCGATGTCTTGATGACAGGTCATCAGCACGGAAAGTTCCCGGCAGTCGATTCAGCGTTCAATAAATTGCCGAATGTTGATAAAGAAAAAGGTCTAATCAATGGTAAACCGGTCGTCATGGCAAACACACAAGGAAAGAACGTCGGTGTCATCGATCTTGAGTTGAAGCAAGTCGACGGGAAATGGGTCGTTGATACGTCAGGTGCGAAACTAGCGGATGTCACGAAAGACACGACAGCAGATGCCGGTGCCGTCAAGTTGATTGAAAAAGCACATGAAGGAACACTCGCGTACATTCGTCAAGAAGTCGGAACGATTAATGACGACATCCAAAGTTTCTTCGCTCTCGCGCAAGACGATGATTCAGTTCAGTTCGTAACGAACGCTCAGAAATGGTATGTCGAGAAACAACTCAAAGAAAATGCCGATCTCGCGAAATATAAAGATCTTCCATTGTTGTCAGCAGGTGCACCATTCAAGACTGGTGGTCGTAACCAAGTCAACGCATCCGATTATACATTGATCAAAAAAGGACCAATCGCACTCAAGAACGTCGCCGATCTCTATGTTTATCCGAATACACTCGAAGTCGTCAAAGTAACAGGTGCTGACGTCAAAGACTGGCTCGAAATGTCAGCCGGTCAGTTCAACCAAGTCGGCGGTGAGCAAACGAATTTGTTGAACAAAGATTTCCGTAGCTACAACTTCGATATCCTCGATGGATTGACGTATGAAATCGATATCACGAAACCAGCGAAGTTTGACTATAACGGTGTCGTCGTCAACAAAGACGCAAACCGTGTTCAAAACATCAAGTATCAAGGCAAAGCGATCGCCGACGACCAAGAATTCCTTGTTGCGACGAACAACTACCGCGCAGGCAGTGCGACGTTCCCAGGTCTTGGTGGCGGAAAGAACATCGTCTACAAATCAGCCTACGAAACACGTAACGTCATTTCGGACTTCATTAAAGCGAAACAACCGGTTGATTATAAAGCCGATGACAACTGGTCACTCGTCGCAAGTAAGCCGACGACGGTCAGCTTTGATTCAGCGGTTGCAGCTGCACCGTACGTCAAGCGGTATGAAGGCATCACGAACACAGGTGAAACACGTCCAGGTGAGACAGGTACGTTCCTTAAATTCAATATGAACGTTCCGATGAAAGACTTCACGGTCTCGGCAAAAGCAGTTAAACCGGGTGCAAAAGTCGTTACTGGTCAAGCCGTTCCAGGTGCGAAAGTCACAGTCAAACTTGGCGAAAAAGTTCTTGGAACAGCAACAGCAAACGAAGCGGGTCAATACGAAGTCGGAACACGTCCGCTCAAATTGCGTGACAAGTTGACGATCGTCTCTGAACTTAGCTTCATGAAGACAGAAACGAACGTCACAGTCGGAACAGGCGTCGTTGCGACACCAGCGATCGATAAAAAGTCAGCAGTCTACGGTTCAACGGTCCTCCGCGGCAAAGCAACTGAAGGTCTTGACGTGACGCTCTATAAAGGATCAACGAAGATCGCGAAAGCGAAAACGACGGCAAGCGGCTTCAAGATTGCGGTCAAGAACGGTCTAACGACAGGTACGTACACGGTCAAGTCGACAGACATCTCGAATAAGATCACGAAAAAGGCGTCGTTCACGATCAAGAACACGTATCCGGTCAAAAAATGGTCAGGCAAAAAGACGTTGACAGGTAAAGTCGAAAAACGACAAATTGTCCGACTCTACCAAAAAACAGAATCTGGTTATCAATTGATCGCTCAAGACGTGGCGGATCAGCACGGGAACTATGTCTTGAAGATGCGTAAGGCATTGACGAACGGCTCGTACAAACTCAACATCTATACAGCGAAAGATCATCTCGATCAGTCACGCTACTTCATCACGAAGTAATATGTCACACGGATGTCTGCATATGCAGGCATCCGTTTCTATTTGGCTAGATATGTGCGTTGTGAGAGTAGAAATCGTTTAATGCGTTCGTAGATGGTTGCTTCCTCGACTGTTAATTGATTCGTCGCGTGCGACATGTAGAGTCGTGACGTAATGGTAAACACATCGTCTGTGATGAAGGGAAGTCCCATCTCGCGACAGACGGAGATGGGAACGAAGCTGAAATACCGTTGCTGGCGTAAGGCGAGTTGCAGTGAGACGTCATCAATATAGTGCGAGGTATCGGCATAGATGTTTAGTTCCGCCATCTTCAATTGGATGAAGCGGTTGTAGTCCTTATTGTGGGAGGGAAACAAAAAGGCAGTTTCCGTTGCATCCGCATAGAGCGCCGTAATCGCTTCTTTCTCTGAATAGGAAGCAGGATAGGTGATGACGATATCCTCTTCTACGATCGGTTCGCTCGTAATGAGCGGATGCTTGAGTTCCATGAAGCTAATCGAGAAATGGAATTCTTGATGGAGCAAGCCGCTTAAAATGTCGCGATTCGAGAGGATGTCCGAATTGAACAAGGGTGCCGTCTGCGGCAGGAGAAATTCTCGTAGAATCAATTGGATGAAGCGACCATGCGAACTGGCAAGGCTGAGTGGCGTTTCGGTAGAGGCATCATTTCGCGCCATGCGTTCCTGGACCCGTGTCAGCTCGTGTTCAATTTTTTCGACTGACTGCAGTAGAAGTCTTCCATTATCGGTCAAGCTGATCGTTCTGCCTTTTCGATGAAACAACGTCGTGTTCAATTCACGCTCCAGTTTTTTGATCGTCGCACTGAGGGCGGGCTGACTGATGAATAATCGTTCGGCAGCACGCGTCACGTTCAATTCCTCCGCGACGTGACGAAAATAATTCAAATGTAAGAGTTCCATGATATCCTCCTGACATAATCTACAGGTTATTAAAATATATAAATATATATATTTCTGTTTATGATGAAACCAGTATATCGTAAATACCAGAGGTGATAGAAATGAAAATCGGAATTTACGGAGCAGGATCACTAGGAACCATCATGGGAGCTTATTTAAGTCAACAGTATGAGGATGTCGATTTGATCGATACGAATCGCGCACATATCGAAGCGCTAAACACAACAGGCGCGCATGTCATTGGACCAGATTTGACGCAAGCCGTCCATGCGATGCATCCGGATGACATCACGGAGATGTACGATATCGTATTGTTGCTAACGAAGCAGGTCTACAATGAACCGGTCCTGGCGAAAGTCCGGACGATCTTGAAGGAAGACGGTATTCTCGTCTCCTTGCAAAACGGTGTACCGGAAGAATTCATTCAACAACAGATTCCACGCGAACGTATCATCGCGGGATCCGTCGAGTTCGGAGCGACATGCTTCGGACCAGGCGAGTCACGTCTGACATCGGATTACGAGCACTTCAAGACGTATGCGATGCAAATCGGTGAACTGGACGGTAAGAAGACGGACCGGATCATTCACTTGAAGGAAATCCTTGATCACATCGGTGGGACGGAAATCTCTGATAATCTACCGGGAACGAAATGGTCAAAACTCGTCATCAATAGTACGTTCAGTGGGTTATCCGCTGCGTGTAACGGTACGTATGGCGACGTTCTCGATCATCCGGTCTTGTTACGCGCAGCAATCCATACGATGCAAGAAGTCGTTGAAGTCGGTCACGCCCACGGCATCACATTCGCGCCGATGAGTACGTTTGAGCCGGTAGCCTACGCAACACTTGACGATATCGATGAAAAACTGATCACCGTGCCACAATTGATGTACGGATCACGTGACTTAGAAGCGAGCATGTTGCAGGACTTACAAAAAGGGCAACCGACCGAAATTCGTTTCATCAATGGGATCGTAACAATGTACGGCAACACGTACGATATCAAAACACCGTTCAACTCACTCATTCAAGAAATCGTCGAGGAAGCGCAAACAGCGAAGACAGTTCCTGATTTTGAAACAAGTGTCACACGCTTTGCCGCATTGTTAAACGCATAAAGGAGGAATTCAAATGAAACAGAGCGATGTAAAGAACGTCGTCGCGACGCCGATCAATGCACCGGTCTTTCCGGCGGTCGATATCTTTTTTCGGAATCGGGAATACTTGAACATCATCTATGAGACAGACATCGAAGCGTTACAAGCAGTCGTTCCGGAACCGCTCGAGGTGCTGAGTAATCAGATCAAGTTTGAGATCATCAATATGCCGGATAGCACGGGTCTTGGGAATTATCTTGAGTGCGGGCAAGTCATTCCGGTTCGGTATCAAGGGGAGGTCGGTGAGTTTTACCTCTCGATGTATGTCAACAATCAGCCGGCGATCGCCTCTGGTCGTGAAGTAGCTGCGTTTCCGAAGAAGTATGGTTCACCCCGGCTTTATCTCGACAATGATGTACTCGTCGGTACGCTTGACTATCATTCACTTCGTGTCGCCCAAGCGACGATGGGATACAAATATGTTCCGATGGCGGTCGAAGAAGCACAATCAATCATCGGTGCACCGCAATTCATGCTCAAACAACATCGTGGCTATCAAGGTGAGTTGATCATCTCTGAGCTGACACGGAGTCAAATCACGGATCTTGAGATTAAAGAAGCGTACCGTGGACCGGCGCGGCTCCAGTTGTTCGAACATGTCATGGCACCACTCGCTGACTTCCCTGTTCGAAAGATCGTCGATGCCCAGCATATCATCGCTGATCTCCGACTTGGTGGACCTGCGAAGCTGTATGATTATCTGAAGGATTAACTCTCATTAAACAGTATGTGTAACGAAACGACCTCCAAAGCGGATGGTCGTTTTGTTTTACCCCAAAAACTGGCATACTGAATTGAGAGGGGGAAGAAACGACCATGCGACAAGTCATTGTGTTACCGTATCAATCAGAATGGGCGAGTGCATATACACGAGAAGCGGACCGGTTACGAGACGTGTTCGGAGCACGTCTTAAGCAGATCCATCATATGGGGAGCACATCAGTTCCGGGACTCGCAGCAAAACCGATCATCGATATCTTACCCGTCGTCGATGCGCTTGAGGGGATCGAGCAGTTCGATGCACAGATGGAAGCAATCGGTTACGAGGCGAAGGGTGAATTCGGGATGCCGGGGCGTCGGTACTACCGAAAAGGTGGAGACGAACGGACGCATCATATTCATCTCTATGCGACGGGAAATCGAGAAATAAAGCGTCATCTCGTCTTCCGGGATTATTTACGTACCCATCCAGAAGAAGCCGCTGCTTACGGGGCATTAAAGGAACAATTAGCGGCAACATATCCGTTTGATATCGAAGCCTATATCGCCGGCAAAGATGCGTTCGTCAAGGAACTCGAACAACGTGCGATCGCTTGGGGGAATGCACATGACTGACTGGAAACATGCCCTCATCCGCCATGTCGGCGTTGGTGTGAAGACGTCGAAAGCGTTGTTTGAGAAGATTGAAGCGCAGGACTGGGACGCGCGACCAATCCCTGGGAAACGGACCATCGGTGAAGTCGCCGTCCATCTCGCTGTGTTGCTTGAAGCCGATTTGATGATCGCAGAAGGGGCGACGGCTGAAGCGATGCAGGCGTTTTATACGGAACCGGTCCCGCGCGATCAGTTAAATGAACGAATCAATCGTGCGTTTTCTATCTATCAGAAGAAAGTCACGACCGGATTTACGACCCGTCCGACGTACTGGGGCGTTACCGACTCGATGAACGGCTGGGCAATCGAAGCAGCCGTGCATCTCTATCATCATCGATCCCAGTTATTTGATTACTTGAACATCCTTGGATACGAGCTAGAGATCTCGTTATTTGAATGAATGGAAGTAGGGGTAGTATATGGAATATATTGTTGAAACATCAGCCGGTCGTTTTGATACCCGGCTGACAGGAAGTGGGGACGTCACATTCGTCCTTGATCACGGGATGATGTCGAATCGACACCAATGGGGCTGGCTACGAACTGAATTATTGAAGCGAGGGCGGGTCTTTGAATATTCACGTCTCGGGTATGGTCGGTCGAGTCGTGGTAAAAATAAACGACTCTTTACGCATCAAGCAGATGAGCTCGCGGACGTCTTACGGATGCTTCGTGTCGAAGGACCGTATGTCTTCATCGGGCACTCGCTCGGAGCCTATATCTCGCTCGCAAGTGGACGATTGTTTGCAGACGAGACACGCGGCATCGTCTTGCTCGATCCGTCGCATCCGGATGTCGATGCGGCATTACCGAACTGGTACGAACGAACACAAGAGGAGTGGAATCGATTCCTCTATTTCCTTAGTCACGTCCGACCGATCGCCTGGATGATTCCTGATCGTCTCGGCAAAAAGATGTTCAGTGTCTTACCGGAAGCTGATCAATTACCGATGTGGCGGCATTTTGCGGCACCTGGACATTGGCGGGGGACGCTCGACGAATGGCAAACGGTCGAGGAGAACAATCAGCTGATTCTTTCGTTGCTTGAAGACGTGACACAGCCGGTCCTCGTCCTGTCTGCTTCGAACTGGGCAGGCGGTATGCCGGAAAGTTGGTTGAATCCGGCATTGACAGAACAAATCAATACGGCTCACGCTGCGTTCGCCGATAGTTTACCGAATGGGATGTATCATGTGATTGCGGATACGAACCATTACACGATTGCTGGTTTTTCGCATGAGGCAGCGGAACGGATCACGGATTTGATCGGGGTGACATGGGATTTACCGATTCAAATTCAGTAGTAAGGTTACGCTTTTTCGTTTCACTCGAATCGTTTTCCTGGGACAAGCATCGCGCCGCTTCACTTCGTTGCAGGGTCGCTCCTGCTTGTATTTCCCTAAGAAGAGATTCCGAGCGAAAAAAAGTTTCTTTTCTTGTGCTTCGGAATATCTGACGGAGCTGACTCTAAAGCCAGTATCTACAAAGAATGACGCGTCACACGCCACTCCTACAGGAAAAAGCGCATTATGCGCTGTCAGAGACAAACAAGACCCGCTTTCCTGCTTGAAGGAAGCAGGAAAACTGGCTTGTGTCTCGCCTGAGTAAAGGGCGTGAGAAGATGCGTCATTTTTTTGGAGTCAGCCTGGTCTACTCCTTGAGTCGATGCTTATCGGCTTTTTTAGGGAACAAAATAAATCGAAATCATTCCGATTGACGTCAGGTAAAAAGTCGGTTACTCTATAAAACGTAACGATTACGTTTTAGGAGATGAATGATGATGCAACCGATATCGATCACCGTTTTATCTGGATATCTTGGATCCGGTAAAACGACACTATTGAACCATTTACTACATAATCGCGAAGGGCGCCGCCTCGCGATCATCGTCAACGACATGAGTGAGGTCAACATTGACGCGGCATTGATTGAGCAAGGCGGATTCTCGCGAACGGAAGAGTCGTTCGTCACACTTTCGAACGGGTGCATTTGCTGCACGTTACGCGATGATCTTTTGCTTGAAGTCAAACGCCTCGTCGACCAAGGCGATATTGACGGTATCGTCATCGAGTCGAGTGGTATCTCGGAACCGATTCCGGTCGCCCAGACTTTCACGTACGAAGATCCGGACAGCGCCATCGACTTATCACAAGTCACGAAAATCAATGCGATGGTCACGGTCATCGATGGTTATCGTTTCCTGAAGGACTTCGAATCCGGTGAATCGTTGATTGAGCGGAAACAGGCAGTCGATGAGACAGACGTGCGCGAAGTCGTCGACCTACTCGTCGATCAAGTCGAGTTCGCGGATATCATCGTCTTGAACAAAGTTGATCGTTTGACACCGGAAGAACGCCATACCGTCATCGGCTATCTAAAGGCATTAAATCCAGTTGCCCGCTTGATCGAGACGACGTATGGTCAAGTCGATCCGGCAGACATCTTAGACGTTGATCTATTTGATTTTGAACAAGCGGCAGCGAGTGCCGGTTGGATTCGCGAGTTGAATGCGGAAGAACATATTCCGGAAACGGAAGAGTACGGAATCAGTTCGTTCGTCTACAAGCGCGACGTGCCGTTCCACCCGGAGCGCTTGCTAGCCTTGATTGAAGACTGGCCGCAAGAAGTCGTCCGGGCAAAAGGCTTCTTGTTCCTTGCGACACGTCCTGAGATGGCATTGTTGTTCCATCAGGCAGGATATGCGTCGAACATGGAATACGCTGGTCGTTTTGCATCAGATGAGGATCGACGGACCGAACTCGTCTTGATCGGCATCGGACTGGAGCAAGAGAAGCTCGAAGCGCTATTCGATGCGTGTCTCGTCCAGGAACACGAAAAGGATTGGGCGTCACTGAATGATCCAATCCCTGGTCGCGAGATGTACGAAGAAACATTTTTATAAGAGGTCAATCTTTCGAGAAACCGTATCTGCGGTTTCTCTTTTTTTGTTATATTTTCATAGTGAATGGGGAAAGAATACTAGTGAAGGTATGTTAATTGAAGGAGGAAGGTCTGTGCGTAACCGGATTTTACAATTCGCACTCGTATTTTTAGTCGCCGGCGGTATCATTTGGGGACTATATCAACTCGGCTATTTATTTTATGTCTTAACGATTTCAGCGACGGTCGTGCCGCTTGCTGTCATCATGATCATCTTCATCGAGAACCGGACCGCAGAATCAACGATCGCTTGGTTTCTCGTTCTAATTTTCTTACCGATTCTCGGAGTCATCATCTGGTTGATGTTCGGTCGGAATCCACGGCGCCGGCGCCGGAATCGTCGTTCGCATGACGAACGGAAATTGCTCAAGCAAGCGATTCGTCCAGTTCGGTCGCTTGCTGTCAGTGAGTTGCCACCGAATCATTTGAAGCTTGCGAACACGATTCGTAACTTTGGTGGTGGCGGGGTGGACGTTCATACAGCAAGTGACATTCTGACGAACGGGGAAGAGACGTTCCCGGCGATTTTGGAGGCGATTCGTCAAGCGCAGCATCATGTCCACATCCAGTACTACATCTATCGGAACGATGAGACAGGTAAAGCGATCCGGGAAGCATTGATCGAGCGACTCGAAGCCGGTGTGACGGTTCGATTCATGTATGACGGACTCGGAAGTTATATGCTCGGTGAGAACTTCTTGCGCCCGCTACGCGACGCGGGAGCGCATATCGCAGCCTATGACCCAATCTCAAGTCCCTTGTTCATCTTCACGGCGAACTTCCGCAATCACCGAAAAATCGTCGTCGTTGATGGAAAAGTCGGATTCACCGGTGGATTGAACGTCGGGGATGAGTACGACGGTAAGAGTAAGAAGTTCGGTTTTTGGCGTGATACGCATTTGCGGCTTGAAGGACGCGCCGTCAAGGAATTACAAGCGACGTTCCTCGACGACTGGATCTATGCCCAAATTGAATCGAGTGACACATGGGAGACGTTTGCAGGGGATGAGTCGATCCACCAGTACTTCCCGAAACATGATGTGGCGTCAGACGGGGCGATTCAAATCGTCACGAGCGGACCGACCTCGAAAGATCCCGCGATTCGTAATGCGTTGATTGCCGCGATCATCGCAGCGCAACGTTCGATCTGGATTGCGACACCGTACTTGATTCCGGACAATGAGACAATGACGTTGCTCCGACTCGCAGCACGTGCCGGACTCGACGTCCGTATCTTGACGCCGGGTAAAGGCGACAGCTTTACGTCTTATTACGGGACCCGCTCTTACTTCGGACCACTCTTGAAGGACGGCGTCAAGATTTATACGTATAACCGTCACTTCATCCATGCGAAACTGTTTCTCGTCGACGGGAAGATCGGTGCCGTCGGAACGGCAAACATGGATATTCGCAGTTTTGTCCTCAACTATGAACTGATGGCGTTCTTGTACGACACAGAAAGTACGGAACAGCTCGAGCGTGACTTCATCGCTGATTTCGATGTCTCGATTCAGTTATCATCGAACGATTACGTCAAACGTCCGCTTCGTTTCCGCATTTTTGAGTCGCTCTCGCGCTTGATTTCACCATTATTATGACGCAACGTCCCGCATCGATTTTCAGGTGCGGGACGTTTTTTGGGTTCATTCTTCCTTGAAGTGGGAACATGAACTCTTATACACTAGATGTGTAATCGGTTGCACACTACTTAGCCTGGAAGGAAGTGAAAGGGGCGTAAGTCCCGAACCCGTATGCGAACAATTGATGAATCCCATTTCTACACGCGCGACATGAAACCACAAGCACGACCAGACGCCATCATCCAAGGAGATGTCTACCGTTTCACGGTCTTGACGAGTCGGATGATCCGACTTGAGTACGCGGCGGATGGACAGTTCGAGGATCGACCGACCCAAACGGTCTTCAATCGTGATTTTCCGGTACTTGCTTACCGCATCGTCGAAAACGAGGAAGAATTGCAAATCATCACCGAGCACGTCCATCTGCATTATACGAAGGGACCGTTCGCTGCGAACACACTCTATATCGATGTCTTAGGGAACTTCAGTACCTACTACAGCCGCTATACGTTCGGCGGACCGCTCCGGACGTTAAAAGGAACGGCACGGACGCTTGACCATGCGGACGGCGTCATCCCACTTGAAGAAGGGATTCTTTCCCGACAAGGTTATGCGGCGATTGACGACTCGAACGCCTTCGTCCTGACGGAAGACCATTTCGTCGAACCGCGACGCTCCGGTACGCATGACATCTATTACTTCGGATACGGTCACGACTACAAACAGGCACTGCGTGACTTCTACCACCTGACAGGACCGACGCCGATGTTACCACGTCAGGTACTCGGCAACTGGTGGAGTCGTTACTGGCGTTATAGTGAGAAGGAATACAAGGATTTGATGACGCGCTTCAAGACGGAAGACATTCCGTTCTCGGTCAGTGTCATCGACATGGACTGGCACGTCACCGATATCCCGGAACGCTACGGAAGTGGCTGGACGGGCTATACGTGGAACCGTGATCTATTCCCGGATCCACGCGGATTCTTGCAATGGTTAAAGGACGACGACCGGATGGTCACGCTCAACTTGCACCCTGCGGACGGTGTGCGTGGGTTTGAAGAAGCCTACGAGGCGATGGCGGTCGCGATGGGCGTCGATCCCGAATCGGATGTCCGGATCCCGTTTGATTTCTCGGACCGGACGTTCATCGAGAACTACTTTACGAAGCTGCATCATCCGCACGAGGCAGATGGCGTCGACTTCTGGTGGATCGACTGGCAGCAGGGCGCGAACTCGAAGATGAAAGGGCTTGATCCGCTCTGGATGCTCAATCATTATCACGCGCTCGATATCGCCCGCGATGGCAATCGACCGTTGATCTTCTCACGTTACGCGGGACCCGGAAGTCACCGCTATCCGGTTGGTTTCTCAGGCGATACGATCATCTCGTGGGCATCACTCCAATTCCAGCCATATTTTACAGCGACAGCGTCGAACATCGGTTATGGATGGTGGAGCCATGACATCGGGGGGCACCAACGCGGAGAGAAAGATGACGAGTTATCGACACGTTGGCTCCAATACGGTGTCTTCAGTCCGATCATGCGCCTGCACAGTACGATGAGCATCTTCAACGGGAAAGAACCGTGGCGTTATTCGACCGATGCGTCGAACGTCATGAAGAAATATTTACGACTTCGGCACCAGCTCGTGCCGTACATCTACACGATGAATGCCCGTAATCACTTTGACGGCTTGCCACTCGTCTCACCGATGTATTATGAGCATCCGGAAGACGATCAAGCATACAACGTTCCGAATCAGTTCTACTTCGGAACGGAATTGATCGTCGCGCCGATGGTCACACCAATGCACCGGAAACTGCACATGACGGCGACGACAGCGTGGTTGCCGGAAGGGGAATGGTTCGATTTCTTTAATGGGCACCGATACCGCGGCGGCAAGCAGATCCGTCTGTTCCGTTATCTCGAAGACCAAGGCGTACTCGCAAAAGCCGGTGCGATTGTTCCACTCGGTCGTCATCTCGAACAGTCGAATGCCCTGCATAATCCGGACGATCTCGAAGTCGTCGTCTTCCCGGGAGCATCGAACCGGTTTACGTTGTTCGAAGACGATAGCACGGGTGTCGCGCACCGCGATGGTGTCAACGTTGAGACGACGTTTGCGCTCGACTGGGAAGCACGTGAGTTGACGATCGCGGCACCAACCGGACACCGTGACTTGTTACCCGAAAACCGCTCGATTACGTTGATCTTACGTGGAGTCCGTGAAGGATACGTTCAGCGCGACGGAGAGAGTGTCACCGGCGTCTATGAT
Organism: Exiguobacterium sp. s91; assembly: GCF_018618915.1. Classification (NCBI taxonomy): domain Bacteria; kingdom Bacillati; phylum Bacillota; class Bacilli; order Caryophanales; genus Exiguobacterium; species Exiguobacterium sp. s91. The sequence continues at coordinate 1,617,509 of NZ_JACSMZ010000001.1, read as the reverse complement.
CATGCGACGCAGTCCCTTCGCGTTGAACTGGGTGAAGTGACCGATACGATCACGTTGTCGCTCCAAGTTGAGATCTCGACGAACGAGAATAAGATGGACCGGTTGTATGCATTTCTCGACCAAGCGGAAATCAGCTATGATTTGAAGGATCGTTTGTACCGTCTGCTGTCACAAAAGCTCGACCCGGTCAACATGATGCACCAGTTGCAAGCACTCGAACTCGAGAAGGATCTCGTCGACTGCCTGCTTGAGTTGATGTTGTCTTAAATGATTGGATAGGCATGCGAAAAAGCCAGTATTCGTCATCCGTATGGACGAGGAATACTGGCTTTATGGTTGAGGTCAGAACTCTTCGTCTATCTCTTCATCCATCCAAGATAGCAAGTCTTCTGCATCGAGATCGTCACCTTTACTGAGGATCAAGGTCGTGACGTCATCTCGTTTCTGTTCTAACAACTCCGGGTTGTTCGTCAAGACTTCCATGAGGTAATACGCATAGGAGTCGAGGAAATCAGGCTGGTCGTTTCGTTCGATCAGTGTCATGAACGCTTCGATGAGTTCTTCCTGTTCTTCATCGAGAATCATCCAGTGGGAGTAGGCGAGAAGTTTTTCGTTTTCGTCATCTCCACGGAGAATGTCCTTGATTTCAGGTAACGTCAGAAATACGACATCCGGCATGACGACTTCCGGAACATCGCTACTCAGCTTCGTTAACCACTCGTCATATGTCGCCGCGACGAAATGGGTCGTCTCATCCGAAATATCGAGGCACCAGACAGTCGGCTCAGCAGCTTCCGTGAAGTGGAAGTACCAAAAATAGCTCCCTTCTCCTTCCGCGAACATCATGACGTTTCCTTCGACATCCCATTCCCGGAGGACCGACAATTCGTCCAGATACCGTTCGAATGTCAATGACGTCATGGAGCGGAGTGGGAGGTGCAATCCGCTTTCTGCGTCCGACCATGTATTCTTGAACTCGACCATCACGGCCATAGCTTCTGGGGCACCACCGTTTTGTTCCTGGATTTGTTCGAGGTAACGGACGGGGAGTCGACCGTTGACGGCTTGCTCGATTCGTTGAATGTCTGTTTCTTTGACTGAAATCATCGTTTCTTCCTGTAATTCTTCATCCCAAAATGGCATCGTATGACCTTCCTTGCTATGTAATATGTAGACTTTGATTATACGCGAAGTTGATGGAAAATGTTTCAAAAAAAGGACCCTTGCCGTTATGGAAGGGTCCATTGCGTCATTTACGACGCAATTTTTTCGCTTTTTGTTTCATGTCGTTATACGTGATCATCGGGCTATCGTCCATCGTCAAGCGTAGATGGTTCGGTTCGCCTTTGTTCGTGATGCCGGAGCAATAGAGGATGTCGGCATACTGCTCAAACAGTTCCTCATATGCCGGCAGGTGGTGCATCAGGCGACCAGGCGATCCCCAGCCACAGAGGACGACGCCATTTTTTGCTTTGACTTCGGCAAGTGTCTTCGCGACGAACTCATAGTTCGTCTCATCGAAGCTCGCTTGCGCGAACGGCAGATCCTCGCTGACGAGCAGGTCCGGCATCAAACTGATGATGTCATATTGTTTGACGGGGTCACTGACATACTTCTTCATCAAATTGTACGCACGTTGTGTCGTCGTTCCAGAGAGAAAGGCATCCGTCGTCCGTGGTGTGTAGATTAAAGCGGCGACGTGCGTCCCTTCTGCGATGTCGTCAAAGATGTAGCTGCGTAAATAGCGTTTCGTCTTGTCTCGATCAAACGTCGTCTGGACGCGGATCGACGATTCCTCAATCAAGAGTTCGGAAGAATCGGCTGGTGTCATGGGTGGTGCCTCCTTTTAATTGGTCAAACGTGAGCTGATGCGAAGGAAGAATGCGAGTGTCTTCTTCTTGAGGTCGAGGTCGTTCGCATCGATCGCCTCGACGTGTTGCTGGTAACGATCATATTGGGCGAGCACGTCAGAAACATATTGTTCACTGCGATTGTATTCAAACAGTGCTGTCGCGAGCGTGTCTCGGTCTGATGTCTTCGTAACATCGTGTTGGTTCAGGTATTTCGCTGCCGTGTGGGCGCTGTCGACGAGACTCGTCGGATCGGCTTTCCCGTCGCCGTCCGCGTCCACTCCGAGACCACCATATTTCTCGATGGCTTCCGGATCCGTCACGTCGATGCCGTCATGCTCGATGTCACCGAGCGACGTGCCACCTTCGTATCCCCAACCGACCCATGTTTTCGGCATGAATTGGAACGGACCGATGGCGCCAACGGACGATTGCATCGCTGACGAGTTTGAGAAGATCGTCTCGACGCGATGGATGGAGGCGAGTAGCTTCCAGTCGATGCCGTAACGTGCCGCGGCTTGTTCGTAGATGTCGATGTTCTCGGCAGGTACGCCATGCTGTCCATAATACGTACGATACATTTCATTTTGAACACGTTCCCGATTTTGCCAGTAGATGAAGCTACTGACGATGAGGGCGAACAGTACGAACAAGATGCTGATTCGAAAAACTTTTCGCATGTTGTTCTCTCCTCTGTATAGGATTCCACTGAATGGTATCATATTTTAGTAGGGTCTAATAGCACTTTCTGTGACGGGAATGTGGAATCAAAAAAGGAGTCGAAGTCATGTATCTCTTCGTAAATGGGTTTTTACTCGGATTGCTTGTCGTCCTCTCAATCATCGCAGCGGTCCGTCCGGTCGATTTGACGATCGTCCCACGCAAGGATTTCTACCCCTCAATGGTCCAGTCGAGCGGCATCTTATGTCTCTTGCTCGTCGGTGGCACGCTGGTCAGCGGTACGCTGTTACCGGAAATCGGCTTGACGTTTTTTGTCCCAAGTGGTCCAGTCTGGTACGCGACGATTGGACTAATCGTCTTTCTCTGTATCGTCTTGCTTTTGACAGCGACCATTCCAGCGTTTCGCAAACGTTTATTGCCGCTCTATCAAAGTGAGGCGGAACGACTGATTCTGCCGCGAACAAAAGAGGAGCGAACCGGGTTCCAAATGGTCGCGCTGATGGCAGGGGTGACGGAAGAGTTGATCTATCGCGGGTTTCTCTTCCATACGCTTGGATTATTTTTACCGTTCTCTGAAGGCAGCTTCGTCTGGATCGGTGCCATCCTGTTCGGGATTGCCCATCGTTATCAAGGGTGGTTCGCGATTCTCGTGACAGGACTGATCGGAGCGGGATTCGGCTACTTGTATCTAGCGCTCGAGACACTCTGGCCGCTGATCATCATCCATGTCTTAATTGATCTCGTTGCCGTCTACGTTTACAAGGACGATGTTAATTCCTGACATCGTCAAAAAGCGTTGAATTTGGTAGACTGAATGTCAAGCGAAGTCATCGTTTAAATTGGTCAAGTTGACGGTTGCAGAACAGGTCAAATGACAGGTAGAATGAGAAGGTAAACGCTTACACATCAAAAGGAGATGGATGAAACCATGCGAACGATCACTTCCACTGGCGAGCGAAAGAAGACGAGTTGGACATTGAATATCGGCAATCAGCCACATTTAATGATGGATGGTGTGACAGAACAAACGCTTGATGCCGAGCAACGTGTCATCTACGACGAATTTTTGATTCCGACGACAGACACTTTGATTCATCGGTTCAAAGCCCGCTTCCCGAACCATCTCTGCGAGAACGGGTATGATGTGTATGGCGCTGCCGCTTTTGACGAACAGGTCGTCGAACTGATCTCGAATTGGTTCATCGAGCTGGTCACCGTCTTAACAGCGATGCAGCGGACGAAAGGCATTCAGCATGTCCAGATTGAAGGCGGTGTCGCAAAACGGACCGACTTCTTACCGACCGTGCGTCGGACATGCCGGGCACTGGAGTCAACGATTGATATTTATTGAAACACCAGTCACGTGTTCAGAGGGGACGTCCATCAGGGCGTCCTCTCTTTTTTTGTTCATCTCGAATCGTTTTCCTGGGAAGCGATTTCGAGTGATCAAATCGCTCTCCTTTCTTCCGGTCATAAAAAAGTAGAAACGAAGTCGAAATACTTGCGGAGTCGGGCATTTTTGTCCGGCTCTTTTTCATTTTCTGGATGATAGCAGGAAAAAACAGGTTGACGCTAGACTGTATGGCATGTACCATACAGTTAACAGATGTACTATTGTCTTAATACAATGGTAGGAATTGAGGAGGGGAATTCTAGTGCTTGAAGTGAAGGGGTTACAAAAGCGATACGGACGAAAGAAGCAGGTCTTACGTGACGTGACGTTCTCCGTTGATTTAAACGAAGTGACATGTCTGATCGGCTTGAACGGGGAAGGGAAGTCGACAATTTTAAAAGCAATTCTCGGTCTGATTCCGGTGGATGCCGGGACGGTGACGGTCGACGGCAAAACATCGCGCGACCAGATCGCATTCGTGCCTGATCTCCAGACGATGCCGAGCTACATGACGATCGGACAAGCGCTCGCGTATATGGCGGATCATTATCCAGATTGGAATCAAGAGACAGCGGAACGGTTGCTGCAGACGTTCCAGCTGTTTACGACGGATAAAATGGCGAACTTATCAAAAGGGAACAAGGCGAAGTTTAATCTTGTCTTAGGATTCGCCCTCGATCGACCGTACATATTACTCGACGAACCGCTCGCAGGAATCGATCTCTTCATGAAGGAACAGATTGCCTGGATTTTCTCAAGTGAGTTCATGGAAGGACGGAGCATCCTGATGACGACTCACGAAATTACCGAGGTCGAACAGGTGATTGACCGAGTGTTGTTCTTACGGGACGGGAAAATCGTCGAAGTCAAAGAGACGGATGAGCTGCGCGGCCGTCATCATCAATCGGTCCAGGACCGGATGCGGGAGGTATATCAAGGATGAAACGCTGGTTGTTATTAACGAATGAAGAACTGAAACGGAGTACGAAATTACTGGTGTTGTTGATTTCAGGATTGATCGTCGCGGAAATCGCGTCACTGCTCTATCAGATTTACGATTATCAAAGCACGATCGAGAAAACGATGCGTATCGATCAGATTTCAGAAATGGACGCAATTGCACAAGCAGGTGGTGCGTTGACCTTCGCACAGGCAACGGATTTTTACGATTCAATCATTGTTTTAACGATGGGGATGATTCTCTTGTTCGCGTTCTGGATTTGGTATCGCGACTGGGTGGGCGAGACGAAGTACATCTACAGATTGCTATTGTTACCGGGATCACGCCGGGCGATTTTTGGATCAAAATTGATGGCCGTTCTTCTCGTCGTCGCTAGTCTAATCGGTATCCAGTGGGTCTTGTTGTTGCTTAGTCGCAATATCTACTTGTGGCTATTGCCAGATGCTCAACAGGTCACAGCCAGCATCAACGAATACTCCTTTTATATGAAGTTATTCTATACGATGTACCCAACTGACATTTTATTCATTTTACTAATGACATTCATCGTCATCTCGTTCGTCTTCATGACAGTATTACTTGAGCGGTCGTTTCGAAGAGGAAAAGCGTTCTTGATCGTCGGATTACACGGGATTGCACTGATTGGTGGTTATATCATTTTAGGCTTAGCATTGTCAGCTATTTCAAGCAACCTGAGTCAACTGCATATGCAATTTTATTTCGGATACGTCGTACTATTAACGTTATACGTGTCATACAAAAATCTGCGGCTAGTCCAGACGCGACTATCCGTTTAAGGAGGAGACTTCATGAAGCGATATCGACAACTCCTGATCTATGGATTGATCATTTTCATAACAATCGGAAGCTACATCGGCTATACACTGTCAATCAAAAGCGCAGACTTTTCCCTCGAGACCATCAGTGGGAAATCTTCGCAAGTAGAAAATTTTAATTTACGTTTACAGACTAAAGGAATGCGTTCGACGATTTATGATGCCAATGCAAATGGAGACATCGAAAAACAGTCAAACTCTTACGTCGGACAACTATTTCGTGAAGATAGCATGGCGGATTTGCCAGACAAATATTACGAATTCACGACACAAATGGAAACGAATGTGAGTGGAGATGGACAATCAGAGTATGCGATTCAGATCAAACACAATAAATTACGATTTAAGATGTTTACGTTCAAGACCGAGGAAATGTTCGAGAAAACATTTCAGTACGATACGAAACTTGAGACGGGGATGGACTTACAAGCCAGTGTCGTCGATAAGCAGGCGATGAAGGTCTACATCCAACTTGATCGTGTCGATCAGCCCATGGAAACGAAACTCCTTGTGCTTGATTTAGCAGGCGATCGGGTCGAAGAAATCATTCTTCAAAAACCAGTAGCGCCTAAAAACGCTCGTCAATTTTTAGCGATTCACCAAAATGAAGTCGTCTACACGGAACAACCGTCTGACAGCGATGAAGAGAACACAAAACTATCTTATTTTCTCGATGACGGGAAGGTCGTTCGGTCCATCAAGGAGTTAAATCAGCAACAAATCGGGTTTACACCCTATGCGAACGGTCGTTATTTAATCGGATTCCGTCTGCCGGAAGGGGAGACGAAAAGAATCGAATGGTCGATGTTCGACTTGGAAACGAAACGAGTATCCGAGCATAGTGTAAGCAGTCCGCTTGTTTTGAAAAAGATCGATTGGTTGGATTCGACGGACGAAATGAAGCTCTATCTCTCATCCGAGACGAACGAAGGATTCCAAGTATCCGTGATCGATTTAAAAAATGAACAACTGATGTACCAAGGGGAAATCAAGGATGCGAATCAGAAAAAAGGAACGAGTATCTACGATTTTGCAGTTCAATGAAACGGAGACGTCATACCGAAACCGGATGACGTCTTTTTGAAAGGATAAAATGATATGAAACTAGAAATCGAACAGTTATCAAAAATCTATCCGAATCGAAAACAAGCGTTGCAGGATATCACGTTGACGCTTGAAGCCGGAGTGTATGCCTTGTTTGGTGAAAATGGAGCAGGGAAGACGACGTTGATGAAGATTCTTGCTGGACTGTTACATCCATCGCAAGGGGGGATTCGAGTCGATGGTCACGTCGTCTCACCGCTAGAAGAGACGTACCGCGAACGAATCGGGTATTTGCCGCAAGAGACACCGCTTTACGGTGATTTCTCGGCAACACAGTTTTTAACGTACTTGGCAACGGTCAAGGGCGTTCCTAAATCCGTCATCACCTCTCGCGTTAAGCAAGCCTTGATCGATGTGAATTTGCTAGAACAAAAAAATCAGAAACTTCGCCGCTTCTCAGGTGGAATGAAACGACGGATCGGGATCGCGCAACTACTGTTGAACGACCCGGACTTTTTGATCATCGATGAACCGACGGCAGGGCTTGATCCAAAAGAACGAATTCATTTTCGAAACGTCATCGCGACGATTGCGCGAAAACGAATCGTCTTACTGTCGACACATATCGTCTCGGACGTTGGGTCGATCGCAAAGGAAATCATCCTGATGCAGCAAGGGAAGATCATCCGCCAAGCCAATCCCTATACCTTGCTCGATGAGATCGCGACCTCGATCTGGTCCGTCGATGTATCGGACGAGACATTACTCGTCTTGCAGGAGACGTACCAAATGGGTGCGATTCACCAAACACGGTCTGGTAAAAACCGCGTCCGGATCATCTCATCCGATCGACCGCATCCAGATGCGGTTCAGGAAGAGCCGCAACTAGAAGATTTATACCTTTATCACTTAGATGAACGGATGCGTGGCGCGTGATGTCGATGTTACGATTCGAATCATATAAATTATACAAATCGCTAATCGTCTGGTTGCTGTTGATCGGTATGGGAATCTTTTTCTTACCGACATTAGTGGAACCGATTGATCATGTCGTCAAGTCCCGCTATCCTTCGTTCGAAGGACCAGCGACGAAAGACGTCTTTCAGAGGATTGAGGCAGATGGCAACATCATCAATGATCCAGATACACGAATGGGAGAAGACGACATATTTTACAAGAATGAAATCTATGCTCAAATCTTACATATGGAAGAAGCGCAAATTCAGCGGCAGCAACGCCTCGACGTTTTAAAAAGCGATACGTTCGAGCAAAAGCTCGTCAATCGTATCAACGTCGCATCGATTCGCTATCACGATCCGGCGGAAATCGTAGCGACGTTCGTCAATCAATCCGGACTCCTGTTCCCGTTGATCGGACTCCTGCTCGTGACAATCAGTTATACACGTGAACGCATGACCGGAGTCGAACAGTACCAGTTGACGTCGCGGAATGGACGACATCTCTTATTACGTGCGAAATGGATGGCTGCCGTTATGTACGTGACGATCATCCATGTATTAACGTATCTTGCGACGATTTTAGTCGTCCGTTATCAACTCGGACCGATCGATTGGTCGGCACCGATGCAAGCGATGGACAGACTTGCTACAGCACCGTATCCGTTATCGATTGGTGGATATGTACTGTGTACGTTCATTTATCAGGAACTTGCCTTTGTGACGCTAGCGACAGCTATTTTATGTGCCTCGTTATTCGCGAAACAGTACAGTCACGCCTTCGTTTACGTGACGATTTTGATCGGTTTACCATTGACATATGGTTACGTCATTCCGGACGTTTTCTTCCCGGAGTTCGTGCAAGTGTTGATCTTCTTTTTCCCAAGCCGCGGCGTGCTGACGCGTGAACTGTTCCAGACAGATATACCGTTCGTCTTACCGATTTTTGTGATGCTCGTTTGGATTGTACTGATCGTCACCCTTTACGTATTCATGATGCGATCTGTCAAAAGGAGGGAGCTGACATGAGCCGCGACTTATTGAAGGTGGAATGGCAAAAGGTAAAGCAACAAAAGATGGTGTGGGTTCTCCTGTGCCTTGTGTTTATCGTCGGTCTGATTTTTTCATTTAGTCGGATGGGCTTGCCTGGAACGGAACGGACGAATGCACCGTTCGAAGGGAAATTGACGAGGGACTTCGTGCAACTGGCAACAGAAGGGGTAAAGCGTGTAACGAAGAATGGGATCACGAAAGCAGAACAGCGTGAACACGACATTTATTTGCAGATTTTGAAGGCAGACGGCCGGCATCAGTCGCAATCGCAACGTGTCGACGAATTGCGTCAAGAAGCGCGCTCTGCGACATCTGACATCAAAAAACGAAAACTCGAACAAGAAGCGTCGTTGCTTGCGAAAATCGATTATCAACACGTTGGCAACTACCGGACGCTTGATCAATTCATCGTATTTCTCGGTGTCGGAGGATTTGCGTTGCTGGCGATCGTCTTGACGTTAGTAACCGCGACGAGTTTTTCGCGCGAAGCGCAGACCGGGATGTTGCAACTGCTCTATAGCTCAAAGCATGGTCGCAAAGACGTCCTGACGGCAAAATTAGCACTCTCGATCCTGCTCGTCACTGGCATCATCCTCGTTTACAATATCGTGCAGTGGCTCTTATTTTTCCGTCAGTCGAGCGGCTGGGAGTTACCGATTCAGTTTAACTATCATGATTCTCCATATCCGTTGACATTCGGGCAACTGTATCTGCTCGCTATTTTGATGCAGTGGCTGGTCGGCATCTCGTTAGTCATGACGTTCACGTTTTTCTCGTTACTCGTCCGGCATGTCCTTGCTGTTCTGATACTCGCATCGATCTGGTTGATTGGTCCGTTCATACTTGAAAAGTTCTTTGGAGGCATCATGGCGAGCGAAACGATTCGCTCACTTCTTCTCCTGACACAAGGGCATTCATTGATGGTGTTCGTATTGTTTAGGGATTACCTCGCTGTACCGGTGTTTGGGCAACCGATTATTTTACCAGTAGTCGTCATCGCCAGTAGCATCGCGACAATTCTCTTGTTCGGCTGGGGTTGTTACAAACTGGTCTCGCGTCAGTCTGCCTAAAAAAACGCTTCGCATCGGAAAAAGTTATCCGGTGCGAAGCGTTCTTTTTTTCGTTTTGACTAGGAATCGATACGTCGTGAGGCGAAAGCATCAAGACGTGAAGTTTTTCTCTGTTGCTTTACAGGCACGCAATAAGGCATCCTTGAAAAAACGATCTTCCTGCGAAGCGAGTTGTTGTGTTGCTTCCTCGTCCCCGCGCAGGGAGCGGGCGAGCATCTGAATGACCTTGACCCAGCGCCGGACGTGATCGAGTTGCGGGCGACCCATCGCGACGTATACCGTGAACCAATCGTTCTGATCGCGGCGGATCATCCGTTGAAACAGTGATTTTGCGAGATCGACTTCTTCGGTCGTCGGGAGCTCGTTCGTCTCGAAATAGCGACGTAACGCGGCGACGGCAGTCGCATACGCTGCCTTGACGTCTTCTGACGGCTGATGTTTGCCGTAGTCGGATGTCGACAGATGAAGTAAGGCAGGTTTTTTCTCGACACCCGTGATCCAGGCGGAGATCGTCTTATTGCCCTTATAAGCTTGACGGTTCGCGACCGGGAGCTTCGCCGTGACATTACCGACTTTCCCGATCAAGGTCACTTTGTTGTTGCGATCCTGAATTTCGGTCACTTTCATCTCGACCGTATCCCCCATTTCATGAGGAATGGCTTTCGGCTGGAGCTTTTCTCCTGCCGAGAGCGGCGAACGCTTGCGGATCATCCGCAGTGCCTCTTGTTCAATCCGGTCGTCAAGCGACCAAAGATGTTCCGGTGGGACGTTGCGGAACCGGCGACGTCGGACCTTGATGTACTGGTCAAGCGCGTCAGCAGCTTGCTCCCGCGTCGATTCACCACGTGCGACGGGGCCGATGATGTCTCGGAGCGTAATGGATTCGAGACGTTCCATGATGCCTTCGAACGGGATGAGTTCCATTACGTAGAGACTACAGACGACGAGTTCGCATTCGCGAGGAGTGAGTGGGCGTTTGGCCATAAATTGACTTCCTTTCAGCTGGTTGATGTTTCTAGTATACCAAAAAAAAGCCATCGTCACGTAATCCCGTGACGATGGACTGAAAAAGCTTACAAGACGAATGCCGATTCCGAACTGTTTTGTAATTCGGCGGACGCGAGACGTGTGACACCGTTCATGAACGGGTCATGGGCGACGAACAAGTCACCGATTGCTTTGATCTCCGCCACGGTCGCATTCTCCTTCGCACCAGCGATGCGCAAGCGATACGGTTTTTTCGTCACCGTATCGAACGTCAGGACGATTGTATGTTCCATCAATGGTCACTCCTTTCATGAAATGTAGAGGATGGGTTATGCCTTCAGTAAAGCATAGTCACGGCTGATTTCCGTCAGCGCGTAGCGTCCGTCGAGTAAGCTACCGATCGATTGCCCGATCGAAGCGACGACGTCTGCTGGAAGATTCGAACGTAAGCCGTTGTAGCGGCGGCGAGCGACGACGGCATCACCGTTCGCTGTCACCTTGTCTTTACGCTCGAAGACGATGACGAGACTCGTCTTGATCTCTTCTGCTTGTGTCATGTGTATCACCTCCTTCGCCCTTATTGACAGGGGAAGAGACCGGATTGTTCGAAAGGAATGAAAAAAACATGGTCTGGTTACGTTTTTTACGAAAAGTCTCGTTTCTACGGATGCGGACGCTCGGGTATGCGTCCTTAATTTTCGTCTTCGGTGTCGCGGGCATCATGTATGCGCTTGAGCCGGAGACGTTCGGGTCCTACTTCCGCGCCGTCTACTGGACGATGACGACCGTCGTCACGGTCGGATACGGTGACTTCTTCCCGAACTCGGATACCGGTCGGATTCTGACGATTTTCGTTTTCATCTTCGGGATCGGAATCGTCGGTGGATTGATCTCAAAACTGGTCGACGGTGTCCAGTTGATTCGTAATCAAAAGGAAAGAGGGTTGTTACAAGTGAAGGAAACAGGGCATACGGTCGTCTTCGGTTACAGTCGGCGTTCGAAGCACGTCATCGAGTCATTGCTCGAACATACGGATGTCGTCCTCGTCGACGACCTAGAGCGAGAGCCATTCAGTCACCCCCGGTTCCATTACGTCTGTGGTGATCCGGCGCTGACGTCGACGCTTGAGCGAGCACACATCGAAAAGGCGGTCCGTGCGATCGTCCTCGCTGACCATTCGATTCCACCGGTCCATGCTGATGGACGAACACTGTTGATCGCTTCAAGCATCGAACGGGCGAATCCGAACATCTACACGATCGTCGAGATGATGCTTGAAGAACACCTCGATAGCTTTGAACAGGTCAAGGTCGATGAGGTATTGCTCGGTGACGAGACGATTGCCCGGATGGCGATCCTCGCGTCCCATCATCCTGGCGTAACGAAAGTCGTGACGAATCTATTAACGAAGGATGGTGAGGGAATGTTCTCGATTCCGACACGACCGGAATGGGCGACATACCGCGATGCGTTTCATGCTTTGCTAGAAGAAGGGGTGACGATTTTATCTGACGGGAAGCGGCTTGATTTGAACCAACGTCTCGACGAAACGATTCCGAAAAATGGCACGCTGATTGTCTTATGTTCGGAGGAAACCGCCCAACGAATCGGAGCAATTTAGGTCGGGCATGATTCAACTAATCTTTTTTCGGGTATAGTAAACAAATTTACTAAACGGAGGAAAAGGATTATGACACAACCACAACCAGAATGGATCCAAGAATTATTTGAGACGGTCGATCAAGGCGAAATTAAAAATGCACCGAAATTACTTTATATGGCATTGACGCTTGAACCAAGTTATTTTACAAAAGCAGTTAGTCGTTTTAATCAACGATTGGAAGTCGAACCATTAACGGACGTTTCGGAACTACTGACGGTGTATCGTCAATTCTTCCTCTCAGCTAATCCGTCAGAGGAATACTGGTCACTTGCTTGGAACGAACTCATCCAGACCCTACAACATATGATCGATCGACCAGAAGCGCAGCAATTACTTAAAGAACATGTTGATTTACTCGACTGGTGGTCAAGTGAATCCTTACTGTCGCTCCCGAGCTGGTTGACGATTTTAGATGTCGCAGAACGGATTGACGCGCTCGATCAATTTAGCAGTTATCTTCCAGATATTTTCGAGAGCTACGCGCTCGAGACAGCAAAGGATGAACCGTTCGCTCGTCTTGCCTGGTACGCACTCGCAAGCAATCAACAAGAGTTGCTTGCCCCGTACAGAGAACGGATTGAAGCCGGTTCATCGAAGGAAATTCAGTCTCTTCGTCAAGCGGATCTCGTCGATCAAATTGAAACGACACGGGTCGTTATGTTAAAGTCGAAAGATAACGAGCCGATTGAATTAACATTTGATCGAAAATGGACATTATAAATTATCGAAGAAAAAATGACACCTAGAAGCCGCACGAATCCAATCCAAGGGGTGTAGGGATGATTCACGTCAATTTACCGAGTGGTGACTATGTCGTGTTAGTAGAAATAAATCGTGAAGTGCTGCTGTGTCATTCGATTGAAGAAGCGGAACAAGCACAACGTGACCGGTATGAACTGGTCGGACGGATGAGCGAACGCTTGCCGGCAGAAGTGATTGGACCCTCGATTGCGGACTTCGTCCGCTTTTCGACCGGGTTCATCGGCGAAGAAGTAACGTGGCATGAAGATGAAGAAGCGTTCTTTTGCCAACAGTTCGAGACGTTCGACGGTTCCCCGTTAGGTGAAGATTTGACGGGTATCGATGCAACGCGTTGGCGTGCGGTCCTTGCACGCTATTATGCTTACGTGACGATCGGAAAGATCATTCCTTTTGAAGTCAGCGAAGAACCGGACGGTACGGTTCCGCTTTAGTCCAAACGATTCTTCGGTCGGCGCGTAAACAGAGAAGGGCAGGGTTCCCATGAAAAAGCAACTTGCACTACTCACGCTAGCGACAATCGTCGCCATGCCAACGTCTGCTTTCGCGCAGTCTCAATACGTACAATACGACCCAACCTTTACAGAACAACAAAAACAAGAATGGTTGGCGAATCAAGGTCTGACCGAGATCCGTGCCCTGAAACAAAAAGGATTCTCACTCGTCGAGCCCCTTGCGCACCTCGAGGAAGAAGATATCGACGCCGATTTGATTCCGATCACGGACGTCAAAAAAGCGACGGATTCTGCCCAATTCCAGCAAACGTACCTCGATCAGTCACGAATTCCGGCTTACTGGAAGTACAGCCGTGGGAAATCGGACGTTCGCGTTGCGATCATCGATGACGCGATCGATACGAAACACCGTGAGTTCAAGGATGTCATCTATAAAACGACGACGATTTCCGGGATTCGCAAACCAGATGATCACGGGACACACGTCGCGGGGATCGTCGGGGCGCGTGAAGACGGTCAAGGAATCGTCGGTGTCGCTTCGGGTGTCAAACTGATTGGGGCGGACGTCTTTGACGGAGAATATGCCGGGTCGATCGATATCGGCGACGGTATTCTGTATGCCATCGAGCAAGGGGCAGATGTCATCAATCTGTCGCTCGGACAATATGAATACGATCCGTATATGGAGTCCGCGATCAAAAAAGCAGAGGCGAAAAACATCCTCGTTGTCGGCGCAGCCGGGAACGACGGGAAGGGGAAAGTCCTTTTCCCAGGCTCAATGAGTCAAGTCGTTGCCGTCGGATCAGTCGGGACGCTCGGTCGTGCCTCGACGTTCTCGAACTACGGTAAAGGACTCAACATCATGGCGCCGGGTGAAGGGGTTTACTCGACGATCGTCGGGAATAAATACGGCTACTTGGACGGAACGTCGATGGCGACACCAGTCGTCAGCGGTGTACTGGCACTCGCGAAATCGAAGAATCCGTTCGTCTCGAATACGACGATGCGCAGTAAGTTATATGCCGCAGCGACGAAAAAATCAGGCGATACGAAGTCGCATTACGGGACGGGTCGCTTGAACGCCGGAATCTTGGCGACGTTACCGGCACCGATCTCAAAGATCTCGTTACCGTCAACGGTCAAGCCGAATCAGCTGTTCTCATTCTATTTCGATGAGTACGCGAGTGCGAAGACGACGACACGTCTCTATAAGGACGGGAAGGTAGTCAAGACGTTCACGCAATCGAATTTAACGAACGGGACGCATAAGTTTACGTATAAGTTGAAAGACAAGGGGTCTTACAAGCTCGTCTTTACGACGACAGGCGGACGCCATACGCGGACCGTCGAACGACTCTTGACAGTGAAATAAAAAAAGCGCCTCCCACCGAGTGAGAAGCGCCGTACGAGACCTGAAGATTACTTCGGGTCTTTTCCTTTTTTATAGACGGGCGTCGGAGGTGTTAATGCCTCTCCAGTCCACGTGATCATCGCTTCCATCTTGTATCCTGTATCGTCCTCATGGACGAACGACAGGCGACTGGAATCGATCAATTGGTATAAACCATAAGCGACCTGGTCGGCCCAAGAGCGTAACGTCATCGCATTATCATACAACGGGATTTGCTCAGGGAAACGTTCATTCATAAGCAAGATATCGTGTTGATCGAAATGATAGCTACGTTTTGAGAGTGCATCGGGCGCCTTGACGTTGAACGGCTCGAACGCGTGGATGAGCTCTCCTTGACGATAGAAGGCGAAGATGCCGTTTCGCAGATGAAGTGCCTTGATCTCATCGATCTCGATCAGGAATGTCAACTTGCGAACCGTTCGCCGGTTCGTACCAGAGCGTCGTTTTTTCATGCTGCATGCCCCCTTCTGAACTCTTGTACTATACCGTGAAATGAGGCAGGGACGCAACTTTTTCGTTTATAAAACGAGAATTGCCTCTTGCAGGAAAGCGGCATCTACGCTACACTCATAAGCAGTGACTATGTTGGTTCGGACAATCGCGGGGCATTTCGGTGCTTTGAGGAAAGTCCATGCTCGCACAGCCTGCGATGGCTGTAGTGATCGTGCTACACAAAAAGATAAGTGTAGGCAGCGTCAAGCTGACGGCAGAAGGAACGCCTAAGTCTTCGGATATGGCCGAAACTTCTTGAAGGTGCCACAGTGACGGAGCTTCATGGGAAACCATGAAGGTGGAACGAGGTAAACCCCACGAGCGAGAAACCCAAATTTGGTAGGGGAATTTCCGGAGCGGAACTGAACGCGAAGGAGAGCGTATGCAAATACGGAGATAGATGATTGTCGCCTGCGTGTGAGGGTCAAACCGTTTGGAACACTAAGGAACAGAACATGGCTTACAGGACCACATAGGCTGTTATTTTTAAGTTGAACGAGAGTCCAGGTCCACCCTGGGCTCTTTTTTTATTGCAATGAAACGATTCAGTGGAAGAAACAATAAAGGAGTGAACGCGATATGACAAAACGCTTAGTCATCGCGACAGCGGCGATGGGAATCGAAGCGCTCGTCGCAAAAGAAGTCCGTGCGTTAGGATATGAATGTACGGTCGAGGACGGAAAGGTCTACATCGATTGTGAGATGGAGGACATTCCTCGTTTGAACATGTGGCTTCGGACAGCGGACCGGATCAAACTCGTCGTCGCTGAGTTCCGCGCGACGACATTCGAAAAATTGTTCGATCAAGTCAAGGCACTGCCGTGGCACGAATTGATGCCGTGGGATGCCAACTTCATCGTCAACGGTCGTTCGGTCAAGTCGAAGCTCTTCTCGATCCGTGACTGCCAGAAGATCACCGAGAAAGCGATCGTCTCGCACATGCAAGAACAGTACAACAAAGGAACGGAATGGTTACCGAAGACAGGTGCGAGCTATCCGATTGAAGTCGCTTTGTTAAAAGACATCGCAACATTAACGATCGATACGTCTGGCGACGCGTTACACAAACGCGGCTACCGTGAGTTCCACTCAGCAGCCCCACTCAAAGAAACGATGGCAGCTGCGATGCTGATGCTGACGAACTGGAAGCCGGACATGCCGCTCTACGACGTCTTCACCGGTTCAGGTACGCTGGCGATCGAAGCAGCGATGATCGGGCGTAATATCGCACCAGGGATCAACCGCGAGTTCGTCTCACAGGAATGGAAATGCATTCCGAAGAAGGCGTGGTTTGATGCGATCAACGAAGTGAACGAAAAAGCAGAGTGGGACAAACCGTTGAAAATCTACGCAAGCGATGTCGACCCAGAGATGGTCAAGCTCGCGAAAACGAACGCAGAACTCGCAGACGTTCGCGATGCGATCAACGTCATGCAACGCGACGCTGCAGACTTCAAACCGAAGGAAGACTTCGGTGTCATCATCGGAAACCCACCGTACGGGGAGCGTTTGGAAGATGCACGTGAAGTCCATCAGCTCTACCGCAAGATCGGAACGGCGTACAAAGAATTCCCATACTACAGTGTCTACATGATCACGTCGTATGTTGAGTTCGAAAAAGCGTACGGTCGCCCGGCGACGAAGCGCCGAAAGCTGTATAACGGGAATATCGAAGTTCAATTCTATCAGTACTATGGTTTGCGTCGGAAAAGACCGCAGGCTTAAATGATTTCTAGTATTTGCCGAAATCGTATTGCACGCTTGTTGCGAAAATCGGAAATTTCCTTACGAACCGCTCTTTTGAGCGGTTTTTTGCATTTCAAAAGCTGTTCGAATTGCGTCGCCGTATCGGATTGCATAGTGTGCAATATGTGAGCGTACGTATCCATCGTCAACGTTGCATCGGCATGACCGAGTCGTTCCTGATTGAAGTATTGGTATACGATGCTCGCCATACAGAAGCGGGACAACGCGCTGACGTTAATTCTGAAGCGTCACAGACCATATCGTTGGGAAAGCACTCGATTTTGTACCGGTCAAAGATGGCAAAGCAGTGTGGAATGGCTATATGCTTCAAATATCCAGAAGACGATCAAAGAAGCGCAGCGTCTCGGATTCACATGGGGTGGGGATTGGGACTCTGACGGAAACCAACGAGATGAAACATTCATCGACTCGCCTCACCTACAGTATGAGTACAAAGGAGATACGGACGAAGTACTTGGATCCGCACCGACTTCAAAGCCTAAAGCTAACCCGAAGCCGACGCAAGGTAATGGGAACGCGATCGTGACATATCCAGGAAAACCGTTGTATGTCGGAGCAAAAGGGATGAAGCAGAAGGACGTAGAGCGTATTCAACGCGCGGTCGGGGCATTCGTCACAGGCAAGTTCGACAAGCAAACGGAGTCAAAGGTCAGCTCATATCTGAAGCTTAAGATACTTGATGCAGATGGTGTTGTCGGTCTTGCAATATGGAATACTTTATTTTAAATAATAAAAATTTTAAGAAACAAAGAATAAACCCTATCAAGGTGACAGGGTTTATTCTTTGTTTTGTTTTATTGGCTCGAATTCAATCCATGCTTTTGTAATAGAATCTTTTTGACTCATTTGGTTGCCTAAGCGCATTCTGAATTTATCCTCATGCTCATTGTTAAATTGATCTTTATAAAAAAATGTTAGGATCAATTTTGGATTAATCAATTCACTGTTTTTCTCATCCCAACAATTAAGTAAATAAACATTGCTTAAAGCAACAAAATAACTAGGTATTTGAATTTGTTCTGTTGCATTACTTTGAATGATTGGAACATAACTAATATAAAACACTACCTCGGCAATAAACTGCATTCATCTATTTGGAGATGGTCTAGAATCGATAGCTCTTATATTAAATTCGAATTGCTCTAGGTCTTGCATTCTTTCTTCAGGACTTGGACCGATTATAGAATGATCATCGTAAGCCTTGTCTTCAATTGCATCTATACCGCCTTCTAGTTCATAATAGTAACCTACATTGAGAGCAAACGATTTACCTGTATTGATTACCGGAATAGTAAATTCACTAAATTTCGAATATCCTACAAGTAAATTAAGTTGATTTTGAGCATTTCTTGACCAGTCTACTAAAGGGAAGGGAATTTCGACTGATAACTGTTTATTTAAAGGAGCTATTCTGGGGCGCTCAATTTTTTCCTGTTCTTTAATTTGTGTGTTTAGTTGCTTAGCGCTAGTGCTAGCTGATTTTTGTGCCGCAATTGCTGCCCAAACCGCTCCGATCGCAGAAGATATTTCGATAGTGCCTTTAATCAATTCGTTCATGTATTTACTCCTTAATATGTCATTATTTTAAAAACAAGAAAAATTCAGGGGATTTTAAACATTTTTTAATTCGGTAAATATGGATAATCAATGATGTTATTAAGACTCTCCCATAAGGGAATCCAGGGAAAGGTCTGGCGAAGTCGGAAGGGTGTGTTGACTGGAACTCGCGAAAGGGAACCACCCCTTTCCCGTTTATTAGTCAAAAATGAAAGTAACTTGCTCATTCGTGACGATATCTCGATTATTTGGAAGGATGACATTGATTTTTTTCATGCAAGACGTTTTGAGCAATAGATCAACTTGACTACCGGTCGTGAGTGTATCGACGACGCGTTTGATTTCAATAACATCCCCAGTGATTGATAGTTGATTTTCCCCAAGTAGTAATATCTTGATTTTTTCACTGCCTCCCGTTCCCGCGAGGAGTAGCTGCACACTTCATAAATTTATGGATTTGTACCACATAGAAGACACTTAGAAACACACTCATTGCATCCCGTGAGTTTTAAACACTCATTGCACAGTCCATTGCATAGTCAAGGATATATAAGATATACTGACATATAGTTAAGTACTCCTCTTCGAGTACTAAAATGCATGTGAGTGTATAATAAAAAAGTATATTATAGTTCTATCAATACTATGGTTTATGTCGGAAACGTCCTCAGGCTTAATCGATTCATAATGGTCAATTAATTTTTAAGGTACAAAATAGTGAATAAGATAGTGCTGAATCTAGATTTTTCAAAACCACTCATTAGAGTGGTTTTTTTGTTCTGTTGGACTTATAAATTATTTCATAGTGATTGAATATTAACTTCTACACTAATATACTATAAAAATTTTAGTAAACTAGTTCACACAAAAGACAAAAAAATAAATTCTAAAAAATACCAATTTTAAAACGCTCGATATTTTATATGCTAAGATTATTTAAAAAGAAATATTCAACATTTTATTTGAATAATAAGGACTGCAACGCCTTATATTTCATATCAGTTAAATGATCAGTAGAAAGTATAAAAACATTATTTTTTGCATTTGATTTTCTATATATAAACTTACACAAAAGTGATTGAATAGTGATTTTTATCATTAAAAATTCAACTGAAGAATGAATTGACATCACTAAGAAAAGTGCTAATAATGTGATTGTACAAAAAATATACTTTTTTTGGGCATAAATTACACGCAAAGGGAGTTTTCATTATGATTTTAAAAAAACCATTAATTACTAGTTTGTTAATAGGGGGCCTTATTTCATCAGTATCAGTTCCTGTGTTTGCAGAAAACAATACATCGACAATAAACGATGTTACGAATTCACAGAATGAAGGATTAATTGACATAAACAGTTCAGATCAAGATACAGTGGTAAGTGATGTGTTAACATTCAATCAAGTAGTGGAACAGATATCTGATGAGCAAGGGATTTCCGAAACTCAAGCTGCAAGAGAAATTATCTCGAATACACAAAATCCAATGGTTAAAAATTCTTCAAATGCTATTACAAAAGGTTTAGTAGGAACTATGGCAACATCGCAAGCAGTTGCTGCGACGTCAGCTACTTATCGAACAATTAACACGAGATTTACTGTAACTAGTACATACAAACCATCACTCAATTTTTATTGCCAAACAAATGAGGGTGGTACTAGTTTTAGAGCAATAAAAAAAATACTAAACGTATCTATGAATAGAGCACATCTTGGAACTGGAAGATCTAAACAATTTGGTGGGGATGTATATACGAAGTTAGAGGACGCAAATCGAATTTATTGGATTGTTAATGGTGACTTTTTCGACAATGGATCAACTACTGGAGGTGGCTCTGTAAATCTTGGGATTGATAAAGCGGCTTCGATAGAGTTTAATGCATCGCACACATCGAATCATTATAAGTATATTTATAAAACAGGCTATACTCGTTTTTGAAATGTTGCTATAGTAATTTCGGATTAATGAAAACCTACTGTATTTATTTTAAGGTAAAGTAATTAACTGCTTGTATTTTTTATTTTGCTAATTGAAATGAAAGGATCTTCTAATGAAAAATATATATCTATGCTCTCTTATGACTGCACTTGCACTATCAGGATGTAGTACAGAAACCTCAAAAGAAGAAAATGCATCTTTAAATAATGGTGCTTACTTAAAGATAGGTATAGTTGGAGAAAAACCTCATATTCAAAAAGAAAATATTAAGTTTGAAGCTTTATCGTTGGAACAGTTGAAAGATACAAAAAAAGTTTCTTCTAACTTTGATGCTGTATTCATTACAAAAGGTAATTTGAAAAAGGCAGATGACGAAAAATATGTAACTGTTTATGATAATCTCAAAATACCAATTTTCTTCCTTCAAACTACAAAAGGATTTTTGCCATTTGTAACTGAAGGACTGTCTTACAAAGAAGCAAGTGAATTGAATCATTCCTATGCCTCAGGCTATCTAAAAGAAAAGAAAAGTTCATATCGTTACTGGGAGTACGGTTTGAATGATGATGTAGTGAACGAGAAGAATATCAATAACGTTTACTCTCGAATTTTTAAGACAGTTGAAGACGTTAAAAGAGAAAAAAGCTAATATCATTCATATACTTTTTAGACATAAGTATCTATTCTTTATAGGTGCTTATGTCTGTTATTTGAATTTCACCTTTTGGCAATTATTATTATGTTTTTAAAATATATAATATTTATTACATAGAAAGTGATCTTTTCAACGAGAAGAATATACATAAAAAGAACAACTCGTGATTAATGAACTGAGCCCCGTAAAATGGACAGTTTAATAAAAAGACCACGTTTTCTATGCTGCGATCAGATGGTCCCGATATTGTTTTGGGGTCATCTTTTTTAGGTTCCATTGACCGCGTTCGTAGTTGTAATAGCTGATGTAGTCCCCGACCATCTCTCGGACCTCCTCGATTGACTCGCACGAACGGTTGGCGACATAGTCCTTCAGATGACCAAAGAACGATTCGATCGGTGCGTTGTCGAGACAGTTGCCCCGACGGGACATGGACTGAACCAATCCGAGGTCGCCAATGAGTCGCTGGTAGCCCGGATGGGTGTAGTGGAAGCCTTGGTCCGAATGAATCATCGCCTCGGGATGTCGATTCCCCTGGAGATGCTCTTCGAGCTTTTTCATCGTCTGAAAGACGAGGTCCATACGAAGATCCGTGGATAGTTTGTATGCCACGATCTCGCGTGTGGCGACGTCCTTCACACAAGACAGATAGACGTTCTCGCCGGAGGCGATGGGGAGATAGGTAATATCGGTCACGAACACCTTCCCAGGCTCGCTCTGCCGGAACTCGCGATTCAATCGGTTCGGCACGACGCGGTGCTCGTGCGTCGCCCGAGAGAGCTTGCGGTACGGGTTCATCCTCCGGATTTTAGTCACGATGTTAAATTTGCGCATCAGTCGGAGAATCCGTTTATGGTTGATCGGGAAACCGATGGTGGCGAACACCTCCATGTACAGCCCCCGATAGCCGATTTGCCTTTATGGCTATCATGGATGCTCTTGAGGAGTGTCGCATCTAGATGATCACACTCTTCCCGGAGGGAATCCGCCTCGGCACGATTCAACCAAGCGTAATAGCCACTGCGGCTCACTCCGGCAATCTCACATAATGGGCGGACGAGATTCTTAATCTGTGCGGTGCGGATGACGGTGTTGATGACCTGATATTTCTCTGCTGGTGTCAGTTCGTACGTTTCGCCTGCCCCTCTAATTGCTCTAGCTTTTTTAAGAGCTCGTTCTCTGCCGTCAGGTATTTGATCCGTGCCTCTGCCTTCGCCAACCGTCTCTCCATCGACTCGTCTGTCTTCGGGCGTCCGCCTCCCAGAGCCTTTCCACGTTTATCGTTCCGGAGACCCTCCTCTCCGTCTTTTCGGAACGTTTTGCGCCAGAGAATCAACGCAGAATGCGCTTTTCGTTTCCCGATCACCGTCAGGTCGAATCCGGTCTCCATGAAGATTTGTTGAGGTCCCTTTCCTTCCATATTCTCACGTACGGCCCTGACATTGAACTCGGTCGTGTACTGGATCGAGCGTTCTGATACGGAAGCGACGTTCGGATTTTCTTCGAGCTGATTGATTTGGGTCATGGTGAAGATGATTTTACTCATGATTGTTTCTCCCGTCTGATTGAATAGGTTCATTATAGCGATTCGTATCCACACGAAAAACCCCGAATGATGCACTTTTTTTTCAAGTGTCTATCATTCGAGGTTCAGTTCACTGTGAATTTTATCATATTTAGAATAGACCAGTTTATTGGTTATCCTGAACTTTTTAATAAGGGTGTTGGAACGATAATGATAAAGTTATTCATTGAAGATATTGCTCGAGACAAGGAAGTAAATCGAATTATTTTAGAT
This sequence comes from Exiguobacterium sp. s91, assembly GCF_018618915.1. Lineage (NCBI taxonomy): Bacteria > Bacillati > Bacillota > Bacilli > Caryophanales > Exiguobacterium > Exiguobacterium sp. s91. The sequence goes on along the minus strand of NZ_JACSMZ010000001.1, from coordinate 1,594,183 downwards.
CCCGCCGTAGCAAATCTTAGAGCAATTAGAGCTTATGAAAAATGCGGGTTTCAGATAGTGAAAAAAATCAATGAAGATACATGCTGGATGATGGAGTATACGATTGACCGTTTATAATGTGTGCCTATAAATTTGCATAGAAAAGATCCATGAAACGATTGTCCGTTTCGTGGATCTTTTGCGTATGAAATGTTTCAGGTCATTCAACGATGAGCGAATCAAATGAATAGGTGACGATCGCATCGCTTCGTTTATGTCCGAGATCGGTCAGAACCGGTGGACGGGGCGACAAGACATGAAAATCCTGCTCGAACGCACGGAGCCAGTAACGGACCCAGTCTTTTGTAGGATCGAGTCCCATCATTTGTGACTGCAAAGAGGAAGACAACAATCCACGACGATTTAAATCCAACACTTCTCGAATCAAATACTTCTTCGCTACACTGTATTTAGAACAGATGTAGGGAGATGAACTAGGAGTGGAAAAGTGGATGATCTACGGAACGATTCATCAATTAAAATCCAAAGGATTTAATGTTTCTCAAATTGCAACGCAGCTCAACGTGAGTAGAAATCGTGTCTATGATTATTTATCAATGGATAGAACGACGTTTGATCAGTGGGATAGCAAACGACAGCGTAAAGTGAGAAAGTTGGATCCCTATCGGGAAGAAATTTTGTCATGGCTACAGGAATACCCAACCCTGAAAGCTTCCCAAGTGGAAGACTGGCTCAGAGAACGTCATTCAAATCTTCAGGTCGGAGAAAGTACGGTCCGACTCTATGTACGTGATTTGAGAAAAGAGCATGGTATCAGCAGAATGACGAAAGAACGAAAGTACGTTGCCGTTCAAGAGTTACCGCCAGGTCAACAGATTCAAGTCGATTTCGGGATGGTTACGCTCTCCCATGAAGATAATTCAGAAACGAGAGGACGGTTTATCGCCTTCGTTTTGACACATTCTCGTTACAAGTATGTCGAATGGCTCGATCGACCGTTTAAAGTAGCAGACATGATGAGGTGTCATGAAAATGCGTTTCGTTTCTTTGGCGGACGGACTCGTGAACTGGTCTATGACCAAGATGCTTTGGTAGCCGTAAACGAAAATAAGTGAGACTTACTTTTAATGGAATCGTCACAGCTATTCTTGATCGGCTCTTACATCGTGCAGAAATCATTCAAATGGACGAGGAAAGCTACCGGATGCGCTATCGGTCTATTATTTTTACAGAACATAAAGAATGATCGAAAAGTTTTGTGCTTAAATCATCGTAATATGACCTTTCTTCTTGACGGTCACACCGAATTTAGCTCAGGAACTTCTTGTAAAAAACTTTGATCTAAAAATTGTGATACGTTATTCATTAGTTTTTTTGGATCGCTTAATATTTGATCACTTACAACTACTTTTTTATTTGTTGTTTTAATACCTAAAACGTTAAACTTAGATGTCATACCAAAATCATTGATTAAAAATTTCATCGAATATCTCATCCATTTTTCATCTAATACGCTGTGTTTGTTTTTCTTCTGATTGCGTAAGGTGCTGGGAATGTTGAATTCATAACTTTTAAAACTGCTTTTGCTTGTAGTGATACTGTTTTAATAACTTCAAGAGTTGAATCGTCATCTTGGATTAATCCTGTTTCAAACAGTTCAGCATATATTAATGATGTACCTATACGTACTAAAGGAGATAAGCATGACAAAAATCTGGATTGAGGAATATGTAGTGACGGGTTATTTAGGTCGTCTGTTCGGTCACTTTTTAGATATGGACGAGTCAATTAAAACGGCATATTTAATTAGTCCGTCAGAGGGAGACGAATGTATTACACCGACGAAGAAAATTTTGTTTGAGTTTTTAGAGCATCGAAATGATTTTCCACTGTATCTGTATTTTTCAGATGAATATGTATTAAGAGAACGACATCAGCAGTTCTTTCAGCAACAGGATGTTGACTATACCATTCAAACGGTTTATCCGAATCGCAAACATCATTTAGATCCGCTTGTCTATTTTACAGTCGAGTTAAAGAACAAGGAAGCACTCAGACGCGTCGTTCGTAAGACGTACTGGTTGGGAGAAGAAAATGTCTTCTACGTGATTTCGAATTATGATAATTTAAAATTTACGTTTGATGAAAGGCAGCATTGGGGGGTTCAACAATATCTGTCAGTTGCTTCGTTTGATCGAAATCCTCCATCGGTGCTTATCAAGCCTGGTCATGACGGATGTGGTTTTTTCATATGTTCAAACGATCGATCGGTGAATTCGTTAGAAAACGTCATTCGGAGTATGCCAGAAGAAATCATCACGTATCAAGTCAATGATGAACTATATGAAGCTGAGAATGAAGAGTAAATTCACTCTTCAGCTATCGGAGGTGTTGCATGAAACCAGCCATCAAACAGATCAATCCATTGTCTAAACGCCCGGGTGTATCACTAATCGATCTAAAGCGTGCAGAAAAAATCCTCGGTGTAAAATTCCCGACGGATTACATTTCACTCATGCAGGAATCAAATGGTGCAGCCATTCATGACTGGCAACTCTATTCGATACCTACTGAATCGAGTCATTCTGAAGTCGAAGATATCATCCACCATCAGATAAATCGTCCAGATGGTTTACCGGAGGATATGATCTGCTTTGGTGAACATTTAGATGGGAGACGGTTGTGCTACCGGATTCGACGTCGTTTTTTACAAGAGCTCGTCTTCACGTGGCATCCTAAAAAGGGACTTGAAAAATACTGTGCCTCTTCACTCAACGAATGGGTAGAATCCGAAATGTTACGTGACCGGGCTAATAAAAAGATTACCCTGGGTACTTTTAGTGTTAGTAGTCATCGACTGCTCGTGACGGATTCGACTGAAAAAGATGTAGCATCGATTGTCTTGGAGCAAGTGAAGTCTGGCGCATGGACGGCTTCCATCACATATGATTCAGATGGAACGGTTCGTTTGCTTTCAGTATACGAAGGTGTCGATCAGCCGACGGGCAGATGGACGCGCTCGCATGAGATTGCGATTGATTCGGGATTTGTACTGATTGGTGATGATGTTGCGTTTCGTGAGGAGGAACTAGCCGAGGAACTCTTTTTCGGTCAACAGGACGTCCATTTGTTTCAAGCGGGTATCATGACCGAGTCTGGATATGGAGACGGCATCTATCATCTGAAAGTAAAGAAAAATCGAGATAAACAAATCATCGGAGTACGAATCAACTTCTTGGAGTAGCAATCGAAAGACCGGTCAAAGAAATGCTTCTTCGACCGGTCTTTTTGCGATATGTAGTTATTTGATGTTGTCGATGGCGTTGCCGTCTTGATCGACTTGAGTAGAAAGTCCTGTCCAGACACGACCTTTTGTCTCTAGCCAGCTGGTGAATTCGACGAGAAATTCCTCGTGTGGTACATGACCACCATCTTTTTTGACGACGACGTACCCGTCAAGCTTTACATATGACTCCTTCAGTGATTCCATTCGTAATCTCCTCCTAAGTAGCGGATGCGAAAGTAAGAGTATAGCGCTCGAATCACTCATTTATCAATGATATCCATTTATCTCTCTAGTTCAACAAATGATCCGCTCGACATAAGATCGTCACCTTCACACCATCAGCGACAGAAAAGCCATTCATTCGCGTGCCATCATTCATGCGAAGCGATGTCGTTTGGACGATGTCCTGAAAGAAAAATAGATCACTTCGTAAACGACGCAGTAGCTGGCGAACATGATCGTATGTTATTGATTGACCACTCAATTCCGTCAATCGCTCGGCTAGCGCAGGATACGTCGACGTCGTGTTCGTCATAATCACGAAGAGTGTCAAGAAACCGTTCGGATTCAGTAAGATAGTTTGATTTTTCCACTCGACGAAGGTTCCCTCTGAACTGCTTCGTAAGACGATTTCTTGATCGTCAGCTTGATATTCTTGAAACGAACGTTCATTGATCAACGTCTCAGTTCCGTCTTGAATTTTTCGATAATAAAGACGATCAAACAGGTGCTCATCTTCAACGAGTAATTCGTTTCGGTATTTGTTAAGTCGTGCCGCTTCGTCCGGGTGCTCCTCGTGTTCTCGGTATTCGAGTTCAGCAAGTGATTCGCGCGCTAGGTAGATGCTGCAGTTGACGACAAACATATGCGTCAGCGTCGTCTGGATGTCGCTCAAAGCATCGTCGACCGTACCGTCGAGCGCTCGACTGAAATGGTGAATCGCTTCCGCATACTGACGATCGACATAATGAACATAGCCGAGACGATAATTCGCAAGTGGATGCTTCGGACGAAGGCGGATTGCCTTAGTCAATGCGCGACGCGCTGCGTCATAATCCGGTGTCTCCGAAAATTTCGAGTACTCCGCTTGGCGGACGTACAGATTCGTCAGTTCGTCTTCCAATTGTCTTCTTTCATCTCGATCTGTCGTTTCCCGAATGGTGCGGAGTAGTTCTTGCGAACGCGTATAACTCGTTATCATCCCGTTCATCCTTTCCTGTCTCTTTTCTTTCATCATAGGGCGGACCAACGTGTGTGACAAGCTGTCACAGCGGTGTTGCTACTCTATAGGTACCAATACTAAAGGAGTCGATGTGAGATGAGAAATGAAAGCAAGTGGATCCGATATGGCATTTTAAGCGGGGAAGTCATCGAGGAACCGACATGGTCAGCTTGCGTACAAGATGTCATGCAACGAGCGGGTCAACAAGAAGTGACGGATGAAGAGATCCTCGATTGGATCGAAGAAGCAAAACAGCGTCATGCACCACTTGACGATCATGGGATGGAAGCATTGTTTGATCCAAGAAGACAAGCGTTACCCTATCACCTGTTTGACGGGTATGTCCGATGTATCGTTCGTATGATGAACGAACTTGGGATTTTGACAAGTTCCTGTTGTGACGGTCACGGTAAACGAGCTGCTCGGGTTTATACGCAGGATTTGCTGACGAACCAGCAACGGTATTTGCTTCGTTTAGCGGCAGACGCGGTTCCAGGGTTGACCGTGTCCTTACAGAGTCGGTGGATTCAACTTGAAGTGAGAGAGCAGCGTTCGCTGTTGCTGGATTTAGCGGAAGTCTTATACCGCATCAAACAAGACGCATCGACGATACAAGGGCTGGAGTTGCAACGCTTCAGAAAGCGTCTGCTAAGATGGCTCGCTATTCCTGGACAAAGCAGAAGGGAACAGATGGTTCGTAGTCGCTTACAACAGGCAGTCCGCCGGTTTGCTGACGATTCTTTTGTCGATGAAAAAGGGAACCTGCTCGTGACCTACCATCAAGGGGAAGGACCGGTCATTTTATTATCGGCACATCTTGATACCGTCGAACGTATCGATTCGTACCGGACGCTGTTTCAGGAAGGAACAATCTTAACGAGCTCAAGCGGGATTCTTGGGGCAGATGATCGAGCAGGCATCGCTGCGATTCTTGAACTCATGGAACGCATCCCAGCGACTGACTTCCGCGGAACGATCAAGCTCGCTTTTTCAGTCGAAGAAGAAATCGGTTGTCGTGGTACGGAAGCGATGGACGCATCCTTTTTAGAGGACGTCGACGCAGCAATCGTCTTTGATCGCCGCGGTACACGCGACATCGTTACAGGTTGTTATGGCGAGTTTGATTTTTGTGAGACGGCTTTTGGCGCATGTTTTGAGCAAGCCAGTCTGTTGAGTGATATGCCAGATTGGCGAACGACACGGTACGGGGGGAGCAGTGATGCGAAACTATTCGCGCTACGAGCTATTCCAGCTGTCAACTTGTCCGTCGGTTATCTGCATGAGCATACGGATTTTGAACAGGTTGATTTTGCAGCAACGCTCGAAACCGTCCGTTTGGTCGAAACGTTACTCCATCATCGGCTGCTCGAGTGTTATTTCGCTGAGCGGACAGAAAATCCAACTCTAGGCGGATATACCGATTAATGGATTCCAAATATAGTAAAAAGGAGAGGCGAGAGGAGACGATACGATGTGGATCATACTGGGGTTACTGGCGATTGGATTTACGGCACTGAATATTATCTTTTATTTGATTGGTAAGGACTATCGTTTCCTGATGGTGCTCGGACTGAGTTTTACGGCACTGACTTTGTGCGCTGAATACCGACTCGTTGCGGAATTTGTGGCGCGGGAGGATTGGGCAGCGTTACAGGACGTCGTACCGGGCATGGAGCGGGCACTGTGGGTATTGACGTTCATCTCGATCGGATTAAATGTATTGCCGCTACTGTTAGACTATCGAAAGAATCGATCTCGTTGAGGAATCCAAGAGGAGCTGAATCCTGATGAGCTATACATTTTCACCGCTGACGCAACGACAGGCGGAACAGATTGCCTACGAGTGGCAATATGACGAGGCGTTTGCATTTTATGATATGCCGAATGACGAAGAAGATTTAGCAGAATTTCTCGATCCAGCAAAGCGGACGGAACATTATTTTGCTGTGTTGGATCGGGAAGAATTGATTGGTTATTATGTATTTGAACCAAACGCAGACGTCGTTGACGTCGGGCTTGGCATGCGACCAGACTTGACGGGCCGAGGAAATGGAGTGGCATTTTTAGAAGCCGGTCTTTCGTTCATCATGGACCGATATGCACCTAAACAAATTGAATTAGCAGTCGCAACATTCAACGAGCGGGCGATTCGCTTGTATACGAAAAGTGGCTTCCTTCCAGTCGAACGCTTCCAACAGGCGACGAATGGTGGAAGCTATGAATTTTTGAAAATGCGTTTACAACCCATCGACGCAACGGAACCTTTTCCAAAATCTATCAGTAGATAACAGAAAAGGAGATGATGTCATGGCACGCTGTACGAATTGTCAGTATAAGTTCAGCACAAAGGAAGTACTCGCTGTCAGTGTTGCGATACATGGGAAAGGCAAGACGTGTCCGAACTGTGGCGTGAAACAATACATGTCGCGGAAGTCGCAATTTTATCTTTCACTCGGGAATATCAGTCTCTTGTTCGTCCTGTTCTTGCCATTTCTAATCCGGTTAAGCGACCGGGAAGAATCGATGAGGTAAGATGTCGGTTACTTTTATTTTCATGAAACTTTTTCCTGAATCCACCAGTAGATAAGGATGAAGGAGATGGTCAGATGGTACGTTGTACGAATTGCCAATATACGTTCAAAACGAAAGAAGTGCTCGCTGTCGGATTTGCGAAACATGGAAAAGCGTGTCCGAACTGCGGCGTGAAGCAATACATTTCAAAAGACTCGCAACATTACTTATCGCTCGGATACGTCAGTCTCTTGTTCGTCTTGATCCTACCGTTCGTCATCAAACTGAGCGACAAAGAAGAGACGATCTGGTAAAGCATTACGCGCATGCCTGAAAACGACAGGGTGCGCGTTTTGTCTTATACTCGGGGCAAAGGAGCTGGGAAACATGCAAACCGTATACGATGCAACCGTACAAAATGCAGCGGGCGAGACTGTTTCATTAGGTGACTATGCGGGGCGTGTCCTCGTGATCGTCAACACGGCAAGCAAGTGTGGGCTCGTCAAACAACTTGGCGAACTACAGGCATTGTACGATAAATATGACGAGCAAGGAGTCACGGTGCTTGGCTTTCCGTGCGATCAATTCAATCAGCAGGAGTTCGCGAGTCAGGAAGAGACGATGCAGTTCTGTCAGCTGAACTATGGCGTGACGTTTCCGATGTTTCAGAAGATAAATGTCAATGGATCAAATGAACATCCGCTTTATACATTCCTAAAACGCGAACGGTCGGGTCTACTGTCGTCAAAGATCAAATGGAACTATACGAAGTTTTTAATCGATCGCCAAGGACGTGTCGTACAGCGGTTCAGTCCGGTCGATTCCGTCCAGTCGGTTGAGAAAACCTTATCCTTGTATCTATAATCATAGTAACCGTCCGGCGCGAGTCGTTGGACGGGATGAACGAATACCCTACCTTTGGCGAGGTAGGGCTTTTTTATGTCATTCAACAATGAGCGAATCAAATGAATAGGTGACGATTGCATCGCTACGCTTATGTCCGAGATCAGTCAGGACCGGTGGACGGGGGGACAAGACATGAAAATCCTGTTCGAACGCCCGCAGCCAGTAATGGACCCAGTCTTTTGTAGGATCGAGATTCATCATTTTACGAGCAAACGTCAGTAGCTTTGAATCGGTCAGCGTCAGAAGTGGAATCGGATTGATCTCGACATCTTCTTTTAGTTCATAGAGGTCCGGTGAACGAAGCAGAATCGCATCCGCCTCGAAGTTCAATCGGAAGTAATTACAGCTATAGTCACCTACGATGATCATCGTCTCCTCCGTATGCCCACGGAAATGAAAGATCAATCGGTTACCATTTGCGACATCGATCAAGAACTGATCGAGTCCGATGTGATAATCTTCGCGAAATTGTAGTTTTTCAAGCGTGATTTCTTGCATGATTTAGCCTCCAGTCCGAGTTTGTCGTTCTTCTGTCAAAACGGTTTGGCGCGCTGCTAGGCGAGACGAACCGATCAATAAGGCGATTCCGAGTAACAATAACGAGATTCCGAACCAAGCCGTACCACTTAATTCTTCACCGAGGACGAACACACCGAGCAAGGCAGCTGTCAGCGGCTCACCGAGCGAGAGCGTGACGGCAGTCGACGATGGTACATTCGATAGTCCTTTCGCGAATAACCAGTAAGCGATTCCCGTCGCAACGACGCCGAGGTGGAGGCTGATTCCGGCACCACGTGACGTGAACAACCAGGAGAGGTCGAATAAAAACAACAGAGGCGACAACAGCAAGGAGCTTGTCGTGAAAATGACGGCAACGACTGACAGCGGCGCGTGTGTCTTGACGAGATCTCGACTGACGAACGTGTACCCGGCAAACGATAGTCCGGCACCGAGTGCAAGGATGATCCCGATTGGATCAATCGCAACCGTTCCTTGATTGTTCAGAAGCAACAGACAGCCGGTGATCGATAGTCCGGTCGATGCCCACCACAGCAACGCTGGACGTTTCTTTAGGAACAGCCACTCGATACACCCGGAAAAGATCGGTGCGCTACCGATTGCGACGACGGTACCGACGGCGACACCGGTCATCAAAACAGCTGAGAAGAACAGCGGTTGGTAAGCCGCCATGCTGACGGCAGCAAGTAAAATCGTCCGCACCGGCCAGTCGCGTAACGTCAGCGTTCCTTTGAAGAGAACGAGACAGAGTAAGAACAGTCCACCGACAGCCAGACGAACGGCACCAATTGCAATCGGATGTGCATCCTCTGGCGCAAAGGCTTGTGAGGTTCCCGTCGTGCCCCAAAAGATCGCAGCAAGTAATATGAGCAACATCGATGATGATTTAGACATGGGTCACCTCTTCGAGTGCAATTTTTTAAAATGATATTAGAACGAGAATACCACAGAACGAGTAGGAAGGAATACACCAAATAATTGAAAAAATGGTATGGTATATAGGGTGAAGTCGTATCATTCACGAATACGAAGATGAAAAGGATGGGACCCATGAAAGAAATGAACCAAATCGAAGCGGTACTTGACGTCTTATCACAAAAAATCAATCACGGGTCGACCTTCATTCAGCGACGATACGATACTGGAGTCGCTCAATTCAATTTGAATGACCCGGTGACGGAACAGGCGATTCAGTCATTTGAACAGCAGTTCAACTTAACGTTACCAAGTGAATACAAGACATTCCTTCGTTTACATGACGGAGCGGAATTGTTTATGATTCAAGGTCTCGGCATCGAACTCTATCCACTTGAGAAAGTCATTGAAATGACAATCCAAGCTAAAGAGTACGACCTGATCCATGAAGACTATGATCATTTCTTGATGATTGGCGAAATGAACGAAGGATATGTCTTGATTCAAACGGAAGATGCGAAGACAGATGAGACACCCTATATGCACTGGATGTTTCATGAGTTGTCGACAGAGGAGACTGATCCGATTGGACAGAACTTCGGCACGTTCCTTGAATATGCGATCATTTCGCAAGGCGATATGTTCTGGGAGTTCAAGGACTTCTCGATTGCAACAAATACTTATTATGTAGAGAATCACAATTCTGAAGAGGAAGTGAACAAACCACGACCGATTCGCTTCGTCGACTCGGTTCGCGTTGAAATCGAGTATCCGATTGCGAAGAGGGATGCGTATTTCTCGGTTAAGATTTTCGAAGGGAAACAAGAACAAGAACGTCTTGGCAGTAGCTACGACTCGGATTCGCGCTTTGAACAAGTGATGCAATCGATTCGAGAATATCTAATGGCAGAGCGATTCCAGTATTCGTCGATCATGATCTTTCAAACGGAACATCGGTTTTGGCAGAATGAGGACGAGACAGGTGATCCGTTGATTCGTAACCATAATCCGCAACGTCAAGGACTGAGCTTCGATGGATATCGTGCTTTCGTCGAGGAGCCACCTCGCCCACTCCCAGGGTGGGAATGATTCAGAAATTTCTTCACACAGAACGGAGTTTTACAGATGAAAAAATGGTTGTTATTCCCCATGATACTTTGTTTGAGCGGTTGTATGATTCAACCGCAAAGTGGGAGTGAGACGAATGAGACATCCTTCAAAGGGACTACGAAAGAGGGACTCGTCTTTGAATACAAATTGACGAACACAGGAGACCATGCATTTGATGTCGTAGCTCGCTCTGGGCATTTGTTGAATGTCATCGTTCGTGAGAGCAAATCAAGGACAGTCGTCTTCGATTCAAGAAAGCAACAGAGTAAAACAAGCCAACAAAAGAAACGCGTCAAAGCATCGGAAACCGTCGTTCTCAAACAAACGGTACAAGGCGGGACAATCGAACCGGGTACATACGATATCGAATATCTCGTTGAGGAGAAAGAACAGTACAGCGACAGTTCTAGTTCAGTAGAGGATATGGAAGAGAAATTAAAATGATTTACGCCTCTGGTGAATGACTTCTTTAATAAATATCTTAGAACCTCATACAGGTTTCAGTACGAATGATGTTATGAGTAACATGAGACGTACAAAAGTGGTCCATGTGAAGCTGGTTTTTATCCGTTAGGCATCTAACGGGTGAAAATCAGCTTTTTATTCACTAATGATACTATGCGACGCTACTCTATCAACTGACGATCGATCAATCCTACGGACCACGCATCCCGTTACTCGTCGCGACGATTGGTCGGGAGCGAATGTCTGCGTTACTGGACTTTGCGGATGAGGAAATTACGACAAGCAGGAAATCAAGAGACCGAGCCTGAAAAAGAAGGACAAAACCTTATTTTTATATATCGAAATTTAATTTCAAAATTAAATAAATAATATTGAATTAAAATTTCTTAATTGTATAATAAAGGGAGGGAAGAGAAAGGGTGAAGCAGATGTTAGATCAATTAGCAACGGAACGTCGGAATGAACAGACGATGCAACTCGATGAGATGACAGTCGAGGATGTCTTACGGGTGATGAACGCTGAGGATCAAACGGTCGCGACGGTCATTCGGGAACAAATTCCCGTCATCGCGGAAGTCGTCAAGCATGTCATTGCGTCATTCAAAAACGGAGGACGCTTGATTTACATCGGTGCTGGTACGAGCGGACGACTCGGGATTCTCGATGCGGCAGAATGTGTGCCGACGTTCGGGGTCTCACCAGACATGGTCGTCGGTTTGATTGCTGGCGGCGAACGCGCGTTGATCAAAGCGGTCGAGGGAGCAGAGGATAGTCGAACGCTTGCCGTCGACGATTTAAAAGGGCTCCAGCTAGAAGCTCGTGATACGGTCATCGGGATCGCAGCAAGCGGTCGTACGCCGTATGTCATCGGCGGGCTTGATTACGCGAAGGAAGTCGGAGCGGTGACGGCAGCGATTTCTTGCAACACGGATGCGGTCATAAGTCGGCACGCGCGTTATGCGATCGAAGTCGAAACAGGTCCGGAAGTCTTGACGGGGTCAACAAGACTAAAGGCTGGAACGGCACAAAAGCTCGTCTTGAACATGGTTTCGACGGCGGCGATGATCGGTGTCGGCAAGGTCTATCAAAACCTGATGGTCGACGTCCAGTCAACGAACGAAAAATTGGAGATTCGGGCGAAGCGGATGATTTGTGAGGCAACAGGAGTCGATGCCGTAACGGCGGAGCGTGTCTTTAGTGAAGCGCACGGGCACGTCAAGACGGCGATCGTCATGATTCTCGCGAATGTTCCGCATGCGGAAGCCGTCGAACGATTACAGCAAGCGAACGGATTCGTCCGAGACGCACTCTAAGGGGGAAACAGGATGAAGAAGGAAGAAGTGCTGGCACACGCGATTCTCGAGCACGTCGGTGGAAAAGATAATCTCCGGCAGCTTGCGCACTGTATGACGCGGGTTCGTTTATCGCTAAAGGATCCGACGCAAGCCAATATCGATGCGTTAAAGAAGATTGATGGGGTCATGGGGGTCATCGATGACGAGACGTTGCAAATCGTCGTCGGTCCGGGAACGGTCAATCGGGTAGCAGACCACTTAAGTCGCGAAACAGGACTCGCAATCGGGGAAGAGTCCGTTGATCCGAACTTGACGCCAGAAGAACGAGCTGCCGTCGAACGGCAAAAAGTAAAAGCAAAACAACAGTCACCGTTCAAACGCTTCTTGCGCCGAATTGGGAACATCTTCATTCCGCTCATTCCGGGTCTTGTTGCTTCCGGTATCATCAACGGTGGTGCGAACTTCGCAAAAAATGCGGGTGTCGATGCAACACAGACATGGATGCAGATTTTACTCTTGATCGGTGGGACGGTCTTTGCATATCTCGCAATCCTTGTCGGTTGGAATACGGCGAAGGAGTTCGGCGGAACACCGGTGCTCGGGGCGATTGCCGGTGGGATTCTATTCAACCCTGTGCTTGCGGACATCACGATTTACGGGGAACCGCTCGTTCCAGGCAGAGGCGGCTTGTTTGGTGTCATCTTCGCTGCGTGGTTGATGACGTATCTTGAGAAACACATCCGTCGCTTCATGTTCGCATCGATCGATATCATCTTTACGCCACTGTTTACGGTGCTGATTGTCGGATTTGCCTCGCTCTATGCGATCATGCCGGTTGCTGGACTGCTGTCAGACGGTATCATGAAAGCAATCAATGCCGTGCTTGAGGTCGGTGGACCACTCGCCGGAGCCGTGCTGGCTGGCTTCTTCCTACCACTCGTCATGGTTGGTCTTCATCATGGATTGACACCAATCCATCTCGAGTTCTTGAACACGATTGGCAACACACCACTCTTACCGATTCTTGCAATGGCAGGAGCGGGTCAAGTCGGGGCGGCAATGGCGATTTTCGTCAAGACGCGCAATCCGCGCCTGCGTAACATCATTAAAGGTGCGATTCCGGTCGGTTTCCTTGGAATCGGTGAACCGCTGTTATACGGTGTTACGTTGCCGCTCGGCCGTCCGTTCGTAACGGCATGTCTCGGCGCAGCAGTCGGTGGTGCCTTCCAAGCAACGATGAAGACGACGGCGCTTGGAGTCGGCGTATCCGGTTTGTCATTAACACCGTTGATCGACAACGGAATGTATTTGACGTACATCGGTGGTCTCGTCATCTCGTACGCGGCAGGATTCCTGTTCACGTATTGGTTCGGTTTCAAAGAAGAGATGGCAGACGGTATTTAAGGTGTTGACCAGCAGTTGAATCCTTCTCAAAAGAAGGAATCAGCTGCTTTTTCTCTAAGTAGAGAAGAGAAGGAGTGAGTCGATGAAAGGATTATCAATCTATTTAAGTGAACCGATCACAGACGAGACGAGCGAGTGGCTACAGCGGATGCGCGCTGTTGGCTTTACGTCGCTCTTTACATCGCTACATATTCCCGAGGACGATTCTTCACTGTACGTCGAACGCTTGCAAGCGCTCGGTCGTTTAGCATGTGAGCTCGGATTCGAACTCGTGGCGGACATCGCACCAGCGTCGCTCGCGACGCTCGGCAAGACATGGGAAACGGCAGCGACGTTAACGGACTGGGGTGTGACAGGACTGCGTCTTGATTACGGCATCAGCCCGCAGCAAATCGCGACGTTATCGAAACAGATGATGGTCGCACTGAACGCCAGTACGTTAACAGCAGACGAATTGACGGAGATGAAGGCACAGGGTCTGCGAATCGATCACACGGAAGCGTGGCATAATTTTTATCCGCGACCGGAAACAGGACTCGACCGGACGTGGTTTGACGAAAAGAATGCTTGGTTGCAGACGCAAGGATTACGGGTTCAAGCGTTCATACCGGGTGACGGGACACTCCGTGGACCGTTATTTGAGACGTTACCGACACTTGAAGAACACCGGCATGCGGCACCGTTTGCCAGTTACATCGATTTAAAAGCGACCGTTGACCGAATTCTTGTTGGGGATCCACGATTGACGGAGGAGACGATTCGACAATTCGAAGCAGAGCAAGACGGCATCATCATCCTCCGAGCCGTGGCGAACGGACGACAGGTACAACGAGATACGGAAACGAATCGGTTTGATCCGGCGCGGGATGTCATTCGGTCCGTCGAGTCGCGCATGAGTCCTTCGACGATCGATTTGACCCCGCAAAACCCGTCTGCCCGTCCGCTTGGAACGATCACGATCGATAATGAAAAATACGTACGATACGCGGGCGAGGTTCAAATCACGAAACGTAATTTGTCGGCAGATGAGCGAGTCAACGTCATCGGACGCGTGATTGAGGCTGATCAACCATTGATCGCACGGCTTGGTCCAGGAAGTAAGTTCCGGATCGAATGGGTGACGCCATGAAGCAGCTCGTTGCGGAACGACTCGCCTATCTGTACCGGGGAGAATTGTTCACGGTCGTCACGATTTTACCGCTGAGTTGGTTTGGGAATCGTGTCTTTCCACGACTGCAGTTATTTGAACTCAGTGCCTTTTGGATGTCATTGTTTTTGTTTGAGCTCTTGTTGATTCAAGGAGCTTGGTATTGGTACAGCAAGTCAAGGCGTCTGAAGAAGGAAGGAACGTCAGTCACCCCGGTATCTGTCGTCCGACGATTACATCACTGTCGTGTCATCAATCTGGCTTTGATCGTCCTGACAGCGTTTGCGTTCGGAATCGATTGGATGCGTTTCCGATCTGAGCTTCCCGTCTCCGGAACACAACTTGCCTTGTTATTATATGTATTCGCAATTCTTGAATATATCAATTATTTCCATATCCAACTTATGTACGATAACCGGTCAGATGTGCAATACTTAATACGGAACAGACGTTTGAAACGATCAGCATTGAATAAGGATATGCAACGACTTCGTCAAGTAGTCTAAGGGTTCATAGAAAATAGGAGGGATTGTATGCTCGATATGCTCATTCGTGGCTATCGAAAGTTACGGAAGTTAAGAGGACGTTAAGAGGGAGGATATTATCAATGAAGTGGATCAATCGACCGACACGTATCGAACAGGAAACACCATTACGCTTCATGACGGATCCGGATACGGATTTTTGGCGCAATACCCATTATCAGTTCAACCGTCTGACGGGGCATGCATTGTTGCAGGATGCACCGGAAGGGGAGTTCAAGTGCCGGATCGAAGTAAAGTTAAACCCGAATGCGACATATGATCAAACGGGGATTTTGCTTTATGTGAACGACGATCACTGGGTGAAGGTCTCGGCTGAGTTCATTCCGGATGGTCCATCGCATCTTGGTGCCGTCGTGACGAGCTTCGGGTACTCGGACTGGTCGTGCCGGGATGTCGACAATACGTTTTTTGATGCACCGCTTGTCTTTGAACTCCACTATCTCAATCAAGATGTCACGTTGTATCACGTGACAGGAGAGCACAAAGAGCAACTCCGGATCGCACACTTACATGACGTGACCGATTTGAAGATTGGACCGTATGCGTGTAGCCCGGATGTAGAAGCGGCAGGGTGTGGAGTCGAAGTGTTGCATTTCGCTTTAGAAAATGTTCCGAGATAAACTGATACAAAAAAGTGGACCGACGATTAGCGTCAGTCCACTTTTGTATAAGAGCAATTTCACTGATTAATAGACGTTGCAGCCATGAGGTCAAAGAAGTATTTCGCTTCATTCGTCTTATGAAGACCGTACCATGCTTCTAACGTTTCTGGTGTAAATACATCGAGTGCTCGAATCATCTCATGGGCAAACTCTAATGCAGCCATTCCTGATGCGGTGATTAACGAATCATCACGGACGACTGGAGTATATTGATAAAAAGATGTACCTGAATAATTCGAGCAAACGGATTGTAAGTAAGATAAATCGTTACTTGTATGAAAACGCTGATCTAAGAATCCGCTCTTTGCTAATCCCTCTGTCGCCCCACAAATAGCAGCGATGAGCGTTCCATTACTCAGCGCGTCACCTAATTTACTCAGTAGGGGATCATGAAGAGTCTCTTGCCACGTCTGTCCACCGGGAAGGATCAAAGCATCTTTTAAAGTAAGCTCTAATTGAGAAACTGCGATATCTGGTAAAATACGCAGTCCTCCCATTGTCGTGATAGGGTGTAGCGTTGGTCCTACCGTAACGACATTTAATTGTGGAGCATCTGTTTTGAAATATCTTCGTGAATGTAACTCTGGCATCACGTAACCATATTCCCAGTCTGAAATTGAATCGAATACATATAAATAGACAATTTGAGTCAACATAACCGCTTCCTTTACTATATGAGATACATTTAGTATAGAAAAGCTACCTTGACAACTACTGTCAGTGAAAATAAATCATTGATGTGAAGCGATTAATTCGTTTAACCGATCAATGATTTTGCTTTTGATTTCAACTGGAGAAACGACTCGTATCGATGTTCCGTATGCAATAAGAAGACTCGGAACTTGTTCGTTTAAAACGCTCGTCTCAATCTTAAAGACGGCTCGATTACGATCTTGTTCAACCAAACAATACTTAAAGTACCAGTGTTGGCAAATTGAATCGATGGTAGAAGTGTCACCAGTAAGAATTAATTCATCCTGTTGTTCTTTCTGCTTTGGTAGCAAAGAGTTCATAAAAGAAGACTGAACATCGAAGTCATCTGGAAAATCGAATTGTTTCAACAACAATTCAAAGCTTTTAATGCGATTGATTTTAAAATGACGAGTTGCGCCCCTTAACTGACAAAAAGCAGTGACATACCAAGCGTGTTTCCAATAAGTCAATTTAAGAGGATTGATGTGACGTGATTGAATATCTTCATTATTAGCGCGACAGTATTGAATATGTATGGTTGTTCGGCTGCGAATGGCTTGATCGATTTCCCGTAGTAAGGTTTCGGCTTCCAACGACCTTACGGGTTGATAGGAAATCACATCCAAGATCGGCACACTTGTCGATGGATCTAAAGCATGCTGTTTTATTTTTGATACCGCGCGATTTAAGGCTGCATTACCATAGTAACCGGCTTCTTCTGCAAAAAGAGCAGCATGATATAAAGACTGCTGCTCTTCCGCATCGAAGAATAAAGGTGCTTCTATGAATTGAGGTAATAAGCTGTATCCGCCATGATGACCTGCTTCGGCAACGATAGGGACACCACTTGCCGAGAGAGTATCAATATAACGATATACAGTTCGGATATTCATCTCAAGTTGTTTTGAGATATACTGGGCTGTTACTTTTTTACCAGATTGAAGCATCCAAAGAATTGCTAATAGGTGATCACTTTTCGCCAAAAGAGGTCCTCCAATCAATGAGTCATTAAAACTTAGCTGCTTTTTCTGGCATTGGTCCCGTATACGACGATTGTGGTCTGAAAATTCGGTTGTCTTGCGATTGTTCGAGGATGTGTGCTGTCCAGCCAATGATACGGCTAGATGTGAACGTCGGTGTGAACAGTTCTTTCGGAATGTCGAGTCCTTTTAAGACGGCTGCCGCGAAGAATTCAACGTTCGTATACAGTTTTCTACCCGGTTTGTATTCTTCGAGCAAATCAATCGCCGTTTGCTCCATTTGTGTAATCAGGTTGAACCAATCGCTCTCTTGCGCGAGATCTTTTGAAACGACTTTTAAGGCTTCTGAACGCGGATCGCGAGTTTTATAGACACGATGACCAAAGCCCATCAGTTTTTCGCCTTTTTCTAATTTGTTCCGGATCCAAGGTTCGATGTTATCGATCGTTCCGATTTCATCAATCATCTCAATGACTTCTGACGGGGCGCCACCATGAAGCGGTCCTTTCATGGATCCGATCGCAGCACAGACGCCAGAGATCATTTCCGATTCCGTCGAGACGACGACACGGGAAGCAAACGTCGAAGCATTCATACCGTGTTCAATCGTTAAGATCAGATACGCCGTCAATGCTTTGATCTCGACGTCACTCGGTAATTGTCCTTTAATCATATAGATGTAATTCGCGACATGATCGAGTTCCGGATTCGGTTCGATGAAGTCAGCGCCTTGATTTTTTTGATATTTATAGGCGATGATTGTTGGTAAGAGTGCTGTTACGTGCATCGCTTGATCAATTGTCGGTGGCCAAGCGAAAGCGGGTGTACCAAGTGCCGAGATTGCTGTTCGCATCGTACTCATGACATCCATCTCGTTCGGCAATGTATCGAGAATCGTCTTAACGTAAGAAGGAAGTTCACGGTAGCTCGTCATCTGTTCCTTGAATGTGACCAGTTCCGCTTCAGTCGGGAATTCACCATTCCAGATGAAATACGCCACTTCTTCGAATGAATAGGATAATGCAAGTTCTTTTGCCCAGTGTCCGCGATAGATAAGGTGACCTAACGTTCCATCGACTAAACCGATTTGTGTTTCAGCGGCAATGACGCCTTCGAGTCCTTTTTTGTATTCCATCTTCAACACTCCTTTTCTAATACCTACTGTCAGTATGACTTACAACGATACCAAATCACCAGTTATTTGAATGCGTTTCCAAAATTATTCTGTGAAGCGCTATAATTAGAGGGCATTCTGTTTCATGAAACAAATCAAATATATAGCAGCCATGAAGGAGTACATATGAATAAAGCAATGATCATTCGCTTATTGGGATTTTTCTTTGTATTACATGTCTTTTTAATGATCGATATTTTCTTTTCAGTGAGCCGAACGATTCTTGAGCCACTGGCATTAGTCGTTGCTTCATTGACCATGTTCATTCCTGTGAAACGGCTCAAGCCACTAGAAGAACAAACGCTGTCGGTTTTCAAATCGAGTATCGCTGTCCTAGTAGGAATGCTCTTGATGGGCGGATTATTCTTACCCATCGTATTCCTCTTTGGATGAGTAACTATTGATAGAGATTTAACTATTGATCCGAAAATTTCACCAGGCGTTATTTAGGAATACGACGTGGAATAGACGTATTTTTGGCTTAGATGCCTGATTTGTTCGACTATGTGAGATTCTAAAGGACTGGTGGAGTCAATGGTGTGATCTGCGTAAAAACGGAGTGATTTATGGCTTCCGATCATGACCGCATACTGTGCTCCTTTGAATAGCTCGATATCATTCGCGTCATTCCCAAAAGCAATGTATCCCTCGCTCTCGATCCCGAGTGATTGTAAAGCAGTCCGTTTATTGATGGTGGTCGGACTAATGTCCAATACTTGTTCCGATCCATGATAATGAACAACGACATCCATTCGAAGCAGCTCGTTTTCTAAGGATTTCAGATTGTTGGCACTCAAAATGAGGATTTTTATGATTCGATCATGGTGAGCTAGCGGAACATTTTGTGCCGTCTTACCCGGATCTAGATTGTTCAGAATAGGATGGTCTTGCGGTCCGTTATATGTATAATCCCAATCACTATCGATTAAATATGTGGCTTTATGCTTGTCGAGTAATTCTGTGATAAAAGAAAGCTCACGATCGTCGAACGATTTTGATTGAACGATTGTTTGTTCCGATGCGACCAACGATCCGTTTCCGCCGATTAAGATATGATCATGGAATGAAGGATGAATGACAGGTAGCATGTCACGGATAGGACGTGCTGAAGCAAAAATCACACGGTGCCCGTCGTTCTCGACTGCATGAAGCGCCTGTACGATGTCTTGAGACATCGGTTTTCCTTTAAAACAAATTGTTCCATCGAGATCAAATACAAAATTCATAAGCAACCCTCCAAAAGTCAGTTGATGCACTTATCATAACAAATATTTACAGATAACATACCGATTCTTTATTTTGAGAAAACAAAAAGACTCCAGTCAATGCTGAAGTCTAATCATTGGTACCTTATGCTAAAAACGTATCTAATTGGTCCTGACGTTTATCAATCATGATTTGCGCCGTCGGAATGTTAGCAGCCTGCAACACGTCAATCGTGTCTCGGAGAAATTCATCACTACCAACGATGTAGAACAACCCTTCCTTGTCCGCTGTCATCGCTTTGACAGCATCGTAGTAAGCGGAGCGACTCTCGACATAAGCGGGGCTAAACTGCTCGTGCGAAGGAAGCTGAGTTTTGAATAGTTCAGTGCGCGCCGAGTCGACATTCAACGAGTGCATGTGCGGAATGCCACTTCTGTCAGCCTGATGTTGCAAGATGATCGGACGAAACGTTGCCAGACCAACGCCTGCTGACAGTAAGTACACCGTACGATTTTCCCGGCATAGCGGAATGTTCGAATGCGTCTTAAACAAAGCAATCTTCTCACCTAGTTTCAGCTGTCGAAGTGTCTCCTTAAAGACGGAACATTCCGGTTTAATCCGTGTCGTGATGCCGATCGTTCCTTCATGAGGGAGCGTCGAGATCGACATATGCCGAATCAGACTGCGGTTCGGCTTATCGCCTGCATTAAACCCTTCTAGCGCCATATGCGTATGGGCGCCTTCCTCCCAAACGAAACCATCTGGGCGTTGCAAATGAAACGTGTAAGTGTGTTCGCCTTCTTGCGTTACCTGTTTTAGTGGTAGCCAATCGATCTGCATCATTCATTCCTCATTTCTATATAAGTATCAATAGACAGCAATCGGACCGTATGGACCTTCGATGATCTCAAGATGAGTCTCAAAGATCTCGGATAATAGCGCTTCATCCATGACTTCGGCAACCGTTCCGAAGGCGGCGATTTGTCCATCCTTCATCGCACAAATGTGGTCTGCGTATTTCGCAGCAAAATTGATGTCGTGCAAGACGGTGATGATCGTCCGTCCGAACGTATCAGCGACGTGTCGTAGATAACCCATCATCTGGACCGAGCGGGCGATATCAAGGTTATTGAGAGGTTCGTCGAGTAGAATGTATTCCGTTTCCTGACAGAGCACCATCGCAACATACGCCCGTTGCCGCTGTCCGCCCGATAATTCGTCGAGGTAGCGGTTCTCAAGCGACGTCAACTCGAGAAAATCGATGTATTTCGAGATGATCGTCTCATCGTCAGCCGTCAAGCGACCTTGTGAGTAGGGGAAACGTCCGAAGCCGACGAGCTGCCGGACCGTCAGCCGGGTCACGAAATGATTTTCCTGCCGCAGGATGGTGATGATCTTTGCTAAGTCTTTCGATTTGCTACTTGTCACATCCATGCCAGCGACTTCAATCTGCCCGGCATCGAGATCAAGCAAACGACCGATCATCATCAACGTCGTCGACTTACCAGCACCATTTGGACCGATCAGCGCCGTAAATCCACCTTTTGGGATCGTTAAGTCGATTGGACCAATTCGGACCTCATCTGTATACGATTTTTTAACTTGTTCGAGTGATATCATAGGGACCTCTTTCTAAGCAACACGACAAGGAAAATCAGACCGCCGAACAGTTCGATGATGACGGAGACGACGCTTGGCGTGTTGAAAATGTGATACATGAAGAAATAGGCAGTCGTCAAAACGAAGAAACCAATTGCGAATGCCATCGGGAAGACGTATTTGTGATCATACGTCGCAGCGACCTGATAACTGAGTGTCGCAACTAAAAAGCCGAAGAACGTCAACGGTCCGATCAATGCCGTCGACATCGACATCAGGAGTGAAATCAGAATCAAGAAGTAGATGACACTGCCACGATGATTGACGCCGAACGATGTCGCGACCTCTTTTCCAAGCGCGACGACGTTGAGTCGTCTTGACGAGAAGTAGAGCAACAGACCGACGATAAGGACGACCGGAATGACGATCGGGAAGTAAGATGCGTCGGCATTCGTGACCGAACCGAATAATCGTGCTTGTAAGATATCGAACTCGGACGGTGCGAGCATCTTTCGCATGAATGACGACAGCGAGTTGAGACCCGTGCCGAGAATGATTCCGACGAGCAACATCAGCTGCAGGTTCGCGTATTTTCCGGACAACAACCATCCGTATAATAAGAGACTCATCGCAAGCATGATCGCGACCTGTGTCAAAAAAGCGCTCGTGCCGGTAAAGCCGACGAGTGCTCCCGCACCGAAGAAAAAGATCATCGATGTCTGGATCGTCGAGTAGAGGGCATCAAAACCAAGCAGGGATGGTGTGATGATCCGGTTGCTCGTGACCGAATGAAAGGCGACGGTCGCGAGACTTTGGCAAATTGCCGCGATCGCCATCGTGATGACGGCGGTGATCCGGCGTTCGACGACCGGCCAAAAGGACGGAGAATCAAACGGAACCGGATTGTTGTAGAGCAAGAGACCGATCGTACTGAGCACTCCGCCGCTGAGCAACAGAATGAGGAGAATCCAGTAGCGGCGCTCGAGTCGTTTCGACTGAAACGCAGACGCTCGGCGATTGGTTTCACGTGTAACGCTCGGTTGAATTCGTGTATGTTCTTTTTGTCTAATCGCGGTACTCATCTGACACCTCCAGTCTTCCGTCGACGTAACAGAATGATGATGAAGACGGCTGCCCCGACCGTTCCGAGAATCAAGGAGACCGGAAGTTCAAACGGACGGATGATCGTGCGTGAAATCAGATCACTGATGAGAATCGTTGCCATGCCGATCAGGCAGACCCACGGCAAATTACTACGGAGATCGTCACCGCGAAACATCGAGACGATGTTCGGAACGATCAAGCCGAGGAAGGGCAGATTGCCAATGACGGTCGCGACGACACCGACTGATAGGGCGATCAGCCCAGTCGCAATCAGCATCAGTCGATTGTAGTTGACGCCAAGGCTCGTCGCGATGTCTTCGCCGAGTCCAACGAGCGTCAAGCGACTCGCGAGAAAGAAGATGCAGACTGTGACACCGATGATGATCCAGAGGTATTCGTAGCGACCGATTTGGACGGACGCGAACGAACCGACGAACCAGCCTTCGATCGCTTGGCTGGCACGGAAAAATAGTCCGAGAAACGTCGATATCGCGGAGATGACGGCTCCGAGCATCAGACCGATGATTGGGACGATCAACGATGAACGCAGTCGGACCGAACGGAGAAACCAGAAGAAGACCATCGTCCCGATGAACGCAAACACGATGGCTCCGCTCATCCGCATCAACAAGGACGGTGCCGGAACGAGTAAGTAAACGGCTAACAGTCCGAGTCCCGCCCATTCGATCGTTCCCGTCGTCGTCGGTTCAACGAGGCGGTTTTGCGTAATCAGTTGCATGACGAGTCCTGCCATTGCCATCGCAGCACCCGTCAGCATCAAGGCAAGTGTCCGCGGAACACGTGTGATCCAGAACATATCGAAATCGTTCGCTGCACTCCGTAGTTCGTAGACGCCCGTGAAGAGGGAAGCCGCTGCGAGCGCTAAGACGAGACATAAGGTCAAGACGAACGGCTTCGTCCAAACGACAGAAAAGGAAGGTCGAGCGGGTGGCTCAACTCTTCCATTCATTTGTTGCTGTGCGTGTGCCATTACTTCTCGAGCGCTTTCGCGATGTCAGTGAAGAATTCCGAGTACGTCTGGATCGATTCATTCAAATACGTGTCTTTCGGTGCGTAGACGATGTTGTCGTCTTTGATTGCTTTTGTTTTCTGCAGGGCAGGTGCACGGTCGATGACATCTTGCGCCGGTACGGCACCTTCTGCGTTTCCAAGTGGTGCGTCACGATCAAGGACGAGTAACCAGTCCGGGTTACTTTGAGCGATTGCTTCGACCGAGACTTCATCCCCTTGGTCGTTGCCCGATTTTTGTTTGACTTCGAGGGCTGGTTTCCAGTCGAACAAATCATACATCGGTCCGAAGACACGTCCACTCATCGGAGCAGAGAAACCGATATCACCGCCTGAGACGATGACCGACATGATGCTGTCCTGTCCGTTATATGATTTTTTAACGTCTTTGATCGATTGCTCAAGCGATGTCACGAGCTGATCCGCTTCTTGTTTTTTATCAAAGATTTGTCCGAGTGTCTCAGTCGTATCTTCAAGTCCTTTGACGAGTAACTCACCTGGTGTACCGGAGTCTTCCGGTAAAGTGATGTCAAGGTCGATGACAGCAGCGTTCGGAACGAGTTTTTTGATGTCTTCATAATGATCAGCGAAACGTTGTCCGACGATGACAACATCCGGATTAACACCAGCGATTGCTTCGAGATTCGGTTCGAAGTGCATGCCGACATCGACGATATCCTTATCTTTCGCATACGGTGACTCAGCCGGGAGCAGTCCGACTGGTGCTGCTGCGAGTTCGACGTCCCATGCGGCAAGCGTCTCGAATGTCCGGTTGTCGAGTGCGACGACTTTTTTCGGATCAACCGGGACGTTGACTGTTCCGTGTGCATCCTTGATTTTGACCGTCTTTGGTGCTTCTGCGTCTTTCTTTGTGTCTGCTTCTCCTGCGTTCCCGCATGCCGCCAGTAAGACAGCAAGCGAACTCACGACGAGTGGTGTTTTCCATTTCCCCATGATGATTCAGCTCCTCTTGTTTAATTTGATAACGCATGAATCACGGATTAAGTAGCAGATGGATTATGTAGTTCTATCTGAGTCATCTGTTCTCAATAAGTGATAATGATTATCATTGTCAAGTTCACCGAGAATGATAGCAGACGATTTTAGAAGATGCAACGATCATTTCCAGCCAAATGGCTGTCCGAATTTTTACCTTCTATAAACTATACGAAAATAAAAAAATGATAATCTTTCTCATTCAGGACTAGAAATAGGACAATCGAACGCTTTTTACAAAAACAGGTTTAAACGATAGTCAAAAGAGAAAGTGGTAATAAATGTAACCTTTTCGTTTTTCAAATCAGAGACGCTACAGAAGATGACTTCGAAATGAGGTGCTGTATGAATCAACCATTTGAAGACTTGAAGATGTATCAAAATTTTGATGAATTGGCAGATGATGTTCTCGATTTCGCAAAAGAGATTCTACCGGACCAGATGCTGTATTTATCAGCGATCGAAGCAGGACAACAACGGATGTTGAAGATCACGAACGATAAAGCAGATATCCCGATGGTGGAAGGCATGCAGATTGAACTGAACCAATCGTTATGTAAGCTGATTAATTTCGAGACGAGACAGCCGGTCGTGCTCGAAGATATTCCGAACGCGGAACAACTCGGCGACTGGCGAAAGGGTTTGGAGGAGGCTCACGTCCGGTCTTACTTGGGTATTCCAATCGTCTTGACGAGCGGGGAGACGTTCGGCACATTATGTGCGATCAATAATCGGGTCAGCTTGTATGAACAGAAGAATGTTCAGCTATTGCAACGAATCGTTCGACTCTTCTTGTACTACTTGGAGCTTGAGCGTCATGCTTGGAAGGATGCGTTGACAGGACTGCACAATCGGCGGTACTTAACGAAGCAGTTCGAGGAGCATCCCGGGCAGACAGGAGCTGTCTTCTTCCTTGATCTCGATGGCTTTAAGCAGGTCAACGATGTCTATGGACACGAGACGGGGGACATCGTCCTGCAAGAAGTCGCACAACGCTTACGACAGTTCGTCCGCCAACAAGACGACGCGATAGCCGTACGCTTAGGCGGTGATGAATTCATTCTTCATTTCGGTCATTCGGATTCAAGGGCAGGGTGGGAACGACTCGCAAAGCGGATCGTCACTGCGTTAAGTGAGTGGGAAACGGACTACCGGGTGTCGACGAGTATCGGGATCGTGTTGTATGACACTGCGTTTCGTCCAGAGTTGCAAGCCTTATTACAACAGGCGGATGTTGCGCTATATGCCGCTAAGTCGTCTGGGAAGAATACGTATCAGTTTTATGAGTTAGTAAAAGAGTGAAGACTATCAATCTGAAGAATATTTATTCGGTATAGAACAGGTTGTTTGGCTTATTATGGTAAAATACAAATAAAAATTAAATCGCTTGTAAAACACTCATGTGACGAATGAGTGTTTTTTTTGTTCTCAAGAATTAGAGACAGTTTTTTGTTAATAGCAAGAACAAACATCAATCGTAAACGCTTACAAAAAGATGGTGTTTTCGTTTTATACTGAATGCGTAGGAGGCCTCCACTTATGTTATTGAACGAAAAAAGTAAACGAATCCTTCATGTGATGCTTCATGAAGAAATCGTACAAATTCCATTTTTATTAACAATCTTACCGTATTCTAAACGAACTTTAGAGTATGAAATCGAACGTATTCAAGAATGGCTTGGATATCATCAATTACCGTTGATTGATGTGAATGGACCGATTTTGACGATTCCATCTGATAAGGGGATTGGAGAGAAATTAGAGAAAGCTGAATTAATCTTTTCGGAAGAAGAACGTGAGTTGTTGATCACATTCTATACGATGGTGGAAAAAGATTTTGTATCTTCCGTTCATTATCAGCAGTTGTTAAATGTATCGAAGTTTACAGTGCAAGAAAGTTTAAACGCTGTGAAAAAAGACGCGGTTCAATTTGGGATTACACTCAATTATTCTCGAAAAGATGGATATCACTTCTATGGGCATCTACAAACGATTTATTTGTATATGTACCGAGCGATTGAGCGATTAATTCGACTTTCTACGAAAAACGATTTGATGTTTATGATCATTGATGATTGGTCAGAGCGTTTAATTAAAGCGAAACAACACATTGAATCATATGAAGCAGAACAACAATTCCAATTTGTAGAAGAGCATCGAGAGAAACTATCTTATTTTTTGATGTTAGGTCGATCAATAGCTATCAAGGAAGTTGTACCCAGTGAAGAACCGCTGTTCGTGAAGAACATTGATTCAACTCTCATTTCTTATTTCGAAGAACGGACATTATTTGTTGATACGTTAGATCTCCTTATCCAAAGTGGTCCGAAGGTGGAAGAGGAAATTCAAAAAGATCTTCATGCTCGTCTTTTCAAAATCATGCATGAGGTGATTACTCATTTTGAGACGATTTCTTGCACTTTCATTATCGAAAAAGAGGCTCTTTGTGAAAAGTTAGTACTTCACTCGAAAGCTACGATGCAGCGCCTCTATTCAGGTTTGGAATCATCATCGGAATTAAAGCGGTATGTCATGGAAGAACACCAAGTATTACATGTTCTTGTATCGAAAGCGTTAGAACCATTCCGCAAGTTGATGAATCAAGACATACCAGATGTCGAAATCATGTATTATACGCTTCACTTTGCCACACATCTAAATCAGCAAGGAGAGCAATTGGATAAAAAGTTAAAAGCAATTGTTGTCTGTCCAAGTGGGATTAGTGTATCGCATATGCTTGATTACATTCTAAAAAATCAATTTCCTGAGATTGTATTTTTACCACCGGTGTCACAACGTGAAGTGGGTCAATTCGTGGAAATTATCGATGTGATTTTTACGACAGTTCCGTTAGAAGAGAGTATTCATTTGCAGGCAGATGTCATGCTTGTACCTACCTTGCCGACACGTTTTGAGCAAATTACATTAAGACGGTCGGTGGAGCAGCGTTTTCTAAAACGAAACCAATCAGATGAAATTCAATTGGAGGATTTGATTGCTGTCATCAAACAACATGCAACAATCCAAAGTGAATCAGCGTTACGACAGGAATTAAATCAGCTGTTATATCCAAGACAACCAAAACTGCTACAAGGAGGGCAACCGGTGCTAAATGATTTAATCACAACAAACCAAATACAGATACACCAACGGGTGGAATCATGGATGGATGCCATTCGAGTGGCAGCAAGTCCTTTACTACTTGAAAAGAAAATTCAACCAGCGTATATCGAAACGATGATTCAAAACGTTGAGTCTCATGGTCCATATATTGTCTTAATGCCAGATGTGGCGATTCCACACGCACGACCGGAAGACGGTGTACTTCAACTAGGAATGAGTATTTTGAAGTTAGAAGAACCTGTTTTATTTCCTCAAGATAAAGAAGTACGTCTGTTTTTTGTTCTTGCAGCCATTGATCAAACAACGCATCTAAAAGCGCTAAGCCAACTGACGAATCTTTTAGGAAATCAAGCAGATGTCACACGTTTACTAGAAGCAAACTCTGTAACAGATATCGAAACAATCATTGAACCATATTCTGAGGAGGACTAAATCATGAAGAAAATTTTAGTGGTATGTGGAAACGGACTTGGATCAAGTTTCATCATGGAACTTAACGTTAAAAAGGCACTTGAACAAATGGGGAAACAAGCAGATGTTTCTCATACGGATCTCTCGACTGCACAAACGGAACCGGCTGATATTTATTTAGGTGCAAAAGACATCATTATTTCGCTCGACAACGGCACTCGTGACATTGTTGCTCTTGAAAATGTCATGAATATCGAAGACATTAAGGCACAACTTAGTACGAGACTTTAACTAACAACACATAACAGAAGGGGGGACTGACCTTGCTTGATTTACTTATGCGAGATATTTTAGGGACACCAGCAATTTTGCTCGGTATATTTGCTCTTGTTGGATTACTGTTGCAAAAAAAGGATATTGCGACAGTTGTTTCGGGGACACTGAAGACAATCATGGGCTTTATCATTATTGGAGCAGGAGCCGGTGTTATCATCGCAGCACTCGAAATCTTTAGTAAAATGTTCGATCACGCATTCAGCATTCGGGGAATCATTCCAAATAACGAAGCAATCGTAGCAGTTGCTCAAGATGCATTTGGTGTAGAGACGGCAATGATCATGGTGTTCGGAATGGTCATGAACATTGTTTTGGCTCGATTTACACCATTCAAGTACATCTTCTTGACTGGACATCATACGTTATTCATGGCGAGTTTACTTGCGGCAATACTTTCAGTTTCCGGATTGAGTGGCGTTCTATTAGTTGTTGTAGGTTCGGTTCTACTGGGATTATGTATGGTTCTTTTTCCAGCTCTCTTGCAACCTTTCGTTCGACAAATCACTGGTTCTGATGACTTTGCAGTCGGCCACTTTGGTTCCCTTGGATACTTTATTTCTGGAACGATTGGTAAATATGCAGGAAATAAAGAACACTCAACTGAGCAAATTAAGGTGCCCAAACAACTAGGCTTCTTAAGAGATACATCCGTTGCCGTTTCTTTGACGATGACATTACTTTTTGTTGTCGTTGCTCTGTTTGCTGGACCAGGATTTATTGAAAAAGAATTATCGAGTGGTTCGAACTATATCGTCTTCTCCATCATTCAAGCCATTACGTTCGCAGCAGGAGTCTATATCGTACTTGCCGGTGTTCGGATGTTAATTTCTGAAATCGTACCAGCGTTTAAAGGAATTGCGGATAAACTAGTTCCAAATGCCAAACCGGCGCTAGATTGCCCGACAGTTTTCCCATTCGCACCAAACGCGGTCATCATCGGCTTCCTATCCAGTTTTGTCGCTGGATTGATTTCAATGTTCTTCTTACCTTTACTCGGATTATCAATCATCGTGCCTGGATTAGTACCACACTTCTTCACGGGTGCTGCTGCTGGCGTATTCGGTAATGCGACTGGTGGAAGACGAGGTGCAATACTTGGCTCATTTGCAAATGGTATTCTGATTAGCTTTTTACCGGCATTCCTCTTACCACTGCTCGGCAATCTCGGATTCGAAGGGACGACATTCGGGGATTCTGACTTTGCGTTCGTCGGTATTTTGATCAGTTGGATTGTTTCTCTATTCAGCTAAACGGGTTCCATTGCATCTTATTTCGTTATAAAAAGTTGTGCGTTTCATTTCTAGTTACACTAAAAGACCTGACGCTTCTGAATCCCTTCAGAAACGATCAGGTCTTTTTAGTTGCCATTAAGTCGATAAACGATCCGAATGATGTCCTTTTTCGGAAGCTCGGGGTATTTGAGGCATAACTGTTCAACGCAGGACACAGGATCGGTATCTTCTAACAAGCGGATGGCGTCTTGGACGATTGGATCATGTTGTACGTTGTCTTCAGAAGACGGAACAGTCGAATCGCTCGATTGATGAATCAGGTAAAACAATACCGTATGTACAGATACCAGCACGACTTTTGTCGCGAGAGAAATCGTG
The DNA here is from genome assembly GCF_018618915.1 of Exiguobacterium sp. s91. Taxonomy (NCBI): domain Bacteria; kingdom Bacillati; phylum Bacillota; class Bacilli; order Caryophanales; genus Exiguobacterium; species Exiguobacterium sp. s91. The sequence continues at coordinate 1,563,935 of NZ_JACSMZ010000001.1, read as the reverse complement.
ATCGACGCAACGTAGAGGTCCATCCAAAGTAAGACGCTCAAACTGACGGAACCGTTCACGACAGCAAACAGTATGTTCGAGAGGCGACGCTTAAACAGTCCACCGAGCGCACGCATCATCCCGTCGAATACGATGCTGACGACCAGGCTAGCGAGATAGAAACATACGAGAAACACCAGACAACCAACGAACGAATCGTAGGACACATCTCCGACGTAGAAAATCAGTCCATCGATCATCAGTAAAGGGAGCACTAAGAGCAGACTGAGCAACACAAGCGAGACGGAGGAAACCAGTCGTGACATCCTATCATCCTTTCCGTGCAAATGATTTCGTTAAACAAGAAACGCAGCATCCAAACTAGGATACCGCTTAACACAGCTGATTACAATTATTAACAAAAAAGAAGCGTACACAGAATGTTACTCAGTTATGCGTGGAAATCCTGTCAAAAAGCGTCTTTAGGTCCAGTTAACATCTGGATTATCCATTGACAATCCTTACCTTTCCCTCTTACAATTGAAAATGATTATCAATACAAGTTGGGAGTTCTGCCTACCATGAACGTTAACCGTAAAAAATTACTGATTTCTACTGTCTCGATCCTGTCTTTGACATCATTATTGATCGGCTGCTCGAACCCGGGCGAGTCGACAGGAGAGCGAAAAGATAAAGATACATTGACGCTCGCGTGGCCACGCGACGTCGGAACGATGAACCCGCACGTCTACAACCCATCACAACTGTTCGCACAGTCGATGATCTATGAGCCACTCGTCCACTACGGAGAAGGCGGAAAGCTCGAGCCATACTTAGCCTCGTCTTGGAAGATTTCTGAAGACGGAAAAACGTATACGTTCACGCTCCGTGACGGCGTCAAGTTCTCGGACGGTTCGACGTTCGACGCAGCGATCGTCAAAAAGAACTTTGACGCGATCGTCAAACAAAAAGCCTTACATAGCTGGCTCGGCTTCATCACGAAAATCGAGAAGACAGAAGCTGTCGATGCGAAGACGTTCCGCCTGACATTATCCGAAGCCTATTACCCGACGATTCAGGAACTCGCGGTCGTCCGCCCGGTCCGTTTCCTCGGAGAAGCGGGATTCCCGGAAAACGGCGATACGTCGAAGGGTGTCAAAAAAGAAGTCGGGACAGGTCCCTGGATGCTCGACGAATACAAACCGGATCAGTATGCGACGTTTAAGGTCAATAAGAACTATTGGGGTCCGAAGCCGAACATCGATCACATCAAGGTCGACATCATCCCGGATGCGGAAACACGTGTCTTAGCACTCGAAAAAGGACAAGTTGATCTGATTTACGGTGAAGGGGCGATCAGCATCGATGCCTTCAACCAGTTGAAGACGGATAAATCCTACAAGACAGAGATGTCCGAACCAGTCGCGACGCGTCTTCTCGTCTTGAATACGAAAAATAAGCGTCTGTCTGACGAACGCGTCCGCCAGGCGCTCCAGCACGGGTTTGATAAAGCCGCTCTCGTCGAAGGGATCACGTCGGGAATAGAAGCACCAGCTGACTACCTGTTGCCACCGAACATGCCGTACACGTCGAACCTAAAAGTGAAGCAACGAGATTATGACGTCAAGGAAGCGAATCGTCTCCTAGATGAAGCAGGTTGGAAACTGCCGAAAGGTGAAACGATCCGCGTCAAGGATGGTCAACCGCTGCAAATCGGGATGATGTATGATGCGGCAGAGCAGGTCCAAAAGGCGATGGCCGAAACACTCCAGTCGGAATGGTCGAAAATCGGCGTCGAGCTGAAGACAGAAGCCGTTGAACTGCCGGATCAAGTTCAGCGCTTTAAAGACAACCGATTTGACATCAACTTCTACAGCAACTTCGGTGCACCGTATGATCCGCATACGTTCGTGAACCTGATTGATACGGATGGCTTCGGCTTCAAAGAAGCGATTTCGGCTTATCCGAATAAAGAACAACTGTTGCAAGAGATCAAAGATGTCTTAAAAACGACAGACGAGACGAAGCGTCAGAAGATGTACGCCGACATTCTGCCATCACTCCAAGATCAAGGGGCATTGATTCCGATCTCGTACTTGAAGAAGATGGCGGTCTATCAGTCGGACGTGACGAACTTCCAGTTCCCGGCGAACCGGGATGAGAGTCCATTTGCCCGGATCGGCATTAAGTAAAGGAGGGATGACATGGGGGTCTTCCTCGTCAAACGCATATTATCCGTCATCCCGATCTTGTTACTTGCTGTCTTGATTCTGACAGGGTTGATTCATTTGTCACCGGTTGATCCGGCACAGGCCTATCTGTCCGCTGCTCATATCCAACCGACGGATGAACTACTCGCTGCCAAACGAGCAGAATTCGGACTCGATCAACCGTTCTATCAACAATACTTCGATGCCGTCATCCGCCTGGCGCAGCTCGATTTCGGCTCATCGTATCTTTCCGGAAAACCGGTCCTAGAAGATGTCTTGCTCCGCTTACCACCAACGGTCGAGCTGGCAGTGACAAGTCTACTGCTCGCACTCGTCATCAGTATCCCGCTCGGGTTCCTTGCCGGGATCAAGAAGAATGGATTCTTTGATCATCTCAGTCGGGCAATCGCCTTCATCGGGGCTTCAATCCCGTCGTTTTGGCTCGGATATCTATTTATCTTCTTCTTTGCCGTCCAGCTGGATTGGTTTCCGGTCGGTGGGACGGGAAGTGTGATGCACTTGATCTTACCGGCATTGACACTCGCCTTTCCGTTGATCGCCCTGTATACGCGATTGCTGCGCGGTAGTGTGATCGAAGCGTTGAATGAACCGTATGTCTTATTTGCCCGGACACGCGGATTGAAGGAAGGACGGATTCTTGGGAAACACGTCCTTCGGATGGCGATTCCGCCGATGATCACGGGTCTTGGGATGAACCTTGGGAAGTTGCTGACGGGAACGATCATCGTCGAGACCGTCTTCTCGTGGCCAGGATTCGGTCGCTACTTCATTGAAGCAATCTTTGATCGGGATATGCCGGTCATCCAAGGCTACGTCTTTCTCGCGGCACTCGTCTTCATCGGTAGCAGTTTGCTCGTCGACATCATTCAAGCCGTGCTCGATCCACGCCTAGCGAAAAAAGGAGGGACGGTATGAATACTCCACTTCCAGCAACAATGATCCGGTCGCGGTATACACCGCTTCTTTATCTTTGTGCATTCGTCTTAATCGGGATGGCAGGCATTGCTTTGTTCGCACCATGGATCGCGCCGCATGATCCGAACCTCGTCGACTTGACGCAAAAGCTTCATGGTCCGTCGTCAGCCTATCCGCTCGGAACCGACCAGCTCGGACGCTGTCTCTTATCGCGCTTGATTTACGGCGCGCGGATCTCACTCGGTTGCGCCGTGTTGATTTTCATCGCCTCACTTGCGATCGGACTGTTCGTCGGAACACTAGCCGGCTATCGTGGTGGCTGGATCGATCAACTCTTGATGCGCCTGTGTGACGGTGTGATGGCATTTCCGAGTCTGATTCTCGTCCTCGGTCTCGTCGGTATCTTCGGTCCAGGTCTCAAGCAAGTCATCATCGCCTTGATGCTCGTCCAGTGGGTCTACTACGCGCGGATGTTCCGCGGAATGGTCATGACGTTGAAGACGGAAGCGTTCATCGCCGCTGCTCGTGTCAACGGTTCGTCTTCGTGGAAGATCATTCGGACGCATATTCTGCCGAACATCTTACCACCGCTGCTCGTCATCGGGACGCTTGAGATGGGCTGGGCGATCATGGATATCTCGGCGATGTCGTTCCTCGGTCTTGGTGTCCAGTCACCGACAGCCGAGTGGGGGGCGATGATTCACGAAGGAAAATCGTACATCCGGACGAATCCGGAATTGATGATTTATCCGGGACTTGCGATCATGCTCGTCATCATCAGCTTTAACCTAGTAGGAGAACAGTTAGCAGAACGATTCGGTGTGTCAAAAACGATGAAATGAGAGGAGGTGCCCGTATCGAACCGATCTTAGCTGTCGACGGTCTGACCGTCCGTACGAAACAACAAGTGACACTGATTGAAGAGGTATCATTCTCGATTCAACCTGGTCGGATCCTCGGTCTTGTCGGAGAGAGTGGTTGTGGGAAGACGGTGACGAGTCTCGCTTTGATGCGTCTGCTCAATCCGCAGACGACAGACGTCACCGGTGACATCCAACTGAATGGCAGATCAATCATGTCTCTATCCGAACGAACCGTCCGAACGATTCGAGGCGGTGAGATTGCGTTCATCATGCAAAATCCGATGAGTGCCTTCACACCGGTCTATTCGATCGGGCACCAGTTGATCGAGACGATTCAGACCCATTCACGTTGTTCGAAACGTGAAGCGAAACAACAAGCGATGACGGCACTCGAAGAAGTCAATCTGACGGATGCCGCCCGATTGCTCAAAGCTTATCCATTCGAACTGAGTGGGGGGATGTTGCAACGGATCATGATCGCCTTAGCCGTTGCCCTGCGCCCAAGCGTCTTGATTGCCGACGAACCGACGACGGCACTCGATGTCTTCAATCAGAAGACGGTTCTTGAATTACTCGAACGGATGCGGGCGACTTACGGAACGGCGATGTTACTCATCTCGCATGATCTAGGTGTGATCGCTGAACTTGCAGACGATGTCCTCGTCATGCAGCAAGGACGGATCGTTGAGCAAGCAGATGTTTTTGAATTGTTTGATCGACCGCAACATCCGTATACACAGTCACTTCTTGCACAGCATCTAGGAAGGGAGGCGTTCGGATGAGTTTACTACAGATCGATCAAGTCTCACACGTCTATAAACGCCGGTTTCGACCAGCACAGACCGTCTTACATGATGTGTCGTTGACGCTTGAAGCGGGACGCTGTCTCGGATTGCTCGGGTCGAGTGGTGCCGGGAAAAGTACGCTCGGACGATTGTTGCTCGGACTCGAACGCCCGTCAAGCGGTACGATCTGGTTCAACGGTATCGACCGGCATGCGACAAAACGACCATTTCAAGGTGACGTCCAAGTCGTCTTTCAGGATTCCTTCGCTGCGGTCAATCCGAAGCTGACGGCTGCCGATATCATCGCCGAACCGCTTGATAACTTCATTCGTTTAAAGGGTGAAGCACGGCAACAGCGTCTCGTCACGCTTATCGAACAAGTCGGGCTCAAGGCGACGGATCTGACAAAATATCCGGCGCAGTTCAGTGGCGGGCAACTGCAGCGAATCGCGATTGCGCGAGCGATTGCTGCTGAACCACGTCTGATCGTTTTAGACGAAGCAGTCAGTAGCCTCGACATGGTCAACAAACGATTGATTCTTGCATTGCTAGCTGACTTGAAGCGGCTACACGGTCTAACATATGTCTTCATCACCCATGACATTAAAGCTGCCGAGCAACTTTGCGACAGCTTCGCGATCTTAGAGCAGGGACGTCTCGTCGGGCACTACCCGAGTTTAGTTGCGTTCGATGCTGCGACGGATCCTGCCGTCGAACGGATGCGCCAAGCAAAACTTGCCGTGCATCCAAGGCAACGAACGATTCGAAAGACACAAGCAAACAAAGGATAACGGACGGCTGAACGGCTCCGTTATCCTTTTTGTGTTGTAGCGGTGGATCAATAAGCCGTTTTTCGGAACCGAAGTGCTGACCAGCCGAGTGTGAGAAGAATCCAAATGAGACAAGAAGCGACACCGATTAGATGGGACGAAGAAAAAAACGACGTGTGCGATGGAAGCGACAGTAGCGCACCAGGCATAAAGAATAGAATGTCTGGCATTAGCGAAGGAAGTGCGACGAGTAGCAAGGAAACGACGAGCGACAGGATGCCGATCGGAACGGCGCGTTGCAAAAAGGTGCTGATCAGAAGTGTCAGACTGACGACGAATAACGTCCAAAGACTAAAATCGAGAATGATGCGAAGTGCAAGCATCGGTGAGAGAGATCCGAACCAATAGACGGTCAAACTATAGGACGTGAGTGCGCCGATCAGAATCCCGAATAGACTAATCATCCCGTGACTGAACCATTTCGACAGCAGATAGATATTTCGCGAGACGGGACGCGTCAGAATGAAATCCTGCATGCCAGTTTGTCGGTCTGAAGCAAGCAATCCCATGAAGCTCATGATCAGGACAATCAAGCCGAGCTGATTGAACTGTCCGTGGATCGTTGCGCTGAAGACGTCAAGCGGTTGCGGAGTAGGACGATTCGGATCAACGATGATTCCGTCTGCATTTCCGACGTGTGCGAGCAAGACATCCATGTACATCAACAGTAATGGTTGTGTCACCCCGAGGGCAATGAAGAACAGCGGTAACCAAACGATCTTCCATTCTTTCCATGCTTCCAACCACTCGGTCCATGTCAGCGTATAAAAGGTCCTCATACGTCTGCCACCATGTCGAGGAACCGTTCCTCGAGTCCGATCGGTTGATAGGCAATCGAAGCAATCGACCATCCTAGCTGAATCAGAGTAGTCGCTAACTGCGAGAGATCAAGCGGCTGCTGCGCGGAGAACTGATAGCAGCACGGGTTGATTCGATCAATCTCGACTCGTGGAAATAGTGTCGCAGAAAAAGACGGGGCAGCTGTAAGCGTCTCGACTTGAATCCGATATTGATCCACGTTGCGTTGATTGTCGAGTGGACCTAACAATTTTCCGTGTTTAATGACGAGGAAGCGATCGCAACACGTCTTTGCGTCTTCTAAGAGGTGCGTTGAGACGATGATCGTCATCCGTTTCTTTAAGCGGAGGATCAATTGATTGATATCATGTCGACCACTCGGATCAAGGGCGGAAGCCGGTTCGTCGAGAATCAAAAATATCGGTTCATGTAAGATGGCTTGGGCGATTCCGAGACGTTGGCGCATCCCGCCGGACAAGCGTTCGATGACTTCTGTTTGTTGATCGTGGAGTCCAACTTCATTTAGAACGTCCGGAATCCGCTTATTTAACGTTGCGCGATCGAGACCTGACAAGCGACCGAAAAAACGTAATGATTGTTCGCACGTCATCCAAGGCTTAAAGTCGGTCTGTTGTGATAAGTAGCCGATCGATTGCTGCTGTTGACGGATGGAGCGCGAAGACATCGTGATCGAACCACGGTCACTCTCGATCATGCCGCTCAGACATTTCAGGAGTGTCGTCTTTCCGGCACCATTCGGACCAATCAGTCCAAGACATTCATGTTCGTGAATCGTAAAGGAAATATCGTCTAAGATAAGACGTCGTTGAAGTGAAAGCTGGAGATGAGAAATCTGAATCATGCTGTCATCCTCCTTCCGAGGACGAAGTAGAGAATCGAGCCAATCGGCTGGACGAGGAGAATAATCAATAACCAAGTAGTCGGTGTCGCGATCCGGTCCTTCCGTCTAAACCAATCGATACAGGCGCAGCTGAGTAGAATCAGGTTGATGGAGATGTAAATCAATAATAGGGGCAGGAATTGTTCCCAGTTGATTTGTGATAAGGCAGAGAAATCTGTGTTCATAAAAAACCCTCCTTTTCTATTACCATTATCAATAATGAAAATAGAAAAGTCAATGCCATAGACGAATCATCGTTAGTTCTCAATCAGTTAGAGCTATGATAAACTTCTCTTATCAAAATTTTCCAAATGCGATTTGAATCAAATAGTTTAAATGAAAAACGAACTATCAAACGAATCATGATTTTAAGGAGGCTTATATGCAGATTTATCAATTCAAAAAAGAGGTTGGTAAGAAGATCACGAAATTTGATTCGAACTTTGTGATGTCACGGATCATGCAGACGGAAAAAGTGACGCATATCGGATGCATCCATTTAGAGAAGGATGGCGTGGTCGGTTATCACCAGGCTGTCGTGCCGCAACTTCTATTAATTGTAGAGGGTGAGGGCTTTGTAAGAGGGGAAACGGATGACTACATAAATGTTCAGTGTGGGGAAGCCGTGTTTTGGAAACAAGGAGAATGGCACGAAACGAAGACGGATACGGGTTTAACAGCGATCGTGATCGAAAGTGAGTCACTGGATACGTCATCTCTCGTTTCCGTATGACGAAACTAAGTGGGATACATAAAGAAGTTGACTCAAAAAAAGAATGATTCGCTTTCTCACGCCCTTTCCTCAGGCGAGACACAAGCCAGTTTTCCTGCTTCATTCAAGCAGGAAAGCGGGTCTTGTTTGTCTCTGACAGCGCAAAAATGCGCTTTTCCTGTAGGAGTGGCGTGTAAAGCGTCATTCTTTTTATCTTTGTCGAGACTAGAGTTTGCGTCAGCCTCTACTCTGATTCCGTACACCGTTTTTCTAATTCTTCGAGACATAGATGTAACCGAACAGTTATCATTTCTCGATTCCCCATCTGTTGCGTTGTTTTAAGATTGAGATGAGGATGATTTAGAATGTCGTAGTGCTCATAAGCTTCTTGCAATACCCATAATGTATAATCATCCAGTATCCGTCGAGTTTGAGTGGTGAGTTCGTCTCCAACCACGTTAGAGCAATATCCGCTTATGAATCCATCAGCTATTTTGTTAAGAACATAACTTTTTTCTTGATATGCTTGATTTATGTATCGTGGAGCATTTGAGAAGGCTGGTAACAAAAAATTGTAACAAAAAACAAAGTAAGCTGCATATTTCAAATCAAAGTCCAATCTTGGAAACGGGTCAATGATTGCAATGTGTTTATCACTTAAAATTAAATTTTCTGGTGTTACATCTTGATTCACGAGCGAGATCTTTTGAACCTGAGTTCGTCTATTTTCAATTAAAGCATGAATATGCTGACTGACTTTTTCTTTATCAAAGCAAAGATTAGAGTGAATGAGAGCATTTAAGGCGGTTAAGACGTGTTCATTTTCTTCCAGCCATAATTCATCCTCGTTTCTTAAATCACTACCTTGTAAAGTTTCCACTTGCCAGTGCAGTTCCCCGAAACCAACAATAGAGGTTTTCTGGTTGTGTATACGATGAAAAATTTGTCCTAATTTCGTACCGTAAGAATGGGCTTTATTCTGATCGAGTAACAATAAATCTGTTCCACGACCCATGAACGTTTCTACTGTAAATACTGTGTCATCTTCAATAAAATACTGATAAAAGTCAGGACAGACATTTTGGTCACTTGTATTGGCATGTAAATAGTAAGCTTTCGTAGACTCATACTCTGTAGTCAGCTCTTGTTTATCAATCTGTTGCAACTCCCCATAAGCTTCATTCTTTTTTATGCGAATCACAAGGTCTTGATCATCTACTCTCTTTAACTTATATACAGTGTGCCAAGCTCCTTCACCAATCTTTAGAATCTGTTCTGCTTTTACGTTCAACGTATCCAGCACAATTGCATCAAGATTTTCTTTGATCCGTTTCATGGGGTCTATTTTCTCTCCCTCGCAATGTTGTCTCGTTTCATTTTGGTGAAAATACGCTTCTAGAAACGGAGCGTGTTTAGGGCAAGATGACGAGTGAGACGGTCCGTTCAGTTGCCTGGTCTTCTGTCTCTAGGTGATGATATTTTTCGAGCAGTGTCCGCATGTCCTGTTGAAAATCATTGAAGGTTTCATCCGTCAGGTGCAATTTCGCGATCGAGAACGTCGAGTGGTCCTGACCATGCGTTTGAACGGTCTGTTCGAAGTACGTCTGGTACTGCTGCAAGACATACATGAAGTAGAACGAGACGAAGTTCACTTTTTCATCGTACGTCGCACTGTTCCAGTCTGCTTCGCTGATTTGATAACCGCTCGTGTTCAAGGCATAGATTTTTTCCTCGACTTTTCCGACGCGCTGGACGGCGACGATTTTCAACAACTGATCGTCCATCATCGCATTGACTTGCCGGTATAAGGTCGACTGCGGTACATCCGTTAAACGTTGATTCAGTTGCATGATTGATAAGCCGTCTTCGCGATCAATCAATTCGAGTGCAATCTTAAAACGGACATGATTTTTGAATAAGTTAAAGTTCACGACGTGTTCCACTCCTTCGTTCAATCGATTCTAAAACTATCTTATCATGCTTTTGGGAACATTCTTAAAAATGATAATGAAAAAAGAGGAAATAAAAAGTGAATAGGGAATAGTCTATAATGACACTAATTGGTAAAGGAGCGTTTATTATGAAAGATTCAAACTATCGCTATGGTACATATGCACTCATTACAAGCTTTTTCTTATTTTTCTTTGTTCAGATGTTCCGAGCATATGTGGAATTATCACCGGAATTTGCTGGCGAAGCACTTGAAGAATATCACTTGATGTACTTCCCAATCATTGCTTTAGTCGTCGGACTCGTCCTATTCATCAACGGCTGGTGGAAATCGACGGAAGCGCAGCAGAAAGCCTTATCGAATACAGAGCAAAAATAATATATGCACATCAAAAGACCGACAACGAATTTTCGTTGCCGGTCTTTATTGTTTCATATGCCTTATTTCGCAAAACGCTTAATCGCGAAAGGTCCGATCGGTTCAGTCGTCGATCGTTGCATGATCAATTCACTGAGTACTTTTCCGACTAAGCTGCTGAACTTGAACCCGTGACCGGAGAAGCCGGCGGCGATTGCGATATGCGGATAGTCCGGATGCAAATCGATGATGAAGTCCTCGTCTGGCGTCATCGTATAGAGACACGGTTTGCCGTGAGTTAAAGTATCGATCGAGGGCATGAACGTATTCGTGAACTGTCGTAAATCAGCCAGATCACCCGTCTCTTGACCGAATGGACGGCGTGGTTGATTTGGATCAACGGGAATGCCACCGTCGTGACGTCCGATTTTCAGGCCGGTTTGAGCAATGCTTGGAAAACCGTAATAATAACCGGCGGGTGTATCAAAGGCGAAGGCAGGGAACACCGTGTCGTTAAATACCTCTTCCGCTGCTTCGAACCAGGCGAACGTCTTGCGGACCGGGCGTAGCGGTAAGGAGAGTCCAGTCTGTTCTAGTAACGGACCAGACCAGGCACCGGCTGCGACGATCAACGCGTCAGCCGAATAGGTGTCTGATCCGACTGTCACGTCAACGCCAGTGGCGTGGGCAGTAAGCGTCGTCACTTTCGCATTCGTCCGGATGTCGACGCCGTTCGCGACAGCAAGATCGCGATACGCTTCAATACAATCCTCGCACTTCAACACACCGGACGTCGGTTCAAAACAACCGATATACTCGTCGGGCATCGTTAAGCCGGACCAGCGCGTTCTCATTTCCTCAGCCGTCAGAATCTCAAGCGGTAGATTGTATTGCGCTGCACTCCTAATGATCGTCTGCATCGCATGGGACGAGCGGTGACCGGCGTTCAAGACTCCGGTGTTTAGAAAAAGATTTCGACCGCTGATTTGTTCCAACTCGTACCATAAGCGTTGCGCGGCTAACGCCAGTGGCACATAAGCTTCTCCTTCACCGTACGCATGGCGAATGATCCGAGTCTCCCCGTGATGGCTCGCCTGATCATGCGGCGGATTATGGGCGTCTAGTAGTAAGATGTTTTGATCGGTTCGTGAGAGATAGTAGCCGGCTGCCATCCCCATGGATCCGGCACCGACGATGATGACATCATAATGGGACATCTGGTTCGACTCCTTCATATGTAAGTTCACACCAGTATAGAGTGAGAACTAGAAAAGAACAAATGAAAGATTAAATCTCGAATCGACGGGTTTCTTGTTCTAAGTGTTCTGTCCGCTCGTTCAAATTGCCGACGAGCGTATGCAACGTCGTGATCGTCGCGATCATCTGTTCAGATGAAGCGGCAACTTCCTCGTTACTTGCCGTGTGTTCTTCCGCGACAGCAGCAATTTCCGTCAAGGCATTACGAATGAACCGTTCTGCCTGCAAGACGTCTTCCATCTGTTGGGTCATCTGCTGTGTTGCCGTTGAGACGTGCGTGACTTGATCCGTCAACCGTTCGAACGTCGTATCTGTATCGAGAACGATCTGTTCACCGGCTGCTGTTGCTTCGACCGTCGTCTTGAAGCTATGTTGCATCTGCTGCGCACTGGCTTCAATCGACGTGACGATTGTTGCGATCTCACTGACACTGCTAGCGACGTGGCTTGAGAGATTCTTGACCTCGGTCGCAACGACAGCGAATCCTTTTCCTTGTTCACCAGCTCGTGCCGCTTCAATCGCGGCATTAAGGGCGAGTAGATTCGTCTGCTCGGAGATACCGCGGATGATACCGACGAGCGTTTGGATATCCGATGATTGCTGTTTCAGTAAATCAATCTGTTCAGCAGACTGCGTGACGTGCTGATGAATGTGGCGCATCTGTTCGACGGAAGCGAACATTTGATCCCGTCCGACTCGTGTCAGTGTTGCCATCTGCTCCGTCGTTCCTTGAATTTCGACACCAGACTGATTCGTCGTCTCGATCAATGCTGCGAACCGATTCATCTCGTCATTCAACGAAAGCGTGACTTGCGTCTGACTTTCTGTTCCGGTCGCGATTTCCGACATCGTATGAGCGATTTGTTCGGAACCGTCGAGTACTTCTGATGTACTTTGATCAATCGATTGACTCGTTGTCGAGACGAGAGTGGCTGTCTGTTTGATATCAACGATCATCGTCCGTAACATCTCGTTCATATCACGAATCGAGATCGCAAGCGCATAGATTTCGTCTCTCGAAGCAATCGTCAAATCGGTCAACGTCTGTTTTGCCTGATCCAGTCGTCCCTCGGCAATCAAGGCAGCGACTTTCTGTAACGTCTCGAGCGGACGTAATTTTCGACCGAGTACGATGTAGAGCAAGACGAGTGTGATCGTTAACAGAAGAAGTAAAAGTCCAATGAAAATCGGTGCATTTTGTTTTAATATTTCTGTTGTGAGGGCATCGATTTCTTTCGCAGCGATGTCGACGCCAAGAATTCCGATGATTTGACCAGACGCATCCTTTAACGGAACGTAGACACTCATATACTGTCCATATACAGGATCATCAATGATGTCCGTTGCGTGTGTTCCACCATTTAATACGTCCTTCATATCAGCGACTTTTGCGCCACTCGCCGGTTCATTAATCTTTGCGGCATCTTTCTTCGGAAGACCGTCAATCAGCAAACGGACCTTGTTTTGGTCGATGCGTGCTGTGTATGTATACAAGAGTCCGTTTTGTTTACGTAAGGTATCAAGTTGATTCCGTAGGGTTTCATACTGCTCGGACGCGACAGGCGATTGTAGGAATTCGCTATAAGCCACTGTGTCGAATGTTTTGCTGATGCGAAGCGCGTCCTTTTCGGCGGTCGCTTTCAGCGTTGAGACTGCAGTTTGTTTCGTATTGAAGTATAAGGCCAGACTACTAAAAACAAAAAAGGCAATCAAAATCAAACTAATCATTACTAAAAGACGTGTTCGGATGGAATGGTTCTTGGTTGTGTTTTTCACATGCAACCGTCCTTTCAACTCATATTTTCTATCTGTAATTCATTTATCGGTCGTTAAAATACATATTAAACAGGACCTTTTGACGATTTTTTTATAAAAGGTCGTAAGAAAAACCGTTTTTTCTTAAAAAAGGATTTATTAAGAATGATTCAGGGCACATATTAGATAGAAAAAAATACAAGTTGAGGGAAGAGGGATTGAGATGGAAAGTGAAGTCGATCATCGAATCAAGGCAAGACATGTATATGAAAATGAATTACGAAGACACGCGGTCAGCACAAAAAAAACCACATTTCGATTGATGACATGTCTACGTTGCCAATCGAAGATTCTGTTGAAACAGGGACATCAGGATAGCCATCAATGTGACGCGAACTAAAAAATCCCGCTCTTAGGAGCGAGATTGAACAAAGTTTTAGGTAGGAAAAGCAACGGCTAGAATGACAAAAACAATCATGAGCACTTGTTTTTCGGTCGTTCACGTTAGGATTTCATAGGCAACACATAGCGTAATAATAATTGTTGGATACAGGCAAGTAGCGTTCCGATTGTCAACGGAGCAAGAATCAAACCGATTCCGATGATAATCAGACCAGGCGCGTCGTCAATCTGACCAATATAGAAAAAGACGGGAAAGAGACATGCCGTTAAAATGGCGACGATATAAAAAGACAATTTCATCGATTGAATGGAAGCTGTGATGAGCGGAAAAGCCGGAGGAGCCATCGACATATATCGAAGGATGCGGAGCGCATGGAATAAAATCAAAAGAGTCGGGATGAAGATAAGGTATGCGGTCAATAGAACACTGTAGCCAGGTCGCTCGAGTAACAAGTTTTTCGTGATACCATGCCAGACAAGTGGGATACCAAGACCAGCTAAACCGAACAGACTGAAGATGATACCGAAGACGATAAAACGTAAAAACCGAACTTGCCAGACGAAATGATTCACGATATCAACTCCTTTCGAGGCAACAAACGTTTCTTTTAGTATACTGCATCCCCCGAGAGGCAAGTAGAAAATTCAAGTGAAGAGGCAACCGCACTTTAAAATAGTGTCATGAAGATGAAATAGATTAAGGAAATGGAGGTCACGTGATGAAACGAGAGCAACATGTCACGCCGCATCCAAAAGGTGGCTATCAAGTGAAAGCTGCCGGTGCGACTCGAGCAACCAAACGATTCGCTACACAGAAAGAAGCGATTGCAGAAGGGCGTCGCATTGCGAAAAGTCAGAAGACAGAGCTCGTCATTCATAACAAAGAAGGGCAGATTCGGGAAAAAGATTCCTACGGACATGATCCATTTCCACCACGAGGTTGAGCCATCATATACGACACGTTCTGATCATGAGAGCGTGTCTTTTTAATGATTTTTATGTCAAAAGTTTTTGACATGATGATGGAAGTTCATTACAGTAGAGATGTAAAAAGAATTTGACACGTCGTGGAGGAATGAACATGAGAAACCACATCAAGGAGCGACGTCTAGCGGCAAAATTATCGCAACAAGAACTGGCTGATCGTTGTCAGGTCAGTCGGCAGACGATTAATGCGATTGAAAACAACAAGTATGATCCGACTTTACAATTAGCGTTTAATATCGCCAAAGTCTTGCATACACAAGTCGATCATCTGTTCATTTCAGAACAGGAGGAATGGGATGTCTAAGAAAAAAACGGGCTTATTTTTAGTAACGCTCGTGATAGTGGCGAGTCTTACCATCATTAGTATGATCATCGAAAACAACGTAACGTTCTTCTCGATTGTTCAATTGGCGATTTTGTTGATCATGTTCTTCTCGTATTTTACGTGGGCACGATCAGGAGAAGACGAGCGTCCTGTGCCAGAAGATGAACTCGGCAAAAAGATTACGACGGAAAGCGGCCTCGTTAGCTACAAAATCCTGATTGTCCTGATTTTTGGATTCATCTGTCTCGATTACTTTTTACATGAATCAGCGAATCTGTTATTGATCGTCTTGTTCGCGATCGGACTGACACTGTTGCCGATCATTGAATTCCTAAAGGCACGATTCTATCGATGAAAAGGAATGGCAGTCGATCTTCTGCAACGGATGTTAGATACATTACTGGGAGAGACGACTCGTGTAATAGTGCAAGTGCCAATTAACAGCGATTTTTTATGGAGGAAGGGAATCACCGTGACGGAATTAGAGTACCGATTAAGGAAACATATTGCCGAGATGGATTTCGAGAAAGCAGCGAAACTATTTTTAGAGTTAACAAAAGAAGAGCAATCCAACATGGTCCTGAGTGCAGGGTTTGATACGTTTCATCTCACAATATATGCCTTTATGAATTATTTACTCCAACAGCATGAATCAAGCGAGATACATGATTTGACGTCTTCATTAATGTTACATCCACTTTGCCATCTCGAGGGAGCTTGCGTAATCGCTTTGTTCCATGCAAAAAAAGCAGTAGAATTAGATCCTGATAACATCGAATGGTATATCAATTTGTTGATGTTTGAAAAGCATCCCGATGCCTGGTTTGCGCAATCAGAAGTAGAAGAAGTCTACCGACGGATCAAAGACTTAGAGTCGAAGAACCTGAAGTGAGATTTTAGACAGACCAATCACTCCGTAAGATCGAGTACATATACAAATCATCGAATTGACCACGTGTTTTCTCATATTGACGAAGCAACCCTTCGCGTTGAAAACCAAGCCGTTCAAGCAATCGTTGTGAAGCGGAATTCTCTGGTAAGACGAGTGCTTCAATACGATTTAAAGAGAGCTCCTCAAACCCATATGTGATGACTGCAAGCGCTGCTTCCTTCGCGATGCCTTGTCCCTGATAGGCAGGGCTCAACTCAAACCCAAGTTCTGCCCGCTGATGGCGTGCCGACTGATTCAAGAAACCGCAACTGCCGATGATGACATCGTCTTCTTGTAACGTGATCCCGAACCGGATGCCCGTGCCATCGCGACGAATCGAAGCGTACCAATCAATCTCTTCGAGCGCGTCTGTTTCCGATTGAAAGGCGTCGAGTCCCATCTGTTTGACGACTTGTTCGTCTGATAAATAGGCGAGGACACTCGTAGCATCTTCGGGTAACACTTCGCGTAAGACGAGACGGTCTGTTTTAAGCGTTGGGAAAGTATGTAACATTCAAAAAACTCCTTTGCAATAAAATGTAAAAAGATGTTGTGAAGTCTTTAAGTCATATGGTAAGATTCTCCACAACAAGAGCATATCATTTCGTTGACGAGAAAGAGTAATGATTGTCCCTCTGCCTTACAGAAAACCGGGATTGCTGAGAACCGGTAGCCAGATCAATCATGAAGATCCTCTCTGAGAAGTCACGCTGAACCATTCAGTAAGCGTGACCGGGTGTCCACCGTTACATGGAATGCACATGATAGTGTGCAACTAAGTGCTGTCGAGAATAACCATTCTCGACGGAATATGGGTGGTATCGCGGTGAAGTCCGTCCCTGTCAAAGGGGGCGGACTTTTTTGTATTCTCTTAGTTACCGACAAAGGAGCGAACAAGAGATGACGTCACAAAACCAAGCAGAAACCGTACAACAACGCGAAGCGCGTCTTCGAAACAGATGGAAACAAGATCAGGTCTTCGCACGATCGATCGAGCAACGCACGGAAGCGGATTTCGTATTCTACGAAGGACCGCCGACCGCGAACGGCTTACCCCACGTCGGTCATGCACTCGGACGAACCGTCAAGGATACCGTCGCCCGCTATAAGACGATGCAAGGATTCCGGGTCGAACGAAAAGCCGGCTGGGATACACATGGACTACCGGTCGAACTCGGGGTCGAGAAACAACTCGGCATCTCCGGCAAACAAGCGATCGAAGACTATGGTGTCGAAGCATTCATCGCACGCTGTAAGGAAAGTGTCTTCTCCTATGAAACACAGTGGCGTGCCTTCACGGAAAAACTCGGCTACTGGGTCGACATGGATGATCCTTACGTGACGATGGAGGACGAGTATATCGAGAGCGTCTGGCATATCCTTGGGACGATCCATGACAAAGGCTGGTTGACGAAAGGACATCGTGTATCACCGTATTGTCCGAGCTGTCAGACGTCACTCAGTTCCCATGAAGTCGCGCAAGGTTATCAGGACGTAACGGACTTATCGGCGACGGTCAAACTTCCGATCGTCGACATGGAGCAGACATTTCTGCTTGCGTGGACGACGACACCTTGGACGTTACCGGCAAACGTCGCGGTGGCGGTTCATCCGGAATTGACGTACGTCACGGTAGCGTTTGAAGGAGAGCGATTCATTGTCGCAAAAGCGTTAGTCGCTGAACTGTTCTCAGAATCCGTCGAGGTCGTATCCGAACAGCTCGGTGCGGAACTCGTTGGCTTGCGTTATGAACCACCGTTTGATTTCGTGACGCCGGAGAATGGTCACACGGTCGTCGGGGCGTCCTTTGTCCAAGCGACGAGTGGAACCGGACTTGTCCATCTTGCTCCAGCGTATGGGGAAGAGGATTACCGGGTCATCCGGGAAAACGGACTGTCATTCGTTAATGTCGTCGATGCTGCTGGGTGTTACACGGACGCCGTTCCACCACTCGTTGGTCGATTCGTCAAAGAGTCAGACGTCGCGATCATCCAGCTGCTCGCTGAACGGGGACGCTTGTTTGCGAAAAAACGCTATACGCACAGTTATCCGCATTGTTGGCGATGTGACTCGCCACTGCTCTATTACGCACAAGACAACTGGTTCATCGAGACGACGGCCGTCAAGGAACAACTCCTTGCGAACAATGCGTCTGTGACGTGGTATCCCGACCACGTCAAGGAAGGGCGGTTCGGGAAGTTTCTTGAGCAACTCGTCGACTGGAACATCAGTCGTAATCGCTACTGGGGCACACCACTGAACGTCTGGGAGTGTGAAGCGTGTGACACGACGTTCGTTCCAAAAAACAAGGCTGACTTGTTGCACCGGACGACGACAGCGACGGAATCCGTCGAGTTGCATAAACCATACGTCGATGCGTTATCGGTCTCGTGTCCGACGTGTCAGGGAGTGATGCACCGGACACCAGAAGTCATCGATGTCTGGTTTGATAGCGGAGCGATGCCGTTCGCGCAACAGCATTATCCGTCACGGACGCAGACGCTTAACCGGTATCCAGCCGATGTCGTCATCGAAGGCATTGATCAGACGCGGGGCTGGTTCTACAGCTTGCAAGCGATCTCGACACTCTTCACGGGACAGCCTGCCTATAAGCGTGTCCTCGCACTCGGTCACGTCCTTGATGAGAACGGGCAGAAGATGTCGAAGAGTCGTGGGAATGCCCTCGATCCGGTGGCGTTAATCGAAGCATATGGTGCTGATAGCCTGCGCTGGGCGCTACTCGTCGACAGCAGTCCGTGGAGTGCGAAACGGTTTGCTGAGCGGATCGTCCAAGAAGCAAAATCAAAACTAGTCGATACGCTGGATCATGCCGTTCAGTTTTATCTGACGTATGCCAAGCTAGACGGATTTGATGGCTCACGTCCGCAAAAACGGACGCGTCTCGACGAATGGTTGCTCTCGCGTGTCCATCAGACGACGCAAGACGTGACGGATGCGATGGACGATTATCAATTGACTCAAGCAGCACGGAGTCTTGCGCAACTCGTCGATGAGATCAGTAACTGGTACATCCGCCGTTCTCGGGAACGTTTCTGGCAAGCTGACTGGTCGCAAGAGAAACAAGCCGCGTACAAGACGCTTCACTTCGCACTTTCGACGACGGCACGACTACTCGCTCCGTTCACGCCGTACCTTGCTGATGATGTCTATCAGCGATTAACAGGAATGAGCGTACATGTAGCGGATTATCCGGTTGCCGATCAATCGATGCTCCGACCTGATCTGGAATACGAAATGGCACAGGTTGTCTCTGTCGTCGAGTTAGGACGACAAGTACGTAATACGCACGCTTTAAAAGTCAAACAACCGCTTGCTAGCTTAGGCGTCCAATCGAGTGAAACCTTTTCGTGGTCGGACTATACGGCAATCATCCAAGAGGAACTGAATGTAAAAGACGTCCAAATCGTTCCGACGACGCAAGCGACGACACGGTTCCGTCTTAAACTGAACTTCCGCGCAGCCGGAGCGAAATTCGCACAGCAAGCGAACGCGATCCACCAATGGCTACAACAATTGTCTGCACAGGAGACTTCCGACTTGCTTGAGACAGGAAGATTAATCTACCGGACCACATCAGGCGATGAAGTCGAGGTGCGTCAAGCGGACGTCATCGTCGAACCAATCGTCAAGACGGGTTTTGCTGCTGCGACGAATGGTGGACTCACCGTGACGCTCGATACGCGGATCACGGAAGCACTGGAGCAGGAACGCTGGATGCGGGAGCTCGTCCGCTATATCCAGTCGGAACGAAAGGCACAAGCGTTATCGCGGGACGCTCGAATCGATCTCGTCTTGTCGGTCGATATGACGTTCCAACCGATCGTCGAGACGTTTGAGCCTTTGTTATTCAAACACCTTGCCTTATCCTCCGTGCGAACTGAACCGCTACAGGGAGCAGGGGATGTTCAGCTAGGCAAACGCGATGTCGGTGTCTCGTTCACACCAACGAAAGAATATTGTTAAGGAGAAGAGCATGATTGCATTAGAAACATTAAAAGGTCGACTCGTCGACGGTTTGTTAGAGGTCCAAAAAGAAGAAGGATATGTTGCCCGAGAACGTTTCATCTTTAACCGAGGGGCGACGGACGAACAGCTCGCGCTGTTACCTGCGTGGACGGCAGACGACTATCAGGCGTTCTTGCGTCAACATAACGGGGCGAAGCTGTTTCAGCACGAAACGTTATCCTACAACGATGGATTCGAACTCTTTTCGATCGAGGATTGCCTGACGTATAGCGAGATTTGGGAATGTCCCGAAAACTTCTTAGCGATCGGCGCAGGACCAGACGGGGAGTGGATCGTCTACGAGATGAATCGCCCGGCAGGAAATCGGATCTGGAGTGGGGAATTTCTTAATTTCGAGGAATGGGAAGAAGACACAATGCCGTTTGGCTTCGAGCGATGGCTCGACTACTTGATCGTCGCGCAAGGCACGCAATTTTGGGAATGGTTCCGGTAAGAGAGGAAGAGGTTCAGTGGACATTCAATTAAAGGTAGCGTCTCTTACAGACGCTCCGAAGCTTCACACGCTTCAACTCGAAGCGTTTTCAGAGACGCTCGAGCGGTATCAGGATTTTGCAACGAATCCGGCGAACGAATCGATCGATCGTGTCATTCACCGGATCACGCATCCAAGTAGTACGTTTCATCAAATCATCGTCGACGATGTCGTCGTCGGCGGGATTTGTGTCGTTGCGAAAGCACCGAGTCGCTACGCGATCAGTCCGATGTTCTTAGATCCAGCCCGTCAAGGTGAAGGGATCGCCCAACGCGCATTACAGCTCGTTGAATCAGCTTATCCGACTGCAACGACATGGGAACTGCGGACGATTCGTGAAGAGACACGTAACTGTTATTTCTATGAGAAGATGGGCTATCGATTGACCGGTGTCAGTCAACCACTCAACGAACGGGCGACACTCGTTTCCTATCAAAAATCGGTTTCGGAATGAGCGGGTTTTGTCGGAAGGAAAAACCACCACAGATTCGTCAAAAGAGCGGCAAGAACGGCAAAATTAAACAGATAAAGGCAAAAGAAGAAGACGAACTCGCCGATGTCCTCAAGGTTAGCTAACGGATTATCGACCAGGTATGATTCGTGACTAACGCCGAAGATGAACAAAGGAAAGAAGACATAGAAGTATCGTTTCCAAAAGAATGACGCACGACTTGTTTGAGACATAAGAGCACCTCCTGAAGGAATGGCACGCTTCTTCTGACCGGAAGAAGCGTGTGTTCGTTTACGATAAGGATGGTGTACCGACGACTTCGACGTGGCGCGTGACCGTATCAAACAGACGTGTCCGCGTATCGTTATGAGACAACAGCAACGGCTCACCGGTCTCGTCATAGATGAAGGCAATCGGAATCGAAAAACCACAGTTGCGGTACGAACCATCGGCATGACTTGTTCCGATTATGAGCGCTTGTTGCGCCTGACTGATGATGCGCGCTTCACCGGACCACTCAACGTACTGTTCCTCGCTGAACATGCCGACGCCAATCGGGTTGAAGATGAGATCAAGTCCGGATTCCTCGCGTAGTCCGTCGTTTCCTAAGAAGATTTCGCGACAGAGGACGTATCCATAGCGGAACGACCCGTCGTTTGCTGTTGATGGTGTAAAAAGCGGTCCAGCTTCTGGAGTTTTGGAGCGATCAAGCAGAATCGTCCCGGTCGCATCGATGATGACAGCGCGATCGAGATTCGCTTCATCTTTGTAACCGAGAACGATTGCTGTTTTGAACTGTTTAGCAAGATGTTGCACGCGTTCGAGTTCTGCGACCGTACAATAGCCTTCCGGGTAGACAATCAGATCGACTTCAGGATAAGCGGCGATTTCACGTTCGAATTGTTCGAGTCCGGTCTCGCGTTTTGGTTGAGCGATTAATAATTTCATCAAAACATCCTCTCAGGCATGAATATATCTGAAAAATCAGACTTTATACTCGTTATGATTTTACCATTAGTGGTAAAATAAAGCATATCGCTTTTTGATAAATTTTACTGCAAATGAAGGAAGGTCATCAGCATGAACATTTCAAAAACCATTCTTGTGACACGCCATCTACAGGCAATGAAGGCTTTTTACATAAACCAGATTGGATTCCCGCTCGTTTCGGAAACGAACGACTCGTTTACGATGCAAATCGGTACCGATCAGCTGACATATCAACAGACGGACGATGTTGATACGCAATACCATATGGCGTTCAACATTCCGGAAAATGTCTTCCAACAAGGAAAAGCGTGGCTCGTAGAACGGACACCACTCTTGATCGAAGACGGACAGGATGAGATTTATTTTGACTTCACGGATTCGCATTCCTGTTACTTTTATGACCCGGATGAGAACGTCTTGGAACTGATCGCGCGGCATCAAATCAATCCATCTAAAGCGGAACTGACGTTTGATGTATCCGACATCCTCGGAATCGGTGAGATGAGTCTGACGGTGAAAGATGTGCTTGAAGTCGGTGAGCAGTTAGCGGAGATTGGCGTTCTCGAACGACGGGAACGTCCGCTCAATGGCGCGTCACTCAACTTCCTCGGACCGGTCGCGGATGGAACGCATATCTTGCTCGTCCCGGAAGGACGGACATGGTTGTTCTCACCGAAGACGGCGAAGATCAGTTCGATCGAGATGGAACTCGACGGCAGACATCGGGTTCGGATGGACGCAGCGGGTGTATGGCATCAGAGTACCGTTTCTTCATAATTCATTATTCTAAAAAAGTGAGGGAAGTAAGATGAACAAAGCGGTGAATGCGAGTATCGCGTTCGGATTATTGTTGTTCGTATGTGGTTTCTTTTTTCTGTTTGGCTATTTGACCCGGTCAATGCCGATTCAGCAAGGCGGTGACCCGGTCATCTTACCGGTCGCAGCACTCCTCGTTCTCCTACCGTTCGTGATCCGTGAAGGCATGCGCGTTTTGACGTATGTTACGTTGACACGTCGACAGGTCGGCGTACTCATCTTACTTGCAATCAGTGGAATCATACTTAGTAGTTGGATTGAGGTGCAACAGAATGTTGCCGTAATCGATTTCCGTTCCCTCTTTACGATTCATACGTACGTACTGTTCGTTTCGGGCATCATCTTGTTATGTCTTCTATTGACGGGACTCAAACGGATGCGCGTCCGAACGAAAGTGATTTAAATGGAAAAGGACTGAATGACATGGGATATATCACAGAATTACGCAAACTCGTCGGCACACGACCACTCGTCATGGCAGGGGCGTGTGTCATCGTCGTCAACGATAAACAAGAAGTCTTATTACAACTTCGGCAAGATAATGGTTGCTGGGGACTCGCTGGTGGAGCGCTTGAGATCGGGGAAACGCTCGTAGAGACGGCAAAACGAGAATTAAGGGAAGAGACCGGTCTTGAAGCAGAGCACCTCGAATTATTGAACGTCTATTCGGGTGATGCGTTTTACTATAAGTATCCGCACGGGGATGAAGTCTATAATGTCATCTCAGCATTTCTGTGTACGGCTTATACGGGTGAAATCGTTCGGGATCCGTCAGAAGTCGCGGAATTACGCTTTTTCGCTATCGATCAGCTACCAGAAAAACTCAATCCACCGGAACGACCGATCTTGATGGAGTTTGTTCAAAAACAACAGACAGCGCATCACGTCTCCATTTGAAGCAAAGGGTAAAACAAAAATCTTGAATGAACTGTTCATTCAAGATTTTTTGTTGCACTGGGACGCGTTTCAGCCTGTAGCATCAAGAGGACACGAAAAGGAGGAAACGCGATGCGATGCTTTGCGATTGATTTAGATGGAACGTTATTGAATAAGGAACACAGAATTTCGGCGGGAAATCAGGTAGCCATCAAGAAACGGCAGGCCCAAGGAGATATCGTCATCATCGTCACCGGGCGAGCTGCCTTTGATGCGCGACGGATTCTAGCGCAACACGGACTGGATTGTCCGGTCATAGGTGCGAACGGGGCAGAGGTCGAGGTAGGACAAGGTAGACGATGTTTTTTGAACCGTTCTAGCAGTCGAACGATTTGGGAGATCGTACGATCTACAAACGTATTCATACATATTTATCTACAAGACAACATCTTGTTACCGCAGTTTTCGCTTGCTACTCTTCAAGGCGGAGATCTTGCGTTTCAAGAAGCGATTCAGGCTCAATTAACGCAATACGGTGTTGAGGAAGTTGACGAAATCGCAATTGATCAGCTGGACGTCATCAAATTCATGTTCGTCTCACCTGACAGATGGCGACTCGAACACCTCGAACAACAACTCCTTCAGCTGAAGAGCTGTTCCGTGACACGTTCAGGTGCCTATAACCTAGAAGTCATGGCAAACGGCGTGACGAAAGGGACTGCCCTTCAAGACATTGCGAGAGCGTACAGGATGACACTCGAGGACATCATTGCGATCGGTGACAATCAAAACGATCTACCGATGTTCGAAGTGGCGGGAACATCGATTGCCATGGGAAACGCTGAAACGTCTGTCAAAAGCAAAGCGACATATCTCACCAGTAACCATGATGAGGACGGTGTAGCGGAGGCATTAAACGGCTTAGAACAATGGGAACGAAAGAAGGAGGGACAGCATGGCGAATATCTCGGACATCGCTAAACAAGCGGGCGTCTCGAAGTCGACGGTATCCCGTGTCTTGAACGGTCATAAGCATGTATCAAAAGAAAAGCGACGGATCATCTTAGACGTGATGGAGCGACTGGAATATAGTCCGAACGGAAATGCGATCAACCTCTCACGCGGTAAGACGAATACGATTGGTGTCCTCGTGCCGCGTGTCGGTCATCCGTTTTTTCATCAATTAATTGAGGGGATCGGTCAAGTGTGCATGGAACAAAACCACACACTCCTTGTCATCCAAACGGAACACGATCCAGCAAAAGAGGAAGCGAGTGTGCAATACCTTCGCGATAAGCGAATTGACGGATTGATCATTGGCGCCATCAGTCAGCCGCAGTTACTTGCGACGATGCGGACACTTGGACCAGTCGTTGCCTGCGAAGACCATCAGGATATCGTGCCGTCGATTTCTTTTAATCATGGAAAAGCGATGACGATGTTGCTGCAACATGTAGAAGAACGAGGAGCAAAAACAGTCGGTCTCTGTCTTGGAAATCCAGATAGCGGAGTCGGAAGAGTCAGACGGGATGCGTTCGACCAATATCTCAAGACGTCTTCGCTCCGTCATGGAATTCAATGGTACGCGGATCGGTTCTATTCTTTCGAAGACGGACAAGCACTCGCAAATCAGCTTCTAACAATCGATTTACCAGATGCCATCATCGTCGGCAATGACGAAGTCGCAGCAGGTCTTATCCATCAATTTCGCAAGGATGGCATTCGGGTGCCAGAGGATATCGCCATCACGGGATTTGATGATCGACCGATCGCACGAGCGCTTGGATTGACGACGATCCGGCAACCAGTCGTGGGGCTTGGGCGACTAGCGGCAGAGCGGTTATGGAATGATGGATTGAAACATAATAGTAACGGAAGTGCGTTACTTGAACCTTCCTTGATGATTCGCGAAACGACTTAACGAACTAAGGGATGGGAGAAATATGGCGATGACTAACGAAAAAAAAGGTTCTACCGCTACCGTAATGACAATGTCTGACGAACGAGTACGCAAATACTTCCATGAATCGATTGAAAAACAACGAATCGTACAGGAATTTCGTATGCTCGAAGAACTCGAGCGGACGGTTGTCCCGACACCAAACGTATATGCCGTTGAATTAGAAGATTCGCCGTTCATTGAGATGCAGCAGATCGACGGCAACGAAATGTTAGAGTTGTTTGATCCCTCCCGAATAACGGATTTTCTGAATACCTTCGCGACATTACATCAACGGATTCATCAGCATCAATCGCGTGTAGCACCTGGATGGCACGATGTCACCCATCAAAAAATGCGTCATCTATCACCTGCGTTACGCTTGAAGGCGGAACGATTGTTAGAGACGCTTCACATTCCGCAACAACAAGGATTGCTCCACGGGGACTACCATTTCCAGAATATCCTCGTGACAGCGGATAAAACGTTCGTCGTCATTGATTGGCATGATGCGACGACAGGGCCACCGATCGCGGATGTCGCGCGGACGTTGCTCTTGCTGCGAATAGCAGGTGAAACAGCAGTGCCGGACGAGGTACGACGATACGTCTGTCGCGAATACCTCGACCGCTATCAAGCTGTTTCGTTAATCCAGCTATCGAATCTTGCAGACTGGTTACGACTCATGGTCATTCTTAGGACGCTTGAGCAAATCCCGGATGCTGAACAAAGTCGGTTAAAGGAATTGATCAGTCATTTAGACCTCAGCTCATATTTTTTTAATACTTAAGTATATACAGGTAGGAGGAACGCCATTCATGAGAACCATCATCTCGATCCAAGGGGCTATGGCATCCGGGAAGACGACGCTTGCGCAAGCGCTCGAAGACGCTTACCCG
The DNA here is from genome assembly GCF_018618915.1 of Exiguobacterium sp. s91. Lineage (NCBI taxonomy): Bacteria > Bacillati > Bacillota > Bacilli > Caryophanales > Exiguobacterium > Exiguobacterium sp. s91. The sequence continues at coordinate 1,537,466 of NZ_JACSMZ010000001.1, read as the reverse complement.
GAGTTGCATGTCTATTATGAAAATCCGTATCCGATCGTTCAAAAAAGAAAGGAACTCGAATTAGACATCCGTACCGAAGACGGATTCGTTGAGAATCAGCGCTTGTTCATTCAAGCGGAACTCGAACGGTTTCGCCATTTTCCCGACGGACACATCATATTAGATCGTGGTCCGGAAGATCTTGAATTTTATACGCTTCATTATCCACAGGTACATGGGTATGACTGGGATATGGAATTCCGTTTAAAGACAGAACTAGAGGCATTAAGAAGATGCCGATCAGACCTGATTCTTTATTTACGGGCACCAGACCATCTCTTACGAGAGCGGCGCGACGCCGATCAGACAAGAACGCGCCAATCTTTCGCACAACACGAACCGCTCTGGAAACTCGAACAAAACTGGTATGAACAGTTTCCGGTACATCCGATTGATACGACAGCGAAAACGCTGGAGAAAGTCCGACAAGCAGCGATTCATCGGTTGGTTGTCACCGAAATCTTAGGAAGGGGGAGCGAAATATGAACTTGAAAGAGCTGACGTATCCCCTCATCGAGGGACAAGACGAAAAACAGGTCTACTGGATAGAACAAGGAGAATCGGTTCAGATCGGACAGACCTACGAAACGATTCGGTTAGAAAAAACAGCACATCAATCCATCCTTGTACGGGAGCAAGAATTGGTGTCAGAAAAAATCGGTAATCGAACGATCCGCCTGACGATTGATGCAGAAAGTTATGCGCCACTCGAATTCGTCGAGTACCAAGCTGGTGTTCAAACCGTGCATGCGTTGTATCGAGCGGATGAAGTCGTGATCACGCGAGGAAATGAGCAATCTGTCTTGCCCATCCGTAAGAAAAGTGTTGATCTGTTTTCAATCGAATTGTTGTTGCGAGTATTACCACTGGCTGTTGATTCGACGCTCTCGTTTAGCGGCTTCAGTGCCGTTTCCGGACGTGAGGTGCCGATTCAGGTGCAACCTCTGCGGTACGATCTATTGATGACCGAGTCAGGCGAACACCTAGAGACACTTTGCGTTCACGTTGCGTTTGGTGAACGTGTTCAGTATTACTGGATTGATCCAGTCAAGCGGGAGCTGTTAAAGCAGTCCTCACAGATTGCGGACGGGATCTCGTTGGAATTTCGTCGATGAAAAAGGAGCAATGAAACGGTATACCGTCTCGTTGCTCCTTATTTGTTACAGCTGAAAATGATGTTGCATCGCTTCGAAAATCCGTTTACTTGCTTTTGTATCGTCAAAGGCATAGATATGGCTGAGATGACGTTTGAACTTTTTAGGCATTTTCGATTCGCGTAGTGATTCCATCAAGGCGTCTCTTGTTTCGATGACGTCTCCTGGTAACAAATCCGTCGATTCGCCGGCGTTATCTTCGCCAACTAAGACAGGTGGGCGATAGTAGATGACCTTTTTGTGCATCAAGGAAAAATCGAGACCAACACTCGAATAATCCGTGATCAATACATGATGATTTTCAAGTAGCTCCTTGACTGTGAACGCATCCTGACTGATGACATCGACGAAGTCCGAGTGGAACAAGTGGCTGAATTTTTGGAAATTGCGATGAAGATAGAACGAGACTTCAGCCTTGTTGTCCATTACTAGGCTTTTTAACCGTTCGTCCGTGATCAACGCTTGAAACTCCTGGTAATAGTCGCTTTCCATGAACTGTTCGTCTGAATACGTATCGAGTTTAGGTCGCCACGTCGGCATGATCAACAGCTTTTTCCGGTTTTTATATCGCTTGAGCCAACGTGATCGTTCCGTGATCAAGTGATCGAATCGGGCGAGACCCGTCACGATGATTTCGTCAGGATGAAAACCGTAATCGCGGGCGATGAGTTGTTTTTCCCGCTCCGAGGAAACGACGAATAAGTCGGTAAATGGATGCGGCATCTTTTTCCCATAAATGTGACTGACATCTTTTGATCCGATGACACCGTGTTGCAAGAACAGCTTTTGTTTCGTTTGCATCATCGCCTCCGTGTGATAGGTAGCGAACGGTAAGGCATAACTTGAAGAATGCGTATGACAGAGAATGTCTGCTGCTTGGACAACCTCGATGTTCTCTGGTGATTTGTAGAACACGATATGGTTCTCATATCCGACAAGATTTTTGAGGTCCGGACTCGATCGACTGATGATGTAGAAGATATTGAAGCGCTTCTGATGCTGGTCAACGAGATACTTGAAGAAAATCATCCCATTATCTTGTGCTTTATCCGGATATTCAAAACAGATAATCGTCTTCTTATTTGGATCCAGTCCAAGTAACGGTTGAGGGTCCGCGTAATACTCGACGGTCTCGACCGGCACCGGTATTAGACGCATCGCAAGTCGTTCCGACACGGTTGAATAGGGGCGGACCAAAACGTCATGTTGCTCATTAAGCGATAACCAGTGCTCATCGTTCAAGAGTTCCGGGTGATTTTTGAAGTGACGAATCCGCGGTGTGAAACCAGAGATCGGCATCTCACGAATCGTAAATCCGAACATGAGGTCATAGATGTTCGCATTGAACGCGTCGTAGTTATACCGGTCACCGAGTAACTGCTCGACGAGTTTTGGTTCGATCACGGCTTCGACTTCTGTCTTGAAGCGACGAGCATCAACTGGTGTGACGCTGAAGCGATTAATCGGCAGGGCGATTTTTTGTTCCTGATGTCTGATTTTAATGAAGCAATGTGGCTGTTTCACTTCGAAATACTTTGAGTGAAACGAAAACTTCAATAGAAGGACGTCGTCTTGACGAGTGATGCCCTCAAATAGGACGTCTTGATCATAAAAATTCATGATGGACGGTTTTTTGTTATAGATCAGACTGAGCTCGTCGTCTTGGTCGATAAAAATGAAATAGGAATGTTTCCCTTGTTTGATGTAGCTATTCGGTGCGATGTCCAGTGGTTTTGAAAGATGTTTGAACGAAATCGGTTTACCGGATTCATCGACGAATTTAACAGGATAATTCTTTTTTTTGAAGATATCGAGCAATGTATCAATCGATAGCACAAAGGCTGTCTCTATTTTTTGGAGTGGTATCAGTTGTTCATTGATCGATAACTGTAGGCTTTGGTGCGGAAGATTCTCGATCAAAAACGTATGATCACGACAAGTGATTTTCATTGGTGCATGGCTTCCTTTCATACTCTGATTCAGTCGTTCTTAAACTACATCACTTACCATACAATATCTTCCGATTTCTGCAAAGATGTAGATTGATTGGAAACCAATACAGTATAGTATTCTGGCTAAAGGATATTGGGAAAAGACAGACGTTACCGCATCTTCGACAGATCATTAGTTGCAGAACCATGACAATGATTGGATATTATGCAAAACCGATTGACTTTGTTCGTAAAAAAGGAGATAAATAGAAACTGTATTGGTAAATGCGACTAGTATCGCAAGAGGTTTATGAAAAAGCAAAGTCGGCTATATATAGAGGTTGAACTCACAGAAAAAAACAGGGATCAATCTTGAAGGGTGAAGGGGAGTAATGACAGATGCTGTATACGGTAACATCGACATTACCACCAAAACACGGTGGTAGAACGAAGTCGTTATTGAGTCGAATCGCGCTCATGGAACAAGAACTTGGCGCCGGTTCAACAATCGTTACGACGAACTACAATGCCAACTACATGGAAGTCTACGAATTGTTCCGAACAGAAGAGAAGGTCGGTCCGAAAGTACAATTTGAAAATATCTATGATTGGCTATCAGATTACAAATTGTTAAGTATTCCAACGACTCGTTTTCGTAACAAACCGATCATCAAAGAAACAGCGCGCGAAATCGAAGGATTAAAAAGCGTCGAGAAAAAAGGCAGTGACGCCGTTCGTTATTATGATGAGGAAGATGAGTATGTCCTCTACCGTAAATTTTACCCTGAAACGCAAGTCGTTGAATTCGAGGATTTCATGACGAACGCTTCCCGTAAAAAAGTCGAGCGCTGGGAATATAACGTCTACGGCCAATTGCACCGAAAGACAATTTATTCGCCGGTCCATCATGGAAAGATGATGGAAGAGTTGTATGATTCGGAAGGCAATGTCTATTGTAAGAAGTTCTACAATGAAATGGCGCGCCCGAAGCTTATCTTGATTCAGTTATACCGGAACGGCAGAATGTACAAAGCGTTCAAAAAAGAGAAGGACTTATTTGAGTATTACTTCAATCGATTGTTTAAAGACGGTGATGTCTTGTTCGTCGATGCGCGTTTACTGGACCGCTCGATTCTCAATATCAAAGCAGATGTCAAACGAGTCATGGTCATCCACAACTCACACTTGGATGGTTCGACCGTCAAAGGATCATATACGACGATGTTCTCGGAATCTGATAAAGTGACACGTTTCATCAGTCTGACGAACCATCAAAAAGAAGACATTTTGGAGAGGTATAACATCCCGGAAGAGAAGATTTCCATCATTCCGCACTTTATCGTCCCAGAACAAACGCAACGACGCGAACAGGTCAAGGATCAATTCTGTTTCATCGGTCGATTCGGTCTGCAAAAGCAGATGGATCATTTGATCAAGAGTTATGCGATCTTCAAACAATCAGGTCATACGACGAAGCTTGTGCTCTATGGCATGGACGAACAAGGGCAACTGGCGATGATGGAGAGTTTGATCGAGGAGCTCGGCTTACAGGATGATATCGAAATCCACGGCTTCACGTCGAATCCGGCAGAAGTGTTCCGGGAATCGAAAGCATCACTGTTGACGAGTGAATTTGAAGGATTTGGACTGACCGTCATGGAAAGTATCAATGTCGGCTGTCCGGTCATTTCTTATGACGTCAAATACGGACCACGCGAAATCATCGCCCACGGCGAGAACGGCTACCTCGTTCCAGCGAACGACATGGAAGCTTTTGCTGCCGCGATGGTGCAACTCGTCGAACGACCACTCGAGCGCGTCGAGACGAAGCCATCGCTGTACCTCGAAACGGCTGTAAAGAACTACGGACGATTACTAGAAGAATTAAGCAACTAAACCTACTACTTGAACGATGAAGAGGATGAACTTTATGAAGAAAATCACGAAAGCCATTATTCCAGCAGCAGGACTCGGGACACGTTTCTTACCTGCGACAAAAGCAATGCCAAAAGAGATGTTACCGATTCTCGATAAACCGACGATCCAGTATATCGTCGAAGAAGCGGCAAAAGCCGGCATCGAAGATATCATCATCGTCACAGGTAAACACAAACGGGCGATCGAAGATCATTTTGATAACCAAAAAGAACTTGAGATCACGCTCGAGAACTCTGGGAAGACGGAATTACTCGAGAAGGTTCAGTTCTCGACGAACCTCGCGAACATCTTCTATGTCCGCCAAAAAGAACAAAAAGGTCTCGGTCACGCCATTTTGACGGCGAAACAATTCATCGGGAACGAACCGTTCGCAGTCTTACTCGGGGACGATATCGTCGAGTCGGATGATCCGGCAATCAAACAGTTGATGGACGTCTACGAGCAGACGGAAAAATCAGTCATCGGTGTACAAGAAGTCCGTCAAGAAGATACGCATCGTTACGGCATCATCGATCCTGTTTCACAAAACGGACGACTGTATGACGTGAAGAAATTCGTCGAAAAACCGGCTCCAGGCACAGCACCATCAAACCTCGCGATCATGGGACGTTACGTGCTGACACCGGATATCTTTGATTATCTAGCAAATCAAGGAGAAGGGGCAGGCGGTGAGATTCAATTGACGGATGCGATTGAGCGATTGAATGCGGATAGCCAAGTCTACGCGTATGATTTCGAAGGTAACCGTTATGACGTCGGAGAGAAACTCGGTTTCGTCAAGACGACGATTGAGTATGCGTTGAAAGATGCAGAGATGCGTGACGAGCTGAAAGCTTTCATCAAGACACTAGATATTTAACATGATGGACCACTCTGACATGATTCAGAGTGGTTTTTTTGTAATTCATGAAACCGATCCGTCTAGTCGAAACGTAGAAAAAGGAGAAGAGAGGTGCTACATATGTTAACGTGGCTCGGTATGAGGACTGATAAAAAAGTAGGACGACAATTTTTCACAGGTGTCGAAAAGAAAACAATTTTCCTAATCTTGCTTCTATCGCTTGTGATCTTGAAGGGTGTGAAGTGGGGAATGACAGCACTCATCCCAACGGCATTTTTCAGTGATCCGATCGTTTCCGTTTTACCAGGCGTGCTTGGCGTCCTAACAGCAGTCGTTTTCGTGCTTTTGGTAGAGCGCTCCCTGCAGGATAAGTCGAGTGAAAAGTAAGAGATACACGAAGACCACCTGAAATTGGTGGTCTTTTAAGTGCGAGATGCATTGCTTAGAGTACAAAGAAAGTATTGCTTATAATGAAAGTACGACGGGGAACGTATGTGGCGGTGGTGTGATGATGGAACTCTTGATTTTCTTCATCTTCTGATTAAGTACAGTGACTGAATATACTCTTCGCTCAACATCTCCTTCTAGGACGTAATAGCATCGTTCCGGAGCGTGATATCGAAAATCAATCAACGCATTGTTTGAAGCATAAGCTCGCTTCACCTGTTTCGTCTTATAATCGACTTTGAGTAACGAATACGCATTTAATAGAAGCTCTTTCTGACTTGAGATTTGCTTTGTTTTACTGACCCACATCACACTTTCGGGTACTGTGAGAGTCAATTCACTAGATTTCGTTTTGATGTCATACGTGCTGATGGCTAACTCTTCGTTTTCTTCCGTCAGGTTTCCGTAAATCTTGATCTGCTGATCAATCTTTTTAAAGTAGAATCCAAAAGTGAGTTGAGGGATGATTTTTGCACTCTTTACTTTTAAACTTTTCCGGTCAATCGTATAAATCGTAACATCCCGACTTGTCTCACCGTACACGTTTGCTAAGACATAGATGTTACTCTGATCGATTATGAAATCCCTCGCATGACCGACGAACCGTTTCTTACCTTGGCTCTTTTTATAACTAGTCGTATATTTGGTAATCGAAAACTCGTTCAAATTCGAGTTGTTCAATGAAACGAGTCTATCGTTGACTCTCTTGATATTTAGTGGATTTACCTCAGTCTTATGTACGGATTTATCCTTTGATTTCAAATCAATCAACGTATCTCCATACATATCAAAAATTAAACCGTCACTGATTTTGGTGACTCCTGATATTTTGTATTGTTTAGTTTCGATTGGCTTGAAATTTTTGAAAACTTGAATGGACGTTAAGGGTTTTGAATAACTCGTAGAAATTACTTTGAATTCGGCTCCATGTGCCATGGAATCATTCGAAAATCCGTAAAGCATCGTAACAGCAGATCCAACTAGAGTGAAACGAATCAACTTGTTCTTCATGATCATGAAAAGCTCCTTCAAAAATTTTTTCTTTTATTTTACATCTTTTTCTATTCATTTCCTTAAAATAAAGATGTTTCACGAATGGCATACCGAACTTGTCACAAAAGACATCAGATGTTCAAAGGCGTTTTTGCGCATGACAACTGATTGTTGTTGTAAAATGAGGACAACGACGGAACAGGTGAGGGGCGAACGGTCATGACGAAACGATCCATTCAAGATGCTGCTTTTTTGGGCAAACGAAAACAAGTAATGCGCTGCATCGAACGTGGTGACGATCTGAACGAACTGGATGAAGAAGGATTTGCAGCACTTCACTGGGCGATTCAGGAAGGGTACCTACGGATCGTCGAATTGTTGCTCGATCACGGTGCGAATGTCAACCTTCCCAATCAGGACGGGATGTCACCGTTGCATATTGCGCTTTATGATCAAAAGACCGACATTGCGTTACTTTTGATCAAGCGAGGCGCTCATCTTGATTTAGATGAACACGGATTCTCAGCGCTTCATTTAGTAGCGGGCCGGGGCGGCAATAAAAAAGTCTTACGGAAACTAGCGCAGAACGTCGAGTTGTTACATCAACGGACCGATGACGGGGAAGGTGTGACACCGCTACATTATGCGGCGCAGGAAGGTAAGTCGAAAAAAGTCCAGCTATTACTGGAGGCAGGAGCAGAAGTCGATGCTGTCGGACTAGACGGATTCACACCGCTGTATCTCGCAGTCGGAAATAATCATCCGAAAGCGGTCAAAGTGCTTCTAAAGGCAGGAGCTGACATCGAAGCGGAAAACGTCGCGGATGGCGATACGGCAGTCCTCGCATTAGCGAGTGCTTACGGCTATGAACGGGTCGTCCGGTTATTACTCTCTTATGGAGCCGATCCACTGCATCGAAATGAAGATGGACGGACAGCGCGTGATGCGGCACTTGATAACGAACACCATCAGATTGCGGAGATCTTGCGCCAAAAAGAGATTGATGCGTTATCTGAGGAAGAGAATAACTGAACGGTGGACGACAAGACAGGAAACATCTGCGGATGCTTCCTGTTTTTAATTTATAAAGGATTTTCAAATTGCTTTGTCAAAATAGAGATAAGAGAACACTTATTCGTCATTGAAAGGAAGGTCGCATCATGAACGCAATCGATTGGACGGTATGGAATTTAAACGAAGTGAGAAGAAGAAGCATCAAAGTCTGGCAGTCGATTCCTGAAGATAAATTGAACTGGAAACCGGATGAGAACGCCATGACGTGTTTTGAGATGATCCGTCATGTGTTAGACAGCGAGTATTATTATTTTTTAGCGTTACAGAATCGAGGCAGTCTACCGTCGTATGAGTCCCCGTTTGAAGGGCGCGACTTCGTATCAGTGCAAGCTGAACTAGACTTTGCGGCAGTCTATCATGAGGAATTCATGGCATATGTCGAGCAACTACCGGAATCAGATTTGGCGACCGTTCAGATTGATCGTTCCGAATCAGGTTATGTGCGTTCGCTCGGTGATATGTTGTTACGAATTGCTTATCACGAAGCAGTGCATACAGGACAGTTACTCGATTACTTAAGAACAGCAGATGTTGAGCGGGTACGAGTTTGGGACTAAGGTAATTTAATGAGAAAAAGTGTTAGTAGTATGAGCTGCTAATGAAATACGTCAGGTAGGGGGTAAAAATTTTGAAAATACGTTTAGCAACATCCAAAGACATGATGGCAGTAGCAAAGATTTACGTTGATACGTGGAGGACGACATACACCGGTTTAGTGCCCGATGTATATTTAGAACAACTCACTGTTCAACGGGCAGAACAAAAATGGATACAGTTTTTGAACGATTTCTCACAAGATACATTCCTATATGTGGTATTGAATGAAAAGGGAATTATAATCGGATTCGCAGCAGCTCAAATTCATGCTAATGCTGGAGTACGGAAAGGAGAGTTGTCTGCCCTCTATATATTACCCGAAGCACACGGTTTAGGAATCGGCAAAAAGTTGATGGAGACTGTCAGCGTGCATTTCCTGAAAGCAGAGGTCTCCTCGATGATGGTTTGGGTAATGAAAAAGAATGAGCCAGGGCGTGCATTTTACAAACGACTTGGCGGCAAATACATAGGTCATCGTCAGAGTCGTTTTGGGAATGTTACGGTTGAAGATGAAGCATATGAATGGCTGGATGTCGCTATGCTTATCCATCATCAGAATTAAAAACAAGGAGGAAGTACGATGCATCTGTACTTCTTCCTTGTATGAATCACAGACTCCATTTCATTAGTAATCCTGCTTGTGTCAAACCGCCACCGAACCCATATAACAGGAGCATATCTCCCGCTTTGATTTTCCCCTCAGATATACCTTTATCTAAAGATAAGGGGATGGTCGCTGAAGAAGTGTTGCCATAATTGACTAGGCTGAAAAGCGTTTTATCAAAGGGAACCCCACTTTTATCGCAGATTGATTGAATCATGCGAAGGTTTGCACTATGTGGAATGAACCAATCGATTTGATCTAAAGTCATCGATGCTTGAGCCAGTACATATTTCATCCCATGAGGAACCGTGCTGACTGCCCATTTGTATACTTCTCGTCCATTTTGAACGATTTTGTTATTGTGAATAATAGGATTTTCGAACAATTGATTTGACAGGTTTGAGCAATATAGACTTGATCCTTTTTCTCCTTCCGAGTTCAAGTAGAAGGAAATAAAGTCAGACTGGACTTCATCACGTTCCACAAGAACAGCTCCGCTTCCGTCTCCAAACAAAATGCATGTATTTCGATCCGTGTAGTCAGTAATTTTAGAAAGTGTTTCTGCACCGATAACGAGAATTTTTTTATGAAGACCAGATGAAATTAATCCGTTCGCCAAGTGTAATCCGTATGTAAATCCCGCACAAGCAGCGTTCAGGTCAATTGTACCGGCATGTTTGATACCGAGTTTTGCTTGAACCAATGATGCGGTACTTGGTGTCTTAAAATCGGGTGACATCGTACAGATGATGATCATATCGACATCTTGAAATTCTTTATTGTAACGCAGTTTTAAATTCATGGCCGCTTGATATGCAAGATCACTTGTCGATTCAGTCTGAGCCGCGATTCTTCGTTCTTTGATGCCTGTTCGTTGAACTATCCATTCATCATTTGTTTCTACTAGTTTCTCTAAATCATGGTTCGTCATGATTTGATTTGGAACGTAAGAGCCGATTGCTGTAATTCGGGCATAAGATGCATTCAAGAATTGTTCCTCCTTGTAAAAAATATTTCTATAAAATTTAAAACTAGATATTAGTACTAGGTACTAATATAAATGTGATTTTGTTTAAATACAAGCAATATAACTGATAAGATTTTTTGTTAAATCAAATAGTTTAAAAAATAGAGTGGTTTCTAGCGAATGCAATAAAGGAGGAATAAGTCATGATTGGAATCAGCATCGCCACCACATGGGAGTTCGACGCAACACTTGCGTATTTTCATGTCTCACCTGAAGAAAGAATCACTTATCCGTATGGTGAATATTTCACGCGCGAGGTGAATGGGAAAACGCTCTTGTTTTACAGCACAGGCGTTCGAAAAGTAAATGGCATCGGAGCGAATCAATATATGATCCTCCGTTTCTCTTTGACGAAGGTCATCGTTGCCGGAACGTGTGCCGGAATCGAGCCGAGGTACGACGTACTCGATATCATCGTTCCGGATCGTGCGGTTCAATATGATTGCACGGTCAAAGAGATTGAACCACTCATCAAACCCTCGTTCGTCGTCGATCTCGACGTGTCGAAGTATGGCAACGATTTTCATCCTGGAACGATCGGAACGGCAGACCGTGCTGTCGTCCTGTGGCGAGACTATATCGAACTGCGGGATAACGGATTGACGATTGCTGATACGGAAGCGGGGGCTATCGCGTACATCTGTCAGAAAAATGCAGTCGAATGTATTATCATCAAAGGTATCTCCGATTTTCCGACCGAAGAGAAGGAAGAAAATGCTGTCGAAGCAAACGTCGAACAGATGCGGATCTATATCGAGAACACACCAAAAGTCATGCAACGGATTTTTGCCGACTACTTATACCGGTTTCTAACGTAATCTTTCATCAGTGCACTTCTTTTACATATTTTCCAAGTTTCTTGCGGCAATATAGTTCAGTAGCATTGTATTTTTTGAAATATGTTCTATCATAGTGAATGGAAACGTTTTCTTAAAATGGTGAGTACATACCGAACTGTACAAGAAATGCGCTGCAATCGTCAGGATTCGTAGGTGTAGAAGTAGATGGAGGGACATAGAAGCATGCAGGAATGGAAAGTATCTGGTCAACCGGGTCAGAAGCGGATTGATATTGAAAGCCGGTTTCGCCCGGAAATCGAAGGGTTACGCACGGTAGCTGCCTTACTCGTCGCAATCTATCATATTTGGTTCAATCGTGTCTCAGGAGGTGTCGATGTCTTCTTCGTCATCTCGGGTTTTTTGATCACGACATCGATCATCTCGACAATCAACCGGACAGGGGAGTTCAAATTTCTGCCGTACGTGACAAAGTTGCTGAAACGACTCTTGCCATCCGTTTTGTTCATCTTAGGCGTCGTGTTAGTACTAAGCACATTTTTATTACCGGCATCGATTCTCGGGAAAACAATTCGTGAAGTCGTCGCCTCGATGTTCTTTTATCAAAACTGGCAACTCGCCGTCTCAAGTACGGATTACTTAGACGCGACCCAGATGAAGTCACCCGTCGAACATTTTTGGGCGCTATCGATCCAGTGGCAGTTTTATATGATTTGGTTCGTCTTATTCTCGTTCATCTTATGGATGATGAACACGTATCAGATCCGGTCGATTAAAACCGTTTTAAATGGGTTGCTTGGATTCCTATTCGTCACGTCACTCGCGTACTCAATCTACCTGACAGAAGTCAATCAGCCGTGGGCGTATTTCATTACGCCGACGCGGGTCTGGGAATTTGCCTTAGGTAGTCTGTTATGTGTGAACTTATCGGCGATTCGTGTTCCGAAGTGGATAGCGACGATCATCGGCTGGGTCGGTCTGATTGGCTTGCTGACGACTGGTGTTCTGTTTAACGTCTCGCAAATGTTCCCTGGCTATATCGCACTCTGGCCGATGACGTGCGCCTTGATAATCGTGTTATCAGGAACGCAAGAGACACGATTCGGATTAAAACGATTCCTCGGATCAAAGCCGATGGTCAAACTCGGCGGGATCGCGTTCGGGATTTACCTTTGGCACTGGGTGTTGCTTGAGTTCTATCGCTATAATGTTCAACAAACGCCAGGTCTGCTCGTCGGTACACTGATTATCGTTGCATCGATCGGTTTATCCTACTTGATGACGGAATGGGTTGAAAAACCGATTCGCACTTCGACTGTCAATCGGACAGCGTTCAAGAAGCTAGGTGCGCTGTTGACGGTCAACGTTTTGTTGATTGGATCCTTACTCGGACTCGCTTATATGGAAGAGCAAGAGCTGAAACAAGCTGTCAGCAAGAATAAGTATCCGGGTGCTTTAGCGATCGAACAGACACTGCCTGTACCGAAGCAAGATCCGTTCCCGTCTTATGCGAACGTCTTCAATGACTTACCGCTCGTCCATACGGATGGTAGCAACCAAGGGCTGCAAAAGACGGAAGCGAAAGTCGGCGAATACGGAAAGACGAAGGATTATAAAGCGACGATTGCGCTCGTCGGGAGCTCGCACTCGGAGCAATGGTTCGGTGCATTGCATGAAGCGATTAAAGGAACGGACATCCGTTTACTCAATCTGACTCGTTCAGGAACACGTTTTTCGACCGGCTATGAACCGGATTCCTTAAAAGGGATCTGGAACCAGAATGTCTTGAACTACTTGAAAGATGCTGACGTCGATTTGATCATCTCGCACGTGACTGCAGCAGATGCTTCAAAAGACAGCATTCATCAACAAATGGTCGACCAGATGCAGTTCGTCAAAGACGAGTATGGGATCGATGGTCTAGCACTCCGGGATAATCCACGATACGATTTCAACGTACTCGAGGCGCTCGAGACGACAAGCATCGCGGATACGACGAAACAGATGAATACGCAACCGAACCAAACGGATGAGGCGTACTGGAAACAGTTCGAAAAAACGAACCAGTCGCTCCAAAAGCTGGATTTGACGCGTTACTTCCACGTCAAAGGCGAGTATCGCCCTGTCATCGGCAATGTCGTCATCTATCGTGACAACAGCCATATGACGAATACGTATGCGGAAAGCTTTGCTCCGATGTTCAAGAAAAAGCTCGACGAAGTGCTCGCGGACAAATTAGCGAGTACAACAGCTAACACGAACCAATAGAAATTTAGGGCGTGTCGTGAAGCTTAACGAGGAGGCAATGAAAGAAACCATGGCAAATGTTAAGGCAAAGTTTAATCGGTGTTTAAAACTAATCGAAAAATACCCACAAGCTTTCATAGTGGGGAATGGGTCAACGGAAAATGAGATTCTTGAAGTCGAACATCGTCTTCAGGTCACGTTTCCGCCAATGTACAAAGAATTTCTAAAAAAGTTTAGTTATCTGGCTACGCATGATGAAGAGATCTGGGGAATCAGTCCATCAAACAACCAGTTAGATCTTGTATTTAGACTTGAAAAATATAACAAGGAACTCCGTAGCAAATCTCAAAGTGAAGTTCCTTCACATTTAATCGGAATACAAATGGAAGACTTTAGTTCATCGCTCATTTGTCTAGACTTACAAGCCTTGACCTACAATGATCAAGAGGCAAAAGTATGTTTTTACCCAAGTGATGATGAACCATATTATGCAGATTCCTTTACGGAAAGATTATTTGAAGTGTGTGATAGTGGCGTGTCAACGTATTTAGAGGATATAGAGGACGAATCCTCTACTCCAATCGAAAAGGTGAGTGCGATCAAGACGGAGCATAAGGATATTTATTCCGAAGCAAAAGCATTGATCCATGCACATCCAGAGTTATCTGAGTTTGGAGAAGGGATTTCGGACGCTGAAGTCGAGGTAATTGAAAAAGAGTTAAACGTCACCTTACCTGAAAGTTACGTGACATTCATGAAAGAATTCGGAGGGGGTATCTTTGGAGACAACCAGTTTTTTACGATGTTCAATGATGAATTAGTAAAAACGAATCTCGAATTGTATCATCCAACAGAATTTGAGCATGCTCTTTCAAAACATCTAGTGGCTGTCTATTTTGATGATCTTGAGGAATTTTATGCGTGTCTTGATTTCAAAAATATAGTGAATGGTGAGCCTAAAGTAGTGTATCGAGAAGTGAACGTACCGGAAGAAGACTATGATGATCGTGATGCATTCAAATCGTTCTCCGATTTTCTCTACTACATTATTCAAGACACCGTTGAGGTCAATAGCTGATATCATCCGATCGACTACGTAAATGCTCGATTTTTCCGTCAAACGAATAAGCAACGTAATGAAACGGCTTGAGTCCAGAATTCAAAAGGACTCAAGCCGTTTTCCTATTCTTAGCATCACTTAACGTATGGACCATGCAGAAGGGCTGAACGAAAACACAGAAAAACTCCCTTCAAAATAAACGGTTGAAAGAATGAAACCGTCTGTTTTGAGAGGGAGCGTTTATTCAACAGATTGAAACAATTAAACGGAATAACTGCCGTCCGGTTGCTCACGTAATTCGAGTGCTCCAGTGCGAATCTGTGGATTTGTTCCGAAGTACGCATCGACGACGCGGGAAGCGGCGAAGCCGTCCTCCATCGGACCGTACGTCGCACGGAACGTATCGAGTTGCGCTTGATACATTTTCGTCAGACGCGGAATGTCCGATAAGGCGTGAAGCAAAGCCTCTTCTGTCTCTAAGATGGGTCCCGGAAGATCGTTGTAGTAATCGAGATAGAATCCGCGTAGCGTGTCCCGATAGAGATCAAGGTCATACGCATAGAACATCATCGGTCGATTCATGTTCGCGAAGTCGAAGAAGACAGAGGAATAGTCCGTGATCAGCAGATCCGTGATTAAATACAATTCCTGAATGTCCGGATAGGCTGTCACGTCAATGAATTGTTCCCGGTGCTGTGCCGGAATCTTCGGCTTTTTCGTGACGAGCACGTGCGTCCGAATCAAGAAGACGTACTCATCGCCTAACGCTTCCGCGACACGGTCGAAATCAAACGAATAGTCGAAGTAGAACTTCCCTTTGCCAAGCGATTGATGATCGCGGAAGGTCGGTGCATACAAGATGACTTTTTTGCCTTCCGGCAGTTGCAACTGCGTCCGAATCCGCTCGATCGTTGCCTCATCATTTGCTGTAAAGAAGAGGTCATTTCGCGGATAACCAGATTCGACGACAGGACCGCTATACTGGAATGCACTTCTAAAGATGTTCGTCGCATAAGGACTCGGAGACAAGAGGACGCTCCATTGCGCGATCGAATTCGTCACTCGTTCAACGTAGCCTTCATCCCGTCCATGGATTTCATCTAAGTCGAACAACATCTTCTTCAACGGCGTGCCGTGCCACGTCTGGATGTACGTCGTCTCTTTCCGTCGCGTCATGTAGTGCGGGAAGTTCTGATTGTTGACCCAGAACTTCGCCGTCGCCATGTAATAGAAGTAGGCGGGAGACAGGCGCTTGACGACTTTTGCGTTCGGATCGCTCAGATAGAGCTTTTTGTTATAGATCCAGACGACTTTATAGCCGAGTGCTTGGTTCTTCAGTTCTTCGTAAATGTAACGCGGGCTGTCCGCGTAATGTTTACCGAGACCGCTCTCGAAGACGACGAGTTTCGGGTCGACCGGTAAGACGCGTTGCATGAGTCGGTATCCTGCCTTCATCGTCGGGAAGTAGAACCGGCTCCGACGATAGACCTTAAAGAGGATGTTCGCCGCTTCGTTCGTCTGAATCTTCTCTAAAAGACTCGTCTGCTTCGTATAGTTCGCGATTGTTTGATAGACCTGATCGGAATAGGTCGTATCCGTTTTCGTCAAGAAGACGTCAGCGCGGCGTTTGAATTCGTCATCCATCTCAAAATGACGGCGTGCCGTCGCATCGAGATCCTCGAACAAGTCATCGATCGTCTTTGAGATCCGACCCGGTAATTCGTTTTCGAGATCGAGATACGAACCGAGTGGACCGATGAAGCGTTTCGGGTCGAATTGCAGGTAATGGACCGGTCGTTTCAAGAAACTGAAGTCAAAGGCGACACTCGAGTAGTCGGTCACGAGCAAGAGGCTCTCTTTTAACAACCCTTGGACATCACGTTCGCCTTGATGGATGACCGTGATCGGTAAGTTCTCGAAGTGACTAGAATATTGCTGCATGTTCGGGTGCAGGCAAAGGACGATCTCGAGACGATGTTGTTTTGCGTATGCATGCAGACGCTCACTCGATAGGAACGCTTGGTACTGCTGATAATATTCCGATTCGAAGAACTGGAGTGGCGTCTGTAGCCACGAGCGCCACGTCGGAATGACGAGCATCTGACGTTTGACTGGGACGTCATCATTCAAGAGGGCATCAAAACGAGACAAACCGGTGATTTTGACCTCTCGCTCAGCGTAGCCCATGTCTTGTGTGACAAGTCGTTTCTCACGCTCGGAACTGACGAGGAACAGATCCGTATCGAAGGCAGCGGCGAATTTCCCGTATTGGTCATTCATGTTCTTCGTTCCGAGAACCCCGTGTTGGATGAAGACACGATCTGCCCGCATCTTCCGTTTGAACGGTTCGGACCGGAGCGGATACAAGTATTCCGCATGATGTGTCCCGATGACCTTTTTCGCCATCAACGAGTGATAGATGTGTTCCTTCGATTTGATCGGCAAGACGTTTCCGAGCGGAGCGACTTGTGCGTATTCGTTCGACGTCGGATCGATGACGTAATAGACCGGTCGCTCCGGATAGGTCTCGCGCATGTATTTGAAGAAGTGATACCCGTTGTCCTGCGCTTTATACGGGCGTTCTCCGACGAGCCACGTGTTCTTCTCGGCAAACAGCCGGTAGAGCGGGGCGAACGTCATCAGATGATTCAGATAAGCGTAATTTTCATTCGTAAACTCGGTCATCTCAAACGATAGATTCCGGTGACCGACCGTGTAGTACGGAATGATGTGCATCGTCGACGTATCGTCTTTCCCTAACGCTTCCGGTGTCAATTGACGCGTGATGTACCGGGCACGACCGAGACGGTGTAATTTTGGTTCCGACCGGTGATAGAAGTCGAGCGCGATGAAGGCGTCATAAACCCCTTCTTTTAATTGCGCTGCTTGGTAGAGTTGTGACCAGTGGATCGTCGCCGTGTAGTGATAACGATACAATCCGAATTTCTTCACGCTCGTCTCATTTTGGTACACCCAATCGATTGGGACCGGTACTTGATTGCCACTTTCCCGGTGCACGAGGAGCAATCGTCCCGTCTTGATGAACGCGTGACGCGTAAAGGCTTTCCCGCTGATGATTGTCGTCGCTTTCGTCTCATTGCGGACCGCATCAATCTGAATCTTCGGCTTCATCTGCGGTTCTTTATTCAACAATAGACGCAGGTTACCTTTTAAATCCGTATACAACTGGACGAATTCGTTGGACGTCCCATCCATCAATGGTGCGAGCGGCGCAGAAATCTGCGTATCAACGAAACGTCCTAACAGAATCTTGCGGGTGAAGACGGACGCATCGAGCGTAGCATGACTTGGCAATCCGTCGGACTCCCATTTTTGTAGTTGCTCCGGTGTGAGATGTTCGACTTTTTTCGTGAACGTCAGCCAGAGTGAAAAACGACCGACCGGATAGGCAGTATCTTGATCGGCTTCGACAGACTCGATTTCAACGAGACCATCCTCTTCAACCGTCGGAACGTCCGCATCCTGCATCTGAGCAGCATGTTGACTCAGCTGAGAGACGAGCGTATGCGGCAGTTGGAAAGAGAAGCGATGATTGTGCTGTTGGTTCGGCACTTCAAGGACCGTCTCTTGCAAACGATCGCGAATGAGTAACGACGTGATCGTCAGCAACGGATCGTTTAATTGACCGGATAGCGTATAGTCTGTCGGCGAGGATTGAATCTGTAACGACTCTTTTAACGCCGATCGTTTAAGTTTCTTTGGTTTCTTCGGAAGTACAGTGTGCCCGAATCGGAGCACCCGGAGAACAGATTTAAACAGCATGGAATCAAGGGACCTCCTACTAGGTGATATTTTATGAAAGCGTTATCTTCCATTAGCATTCTATCACAATCAATAACTAAAACATCCCAAATTTTGAAAAACAATACGGACTTTGGTGGATAGACGAAAAAAACCTTCTCACAGAGGAGAAGGTCGATAATGGATTAGTCGAGCTCACTCAAAAGCGTTAGCCAGTTTGTCGTAAAGAGATCATCAGAAAACCGGTCAATCGAGTGCAAGGCGGCTTCTCCCATTTGACGGCGTAGAGCAGGCTGCTCCATCAAGCGGATCGCTGCTGCTGCAAAAGCTGACGTGTCACCGGGTGGAACGATATAACCGGTCGTCCCGTGCGCGATGATTTCACGCGGACCATAACAGATGTCATAGGCGATGACCGGAACACCGTGCCCCATACTCTCAAGGATCGCCATCCCGAACCCTTCGGATTGCGACGTGAAGATCGTCGCGATGGCACCATGATAGGCGTCTTGAATGTTCGTGATGAATCCGTTGAACCGGATTTGTTTCGTCAGTGACAGTTCCTTGATCAAAGCGTGGAGATCCTTTTCGAGCTGATCGTTGTAACCGAAGCCATAGAAATCAAGGAAAGCATTCGGATGCTGGTCGACGATCTTTCGCATGACACGGATACTGGCGGCGACATCCTTTTTGATTTGGATGCGCGAGACGACGATGAACCGATTTGGATCAGGTTCAGGAAGAACCGTATAATCCGCTTCCGGCACCGCACCGACACCGTGTGGAATCGCATGGAACGTCTCCGGATGACCGAACTGATCGGTCATATGTGCTTGTTGCCGAGGGGTTGCCGTGATGACTCGATCCCACTCGTCGATGCGACCGAATAACGTATCCCAGACACCGCTGACCGTTGCCGTCTCGTTGAAGGGGGAGACGAAGTGATTGCTGTGTCCGAAGGCAATTTTTTTGATATTCGGATGCTTGATGTCCAAGATGACTGAGTCTAAATTCTTTTTCGGTAGGTTGGCAAGACGATCCCGGTATTCGGACGAGATCAGGACCGCCTCATGCTGACCTAACAGCTTATTCAAGACGAACGTATTAAAGGTCGCCGGATCATTGAACTGTTTTTCCTGACCGGCTTCGAAATAAAACAGATGACTCCAGTCCGCTGAATTGATTTTATGCCAAATCGTTAAATAACACGTCCCGTCACTATGGAAGAAGGAGCGAGAGACCGGCTTGTTCGACGTAAACGAATACTGGATCGTCTGCACCAACTGGCCGTTATCCAGATATTCTTCGCGGCGCAGGCGATGACGATTCTCTGAAAAATAATCGATGAAGCTGAGCTGATCATTCGCGTCAAACCGGGCGTACTGGACGTATGTACCATTGTCGAACAACCGATACGAATCTTTTTCGGCGCGACTCGCGTCAAGGAACAACGTATACCGCTTTTCCCAGCGTGGAATCAATTCGGCTTTCGAAGAGACGACGGACCGTTTGTCTGCCTGGCGACGTGCTAAAAAATTAATGACGTTGACGACTTGGATGCGAGGATCAAGCAACCGTGCCTCGACCATCTCTTGACGAATCGTTTCAAGATTCGGTTGAATCCCTAACGTCACGAGCGTCACGTTTCGCTCCGGATCAGCCGCGATGATCGCGTTCGCTCGTTTAATGACTGCTTTTGATAAACCGCCACGCTGGGTCGCTAACGTATTCAATGTAAAAAACAAATCTCGTTTCATAGGGCATCTCCTTATATAGCGCTTACACTTTTAATGAGCGTCATGAAATGTGAATCTCTTTAGTGAACCTTGCCCATACTATAGCATACAATGTTGGAATAATAAGGAACCTAGGGATGAAATGAAGATGTCCCTAGGTGTATCGTTAAGCTTCATGAATGGGTTGAATGAATGAACGATTGGCTGTGATGTACGCATCCTGAGCCGTTTTCAAGCGTGGGGTGCCTTTTGATGACAGAACGATCTTCTCAATCGAAAGAACCGTACCCGGTGTATTTTTCGTCGGTAGTTCGTTTTTAAAGTCACGATCAGCATACTGTTTACAAGTCTTTAAAATCCGCACTGTTGTCGGAAGATCAGTCAGGTACGTCTCGTCATCAATCATAGGCGGAAGATGGATGTATTTTTTGTTTGCCGTGACGTAAGCACCGTCAACCGTGACGAGTCGTGGTGTGCCGACCAGTGTCAACTGAAGATCGGAAATCGTCAGCAATTGCCCGACTTCAAGTGCTGTCTGCTTATGCTCGAATTCCAGATCGTCATACAAGAAAGCCTTCTCGAGTACAACGACTTGCGTCGGTGCATCGACATGATACTTCGTCGCATCGATTTTCTGAACAGGTGATCTGGATTCCTCGGGACGAAACTCGACTTTAAGTTGCTGGTAATGCAGATGCATCCCATTGACACTACTCGGTAACGTCATCCGGACGACGAACGGATGATAGTCGTCATGGATCAGCATCAATTGGAATGGATATGAATGTCGTTCGAGTGCCTCCGTCGAAATGAATAATTCAGTCCCTTCGATATGGAACGGAACGGCGGTTTCCGTTGCTTCGTCGTTAGGCGCGATTAAGAGAACTTGATTGACCGAAGCCGTGTCGTCTTTGAGTAATTGTACGACTTCATAGAAGACACCATCAACGAGACGCGTGCCTGCATACGTGGCAAAGAACGGCTCAAGGACAGGTCCGAGATGGTGTAGTGATTCCGGCATTCTATAATAAAGACGGTTCTCCGATACATAGCGCCGGGCTTTATGTTTTTGGACGAGGAGCGTGATGAAGGCGACGAAGCTGTCATAATCTTGTTGCTGCAGCAAAGCGTGCTGCTTTTGGAAGATGTCATCGAAAATGAAATCGACTGGATCTGCACCATGACGTTCAAAGATGGTGATCATTTCACCGAATAAATCAAAGAAAGTCTGCTGTTGCGGATACTCAAGGAACCGTTTGTTGTTGAACAGACGGGATAGGAAATCCATCTCGATCAGACGGCTCAAGGCATGAGTCTTGGCGACTGTCGGAATATCCAGTTCAAGCGTTTTCTCAAGCACCTGTAAATTAAAGGTTGTCTTCTCGAAGATGCTCGTCTGTCCGACTAACGAATCATTCATCGCGAATCGGTTGACGTGATAAACCGGTGCCGGATTCATCGAAGCCGTTTGACATTTGGAGATGGCTTCGAAGAAGAAAAGTTTATCTTCACCGAACTGCATCGGGCTGAACCGGATGTTATGCTCGATCAAGACGGAGCGCTTCAGGATTTTCCCAGGGGGTCCAACCGCGCGAAATACTTTGTCGATTTCATATGGAACAAGCTGATTGGCAGTCGTGAACGATGCGAACCGCCCGACTTTTTGAATCGACGTGTCGGTATGCTTGATCGTTTGACCGAATGCGATATCGGCATCGTTCGAAGCGGCTTGTGCGACGAGCTGAGGGAATCCAACCGGATCGAGGCGGTCATCAGCATCTAAGAACGTGACGTATCTACCTGTCGCCTCTTCGATTCCGACGTTTCGCGGATGGGCAGGACTTCCCGTATTTTCGGGGAGTTCAATGATGCGAATGAAATCCATCGTTTCTGCAGCCGTGTGGAGAATCGATAACGACTCGTCCGTCGAACCGTCATCAACGAAAATCGCTTCCATCGTTGAATGATCAAGCGTGAGTGCCTGAATCGACGCGATACACGTCGAGAGATACGTCGCTTTATTGTATACAGGAATGATGATTGAAACAATTTTTCCTAACATTAATTCCCACCTTAAAGAAAATATTTTAAAAAATACCATTTGAACTGTACCACAAAATGGATACTCTCAAGCGTAAGAAAAGTGAGAAAATACAAAAAAGGACGATGACCCGATCAAAGAAGGGAGTCATCGACCATTTAAACTCGGTCATAAAATATTGAAATTACTTGATTCCAATGTTCTCAAGATACTTTTTTTCAGAGTCATCGATTTTACGGCTGATTTGTTTCGTATACGTCTTCCGCGCGTAAGTAGATCCTTTTTTCTGATAAATGGCTCTTTTTCCTCCAGATGATTGGTCGTAATAGATTTCGATTAAATCTTGATCCTCATAGACGATGACGCCCGTTTCTCCAGAATTTCGCTTTAGTTGTCGTTCAACCTGTTGCTGCTTCAAGTATTGATTTTCAGATTTGAAGACTTGATCGATGGCTGCATCATATTTCTGTTTTGCTTTCTCACTCGTCGTATTTCCGTCTTGATCGTAATCGCTACATCCTGCTAGGCAGACGATCGAAAAAAGGAGGAAAGATAAAAGTTTGATTTTCAAGAACGAACACCTCCGAAGTACACGTTTTGTATTACCGATAGTGTACATCAAGGCAACCCTTCATATGTAACGTACTTGAGAAATAGGGAAGTGCCTTAGAGTGGGCATGTTATAGTTCAATCGCATCGATGACGCCTTCAGGATACTCCCAGACGTTTCCTTCGATGAGCCATTGGTGGTGGCAGTTCGGGCAAGCGACTTCCGAAGAGAAGTCATACTGGATTTCAACACCTAAGCGCCGCTCCTCGTGCGATACACTATGTAAATCTTCAATGAGAATCTCATCCTTGAATTTCTCACGACAACGTGGGCATTTGAATTTCGAATAATGACTGATGACCGTATCCATTCGATTCAACTCCTAAATAAAGAATTAGTATCGTATACATTATAATGATAACGCTTACATAAAAGCATTTTAATTTTGAATTGTAATCAAAATGGAATATATCAACTGAATTGGATTTTAAATTATGAAAGATTTGCCTTTGCGAATGGACAGAGAAAGAATACTTATTCACAAATAAATAAAAATTCCCATAAATGGTTATGGCTTTTATAATGAAGTAGAGAAATTGATTTTTAAGAAAACAACTACTGATGAGAAATTATGAGATTCATCGACTTATTATATAAAAGGATTGTGTGACAATATGCAACTCATCAAACCAATGAACGGTCAGAATCATTTTTGGCTGTTCGAAAAGGATGGACGGACACTCTACACGTTTCACGGCATCATGGGAGAGAGATTGAAAGAACCAATGAGTGAGCAAAAGTTCTCGCGCTTTTTTAATCTGGATGCCTACATTCGAGAGCTCGTAGCGGAGAAAGAAAAGGACGGATACTCGGTCGTTCAAGAAGCGGATTACCACGAAGTTGTCGTCGAGATCTTTTGTCAGGATACAGAGTATGACGTCATCTTTGAGCGTCGTTCGAGCATTGAAGAAGACCTCAACGGTTTTCTTTTTGAAATCGGCAACGGGTATTTTGTTGAAGATGAGTATGGTCCAGAAGCGATCGAATTCGTCCTTCATATCTTGGAGCCGTCCTATATCGTTGAACCCATTATTGATTATTTTAAAAAGCAGTATGGCGTGACGCGGCTTAGGATGGGACAGGCAAAAGTTCATTATGGCAGACGATTGACTGGGCTTTATCCCACAGGCAAGAACTTTAACCGAAAAAATTAAACACAAAATGTACAAGGAGGAGTCACATAGATGACATATCAAATCGGTTTACCAGGCGTCACAGAAGAGAGATTACAAGAGGTAGAAGCAGAACTCGGCTTCAAGCTTCCGAAAGAACTACGAAATAGGTACAAGCACGAAAACAAATTCAGCATCGGCGAATGGGAGTTTCATCCGATCAAGGACGAACAATATATCAAGCGGACATGGGACGACCTTGTTCGTGTTAACACGACGTATACGGACGACTATCCATCCGGTTTCTTACGAATTGCCAGTGACGGAACAGGTGACGAACTCGGATACCAACTCCCGGACACAGAGACAATCGTCTTATGGGATCATGAGGAACAAGAGCTGTTTCCAATAGCACCGACACTTAAAATGTTTATAAATAAGGAACAGAGTGCGGAACAAGCAGAACTTTTCTTAGAGACGGTTCTTGAAACGGGAGCTGTCTATGGTCTATCAAAATTTGAACAGTCGGGCTGGGCCTATTGTCCGTCGAATCAAGACGAGACAGACGTGCTGTTATTCTTTTCGACGGAAGCAGGGGCGAAGGCGTTACAGACGAAGGAATGGTCGGACTATCATCTGATTCGCTTAGACCTGGATTTGTTCATGAATGGTTGGTTGACGAACATGATTGACGACGGTCTGCATTGTGGCTTGGATTGGGGACCGGAGCTCGTCGGACTTGAGCTGGATCCAGAAGATGTCCTAGCAGATCTGGAGGGTTAACATGATTCGGACGCTTCGTAAACAAGTCGATGGAATGACGTCCGTTTGGCTCATCTATCGCGACGGACGAAAATTGTATACGTATCACGGTGTTATGAACGAGATTCATCAGGACAATATGAAACAAGCGATGGAAGAGCGCTACTTGTTCCGATATCAAGCGAAACGTCGGATAAATACGTGGATTTCGGAGAAACAGGCAGAAGGTTACATGTTCGAAGACGTATTCGGACTGACACCGAACAACAAGAAAAGACAGACGTTCAAGCGTCGAATGATCGGACTCGCGTCTCTGCTGATTAGTGTCGGTTTGTTTCTGGTGGTGATGCCTTTTCTCGTCTCTCCAAGTATCATCGCAGTGCTTGCGTTACTTCAAATGGGAATGGTCGTTTTCAGTAAAGACTATTTACCGGGCTGGCTACGCACGGTTTGTTTCATCAGTTGCTGTGTCATGAACGTTGAATACCGAGAGGGACTATATGCTGGTTTCGCGATTGGAACAGGTACACTCCTGTTGTTTTATGTCCAAAACAGATACAATCAAACGGATTTTCTGGCGGAACAGCCGAACCATGATTCTATTTAAAAAACTCCTACAGAAGACCAATTCAATTGATAAGGATGATAATTAAATGATTGTCACGCTCAGTAAACAAGTGGATGGCATCATCTATTTCTGGCTCATGTACCGGGATGGTCGAACAATCCAGATGTATCACGGTGTCACCGAACAATGGAAACTCGATCAGGATGTCAGTGATTCAATTGAAGAACGCTATACATTTCGGCGTCAAGCTAAACGACGACTGAAGGAATTGATTGCTGAGAAACAGGCTGAAGGATACAGGCAGGATGATATTTACGGGATGCAACCCGGACGGAAAGAGCGTGAGAAATTTCGCCGCCGGACGTCGTGGCTCGCTTATCTTCTTCTGGGTCTCGGTCTGTTCCAGTTAGTGACACCGTTCACTATATTACCGTTTGTTGTATTAGGTATCGGTATCACTCTGATGTTCTTAGCGTTTCTTAGTAAAGATCAGTTTCCGATGTGGCTACGTGTCATCTGTTTCGTCGATTATTTCTTAATGCATGTCAGTTTTCGGCAAGAGCAATATATCCCGCATCTATTTCCGATTTTATCAATTGGAACAGGATTGATGCTTTTATTATATCTTCGAAGCAAGCACAAACGTAAACTCGAGAACAACTTTAATGATGGAGATGGCTACATATAAACGAAAGAAAGAAATAAGAGACACATTTAAAGGACTATCCTGATTAGAATTTCAATGCACAAAAGAATGTGAGGAAGAAGATAATCTTATGAAAATAATCTATTCCCGTGAAGACTTACTCGCACTCGAGGATCCCTTTGAATATGAGGTTGGATTGCCAATCCGCATCAGAGAATTTCCGGCTTCCGTCATCGAAGAGGAGCTTCCGGATAGCCGCGAACAATTAGATTGCCTTCTGAAAGAGGGCTATACCTTGGTCATTCAAAAACCGCGAATTCCAAACCCTCCCGTATTCGCAGGGTTATCCGTGATAGCGGAGAACACGGTCATGAAATTATATGTCTACGAGGCGAATCATTGTGAGGATGCGTTATGGGATGTTCTGTCCGAGAATGAATACAATCAGCACTGGGCATATTTTTTACTGAAGAAAATCGAAGATGTCAGATTCGAATTGCCTTATACGAATGAAGCTCAAATTGCGCTGAAACTGTCTAATCTCAAAACAAATGAACTCGTACATCTACGATTTGAAACCAATCAAAGCGTAACGTGTCAATGGGAATGAAAAAGGAGATACTTCATGAAAACGTATCTTGAAGAGCATAGCGATGCGACACGCATCTTTCCATGGCTTGCGGATGCGAGTTCATCAATTCGCTGTCTATGTGCAGTCGGTGAGATGCTTTTGTTTCCAGAAGACATCGTCCAATTCAAACAAATCAGTAGTGAGATGTTCCGTGACAAGCTAGCGAAAAAGCATGCGCTGAGCACGTATCGCTTTTATGTAGTAGTGTGTGTCGGAAATGAGTTTCAGTCCAAAAGAATCTTTGATTATTACAAGCTGTGGCGTCTACTCGAACGAGAAGAAATGCTCGAGGGCTTCATCTCTCGAATAGAAGTACCGGTCCAAGTTGGCAAAGAACCGTACTACGTTGGGATTGCTGAATTTGGCATCGAACAGCTCACAACAGTCATCGAGATGATTAGTGACTCACCAGCTATGTATACCATTATTTGTGCAAATCATGATCGACCGTCACACTGTCAGGAGCTACTTGATCAGGTGCTCGACATCGGCTTAACAGGAAGTGGAGGTTTGCCAGTCGTCGAGATGGTCACGACACTGACCGCACAAGGTTATGCCATCTGCACGTGGGGAAGTTCGAGTGAAGAACAGGAACTACAGTGTTTTTATACGGCAACCTTCTTATAACAATGTAGAAAGAAGGAATTCGATGAGTCTGCGTGGCGTATCGTTTGAAATTCCGAATGAACCGGGACGTGTCTTGCTCGACATATTAAGTGCGATCGAGATGAAAGCGTATGACTGGTTTCTTCGTAACTTTGATTTTCCGATCCAAACCATGGACGGGGACTTGTATGACAGTTTAGAAGAGTTTTCAATCGATCAGAAAGCGACAGGACATGAACTAGCGAAATGGCTAAGGGGACCAAGCAATTACCTGATCTTTGCTGAATTGTTTGCATTTCAAAGTGGTCAGACTGAAGAAGTAGGAATGACGTATGAGTGGTTTCAGAAAAGCAATTGTCACATCGCGATTTTGGTGTATGACTGCACGTACGTCGATATCTATTGTAAGGAGCAGCACGTATCTGAAGCATTTTATGAGAACGCCGTGAGACGTGGATATACCGGAATCGAATGGGTGACCGATGATAATGATCCTCGGACTCGTTTGTCGGTATGGGCAGAATAAGACACTGTTCAGACGAACAGATGTAAACGCTCAGCGTTTAAGACAAGAGGGATGAACTGCTGAGTATTAATGAAGGAGAGAAAAATCATGAATCAAGAGATGGAAGAATTCGTTCAAGCGGTCCATCGGACGGTCGTTCAGGACGGTATGGCAGATTATAAGGACATCTATGAAGAAGAAGTCGATCCAAACGTCAATGAATATACGGCCTGCATCGCGTTTTACCAACAGTCGAGCGAAGCGGATCAAAAACGAATGAGACAGATGATTGAACAGACGATCATCGATACGGTTTCCCATGTATTTAGTATCATCGATGGGAGTTCAGGACTAAATGGATCTGCGCTTGAAGCGAAACTGGCACTTGTCCGAGTTGACGAAGCAGGAGATCCGGTCGATACCGTAGAGACAGATGGTGCATTGCAAGATACGTTTTTAGGCTACATAGAAGATCGTGACTTGAACGCATTGTGATGGAGGGAGCGGAAACCACTCATGATTCAACTGACAAAACAAAACGGCTCGGATACGCTCTACCAAACAATCTATACAGAGGGACGCCTCATCGTTCAACATCAAGGAATCGTTGGAGCGTGGGTGAAAGCAGAAAACGTAAAGCAAATGCGCGTCTCGCGCTTCAAACGATTAGGTGTACAGATATTGCAGCTGATCGAGAAGTTTGAACATCAAGGCTATCGCGAGCTGAACGAGACCGATTATACGGAACTGGTTGTCCAGTTTTCTTATGAAAAGGATCAGGAAGAAACAGCGCTCGAGCGACGTCACATGATGGAAGAAGTAATCAATGATGGTTTGCTTCACACGGGGAACGGCTACTGCGAAGGGGGAGATGTCGGCAGTGGTACGACGAATATCTTTTACCATGTCCTTGATGTCAAGACAGCCATTACACTAATTTTTGAAGAAATGAAAGCACGCGATGTACAAGACGAACCAAAAATTGCAGTACAAGAAGGAGCAGCGTACACCGTTCTATATCCTCAAGGAGCGACGTTCGATTTGATTGGTGAAGGTAAACCATGGAGCTGGATTCCGATGACGCAAGCGGAGGACGAGAAGATATGGCACGTCATTGATCAACAATTTCAATTCGCACCCAGTACGACAGTTTTCCCCTCATACCATGCCCCGAGTCCGTTCATTACATACGAAGTGGATTATGAGAAACGCGAAGAAATCGAACGAGAACTAGGACGTATTTTGATCGAGCTAACTGTTGAAGGAGAACGCGTCATGGCGCTCGATTGGAATCATCAAGGGTATTGGATCGACCCAAGACGTCCGTTTCTTCGCAATGAAGAAGGAGACTGGATGATTCCAGCAGTTCCAGATGGCGATTACTCCTTTTTCATCGCTCGTGATTTTCGCTGGGGATATCTCGGTCACCCGTGGGAGGGTAGCATCACGTTGTTTGGAGAAGATCTGATTTCTGCGTTCCAAGGGACGGAGAGTTTTACGAATGAAATCCGAAGAGGGTGAGTAAGATGAAAATGACATTTCGACGAAACGACTGGATCGATGTGTTCCGGGAACTGCTACCACGCGACGATTGGCAAGACCTCGTCCGTCTTCAAGTGAGTCAGCATTCGTATCCATTTGAAGTAAAGTTTCTGGAACGACCACTCAAGCAGAATCCACATATCGACGATTTTTCAGATTGGACGGTCCGATCTCACATGATTATGACCGACGACTCACAGCTTGAAAGATTTCTCGAACACCTTGTCATCGAACAGCAGGAAATGGCGACTAAAGCAGAAGTGACGCTCATTATCCAAAAACAAGGACAAGGAATCGTCCGAGTCACGAACGATTGTGTCTCGATGTATGGAGTCGCATATGAAGAGCTCGATAATGCAGGGACAGAATATGAGAACTTTTTCGATGCGATTTTACCGCATGCCACGTTTCCGGTCGAAGTCGTTTTTTGTGGTCGGGATGTTTTAGAAAATGATGATTCGATTCACGTGATGACGTTGCACGATTCCAATTGGCAAGCGGTGTTGGAAGAACATGTATTGCATTTTCTGAATCGCAAGGAAGTGACGTCAGGATTATTTTCGAAAGATGCACGTCCCGCACGGCAAACGCTTGAGGACTTCATGTCTGAATTTTCATTATTGATGCCCTATAACTTCATCGTGACCCGCGATGCAACAAATCGATTTGGCATGCTCGATCACTTTTGTACGAATGGAAAGATCGCGCATTTTGGGAAAATGGACAATCGAAAGACGTTTTTCAACTAACGATGGAAACATCATACATAAGGAGGAAGCACAATGAGCTTAGCATCATATATTTGTATGGAGAGACAAATTCCTGAACAGTATCTCAATTTAGATGAAAAAGATGAAACTGTTCCTTTATATATCGGTCCCTGTTTTGCGGATGAAGACTGTCTGTATGAAGTAAAAACGAAGCATTTTCATAAATGGTATGTATATGAAATTTCGAGTCACTGGGGCATCGAGATCGTTGAACCTTTTGATTCCGAAATTGCACTGGAATCGAAAGAAAAGCTGCGTTATTTGTTTACGCTCATGAACGAGTTCTTAGACGAGGGTGAATCGTTTGAATTGTATACCTGTTGGATTGGGGAAGAATCCGATCCGCAAGTGAAAAGTATGAAGTTATCATTGGCACTTGATCAGTTAGAAGACATTGAGATTCCTGAAAGAACGCATATTTTGATCACGAAACAGAGTGAAAACTAAAAAGCCGCTGCTCCACAGCGGCTTCAGTTTATTTGGTTCACTCTTGTGCATAGACGATGTCTGCGATGGCATGGACCTGAGCAAGCGTCATTTCGGAATAGAATTCGATCGACAAAGGATGATCAGTCGGCTCGAGTTCAAAGAAAGGAAGTTGACCGGTTCCTTCATCATGGACCATCACTTTTAAGTTGACGGTATCCGGGTAAGCGGGTAGATCGCTTGAAAACCAGCCGAACATCGGCTCCTCAATCCGAGAACGTTTTTTCTCGATGAAGCGAGCGAAGTTATCAGGACTCAGGCTCACCCATGCAATCCACCAGAAGGGTTCGTCTTGTCCAGCAATCGGGAGTTCAAGAATGCCCTTCACGAAATAATGCGGACCGTCCAGTTCTAAGACACACCACGTATCATGCATCTCGCTTTTCGTTTCTTGCTCTTTCTCAGACATTTGTTCGTAGTAGACCGGTCCGAGTGTTTCATATTCAGTCGGGAGTTCGTCGTGGCGTTCGCCACAGATGGCGCAAGGCAGAAGTTTTTTCATTGGAATCACCTCTAAGTTGGATTATGTATGTCTCGTTGTCGAACGCTAGGAGAGAGCATACTTATAGTGTAACATCCGTTGATAGAGAATCCTGATGAAGACCGTGACAATCCAGAGAAAGTGAGGAGATTAACGTGCAGATTTACATTGAAGAACATCAAAATCATGCGAAGACGATTAAAGAATATCATCTGACACTAAAAGGACAAGACCGAATCGAATCCATTTTTTCATTCGAATATTATAATGATGACTCAAAGGAAGATGAAGTCATTTCGGACGAAGAAGTGTTAACCCAATTATTCACACGGTTGAATCGTTTTCCAATCTATCTCTCCTTTGGATTCCATGAACTGACGGATTTAGAAAAAGAAGATTTGCTGTCTACGCTTAAGCACAAACAATTATCGTATACAGAGATCCTAATCACTAAGCGTGAAAGATATATGACCGTCGAAGTGAATTGCCCAGAAGACTTATTTCAGGTACTCACGCAGTCAATTACAATGGCTAACTACAATGGCTACTATTTGATTGCTTTCACTGATTTATTGAAGTTTGAAACGAGGAGAGTAAGACGGTGGTTGATCAAAAAAGAGAGAGTAGTATCAGTAATCGATATGACGAAACCAACGACATTTTTTAAAATCGGGTTTGATTTCGAGAATATTCTGATCTTCTCGAATGAAACAGATTTCGATGCATTAGAAAAAATAGAAGCACTGTTTCCAGAGGATGAAATCGAGCGGTAATGGAGAGATTATGAGGGGAGAGGGAACGTGTTGGATGTCTATTTTGAGAAGCATATGGATCATGCACAAGTGTTCAAAGACAGATACTTGTACGTTGATCGACCAGAACGTATCGACTTCATCTATTCGATGGGTTGTCTACCGGATGACACTGAAAGCGACTATCAAGGCGATTCAAATCGAGTCTTGAAACAATTTTTGACGCGTCTCAATCGGTTCCCGATTTTCGTCACGTTCGGTGGAGGATTTACGGATGAGGAGGTCGAGCCGTTTTTTCAAAAGCATAATCTATCGTATAAAAAGGTTCGACCAAACAAGAACCTATACTATAGCGTTCAAGTGCATGACGCGACCGAACTTGAGTTGTTGCTAGATGAGACCTATTGGTATGGGGCTGTGAACGAAGACTTCTTTATATCGTTTACGAATCTCCTGACGTTTGAGCGGAGAATGGTCAAAGGATGGTTTTTCAAAAAAGAACGTATCGTTCCCGTCATTCATGTGACGAAAGAGATGTCGTTCATCACGATGGAACATGATTTCATGGGCTATTATCTGTTTTCGAATGAACCCTGTTTTAATACCGAGGACAAGGTGAAAGCCATCTTTCCTGACGACGGTACCATTGAATTCTATTGATGAAACCAGCAACTCGATTTAGTTGGATGATGTAGATGGATCAAGCAGAATACGTGGAGGGATTTTCATGTTATACATCGATCTCGAAGAACATACGAATCATGCAAAAGTGATCAAAGACCGCTATCTCGATATTGATCCACCGGGTGCTATTAAGTCGATTTATTCGATGGGATGTCTTCCAAATGACGAGAAACGAGACTATCAACATGACTCCAATGAAGTACTGAAGCATTTTTTGACGCGTCTGAATCGCTTTCCAATATTCGTCACGTTCGGTGGTGGTTTTACCAATGAAGAAGTGGAACCGTTTTTTCAGAAGGAAAATCTGTTCTACACAAAGATTCAACCAGATAAGAGCAGTCTTTTTTATAGCGTTCAAGTGAACGATGCGAGCGAACTTGAGCGTCTGCTGGACGAAACGTATTGGTATGCGGCAGTAAACGATTTTTATTTCCTATCGTTTACGAATCTCCTGACGTTTGAACGGAAAATAGTCAAAGGGTGGTTTTTCAAAAAAGAACGTATCGTTCCCGTCATTCGTGCGACGGAAGAGATGTCGTTCATCACAATGGAGCATGATTTCATGGGCTATTATCTGTTTTCAAATGAAGCCTGTTTTGATACTGAAGAGAAGGTAAAATCGTTTCTTCCTAAAGGAGAAGGCATTGACTATTATGAATGACATCCGGACGGGTGATATAAGGGAGGACGATCATGTTTGGGATTAGTACGAGTTTAAAAGAAGTGCCAGAAAACGAAAAAGAGATTCTACCATTTCCGAGTCACGTCCAACGTTTTTTAAGAGAAGAATTCGCAAGTACCTCCAATCGCTGTGACCTCTTGATTGATCTCGATCCTTACGGCGATAAGTTGTTCTTAGCGAGAGAAGTGAACGAGTTGATTGGAATTTGCGAGCTGCTTATTCAACGCTATTGCACACCGAAGGAAGCGTGGATGATGAATGAAGCGAATCATTATGCGAATGAGCCGTGGACGATGCATCAGTCAGATAAACGAATCATGGAATTACATCAATTTTTAGAATTGTTGAAGCGGATGTGCATCGCGTCTGTCGAACAGAATACGTTGGTTTGTTTTTGGGGCGACTGATTGATTGAATGTTGAAGAATATATAAAAATTGGAGTTTTGAAAAGTGAGAAAAAAGTTAAAGATCACGGGAATCATAGCAGGTGTAAGTCTTTCGATATATGTCGTGTGGACGATCTATCGACTATTTTTCTTGGTTGATATCAATGTTGTACCAAAAGAAGACTATATCTCAAAAAGTAGCTCGCCCGATCAGGCGTACACGATTCGCTTTTACCGCGCGAATGGTAGTGCGACGGTGGATTATGCGATGCTCGGCATTATGGAGAACAAGGACGGAGAAAAGCGCAGAATGTACTGGGAGTATCCTTGTCGCGAAATAAAAGAAGTGAAGTGGACGAAGGATACGGTGACGATCAATGGCACTAAAATCAAGATATGGAGTCAAGTGTATGACTTCAGAGAGGGCATATACGAAGCAGATTAAGAGGAACATGAGGATGATGGTATGCATTCAGCAAATTTTGGCGTACGACCACGTGACGTAGTTGTTAGAAACCAAGCATGGATGAAAAAAGACGATATTTACCGATTGCTTGGTTTCTTCAACAAATAGCGAGGTGGTGGACCGAAAGATTGCTCCGCTTCGAAATACGCCAACTCGCCTGGAATACAAGAAATGATCGAGGCGAATCCAAAGCCGATGGCGTGTTCGAGTGCCTCACGGAGAGGTAACGTTTTCCCGCTAATCAGCTCGTTTTCTGATAGACAATAGCACGTATCCGGTGCACCATATTGTTTCAACAAATCATACGTATCGTCTGGCCATGAATTAGGTGGTTTGATTTCAATCAAATAATCATTCTTCAGCATGCTTAAATACCGGTGATCTAACCGCTGAAGCGCCATATCTCGTTTTTTGGGCGTGAACAATTCATGTAGAACGCGCTCTTGAACGCGCTTGACAAAAAATGATTGGACGAGCACTCTTTCTTGTTCTTTATCCATGTTTTCAGTTCCTTTCTACTTAATCTATCGTACCGAATCCATTACATACACTCATTGAATTCATTTTACATAAAAAGGAGCCATTTTATGAGCTACCTATCTGCGGGATATTATCTTATTCTGCCAACTCCTCGAAAAGAATACATGGACAAAGCTGTTGTTCCTGAGTCCGTTCTATCCGTAAGTGAATGCATCTGTACACACTATCCTGACATCAGTATCTTATGGGGAAACTCGGAAGTAAAGAAAGACCATTATATGGATCAACTCGGTCTCTCACTTACCACCTTTCAGTTACTCGAACAATGGATAGAAAAACATCGGAAGACAGGAGATATGTTGTTTCCTCAAGTGTTCTCTAACTTAAATGCTGCGCAAACGTTCGTAGATCGTTTTTTGAATCATCTTCCTGACATACGTATCATTAGCATCGGTTTGCCTGAACAGTATAAAGTGGATTTTCTTGAAGATATAGCGGCTTTTAGTAGTAAAAATTCAGAGCCTTATGGAGTAGAAAAAATGGTATCACAACATCTCAGCCCTGACACAGACGGTGCCAAAAAAATCGGGTACGAAGTGTTAGGATTTGATTCGGGATTATTTCATTCGTATGTGTGTAACGGACTGGAACGCGATTTTTATCATCATTTCAACACTTCACTAAATAGCCATGGTTTAATCCATACGTTCGAAGAAGCGGATCGTTACTCAGACTATTGTAATGAATTAGGCGAGGCGACAGAAGAAGTCTTATGGTTTCCATGGGCGATTTTTGAATATGAACGGAGCAATTAGAAGTAAAGATAATTTTAATCGAGTAACAGTGTTTAGCGTAATGGATCAGGAGGATAAAAAACGATGGAATCGAACGAACAATTAGAACAGCATGTAAATCAATTAAGAAATACACTTTATGAATTCGAAAAGAAGATGGAACACAAATTTTCGATTGAAGAATGGCGGTACCTTCTGGAAAACGGATTAAATAGTCTTTTGAGCACACGTGAAGACACACAGCAAATGATTTCAAAGCTCTCCATTCGATCGAAAAAAAGGCCTATTCGTTGGAAGCTAACATCTGGAGTTGTCTATGCCATTCCGTTACCTCGACTTGGAGGATACGGATATGCAGAGATGAGAATTTCGAAAGATGAGAATCATGAGACTGGAAAGATAAAGTCTATGGATTACATTCAATACTATAATCTTAGAACAGAAAGAATTCTTTCGCTCCAGGAGTTAGACCAAAAGAATCCTGAGACTTGTATCATCATAGATACGGGGTATTACGGGATTACAGAAGGAGAATGGATCGTACTTGGAAAACGGCATCGAGAAAAAGAAACGTTTGAGACGCCATTACTATTTGGTAGTGTACCTAGTTTAAATTCTGATGAGGAAAACTACTATGTTACTCGAGGTATCAATGGAAAAAGAATGTTTGTGGAAGAAGAAAAGGCACGATCGGTGATAAATCCTTCTGCAACCTGTGGTGATTTATCTGCTGTATACAAATATGAAGAACGATTAAAAATAATGAATGATTTTAAGAATTCATAATAAGTTAACGGGGATACAAAACATTGAAAAATAAAGAGCAATTAGAATTGTATGTAAATCAATTGAGAAGTACACTTCAAGAATTCGAAAAGAGAGAGGGTCACGAATTTTTGATTGAGGAATGGCGGTACCTGCTGGAGCATGCATTGGATAGCCTTTTGAGTACACGAGAAGATGAGGAAAAGGATATTTCTACCCTTTCCATTCGAACCCAAAAAAAGCCTGTACGTTGGAACCTATCATCAGGAATTGTCTATGCGATTCCGTTACCCCGACTAGGAGGATACGGATATGCAGAAATGAGAGTCTCAAAAGATAAAAACTTTGAGAGTGGAGAAATAAATTCTATGAAATACGTTCAATACTACAACCTTAGAACAGAAACGATTCTTTCCCTTTACGAGTTAGATCAAAAAAAGCCTGAGACTTGTATCATCATGGATACAGGACAACAGGGAATAAGAGAAGGGGAATGGAAAACGATCGGAAAAAGGCATCGGGAAGAAACGTTTGAGACGCCATTACTATTTGGTAGTATACCTAGCTTAGATTCTGATGAAGAATACTACTACATTACTCGAGGTATTTATGGAGAAAGAGTGTTTGTGGAAGAGGAAAAGGCACGAGCGGTAATCAATCCCTCAGGAACGTGGGGTGATCGAGCAGCTGTATACGAATTCGAAGATCAATTGAAAGAGTTGAATGACTTTAGAAACACATTATAAGATGATGAGGAACAAACCATTGGAGAATAAAGAGCAATTAGAACTGTATGTAAATCAATTGAGAAATACACTTCAAGAATTCGAAAAGAAGATGGATCACGAATTTTCTGTTGAAGAGTGGTGTTACCTGCTCGAACATGGACTAAATAGCTTATTGAGTACACGGAAAGATGAACAACAAGTGATTTCAAGCGTCTCGATTCGTATGAAAAAGAAACCTTCGCGATGGAATTTATCATCAGGAGTTGTCTATGCGATTCCTTTACCTCGACTTGGAGGGTATGGATATGCAGAAATGAGAATCTCTAAAGATGAGAACCATGAGACTGGAAAACTAGAGTCTATGGATTACATCCAATACTATAATCTTAGAACAGAAAGAATTCTTTCACTTCATGAGTTAGATAAAAAAAATCCTGAACCTTGTATAGTCATTAGAACGGGTTACTATGGTATAAAAAATCGGGAATGGATTGTACTTGGAAGACGCCATCGAGAAGAAGGAACATTTTCAACTCCGTTGTTATTTGACACTTTAGAATCGAATGATGAAGAGTATTTCATCACGAAAGGCTTATGGGGAGAGAAAATTTTTGTGGATGAAAAAGAGGCTAAAGCAGTCGTAAATCCATATGGTTCAAGTGGGGATATAGCTGCTGTTTACAAATACGAAGAACGATTAAAAGAAATCAATGACAATTTGAAATGACTATTTATGTTGGGATCACAGATTGGTTTAGAAGTATTAAAACGATACTCAAACGGAGGTTGATTTAATGAATTATCTTGATCATTTAGAACAGCATTGCGGAGAATTCACGGAAGCATTTCCAATCGAGGAACTTGAACAAAAGAACGTCCAAATCTTGAAATTCAAAGATGCACCATTTAAGGAAACCTATACGATTGCATCCCTTGGATTACTTTTTCATCCACTCCAAACGGAAGATGATTCACTGATGCATCAAGAAATAATGATGTCAGCGGAACAACCAGACGTTCAGGACGAGATCATTTATTTACTCTGGCAATTGGCTGAGTACGCTATGAGAACAGGACATGCATTTATTGCAGCAGAATATTATCCACTCCCTGAAGGAATATTTGAAAAGTATCAGTTCTCCTCTGTTTATGTTACAAGTCCTGTGTACTTTGATGAATCCTTCTTCCTATTTGAAACAGATTCTAATGTTGGGAATGAGCCAGATACCGTATTGCCAGTCTGGTTCGTACCGATTTTTGAATCTGAGGAGAAATATATTGAAAAGTATGGAGCAGATCGATTCGAAGATCTTTTGTTCGAGACAGATGAGTTAGTAGATTTTAACCGTAAACCACTCGTGTAGATGATTATTGATAGCTATTTGAAAGATAGAACATCGATCATACACGATCTGATAGAAAATCCTAGAGGTTTAGAGAATAATGGAGGATCAAATGAAGACGCCTCGTATACCTGACATCATATCGAAATTAGAATTGGTTTTAGAAAATAAACTTTCTAGAGAAGAAGTGTCTGATTGGGCTTATAAATGGATGATGGTTTTAGAAAATAAAGAAGGATGGGAGACTACAGATTACGATATTTTAGTTTTTCAAGGTTTAACTACAGTGTATGGCATGGACTTACTTAATAGCCCTACCGTATATCTGCACTGTGAGGAAGATATCCGTGATTGGGTGAAAGAACTCCAAAAAAACGAGAATAACGATCATCAGAAGCTTAGAAAGAAGTTTAACTAAAGTCTTGATATATCGCACAATGACAGTAAATCATCTAGTGGATGCTTGAACTCCTCAAGTGAATTAGAAGAATTTCCATAACTGTTTTAAAAACAGGAGGTATGAATGAATAAGAATCAAATCATGGATTCAGGATGGAATCGTCAAACCATATGGCAGGGATGTATACTCGCTTCAATCGCTCATGCTATCTTTGTCGCAAACAACCCCGATTTTGCTTATGAGCATTCGTGGGATGGTGATCATTACAGTACGAATGATGGTCAAGGCTGTAGAGGAACAGTATCATTTGGACCGGATTTTTTTGTGGCGGGCTTTCGAAACGAAGATTTTTTTGAAGAGACTGTAGAAGCGAATGACTTGCTAATCGAAGCACCAGAAAAAGTACAAAAAACGGCTATAGATGATACTTTTCAATATCTATTAGATGATATTGAAGGAGTCGTTTTCCCGGTCGTCACTACTGTCTTGTGGGGAGATGATCGTCTAATTTTTTCTAGTCATCAATACGAAGAAATGATGGATCGGGGATCAAGTCTATTAGAAATACAGGCATCGGGTTACGAAGCTGGACTGGCATATTGGGAAGAGTACTACGAGCTCACAGAACAACAGCTGACGCTCCTAGAAACACTATATCACGTGAAAATAGAGAATCCATCTCAAGCTATTACCTTATCGCATGAGGACATTCAAGTATTAGATACGAGTGATATGGAAGGAATTGAGGAGAGTACAACTTCTTTTGATGAGATTGCTATTCATTGGCCTGATGATGTTTCTAACTAATCTATTCACTTGCGTAATCTAGTGATGATTGCAAAGAAGCACACATCGTAAAAGAGATGTGTGCTTCTATCTTTTATACTAGATGAGTGTAGCTTTCATGCTTTAAACCGTACTCCGGAAACATTAAGAGTGACAAATGCTATTACGTTCTACCATTTGTATTATCGAATTGTATTATCGAAGTAAAATCTTATATCAAGGAAATAGATTTTCTTCTTCAATATAGGAAATAAA
Source organism: Exiguobacterium sp. s91 (assembly GCF_018618915.1). Lineage (NCBI taxonomy): Bacteria > Bacillati > Bacillota > Bacilli > Caryophanales > Exiguobacterium > Exiguobacterium sp. s91. The sequence continues at coordinate 1,497,937 of NZ_JACSMZ010000001.1, read as the reverse complement.
CATTTCTTGTAAAAATTCATCAGCCTGCTCAGAATCTAGTAGTAATGAAGGCTCGATTTTACAGTTAGTAAGTGGTGAAGTCCCGTCAATAATGCCGAAAATGTGTGATACGTCATCAATTATAGTTTGTTCAATCAATTTCATTAATATTTTCTGATTATCATCACTTAAACTTTGATATAAGCTAATTATCTGTCTTGAGAAGTCATCCATATCTGAACTCATTTCTATGTTGTTAAACATGACCTTATAAGAACGAATACTCTCGGTTACAACCGTTTCGTATATTGCTTTAGTAAATTGCTCAGTTTTACCATCCATATCGATTCCCTCATCTCATCATATTTATCATTTGACAACACTTTAATTGTTACTTGCACTGATTGCACGGCCGTTATTCAATCAATATTATTCTTTTGGTGCTTTCCAAGTAGATTGATGATTGGCTTTCCTTGGTCAATGGGTCAAAAGAATCAAGGTAACTTAGCTTCATTTTTGCAGGATTTTTGTAGACCTTTAATTCAGTAGTAGTAGTGTAAAACACCATCGAAATTAGTATATTTTAAAAGTGTACTATTTCGATGGTGTTTTATTTTTGTCTCATACATGTAGGGGAGCTCAAGTACATAAAGAAAGAGCTTTGTTTTATGATTATTGAAGTAACTTTTGGTATTTGTATCCTTTCAAAAGATCAGCTTCACCTTTAAAGGACCATTCCTCTATTTTAGAATCTGGATGTAATTTAAAATAATGGTCTAGGATATCGTGTCCTAAATTGTAGTTACTCCACCGGGGGATGTCTTTTTGAGGACTACCGCCTACAAGGTCCTCGTAAGTAGCTTCACCAGTTTGAATCAACTTTGCGACATGTTTGATTGTCGTATCATCCATGGGTTCATCCCACGGGGCCTTCACATTTTTTAAGACTCGATCAGCAAAAGCATCTGCTTTTCCCTCAACAATTACCGAATCGAGTAATTTATTCATCTGATATTCTGGTCTATCTTGAAGGATTAAATGATGGTATTCATGTGCAACGGTATAGGCGAGAGCATCCTTATCGAAATCTTCCGCCAGATAGAGCACGACCGCATCTTTGTACGTTCCTGCTGCTACTCCACCCATCGGTTCGGTCATCGTCGTATATTCCGAGTTGATCGGTACGATGAAAATCGTACTCTTTTTCTTTGGAAGGACTTTATGCGCAGCAGTGTAGTTTTTTGTGATGATTTTTTTTATCTCGTCTTGTCGTTCTTCCAGAGCATCGATTCGATCAAGCAGTGCTTGCTGATAAGCAGTCGATTGCATCATGAAGAAACCTTTTAAAGAAGTAGTATCAAAATCTTCTTTTTCACCCGTTTTATCGATATCGTTTAGAACATATTTTATGTAATTTTGTTTACTCACTTCAATATCATTATCTTTTAGTGAAGCTTTTAAGTATTTTTGATAGGGAGAGTAAAGAGGAACGATATTCACTTCACTGTCATTGTTGAGTTCAATGGACTCCGATTTAAATTTTTCGCTTTGACTTTCTTCTGAACATGCGGTTAAAACGACTAAAGGAACACATAAAAAAGGTACAAGTATTCTTTTCAATATATAATCATCCCTTCAATACATACATAAATATCCTGGAAGATTATTTAAAAAATAAATAATCGCTGTAATTAAGATAACATTCTGTCTCTTTATAGTCAAAATATGTAATTTTAGAGTCGGAAATACATGGGTCATGTTTCTATATACTAAGTGAAGGGACAAGAACTATTACTACTGGTCTTAGACAGGATGGCTATCTCTTCGACCTTCATGTAAGTAAAAAAGCCACCTAGTACGGTGACTTTTTTACTTACATCTACAGCTTTATGAATGTGGATCACTCAACTCTTCTGCTCTTCGTTAAAAAATCTTCGTGGATACCTGTGACACCGTTTTGCGCCCAATTTCCTGGGGCCATTTCTCGAATAAGAATCAATATCTTATCTCCCGGTGCAGGGGTGAAAAGCGAGAGAACTTCAGTTAACTTATTCACCCAAGCATCTTTTGTTTTTTGATCGAACGTATCCCACACATCGATCGTCAAGATAGCCATTCCTGCGACAGGAGTGGCGTCTGTTGCATAAGACGTTCGTGTCTGCCAATTTGTTATGCGACTATCGAAAGAAAAGGTCGGATCGGATGCCATGGCACCCGCTTTTCCAAAGTTTTCTGGTTCTTGTTCGTGAATCATGACTTGAATCTTGTCAGGAATCATGTTCAGTGTCTCAACCGTTGTATTCGTCAGTTGATGAATGAGTTGTCGCTTCGTATCACGTGACATCACTGGCCAAGTATTTAGAGAAAGTAATGGCATCAGAGCACCTCTCGTTCGTTTAGATAAGTACGCAATGCATTTACTACGATCTCATGATCTTCTTCAGGAGTTAACCCTGAAACTGTGATCATTCCGACAATCAGTCCACCATCCAGTATGATCGGGAAAGATCCACCGAAAGCAGCAAAGCTTGAGTCTAATCGATGTTCCTCGTTATACGTCATCTCACTACGTGCAGATCGTAATTGCATGAAGTAAGAACTGTGAAGATGGTAGTCGACGACTCGTTTTTTTCGTTCGATCCATTCGCCGTTGATACGGGTCGTACCTGGCATCTTATAATGGAACATCAACGTACCATTGACGGTAATATCAATGGCGATGGATACGTTGTTTTTCTGTGCTTCTTGAATCAAGGTCAATCCTAACGGAAAGATATCATCGTGTGCGAATCGCTTAAAACGTAAAGTATGTTCTTCCAGTTGTGTTTGTTGTAGCAAGTCTTCGATCGACATCGGTAAGCTCCTTTTCAGATAAGATAGGGTCTCTGTATTGATTAAAAGTCAAACGTATCTGGATCCGGTCCACTCCGAAGATTTTCATTTAATTGGTTTAATCGTTCCATATCTTCTGGAAGGATTTCGAAATCAGTGATGCGCAGATTTTCTTGCATCCGTGAAGGCGTCATGGACTTAGGAATCGTGATGATGCCCTGCTGAATATCCCATCGTAGAATGATTTGAGCAGCTGATTTTTTGTATTGTGTAGCGAGCTCCTGAATGACCTCATTTTCTAGAAGTTCCGCATTCATAAGCGGTGACCAGGCTTCAATTTGAATCCCATGTTCACTGCAGAATTGACGCAACTCTGACTGAGTTAGCTTCGGATGGAGTTCGATTTGATTGACGACAGGTATGATGGATGCATGTTGCAGTAAGTCTTCGAGATGGTGGATTTGAAAATTACTCACACCAATCGCGCGGACCTTGTCCGTTTGAACCAATTCTTCAAGTGCTTTCCAAGGAGCTTGATACTTGGCTTTCCCCGGCCAATGGATCAAGTAGAGATCGAGGTACTACAACTGCATTTTTTCTAAGGATTCTGCGTAAGCAACAAGTGTTTTTTCATATGATCCATGTGCATTCCAGACTTTTGATGTCACGAATAGTTCTTCGCGTGTTACGAGTCCTTCTTCGATAGCTTTCGCAATGCCTCTGCCGACACTTTGTTCGTTACCATAGATGGCTGCAGTATCGATACTACGATAGCCTTCGCGAATCGCAGTCACGACCGCTTGCTCGAGATCCGCACCGTCCTCGACACGAAATACGCCATATCCGACTTGTGGCATGTCCACGCCATTGTTTAACCGTACTGTAGAGATTTTCATATTCATCTAGCTCCTTTATCAAAATTACAGCAAAAAAATCATGCTGTATGTGTGACATCATCATATCGGGAGCAATCAGAAATAAGAAGACGGCACTTTAAAGTTCCATAGTCACCAAAAAGTGTCTTTTCCTAAATCACAGGAACGAGGGAAGTACAAAAATTAAACAGCAAATAGCCCTGCATTCGAAAATGCAGGGCTATTTATGGAAGGACAGAAAAATTAAAAGCTATTTTTCAAGTGTTCATTTTGGAGATGCTGCTCTCCCCAGTCACATAAGACATTCATGGTCGATTTTAACGATCGCCCATAGTCCGTTAACTCATATTCGACCTTAGGTGGAGCTTGGTGATAGAGGACCCGTCGAATGACACCATCCTGTTCTAATTCTCTTAATTGCTGGACCAGCATTTTTTGAGAGACATTCGGCATGCGACGTTTTAACTCACTCGTCCGGTACTTATCTTTAAACAAATGGCACAAGATGACGACTTTCCATTTCCCGCCGATTACTTTTAAAGCAGCTTCGACAGGAATACTAAATTTACTCAACACGATAACTCCTTCATCCATAAAATTAAAATACAATGACTGATTCCTTCGTTAAAAGAATTACCAAAACGAAATATAGCATAAGTTGTACTTTATTCAAAAGAAGTGAACTCGTATGACTATATCAACTAGTATTGAGCATTACTCGTGTTGTAAAGCAGGGCGTTAGCAAAATATCCGATTTAGTTTTCCTTAGGCGTAGCTTTACGTTATTTTATTTTGTTGCCTCTGCTTCATACTTCTCTAAAAATTCATCAACAGAGACCTTCTCATTTACTTCACTCGTTGATTTACTCGAGGAAATGGTGTGGGACGGTCCTTTTAAATCATCTGGACTTGATTGGATTTCGAGCACTAATGTATCACCTAAACCCGTTTCAAGCCCACTTCCGAAGCTAAAAGTTCGTGTTACATAAGCTTCAGCATAATTTCGTTGATTTTCGGAGTACACTTTTACGTTAGAAATCTTATAACTAAATGAATGTAGCTGTTGCTTATCCACTTTTGTACTAGAGAGAAAAATTAATACAGCCTCGTCGCGAGAAGATAATCTCGATTGATTGGTGTGTGCTAACGGCGTATTGTTTAAAAAATCCGCTTTTTGTTGCTCCAGGACGTTCGTGAAAAAAGTGAGGGCTTGCTCCTTTGAAATCGTGCTTTCAGTTTTTTCCTGTGAAATATTAGAAGTCGCTATTGCGTTACTGATCAAAAAACCAGAAGATAGAAGTACACCTAAAGAGAGTGATAATAAAATAGTTTTCTTCAATATCAAAACCTCTTTCTGTTGTATGGATACTGTTACTATATAACAAAAAAAACCAAAAAAGGAAAGGTTGAAAAAGATGGGTAAATCGAATTCTAAGAAAAAGAACAGAAAGAAAATAGTCCTGACATGTTTCGGAACGCTAGCCATCATCGTACTACTCATGCCGATTCTATCACCGATTCTGTTTACGGATGCTTCGCCAAGAGGTGCTCTAAGACACGAACTCTATAAAGAAGGCTATTTCTATCAAAGTTACTTTGCAATCATTACGGAACAAGATCCACAAGCGGAGCGTTACCACATGTTTTGGTTTGATTGGAAAAGTGAAACGGGGGGAACTCCTTTTGTCTGTTATTCAAAGAAGGTGAACGAAGAAAAGTATGCGGTCTCTTGTGGTACAGGTCCATGACCTGATTTTTCGGATAAGAATCTTACATAAGAAAAGTGAATACATCATGCGAAATAGGAGTGCAGGCTGGTGCGATGGATGCGTACATAGTTTTGCACTCCTTTTGTAAAAAAGAAGATATAAAAGAAAAAATCATACATAGAAAATTCTTCAATGAAACTTAATAAAGGAAAATATCGTAATTATTAGTTGTATAATAACTTCATGAAATAAACATATTCAAAGAATACATATGTCGGAGGAGACGTCTATGGTAATATCGTTTCTTGGACTTGGTGTCGGGATATTCTTGTTGACGTTAGGCATCTATTTCATCCGCTCAAAGCATGCGAAAAAGACACCGTTAGAAGGACACGGGGATAGTGTCGACACGGTAGATTCATTCGTACTCAGTATCATTTTGTCAATTGGCGTCATCTTATTTTGTTCGTTGACCGTCAGACATTATGGTTACGTCTGTGTCTTAGGTGGACTGTTCATACTATACGTGGTCAGCGCAGCATGGTGAGACCTATAAGAATGTAGAAGGTAAGATAAAAGGAGCACAAATCATGATTCAATTAGTAAAACAAATCGGCGATCGTGTGCATCACATCGTCTTTCACCAAGAGGGGCGCACTTTATTCTGCCGGGAAGGTGTTGCCCGAAAAGAGCAAGCAGTCGATAGCGAGGACATGATGGAAAGGAATGAAGAGTCCGCAACGAAGCGGATTGTTTTTAAAAATCCGTTCCTCGCGTATCGTCAGAAAAAAACGTGGGTTCGTGAAAAATTAGACGATGGTTACATCCGGTCACCTTTTGCTCTGTCTGAAGCGATGGACTTTCGAGCCGACCGACGCATCATAAAGTTGCGTATTTTTAGCGCTTTATTGATCTTGTTCAGTGGATTACTGACGCTGACAGGTAGCTTACCGATTCCAGGATATGTGACATTCGTTGTTCTGACTCTGTTCTGGCCGCGTGATCTCGAAGGAAAATCAGCACGTGCTCGCTTCTATTTTTGGTCTGGTGGACTCTTCTTATTCGCGTTAGCGGGCTCATCAAAAAACTATTTATCACCAATCAATCTCTCGATTAACGGAGCGGTCTGTCTCATCTCAGGATTCATTCTCCTGTTGTATGCGTCAGAACAATTACAGGAACTTGCGACGAAAGGAATCACATATCATGACGAATCAACAAACAAAGGTGATTGAACTCAAGCGCGACAATGGTCAAGCGACCGACTACTGGGTCAGTTACCGGATGGGGCGCACGCTGTATCAGGTATCCGTGCAAGAACAAGCGGATGGTCAAACGGATGAAGGGGAGGTCGTCAAAGAACGTTTTCCGTTTTATTTCGGGATGACGAAACGAATGCTTGAGTTAGCGGAAGCGAAAGAAGCACTTGGTTTTCGACCGTTGACTGAAGCGGAGAAAGCAGCGCCCGTCATCGAGGAAGAGGAAGCGCAGCTCGATCCTGCTTTCTTTAAGCCCGCTATTAGGTACGCTTGGTTGATGCTTGGTCTTGGTATCCTTCTTTTCCTTCTTCCTTCGCCGATCCTAAACGGACTCGCGTTCGGACTTGGCTTATACATTTGGTATGAGACATTCGGGCAGCCAGGAATACCGCGCAGCTATCAACGGTATTTCCACGGGATGCTTGCGGGATTGACGATCTTACAGGTGCTATCAGCGTTAGAGTTCGAGCGCGTCGCGCAACCGTACTATGCGACGATTTGTGTGATTTCCGCGATCGTACTAGTGCTGCTCGTCGTTCAGCACCGCTTGAAAGAGACCGATCAAATCGGTCAGGGGGAAAGTATTCGGGTTAGGAAAATGAAAGACATCGATCTCGATCGTTTAGATGATTGAACACGAGTAAACAGGAATCGTTGGATGAACGAAAGCAGGCAGAGAGATCCGCCTGCTTTTTTCTTTGTGTTGAAACAAGTCTATTTGTTTAGTAAAATGAGTTCACATTTTACTACTGTCCAGAGGAGTGAGGAAACATGGCAAGTATTCGAGAGGTGGCAAAATTAGCTGGTGTGTCGATTGCGACGGTTTCGCGTGTGTTGAATGCGGACGAGAAGTTATCAGTTAGTCCAGAAACCAGAGATAAGGTGTTGCAAACGGCAAAACAATTGAACTATAGTCCGAGGCAAAAAAAGTCGTATAACCAGCGGATTGCGACCGTTGGCTTAGTGACGACGGTCAACGAAATACAAGAAATTGATGACCCTTATTTCAGGGCAATTCGTCGCGGCATCGAAAGTGAAGCAGAACGCCAAAAAGTAAGTGTCAATAAGGTCATTCGTCTATCTGAGAAAAAGGCGGACCTCGAAGGATTGAATCATCTAGGAGCGATTTTAGTGCTAGGTACCGTTGCGCCAGACATGTTAGAAGTCTTATATCAAAAAAATCCGAACATCATCGTGATTGATGACTCCCAAGCAGATGCACGGTTTGATGCCGTCTATTCTGATTTTAAAAGTGCGACGATTGCGAGTCTCGAGCACTTTTATGAGCTCGGTCATCGGCAGATCGCGTTCATCGGTGGTCATCGTGTCATCATGAATCAAAACGGTGAGTCGTTCATGAGTGAAGAAGAGGATCGCTATCAGACGTACGTCTCTTGGATGAAACAAAAAGAATTGTCTGAGCATATACACGGTCTGCTTGGGGAATGGAAAACACTCGAAGGACTTCGGCTAGGGGAGCAACTGACTGAACATCGGGATGTCACCGCGGTACTCGTCGCCAGTGATCCGATGGCAGTCGGTGTGTACCGGGCATTCCAGCGAAACGGTCATCAGATACCGGAAGACATCTCCATCTCGAGCTTTGATGATATCGAAATCGCCGAATTTTTAACACCTTCCTTAACGACAGTGAAGGTCGAAACAGAAGAGTTAGGAAAGTTCGCCATCAAAATGGCTTTGGAACGAATTCGTGGCGAACGTCATCTGCCCATCCGCCTCATGATTCCCGCACAACTGATCAAACGAGAAAGTGTATCTCCTAAAAATTGAAAATAGTGTTGACAAAGTGTTTACTAAACTTTAAGTTATAGATATGTTTAGTAAACGCTTTTTTATTTTGTCTCAAAATGAAAGCGTCATCAATTGAGGGGGTTGGGTTTTGGAACTGATTCATGTTAACGAAACAGAAGGTATATTTCACTTAACAAATCGTCATTACAGCTATATCCTTCGTATCGAAGAAGGACAGGTCGTCGCCCAGGAGTATTTCGGTCAGCCAATCAAAACGTATCATGGAGCGCGAAAATACCCACGGATTGATCGATCGTTTTCACCTAACTTTCCGGATGCTACGGATCGATTGTTCTCGCTCGATACGCTCCTGCAAGAGTATCCCGGTTATGGGACGGGGGATTATCGTTCACCAGCGCAACAGATCAAACACGAAGATGGGTCAGATGTAACAGACTTTCGCTATCGCTCATATGAGCGAATCAACGGAAAACCGAAGCTGGATGGTCTTCCCGCTACCTATATCGAAATAGAGGAAGAGGCGGAGACGCTCGTCTTGATATTAGAAGATGCAAAGGAAGAACTCGAGTTGCGTCTAGCATATACCGTCTTTCGAGATCGACCGATCTTATCGCGATCCGTCCAGTTGCATAACGTCGGTACGAAAACACATGACATCCAAAAACTAATGAGTCTGTCACTGGATCTCCCGTCTCAAGAATTAGAATGTCTGACGTTGAATGGTACGTGGGGGTGTGAGCGGATGATAGAACGAGAGACGTTTACACGAGGTATTAAAGTGTTTGACAGTAAACGTGGTTCGAGTAGCCACCAAATGAATCCGTTTCTTGCGATCGTCTCACCGGAGGCGACGGAGTACAGCGGGGAAGTCGTCGGGTTCAGCTTGGTCTATAGCGGGAGTCATCAAATGACGGTCGAGAAGGATCCCTATGGACAGACGCGGATTCAACTCGGGATCAATCCATTCGGTTTCCAGTGGCAACTGAATCCAGGCGAGTGTTTTCAAGCGCCCGAAGTCAACATCTCCTACAGCCAACACGGCATGATGCAGATGTCACAAGCCTTTCACGCACTGTATCGCGAGCGCTTGGCGCGCGGAAACTTCCGTGACGCTGATCGTCCGGTTCTGATCAATAACTGGGAAGCGACGTACTTTGATTTTGATGAAACGAAAATCAAGCAAATCATGGAGGAGAGCGCGGCTCTTGGCATCGAATTGTTCGTGCTGGATGACGGCTGGTTCGGACGACGAGATGACGATTATTCCTCACTCGGAGATTGGTTCGAATATCAAGAAAAGATACCGAACGGGCTGAAACATCTCGCGGATCATGCCCATGCTCAAAAAATGCAATTCGGATTATGGTTCGAGCCGGAAATGATTTCAAGAAACAGTCAACTTTTCAGAGATCATCCGGACTGGACAATCCATATATCAGGTCGTGGACGATCCAAAGGACGAGATCAGTACGTCCTGGATTTCAGTCGAAAAGAGGTGCGAGACAATATCATCGAACAGATGACAGCTGTACTTGACGAAGTCGAGATTGATTACATCAAATGGGACTTCAACCGGAACGTCACGGAAGTCTTTTCGACCGCGTTACCAAGCGAGTTGCAAGGCGAACTGTTGCATCGCTATGTACTCGGACTCTATGAAGTACTGGAGTTCTTGACTGCGCGTTATCCGCATATCCTGTTCGAGAGTTGTTCCGGCGGCGGCGGTCGTTTTGATCCCGGGATGTTGTATTACATGCCGCAAACATGGACGAGTGACAACACGGACGCCGTCGCGCGACTGAAGATTCAGCACGGAACGAGCATGGTCTATCCGATCTCGTCGATGGGCGCACACGTCTCTGCTGTCCCGAACCATCAAACGCACCGAAAGACGAGTCTTACGATGCGAGGTCACGTTGCAATGGCGGGAGTATTCGGATATGAACTTGATGCGACACGGTTATCGGAACAGGAGAAGACAATCGTCAAACAGCAAATCGCGTTTTACAAAACGCATCGGCGTACGCTTCAATACGGAACGTTTTATCGGTTGGAGAGTGCGTTCACAAGCAATCATCCAGCTTGGATGTTCGTCTCACAGGAGCAAGATGAGATCATCGTCTGTGATGTCACCGTCCTGAGTGAGGCTGCTGCACCGATTCGGACACTGAAATTGAGCGGACTCGATCCTCAAGCGATCTACGAACTAGAAGGAGCTCGTTACGGCGGAGATGAGCTCATGTACGTCGGATTATATGTGCCACCAACCGTCAACGGAGATTTTGACAGCCGGTTATATGTCTTGAAAAAAATACAAGAGCATTCAGGAGGCAATCATGATGAATAAGTCGATGAAATTAGGAATGGCAGGTATTCTCTCGTCTTCATTATTGTTTGGAGCAGGCTGTACGATGGGAGCGAATTCGGATCAGACCGAGATTGAGTTCTTTTCACAAAAAGTCGAGATGAAAGCAACGTTAGATCAAATCATCAAGGATTTCGAGAAGAAGAATCCCGACATCGATGTGAAACTGACGAGCGTCAGCAATGCCGGTACCGTTTTAAAAACGCGGATTGCTGGTGGTGACGTCCCGGACATCGTTCATACCTATCCACAAAACGCGGATTTCAAAGGGTGGGCAGCAGATGGGAAGTTCGTTGATTTATCGAAGGAGTCGTTTTTAGGAAATCTCAAGGACGGTGCTGCCGAGTCGTATGCTGTTGATGGAAAAGTCTACTCGTTACCGCTGAACTCGAACGCTTGGGGCTTTTTCTACAATAAGACGAAATTCGATAAGCTCGGTCTACAGCCACCTAAAACGTGGGATGAGATGAAGGAAGTCGTCGCAAAAATCAAAGACGCGGGCGAGACACCATTTGCGAGCGCATTGACGACAGAAGACTCGTGGACAGTTAACGGATATCATCAACTTGCCTGGGCAACGGTCACAGGTGGATTCGAACAAACACAAGATGCACTCAAGAACAGTCCGAAAAATGGCATCAAAGTCGGAGATCCGAACTTTGAAGCGGTCGCGAACGAACTGAGTCTCGTCAGCGGAAATACGCAAAAGAATGCAAACGGTGCTTCGTACAGCGATGCGGTCGCTGTATTTGCGAATCAAGACGCGTTGATCTTCCCGAACGGCATCTGGGCACTTCCAGTCATTCGGGACCAACAGCCTGATTTCGAAGTCAGTATGTTCGCATATCCGGGAAAACAAGCGGGAGAAGAGATGACGGTCGGAGCAGCCGACTTGGCGTTATCCGTCTCAGCGTCAGGATCGAAAAAAGAGCAGGCAGCTTCGAAGAAGTTCTTGTCGTACTTAACGGAAGGGGACGTCATGCAGAAATACTATGATAAGGATGGCTCACCAACGTCCGTCAAAGCCGTGAAAACAGACGGATCCTTCAAAGAAACAAAAGCCGTCTCAGATCTCGTCTTCTCGGATAAACAAATCATCTGGTTGCATTCCGAGTGGCCATCGGAAGAAGAGTTTTGGCATTTGACGGTGGATTATATGAATAAAGGGGATAAGAAGAAACTTTCGAATGATCTCAACACGTTCTTCAATGAAATGAAATAATCGAAAGGGAGTTGCCTCCATGAAAGAAAAAGGATTCGTTAACCGCTACTGGCCCTATCTCTTCATCATCGTGCCGCTCTTACTTCAAATCATATTTTTCTTCATTCCCTTGGTTCAAGGTGTCATCTTCAGCTTCACCGACTGGACAGGGCTGACTAGCTCCTATCACTTCATCGGGATTGATAATTATATCTCGATTTTATCAGACACACGTTTCCGGGATAGCATCGGCTTTACATTACTCTTTACGATGGGTCTTGTCGCTGGTCAAATCGTACTCGGTATCGCGATTGCTAAATTATTGAACCGTAAGATCAAAGGAGTCGGGCTGTTTCGGACAGCCTACTTCTTTCCTGCTGTCATCAGCACCGTCACGCTCGGCTTGATTTTTAAGCAGTTCTTCAACTACGGGCTCGTACCGCTCGGTGAATACTTACAGATTGAATGGCTGTCGCAAAGCTTGATCGCAAACGAAGGAACTGCCTTCTGGGGTCTACTCTTCGTTGCGCTTTGGCAAGGAGTCGCGATTCCTGTCGTCATCTTCTTAGCGAACCTTCAAAGCATTCCGAACGAGATTCGTGAAGCGGCGTCCATTGACGGAGCAAATGCGTGGCAGACTTTTAAAAAAATTGAGCTACCTTTCCTATCGCCAGCGATCAGCATCGTCTTGATCCTTGCCATGAAGGCGGGTTTGACTGCGTTTGATTTAATCTACGCGTTAACGGGTGGAGGACCAAGTGGCTCGACGACATCCCTCGGACTACTCGTCTACAACTATGCGTTCAAAAATAACCAGTTCGGTTATGCCAGTGCGATTGCGATCGTACTGTTCATCATCATCGCGATCGTTTCGGTCATTCAAATCAATTCGTCCAAACGGTTCGAAGTTTAAGGAGGGCATCATGAAAAAAGATCGCATTCATATTCCGACCTATCTATTTTTATCCATCGGACTCGTATTGATTGCTCTACCGATGTATCTGACGATTTTAAATTCCTTCAAAGAAACGCGTCAAATCACCGGCGGTTTCTTTGAGTGGCCAGATCCATTCACGTTCAATAACTTCCAGCGTTTATGGGAGGATGGTGTCGTCCAGTACTTCGCGAACTCGATGCTCATCACGACTTCGGCGATTGCGTTAATCATCCTGATTGTACCGATGGCTGCTTTTGCGTTGGCACGTACGATGGATCGGAGCCGTGTGTTTCAAGGCATCTACATCTTTTTAATCATCGGGATTTTCGTTCCGTTTCAAGTCATCATGATTCCGATCACTTCGATGATGTCAGGACTCGGTTTATCTAGTAAATTCGGCTTGATCCTGTTGTATTTGACGTACGCGGTGCCACAATCGTTATTCCTTTACGCAGGATATGTAAAAACCGTCATTCCGAAAGAACTCGATGAAGCGGCAGCGATTGACGGGAGCGGGAAGTTCAATACGTACTTCAAGATCATCTTCCCGATGATGAAACCGATGCACGCGACTGTGTTGATCTTGAATGCACTCTGGATTTGGAACGATTTCCTCTTACCGTTGCTTCTGCTGAATCGCGATGAGTCAACTTGGACCTTACCTTTGTTTCAATTCAACTACCAAGGGCAGTACTTTAGTGATTTTGGTCCTTCATTCGCGTCGTATGTGGTCGGTATCGTATCGATCCTCGTCGTGTATCTCTTTTTCCAGCGCCATATCATTGATGGGATGGCAAACGGATCAATTAAATAAGGAACTAGGGAAGCATGTATTTGACGCGTAAGTCGAATACATGCTTTTTGTATGAGGAAATAAAAGGAAAACAGAATTGGAATGAAGAATAGATTACCGTGTTATAGAAGCGAAACAACAAAACATTGAAAAGAGGAAAAAGAGACATGGAAGTACAGTGGAACGATAAGACTATCCTTGAACTCATACTCATCGTCTGGGTGATCGGAGCCATCGTCATCATCGTGAGTCAGGCGCGGAGTAAGAAAAGTTTGAAAGCGAGCTTGATTAGCGGAACGATCATCAATCTTCTTTATACGACGGGCATTTCATTACTGTGGTTTTACACGATCGCAGTCGATGGGATCAGTCAGGTGTTAGTCGTCTTTTTCTTCGTCGGCATCTTTACGGTCCTTGAGTTTCTGTTTGTGATCGTTCTTTTGATCGTCAAACGCAAAAAAACAACTGTTTCTTGAGGAGTGTAATTTCAGTATTTCAACGTTTATTTCGAGAATCATCCGAAATTCAAGTGGACGATAGAAGGATTAGAGGCGATATCGTATTTGATCGGAACAGATCAAATAAGGTATCGTTTTATGTACGACGCAAGGACATCATCTACATAGTAGTAAACGTGCTTTTTCGTAAAGGCTCTATTTACGAAGAAGCATTTTTTTAAGGGTTTAGTTAAATTAAATTGAACTCAGTACTTTACATTTTTCTTCCAGTCCTTTACTCTACAATAAAGTTCAATAAAATTTAACTATTGGAGAGAGGGAAGGCGATTGAACAAGCAACTAGTCATCTTGCTACTTGGTAGAATTCTGATGAACATATCAGACAGCTTTTATATGATTGCCATCGTTTGGTTCGTCAAGACGACGACGAATTCGCCATTTCTGGTCGGATTAACGAGTACGATTGCTGTGTTACCCGTGACGCTTCAATTTTTGTACGGTCCGATCATTGATCGTTATTCGAAAAAGAAACTCCTCTTTTTCTCAGGCGTCGGGCAAGCCGTTTTGGTCGGAATCATCACCTTGCTTTATTTTAACGAAACGCTCTGGATTCCATTACTGCTCGTTATTCTGTTTTTAGCGTTAACATTAGCGGAAATCTCGTATCCCACCGAAAATACACTCATCGAGCGACTGGTATCAAATGATCAGTTGACGAAAGTCAATTCAGTGTTTGCCTTTTCTTATCAAACGCTTGATTTGATTGCGGATGCGTTAGCAGGCATCGTGATTTTGTTTGTCGGCGTCGGAATCGTATTCGCTGCGAATAGTATCGTATTACTAGGGATCGGGTTCTTATTTTTGATCGTACTCAAAGTGCCAACTTCGCAAAAAGAACAACCCATTTCCTTACGAAACTTTTGGAACCAGTATAAGCGAGACTTCAAAGAAGGATTATATGTTGTCAAGCAACAAAAGAAATTATTGACCATCATTTATGGCATCATCGGAATGAATTTTCTTGCGACGATGGGACTTGCGGTGTTACCAATCATTTCTGAGACGTCAGCAGAGTACGGGTTTTGGTTAGCAGCAATTTCACTTGGAACGATGATCGGAACATTGATATCAAGTCGTTTGGAGACGTTTGCTCTTAATCGTGTCATGCCGATTGCAGCGCTCCTATCCGGTCTGTTTTGGATTGGTGCGTTTTTAGTAAATGATGCTGGGGTGCTTCCTATCGTTTTATTTGGAATCGCTTGGATTGGAATCGGTGTGAACAGCATATATCTGTATACGCTCATCCAAGTCAATCTTCCGTCGGACTATTTAGGAACAGGTTTTTCGTTTCTCTCTTCACTGTTAGGGTCGTTAAGTCCACTTGGATATTTTGCGGGAGGCATTTTCGGAGAATGGTCTTCTAGTACAGCAATCTTATTGATCTCTAGTATCGGCTATTTTGGCTTTGCCGGCTATTTCTTAATTCATCCGACACTTAGAGCGTTAACGATACCTGTCAATACTAAATTCGAGAAGACTGCTGAAGAGAGAATAAAGGTCAATCAAAATCTGTGAAACATTTTAGTTTACATAATTAAGTAGGAGAAGGAACGCATCTTCTTCTACTTTTTTTGTAATTATGCAATCGATTGCATTCGTATGCTCACTTAACATCCAGGAAAAGGAATCATATTTCTTGCAAAAAACTAGTTTTTATTTCACACGATTTATGCAAAAATAGAACACAACAAACTGCGAGAATTTTTAGAAAAGTGAATGACTAGACTATTCATCCTTTTGAGTAGAAGAGAGAAGTCATCGTTTTTCGAATTCTAAATAACTTATTTTTTGTAAGCCTGGAGGGGAACGTATGAAATTGTTGAAGATGTGGAACCAAATCAGTTTAGTGAAACAAATCGCGATTGGCTTGATCGTAGGGATTATTTTAGCCGTCACGATTCCTGAAGTAGCGAGTTCTTTGACCATCTTTGGAACATTATTTGTTTCCTCACTAAAGGCAGTCGCGCCGATTTTGGTCTTTTTCCTAGTTATGGCTTCGATTGTGCAACATAAAAAGGGACAGCAAACGAACATGAAATCCATCGTCTTCTTATATCTGCTCGGTACATTCTTAGCGGGTGCGATTGCGGTCGTAGTTAGTTTCTTGTTCCCGGTTACGATTACACTGACAGAAGGCGCAGAGAAGCTGTCAGCTCCTGAAAACGCCATCGAAGTCCTTAAGAAACTTGTCTTGAACATGGTCGATAATCCCGTCAATGCGCTCATTCAAGCGAACTACATCGGAATCCTGACATGGGCGATCGTCTTAGGACTCGCATTAAAAAATGCTTCCGACACGACAAAAACGTTCATCTCGAATTTCTCAGATGGTATCGCTAAGATGGTTGGCTGGATCATCAAACTGGCACCCCTCGGAATCATGGGTCTCGTCATCGGTTCAGTCACAGAGAATGGACTTGGTTCTCTCGGTAAGTATGTAGGGTTATTGGGCGTGTTGATTGGTACGATGCTTATCGTCGCACTCATTGTTAATCCATTGATCGTATTCATCAACGTCCGCCAAAATCCATATCCGCTCGTCTTTAAATGTCTACGTGAAAGTGGCATCACGGCATTCTTCACACGTAGTTCGGCAGCGAACATCCCAGTCAACATGGAATTGTGTAAGAAGCTCGGTCTCGATAAAGAGACATACGGCATCTCGATTCCGCTCGGTGCCACGATCAACATGGGTGGGGCGGCGATTACGATTACGGTTCTGACACTTGCTGCCGTCAATACGCTCGGGATTCAAGTCGATATTCCGACAGCCATCATCTTGAGTGTACTCGCTGCGGTCTGTGCATGTGGAGCGTCTGGTGTCGCTGGCGGATCACTTCTCTTGATTCCACTTGCGTGTAGCTTATTCGGAATTCCGAACGATGTTGCGATGCAAGTCGTTGCCGTTGGTTTCATCATTGGGGTATTGCAAGATTCATTTGAAACAGGACTTAACTCTTCGACAGATGTCCTGTTCACAGCAACAGCAGAGTATCGCAAACGCTTGAAAGAAGGCGAGCGTTTCTCAATCAATCGTCAGTCGATGAATGATGAAGTAGCTGAAAAAATCGTTAACGGCTGATCAGCCTCTCTATCATCATGATCTAAATAAGAAAAGGCATCCTTAGCTGAGGATGCCTTTTCTTATAGAAAAATTAACCTTCTCCTAAAGCAACGTACTTTTTTAATTTCCCGTTGAAGCTGACTATCAGAATCTCATTTCTTTCTTTAGTAGAGTATAGGGCGGTACCCTTAGAGAGTTTCGTAGCAGTCCCATTATCAAAATTGTCTCTATCCGAACTTCTTCTTTTAATTTCTCCGACTTTTTCCTTCTGAGTGACTTCGGTTTTTTCTGCCCATGCTACATCTGATTGGTAGATCGTATCATTGAATTGAAAAATGTCTGCTTTAGAATCTTCGCTCAAAACTTCGAATGCCGTCGGTTTTTCACTAGTACTTTGCATTATCTCTTCATTATTACAAGCAACTAATATCCATACCGTCATAATCGAGAAAGCGCATAATAAAACGACTTTTTTCATGACACGACCTCTTTCCCGTTTTTATATGTTATTCCATGCCGATACACGTTAACGTCAACTGTTCTTCACGGTCGCCATCCCATTGAACAGTGGTTTCCTTTAGTCTAGCAAATTCAAATGTTTTTCTTAGTCAGGAATCTTAACAAAAAGGGAATCCATTTTTACGGGATCCAGCGTCCGATCTCCTCACCCATCTTGACACTACGTTCGATGCCTGGTGCGAGTTCGACAGTGTCCGGTGGCAAGACGAGGATGACGGTCGAACCGAACGAGAAGTAGCCGAACTCTGCACCACGCTCCAGCAGGCGTCCTTGATGTGTCTGAACGATCGTATTGACGTTCAGCGCACCGACCATGACGTGCTCGATCGCGCGGTGATCGACTTGCAGACGCGTGACGCGGCGATAGTTGCGTGTCAGCGGACGTTTACTGAATCGTAGTCCCAAGTCATTGACGGGTGCCGATTCTCGCCCCAGTGTATAACTCGTCGTGATTTCGCCCGTGACTGGCGAGTGGACACGGTGATAGTCGGTCGGACTCAAATAGAAAATCAAGGCGACACCGTTCGCGTAATCCTGGGCGCGTTCGCTCGAGCCAATCAGCTCAGCAATGGTATAGTCCTGTCCTTTGATCGTAAACCGACTATCTTGCGTTAATGCTGGGAAGATGGAGAGGACGGCGTCACTCGGACTGACGAAGGCATCCGGCGTGGTTGCGATGGGTCGCATACCGGGACGTAACTCGCGTACGAAACAATCGTGTAGCGAGGTAAACGAATCGACAGACTTCAACGCTTGATCCGTCTGAATGTGATAGGTACGAATGAAAGGTCGGATGAGCGGCTTACTAAAGCGACTCATCGCAAACCGTTTTAGTGTGTTCGCGACTACTGGTCGAGCATTTAAGTGGACGATTGTATCAAAGATGGCTTTCTTCATGAGGTAAAACTCCTTTAAGTTATAATCTACCTCTAAGGATACGATCGAATTCTGTTGATAGACGGAGTCGTTTTCTTAAGTTTGTCTTAAGAAAAACACGTACCGAAGATGCGGCACGTGTCAGAACGTCATGATTTTCGAGTCAATAAATAGAGTAGAGGTCCGAACGCACCAATCGCGAGGGTGATGATCGCCCAAAGCGGGAAGCTTCGTCCGGTACGACGTGTATCATGGCGGAGCCAAACGATGATGAAGAGGGCGCAAAGAATCAAGTCGACGAAAATCTGGAGCGTCGCCGTATTTTGTGTCGCTTCAGCAAAGATGCCAAGTACACCAAAGTCAATGATCGAAAACGCAGTTAAAACAGCGAAAGCGATTGTAATGACGAGCAATAAAGGTTTCGGGATGGTGTCTACAAATGAAGCTTGAGATTCTTTCATGAAGGATCCTCCTTATATTTGTAGTGTTCACTACAAATAAATGTAGCATGTACTACAATCAAACGTCAATCGAGGATATATAGAAGGAAAGTTATTACCCTGATACGTCAAATAACGAAATGTGATGCTGTTAAATTTGGTATAATACGGAAAAAGGTACGTTGAATGACGAGAAGGGACGGAGCGAACATATGAAGGTAAAGCGATTGCGAACAATCATCGCCTGTAGTGCGGCTGTAGCCGTATTGATGAGTGGAGCGAGTATCGGAAGTGGAAGCAGTCTTGTCGAAGCAAAAGTGATCCAAACGAAAAAAGCGTTTGATTACAAAAAATACCGTGCCGATCAATTGAAGGTCATCACGAAGTACGGCAACATCTTATCGGATCTTAGTTCCAAATCCCCAATCAAAATTCCTTCTTATTATCAAAATAAAGCGTATCGGACTGCGGTCGAGCAGTATAATCCGAAAGTAGAAAAATACGATTCAGATAACGTGAAGGAGTCAAGAAAAATCAGAGCGATGCGGGTTGATTTAAAAATAGTCGATACATTGTCTGAGAAAAAAGCGTTCGATAAACGAATGGTCGCAATGAAAAAAGAAGTCAAACGACTCGTTAAGGTCGAGCAGGCATTAGCGAAGGAAAGCAAACCACTCTATCAAGAAGTCATGGATTACGAGCGACAACAAACGGAAGCGTTCATCGCCCAATATGGACCGATTGATCCGGCTTTGACGTTGATTAAATCACTTCCATACGTACAGGAACTTGAGCGAAAACTGATCAAGAAAAAAATCAGTAAGCAAGACCGGATAGAGCGCGTAAATCAAGCAGCAGAGGCGATGGTACGAGAACGTGAGACGTCGAGTGAGCGCGTCGGACCGGAGCGTGGGAAAATGACGATCTTGATTTACGAGAATAAATTCGAGGAAGCAGCAGCTGTCTTTGAAGAAGCGAAACAGCTGACGAAAGACGAGAACGTCCGACTGGATCTTGCTTTTAAGAAGATCATCAATCAATTTTTAAAATGAAGCATCCTTTGTGGATGCTTTTTTGCATGGTGTCCGTTTCTTAAAATCGAGTATGATGGAAAGGGAAGGAGTCGATCGGATATGGATAAGTTTGAACAGAAGCGACAGGACTATACGCATCACATCGCACAAGCGACGTTAGCATCAAGCATTAAGGAGATGAGTCTCAAGAAGATGGCGACCGCTGCCGGGACGAGTGACCGGATGCTGATGCATTATTTCAAGGATAAACAAGACATCGAGACCGCCGTGTTGACTGCAATCAGCCAAGAACTGATTGATTTACTACAGCAACCGGATCTAAAACTCGAGTTCACGGCATTCGTCCGTTTTCTGCGACAAGCGATCGATGAGCCACGAATCAAGCCATATTTGAATCTTTGGTTTGAGATCACCCACCTCGCAACGAGTCAGGGGGAACCGTATACGTCGATCACGCGGACGATTGGAGAATCGTTCGACGATTGGATTAAACAGATCTATGTACCAACAGAGGGGGAAGATGTCGAACAGCAAACAGCGTTGCTCTTCGTCTTCACGGAAGGACTCGTCGTCTTAAATAAGATCGGCTTACAAGAGCGGATGGACGCGGCAGTGGAAGCAATGATTGCATTAAAAAAGGACAACATGCCTCGCAACTGAGGTGTGTTGTCCTTTTTCTGCATCTCACTGAAAAATCGTCACAGCTGAATAAAGGAGTAAGCCACACATAATGACGCGAAACGCGACATCGTATCTTTGAAATAACGAACGAAACAGGGAGCCGCTTCCTGCCCAAAGCAATAAGGCGATCCAACCGAGAATGATGGCATACGACGTGTATTGAACGATTTCTACAGTAGACGTGCTATGCGGCAGAATGAACGTCGATAAAGCAGTTAAGAAAAAGAGGATACTCTTGACGTTGATGAGTTGGAACAACAGACCGGATAAAAATGTCGCTGGCACGGTATCGATCTGACTTGCCGTCTGTTTCGGGAAACCAATCTTATAGGCAAGGTAGACGAGGTATGCGGCACCGAGCCACTGAAGAATCGGTTCAATCATAGGTATGGTCGCTTGTAAAACTGTCGTCCCTAATGCGCTGACCAACCCGAGCATCATGAACCCCAGTAAGATACCGGTATTAAATCGCCAAGCACCACGAAAACCAAAGTGGCTCGATTCATGCATGACTAACAGATTACTTGGTCCAGGTGTGATGGACGTAATGATGACATAAGACAAAAAAGCAACAACATTCATAAGAAAACTCCTTTTTCATTCTATCGAATACTTGAATTCTAGTGTAAGATGACAAGATCGATAAATAAAATTGAAATAAAAAATCATGTCATCATTTTTTTCGATGGATGATGAAAGGAGAGTCTTGGAATGGAAATTCGCCATTTGATCAGCTTCTTGAAGATCATTGAGACGAGGAGTTATACGGCAGCAGCGAGTGTACTCGGCTACACACAATCGACGATCACGTCCCATATGCAATTGCTTGAACAAGAAGTAGGCGGTGCCTTGTTTTTCTATGCCAATCGTAAGCTTCAGCTTACACCGCTAGGTCAGGAAATCATTCCGTTAGCTGAAGACTTACTAGCGACACACGAGAAAATCAAGTCGATTCAACAACAGGATCCCTTTGAAGACGTCTTGAAGGTCGCAGCGCCAGAGTCACTGACAATCTCTCGCCTTGGTTCCGTCTTACAGACGTTCATGACAGCATATCCGAAAGTCAACATCATCTTATCAAATGGGACATGTCAGGAAAATCAAGACGAACTCTTACATGGACGGGTCGATGTCGCCTTGATGCTGTATCCAAAGTTTATCGCCGAACGTTGTACGCATGACGTTTTGAGAGAAGAAAAGATCGTCATCATTGGTCATCCGACGATGCCGGATCATTTTGACGCGATTCGATCTTCCGCAGACGCATACGTCTATCTGACGAATGAAGAAGGGTGTAGTTACCGAACGATGTTTGAGGCGTGCGTCAGAAACCAAGACATCTCGTTTCAGACACAGGAATTGTGGAGTATCGGGGCAATCAAGAAGATGGTGATGAACGGTCTTGGTTTTGCTGTGTTACCGTATGTGACGGTAGCAGATGAAGTGGAAGCAGGTGCGATAAAAATCATTCAACATGATGAGACGTTTGAACCGATGTATGCCCATCTGCTTACGAAACAGTCGAAGTGGGGCTCACCCGTGACACGCGCGTTTCAGGAAATCGTCCTGGACCAATTCACGAAGTCAAAGTGAATCGAGTATCTCGACCCAGACTTGATAATAGATTTCTTCATCGAGGTGAACCGTTGCCGAACGTACGCGATAGTCTGGGTTTTCCGCCAGATAAAAAGCAAGAATCGCCGCGACTTTAAAGTCAGGGGTGCAATAACCGGTAATTGAACGACCATGGATCTCATTCGTGATCGAGTCCGCCCAAACTTCGGCTTCACGGAACGTCTCGAACTGAATCAACTCTTCCTTCCAACGAATCGACATCTTCATGTCCTCCTCTACTGTAGTTAATGTTAGTATATGGAAGAAATAGTGTGTTACTCAAGGGGGAACGTCAGACATGAGTCGTTTTGGAATACATCGGGAAGAAATCAATCCGCCGCTCGGTGCCACCTTCATCGGTTATCACCGAGAAGTCGGTGTCGCAAGCATACATGATTCGCTATATGTCACAGCGAGCATCTTTAAAAGTGAGCAGACGACATCGGTTTTTGTCAGCATCGATAACATCGGTTTGCTCGTCGGCGATACCGATACCATCCGTGAAGGCATCGCCGACCGGCTAGACGTGTCGAAGGAACAGATCATGGTCGTTTATACGCATACACATTCAGGACCAGCGACAGCGGGAAACGAACCGTTGACCGTCGCCTACAAAACGATCTTGACGCAACAAGCGATCGTATCTGCCGTCAAAGCAAGCGAGGCGATGCAGTCGGTCGAGATGGGTTGGGGTGTGACGTCTGGAAAACTTGGTGTCAATCGACGAGAGAAAATAAATGGTCACGCGGTGATGGGGACGGATCCTATGGGTGCGACGGATGACCGAATCGGGACGCTGTTGGTTCGCCGTGTCGATGATGCGAGTCTCATCGGAGCCTTCGTTTTCTGTACAGCGCATCCGAACGTCTTGAAATCAGACAGTATCGTCTTATCCGGTGATTATCCGGGCGTCGCTCGAACGATCCTTGAACAGGCACTCGGCTGTCCAGTCGTGATCGTCCAGGGGGCGACGGGAAACGTCAATGCGAAATATCGCGGTGACCTAGCAAGTCTACAGAAGATGGCGTTTGTTCTAAGTGGACACGTCTTAACGACGATTCCAGACGTATCGTTTCAACCGTTAACGCACCACCGGATTCAGTCTGTGATTTATCCGATGCGCTTAACCGAAGTACCGGCTACAAACGAATTGCAAGACATGGCAACTTACGCTGAACAGACATGGGGCGTCAGCGCAGCACGATGGTTGGCGTACGTTCAAGAGCAATCGGGAACAACACTCACCATCCCGGTCGAAGTTCAATTGTTTGAACTAAATGATGGTTCGTTCTCAGGCATCCCGATGGAGCCGTTCTGTGAGACAGCGCTACAGATAAAGCGATTCCGTCAAACGGAACTCGCCTTTTTCGGAGGCTATACGAACGGTTATATCGGTTATTTGCCGACAGCGGAAGAACATCCGTATGGTGGGTACGAGGTGGCAATCAATCCCGTCGTCTACGGTCCGGTGACGGGGCTTTGGATGCCACCTGTACCGGAAACGGCAAACGACATCGTGCATCGTATCCGACAACTCTATGAAACGAACAACAACCCGGCTTCTCTCGTCTGAGAGACCGGGTTGTCGTGATTACGACTTGATTTTTTTGATGATCCAGAATAAAGCGAAAACAAATCCGCATGTCAGTAAGACGAATAAGAAAAGTAGAATAAGTAAGTTAGACAGTTGTAGCATCGGAGACCTCCGTGAATAGGTATAACTGGATTTTCGAACTTTCGAATAATAATAGAGTAGCATAGTAATTAACATTATATAGGGAAATGACTTATTGTTTTTGATATTTCTTAAAGGATCTACTTATTATATGAACGAATAGTTATTTTATTCCATTTTGAAAAAGAGAGGGATATCATGATCATCAAAAGATTTATTTTTAGTGCTATCATCACTTATTTATTTCTCAGTTTGCTTTTATCTTTCAGCATCGGATATACGATCGATTGGATTCCGGAAGCAACGTTAGCTCAAAAGATTAAAGGATACGCTTTTTAAGGTTCACTCGTTTTAGTGTTATAAAGCTTTTAATTGTTGCAGGTGTAAGTATTTTGTACAGTTTACTCTCCTCAAAACAAAGAGCATCGAGTTCACGTAAGCGTTGATTTCCTTTATTTTGAAACTTTTCTTTGTTTGATTACGTTTATTAGGTATAATCGGTCTACTAAAAGGAGAGAGTATGATGAGAAAGAGAATCGGCGCAATTGCTCTAGTGAGCGGCATGCTGATACTCGGAGGTTGCGGAACAGCGGCAACACAAACCGATGTATTTGATCAACAAGGTACATATTTAGGAGATAACAGTAACGTACGAGACATCGTCCAACAGCTACCGCATGGCGATCAGTTAAAGAAAATGGAACTGTCGACGAAAGACAAAGCGTATCAACTCACGTTACGTTATGCTGGATTCGAAGAAGGACAGGTCGAACAAAAAAGCAATCGTACAGCAATCTACAATGCAACAGCACTGTTCACATTGATTCCGAACGTCGACCACGTCAACATGACGATCGAAGATAATTCGTATCACTTTACGAAACAACAGCTCCGTGATTGGTATGGAAAAGACTTTACGACGTATGATAATGAGAAAGCGCTGAAGGCGTTCACGAAGCCTTTTATCGAAGATTCGAAGAAAGTAAACGACTTATTAAACTGAACCGACTGAGCACGCTCTTGAAAAGGAGTGTGCTTTTTTGTTGATTCATTCCCATAAGTTGTAAAAAATACTTTGCATTACAGAGTAATTCAGTTTATCGTTAAGGAACTGAGACATCCAGAATAAGGAAGGGGTTGAGCGGGATGGAAATCGATAAAGAATTATTAAAGGGGCACGTCGACACGATCATCTTGTCGTTGCTGAACGAACAAGACCGATACGGGTACGAAATCGCGAAGACGATCCGGCAAACGTCAGACGAGCAGTTCGAACTGAAAGAGGCGACACTCTATTTGTCACTCAAACGACTTGAGAAAAAAGGATTCGTCACATCCTATTGGAGTGACGAAGCAGCGGGCGGCGGGCGACGTAAATATTATACGCTGACGACTGAAGGAAAAATCCTTCTTGCGAAAAAACGACGCGAATGGCGTTTTCTGAAGCAACTACTCCCGAAGTTTCTTGAAGAGGGAGACGGTGCGCTTGAATAAACTCGATCATTTCGTCCGCGACTTGTATCAAGATGCGGATGTGACGGATCCGGAAATCATTGACGTCATGGAAGAGACGCGTAGCCATCTCGAACAATCGATGCGAGACTTGATGATTCAAGGTTATTCTGAAGAAGAAGCGACGAAGCTTGCCATGTATCGCTACGGTAGCAAGGAACATGTCGATCAGCTCTTGACGTGGGTCTATCGAAAAGAGCGGACGTTCGCTTCGTGGTTGCTCCGAATCGGGATTAGTATAGCTACTGCAACGATACTATGCTTTATCGGCACGATGATGTTGAGCCAGCATCAGTCACTCGCCTATGCGGATGCCTTTTATGGTAATGAACGCTCGATTGAAGCGTATGAACGTATTTTAGAAGATCATCTGTTGCTAGTATCGATTTCTGGACAAGACACGGCGTCTTCACGTGATTTCACCATTCATAAATCGATTTGGTTACCGGAGTTGTTCACTTCACACGGCTTGTATCTGATTGACGAACAGCACCTGACGACGACAGAAAGCTTTGACGTCACGAAATTTGGTGCCGTGCTCATGTTGATTGGCATGACGATCTATCTCGTGACATCGGTCATTTGGAGCATCATCAAGCTCCATCATGCAGGACGATTGCATCTATTAAGTATCGTCTCAATCGTATTCTTTAACGTCCTAGGTTATTGGTTTTGGGCATTACGAAAATAGGAGGGGTCATATGTCGCAGCAAATCAAGCTCATTTGGTCGCAAGCATTCACGGTGAAACGATGTGTGTTATATCTTCTGATCATTCTCGGATTACCGGTGCTTCAATTCAGTTTCATTTATGAAGGCTATCAGTTCTTCTTACCGATCGAAGTGTTCGAGGAGACGCTATCAGGAACGATCCCGATGCTGTTTCCGGTACTATCGGTCTTAATTTTCTTGCCAATCTTCATCGCTGAATACAAGGATAACTATCTTACATATGTCCGAACACGTGCGAGTCTAAAGGATTATCTGCTTGCGGTCGGTTTCGTCAATGCGATGCTGACAGGAATCGTATTCTTTTTAATGACAATCGTGACGTTCGTCCTCATTCATTATGTCGAACCAATCATCGGTCTCGTTGACTATTGGTCTCTCAGCGAAAAGACGTATGAGACCTCAAATGCATTTTCGTTCTTAGCGGACATTCATCCGTTACTCTATGCCGTCCTCTATGCTGTTTGGATTGGACTCAACGGAGCAGCGTACGCGACGCTTGCTTATTTGTTGATTTTGGCGCTCGAACAAGTTTATCTCGCAATTTCGTTACCATTCGTCGCTTATCATATCTTTAATTTCGTTGCGGGTATCATGCAAGTACCACAGTTCTCACCCATCAGTACCGTCTTTCCGTTCAATATCACGGAACAACCGCTTTGGACGGTGTTCGTGCCGTTTGCTATTTTGGTTGTCGTTAACATTACGCTCTATCTGACGATGATTCGACCGAAACCGGAGTGGATCTTCCAATCATGAAGAGAATACGAAACATTTCGATTGTACTGAACGGTTTATTCATCCTCGTGATCAGCTACGTCGCATGGTATAGACGACAAGAAGTTCTGTCCGAAGCACAAGAATTCGGCAAAGACGTCAACGCGTGGGACATCACATTTGCGATTCAAAATGATATGTACCTAATACTCTTTTTCCTGATGCCGTTACTGCTGTTCCTCTCGTTTCGAACGATTGAACAGCAGTATGAACCGACGATTTTGATTCGGGTTGGCTCATTTCGGAACTGGGTGTACTACTCGACAAAACGGTATGTACGCGCTGTTCTGACACTGTTCGGATTCGTCTTGCTGCTGAGTCTTCTTAGTGCTAGCGATCAATCGTTTACGTTGCAGTGGAGTCCATATAGTCAACTCGCAACGAGTGGTAACATCAGTCATTATCTCGTTTCATCTTTCCATTCACCCCTGTCAGTGATTTTCTTACAACCGATTCTGTGGTTGCTTGCGAGCATTGTCCTACATGGGTTCATGTGTCTTGTGTTTCTGTTGCATGAAAAACGTAATGGCTTGTTGCTACAGGCGGCAGGGGTAGTGATTTGGTGTATCTTTAGTTTTAAATCATCGTTTGGAGTAGGAGAGTTCTTTTCACCCGCTGTGTATTTCTCTGTCGGGGCTGTATCCTTCAGGATGCAACCCTGGGTGGCACTCGTTGGTCTCAGTCTTGCGATCGCACTGATCTATCTACTGGCACAATGGATTCAATCGCTCCGCCAACTATTGACTTCGCGAAAGGAGTTATTACCGTATCTCGTCTATGCGATGCTTGCTAGTCTGTACATCTTCCTCAGTAGTAGTCGAGCGTCAACTGAGCTGCAAACGATTGGTGATCTGTTCGTCGTCGTGTTTTACGGTGTCAGTGCGGAGGACAGTTCGTTTCTGCAACTCGTGTCGCATCTGATCCTTTTCTTCGGACTCGCTTACTTAAGTCAATTGCGTCTGCAGGAACAAATGACGGCAATCGGACCATACACGTGGATGCGTTACCAACGACTCGAGAAATGGGCACTGCATCTCTTCGTAAGGGAAGGACGTTTTTTTCTACTTGCTCTCTCACTTCTGATCCTCGGAACGATGGGAATCGGAATGCTGCAAGGCGTATCGCTGTCGCTTTCGACTAGTCTTTTATCGATTTCACCGATACAATTGCTGCTGCAACTGATTGGCATCTCGATGCTGCAGTTAATGCTTTATTCACTCTTTAGCTTCATCTCGCTGTGGCAATTCCCAGATGGATACGCGATGCTCGGTTTGTTCGGCGTCTTATCGGTTTTCTTACTGCCCAACTTCAATCAGTATGGCATCTTTCCGTCCGGATTGAATGGATTTGCCCAGTTGGAGTCGTTTAGTCTGATGCATCTCATGATCGTTTTGTTGATCTATGTTAGGCTTTCACTTGTCTGGTTATATGTTCTGTTTCAAAAAAGCATACGAATATAAGGAGGACGTATCATGGAAATGATCAAGCTCGAGCAGGTCACGAAAGGGTATCAAGGTAATCCGTTATTCGCAGACGTCGATTTGACGATTCAAAAAGGAGACATCGTCGGCATTACGGGACCGAACGGTTCAGGAAAATCCGTCTTATTCAAGATGATTTGCGGCTTCATCCATCCGGACGCGGGAACGATCACCGTCCGGAATGAACAGCTCGGTCCGACACGACGCTTTCCGGAAAACGTCGGCGTCATCATCGATCGACCGGGTTATATCGCTCATAAATCAGGGTTTGAGAACTTAAAGCAACTCGCAGCAATCCGAAAAGTGATCACAGATGCTGACATCGAACAAGCGATGCGGACCGTCGGCTTACAGCCTGGCAATCGTCAGAAGGTCAAACAATATTCGCTCGGAATGAAACAAAAGCTCGCAATCGCGCAAGCCATCATGGAACAGCAGGACATCTTGATCTTGGATGAGGCATTCAATGCACTCGATCACGATAGTGTCTTGCGTCTGCGGGAACTTTTGTTGTCGTTCAAAAAAGAAGGGAAGACGATCATCTTGACGAGTCACAATCAACAGGACATCGACGCACTTTGTGACTCTGTCTACCGGATCAATCAAGGTCGGCTCGAACAGGTCGGCTAATACAAACAGGGAGTGGATCAACGGATCCACTCCCTGTTGCATTACGATTGATTATTTTCCTGGCTTCGTCTTGTAGAAGCTGTAGAAGACGCTGATCAGGATCACGAGGACGATCGTACCGAGTGACATCCAGATTGGCATTTTGTAGACGTCACTGAAGATCATTTTCGCTCCGATGAAGACAAGCATGAAGCTAAGACCGTGTTTCAAGTAGTAGAAACGATCAATCAAGTTCGCGAGGACGAAGTAGAGACTACGGAGTCCAAGGATCGCCATGATGTTCGCATAGAAAATGATGAACGGGTCACGCGAGTACGCGAAGCTTGCTGCGACCGAGTCGACGGCGAAGACGATATCCGAGATCTCGATGAAGACGAGCGCGATTAAGAGTGGCGTGAAGAACAACTTCCCATCAATCCGTTTCGCGAACTTACCAGACGAGATGTCTTGCGTGATCGGTAAACGTTTCTCTAACCAACGAATCGTTTTGTTCTCTTCGAGCGACGTCTCTTGACCGATGTTTTTGTACATCATCCAACCAGTGTAGACGAGGAACGCTCCGAAGATGTAGTAGACCCAAGCGAAGTTCTCAAGCAACGAAACACCAGCGACGATGAAGATGACGCGGAAGAAGATTGCACCAAGAATACCCCAGAATAATACTTTGTGCTGATACTTCAATGGAATCGCGAAGTATGCGAAGACGAGCGAAAAGACGAATACGTTATCGATCGCGAGAGCCTTCTCGATGAAATAAACGCTCGTATATTCGATTGCAGCGGAACTTCCTTGATCGAAGTAGAGCCAGCCACCGAAGGCGACGGCAATCGCGATCCAGACGAACGTCCACGTCCAGGCCTCCCGAAGCGAAACTTCATGTGCCTTACGATGGAAGACTCCAAGGTCAAGGGCGAGCATGATGAAAACGATGGCTAGAAAAGCAATGAGTAGTGTCAACAGCGCTTCCTCCTTTAAGGTAATTGTTATCTTGAATTTATTATAAGGTCACAAGAACTTAAAAGTAAAGTAATAAATGTTCGGAATGTGCAATTGGTTAAAAAACAATCCCCGAAAGTGGACGAATGTATTCGAAGTGATGTGCAATGAAACGACATGAAACCCAGTTCCGAAAAGGGACTGGGTTTCATGCATGTTACTTTTAATTATATAAGTCATCATGATAAGGGAGGGAAATGCGGCACGACGTACGTTCCGAGTTCATCGATGACATCTTCCGCTGATCGCTCACCGTCGAATAGCGCGAAGAATAAATGATTGACTCCAAGCTCACGATACAATTCTAGCAACTCGATCAGTCGATTGCATCCGATCCGAAAACCGAGTCGAATCGGTGTCGCTTCTTCATTTGGATCCGCGGACAGGTCAAGATGCATCGGCATCGAAAACGGACGAAACGTTGTATTACCGGCTGCTTGACTCGCTGCACGCCATTGTTCGATGGCACGTGCTTGTTCGAACGGTCCTTGCGGATAATACATCCAGCCGTCGCCGTTTTTTGAGAGCCAGTCCATATCCTGCTGTGCGAAACCCGTGATCATCGTCGGGATTCGTTTCTTTGGTCGTGGCACGAGTGTCGCGCCACGGACTTCCCCGTACGTCGAATCGATTTGCGGATAATCTTCATATAAAGCTTGCTCCATCACTTGCAGTGCTTCCTTGAACTGAGCACCACGGCTCGGATGATCGACACCAAGTCCATGGAAGTCGGCTTGCCGGTCACCGGACGAGACACCGAGAATCAAACGTTCCGGGAACAGCGCATTAATCGTCGCGACTTCCTTCGCAGAGCGTAACGGATGACGGAGTGGCAGGACAAGTGCTGACGTTCCGAGGGCGATCTGTTTCGTCTGACTGAGGAGGTGCGTCCCGTATATCAGCATGTCATGAATCTGTCCGACAGCAGGATCAAGGAAGTACGGATCTTTTAATAAGACGTCACGCAACCAGAGCGTCGTAAAACCATAGTCCTCTGCTTTTTGTGCAAGCTCGACTTGATTGACAAGCGTCGGCGTACGCATCTTGAAATTTTCGAGCGGGACGTGGAGACCGAGCGTGAGCTCGCCCTCCCGGTACATCCGCTGATAACTTGCATGATCGTTAAACATAGTAGTCCTCCTTATTGATGTTCGAGACGACGCGAGACACCCGTCAAGATGACGGCAAGAATGACCATGATCCCGCCGACCCATGGCGTGTGGACGAGTCCAATCGTATCGGTGACGAGACCACCGATCGTTGCTCCAAGTGCAATGCCGATATTGAAGGCTGCGATATTCAAGGCAGATGCAACATCGACTGCTGCTGGGACATATTTTTCAGCCAACTGGACGATATAGAGCTGGAGTCCCGGTACGTTCATGAACGCAAGAAGCCCCATTAAGATGATACCGATGATACCGGCGACCTTGAACGGAATCATGAACGAGAGGGCGATCATGACGATGGCATGGATAATGAACATATAGAACAACGCTTTAATCGGATTACCGTTCGCGAGTTTTCCGCCGACCGTGTTTCCGATCGCAACCGCGATTCCGTAGACGAGCAGAATGATACTGATTAAGCTCGGACTGATTTTCGTGACGTCCTGCATGATCGGTGTCAAGTACGTAAAGGCGACGAACGTTCCACCGTAACCGAGGGCAGTGATCAAGAAACCGAGCATCAAGCGTCCGTTCGTCAACAATTTGAACATGTCGGAGAACTTGGCAGGTGGTGATTGTTTCAAGTCTTTTGGAATCAAGAAGAAGCTTGCGATGATCGCGATGATGCCGAGTGCAGCAACCGCGAAGAACGTCGCGCGCCAGCCGAATGATTGACCGATGAATGTCCCGAGTGGAACACCTGTGACCGTTGCGACTGTCAGACCTGTGAACATCAAGGCGATGGCACTCGCTTTTTTATGCTCTGGTACGAGCTGGACGGCAATCGTCGCACCGATTGAGAAGAAGACACCGTGCGAGAAAGCAGTGATGAAACGAGCAGCGATCAACAATTCAAACGTCGGTGAAATCGCGGAAACGAGGTTACCAGCAATGAAGACGACCATCAATGCCATCAGTAACGTTTTCCGATTCATTCGGTTCGTTAGTGCCGTCAGGATGGGTGCACCGACGGCGACACCGATCGCGTAACCAGAAATGATGAGACCAGCGAGTGTGATGCCGATATTTAAGTCACCAGCGATCGCTGCGAGCAGTCCGACGGGAACGAATTCCGTCGTACCGATACCAAAAGCGCTGATTGCTAAGGCAAGTAGGGCAAGTCCGCCGTTTCTTGGGACCTGTTCCTCCTGGATCCGTGAGTTTAATTGATTCATAGGGATTCCTCCTAAAAATGATTTCAGTAAGGATCGTGTTCAGTGGGCCCGACCGAACATGATCCGATTGACATGAACCCAGCATAACCGGGGTGTTTCATTTTGGGAAGTACGTACTTTAAAGTGCGATAGGCACTAAAAAGTACCCTACTCCTTCATTTAGATGCAAGGTCTAAAAGGAGGTTGTACTTTCCGTTGACAATTGCTATCATATAGCCAGCTAATCTGCTTGGGAAGTACGCACTTTCAAGTACGATAGGCACTAAAAAGTACCTATGCCCTTAACGGAATCACGAAAGGATGGAACATATATGCCATACAATATCCCGGTCGAAGCAACACTTGAAGTCATCGGCGGAAAGTGGAAGGTCGTCATCATGTGTCATTTGATCAAAGGCGAGCGTCGGACGAGTGAGCTCCGCAAGCTAATGCCGACGATCACGCAAAAAATGCTGACGCAACAATTGCGCGAGTTAGAAGAAGACGGCGTCATCATCCGGACGGTCTTTGAACAAGTCCCACCGAAAGTCATCTACTCGTTATCCGAGTACGGCTGGTCGCTGAAGCCGATTCTTGACGCGATGTGCGCATGGGGAGAAGGACATATTGATTTGACGGGTGGAGAAGTCGTCTCGTCATGACGAACAAAAGTGAGTCTCGCTCGAGGCTCACTTTTTTGAGTACATCATATACAGAATAGGGGTAGACAGATGGAACAACCAATCGTTCAATTTGATTCGATTACCGTTAGTTTTGAGGATAAAGCAGGTAGACGCCAGTCAATAGAGGAGTTTGCACAAGGATTCGAGCATGGCATCTTATTTTTCGGTCATCCACCGGAAACTAGCGACATCAAAGTCGTCTTGGATTTGAAGACAAACTTTGGTGAACGGACGTTTCGATTTAACTTTTGCCGAATGGACCGGGCAATCGGCCATTATCTAATCGATGGGTTGGTCTGGAAATGGGTCATCTTGTGGGAATGGTATTACCAGGAGAGTTATCAAACGGGTGAGTCCTACCATATCAATCGTCCAAAGGAAGGAATTCGTGATTTTTATCGACAAATCGATGTACAAAATGAGACCTGTTCGAATGATTATTTAGAGTCAGGCATTCACGAGGAGGACGTATCGTGTACGGATAGTTATACAAATTTTGAGAACCTAGATTGGGTCACCGAAGGAGATCCGATTAATACATTAGAACGGATGCGGAACCAAGGTGTCTTTTTCGAGTATTATTTTAAAACCTGGATTGATTTAGAGCATTCATTGCCCGCGATTCGACGCGTCATGGATGAATTAGATGTACATACACCTGAATAACATTTGAATGAAACGAGCACCGCTCCCTCTGTCGTCGACAGAAGGAGCGGTGCTTTGGTTAGAACGCTTTACGTTGACCTTTTAAAATCGTCTGTTGCAGAGGACCAAAGTCCCCTGGAACCGTCCGTTCCATGAACAGGTACGGTTTTCCATCGACGATGAATTTTCGATCTCCAAGATACTCGAAGTGGCGACCGTCATCCTTTAATCTTCGCTTAACAGCTTGAATATGGTCTTCATGATGGATGAACCGCTCGTTAAACGTCATGACGATATTTCCTTTTTTGAATCCGAGTAAGAAGACATAGTAGAACCAATATCCAACGAGACAAATACCAACGGCCAATAACAAATCATACATGTGTGTCGAGCTCCTTTCGTGTATACAGATTTTTACGAATATTTCTGTAAAAAGATTCAATCAATTTCAATTAAAAGTAAAAAAGTATTCATTTGAAGATGAATACTCGTTATTTTTGAGCAATATATTTTTTTTGATCGAAATCATATTTAAATTCAACGATCATCCAATCATCACCCGTTGGATTCCGATACGAGTAAAAGAGCGATGTCTGTTTTTCTGGATACACGACTGTACTGTCATCATAGGCTTTTCCGATCTTTGAGTAATCTTCTGTGCGGTGAGCCGTCATGACACCTAGCCCTTTGCCCGAAAGAATATGATCGAATTCAGCTATCGTCATGCCTGGTTTAAATTTCTTTCCTGGCAAGAGTCGTTTTTTCGAAGGCGTTTTAGGGGTGTATTCCTTTTGCACAAGATATAACGTGTGACCTTCTTGTTTCGTTTTGAAGATCAGATGCATGCGCTGTAAAGACCAATGATCGTTTTTTCATCGTACGGATAAAATGAGAAAGCGTATAAAGCATAGTCGTCTTTGATCTCACTCAATACTACCTTGTGATTGAGTGTCGTGACGCCATGTTCTTTCTTTATGTATTTCTTATATGATTTTCCGTAAAGCGACTTTGCGACGTCTGTCGCGGTCATACCGAGTTTTAGTTTTTTGTACGATGTATACTCCTTAGTCGCTGCATCGACAGAATGAGGTGCGAAAACAGCACCAATCATCGAGAGCGTGATCAGAAGCGCGAAGAGTACCTTCAACTGAATAAGGTGTAATTTTTTCGTACGTGCCATCATGATTGTGTCTCCTTTGACAAACTTATTAAAAACCGTGCGATTCTTTTCGTTTGAGATACCAGAGTAGTCCTAGGGTAATACAAAAACCAATCGCACCTATGATTCCGATGAAAAACAAACCGGTGATTTCATCACCATAACTTCTTTGAAAAAAATAGGATGAACCGAAGATGAGGCTCATGCTCATGAAAATATTGCGTAGATGGCGGAGTACTGGAACAATCATGGATAATCCCTCTTTCTTATTTTTTCGTTCGACGGATCTCGGTCGCGACAATTGAGTCCTTTGCAAATGTCACTTGAATCGTGTCACCCGTCTGAATGGCAGACGTGTTATCCGTTTTGCCATACACGATCGTGTCCGTTGTGACGCGAATCTCTGTCAATGCATACTGCTCGTCCGGATGTTGTTCACTTGGAGCAACGAATAACGTATCCCCTGTAACTTTCTCGACGATACGTGCATCATTCTCGTGTGTACAGGCACTAAGCGGTATACAAAGGAATAGAATAAAAGCAAAAAGCCAACGACGTGTCGGCATGAACCAGGCACCTGCTTTCGTCAGTTAATAAGGTTATATGAAATCGTATTATTATATAAATTTTACCAGTTTCAAAACCGATTGATGTAAAACAAAAAAATCTTTCTTACTCCAAAATAACAGGAATTCAGATTGAAATCAGCGTATGATTAAAGGAAAACCATCATCTCGATCAGAGGAGGAAATACGATGAAGGCAGCCATCTGTACCCGCTACGGATCCCCTGACGTCTTGCACATCACAGAGGTACCACGCCCGGTTCCAAAATCAAACGATCTACTGATTAAAGTACATGCATCTGCCGTCCATTCAGGAGATCGTCGCATGCGTTCGCTCGATGTCCCGCTGTTAGGGAAACTTCCAATGCGTCTGGCTGTCGGCTTCAAGCGACCGCGACAACCAATCCTTGGCGTCGTTCTTGCCGGTGAAGTCGTCGAAGTCGGTCAGGACGTCAAGCAGTTTCAAGTCGGAGACCGTGTCCATGCCTTGACCGGATTTGGCTTCGGTGGATACGCCGAATATGCGTGCGTGTCTGAGAAACGTTGCATTGCAAAAATGCCGCAGCACGCATCGTACACGGAAGCGGTCTGTCTCCCGTTCGGTGGTACGACGTCGCTCCATTTCTTCCGAAAACTCCAAATCGATCAGATGAAGACGATCTTGATTTACGGTGCGTCGGGCGCTGTCGGGACGGCTGCCGTTCAGATCGCCAAAGCAAAAGGGCTGCAGGTGACGGCTATCTGTAGTGGACGAAACACGGAAAGGGTCAAAGCGCTCGGTGCCGATCACGTCATCGATTATACAAAGGACGGCTACGATGGATTGTTGCTGAAGTACGATGCCGTCTTCGATGCGTCCGGAAAGATCAATAAGACGCAAGCGAAACGGCACGTCAAACAAAACGGTGCCTTTGCATCCGTCGCGGGGCAGGGTGTCGCGAGAGAACGGAAAGAGGATCTACACTATTTGAATGAACTGTTTGAAGCGGGACGATTTAAAGCCGTTATCGACCATATCTATTCCCTTGATGAGATCGTCGAAGCCCATCGTTACGTTGACTCCGGACAAAAATTCGGTAACGTCGTCGTGTTAATAGCAAACGAATGATTCATCGAACCACCTGGGTCAGGTGGTTTTTTTATGTTTATCCAATATATGTTAAAATAAAATAGGCTTTTTTAAGGATGGGGGATATAGCGATGATGAAACAGATTCATGCGTTTGAGACAAAAACGGACTATGACAAATACGAAGCGGTCACGCATCGCTTTCAAGCACGGTTAGACGAGTATCAAACGATCTTACAAGAGAAGTATCAACTGATCGACGTGCCGAAAGGAATTATTTGGACGTCAGCGGAACTCGCGACGACCGTCTTCTCGGACATTCCGATTCCAGCATTTACGAATAAGGACTTGATCTACATATCACCAGATGTTACAGAGTGGCGAACGTTATTTTTATCCCAACTCGACGGGAAGGACGTACCGCATATTCGAGCATTCTACGAAACGCTCGCGGAAGATCACGTCTTGACGATTGCTGGTCATGAACTGACGCATCACTTGGATTTGTTCGTTGATGAATTCGACGATGAGAGAGAAGACGGGATCTGGTTCGAAGAGGGAATGTGTGAGTACCTACCCCGAAAGCATTTGTTGTCGGACGAAGCATTCAAGCGAATTACTTTAATTGAGACAGAGCTGGTCGAGCTCTTTCAGGAAGAGTATGGAGCGCGTTCGATTGATCAATTTGGGAGTGCCTCCTATGCCGGTAGTCTGTCGAGTATCATGTTTGATTATTGGCGGAGCTTTCTCGCGATCCATCATCTCATCGAGGAACGGTATGACGGGAACGTCTTACGCGTTTTTGAAGCATATCGGAACTGGCATGAGCAGGGGCGGATCGTGCCGCTATCGGAATACTTCAATCTTCAGACGGTAAGACGCTAAGCTGTGTTTGTAGTGGAGGAGGGCTTATGAATCGTTACAGTATTCTTTCGTTATCTGCATTCATCTGTTTTTGTTTCTTCTTTTTCCTGATGAAGAGCGGAGTCAGTCTGAAAGGGTTTGGAACTGTCTATATCCTGCTTCTGTTTATCATTCCGTTAGTCGGTGTATACACAGGGTACAAAACGAAGCACCGAATACTCAAGTGGGGATTCGTCTGCATCCATCTCATTACGTTCTGCATGATGTCCTATTTGCTGTTACTGGCTTATGGTATTTCTGATCCATAAAAAGGTTAAACAAAAAGGTCAGTTGATTCCGAGTAAAAAAGAATCTTCTGACCTTTCATGATATGTAGTGTGAAATAAGAAAGCATCTCGTGACTTAGTTTCGCTTCGGCAAACTGGTCGTTGTGCCCATCTCAACGACGTGATCATCTTGAAGACGATACAGGAAATATTCTTCTTTTTGGAGCCCTTGACCACGGACTTTTACGGCAATCTTATAGCGTTTCTCTTTATCGCGGTGTTTGTCATCATAGGCAGAGTGGAGGGAGACGACATGAGATGGACCGTATTTTTTCTCGACATAGGTTTCGACTTTTGTGCTGACGTGCTGCTCGAATCGCTCATCGTATCGGACGTCTAAGTAAAACAGCAGTCCACCTAATAGGAGTGAGGCAACCAAAACGTTCATTCCGACTTTTTTCAATTCATCACTTCCGATCGTTCCATAGCATTGAACCTAGAAAAGCTGTTACTAATGATCGGAAGACGATGCATCATAACAGCGATTGAATCATTAATTTGAAAATCTACATCATTTGAGTGATTGCTTTAAAGATCGACTCCAACTAATTTAAGAATGATGACGATCGTGATAGCTGAGAGCGCAAAAGAACCGGCAAAAGCAAGCTGTTTTTTCAAAAGTATCTCCTCCTCATGAAAAGGTTACCATTATTATGCCATTAAGTAATGTATCTGTAAAATTAATTCCAATTAGAACCCTGGATTTTCATCATAAAATTTTAGGAATAGATGACAACATCCCCACTCCTCGTTTTGTCAAGAGAGCAGTGATTTTTCATGTTTCCTACATTCTACTTTATTAATAGTCGATGAATCGCCCTTGCCTCAGCATATGTCGATTCCTGTCCGAACCAACGATAAGTGAGAGTTGATAATGGCGAAGTTCCAGTGTCATTCAATAAAGCGATAGATAAATTATTCTTCCGATCAACGATTAAAAACTGTCCGCCTGATCCCACTCCCCATAACAGAGGATTTTTAGCATTTGATTCTAACCACCAAAGATATCCATATCCTGAAAAACGATCGACGTCCGAAATCTTAGAGTAAGCCATTGTACTCTCCTCAACCCACTTGATTGGAATAACGGATCGTCCTTTCCACTTACCATCTTGGGCATAAAGCGCACCAAATCGGGCAAGGTTTTCGGCAGACATATAAAATCGATACATCGGAATGGATGTTTCTTCATTCTTTTCATAAGTGACATGAGAAGGGCTGAATGTTTTCATGCCAACAGGCTTGGCGATCCATTGTTCAAAAGCATCTCCGATTTTCATTTTCGTCTCTTTCTCAAGAATAAGACCCAACATGTTAAAATCCCAATTGTTATAGTAATAAAAACTTCCTGGAGTATGACTTTCACGTTTTGGACGTAAATCTTTCATTCGTTGTGATTCACCCAATGCGTTTAAGTAGATACCTGATCGTGCTTGTAATAAGTCCCGAATTGTTGCGGACTTCTCTTGTTTCGTTAAGGGTTGCTTGGAATCATCGACAGAGAGTTGTCCCAATGTCATATCCAAGTCTACTAACCTTTTTTCCTCTGCAATCCCAAATAGTGCACTGATGATGCTTTTACGAATAGAAGCAACATTATACAATTCGTTCGAAGAGCCGATGGATGCCACTTGTTGGGTATCCTGAATTGCATATAATGCGTCCGACTCATTGCGTTTCATCTGCTGTTGAAGACTTATCTTCAACTGTTCAGTATCTGTTTTACTTTGAAGTGAAATATTTTCATTATCTGTTTCGTTTTGTACGAACGGGCGGGTAAGATAGACGAAAAGACTCCCAATTACTATTAGAGATAAAAATAAAAGAGTACGTTTCCTTCTTGACTTCATAGTTCAGTTCTCCTTCAATCAATGTTGTGATGACACTGATTGATTATCAACCTTCAAGTAACTTTAAGGTCAAGCTTTCTATAAAATATAGTTTAAAAGGAGAGATAACTTGAGTTTATTTAAAATTGGAGAGGCTGCA
Source organism: Exiguobacterium sp. s91 (assembly GCF_018618915.1). Classification (NCBI taxonomy): domain Bacteria; kingdom Bacillati; phylum Bacillota; class Bacilli; order Caryophanales; genus Exiguobacterium; species Exiguobacterium sp. s91. Next base: position 1,458,047 of record NZ_JACSMZ010000001.1, on the reverse strand, counting down.
AAACAAAGTGGGATACCTGCATCGACACTACGATATTATGATCAGATTGGTCTGATCCGTTCGCGTCAAATCGATCCACATAGTAAGTATCGATATTACACACAACACGACATCACACATATGAAAATCGTCCAGCATCTACGCAGGATGAATTTTTCTCTTGAAGAAGTTCAACTTTTTTTAAACGAAAGAGATGTGAATCTTCAACTTGGATTGTTAGATAAGAAGAAACAAGAAATTAAGTTAAAGCGGTTGGCACTTCTTCAGACTGAGAAGGAAGTGCATCGCCGAATCGAATCTATAGAAAAGGAATTAATTTCATCAACAATCACGAAAAAGGATAGTTGGGAAATAGTAGTGAAACATTTTGATGAACGACCTATTCTATCGAAGCGAAAGATTTTCGACAGAGGCGGAATTGATATCTATCAAGACGCGTTTCTACAGTTACTCAAAGAAAATTCGTTTGAGGATCTACCCGTTACATCGCTCGTGTTACAGCATCATCATATCCAACTAAATGAAGAATTTTCTCACTTCGAAAGACATCTTCCAGAAATCGATTTAGAGGTAGGCGTGCTTCTTCCTTCCATGACATCCCCGTTTCAGAATGCGACTTTGCCTAGTGGTAGTTATGCTTGTATTGTGAGTAGAGGTATGGCAGGGAAGGAACGTTTTCGTAAATTATATTCATTTCTACAAGAATGGCTTCAAGAAAACAACTATAAAGTCGAGGGACCATTAATTGATATCGTCTTAACAGACCTCACTCAGTTAACTGCGATTGATTATACGGAAGATATACTTTCTGAGACTCAATTTCGCATTACACCAAATAATGCGTAGTGTGAAAGCAACAATCATTTTGTACTTTAATTTTATATATGTAAAATTAATTCTAAAAAAATCGCAATTTCTTATTACAACGTTTCATAAAGAAAATGACAACATCCCTACTCCTCGGTTCGTCAAGGTAGTAGGGATGTTATTTTCATGTCCACCAATCCGGTGGAGTATATCTCGTTAAAAGATCTTTCTCGACGAGTCGCTGATTCACATAAGATGTGACGCTTGGAAGTAGCGCATCCATGTTGGCAGGGTGCACCATGACCTCAACGGATGAACCGGGTGAGATTGAATCAAGTGTCGCAAACGAAACGCCCTCTCCATAAAACCGCTCATCGAAGCGATTCGTCAGCCAGAGATCCCGGTGCTTCTCGTTCCCCGCAGCACGGAACGTCGTTTGATATTCGTTAGCGAGATCGACGATGATGGAATCGATCGCGGACCAGCCGTGGATATGATGGTGACTGTCTAAGTGATGCAACGACAGCCCGGTAGCAAGAAAAGCTTCAATCTGGGCTTTCCATTCTAGGTAGACGTCTTTAGGATCCGGTGGCTCTTCTTTCAAAAAGCGACTCGTGAAGCGGAACGTTCCGTCCTTCTTCGTTAACGACTGACTTGTCGAAGCGAGCGGTTTTCCCCAAGAGAGCACGAGATGTACGCCGACATGCAGGTCCGGGTGTTGCTGAGAAAGTCGAACAGCTTCTTCGACCGCATGTCCGTTCATCATCAGCGTCGTCGAATTGACGGGACCGTAAAGATGACTCTCGATGATGCCTTGGTTAATACCCGTCGTCAAACCGAAATCATCAGCATTGACGATTACACGCGTCTTAGGCATGTGCCGTGTCAGTCAGCGAGAGTGCTTGATCAAGCACTTGATCGCCCTTCATCAACCCGTATGCCATGTTGTCAATCACAGCAACCGGCACGTTAACTGTTGAACGGATTTTGTTCTCGAGGTACCGGACTTGCGGACCGATCAAGATGACGTCCATCGTCGTATGTTCCTTTAGTCGCGATTCGGGTACTGCTTCGATCGTTGCGTCAAGCCCTCGTGCTACGGCTTCCGTCCGCATTTTTTCTACCAAGATTGAAGTGGACATGCCTGCTGAGCAGACGAGTAAGATATTCATTTCGTTTCCTCCAGTCGATTGATTTTAGTGATCATGTCGATCATCTCGGTCGCCAGTTCCTTGACCGTCATCGCCGTCATCAGATGATCTTGAGCGTGGACGAGTAGGACACTCATCTCGTTGCTCGTTCCTCGTGCTTCTTCTTGCAAGAGTTCCGTTTGTAGTTTGTGTGCCTCAAGAAACGAAGTCTCTGCTTCCTCGAGTTTCGCTTGGACAAGTGCTTCGTCACTGCGTTTGGCAGCAGCAATCGCCTCAAAAGCACTCGAGCGTGCATTTCCGGCATGTAAGATGATCATGAACGATAGTTGTTGGATTGATTCTGTCTTCAACTGATTTTCTCTCCTTCGTGGATGCTGTCTTTGTTTCGATTGATTTCGGCAGTCATGGCGCGAGCTCCTGCTACGACGAACGGGATGTAAATGAGCGTCGCGAGCGTCAAGTTGAACACCTGAAGCAGGACACCGCGGATGCTGCCACCGGTGACAAGATACCCGCTGATGATCGGTGGTGTCGTCCATGGTACGATGGCGACCGTCTTTGGAACCATTCCGGTTGATAGTGCAACATATGAGACGACCGTCAAGACGACCGGTGCAAGAATGAATGGAATCAACATGACCGGGTTGAGCACGATCGGCATGCCGAAGATGACCGGTTCGTTGATGTTGAACAGACCAGCTGGAGCGGATAGCTTAGCGACTTGATGATAGGGATGATTACGTTGTTTCCTTACGACGATGAAGATGGCGAGTAGAAGTGACAATGTCGTACCAGAGCCACCCATGAAGACGAACGCATCGAGAAACGGTTTCGTTACCGTGTACGGGACGTCATAGGCGGAGGCGCCAGCTTGAAATGCAGCTAAGTTCTGTTCAATCAGTGGTAAGTAAATCGGCTCGATGACCGAACCGATGATGTTCGTGCCGTGTAATCCGAAGAACCAGAGGACATGGTTCAACAGAGCGATGATCAGACCGGCAGCGAGCGAATCTCCGAAACCTTGAAGCGGTTGCTGGATTGCCTTGAAGATGACTTCGAAGATGCTGAGCTCGAGTTTTATTTGAATGAACAACTGGATCGCAGCAACGACCGTCAAGATGATCATCGAAGGAATCAATGCTTGGAACGATCGGGTGACACCACCGGGCACACCGTCCGGCATCCGGATCGTCAGTTTCGTATGGATGAGAAGGCGGAACGCTTCCGTCACGAGGAGCGAGACGATGATGGCGACGAATAAGCCTTGTGCACCGAGCCAAGCAAAGCTAAGTCCCCAGTCTTTCGTGACTGGAACAAGCATGACGTAAGATGCGATCGACAGGATACCAGCGGCAAGACCGTCGATATCGTAGGACCGTGCCAAGTTATAGGCAATCGAGAAAGCGACTAGTAAGCCGAGGATCGCAAAGGATGCATTCCAAATGTTTCCACCGAGCCGTTGCCAACTGCCTTCACCAAAAGCGTTGTTCATCGAGCCGACGAAGTCGAGCGACCAGCTGCCGAGCTGGATGGCAGGGAAGTTATTGATCAGGATCGCGAGCGAACCGACGATGATGAGCGGCATGACGGAGACGAACCCGTCACGGATGGCGACGAGATGGCGCTGGGAACCGATCCGTCCGGCGATTTCAATGAACTTGTTCATGAGAGAACCTCCTTAAGTTGGAATTGGGGTAAGTACAGGTGATGCGCGCGAAACAGCTCTTCAAGTAAAGCGTCGATTCGTTTTTCGTCTTGGATCAATGGGTTCATCAGGGCAGCGAGGTAAGCATCCTCGTACTTCCCGGAGATGGCGGCTTGAATCGTCAGTTGCTCGAATGTCTTTAAGTTCGTGATCAGTCCACGCACGTGGAGTGGTAAGCTACCGATCGACAGAGGTCGCGGTCCGGCTTTTGTGATGAAGGCGTTGACCTCGATGACCGCATCTTCCGGTAAGTCACGGATCGTTCCTTGATTCAGCGTATTGATGGTTTGGATATCACCACGGTCGTTATAGAGCGAGTCCATTAAGTTACACGCTGCATCCGAGTAGTAGGCTCCACCGCGTTGCTCAAGCTCCTTCGGTTTTACATCGAGCGATACGTCTCGGTATTGCTCGAACAGTCGGCGCTCGACTTCTTGGACGACTTCGGCTCGTGTTCCATTCTCTTCGTAAGCCTGTAAATCTTTAGCGAGCACGTCACGCGTTTGGAAATAATACTGATGGTACGGGTTCGGCAACATTTTAATTGAATTCAGGAACGACTCCGACCAGCCGAGTCCGACGATATTCGCTGGTGAGTAGTCGTTCCCTTGACGCAATGCGGAAAGAACGTCTTCTGTGCGGTCGACACCATTCACCGTGACTTGTCGACCAAAGATGAAGTGATTCAACCCGATAAATTCGATCGAGACGTGCTCGACGGGGGCATGTAGGATTTCAGCGACGGAGTTCCGCATGTTGAACGGGATGTTACAGACACCAATCACCTTCTGATGCTTGGAATGTTTCAATAGTGCTTCGGTCACGATCCCTGCAGGATTGGTGAAATTAATTAACCAGGCTTCGGGACAGAGTTCCGCCATCTCGTCAGCGAGCTCAAGTAAGACGGGAATCGTCCGAAACGCCTTGAACATACCGCCAGCGCCATTCGTCTCTTGACCGATGAAGCCGTGCTTCAGTGGGATGCGCTCGTCAAGCGCACGGGCCGCAAGACCACCGACCCGAATTTGCGTCGAAACGAAGTCGGCTCCACGTAGCGCTTCTTTTCGATCGAGCGTCCAACGAAGTGCGATCTTCACGTTAGCCTTGTCAATCATGCGTTGAGCGAGTTGACCAACGACTTCAAGCTTCTCTTTTCCGTCTTCGATATCGACGAGCATGACCTCATCGACCGGAAAGGAGCGGTGACGCAGAATGAATCCTTCGATGATTTCCGGTGTATAGCTGGAGCCTCCACCGATGATGACGACCTTGAGTGGCATGTTGTGAATTCCTCCTTATGAAAGCGATTTCTTTTTGTTGTAACAAATGTAACAAATAATACAACTTAGAGCAATATAAAAATACAAATAAAACAAATTATGATTTGTATTTGCATTTGTATGATGTCTGTATCACAATAAAGGCACAAAGGATTAGAGGAAGAGGTGGGGGTATGTCGCAATCGACGTTACAGACGGCAATCAAGGAAGAGTTACTGTCGCGAATCAAGAGAGGCTATTACGAAGAAGGGAAAAAATTCCCGACGGAGTATGTACTTTGTGAAGAGTTTGATGTTAGTCGGACGACCGTTCGGGGGGCATTGAACCAGTTGACGCTTGAAGGGTATCTGATTCGACAGCAAGGGCGTGGGACGTTCGTCGCCGGTAAAAAAGTGCGGCAGACATTGTCGCATACACCGAACAACTACGCCGCTCAGTTAGCGGTGCAAGGTAAGCGGGGCGAGGTGTCGTTGATACAATTATCCGTCGTCTCTGCGACCGACGTCTTGACGGAAGTCTTCCCTGTAAAAGAACAAGCACCCATCCAGAAAATTGAACGGATTCGTCATGCTGACGGTGAACCGACACAATATGAGATCTCATTCATCCCGTGGTCGATTGCTCCAGGGATCACGAAGGAACAAGCAGAACATTCGTTGTTTGATACGCTATCGAAGGTCTTCAATATCCAAGTGGCGAAAACGACGGAGTCACTCGAAATCGTCCTTGCGGATGAATCCATCAGTAGCCATCTCAAATGTCCGATCAATGCGCCATGTTTTTATATCGAGACGGTGACAGAGGATCAGGAAGGTCGGATCATTGAATATTCACGATCCTACTTCCGCGGGGATAAGACGAACTTCGTAATTGAACGTTCGTATCGTTAAATGGAATAGCGCTGTTGTTGAGAAGCGCGAAAAGAGGTTGAATCCATTCACACATCGGAATGGATTCAACCTCTTTTGACGTCATCATTTTGTTTCAACTTACATCATGCTAAGTAATAGTTGAGGCTGTTCGGAGAGTAAATAATCGTTTTCGACGTAGCGATGATAGGACAATGACGAATCGTTCATATGAAAGAGCGTCAACTGTCGACTCTCGAAGTCGACTTCTTCTATGTAGACAAGTTCTGCAGCGCCACCGGAGTGATGGGGAGGAAGCAGTTTTAAGGACAATCTTTCCCGTAAAGCGATGAATAACATGACTTCCATTCTATAAGGCGCAGAAATGGAAGAACCATGATGAAGAATAACGGATGAATCGATGGAGAGATAAATAATTGGATTCATAGTAGATAACGATACCGGATGAGTCATTTCTTTTTGAAGGTATTGCATGATGGACCTCCTTATAATAAGAACGTATGTTCATATTATGGGTTATGAATCCATTTTTTGCAATCCTACATAACGTTAATAGCCTCATGATGTTTCATCCATAATCGTTCAAGTTTTACTGTGAGATAGCGGAAACTACTTTTCGAAAAGAATGCTGAAATTCTTATATATCTTGCGATAACCGAATCATATCCATGCACCGGATCCCGTTTTCGATGATCTCTTCTTCATAGTGTCTCAAGAAGAAGTTCAGATCGACTTCAACGATTCTGAATCCACATTTTTGGTAAAGTGCTAGCTGTCCAATGCTTGAATTGCCCGTTCCGATTTCAATGGTTGTATACCCCAGTGTTTTCGCTGTGCTAATCGCATGTCGTAAAAGATCTTTTCCGATACCTTGTCCTTGATGCGACTCATCTACTGAGATATTTACGATTTCAATCGTTTGGGGCCTTGTCGGGAGAAGTACATATACACCAATCCATTGATCATTGCTTTCAGCGATGAAACAATGACCTCTTTTTACATAGCTTTCGACTAACTTTTGAGACGGGTCCGCTGCTAGCAAGAGCTCCATCGGTGGATTTTCATGGACGGATAATTGTCGGATGTTCATATTCTCTCTCCTCATAGATGTATTTGTATGCGTTTGACTTAGAAGTCAGTTTCACTCTATTGTCTCAATAGTGGATATAGCAGCGTTATGTAAGAACTTGTGAGCCTCCGTTCTTCTTAAGAGTACAAAAGAACATTTAAGAAAAAAGTCGTCTTCCGTACAGAGTACCGGAAAACGACTTTCATTCGTTAGATTAAGATCATGATCGTTTAATTAGACGGGAGGAGCTTTACGACATGCAAGGTAGATTTTTTCCGGTTCGTGATGGAGTAAGTGAGTTTCCCATCTTGCAGTAGAGGAAGAGATACCAGCTCTTCAAAGTCCGTTAAAGGAGCGACGGTCTTCGCTTTTAAGTCCGCATACATCAACTGATGGATGCCTTCGCGGAAGATGACTTGTGTATTTGAGAGGAACTGAATGCCGTCGATCGTCGTCTGGGCACTGGAAGCGGAATAGTTCAGCGTCTGTTCGTCCAATCCGATGGGTTGGAATATGGCGTCGCCTTCTGTTCCAAGAGCGAGATAGGTACCGCTGCGACTGAAATCAATTAATCCGGATATCTCTTTTTTGTAGGCACCATCCAGCGTCTCAAGCACACGGACGTTCTTTCCGTTGTTAAAGTGAGACGTGTATAAAGTCACGCCGTCATCGCTATCGCGGTGCTCGTATGTGAATAGACCGTCTCGTATCTTTCCTGTTTTTAAGATGAAGGACTGAAGTGGTGTGATCTTTTCGGTTTTTAACGAATACGTTTTTATCGTGGAGACCGTTTTTTGTGCAGTCGCTTCTTGCGTGATCCAGGAAACCCGAGTTGACGTGACATCGATTTTTGGAGGGGACGTATCGAAGCGACTTTCTCCAGTATCGAGCGTCGTCACCTGATTCGTCGTAATCTTCAATTGACGAATCGACCATTTCACACCGGTCTTTGTCGGCTGTTCTGTTTCGACCCATAGTAAAAACGCACCTGTACCCGTCATCATCGGGATTGCATTCTTCGTCGCATGGACGATTTTGTTGTGCTGTCGTTTCGTATCGTATGTATAGATGACACTCTTATTTTCTTGTAGGTCAAAGTAGAAGATCTGGTTTTGATAGAAATACTGCGGATCAATCGAGACACGGTGTTTGCTCAGTAATGAAGAGAGGTCGTACGTTTTCGTTTGACCTAACGTGACGCGCTCCGTTTGCTTTTCTAATTCGATTGCTTGTTGGTTATTGGAGTCGGTCGTTGCTTTCTTCAAGGAAGTGTTCACTTGTTCAGGTGACAAGACATTTTTTTGTGCTACACGCGGTGTTGCTTGTTCTTCCATCATGGTACAACCCGCTGTCGTCCAAACGATGGTCGACAGATAAAAGACGGATGCGGATCGATGTAATTTCATATCGGATAGCTCCTTTTAAGGTTTTCGGAAATGTAGTTCATTGCTGTACCTCATGTGAAGAGTGACTTGGACGACGGGTGTAAAGAAACACGAGATACCACCACATTAATGTGTAGGCGAACAAGAAGACACACATCCATGCCCACGGTCGCAGTGTCGTCAATCCTTCGTAAAAATGTCTGAACTCTGTAATGTCAAGACGGTACAAAGAGTTCCAAATGAATAGTGCATACAGAAAAAGCATGGCTACCATCGCTCGGATCGACGCTTTTCTCAAGGCTGGATGCTTGATCGCGACGAAGATTGCACTGATAAGCGTGATGAAAAAGAAAGCATAGAATAATACCCACACCCACATGTCATTGGTTGGTCCCATATGTATTTTCCTCCTCAGTTAATCATGGATGCGTCTAGACGATCTTCTAAACAAAACAGAAAGAATGACATCAATCAGTAACCCGATCAAGAACCAACTGATCAAGGTCAGGATGTAGATCAGGAACAGCGGGACATGGAAGGAATCTAGCCATGTTCCAAGAAAGGATCGTGATTCAAGAAGCCAGAAGACAGGGCTCGTCAGAAACAATAAGATATTTTTGTCGTCGTAGCCGAAGGCATTGAAAAGACAGACGGCAAGTGAAAGTAAGGGAAGCCAGAGTCGAAAACCTGTACGCATTGTTATTCATCTCCTGTTTGAGTGGGGGGTTCATCGGACTTGAATCAAAAAGGCGGATAGACCGTCGCCATGTTCATTCCATCGCGCAACGACCTCATAGGTATACGTACCTTGAGAAGAAGGTGCGATAAGAATGTCGTTTTTTAATGAAACCTGTTCACTTTTCGTTTTCGAATCTCAGCGTACGACTTCGAGCGAATCGGGTTTACGATCAAACGAGAGATGAATTTTGTCAGAGGGTGAGACGATGACGGGTTTACTTTTTTCAGTCATGTGTAAAGCATCGACATAGATCATGTCCGCACATTGAGCACTGAACAAACTGGACCAGCAATAAGAACCTTGGACAGTTGGAATCGCTTTACCGTTTACTTCAACGTTTGGGTCATAGGGTTCGATCCGAAATGGCTCAAAATAGATAAAAAAAGCAATCACGGCAAGTAGTGAGCCAATCAAAATGAATTTAAGGATACCAGCTCCTCCTTTATTGAATAAATAATAGTGTTAAATCGGAAATTAAAATCAATCAAGTCATATATCATGCAAAAGAATCTTCATATAGAATCATTTTCCACAATAAACTATCAAATCCCTTCAAATGGATGAAGGGATTATGAATGAGGCACACGTGTCTCTTTGAGACGACTAGGTTTTGAGGAAGTCATTTTCCTTTTACGAAGAATGGAGGAATCAATGCTTCTCCCAGTGGGCTTGATAATCGAGAATATATTGACTTAGGGGAATCGGCTCGGTACCAGTCACCTCGCGGAACTGACGGTTCGTTCGTTTCGTGAGTCCAAGACTAATCGGGAGGTGTAACATGATGACTTCATTGACGTAGCTTTTCGGATATCCTTTTTGAACCATCTTCATTTGGAAGAATGGAATCGAAGGGTTCGTGTAACGGATCGTCTTTCCTAAGAGTAGCGTCATCAGACTTGCGATCTCATGGAAACCGAAAACTTCCTCGCCATGCAACGTATAGACACGATTGAAATGGGGGGCAGGATGTTCGAGGCAATGGATGACGAACGTCGCGATATCCCGGATGTCGATCATGCTTGTCTTCCCAAGACCAGCGGGCGTAACGATCTGTTCGTGAAAACGGATGTCATCACGCATGAAAAGATTCAAATTTTGCATGTAGTATCCGGGACGGATGATCGTAAACGGGATACCGGTCTCTTGAATGATCTTTTCGATCGTATGGTGAGGTGTCAGCGGAAAGACTGGAACATCCTTGAACGAGAGATAAACAATGTGCCGAACTGAGGTGAAGCGCAAATAGCGCAGAAAGAGATGGAACTGTCGTGTTGATACTTGGGACGGATACATCAAAAAGAGTTGATCGACTCCTTTTAACGCTTGTGAAAACGTTGAGATATCGGCGTAGTCCAGGTGACGATAGTGAAAAGCATTACCGAATTTCTCTGAAGCAGCTGCTGGGTCGATGACAGCCGCATGAAAGGGAATATGTCGCTTCATCATTGCATGACCGACGGCTAGTCCGACGTTTCCTGTGAATCCTGTTACTAAAATCGTCATGTGTAACGTCCTTCCTGTACACTTGACTGAACTGCTGTTTGATGAGAAGTAAATCATGATATGTCTAAGAAAAAGTGAGGTGGTAAATCGTCCGCTAATTGCTTTATCGTAACTTGATTGAGCGTATTAAAGAACGAAATCAGTGCAACATCTAATAGTTGATCTAACGCACGTACCTGATAACGCGTTCCCGGAAAAAGCGGACGTTCGAATAACGCGACGACATCTCCGACCCGGACAGTATGACTCAATGGGAGGAGTTGAACACCGCCTTCTCGTCCAGCATGGGTTCGTAAAAGACCTGCTCTTCCTAAAATTGAAATGATTTTCGTAAGATGCTCGTACGAGATGTTACATTGAAGCGAAATGTCTCTCGTCTTTACGTATTCTCCTCTTCGTGTCATCGATTTTGAGGTGTGTGCCAAAAAAAGTAATGTCAGCAAGCCGTGTTCCGTAGCACGTTTCAACCGCACGATCGCATCTCCTTTCATTTTTGACTGACGATGATTTCAGACAATCAAGAGACAATATCGCGTCATGGAGGAAAAGGGCGCTTTCGTCATGTAAACATGCGTGTAGGAATCATCGAATGTGATCAAAGCAGAAATGAGGTGTGCGCGAATGTACCGACAGGAGAGGCTTCGCCGTTGAGGCGTAATCAGTTCATCTCTTCGAGAGTCGAAGTCGAGCAACAATTGCAATGGGTACTCTGTGAATATCGTCACCTGACAATGAATGCCGAGCCGGTGATAATAATCGACGATGCATTGACGAACGAACAGTGCTCGTTCATGAGTAATCATATGCTTTGCCCTCCTCTTCATTTACCCAATCGGATAGGTGGTCTTTTATATATTGCCGAAGGGTGATCGGTCGTTCACCAATTAGTTCTAGAAAGTGGTTATCCGTCTCATCCGCTAGACCTAATAAGATCGGCACATGAAGTTTGATGATTTCATTGGTTTCTTCGTAAGACAATCCATGTTGCATCATAAAGGACCGGAAAAAATCAATCGACGGGTTTGTATACATGATCTCTGTTTCAAGTTCTTCTCCGAGAAGCCGGGCGACTTCGTAAAAATTGTAAGCCGCTTCACCGCTGATCGTATAGATTTTATTGAAGTGAGTGGCTGGGTTTTCAAGACACGTCATCACGGCGGTCGCTACGTCACGGGCATCAATCATGCACGTCTTACCAATTCCTGCCGGTGCGAAGAGGTGTGCATGATCTCGTAACATATCTCGCATGAACATGTTTAAATGCTGCATGTAGTAGCTAGGACGAATGATCGTGTAGGGAATGTCGGTTTGGCGAATGACGACTTCAATACGATGATGTGGCGTGAATGGGAGGGATAGAGCGTCTTTGGCTGAGAGGTAGACGATGTGTTGCAGGGCAGTCTGTCTGAGATAATGAATAAAATATTCGAATGTCTCCAAGTCCGCGTTTGCAGGAAATTCGAGAAAGATTTGATCGCATCCTGCGAGTGCTTCTACGAACGTCGAGGCATCCTGGACATCGAATCGACGAAAGTCAAAATGCTCTCCATATAATTCGGAAGCGGCTTGTGGATCGGATACCCCGATGCAAAAAGGCTGTTCTTCCGTGCGCATACGTTGGCTGACGAGCTGCCCGATCGGTGAAGAAAAGTCCGTAATGAAAATCATGGGAAAATTCCTTTCCTCTCTTAGATGAACGAGGCATCACTGATGTTGGAAAGTGGTAAATAAAATACTTGTATTAGTTATATAATACCCTAATTATCTTTCAAATACCGGATAGATGATAGTTCCTGCTAAAAACATAATTAAGTATTCCATTTATTCAATATATGAACCTTAATATTCAAAAAAATTAATTATTAATACTTATGTTTACATATCTAGGTTTATTATGAATATTACTCGACGTACTTGTCGTGAAAGCTATTGTAAATATACGCGTATGTTTCCTTGAGTGACTTAATCGCAGTCGCATCGCCAATGATATCCACTACATCCGTCGACACATACAAAAGAAAAACTGAGTCATAGAAGACGATGTAAGCTGGCGTGTGCCCTCGATAGACTTTTGTGCAATAGGAAATGATTTCATTGAGCTCTATATCTTTCACATGCGCATAGACGACACCTTTATGAGCTACTTCATCTTCCACGATATACTCTTTCCAGTTTCGAATCGTGATCGACGAGCCTACTCGTGCCTTTGCTGAATAACGACGAAAACGATGAATGTACGCAGCAACGAATAGAAGATGGATGGATCTGTCTTCTTGAAAAATCGTCTGAAGAATTTCTTTCAACTGCGAGGCATTTAGGTCTTCCATTAAAAAGCGGATACGGCGTTCTGGTATTGACTGAAAATAGGGTGTTGGCTTTTTGATATCAAGCTCGATCTGGAACCGAGATAAATCAAGCATATAGAAGTCTCCTCATTCTATTAAAGTTTTGGTGACGAATAGGGAATGTGACGGATGAAGGCATCCAGCTGAATGTCGAAGTACGCTTCAAGATCGAATCGCAGTTGCCTTTCTAAATCAGACAAGCACGTCACTAAGGTGTCGAGCGGAAAAACAGTGTTCATCCGTTCATCGCCCCAAATCGATTGAATGTTTCCTTGATCAGCAGAAGGGATCATCGATACGATTGCCCCTTCTTCATCATGGTCAAACTCCACCGAATAATAATAAAAGGCAGGAGTACATGAAGGTGTCACCAATCTTTTCCACCGATACAACGATTTATAGAACTCGAAGATGGCTAATGATGTTTCAAGATATAGTGCATGATCAATGATGATTTTGACATTCGCTTCAATCGACAGAATGGTGGGGATGTCTCTTGCTGAAGCATTTGAAATAGCGTTCGGTGAATTTAAAAAATCATACGTACATCTGATTTGAGAAGACATGTTCATCACTCCGGTTCATGAATTGACATTAGCTGAATACTTTATTTCGTTGCCGAAACGGACGAATCCCTAGAGCAATCGAAGCCCCGATGCAACTAAATAGGCAGCCGATGATTAAAGGAAGAGACAGCGTCGATTCACCAATCAATACGGAAGCAACACCGCCAATCAACGGAAATAGCGCGACCATATAGCCGCTCTTCGCACCACCGATCCGTTCGACGAGTTTCAAATAAAACAGCCAGGCAAGAAACGATGCAATCACGGTTAAATAGAGTAAGGCAGAAAGATAGGTGACGGTTGTCGGGAGCGTAAGCGGTGTTCCTTGGAACCAGACGATGGCGCCCATCAGTAGACTCGCGACAGTGAATCCAATCGCGTTGGCATGAACCGGGTTGATTCGTTGCTTGGCGTTCCGAGCTGAACTGGCGTCACCTACTGACGTCAATAGCGTGCCGACTAGAGCAATCAAGACACCTTTTAAATCGGTCAGTCCATGGATGCTACCTAGACTCGGAACAATCAGGACACCGACGCCGATGATACCAAAACATCCGCCAATCCAAACGCGCGCATGGAGGGTCTCTTTTAAAAACAAGCGCAGAGCGATTGGTGTCAGAATGACCTTGAGTGAGAAAATCAATGTCACGATCGCAGCAGAGCTTAACATCGTCGCATAATAGAGACATAAGTAACTCAGAGCGAAGTTACAGACACCGAATACGACGATGAAAAGCATGTCCGACGCGGTAGGTTTGTTCGTTCGTTTAACGAATAGCGCGAATAGGATGAAAAGAACAGCGGTCATCGCTAATCGATAGGTCAGGGATACTTCCAAGGCGACAGGTGTTCCTTGGATTTTGACAGCAATGAAGTTCAGTCCCCAGACGATCAAACAAAATAAATACATGAAATATGTCATGGTTAATCCTCGTTTACGTATTTTCATTTCCAAATCTTTTCCTGTCTATCATCTTAACAAAAATGGTCGTGTAACAAACGATTTCAGTAAAAATCATTTGTCAGCATAAACAAAAAATCACTGACCGTCATACGACAGTCAGTGATCCAATAGATAGAAGCATCAATCATAATTTGATTTTAACGGTGTAGAGAAAACCGGTAAATCCTGTTTTTACGTTCATGACGAAGGTGTTTTCATTTTTCGGTACGATGTAGATGACATCAATTTTTGAGTGTAACGGAGCGTAATAACCTAAGCTTTCTGAATAGGCTTTTTTGTTTAGGTTAATCGTTTCTTCAGGCGTGTAGCTTTTCTTGTGACGATCAATCAATGGGAAAGAAGAGGGTTTATAGTCGATATAAGAGTCAGCTGAATCTTCACCCTTTACCTGCATCTCAAGTCTGACAGATACGGCTTGTTTATCTTTCGGAAGATTCTTAAGTGGAACACGTTTCGCCGAACTGACCATGAACCCACGTTCTTTCATTAAATTTTTATCACCAGCATAAGTCTGAAGACCACCTTTATTCATCAGTTCTTCGATGGCGTCTGTATTCGTTTTCTTTGACTGTTTCTTTTGTCCGGTCTTCACGTTGGTTGATGCAGCATTCGCAGCATCGACTTCGATTTTGACGGTCGTCGGCTTCGCAATGGCTTCGCTTGTCGCGAGAAGCACATACGTATTTTTATCACTTGGAACACGGAACACAAGATCGACGCGAGAAACGAAAGGTGGGAAATAGCGATAGCCGTCCTTCCAAGCGTCTGGGTTCCGGTTCTCATAATCGACAGCTTCGTATACATTACCGCTTGTATCCTCTAACGTGAATAGATTTGGCTTATAAATACCATATCCGCCATTTGCGTCTTTATCCTTGTAGTTCTCAAGGATGACGGGAACGGTAACATATTGTTCATCATCAAGAGGTGGTAATTTCAACTCCTTTGGAGGTGATAGGAGAAGTTTATCAACATGGAAAATATTGCTTTTTGTTTTAGGATCTCCCGGATAGGTTTGAACGACTCCACGATTCATTAGTTGATCGAGCTTGCTCGAATTGACTTTTTTCGTAGAGGACGCTTTCTTTTTCTTGTCTTTTACATCTGCCAATTTCGTTCCTGTCGTCTTGACCGTTGGTGCAACTGTTTGTACCGGTTTCGTGGACGCAGGTCCTTCTTCTGTCGTAGCAAAGAAGAATAGGGAAGCGACACCAACGACAAGGGCACCACCAACTGCGGATAAGGCGAGTCGGAAACGTCGTTCCGTCGCTTTCGTATTCGTTGCGACACTTCCAATCGCAGCATTTGGTGTAATGCTGACGGCGCGTTGAGCGGGTAAGAGGGCACCGAGAACTCCCGTGATGGCAGGAATCAACAACATAACACTCAAGAAGCCGAGCTCACCTGTTGGGAACTGGTTATAGACGAAGCCGATCATCGCAAGAGCGATCAGTAAGCCGATGATTCCAGCGAACAGTCCGGTCATCAATCCTTCACTTAAGACGAGCGTCCGGATTTGACCGTTCCGCCAACCAGTTGCCTTCAAGACGGCAAGCTGACTCTTTCGTTCGTTGACGTTTTGCCACATGATCTCCGTCGTCGTCAGGATAGCGATAAGTAAAGCGACACCCATCGCAACATAATGCATCGTGCCGATTTCGAGTGCAACGTATTCGCCGAGCCATGTCGCATACAAGACACCTTTCAGTCGGAAGGTGATGAACAGGAAGAAAATGAACAGACTCGTCGGCAAGGCGATCGCGATTGTCGAGAGGATCGTCCGTTGCCAGTAGGTTGCGAGTTGGTTGATGCTCATCCCAAGGACACTTTGTGCCCGGACGAAGCGACGTCCTTTTGAGACTTCACCAGAACGCATACTTTCGAATGGTTGAATCCGGCGAATGAGCGTCATCGGGACGAGCGTACCGCCCCAGTAAATCAATAGACCAGCAAGTCCAATCAAGATGATCCGTGATAAGGCAATCGGATGATCCGTCGTCAGCCAGAACGAACCGAGGATCGTCCAAGAAATCAAGGCGACGAGTGTGCCGAGTAACGTTGCTTCTAGGAACAGAAGCTTCGAGAGCTGACGTGGACGCCAACCGAGCGACAGTAAGATCGCGAATTCCTTCTTGCGGGCATAGAGTAAGATGATGTTTGAACTGAAGACATACACGAGCGCAACAGCGATGACACTTGCGATGATGCCGCTCATTCCGACTTTCGCTTCTTGGAAGATGGCCATCGATGAACCGAGTTTGATCCACGGTTGCTGGATCCAACCGAGTGCCGATTCACCTTTTAATCCAGGGAGGTATGTCAGCGCGAGCTGTGGTGAGGAGCCAAGCGTGACGTCGGTGATCAGACCGGTCTTGTCCTCGATCTCTTGAGCAACAGCTTTCAACTTTTTCTCACTCGTCGCGTTCATCGTCTCGACACCTTTGACGTTGACACGAATGGCAGAGATGGCTTTATCACCACGTAACTTAAAGGCGGCGTCAAGCGTCGTCAGCATCGATGGTGGTTTCGTCAAGAAGTCATACGGATCGTTCGTCGGTTTGACTTCCCGGACTGGATTGACCGGTTTTTCATTCTTGTCCATGACCCATTGGGCTTTCGCCGGGAAATAGGTCTCCATCGGCAGTTCCGTCAATGGGTCTTTTGAGATGTTCAATTTCTTCGGATCAAAGACACCAATGTAGTTCAAATGCATTTTCGGTACTTTATCAAGGTTACCCGTGTTGTCACCGAAGAGACGAGCTTTTCGATACATAGATCGTTTCGAAATGAGGGCGTCCTTATCGACTTCTTGAGGTGTTACTTGATAGGTGAACGGCCAACGTTTGGCAAAGGGACTAGCAATCGTTTGATACTCGATAGACGATGGCTTTAAAAACATCCAGTCAAAGCTACCACTTGCTTTTTCCGGAACCTTATCTTCGAGAATGTTCTTAATAAGTTGCTTTGATGCTTGCTCTGTCGAAATATAGTATTCCTTCGTATCTTTAACAGGAAGCGTCTTGAGATAGGATTCGCCACCTTTTTTCATGATACTGCGCACCGTTTCAACCATTGAATCTTTGACGAGCGGGATATCGACTTTCTCGTAGCGATAGGTCCGCGAAGCATTGACGTATTCCTGACTGTTCATGATCAATGGGATATCCCAAACACCGTCACCATAATCGTTCACGACATCGTCCTTCGTGAAATAACGACTATGCGTAGCCTTTTTGGTTGCCTGATCGAGTCCAACGAGTTGTGCTTCTGCTTCCGGATCAATCCCGGCAAGCATCACTGCGCTCCCGTAACCGTAGATAGGAAACTCGCCTAATTCTTGCGGTGAAACATCTCGATTCAATCCGTCACTCTCAGGAGGGAACCAACCGGCTCCGGCAAAGAATGAATAAGATTCTGTTTCTTTCTTTAGCCCAGTATCTTGCATATCCGTAAACGAAATTTTGTAAATGCCCGGTTCTTTGAAATTATAGGTATCCGTTTCAGCATTCGTATTGTAGTTCCCAATCATCGCAATCGGTGCTGCGACTTCTACGTCAGCAATCTGCTTGATCGTCTCATATTGTTTGCGGGTGATCCCGCCGTCGAGCCCACTCATGTAGTTCGGTTCGAGCAGGTTCAAGTCTTCTGTCACGCTCCGGCTGCCTTCCGGACGAACGACGATATCATACGATGAGCCCCAGCGTTTTTGCAGTTCATCGACGACCGTTCCGTTGTTGGCTTGCGTCGTACCGATTAAGTAACTTAGTCCGGTACTGACGATCAGGACGCCGACGAGGAGCAGAATGAACCGCTCCTTGTTGCGCCACCAGGAATTCCAGATGAATTTAAGCATCGACAAAACCTCGATTCCTTTCAATGATGGTACGACCCATGTCAAATTCCTCCTAGTGATTAAATTATTGTTTCGTCAGATCGATTTTGACGGTCGTTGGTTTGGGAAAAGCTGGATCAGAAGCGAACAGAACGAATCGCTTCTGATCGATTGGTACTTGATAAACCAACTCAACTCGTGACTTGTACGGTGCGAAATATTGAAACCCGTTTTTCCAGGCTTTCTCATTGCGATTCACATAATCGATCGGTTCATAATCGGTTCCTTGTAAGTCTGTCAAGGCATACCGATTGGGACGATAAGTGATGAATCCTCCCAGATCATCCCCTGTATCTTGCATGACGACAGGGATCGTCAAGAAACGATAACCAGCACGTTGCTTTAGATTCAGTTCTTTTGGTGTGTCAATCAATGCCTCGACATGAAAACGATCAGATTGATGTTTCGGATTCCCGGGAGTTGTTTGCGTGACACCTCGCCTCATCAATGTTTTTAATTTTTCCGTTTCCTCTGTTGAAGGAGTAGTAGCTGACGCATTCGCTTTTTTGATATCGTCGAGCGTGATCTTGACGGTCGTCGTTTTTTCGACGGCCTCATCTTTTGCAAGCAAGACGAACACCTTTTGGTCAACCGGTACTTGGTAAACAAGATCGACCCATGATTTTTTCGAATTGATGTATTTGAATGCATTTACCCAAGCCGTTTTATCGTGATTGACATAATCGACGGGAGTGAATTCTTTTCCGTCAAGAGCAATCAACGAGAAGGTTTGTGGTCGATACGACGAAAACGAACCTGCAGCTAATTCATCCCGGTTATGAAGGAAAACTGGAATCGTCACGAAACGATATCCTGACTTCTCCTTGAGCTTTAACTCTTTTGGTGTTGAAACGAGCTTTTTAACAGAGAAGTCATAATTCTTCGCCGCCGGGTCACCCGGGTACGTCTGAATAGCGCCTGCGTTCATCAATTGCTCCAGTGCCGTGTTGTCTTCGGCAGTATGTTTCTTATCGTCAGGATCTTGAGCGAGATTTTTTAATTTTTGTCCGGTCGTTTGTACTTTTGGTGTCGTTATTTCTTTTTGAGCCGTTCTCGTTTCAGGTGCAGCGAGGAGGAATAAACTCGTCGTTCCGATGACGAGCGTAGCAGCGATGCTACCGAGTGCCCATTTGAAGCGACGTTCGGTCAATTGTTGATTATCGTTTACGCCACCGATGGCTGCATTCGGCGTGATCCGCACAGCACGCTGGGCAGGAAGCAAGGCACCAAACACACCAGTCGTTACCGGAATCAGGAGCATAAGACTTAAGAAACCGAGTTCACTGGATGGGAACTGATTATAGACGAAGCCAATCATT
Source organism: Exiguobacterium sp. s91 (assembly GCF_018618915.1). Classification (NCBI taxonomy): domain Bacteria; kingdom Bacillati; phylum Bacillota; class Bacilli; order Caryophanales; genus Exiguobacterium; species Exiguobacterium sp. s91. The sequence continues at coordinate 1,438,453 of NZ_JACSMZ010000001.1, read as the reverse complement.
CCTAAGGCAACTAGTAGACCGACGATTCCAGCGAAGAGTCCAGTCATCACTCCCTCGCTTAAGACGAGAAGTCGGATTTGACCGTTGCGCCAACCGGTTGCCTTCAGGACGGCGAGTTGATTCTTTCGTTCGTTGACGTTTTGCCACATGATCTCGGTCGTCGTCAGGATAGCGATGAGTAGGGCGACGCCCATTGCGACATAATGCATCGTACCGACTTCGAGCGCGACATATTCACCAAGCCAGGTCGCATATAAGACGCCTTTCAGTCGGAACGTGATGAACAAGAAGAAGATGAACAAGCTCGTCGGTAAGGCAATTGCGATGATGGACAGAAGCGTGCGTTGCCAGTAAGTCGCGAGTTGGTTGATGCTCATTCCAAGAACACTTTGTGCTCGGACGAAACGACGTCCTTTTGAGACTTCGCCAGAGCGCATGCTTTCAAATGGTTGAATGCGTCTGATGAGTAACGTCGGAACAATCGTACCGCCCCAGTAGATCAAAAGCCCGGACAATCCGATCAAGATGATGCGTCCGAGGGCAATCGGGTGATCCGCTGTTATCCAAAATGATCCGAGAATCACCCAGGCGATGAGTGCGACCAGCGTTCCAAGAAGTGTTGCTTCTAGGAAGAGGAGTCTGGATAGCTGCCGTGAACGCCATCCGAGCGAGAGTAAAATCGCGAATTCTTTTTTTCGAGCATAGAGCAAGATGATGTTCGAACTGAAGACGTAGACGAGCGCGACAGCGATGACGCTCGCGATGATGCCACTCATTCCGACTTTCGCCTCTTGGAAAATCGCGATCGACGACCCGAGTTTGATCCACGGTTGCTGGACCCAACCGAGTGCCGATTCTCCTTTTAGACCGGGTAAATACGTCAAGGCGAGTTGCGGGGAGGAACCGAGTGTGACGTCCGTGATCAGACCCGTCTTATCCTCGATTTCTTGTGCGACAGCTTGCAATTTTTTCTCACTTGTTGCGTTCATCGTCTCGACCCCTTTGACGTTGACGCGAATCGCAGAAATTGCTTTATCCCCGCGTAACTTAAAGGCAGCATCGAGTGTCGTCAGCATCGATGGTGGTTTCGTCAGGAAGTCATAGGAGTCGTTGGCGGGCTTGACGTCACGGACTGGATTGACCGGACGATCATTTTGATCCATGACCCACTGTGCTTTTGCCGGGAAGTAAGTTTCCATTGGAAGTTCAGTCAACGGATCCTTTGAAACATCGAGCTCCCGTGGGTTAAAGACACCGATAAAGTTGAGATGGACTTGTTTCCATCCTTTAAAACCACCTTCGAATTCACGTGCTTCGCGATACATGCTTCGCTTGAAGAGTAAGGATTCCTTGGCGACCTCTTTTGGTTGAACTTGGTAGGTAAAGGGCCAACGGGAACCGTACGGACTCTTAATTGTTTTGTATTCAACCGGTGAAGGTTTCAAAGTAATGGAAGACAGTGAATCACTATTGTTCGCATCGCCTGTTGATAAGGTGTTTTTAAGGATACCGTCCACCAACTTTTTTTGGACGTCTTGAGTCGTGATCGAATAAGAGGTAGGCTCTCCTACTGGTAGTTTACTCAGGTATGTTTTCCCACCTTTTTGTTCAATCTTTTGGACCATGTCTGCAACGCCTGTTGCAGTGAACGGAAGCTCTACCTTTTCATATGTATAGGTGCGCATCGCATCGACGTATTCGCGAGAATTCAATAGAATCGGAATCTGCGTCGCTTGATCACCGTACGAAGCGGGAAGATCCGTTTCGCTGAAGAAACGGCTATACGTTCCGGTAGTGGTCGCTTTTTTCAAACCGACGAGCTCGTCTTCAGCAGCAGGATCGATTCCGGCAATCATGACTTCTGAGCCGTAGTCATAGAGGGGTTGTTCACCAAGTTTTAAAGGGGAGACGCCTGTGCGCGTTGCATCACCCATTGGTTCCCAGCCAGCAGCAAGAAACGTTGTCATGGTATAAGATTCGTTTTGGAGTCCCGTATTTTGAGAATCCTTGATTTTCAAGCGGTAAATCCCTTCTTCTTGAATCGTATGGGTACCGACGCTACTCGATGTCGATGTATAACCAATCATCGCTATTGGTGCTGCGACTTCGACGTCGGCAATCTGCTTGATCGTCTCGTACTGCTTGCGGGAAATCCCACCGTCGAGTCCGCTCATATAGTTCGGTTCGAGCAGGTTCAAGTCTTCCGTCACACTCCGGCTGCCTTCCGGACGGACGACGATATCGTACGACGATCCCCAGCGTTTTTGCAGTTCATCGACGACCGTTCCGTTGTTCGCTTGCGTCGTACCAATCAAGTAACTCAGTCCGGTACTGACGATCAGGACGCCGACGAGGAGCAAGATGAAACGCTCCTTATTGCGCCACCATGAATTCCAGATGAATCTCAGCATGTACTATCCCTCGCTTTCGTTTGATTTGAAGAAAATTGTGTAATGTGACCTCCTTATCACTTATGTACATATCCATATATTTCTTTTTATTTTTCCATTATATACAAATAATAGTGAATTGACTAAAAAATCTGTTAATTCGATATGTTCGTTTTTAATAGATTAGAAAAAGCACCTCACGAAGGAGGTGCTACATCAGGAGTGATTCTTTTAAGCATAGAGTGGGCTACATTTCCGCATGATGATTTCGTCGAACGAACGCCCTTCATAGGATACAGCATCAGGAATCGTTTCTACGATGTCAAAGCCAACTTTTTTATACGCAGCGATGGCTCGCTCATTATGCGAAAACACTTCAAGTTCAAGTTGATGAAGTCGAAGTTCCTCGAAACAAAACCGGATGATACACGCGATCGCCTCTGTCCCGTATCCTTGACCGGTCCAGGGGAGGGCACGCATCGAAATACGAAAGCCAGCTTGTTTCAACTCTGCCTCAATGTCTAAAATGGAACATTCACCAATTATTTCACCGGAATTCAAACAGATAGCGAAATCGAAGCGCGATGGATCAGCTTGAATCGAAAGAATGTGCTGTTCAATCTGTTCAATCGAAAACGTCGCTGTCGTACCAGTCAGATAACGTAATGTCTCATCCTGGGTTTGTTCGAATAAGACGTGTGCATCGGTCACGTTAAGCGGACGGAGGAAAATTCGTTTTGCGGTCAGGTTCATGAATACCTTCCTTTCTCATGATGAAAGCTTGATCGTTTCGTCCGTTTCCGTCGTAAAATAATGCCGTTTCGTTCGATCCTGGACGATCCAAACGATCCATCCACCGATGAACAGAAAGCTGACTGCAGCGACGGTATACGTCAAGCGGATTGAGGTCTCCGCATAGAAACCAATCAACGCCGTCAAGAGAATGACACCAGCTGACTGTACGACGTGGATACTACTGAGGAATCGTCCCATCGATTCGACCGGAATGTGCGTTTGAGCGAACGTCATGAAGCCGGTGTTCGCAAACGCAAGGGCGAACGTCAGCAAGAAAAAGCCGATTGCTGCCGTCAGGAATGATGTCGCTGTGGCAAAGATCACATAACCGATCGGTGTCATCAGTGCTCCAAATTGAATCAAGAAGCGGAGCGACAAGCGATGCGTGAAGGTCGCATTGATGGCAGAACCACAGATGATGCCGATTCCAGCGATACTGACGAGAAATCCATACGTGCTTTCATCCAGTTGCAACACGATTGTCGCAAACGAGGCTTCGAGCGAATCGAGTCCGCTCATCAGGACGATCATCAGCGCATAGAAGGCGTAGACGAGCGTGACGTAGCGCCGCGTCCGTGCAAACTGAAGCGTCTCTTTCCAGTCCGCAAGAATCACTTGGAGTGAGAAGGACGTCGCTGGAGTCTCTGCCTGACGGACGTCGGGCAAGACGGACAGTAAGGCAGCAGAACACAACAACGCTCCCGCATTCAAGACGATTGCCGTCTCCGGAGAACCAATCAAAAATAAGAATCCAGCAATCGAAGGTCCGAGAATAAAGCCGGCTGATTGAATAAAGTTCTTCAACGCATTGAACCGTTGGCGGCTGTTCTCCGGGACGAGCTTCGTCATGTAGATCAACGACGATGTCTCAAACAGTGTGTTACCGATGTTCAGGATAAAGACGAGCGCATAGAGGACATACAACGAATCGATCAGTGTCAGTGAAAAGACGAGCCCGGCACGCGAGACGTCAAGCATGACGAGCAAGCGGCGCTGATTGATCCGATCGACGACACTACCGGACCAGAGGCTCGTCAACAGTGCGGAGATTGGCAACAGAATATAGAGAACGGAGACGGCGAACGCTGATCCCGTTCGTTCAAGGACAATTAAATTCAAGGCGATGAAGTAGACCCAAGCGCCGATGTTCGAGACACCGACACCAAGTAATAGCAATCCAGGGTATTTCCAATTCGACATATGACACACTCCTTTTTATTGTTTTTTAAGCCAATAAAAAAATCCCACCTCCAAGACGTTGGTCTTGGGGACGAGACTGTGCGTGTCGTGGTGCCACCCCTGTTCGCGAGACCGTCACCGGTACCGCCTTCATCGGTACGACCGTTTTCAAACGGCAAATACCTGAGCTCGATAACGGGAGCACCCGTCACGATATCCCCGATTCGGTTCCACCGTGCTGCTCAGAGGCTTGGTTCGGTCAATGGCTGATGCTCCTTTCCACCAATCGGAGCTCTCTAGGAAAAGCCGAGATGACGTACTGTTCTCTTCGACGCGTTTGAATCATGTAATTTTTACCATCCTATCATGAGTTTCCTGAACCTGTAAATAAGAATATGAAATGAATCAGTTGACAAGGGAAAGAAAGGATTGTAAATTAGGAGCATGAATTTAAATGTTTAAACGTTTAAACGGAGGCGCTATGAGAAAAAACGAACAGGATGTACAAGCTCTAGACGCAGCAGTAGGATATTTTCAAGATGCGATTCCGATTTTTCAAGTCTTATCGGATGTCAATCGTCAAGCGATCATCATTGAATTGGCACGGTACGATCGTTTGAACGTCAGTCAATTGGATGAAAAAATTTCATTATCTCGACCAGCGATTTCGCATCACCTGAAAGTATTGCGGGCAGCAGGAATCGTCGCTTCTGAGAAAGTCGGTACGGAGAACTACTATTATCTGACTTTACAAGAAGCGGTCAACGTCTTGAAAACATTGACGGCAGCCATCGAAGAAGATTGTATCCTACGCTGAACAAGGCTCTTTTCTCACATATGAGAAGAGAGTTTGATTTTACACTAAACGTTTAAATGTTTAAACGAAAGAACATAATGAAAGTGAGCGATGAATGATGCAACATCTAACCATGATTTTACAAGATCAAGCCGTAACCGAAGAAGTCTATAGTGGGAAACGCGCGTTCTTTGATGCAGGGAAAACGAAGACGATCGATTTTCGGTTACGTCAGCTCGAACGGCTGGAACAGTTAGTCCGATCAAACGAAGAACGGATTCTCGTAGCATTAGCAAAGGATTTAGGAAAACCGACATTTGAAGCCTACACGTCAGAAATCGGCGTGCTCTATCAAGAGCTACGTGAAGCGAAAAAACAATTGGCGCGCTGGATGGAGCCGAAGCGAGTCGCCACACCACTCGTCTTGCAGCCGTCAAAGAGCTTCATCCGACACGATCCGCTCGGTGTCGTCTTAATCATTGGACCATGGAATTACCCGTTCCAATTGTTACTTGCACCCGTCATCGGCGCAATCGCAGCCGGAAATTGCATCGTCTTGAAACCGTCGGATTTGACACCGCATACGTCGGGTTTGATTGCAGAGCTCATCGCAACGACGTTCGATCCAGACTATATCAGTGTCGTCCTCGGTGATGGGGCAGTCGTCGGTGACCAATTACTCGATCGATTTCGCTTCGACCATGTTTTCTTTACGGGAAGCCCGGGTGTCGGACGACATATTGCCGTGAAGACGGCTGCCAAACTGGTACCGACGACACTTGAGCTTGGCGGGAAGAGTCCTGTCATCGTCGATAAGAGTGCCAATCTGCAGGTAACAGCGAAACGGATCGTCTGGTCGAAATTCTTTAATGCCGGTCAAACGTGTGTCTGTCCGGATTATCTGCTCGTTGAAGAGACAGTCAAGGATGCGTTGATCCAGTTGCTAAAAGCAGAAATCAGACGTGCTTTCGGAGCGGATCCACAAATGAGTGAAAGTTATGGACGCATCATCAATGAGCGCCGCGTTCACGCTCTGCAACGCCTGATGCAACAAGGCACAATCGTTCACGGAGGACGAATCGATTTAGCGGATCGCTACGTGGAGCCAACGTTGCTTGACGCCGTATCGCTTGAGGAAGACATCATGCATGAAGAAATCTTCGGTCCGTTACTTCCGATCGTATCGTTCAGCTCACCGGAACAAGCTGTCTCGATCATTCGTCGCAATCGTTATCCACTCGCCTTATATCTCTATACGGAATCACCGGAGATGGAAACCTACTTCTTGGAGCACGTCGAGTTCGGAGGAGGATGTATCAACAATGGCATGGTGCATCTGATGAACGCTGAACTGCCGTTTGGTGGAGTCGGTGGTAGCGGGATGGGGGCGTATCACGGCAGACACACCTTTGAGACGTTCTCGCATGCGAAGAGCATCGTCAAAACGTCGACGAAACTTGATCCCTCGTTACGCTACGCACCGTATACGTCGAAAAAAATGACTATCGCAAAACGTTATTTTGCACGCTAAGTCAAACAACAAAGGAGAATTCACAATGAAACAAAAGAAAACGATCGTCATCACAGGAGCATCTAGCGGAATCGGACGGGCAACCGTCGAACGGTTCAGTCAGGAAGGATGGCATGTCGCAGCGACGATGCGAAAGCCGGAGACGTCAAGCGATCTCGCCTCGTTACCGGGCGTTCGCTTGTATGCACTGGATGTCACGGACGAGAGGAGCATTCGTCTAGCCTTTGAAGCCATCACAAACGATTTCGGTACGATCGATATCCTGTTGAACAATGCAGGGTACGGTGCGGTCGGGATCTTCGAGGAGGCGACAGCGGAGCAAATCAAGCGTCAATTCGATACGAACGTCTTCGGCGTCATGAACGTGACGCGTCAGGCATTGCCACTCTTTCGAAAACAACGAAAGGGGAAGATCGTGACCGTGACATCCGTCGGGGGACAAGTCACGTTTCCAATCTATAGCCTGTACCACAGCTCGAAATGGGCTGTTGAGGGATTCATGGAATCGTTACATTATGAGCTTGCTCCGCTCGGGATCGCCGTCAAACTGATCGAACCAGGACCAATCAAGACCGACTTCTACGGACGGTCGCAAGATCTCGTGCAAACGGACATCGTGGATTATGCCGACTATATGAAAACGGCGCTCAAAAATTCGAATGCAGCAGGAGAAGAAGCCGAAGGACCGGAAGTCGTCGCCGATGCGATTCACCTTGCCGTGATGGATGACTCGAAAAAGATGCGATATCCCGTCGGCAAGAATGCAGCGAACTTAATTCGATTGAAACGATTCTTGCCGCACGCGGTCTTTTTCCGAATCGTCCGTCGTGTCATCGAAAAAGCATGATTAGTCGAGACTGACGCAAAAAAGAATGAGGTAAGGATGGCAGATCATCATTCTGCCATCCTTATTTTTATAGGGACTAACTTTTGAATCAGCCTCGTTAACCGATTGATCCGTTGACAAGCGATCGGTCGCTTCATATAGTTTAGTTAACTTAACTATAAGGAAAGGGAGTCTGATTCATGGCAGTGCTGAGGAATCAACGCTTTGTCTTCATGTGGTTGTCCGGTATGACATTAACGCTCGGTTTTGCGATCTTCTTCTTGAGTGTGTCGTGGTTGACGATTGATGTCTTGCGACAGCCTGCCTTGCTTGGTCTGATATTAACAGCCGTGTCGTTGCCCCGGGTCATCATGATGGTGTTTGGTGGCGTGTTCGCCGATCGATTCCAGAAGAGCCGTCTTCTCTTTTGGACGAATCTCGGACAGGCGTTCTTGATGCTTGGTGTCATGCTCTTACATTACGCTGATGCTTACTCGGTAGGGACACTCTTGTTGATTTCTGTCGTGTTTGGCATTTTGGATGGCATGTCTTATCCTGCTTTATCGTCCTTGTTGCCGTCTCTCGTCCCTGCGTCGCAGTTACAGCGGGCGAATTCCTTATTTCAAGGATCACTCGAATTGATGTTCGTCATCGGTCCGTTTCTCGCGGGACTTCTGCTGACGCAAGGGGGATTTGGACTGAGCTTCGGGACAGCGATGATCTTAATCTTTATTGCAGCCGTACTGGTCCTACCGCGGCTGATTCGCGATCCTATTCCGGATACCTCCGTCCTCTCGATTCGTCAGGTCTTACGCGACTTACGCGAAGGAATTCGGTATGTCAAAGAGACACCCGTCTTACGTGCTGGTACGTTGTCGATTGCCATCGTCAATCTATTCGTCATGGGACCGTTGATCATGAGCATCCCGATTCTCGTCGGCGCAGCGAAAGGGTCAGCGGCGGATCTCAGTCTCATCGAAGGTGGTCTTGCTGTCGGGACATTTGTTGCCAGTGTCGTCGTGTTGTTTCTAAGGTCGATTCATCGCGGTCGGTTCGTCTTTTGTGCGCTGTTTTTGACGTTAGGTGCTTTCTTGCTGTACACCCAGGTGGCATCGATTCCGTTACTTGCCTTTACGGCAGCAATGAGTGGATTTTTGTTGATGCTCGTTTATCTGCCGACCGTGACGATTTTACAGGAGCGGAGTGATCCGGATAAGATCGGACGCGTCATGAGCATCATGGCGCTTGCCGCTTCCGGTTTAGAACCGATTGCATTCGCGGTCTTATCGCTTCTAGTCGCGATCGAAATTCCGATTCAGTTTCTGCTGATTGCGTTCGCAGTGATTGGTGTCATCTGTGGTCTGTTACTCTATCGCGCAAGTCGAGATTTTCGGAACATTTCATGACAGGAGGAAAACAATGGAAGGATCTAAAAAACAGGACATCTTGACGATGTATCGGCGTATCGATGAACTAGATCTTCAGCTGGCGAAATTTTTCGCAGCGTTGAATCCGTTTGCTTTGAGTCAACAACAGGAACAGCTACTGCTATTGTTCAAACGAAAAGACTCCTGGACGTCGACGGAAATCGCACGAACGATGGGGATCTCGAAGAGTGCGGTCAGTCAAGTACTGAAAATCTTGGAAGAACGTACATTCATCAAGCGTCAGAAGAATCCAGCAAACTTAAGGGAAAGTTTCATCCATCTCGATACGAATGGGGTAGCCTACTTGCGAACGATGGATGAGATTGAAGAGCAATTGGCGGAGGAGATGACGACGATTCTTGACGAAGTGGAACTAGATATCATCAATCGTTCCCTTGTGCGCATGATTGATCGATTTCAGGAACTCCATCGATCGTAAGTAAACGGATTTTCATAATCAGACGAATCAAATGGGAAAATCCTGGAATGATTTGTGTGATACGCTAAGTCATAAGTGATTCAGAAATACCTTTTATATTGATTCACTGAAAGGAGAATGACAGTGAAATTCTTTATACTTAGCGTATTGCCACTACTTGTCGTACTCAGCACGCCACTCTTCTCGATGACGGAGCCAATCTCACAAACGCTTTACTTTTTGGTGGTGTTCTTACTGACATGTCTGTCGGCGATGATGCTCGTTGAGCGACAACGTTTTTTCGAGCGTCTGAATACAGTACGACCGCTATACGGGATCGTGATCGGAATTCTTGGGCTTGCTAGTTTTGTTGGGATACTGATTTGGCTCTCGCCAGTCTTGTTGCAGACTGGTCTTGGAGGTCGCATCCTGACGTTCATGTTGATGTATCTTGGAATCTTGATTCTTGGTTTCATTACCGGTTGTTTCTTCGAAGGCATCACGCGCCAACCGAAGAATCAAATGATTCGCCCGGTCTTTCTGTTCATCGGAACAGGGTATGCTATCCTGACTGTCTTTGGCATTTTGCAACTTTATCATCAGGCAGGATGAAATAACCCCCTTGACGTCATCGTACGTCAAGGGGGTATTGTTTTACTGCACTTTTAGCAAGAATCCGAATTGTCCGTCTCCTTGTTTCCAGCGCGAGTTTAGTTCGTACGCATAGAGACCAGGTTCTGTCGGGGCGTTGAACTGATCTTTTTTCAAAGCGACAGGGGATTCCTGTTTTTGATCGTCCCACTGTGATAGTTTCACGCTTTTAAGATCACCGGATAATTCGACACGGACGGGTGCTCCAGCAGAGACGGTAACTGGCGTTTTTCCCTTTGCTAAGTCAAGACCGTCACGGTACGTCTTATCGACACACTGACTGCGGAGTAAGCTATCCCAGCAATAAGATCCTTGGACAGTCGGAACATCCTTTCCTTTTGCCTCGACTTCGGGATTCGGTGGCGCACCACGGAACGGTTCGAAAACGATGATGCAAACGACGAGGATCAGTAGAACGGCTAATGTTAGACCACGTTTCATGAGACACCCCCGATGGATTTTCTTTATTTTACCAAAATAAATCGAGATAAGTTGAGGTGTCTTTGAAAAAAAGGATATTCATTTCTTAAATTTCGAAATACTTCCGTTCCCTATTATTTTTCAGAAAACAGCTGCAATCGTTTGTTCAACAACTCCGCGACATAAATCGTTCCATCCGAACCGACCGCGATGTCGTGTGCAATCCGGAGTTGTCCCGCTTCTTTGCCCCACGCACCGAATCGTTTCTCAATCTTTCCTTGTTTGTTCAAAATGACGATTTGGCTTTGCGCGTTCTTTTTTTGTCCATTTAAATAGTTTCCGCCATCAGCGACGTAGACGTTACCGTTCGCACCGACTTCAATCCCGTACGGTCGACCGAGTTCTTTTGACGACCACGTATCGATGTGTTTGCCGTTTCGATTAAAGATTTGGACCCGGGCGTTGTCCCGGTCCGCCACATAGAGATTCATCTCATCGTCGCTACTGATCCCATGCGGCAGATTGAACTGTCCGTCTTGTTTGCCGAGTTCATTGACTTCCCATTTGACTGCTCCTTTTGGATCAAACATGACGATGCGACTATTCCGGTAGCCGTCAGATACGGCGAACGAGCCGTCCTTAAAAACGGTGACGTCTGTCGGACGAGCGAACGTCTTTTCATCCAGCTGTAGCGGGATGCTTGGCAAGACGTTTCGGATGCGCAGACCGAATTCCATGAACGGACCATATGCGTTTCCGAACGTTTGCAAGACTTTGCCGGACGCATCGAGCTTGAAGACTTGGTTCAGACTGATGTCGGTAATCCAGATATTGTTTTGGTCATCGACTTCGAGACCGTGCGGTGACTTGAATAGTCCTGCGCCTAACCGCTTCTTCACCTGCAACGTCTTTCCGTCGAGCACGATCAATGTCGGTTCTGTGATGTAGGTGTCATCCCCGTATGAATTACTACCTCGGTGTAAATAGTAGACGTCACCGTTCGGAGCAACAGCGACGCCGCTCGCTTCCCCGGCAATCGAACGATCGCGCGTTTCTAGTGGCCAAGCGACCTGTCCGCGATACGTCGTATCTTTTGGGATGGATGGATAGTTGTCTTTCATGACAGGATCTGCGCCACCTCTCGACCAGGAAATACCCAGTACCGTGATGGTTGCTAATGTCCCTATAAAGATCAGTCGTTTTTTCATACATCGTTCCTCCAGACGTGAATTCGTATCCATATTATATCTAGATATTAAACGAGGACGAATCGTTCTATAGGAGGAGACAGCGGGTTACGGAAGCAGGATATTAAAATCAGGATGAAGGGGTAAAGAAGAGAGATATCATATGGAAGAAAGAAAGTGAGGCAAAAACATGAAGGCAGTCACCGTAACGGGGCATGGTGGGCTTGAGCAGCTCGCTTATATCGATCAAGAGACACCACAACCGAAACAAGGAGAGGTACTGATTGAAATCAAAGCTTGTGCCTTGAACAATACAGAAATTTGGATGCGGGAAGGCGCCTATGGTGCAGAGAGTGAATCGGGCTGGAAAGCAGAAGGGGTGCAGTTTCCCCGGATTCCCGGTTCAGACATCAGCGGACGGATCGTCGCGGTCGGAGACGGTGTCGCCGAGACGGAAATCGGACGCGACGTCGTCTTGTTCCCGTTCACGGCGAGTGGAGAAATCGCTGACGAACAGAGTGCCGAGGACTTATCGTTCATCGGTTCCGAGTATGACGGCGGATACGCGGAGTATGTCTGCTGGCCGCTCGAACTCTGCTACGACATGCCGCTTGCTTCCTATACGGACAGTGCGGTCTTCTCGGTCAGTGGATTGACGGCGTGGCACATGGTCGAGCAACTTGACTTACAACAAGGACAGACGGTACTCGTAACAGGAGCCAGTGGCGGTGTCGGTTCACTCAACGTCCAGATTGCGAAACGTGTCTTCGGTGCCCGTGTCGTCGCACTCGTCGGTGACTTGAAGCTGACGGATCAATTGCAAGAACTCGGGGCGGACCTGGTCGTTTCCTACCGTGAGCCGGACTGGGATCAGCAGGTCATGCAAGAAGTTGGTCCGGTCGATGCGATTCTCGACGTCGTCGGCGATGCGGTGTTTAAACAAGGACTGGATCTGCTGAAGCGCGGCGGAACGTACTGTATTTCCGGATCTTCCGGGGGGCAGGTGACGTCGCTCGATTTTCGGACGCTTTATTTAAAACATATCCGCCTACAAGGATCCGTCCTTGGCAATCGCCATGATTATGAGAAATTACTGGAGGCCGTTCGGACGCAGACGATTCAGCCCGTCATCGACCGGACGTTCCCGCTCGCTGAAGCGCGAGAAGCCCAAGCGTACTTTAAACAAGCTGGCAAATTCGGTAAGGTCGTCTTGCTACCATAAGAGAGACCGAACAAAACGAGCTATCCTCTTCCTGTGATGGAAAGGATAGCTCGTTTTCGTGTCAATTTAAGGGCTAGGCAAGATGTAAAAAAACGTGACGATCGAGCTGACAGGCTCCTCTTCCGTATAATCAACCAATTCCTCCTGTGATTGATGAATCGTATACCGGTTGCCCGGAAAGAGTTCCGTTAGCCAGGTCGGAACATGTGAAGCGAGAGGGAACGACTGAATCCGCTCGAGTGGGAATGGGGTTCCGTCCGGATTCGTCGTGTGGACATGTAGTGCGTCTTGTGAAGCATCCTCGAGGACAATCGTTATGTAAAGCTGATGTTCAATCTGTTTTTCCTCTAGTTTTTGTCGCATGTCCTGCATAGCGCTCAACGCGATCCGAAGATGTGCTTTACGAATGCGCAGACTCGCGTTGCCATGTCCATAAAAGTCAGGGTGCTCGTGCCAGTCGTTAAACCAAACGTCTGGATCAATATAGGCTGAAGAAGAAAAACTTTTGAATTCAAGCTCGAGATTTTTAAAATAACGGCGTTTGCCGCGGAATTTTTTCATGAACGATGCACCTTTCATTAAAGGGATTTTATTATTTTTCATAAGGGAAATAAGGCGAAGACACTAAAAATTGGGTAAATAAAAACCAATGACTTGAATGGTGCGACTCGTATTGATCGACGGTGGAAAGGTGGAGCCTTCATGGAAGCATCGGTCTATGATCTGCAAGAGACGAGAAATAAAATCGACAAGGAGCTGACGATTCGATCGAGCAATGCTGTCATCTTGATGTGTGCGATTTTCATTGCCTCGATCGGATTGAACTTGAATTCGACCGCTGTCATCATCGGAGCGATGTTGATTTCGCCGCTGATGAATCCGATTCTCGGTCTCGGTATGGCTTTAGGGATCTCGGATATACCTCTGTTCAAGAAAGCACTTCGGCTGTTGCTCGTCCAGTTGACGATCAGCATCGTGACATCGACCGTCTATTTCTATTTTTCGCCTTTGACGGCAGCGAGTGATGAACTGATTGCGCGGACGTTCCCGACGATTTGGGACGTACTGATCGCCTTTGCTGGGGGAGTCGCGGGATGGATTGGTTTACGCAAGAAAGGGGCGAATAATATCGTTCCCGGTGTCGCGATTGCCACCGCCTTGATGCCACCAGTCTGTACGGTCGGGTACGCCATTGCGAATCAGAACATGACCTACGCGCTTGGTGCTAGTTATCTGTTCCTGATCAACTGTAGTTTCATTTTGATCGCGACGTTCCTAGGTGTCAAATGGCTCTTACGGACGGATCAGAGTTTACGGATCCAGGCATCAAAACGAATCAATCGTTCCTTGATCGCGCTAGCCTGTCTCATCAGTATACCAAGTGTCTATACAGCCTATCTGCTTAGTCAGGACAGTTTGTTTGAGACGAATCTTGACCGTTATGTCGAGGAAACGTTTCAAGAGACGTTCGTCGTTCAGCATAGCTATGACGAGAAACGCCAGCAATTGACGGTGACGACGTTAGGCAAACGGTATGATGCACGTGAACGGGAACGGCTGGAACAGTCGCTCGACGACTATGGACTATCACGTGTCAAACTGACCTTGATCCAGATCCCTGATTTGAATCAACTTGATCCTGACCAACTAGAGAAATTGTTTAATGAACGTATGCAGTGATGACGGAACTGAGGAGGAAAGAGCATGCTGGCGTTCTTTATCTTGATCCGAAATTTTTTTCATGTCATCCGTATCTTATTCAAGCAAGAAGAACAAAAGGCATTGATGATCATGGTCGGGGCACTTTTCTTGATTGGGACGGTCTTCTATCACAATGTCGAACAGTTCAGTATTCTGGATGCCTTCTATTTCTCCGTTATGACGCTCGCGACGGTCGGATACGGGGATCTCGTCCCTCAGACGGCGTTCGGTAAATTGTTTTCGATCGTGTATGTCATGCTTGGCGTCGGTGTTCTCAGTGCCGTCATCGTGAACTTCAATATGGCCCTAAAACAATATCACCGGGACAAGAAGAAGAAGGAGGAGCAGAAATGAAACCACATCTGACGCACTTCTTGCATTGTCTGATCCTCGGAGCAATCGTCGGATTGACGGCTGCCTTGTTTTTAAGTGGCATCAACGCATCGATTCATTATGTATGGGAGTGGTTACCGTCTGTACTGGATGTATCTTTCTATGGACTCGGCGTCGGTCTACTCGGTGGTATCGGTATTGGTCTGATTCAAAAGTCTGTGGGGGATTACCCGAAGACGATGCACGAGACGCTTGCTAACTTTAAGCAAGAAGGTCGTGTACCTTATCGCGGTGCCCTCTGGAAAAACGCCGTTGCCGCATGGATCGTGCTGACGTGTGGAGCGAGTTTAGGACCAGAAGCTGCGCTGATCAGCATCTTAGGGGGAATGGTGACGTGGATCGGTGACCGGCTAAGGTTGACGGAGCCGGAACGGCAAAGTTTCTTGCAGACGGGATACGCTGCGATGCTAGCGACGATATTTCATGCCCCGTTCGTCAGTGTCTCTGAAGCGATCGAGGAGGAACCGATGCAACGAGCAACGTCACGCTGGCAAAAGATACAACGCATCTTTTATTACGGCATTTGTACGCTCGTCGCAATTACCTGTTTTCGTTTCATCATGCACCTCGTACCCCATGACCGCTTGTTCGCAATCAAGATACCACCGATTACGTGGAATGCGACTGTCATGTGGTTCATCCTTCCGGCGATTCTCCTCGGTATCGCGTTCGGACTCTTCTTCTTATGGATGGAGCGGGTGACGAACTGGATGGTCTCTCGCGTCGGCAACCCAATCCTTCTCGCACTCATTGCGGGAATCGCGATTGGTCTTGCATCCATGCTCACACCTTACTTACTGTTTTCTGGTGAACATGAAATCCTAGACTTTACGAAGGAAGGAGCCTCATGGTCAATCGGCGCCTTATTGTTGCTTGCGATCGGAAAGGTGGGATTGACGCATCTTTGTTTTTCCTGCGGCTGGAAAGGTGGAAAGATATTTCCGTTGATTTTTTCGAGTACAGTCCTGGCATTCTGTCTCAGCCAATTAAGTCCGTTCATGCCTGGATTGATCGTAACACTTGTCGTCACGGCAAGTTGTGCTGTCGTCTTGCGTCAGCCACTCGTGACCGCTACGCTTCTCCTCTTTCTATTCCCGTTGCAATTCTTTCCGTTGATCCTACTTGTCTGTCTTGGCGTTCAACAATTCATGAAATACTACGGAAACCATCTTTCATTATCCGATAAATAAATTTATGACTTACTAAATTATTCGTTATTTGTCTTATGGATTAAATGAATCTATACTTTTCAGGAAGACCTAGTAAAAGGAGAACACACATGATTGATTTTGAATGGTATCGGAGTTTCATTCACGTTTACCAACAACGTTCCGTCTCAGCGGCAGCCCGAATTCGCTTTTTGACGCAACCGGCGGTCAGCCAGCATATCGCGGCACTGGAAGCAGAACTAGAGACATCCTTGTTCATCCGTGCGCCACGGCAAATGATTCCGACGGACACGGGAACAGCTCTCTATACACAAGTCGTCGGATTGATTGATCGGCTCGAGGAGTTATCGCTTGAGATGAAGTACGAAGCAGGGGAACAACCTCGTCCGGTCTTGAAGTTCGGGGGACCGACGGAATTCGTCACGCATGGGATCGTACCGAAGCTACCGCTCGACGTCGCACAGTTCACGGTAGTCTTTGATTTGACGGTTCCCTTGTTGCAACGCTTGCTTGCGAATGAGCTCGACTTCATCATCTCAACGAAGCGGATCGATGAACCGGGCGTCCAATACGTCCCGATTGCTGACGAACGCTTTCATTTGATCGCCCCGATCGGCTACGAAGTTCCGGAAGCGGATCTAAAGGAATGGATGGACCGACAGCGATGGATTAGCTACGGACTTGAGTTACCGATCATTCGTCGGTACTATCAGACGCAGTTCGGAGAACGACCTGGGATCCGTCCTGAAATGATCTTACCGAACGTAGATGCGATACTAAAAGCGATCGAAGCAGGACACGGGATCAGCGTCTTGCCCGATTATCTCGTCGAGGCAGCGGTCAGTGCTGGACGAGTACAACGGATTGCGCCGGAACGATTCGCGACGAATCAGTTATACGTCGCCTATCGAACGGACTCGCGCCACGATCCGGTTTTGCAACAGGTGATTAAGGCGTTAGGTTGAATTGTATGAAAAAAGTCCAATCCACAAGCAAATGCTGAGAGGATTGGACTTTTTTTGTATGAATTACATATTACTTTGATACGTCATCTAAGAACGTCAAGTATCGATCAACGACGAGATTGGCACTGTCTGCTCGATAGGCTTGATAGTGTGGTGAGGCGACATGCTGATCGAAAGCGTCTTGATCACGCCATTGTTCATAAAAGTAGAAGACGTTCGGATCATCGATAGCGCGATGTGTCTGATACGTCAGGCACCCTGCCTCGGCACGCGAAGGGGCGATCACACCTTCGATGATAGAAGCGAGCTGTTCGCCTTGATTCGGATGCGCTTCGATCCGGGCAATCAGTTGAATCATCTAAAAGACCTCCTATGAAAAGAGATCCTTCATCCAAAGGATCTCTTGTTTTGATTAGTTAAGTGTGTTGATGACAGCTTTCGCGACCGCAATCGTGGACTGTGGATTTTGACCCGTGACGAGGTTTCCGTCGACTTGGACGTTCTCCGTGAAGTTGTCAGCCGTGATGATGTTCGCACCGAGTTCACGGAGACGTGTCTCGAGCAAGAATGGCATGTAGACGTCAAGTCCTGTCGCGCGTTCTTCTTCATCCGTGAACGTTGCGATCGTTTTTCCTGCGACGAGCGGTGTTCCGTCTGAGAGTGTCGCACTAACGAGTCCAGCGGGTCCGTGGCACACTGCAGCGACCGTCTTGTTCGCTTCAAACAATGTTCGAAGGGCGTTGTTCAAGGCATCACTTTGAGGCAAGTCGAACATCGTACCGTGTCCGCCTGGCATGAAGATCGCATCGAATGCTGAGAAGTCTTGGATTGATTTTAAATCAAGTGTCTCTTTCAAGAGTGGAGCTGTTGCTTGAATCTCAGCTGGGACTTCGTCTTCCAGGCTCCGAGCGTCGATTGGTGATTCGCCGCCGTTTGGGCTTGCAACCGTTACTGTGTATCCTGCGTTCTTGAATTCGATGTATGCTTCCGCGAACTCAGACAACCAAAGTCCTGTCGCGTGACCTTCCTTCATTTCTTTTGCGTTCGTGACGACCATTAAGATGTGTTTACTCATGATATGTTCCTCCTTTTTCGTTTGCCGATTGGCTACGTGATTAGAATACGCCCAACTCTAACGAAAAACAAATTAATAAAAATGAGCTTATCGATAAATAAATTTATACATAAAAATAAAAACTGCTTCCTACCATGATGGCGGAAGCAGTTTGAAAGATAGATTAACGTACGTCAGAAGAATAGTTAGCTAACATCGAGTGACTTCGTACCGTCACGATGACACTGGCAAGACTCGCGACTGTTCCGAGGACGGCGACGATGATCGTCGAGGAACCGTTCGGAATCAAGAAGCCGACCGGAATTAGTCCGACGAAGCTAAAAACGATCAGTGATTGATAAATGACATTGACGATCTTCAGTACAGGGTGTTCGAAAAACGATAGGATGAGTGGTGGTAGGAATAAGACGACAATTAGTCCAATCGCGATGTAGACCGATAACGGCTCCTCAAACGAAATGGAATTGCCTGTTGAATGGCGTGCTGCGACGAGCACGGCGACGATCGCGACGCATAAGGTTACACAAACGAACGTTAACCGTTTTAGCATATGAATCCCTCCTTTTTACTCTGATTCCATAATAAACCATTTTTCAAATGGAAGACAATCTTTTTCCGGACGTCCAGTAATGACGAATCGCTTAGATGATGACGTCGGGACGATCCCAGTGTAATAGATGTCCTGACTCCGGGACGAAATGGACCGTTGCTTGCGTCATCTCATGTAATAGGTTCGTTGCCTGCTGACGGATCGATAATTGAAAAATAAGGAAACTTTCTTCAAAGAGTAGCGTAGAGTAAGATGACACGTCATTTACATAGAGGAGAATTCACATGGAAACCATCATCACGATGCTCTTAACAGCCGTTACCTTATATGGACTCGGTGTCCTTGTCACGAAAGTAAAAGAACGCTTGAATTAAAAGCGGAAGGAAAAACGATCTTCTTGACCTCACATGACTTGAATGAGATCGAAAAGATGTGTGACCGTGTCGCGATCATGACGGAGGGAAGAATCGTCCGCTATGGAACCGTTGCGTCCTTACAAGAAGCAATGAGGAAGGAGATTCAAATCAGTATTCGGACTGTTCCGCGATTAGCGCCATCGCATCTGCCAGCATACGCTCGGCTTTTGTCGCAAGCTGATGATTGTACACGGCTTGATTTATCGACGGAAGAGGATATTCCAGAGTTACTCGTCATGCTTGCGAAACAAGACGTCAAAGTCTACGAGGTGCAGATCGAACGCCAATCATTAGAAGAGATTTTCTTAGCGGTCTGACCGACTAGCCTCTGATTCCGTCTCCGGAACATCTTCGAGTAAAAGACGATCCCCGTCATTCCACTGACCGTACATCTGATTCCGTTTCGTTTTTTCAATCAACGTTTGCAGACGTTTTTCATAGAGAACGGGATCCTTGCGTACACTTTGAATCGTATCAATCCGGATCCGTCGATAGAGCTCCGGGAAGTCATTAAACTGTTCATAGACGATCGGGTCTTCTTGTAGACGCGCCTGAATGGCGTCATCGATGACGAACGCATCAGTGCGCATGTCTGGTAGAACCTGTCGTCCGGACGGTTGCATCAAGCCGAGGCGTTCCAAGCGGCGGACCCGTTCCTTGTTCAGTTCGGTCCAGTTGCTGTTCTTTCGACGCGGGGTGAACCGTTGCGCCAGTTCACCGTCTTCGGTCTTCTTTGCAATTCCATCAATCCAGCCGAAGCAAAGTGCCTCTTCGACGGCATCGAGATAAAGTAACCCGCCCCCGATTTGTTTTCGGCTGAGAATCACCCAACAGAAGGACGCGTGATCCGCGTGGTTCTTCAGCCACTGTCGAAAGCCATCGCGATCGGTAAAGCGTAAGACATTCGTGATTTCCACGTTCGTTCCTCCATTTCATATAGCAGTGCCCCCTCAACGTCACGCGAGGGGGCACTTTTTTTCTTTAACGCAACGGGTCATGATGAAAGACACAATTCCGACCACTCTTTTTCGCTTGATAGAGGGCAGCGTCTGCCTGCTGGATCGTTTGTAAAAAATTATGAGTCTCGGACGGTTGATGAGTTTGACGAGACACACCAATCGATAACGTCACTTGCAGCGGTTCCGTCGCTGATAACTCATACGTCCGTTTGGCACTGGCTTCACAGATTTGTTCCGCGAGTCGACGCGTCTCCGGCAACGAATGCTCCGGCAACAGCATCATGAACTCTTCACCGCCGAATCGCCCGAGCACACAAGAAGGAGGACAATACGATGTAAGCAAAGAGCTGATTTGCCGTAAGATATGATCACCGCGGTCATGACCGTAAGTATCATTGACCTGTTTGAAATGATCGACATCGATGATCATGATTGAAAAATCCGTTTGTTGTGATTTGTACCGTTGGACGGTCTCTTCTAGACGACGTCGATTATCAAGCCCTGTCAATGTATCCGTCAAGGCAAGACGCCGATGCATCCGGACTTGATTGAAGTGCCAGCGGACTTGATGCAAGATGCTGTGCAAGAGAAAACCAGCGCAGCCATTCCCGACGAGAAAGATCGTCATCGCTGTCACGTCATTCGGTTGAACATGTTGAACGTATGGTAAACAGAGAATGAGTGCAATCGTGAAGATGACCGGAAACGAGATGAATCGATCCGGTGCTTCATTTTGTAAGTACAAGACAACGATGCTGACGATCAGATACGTACCTATCAGCCAATAGGCATGAGCGGAATCAAAAACGAACGTTTGAAGGGAAGCGAAGACGAGGGTCGTGATGAAGCCGCTACTGATACCTCCATAAATGAAAGCGATGACGATCAAGGTAATCGACAAATCGAAACGGAATCCCTCATAGGTGATGGCGTTATGGATGACCCAGTAGCCGGCACCTGTCGCAAGAGTCAGTACTAACAGATTTTTCTTCAGCCAGCTGTCGAACGTGTTTCGAAACTGAAATCGTTTAAAAAAGAACAGGGAGATGAGCACGAAGAAAAAAGTCAGAGCGACGTTGAGGATTAGATGGTTCAGTATATTCCACATATTCGTGTTCCTCTCAAATGAGTTCTGAAAAATAACTACAAAAAAATGTTTCATTCAATGAATATTTATTCTATATAGCCAACAATACCCTAAAGATGTATGAAAATATCTTGATTTCCGTATATTTTAAAAAAGATTAGATTTCTTCAACTAAATCAATAATACTCTGAGATTTTTTCACGTGAAGACTCGACGAGATAATCAAGTGAGACGAAATTGCGAATGAATGCATACGAGCCAATTTCCTCGATGGATACGCCTAATCTCTCTGCCTGGTGACTGCGGTCATCTTCTTGCGATTGCAGCATCTCGAAGCCTGCTGCTTGCATCCGCTCTCCGTCGAATTCGAGCGTAACGACATCTCCATCTTGCCAATCATTTTTTAATTGATGAAAGTGCGTTTGATACGCTGCGCTTGGAGGATCGACTTCAAAGGCGATCCAGCCTGTTGGTGCATCGATTTGGAATGTCGGTGACAATCCACCGCGTGTCACGATTGATTTCATATGATGCCGATGTGTCATATGACGTAATAGCATGGTCAGACCACTCCTTTTTTATCTATTATTACGCGACAGCGTCAGAATATCGAGAAAAATTTTCAAAAGAGATGGAAGGATATTGGATTTTTCTGGTATACTACGTTTTCGGAAAGCGTTTGCACAAAAGGGGGAGAATACATGCAACCATATGCCGTCAAAGCAACAGGACTGACGAAACACTATCAAATCCTACAACGGGAACCGGGACTACGTGGAGCGATCAAAGCGTTATTTCACCGGACATATCGGACGAAAGAGGCAGTCAAAGCAATTGATTTGACGATTGCGCCAGGAGAACGGGTCGGCTATATCGGTTTTAATGGCGCCGGGAAATCAACGACGATCAAGATGCTCGCTGGTGTCCTGCGTCCGGATGCGGGGAACGTCCGGGTGTTCGGACTTGATCCACATGCCGACCGCGTCAAGAACGCGTCGCAAATCGGAGCCGTCTTCGGTCAGCGGACGCAACTGTTCTGGGACATTCCGGTCCAAGAATCGTTTGAGCTGTTGAAGGAAATCTATCAAGTACCGACGTCAGAGTTTGCCGAGACGCTCGCGTGGTTTCGGGAGAAGCTCGATCTCGCACCGCTTCTAGACGTACCGGTCCGACAACTGTCGCTCGGACAAAAGATGCGCTGTGAACTAGCCGCAGCCTTCCTGCATCGACCAAAAGTCGTCTATCTCGACGAACCGACGATCGGACTTGATATTGAAATTAAGGAGACAATCCGTCACTTCATCCGCGAGATGAGTGATCGCTGGGGAACGACCGTCATCTTGACGACGCACGACATGCAGGACATCGAGGAAGTCTGTGACCGTGTGATCGTCCTCGACGACGGCAAAATCATCTATGACGATACGATCGATCAGTTGAAGGCATCGTTCAGTCACGAGCGGACACTTCGAATCACGCTCGAAGAACCGGTGCCGTTCGTTTTACCGACGGCATTGATCAATCGTGTGATCATGTTTGAGACGGATGAGCTAACGTACGAGCTCGCCTTTGACGACCGAGAACTGTCAAGCGGTCAAGTCATCAAGGAAATCGTTTCGCTGTACGCCGTTCGGGACGTCTCCGTGTCCGTCCCGAAGATGGAGACGTTAATCCGCAAGCTCTACCGAGCGGGGATCAGCGCATGAGAATTAGCAAATATACCGCGTTGATGCGGTCCCAAATCAAGGTTGATCTCGCCTACACGGCCTGGTACTGGGCAAGCATGTTTAGCGTGACGATGCGTCTGTTCATCCTCTATTTCTTCTGGCAAGCCGTGTATGCCAATAAGACCGATGTTTCCGGTATCTCGCTGTCAACGATGCTGACGTATGCGGTGCTTGCGACGATGATCGATCAGTTCCGCGGGGGTGCCGGACGCGATCTCGCCCGGATGATCAAACAAGGGGCGATCGCAATCGAGTTACTCCGTCCGTATCACTTGCTCGATAAGTTACTCGCCCAAGACATCGGCTCAAAAGTCTCGATCTTGTTCCGCTCGATTCTACCACTCGTCCTCGTCTCGATCTTGTTCATCGGCGTGGATCGACCACAGTCGTGGTTGGCTGGCATCGCCTTCGTTGGTAGTGTCCTTTGTGCCGTGTTGCTCGCGACATTGATTGATCTGCTCGTCGGCATCTTTGCCTTCTATACCGTCAACATTTGGGGACTATCCGTCTTACAGGACGCCGTCATCACGATCATGTCCGGTGCAATCGTACCGTTGACGCTGTTCCCGGACTGGTTTCAGACGATCAGTCTGTACTTACCGTTCGCTTCACTCGTCTACGTCCCGGTTGCGATCTATACGGGAGAGATTGGCGCAAGCGGCATCTTGCAAGCGTTACTGATTCAAATCGGCTGGTTGATCGGATTCTTCGTCATCTTGCGAATCACGTTCGCGCTCGCGATCCGGAAAGTGACGGTGTTCGGCGGATGAAACGATACATAAAACTCTACTGGTTGTATGCCAAAAGTCATTTTAAGGTCATGATGGAATACCGGATCGATTTCCTGATTGGTGTCTTGTCGGTCTTCGGTCAACAGTTCGCCTCACTCTTTTTCCTGTCGGTCGTCTTTCAGCATATCGAGACGCTAAACGGCTGGGACTTTTACGAGATTCTATTCATTTACGGGATCGCCTTTTTAGGACGAGCCTTACATCATATCTTCTTTGATAACCTTTGGACGATCGGTTGGCAGTACATCCGGACCGGGAATCTAGATCGGTTGTTGATGCGCCCCGTCAATCCGTTGTTTCAAATCATCGCTGAGCGCGTCCAACAAGACGGATTCGGTCAACTGTTGATTGGTGGTGGGGTGCTCTATGTTGCTTCCAATCACCTCGACATGATCTGGAGCTTCGGTGATGTCTTGATGCTGATCGTACTTGTTCTTTCGAGCGGATTGCTCTATATCGCGATCAATCTGTTTTTTGCGACGTTCTCGTTTTGGATGGTCGACAGTTTACCGATCGTCTCAGCAGTTTTCAGTTTGAGTGATTTTGCTCGTTATCCGATGACGATCTACTCGAAGGTGTTGATGTTCGTCTTGACTTACATCATCCCCTTCGGCTTTACTGCCTTCTACCCGGCGATGTATTTCTTTGACGGAAGAGGCTATGGTGTGATGGCGATTGCGACACCACTTGTCGCGATCATCGCCTGTTTGATCGCTTATCGTTTCTGGTTGTTCGGACTGAAGGCATTTGCGAGTACGGGATCATGAAATAAGAAGAACCTTGAAGTGTTGCGACGCTTCAAGGTTCTTTTTGGATGTTTTTATCAGCTCGTTCGTAAAGATTTTGCATAGTTGAAAGATCAGCGATGTCAACTGTGTACAGCAATGGATGATGGTTAAAAATCAGGTTAAGAAAAATAATCCGTTCCCTTGATTCCTGAAAAAGGAAATTTTAAGTGTCTTGATTTTGTATAATGAAGAGGGAAGACGGAAGGAATATAAACATTATTCAAAGGAGGAGTGTAGTGAGATGAGAGTCGTAAGAGTAGACCGATTGGTAGTGGCATTGAGCATCTTTAGTGGACTTCTCGTATCCTTGGGTCGCTCGACGCAAGTGTATCCGCAATCAAGCAGCGGCAATGGTAATCTAGGGCTTATACCGCTCCTGCTACTCCTATTGATTTTTCCATTTGGCATCAGTCTCGTGGTGCAATGGATGAGAGCAGCGCAGTTACGTTTTTTATCCCTAATTGGTTTATCGATCTGTACGATGATCTATCTTGTGTGTGGCATCTTCTATCAAGTCGAGCAATTCAGCCAGTATCAAGTTTTCGTTAAACAACAAGTTAGGGCGGAGAATGGAACGATCGATGAAAGTTACTTAACAAGTATTACGTCGGTACCTTCGCCCTATATGAACAGTCAGTTCTTTAACAGCAATACTTTCTTGATTTACTGGGCAAGCATCTTATTAGTGGCAAGCTTGATTGCATGGTGGACTCGAAATAAATCGTTATTGTCGGATTCAGATAAAAGGAATACGTTCCCATTTGAACAATGAAAGAGTCCTTCTCTCAACTGTGCTTTCAGAAGAGAGAAGGACTCTTTTGTTATAACGATTACGCGCATTTAAAAATGATCGCTTTGCATCTTATGAAGCAATTGATCGAACGTCTCGTGGTCCTTTGATGTAAAGGCACGGAAATAACGATCATCAATCTCTTCGATCTCGGGAGCTGACGTTTGAATCAGCGCTGCACCATCTTCCGTTAAGAGAATCCGCTTTTCCCGGTTGATTCGTTTTCGGATGACGAGGTGTTCCGCGAGCAACTTCTTGACCGTTTGCGAAATGGCACCGCTTGAGAGTTCGAGCGTGCGTTCAAGTGATTTTTGTGTCGCACTCTCTTGATGATACAGGGTCATCAATAAATCGAATTGGGATTTTGAGAGCCCTTTTGGTTTCAATACATCGTTGACTTCTTTCGAATAACGAGAATGGATCCGCTGAATGGCGTTCCAGTGTTGCATTGAAGATTCGAATGTGAAGGTCATGATTTTTCCTCCTATTCTGTCATGCTGGGTTGAGCTTATCGAAGAAACGGATTAATTCTTCCTGTTGTCGAGCCGTCAGAGCGGCGAATTGTTCTTGTTGAAAACGTTCATAGGCAGGCAACACTTCTTGCAGAATGGCTGTTCCTTTTTCCGTCAATAGCAAATAGTTCGTCTTCCATTTGCGCTTGCGGGTGATGAGTTGCCGATCAAATAAACGTTTGATTCCGTGTGAAATCGTGCCGTCGGTCACTTGGATCCGTTCCGCGATTTCCTTCTGGCTCGTGCATGAGGTTGTCTGTAGGCAACGCAACACTTCAAGGTTCGTATGGGAGAGATCCCATTGTTTCAAAAAAGCATTGACGCGCTTGATTTGTTGATTATGATACGTCGAAATCGTCTGCCAGCATGTCATGGGATATGTCTCTGTCATTGTTGTCATGGGGAACCTCTTAAATGTAGAATGTACTGCTGATGAATTACTTTTACCATACCATATTAAAAATATGTAGTGCTACTAGTTTGAACGCAAACCCATCACTTCCCATCATTGCCTAGGAACTATACAAAAAAAGACCTGAACGTGTCAGGTCGTTTCAGGAAGGAATCCCATTTGAGAGCGTGAGATAGGAATCCGTTAACTGGAATCCATATTTCGTAAAACATTGATCTGAGACGCGTCCTTGTAAGGTGATCTTCGAATAATCACCACGAATCGCGTAATGGGTATACTTTTTTTCGATGTCATGAATCAACGACTCAAGTAACAGACCACGCTCGCCGAGTCCTTCTTCCCGAACATTGATTTCAAGTAAACAGAATGTACCGTATTCGGTGAGGGACGTGCGCTCCGTTCGTTCATGAAGCACGGTTAAGAACGAACGTTTTGAGAT
The DNA here is from genome assembly GCF_018618915.1 of Exiguobacterium sp. s91. NCBI lineage: Bacteria > Bacillati > Bacillota > Bacilli > Caryophanales > Exiguobacterium > Exiguobacterium sp. s91. The sequence goes on along the minus strand of NZ_JACSMZ010000001.1, from coordinate 1,411,837 downwards.
GAGGGATCGACTATTGGGTGGTTCAAGGATCGTGACGTAATAACTGAGTGCCGGGGGACGCACGTTACGCGTGACTTCAACGACTTGCCGCTGATTGTTGTACGCGAGACCAACGAATTGTTCCTGCGGATGATGCGGCAGGGTCAGTCCTTCTTGCTCACAAACGGTTTGCCACTCGGCTTCTGGAATCCAGACAGCCTCTTCGGTTTTCGCTAAAGCTTTAAAGAACTTCACGTTGAACGGATGACCTCCTATAGGGTATGTAAAATGACTATTCCCATCATGCCTGATGGCTAGACAAAAAACGAGTTACAATCTGACGACAAATGCTCTTCCTTTGCTATAAGTATACCGTGAAATTTCGTTTTGAAACAGACTACACCTGAATGAATCGACTGTCTATACTGAATGTATCCAGTCAGGAGGCGAGCATATGAAAACAGTTGAAGGTCCTTTTTTCCATGGCACGAGAGCCACGTTGCGAATCGGTGACGAATTGAAACCAGGACACGCGTCGAATTTTCGTCAACGACCGCTCCAGCACGTCTATTTCACAGCAACACTTGATGCAGCGAAGTGGGGCGCGGAGCTCGCACAAGGTGACGCTCCGGAGCATATCTATATCGTCGAGCCACTCGGAGCGTATGAGGATGATCCGAACTTGACGAACAAACGGTTCCCAGGCAATCCGACCCGGTCGTATCGTTCGACTGAACCTGTGAAGATCATCGCTGAACTCGGAACGTGGGAACGGCATACGGATGAAGAGATTGAGACGATGAAAGCATCCCTGCAGCGATTACGCGCAGAAGGGAAGGATACGATCATCGACTAAACGAACGGGGGAGAAAAGCTTGCCTGTACATGATTTTAAATCGATCCAACCGACGAATGTGAACGTCATTGATCAATTATTAGTCAATCACTTGCACGCCATCCGCCTGAATCAACAGGACGAGCGATGGATCACGATCCTTGGAGATCCGTTCGTTCCACCCATTGAAACGATCGTTGGCGTCTATTGTGTCTACCGGAAATCAATTCTTGATCTGTTGCAAGGTAGGATTGCCTCTATCGAATCGTATGACTTTCAGAAGGCATCTGCGAATGACAAACTCATGACAGCAGAAAGCGTCGAAGGAGTGCTTGATATGGCGACATTCGTCGTCATTGCTTCAGAAGACGACACCTATATGTCTCACTACTTCATCGGTGGTGATGCAAAGAAACTCAATTCGATCTTAAACGTATGCTTTGGTCATCCGAATGCGTTGGACGAACAAGCATCAAAACATTCTATCAAACGCTTCGAGCAGGATGTTTTGATCGTTGAAAAGATGGGATTCATGAAATTGCTTCGAAATGAATAGAGAAACGAATTGAATGTAAGATAAGCACTACCACGTATTTTTTTGTCAGAATGTACTGCAAGGTGAAGATGGAATGGTACAATATGTAAAAAGGGGGCGTTTATATGTCTCGCTTCAAACAAGAAAAGAAACAACCACTCGATCATCTCCGCGATGGTGTCGATCAAGGTCTCGGTAGTGCCGTACCACGTGGGCAAAACGACGGGATGCGTGGTCTGGAGATGCTCGCAGTGCTTGTCGTCCTCGGTGGAGGATATCTACTATATCAATGGTTTTTCTAAAGCAAGAAGCATCGCCCTTACGAGGACGATGCTTCTTTTTGTTCGATTTCACTGACGATATCATCTAATGTGACGTGAGCGAGTACCTTCTCAAGCGCGGATTGCGCAAGCTCAAAGATGGGTGTGACTGTCGATTGGATGTTTCGTCCGACTGGGCAGTCTGGGTTCGGTGCGGCATGGACGCCGAACAATTCCTTGTCCGGTACGACAGCAACGGCGTGATAGACGTCAAGCAGCGTAATCTTAGACAACGGGCGGGCGAGTCGCGCACCGGCGACACCCGGACGGACCTCGATCAAATCAGCTTTCTTCAACATGCTCATGATTTTACGGATGACGACCGGATTCGTATTGACGCTGCCAGCAATCAAGTCGGATGTCATCTTCTCGTCGGTCGCGATCAACGAGAGAATATGGATGCCGACGGAAAAACGTGTACTGATGGCCAACGGATGACCCTCCTTCTTAAAAACATTGTTCTCTCATTATACGTCGTATTGTTCATTTGGCAAGAAACGGGGAATAGGAACAACACTGTTGACAAACAAAGTAATTGTAACTATATTAGTTACATGTAATCGAAATAGTTACATATCAAAAGGAGGAATCATCATGAATATCGGAATCATCGGCGCAACAGGAAAAGCAGGGCAATTGATTTTACAAGAAGCAATCACACGTGGTCATGACGTCACGGCAATCGTCCGTAACGCGGCAAAAGTGACGGCAAACGTCACGATTCTCGAGCGTGATGTACTCGCACTGACGAAAGATGACTTAAACGGGTTTGACGCCATCGTCAATGCGTTTAACTCAGCACCGGGTGAGGAGACGAAACATATCGAAGTCGGGCGTCATTTAATCAACGTGTTAGCAGGAAGCAAGACACGACTTTTCGTCGTCGGTGGGGCGGGAAGCCTATTCGTCGATGCCGAGCATACAGTACGTGTCATGGAAACACCGGATTTCCCGGAAGCGTATTATCCGACAGCCTCGAACATGGGAAAAAACTTGATCGAACTGCAAGGGCAGCAAGACGTGACATGGACGTATCTCAGCCCCGCTGGATTCTTTGATCCGAGCGGTCAACGTACAGGAGCGTATACAGTCGGCGGTGAGCAGATGATTTTAAACGCAAAAGGGGAAAGCTACATCAGTTACGCGGATTACGCCATCGCGGTAGTCGATGAGCTAGAAAACGCGCAACATCTCAACGAACGATTCTCGGTCGTTGGCGAACAAGGGTGATGGTGTCAGACCGACTTACGTAGTCGGTCTTTTTTAATGGGCGGAGTGAGAGATACAGCGGAGGACGGATGGCATAGTAGCATGGTTTGTTTAATATGAGAATAGAAACGACTAAAGGAGCTCAAATCATGATGCGACGATGCTTTAGTATCATCAGTCTATTAGCTGTCTTGATCGTCTGTACGACATCAACACAACCGTCCCGGTTCGAACGTTCGGAACCGGTCGCGACGATCGAGGATCATTACGAGGGACAAATCAATTGGCCGAGTGAAAGCGATCCGTTGATAGAACTTCACGCCAAACCGTGATCTACATATTGCCGATCAAAGCCCGTCTTCTTGAGGAAGACGGGCTTTTAGTGACGTTAAATGACAGTCATTGCGTTCAAGAAGACGAACAAGAACGTAATGCCGCTCGTCAAAATCAAAAAGGGGAGGACGATCAGTAATTCAAGATGCGGACGAACACCGTGGAAGAACAGAAAGAACAGTGTCAAACAGGCGGTCGTGATCGTCAACGCAAGTGAGGCAATCAATTCATGAAGGGGTTCAACGAACGGAATGAGGGACGCTCCAGTGATCGTGTCAAAAGCGAAACCGAAGGACAAAAAAATGAGTAAGTACAAAAGTGATTTTTGACGAAACATGCGGCATGTCTCCTTTACTGAACGATACATTCAGTATAATGCCCAGCTTGTCATTCTTATCTAACAAAAATGTAAGAATGTGGCTGATTTCAAACAACTGAATCGTTTTTGTATAGTAATGTCAAACGTGTCAACAAAAAATAGAGGAAGGCGGCGCTACTCGCAATCGCCTGAAAATAGAGCGGTTGAAACAGACCATTGAAGACGATTAATAAGATGCCACCAATAAGGAAGGCGATGCCTTGATTCAGAAAGAGATGTGATGTAAAGGAAAGTGGACGCGTTCGGAAGCCGAAGTAACGAATCGCGTCAGTCAGGATGCCGCCGACCGTGATGACAATCATAAACGACAGCAATGTCTCGAAAACACCTGAATAATACCCAGCGTCCGTCTCGGCCATAAGGCGTGGTGACGACGGGAGATGTTGATACAGCATCAAAAAAATCCAGTTAGTCATCAGTAGTCGAAATGACAGACGGATCATGGTGTTCCTCCTTCCCGGTTTTCATGACGATGAATAGACGGGTGACCATCACATATAAAAAGGCAGCGACTACGTTTCCGATGAAAAATAAAGCAGGAAGTGAAGTGAACAAAATGAACGCGCCAGCAAACACGAAGACCGTGCCTTGATGAACGAGGAGATGTGTCGTCCACGGTAGCGAACGTTTCGTGAAACGGACAGCTAACAGCAAGTCACCCAACGCGATGCTACTGAAAAACAGTAGCATGACAGCATCCAACTGTTCATTGACCAACTGCTCCGTGTAGGACAAAAACGGCACCATCATCGTCATCGAACCAAACAAGTTAAGAAACAAAAAGAAGCTGAGGACGGTCCGACCAAGCCACCCGAACAGATAGGGGAGAAATGACGGATACTTCCGTGCCGACTCGGAGACAAGAAGATACACTAATGCTACTCCAGAACAGAACAAGACAAAATAGAACGAAAATGGATTGGGTTGCACAAGTAGATAGAGGACGATACTTGCGAACAACGCGACGACCTGATTGAGGATGATCCGTTGTGCGAATGAGATAGTCGAACGGAATAACAGGCGCGGCAGCCCTTCTGTCAAGAGTGCGCCGATTAGGATGACTGGACCGGCAAACAGTAGACCAATCAGGAAGAAGTCGGTGAAGGACGTGCCGTAGATTGCTGGATCCCCCATCTCATGCCCAGCAATCAGTGCGTACAAGAAAGCGAACAATATCGCGGAAATGAAACTGTTCTTTACGATTGATGCCATAGAAATAAGTCCTTTCCGTTTGTTGCTCAAAATAGTTTGTACCAATACAGCGTCAGATCGATGTCTGGATTGGCGGATTGTTTTAGGCTATCGACACCACCGAGCACGAAGCCTTCTCGCGCGTAAAACCGGCAAGCTATCAGATTATCGTCCTGTGCTTCAAGGGACAGACCGATCAACTCACGTTGCTGTGCCCACTTCGTCGCAGCGGCGAGCAGTTGGTGTCCGACGCCTAGTTTACGAAACGATTGTTTGACGGCGATGTTCTCGATGTAGGCGAAACGGTTCCAGTCACGTACGAGACGAATCTGACCGATACAAGAAGTGCCGGAGAAGGCGAGTAGGACGATACGATCTTTATGATCAATATAAGTAGACCAATCGAGACGGTCGTCCGGGAAATGGGTCTCGGTAACTGTTTCATAAAGTTCTTCCGTGTAGGACCAGGTGGTACCGGAAAACTGCGGAACGATGTGTCCGATGATTGGAAACGGATCGTTGGCATCATTGACGAGTGGAATACTCTCGATCGAGAGAGGGCGAATTTTCAATTGTTCAGTCTCTTTCATCGTCATCCTCCTTCTATCTTTAAAGATATAGTTCACTCTCTTCATCATCTCCTAAATGCTGAGAACTGTCACGAGGAGAGGTACGAGAACAGGTCAATTTTTAGCTGAAAACGGGTTTTAATTTTTCTAAAAAAGGAATTGCATGAACAGGAACGAATACATAGTCAGAAGACGATGAAACAGTACAGAGAGACAGCAGTAGAGGACGTGACAACATGAACATGGATACGGTCAACCAGTATCTCGATGCCTATGGATATGGCGTTATTTTCATTTTTTTATTTTTTGGCATCGTCGGGATCCCGGCACCGGAAGAATCACTACTCGTCCTGATTGGTATCTTAAGTGGTCAGAACGAAGAACGTTTGATTTATTCAATCTTGACGGCATTCGCCGGAACGTACGTCGGCATGTTGACGGCATATGGCGCGGGGCGCTTCTTTGGACCGACCGTCTTACGATACGGTCGGTTCATCGGATTGACGAGGGAGCGCTGGGAGCGGGTGTCAAACGGCTACATGGGACGCATCAATCGGACGATCATCGCCGGTCTTTATATTCCGGGCGTGCGGCAAATCAATCCGTATTTTGCGGGGATGAAGCAGATTCCGTTCGGTCGTTATTTCTGGGTGTCAGCACTTGGTTCCGCGCTATGGGTCGTTCCTTTCGTCTTACTCGGTCACTTTGCCGGGAAGACGTTCCATATCAAGCCGGAAGTCGTACCGTATTTCGGACTTGCCTTACTCGTATTGTTCCTGCTCGGTGTACTCGTCAAATGGCTCAAGCGTAAACGGCTTGAAAAACGCGTCGTTTCAGGGAAAAACCAAGCGGGAAAAGAAGACTAAGCGATACTTCTTTTTAAAGGATTTTTGCGGATAGTTTGAAGGAGTGGACATACGATGCAAAAAATAGTGATCTTTCCTTTTTTAAGGATGCGATCCGGTCATCATCTCGTCGCGGAAGCCATCGCCGAACGATTGCAGGGACCAGATGTTGAAGTCAAGGAAGTAGAGTTACTCAGTACGATCAGCCCGTTCGCGGAATGGGTGACATCGAAGTTTTATCTGAACTGGATTCGACATTTCTCAAACGGTTATAGTCGTTTTTACCATCGGCATATTGCCGGGCGCTCGAGTAACGCGCGCTCAAGGGGATGGACGTCGCATTATTTCCAACAGCAGATGTTACGAATCATCCGAACGGAACAACCGGATGTCATCATCTGTACGCATGCATTTCCGTCCTATCTCTTGAATCAATTGAAGGAACGAAACCTTTGTGATGTACCCGTCATCAATGCCTATACCGATCTATTCGTCAGTCGCGTCTGGGGAAAGAAGCATATCGAGTATCATCTGTTGCCGAATCGTGAGGCGAGGCGGGAATTGCACGCGCACCATGCTGTACCAAAAGAGCGGTTGTTCGTAACAGGAATCCCTGTCCATCCAGCAATTTCTGGTGGTTCCATCATTCGTTCGACGCAGTCCCGCAAACAAATTCTTGTTGCTGGCGGAAACGGTGGACTCGGTCAACTCGAGACGTTGCTGACGCAAATCGAACAGTGTGCGGAAGCAGATTTTCATGTCTTGTGCGGGAACAATCAGACGCTCTATAAACGACTAGCCACGCGACGTCATCCACATATCCATCCACTCGCCTATATCGATTCAAGGGATGAGATGAATCAACTGTATGAACGGATGGATGCGATCGTCACGAAGCCGGGTGGCGTGACGGTTAGCGAAGCGTTCGAAAAACGTATACCGCTGTTCATTCAACACGTCCTACCGGGGCAAGAAGAAATCAATCGCACGTATTTGATGGAGAAAGGGCTTGCGTTCTCCTTTAATCAAACGGATACACTCGCGGACGTCATCCGTCGGACGCTTGAGAATCCGGACGTCATGCACGCTTGGCAACAAGCGGTCACACAGTATCAAAATGATCGCGTCATGGCCGATCAGCGATTTTTCGCTGAACGGATTGCGGGTTGCCTGCAAGATCGTCGTCAAAAAGTAAATGGATAATAAGGGAGTTAGTTTACATGCGTTCACGTCTTGTCACAGCGGGAGTTCTCGCGACACTCGCCTATACGGTCGTTCCGTATATGGCGTCACGCGTCTTTGGATGGCGCGTGACGAAATCACTGGACTCACGATCCGTCGCCTTGACGTTCGATGATGGTCCAGATCCTGTCTATACGGCAGAACTTCTTGATCTCTTACAACAAGAAGGCATTCATGCGACGTTTTTCGTCGTGGGTCATAAAGCAGAAGAACATCCGGACCTCATTCGCAGGATGCACGAAGAAGGGCATCAAGTCGGTATCCACAATTATATCCATCGTCCGAACTGGTCGATGCGACCGTCGACCGTCCGGACAGGCATCGAGCGGACGGCTACAATCATTGAACGGATCACGGGCGAACGTCCGACGGTCTATCGTCCACCGTGGGGTGCGCTTAATGCTGGAGATGTCCTTTGTCCTCCTTCTTACAACATGATTCTCTGGTCGAAGATGGCAGAGGACTGGAAGCTAGAGGGCGGAAAGGCAAAAATCAAACGGCTGCTATCAAATGTGTCAGAAGGAGACATCATCTTGCTCCATGATAATGGGGATACGTTCGGTGCAGATCCACAAGCACCCGTGCAGACGATTGCGGCGCTGAAAGAACTCTTGCCGGAGTGGAAAGCACGCGGCTTACAGTTTCGGCGAATCGATCAAGCATAAAGAAAGAGGACTTACCGGTTTCATGGTAAGTCCTCTTTTGCATGGATTAAGCATTGCGTGACATGTCGTCCTCGTCTGCTTGACTATGATGGAGGATCAAGCGTCGTACGACGAACGAGCGTAAGAATAAGATGAAGGTGATGAGCGGAAGTAGTAACCACCACGATTGTGTTAAAAATAAGTCATCAAACGTCGTGATCATGACGAAATGACGCCCAATGTACAGCCACATGAACAAGGAACTGACGAATAGAATCGCTTCTGATGTCGTCATGAACTCAAAATCGGATTTCATTGCTTCACTCCTTATGGATGATCTGTTTTTGCATCACCCAGCGCAGTCTACTCAATAATCGAATGGGTATGATAAAAATTAAGAACGGACCGGTTCGCGGTCTTGCGTCGTCATCGCCGCCTCAGCATCGACCTCGTACAGAATGACGCGGTTCCGCCCTTGTTCCTTGGCAGCATATAACGCTTCGTCGGCAAGGATATTCATCCGCTGGGCAGCGACGTGTTTCCCATGGGCGATGCCGACGGACGCTGTGATCGAGATGGCGGGAAAGCCGTCGAGCTGAAAGCGCGTGTTCGCGATCCGCTCCCGGATTCGGTTGGCGACCTTCGCAACTTTCGACGGCGTCAAATCATAGACGAGGACCATGAATTCCTCTCCCCCGATGCGCGCCGTGATATCGTGCGGACGCGTTTCTTCCTGTAAGATCCGTGCGAACTGTTGCAAGACGAGATCCCCGTTCGCATGCCCGTATGTATCGTTGACATGCTTGAAGTGATCGATGTCGAGTGCGAGCACATTGTAGACACGTCCTTCTTCTTCGAGCAACGCCGTCCGTTCGTCCCAAACACGGCGATTGTACAGACCCGTCAAATGATCAAGTTCCGCTGATTGTTTGTAGCGCTGCACCTGTTCGTTGAGCAATTGAAAATCAATCGTCAATAGACTCGATAACAGTCCGACTGCGAGTCCGATCGTCCATGTCGAAGCGAGCAAGCGAAGAGCGGCGTCACTAAAGCCGAGATTGATTGAGACAGCAATCGAGATCATGAACAAGGCCCAGACGTTCATGATGAGATTTTGCAGTAACGGTCGGTGGAGCAACCGTTTATGGATGAAGTACATCCCGGAGCTGATGCCAAGGACTGCAAGAAAGGCGACGACCGCTTGTGGTGTCCAGCCGAAGTAGAACCGGGAGCAGCCGATGATCAGCGTTGCGATGATCAGTGGTGAGCGGACGCCATAAAAGGCGAGCAAGACGAGCGGTAAATGACGCAAATCCATTCGTAACGACTCGTTGACGGCGATCCCTTTAAACATCAATAGCACTCCGAGCAGCCCGGTCGCGAGACCGACGATGAGGGATTTCAAGCTACTTGACGCGAGACGTTGACTATAAATGATTTTGGCGATCAAATAAAAGCCGGTGAAGGCGATGCAAGCATTCAATAACAACTCGGCAATGAACATCGGTTCCACATCCTTGAGTATGATACCTTCACGATAGCAGTTTGATAAAGGATGTCAACGAGAGACTCTCAAAATTTTAGTAAATCAGGTAAAGACTTGCTTCGATATGATCATTTGGTAAAATAAGAGAGCTTTAGGGAAAGGGAGGGATGAGGTTGGAACCGAAACATCTAACGATAGAAGCGCGAAAATTTGATGGACGTCCGCACTATTCATGGAGCGGGTATGTCCTTGAACAGACGGAAGCGTATCTGCTCGTCGCGAATACGCCCGGACGGACACTTTTACATCATCGTCGCGAAGCGGTTTATACATATGACAATTATAGTCTCGAATTCTATCCGCTTGATGCGGATTTTACGGTCGGTCTTGATTTAGAGCGGACGGGAGAGGTGACGTACTACTGTAACATTTGCTTACCGCCGGTTCTTCAAGGAAATACCTTATCGTTCATTGATTTGGATCTCGATCTCGTCCATCGCGAGGGAGTGTGGACGGTTGTCGACGAGGACGAATTTTTAGAGAACCAACAATTGTACGACTATCCGCCTGATGTGATTGAACGAGCTCGTGCATCGTTACTGAACCTACAAGAACGAATCGCGCAGCAACAGTTTCCGTTTGACGGCTTTTTGGATCCATTCATCCCGACCGTCCTGCAGATGAAGAGAAGGGGGAATGACATATGAAGACGATTCGTTGTCACCGGGCATTCGGTGTTTATGGATTATTGATGAAGGAGGATGCCTTACTCGTCATCGACAAGAATGGTGGACCGTATATCAATCGCTATGACTTACCAGGGGGAAGCCTCGAAGAAGGAGAGACGCTCGCTACGGCGATGCGCCGGGAATTCACGGAAGAGACTGGGCTCGAAGTAGCACTTGAACGACAGATCGGCGTCGCTGACTTCAAGCTTCCGTGGGACTGGCGCGAGTTCGACGAAGTCCATCACATCGCTGTTTTTTATCTCGTCCGACAGACGGGGGGAACGCTTAGTATCCCTGAACAATTTGTCGGACAAGACTCGCTCGGTGCGCGCTGGGTCAAGGCGAGTGACGTCTCGATTGATAACGCGTCACCGCTCGTACTCGAAGCGTTTCGCTGGATCGAGGAACAGCAACTCGATCTCGAGGCACGACACTTTTCGAGTTGGGACGTCTTGAAATGAACAGGAGCGCTCTTCGTTAACGGAGAGCGCTTTTTCTTATGGGAGATTCGCTAATGCGGCATCAAGCCGTCGTTTTTGATGGCGATGGTGCGCGAGATGATACATGACGAGAGCATACCACTCGGCGGCATTCAACCAGCCCATCCCACCGTGTTGCGTCTTTTGGTCAGCGGGTGCCGACTTTGCGATGGAAGCAAGTGCAGTGTGACGATCGGTCAACTCAAGCCAACGCGTCCGTAATCGGTCGACGTGAGCCGTCTCGTCCGGTGGTGCGTTCATCGCATCCGGTAACCGGATCGGTGTCGCCGGAAACGCACCGGCAGCAAACAGTACCTCGCCAAAAGGTGACTTCCCGGACGTGGTCATGGGTGCGAACTGGCACGACTCGACCTCATCCAAATACTCATGACTGACGACGATCAGATGATCGTACATCTGACTGATCGACCATGTGTCATGATCCAGATGATGAATCAAGGAATCCGGTTGATAGTGATCAAGCTCCTGTAGATAATAGGTGAATAGTTCGTTCATCCTGTCACTCCTCTCAAAAAACATCTCCCTATTCTTTTCGAACAATCCTCGACTTCTTCCTGTCATATTTCCTAGAAAGGAGGAATCACCATGCAAGTTCCATATCTCCCGGTTCCCCATACGCTCTTACGGAGCGGGACGGCATTTGCGTCCGTCCATGAAAAGATGATCTATCTGATCCTTGAAAGCTTCAGTGGTCAGGATGGTCAAGCATTCCCGTCCTATCAAACGATCGCCGACGCTGTTCCGTGCAGTAAATCGACGGTCAAGTCGTGTATCCAGTCCTTGATCGCAAGCGGTCGGATCGAGAAAGTCGAACGGTTCACGAAACACGGGGGACAGACCTCGAATGCTTACCGTGTCCTGCCCCGTGCCGACATACCGTCCCCGGCGAGTCACGAGACGACTGCCCCCGAGGTTTCTGCTGACTCCGAAGAAGAAGTCTTGAAGAAAACGACTTTAAAAAAGGAACTGGTGCAGCAGTACGAAACGAATCTAGGTAAAGCGACACCACGAATCGAGCAGGAATTGCTACAGCTGGCAACAGACCATCCGATCGAGCGAATCCAGTATGCGATCGAAGAGGCAGCGCGGGCGAACAGTCGTCATTTTGGTTACATCGAGCAAGTCGTCAAACGCCTTGCGACCGGATCTGCGGCAGTACGTCCGAAACAAGGAACCAAACGTTCAAGAAGAGAAACTTCATTATTTCAATTACCGAATTGGATGGAACGAGAAAAAGCAGCGCAACGAGCATATGAAGCACACCATAAAGAGAAACAGACCATACCTGACGACGCCGAAATTGCAGAATTATTACAAGCACTGACAAGGGAGGGAGCTTTATGCAACTAGAAGAATTACTCCGACGTGCCAATCAAAAACTATCCGCTCCTGGCATGCATCCGTCTGTCATCCGGATCGCGCGTGACGTGATACGAGAGCTTTATCCGCATGGAATCAAGCTCGGTGTAGCGCAAAGCTTTCGGAGTATCTCGGAACAGAATGCGTTGTATGCAAAAGGACGGACGACACCAGGGCCCATCGTGACGCAAGCCCGCGGCGGACAATCGAACCATAACTTCGGTGTCGCAATCGATGTCTTCCTTTACGAAGACGGAGCAGTATTCCTTTCTCCACCAGATGCGCGACTCCGGCGGATTGTTGCAGCGATGAAACGACGCGGAATGGACTGGGGAGGGGATTGGTCTCGTTTTCCCGACTACCCACATTTTGAACTGTACGATCATGTCAGTCTTGCCCGCCATCATGTGCCAAAACCGGGACACTATCTACGGGAAAAAATCCAAGCACCGGAACTCATCCGAGCCCTTGAAAAACGCTTGGGACTTGTGGTGACGGGAGTCTTTGATGCCCGATTGACGCACGCCGTTCGAACGTTCCAACAGACGTGTCGTCTAGTCGCTGACGGGATCGTTGGTCCGCAAACATGGCGTCGTCTCTTTCCGGTGTCACCATGATTCGTCTTCAGGCGTGGATCCGTCTCTTGATTCCGCTCTATGTCTTTCTTGAGTTACTCTTACCGACGCTCGGTTTTACAGCATTGCCAGTATCGTCAAGTGACGTCGAACGGTTCGTGACGGGTCTGATCGGACTGGTCGGTCTACTCGTCGCTTGGTGGAAGAACAATGATGTGACAGAACGAGCACTGAGACGAAGGCAGTCACAGGAACAGCTGGAAAACACATCCCTGACCGATTAAGAAGGCTGGAAGCGTTTGGAATGTTCTAGCAACGGGCATTATTTCATACAAACGACTAACAGTTTGATTTCAAGACACCGATATAAGGGATAGACTTTAGTCAATTAGATAGAGAAAGAAAGGTCGGTCTTTTTGTGAAATGGTCAACGTTGCAGCGCTATTTGTTTTTGGCACTCTGTGCGCTTTTATTTACAAGCGTCTGGAGCTATCAAGCTTTCCTAAAAATCGAACGAGAGAATGCACGCATCTTAAACGAGGCGATTCCGATCTCGACGGAAGCAGCAGAGTTGTTTCCGGCGTTACTAAATCTTGAACTGGTCGTTCGCAGTTACATCCTCTCACCGAACGAGGCGGATCTAGCCCAGTATGATCGGACGATTGATCGGCTTGATCAAACGGTCAAGCGACTCAATCAACTCGATGAGAATCATCCGATCATGCGAAAGCTCGTCCGGACGGAAGCGATCCCACGAATTGAGACGGCAACCCGGTTTTATGATGCCCAACTGGCACTCGTTCGAAGCGGGGATCAAGCAGTCGCTGAGGCAAAACGCTATCAAGGGATGCAATATATCGAGACATTTCGTCCGATCGATGCCCGTCTACGGACGGACGTCAACCGAATCATTGCCGAAGCAACGAATCGTTCCGAACAAGCATCGAGTGCTGCGAAATGGGTCATCGTCGTCGTTGCAAGCATCGCTGTCATCGTCTTGATTGCCTTCATCCAGACGTTTCGGATGGAACGCAGCAAACAAGCCTTGATTCATCGTTCGCTTCACGACGCCTTGACCGGCATCCCGAATCGACGAGCGTTCGATGAACGATTGGAACATCTCCTCGAAAAAGCCAAACAGCACCAGACACCACTCTCCCTGATTTTGATCGATGTCGATGCCTTTAAGTCGTACAATGATACGTATGGTCATTTAAAAGGGGATGAATGTTTAAAAGAAGTCGCCCGCGTCCTGAAGCGTCAAGCACGGCATGGACAAGTCGCACGGTACGGTGGGGAGGAATTCACAGTCTTGTTGCCGCGCGGAGCAGAAGAAACCCGGCGCATTGCAGAACGAATCCGACAGGACATTCTCGACTTGAATATCGTACATGAACGCTATGAACCACTTTGCCGGGTCAGTGTCAGTCTTGGCTTGACGTCGCTTGTACCCGGAGCAGAGACGACGGAAAAAGAGGTGATCGACCAAGCCGATCAAGCGTTGTATCGGGCGAAAGAGAATGGTCGGAACCAAATCGGTGACATGGCAGGGTAATGCATAATCAGATGGGAATGAAGAATGGTGATACAGGTAGGATTTGTTTTTGAAAAAACGGAAAACATGGAAAACGCTGCTCGAACGGTCTTGGATGCATTTCATTCAGACATACGAGTTCTCGGATACAGTTACGCGACGGATATTGATGGATCACATTGGGGCGAGGAAAAAGGTCTTCCGAAAGACTGGCGTCCATTGCTGAGTCATCATTATGGGAATGCCTCGCTTGTCTTCTCAGCGTATCATGGTTTAACGACAATACCTGTTCGAATGACGATTGAAAAAGAGCCTGACTGCTTTGGTTTTCGATTCGGTTTTCAAGAAGAGAAGTTAATTCCGTTGACGACCGACCAGCAAGAATTGTTGTTCATGGAGGACATGCAAAGGGTTGCTGGCAGGTCAAACGCTCTGTATGCCTTTTGTGATTTTGATGCGGAAATCGAGCATCCGATAACAGAACGGGAACACATCAATCGAGAATATGCGATCATCTACTGGTCCAAGGAGCAGACTTTTTTAAAGAACGGTTGGAAAATCGATGGTTTTACAGACCGATGAACACAAAAATACCCCACGTGAGAACTTACTTCTCATACGGGGTATTTTTATGTTCATTGTAAGATGACGCAATACGATCGATCGGAAATGAGAGGCGCCGATATGACATAGACCGCTTTGACGGGAACACCACCAACACGTGCATCGAGTTGTTTGAGCTGGGACCGAATCTTGCGGCTTAAGCCATAGCGTGTTTCAGTACTGAGCTCATCGACATCTTCTTGGACGTGCAAGAGAAGTTGGAACGGTTCAAGTGAAAAGATTGAAAAATCACAGGAAATCCGCGGATCCTCGAATTTTTCATTCAATTCCTTCTTAATGTAATAGGCTTCTTGCGCACTGATCATCTTCTCTCACCTCACTCTCCTGGTTGAACGACTTTTTCTCTACTATAGTCTATATTACCCAGTTTTCTGGCAACTAATCGTCTGATTTTGAAAAAAAGTCAATCCAAACTTTAAAAACACTTGAAACGTTTTTTTAAGATGTCATCCTACTCGACAGCAAAAGAAAAACCGCCGAGCTTCAATGAGCAGGGCGGCAGGATTCAAGAGATCGATGATTGAACTTGGCATGTCCGAAGATACTGCTCCATCGATTGGGCGAAGAAGGTCAATTGATGCGTCGAGATGACCGGTACCTTCCCATACCGCACTTCAAAGTAGAGCGGATCAACAGGAGATGGGAACGCAATCCGATCAAACCATTCCGTTACCGTCTCGTGGGTCCGGCGTTGTAAGGACAGTGGCAATTGTGCATTAAAGTGAGCGAGTTGTTTTCGAATCGAGTCAGCAGGCAGGTCTTTTGTCTCATAAATGAAGATTGGAAACCGTGGCGGAAGCACGTACCCTGATGGATCGATACGAGGTCGACGCAACCACTGGAGATAATGCCAGAAAAACCAGCTACAAAACAGGAGAATGAGACATAGTATGAGAAGATAAGGAGGTGTCGTCACCGAAGAGTCGAACCCTGTCCGGAACCATGGAGCTGGTGGATCGGCTTCGCTCATCGTGACCGTGCTCTCGCCATAAGACGTTCCTTCTTCGATCGTATCGATGATCGATTCCTTTGGACCGCAACGGTCGACGCAATATGTATTCGTTGCTGGATCAATTCGTCCAAGCAGTGACGTATAGAGCGACGGGACGAATTGTTGCATGGTGAGTAGTAGTAGACAGACAAGTGGAATAAGAAGCAATAGGCGAGTGCGAAGCGTTTGCACGATAGGAACACCTCCTTTGACGAGTACGTTTAACAGACTTTCGCTACACAGTATAGCAAAAGTGGAGAGGGAATATTTTGATTTTTTCAAAAAATAGTCATTGATTTAGAAGGGAATGAAAGAGATGGATTTACGATCGAGTTACCAAGAAACGACGAAACGTTTAGATGGACATGGGAGTCGGACGGTTGGCGTGTTACAAGAAGCGCTCCGAACTGTCTCGGCTGATCAACCAAGTGATATTTATGGCAACGGCGAATTAATCAAGACATTCGAGCGCAAGATGATAGACTTACTCGGGCACGACGATGCGGTCTTTTTTCCGAGTGGTACGATGGCGCAACAGATTGCGCTACGTATCTGGTCGGATGAACAGAACAATCGTAAGGTCGCTTATCACCCGCTCTGTCATCTCGAAATCCACGAACAGGACGGTTTAAAAAAATTGCACGAGATCGAACCAGTACTAGTCGGAGAAGCCGATCGATTGATGACGATAGACGACGTCAAAGCTTTACCGGACGTTAGTTGTTTGTTACTCGAACTACCACAACGCGAACTCGGCGGATTGCTTCCATCGCGTGAAGAACTCGAAGTGATTTGTGCGTATGCCCGCAAACAGAATATCCGTCTTCACTTGGACGGTGCCCGTTTACTTGAGGTCTTACCGTATTATGAGGCAGAAGCTAAGGACATCGCGCAACTGTTTGACAGTGTCTACATCTCCTTTTATAAGGGACTCGGCGGCGTCGCAGGAGCAATCTTAGCTGGACCAGAACCGTTTTGCCAAGAGGCACGAAACTGGAAACGTCGCTACGGCGGTGACTTGATCAGTCTATATCCGTATATTCTGTCTGCCGATTTTTATTATGAACAACGAAAAGACCGCATGGCAGAGTACCATGCAGCCGCAAAGGAGCTTGCGAGCCGATTGAATACGATCTCAGGCATCTCGACTCGTCCCCTTGAGCCGGTCTCGAACATGTTTCATCTCTACTTCAAGGCAGAAAAAGCAGTCGTCGAGGAAAAATTGATTGAAATCCAGTCGCACGGAAAAGTTGGTATCGCTGGCTATCTAGTTGAGAAAGATAGCGGCTGCGCGACGGAAGTCAACATCGGCGACAGTTTTCTTGCGTTGCCGCCTGACGAGCGTGAAACGGTCTATCGTCAATTGACGGAGGCGTTCTCAGAGGATTGAACAACATCAGGAGCGGGAATTGTAGGATGGAGGCGACGATAAGTGTCGACTTTTTCTGCAATCATTCGCTCCGTTTCCTGTAATGCTGCTAGTTGTGCTAAGACGTTCGCATGGTGGGCTTCAAGCAATGCGAGCCGTTCTTGCGTCGTATCCTGCTCGCCGTGAGCAAGGAACAGCGTCACGTAAGAACGGATTTGCTCGATCGGCATATGCGTTTCGCGCAAGCGGAGGACGAACCGAAGCCACGTCACGTCTTGGTCGTCGTATCGACGTTGACCGTTCTGGCGCTTCGGAAACAGTAGCCCTTCTTTTTCGTAATAGCGGATCGTATGGGCACTCGTATCGGTCAATCGACTGATTTCAGAAATCGTATACATACATCTCACCTTTCTGCTTGACTTAGAGTTCACTCTAAGGATTAGACTCTCACTATACCAAATCAAAAAGGGGATATGCTACATGAAGTACACGGTCATTACAGGAGCAAGTTCAGGAATTGGATATGAGACAGCAAAACTACTCGCAGGAAAAGGGAAATCACTCGTTCTCGTCGCGCGACGGACGTCTGAGCTCGAAAAACTTCGGGATGAAGTCAAACAAATCTCACCAGATAGTGATGTCATCCTCAAGTCGGTCGATCTCGCAGATAACCAAAACGTCCATGATTTATATGAAGGACTAAAGGAACTCGACATCGAGACGTGGATCAACAATGCTGGATTCGGCGATTTTGATCTCGTCCAGGACATTGAGCTCGGGAAAATCGAGAAAATGCTTCGCTTGAACATCGAGGCGCTGACGATTCTATCGAGTCTGTTCGTCCGCGATCATCATGACGTTGAAGGAACGACACTCGTCAATATCTCGTCAGCAGGTGGCTACCGGATCGTTCCGAACGCGGTCACGTATTGCGCGACGAAGTTCTATGTCAGTGCCTATACGGAAGGGCTAGCGCAAGAACTGCAAAAAGGTGGGGCAAAACTCCGGGCGAAAGTACTGGCACCAGCTGCGACTGAGACAGAGTTTGCGAATCGTTCGCGCGGCGAAGCAGGGTTCGACTACAGCAAGAACGTCAAAAAGTACCATACGGCGGCTGAAATGGCAGGCTTCCTGCATCAGTTGATCGAAAGTGACGCGATCGTCGGCATCGTCGACGGTGAGACGTATGAGTTCGAATTGCGTGGTCCGTTGTTCAACTACGCAGGATAAAATAGAACAAGGTCCCTTTTTCGAATGAGAAAGGGACCTTGCTTATGTAATCATGATCGATACGAATTTCAAGAATTAATCAAAAAAGGGCGTCCATCAATTATTTTTAAAGACTTTCTTCGCTAATTTCCATACGACATAGTCGACTGCGCTAATGATCAGAAGATTCATCAAGGCACCGAAAATCATAAATTGCCCCACGAGTTAACCACCTTTACATACTTTTTTTAGAGCGATGAGCATTCTATTTACGTTTTCGTTTGAAGAACCTCAAACTGATAAAAAATAACGCCATCAGCACGATAGCGATGTTCACGGCTAACGTTAATCGCTCATTTTCAATCACTCGACCATTCAAGAGATTCAAGATGATAACAAGCAACATCAATAACAATAAAAAGTATTTTATGGATTTATTTATCATGAATGACTTCCTTTTTTTGTGTTCTTGTATTAGTTTAAACATATCGCGGATTTTAAAACAAGGGGAATGGAATCTGGAAATACGATATTTTTCTTACTTCTACTCGGGAGTGATGGTATGAAACGAATTTATGTATGGATTACGATAGTGATGATTCTAGGAGTGGGCATCATCGGTGCTTCAGCCTTTAAGGTGTTTTATTATGATGAAAAACAAGAGGTCACTCAGGAAATCGATCATTATTTGAAGCAACAGAAGTATATGACATATGTGAAGAACAAGGAAATTCGATACGATACGAGCACGGGTGAATTCATTGCACGGGTCGTGTTCCAAGATGAACCGGAAAATGAATATGAGATTTATCGATCGGGATCTCATCGCTTTAAAGTCACGGGATTCAAAGACGGCGAACAAATTACGAACAAACAAGAAGGACGGTATATTTCAGAGTATTGACAGCAAGTAGTCAAGAATGGAAGTGAGGTGACAAAATGAAAAACATGATCTTTTTAGGAAGCGTCGTTGCGCTACTCGTGGTACTCTTTTCACTTCATTACGGATTTCACGTAATCAGTGATACAACGCTTAAAATATCTTTATTGGCTTCTCTGATCGTTGTATTGATCGCGCGGAACAAATGGAAGATTTCGTTTTAATGGGAGATTGAATCGGATGACAAAAGATTGTTTGGAGGAAAAGATAAGTGAACGTCAGTGAATTTTTTGACTGGAAAATCAACTTAGATGATGAACTGTATGCTGTCATTGATGAGAAGGCGAGAAAAATGGTAGTGATGGGGAACTTCATCGAACTGAGCGCGGTCTTATGGATGGATCGAAATGATGTCCTTCAGTTAAAGCCGACGTGGGATTGTGTCATTTCCATCGACGATGCTTCAAAACAGATTACGATTCGCTCGTCAGAATCATTGAATATGAGAGAAGAATGTTAAGTAATCAAACAATCGAGTCCATTCGTGAGATAGCTGAATGGACTCGATTGTTATTTAAAGTACGATGTCTACTTTAATTCATGTTGAACGGAGCCAGTCACTTCAACATGATGCTGGTCGTATACAGTCGTCAGTACATGATCTTCGACGATTTCATAGTTGTATGTATAGTCTGGTTCATTCGTGTATTTGATTTCCAGCACGTATCTTCCGGTCTTCGACTCAAAGACCGTTTCCTTTTTTGAAATATCTTGGTCGTATCCTGATTCAACTAACATTCGTTCAATCTTGATTTCGGTCATCGTTTTAGAAACGAAGAGGTAAGTCGGATAGGCAGCTATCAAGATGACGAGAACGATAAGTGTATAGATGAGTGGACGTACTTCTTTTTTCATACAATCACATCCGTTCCGATGAAATGAATAGAGAAGCTAGGTATTCTATATTGAAGATGAGGAGAGATATGTGGTGGGAAAAAACAAAGACGAGATACCGTACTATATGAGGAACGTTCCGTTCTTCTTCCTAACGGCACTCCTCGCACCCGTCGCGGTACTACTTGTACTGCTCAATTGGGATAAGCTCTCGACACAAATGAGAAATAACCATTTAACGTTTTCAATCCTAATGACCCTGTTATATATCTCAAAAATACTGCCTGACGGTTTATTTAAAATCATATTCGCGGTCTTTACGTGGACGTTGATTCTTTTCGTGACATACATCTACTTCGGTGGCGGTAGAAAAGGAGCGAAATCATGAGTAAGTATCATTTATCGAGCATTCGGTTAGTTCTCATTGTCGTCATCACATCGTCAATCTTATATTTTGGATTCGATTGGGAACTCGGGTATGGAATTATCTGGTTGATTGGTTTAGTAGGATTTACGATTTATCGCAACTTTGAGGCTGCTCGGAACGAGAAAATCGAAGCGCAAACGAAGAACGATTGATTTCATTTGAAGTCCATCGTTCTTTTTAAATATGACCCCACAGAATTAAATCTTCGAGGTGCTCATTATCTTCTTCACCGACACACTAAAATTCACCTGCTTTTACGACAAATAGACCGTTGGATGAGTCCGACGGTCTACGCTCGTTATTTGTCGTACTGTAAAATACATATTATCGTGTTAGAACATCTTATATCCCATCCGTTTTGCCTCGATGAAAGCAGCAGCAAGAAAGGCGAAGACCCCCCAAAGGATCCATGCTGCACCATGTCCGACGAGTAAGGGATCCGTTCCATAAAGAGTTGTGCCCCACGTTAGAACGATTCCGTCTAAGAACGTAGCCACTAACAGTCCGAGACTGACACCTGGCACCATCTGTTCAGCATTCAAGCGTGCAACTTTTTTTATGATGATGACGGAAATCCACGAAACCGGTAAACCAATCAGGAAGGCAATCACATTTCCGACATTTTCGAACATGCCGATCCCAGATCCGAATCTGACTGACAGGGCACCGACGAACCAAAACGCTGCACCAAGTACGACCAAGACGATAGCTTGTTCTTTCGAAAATATAGGTGGCTTGTTATGTGTCATTTTTATTTCCTCCTTAAAGTTGTAGTATTTACTACATAATTAAATGTAGCATCTACTACACTTTTTGACAATGCCATAGTGTGTTGTTTGTATCTGTCACAATATTTTATTAAAGTGATTTCGTTTTCGTGAAAAACAACTTGAATAATCGCCGATTCAGCTATAAAAAAGGTCAATCGATGACGATAGATAGGTACAGATTGTTCTTTTGAAAAACTGTCTTAGTACATGAACGATACATAGAAGGAGTTAATGACACCATGAATGAAACCTTACCGAGACCGCTACGCTCACCAGCGATTTTGTCGAGCCTTGAAGCAAACGTCGCGATGATCTGTTTTGATCGCCAACGACGCGTCGTCGACGTCAATGACTTGTTTGCGAAAACGATGAAATATAAACGAGACGAGATGATTGGCTTACAGCACCATACGTTTTGCACACCAGAATTCGCGAACAGCCGTGAGTATCAGGACTTTTGGACACGTCTGTTTTCGGGCTTCAGTACAGCGGATAAAATCAAACGAGTCGATGCCCGGGGCGACATCTTGTGGCTTGAAGCAACCTACATGCCGATTTTTGAAGGAGAAGAGGTCGTCGGTGTCGTCA
The DNA here is from genome assembly GCF_018618915.1 of Exiguobacterium sp. s91. Classification (NCBI taxonomy): domain Bacteria; kingdom Bacillati; phylum Bacillota; class Bacilli; order Caryophanales; genus Exiguobacterium; species Exiguobacterium sp. s91. The sequence continues at coordinate 1,389,822 of NZ_JACSMZ010000001.1, read as the reverse complement.
AGATTGCGAGTAACATTACGGACCGGATCGACCGCGTGCAAGGATATGCGAAAAGCTTCCAGACGCTTGCTGAAGGACTGAATCTGCAGTCGATTCAAGGATCGAAAGAGGGCAACCAGCTTCAAGAGACGATGAACACGATCTCGAGTGAAACGGCAGAAAACCAACAGACGTTCGAAACGCTATATGACCAAGCTATCGAGATCACGAAGATTGCTGATACGATCAAGGAGATTGCTGCTCGGACGAACCTGTTGTCACTAAACGCGGCAATCGAAGCGGCACGGGCTGGAGAACACGGTAAAGGCTTTACGGTCGTTGCCAGTGAAGTCAAAAACTTATCGGATTTAGTCGGCAGTGCAGTTATCGAAGTGCGCACGAATACGGAAACGATGAATCGTCAAATCATGGCGATGATGAAAAAGATTGAAGCGTCCCATCTCGAAGTCGCGTCGAGCCTTGCGACGGTAAAAGAAACGATGCAACGCTTTACCGCAATCGAAGAGGTCGCACGACAACTCGAGCAGCAAACAGAGGATTTCCGGTCGTTTATTTGAAAATGATATAGAAAAAGCGATGGCAATGGGCCATCGTTTTTTTGTTTAGTCAGATGAGTCGTTTTGGAAGAGTAAAGGCGTGGGATATAACAGATGAGCCCGTTGACCACAGAACGAAGGCACGTTATAATTCAAATAGACGTTTGAATGTAAGGTAAAAGGAGGCAACGTCATGGCACATGATCATCATCACCACCATCATCATACCGACAATAAAAAGGTACTAGGCCTGTCGTTCCTGATCATCACCGCGTTCATGATCGTCGAGGTCATCGGCGGGATTTGGACGAACAGTCTCGCGTTGTTATCAGACGCTGGGCACATGTTAAGTGATTCGATTTCACTTGCGATCGCCCTGTTAGCCTTCCAGTTCTCGAGTCAAGCACCGGATGCGAATAAGACATTCGGTTCAAAACGCTTTGAAATCTTAGCCGCTATCATAAATGGTGTGACGCTGATCGTCATCGCCCTCTATATTTTCATTGAAGCCATTCAACGCTTCATCGATCCACCCGCTGTCGCAACGACCGGGATGCTGATCATCAGTGTCCTCGGGTTGCTCGTCAACATTCTCGTTGCCTGGATCATGACACGCGGCGGAGGGCATGAGCACAACCTCAACATGCGTGGTGCCTATCTGCACGTCTTAAGTGACATGCTCGGATCCGTTGGTGCGATTGCAGCTGCTCTTCTGATCATGTTCTTCGGTTGGGGATGGGCGGATCCCTTGGCGAGTGTCATCGTTGCGATCCTTGTCTTACGGAGTGGCTATTACGTGACAAAGGCATCCGTTCACGTCTTGATGGAAGGAACGCCGAGCGACGTCGATATCGATGAGGTCGTTTCGACGATTCAGACGAACGAAGCCGTCCTCGGACTACATGATCTACACATCTGGTCGATCACGAGTGGGTATAACGCATTATCGTGTCACGTCGTCGTCAAGGAGGACATGACCGTCCGGGAGTCAGAGTCGATTCGCGAACAGATTGATCACGATTTGAAACACGTCGGGATTAATCACGCGACGATCCAGGTCGAGACGGATCAGCACGCACATGGCAATACGTTGTATTGTAACGGCAAACACGAATCGCATACGCATTAAAAAACGAGCACGCGTCCAAGTCGGACGTGCGCTCGTTTGCTTATGCTCAAATGATCGGCACCGTTGGTAGAAACAGCGTCGCGAACAGACTGATACTCAAGAACATCGAGTATCCGAAAAAGGTCGTTTTGGCATTTCCAGCAGCTCGGTTACCTAAGTACATGAATAAGACGATGGATAAGAACGTCAAACCCGTCAATACGGACGAGTGGTGTTGATCCGGCGAAGGAGCAAGCGACTGGACAAGATGCGCGAGACCAAGCGGCAGGACGATCAAAAGAAAGTAGTAGCCTAGACGTGCCTCGGATGGGACGTCGACCTGTTCCTGTCCGGTTTCATAGTCATAACGCGTTTGCGTTTTCATGGATCTTCACCTCCCTATGCGTTTTAGTATAGCGAATGAACATGTCGGCTCTGTTACAGACGGGTAAGAATGCCTTAACAGACGATGACGATGTGATGACGAAAAAAGAATGGGCAGCAATTGAGAAAAATTGTAAGATAGACAAGAAGTCGTTTTAGGAAAGGAATAAAGCATCATGTCACGTGCGTTTCGTTTTATGTATGTCTCGGATTTGTTATCGACCGTCGGGACGAGTTTCGTTTATATCGCGATCTACTGGTTGAGCGCGGAAGAGATCAGTGCTTCTGGCGTCGCCCTGATTGCGACTGGTGTCTTTTTGATTCGTTTTCTCGTTTCAACGTTCGTCGGACCATGGATCGACCGGTTCGTCAGTGCATCGTTGTACCAAATGTCGTTGCTCATTCGATTGCTGGCACTTGGGATCACGTTAGCAGGAATCGGGATGACGGACGTCGTCCTGCCGTGGTTACTCGGCTTACTCGTCGTTCAGACGATTTTACAAATCATTGGTGGCAATGCCGTCTTCACGTGGGTCGTTGATTTAGTCGAAGATGACCAATTGCCGCAAGCGAATGCGTACCTTGCTACGATTGAACGGATCGGTACGTTGAGCGGATTTTTACTCGGTGGGATGATGGTCGCCCATTTCTCGATCGCGAGCATCTTATGGCTCGATCTTGGTCTACATCTTGCCGCCTGGTTACTCGTTCGACATATGACAGGACAAGTCGCAGAAGAGTCGCGTCAAGGATCGTACCGCGAAGCGTTGCTCGAAGGGATTGGTCACGTCGTGCGTGACGGTCGCTTAAAATGGATCCTCGGTTGTGCGATCCTCGCAAACTGGATGATCACACCAATGAATACTTTACTTGCGCCATATGCGAAGGATGTCTTATCGGGAAATGCCCAGACGTTTTCTGCACTCGAACTGGCGACGGTGATCGGGGGAATCGCGATGTCGCTCCTTTACGGAAAATGGGTCGCCTCCGTACGACAGGATAAGCTGTTTCGTTTTGCCGTCGTCTTGCAAGGTCTTGCGATTGCGATCGTCGCCTATGTCTCATTCGTCCCAGTGGCTGTTGGTGGGTTCATCTTACTCGGGATGGCGCTGACGTTATTCGGGATTCCATTTGCGACCTTGTTACAGCGCTCGACGCCTACTCATTTGCTCGGCCGGGTCCGGACGGCGATGGTCGCTGCATCAACGGCATGTTCCGCGCTCTGTTACGGATTATCGTCGTACTTGACGTCGTTCTTTAGCGTCTCGTTCGTTTTCCTGTTCTTTGCCTTAAGTGGTCTTGTGATGACCAGTGTCTGGTTACTTCTTCATCGTACCGTTTCCTTTACTGAGGTACGACAGGACAAGGTCGGATGAAATATCCGCCTTGAGGTGGAGGTAAGCGGTTTCGCACTCTTATACACTAGAGATAGAAATGAACGATGAGGAGTGGAGTCGATGGAGAGTTTATGGATCACAGCGTTATTGTTTTTGATTCCGATCAGTGGGATGACGGTCTTCTTGAATGTACTGTGGCGCCGAATGGAAACGGAAGGCGTTTCGGAGTAAGGATGAACTAACTAAACAGTGCGTCTGCTCGCCGATGTTAGATCGGACAGCGGACGCTTTTTTCATTTGAGGCACAGATGGTCGTAGGAGAATGACTTAGATTCGTTAAATCAACACTTCCCGTGTAAACTGAAGTAGCAAGTGATTTTATGAAGTTTCGATTGAACATAAGGGGGATGAATCACAATGAAAGCAATCATTACAGGTATGAACGGAACGGTAGCACCCGTCGTTGCGGACGTCTTAGCAAAGCACGACATCGAGACAGTCGCCTGGGACCGGACAAAAGTCTCGACGACTGACGAATCCGCGATGCGCACGTTTTTAGAAACGGAACGACCAGATTATTTTTTACATATCGGGATGGGGTCCGTCAGTTGGACGGAAGCGCTCGTTCGCTTGTGCCAAGAATATAAGATTCCATTTTTCTTCACGAGTACGGTGTCTGTCTTCTCGGACGACGTGCCGGCACCGATCGACAAGGACGCAGTACCGGATGCGACCGATGAATATGGTGCCTATAAGATTGCTTGCGAGCAAGCAATTCAAGCAATCAATCCACAAGCGAAGATCGTCCGGATCGGATGGCAGATCGGGACGGAAGCTGGTTCGAACAATATGGTCGACTACTTCACGAACGAGATGAAACAGCACGGCGTCATTCGGGCGAGTCGGAATTGGTATCCGTCGAGTTCGGTGCTTGAAGATACGGCAGAAGCGCTCGTTACGATTTTACTCGAACAGGAAGCAGGTCTCTATCAGTTGAACGGAAACGATCACTATTCGATGTACGACTTAGCGCGTGCCTTGAATACGCTTCATGCGAAAAACTGGACGATCGAACCGGTCGATAAACCACGCCGTGATAACCGAATGGCGACGGACGTCGTTTTGGTTCGTCCTTTGTCAGAACGATTGCCACTATAATCAAACATCCCGTTCTCCTTGATGCGTGTCAAAGTGAACGGGATGTTTTTATTGTGTAACTGGAGTTTCTGCTGAAAAGGCAAGCGTTGGTCCGAAGATTTCGTAATGCAGTTTGTCTGGTGACGCCTTGAAGTGTTCGATCACATATTGAATCATCGCTTCCGGACCGCAGACGTATGTCGGATCTGTGATGCTTGCGATAACGTCTTTCGGCAGGCGACCTGCTTGATCCGTCGCCTGATGCTCCGCGTAACGAATGACTCGCGCGCCGCGCTCCTCAAGCAAGGCAAGTTGCTCGTTAAATGGACGATTACGTTCGTCTTGGACGGCGTGATGTAAGGTTACGTGGCGACCAGCAGCTAACGCTTCGTCAGCCATCGCAAGCATCGGTGTAATCCCGATACCACCAGCAATCAGAACGACGGGTTCGTCGGAAGCGTCAAGCGTAAAAGCACCCGCTGGCGCACTAATCAATACCGTGTCACCGACTTGCGCTGCATGTAAATAGTCCGAGACGATGCCTTCTCGTTTGACACCAATCGTATATGTCTCCGTGTTCGATGCCGTCGTCAGACTGTATTGACGATTATGCCATAAGCCATCTTTGTCTTGAATCCGCACCGTGATGTATTGTCCGGCTTGATAAGCGGGGAGTGGACCGTCCATGCGGAAGGTCAAGGCGCGAATCCCATCCGCTTGTTCTTCGACATTCGAAATCTCGACTGTCTGATAACCGGAAAAATCTTTCGCTTGTTCATCCTGCGCGTAGAGTTCGGCTTCGAGCGTGATGAACAGATTGGCAATCTCTCCGTATGCTTCTCCCCACGCGTGCAAGATTTCTGGCGTTGCGGCTTCTCCTAAGACATCTTGCATCGCTCCGAGTAATTGTTGTCCGACGATAGGATACATCTCCGGTTTGATTTGTAGACTGCGGTGCTTATGCAGCACTGGTAATAAGACTGGCTTTAACGTCTCGAGTCGATCGATGTGAGCAGCAGCGGCATACACGGCTGTCGCGAGTGCTTGCGATTGCCGGTCGCTCCGCTGATTCGATTGATTGAAGACATGTTTTAGTTCCGGATGAGCCTGAAACAAACGCTGATAAAAGACTTTCGTGATCGCGGCGCCGTGCGACGCAAGGACGGGAACAGTCGATTGAACGATTTGAATGGTAGAGGTTGATAACATAAGACCACTTCCTTTTTGTTAAGTAATGAAGACAGTCTTAGTATTTCGTAGTCTCATCTTTAATACAATATTTAAAATACTAGATTAATGAATATCGTGTCTTTTGTCACAAGCAGGTCAAGATTTCGACAACGATTCGTCACGATTGATTGGAAATCCAGAGCTTCGAGAAATCAAAGTAACCGAACGAGTCGATCGTGATGTTTTGCAGTTCGATCGGATACGGAATCAGCCGCGTATCGTGATAGAACGGGATGAAATACGATTCGTCGATCAAGTGGCGTTCGATTGCTTGGTGGATCGGGAGCCATTCTTCGAACGGTGTCGCATCGTATTGTTCGATCCAGGTCAGCATCTCTGGCATCTGCTGAAACAGTCGGATCGGTGGTGAGAACGTGTTCGTCATGAACTGATAAAAGGCGTACTGGATATTTCGCTCGAACACTTCGGCATGGATGGCGAGATCAATCGTATCGTAGACATGAAAATCCGTGATGCTCTCTTCAAATCCGACCTCGACGAACTCATACGGAATTCTGTCCTGATCAAATCGCTGACAGAGCCAGCGTGTTACCTTGTCCGTAAAATCGGTCAACTTGATTCGGATCGGTTGTGTGAATAAAACAGCAGGACCTTCCGGTGTAGGGTATGGTCGACTGTACGATTCAAGAAATCCGGAGTCGTTCGGTTGTGCCCGTTCATGGAAGTCATGAATGCCATTACGGACTTCTGCGACGAGCCGGTGGATATAATGTCGCGCGGCTTTGGATTCAAACGGACCACCGGCGCGTGGATGGAGCAAGACAAGACCAAATCCGGATTGCGTTGCGATCGTATCAATCGGACTGGAATCAGAAGCCGATGTCCGGTAGACCGGGTCATATTGCTCCGGCATCTGGATGAACTCAATCCGGTCGAGCAGGGCACGGATGCCAAAGTAATTCGGGAACGCTGTCAGAACGGTTTTCTTGTCGTCATGTTGCGTCAGTTGGAACGGTCCCGTCCCGACACCGTCCTTAATAATGCTCGTATGTATCGAGGCAAGTTGCGGCAAAATCGAACTTCGACGTTGATCGAGTGTGAGGTCGACCCGGTACGGACCGTTCGAGACGATCTGTTTTACGTGCCGGTAGGAATAAGCGTAAGCCGGATATTTAATCAAAGCACGCAAGCTCTTCGTCACTTCCTTACTCGTCAGGAGCGAACCGTCATGAAAGCGGACGTCTTTCCGTAAGAAGAGACTGAGCGTCGCCCCGTTCCAGACAAAGTGATGAGAGAGTTCACCCTGAATGTTGCCGTCGCTGTCGATCGTAAACAGACGGTTGAAGACGTTCTGGACGAGATGGGCACTATGGATATCGGCTGCTTCTAACGGGTGTGTCGTCAGGAAATTCCGTTTTCGCGGAATCAATAACGCGTCAGCCGTCGTCTGTGTATAGCCGAATTTTCGTTCCAGTTGTCGCATGAAGCGTCCTGCTTGCGCCGGCGACCAGTCCCACGTCAATTCCTCCGTCACCGATTCGATCGAGTCACGGTCGATCCGATCGAGCATCTGTTTCGCATACTCCCGTTCGACGTGGCGCAACCAGACGAGTTCACTTAAGTTGCCCCGTCCGCGGCCGCTCGTGTAACCAATCCAGCCGTCTTCCTGCCATTTATTGAGATATCGTTTCGTTTGTTTAGGACTGAGATGGATGGCGTCGGCAAGAGTCGCAATCGAGTAGTGTCCATTTCGGCAAGTCTTCCATAACATAAAAAGATAAGCATCCATCGTACTTCTCCTCCTTAAAAGGGGACATCTTTTTTAAATGACGTCCATTTTTCCTATGTCTTGTCTTGTTTATGATACAGGTAGAGAATGGAAGGTGACAATATGAAATGGAAAGAAATACCGAAACCAATTAAAGTACGTCTCATCACATCGTTTTTCAACCGGGCTGTCTCGTTCTCCATCATGCCGTTCATGGCCCTCTTGTTCGTCCAGGCATTCAACGAAGTCATTGCCGGTGCATTTTTGATCGCGATGGTCTTCGTCAGCTTCATCACGAATCTACTCGGCGGATATCTTGCCGATCGTTTTTCCCGCAAACGTCTGCTCGTCACGACTTCTTCGCTCACAGCGCTGACATTCATCACGATGACGATTTCATTGACACTCGACTGGATGCTGTTGTTCATGGTCATCTACGCTGTCTTCTCGGTGACGAGTAATCTTGGTCGACCGGCAATGAGCGCAATTATCATCGATGCAACGACGAAGGAAAATCGCCAAGCGGTTTATGCGCTCGACTACTGGTTGATCAATCTCTCGATCGCCATCGGTACGGCACTCGGGGGCTGGCTCTACGTCAGTAACCAATTGCTGTTGTTCGGGATATTAAGCTTCACGTCGTCCGTTTTACCGATTGCCTATTATCTGTTTCTTGACGACACGCCACGGACGTGGCAACGTCAAAAACTACGTGGCGTTCTCGGCGATATCTTCACGAGCTATCAACTCGCTTGGCGGGACCGTCCGTTCGTCAAGGTCGTCTTTGGTTCGATGTGTATCTTAGCGGCTGAGTTTTCGATGGGCAGTTATGTCGCCGTCCGACTCGCTGATTCGTTCGAACCACTATCATTTGCCGGGTGGTCGATCAACGGGGTCCGGATGATGAGTATCATCAACATTGAAAATACGTTGCTCGTCGTCACGTTGACGTTCATCGTCCAGCGATTAGCGAAGCGTTTGTCGCCGCGCCGGACGCTCGCTGCAGGTTTGATGCTTTACACGATCGGTTATGTTGTCGTGACGAGTGCCAATAGCATGACGGCACTGATGGTCTTCATCTTCATCGCAACGATTGGTGAGTTGCTCTACTCTCCGGTCTTGAACACACAAAAAGCAAACATGATGCCAGCCGATCAACGTGGGGCGTACTCAGCGTTCGCGGGAACGTCGTTTGCTGGAGCGGACTTACTTTCTCGGTCGACGATTCTCGTCGGGACCTTCTTGATCCCATCGATGATGAGTGTATACATCGGATTGATCCTCTTGACGGGCTTTGGATTAGTCTATACGAGTCTGTTCGTGAAGGAATCTGTCGAACGAGAGCGAAACGTATCTTAATAAGGGGGAATACAGATGAACTTACCAGATACTATCGAAACGCCACGGCACCTGTTACGCCGTTGGCAAAAAAATGATGCAGCCGCATTGTATGCTTACGCGAAGGATCCAAATGTTGGACCAAAAGCAGGTTGGGCGCCGCACGCGTCACTTGACGAAAGCCAAGAAGTGATCGGCATTTTCCAAGCGTCACCTGGTGAGTATGCCGTGACCGATAAGGAGACGGGGGCAGTCATCGGGAGCTTCGGATTTCACTTCAATCGTCGGCCGGACGATTCGATTACCCATGACCGTCAAGTCGAGATCGGCTATGTCCTCGCGCCTAACTACTGGGGAGAAGGGCGGATGCCGGAAATCGTTGAAGCAATACTTGATTTCATCTTCCGGGAACTACCAATCGATGTCGTCTGGTGCGGGCACTTTGATTTTAATGACCAATCACGCCGTGTCGTTGAGAAACTCGGGTTTACGCCTATTCTTGACCGACCATTCGTCTTAGAACGAATCGACGGACGGACCGTGACGAGCCATGTCTACAACTGGACGCGTGAGCGGTATGAGGCAGAGAAGGGAATACAGAATAAGTAATATATAAAAAACGACCTCAGCTATGAGGTCGTTTTTTATATATCATACATATACAAATGATATTATATTAGTATTAATGCATTATACATGGAGGTTATGGAATGACATTGATAGCGAATGTTCCAAAAATATGGTACCAACAATATTTTTCAATGGATTATTTATTAAAGTATGGTTATTTTGATTTTAAATATTCTTCACGTAAATCAAATGAAGAATATATACTTTCTAATTTGGTTTATAAAGAAATCTTTAATACGGAAGATATTTCGAAAATATACTTAGATTTAAAATCGTTACACAATATAAAATTTAATTCGACAAAAGTTACATATCCAATTGAATTATCTATCTTCAAAAACGATGATGAAAGAAGAAAAATCAAATTTCCTAACATCTATTCATATATTTGTTTATGCGAGCACTTAAACCAAGAACAAGATATTTATATGGATATACTGTATAAAAGTAAACAGTCATTGTCTAATCGATTCTATTCGGAAACTTTTTTGAACGGAAAGATAAAAAGAACAAAAAATCGATTTGGAAAAAGAAAAATATTTAAGACAGACATTCAACATTTTTATCCGAGTATATATACGCATTCAATTCCATGGATTCTTGTAGGAAAAAATGAAGCGAAAAAAAATAAAAACAAAAAAAATCTATACTACAACAAACTGGATAGTTTAATCCAAAGATGTCAAATTGGAGAGACGCATGGGATACCTACAGGAAGTTTTGCTACGAAACTAATTGCTGAAATCTATATGTGCAAACTAGATGAAAAATTATCTGATCATAAATACGTAAGGTATGTAGACGATTTTGAAATTCCTTATAATGATGTTGTTAAAAAAGATTCGTTTTATAAATCTTTAAGTAAAGAACTTTCAAATTTGAACTTAAAAATAAAAGTAGAGAAAAACGAAATTGATAGATTTCCATTTCAAGATGGGAATAATTCCGCATTTTTCTTCGATTATTTTACTAATATTGCAACTAAAGTTTCAGACCAAAGAAAAAGAATATACAATTTTATCGAAGAATCAATTAATAAAGAACGCGAAGGTCACAAAGGTTCAATTAAATTAATGTTCAGAGCATTAATTGATAGTGTGAAAAATGGTGTTTTAAAAGAGGAGACCTTTGATAAGTATCTTCACAGTAATTTATTTAATTTAGTCTTAATGCAGCCAATATTAGCTGTTCTATATATAGAGTTTCTTGAGCATTTTAAAAATAATGATGAAGCTATATTGAGTATTAAATCAAATAAAGAAGAGATTCAATCAAGTATTAATAATTATATTGAATTGAGCTATAGCCAAGAATTGTTTTCATTACTTAGTATTTTCCATTATTTGGAATTATACGAATTGCTTCCAAAGGAAATATTAAAAAAGATAATTGAACAAATGGATGATTTAAGTGCAATATTGGCGTTTGAAGCACTATTAGTAAATGAGGATAACATTGATTATGATTTATTTGAGAATTCGGAAACTAAATTACTAAACTCGCTTTCATGGGAAGATGAGTTTTGGTTTTTTAAATATCATGTCATTTTTAAAATAAATTTAAATAAGAAGAAAAAAATATATAAAGAATTTCGTGAATTTTTATTTTTAAAATATGGAAATGGAAGTATGAATAAAGGTGCTTTTATGAATAAAAAAAATCTAGTTAATATTGAATCTCCCATTAATAGATTTTTTCAATCTAAGAACTCTCATCAAGATATCGGAAAATTCTTTGATGTGTTGCTCGATAACAAAATAAGCTTTATAAAAATATAAATTGTTTTAAAACTAATTATAGTAGACGTTCTATATCTCTTTAAAGAAAGATTTAAGTGTCTTAAATGATTTACTGTGTTTAACAAAGAAATTGAAATTTAGAGTTATCTTACAGAAGGAATCTATTGTCGATGTGGATTTATTTCTCTGAAAAAAAGGTAAATCAATGATACAGAAGAAAGGTCGCTCGTTTGAAAAGGGAGGTATTGATCGTGGATAAACGAAATACCGTCGTCTCGGCAACCGTCGTCTTCATCATCATGGGTATCGTCATGGCGATCTCTGCGTTTGGTTTCGGTCTTCGTTACGGTGAACCGGAGTTGTTACGTATCGCGATCTTCGGTGAAGTCGCAACAGCGATTTTTCTCGTCTGGTACATTCGTCGTCATGCCACGTTTGCTGCCGTCGGGTTTTCGAAATTGCAGTCGCGGGGTCTAATCTGGTACATTCCGTTACTGCTGATCGTTCTCGTTCAAGTCGGATTGATCGTCAATGCGTTGTTCACGTCCTCGATATCATCATCGGCACTCCAACTTGTCGGAATCGTCTTCCTGACGACCTTATTCGTCGGTTTCAATGAGGAAGTCTTGTTTCGGGGCATCATCTTACGCTATCTCAAACCGAACGAACATCCGTATCGTGCCGTCCTTATCAGTGCGCTTCTGTTCTCATCTTTCCATTTGCTTAATTTAATCGCCTTGATTCCACCGGCAGCGATGTTGTTCCAACTTGCGAATACATTCGTTTTTGGCGTGTTCTTAGCGATCATCGCACTCAAGCTGAATAATCTTTGGCCGTTGATCATTTTCCATGCGCTGTGGGATTTCGCGAGCATTGCAGCGGATGTCGTGAACGTCAATTTAGGCATCACTCCTCTTTTGACGCAAGCTTATCTACTCGTCGCGATTGTCATTCAATTGATCTTGTTGAAACGGCACGATCTCAGTCACCTGAATGGACCGATGAATCCACGTAACGTTTGAATAGTTGACTCCTCGTTGTTTGACGGGGAGTTTTTTTGAATAAAGCTAGTATCATTGATTAATATGTAATATATTACTTGTATGAAACCTACAGATGATTTAGCCATTGCACGACTTCCTCTCAGTGAGGAAGTATATCGACGTTTACAGCATCACATTATCACTTTACGCCTCGCCCCAGGTGAGAAGGTGAACGATCAAGCGCTCGCGGAAATGTTCGGTGTCAGCCGGACGCCGGTTCGCGAAGCCTTGAAACGACTCGAGGAGGAGGGATTGATTTTTGCGAAACGGGGCTCGCGGACGATCGTGACGGAGCTTGATGCTGAACAGGCACAGCAAACCTATCCGATTATCGCGACACTGCACGGGCTAGCAGCGCGTCTAGCGGGACCGCAATTGACGGAAGACGACTTGATGGAACTTCAAACGATTCACCAACAGTTCACGACGGCAATCGACCAACAGGAGACGGAGACAGCGCTGACGCTTGACGATGCCTTTCACGATGTTTTTGTGTTGCGCAGTCAGAACGCTCAGCTACGTGAAACGATTCGCCGATTGACGCCGCTGATCCGCCGGCTCGAATACGCCCAGTTCAATCGACTCGGTCGTCAATCGATTGCCGATCATGCGGCGATTTTGATTGCATGTCAACAACGGGATGTCGAGCAGCTCGTCCAGGCGACGGAACATAACTGGAACGGGCTCGGACGTTTACTCGTCTCGACACTAAAGGAGGAGCGCTGATGCGACCAATCATTTATGGGATCTTGGCGGCGATGTTCTTTGCCGTCACCTTCATCTTAAATCAATCGATGCAAGGAGCAGGGGGGCACTGGATCTACAGTGCGTCGCTTCGCTTCTTCTTGATGTTGCCGTTCTTCGTCGTCATCGTCTTGATGCGTCGGGGAGTTGGTCGCGTCTTACAGGCACTGCGAGCCGACTTCGGTTTTTGGTTACTATACGGAACGATTGGTTTCGGACTGTTTTACGGTAGCATCTGTCTTGCTGCCGATCATGCGCCGGGCTGGCTGATTGCCGGAACGTGGCAATTGACGATCCTAGCCGGACCGCTGCTTGCTCCCTTGTTCAAGCAACGGATTCCGTGGTCGGCCCTTAAGTATTCCGTCTTGATCGTCCTTGGGGTCGTCGTCATGCAGTTATCCGTCGCAGGAAGTCTATCGCTACAATCCTTACTGTTCGGTGCCTTGCCGGTGCTCGTCGCTGCGATTGCCTATCCGCTTGGTAACCGGAAGATGATGGAACGGTATGGGGATGAGCTCGATGTATTCGAGCGGATCCTTGGAATGACGATCGCGAGTCTACCGTTTTGGATCGTTCTCTCGGTGATTGCTTACATACAAGTCGGTTTGCCGAGTGTCAGTCAAGTGACTCAGTCCGGCTTCGTCGCCTTATTCTCGGGCGTCATCGCGACATCGCTCTTTTTCTACGCGACGTCGCTCGTCCGGACGGAACCGGTCCGGTTAGCCGCGATCGAGGCGACCCAGTCGTTTGAGATCGTCTTTACCGTTCTCGGGGAGATTTTGTTTCTCCATGCGGCACTACCGACGGGACTCGCGACATTCGGGATCATCCTCGTCATGCTCGGGATGACGTTGCATAGCTTGAATCAGGCGGAGCGGACGGTCGTCCGTCCCGCTAAAAGAAAAATCAATTGAGAAAGTAGGCTGTCAGATGGTTTTAACAGGTACACTCGTCAATACCGTCCTGATCATCGTCGGGACGTTGCTCGGATTGATGTTCCACCGGATTCCGGAACGGATGAAGGAGACGGTCTTGCAAGCGATTGGTCTAGCCGTCGTCGTCCTCGGGATCCAGATGGGAATGAAAAGCACGAACTTTTTGATCGTCATCGGTAGTCTTGTTCTCGGAGGTGCGATCGGAGAATGGTTCCGCCTCGATGAGACGCTCGACCGGATGGGGGCTTGGCTCGAGCGTAAGATCAGTCGCGGTCGTCCATCAAATATCGCCGAAGGCTTCGTCACCGCGACGTTGATTTTCGTCATCGGAGCGATGGGTGTCCTCGGTGCGCTCGACGGTGGACTGCGTCAGGATCACGATGTCCTCTATACGAAAGGGTTGATTGACGGCTTCACGGCGCTCGTCCTCAGTTCAACGCTCGGGATCGGCGTCATGTTCTCAGCGATTCCCGTCTTTATCTATCAAGGGGCGATTGCACTGAGTGCCGTTGCCATCACGAAGTTCATTCCCGACGCCGCGCTGCAAGAATTCATCTTGGAGATGACGGCGACCGGTGGGGTGATGATTGCAGCGATCGGTCTCAATCTCGCCGGAATCACGAAGATCCGCGTCGCGAACTTGTTACCGGGCATTGTTATCGTTGCTGTCATCGTGACGGGCTTACATCTATTCTAACGAGACATCCCCGCCTGTCCGAAAGGACAAGCGGGGATGTTGTGTTATGTCTCAATTAATTCATGTGTCTCGTATGCCGTGATTGTATGTCCATCGTAATGGAAGTCATGCAGTAACGGGTGTTCGGTCGACAGAACAATCGGTAGGTAGTGCCGGAGGTTGCTGATGACACCCATGTTATCGTCGCCTAAAATCCAGTCGAGTGATTTCCAATCGAGGATTCCTTCAACTGTCATGACCGGTGTTGGAAACGGACGATCTTCTAAATCAGCCAGGTAGAGGTACATGCCAGATGTCTCTTCCCCATGTAAGCGAACGATGCCTTTTGATGTCACTGAGGTGAGCGTGATGCCTGTCTCTTCAAACGTCTCGCGGATGACGGCGGCTTCCGGTGTCTCGCCCGGTTCGATCTTACCACCGACACCATTCCACATGCCCATCGCCGGACGTTTTTGCCGATTGACGAGTAAAAAGTGGTCTGCGTGTCGGATTAAACAAAGTGTATAACGATCCATGATTTACGACTCCCGTCCTAAAAAGTGTGTGTTGTACAGCATCTCGAATTGGGCGGGACCTGCGACCGGTAACTCGGTCGTCGTCGTTTCTTCAATCCGTAACGTCCGCTCAGTCAACGTCTTTTGTCCGCGCGGCGTCCGCATTGCAACGAGGCGACCTTTATTGAACGGCGAAGCGTCGCTCTGCTGGATGATCTGTTCCATCTTCGATAAGTCATCTGTTGTAATGGGTGTCTCTTGGTCGAACCGGTAACCTGTCACAAATTTCGCTTGTCCCGTCCGCTTCATCTCAAGTGTGTCATCATTGATGATCCGGTAACTGCCGCTTGCGGAATCAACGGTCTCCCCACTCAACGGAACAGGAACGAGCGGTAAATTGACGCCGAAGCCGGTATCGAGCAAGTGCGTTTCATTCCAAATGACCGCAACATGGGTCGGTCCGGTCGCTGACCAGGCGTCCGACTTCGTATCGTAAACAGTCGCTTGAACGAGTCGAACGGGACAATTTAGTTCCTGCAGGACCCGGTGCAGCAGTCCGTTTAAGTCATAACAGACACCACCGCGTCGTTCTGTCAGAAACGTCTCGATGAAGCGCTCGTCGCTAAACGGACGGATTCGCTTCTCAAGGACGGTCGTATTCTCGAACGGTAACTGGTAGGCGAAGGCTTCGAGTAAGTCAGGTAACTGATCAAACGTGATTGCATCGAGCGGAAACTCAATTCGCTGTTCTAAGTCTTTCATCCAATCCATCTCTGATCCCTCCTTTGTTCACTACCTGATTATCCCATATTGCTTCAGAGAATGTGAATGTTAGCCTATATTATCTGAAAATAAGGATTTCCCTTTTGTTCGATGGAAATCTTTGATATGCTGAGACAGGATTAATTAAGAATGATTCTCAATGTCGAATCACGAATCAAAGGAGGTCTCACCATGAGACGGAAAACTTGGATGACAGCGTTGACGCTCCTCGTGTTGAGCAGTTTGATGCTTGCGGCTTGTTCTAGTCAAGCAGAGCAATCGAACGAAAAGACGCGGACGATTACGCACGAAGCAGGAAAAACGAAAGTACCGGAAAAGCCGAAGAAGGTCGTCGCGCTCGAATTCTCGTTCGTTGATGCGTTAGACGAACTAGGCATCACACCGGTCGGGATTGCACAAGAAAACAAGACGGATGTCTCTGGATTACTCGG
This sequence comes from Exiguobacterium sp. s91, assembly GCF_018618915.1. NCBI lineage: Bacteria > Bacillati > Bacillota > Bacilli > Caryophanales > Exiguobacterium > Exiguobacterium sp. s91. The sequence continues at coordinate 1,373,527 of NZ_JACSMZ010000001.1, read as the reverse complement.
AAAAGACATCGAGTTCACGGAAGTCGGTACACGCCAACAACCGAATCTTGAAGTGATCAGTTCCTTGCAACCGGACTTGATCATCGGCGACTTCAATCGTCATAAAGGAATTTACAAGCAATTGCAAGAAATTGCACCGACGATCATCTTGAAGAGTCGCAATGCAACATATGAAGAGAACATCGATTCGTTCAAGACGATTGCTGAAGCGGTCGGCAAAACGAAACAGATGGACGATCGCCTTGCGCTTCATGAAGAGCGCTTGCGGGCAGCGAAGAAGAAGGTTGATCCAAAAGATGACCGGAAAGTCATGGTCGGTGTCTTCCGCGCCGATTCACTGACAGCACACGGTGAGACGTCGTTTGACGGTGAGTTGCTCGAGAAGATTGGTATCGAGAATGCCGTTACGAAAACAGCGGAACCGACCGTGACGATCACGTTAGAGCAGATGGTCAAGTGGGATCCGGACGTCATCTTCATGGCGGAAGCCGATCCGAAGTTACTAAAAGAGTGGAAGGATAATCCGCTCTGGAATCAGATCACAGCGGTCAAAAACGGAGAAGTCTACGAAGTCAATCGTGACCTCTGGACACGTTACCGTGGTCTGGACGCTGCTGAACAAATCGTTGACGAAGCAATTCAATTGCTCAAACAGAAATAACGAACGACAAAAAGCCGGAGCAATCTGGCTTTTCGTCTTGATGAAAGGGGAAAGATCCGGTGCAGCGGAAACGTCTGATTTTCGTACTTATCTTACTCAGTTGCTTGGCCGTTTATAGTAGCTTGTTCTTTGGCATCACACAGATGAATCCGGTCCACTTAGTGCAGGAGTGGATCAGTGGTACGACCTCTAAAGCGGGACTCGTCCTGACGAATCTGCGGTTGCCGCGTCTCTTACTCGGGTTGTTGCTCGGAGCGAATCTTGCCGTCGCTGGAGCAATCATGCAAGCTGTGACGCGGAACCCGCTCGCTTCACCACAAGTCTTTGGTGTCAACGCCGGTGCGTCGTTTCTCGTCGTCTTAAGCCTGCTCATCTTTCCGTCACTCGGGACGGCGAACTTGCTTTACTTCGCCTTTGCCGGTGCCTTGCTCGGTGGCGTGCTCGTCTTTTCGTTCGCTTCGATTCGCGGGATGACGGCGTTAAAACTCGCCCTCGTCGGGATGGCGATTCATCTCTTGTTGACGTCGCTAACGAAAGGCTTGATTTTGTTCAACGACCGGATCACGAACGTCTTGTACTGGTTGTCCGGTTCGCTCAGTGACGCAAGCTGGCTCGAACTCCGGATCGTTCTCCCATGGTCGCTCGCAGGTTTGATTCTTGCGGCAAGTCTCGCGAAGTCGCTCGCCGTTTTCCAACTCGGGCAAGACGTCGCGGTCGGACTCGGACAAAAAGTGACGCGGATCCGTCTGCTTGCGGGTATCAGTGTCGTGTTACTCGCAGGGGTAACGGTTGCCGTTGCCGGAGCGATCGGCTTCATCGGTCTGATGGTGCCGCATATCACGCGTCGCCTTGTTGGTGAGGACTACCGGATCGTCTTACCCGTCTCTGCCGTCATCGGTGGTCTGTTGTTGACGTACGCTGATGTCCTGGCGCGCTTCATCGCCTATCCGTATGAATCACCAGTCGGCATCGTGACTTCATTGCTCGGGGCACCCTTCTTCCTTATCTTGGCACGCCGCCAGATGAAAGGGGGATTACGATGAGAGAGATGCGTCGGATTCTACTTGTCGCAGTTTTAGTTCTTGTCACGAGCTTCGCCTTACTGTCGGTCGGATCGATTCAGTTATCGGTAACGGAACTCTGGCAGTCATTCTTCGGTGGAAAGGATGCCTTCATCGTCCAAAATTACCGCTTGCCGCGAACGGTCCTCGCCTTTTTAGCAGGAGCGAGTTTCGCTCTTGCTGGAGTCATCTTACAAAGTGTCATCCGCAATCCATTGATCTCACCGGACGTGATTGGGGTGACGAACGGAGCGTCTCTGTTCGCCGTTTTGACGATTGCCTTAGTGCCGGATGGTCCGCTCTTGTTGACACCGATTGCCGCCTTCATCGGAGCAGCAATCGTCATGCTGGCATTGATGATGCTTGAGCGGGGAGGAAACGTCTCCCGCAGTTCGTTTGCGTTACTTGGTATCGCTGTCAGTGCGATCTGTGCCTCGGGAACAGAATACCTGTTGATTAAATTTCCACTCCAGACGAACGATTCACTCGTCTGGCTTGCCGGAAGTCTATTTGGGAAAGGGTGGCAGGAAGTGATGATCTTAGCACCTGTCCTCGTCGTGATTGGTGCGATCCTCTTCTATCGCCATCGTCAACTTGATATCTTATCACTTAGTGAAGAAGTCAGTATCGGTCTTGGGTTACCAATTCAGCGGACGCGGCACGTCTTCTTGGCGCTCGCTGTCGTCCTAGCCGGTGTTGCCGTTGCGACGGTCGGTGCAATCGGCTTCATCGGTCTGATTGCCCCACATATGGCACGTCGTCTCGTCGGACATAAACACCTCGCTGTCTTACCGATGGCGCTGTTGCTCGGCGGTGGGTTACTCGTCGTCGCTGATGCGCTCGGTCGCGGAATTCATCCGCCACTTGAAGTACCAGCCGGATTGATCACAGCAATCATCGGTGTACCGTACTTTCTGTATCTCTTACGGAGAGAGCGGGCGGCTTGAACGGATGAAAGAAAACAAAACAATCCCCCTCATTTCGTAATTGGAATGAGGGGGATTGTTGTATAGAAGTTTTTGTTTAATTCATCATGAGGCATGTTTTTCACTTTACGCCGAGCGGATTTCTGTACCTAAATTCAAGAAGATCTCTTCCAACGACGCTTCCTCTACTGCAAGTCGATACACGTTAACGTGTTGTGAGACGAGATAGCTATTGATCGTAGCAATATCGTGTTCACTTTGGACGATGAACGTCGAGTGAGTAGAGGAGACGTTGACGTCTTTCGCAAGTGTCGACAACTTGGTCTGCAGATGTTGTTGTGTATCATTGTCGAGCGGTGCATGTTTTACGTGAACGGTGATGTTCTTTTCATGTTGTTCCCGTAACTCCTCCATCGTGCCTTGCGTCTGAATCGTTCCGTCCTGCATGATCGCAATCTCCGTACACAGTTTTTCGACCTCGTCCAAGTTATGAGACGTTAAGAAAATCGTCGTTCCGTCTGCTGCGATCTTACGAATCAAAGTATGAATCCCGAGAATCGAGTTGGCATCAACGCCAGACGTCGGTTCATCTAAAAATAGGATTTCCGGTCGATTAATCAGGGCTTGGGCGATCCCGAGCTTTTTTTTCATCCCAAAGGAGTAGTTCTTCGTTTTTACATCGATGGCGTCTTCGAGTTGTACATCACGGAGGAGTTGCTTTAACTCGTCCGTCGTCGTCTTCAGACCGAGGACTTTGCTGAAATACTTCAAGTGATCGAGCGCCGTGAAGTTTTCGTAAAAGGTCGAGTAATCCGGCAGGACGCCGATTCGGGTCCGGACGTCCTTCAAGGAATCGTTCGGCGCTCCGAGTAACTCGAACGTTCCGGATGTCGGGCGGACAAGACCCGTGATCATGTTGATGAATGTTGATTTACCGGCGCCATTTTGACCCAGGAAGCCGAAGATGGCCCCTTGTTTGATTTCGAGATTCAACTGGTTGACGACGGTCTTATTGCCGTACTGTTTCGTTAGATTGGTTGCGCGAAGGGCTAGCATCATAAATCTCTCCTTTTAAAGATCATCAAGCTCGCGATGACGAAGACGGCGATATGGATCAAGACAAGATACGTGTATGCAGTGTTTTCTTGCGTGTAGTAATAATAGGGCGTCAAGTAAGACAACGTATCAACGATGACATTCTTCGAAATAAGACTCCACATCCCAATGACCGGAAGCGCGATCGAGATGAAGATACCGACGAACATCGTCATTGCAGAGCTGTTGACGACTGTCGAAAGAAACAGCGACAGACCGATGAAGTAAGAGACGAAGATGATACTCTGGATCAAATCGACGATCGGGAACGATTTTGAAAATGGAACGATCAACAAGAGAGCGACTGTCAGACAGAGGACCCAAAACGAAACGTTGCCTAAAAACTTCCCGAAAATGATGTTCTCACGAGAAGTTTTCGTCGCAAGAAAACGAATCGTCTTCGATTCAATCTCTTTGTTGACGCTACTATGAGAAATACTCGTCACGAATAAAGGAGATGCTAAGAACAGAAGTAGCATCAAACCGATGATATAGGCGTTGTCACCTAGACCGAGATCACTAAGTTGTCCTTTGAACTGGCTGACAAGCTTAGCGGAACCAATCGTCACACCGAACAAGACGACGATGATCAGGATGGCTCGAATACTTTGGAAAAGCGATTTAAATTCTCGAAGTGTAATCGCGAACATATCGACACACCTTTCTGTTTGAGTTTAGTATTGCCGTGCTATCTTTTTATTCTTCGTGACGTTAGTGATACCGGCGATCAAATAAGCGATTGAACCAAAGACACCGGCGAGTAATGTAAAGATCCCACCAAGAATTGCAGTGATGATCAACATCTTTCCTGCTGAACCGTTTTTGCGAATCCGGACGATTGAGACGATTCCGCCTATCGTACATAAAAGAGAGACGGCACCAAGGTACAAGAAGAATTGTTGGAAGGATGTGAGGATTTGGGTAGACGTGACATCCGTAATGTTCTCATCCTGGATGAATTGATCGACCAACTCCTTTATGCCAGCGTGATCCGCAATCGATCCAGACAATAGAAACCCACCTAAACATAATGATCCAAACAAGACGATACCGATGACAGCAAATATGTATTCCGTTGTTCTTTTCAAGTAAAACACTCCTTTTCCTTATTTTTCCGATTTGACAATCCTAAACTACCATGACTCGAATCACTATGACAAGCGAAATAATGAATATATTTTAATTATTTATTGGTTAAATGTTTAATTAATATCAAAAATACTTTAACTTTATTTAATTGGATGCTATTATGGTGACATGGGAGGGAAATGGTAAATGAAAAAAGATGATGTTCCAGATTGGGTTTTATCTCTAGAATTGGAAGAGATGGAATTCGTTAAAAAATTCATCGTAAGCTCGGGTTCTTTGAAAGAACTGGCGAAACATTATGATGTCTCCTATCCCACAGTCCGGATTCGCGTCGATCGGATCATTCAGAAAATCGAAGTGAATGAGAAAATCGAGAATGAACCGTTCATCGCATACATTAAACAAATGGCTATCGAAGACCGGATCACGATTGAAGATGCCAAAAAAATCATCGAAAAATATCGACTTGAGAGGGGTAACAGCGAATGAACTTTTTCATTTCTGCTCTAATTATCAGCATCTGTTTAGGAATACAATATTTTTTATCGAGTCGTCATAATCCGTATCTCGGTATCATCATGCCAATCGTTTTAGTGATTTTCCTGACATGGCGTTACTTTGATGGTAGATACAATAGTTTTTTAGCCTATGTATTGATTTTAGGAGTCGGCATGATTTCACTGTGGGAACAATGGTCGCGTGGTCGAAAGAAGCTTAAAGAGAATCAAGAAAAAGAATTAGAACGGATGCGCGTGCACGATACATTGTGAGTTACACCCATACATATCTTTTTTAGTAAAAAATGAGAGTAGCCTCGGTTTCGATGATGAAACAGAGGCTACTCTCATTTACGTGTTAAGGACTATATTCATATTCTGTTCATTTTAATCGAGTTCAATCTTCACTGTCGTATCCTTTGGAAAAGCCTCATCTGATGCATAAAGAACAAATACCTTTTGATCGTCAGGAACTTGATAGACTAAGTCGACAAGTGACTTATATGGAGCGAAGTACTGATAGCCGTTCTTAAATGCTTTTTCATTATGATTGACATAATCGACGGTAGAATATTCTTTACCTTCTAGCGAGGTCAGCGTAAATGTTCCTGGTCTGTAAGTTGAATATGCACCTTTACTTTGTATATCCGAGTTGTACATAAAGACAGGAATTGTGACATACCGATAACCAAGCTTTTCCTTTAAATTCAGTTCTTTTGGTGTTGGAACGAGTGATTTAGCATAAAATAGCTCATATTTTGCTTTCGGATCACCCAGATAGGTTTGAATAACTCCTTTCTCCATTAGTTTTTTAATTGCCGCCTCTTGATCACCTGTTTTCTTGTCATCAGATGATTTTGCATCAGAAGCCAAATCCTTTAATTTATGTCCGCTCGTCTGTTGTTGAGGAGCACTCTGTGTTGTAGTCGTCGAGGATTCCGTTGAGGCGAACAAGAATAGGCTTGCCACTCCGATACACAAGGAAGCGGCGATGGATCCAATTGTCCATTTGAAACGCCGTTCTGTTGCTTGCGTATTTTCGACGATACTGCCGAGTGCAGCATTCGGTGTAATCCGGACGGCACGTTCGGCAGGGAGCAAGGCACCTAACAGACCCGTGATCACCGGAATCAAGAGCATGATGCTGAGGAAACCAAGCTCTTGGACCGGAAATTGTCCGTAAACGAAGCCAATCATTCCAAGTGCTGTCAAAAGACCAATCACACCAGCGCAGAGCCCTGTCATCATGCCTTCACTTAGTACGAGTAAACGAACTTGACCGTCTTGCCAGCCTGTTGCTTTAAGGACGGCGAGCTGACTTTTCCGTTCATTGACGTTTTGCCACATTATTTCGGTCGTCGTCAGGATGGCAATCAGTAAAGCGACACCCATCGCGACGTAGTGCATCGTCCCGACTTCGAGTGCGACATATTCGCCGAGCCACGTTGCATACAAAACACCTTTCAGTCGGAACGTGATAAACAAGAAGAATATGAACAAACTCGTCGGTAAGGCAATCGCGACGACGGAGAGTAATGTCCGTTGCCAGTAGGTGACGAGCTGGTTGATGCTCATCCCAAGCACGCTACGCGCGCGGACGAAACGGCGACCTTTTGAGACTTCACCGAAACGCATGCTTTCGTACGGTTTGATCCGACGGATGAGCGTCATCGGCACGAGCGTTCCACCCCAGTAAATAAGTAAACCAGCAAGACCAATCAATAAAATTCGACCGATTGCAATCGGGTTGTCCGTCGTGACCCAGAACGAACCGAGAATCGTCCAGGCAATCAAGACGACGAGTGTCCCGAGCAGCGTGGCTTCGAGGAACAGTAGTTTTGACAGCTGGCGCGGACGCCAACCGAGTGATAGTAAAATCGCGAATTCTTTCTTTCGTGCATACAGCAAAATGATGTTCGAGCTGAAGACATAGACGAGGGCGACAGCGATGACACTTGCGATGATGCCACTCATCCCGACTTTTGCTTCCTGAAAGATCGCAATCGACGAGCCGAGCTTAATCCACGGTTGTTGAACCCACCCGAGTGCTGATTCGTCTTTTAGTCCCGGTAAATAGGTTAAGGCGAGCTGCGGTGACGAGCCGAGGGTCACGTCCGTGATTAGACCTGTCTTCTGTTCGATTTCTGTCGCCACCTGTTGGAGCTTTTTCTCGCTAGCAGCATTCATCGTCTCGACACCTTTGACGTTGACGCGGATGGCAGAGATCGCTTTGTCACCACGAATCTTAAACGCAGCATCAAGCGTCGTCAGCATCGATGGTGGTTTCGTCAGGAAATCGTACGGATCATTCGTCGGTTTAACGTCTCGAACCGGATTGACGGGACGTTCATTCTTATCCATGACCCACTGGGCTTTTGACGGGAAATACGTCTCCATCGGCAGTTCCGTTAGCGGATCTTTCGAGATGTTCAATTTTTTCGGATCAAAGACCCCGATGTAGTTCAAGTTGACCTTTGGCCAGTCCGTGCTTTCTTTTCCGAACATCCGCGCTTCCCGGTACATGCTGCGTTTAGCGAGTAAGGAATCTTGCTCGACTTGTTTCGGTTGGACTTGATAGGTGAACGGCCAACGTGATGCGTACGGACTTTTGATCGAGCGGTAGTCGATCGGAGACGGTTTTAAGGCAATCCACGTAAAGGAATTACTGTTCGTCTCTTCAGCAGTCGGTAACGTATGTTTTAAAATATCATTGACGAGCTTTTTCTGGACATCTTGTGTCGTGATCGTATAACGTTTCGCACCACTTGTCGGTAAAGAGTCTAAGTATTTATTTCCGCCTTTTTGTTCGACTTGTTGTACCAGATCGTTAATGGATGTCTCTTTCGACGGAAGCTCTACTTTTTCGTACGTGTAGATGCGCGACGCGTCCACGTATTCACGATTGTTCAACAGGATCGGAATTTGGACACCATCTTCACCAAACGAGGTGACTTGATCATCTTTTGAAAAATAGTTACTATAGGTTCCTTTGGTCGTCGCTTTATCTAAGCCAACGAGTGCGGCTTCCGCCTCAGGATCAACCCCTGCAATCATGACTTGACTCCCATACTCAAAAAGAGGCTGCTTTCCAAGTGGAAGGGGGGACACGCCTGATTTTACTGCATTTTCTGTAGGTTCCCATCCCGCTGCTAAGAAGGTGACGCCACTCGAGGATTCGTTCTGTAACCCGGTGTCTTGCGTGTCTTTGATCGTCAGTTTATAAATCCCTTCTTGATCAATCGTATGCGTACCGATACTCGAAAGTGTTTGGTTATACCCAATCATCGCGATGGGGGCAGCAACCTCGACGTCAGTCATTTTTTTGATTGTCTCGTATTGTTTACGCGTGATGCCACCATCGAGACCACTCATGTAGTTTGGCTCGAGTAACTTTAAGTCTTCCGTCACGCTCCGGCTACCTTCTGGTCGGACGACGATGTCGTAAGAGGAGGCCCAGCGTTTTTGCAGTTCATCGACGACGGTTCCGTTATTGGCTTGCGTCGTTCCGATCAAATAGCTCAGTCCAGTACTGACGATCAGAACGCCGACAAGTAGCAGGATGAATCGCTCTTTATTACGCCACCAGGAATTCCAGATGAACTTAAGCATCGGCAAACCCCTCCCGTGGTAAGATGTACTGTCTTATGATGGACCTTGCATCAATCATCAACTGAAGTGAAGTGTGGCTGAAAATATGTACCGATTCAGTCATGGATGAACCCTCCTTTGAATGAATGTTTTTTATTCCATATGTAAGTAAAAAAATCCAATCATTACCTAATTATAATAGAAGGTTGAGAAATCGGTCTATAAAAACAGAAAAATGAGTCAATCATTCAACTTAAGAATGATAGTAAAAGAGACAAACATATTATCCAGTGGGTAATTCAAAAAGATTATGAAACTTAAAGGAATGTAAAAGCGTTAATGAATTGATACGCGTCATACATTAAAACGAGAGAAAGGAGCGGATGGTCATGAGCGAATCCATTATTTATTTTGTAATCCTTGCTCCTCTGCTGGTGTTTGCTATCGTTCTATCGAAAGGAAAAGGCGCATCATTGCTTGCAGGATATAATACGTTGTCTGAAAGTAAGAAACAAGATTATGACGAAGTCGCCCTATGTCAATTCATGGGTAAGATCATGTACGGCATTTGTTTTAGCATCCTGTTGATCGCTGGGAGCGAGCTGTTTGGATATCACTCTTTGTTTACTTTGGGTATCATGCTACTATTCTTTCTTATTGTATTTGCAGTCGTCTATTCCAATTCGAATGACCGATTCAAGAAAGAGAAATAGTTTTGTCCACGTCAGCAAGAACTTAATCATTTAAAATATAATGAGAAATCCCTTAAGACAATTAACATCGAAATGGCTTTCGTCGTTCATATGAAGATATCAATTCTCATCAATCGTGTATGAAAAAATATGTATGGGTGGATCCGTTGTCTCGATCGTCTCGACCAATGTCCAACCTAATTTTATATAATATGCTGAAGCGTTTTCTGTTTTTAAATAAATTGTAGTGATCTGTCGTGATTTGGCGTAGACGATTAATTGATTGATGAGTTGCTGCGCGATTCCTTGATTCCGATAGACTTTTTCAACGAATAAAGAAGCGAGCCAAGGCGTATAGGCTAGTCGTTCGTTCAAGTCATTTTCAAAGAGGGAGACGGTTCCGATACACGTGACATCATCTAAGGCAACGAACGTCATAGGATATGGTTCACTTGTTTTTTTGTCTAAAAATGCTTTTACTTTTTCATAAGGTGCCGTCCCTTTTTTCTTTTGAACGAATTCGGTATGAATCATTGTGGAAACCACTTCTAATTGTTCAGGATGATTCGATAATGTATCAATGATCATCTTCTTATCCTCCTTTCTACACTTATTGTATCGATCATTAAATCGATTCGTCCTGCAACATGCGATTGTAGTTATTTAAAACAGTACATCTGTCCTCATCAGAATAAAGGAGCTTTGGAATGAACTTCGAACAATACTTACAACAACATTTTGGGAATGTGAACTTATTTGATCGTTCCTTCGTCAAGAAGGATTTAGTAATTCACGTAGACTTAGTGAAAAATCTTTATCAGTTAAAGAAAAATTCAGATGAAATCAATGAGGAATACTTCAAACAGGCATACGAAAAATCGAACGAACTGTTTAAGGATCTATTCCGAGAAGTGGACCCCCTTTTTTTCGTCGTGCATGTGAGAAGTGAGCGCGGTAAGTATCAAAAGTCAGCGACGAAAGTGTTCCGTCACTTAAGACGTAAAGAAGATAAATACAACATAAAGTTCGTAGAGAAAATGATGGATGAAGAAGAGCGGGTATCCGAATATGCCGTGTTATTACCGAACAAAAACGCGTTGGATTATAAGCGTGTAATCAAAGCGATTTGCCATCAGGATTTCCCGACGCTGCAGCCAAGATTTCGTCAAACGTATACATACTATCCGGAAGTCTTTTTCGTGAACGTAGATCGAAATATCGTCATGAATATCTATGATGATCGCGGTTGTTTCCTTCTGTTCGGTGATTCAGCAACTTATGACGTGTTTAAGAAGAAATATCGTAATGATATTAATTGATCATCAACCGTCTTTTCATCGGTTCGCAAAACGCTCAAGCTAGTGCTAAGAAGCCGATCACTGAAAAAATAAAAAAAACCAATAGAGAAGTGAGCAATGTTAATGCAAGGATTTTCCCCGTGTTTTTTAGACTTATGATGGCGCACACTATCGCAAGCAATAGTCCAGCTAACATATAGTTCGTACCCCAAAAACCATTGAACGGTAAGAGCTTAACAGTAAGGAAAGTGAAAACCACGATGCCGATTGAGATCCATCCCAAATGCCTTCGCATAAACTACCTCCTCGTAAAATGAATACACATAGTCATAATTTGGTTTTTTTAAGCGTATCATTATAAATGTTTACAGTGAAAGAGTTTTTTAAATAAGTCGTCTAAAGATATCCTGAATGAACGCGTGTCATACACCAGCTCGTCACGAAACATACCAACAAGCAGGAAACCATTGAGCAGTCATCGAGCAACAAACAATCCCTCACTCTAATCAGAATGAGGGATTGTTTCGTTTCATCATTAGATCGTCAACTCGATCACATTACCTTCCGGGTCCGTGATCGTACTTTCATAATACCCGTCACCCGTCGTCCGGGGACCGTCAAGATGTTGTACACCTGCGTCCTGTAACCGAGCCGTCCAGTCGTCGACCGCTTGTTTGCTGCCGAGCGAAAAGGCGAAGTGGGCATACCCGAGCGCATTCATCGTCCGTTCCGTGATATCCGTCCGTTGCATCAACTCAAGGCGCGCACCACTCGAGAACGTCAGGAAATACGATGTGAACCCTTTCGTCGGATTATGATACCGATCGCCTGCCGTAGCATCAAAATGTGTTTCGTAGAATTGACGCATCCCGTCAAGGTCTGCCACCCAGAGGGCGATATGTTCAATCTTCATCTCCATTCCTCCTTTTTTCAAGACGCTTTTGCCAATCGCTGTCTGAACAACATCCGGTTCAACCCTTCCGTAGCGACCAGCATCAAGAAGATGAGACTGATCGTAAACCAATGGAACAACGATAAGGAATAGGACGTCGCCAGCCAGCCGAACAATGGCGGCATGAAGGTACTACCGGTATAGGCGAATGCCATTTGTACCCCCATCAGCCGTTGCGCCGCAGCCTCCCCGAAGCGAACCGGCGTCTCATGGAGCATTGCCGGATAAATCGGTGCGAGACCAAGCCCGACAAGTACGAAACCAAGCGGCATCCAGGCAGCGGGTGCGAGGATGAAACAGGCGGCTCCGACGAATGCCGTCCATTGACCGACACGAATCAAACGACGATTCGACCAGCGCAGCGACAGAAAACCACTAATGAATCGACCCACGGTGATACTTCCGTAGTAGACGGAAATCCACGTCGCTGCTGATGTTACGGAAAAGGACCGGACTTGGACAAGATAACTACTGCCCCACAGCCCGACGACCGCCTCGACGCCGCAATAAAAGCAAAACGCTGCGAGAGCGGCAATCAATCCACGTGGTTTTCCAGAAGACGTATTCACGGTCTGAACCTGTTCGGACACGTGTTTCGGAGCCCGCTTCCAGAGTGGTAAGCTGACGATCAAGATAATCATCAAAATAAGTTGCAATACGCCGACGACGAGGTAACCAACACGCCAACCGGAATCGAGCAATACGCCAGCCATGATGAGTGGACCAGCTGTCGCACCAATGCCCCAGAAGCAATGGAGCCAGTTCATATGATGCGCTTGATAATGGGTGGCAACGAAGTGGTTTAATGCCGCGTCAACAACTCCAGCACCCAGTCCGAGCGGGATCGCAAGGACGAAGAGCCAAATCAAGGAGGGAGCAACGAAAAAACCGATCAATGCCAGTGCCGTCAAACCAGCAGAAGCTGCCGTGATCGGACCCGTTGAATAACGTTCGATCAAGCGACCGCTAAACAGACTCGAAACGATCGTTCCGGCAGCGATCGTCATGAAGAGCCAGCCTGCCATGTCGAGCGGTGCGTCGAGATCGAGCCGCATCACAGGCCACGCTGTACCGAGTAATGCATCCGGCAGACCAAGACTGATGAAAGCGAGATAAATCAAAGGTAATAGTAGACGGGTCATCGGGCGAGACCTCCTAACGGAATTTGTTCAATGAATGACTGGATGCTCAGTTGCATCAGACCATCTAAGTAATCAGTTTCCCAGTCGCCTTTCCTCAATTGAGGTAATTTGTCGAGCGGAAAGCGCTTGGCGCATCGTTCCGTCAACCGTGCTAATCCGTCATCCGAGACATCGGACTCCGTAAACAAGATGACATCTGGATTCAAAGTGACGCTAAACGAGAGAATGATTCGACATAATGCCTCATACCAATCGTCAGAGTGTGGTGCAGTCGTTGCGAGTACTTGACCGACATTTCGCTTGTCGTCAAACGGGATGAACGAGATCTCTCCAGCGAAGTGATGCGCTCCTCGGACGACACGACCTGAAACGGCGAGACCGGCTCCCGGTCCGTTCGTTCCGAGATACATATAGACGGTCGTCTCGTTATCAGAAGCTTGGGCACGAACCGCTGCATTCATATCATTTTCGACGATGACGGGTCGCTCGAACCGTTCCGTCAGTTCTTTTTGCAAGGGGCGACCGTCAAGCGTCGGATAATCTGGGGCGAATAGGATCGTGCCGGTTGTATCAACGGCACCAGCGACACCAATCGCAAGCGTTTGAATAGATGGATGATCGTCGAGTAATGTTGTCAGTGTTTTCGATAAAACAGATCCATGATCCGACAAAACAGATCCATGATCCGACGAATCGAAGTTCAGGCGATCCGTTGCGATCAGATGTCCACCGACGTCGTGGATGCGATACTGCAGATACGTGCGTTCGAGATATAGAGCGAGTCCGTGGAAGCGATCCGCGCGATAGCGATACCGTTTTGCCGGACGCCCTCCGCGAACCAATTCAAGTGGTGTCTCTTCAATTTCAAGAGCAGCGATCATCTGATCGATCTGTTTGCTCGCAGTCGGAAAACTGACATCCAAGACTTGACGAATCGCAGGGATCGTATCCAGATGGTCGACTAAAAAAGCGTGACGTGTAAGTGAAATGAGTTCAGTCAAACAAAGACCTCCAATCTACATCACTTATTAAAAAAGTTTAATAAGTTTTGATTTGAGTATAGCAGGTCGGAAGAAAAAGACAAGTTTAAAAAAGAGGTGTAGGATAAGAATATTTAGAGAAATAACGTTTCATCCTATCGTTGTCTGGATATATAAAAAGAAGATAAAAAATTTTAGTCATATATCTTTAATTCATACTATTCCGATTTGTAATATCTTGGATAGCCTGTAACAGGAGGTAGATGGCGAGAGGAGCTTGTAATCATGACCACCCAACTTTCAACCGACCTAGGATCCCAAGATATTTTAGCCTCCCTGCGAGATAATGTCGCGATGATTCGATTCGATCGGCAACGTCGTGTCGTCGATGTCAATGGTTTGTTCGCAAAGACGATGAAGTATAAACGAGAAGAGATGATCGGGATGCAGCATCATCTCTTCTGCACGACGGAGTTTGCAATGAGTGACAGTTACCAAGCATTTTGGCAGAAGCTGTTTAGTGGCTTCAGTACGGCAGATAAAATTGAACGCATCGATGCGCATGGTCAGTCGATTTGGCTAGAAGCAACCTATATGCCGATTTACGATGGAACGGAAGTGACCGGTGTCTTGAAGATTGCCTCCGATATTACGGATCGTCAGCAGACGATTCAAAAGTTCGCGACTTCGTTTGACACGATTGCTAGTGATTTGAATACGCGATCGACGCATGGCGAGCAGGAAAGCGAAGCGTTACGACGAACAATCGAACAGATGGCCGAGACGACCCGTGATAACCATCAGACGATTGAACGGCTGCAACGCCAGGCACAGGACATCGCTCAAGTGACTGAGACGATCAAAACAATTGCGTCACAGACGAATCTATTGTCACTGAATGCATCGATCGAGGCAGCGCGAGCCGGAGAACACGGCAAAGGATTCAATGTCGTCGCGACGGAAGTCCGAAATCTCTCAAAGCTCGTCGAACAAGCCGTCGTCGATGTCCGGCAAACGACGCAGCGAATGAATGATGAACTGCAGCGGATTGCCCGTGCGATGACGCAAGCAACGTCGGATGCACAAGCAAGCGTCACGGTCGTCGCAGAAACGGTCGATCGCTTCCATGACGTTCAAAGTGCGGCATCGACGTTAACGGAGACAGCGCGAGACTTTACAAAAGCAATTTAAGTGAGAGACGGCATTCCGGTAAACGGAGTGCCTTTTTGTATAAAAAGTACCCCTATACTTTGGAATAATATGTTAATATACTACAAAACGGAAAGGGAGCGAACTTCTGATGAATATCCGCACTGCTCGACCTGACGATTTTCAGGCATTGATTCCATTGTTCCAGCAAATCCACGATCAACACGTCGCGTTACGACCCGATCATTACCGTCCGCACGAGATGCCGGTTCCGGAAGACTTATTTCTGTCGCAACTCGAGAATCCGGATTTTGCATTACTCGTTGCGGAACTAGACGGGCTTGCCGGTGTGATCGTCCTAAAGGAAGACATCGTCGAAGGGAGCGGCTTCGTCTTCGATAAGCATTACTTACGCATCATCAGCCTCGTCGTTGCGGATACGCATCAAAAACAAGGCGTCGGGAAACGATTGATGCAAGCCGCTTACGCACATGCGGAAACGATCGGCTGTGACAAAATCGAACTCGGCGTCGATGACGCCAATCAAGAAGCGATCGCCTTTTACGAGGCACTTGGAATGGCTGTCCGCTCGAGACGAATGGAATGGAACGTGACGTCAAGCAGGGAAACGTCGACGTGATGTCAAACAACAGGTACTAGAAAGGAGAGAGGTCATGTTCAGATTACAAGTATCCGATCACGTATCGCTTCAATTGTTTGAACGGCACCATGCGGAAGGATTATTCGCCCTCGTCGATGCCAATCGCGCACATCTCCGCGAATGGCTCGGTTGGGTCGATGGTGCAACAGAGACTATTACATATCAGGAGATCGTCATTCCAGCATGGCTGCAACAATTCGCCGATGGCAACGGCTTTACATGTGGCATTTATCTTCATGACGAGCTCGTCGGAACGATTAGTTTACATGAGATTAATCGGCATCTCGGGCAAACGTCGATTGGCTATTACTTAGGGGAAAAGGACCTTCGAAAAGGCGTCATGACGGACGTCGTCCGGTTCATCACGAACTATTGTTTCGAGACGCTCGGCTTAAACCGTGTCGTCATCGAGTGTGCGACCGGAAACGTCCGAAGCAGACGAATCCCGGAACGACTCGGTTTCACGGAAGAAGGCGTCTTACGGGACGCTGAGAAATTGTACGGGACTTATCACGACATCCAGGTCTATGCGATGTTACGACGGGACTGGACGAAAACACAGGAGGTGGCAGCATGCGCATCGAGCCAATGAATCAAGCGACGTATGACGCTTACTTACCGGTCGCAATTGAGGAGTATGCGGCAGATAAGTGTCGCGCTGGTACGTGGTCAGAGAACGAGTCGCTTGAGAAGGCGACTGAAGAGTTCGCGGCGCTGTTGCCAGAAGGTCTGAAAACGAAGGATCATTATTTGTTTACGTTTCGTGATGAGACAGATAGCGACATCGGGATGGTTTGGGTCCATGTGACGGAAGAATCACGCGGACGTTCCGCCTTCATCTTCGACGTCAAGATTACGTCCGACAAGCAGAACCAAGGCTACGGCAAGAAAGCGCTCCGATCACTAGAAGTGATATTAAAACGGATGAACGTCAAGAAAATTTCCTTACATGTCTTCGCGCATAACGAACGGGCGATTCATGTCTATGACTCGCTTGGGTATGAAAAAACGGATTATTATATGTCGAAACGTCTCGATGACAGCCATTAAAAAAGATTCCTCTTGCGCAAGCAGGAGGAATCCTTTTTGTTTAACGCCATGTTTGTAATGTATTCGCGAACTGGATATTCGTCTCCAGTTCTCCCGTGATCTCGCTTGCTGTAAAGTCATTGCCAGCGAGCCAGTCGGCAAAGTCGAACGTGACTGGTTCCTGATCACCACCGAGCGCGAACCAGACCTTCAACTCTTCCGGGAAGTAGGCAGACGTATGAATCGTTCCCGCCCACTGGGCATATAAATCAGCGAAGACGCCTTTATCGGTATCGTTGAGTAGTCGGAAAGCGGACTCCGCATCTTGAATCATGTGTTGATGGGTCTTCAACTCCATCATCCGACGTTTCGAGTCATCCAGATGATAGCGGTTTTCGTGTTGTAGCAAATCGAAGTGATTGGTGCACATGTTCGATTCCCGCACTTGGACGTCGCGTGCCGTCGCCTCGATGACGAACGAACGCGCCGATTTATCGTGGACGACGTACGTGAACGATCCGCGATGTGGAATTTCCTTGACGAGTGAGATCGCGTCGTCGACCGACGTGCACATCTCGAGGATGATCCGCCCGATCATGAAACTGACGAACCCATCGCCCGGACGACGACGGTTGATGAAGTTATAGCCCATTGCAAGACCATGTTCATTCATCCCGTCCATCCTACCGGTTACCCGCGATGCGGGACCGATGATTGCTGAGCCACCATCATTCGGTTGAAAGACGGAAAATCGACCATCATATGTCATCGGATGGTAATCATAGTTGCGGACGAGGAAATTATCACCTGTCATGATCGAACAACCGCTTTTCGGTCCTTCGACCCGATAATGCCCGAAATGGAGTAACGTATCCGGAAGCGACAGTTCAAGTTCGTCCTGGAGTCCAAGTAACTCGTCCCAAATATGCGGGGCGTACCGGAGAAACATCTCCTTCGTCTCGACCGGATCGACTTGAAAGCGCGGAACACGGATTTTCCAGTTGTCTTCCCGGTTATGGAGCAACTGGTTTCGTTTGACGTAACGCCCTTGTTCGCGACCGAACTCATAATGACTGCCGCGGAATTGCGTGATCTCATTGGCTACACGTTGCATACGATTCATCCTTTCTTCAACTGCTGTATGCTGATTATATCGAACGTGAGGGAGAAAGTCGTACGGTAAGTCTTTACCAAAGCACATCTAAAGTATGGGAATATTGAAAAAATAGTCAACTTTTTCATTCTTAAACCGATAACAAAAACGGGAGGGGATGGAATGAAACACATGTCAGTCAGACGGAAGATACAAGCTTTGATCGCAACAGCCGTCGTTGCGATGCTTTTGATTGCGGGAGCAGGACTTTATTTCTTAAATCAGATGTCGAATGCTTCCCGAGCGATGTATCAGAAAAACTTAATACCGATCCAGGAAGTGGCGCAAATCCGGATCGATACACGCGCGCTCGATTCGTTTTTAGTCGAGATGATGTTAACGAAGGACGATACGCGGGTCACGGAACTGCAAGCTGAGATCGATACGCGTCAGGCGCAGATTCGTTCGTCGGTCACGAAGGTCGAAAAAACAGGGCAATTCGATGCTAAAGAGAAGAAACAGCTTGAAGAATTAAAGGATAACGTCCTAGCCTATGATAATTCGATGACAATCGTCCAGGATGCGGCGACGCGCAACGAAACCGAAGAAGCCTATACGGCATACACGCAAGGTCTGGAACAAGTTCGGGATAACGTCGCGGATTCTGCGAAGTCGTTGATGGCTTCGATGACAAAACAAGCGAAGACGTTAGACGCTCAGAATCAAGCAGAAAAACAAACGGCCTTTTACTTAATGCTCGGCATCTTTTTACTCGCGGTCCTCTTGTTTGCAGGACTTGCAATGTACATTACACGTCTCATCACGCGTCCGATTCGTCAATTGCAGGGGTGGATGGATCAATCAGGGAACGGGGACTTGACCGTCCGTGGAACATACGACTCAAAAGACGAGCTTGGACAGTTGACGACGTCCTTCAACGAGATGATTGCGTCACAGCAACAAGTCGTGCTTGAACTAACCGGTACGGCTGACCGCGTCGCTGTCGCATCGGATGAGTTGAGCGTCAACGCGGAATCGACGACGAAAGCAACGGAAATGGTCGCCGTGACGATGGAAGAGATGGCAAGCGGTGCTAGTCAACAATTGCATCAAGTATCGGATGCCTCACGGACGATCGAAGAGTTGACGACGTCGGTCCGTTACGTCGCCGGTAATGCCCAACAAATGACGGAACGCACAGCGGATGCGATGGAAAAAGTCGCACTCGGTGGTCAAGTCGTCGGAACACTCGGTACCCAAATGGGACGGATTCAAGAAGATGTTTCTCGACTGAGCCACGTCATTGACGGTCTTGGTAACCGATCGCAGGAAATCGGACAAATCACGGATTCGATCAAAGGTGTCGCGGCACAGACGAACTTGCTCGCGTTAAACGCAGCAATCGAAGCAGCGCGTGCTGGCGAACAAGGACGCGGATTCGCCGTCGTCGCAGCGGAAGTCAAGACGCTCGCGGAGCAGTCGGCGGTCTCGGCAAAACAGATCGAGTCGTTGATTCGTGTCATTCAACAAGAGACGGAAGCATCGGTCGCCTCGATGGAGAAGGTTTCGACCGAGATGACGAGTGGAATTGCCGTCGCTGATCAAGCCGGTGCCTCATTCTTAGAAATCGAGACAGCGATCACCGACGTGACAGGGCACGTCGAAGAAGTGTCCGGTGCCGTACAGGAAATGGCGGCAGCGAGTGAGCAGATTGCCTCCGTCATGCGAACGATTCAAGCAGTGACGGAAGGGACTGCTGCCGGAACACAAAACATCTCCGCTTCGACGGAGGAGCAGATGGCATCGATGGAAGAAATCTCATCCGCGTCCCAATCACTCGCGACGATGGCAGATGATTTAAAACAAGTCACAGGCAGATTCACCGTGTAAGATATTGAACGACGACCATGAGGTAATTCATCATGGTCGTTTTTTTATTTGTGGTAATGAATGGAAAACAAGCAGGGGAGTAAGCGTGTGGCGTCGTATGTACAGGTTAAGTAGCAGCAGATAGATGTTATGAAAGTGATTGAAGAAATTGTTTGACAGCACGACGGGACGTCAGATGGATGACTTGTTTATCGGACGTCGCTGTAAGCGTTGAAAGAATACTCGGTCGCTTATCGATCGGGAAACGCCAAATCCATTTCAGAAAATCGAACGATAGTTTCTCGGGACAGCCTGCCGCCATATCCGGTCGACCGGTCTTGCGATAGCGCCATGTCCTTTTCAATGCCCGGTACAGACAGAGTGTCCGTGGTAGGTCAAGGAAGATGATCGTATCGGCGGCATCAATTCGTAAATCAAGCGTTCCACCGTAATTACCGTCGATGATCCACGTGTCGCGCGATATAAGTGTTTGTTGAATCTGGCGTTGTTCCTCACGCGAAACTGTCTCCCAGTTCGGACGCCATAATAAACTGTCGAGGTGATCAACAGGATAGCTGAGTTTTTTGCCCATCTCGCGGGCAAGCGTCGATTTACCGGATCCACCAGAACCAATCAAAATGATCTTTCGCATCGTAGACCTCCTATTTTTTGTCATAGAAATTGATCATACCACGGTTTTCTAGTCGAGGATAGAACGAAAGGAGTGAATGAGATGGTACCAAATTTCATAATCGAAGGGATGACGATCGTTTTTACACTACTCGTAATCGGTTGCGGCGTGATATTCCTGCCGCAGCGTTGGAAGCGGTATGGCTTGATTTTGCTTGGTTTGGTGGCAATCGGGTGTAGTTCATTTTGGTACATCCGACCGACGCTCGTCAATCAACAGATTGCTGAGGATGAGAAATTGCTTAAGATAGAATTAGCACGGCAATTCCCGGATGAAGTCTACACTACAAAAACACAAAAATTTTCGTATGAGTCTTCGGCGAATCCGGCTTCAATTGAAGTCGAATTTGCAAATGAACCTAACGTAACTTATTTTCTAGATATGGATGGGAACCGGATTAGGCTGTCAAGTTTCACCTTTAAAAACGGAGGATTTCCACAGGATTTACAGCATGAATTCAAATGAAGAGGCTGACTCAAAAAAAGAATGACGCGTCTTTTTACGCCCTTTCCTCAGGCGAGACACAAGCCAGT
Organism: Exiguobacterium sp. s91; assembly: GCF_018618915.1. Taxonomy (NCBI): domain Bacteria; kingdom Bacillati; phylum Bacillota; class Bacilli; order Caryophanales; genus Exiguobacterium; species Exiguobacterium sp. s91. Next base: position 1,352,521 of record NZ_JACSMZ010000001.1, on the reverse strand, counting down.
TTTCCTGCTTCATTTAAGCAGGAAATCGGGTCTTGTTCGTCTCTGACAGCGCATAAATGCGCTTGTTCCTGTAGGAGTGGCGTGTGACGTGTCATTCTTTTTGTTACTAAATAAGGGAGGCAGATCATTATTCTGCCACCCTTATCTTTGTAGAGACTGACTTTTGAGTCAGCCCCTTTTGATTAAGTCGATTTCAAATTTTTCGTAGCAGACATCGTCTTGACGGCGAAGAAGGCAATCAGACCAAATCCGACCTTGTTGATCAAGTCAGCGAAGTTATAGATCAATTCGCGGACGAGTTGTATCTCGATGCCGGGTGCAAACAAGGTGACCGCGTAACCGACCGGATAGATCGCCCATCCGATCAAGATGAACAAGCGCATCTGCAGCAAGGCTTTACGAATCGGGGCAGGCTTATCTTCAGCGGCTTTCGTGACGTTCGTGAACAAGAGATAAATGATATAAAACCATGCGATACAACCGACGACGTATGCCCAAAGACCGAGTTGCGTGAAGCCACCCGCTAGATTGATGGACGACTCTCCGATGTAACCACCGATGATCATGATGATGTCCGCGATGACGAGTTTCGTCAGAAGGGAACGCCCTTTCCCACCTTTTAAACCGAGTAACAGCGGAAACTTGATCAGCAAGAGAGGCGTCGTCACGAGCCAATCGATGTAGCGGATTTCAGTCGGAAAACCATCGATCTCCGACAACAAACCCGATTCCCCGACAGCTTGCTTCATGAAATAGTAATGAATCGCAGCGACGAACGTGACGAGAGCAGCGACTGTTGCGGTTGAGCGGTATTCCGGGGCAAGGGAATTTCGTTCGACGAGAAAATAGAGCGTACCGGCGGCCATTCCGACGAATCCGACCCAGAACATGTACTGGGTCGCAAGGACGAGAAGGTTAACGTCTTCCATGTTGTTTCGACTCCTTTTCGTAAGTGGACACGACCTTTCATACTTTTATTTTACTGACGATACAAACTTCAGACACCACGTCGAAACGCTCTTGATGTGCAGTCTGTCAACGGTTTGACAACATTTTGACACACATGAGGAGGAGTGACGTATGTCGATTAAACGAACGGATCATATCAGCCTGAACGTCTTGAATCTAGAAGAAGCGATTTACTTTTTTTCACTTTGTGGTCTCGAAGTACGCGGACGTTGGGAGATGAAAGGAGAGTTACTCGATCGTTTATTGAATCTAGAGGGAGCGGAGACGGAGTGTGCTGCACTCGGATTACCAAGTGAACCGATATGGCTCGAACTCGTTCGGTTCAAACACCCGCGTGACACGGCTTCCGTAATCCAATCCGTCCATGCGAGTGGATTGCGTCATCTCTGTTTTGAAGTAACAGAACTCGCCGCGCTCGTCGAACGTTTAGCGGACAATGGATATCAGTCGATTGGCGACGTCGCGAATTACGAAAATGAGTATCGCTTATGTTACGTAAGAGGGCCAGAAGGCGTGATTATTGAGTTGGCAGAAAAAATCGGACCTGTCTAAGACTGGTCCGATGTATATATTTAAGAACAACAGGAAGTCGATGATTGTGGCAGAGAAACGTTGCACACACCCGTCTCTGGTAATGATAACTTGACCTGCTTCGCACGTGCCTCGTCTCCGACAAGAAAAGCGACGATTGATCGAACTTGTTCATAACCGGTCGCAAGCAGGAAGGTCGGAGCACGACCGTAACTCTTCGCACCGACCAGATAAAGTCCGTGATCTGGATGACGTAACTCCGCTTCCCCATGTGGACGGACAGTCCCGCAACTATGAAGGTTCGGATCAATCAGAGGAGCAAGTATTCGACTACTCTCGGTGACAGGGTCGATGTCAAGCCGTACTTCCTCGAGGAACGAAAAGTCGGGTCGACTTCCTGCATTGACGATCAACTGATTGATATGATGGAGAGACCGACCATCTTGAGCAGTGATGTCAAACGACTTTCCTTTCGATTCAATGGATTGGGTCTTGAAGCTGGAGTGAACCCTAATCTGATCTCGTTCAACGAGCTGACGGATACGCGAACCGAGTGCCCCGCGACCTTCCAGTGCATCCTTGTCTTCTCCTCCGTAAGCTTGAACGGGGTCAGATTTGCGAAGGATCCAATGAATCTCCGTTTCAGGGTGTTGCTCTTTAATGGAAACGAGTTCAAGGAGCGAGTTCAAAGCCGAGTGCCCGCTACCGATGACAGCGACGGATTGATTAGCGAAAACAACAGTATCACGTTTCGCATCTACGATCGAATACCGGACAGATAAGTTCTGCTCAATTTCGACTCGATGTCCGGAACTGATTGCAGGGTTTGGTCGCCCGAGGACGCCAGACGCATCGATGACCGCGCGAGCGAGAATATGTTTACGTCCGTTCGGCGTGTCTATGACTAATTCGAACGGTGTTACATCACGTGAGGCATTCGTCATCTTGTCTAGACCTGCCCGTGAGATCGAGAGAATCTTATGTTGGAAATGTAGAGAGGGAGCAATTTCCGGTAATGCAGCAAGTGGGGCAAGGTATTGTTTGATCAATTCAGTTCCGGTCGGCACAGTATCGTTTGCTGGTGCAATCCAGTCCGTCAGCTCGAGCAAGTGACGTGCTGCGTCACTAATATTGTATTGCCACGTCGAAAACATCCGAACGTGTTCCCATTGTTTGATATGGTGGGCAACCGAAGGACCTTTCTCAAATAGTAAAAACGATTGACCTTCCACTACAAGTTGAGCTGCAGCTGAAAGACCGATCGGACCGGCACCGATGATGACGATGGGGTGGGAAGAAGCGTATGACATGAATAAAACCTCCTTTTTATTTGTAAGTTGCAAGTATTAGAGACATGGTTTACAGCAGACGTCACTCTCGCCCATCTTCGTGTTCAGCAAGTCGATTGCCTGGAGGACATGTGCTTTTTCGAAGGAAGTCATTGATGAGAAGATGGAATCAAGATACGTGTTCATCTCTTCGTCAATGGCTTGAGCAACACGTAATCCTTTCTCGGACAGGCGAAGTAGGTGAATTCGCCGATCGTTGATCGCGGGACGCTTTACGAGTAGGTCCCGCTTAATCAATGTTTGTACTTGTCTGCTGAACGTAGTGATATCAAGAGCGAGTTGGTCAGCAATTTCTTGCATTGCCGAGTCAGGATGTTTGGCAACCTGATACAGCAGATGACTTTGAACGAGAGATATCTCTTCATCTAGGACGGCACAACAATTCTTATTCAATAATCCGAAGCGCCGGGTGAACGTTTGAAATAATTCACGAGTTTCATTCATGTATAGCTCTCCTTTCTCTATTTTGCTTATGAATCAGTTATACGATATAAACTTGCAAATTGCAAATAATAAATATATGATTTTCTCATATTCAATTTTAAATAAGGAAAGGGGGAATTGGATGCTTGTTCGTTCGATGGAAGAGAAAGATCGTAGCACTGTGTTAGCCATCTATCGTCAAGGAGTAGAAGAAGGGAACGCGACGTTCGAAACGATGATTCATGAGCAAGAGTGGTGGACAACGCTGACGCAATCTGAACGATTCGTTCTAGAGCAAGGTGGAAAAGTGATTGGCTGGGCTAAACTGGGACGTGTTTCTGAACGTCATGTCTACCGTGGCGTTCGAGAAGTCAGTATATATCTAGAGCGTTCCGCTCGAGGACTCGGCGGTGGACGATTCTTAATGGAGGCGTTGATCACCTATGCGGACGCCAACGGGATATGGACACTTCAATCACACATGTTCCCAGAAAACATCGCAAGCAGACGGCTGCATGAGCGACTTGGGTTCGAGCTAGTCGGTCGACGACGTGCCATCGCACAGCATCATGGTGTCTGGCGAGACACGTTGTTATTTGAGCGACGAAATGACCTCAGGTAATGAAGTGATGTTTACACGCTTGATTGTTCATTTCAAATCTTCTAGCATGACCTGCCTTCGCTGAAGCGAGGGTTTTTTAGTTTATCCGTCGATGGAAGAAGGAAAGTACTAAAGACGTATGATGTTACTTAAAATGACGGAGGAGGATGGATGGATGTTGCACGCCTTATTTTTAAACTGCACCTTAAAAGCATCACGTGAACCATCGAATACGGAGGCGCTGATCCGTGACGTGATTGCATATTGGAAACAAGAGGACGTCACTTCAGAAATTGTCCGGATCGTCGATCACCAAGTGGCGTTCGGCGTCACGGAAGACGAAGGCAACGCGGATGAATGGCCCGTGATTTTCGAAAAGGTGAAGCGGGCGGACATCGTTGTCATCGGAACACCGCTCTGGTTGGGTGAAAAAAGTAGTGTTGCGACGCAAGTCATTGAACGATTGTACGGAGGGAGCGGCCTGACGAACGATCTTGGACAAGCAATCTACTACAACAAGGTCGGTGGCGTCATCGTCACGGGGAATGAAGATGGAGCTAAACATGCGTCTGCTTCCATCTTGTACGGTCTGTCGCATATCGGCTTTACGATTCCGCCGAACGTCGATGCTTACTGGGTCGGTGAAGCGGGACCAGGACCATCGTACATCGAAGCAGGACGGAACAACGATTTTACGAAGCGGCACGCACAGTTTTTAGCTGCCAACCTATACCATTTTGCGAAGATGTTAAAGGAACACCCGATTCCAGCAGAAGGGAATGTGATGGAATGAAAAAACAACGTTTAACAGGATATGGTGTCGCAACGTTGTTCGCGATGAGTTTAATGCTTGCGGGTTGCGGAAACGACGAAACGTCGACGGACAAGGTCGAAGAAGGATCAACGAATTCGAACACGACCGACGATACGATGCAAGACAAAGATACGGTAACGAAAAATGCCGACACGGATTATGGCTTCAACAGTCTGTCGATTGAAGCGGACGTTGAAGGGGATAACGATGCCATTGATATTAGTTATGATCGGGATAATGACGGAACGGAAGCGGAATATCGCTATAAAGGGGAGCAAAAGCAAGGAGACGACGCGATGACGGAACTCGACGCGAAGTTCAAGAACTTAAAGATTGATGCGGATACATCTGAAAAAGAGGTCATCAGTGAGGTTGAACGTGTGTTTGCGATCCAGGATGCTTCTCGCTTAGAGGTTGAAATCGAATTCTCAGACGGAACCGAAAAAGAATATAAAAAATAAACAACAGGTCTGCGCCCATAAGGGGTGTAGACCTGTTGTCTTAGTGTAGCTTCACATGAGCGAGGACACCGTAATGATCGCTCGGTACAAGGTGATGCTGCAGTCGATGATTTCCGATCAGCTGGACGTGCTGTAAGGTCACCTGTGAAAGTGAACGCTGACAGAGTAACCAATCATATCGAACGGGGCTTGTAATGCCGTCATTCTTCCTTACGTACGGATTCGTCACGGAATCAAGCGTCGCGGCGGCAATTTGTCCTGTACGAGCGGCAAAACTACCGGCGAGATCGACCCATTCCTTAAGCGCAGCTTGATGCAGAACAGAGTTTGGACCATCATTAAAGTCACCGCCTAAGAACTCGATCGTCGTGTCATCCGTCTGTGAGGCAATCCATTCGTTGACGAATCGAAGTTGATCGAGTCGGATGTCTGAAGCACGCCAATTGAAATGAATGTTCGTCACGGCAAAACGAACACCGTCAATCGAAAACGGGATCCGAATCGCACAGTGGTGGTTGATGTTTGCTGTCGCAGCGGCACTCGAATCCGTTCGTTCAAACGGCAATTTCGTCAGAATGGCAAGTCCTTCATCTGGTGAATCCATGTAAGGATCCATCATCCAATACGGATAACCGGTCGCCTCTGCGAGGTGCTCAGCGATCGAGACGAATGGTTCATCCGGATGAAACGTCGACATGACTTCTTGCAGAAGGAGAATGTCCGGTTGGTGTTGCTTGATCTCCGCGCATAACGCCTCGAACCGTTTTTGTCGTTTGTGCGGGTGATGCCAGATGTTATATGTCGCAATCGACAATGAAAGACTCATAGCTGTAAGCCCATCAACACCGTATCGTAAAAGCAACCATCCGATAATAACCGGTCATGACGCAGTCGTCCTTCTTCTTGAAATCCATGTCGCTGATAGAGGCGAATGGCGCCGAGGTTCGTCTCGACGACTTCGAGCTGAATTTTTTGCAGGGATTGCGCTTTTGCCCAAGCAATCATTCGTTCCAGCAGTTGGGTACCGATTCCTTGCCCCCAGTCGGATTGAAGTACACCGAGTCCAAATGATGCCTTGTGCGCGAAACGTTTTAAATGAAAACCACGACACCGGGCGTAGGCGATGAGTCGTCCCTCGCGCTCGACGACGAGGATGCGATCCGGAACCGAGGAATCGCGTAACTGATCTGCGAAATCCGTCGCCGTCATCACGTCCTCACCAGGCATCCGGTCGAAGTATTCCGTTTCCGCATCGAGCGTTTGGCGGAGTTCAGCGAGGGCTTCAGCGTCACTGAGTCGAGCCGGTCGAATCTGGTACCGTTGCGTATCGAACGAGTGGTGCATCGTCTGCATATGTAATCCTCCGTTCTAGATGGAATATGCTATCATTATGGCAGGAATGGTATCATTTGTAAATTTAAGGAGAGAAGAAATGAAAATTCAATTAGGGTCAGAACAATACGAAAGGGTGACTCAAAAAAAGAATGATTCGCCTTTTTGCACTTTTTCCTATCGGAGTTGCGTGTGACGAGTCATTTTTTTACGAGATAAGGATGATAGATGATTATTCTGTCACCCTTATCTTTGCAGAGAATAATTTATGAATCACCCTCCATGATGTGTTCAACAAATGATTTTAACGCCGGACGTGCACGATCCAAGCTGACATGTACGTAAGTGTTCCGATCGATAAGATAATAGCAATCGCATAGAACGGAAACGATGGATACAGTTGGAGTAACGGTTGCTCAAACAAAAAGGCAATCATTAGGACGGGAAGGCTGATCATAAAAGCAACATACGCGGCACGAGTTGCTTTACCGGTGATCAGTGCCTCACGTTCATCGGAGTCGGAAAATTCTGCTGTCGCGAACGAACGTGTACGGTCTTCTCGTAAGAAATAGCTGACGATCGAAAGGACTATCGCAATCACTAGCACTGGAAGGACACCCATTACATCTAATTTCAGCGACAATCCCGTACCGGATACAGGATCATCTTGAAATAACTGCAGATTAGCATGAATGGCACTAATGAGATAAGCAGCTAAAAAGTAGAGACAACAATTAAGTAAAGATTGAGTGACGACACGTTTCATCAGGATTCCTCCTCTAATTGAAATAGTTCCTCGATCGGGCAATCAAAGACGCGGGCAATCTGCATCGCGAGTAAGAGCGACGGTGTATAGCTTCCTTTTTCAAGTGAGATGACGGTTTGTCGTGTCACACCGATTCGTTCAGCGAACTGCTCTTGTGTCCACTTGTGCTGTTGACGATAGAGGCGGACATGGTTCGTCAGTTTCATCTGACGACCTCCTTTCCAGTTGTTTACATTGTAAAGTCGGGTTTACATTTTGTAAAGTAGACTTTACGTCATGTATGTAAAAAATGGAGCTGACTCAAAAGTCAACTCCTCAGACTGAAGACAAAGCGTAAATTTTTTTTAACGAAAAGGATTGCGCTTTTTTGTTCATCTCGAATCGTTTTCCTGGGACTAGCATCGCTTCGCTTCGCTGCAGGGTCGCTCTTGCTTATTTTCCCTAGAAAGTGATATGGAGTGAACAAAACGCTTCTTTGATCCTTCTTTTGGATATAAAAAATGACGCATTACACGCCACTCCTACAGGAAAAAGCGCGATTTTGCGCTGTCAGAGACAAACAAGACCCGTTTTCCTGCTCGAACGGAGCGGGAAAACTGGCTTGTGTCTCGCCTGAGGAAAGGGCGTGAAAAGACGCGTCATTTTTTGGGGGCAGTCATCTGAAGCCCACGTGAACATTAAAATGCGTAAGGTGTCAAAATGACAGCCATGAGACAGGCGAACGTCGTCAATCCCTGATGATGACGTAAGGATAAGAAAAGCGTGACCAGCCCAGTGATCGTCATACCGGATAAAATCCATCCTAGCCAAAACTCCGTGCTATTCGAAGCAATCGGGATGCTCAATAAGTAAGCTGTCGTGTGCGGAAAGAAGCCGATGGCATCTAAAAGGATACCGCCAAAGACACCCATCAGCAGCAAGCCGATCGACAGGCGAAATAGTGCTTGACGTTTAATCATATGCATACTCCTATTCTGTTTGGTTGACGCAAGAATTCCTACTGTTGCGCCTATTCAATATATTTCTACAAAATATTTCTACAAAAAGCGATGAATTCCTTTCTGTTATCTATCCCTGAATTTTATCAAAAATCCTTGCTTATGCACATTGATCGGAATATTCAGATAATTATCGGGTATTCTCTTGAAAACACCATCGCCGATTCAGTGGAGAGGAGAAGAGAAGATGATGCCTGAACTGATACCGGATGACCGGGAGCTCGAACGAAGGATTCGGATCGTCCATCTGTTGCGAAAACTGGGGAAAACGGACGAAGCGATTGCCCGATCCTTGTATGTTTCGATCGAATGGGTTCAATCGATTTATGAAGAAGACGACTGGCAGCAAATGCAATCATCCTAAGGCAAGGACGTCTCGTCCTTGTTTTTTCACGTGTTCCGGTATACTAAAACAAGCATCTCAAATCGAGAGGATGAAGTGAAATGAACGTTGCCATCATAGGAGCAGGAATTAGTGGTTTATATCTCGCGACGTGTATACAGGAGCTTGGACACGACGTGACGATCTATGAAGCACGTGACCGAATCGGCGGAAGAATTGAGACGGTTGATTTCAACCTAGCAGGACAATCATATGCGTTTGATCTTGGACCGACCTGGTTTTGGTCGGACAGTGAACCACTGATGGTCGATTTGATTCATCGATTCGATTTACCGACACTAGAACAATATGCGGCGGGAGCGCTTCGACTCGAACGGGCTGACGGCATCGAGTCACATGTAGTTGCGAATCAACCGACGGCGCTTCGCCTTCGTGATGGAATCCGCTCCGTTGCTACGGCACTTGCTGCACGACTCACACCGGGAACGCTTCGACTCAAGTCTCCGATCAGCCAGATTGATGTCACGAACCGGATTGTCGTCAGTAAAGGAAGGAAAAGTCAACCGTTCGATGAGATCGTTCTCGCACTACCACCACGTCTAGCGGCAAGACTATCGTATGTGCCAGCTTTACCTGAAGCAGTCCTGGATGAACTCGCAGCATTACCGACCTGGATGGCGCAGCAAGCGAAATGTCTGATTTTTTACGAGAAACCGTTTTGGCGTGATTCAGGCTGGTCCGGTCAGGCAATCAGCTGGACTGGGATGGTGCAAGAGATTCATGACGCTTCCCCACAAGACGGACCGGGAGCGTTGTTCGGTTTTTTCCGGACGCCGGCACGTGAACGACAGTTATTGACCGAGGCGGAAATCAAGGAAACGTTACTCGCGCAGCTGGTTCGTCTGTTCGGTGAACAAGCGCGTCAGTCGATTGGTTGGGCGTATAAAGACTGGTCGACGGATAGTTGGACAGCAACACGAGCTGATGCAGCACCGCTCGTGGATTTCCCGGCATATCATGCCGTTAATCTCGGAGTGGAACATGCAGCGATTTCACTGATTGGAACAGAGACCGATCCGAGTCATGGTGGACACTTAGAAGGCGCCTTACGATCCGTTGAACGCTATTTAGAAAAGAGAGGAAGAGAAAAATGATCGAGACGCTACATTATGATGTGTTTACATCGACGCCAGGAAGCGGTAATCCAGCTGGGGTCGTCTTAGACGCCGATCAATTGACTGAGTCGGAAATGCAACGAATCGCTCGTACGAACGGCTTTACCGAGACGACGTTCGTCCTGTCATCCGAGCAAGCGGACTACCGCATGCGCTACTTTGCACCGGAACGGGAAATGGATTTATGCGGCCATGGTACGATCGCTGCATTAACGGCACTCGATTCAAAAATCCGTTTATCTACGATATGTCAGATCGAGACAAAGTCAGGCATCTTGCCTGTGATGCGTTTAGCAATCGGAATGTTTCGCTTGCAACAAGGACAACCACAATTACATCAGTTTGACGGTGACATAAAGCACGTTCTAGCCGCAATCGGTCTCGAATTGAAACATCTCGATGACCGATGGCCAATCGTATACGGCAGTACTGGGAACTGGACACTGCTCCTCCCCATTCGTCGACTTGAGGACTTTCACCGGATGGTGCCGGATAACCAACGCTTTGCCACCGTGTTGACCGACTTCCCACAAGCCTCGATTCATCCGATTTGTTTCGATACATATGACCGACAAGCGACGATGCACGGACGTCACTTCTCAGCAACGGGAGCAGGAAGCATCGAAGATCCGGTTACGGGAACGGCGAGTGGTGTGATGGGCGTCTATTACCGGAAATTCATCCAGCCACTTGCAACGGAAACAGCGATCATCGTCGAACAAGGACACGAGGTGGGTCGACCCGGTCAGGTCGGAATCCGTATTTCTGGCGAAGGTCTTGATCACAGCAAATGGAAAGTCGAGATGGACGGGCAAGCCGTCTTTGTCGGCGTCAAGAGAGCGGGAGAGGAAGAGGCAGATGTTGAAACACTTCATTTGGGATTTTGATGGCACCTTGTTTGATACATATCCGGTGTTAGTCGATGTGTTCGTGGAATTACTCGAGCGTGAGGGGCGAACGGTTGAACGCGAGCAAGTAGCAGAGCTGATGGCGATCTCGGCAAAAACGACGTATGAGGCGTTTGGTGTGTCCGAAGCGTTCATTCTGAACTACAAGCAACAAAAGATGATCATCGAACAAGAACAGTCTGAACCGTTTCTCGGAATCCGTGAACTGCTAGAGGTGTTATCGACGAGAGGTGCGACGCATCATATCGTCACCCATCGCGGAACATCGATTCATGCGTTGCTTGCAAAACATGGGATGACGCATCATTTTCAAGACGTGTTGACAGTACCGGATGGATTCGCCCGAAAACCGGATCCGGAAGCTGTCACGTACTTGATCGATCGGCACCAGATGGCACGAGACGAGACGATCATGATTGGAGACCGGGAACTCGACGTCTTAGCCGGACATCGTGCCGGTATCAAGACGTGTTTGATAAGCGAACATACGAGTCAGACCGTTGCGACGTATACCATAACGTCGCCCGGTCGATTAAAGGAATTGTTACTGACATAAATACAGCCCCGCTTCCAGTGATGGAAACGGGGCTGTATTTTTAAGAAGACAATCGATCTGCTTTGGTGGCTTCAGCGCGTGGTGCACGCCAGAAATACGTCAGGAAAATACCGACTGCGAGCATGGCTGTCGCAAAATAGAACGGATAGTTCAAATTGACGTCAAAGAGTAGTCCACCAACGATCGGTCCGAGAATGTTGCCGATGCTCGTAAACATCGAGTTCATTCCGCCGACGAATCCCTGTTCATCTCCGGCAATCTTCGAAAGATAGGTCGTGACAGCGGGGCGCATCAAGTCGAACCCGACGAAGACGACCATCGTCACGAGAATGATCGAGATATAGTTCGTCACGAACGTCATCAAGACGACGAGCAGTGTCGAACCAATCAAACTGTACCGGATTAAACGAATCTCACCGAACCAGCGTGTCAAACGATCGAACAGTCCAACTTGGACGATGACGCCGACGATCGCACCGAGAGAAATTGCGAGCGCAATGTCCTTCGCCGTGAAGCCGAACTTCCGGTCGACGAACAAAGCGAATAACGACTCGAACGAGGCGAGACCGAACGATGAGATCAACAGGACAAGAAAAGCGATGAAGTAGAGCGGACTGAAGACTTTCCGGAAACCGGTCTGTTGTTTGACCGTCGTTGTCTCGTAGTGACGTTTCGGTTCTTTAAGCGTAAAGACGGATAACACCATCGCTGTCAAACCGAACGCAGCAGCAAAGAAGAACGGCGTCCGCGAGCCGAGGTCAGCGAGGAACCCACCAATCCCCGGTCCGATGATGAAACCGGTCGAGATGGCAGCAGACATATATCCGAGCGCTTTCGGACGAGTCTCGTTCGTCGTGATATCAGCGATGAATGCCGTGACGGCTGGCATGATGAAAGCCGCACTGACACCACCGAGAATCCGTGACGCGAACAGGACTTCGACGCTTTGACCGAGACCGAATAAGAGCTCGGACATACTGAAGATGAACAAACCGATGATGATCATCGGTTTACGTCCGTACTTATCGACGGCACGTCCCGCGAGTGGTGAAAGAATTAGTTGCGCAAAGGCGAAGGCGGAAACCATGTAACCGACTGTCGCCCCGGAGATGTTCAACTCGTTCATGATCGTCGGTGTGACGGGAATGACGAGTCCGATACCTAAAAAGGCGATGAATAAGTTGAGCAGGAGTGTACTTAAAATCAATGTATTGTTTTGCATAGTTCACCTCAATAGAATTAAATCGTTTTTGACATACCGCGCCAGACGATCGGCCAGACAGCTTGCTGTCGAGCGTGAAACGCGTCGACACCGTTGTAGACGAGTTCCGTCAGCGTACCTTCCGCAACCGTCAGATAGGCGAGAGCGGCACTTTTGTAATCCGTCGAATAGAGAATCTGTTCCGTTCGGTCTCGTTCGCGTAGTAATCGCGTTAATAGATCGTGCAGTGAATCGAAAAACGGATTGAAGCGGTCCGTCATTTCTTGTTCGAGCTTCTCCGGTGGAAAATAGGCAGCCCGAAGGATGAATCGCATCAGGATATCGTCTTGCTGTTCCGAAATGAACCAATCGAAGAAGCCGTGCAGCGATTGCTCGAGCGGCTGCTGCCGCGTACTCGTGAAATACGTCGCAAAGCGGCGCTTTTGTTCTTGCAAGGCGTACGTCGTCGCTTGCAGGAACAGGTCGTCCTTCCCTTTATAGTGCGCATAGATCGATGGCTTTTTTATGCCAACCTCTGTCGCGATCTCTTGCAACGATGCCCCTTCATAGCCGTGTGCGGCAAAATGATGGATGCTCGTCTGTAACAATTGTTGGGCTTTCAGATGAATCACCTTCCTAACGGTCGTTAGGTAACACTGTAACAGCAAATTTCAAATGTAGTCAATCAGATTGTCTTACCGCACAAAAAAACTGACTCCGCGAAGGCGGAATCAGTTAAGGAAGAATCATTATTTATTCATGACACGACCGCGTGTTGCGACGCGTGAGCCGACGATTCCTGCGAATGACGTAAAGATGAGAGTCAGAAGCAGTCCGACGAACGCCCAGATTGAAACTTTTGACGCCGTTTGTGTCGCTTGTTCTGTTTGCTCGCGAACATCTTGGACCGTTTTCTTGAGGTCAGCGGATGTTTCATCAAGCGTTTGTTTAGCAGTCTCAATTTGTTGCGTCGTTTCTTTTGTTGCCGTGTTGAGACCATCGACGATATTTTGCGTCGCTTCTTCCGCTTCAGCACCTGTCAAATCGGTGTTTTTCGCGACTGCATCAGCGATTTTATCTTCATCGACTGATTTCTCGATTTTTTCAGCTCGTGCTGTCAACGAATCACCAAGATCCTGGACGATCGTATCGAAGTTTTCTGGTTTCGTGATCGCTTCCTTACCAGCAGCCGTGACGTCTTCTTGAACAGCGTCAAGTTCGTTCTGCAAGTAACCTGGTTGCAATTCTTTGATGTCCGTATCTTTTAAGATTTCGTCGACGTTCCCTTCAAGCTCTTTTGTATCGACTTGTGACACGTTTTTCGTAATCGAATCGAATCCTTTCGTCGCAGCGTCTTGCGCCGTCGAAGCAACGGATCCGATACCGTTACCAGCCGCACCACCGACCGTACCGAGTAGTGAACCAACGGATTGTAACGTATTGACCGTCGTGAACGTCAAGAGAGCGAACAAGAGGATGACGCTCGTCGACCATGTCAAGAAACCGTGGACGAGACCGGCACGTGCCGACGTCACACCGGAGACGAATCCAGCAACGAACAGCGAGATGAGCAATGAAAGGATTGCCCAGATGATCAAGCCTGTTCCGACACCGTCAAACGGGTTATTCGACGTGACGTCCGTGACGCCGAGTCCGATTGCTGAACCGATTAAACTAAATAAGATTAATAAAGATAGAAATGATACCACACCTGCAAAAATCGAGCTCCATGAGATGTTACGACCTGCTCCGTCCGCTTCCGCTCGGAAATGCGACGAAAAGCCTCTGTTTGTCTTTTCCATAATAAGCACTACCTCTCCCCAAATTGGTCTTTCAAGTTCGAGATGTTCATGAATGTAAAAGCTTCATCTCAAGTTTCTTACGCGCATAGCTCTTATATAACCGGTAACTAAATAAGAGAAACCTAGTATTACAGGTACATGATTAATGGTCGTCTGAACTTCAACGAAGTGATATTGGTTGCGTTTGAAGAAAAAGCATCGTACACTCTTATCAAGTGTCACGTTATACTGTACAGTTTAAAATCAAAAGGAGGTGATCCCCCGCTTTTAGGGGGATACAAGTTGGACATCGTCTTAACACTGAATTTGTTGTTGCTCGTCGTATTGATTGGTTTGACCGCGTTTTTCGTCGGTTCGGAATTTGCTGTCGTTAAAGTCCGGATGTCACGTCTCGACCAGATGGTGCAAGAAGGAAAAAAGGGAGCAGTACTTGCGAAGAAGGTCGCAGGAGATCTCGATTATTACTTGTCGGCCTGTCAGCTCGGTATTACGATCACTGCACTTGGTCTGGGTGCACTCGGGAAACCGACCGTCGAGAAATTGTTGACACCGGTCTTTGATGAACTTGGTGTCGCCGTTGCGCTGTCAACGATTCTCTCATACAGTATCGCTTTCATCTTCGTAACGTTTCTCCACGTCGTCATCGGAGAACTTGCACCGAAGACGCTCGCGATCCAGTATGCGGAACGGATGACGTTACTGCTAGCTCCTTCACTCTATGTATTCGGAAAAGTCATGTATCCGTTCATCTGGATCATGAACGGTTCGGCCCGTGTTCTCTTGCGGATATTCGGTGTGAAACCAGCCGGTCACGAACAAGCCCATTCCGAAGAAGAGTTGAAGATCATCATGGCTCAAAGTTTTCAAAGTGGTGAGATCAATCAATCGGAACTCGCCTTGATGCAAAACGTCTTTGCGTTTGATGAGCGTGTCACACGTGACATCATGGTGCCACGGATGAACATGATGGTCATTTCGGACGAGATGAGTTGGGAAAATCTATTACAGACGATGTCTGACAATCCGTATACGCGCTACCCGGTCAGTGAAGGAACGGACAAGGATCGGATTAGTGGTTATATCAACGTCAAGGAAGTACTCGCCCATCACGCGGTACAAGACGAACGAGAACTCGCATCGTTCATCAAACCGTTGCCGGTCGTCTCGGAATTGACACCATTACAAGAAACGCTCTTGAAGATGAAGCAGACACGGTCACACATCGCTCTCGTCATCGATGAGTATGGTGGGACATCCGGTTTGATCACGATGGAGGACATTTTGGAGGAAATCGTCGGTGATATCCGAGATGAATTCGATGAAGCGGAGCAAGCCGAGATCGAACAGTTACCGGACGGCTCGTACCGCTTAGCGGGTACTGTCCTATTAGTTGAAATTGAAGAACGATTTGGTCTTCGGTTCACTGAAGCAGAGGCGGTCGACACGATCGGTGGGTATATCCAATCACGGACGGCTGCTTTTGAAGAGGGAACGATCGTCACAGATGAGGCGTTTACGCTTGAGATCTTGCGTTCTGCCCAATATCAGATTCAGGATGTCAAGTTGACCTTGCCGTCAAGCTAACAGAAAGACCCGTTTTGCTTAGTAGTTCAATCTACTGAGCTGGCGGGTCTTCTTTTATCAAACGAGGTCTTAGCGCGTTCATCAAAGAGAAGTATGATAATATTCCGGACCGACGAGCTCGCGAATCGATAAGATTTGGCGATAAAGCGAGAGTATATCTACTAGATGCTCAGGAAAGTGGTCTCTTTAATCAACAAACGTTCAAGGTTATACATAATTATTGTGATTTTCCATTCAATTGTTAGAAGTTCGAGACGATATAAGGAATGAAGTTCACAAATAAATGAGGGAGAGAAGCATATGAAATGGTTCGCGAAATCAGCATCACCGTCCTTTGATGCGCGCATCGAAGGCGAACGCGCTCATGTCGTGTTGAATGTTCCGACATCCTTACATGAACAATTACGTTTAATCGGTCTAGAAGCAGTCGATTTACAAATTGTCCGGGTCATCCGCGAAGATGTATCCCGTTGGATGCCGAGCATGGTCGACGCGTTCTACGAGGAGCTGGTTCGTGTTCCGTCACTCCGGCATTTGATTGAACAGCATTCGACGCTCGAACGATTGAAAGGCACTCTCGCTCGGCACATCCTACAAATGTTCGATGGTCAGGTGACGATGGACTACATCGAAGCCCGGCGCCGGATCGCTGAACGGCATGTTCAAATCGGGCTGCATAATAAATGGTATATCGCCGCCTTTCAAAAAGTCTGGAACGTCCTCAGTGAACAGATTGACTGCAGTGATTGGCCGGAAGCAGAACGTGTCCGGATCATGCGGGCAGCGGGGAAACTCTTCAACCTCGAGCAACAGATCGTCATGACGATGTATGAGGATCAAATCGATGAGGAACGCCAAGCGATCGCGACAGCCAAACGGCACGTCGGAGATGGCGTTCAAAAATCAACGGAAGAACTTGCTGCGATGAGTGAAGAGTCGTCAGCGAACTTCCAAGAGATTGAACGGCACGCCAAACACGTCTCGACGACGACAGACGCAATTTCAATCCAGTTGACGGAAGCGGTCAGTGAAGCAGAAGCAGGTGTCGTCCTCGTCGAAGAGGAGACACGTCGCTTTGAACATGTCGTTGCAGATTTATCACGGACGACCGAACAAGTCGCTGAACTGTCTCGTCTGTCGCAGGAAATCGAGCGAATTGCCGGGATGGTGACGACGATTTCTGATCAGACGAACCTTCTCAGCTTGAACGCCTCGATCGAAGCGGCGCGTGCCGGGGAGATGGGGCGCGGATTTACCGTCGTGGCGCAAGAAATTCGGAAACTCGCTGAAGAGAGTAAACAGTCGGCAGCCGAGACGTCGCGGATCGCCCAAGAAATCACGCAAAAGATGCTCGTCGTCTCAGAGCGGATGGGAACGACGGAGACGGCGGTTGTCCGAACGACGACGGAGATGCAACAAGTCGTCCGTGCCTTCTCACGTATTTCGGAACAGACGGATGCGGTCTCGCGGCAAATTCATGAACTATCGACCGATACGAAGGATGTCGCCGGGACGATCGAAGGTATGCGTAAGATTGCAGAAGCGATTGCTGAGACAGCGGATGACTTACAAGAAGTCGCAGCAACCTTATAAGTGATCCCTCCTTTCTACGGGAAAGGAGGATTTTTTTGTCGTTTTATGGAAAAATGTAAAGTGGAGGTGTGAAGGATTCATGATGAAAAGTCTTGGATTGATTTTTGTATGTATGATCGCTTTTGTAGGAAATTACGTGATAGCAGGTGACCTCGCTCCACGGGAGTTCTATGCCTTACTCGGTTTAATGGGTGTCGCTTTCTTGACCGGCGGGATTGAATGGTGGCAAATCCGGCGCGATTTACGTTATCGGGGAGTAGAAGAGGGGATATCCGTTCGCTTGGCAGATCGGGCGAGCCGAAAGACGAATACGGTCTTTCTCGCGCATGAACGATGGCTGACGTTCTCACGTCGATACGCCACGTGGTGGCAGGCAATCCTTGCGCGCTTCGAAAAGTTCGAATCATTTTTTCTCGACGTGACGTTCGAAGGAGACGGGGAACAATTACAAATTAAAGAGACGAGAACGGAGTGGCTACGCAATACGACACATTTCGTGATTCGCAAAGACGGACGCGATGTCGGAACGATTCGTAACGATGCGGCACTGCGTCAGCAACTGCAGCTGCAAGAAGTCTTACTCGTCTCGTATGCCGATCAGGAGTATCAGATTCGGTCCTCGACGCTTACGCGAAAAATCGGCGTCTATCAAAACGGGGATTGTATCGCGACGGGGTCACGACACGGGGCGCGACTCGTCTTTGATTGTGACACGAACGAACGTCTCTTAGCCGTCGCTAGTATGATCGTCTTTCGACTTGTTTATTCGAAGTGATTTTATTTCACTGACCGTACTATTGATTTAAAAATTCAAAGCACAAGAAGTAATAAGATAGGTCCGTTCCCCTAATGATTATATGAATACATACAAAAAAGGCGCGCTGGATCTCTACAGAAGAGAATCAGCACGCCTTTTCGTTAACCGGTCTTTCGGATCGATTCGAACAACCGTCCCTTATAGACGTCGGCAATCGTATTGAGGAACGTCTCGCTCAACTTTTTCGGGAAGAACGGTTTTGCATATACATAATGATATGCCTTCTTCAAATCATCCCATTGTGTACACGGTTCCGTTTGACGGAACCGAGCGACGTCGATGATCCGTGTTCCGTTAGCGGTCAAAAGGATATTGCGTAAATGGATGTCTGACGGGTTCAAACCGACGGATCGTGCTTGTGCTAAAGCCGTATCGACTGTCGTTAAGACGGATTCCGGGATGAACGTCCCGCTGACGAGACATTCAAATAACGTTTGACCTTCAATGTATTCAAGCACGATATAATCGGCACCGTATTCGTAGACTTGCGCATACGTCGGAAAATCAGTCAACTGTGCGTAGATGCTCCCTTCGAGATCAGCGAGCGATCGAAACGACGGGTAAAATTTCTTGATGACGCGATCCGTGCCGCGGATACGAAAGACGAACGCACTTCGTCCTGTCCCGATTAAGTCAAGTTCACTCGGAAGATGCTCGATCGTACAAACGAAGCCTGTTTCTTTCAATTGGATCAATTGCGCTAACTCAGCGTCAGTTTTCAATGGTGTCACTTCCTTTCCTCCTTCATTTCTTATACCCATTATACGCTCATCTGACAGGAAAAGTTTCAAAAATCGCTTGTGTGTGAAAGTTTTGAACATTATGTGATATGCTAAAAATGCTACACTGTTACATACTTTAAGGGGGTTTTTAATCATGTCAACGACACAACAATGGCGCGACCATTTTGATGGTCTTCGCGCATACGAAGAAGCCGTCGCATTACTTTACTGGGATATGCGGACATACATGCCGGATCAAGGCGCAGCGAACCGTTCCGCGTCGATCGGATTCCTCTCGACGGAGAGCTTCCGTCGCCGGACAGGCGAAACATACCAACAATTACTGGCAGCGATGGAGCAAGAGACGCTGACGGGTATCGAAGCGATCTCGTTCGCAAAAGCAAAAGAAGCATTCGATCGCGACTCGAAGATTCCAGAAGCCGAGTACCAAACATTCATCACGTTGATCTCTGAGGCAGAGAGCGTCTGGGAAAAGGCGAAGGACGCGAACGATTGGTCGATGTTCGAACCATACCTCGAGAAAATCGTCGCGATGGAGCGCCAGTTCGTCGAGTATTGGGGCTATGACGCGCACCCATATGACGCACTGCTCCATGATTATGAACCTGGGATGACGGTCGCGACACTCGACCCATTGTTCGCAGAACTCCGTCAAGCGATCATCGGTTTGCTCGGTCAGCTCGAAGGAAAAGACTTTCCGACGCTTGATTGGTCAGCGGACCGCGAGACACAGATCGCCTTGAACCAAGAGTGGCTCCGCGATATCGGCTATGACTTCACGTCTGGTCGCTTAGATGAGACGGTCCATCCGTTCCAGACGACGATCAACCGGAAGGACGCACGCATCACGACGAAATACGATGAGAACGACTACCGGAACTCTGTCTTCGGCACGATGCATGAAGCCGGACACGCGACGTATGAGCAAGGGATCGAACCGGAACTCGATTCACTCGGTCTTGGTAACGGGGCTTCGATGGGGATTCACGAATCACAATCACTGTTCTTTGAGAACTTCATCGGACGCAACCAAGGTTTCCTCGACGCACGTTATCATGGCTTACAACAAGCGATTCCGTCACTGGCTGACGTTCCGTTCGAACGCTTCTATGCCGCGGTCAATGAAGTCAAACCGTCACTGATTCGGATCGAAGCCGATGAATTGACGTATGCGCTTCATATCATCATCCGCTATGAGCTGGAAAAACGCTTGATGACGAAAGAGCTCGAAGTCAAGAATCTTCCGCAAGAATGGAACCGTCTCTATAAAGAGTATCTCGGTGTGGATGTGCCGAGTGACTCAAAAGGCGTCTTACAGGACGTCCATTGGTCAGGTGGCTCGTTCGGTTACTTCCCAAGTTACGCGCTCGGTCTCGTCTATGCGGCACAGCTCAACGAAGCGCTTCGTCGTGACGTCGATAACGTCGATGGTCTGATCGCGGCCGGAACACTCGCTCCAATCAAAGGCTGGCTAAAAGAGAACATCCACCGTCACGGGAAATCGAAGACACCGGCTGAACTGATCGAAGCAGCAACGGGTCAATCGATCTCGGTCGCACCACTCGTCAACTACTTGACGAAGAAATACACGCGTGTCGTCGAGGCACTCTGATGTTATGGTTCGCACACCGCGGCGTCAGTGACCGTTTTCCGGAGAACACGCTTGAAGCCATCGCTGCTGCGATTAAAGACGACGTCGATGGGGTCGAATTCGATGTCCATTTCTCAAAGGACGGTGTCGGTGTCATCATTCACGATGAGACCGTCAACCGGACGACGAACGGGAAGGGGCGCGTCATCGACATGACGGTTGCCGAACTGCAGGCGCTGGATGCTGGAGCACGATTCAAAGGGGAACCGATCAAGACGAAGATTCCGACGCTTGACGAAGTCCTCGCAATCCTTGCACCAGTGACCCTACGGCTCAACATCGAGCTGAAGACGGATACGATTCGCTATGACGGGCTTGAAGCGTATGTCCTTGAACGCTGTGCATCGCACGGCATCGCGACCGACCGGCTGTTATTCAGTTCGTTCAACCATTATTCGGTTGCCTTGATTCGGAAGCTCGACCCAAGCGTTGAGACGGCGATTCTCTATCCGTATCCGATCTATCATCCGGAAGAACAAGCCCTCCGGATTGGTGCGACCGGTATCCATCCCGATTATCGACGGGTGACGGAAGCGGACGTCGCGTTCGCTCACGCGCAAGACGTCACGGTCCGGGTTTACACTCCGAAGACGGTCGAGGATGTCCGGCAGATGCAGCGGATCGGCGTCGACGCCGTCATCGTCAATGATCCAAAAGGGATGCGCGATACACTCGAAGGATGAGGAGGAGGAAGGGATGCGCAAGGAATACGTATTCGTCATCAGTTTGTCGCTCGTCGCTTTATTCGTCGGACTTCAGCTTGGCTTTGCCCGCTTGCCGGAACCAAAACCGAAGCAAGTGACGACGACACCGATGCGTCCTGCGGATTATCAGGCAGGACTTGCGTCAGCGAAACGGGAACTGAAGCAGATTCAGCGCTTCACCTTGAAAAGCACCCTTCCTGCGGATGGAACGACGGTGACCTGGATTTATGAGACCCCATCCGATGAACGAATTGCGGTCGATTGGTATTACGTCGAGAGTTATCCGGAAGAACAAGTCCAGATGACACGAAACGAGACATCCCGGATCATCTCGTACGAACGCTATTTAATCGTCATCCGACCGATTTACGGAACGGTCGTCGATAGTGAACTGGAACAGTTCGCTCTTCGCTTTACAGGTTACTTCACGACACAACAACAGGGGGAAAACGATGTCAGGTAAAATCATTCTCTTGATTGGTGGATCGGGCAGCGGAAAGTCCTCCCTGATCAAACGTCTGCGGACGGAATACGCGCACGTCCGGTTCATCCCGTCGGTGACGACCCGACCGAAACGACCGACGGAGATTGATGGAGCAAGCTATCATTTCGTCGACGTCAAGACGTTCCAACAATTGATCCAAGACGACGGCTTCATCGAATACGCCCACGTCCACCGGGCGTGGTACGGGACACCGCGTCAAGCGTATGTCGATGTCCTCGAACAGGATCAAATCGTCATCAAGGACATCGATCCGAAAGGGGCGGCGAACTTCAAGCGTCTGTTCGGCGACCAAGTGATCACGATTTTCGTCTCGGTCCCACCCGACTTGATGAAGGAACGACTGTTGATGCGCGGGGATACACCGGAGTTCGAAGCGCGACTCGTCGATTACGAGGAAGCGTGGAAAGACCGCGATCATTATGATTATATGATCGAAAACATCGATTTTGAGACAGCGTATGCCGATCTGCTTGAGATCATTGCTGGCTACATTCCACAGGCATGACGAAGAGGACGCAAGATGCGTCCTCTTTTTGATGTCAGAAAGGAGTCTTCATGCTACCTTTGCATCCCTTACTCACGAACGTTGAGAGCGAAAGACAGTTATCTGGACGATCGCGCCAAGCCGTCTGGTCCGTCAAGACAGCAACAGCGCACTACATCGTCAAGGTCGTGACGGATCCGTCTAGTCGTCAATTTGAACGAGAAGCCGCTTTAGCGATTCCAAAACAAGAGGGAATCTCTCATGCCTTACCGCTAGCGACCGGACGGACCGCAACGACTGCTTACGGCATCTATCCGTACCTCCCCGGACAAACCGTTCGAAGCGTACTCGAGGAGTCACCGGAATTAGCGCCCCGACTCGGTCAGGAGACAGGGCGAGCGTTGAGACGCATTCATGACGTCACCGCACCGAGCGGAATAACGTCATGGAGCGAACGTTGTCAGGCGAAACACGATCGCTATCGCGCGGCGATTGACGGGTTGCTTGAGCCAACGTGGATCAAGCGTCTTGATCGATTCATTAGCGAGCGGATTCCGTTACTTCAGACACGTCCAAACCGGTTGCAACATGATGACGTTCATCTCGATAATCTCCTTGTCGAGGATGGGCATCTTTCCGCCTTCCTTGATTATGGGAACCATGATTATGGCGATCCGTGGCATGACTTCGTCAAATGTGGTCTGTTTCAGGTCGAGACGAGTCCGCTATTTGCCCGTCACATGATCGAAGGATATTTCGATAAAGAAGTACCGTCCGACTTTTGGCGAATGTATAGTCTTTACATGGCGATGGTCGTCTTCTCGGCACTCGCCTGGGCGAAGCGGTTCGATGCAGACGGAATGCAAGCGATGCAACGACGTGTCGAGCGAATCATTCAGGATCATGCTGGATTTCAGCGGGACATCCCGCTTTGGTATGAAGGGCAACGTCATGACTAAAAAACAACGGGTTCGTTTCTTTTTAAGAAGAGACGAACCCGTTGTTTTTATAGGTGAATCTTAAGATGAAAATAGAGATTACCACTCGAAGCCTTCTTCACTATACTTGCCGTTCGAATTGAAGAATCGTTCTTCTGTTTTACCGTTTACCGTACTCGTATAAATGACGTAGACGTCGAGATGATCATTCTGATCCGCCATCTTTTTAGCAGCTTTCTTAGCATCGGCTTCATTCGTATATGTCTCTGACTTGCTTGCCTTGCCGTGTTTTTCTTGCCCTTGTTCTTCGTAACCTTCTACTGTCCATACTTTTTTTGATGACATTCTTAACTTCCTTTCCTGCCAAAAGCGAGTCCGCTTGGCTGTTACATTATGCTGTGCAAAACGATCACTCGTCAACCGTTGCTGTTCATTCTTTGACGATCTCGTCCAAATGATCGGCATAATAACGGATTGCTCGGTCAAATGTCTGGATCGATGTGTCCGACGACGTCGTAGCAAGACTCTTCAGCAACCGACCGACCGCCTGATCGGCTTGACCCAGATTGTACTCCGTCATCGCGAGGAAGGCTTGCAGGGCATGGGCGTCCGGAAACTCACGGAGCGCACGATGGAACACGTCTGACGCAACTTCGAACTGACCGATGACGCGATACGTACTGCCGAGCCCGATATATGCCTGCAGACGGTTCTCACCTGTAAGACCGAGGGCTAGGGCTTGTTCGTAATAGGGAACAGCAGCCTGCTCCTCACCGAGACTATCATGACACCACGCCATCTGATAGAGGACGGTCGGGTCGTTAGGTGCCGTCTCGACATACTGACGGACGACTGCCTTCGCTGCTTCATATTGCCCCGTCTGTCGTAACTGTTGCACCGATTCGAAATCAAACATCGCGTATCCTCCTCATTTATAAACTAAAAAACGGACCCGGTCGTCCTGACCGGATCCGTTCGATTGAACAGCTTAGATTGTTTTTTCAAGCTTCGTCAAGAGCGTCCGGAACAGTTCGAGTTCCTGATCCGAGAAGTCCTCGAAGACGTCTGCGAGGTAATCCATCTTCATCGATTCGAGTTTTTCATAGAGCTCGATGCCTTTTGGAGTGGCGCGGAGTTCGACGACACGACGATCGAGTTCACTTCGCTCACGCGAGATCAACTCTTTTTTTGTCAATTCGTCTGCTAATGCCGTGATCATGCTCGCTGAGAATTGGAACTCCTGCGAGAGGGCAGAGGCGATTTGCGGACTGTTCGCACAAAGGGACTTCAAGATGAAGAATTCATTGCGTGTCAAGTAAGTCGTGAACATGCTACGCACGTCCTTTTTGATCGCGCGGTAGTTCATCCGTAATCCTTTTTCTGTATCAACGATCAACTGATCGCGTTGTGCTACTTCTAGTGTAGTTGCCATGTATCGTTCACTCTTTCTATACCGTAGTTTCTTTCACTCGTGATTTAGTATAGTGAAAAATTTTAGTTTAATCAATATTTTTCTCTTGAATCATCTGTTTCGACGACGCGGGCGACTTGGGCGACGATCTCTTCGACGTTGCGCAGTTCCGGGTAGAAGCGGCGGAAGAAGTAGTCGATCCGGTGTGTATCTTCGCCAGCAATCGTCAGTGCCATGCAGATATAGGCGATGCCGATTCCTTGACGGGGCAGGAACGGATTCGGCATGACCTTCGCACAGCGTAAAGCGAGCGGACTGTGGGTCGTGACGGCTTCAATCAATTCCCCGTATGTCCGGATATCGACATAATGGAACATCCGAATCAGTTCGTTGATCAGTTGTTGATCGGAATCGAGCATCATTTGCGATGTAACGAGTCGTTTATCGAGCTCGTTGATGACCGGGGAGTGATCGATGAAGTAGTTCAAGTTATCTGCCGTGATCCGGACTTGATGGGGGTCAGACAAGATTTGTTGAACGGTCTCGTCTTCAAATTGTTTTAACTGTTTCTTGATGTTGACGAACTCCTGATCGGCGATCTCGAGTAATCCTGCCACCCGACTGAAGCTGCGCCGGACTTCTGCTGGGACACTGTTCGGATTTTTATATCCGAGATCATGTTCGATCTCCGCCCACGCGTGTTGCAGGATCGAGCGGATCTGGATCTCAGCCGTGTAATCCTTGAAACGACCATACTCGCTCAGGGCAAGCCGCTGATCGCTCAGTGAAGCGACGAAGTGGACCGAGAGATAACCGAATTCCGTCGTATCGAGCAACGTCGACTTATCGACCGATTGATCGCGATCGATCGCGAACTCATTCTCGATGATGCGTGCCGCTTCCCGGACGTCGTCATGGAAATAAGTGACGATCCGGATCCCGGTCAAGTCATGGACGTCCTTAAGTGAACGGTATTTGTTCGGTTGCCGTAAGACTTTTTGATACAGACTCTCGGAGTCCTTCGTCCGGGCGACGATCGAGTGGTATTTGATGCCTGCCGCGTCGAGCAACTCGGACAAGAGCATCTTCAACTTGTCGGCGTAGGCATCGTATTCTTCCTTATCGTTGACATATTCGAGCATCATCGTATTTAAATCTTGTGATTGCACCGTTTCGCACCTTCCTCATCCTGTAGTCATCTAGCCATATTGTAGCACTCTGCTTCGTTAAACGCACAGCAAGACCCTGTTTGAAGCAGTACGATTCGTGGGAAAAAGACAAGTAGTACGTGTCCGGGAGGAGATTAATCATGGAAATAGTGGATGCCCGTGCTTTACCCGCCGATCATATGGATGTTTTGCATGTCACACCATCGTCGATCTATTTTCGACGTCGTCTTGATGACGCCCGTTACCACATCAGCCGGTATGATCTTGAAGATCAAGAACAGGTCGATCTAACGCCAGAAGCCTTGACGGATCACGGACCAACCCGACCGTTCGTGCGGCACGGAAGAGTCTATTGTTTGAATGAACATACGCAAGAACAGGGCGGGGAGACGGAAGTGCTCGTCATCGATCTCTTGTCCGGTAAACGGGAGCAGATTGCATCGTTTTATGTCGAAGGGGATTTGACGCTCTACTGGGTGCTCAATGAGAACTATCTCGTATTCTTACAGACGACGGATACGACGTCCGCGTTTCTGTATGACGTCAAGGATGAATCGCGGCAGACGATTCGCGATCCACGGCTCTACGGGATGACGGAGAATTACCGGGAACTCTATTTCTTTCTCGTCACGCTCGAAGACAAGGAGTACATCGTCTGTAATGCTCGGCTCGATGAGTTCTCGTTCTATGATGCCCTTGAAAGTGGTGTCATCTCACCAGAAGATCCGATCGACCACTCGGAAAGTCTGTTGATTGCCCCACTGCCGACCTTGATCGAGGAGATCGAACGCGGTGTTGAGCACTTATCGTTCGCAACCTTGTTGAAGTTAGAAGGGGAAGGGGATACCGTCCAGTATCTCGGAGAACAGGAAGGGCATCTGATCTTTAGTGCCTATACTGACCGTCTAAACGAAGAAATCTTTTACCGGATCGACACGGAAGCGAGTGTCGAAGAGGTTGCCCGAATTCAGTGGAGTGACTATGAACCGCTCGACTTCACGTACGATGACGTCGAGTCGACGATCTTCATCGTCAATGACCGGTCTGAACACCATCATGAAGTGATCAACTTACGCAACGGTGCCCGATTCCTCGATAAGGAACCGTTCGAACGTGTCTTACGTGGACGCTTCTATTTACACGAAGCGATCGGAGACGACGCGGAACCGATGGTCACGGTTTACGACGCAGAACATAATGAACGCTACCGGTTCGAGGATGCCTATTATGTCACCGTGTCCGGGGAACTCGTCATCTTATCGGTCCATCAACTATAAAAAAGAGCGGTTGTTCTTTTCGTGAGAGCAACCGTTCATCATCAAGAATATAATTATTTCAACTACCGAAATTATTATAAAAAATAAAAACCAGCCGAGAGTAAACCTCAGGCTGGCTAGAAATGCTACACTTATTCTGCGTCAGTCGTACGTGTATAGACGTCGACTTGGATGTTTCCAGCAGTTGCACGTGAGTAAGGGCAGACCGTATGCGCAACTTTCGCAAGTTCAGCCGCCGCTTCTTCCGAGATCCCGCGGACGAGAACATCGAGTTCGACAGAGAGCATGAATCCGTCAGCTGCTTCGTTTAATGTTACGTGTGCTGTAACTTCACTTCCGTCGTGTTTGATGCCTTGTTTACGAGCAACGAGATTCAATGCAGAGTCGAAGCAAGCAGAATATCCTGCAGCAAAGAGTTGCTCTGGGTTCGTTGCTTGTTTTTTCGATCCTGGTACCGGCATTGCGAGGGCGACGTCAAGGATTCCGTCCTCCGATACGACGCGTCCGTCGCGACCTCCGACAGCTGTTGCAGATGATGTGAACATTGGTTTCATGTGTGTAACTCCCTTTCGTTGTTAGATTCAAATAAGTAGCTTACAATTAGATTGTATACAATTTAAATCAAAATGCAACTCGTTTGCTCACGATAGGAGGAATTTTTTTATGAACCCATTAGCGTTAGATGAACAACTCTGTTTTCCGTTTTATGCGATTTCGCGTGAGATCACGCGTCGTTATCGTCCGTTACTTGAACCACTTGGTCTGACGTATCCGCAATATCTCGTCATGCTCGTCGTCTGGGAGGAGGAGGGACAATCGCTGAAAGCCATCGGTGAACGGCTCCATCTTGATTCGGGAACGTTGACACCGTTACTGAAGAAACTCGAAGCAGCAGATCTGTTGCGACGCGTCCGTAAACCGGAAGACGAACGGCACATCCAGATTTTTTTGACAGATGCCGGTCGTGCGTTACGGAAACAAGCAGAGACCGTTCCGCTTGATCTCGTCCAAACACTCGACGTCGACGAAGAAGACTTGCGCGTCGTCAAAGCGGCACTGAATCGTCTCGTCATGAAAATGAGCGACCCGGATTAACCGGATCGCTCATTGTCTTATTTACGGCGAAAGCCTTCTTCTTCAAGATAGTTCGCTGCTTCCTTATACGAGTTGAATGCACCGTCTAAAAGATCACCAGCGTAGACGAGCCACGTGTCGATGTCTTCATTGAGCAACGTCAATTCAAACTGATTATCGTTGACCCATGTTTCTTCGAGTGTTTCGACCGATTGGACCGTCGAGAGTGCTTTGATTGCATCTTCTAATAAGAGAATTAAAGCAGGCTCTGAGAATTCACGGATATTAACGAATCCTTTTTCGTCCGTTTCATAACCTGGTAGACCAGCGGCATAGACGAAGCCGTTCCCGTTCGGATGCAAATGATAGACGAGATTCTTCTTCTCATACTGACTGTCCGGGAATTGGAAATTGATGCGCTTTAGCGAGACATCTTTGCGGACGAGTTGTGGGAAGGTCTCGATAATTCGTAGTTTTTCTTCAAAAGTTAACATGGTTCCTCCTTGGTGTTACAGTTCTTCACTTCTATATATGCGATGAAATCAAACAAAATGTCAACCGCTGTCTGAAACCAAGCGACGTTTTTAACCGTAAATGGAAACGAAAGGAAGTGTTTTTGATGTCTACTGTACAATGGCATACGTTGCCAGAACGATCGATTCGAGCAGAACGGCTCGGATTGTTGCCGTTACACGGCTTGATCGCCGTCATTTTGATCGGAACGACGATCACTCAAGTCATGTGGCTCGACCTGACACCCTGGTGGATGGGTATCGTCGGTCTGCTTTGGCTGATCTATTTCATTCCCCGTATCGTCTACATACCCGTTCTTCGCTTGAAGTATATGCGTTATCGCATCGATGAGGAATTTCTCGTCGTCCGCAACGGCATCTTCTTCCGCCGCGAAGTCACCGTGCCGCTCGTCAAGGTGCAATTGATCGATAGTCAAACGGGACCGATCCTGCGTCGCTATGATTTGATCACACTTGATATTCGAACGGCATCCGGCTTCGTCACGTTAACTCGACTCGATCGTGCGCAAGGAGACGCGCTACGCACACAAGTCGAACGATTCGCGAAACTCGAGGAGCGGGAGGAGGAATCGTTATGACCCGGCGCGTCCACCCGCTGTTCATCGTGATGTCGAGTATCTCGATTATCCGCTCGCTCCTGATTCCGTTCGCCGCCTTGATTTTAAATGCGATCCGCAAAGGCGAGATCAACACCTATACGTGGATCGGGATCAGTGTTGGGATTGTGTTCGTCCTCTTATACGGGATCGCCTCCTGGTATTTCTATACGTTCACGATCGATGCCGAGACGATTCGGGTCCGCAAAGGGATTTTCCAAAAAAGTGAACGGACGACGCAACGTAAACGGATCGAGTCGATCGGCATCCAGCAAAATGTCATCGAACGACTGCTGCGTCTTGCGACGTTGACCGTCGAGACGTCGTCCGAGAGCGGAACACCAGAAGTCGAACTAAAGGGAATCCGTCTTGATTTTGCGAAAGAACTAAAGTCGTCGATCAAAAATGAGGGACAGCTCGTCGTCGAAGAACAACAGGAAGAAGTCGCCTATACGATCCCGGTCCGCGATTTGGCATTAGCCGGTTCCTTGTCAGGACGCGTCGGACTGGCGCTCGTCGGGATCGGAACCGCCTATCAATTCATCGATCAGTTCATTGAACGTTATGTCGATCGACTGTTCTCGGAGCTCGCGCATTTATCACTGTTCGTCTTGACGGGACTTGGCGTAATCGTCTTACTCGTCATCTACATCGGCTCGATCATCGTCTATATCTTGAAGTACGGTTCGTACCGTGCCGTCTTGCAACATAACCGGTTATTGATCGGATACGGGATGTTGAACCGGACCGAGGTCGCGTTTCATGCCGACAAGATTCAAGCCCTCGTCATTCAGGAAAGCTGGATTCAGCGGTTGATTGGACGGGCTAGCCTGTCCTTGCACATCATCTCGGCGACTGGAGAAAAGGAGCGACTGTTGCTCCATCCGTTCATCCGGACGAACGAGATTGATCCGTTCCTAGCGACGTATCTACCGCGCTTTCGTCAGTTCCACCCGCAGCATGAAGTTGCACCGATCGGCTTTCGCTACCGGGTTCGTTGGCCATTACTCGGTTATGCGCTGTTATTTACGGCACTAAGCAGTGTCGTCATCATCGTCCTTGATTCCTCATGGCGCTTCTTAATCTTGCTTCTATTCATCTGGTTACCGTTCTATTACTTCGCTGTGCGTAGCGGTTACCGAAAGACCCGTTTTGGCACCGGACACGATCTCTTGATGTTACGCAAACAATGGGTCCAAAAAGAGACTGTCTATACGCCACGACTGAAGATCGAGGAATTGACCTGGTCCGTCTCCCGCTGGCTCGAAGCAAAGGAGATTGCCCGGATCGAAATTCAATTACGAGGCAATACTGCCTTTAACGCGCTTTATTTTGAACGAACGGATATCGATACCTTACAACGCTGGTATAAACAATCGTTCCTTTCGACCCCGTTAGCAGGGGAAGTGAAAACCGACGACGAATAAGGAAAGACTCACTGTCGGAAAGGAAGCGAAGCACATGCGCAAATGGGGAATCGGCATCGTGTTGCTCGTCACGTGTCTGCTACTGTTCATCGTCTATGATGGATACCGGATGCAAGAAACATTGATCGGTCAGTCGGACGCTTCTCCGATTCTGAAGACGACGAGAACGGACGGACAGGTGACGAACGACGAGACATGGTTCAAACAAACGAGCGAGACACAGCAATGGTCGAAGGACGGGCTCGTCCGCTTCGGTCGTTATCTACCGGTTGACGGTAGCAAACAGACAGTCCTCCTCGTCCCGGATGAGATGATGTTTTCACAGACCGGTGTTTATGCACTTGCCCGCTATTACCATGAGGCGGATTTCAATGTCTTACTCATCGAACGGCGTGGTCAGGATCGTAGCGGTGGCGTCCGGAATTACGGTTGGCTCGATCGACTGGATGTCTTGGACTGGACGAAGCGCTTGCTTGCTGAAAACGGAGACGATACACGGATCGTCTATCATGGACTCGGTGTCGGCGCATCGACCGTCTTACTCGCTTCTGGTGAGACCGTACCGACACAAGTCCGGGCGATCGTTGCTGAAGGAGCTTACGCCCGACTCGACGACTGGTTCAGTCTACTTGCGGACGAACAGATCCGTTACCCGGCACTGCCGTCTCTGACGGTCGCGAGCATGTGGAACAAAGGCGAGCAAGATTTCTTTTATGGCGACGTCTCGGTGACCCGTCAAGCAACGAAGAGTCGGGTTCCGACGATGTTCATTCATGGAATGAAGGACGAACTCGTCCCGGTTCGGATGATGTACGAACTGTATCAAGCAAAAACGGGATTAAAGCAATTGTATCCGGTTCGTGATGCCGGTCATGACGAGACGTATACGATGGACCCGGATAACTACGAAAAACGATTACGCTTATTCTTGCAACCGTACTTGCGGGAGATGTAAAGAAGGGAAGACTGATGCATGCAGACGACACATCCATCCTACTACTGGGTCGGATCCGACGAACCATTCGTCGACACGAAGCAGATGGACCAGATTGGTCGGATAACGCTCGGGCGATTCGGAGGCTGCTCAAGAAGCGGTCAATATAAAAATGAAGACGGGGCTGCCATCTTGATCGGCGACGATTGGGAGATGACCGTCGTCTTGGACGCTCATAAGACAGCAGATAGTGCGGCACTTGTCTTACAGCAGTTAGCACAACACGAGTCGCGCATTCGGACTGATCTTGATGCCCCACTTACGGACGCATTCCAACGAATCGAGACGACCGTGCTGGATCTATTTCAAGATCCGGACTTTTTAGCGGCGTGTGCGACGTTGCAAGGGGAGACGGCGTGTCTGATTGCGGTCCGCAAAGGACGGTTCATCTGGTGGTTCTCGGTCGGTGACGTCGTCTTGTATCTGTTTCACCCGGAGCTGATGAAGATGGGACAAGCCGCTTTGAACCAGCGTCAATTCTATGAATGGATTGGACGCGCGAACACGTTTGCGTTACCGGTCCCGAGTTACGCGCGTGGGATCCGCGAATTGCGTCAAGGCGAGAATCAGTTGTTCGTGACGACGGATGGTTTGCTTGAGTGCCCGGGAACCCCATATGCTGACGCGATGCAGATCGAGGACACTTTACGATCAGGTGGTGTCAAAGAACTTCTCTCGACGATCGAGGCACAGGGTGTTCGTGACAGTACGACGGTCGTTACATGGACCGTAACGATTGACGAACGCGTCACCCAACCTAGTGATACATGAAATAACCCGCGCTCCTGCTTGAGCGCGGGTTATTGTTATTCTGTTTCAGGCGTTTGTTCCTGTTGCTGATCGAGTTCGACCGGTTCTTGGTCCACAGGTGGCTTCGCTTCAGCCAACGGGAAGGCGATGCCCGCACTTGTCAGCAAGGTGATCAAGGCGGCGCTCGTCAATGTTTGACGCATGGTCCGACACGTCCTTTCTGTCTGATTCCGACACTATATTTTAATAATTCTGAACATTCTTCATCGTTTCGTCAAGCAATCTTTTACTTCCACTACGTATTTTTCCCAAAAACCCAGTATACTTAAACATGAAAAAGGGGGAAATCGATTGAAATTAACGAAAGCCAACACACGTCTATTAGAAACCGTTTTACCACGCTTGAATCTGAATGTCGCAGAACCGGACCGGACGGAGATTGAAGACCGTCTGCGGGCAGATATCTATGAAGCCCAGCGGAAACAACGACCGTTCGAAGAGATTCACGGTCTATCGGTCGAAGCACGCCTCGATCAGATGATCGCTGAATTACCACAACGACACCGGATGGAGACACAAAAACGCTGGACGCGAAACTATGTCTCGTCGATCCTGATGTTCATCTTCATCGAAGGGATCGATGGATTGTTCCAATTCGCTTTGATTGACTACTTATTCTTCTCGATCATCGCTCTATTCTTGATCGATGCGATGTCACAAGTCATCACGGCACCGAAGCTTAAACAAGTCAAACCGCGGGTGTGGATTCAATTCGTCATCAGCTTCATTTTGTTTTCAACCTACAAGGCACTGCTCGTGACGGTCTTCCCGGCACCAGACGTCTTGATTCAAGTCAGCGGAACGCCGTCTTATATCATCGGCATCGCGGGACTCGTTGGTCTCTACATCTACTGGTCAAAGAATCCGTTACGAAAGCGCGGCGCATAATTCGCGAGAGGAGAGGATTGCGTGGAGTTCACACATTGGAAACGACGGCTGCAAGATCATTTCGAACGAATGGGCTTTTCCCTACTGACAGAACGATTAGCATCGCAAGATATGGTCAAGCTCGAAGCGACACATGGTGCCTTCCTGTTCTTTCCGGTGACAATCCATCTGTATGAGCGGTCCGGCTGGAAGATGGTCGCCTTTGAAGCAGAGACGGAGGAGGAGCCACAACTCGTCGAGCAGCAGATTGCGTCGTTGTTCCAACTCTTGATGGTGACCTTTCAGGAAGAAGAGCGCGAGTTCCTGCTCGGATTTCATGCGAATACCGGTCGTTACCTGACGGACCGTAATGCACCCGTCGGACGGCTCGTCCGTCTGATCGAAGAGTGCTGGTATGACGGTGACGTCCTGCGAGTCGACACATTCGATCCGTTTCCGGGACTGTTCGTCGCACCACCTTTTGCCCATCAAAGTTATGCCTTCATGCCGGAAGAACGGACGTGGCGCTTATCTGTCGGGCGTACTGGACGTCCGGCGAACGATTATCGTTTCGACGGAACGATTTTGTCCCCACACCGCTTACCGGAGTCGGAATTATTCACCGTGACACCAAAGTCGGTATCGTTAGAAGACGATAACGCGATCCGGACCTTACTGGAAACAGAACGACAGACGATCACTAAGTTCCATGATCGCGCCATGGCGACGATTCGGGCGTACGATCCATCATTTGGTTTTGCTTGGCGCGGGACGCAGACATTTTTCCACGGTGTTCCGGTCAATCCATTCGCACAGCGCTTGTGGCTCGAGAACGGCGTGACGCGATACCGGATTCTACAACAAGGATCGACGCGATTGCTTGCTTCCGGTGAGACTTGTGACGCTGTCATCGAAATGCTCGATGATGCCGTCAGCAGTGAAGAACCGGATGGTCAATCTGTCAGTCCGATTGGTCAACTGATCCTCGGGATTTGGCAACAGATCGAGTCGGACGAAGCAACGTATATCACGAACGTCGATTGCCGCGGCATCTCGCGTACACAAGCCGATAACCGGATCCGCCACGCGCTAGCAAGGCAAGAGACGATCGAGTGGGTGCACCGGGCACCGAACGAAGATGATATTTGTCGCTTTGCCGGTCTGACGTTGACCTTCCCGCATCGTCCACCGGGTGTCATCACGATTGAACGAACGGAAGCAGAATAACACGAACAGGCACGTCTGCTTACTCGCGGACGTGCCTGTTCGTTTTTTTAGTGCGCGTGCTGTGACAATCGATTAAAGACGACGGACAGACTGTAATAGATCATTGCTGTCAGAGCAGCGATCGTAAAAGAAAGCGGCAGGTCAAATGCGTCCTTCGTCGTCAAGAGAATCAGGAGACTCGCGATCACGATACCGTACACTCCGTAACCGAGGACTGTCGGCATATACGCTAATGTCGTCGATGACCGGTTGATGATCATGCCGATAAGGAAGTCGAGTAAGAAGCCGGACAGCAAGATGATGGGTAACGCAAATAAGGTGTAGGAAATGAATGTCGAACCAAGCGATTCATACATCGTATCCGATGTCCGATCTCGGAGCGGTGTATAGGATATGTATGCTAGGACGGTGCAAACGAGCGTGGTGGTCAAGATGACGGCAAGTAATCGTTTCAACATCAAGGTTCCTCCTTTATTTTCCTTTTTGAGTATACCAATCTACATCAAAAAAACACACCCTACTGGAGGATGTGTCAAATGATCTATATTCCGAGTGACGCGATCAGCCGTCGCACGTCCTGATCCGCTTGTTTAGGTGTTAAAATCAACAGTTGATCGTCTACGAGGACACGTGTCTGACCACGCGGCGTCAGAATTTCATCTTCACGAATGATCGCAACGACGAGCACATCTTGGGGCATCTCGATATCCTGTAACGTTCTTCCGGCAATCACACTGTTTGTCGAGACCCTGACCTCGATGATTTCCGCTTGCGGATGGGTGACGGTCATGAATTTCAGGAACGGTTCGACCGTCGTGTCGGGCTGTGTCTCTAGCCCCATTCGCCGGACGATCCACGGTAAGGCTGTTCCTTGCAAGAGAGCAGACGTCATGACGGTGAAGAAGACGATATTGAAAAGAAGTGGTGCTTCCGCGAGACCGCTTGAAAGCGGATAGGTCGCGAGAATGATCGGAACGGCGCCCCGTAATCCGGCTGCCGTGATGACACTCTGTTCTTTGACCGTGTACCGAAACGGAAGCAACGACAAGACGACGGCAAGTGGACGAGCGAGCAGGATCAACGTCAGGACGATGACAGCCGAGACGAACAATGTCCGGGGATCGAGCAATTGTTTTGGAAAGACGAGCAATCCGAGCATGATGAACATGCCGATCTCTGCTAAATGCGACAAGCTGCCACTGAATCGTTTGAGCGTCTCGCGGTAGATCATGTCATGATTGTTGATCCAGATCCCGGTCAAATAG
The DNA here is from genome assembly GCF_018618915.1 of Exiguobacterium sp. s91. Taxonomy (NCBI): domain Bacteria; kingdom Bacillati; phylum Bacillota; class Bacilli; order Caryophanales; genus Exiguobacterium; species Exiguobacterium sp. s91. The sequence continues at coordinate 1,316,623 of NZ_JACSMZ010000001.1, read as the reverse complement.
ACAGCGAGAAACCCACTGGCGTGCAAAATCGTCGCGAGACCATACGAGAAGAGAGCACCGCTGAACAGAAGCGTCGGATAAAGGGCGGACGATGGCAACTCAATCCGGTTCAGCAGTTGCGTGACGAGATACCCGATCGCAAGACCAACTAGCGTCCCGAGTCCCATCTCGTAGATGAAGGACAGAATACCCGCACCGATCGAGAACGATTCCGGCGCTAACGCAAACGATGTGAACAAGATCGTCAGGAAGACGGCCATCGGATCATTCGTTCCGGACTCCGCTTCGAGCGTATGTTTGACTTTGGCATCGACCGGTCGTCCACTGAGCAGGGAAAAAACAGCAGCCGCATCAGTCGAGCCGACGAGCGCGCCGATCAATAACGCGACCGGCCAAGAAAAATCAAGTAATAGATACGCAACGATGGCAATGATCCCGGTCGTTGCAAGGACCCCGACGGTCGCAAGCGACAGGGCAGCGGGGAGAATTTTCCGGAAGTGTACCCATTTCGTATGCAAGCCACCGTCAAACAGAATCAGAACGAGCGCCATCGTCCCAAAAAGACGAGCTTGCTCGAAATCACCAAAGTTGATGATTCCTGTGACATCTGACCCTGCCACGATCCCGACGACGACGAACAGGATCAACGTCGGTACATTTAACCGGACGGCAAACTTCGTCGTGATGATCGCAATCAATAGTAACGTTCCTGCGACGAATAAGATCGTCCCTTCTTCCATCCGACCACCTCTTTCGTGATAACATGTTCTCCTTTTAGTATACGTTACTTTTTGAAAATTTCGAAAAATAACGTCAAAACGAGGTGTACAAACGAAAAGAAAAAGGAAAACTAGAAGCAGAACTATATGCGTTCAATACGGAACACAAGGAGGAAAAGGGATGAACATCTGTATCGTCACGGGTGCCAACTCCGGCATGGGGATGGTCACGATTCAAGAATTATTGGAGCGAGGAGATCGGGTCATCGCTACCGTCCGTTCGCAGAAAAAAGCGACGGCACTCGTGCAACTACTGCGGGAACATGGTGTATCGCATACGCACCTGGAAATCGAGATCGTTCAACTCGATCAACTGGATTCCGTCCGTCGCTTCGCGGATCGTCTGTTTGATTTAGTCGGTCGCATCGACCGCTTGATTTTAAACGCCGGTGTCATGGTACCGCCGTATCATGTCACGAAGGACGGCTTCGAATCACAATTCCAGGTCAACTACTTGAGTCATTTCTATTTGATCGAGCGCTTATTGCCGTTACTTGAGAAAGGGAACGATCCGCGTGTCATCTCGATTTCGTCGCTCGCAGGTGAAGGCGGTTTGATTCGGACCGACGTCGAACTCGAAGCGATCGCCCACGTCAAAAAAGAACACTATAGCCCGATGCGTTCCTACCGCGAATCAAAGCTCCTGCAAATGATTCATATGCGTGAACTGGCTGAAAAGCACGGCGACCGGATCACGTTCGTCAGCGTCCACCCGGGGATCGTCAATACGGATCTGTTCTATCGCGGCAAGTACGGCAAAGTGATGAAGACGTTACTCAAACCGGTCGCGCAAGTCGGATACTGGACCGGAAAACTCTATACACCAGAATACGGCGCGAAGACGGCACTCTATCTCGCAACGACCGACGATCCGCTCGATAACGGCGGCTACTATGCAGATTCCGCTCCACGACTCAGTAATCCGATCGTCGAAGACGACGAGTACCGGGCGCAAGCACGGAATTTGTCGCGTCGCTGGGTTGAACTCGCCTGAACGACAAAAAACGACCGGCTCGTGGGAAGCCGGTCGTTTATCCGTTGTGACGACTGGGGGTCAGATCACTCCTAAAGGATACGTTACATTGAAATAAAATTGTGGAATATGAAAAAAATCACAAAATAATGGGCAAACGTGAAATCTTGAAGCAAAAAGGTTTTCTTCTCGCTGTACATTCGTTAGGATAGAGAAGAATTTTTTTGTAACAGGAGGAATAACATGATACGACAAGCTACATCAAAAGACGTTCGAAACATCGCAACCCTACTTGAGCAAAAAGCGCTCTCCCTCAAAGCCAGTGGCAGTAGCCAGTGGTCTGCTTATCTGGAGCAAGACATCGAACAACTCGTCGCGCGAGATTTAGAAGCCGGCCGCCTGTATGTCTTTGAGGATCAGAACGAGCTGCTTGGTTCCGTTGCCCTGCTTCCTTCGCTCGAATGGGATCAATCCTTGTGGGATGATGTAGAAGGTCTGTATATCCATCGAATCGTCGTCAGCGACCGCGCCAAAGGACGCGGGGTCGGTCGGAAATTGCTGGAACACGCGATTGCTGTGACAGAGGATGAAGGAGAAATCCTACGACTCGATTGTGTCGCTTCAAACGAGTTTCTCAATGCATATTACACGTCCTTCGGATTCGTCTATCAAGGAACACGGGACGGCTTCTCGATTTATGAGTATGAACGCATCGAAGCGACAGCCTGAAGCGGTTCAATCAAGACAACGGTCGTTTCGTTTGGTATGGTAATAGAAAAAGAACGGTTCAAGGAGTGATCGGATGCGATTGAATATCGGCTTCATCGGCTTTGGCAAAAGTACGACCCGTTACCATTTACCGTACGTGATGATCGAGGACAACTATCACGTCACCTGGATTTACAATCGGAAGGAAAAACCGGAGCTGTTCGCATCCTATCAGGATCGACTGCCGGATGCCCGTTTTACGACGGATCTGTCCGAAATGCTCGCTGACCCGGCACTTGATGTCGTCGTCATCAATACACCACCGGCGACACATTTCGAATACGCGTTGCTCGCGCTGCAACATCAAAAGCACGTTCTCGTCGAAAAACCATTTACGGTGACGGAAGAGGAGACGAAGCGTCTATTTGCAGAAGCACATGCGCAAGGCGTCAAGATTCTCGCCTATCAAAACCGACGTTACGACAGCGACTTCCAAGTCGTCGCGCAAATCATCCGTTCCGGGAAACTTGGTCGTCTCGTCGAGGTCGTCTCGCAATTTGATCTATTCCGCCCAGAAGCGGCGTCAGCTGATGCGCGTCACGAAAACGGTGCGCTTTACGGACTCGGCGTCCATACGCTCGATCAAATCATCGCTTTGTTCGGAAAACCGGACAAGGTCGCCTTTGACGTGCGCAGTGTTCGACTGCCTCATAATCCAGACGACGCGTTTGCGATTGATCTCTATTATCCGGAGCTCAAGGTCAGCGTCCGGACGAGTCATGTCGCACTTGCCCCGGCACCCCGGTGGATGTTACACGGCACGAACGGGACGTTCATCAAACAACACGTCGACCGGCAAGAGCTCGACCTGAAAGCGAACTACTTCCCGGGAGAAGAGGGGTTCGGTGAGGATTCAGAAGACGATTATGGGCGTTTGATCTATCACGATGAACACGGTCATCTGCAAGACGTCCGAATCCCGAGTCCTGTTGGTGATTACGGTAAAATGTATCGCGCCTTTTACCGCAGTATCGTCGAAGATGCACCGCTTCCGGTGAAAGAAGAGGATACCTTGTTTGTTGCCCACCTGCTCGAACAAGCTTTTGCGCAACCGTCACCTTATATCTTGACGATCCAAAATTAAATTTTAATTTGATTGCAGGTTGATGACAACTCGACTGTGCCCATAGGCATGGTCGGGTTTTTTTGATATAAAGAACAGGTGCATTCCTTATTTTTCAGATTTTTCTAAAGAAATGTTGATTATTTTTTCAAAAAGTTGGGAATAAGGGAATGTCTCACCAAATCAAAACATAGGGGGTCTATCATGAAACGATTCTTATCCGCATTGCTCGTAGCGGCTGTCATCGTTGGGGTACTCAGCCCTTCGTTGATCGCTGAGGCCGCGACGAAATTGACCGTGACGACGGATGTCTTGCGCGTCCGCGAGAAACCGTCGACATCGAGTAAGATTCTCGGTAACGTCTACAAAGGGAACGTCTACACATCAAAGGGAACGTCCGGCAGCTGGTATAAAATCAGCTACAAATCCCGCACAGGCTACATACACAAGAACTACGTCAAATCGTCCTCGTCGAAATATACGTCGACGGGAACGAAGTATACGACGGTCGGCACACTCAACGTCCGGACGGGTGCTGGAACGAAGTATAAAGTCGTAGGACAGCTGAATAAAGGGGTTGCCGTTGCGACATACGGCACGTCAGGGAGCTGGACACGGATTCTCTACAAGGGAAGCTACCGCTATATCTCGACGCAATACGTTTCGAAGTCAAAACCATCGACGACGACGAAAAAGTTAAATGTTCCGTACTACAACCAATATTCACTCGGGTATCCATCTGGTTGTGAGTTCGTCTCGTTGAAGATGGCACTCGAATACAAGAAAAAAGCCGTCTCTGCTGCGTCACTCTATAATCAAATGCCGAAAAGCATGAAGAACGCGACGTATAAGAACGGAAAGTATTACTGGGCAGATCCAGAAAAAATGTTCACGGGGAATCCAGCCGGAACGCTCGATTACTACAAGAACTGGGGCATCTATCCGAAAGGGATCCTACCACTTGCGAAAAAATACCGCAGTGGTGCCGTTGATATCTCGAAACAAGGCGTCTCGAAAATTGAGAGTGAGATTCGTAGCGGTAACCCGGTCATCGTCTGGGCAACGGTCGATTTCAAGAATCCATATGGCTACTTCTCTTGGATCAAACCGGACGGTAAAACATTTACTGGTTACCGGAACTATCACGTCATGCTCGTGACAGGTGTCTCAAGCGGTTCGTTCTACGTCTCGGACCCATACCGCGGCAAGTACAGTGTCAGTCGCTCGCAGTTCACATCCGTTTTCAATCAAACGGGACAATATGCGTTATCTGTTCGTTAAACCCTCATCCGGTCGCTCCCACGCGACCGGATTTTTGTCATTTTCAGGCATATCGATACGAAATCTACTGTAAAATGAAGGAGTTCACCTGCTAGGTGTGTAAAAGAATGACAATGTATCTATGAAAGGAAGTGAAGAGATGGAAGATCCACGGATCACGCGTCTCGAGCAGGAGGTCGCGGCGTTACGACAACGAGTAGCTGCCCTTGAAGGACAGCACACTTCGCCTGTCGCACCTGAACCGAGCGAACCAGAAGTAAGTACAGTCGCTCGCCCAGCTCCACGCCCTGCTTATACGAAACGAAAACCGGTTGTTCCTCCACCAACATTTAAGGAAAAACGCTCCCGCGAAGAATGGGAACAGGTCATCGCGACCGTTTGGTTACCCCGGATTGGAGCGATATTCGCTGCACTCGGAGCCTTGTTCCTGTTCTCCTACGCCTCGGTTGCCGGTCTGATCAGTCCGCCTGTCCGCATCGGAAGTGGGGTCTTGATCGGTCTACTCGTCATCGCCCTTGGAGAATACCAGTATGAGAAGAAACGACGTGAGCTCGGGGTCGGACTCGTCGCGACCGGTACGATCGTCGCGTTGGCGGCACTGTTCGCCGGGATGGCCTTATATCAATTCTATCCACCGTCTTTAGCCTTCTTACTTGAGCTCGTCGTCGTCTTCATCGCGTACGGTCTGATGCTCTGGATGCGATCGCAAGCCTTGCTCGTCCTCGTATCCATCACCGGTTTCTTATTACCGTATCTACAATTATCGGACGACCCGAACTTACCGCTCTTCTTATTGTACGAAGTCGTCCTGTTCGCAGCGATCTTCTTTGCGGTTGACCGACTGAAGGCCAAAAAAGCGTTCGTCTTCGCTTGGGTGATCTTTACGATCGCACTCGCGTTCGGCCTACTCTCGTTAGAGCTCTACTGGCTTGATGAACAGGTACCACGACTTGATGAATGGTCTCTCTTACTTGCGACATTCTTCGGTTACGGTGCGACATCGTTCGTCGGACGACGCATCCAGTTTCAGCCAAACGTGCCAAGCTGGCTTGCCGGGATTGTCGTCTTACTGACGTTACTGATCCTCGATTGGTCGTTCGGGACGCTTGTAGCGATTCTGTTCGCCGGAATTGCCTACGTGCTTGCGGATCGATTAAAGGATCCGGCTCAAAACGGCGTCGGTCACGTCGCCTTACTCGTCGCTGTCCTCTTGATTCCGGCAGATGCCCTCAGCTGGACGTATCAACTGCGCTACTTCTTGATTGCCGGGTTGATCGCCGCATTTTGGTTCGTTCCGCGGGCGCGAATGCCGCATCAACGGTTGTTTAACGTCGGGTTGTATGTCGTCTTTATCTTTTCAGCCGTCGTTGATTATGAATCTTATCAAAGCATAGGGCTGTCGTATGCGTTGACGGTGCTCGCGATGGTCATTGCTTCGACGGCATTCGTCTTGCTCCTCGTTCAGACACATCGTGATCCGGTTTGGAAAGGGTCGTGGCAACTTGTCCTCGTCTTAGCTGCAATCGGTGTCTTTACGACATACACGTTGATCATCATGGAGTTACCATTCTACCGCGGTCTTGAAGAGACGGCGCGTAGTACGACGTTGTCCGCGGCCTATATCGTCCTCGCACTCGTCCTTGTCGCGATTGGTCGGATGCGGACGTCGTCGACGTGGCGATTATCCGGGTTGTTGCTACTGACTATCAGTGCCGTCAAGCTTTTACTATTCGATTTGTCGTTCCTGAGCTTATTCCAAAAAGCATTCGTCTTCATTGGCTTCGGAATCGTCACGTTCATCATTTCACGGACGTACTTCAAAAAACGCAAAGAACAAGCCTGACAAAACGCTTGAATCGGTTGAAATGAACCGGTTCAAGCGTTTTTAATTGCTCAAAAATTTTTATTGATAACGATTATCATTGTCGTCTATACTATTTAAGGAACTGACTTAATTAGTAACAGGGGGAACTATACATGAAACAAGTATTATTGATGACAGGGGCGCTCGCCGTCGTTTTAGCAGGTTGCAGTGAAGCGAAACAAGCGGAGACACCAGCACCGAAAAAGACGAATTTTGACCAGGTCGTCACGGATTACCGGACGTATGCGATCAACGAAATCGATACGTTCGTCCGCGAGACGGAAAAGTTCACGGATGCCGTACAAGCGGGAAAGCTTGAAGAAGCGAAAGCGTTGTACGCACCGACGCGGATGTATTACGAACGCGCAGAACCAATCGCGGAAGTATTCGGTGACCTTGATCCGAAGATCGATGCGCGAGCAGGCGACGTGAAAGCGTCGGAGTGGGGTGGCTACCACCGGATCGAGCAAGGATTATTCGAAAAGGGAACGACAAAAGGTTATGAAGCATACGCGAAACAATTGATGAAGGACGTCCACTTACTGCGGGCAAAGGTCGAGACGGTCGAGGTGACACCAGAATTACTCGTCACGGGGGCGACGGATCTATTGAACGAAGTCTCGACGTCAAAAGTGACAGGGGAAGAAGACCGTTATTCGCATACCGATTTATATGACTTCGCGGCAAACGTCGAAGGGGCTGAAAAGATTTACGAACTGTTAAACCCGGCGCTAAAAAAACAAGATGCGGCGTTATCAAAAGAGATTGCTGCTCGCTTCAAGGATGTCCACGCGTTACTCGATGCGAAGAAACAGGGTGACGGCTATGTTCTCTATACGAGTCTCTCGAAACAAGACGTCAAACAGATGAGTGTCGCCATCAATGAACTCGCGGAACCGCTCTCGAAGATGGGCATCGTACTGGAGGGATAAGCATGAAACCAATCCAAGAAGGCGTCACGCGGCGTGACGTCCTGAAGGTCGCAGGCTTGACGAGTCTCGGGGCCGCCCTGTATGCCAGTGGTCTTGAGAAGTTTCTTCCACGGACATTGACTGTTGAAGCAAGTGATCAAGAGCCGTTCTACGGGACGTATCAAGCGGGAATTCTGACACCACCACAAAATCACGTCCAAGTCGTGGCGTTTGATATCAAGACGGAGCGCCGCGATGAATTGGTCGATTTATTAAAACGCTGGACGCGGTTATGTGCCAGACTTGCTGCCGGGTTACCATACGGCGATTCCGACTCCCGTTACGTGCCACCGGAAGATACGGGGGAAGCGGACGGACTATCGGCCGGTCACTTGACGTTTACGTTCGGGTGCGGTCCAAGTCTGTTTGACGGTCGCTTCGGCATCCGTCATAAACGACCGGATGCACTTCAACCGCTGCCGGCGTTCGACCTCGATCGTCTGGACGAAAAATGGAGTGGAGGCGACCTCGTCGTCCAAGTCTGTGGTGATGATGCCCAAGTCGTCTTCCATGCGATCCGTAACCTCGTCCGTGTCGGGCGCGGGACGGTCGCGATGCGTTGGTCCCAAGCTGGTTTCCAGCGCAGTAAAGCAGCAGATGCCTCTGGTGGGACGCCGCGCAATCTTTTCGGCTTCAAGGACGGCACGGGGAATCCTGACGTCTCGAAGAAGCAAGTCCGGAAAGAATCGGTCTTTTGTCAGTGGCAAGACGGTACACCGTGGTTGACGAACGGCTCGTTCCTTGTCGTCCGTCGCATCCAGATGCATCTCGAAGTCTGGGACCGGACGATCCTAAAAGAGCAAGAACGGACCTTCGGGCGCGAACGTGCTTCCGGAGCTCCGCTCGGCTCAACAGACGAATTCGCTTCCGTCACACCGGCGAAACGACAAGCTCGTGGCGAAGCTGCCTTACCGGTTGACTCGCATACCGCTGTCGCGCACGGGGACGGAAAGACAGCGATCTTACGCCGTTCCTACTCGTATCAAGACGGCATCGATGAGAAGACAGGTGCCCTTGATGCGGGTCTACTCTTCTTATCGTATCAGCGTTCACCGAAACAATTCATCGAGATTCAGCGCCGTCTTGCCGCACAGGACCGATTGAATGAATACATCACGCACCGTGGAAGTGCCATCTTCGCTTGCTTCGGTGGAATCTCGAAAGGAGGCTACATCGGTGATGCGTTATTTGCGTAATCTCGTCCTTGTACTTGTATTTCTTGTAGCTGGTCAACAAACGGTGCCTGTCCATGCTGCTTCGACGGATGATCTCTATGTCACGATCGGACAAGCCCTGTCTGCCGTCGCAAGTAAAGATCGCGCAGCACTGAATCAAGCGATTGATGAACTAGGACAAGCTGCTCAAGACTTACCTGATCAACAAGCGGCAATCACGAAAGCCGTCAAACAGGTCGATGCGAAACGGTCGGCAACGTTTCCGGAAGTCCGCGAGCAACTGACAGCACTCTCTGCTGCTGTCCGGAAGCAGGAAGAAGCAACGAAACCGAAGACGGACCCGATTGCGAAAGCAAAAGTGAAGCAATTGCTTTCGTTGACGAAAGAGATGCGGCAGGTCAAGGCGAGCGATCGTCCGGCAGCGGAGCAACGGTTGTTGACCGCATGGGCGACGCACGAGAGTCTTGTTCGCAACGACAGTGTCGGTCATTATGGCAACATCGAGATGGCACTTGCGTCGATCCGGATCGCGGCGGCGCGTGATTCCGCGGATACGAAGGAATGGAAAGCCGCACTTGATCAGTTCGATACGGCCGTTCAGTCTTTCCTCGACGGAGAGAAAGTCCAGGCGAAGAAAACGGGACTGCAGTCGCTGCTGACGCCACTCGAGGAGGCGCAAACCGCGCTAGCTGCAAATGATCTGCCGGAAGCAAAAGAAGCGCTAGAAGCATTTCTCAAGACTTGGCCGCGAGCGGAAGGTGAGGTCCGGACACGTAATGAAGGGCTCTATTCCCAGCTTGAATCAGACGTACCACTGTTACTTGCCCGACTGACGCCGGAAACTCGGGAAAAAACGGCACAAGAACTCCAGTCGTTTGAGAATGCTATCGCACAATTACAAACGAAGACGCATTATACGTTCGTCGATGCAATGCTCGTCATGCTGCGGGAAGGTCTCGAAGCATTATTGATCGTCAGTGCGCTTGTTGCCTTCGCGCGGAAAAGTCGATCGAAACAAGAAGGGAAGGTTTGGGCAGGCGCTGGGCTTGGTCTGATCGCAAGCGGTCTGTTAGCGCTCATCCTCCAGACCGTTTTTCAGGCCTCGTTCGCAGCGACAGGTCGGGAACAAATCGAAGGCTACACAGGAATCGTCGCGGTCGTTGTCATGTTGTTCGTCGGCTACTGGTTGCACTCGAAAAGCGCCGTCGCCAAACGAAAACACTTTTTGTCGACGCTTTCGACGACGTCCTTGTTCTTCGTCAGCTTCTTGACGATCTTCCGAGAAGGCGCCGAGACGTTGTTATTTTATATCGGAATGGCACCAGCGATGACGAAAACTGCCTTGTTATCCGGAATCGGTCTCGCGATCATCATCATCGGTCTCGTCTCGTATGCGGTCATTCAGATTGGTATTCGTTTACCGATTCATCGTCTGTTCCAAGTCGCGTCCTGGTTGATTTATGTGATGGCGTTCAAGATTCTTGGTACGAGTCTGCACGCGTTGCAGCTGACGAACGTCTTACCGATTCATCCGATCAATGGACTCGGAACCGCCGGCTGGATTGGTTTCTACCCAACGCTCGAGACGCTTATCCCGCAAGTCGTCCTGATGATTCTGATTGCCTTGTTTACGATCTGGCAAAAGCGGCGCACAGCAGAAATCCAGACTGCTGCTTGATCCATTTTTCAATTTCAGGTTTCAACTATTATGTTTCGGGTATAACTTCTTATCAGCAGCTTGCTGCATGAAAGAGAGGGATTTTTATGCTTGAAACACGCATCGTACGAAACATGACCGCTGTCGACGCAGAAGTGACGAGCCTCAAATCAAGTGGCTATTCGAATAAACAGATTTACATCTTTGCGAAAGACGAAGAACTCGCGGAACGGATCGCGAATGACACGCAGACGTTACCGTACCGCGTAACGAAGAAGTCATTCTTCGAGACGTTATTATCAGCCGTCCGCAGTAACCGTAATGATCGGATTGCTCAATTGTCCGAGCTTGGCATGACGAAGGATGTCGCTGAGGATCTAGAAGATGAAGTCCGACACGGGCGGATCGTCATCGTCGGTTCGAAGTCCGATTTACTGAATCCAGCGTTCGCGGCGTCTTACGTGACGGATGAAGCAACCGATTATGGTGCTGGCGTACCAAAACTTGAAGACGAGGAAACGACGACGACGTTACCAGCCGATCAAAACGTCAAGTTAAAAGATGAATGATACATAAGCCTCCTGTTTCTCAGCGTAGAGACAGGAGGCTTTTGTTTAGCCTTCTCATGGAAGGGAATGGGAAAATTGAGAGGAGGAAAGACAATGCAATTCTTATATGTCGGTTATTACGATGCTGAGCGGATGGATGCTTTATCGAAGGAAGAGATCGATGCTTTGATGTCGCGTTGTGATGCGTTGATGAACACCTTCAATGAACAAGTCGATGTCCTATCAGACTGGCACCCGGGACTTACGACACAAGCATTTTACTGGCAGGATGGGGTCGTACAGAAGAATGTAGAGCCGGATCGAACGCATGGAGAGCAGATTGGCAGTTTGATTGTCTTTGAAGCACGTGATTTGGATCATGCGATGGAACTGGCTTCCCTTCATCCGACGACTCAAGTCGCAGAAGGGGAATCTTACGGTTGGCGCGCAGAAATCCGTCCATTATCAGGTACCTCTTGATGTATGGATTATGGACGACATTTACGACTCAAGCCGGACAACGCGACCACGTCATCGCCCTGTTACTTGAAGCTGCGGCTTCTTTAGAAACTCATCCGAGTTGTCTACACTACATCATCAGTAGTTCTGACGAACCGGATGTGCTACATGTCCGTGAAATCTGGACGGATGCCGCTGCACACCTCGCGTCTTTAGAGTTACCGGTAACGCGGCGTTTGATTACGCAAGCGCGTCCGTTGCTCGAGCATGTTGAACGCGTGCTCGAAGACCACCCGCTCGGTGGCAAAGGACTCATGTAAACCAAAAACCCCTCCTCTAGTCGAGAAGGGGTTACATGCTGTTAGGTTGTCGTCCACTGGATATCGATGACGTCCGACGCTCGCACCATCCGGCGCATACCTGTCGATGTGACGAGTTCAATCGTTCCGCGGTCATGAAAAATCGCTTGGATCGAACCGGATACCGTATCGAGTTGTTTTAATCGGACGTGGACCGTCTGTCCGGTCCGGACTGCACGTTCCATGATGTGTTGTAAGGAGAGGCGATCACGAACAATCGTCTCTTCGCGTGATTGATACAGATGTTCAAGATGAAGGATATGCTGGCGTGAAGTCAGTTGTTTCCACTTGCGATTCGATCGTTTTTTAGATGCGAACATGGCTGACCACCTCCTGAATTGAGTCGTACGCTAGATAGTCGTGCGCTCTGCTTTAGTTATTTCCCTTCACGAACAGTGCTTAAACACGTGCTCCTGACATTTTTTCACGAAACGCCTCGATTGCGGCAATCGCTTCTTGATCGTACTCGACCTCACCTGGTGCATTTCCTTCGGCAAGAATCGCTGTCTCAAGCGTCGCGCCAAGGAACGATGCGATATGCTCGAACTGCGTGACGAGCGCTTGTCCTTTAACGCGTGGATTGTCTCCTCCGACCGCGATCAAGTGGAATCGTTTCCCCGCCATCCGGCTTTTGAAGTCGAGCTCTTCGTCGCGCAGTGACTCGCTGAATCGATCGATGAATAATTTCATCTTCGTCGACATCGAGTACCAATAAATCGGAGTGATGAACAGGATGTCATCGTGTTCAAGCATTTCTTCGACAATATGCCGATAGTCATCGCCAATCGGTAAAAAGCCTCCATGATGACGGCGGTCTTCAATCGGCTGAATCGAGACGTTCGCCAAATCGACAGCAACATGAGGGATTCCTTTCAATGCTTGTTCCCCGAGCCATTCACTGTTTCCTTTACGTGAGCTACCAAAAATCGTATACATATCGTGCATCTCCTTTTGAATTCGATTGTTCTATTCTATTCCAAACTGCACTGTCAATACACCGATATGCTCACAATTGGTTTTGAATAAGGGTTTTGCGGAAAAAGACAAGAAGACGAAAAACAAATAGGGGAGGAACGGTCGAATGGAGAGAAGCACGCTCATTGCGCTAGAAAAACACTTATATGCCATCCACCTCGAGATGGATGGACTGGCGCGACTCATTACGAAACAATTGATTCATTTGAGCCAAGTGGCTGCATCCGTCGAACATTTTCGACGGATGAGCTTTGATATCTATAAACATCGGACGTCACTCGAGCAGATCCCGTCACAAGTCTTGTATGAGACGGCACTCGACTACGAAGACTGGCTCGAGGAAGAGTTTGATGAGATTCCTGCTAGCTGGCAACTGGCGACGAAAGAAGAGGAGGCACTCGAGCAGCTTTGGTGGTTCGAATTCTCACGAATTCAAGCGGAGCTCGAAGAATGGCTTAGTCTCTATCTGATTCGCCGGATTCGAGAAGACGTTCGTTACATGCCACCGGTGATCGAGAAAAATGCCTATGCTTTATCAGAGGATGCCCGTCACGTCTTTTGGCGCCTCTTACAACGCTCCGTCGCGAAGCCTTCATCAAAGATCAAGGCGAACCAACTGTCATGTCGGATGGGCATCGCTGAGATTGCCCGCTGTGCCCGACTTAATCAAGACCGGACGCGTCGTGCGATTGGTGAACTAACGCGTCGTGGTCTGATTGCGATCGAGGAGGATGATGAGAAGCTAAAAATGCGGCTCCGCCTTCAAGTCATCTGATTAAAAGCGATGAACCGTTCGATCATCCGTTCATCCCGACGCGCGGATGGACCGATCCAAATCAGGTGACCGGGACTTTTCGATTCAATGAACTGCGCGTGAGGAATGCTCCGTCGTGCGTGTTCCGCATGCTCGAACGGAACAGCACGGTCTGACTTCGAATGGACGATCAAGACGGGACACGTGACGGCTTCAAGCCGTTCTCGTTCTAAGTCTTGCGTGATATCAAACAAGACACCTCGCCCAGGACCATTTTGAAGACCAACCTCATATAATAACGACGCATCCGTCTCACTAATGTGGGTACGGATCGTTTCACGTGGTAACAGACTCGTCATCTCGACCATCCGCACCGCTGCTTCTTCAGGAAACTTACGAATCTTATCCTTCACATACGTCCAAAGCCCCCACTGGATGAACTGCAGGGGACGTTGTAAGACCGGTTGGATCAAAAGACGGTGATACGGCAGCGAGATCCGGTGCGTCATCGCACACGCTAAGACGAGGGCATGAACGCCTGGATCCATTCCAGCAAGTGCAATTGCCGTCGGTCCACCGGCAGAGATGCCGTAAACGGTGTACTGTTCAATCTGGCGGGAAGCAAGCCACCCAGCGTAGAACGTTGCAAGCGCCTCTGGACTATCTGCGAGCTGAAGTGGTGTTCTTCCGTATCCCGGACGTGACGGTACGATAACACGATATCCTGCCGTGATTAACTTTTCGACATGGTAGACCTCCCGGTAATCCGACTGCGTACCATGAATCAAAAGAATGACGGGACCGCTCCCGCTATCTCGGTAATCAAAGCGCTGACCATTCCATTCTGCGATATAATGCATCCAAATTCTCCTATCTCTTAATTTTTACCATTTTATTGTTAATCTCGTGTTTATTTTCATGTATACTGTAAAGTATAACCAAACCATTGTGACTTAGGAAATGAGGATGCGTAGTGTCTAACGAAAAATTAACGAACCGTGACCGCTTACTTGCTGTACGAGAAATCTTCGAACGTCAGTCGGATGAAGACCATACGTTGACGCTTGAAGAATTGAGCATGGAACTCTCGAAACGAGGACTGATCGAGAAGCTATCCCGAAAATCGTTGAAGGATGATATTGCGGCACTTGCCAAATCAGGTTTTGACGTCGTGGCGGAAGAGACGAAGAATGGACTTGCCATTCCGTATCATCTCGTCAGTCGTCCCTTTGAGCATCATCAGCTCCGATTGCTCGTCGATGCCATCGCCAGTGCGAAGTTCATCTCGGAAAGTGAGACGACGTCGCTCGTTAAGACGATTCAGTCGTTGACGAGTGACAAGATGGCGGAGTCACTCCAACCGGTGCTACATACTGTCAAAAAACCAAAAGGAATGACGTCGCGCTCGATCGATACGATCCAGAAAGCAATTAGCGATGGGTTCGTCATCAGTTTCCAGTACCAAGGAAAGTTTAATGAACGGACGCGGAAGTTCGAGTTACGGAAGGATGGCGAGCATTACCTCGTTTCTCCGGCTCATCTGTTGATGGATAACGGAAATTACTATTTGATTGGACGCGATGAGCGGATCAAAGAGATCCGAACGTACCGAGTCGACCGAATCGTCGATTGTAAAGCGTTCGAACCGATGGAAGAACCGGTCCATGTCGAGCCGAGTTACTTAAGTAACATGTTCAACATGTACGGGGGAGAGAACGAGCAATTGACGCTTAAATTCCAGGAGAGTTTGATGCCAACCGTCGTCGACCGGTTCGGAACGGATATCCGCTGCCGTCGTCTCGATGACCTCTGGTTCGAGGTCAAGGTCGATGCGCTCTTTTCCGACGGTTTCATGATGTGGCTGATTCAGTTCGGCAACCAGGCGGAAATCATCGCGCCTGTCGAACGGCGGGAGACATTCAAGAACAAGGTGGCAGGTCTTGCGACGATGTACCAAGTCGAAACACCTGCTCTCTAAGGGCTGAAGCAAGGTTCACTTGACCGTGGATCTTGCTTTTTTTAATTGTCGAGAAAAAAACTTTTTGTCGTTTTTTGTCGGATATTCATATTTGAATATTTTAAGCGAATAGTTCCAGTTACTATTAAGGATATCTGATACTTATGTAGGAGGAACGACATGCAACAGATGGAAAAAAGCCAATCAAACGGGATGCGGAAACTAGCTGCTTTCCTCTTCTTCGTTTGTCTATCCTATACATCGTGGTACTTATTCTCACTTTTTGTCTTTCATCTCGTGTTTCCAGAAGATGTCGTGACATCCTTAGATATCGTCGTATTCGGATTCAGTCCGGTCGTCGCTCTTGTCGTCACCATCGGTTCGCTACGCTTGATCGAACGACGCATGAAACCTAAATTCACACCCCTTTTATTCATCGGATATACGCTCTCGACAAGTATCTTGATTTATTACGCGATCGTGAACGAACTTCTGCCCCGACTGTGACTTGCAACTCCCCAGCAATTGGCATATGCTACGCTTATAGCTTGCTAGGTAAGGGGGGATACGATGAACGCACAGTATATCCTCGACTGGATGCCGCTCGTGATTCCTGTCGGTGCCATCGTCTTTATTGTCGTCATTGCAAAAAAAGCTTCGAAAATCGATGCTGAAAAGTAAGGAGACTCCAATAAGGGAGTCTTTTTTTTGGCTTCTGTTGGTACTTTATTCACGCGATTTCCCTATTGTGCAAAAACATAACGTCACCCATTTCTATGGTATAAAGGAACTAGGCGAAAGACCTAATATTAGGAAATCATGGAGGGACAGATGAGACAAAGAACCGTCATGACTTTACTTGCACTCAGTCTACTGCTTACCGTATGTATGATGAAAAAACCAACGTTGACGCCAAAAGCCAGTACCATCGATCTCACCATCGCCGTCGTCGGAACTGCTCCAGTTCTTACGCAATCACCGGACTTCCACTCGATTGATCTGCAGGAGATCAAAGGAGATTTACGACGATACGACGCCGTCATGATTATGCCGGAGTACTTACATGAGGCAGCGGGACGTGACTATGCTACCGTCTACCGGAAGGCGCAGATTCCCTTTTTCTTTATCGGCTCTCAAAAATCCATCGAACCGTTTCTTGACCCGAGTCTATCCTATGAGGAAAGCATCTCGGTGCCGAATCCGACGTTTGCGGCTGGTATGCTCTATGACGATACACAAGAGACGACCTGGTTGTTTGGTGAGGGAATCGAACGACCGAATCGTTCAGAGCAACTGAAGATCTATCAATCAATCTTTCAAACGATTGAACAGAGTCACTTAGCAAAGTAACGCTTGAATGAAACAGACCGAAGCGCTCGGAAGTACATCTACTTCCAAACACTTCGATCTGTTTTTTCGTCAATCGAGTTGTTTCGTCGGGGCTAAGACGATTTCCCGGATGTTGACATGTTGCGGTTGCTCGAAGGCGAATAAGACAGTGTCCGCGACGACTTGCGGATCGAGTCCACCGTCAATCGACTGTTTCCATTCGTTGTAGCCGTCCTTAATCGCGTCATTTGTCGTATGACCGAGCAGTTCTGTCTCGACGACACCTGGTGCAATCGTCATGACGCGGACACCATGGGACGCGACTTCACCTCGGACGTTCTCACTCATCGCGTGGACGGCGAATTTCGTGCCGACGTACGCGGCGTGGTCTGCGAACGTCTTTTTACCGGCAATCGAGCTGATGTTGATGATCGTGCCGGTCTTCCGTTTCACCATCGAGGGAAGGACAGCTTGCATTCCGTGTAAGACACCGAGCGCGTTGACATCAAACATCTCTTCCCATTCTTCCGCATCTTGTGTCTCGATTTGACCGAGTAACATCCGACCCGCATTATTGATGATGGCTTCGACCGGTCCGAACGCTTCCGTCGCGTCTGCTAAAGCAGCATCGAGGGCAGCTCGGTCGGTGGCTGCGACTTGGCGAATCAAGACATCGTCTGAAGCAAGGCTCGCCAGACGATCAATTCGTCGTCCGAGCAATAAGACGCGGTACCCTTTCTGAATGAACGTTCGCGCAATCGCATGCCCGATTCCTGACGTCGCACCTGTGATGGCAATGAATCCTGTTTTCATGATATCGTCTCCTTATTTGATATGATAAATTGAAGATAACAGAGGGAAACCAATCCGAGAAGTACGCACTTTTAGGTCAGTCGGTTACCTTTTGGTAAGGGAGGGAACGGTATGCCGTATCTAAATGAGTTCGATGCGACGATGCGTCAGATTCAAGGCAAGTGGAAAGTGATGATCTTGTACGAGCTGCATGAGGAAGGTGCGGTACGTTTTAATACACTGGAGCGTTATATCCAGGACGTCTCACCGAAGACGCTGACACAGCAACTGAAGCAACTCGAACAAGATGGCTTGATTACGCGGACCGTCTACCCGGAAATCCCACCTCGTGTTGAGTATGCGTTAAGCGCGAAAGGTACGTCCTTGATTCCCTTACTCGATGCGATCTGCGACTGGGGTCTTGCGACGACACCACGCAACCAATTGATGCGCACCTTATGCGACGAGGAAGCCCCCGCTCCATGAGCAGGGGCTTTTCATTAGCGTTCGATTTGTTCGCGTACTTGACGGCGGAACGTCTGGATATCGTAGGCCGGTTCACTTGGACTGAACTCAATCCCGTCAATCAGACGAGCGTTTTGCACCGTATCCGGGAACTCGATCCGTGTCAGCCATTCAAGCGTCGTCTCTTCATGGCGTCTTGGGAAAGCTTGCTCGAGCTGAGAAGCAATCTTCAGAAGCGGATGATGACTATGCCGTTTTGGCGCATGTGCCCGTACTTGTTTGGAGTGCTTGACGGTTTGTTCTTTTTCGATCGCTATGACTTTTCGCTTCCGGATGACATAAAGCGTAACCGCAACTAAGATCACGGTCAGAAGTGTCGTTGCGATCCAAATCCAATCCGGTGTTCCTGCCTGGACGGCAGCTTGCTCCACGTCTTGAACACCTTTGATATTCTCTAGCCCCATTGCCCGGTTCGTCATCGTGTCCGCTTCCCGACCAAGTGGTTCCGTCCAAAGGAACAATGAACCGAATGCTTCAAATAGCGGACGAATCGCACTCGTGACGGATCCGACGAGCGCTTCTTTCGTGAGACGGAAGACAACAGCGATGATCAGCCCCGCGCTGAGGACTAACGCGATCGTCGGGAAGATACGCCGCCATTCTGTCATGTAGGTGACGACGAATGGATACGCAATGACGAAGACCAAAATTAAAAATGCGCCAATTGGTGGTGTCACTCCCGGGAACAATACCATCACGACGCCGATGACCATCGCACTCGTAGCGTAACGCCACGCCGAATCGACCGTATCAAGAAACGCGGTCCAGGCGACGAAGACAAGGGCTAAGACGCTAGCTACGGGAGAGAGGAAAAACAAGGATCCCGCCACGAGTAACTGTAATCCGATTCGAATCGAACGATGTGGCACGAAGGCGAGTGCCGGAAGAGCGAGCGCGAGATAGAACGGAACCGGTAACAGACTCGCAAGGAATATCCACCAGAGAATCATGCGCTCACTCCTTTCTGCCGGTGACCGAGATGAATCTCCGCCGTCGTCGACGGCACACTACGTTGCAGTCGCTTCGTGAAGTACCGGCGCTCGAGCGGTAGATCGTATTCGGAAATCCGGGCAAGGCATTCCATCGTCCGTAGGAATTGATGTTTTCCCATACCAGACGGAACATGGTACCACTGACCGGATCGATTGACCATCGAAATCCAGAGGCTGTAGGAAGCTCCTTGTTTCTCGAGTTCACGGATGATCGTCGCGGCACGCGATAGTAGTTTCTCGAAGTCCGAGCGGAGGGCGAGTCCGTCTGCGGACAAGCCATCGACGATGACGGCATAATCATGGTTACGTTTCCGATCATATTGATACGAGTACAGCTCATTCGTCTTCGCATAAGCGGACCAGTAGATCGACTTCGCATCTCCGGAGTAGGGGACGACGGAGTGGAAACTCGAGCGATCGGTGAACGGACTCGAGCGATCAATCGTCTCACCGGGAATCATCCGTTCATTCCACTCGACCGACGCTGGTGCAAAGTCAGGGAAGACGTGACCCAGCTCTTGGATATCAAGCGTCACATAGATTGTGATCAAATGAAACGGATCCGAGATCATGACGTCAAACGACTGAATTCGAATCGTTCCTCGGTGAGCGGCAATGACATCGATTGAAAACGGCACAATTGTCTGTTTGCTGACATATAAGTGTTGACGCCAAAATTGACTACTCGCATCAGGAAGCTTGATCTGATCCCCGAGCAAGCCAGAGATCGTGATGCGACCGAGTGGTAATTTCGTTGGGTTCGACAATTCGAACGGTATCTGGATCGTTTCCTCTCGAAAAGCGCGAACCGTCTCAAGGAGGCGGACGCGAATCCGCTTCGCAACGTATTCGAGATAATACGGCATCACCCAGCCATATAATGTATAGGCGAGTAATAAAGCCGCAATCCAGACAGGACCATAGAGTCCCACGATGACGCCGCTTGCACCTGTCATCGTAAGAATGATGAGGTTAAAGCCTTTTGGTATGATCAATTGCATGATTACACCTCAGTCGGAACAGTGAGTGAATCGAGGACCTGCTCGACGAGACGTTCGTTCGATAGCTTCAGCGTCGCTTCGAGCGTTAAGACGAGACGGTGGGCAAGCAATGGCGTCGCCAAGTGCTTGACGTCCTCTGGTGTGACGTACGTCCGCTCCTGCATCCAGGCCCGTGCTTTTGCTGCTTTTAAGAGTGCGAGCGTCGCTCGTGGACTCGGTCCGATCTCAACGTCACGATGGGCGCGGAGTGCGTCACAGACATCAAGTAAGTAGTTTTCGACGCTATCCTCGATTGAGACGGCAACGACTTCCTCTTTCCAGTCATTGAGTTGTTCGAGCGGAATCTGTAGTTCGGCTGCTGTTAAGTGCGCCCCGCGTAATAATGCTTTTTCCGCTTGACGTGTCAGCGGAGCGAACGACAACTTGAACAAGAAACGGTCGAGTTGGGCATGCGGTAATGGGAATGTACCGTGTCCATCGAACGGATTTTGTGTCGCGATGACAAGAAAGTGTTGCGGTAACGTATAAGATGTATCCCCGATCGTCACTTGCCCTTCCGCCATTGCCTCGAGCAATGCTGACTGTGTCCGTGGAGTCGTCCGGTTGATTTCATCGACGAGGACGATGTTCGCGAACAGCGGACCAAACCGTTGTTCAAACGATCCTGTCAGCGGGTTGAACAGCTCCATCCCAAGTAGGTCGGTCGGTAACGTATCCGCTGTACATTGAACACGTGAGAACTTCGCTTCGAGTGTCTGCGCCAGTGCTTTTGCTAATGTCGTCTTACCGGTCCCCGGACGGTCTTCGAGCAACACATGACCTTCTGCGAGCAAGCCCATCAATAAATGATCAATCACATCGTCCTGACCAAGGACAGATTGTTTGAGTGATGTACGTAACGTTTGAAACATGGATGATTCCCCCTTTAAGATGCATCGTATTTCTAAAGTGTACGAAAATTCAGAAAAAACTGCTAGTGATTTTCCAGGAATCACGCATAAAGAAATACGTCTATCTTTTATACTACCAGTTTCATCCAAAAGTTTCGTAAAATATCAAAAAAATTGAAACAGGATTATGAAGTTACTTAGCGAATAGAAGGATATAGTCATTGGAATAGGGAGGATGGACAGATGAAACCACATACTACCGAATCGAACTCTACTCTAAACCAGCAACAGGATGTTGCTCACAGTCCTATTGACGAGTATCAACGTATTGTTGCCGGAGGACCTCCGAATCGCCGAGCCTTTGCCGCGATTCGTCGGCTCCCATTCGGATTACGTTTGCTGACGTATACGCTCGGTTCCTTATTCACAGCAGGCATCATCGCTGGTCTCGTCATCAGTCTACTGGGTTAAAAAAGACTCCCTCAGCGTTCTAAGGGAGTCCCATCATTCTTCAAAGAGATCATCCATCAAATCGGTGATCTCTTTTTTACGTGCGTTCGTCTCATCGCGTAAGATCCGAATCGAGCGCCCGGTCCAGTCGAGTCGGTCGCCAATCGTCGCCTGGCGCGGCAAACGACTTTTCGGTAATGTGATCGTCTCGCGGTCGTCCGTCTCGCAAATCGCTAGATCGTCTTCAAAATCAGCTAGGGTCAATCGCATCTGATGCACCTCCACGTCTCGTTATTCTGGTCGTAAGTCGGTCCGGTTCGATTCCTTGATGCCGTCACCAGTCGAGATATACTGGATCGTTCCGCTTTGATCGGTTCGATCAATCGTGATCCGTTCTGTCTTCAGCTCCTGTAAGACGGAGGGACGTGGGTGACGATAGGCATTGTCCTTCCCGGCTGAGATCAACGCTCGCTTCGGATCAACGGCTTGTAGGAAGGGCAGGGAGGACGATGTGTCTGCTCCGTGATGTCCAAGCTTCAAGACATCGGCGCTAAGATCG
Organism: Exiguobacterium sp. s91; assembly: GCF_018618915.1. Lineage (NCBI taxonomy): Bacteria > Bacillati > Bacillota > Bacilli > Caryophanales > Exiguobacterium > Exiguobacterium sp. s91. The sequence continues at coordinate 1,294,502 of NZ_JACSMZ010000001.1, read as the reverse complement.
ACATCTGACTCAAGCAATTGTCGTTCCGTCCGGATCGGTGCGTCGCCCATGAAGAGGAACCGGTCCTGTCCATGTTCAACCCGCAGGACGGCACTCCAGCTGTTGAGATCCTGTGTCCCGTCCGTTAGGGGAGCAAGGAACGTAAAGCGTGCAGCTTCACTCGGTATCTCAAGACCTGCCTTAACCGACTTGATCGTCACCCCTTCGCGTTTGACGGCAAGGAGGAAATCGCGGTATGTCTCTGTCGTATGCGTGACACGCGGGGCATAGACGCTGTCGACTGGAAAGGCATCGAGGACGGTATCAAGTCCACCGATATGATCGGCGTCCGGATGTGTCGCAATGACTGCTGTTAAGCGTTTGACACCCAATTCTTGCAGGTAGCGGACGACATCCTCGCCTTTGCCGTTATTCCCGCCGTCAATCAAGATCGCGTCTTCCTTCGTCCGGATGAACGTACTATCTCCTTGACCGACGTCAAAACCGTAGACCTCCATCTGTCCCGCGGTTGGGGCTGGGGGCTCTTCGTCCCGTGTCGTATAGAAGATGACGATCAGGCAGAGTGCTAACAGAATCGTTGATCCCCATTTCAACATGTCGGTTCCTCTTTCTCGAACAGATACAGCATGCCGTTACGCGGATGACCGAACCGTGGCCCCCGGTAACCGCGCCGTTTCAAGGCAGCACGCATCAAAATCATCATACCGCCATGCCCGACGAGTAAGACCCGTTCATCATCCTCGAACATCAGTTGATTCAACAGGACCTCAATCCGTTCATTCGCTTCCTTGATCTCCGCTTGAATCCGTTTGCTGAACGGGGCTGCGAGTCGACCGAGGACCGCCCAGCCAAGAAACGGTAACCTTAGATTCGACTGAATCGTCGGAAACGGTACTTCCCGTAGTAGATCCGTCACGATGATCTCTTTATCGTAGACACTCTTCGCCGTCTGGACGGCACGCGGCATGCTACTGGCATAACAGACTGTCCAGTCGATCTGACCGAGCTCGACCGGTTGAATATCGATGTCTGACGTATCATACCGTTCAATCCATTTTTCAATATCGCTGGCGCTGATCCAGCCTTTCGTCGGGTATCCTTCCGTCACCCGGTGATGTCTCACTAATCCAATTTGTTTCATACTTCGTGCGACGGTCAAGACCGTCTCCCTCACTTTCATTCATCGTTTAGAGTGCGACGCGAATCGCGAGTCCACATAAAATCGCACCTAAGATACTGAGCAAGCTCCCGATGATGTAATATTCCGCAAAGCGGCGATCTTCAAACTGTTTAAAACGTGCCAGTGCCTTCAAAGCAATGATGAACCCGATGGCTCCGGTTGCGTTCGTGACGACGAGCAGGGTAATGATCGCCCGTTCGACGAGACCGATATAACGCCCGATTCCGTTTAATTCCGTCGTATAACTGCGCGCAGAATCTTCTACTTCATGTGTGACGGTCCGCGAAACGCCGTCTAATTGCTCCTTACGTGTCACTTTTCGCTCGAAATGCGCTTCGATCAAGCGCGGAGCAAATGGTGCGAGCATTAAAGCAATCCCGTGACCGAGTAACTCCGTCGTCACTAAACTAAAGCACAGAATCCACAAGACCTGCTCGGGTCGTGAGAACGACAACGACCAATCGATCGGGATGAATATCCATGTCAAAGCGATGATGGCAGCGATATGTAACGCTTGATCGATCCAGTACGCCGCCGCTTGCTTGACGCGACGTTTGAGCGGGGAGGCATCGAGTAGGGCGTGAAACACGAGAATACTTCCTCCAAGCCATCCGGCGATGTCGATGGTTAATCCCCCTCGGATGACGAAGAACGCAAGGACAAGTAGCATCAGAGCCGCATGAACGGCAATATGTTGGAATAAGATCCGTTGGTGTCGGTGTTTCAGTAGCGCCATCCGTCTCGTCTGTAATGGAAAATCAGCAAGTAGATGGACAAGTATAAGGCTAAGTAAGACGGTCACCGAATCGCCTCCCAGACTTGGAATTGCTCCAGTGCCTGTGTCAAGGCAGCTTCAAGACGCTTCCGTTGCTTTCGCTGCGAGCGGGAAACGAGTTTTGCGACATTCGCGCGGGCATCCTGTTCCTTAAAGCCCATCTTCAGACCAATCTCTTCATACGTATCATCCGGATATTGGTCCATCAACCGGTGCAGTTCAATCTGACGGTCCGTTTTCCCGAAATACGCCGGATAAAGCATTTCGAGATAGCCATTCAGCAGGGCGGTCGGTAAGTAGGGCGGTCCAGCAAAGGCGATCCGTGACGGAAGCGTCTTCGCCTGTTCTTGCGCTTCAAAAGCGTGAATGATCGCACTGCCATTGGCTTCTTCGGCTTGGGTCGTTGAAATCGTCTCATATTGACCAAATCCGATCCCAATGTAACCTGGTAATTCTTGATTCAATAAGTGCAGCATGACCGGATAACTAACCGGATAATCCGCAAATACCGCCAGTAAGCTATCACCGGATTTGATTTGGAACGGGACGATACTCGTAGGAAATGCCGTATTCAGATCATTCGCGAGTTCTCGGAGCGCTTGAAGTAATGCTTCTTTGCTCGGATAATCGCGGGAGCCTTTGACATCAAACGACAAGGCAACAGCTTGCATGACGATTCCTCCTGTTCATTTGTTGCCACAATCATGGAAACATTTTATTTGTTACCGTTAAACGGGTAACATTTGCAGTGTTACTGTTATTAGAGTAACAAAGAATGAAGAAGAAGACCAACAGGACAATAGACCGATTTTTACACGACAGGGGGGATGGATGAATCTGACTAAAAGATCATTTTTTTATTCAAGTTAACATAACATATATTATCAATAGTTATAAGATTTTGTCTCATAATCAGGGTAAACTTAAGATAGTGAGACAAAACAAAAAAACACGGAATTAACCGTGTTTTCGACAATCATACGGACGTGTCCGTTCCAATCGATGAATCAAACGATCCAGGAATATATGATGGCGGCGTTCAAGTTGCGTGATCCGATCAAGTGGCAACCACGCGAAATCAAAGAAATCACCGCAATCCTGACCGTCACCAGCCACACAATGCGTCCAGCGGTTCTCTTGGCATTCGATGTGCGCATGGTAGAAATACGTGTAATGCACCCGCATTCGCTCCGGATAGCGCATCTCTTCTTCGCCGATGTACTGGACGGATGCTAACGAGAGACCACTTTCCTCAAGCGTCTCACGGACAGCCGCTTCTTTTGCGATTTCAGCATCTTCGATCGTACCTGCGGGGATCTGCCAATCACTCTCAGGAGCCGATTGTGGATGAAAAACAAGTAGTTCCCATCCGTTAGGTTTTTCCCGAGTGATATAGATTGCTACTTTTTCGCGACGTCTGAATTTCATCTTCATCACCTCTCCAAGGTCGGCAGATTGCACAACAAGCAGCTAAAGGGACGGTCCCGTAGCTGCTTGATCAATTGACGCTATAAGCAAAGCTGCGGAGACGCGTGACCCGACGCTTGTTCGTGACGAATCGTGACCTGACTATTTCTTCTATTGTAGCCGTTATTGGTCAGTGTTTCAATTTGTAAACGATATTTATAGCGATAAATCTCAAAATTCCGAGCATTCGTCTCAAAATTCCCCTCTCCTGCCCCGCTAGATCTAAAAAAGCTCCCCCGTTATCCGGAGGAGCCTCGTCTTATCGTGTATACCAGTCGAGCAAGGGACCGAATTTCTCTTCATCGTAGGCAAATGAACCGTTCGATAAGCGGTCGAGGAACGATAACGAACCGATTTGGATCGTTTTCTCCTGCTCTTTTCCGCTGAGGACCAATTCTTTCGCTTGTGTGACGTCGATCAATGCTGCGACTTGGTGTGGTTTCGATTTCAAATCACGGAGTAACTGTAAGCCACGGAGCGCACGGCTCGAGACTTGGAACTGATCAGCGAGACGCATCTTCTTCAAGGCACCCCGTTGCGTCAAGAGAACGATCTGTGGTGCTTCCTTAAAGCCGATTGCACCCGCGACGACGTCTTGATCCTTCAGGTTGATCGCTTTAACACCAGCAGCCCGGACACCGACGACAGGAACGTCATCTTCCGTGAACCAAAGCCCGAAACCGTTCTGTGTCGCGAGGAACAGCTCCGTTTGCCCCGTTGAGACCTGAGCGTACAAGACTTCGTCGTCTGCCTTCAAACGGACACCTTGAAGTGGTTTTGACTTCCGCTGGGCGTTGTAGTCACTCAGTTTCGAACGCTTGACCATCCCTTGACGGGTGACGAACAAGCAATGGTGTGCTTCGTCGAACGAGCGGACGAGATCCGCTGAGAGGACCCGGTCGCCCGGTTCGAGTGGAACGAGGTTTGCGACGTGTTGACCGCCATCCTTCCATTTCGTATCCGGTAATTGGTGGACCGGAATCAGCAAGTAGTTCCCACGAACAGTCCAGACGATCAAGTGGTCGGTCGTCATCGCTTGCCCTTGGAGCAACGGACGATCCTGTTCCTTCAAGTCCGGCAAGTCGTTCGAGGCACCGAATGAACGAAGCGACGAGCGTTTGACGTAACCGTTTTTCGACAGGAAGACCATCGTTTCTTCGACAGCGATCATGACTTCCGTCTTCAGCTTCAGTTCTTCAACTTCCGCTTCAATCGTCGAGCGACGTTTGTCCGCGACTTGTTCCTTCAAGACTGTCAATTCCTTGATGATCAGACGATTCCGTGTCTTTTCATCGTTGAGGATCTTCTCGAGACGAGCGATCTCCTTCTCGAGTTTCGCTGCTTCTTCCTGCAACTCAACGATATCGGTGTTCGTTAACCGGTAAAGTTGAAGCATAACGACGGCTTCCGCTTGGCGATCCGTAAAGTTGAAGCGCGCGATCAGCTTCTCCTTCGCGTCTGCTTTGTTCGACGCAGATCGGATCAAGGCAAGCGTCTCATCGAGGACAGAGATTGCTGTCATCAAGGCAGAAACGACTTCCTGACGGCGTTTCGCTTGTTCGAGGTCAAATGCCGTCCGGCGGATGACGACTTCCTTGACGTGTGCAAGATAGGCATCAAGCAACGTCAAGACGCCCATTTGCCGCGGTGTCCGCTCATGGATCGCGACCATGTTGTAGTTATAAGCGATTTGTAGATCAGTCTGTTTGAGGTAGAAGTGTAAGACACCTTCCGCGTCCGCTTCCTTCTTCAACTCGATGACGACGCGTAAGCCGTCGCGGTCGGTCTCATCACGGACTTCCGCAACCCCTTCAACCTTTTTATCGAGACGGAGTTCTTCCATCCGTTTGACGAGATTCGCTTTATTGACCTCATACGGGAGCTCCGTGATGACGATTTGCTGACGACCGCCCCGCAGTGTCTCAATCGTTGAGCGCGAGCGGATGATGACTTTCCCGCGTCCTGTCTCGAACGCCTTCTTGATGCCGTCAAGCCCTTGGACGACACCACCAGTCGGGAAATCAGGACCTTGCATGTGCGTCAACAAGTCATCGACGTTCTGGACCGTACCGGAAATCCGACCAATCGCAGCATCGAGGACTTCTCCCGCGTGGTGCGGTGGAATCTCGGTTGCATAACCAGCGGAAATCCCCGTCGAACCGTTCATCAGCAAGTTCGGTAGGAGTGACGGTAAGACGAGCGGTTCTTCCGTCGTATCATCGAAGTTGAGCGTGTAATCGACGGTCTGTTTGTTGATCCCGTCGAGAATCAGACTCGAAACTTTTGATAAACGGGCTTCCGTATACCGCATCGCTGCCGCGCTATCGCCGTCGATTGATCCATTATTCCCTTGCATATCGATCAACGGGTAACGCAGTTTCCACTCTTGGCTCAAGCGGACCATTGCTTCATAGACCGATGAATCACCGTGCGGGTGGTAGTTACCGATGACGACACCGACCGTCTTCGCTGATTTCCGGTAAGCACGGTCGAACAGGTTCCCTTCCGTATGCATCGCATACAAGATACGGCGTTGAACCGGTTTCAGACCATCACGGGCATCCGGTAAGGCACGATCTTGGATGATATATTTCGAATAACGACCAAACCGGTCGCCGACGACTTGCTCGAGCGACAGGTTCAGGATGTTTTGTAGATTAGACATGTTCGTTCACACTCTCTTTCGTCACGTGCTCATTCTCGATGATCGAGAGGTCTTCCGCGAGACCGAAGGCGACATTGTCCTCGATCCACGTCCGGCGGTGCCCGACGTTATCGCCCATGAGGACAGAGACGCGTTTTTCAGCAACAGCAGCATCGTCGATCGTGACCCGAATCAACGTCCGTGTCTCAGGATCCATCGTCGTTTCCCAGAGCTGTGGTGCATTCATCTCCCCAAGTCCTTTGTAACGTTGGATCATATAACCTTTACCGAATTTCTTCGTCGTTTTCTTGAGTGTCTCTTCGTCCCAGACGTACTCAAATTTCTCCGATTTGCCTTTTCCTTTTGAGACACGATAGAGCGGTGGTAAGGCAACGAAGACCTTCCCGGCATCGATCAACGGACGCATGTAGCGGAAGAAGAACGTCAACAGCAAGACTTGGATATGCGCGCCATCGGTATCGGCATCCGTCATGATGATGACTTTGTCGAAATTACAATCCGACAAGTCAAAATCGGCTCCGACACCGCCACCAATCGCATGAATGATCGTATTGATCTCTTCATTTTTCATGATGTCAGCGAGTTTCGCTTTTTCCGTGTTCAAGACCTTACCACGGAGTGGCAGAATCGCTTGGAACGTCCGGTTTCGTCCTTGTTTCGCAGAACCACCGGCAGAATCACCCTCGACGAGGAACAATTCATTCTTGTCTGCGTTTTTCGAAGCAGCAGGTGTCAGTTTTCCGTTCAAGATGCTCGAACGTTTCTTCTTTTTCCCATTTCGTGCTTCTTCGCGGGCTTTGCGTGCTGCTTCACGAGCTTGCGCTGCGCGGATCGCTTTTTTGATCAACAGCGTCGCCGTTTGCGGGTTCTCTTCCAAGTACGTCGAGAGACGACGACTGATGACAGCGTCACAGCTCGTCCGCGCTTCCGGTGAACCGAGTTTCGACTTCGTTTGTCCTTCGAACTGAAGGAATTCTTCCGGAATTCGGATCGAGACGATCATGGTCAACCCTTCGCGGATATCATTTCCGTCAAGGTTCTTATCCTTTTCCTTCAAGAGCGTGTTCTTTCGGGCATATTCATTCATGACCCGTGTCATCGCCGTCTTCGCACCAACTTCGTGTGTTCCACCGTCGCGTGTCCGGACGTTGTTGACGAACGACAGGACGTTTTCCGAGTACGCATCCGTGAACTGGAAGGCGATATCGACTTCGATCTCGTTTTCCGTTCCTTCGAACGCGACCGTCGGATGAAGCGTATCTTTATCATCGTTCAAGTACTGGACGAATTCGCTGACACCGTCTTGGTACTGGAAGATATCTTGTTTATCAGACCGTTCGTCCGTCAGCGTAATCTTCAGACCTTTCAGCAAGAAAGCTGATTCGCGTAAGCGTTCCGCGAGCGTATCGTAGTTGTATGTCAACGTACTGAAGATCGAGCCATCTGGTTTAAAGTAAACGCTCGTTCCTTTTTGACGCGTCGTACCCGTTTCAAGCAACGTCGTCTTCGGAATCCCACCGTTTTCAAACGTTTGCTCATATTGTTTCCCGTCACGGAAGATCGTTACTTTCAAATCCGTTGATAAGGCGTTAACGACCGACGCCCCGACGCCGTGTAAGCCACCGGACGTCTTATAGCCACCTTGACCGAACTTACCGCCAGCGTGAAGGACCGTGAAGATGACTTCAGCAGTCGGCTTTCCCGATGCATGCATCCCCGTTGGCATTCCACGTCCATGGTCACGGACGGTGATTGCATTATCTTTATGAATCGTGACGTCAATTTGTTCCCCGAATCCTGCAAGTGCCTCATCGATTGCGTTATCGACGATCTCGTAGACGAGATGGTGAAGTCCACGGTGATCGGTTGAACCGATATACATACCTGGGCGCTTTCGGACTGCTTCGAGTCCTTCGAGCACCTGTATGGCATCATCATTGTAGTTATTTAAGTCTGTCGCCATTCATTTCACCTCAAAATTCGAAATTACGACGTCGTTTTTACAAACGTTCGTTCGTTATTTCGAGTAGTCTGTCTCTAATTGTAGGCATCTTCTTGCTTCCTGACAAGCATAACCTGTAAAGCGCATGAAAAAAGACACCTTCACGAACGGGTGAAGATGCCTGAAATCGTGCGATGACTCACAGATATTGATGCTCGATTTTGATGCAACGATTCTCAATATATGGAATACCAGCACCAAGTGCGAGGCTTTCTGCTTCGACACTCGAGAGACCAAGCTGATTCCAAATCATCCCGACGTCACCGTGAGCAACAGCATCTTTGGCGACATCCGCTAAAAACTCAGACCGACGGAAGACGTCGACGATATCGATGTGTCCTGGAATGCTTGCGACGCTCGGATAGACTTTTTGACCGTTCCACTCGTTTAACGTCGGATTGACTGGAATGACTTCGTATCCATGTTGGACTAAGTAGTCCGCAATCCAGTTCGCGGTCTTTCCGGAATCACTCGAGACACCGACGACGGCAATGCGTTTGGCATCCTTCAAATACTGACGTGCTTGTTGATCGGTAATCATCTAGAACTCCCCCTTATGAAAATAACTCTTACCTAACACTCTATACCCGAACCAAGATGAAGTATGCGAAATCGAGCACGTTTTCGACGTTTTTCAGAAATCGTCTTGAAATCAAATGAGTCGACCAATGACCCGTCGAACGACTTCTCGATGCAACTGAGAGCGAAATTGAATATTCATTCTTTTTTGATGATTTAGGTGACATAATACTATTATTGTTATTAAAGAGAATGTTGTAGCTCAAAAACCATAAAAATAGGCTAAATTCTCACGTGCATCGAGTTGATCAACGACCCGTCTGGTGCGTTGTCGATGCAACTGAGCGCTCCCTGTCTGACAATTTAACGTTGCGTGAAATAACTATTTCACGCAAACAAGTGTCTGACGTACCAACGTTTGGTATACTACTACTAGAGGGGTGATTGTCGGATGAGTTTATTTAAAAACCTAGGAAAAACGATACATAAAACGACCGTTTCGGCTACAGCACCAGCGATTCCTGGTTATGAGCGGATGCCACGCTTCATTCAATCCTATTTGGATCAGTTAGCAGCAAAACATTTCTCGTTAGCGACGATGCGTCGGTACGTCTATGACTACGAAGCGTTCTTTCAATTCGTCGCAACGGCGTCGGGTGAAGAAGTAACGGCGCGCGAGATTCCGCTTGAAGCGTTCGTCGAAATCGATGCAGCGGGGATCGAAGCTTACGCTGAATACCTTGCCTTAACGAAACAAAATGCACCAAGCGTCATCAACCGGAAATTATCAGCATTACAGTCGTTGTTCCGTTATTTGGTCGATACAGGTCAGCTGTCAGAAAACCCGGTCGCAAAAGTCAACCGACCAAAACAAGCGAAACGGGAACCGGTCTACCTGACGAAACGCGAGTGGGACGAATTGATTCAGTTGTTACCGTCGAACGTCGAGATGAATGCCCGGGAAGCGTCGCATTATGAACGTGATCGCGTCCGCGACGTGACGTTATTCCAACTACTCGGCTATAGCGGGATGCGTCTCAGTGAGATGACCCAACTCGTCTGGAATGATGTCGATTTCCATGAAAACACGCTCCGTGTCATCGGAAAAGGCAATAAAGAGCGGCTGATTCCACTCGCGAAACCAGCCCGGATCGCCTTACGCAAATACGCGATTCATTATCAGATGCCAACGAGTGGCGCCGTGCCTGTCTTCCAAAAACACGGGAAACCACTCAGTCCACGGGCAGTCCAGCATATTTTGCAGCGGCACACCGAACGATTAAAACCGGTCCTCCCCTTTTTAGAGCGCAAAAAAATTACACCGCATAAATTGCGGCATACGTTTGCGACACGTCTTGCGACCGGTGGGGTCGATGTCCTGACGATCCAGCAGTTACTTGGTCATGAATCCGTCGCGACGACACAAGTCTATGCCCATATCGGCGATTCGGAGAAAAAACGCGCCGTCGATTTATTCGATGGTGAACGATAATCACATTATGTTAACTAAAGGAGAAATGTCATGAATTACGGGCTCAGTGAACGCAAAATCAAACAGATGTCTGATGCCTATGCTTTTCGACGGGGAAAGAAGTATGTCGCCGCTCGAAAGGTCACGTTGCATAATTATCGAATGGGCGACGAGCTGATCGAAGCGAGTGTCGACGGTGAGGAACGATTCACGGTGACCGTCCGCGTCAAGGCGCACGGTGTCGACGCCGGCTGTAATTGTCCATCACTTGCGATGGATACATCGTTTTGTGGACATATCGTCGCCGTTTTACTAGCGATGCATCATGTTCAGGCGCACGGCACACCGACGCCGCTGTCACCACAGATTCGTCCCTTCACGGCGTTTCAAGTCGATGACGCTGGCGCGCGCCATTATTTACGCAGTCTCACACCGGATCGTCGGGTGGCGATCCATTTCGAACTGACAGGACCCGTCGTGACACTCAAAAGATTGACGGACAATCAGCAGCATCAACTGTCCCTGCCCTACTTCGATCGTCTCCTTGGACAGACGGAGTATTTGCAGCGACTCGCCGATGTTTCGTTCAGTCCTGATTTACAAGAACGAATCGTTTCCGGGACACCAATCGTCAAACTCCATCTCGACCGAACGGCTCAGGAAGTCGAAGTCCGCGTGTCGTTTGATTATCAAGGAATTCAGCTGAATCCGCTCGATGAGACGATTTACGCTGGACGGGATCAGGTAACGGAGCAAAGTGCCTTACGCTTCTTACGTGAATTCCAAGCAACACCACGAGACATGCGATACATCATCACGAGTGACGCCGCACAGTATGCCTTTTTGCGGAGTCTGCTTGACGAACGGGTTGCGCTCGGTCAACTGGAGTTATTTGCAACACAAGCGATCCGGACAACGTTACCAAAAGGTCCGTTCCATCCGCGAATCGAAGTCGACGTAACGGACCGCCTCGACTGGCTCGTGTTCAACTTTTCGATGGACGGGATTCCGGAAGATGAGCTGAAACGTGTCCTGAAGTCGCTCGTCTTACAAAAACGGTACCACCGCTTGAAATCCGGACAGTTCGTTTCTTTAGAAACAAGGGCTTTTCAGCAGTTACAACGGGTTCTCGCCCAGATGGAAGCAAGTGAACGCGACTTACGCGACGGACGGATCGTCTTACCTGCCGTCCGGAACATGAAGCATCTGATTGGCGCTTCCGTCCTCCATCTTCACGCCGATTTGCTCGAGAAATGGCTTGAATTGAAATCCGGACAAGGATTCCAGCTCGACTTGCCGAATTCGTTAGAATCACGACTCTATCCATATCAACGAACGGGCATTCAATTTCTGAAGAATTTAGACGCGCTAGGATGTCACGGGATTTTAGCCGATGAGATGGGGCTCGGGAAGACGATTCAAGCAATTGGTTATGTAGCAACGATCCCTGATTGCCTCGCGCTCATCGTCGCACCGGCATCACTGCTCCGAAACTGGGAGGCAGAACTGAAGCGCTTTTTACCCGGTCGACCGGTTCATGTCGTCACTGGTTCTCAAGCCAGCCGACTCCGCGAACTGGAGCACTTACCTGACGATACGGTGACGATCGTCTCCTATACGACGCTTCGGACCGACGTCCGTCGCCACCCTGTATATGACGTCGTCTTCTTTGATGAAGCACAGCACTTGAAGAATCCGCAGTCACAAACGGTCAGTCAACTACGGCATCTGCAAGCAAAACGCCGTTTCGCCTTAACGGGAACACCACTTGAGAATCGTCCGCGTGATATCTGGTCGATCTTCCATGTTCTGTTTCCAGAATTACTGCCGGATTTAGCGACGTTTGAGAAATGGTCATTTGATGACATGCAACAGTTCATCCAACCGTTCTTATTACGGCGTGAGAAACAAGATGTCTTACAGGATTTACCGAAGAAACAGATCGAGCATCATTATGTCGAGCTCGGTCCGAACCAAAAACGCTTATATGCGTCGTATCTCGCCAAATTGCAACTCGAGACGCTGCAACACTTAGACGAGACGAAACGCGAAGATCGTCTGAAATTACTGGCTGGGTTAACGCGGTTGCGGCAAATTTGCAACGATCCGGGATTATTCGTCGAGGAGTACACAGGGGAAGCAACAAAACGAACGCGTCTGCTCTCATTGATTGCCGAAAAACGGGCAGCCGGAAAGCGGATCTTGATTTTCTCGCAGTATACGCAAATGCTCGAGCGCATTCGCTCGGATCTCGCGCAACGTCATCTCCCCCACTTCCTGTTGACGGGTGAGACACCACTCGAAGACCGGGTGGCGTTATGCGACCGGTTCAATGACGGTGAAGTCGATCTCTTCTTGATTTCCCTGAAAGCCGGTGGAACGGGACTGAATCTCGCGTCTGCTGATACCGTCATCCTCTTTGACAGCTGGTGGAATCCGGCCGTCGAACAACAGGCAGCCGATCGCGCTCACCGGCTTGGACAACAGTCCGACGTGACGGTCATCAAACTGCTGACACGCGGAACGATCGAAGAAAAGATGACGGAATTACAAGATCGAAAAGCCCAGATGGTCGATGCCGTCCTGACGGCTCCAGACAGTGATGCCTTGACCGTCAAGGAACTCGTCCATCTCGTAGAAACAAAGGAGGAACATCGGTGATCCTTGATCTCCTGCTTGGTTACCTTATCGGTAGTATTCTTGGCGGTACGCTCTGGAAGTACATCAGCCGTACCGATTTGGCTCAGATCGGTTCCGGAAATATCGGTGCCCGCAACGCCCATCGCGCCGGTGGGCTCCCGGCTTTTTTATTCGTGTACCTGTTTGATGCCGCGAAGACGGTTCTTGCACTACAGCTAACAGACGCATTTTATCCCGTCGCTCTTGCCGTACTTATCGGTCACTTGTTTCCGTTGTTTCATCCGCGACGCGGCGGTAAAGGGTATGCCGTATTTTCCGGAATCGTCTTCGCCATCACGCCGTGGGCATATCTTGCCGGACTAGGCATACTCGGTCTGTCTTATCTCGTAACGAAAGATAGCGTCAAAGCGGGGCTGATTCCGGTTGTTCTGCTCCCGTTACTCCCTGTCTACTTTGACGCGGGGCCCATCAATATCTTGTGTACCGTTGCTGTAAGTCTACTTGTCCTGTGGGCTCATGATGCACTTCACAAGCCAGTCATTACATAAGGAGGACGTCTCATGATCGACTTTTCCATTGCCACCGCTTCGGACGCGGAAGCAATCCATGAACTGAACTACCTCACCTTCACGGAAGAGATTCCGCAACATCAACCGAACACCGAACGGAAACGGATTGACCGGTTTCATGATCAAAATACCTATCTGATCGGCAAGGAAGACGATCGACTCGTCGCGATGATTGCCATTCGGAAGCATCGTCCTTTTTCGCTTGAGGAAAAAGGCGTGACGCTAGATGAGACACTGACGGACCCAGCGGAAATCCGCTTACTCAGCGTTCGTCCCGAATACCGCAATAGTCGTACGTTCATGCAATTGATGCGTTTTTTGATGGTCTACTTGGAGCGGGAAACGATTGATCATGTCTATATCAGTGGTACGACACGGGAAGCTAAACTATATGCGCGGTTCGGCTTCACACCAATCGCAGCAACGCTCGGTAGTGGCGATGCCCAGTTCGTACCGATGTTGTTGTCGCGCGCAACATATGAACGATCCGTCATCGCGGACGTTTTACGTCCTCTGCATTTTCTAGCCGGTCCAGTCGAGGTTGCACCAACAGTCCGCCAAGCGGCACAACAAGCACCGCGTCCGCATCGGACGGCCTCGATGCGTCAGCTCGATCAAGATTTACGTGGTCGGATGTGTCAGTTGCTGGATTTGCCATATGTCTCGATGGCTGTTGGCAGTGGCACCCTCGCCAATGATATTGTCGCACAACAACTGAGTGGACATGGATTGATTCTAAACGGTGGCGAGTTCGGTCAACGCTTGATCGATCACGCGGCACGAGCAGGAAAGTCATTTGATATCCACCTGCTTCCGTCCGGTCACCCGATCGACTTGGAACAACTCGCAAGTCAACTGCATCAAACGGAGTACGACTGGATTTGGTTGACGCATTGTGAGACGTCTACGGGCGTTCTCTACGATCTCGATGCGGTAAAAGCGCTATTAGATCAACGAACCGCACTCATCGTCGATGCGATCAGCGCCGTCGGGACCGGACGTTTCTCATACGCTGGCTGCAGATTCGTCACGACCGTCTCCGGAAAAGCAATTGGTGGTTTACCGGGTCTTGCGTTCATCGGTCATACAGACAGCATCCTACCTTCTCCACGAATTCCACGTTATCTGGATCTCGGACTCTATGCGGAAGGCGTCGCCTTTTCCGGCTCATCGAACTTGTTGCTGGCTTGTCAGGCAGCGCTCGATGCCATTGATCTCGATCAAGCAGCCATCAAGATGACCTATCTCGAACAAGCCGTTCGCGCTACTGGTTTCAACCTTCTTGCGACTCAAGAAGCGCAAGCGCCGGGAATTCTGACGATCGTTCATCCGTCGGCAACCGCTTTAGGAGACGCTCTTCGGATTCAGGGCTATCATGTTCAATATGAAAGCGACTATCTCGTCCGTAATCAATGGCTCCAAATTTCAACGATGGGACAGACGACGATGCGGCACATCGAACGTCTCATCCGCGTGTTGGTCCGTGAAAACCAACGCATCACCATAAAAAATGAAAAAAACGAAAGACCTCTCAACCCTTGATTTCAAGCGGTTTGGAGGTCTTTCGACTTTAAAAAATAAAAATTAGAGGTTTAAGGATTTAAAACATAGGGGTATAAACTCACTAGCACCGCATCAAACGGTGACTTACTCACACATGTTTCTCAATATCAGCGTAATGACCTGGGAGAGAAATGCAAAGTCACGAAAGCGTCAGATTCAAAGCGAGTCTGAAACCGATTGTCTTAGCATGTTTCATATTGTTCAGGACTTGTCCTGCTCCTACATTCATTACCTTTTGAGGGCTATACCAAATTCAAGGGGGAAATGAACATGTCAGTTAAATTAACAGCCGAAAAACGCGAGGTACGTCCACGCTCACTCCGTAAACAATTACGTCATGAAGGAAAAGCTCTTGGTGTCGTGTATGGTTACAAAGTGGAAAGTACACCAATCGCATTTGAAGAAAAAGAATTACTTAAAATCGTTCGAGAAAACGGTGAGAACGTCTTGATTTCACTGAAACTCGACGGTAAAAATATTAACGTCTTGATCAACCGTCGTGATATGGATGTCTTCACACCAACTGTCGATCACGTTGAATTCATCGCTGTTAAAATGGATGAAGAGACAGAAGTCGAAGCAGACGTTGTACTCGTCGGCGAAGCAGCTGGCGCTAAAGTCGGCGGATTCCTGTCACAGACACTCTTTAAAGTAACAGTCGCAGCTACACCAGATAAATTACCAGAGAACGTCGAAGTCGACGTCACGAACCTCGAAATCGGCGATTCGATTTCTGTTGCTGATCTTCCAGAACAAAAAGATTTCCGTATCGTCACAGAAGGCGACATTCAAGTCGCAGCTGTCGTCGAATCAACGCTTGAACAAGAGCTTGAGGAAATCGAAGAAGCAGAAGCTGAGGCACAAGCGGAAGCTGGTGAAGACAACGAAGCGGAAGCTACGGAAGAGTCTTCAGAAGAAGCAAAAGAAGAGAACGAAGACAACAAATAAGTCGTTTAACGATACGCCCTTCGTGGCGTATCGTTTTTTTGTGTCTTGACAATAGACAGAAGATTGCCTAAAGTGAACAGCGTATCATCTATTACCATATCCACTAGGGGAGCCCATTTGGCTGAGACGATTCACTTCGGACCCTTCGAACCTGATCTAGTTCATACTAGCGTAGGAAAGTGGAGCGATCACATCCAATGACTCCTGCTGCGCGCAGTTTTTCTGAGGACCGCTCTCTTTTTTACGGAGGGCGGTCTTTTTTGGCGTCTCCCCCATTCTAAGGAGGACGTACCTAATGCAAAACTGGAAAATGAAAGAAATCATGGTCATGATGATGCTCGCCGTCGCTTGCGGGGTCATCTATCTTGGTTGGTCAACACTCTGGTTACCGATGTCTGCGATCTTCGGACCTGTCGGTGCCAACTGGATGTTTGGGATCTGGATCATCGCGAGCCCGCTCGTCGCAGCAATCATTCAAAAACCAGGTGCTGCCCTCATCGCGGAAATCGTCGCGGCAGCCGTCGAGCTGTTCACGGGTAGTCACTTTGGCTTATCGGCTCTACTGATCGGGGTCTGCCAAGGACTTGGTGCGGAACTCGTCTTCGCGATGACGCGTTATCGCCGTTATGACACCTGGACATTGATGTTATCGGGTGTTGGAGCCGCAATTGGTAGCATTGTCTATAGTCTGATCGCGAACGGATTCGGTTACTACACGACGACGACGTTGCTTGCGACAACTGGCTTACAATTGATTAGTGGCGCATTACTGGGCGGCTTGCTTGCAGCGATTCTCGTCCGTCGCCTTGTTGCGACCGGTGTCTTGAACGGGTTTGCGGCCGGACGTGCGAAACGGGAAGTCGCATGATTACTGTCGACGACCTCAGCATCCGCTATCCCGGTCAGATGAAATCGGTGCTCGATCATGTATCGCTATCAATCGAGCAAGGAACGACCCTTCTGCTCGGACGAAGCGGGAGTGGCAAGACGACACTACTTCATGCCTTAGCCGGACTGACACCGGAGACGATCGAAGTCGAACAGACTGGAACCGTTACCCGGTCCGGTTCGGTCGGAGTCTTATTCCAAAATCCAGAAGAACAGTTCTGCATGGAAACGATCGGACGCGAAATCGCTTTTAGCTTAGAAAACCGGTCGATTCCGCGTGCGGAGATGGAGGGACGAATTGAACACTTACTCACACTTGTTGGTCTCCCTCTCCCCTTCTCGACACCGATCGCGAGTCTATCCGGGGGGATGAAACAGCGCCTCGCACTCGCCGCGGTCCTAGCGCTCGAGCCGACGATTCTATTACTCGATGAACCAACGGCTCAGATTGACCCGATTGGGCAACACGAGCTGATGGCGTTGATCTTTCGGATTCAGAAAGAACATGATTTAAAAATCGTCTTGATTGAACACCAACTCGATGTCTGTTTGCCGTATGTCGATCAGATCATCTTACTTGAAGACGGATCGGTGACTGCGACGGCGCATCCGCAGGATTTGTTCCCGCAGGCGTATACAGAGCTTCAATCGAAAGGGATCGCTGTTCCCTCTTTGTATCCGTACACGTTAGAGACGTTACCCATAGATGGACCACAAGCAGCGCGACTTCACGTGCTTCCTCCAGTCGCTACAGCAGGCACTGCCTTGTTACACGTCGCTGCATTATCGACGAAAGCCCCTTACTCGCTGACCGATGCGACATTTTCCCTGAAGACGGGAGAATGGGTGATGCTGCTCGGGGCAAACGGATCCGGGAAAAGTACGTTGCTTGCAACACTCGGTCGGTTGCTCTCGCATCAAGGAACATATCGGTTCCAAGAACGTCCGGCTCAGCGTTACTCCCGGCGACGCTTTTATGAGCACGTTGGCTATGTCTTTCAACAACCGGATCTGCAGTTTCTCAAACTGACAGTCGAAGCGGAAATCGACTGGAGTCACCGGGCAGCTACGAGTGATGAGCGCACAGCGTTGCTCGAACGACTGGAACTCGCATCTGTCAAACAGCAGTCACCGCTTGCGCTTAGTACGGGGCAACAACGACGGCTCAGCGTCGCGACGATGCTCGGGCAGTCGAAGGATGTGTTGTTGCTCGATGAACCGACGTTCGGACAGGACGGATTGACGACACGGCGGCTCATGGAACAGTTGTTGACGGAACAACAGAACGGAACGACGCTCGTCATGGCAACACACGATATGGAACTCGTCGCCCGATACGCGGATCGTGTCCTCGTCATGGAGCAAGGGCGGATTGCTTTTGACGGGCGTCCGAGCGAGTTATTCGCTGACGTTCCGTTACTCGAACGCTGTCAGCTACAACGTCCACTTTCGTACCAATTCCAGGAGGTGAAGCGCAATGCAGACAAACGCGTCACCGTTCGCTAAACTCAATCCTGTCATCAAGGGGAGCGGATTGTTTTTGATCATGTTTGCCTTAATTGCAACGAACGACTGGATCAAGACGTTGGTGTTCCTGAGTTTTGCTATCGCTCTGCTACTCCTCTCCGGGTGGGGTCCTCGCGATTTCTTGAAACGACTCGCACCTTACAGTCTATTATTCTTATTGACGTTCTGGATGATGGCAGCCTTCGGCAAAGGAACGAATCCTCTATGGTCGTTTGGTTGGTTTCATGTCACATCGGAAAGTGTCATGCACGGCTGGTTACTTGCCTTACGGATGGCAACGTTCGTCTGCTTAAGTTTCGCTTTCGTCACGACGACCGATGCGACCCGGTTCGTGATGAGCTTGATTCACCAAGCAAAGGTGTCGCCTCGCTTCGCGTACGGATTTCTTGCCGGGATCCGCTTTCTTCCACATTTGATCGAAGAAGTTCGCGTCTTACGGCAAGTCCGGATGATTCGGAACGTTCACAGTCGCTTTCCTGGTGATGCGTTCCTATCAATCGGCTTACCGCTCTTCTCGCGATCGATCCAGCGGGCAGAACGGATGGCGATCGCTTTCGAAGCCCGTCATTTTTCAGCAGAACGGACATATTATGAAGTGCCAGTCGTTGAGCGCCAGGATGTTATCTATCTCATGGTCATCCTCCTGTTCATCAGTCTTGTCTTTTGGCTATGATTACCGCCACCCGTATCCGGGTACATTCTAGCAAGACAGATTGAAGGAGAACGACATGAAACGAATCCTCTTGATTGGTGCAGGACACGCTCACCTGCATTGCATTACCAATGGACCCACAGAAGACGTCGAGTGGCTGATTTTAAATGCCTCGACGTACCAATATTACTCGGGCATGTACTCCGGACTTGCTGACGGAACGTACGATATCGATGAGATCCGTATCGACGTCGCCGCACTGTGTCGCGCCTATGATAAACAGTTCATCGAAGAGACCGTCATCAAAATCGACCCCGATGAAAAAGTCGTCTTCGGTGCATCCGGCAGACACTATACTTATGACGTCGTCTCGACGAATATCGGCTCGTTCGATTGGTCGGAAGACACGACACGATTATCGATCAAACCGAACTACCGGTTACCGGATACATTAAAGCGTCTGCAAAAAGCAAAGCGTCCGGTCGTGATTGGAAGCGGCGCAGCGGCCGTCGAGATGGCGGCGTCCTTGAAAGTGGCGGATGTGCCGATCACACTGATCACGGATCCCGAGTTACTTTCAGGACACCCCGCAGCGGAAGCGATTGCGAGACGATTAAAAGAACTCGATGTGTATTGGATCCGGGAACGTCCAATAGATGACGAACCATCACTCCGCTTCAAGCATCACCCTCCAATCGAGTCGGATGCGATCATCCGCTTAACGGGTGCGAAAGCACCGGCATTGTTTGCAGACAGCAAGCTCTATACGGAAGACGGGTTCCTACTCGTCAATGAACAGTTGCAAGCGCTCAATCATCCAAGTCTGTTTGCTGCGGGTGACGCGGCGACCCTCGTCGCCTATCCCGATATTCCAAAGAACGGTGTCACAGCTGTCCGGCAAGCACCAATCTTACTAGCAAATCTCTTACGGTACGTCCAGGAAGAGGCACTGCAAACCTATCGTCCGCAAACGAACTATTTGACGATTTTATCGATGGGACCACGTCATGCAGTTTCAATGTATGGCAATCAGTATTCGACTCACCCGTTCGGTTGGTACCTGAAGCGCTGGATCGATCAACGGTTCATGCGGAAGTATCGCCCTTAAAAGTGTGCGCCGGCGCACGCTTTTTTCTGTACACAAAAACAAGCCATGGACGGGTGTCCATGGCTTGTTGGATTAGACGGTTTGATTTCCTTTAACGTACGAGAGTAACGTTTCGTTGAACTTCTCTTGTTCATCAAGCAACATACCGTGCCCACTCTCTTCGAAGACTTCAAGTCGTGCATGTGGGATTCCCTTTTGCATTTCTTCCGCGAACTCGAACGGACAAACTTGGTCTTTTTTACCGTGGATGATCAACGTATCGACTTTGATGTTCTCGAGTTTTCCACGTAAGTCTTCATCACGTAATGCGATTGCTGACTGAATCGTACCGTGGGACGAAGCGGCGATGCTAAGACCATGGAACCATTGTTGAAGTGGTTCTGGATGCTCCTTCGCAAAGAAGATTTCCCCAAATCCTTTGAGCATCGACGGACGATCTTGTTTCGTGTCGGCAATCAACGCATCGACTTCTTCTTTCGTCATCCCGTATGGATAGCCATCTCGCTGTGTAAAGACAGGTGCCGCAGCTCCTGCGAGGACAAGTTTACTAACTTTTGAATCTCCGTATTGCAAGAGATAGGACAAGGCGATTCCTCCTCCCATCGAGAAGCCAAGCAACGTGACATTCGTTAATTTCAGCTGTTCGATGACTTCATTGACGTCAGACGCCATTGTCTTATAATCGTATCCCATTGCCGGCGCATCTGATTTGCCATAACCGCGATAATCGATTCCGACGTAACGGTACCCTTCTTCGACGAGCAGATTCTTTTGATACTCGAACATGTTGTTGTTTGCCGGCCAGCCGTGTAAAAAGACGACCGGTTGACCCGACCCGACATCCTCGACATAAATTTTCGTGCCATCAACTGCTTGAATGAATGTACCCATCATAAAACCCCCATAGTAATAGATTGACCGTGCATGCATCTAATATTCCCGAGTCAAGATATGTTAAACATCTTAATGTTAAAGTATTATAGAAAATTCTGTCTATTATAGAAGTTATGGTAAAATATAGTCAATAGGATAAAGGAGGTTTTTCTTGAGACGCTATATACATACCGGTATTCTCGCAGGCGCAGTCTTACTTGCCGGATGCGGTAAAGAACAATACTTAGACCTTACATACGATGTTAATTACTGGGGCGGTATTTCGACTACCTTTGATGGGCAAGAGATACCGGATCTCCCGAAAAAACAAACCGCTGCTTTGTTGAAGGTTTGCCAGCAAAAACCAGACATGAAGCACTTACCTGATCGATATGTGCAACACGAAGGATTTGACTTATACTTCCTGCCCCGGAGTATCCAAGGGCGTGAGTTCCAACACGTCCGTTTCCTGTCAGACGAAAAAAAGGACTATCTGGCTTGTCAGCCGATTCGCCATGCGGATTATGCGGTCCATCAGATCAAGCGAAGTGATTATCCATTCGTCGATTGGTCAAAACAACCGGTTAAAGCTAAATCGACAGTCATTCGCTTTAAACCCGTTCCAAAAGAAGTGACAGATCAACAAAAACAGGAAAACGAAGATCGTAAAGAAGTAAAAGAGCTCGGACGGTACCTTTTCCCGTCCTATCAACTATCTTTGCCACCGGAAGGACAACTCGTCGTCTACATGAAAGAGAAAGGCAAAGATAAAGAACAAACACTCTTTGAGACGACCGAGTCACTATCCGGTTCCGAATTGAATTTAGCTTTTCGCGCTAGTCCGGATGGTGGTGTCCAACAATCGTCGATCGAGCTGATGTTCAGTGGTGACCGTGTCGGATTCCCTTCGACGATTCAAGAATATATGAATGGACAAGCCTATCAGATTGAGCGAAAGCAACTGCCGGATACGATTGCGACAGGTCAGACTGTCCAGTTCGCAACCGTTCGGAAACAAGAGGACGGAAAAGTCGTCCAAGAAACATCGATATATTTGCGTTTTAATAAAACCTACACAAAACCAGTGAATTACGATTATGGATTCCTTCAAGCATCCACAAGCGATTATGTCGGTTTCATCCATCAATCACCGAAACAGCTCATCGATAGCGATTATAAGTTCGTCTCAGCAATACCGGATAAACTAGCGAAAAAAATCGCTCAGGAATTAAAAGAGACCGACGTCATGGAGCCACAAGGCACAAAACTAAAGCAGAAAAAATTAACGTTGATGCGCGAAGGGAAAAGCCAAATGTTCGAGCTGTATGAACGCAAACGCGCTAAAAAGCTTGAAATCTATGTCGTCAAACCAGGATCAAAGAACGGTGCCAAGCTGTCGGGTACGACCAGTGAAGCACTTAGTGAGGTGCTTAATCAATGAACAAACGTTACTGGATCGGACTAACACTCGGTGCAACGCTAGCATTAAGCGGTTGCCAAAGTGACGCGCCGAATTTCAAATGGGATTACTTATCGCAAATGTATGACGGAGGGCAATTCAACGAAAAAGAATCTCGCACCTTGTCAGCTAAAGAACGAACTGTCATTCAAAAAACGTGCGCGTCTAAAGTGAGCGATGCACCTACCGATTACGCTGTCGGCGATATCTATTCCGTCATGATGACAAATCCGTTCGAGGATTATGAAGGTCAAACCGTTCGTTACGTTCAATCCGGAAAGAAGACTTACTTATATTGCGAAACGCCATTAAAAAGTGGATATTATCCGCTAGCAAAGAAAGACGATGTCTTCAAGAAGACAGCTCTGACTACACAACGACAGAACTTTAACATGAAGCCTACTGTATTAAAAAAAGACGATCGGTTCATTCGTAATGAGAAGGTTGCCGATCACTCCGCTCGAACATTAGAGCTCCCAGGTTCAGGTTACCTTGTCATCGACGCGACGGATGTCACGAAAAAAGATACACGGACGACGATCTTTACGTACACGCATTCACTCACGCCATTTACACGTGACGTCAAACTCTATCTCGTCTACAATCAACAATTCGGTTCGACTTATGACGTGATGGTGCGCTTACCTGAGTTATACGGTGGACGTCATGTGGAACGCCCGATTCATTCGATGAAACAACCGGGCAAGGTCCGGTTCATCCCGGGTGACGGGACACCGGAACATTACGGAACGCTCATCGCAACGGAGAAAAACGGACGCGAATTCCGCTATGAATTATCGATTCGACATACGATGGAACGACCGCCTGAACTTCAAGAGCCGGAACAGACAGCAGACGACGTCGTAGCGGATAACTTGGAAGTGACGCTATTCCATCAAGAGCAGTTCCAGCATGTCCGTTTTGAAGAAGATGATCAAGGAAATCGTATTTCGGAGAAAGGTCTCGATTGGGACAACATGATCATGATGACGAGTGATGAATCCGGAAAATTACAAAAAGCAATCAAGGCAAGTGAACAGGCTGACGTACGAGGAAAACGGGCGAAGTGGAAATATCTGACGTTCCGAGATGGAGTGAAAGGACAACAATACGAAGTTTATCTCGATAAGCGTCTCAAAAAGACCGATGTTTATTTAAAAGATTCGAAGCGTGACGTGTCGATTCACCTATCGGCGACAGGTCGTGACATCCTCCTTCCTTTGTTCGAGCAATACGAAAAATGATTCACGCCATGAAGACGAGATGCTGCAACAAATAAATCAAGGAACACCAGAAGATGAAAGCAATCCCCTCTCTTAACCACTCTGTACGCGTCAACGGTTCACGTAAGAAGGACACGCAAGCGAATAGTAAGACGAAGAAGTAGAGATAAATGAAGCCACCGCTCGTCAAGAAACCAAAGAGCAGGATCATACCCCCGAGGACGGACAGGCTAGAGACGACAGGTTTACGATATACCATACGGTGCCACCTCGTTTTATCTAGTTTGTTAGAATATACCCAGATTACGGAAAAACACTCTAATCTATAGTTACAAACAACACCCCTTGAGAGACTTCCTCCCAAGGGGTGTTGTTGGTTATTCCGTTGCGGCACTGTGATCAGCGACGATCGCATATTCCGTGACGGTATTCGACGTCACGAGCGGTTTGACTTCGGACGTTCCGTTATCCCGCTTATGGTGCACGCCTTTGTACGCTTGACTCTCTTGCCACGCATGGAATGCTGCTTGATTCGACCACGTCGTCATGATCGTGACGATGTCTTCTTCTTCCTGACTGATATCGACGAGGACTTGCATCCGGTGGAACCCTTCCATCCGTTCGATTCCCTTCGTCGTCTTAAAACGCGCTGCGACCTGATCTGCTGCACCTTTGATGACGTGTAACTGGTTCATGACGATCCACATGTTCTTTTCCCCCTTTTTTCGTCTTCAGTATACTAGAAGTCACGGGTCGTAGAAAACACGGATGCGTTATCGCTTGGTAACGTCAAGCGTTGGATCGTCTCTTTTCCGTCTACGCTCGTCGCGATCATCTCGAAGTAGAGCGAATGCGGGAACGCATCCGGTAACGGTTGGACGGTATGGAAACGTTCCTGATCTGCTACAGACAATGAGCGCTGCATTGGACGTAGTGGTGCGTCCCCATCAGCCGTCGTCTTATACGGCTCGAACCGGATCGATTTCATTTGTTGCGAACCATTCATACCGTAGGCGACAAGGTATCGACCTTCGTCCGTCGTCAACAAACGACCTTCGAACCAGTCCGTCTCCCTCGTCTGTTTCGAGCGAATGATTCGGTCGATTCGTTGTGCATCATCGGTTTGTTGCAGGAGCAAAAACAAGCGGTCGTGCTTCGCTTCAAGATACGCGACGGCATAATGGTCAGATAGTCGTTCGACGAAGTAGACGTCGCGCGCTTCGATTGGCGTGTTCGTCATCTGTGTATATAACCGAGCGACTTGCTTCGCCGTAAAAGAAGCGGTCTCTTGACGTGGTTGCATCCCCGTCAGCGTTCCGAGCACGAGACCGAACAATAAGATGAGGAAAAGACGCCGTTTCATCAGTCGACCTGTTTGACGAGCAGATGATAGCTCATCCCTGGTGGATAGTCATCGATTCGTCCGACTTCGACGAATCCTTGCCGCTCATAAAACGGAAGCGCTTGAAACGAGAACGTCTCGACGCGAATTCGCTGAACACCCGCTGCTCGTGCCCATTCCTCCAGTTGACGGAATAACTGAGTACCGAGCCCACTTCCCCGTTCCTCTTCGACGATGAAGAACCATTCAATATGTAACCAGCCCCAGTACATTTCCCCTGAGATGCCACCAATCGGTTGATCATCATGCGTCGCAAGTAATGTGACGGCTTGTGTTCCCTCGGAGCGTTTCGTCGCATGAAGCGGTGAACGCTCGACATTATATTGACGCACTTGCTGCCTAAGCCAGTCCTGTCCGTCCTCATTTTCATTGAGTTGAAATTTCAACATGACTAATCCCCTTTCTTGTTATAGTAGTAGTGGAGGTGAATCATATGGAGCCTACGTTCCAGATTGATTGTACGAAGTGTTTTGGTTTATGTTGTACCGCACTCGCTTTTTCGAAATCCAGTGATTTTGGTCATGACAAACCGGAAGCGACACCTTGTCGTAATCTTGACGCGGACTACAGCTGTCGCATCCATGACCGATTACGCGACAGCGGCTACAAAGGCTGCACCGTCTATGATTGTTTCGGTGCCGGACAGCATCTGTCACAGCAGACATTCGAAGGCGATGATGCACCCAAGCGACGCCAAGCGATCTATGCTGCCTTCCCGAAAATGGTTCATTTGTTTGAGATGATGTGGTACATAACCGACGGGAAACGCGATGTCACCCGTGACATTCACGATCAACTCGATGAGACGCTTGCCGCACTGACCCGGTACGCGGCATTACCAGCCGATCAATTTGAACGACTTGACTTGATACCGGTTCGTCAAACAGTCCGACCACTCCTTGAAATGATTGCATCGCGTGTTCAAGCTCAGTATAGCGGAAGACGCGACCAGGCACCACGCGACTGGGTCGGAAAACAGTTACCAAGACGTGATTTCTCAGGTGCCAGTGTTCAGAACCAGTGGTTGCTTTCGACGAACTTATCGCGCAGTAACCTGCGCGGAGTCAACTTTCTCGGGGCAGATTTGCGAGACTGTAACGTCAAAGACGCCGATCTGACGGATGCACTCTTTTTGACACAGGCACAAATCAATGCGGCAATCGGCAATGCAGCGACGCAGTTACCGCGTCGCTTACTCCGTCCGTCCCATTGGCGTTAAACAGAAGCGAACGATAAGGAGGCACGTTTTCGGTCGATTGATCCGAAAGCGTACCTCCTTTTGCTTGTTATCGTTTACCGAGCGTAAAGCCGTCAAAATAACGCCCTCCGAATGGTGCGAGATAATCATCGACTAACGCGACAACCTCTCGTCGGTCATCCGATTGATAGTACAACTCGAATGCCATTGTGTGTCGACTAGCATAATCTTCGTCAAACTCCGCAAGAGCACGGATCGCCCACTTCCCTTGTCCGATGTAGCAACGATTGGCGCGAAGAACGAACTCGATACTCTGTTCATATAAACGTGACACAATCGCTAGACCTTCCGCGCGGTTCGTCACACTCTCGAAATCGTCAAGCAAATCACTTAAAAAATAACGTGCGCGCTCTTGTTCCGAAGTCGTCCACGCAATCGGTCCGTCTACCAATTGTTGAGCCGCTTCCTGACGGATAGATGCAAGGTGTGGATGATCCTCGATCGTCCAACTGTCAGCAATCATTCGTTGCAGGGACGGGCGACCACGTTCCCGATCACTCTCGAAAAAATGTGCAATCGTCTCAAAGGAATGGACGAATGCTTCGACCGGGACACCGTCATGGATGAACGACTCCCGGTACGCCTGACCTCGACTTGCTTCAAAAATGATCACATCGACATCTGATTGTGCGGTCGCTTGCCCTCGCGTATGGCTGCCGACAAGTAAAACAGCACAGTGATTCGGGTAACGTGACGCAACGAGCGGCATGATCCAGTCGCACCACTCCATGCGTGTCCACTTAGTCTTCAACTTGTTCACCGATTCCGGAGAAGACGGCCAGTTCGTCACCCGGTACGGCAACGATCGTCGCGTCGGCTCGGTGTGGCGCGAGACCGATATCGATCGCCCACGATTCATAATATGTATCCGATCCGTTCAGGACGAGCGTTTGTCCGTTGCTAAACGTTAGGAATAAGTGCGGTGCCGTCTTTCCGATCCGGACACCGGTGATGCGTTCCGCGTGAAGTGAGACGATCAAATGTAACATCTCTTCTTTCGTCGCATGGCGGACGACCCAATCCTGTGTCGTCTCGACATCGCCGTAAAACAGACGGTCCGTCTCGATCCGTAGTCGTAGTTCAGGCGCTGTCGTATCGAATAAATTGATGAATTCGAGCGTGACGTAGCCTGCGACATGGACCGTCGCTAATTGTGTACCGATGAAATAGGTCGTCAAGAGCTGACGGGCGAGTTGATGATCTTCTTTGTTCATGATGAGCACCTCATTTAAAAAGAATGAATGGTATCGGGATGAGTCCGAGAAACTTACTTCCACTCAATTTACCACAAATTAGTCGATACGAACATGAGAAGAAAGGCATGTTTTCGGTTTTCTGCGGCACGGAGGTGAGAATACGGTATACTGATGAGGAACTGACGTCGATCGTGATCGACAGAGAGGAGCTCCATTCATGCAATATTTCTACATGAGACCCTATCCGGATGATCCAGACTGTTCTACACAACAAGAGGAAGCCGACAAGATTGATGTGACGACACGTGTCATCGAGACGCATGATTCGGCCAAACGACGGACGGAATTAGAACAGATGCTCGAGACACTTCAGACGGGAGACGAAGTCATCGTCACGCATCTCTACATCTTAGCAGACTCGACGCGGCACTTGATCGAGATGCTCGAGCACATGGAGACACGCGGTGCGACGCTGTGGTCACTCCGCGAACAGATTCGGACGAGCGAGCGTGCCTCGTTGTCGTTTCTTGAAACGGCACGCCACCTGGTCCAGCTGCAAAGTGATGTCATCAGCATGTCGACGCGTGCCGGACTCTCAAAAGCAAAAGAACAAGGAAAGCAGACCGGTCGACCGCGGAAGCCGGATGAAAATGTCCGCCGCGCGATCGCGATGTATCAAAGTAAAAACTATTCGCTCGCTGATATCCGCGAACAGACCGGTATTAGTAAAAGTACGTTGTACCGATATCTCGAAAGCGAGACAATCGATGCAACGGATAAAGGCTGACTCCATCATGGAATCAGCCTTTTTTTCAGCTATTTTGCTTTAAGGTGTTGCCGAGCCATTTTTGGAGGGCTTTTCCGCCTTCATAGAACGAGCTGTCTCGTAATTCATACGTATGACCACCTTGTTCAATCAAGTCGAGGAACGTATTCCCGACATCCCGGTTTTCCCATTTCCGCTGATCCGTCAAATACTTGAAACCGAAGTTACATTCGACGTTGAAGATGATGTGGAAGGGTTCCTTGAACGATTGGACGGCACGAATCATCTCGATCAAGATCATCCGTTTCGGTGATGACGCTTCGAACGTATCGAACAGTGTCGTCCGGCGTCCGTGAAACTCGATGACGCGGATTGCGCGACCGGTATCCGCTTTAAAATCATAACTCGTCCGAATCGAGACGATGATCTCGCGTTGGTCTGGTTGTACTGGCATGGTGTATCGCTTCCTTTCTCTCGGTCGATTATAGCATGGACCTGCTTGAATTTAATAGATATCAACGACTCGGTCTCAAGAAGGATTGTCGTAACCCAAAATTTGTCTTATACTAAAATTACCAAATACATAAAGGAGCGTTTTCGTGAAACATCTATTTTCGATACTCCTCTCGGCGAGTCTTTTGTTCACGGGTTGCTACTGCACTCTCGATGAACGGACGGATGAGCCGCACTTCAAATCACGTGCCCGCTCCATCTCCTCGTATCATACCTTCGACATCGAATACGCGAAAGGACTACGGAAGGAGCAAGTTTCGAACCGAACAGTCACCGTGACGGATTCGAACGGTGAACGGATGCAAACGGAGATTGAAGTCCTTGACGGCAAAGAAATCCGAATCAAACCACCGCGCTCTGGATACAAAAAAGGACGCCGCTACATCATCCACATTCGGGATTCGATCGACGCCCGGAAACAAGTCCATACGAATACGATTCGGGAACGAACCTTCACTGTCGACCGCTGACAGACAAGGTTCGTTTTTTTATTTGGATCGAGCCGGAAAGACGGTGTAACTCATCGAGATGATCCCATCGATCACGAGGACGAGCCCCCACAGTTGTAACGTCCGTAAGAGACTCTCCGTCTGCTCAGCATCTCCCAGCCAGAGAATCATGGCACCGAGTAACGTACCACCAATCAAAAAGGCCAGCATGTGCCGATAGAACCCGTTTCGCTCTTTACGTGCCTTTGAAATTCGCTCCCGTGATACTTGTTCTCTCAGGATGAACCGGCGATACATCCCGTCCGCCCAGGCAATCATTTGTTTCCCAAATGCAAGTGAGACGCCGATATAGATCGCAGCGAGACCGTGCGCGAGCGTTGCTGTATTGCCGCGACTTAAGTCAAACACCGTTAAGACCAGTAAGACGATATCAATCACCGGTGACATCGCCATCAATCGAAAACCGAGTCTTTCGCGCCTGAATCCATAACGCACGATCAGTCCGGCGACGATGAATACCCAAAATAGAATCTCACAACAGACGATTGCCCACGCGACGAGTTGCATATCAATCCTCTCCTTTTTTAATACGACTGTATCATAAAGATAACACCTCTTTCATCGCTTGACTAGTCTTTTTAATACATTCGTGCTAAAAAAGATGATATACTTGAGACATGCCAAAACAAGTCAATCACGAAGAACGCAAACGCCTCATCGCCGAAGCGACGTGGCGCACGATTTCTCAAGTCGGTATTGAACAAGCCAGTGTCCGGACGATCGCCAAGGAAGCGGGACTCTCACTGGGTGCCTTGCGATATTACTTCACGACCCAGGACGAGTTGCTCCGCTTCTCGATGGACCTCGTCCAAGAACGGGTCCAAGCACGCATCACAACTATTTTCGAGAAAGGAGGAACCCCGGAAGAAACGTTATGTGACGTCTTACTTGAGGTCTTACCTTATGCACCCGAGCATCAGCTCGAGATGCATGTCTGGTTTCAATTCATGATGTCCGCGTATTCATCGCAAGCGACGGAAAATCCGGACGATATCTACCATATGGTTCAAGTACTGTTGACACAGATTCCGGACGGTACACTTCGCGCGGGCTTAGACATTAAGCTTGAGAGTGAACGGCTCGCAGCACTCGTTGACGGGTTAGCCTTTCATGCTCTGTTTCGACCAGAACGATTACCAAAAGAACGCCTGCGTCATGTGCTCGTCCATCACTTGAACGCCCTCTTCGTCCGTCCTTTAGCGATCGACGACAAATAACCCGCTGTTCCCTTTGCGCGCGAGGGAAACAGCGGGTTTTTCATCGTCTTGCTTCTACGAGAATCAACGATAAGGAGCGAATCAAGAAGAACGTCAAAAACGCTGCCCAGACGCCCTGATTTCCAAAAGTCGGTGTCAGCAGGAGGACGACCGCAAAACCAATTCCTGCTTGAATCATCGAATTCCGAACGGGTGTTGCTTCAACCCGTCCGGCAAAGATTCCTTCATAGATCATCGCCCAACCGGCGAGGAGCGGTAGGATGATGATCCAGAAGTAATAATCGCGCGCTGCGTCTAGGATTGCCTCTTCTGAAGTGAACAACTGTAGGAGCGGTGTCTCAAGGAAGAGGAGCACCAGTGACCAGAAGACGACCGAGTAGAATCCAAACGTCCGTGCCAAACGGACACTCTTCCGGTATCCTGCCTGATCTTGATGCCCTCTCGCCCGACCGACGAGAACCGTTGACGCATGACCGAGTCCACCGAACCAGTAAGAAATCAGATACTGGATTTGTAGCAGGATCGCGTTGGCTGCGAGGACATCCGGTCCGAATTGTCCACCAGCACGTGTGAACCAGCCGGTGACGAGTAGAAGGAAAATCGTGCGAATGAACAAGTCACGATTGACTTGAAAGAATTGACGGTACGCTTGCCATGCCGTCAAGGCGCGCCATTCATCACGCGTCATCGATAAATGACCACGAATCAGGTACAGACTACAGACGACGATGCTGATCTCCGCGATGACGGTCGCAACCGCGATTCCAGCAACACCGGCATCCAATCCGTAGACGAATCCGATATCGAGAACGACATTGACTCCTGTACTAAACAATTGGACGAACAAGGCGTGCTTGACCTGACCGGTACCAATCAACCAGCCGAGTAACGCATAACCCATCAACACGAACGGTGCGCCAATCATCCGGTATGAAATATACGTCTTGACCGCATCTAGCAAGTCAGCGGGTGGTGCAAGTAAGTACAGTCCGATTTGCTCGAGCGGCTGTCGGAACAACAGGATGAGCAGACCGATACAAGCTGCTAGAAACAGCGGTCGGTAAAGTGACGTCCGTAAGGCGTGCACGTCATTCGCCCCACTTGCTTGGGCGCTGAATCCTGTCGTACTCACTTTTAAGAAACCAAACAACCAGTAAATCGTATTGAAGAAGACGGCTCCGACGGCGATGCCTCCGATCGCCCGCGGATCACCGGATTGACCGATGACGACGGTATCGGTTACACCAAGTAAGGGTGTCGCAATACTTGAGAGAATCAGCGGATAAGCGAGTAACCAGTACGTTTTGTGGGTCGGTTGTGCGTTCACCATGTTCCGGCCTCGACGAATCGTTGGGTATACGCGCTACCTGATTCCAATCGATCAATCAAGTCAACAGCGCGACCGTCACGTAAGACGAGTGTTTCCGAACAGAGGCGCCGGATGAAATCAATATCGTGCGAGATCAATACAAGACTGACACCGAGTGTCTGCTGCAGGCGTTCCAGTAGCTCGATGATCTGCGTCCGAGAGACGACATCAAGTCCGGTCGTCGGCTCATCCATCACGATGATGTCGGGTTCAATCGAAATCGCGCGGGCGATCGCGGCACGCTGAATTTGTCCCCCACTCAATTGATGGGGCAATCGATCGAATAACCGTTCCTCCAACCCGACAGCAAGTGCGAGGGCTGTAATGAGATTTTCTTCTGACGTCGCTGGGAAATGCCGCAAGATCGGACGATGCCGACGAAACGGTTCAAGAATCGATTCCCGCACCGTCCATTCTGGATTAAAGGAAGCGAGAGGATGTTGAAAGACGGCTTGAATAGCTCGTCGCTCGTTTCGGTGCCCACTCGGAAATGCCTTTTCATGTAAGGAAATCAAACCATGCGTGGGTTTGAGCAGACCGAGGATCAATCTTCCGAGTGTCGTCTTGCCACTCCCACTCTCCCCGATGATGCCAATTGACGCCTTTTTCGTCACGTGAAATGAGATATTCGACAAGATAGACTGACCCTTTATCTGATAAGTAAGATCTGTTACGGATAAGACTGGTGACATGAACTCTTCCTTTCTTCCAGTGATGTACGATGCGCTTGCATCAAGCTCATCGTGAACGGATGACGACTTTGCTCGATCATCTGTGGTGTTACCGTCTCGACGATTCGTCCATCCTGCATTAAGACGAGTTGCTCCCCATAATGTAAGGCAGGTCCTAATTCGTGGGTGACGAACAAAATCGTTGCCCCGTACTGGTGTTGGTATTCGGTCAACCAGTCGAGTAAACGACGTGTCAACACAGGATCGAGCGCCGTCGTTAGTTCATCCGCTAAAATCAATCGTGGTTTTAAGGTGACGGCAAACAGGATCGCGAACCGTTGCAATTGCCCACCGCTCAACTCTCCTGGATATCGGTCCAACCAGGTCGGGTCCAACTCAAGCGTTCGCAAGACGTCATCGATGTAAGGATGATCCATCTTTCGTCCATGTGCGCGATATGTATCCCGTAACATCTGACGCATCGTCAAAAACGGAAGAAACGCATCGGTATACTGCTGTGGTATGTAACCAATATCGAGACCACGCCGAAGAGGTTCGTCCGAGATGACTTCTCCGCTCGACGACATCCCGTCCGGCAATCGATCCAGTAATCGTTTAAGCAAGAGCGTCTTACCGCTCCCGCTCGCTCCGACGAGACAGATGAATCGATGAGCTGGTAACGATAGATTCATGTCATGCAGAAGGACGTGTTTCGCCCGAACGTGTAAGTTCCGAATCTGAATCATTTACTTGTCCTCCTTTTTTCTTCATCCACCGTGTCCATCCCATCGTCACAACGACGGTCAAGACGATGCACGCACCTGGCAAAAGCATGAGCCGGGGTGCGGAACTGAAATAAGGACGTCCTTCGTTCAACATTGCTCCCCACTCTGGCAGTGGTGCTTGGACACCAAGCCCGATATAAGAGAATGCCGATAAGAATAAGATGACTTTGCCGACATCCAAACTCATCAAGACGACGACTTGACGGATGATGGGTGGTAAGATGTGGCGTCGTAAGATCATGTTGTCTGTTAACCCGTTGATGCGTGCCATGCTAATGTATGGTTTTTGAATCGTCTCGGTCACGAGTGTCTCACTTAATCGCGCGTAGGAGATCCATTTGATGAGTAAAATCGCAAAGATCAAACTTTGAGGACTAGCACCAAATAGTCCGGCAATAACGAGTGCTAGAACGGTGTCTGGAAAAATCACGAGACCATCTTCTAACCGATGAATCCACCGCTTGAGACGTCCATCATAAAAGCCAGCTAGACAACCAAGGCAGGTACCGATGCACGCTGTGAGCAACACAGTAAGCAGGCTGAAACCTAAGGATATCAAACCAGCTAAAAAAAGACGAGCTGCGAAATCTCGTCCTAGACCGTCTGTTCCGAGCCATTGCTCGAATGAAGCGGGCTCAAGTCTTTTCGCTACGTTTGTATCAAAAGGATTAACACATACGGTATATGAAATAAATAGTAGTAGACATCCTCCGAAAATGAGCCATCTTTTTTTCATGTGTGTGTTCCCTTCTGCCAATCTGGTCGTAATGTTCGGTTCAGCGATCTTATACCTTGATGCAGGACGAGAATGATTCCTGTCGTCAGCAAGATGTACCCTTGGATCAGTGGGTAATCACGTTGTAGGATCGCATCGACCATCAACTTCCCGACGCCCGGGTAAGCAAATAAGACTTCGAGGACGACGACACCTCCAGCAAGACTGCCGAGCGTCAGACCGAACACGGACAGGACCGGTGGCAAACTGCCGCGTAGCGCATAACGCCAAAGGATCGTCCGCTCAGATATCCCACGCATCCGTGCCAATTCGATGTACGGTTGGTTCAGTTCACGGCGTAGATTCAGTCGAATCAATGGAATATAGACGCTCGCAAGCGGAAAGCCGAGTGATAGAGCCGGGAGAATGAGTGACGTCATCCCTTCCCGTCCCATCACAGGTAACCACCCGAGACGGACGGCAAACAGATCGACGAGCAACAGACCGATCCAAAAGCCTGGCACGGCCGCTCCGCTCATGCTGACAAGGTGGGCGAGACGGACGACGCTTTGGCGCGTCGTCAAGGCGCTCCCGATCCCAAGGGGTAAGACGATCAATAAGGCGATGGTAAGGCCGCCAAGTGCTAGTTCCGCCGTCACGAGATAACTCTCTAACAACATCTCGATGACCGGTCGCCCCGTCTGTAACGAGTTTCCGAGACGTAAGGTGAGTATGTCTTGCAGCCAACGGACGTACTGGACGAGCAACGGCTGATCGTATCCTAATTCACGGCGCGCGGCCTCGATTTGTTCGGGCGTCGCTGATAATTCATCGATATTCAATAACGTCAAGACCGGATCACCCGGCAGTAACCGCAGCAAGACAAAACAACCGAACGTGATGAGTAAAGTGAATAGACTCAGCGACAGCAGTCGTTTGACGATCGAACGCATCAATCGTTCACCTGCAACGTGTTCGTGATCATGTAGTATTCACTTTTTTCTGTTTTCCATCCTTTGACGCGTTTGCCGTCGTAGGCAACGAGTGTTGAAGGATGGAGCAAGAAGCTATTGTAGCGTTTCTCGTCGACATATCGCGCGATCTGCTCCGCAAGCCGTGAACGTTCCTCGATCTGAATCGTTTCATTTAACGTCTCGATCTGTTTCGTCAACTTCGGATCCGCGACACGACTGAAGTTCAGTCCCCCGTTCGGATGATAGGTCGCGTTCAAATAATATCCAGCATCCCCACGCGGAGCTGTCAGATTGCTGTACGTCGCGATATCCCAGTCCCGGTTACTTGCCATGTATTCTTCTGGGACATCGATCTGTTTAATCGTGATCGCGACACCAATCTTTTTCGCGTCATCTTGAATGACTTGAGCGATCAACGGCAGGTCTGGTCGAGCCGCATACGTCAATAACGTCAGCTTTAAAGGACGACCGTCCTTTTGCATCCGTCCGTTTTGTTTTGTATAACCAGCTTGTTTGAGCCATTCCTCAGGCGTCTTCTGCTCTTGTTGCGGATAATTCGGAGCAAATGGGAATGACGATAGGAATGGACCACGTGCTGGCACCGCATATCCTTGGAGGACATGATCGACGAGTTGCTTTCGATTGATCAAAGCATCCATTGCCTGTCGGACTTCAAGCGATTGCATCGGACCGTTCGCGACATTCATTGTCAACTGATGGACACGGAACGTATCCGTCGCTTGGACTGTTAATCCTTCAGACTTCAACTGCTTGATACTCTCGATTTCCGGTCGATAGACGATGTCCGCCTGTCCGGCACGCAAAGCGTTCGTCCGTGCGCCAGCATCTTCGTTGAAGATAAAATCAACGGAATCAAGTTTCGCTTGTTCTTGCCAATAGGACTTAAAACGTTTTAACTCGACTTTTGTTCCCGGAGCGAACCGCTCGACTTGGAACGGACCTGTTCCCATTGGTTCCTTCGTCACCCCGCTCGCTTTCGTGTCGATGATTGCTGTGTTCGGATTGACGAGTTCCGAGATGAACTCTGGATATGTCGTCTTCGTTTGAATGAGCAGATCGGGTCCGTCCGTTTTGATCGTCTCGATGTTCAAGGCATTCTTGACACCTGGATTTTCGTCGATTGAGCGTTCGAGAGACGATTTGACGGCTGCCGCATCAAGTTGTTTCCCATTATGGAACGTCACGTCTTCCTGTAAGACGATCCGCCATGTTCGCTTTCCTTCGTAGGACCATTTTTTCGCAAGCCACGGCTCGACCGTCAATCGTTCGTCATCAAGACGGACGAGCGTCTCTGTCACCCCTGCGCGAAGCGGAACATAACTGCTGTCGCGATGCGGATCGAGCGATTGTGTCGCAAAGTTATAGACGAACGTCAAATGGTTTTGCTCTTGTGGCGTATCAGAAGCAGCACAACCGGCAAGTGTCAAACCGAGGAAGACACTACCGATAAGGCTCGCAGTTTTATATGTAGACATTGTTCTCCACCTTTAATTCGGAATAATTACGTTTTACATCATATCGTAACGATTCCGATTTAACAAGCGTCTTTTCTATTTCTCTATATTGAATTCGCCATCAAAAAAATACCGAATCAACTACAAGCGAACAGCTCGTGTGATCCGGTATCGATGTGTGTCATAAGACATGGACGAATTGTTTTGCCTGACGCTCGAGTTGTTTCGCTGAATCAGCCAATTGATCGAACTCACTGACCGTATGTTCGAGTTGCCCCGTACTGTCCTTGACCTTAGAGGAAATCCGCTCGATGCTGTGCGAAACGTCTTCAATCCGTTCAACGATCCCTTCAATGTTGTTCTTGATCTCCCCGATTGAGTGCGACACTTTGTTCGACAGGTTTCGGACTTCGGTCGCGACGACATCGAACCCGCGTCCATGTTCACCAGCACGTGCCGCCTCGATCGCCGCATTCAAGGCGAGTAGATTCGTCTGCGCGGCGATATCACGGATCGTCTTGACGATGTCGGTGATCGAATTCGCATCCTTTCGTAAGGCAACGAGGCTCGACAAGTTCTCGACGGACTCCGCCTCGACTTGTTGAACGGTCGCCAGCACGTTCAGCCCGTCCTGACGACCACTCTCCGATTTGACCGTCAAGAACGCGGATGTCTCGTTGAGTTCAGCTGCCATCCGTAAGACGTCCTGTTGGCGAATCGTAATGTCCGATGCAATTTTCGAGACACCGACGACCCGGCGCCCGTCATCCGAATAGATCGGCATATACGTCGCTTCGAGCCATTTTTGTTGCCCATCGGCAGCCCGGCGTTCAATCTTGTCCTGATAGGTGATGCCTTGCATCAATTTGCGCCAAAATAACTCGTAATCTGGACTATTGACGTACGCTGGAAAGCAAAGGTCACGGTGGTATTTACCGATTAGCTCTTCCACTTCATACCCCATCGTCCGGGCAAACAACTCGTTGACATATGCGACTTTCCGTCGATCGTCGAAGCGAATGATTGCCAGATTTTGCTCGATTGCTCGAATGACTTGTGTGTCGGTGACGTGTGCTGCCTGTTCTTGCATCGACATGCCGATTCCTCCCCGGATTCAAACTCAAGGTCATAATGCTCCTATTGTCATATTATCCCTTATATCGACAAGTTCCTGCCATTTTAAACTGTAATCTAGTAAATAGGATATGATTTTTAATACGCACTCCATCCACCATCAGCGACGACGATCGCCCCGTTAATAAAACTCGCTTCGTCAGACACGAGGAACAGTGCCAATTTTGCGATCTCATCCGGCTGACCGGCACGTGGATTGAGTCCCATGCCGAGCATCGCGCGTCCCATTCCGAATTCATTCAGGTTCGTCATCGATTGTCCGATGTTCGTCTCGACGGCTCCAGGTGCGATCCCGTTACAGCGGATCCCCTCTCCGGCGTAAAAGAAGGCGGTATTCTTCGTCAGACCAATGACGGCATGTTTGGAAGCGGTATAGGCTGCTCCTGCCCGGGCACCGTTCAGACCACCGATCGAGATGTTATTCAAAATGACACCACCTTTTACTTCCTTGAAATGCTTGACCGCTTCGCGCATCAGACGCATCGTTCCTGTCGTATTGACGGCGAGAACGTGATCCCAGCGTTCATCGGAGATGTCTTCCACTCCCTGCATTCCGTCCATGATCCCAGCATTGTTGACGAGAACGTCCAGTTTGCCGTAAGCCTCAAGCGCTTGTTGGACGAGTTCTGTTGCTGCGTTAGGTTTGGCGACATCACTCGCAACAGCGATCGCTTCTCCACCCGCTTCCTTGATGTCAGAGACGACCCGTCCGACGGTATCCAACTGAATGTCGGCTGCGACGATCCGTGCGCCTTCTTGTGCAAACAATTTGGCCATGGCTTCACCCATTCCTGAGCCAGCTCCCGTGACGATGATCGTTTTACCTGTTAGTCGCATCTTGAATCATCCTTTCGTTTATCGTGATACTAATCTATTCCCGAAAAAGGCTCTAGTTTAGTCAAACGTCGTGTCGATTCCATGAAAAAAGACCCGACGAGTTCGTCGGATCTTTGGACTGCCTTATTGCAGTTCGCGGCTCTTTTCTTCTTGTTCGTTGTTCGATTTATTTTTCGCTTCAAATTCAGCGCGTGTCATGACGTCCTCGACGTGCATGTTGACCTCGACGACTTCAAGTCCTGTCATATCACTGATTGATTTTTTAATTTTAGCGACCGTCTCTTGGAAGATTGACGGAATGTTTTTACCGTATTCGACGATGACTTTCAAATCGAGTGCGACTTGGCGTTCGCCGACTTCCGCACCGATACCTTTCGTGATGTCTTCTGAACTCCGGAGACGATCCGTCAGTCCACTCATGAATCCACCACTCATTGACAAGATGCCCGTCACTTCATTCGACGCGATCCCTGCGATTTTTTTGATGACTTGATCTTCGAACGTCAATTTATTCTCGCGTACCACTTCGTTTTCAGTTGTTGTGTTTACTTCGTTTGCCATTTGAAATCTCTCCTTTTGAATGTGTAGTTAGATATATATGAATCAGTCCCGTTGAAAGAACTGAATCCACCCTTCGATATCGAGCGCACCATCGCGCCACTTCCCAATCAAGAATCCGATCGCTGCGAAGGCAACGATGAGAATTGTCGGACCAAAGCCAATCGTCAAGAATAAGATGGCGAGGATTAGACCGACAAGTCCTCCGATCAGTCGGAACCGATACGGGTAAAGTGCTTCCCTTGTCTTCATGTTCCCTCTCCTCTCTTAGACGACACGTTCCGATGTTTTTGTTTTCGTGTCACTGATCGTGACCTTCGTACTCGTAACTGGTAACTCGAGTAAGGATTCGACGGCTTGTTTAGCGCGTTCTTGGATATCCTTCGCGATCGTCGGCAGTCCCTCTTGTCCGAAGACTGAGCAGTCGACTTTTAAAGCAACCGTCTCTTTTTTCGAATGGATGTCAGCATGGACACGCGGTGTACGTACGCCACCAATCCCACGAATCGACTCCAGTGCCGTCCGTTCGATTGTTTCCTTCGAAATCGTGATCGTTCCGTCACCCGTTTGAATCAACAGACGTTGACCTTTTGAGCGGCTGAATAATCCTGTGAATAATAGAATGACGAATACGAATGCTAAAAATCCTCCGATGGATAGAACGGTATAGCTATACCATTGCTGATCCTGCCACTGCTCAATCAATGAACTGAGCCGTGGAACATCATACACACCGAGCACAAGCAGCCCGACACTGACGAGTCCGAGTATGCCTATGATGACGAGTAAGAATCGATTGAACCCATTCATCTGCACCTCTCCTTTACGATTGTTAACTTCTTTCACCTAGGTGATTCAACACATGAACTATTATGTGTATGGTGCTTTTATTCCCGTTCATTCGAACCCGAAACATTTACATACACTTTTGTTAAAATGTTCATATATTCTGATTATTCAGACTATAATCAACGAAACAAGTGGATTATTTACTATATTTAACGAAAAAAGACCTCTTTTAATAAAAGAAGAGGTCAACGATTCATTTATTTATCACTAAACATATATCCTGTCAATATGTTTTTATCTTGCCTTTCATTTCACTTCAATCGGAAAGGCGAAATCGCCATCACCTTCTTTCCAGTCGGCTGTAATCTGGTAGACGTATCGTCCGGGAGTCGTCGGAACGGAAATCTTCCCGGTCTTCTCATATATTTTAATTTTTTTATTATCTTCGACCGACCATAAGACGATCGTGACAGACTTCGGAGCTGGTTCCTCTTCAAAACGGATCGTCAAGCGATCTTCAGGATTTGCTAGCGTACTCGGATCGCCTTTTACTAAATCGACGGCTTCCGACTTCGTATCAGCTACTTCTCCACGAAACATCCCTGACCAACTATAAGTGCCGGTATACACCTTCACGTCGCGACCTTTGATGGTTACAGTAGGTTCTGGTGGTTGATGCCGAAATGGATCAAGCGATAAAAACCATCCGATTGCCATTGCAATCACAATCAATCCAATAAAGAGATATCGTTTCATGAATAAACCTCCTACACAATGTTTTCAAATCAATAAAAGCGGCAATACCTCTCAAGGAGTACGTTATTCAAAAGGAGGAGTTCAGATGATTCAGGATAAAGTCGTCATCATTACAGGAGCATCAAGCGGGATTGGGGAAGCAACCGCTAAAGAACTTGCAAAACAAGGCGCAAAACTCGTTCTTGCTGCACGCCGGGAAGATCGTTTGCAAGAACTCGTCAAAGCCGTTGAAGCAGAAGGTGGTCAAGCCGTCTATCAAGTGACGGACGTCACTGATCGCGAGCAAGTCGATGCACTCGCTAAGCTTGCGAAAGACAAGTTCGGTTCAGTTGATGTCATCGTCAACAACGCGGGATTGATGCCACTATCACACCTCCATAAGAATCAACAGGATGAGTGGAATACGATGGTAGACGTCAACATCAAAGGTGTTCTCCACGGAATCGGAGCCGTCTTGCCGTACATGCGCGAACAAAAAAGCGGACATGTCATCAACATCTCGTCCGTCGCAGGTCACGAAGTCATGCCGTCGAGCGCCGTCTATAGCGGTACGAAATTCGCCGTTCGCGCGATCACGGAAGGTCTCCGCAAGGAAGAATCGGTCGACAATCACATCCGTGCAACAATCATCTCACCGGGAGCGGTCGATACAGAACTGAAGGACCATATCTCGGATGACGAGATCAAACAAGGGATTGGTGACTTGAAAGCGATCGATGCGAGCGCGATTGCGCGTGCCATCGCTTACGCCGTTAACGAACCAGAAGATGTCGCGATTAACGAGATCCTGATTCGTCCAACGGCTCAACGTTAATTGAATGTAGAATTTATTAACAGGACCCCTCATTAGCCAAACAGCTAACGAGGGGTCCTGTTCTGTTTAGAGTAGTCGTTCCGCGATGAGCTGGTACGACTGTAATCGTTTTTCTTGATCAAAGGCATTGTTGATCAGTAAAAATTGATCCGTTTGATAACGCGTTGCTAATACCTCTAGCTCACGCTCAACGACATCCGGTGTCCCAACAATTGCTCGTCGGCGATCTTTGCGGATCCGTTCTACTTGCACGTCATTCCAGACCTTTGCTTCTGTCGTCGTAAACGACGGAACGATCGAATTCCCGAGTCGGACGCCTTGAATCCATGCATCCTGTGTTCGAGCGAGACGTTCTGCTTCTTCTTGTGTCGGAGCACAAATAACGAAAACACAGACGATGACGTTCTTCCCGCCTGCCTCGCGATATGTCGAGAGCGTCTCTTCCCAACGATCCGGATTGATGAAGTGACCAAACACGAGACCACGATCTTGTTCGGCTGCAATCCGCGCGCTACGTGGCGACAGACCCAAGATCGAGATCGGCGACGGTTTCCGGTCACGCGGTGTCGTCTTGACGATCCGGTACGGGTGTCGATTCGATAGACTGTCTGTCAAGAAGCCCGCCGTTTCATTGACGAGTCGACTAAACTCCGCCGCTCGGTTTTCTTCTCCATCCGTCAACGCAAGTCGTGTCCGTTCACTCCCGCCCGGCGAATTACCGATTCCGAGTTCGATCCGTCCCGGATAAAACGCATCGAGCGTTGCAAAGCTCTCGGCGACTTTCAGCGGATGATACTGCGGCAACAACACGCCACCTGAACCAAGCTTGATTTTTGACGTCTTCGCACCCATTCGGGCGATGAACAACTCCGGTGCCGCACTGAGCAAACCGTTCGTATTATGATGTTCGGCGAACCAGTACCGTTCGTAACCGAGTCGCTCGGCTTCTAAGACGAGTCGTTCCGTCGCTTCCATCGTCGCTTCGACCGTATCGCCCTCATGTAACGGTACTTGATCCAGTATTCCTAGTCGCATCACGCATTCCTCCTCTACCCTTTCAGTGTAAAGGGTGGAGGAACGGAGTTCAAAAACGAGGCTCAGACACGCACGAGACGATCTTCGATGATGACGCCATCTCGCATCTCGATCGTTCGGTTCGCCCGTTCGGCGAGTGCCGGATCGTGGGTGACGAACAAGACGCCGCAGCCTTTTTCTTCGTTTAATGACCGTAAGAGATTGAAGATGATTTCTCCCGTATCCGTATCGAGGTTCCCTGTCGGCTCATCGGCAAGCAACCATTTCGGTTCATGAACAAGTGCTCGGGCAACGGCGACCCGTTGTTGTTGTCCACCGGAAAGTTGCGACGGCAAACTGCCTGCTTTATCAGCAAGACCGACTTGTGCAAGTAACTGCTCGGCGCGTTCTTTTTTATCGTATGGTACTTTTCGACCGAACAAAGGCGCCATGACATTTTCAAGCGCCGTCAGCGTTGGAATCAAATGAAACTGTTGGAAGATGAAGCCGATGTTCTCGAACCGGAAGTCGGATAGTTCTTTGCTGTTTAATTTGTTGATTGGTTTTCCGTCGTAATGCAACTCCCCGCTCGTCGGACGATCGAGTGTTCCGATCAGGCTGAGTAACGTTGATTTTCCGGATCCTGAAGGTCCAATGATCGAGATGAAGTCACCTGCCTCAAGTGTCACATCGATGTCTTGTAACGCATGTGTCTCGACACCGTCTCCCGAAAATGATTTTCCCATCTGTTTGCATTGAAATGTTCCTTCCATATGTAAGCCCTCCATATATTCGTGATAACGTACTATTCAAGAATTTATTGGGAATTCCTTCTAAATGAAAGGAAATAAAAAACAGCATTCTTGAGGAACAAGAATACTGTCAAGAAACACGTGGTTGAATGGAGACGAAATTTTTACGATAGACGAGTTCATACGGTAAGACGAACAATAGG
Organism: Exiguobacterium sp. s91; assembly: GCF_018618915.1. Classification (NCBI taxonomy): domain Bacteria; kingdom Bacillati; phylum Bacillota; class Bacilli; order Caryophanales; genus Exiguobacterium; species Exiguobacterium sp. s91. Next base: position 1,251,266 of record NZ_JACSMZ010000001.1, on the reverse strand, counting down.
CAAGCGAGAGCCGTGAATTGGATCATGCTACCGAATGGTGGTAACGGAGACAATGACGCATCATGCCACGCTTCATATAGACCGATGAATAGAAATAAGACGACAGCACTCGTCGTCACGTAGATGAGTAGACGAAGGGTTAACGGATAGTGGCGAACAATCCACAACATTGGTAAACCAAAGATAAAATAGGATAACGTCATCGCAAACGTTCCGAACTGATAGACGATCTCAAAGTCGATCGTCGTCAAGAACGAATACGCTGTGAACGCTAAGAACGAAAGAATCGTCACAACAGCCGCATAACTGATCCAGCGCATACGGTTGGGCTCCTCTCCTGAATGTCGTTCCTGTTCGCGCAATCGCGACAGAAACCGGATATGTACAATTAGTGTAGGCAGTCCGATTTCATTTGTCAATTGTCTTCAGATTGACTTATTCAGTCACTAAACGATTGCACTGGAAGCGGATTCATTGAATAATGGAAAAAAGGAACTAGGAAAGTGAGGTTTTACCGATGGAGGACCAATTCACGAAATTTTGTGATCGCTTTGAAGCTACTCCTGATCGCCATGAGGGTCTTTCGTATGACGAGGTCGAGTCACGACTGACGTCTTCGAAACAAGCAGCCCTCGCTTGGATGGAACAGACAGGCGGAGAGCCGAATGTCGTAACCCTTGATGGACGATTCGTCATCGTCGACACTGTCAAAGAGAGTCCGTCTGGTCGTCGAAGTGTCTGTCTGGACGAATCCGCTCGACTTGGTCGAAAGAAAAATGCGCCTGCCGCAAGTGTCGAGTCGATGATTGAGACGCTAGAGGTGCACCTCTTAACACCTGAACAGTATCAAACACTGCAGACGCAGTTTTCGTTTGACGAAAAAACGTCCAGTTGGCTTGCGACGCCGGACGTGATTCGTCAAAAAGGTGGCGCCTTATTCGGAGATCGTCGCTATGAGACGACGTTCATCTACCACAACGGGGCGGATTCCTATTATGCGAGCCGAGGATTTCGTGTCTGCATTGAGCTAGACTAATCAAAAAACACTCTACGATTAAAGTAGAGTGTTTTTTGTAAATTATAGGTAATAAAATCCAATTATGATATGATGGTCGATGAATAGAGGAGGTGGACGTCATATTTGTATTGGGATTGATTGTGGGTGGTCTTCTCATGTTGATCAGTTTCCGGTTATTCCGCCAGCAACAGCCGGATACAATCGCATTGTGCAAAGATATTTTCTATGTGTTCGAAGTCCAGCCGGAATATCGGTTTCGTTATATCAGTCCTTCCCTCGATGACCATATGGGGAAAGGCGTGGCAGCAGCTAGCTACATGGATCCAGACGAGTGTTTCGCGCGGATTCATCCGGAAGACATCGAAGTCTTGATGTCGAAGATTTCGGGCGACTGTGACTACGATCAGCCATTTCGGCAACGCTGGCGGACGAATGACGGAACGTACATCTGGTTCGAAGAATATGCGACACCAATTCGTGAAAATGGACAGATCGTTGCCATCCAAGGGGTAATCCGTAACATTGACGAGCAGTTGAAATCACAACAGGCATTGCTCGATCAATACCGGATCGATGCTTTGACACGTCTTGGGAATCGCCATGCCTTCAACGAGGCTGTCCACACACTCGATCAAGAGAAGACGGCGTATGGGGTGATTCTGCTTGACTTGAATGAACTAAAAGAACTCAACGATCGGTTCGGTCACGCGGTCGGTGATGCCTTGCTTGAACAAACTGGACTTTGCATCCGCCGATTGACAGATCATGGCTACCGGATCGGTGGTGATGAATTCGTCTTGATCGATGAGAGTCCGTCGATTGAGCTGTTCGAGGGATTCGTCGAACACGTCCGCTCGACGTTCGCGACACACGAAATCGGGCTCGCAATCGGCGCCGTACATACGACAACAGGACGCCGTGTCGACGACGTCCTGCATGAGGCAGATGAGCAGATGTATCAAGAGAAGATAAACGAACGCTTAAGTCGTCAGCATGGATTGATGCGCTTGAAACAATAAGGTGTTGAAGCGTTCCGGTTGATCGAGATTCGCTGTATGCCCGGCTCCCTCGACTGGTAAGACGATGACGTTCGGCACGTGTTCCGCAACGAACGCGGTTGCGTCGACTTCGTATGTTTCATTCGTTCCGTTTAGGATGATGACCGGTAAGGTGATCGACTGCAGCATCGTTTCCGTTAATGCCGGAAAACGGAACGTCATCAAATCAAGGACTGCCCGCGCCGTCGTTTTCCAGGCAGGACCATGCAACTGTTCGAACTGGTCGGCAATTTCCGGTGCCTGCTGTTCGAGGTCGAGGAAGAACTCTCGTTGCTTGCGCATCAGCGGTTCCATCGCTTTAGGAATGAATGGTGAAAAACCCGTGATACATATCCCTTCGAGTTCGTCCGGTGGATCGAGTGCCAGTTGCATAGCAAGCGTTGCGCCAAGCGACAACCCGAGAATCCATCCTGGACCTTCCTGTGCCATCCGTTCGCGGATGGCACGTGTTGCTTGTGATAAGTAATCTTCCGTTGCCGGTTCCGTCGTCATTCCGTGACCAGGCAGATCAATCGGAATGAACGTAAAATCATCCGCTAAAGCGGATAGCTGTGGTGCAAAGTGTGTTGCTGCCGTTCCCATTAAACCATGTAGTACATACATACGTGTCATACGGTATACTCCTTAAATTGATGTAGTGTCAATATCGCGTCTACGATGACGTCCGGACGATCGCGATGCATCAGGTGTGATGTTCCCGGAACGAACGTCACGTTCGCCTGATAGGATAGATTCGCCTGTCGCCGAATCAATTCCTGCCATTTTTCTTCCATCTGCTCCAGTTCGTCTTTTGGAAAACCAGCAGCCATCATCGTTTCGATCGACTGCGCTTTGTCCCGTCCAAGAACGGTCAACGGAACACCGAGATCGCGCATGCGTGGTTGAAGATCTTTCGCATCAGCTTTCCACTGCGAGATGATCGCATGCATCGACCGGTAATACGCCGGGTTCCAATCCGTGCGGTCATCCCCGTCCGGGAAACGGTCACGTAAATCAGTTGCTTTTGATAGTTCTTCGAACCGATCGATCCAGACGGCGTCATCCCCTTCTCGGTCGAGCATCGGTGTATCCAGCTGATCGAGTTCTGCTAAATCAACGGACGTCGCATCCACGAGAACGAGACCGGCGACACGTTCTGGATGATGTAGAGCAAAAGCTTGCGCGACAAGACCACCGTAGGAATGACCGACGAGTGTGACCGGAGTCGCAATATTCGTCGCGTTAAGAAACTGATCGATTTGCCGTAAGATGCCGGTCGTCCCGTCGATGTAATCCTCCGACCATTCGTGTGGATGAAAGCTGACGACGCGGTAGTCCGGTGTCAGTTTAGTCAGAATGTCCGCCCAGTCTTGATACGTCCCACCGAGCGAGGGTAGGAGTAACAACGGTCGACCTGTCGAACCGTCATCATAATACGTCACTTGTTTTCCTTGCTTCTGAATAAAGCGTTCCATTACAATCGCTCCTCTATATCTATAATTAAAAAGGTGGTGTTACTCTTGATTCGTGCCCTATTGTTTGATTTAGACGAGACGTTACATGACCGGTCCGGTTCTCTTCCCTATTTCCTTCGGGATCAGTATCAACGTTTTCGTGAAGTTGCGCATGTTCCAATCGACGACTACATCAAGACGTTCTTGGCGCTTGATCAAGAAGGACGCGTCTGGAAGGACGTCGTCTATGCCGAAATGATTCGTCGCTTCGAATTGTCGCTTTCTGTTGAAGTACTGCTACAGGACTACGTGACGCGTTATCCGATCTTCGCACGGAGCTTTCCGGGAGTCGACACCTTTTTTGCGCAATTACCGCCTGATCTACCCATCGGCTTACTGTCGAACGGTCGGACGACGTTCCAACGTGCCGTCTGTGACGCAATCGGACTGTCTCCCTCCTTTACGCAGATTGGGATTTCGGAACAAGAAGGCGTCCGTAAACCGGATCCGATATTTTTCCTTCGCTTAACGGACCGTTTAGGTGTTCGCCCGGACGAAGTCCTTTATGTTGGCGACAATTACGACCACGACATCTTACCGGCACGCGCCCTCGGCATGCAGGCGATTTGGAAGCGCACAGGTGATGTTCTATTGACTGACACGCAATTTTCGGACTGGTGCCAGTTACCTGCCCCACTCCAAGACCTGATACGAAAGGAGAACCAGCCATGACGGAACAGATTCGCCGTTTCCAACCTGACGATTTTGAGCAGATTCATCGATTGAACGCATTAGAAGGGTGGCAGGATCTCGTCGCTGATCAAGAGCGGACCCGCAACGCGTGGATGAAAGCAAATGCCGCTTTCGTCCTTGAGTCTGACGGAGAAATCCTTGCCTATGTCCGCGCCTTAACGGACGGTTCAGTGACGACGTTCGTCTGTGAGCTCCTCGTCAGCCGAAACGCACGCAAGCTTGGGTACGGACAACAGTTACTCGATCACTTACAACTTACCTATCCGACGCGGATCGATCTCCTGGCAACCCGTCAGTCTGCTTCTTTTTATGAACAACAAGGATTTCGTGCTTTCCATGGTTTCCGTAAATCACGATGAAGCCCATGATTTCGAATAACTCGTGCTCGTTACGCTGTAGCCCATCGCTTGATAAAAGTGATGGGCTGCTTCGCGTTCTGGTCGATTACCACTGTTCAGTAAAACGGCAGTTGCTCCTCTTGCATGCGCCCAGTCTTCCGCTGCTCGGATCAAACGGCGCCCAATTCCCTGCCGACGATGTTTCGCGTTGACGACGAACGCGACGATTCGGACATAGGTCGTATCATGCTCGAACGCTTGCGCCTGAAACAGACCGACGCAGCCGAGAAGCATATCGTCGTCTTCTAACACAAGCAATTCATAATCCGGATGACGAGTGATCCGCGAAAATCGTTCGCGTAAGACGTCCTCGCTTGCCGGATAACCAAGGTGCGTCATCAATCCGACCAATTGTGGTAGATCGTCTTCTTTCCAAGACCGGATGGTCATATTTCTCTCCCCCCTTATCGTGTGGGTGACAGAATCATCACCCGTTCTCGTCCCTCTTCCTCACCAACGACCAGCACGTGCTCAGATACCGGATCATCTTTGATTTGATAGACGGTAAACGCATCAAGGTTCGACGCAAAATCAGATGTGTCCTGTTCTAGTTGCGTATCGGTCAAGACATCATCCGTGACCCCAAGTCGTTTCCCTTTCAGCTGTTGCCAGTCTAAATTCGTCATCTCTTTTGCTACTTTGTAAAACTGTTCATCATAATACATGCCGACCCTCATCGATTGCGATGATTGTTCGGGAACGGTCTCATGCAAGGAGCTGAAACCGATGATCGTCAGACCGGCAGCGAGACAAGCAGCTTGTAACGAGCGCCGGCGCCGTTTCGCTTTGCGGATACCTTGGATTGTCCGTTGCCTGACAGATGACGGTACGTCGATCAAGATTTTTGGCTCGTGATTCATAGACTCATCCCCTTCTGTCGTCGTACTTTCTCGAGTGCGCGGTACAACGTGCTTTTGATCGTACTCAGTGGCACATTGAAGGTTTGCGCAATCTCTTGCAATGACAAATCTTCTTCATACCGGAAGTAGACGATTGATCGCTCGGTCGGCTCGAGGACATCCAGTAAATCGTCCAAGTACAAGCGATCGACGAGACGCTCTTCAAACGACGTCGTTTGACTGGGTTCGATCGCGAGCGGCTGAAACGACGCTCGATGTTGCTTGAAAGCGCAATTCATCGTGATGCGCGTCAACCACGTCTTAAAATACGAAGCATTCCGTAGACTCTTTCGCCCACGCCATGCCCGGTACGCGACCTCTTGGACATTCTCAAGCGCTGCCGCCTCCTCTTTCAAATAAATGAAGGAAATACGGTACACATAGTCTTCTTCTGCGAATAAAGCTGCTTCAAAAGCAGCGTCGGATAATGCTGCACCTGACTTTCGAAACACATCGGCATCCTCCTTTTTTTGCAATCACTCCCCTATTAGATACGCGACACGTTTAAAAAGTTTCATTTTTTTCAAATTTTTCTTATAATTCCCTTTTCTTGCATGAATGAATTCGATAGGATGGGAAACAGAGAGGATGATGAACGTGTACAAGAAACTCACTGCTTTACCGGAGCTTATGCATCTCGAAGGGGCGGTCTCCATCCACCAGCAAGGTGAACAAATCTTTAGTCATGCTAACGGATTCGCACATCGGGGCTACCGTGTATTGAATAAAGAAACGACGCGCTTCGGAATTGCCTCTGGTGCAAAACTTTTCACGGCGGTCGCCATCTTACGATTAGTCGAGGCAGGAAAGGTTGCACTCGACGAACGCGTCGCGACGATTCTACCGGACATAGGAATCGATCTAGACGGTGTGACCATACATCATCTGTTAACTCATACGTCAGGCATCGGTGATTATTTTGACGAAGCGACGATGACCGATTTCGAGGAGGTCTTTCAAGATCTCCCAATGTACCGTTTGCGTCGTCCCATCGATTTTTTACCGTTGTTTCAGGACCAAAAAAGACAGTTCACTGCGGGCGAACGTTTTCATTACAACAATGCGGGATACATCCTGCTCGGTCTCGTGATCGAACAATTGACGAAACAACCCTTCTCGGATTACGTGACGAACGAATTATTCGCTCATGCGCAAATGACACAGTCTGGTTACTTCCGACTCGACTCGCTACCGGCGGATACAGCCACAGGCCACATCGAGAATGAAGACGGAACGTGGCGAACGAATCACTATGCGTTACCGATCATTGGTGGACCAGATGGCGGTGCCTTCCTCACAGCATCAGACATGGAACGTTTCTGGCGAAGTCTTCTGACGCATCAGTTGCTGTCTGAATCGATGACCACGCAACTGTTTCATCCCCACGTCAAAGTCAACGATGTTGAGTCTTATGGTTACGGCGTCTGGCTGAAACGACTCGATGCCTCGCACGAGAAGTGGCACATCATGGGTTACGACCCGGGTGTCAGCTTTCATTCCGCCTATTATCCACAATCGGAAACGATCGTCACCGTCTTATCGAATACGTCTGACGGAGCCTACGCGCTCGTTCAGGCTATCGAACAACTTTTACTTGAGAAAGGAATCCATACATGAACCTTTATATCGCTTCTCGCTTTGATCACACGTTGACCGTCCGCTGGCTCCGCGATGAACTCCGCTTGCGTGGACACGATTTAACATACGACTGGACGATGAATGATCGGGCAGAGGATCCCGAAGCATTACGAAAGATTGGTCTTGCTGAATTCGAAGCCGTACAACAAGCGGACGCCTTCGTGCTCGTGTTACCAGCAGGAAAAAGTAGTCACGTCGAACTCGGGATTGCGCTCGCGACGAATCGCCCGATTTACTTATGCATGCCGGATGCGACCTACTTCACAGGACCATTGGCCAGTACGTTTTATCATATCGGACGGACGACTCCTTGCTTCGGAACGAAAGAAGACTGGCTCATGCAGATTCTCGCCGATCGCTTACCGGAAGAACAACTGACGTCATGAGGACCGTCCTGTTGACGATTGGGACGATTGGACCGACCCATGCCGGGAAAACGACGTTCGCACGACAGCTTGCTAAACGTCTACCAGCAAGCCTTGTCATCGATCAGGATCTTCAAGCACGCTTTTTGCTCGAACATTATCCGGACCTCGTTCCAACAGAAGGACCGAATCAGATCAAACATGACTTGACGGGATGGTTGATCGAACAGGCAATCACGTCTTCCTTTGAGACGATCATCTTATGTAATGCCAACACCACGCAGACCGGTCGGAAACAATTATTAGATCCATTCTCCCGTTCGACGTTCCGCTCGATCCTCGTCTGGTTCGATTTACCCGAAGTGACAATTGCAGACCGACTGACTCACTCCAAACGCGATGGACGAGAGATTCGTGGCGACTCGTCGTACTACGACATCTTTCAGCGGCAACGAATCGAGCCGCCAGTTACAGGTGAAGCGGACCAAATCGTTCGTCTTCGTTCGACCGAAGACGTTGATACATTCCTCGAACATGTCACGAATCCATCGCTTGATGCTCTCTTCAATGCGGTCGACTGATTGAAGAACGTGACAATCGTGCGTAAAGCACTCGCTTCTTCATAAATGCATGCAAAAAGACTAGCCGATATGTAACCGATTACAAAAGAAAGAAGGAACACTCATGTCTGAAGAACAACGACTGACTGGTGGAAATGTCTCTGCTGTCTATCAAAAAGGTGAGCATGTCTATCGCTCACAAAAGGAGAACAGCAACAACGTCCAACGGTTATTACGCCACTTAGAAGCTAAACGTCTATCCGGTGTTCCGCGTTTCGTCGGCATCGACGAACAAAATCGAGAGATCCTGACCTTCCTCCCTGGCGAAACGGCCGATTATCCGCTAAAAGCATACATGTGGCATGACGACATATTAGACGATGTTGCGCATCTGATGCGCCATTATCATGACGCGACAGTCGACTTCGACGTCTCACCGGACTGGGCACCGTTGCTCAATACCCCGACTCCACACGAAGTCATCTGCCACAACGATTTTGCCGTCTACAATACGGTTTTTCAGGATCAAAAACTGAGTGGCGTGATTGACTTTGACCTCGCAGCACCCGGTCCACGTGCTTGGGATATCGTCTACACGCTCTATACGTTCGTTCCGCTTAGCCGCAGACGACAAGCACCTGACGGATCCGTTCTTGCTTATTCACCAGAGCAAGATGACACACGTTTCGCCAAGCGAGTGAGTCGGTTCCTTGATGCGTATGGCTATGAAGGACCGCGTTCCGAACTGCGATCCATGTTATTGTTGCGCATCGAAGCCCTCTATCTATTAATTGATCAAAGAGCTGCGGACGGTGATGCTGCCTTCATCAAGATGAAAGAAGAGGGTCACGACACACATTACCGCGCGGAATACCGTTTCATCGCGGAACATGGGGAGAAGTGGTTTACCAGTTCAAATAACTTAAGCTAACACATACTAAAGGAGCGCCACACTTCACGATAACATCGTGTAAGTCCGCGCTCCTTTTCGTCTGTCATCATTCTAGCGTCTCGCGCGCCATCAACGTAACGGTCACGATTGCTCCTTGATCTGGATGATTCTTAATCGTCAACTCACCGTCATGTAAATCGATGATTCGTTTAACAATTGATAAACCAAGACCATGTCCTTCATTCGCTCGTGACTGTTCGCCCTGATAAAAGCGATCGAAAACGTACGGTAAGTCCTGTTCCGCGATTCCTGGTCCTTCATCGCGAATCGTGATACGAATGTTCTTTCCTTCATGCAAAGTCACTTCTAATACTCCCGATTCCGGCGAAAACCGAATCGCGTTCTCGAGCAGATTGAGCCAGACGTGCTGCATCAGTTCCTCTTCCCACTCGACGGACACTTCCGGTAAATCGAGCTCCAGTCGAAGTGATTTCTCCGTCCACTGTCGTTCCAGTAGTAAAAGACATGTCCGAAGTTGTTCATCAAGGCGATACCTTTTCCGCTCGATGATCGTCTGATGATCAAGTCGCGACAAGCGGACGAGATTCGACGTCAAACGTGATAGACGGGTGCTCTCTTGCTCCATGATCCTCAAGTACTGCTGCCGTTTATTCGGATTTTCTTCTGTCTGTAACAACCTAGAAAATCCTTGAATCGAAGCAATCGGTGTCTTCAGCTCATGCGAGATCGAGGCGACGAGATCCTTTGCGAGATGATCGTTTCGTCGCAGTGCTTCGGTCATGTGATTGAAGTTTTCAACGAGGAGCGCGACCTCATCATTTCCGCCTTCCGTGATCGAGACATCATAGTTCCCGTTCGTCACTTCAATTGCCGCTTCACTGATGCGACGAATCCGTCGTGTCACGAGCGTGACGGCAAGCCAGGTCAGGATGAAGGCGACGCCGATCGTGATTGTGATACCGATCCCAGCTGACGCTCGTAATCCGTCAAGGATGCGTTGCCCGGCAATCGGTGTCGAAACGAGATATCCTGTCTCCATCTGACGGATATATCGCGACGGTTCGATCCACGTTCCATCAATCGTGATTTCACCCTTTTGCTGTAACTGGTCACGTTCTGACGACGATAATGATTGTACTTGATTGAGCGACGTGTATTGTGTCGTTTGAATCAAAGACTGATCCATGTACTGACTCGCCTCAGCGAACGACAGATTTTGGTCTTGCATCAATCGTTCAATCTGATCCGTTCGTTGTTGCAATTGATTATTTAGGTCTTGATCGACTTCTTGGAACTGGAACCAGACCGTCATGATGAACGGTAACAGCAGTGGTAGTAACAATAAACCGAAGAGAATGACGAAAAAGCGACCAGAGATCGAGCGGACGAAGCGTTTCACTGGATCACTCCCTTATAACCGAGTCCCCAGACCGTCTCGATCGTAAAATCATCATAGGCGCTGAACTTGTCACGCAACCGCTTGATGTGGACATCGACCGTCCGACTGTCGCTCTCGACATCATATCCCCAAATTTCGTCCATCAACTGCTGACGTGTAAAAATCTGCTTCGGATGTGCGAGCAAGCGATAGAGCAGTTGAAACTCCTTTTGTGGTAACGGTATCTCACCATGAGGCGTTACGACCGTTGCGTCTGTCATCCGTAGTTGCAGGGCACCCACGATTAATTCTTGCGCTGCTACGATCTTTGACCGGCGTAACAGCGCTCGGATCCGCAGTAACAGTTCGTCCAAATCAACCGGCTTGACCATATAATCATCAGCACCGGTCGTGAACCCGGCTTCCTTATCCTGAAAGGAATCCAGCACCGTCAACATCAAGACAGGTTGTTCGTATCCTGATTCACGCAGCAGCTCAACCAGTTCGATCCCTGAAACGTGCGGCATCATCACATCCGTTACGACGAGATCGACGTGTTTCTGATCGAGTTGATCGAGGGCGTCTTTCCCGTCTCTCGATTCAATCACCGTAAAGCCGGCGGACCGGAGTGTCTCGCCTAATAGTAGACGGACATTCCGGTCATCTTCGGCAATCAAAATCGTTACCATCGTCCTCCTCCTTCACTTAAACATTTCGTAAGGCTTCGATCGGATTCAAACGAGATGCCTTTCGCGCTGGCATATAACCGAACAAGACACCGACACCGATCGAGAATCCGGCGGCAAGCAGAATCGTGCTCACGGAGAGTGTGAACGGTGTACTAATCATCAGACTGACGCCAAATGCGAGCATCGCTCCGACAAGAATGCCGATCACTCCACCCATCAAGGACAGCAGAATCGATTCCAAGAGGAACTGAAGGCGGATCGTACGTGGTTTCGCACCGAGTGCTTTTCGTAAGCCAATCTCCGTTGTTCGTTCCGTGACCGAGACGAGCATCATGTTCATGATGCCGATCCCACCGACGATCAAGGAAATCGACGCAATACCCGTCAACAAGAGCGAGAGCATCGTATTGATTTGGTCAATCGAATCGAGGGCTTCATCCAAGCTGACGACGTCATACGTATCGTCGCGTCCGTTATAGAACTGATACAGCTTTGCCGAGACATCCCGTTTGACGGTCGCGACGTCTGCTGCGTCCGTCTTGAAGATATCCACTTGCTTAACGGCTGTCACCCCAAGCGTCCGCAATGCCGTCGTATAGGGAATGACGATTTGATCGCCATCCGCGTCACTGACACCGACGATCCGGTAATCGAGTCCATCGAGCTTGATCGTCTCCCCAATCGCGACCTGACCCGGATAGAGCGTCCGGGCGACGGACGGACTGACGACGGCGACATGCGTCTGTTGTTTCACATCACTGATGACGATACCACGTCCTTGCGGGACATCTTCTGATTCCCGGTAATAGATGTGGTTTCGTCCTTCAATCGTCACCTGGTCGAGCGTGTGATTTTCGAAACGGACGTCCCGAACCGTCGAAACGGTCGGTGAGACACCGCGTGTTCCTTTAATCGTGTTTAACTCTTCCAGTTGTGCAGGTGATAATCCTTCTTTCAATGGCGTCTCAGTCGTTTGGACCGTTAATTTATTGGCACCGAACGAGGCGACCTCTTCATTGATTGAGGCCGTCGCGCCGTTGACGATTGAAATCAAGGCTATGATCGATGCGACACCGATGATGACACCAAGCGTCGTCAAGAACGACCACATCTTATGATGCCAGATATTCGACCATGCCATCCGTAACGTTTCGCGAATCATGTCGTCACCTCCGTCACCTGACCATCCTCGATTCGGATAATCCGGCGGGCTTGCTTAGCAATATTGACATCGTGTGTAATCATGATGATCGTCTTCCCTTCCTCCGAGAGGCTCTCGAACAACTCCATGATTTGTTTCCCTGTCTTTTGATCGAGCGCTCCGGTCGGCTCATCGGCGAGTAAGATCGTCGGTCGCGTCACGAGCGCCCGTGCGATCGCAACCCGTTGTTGTTGACCACCGGACAGTTGACTCGGTAAGGCATCGGCTTTATCTGTCAATCCGACACGTTCCAGGAGCTCAAGCGATCGAGCGCGGCGCTCTTTGCGCGAGACGCCGGCATAGATGAGCGGTAATTCAACGTTTTGTAAGACGCTCATGCGCGGCAGCAACTGAAACTGTTGAAAGATGAAGCCAATCTCTTCATTGCGAATCGTCGCTAGCTGATCTTCGGATAGATTTTGGACGAGCTGCTCCTGCAAGCGATAGACGCCGCTTGAAGCGACATCGAGGCAACCGATGATATTCATCAGCGTTGATTTTCCTGAACCCGAAGGTCCGAGGATCGTCACATATTCACCAGCCTCGATCGTCAGCGATACTCGGTTGAGGACGATGTGACGATTGGTTCCTTCACCGTAAGCTTTTTGGATTTCTTGCAAGTCAACGACCGGCATCAGGACGCACCTCCTGGTGGAGTCGGAAGAAGACCGGAACCACCGTCCTCACTCGGCAGGAAGACTTCGTCTCCGGCGGACAATCCGTCCTTGATTTCAATATCCTGTCCGTCCGTCACGCCCGTCTCGATGTATTGACGAGTCGTTTCCCCGTCTTTTTTCACATACACATACGGACGATCCGACTTCGAATACGAAATGACATCGAGCGATAAGACAGGTACATCTTGTGCGAGTTGGTACGGTAAGCGTCCCTCGACCGTCATGCCGGGTAACCAGTTTGACGAGCTCGGTACCGATACTTTTGCATTAAAATACGTACTCCCATTTTCCGTCACAGCTTCCGGACTAATCGATTCGACCCTCCCTTCGATGGTTTTATCAGATGCATCCGTCTGCAGTTCAATCGTATCTTCAACTTCAATTCGTTCGATATCTTGTTCATCAATTTTCAGACGAGCGATCAACTCTTTGTTGTCTGCAACAACGAAGAGGACGGTATTCGGGGCACTTCGCCTTCCGTGACGTCAAGACGAACGAGTTGTCCGGAGCGAGGTGCCTTGAAATCTTCTCCTCCTTCGACGCTGATGATCGTTTGACCCGACTTAACGGCATCCCCTTCTTCAAATCGAACGTCGGTGACACGGACATCACGATCACTGATGACCGTCTGTCGATCTTTCGCTTCAAGCGTGCCCGAGAAGTAGAAGAATGTTTTTAATGTCTTCGACTCGACGACCTCCTTCGTTCCTTGTGCCTCTCCTCGTCCTAAAAAGAGCGTGGAACCGATTAACAGGAGTACCAGGATGACCCCTCCACTGATCCATAACCATTTCTTGTGTGTTCGTTTCATGTTAAATGCCTCCCTTGATTGGTGTTAATCCGATCATAGGGAGAAGTTATGAACCAATTATGAACAAATGTAAAAAAAGTGGTTGGATCAGACATAAAAACGCAATAGACAAAATTTTCTAAAAATAATACACTGAACATAACCAAATTATGTAAAAGGAGTGGTCTTATGGATATTACCTTTCAAGATATTTCGCATACATTCGAACGAAGCGGTGTCCGGACCGATGTCTTGCATCAACTAAACGGTCAGTTTTCGCAAAGTGAGGTGACGGCACTCGTTGGTCCATCCGGTTCTGGAAAATCAACGTTCCTGAGTCTCCTTGGTTCGCTTGATCGCCCGACGTCCGGTCAGATTCTTTATGACGGACAGGACATCACGTCTTGGAAGAACAAACGGTTATCGCAATTTCGTTCGCAAGAGATCGGATTCATCTTCCAGCAGTTTCACTTATTACCGGCACTGACGGTATCTGAGAACTTAAAGGTCGCCTTGTTAAAGCAAAAGACATCCTTCAATCAAGAGGAGCGGATTCTCGAGTTACTCGAACGGGTTGGACTCGCTGACAAACGGAATGCTTTACCGGCTCAATTATCCGGTGGACAACAACAACGGGTTGCGATCGCCCGTGCCCTGCTTCACCATCCGCAATGGATTCTCGCGGACGAGCCGACCGGTAATCTCGATTCCGTGACCGGAGACGCAATCTTCGAGTTGTTACTAGAGCTGCATCGTGAAGCTAAATGTGGCGTTTTATTTGTCACACACGACCTAGAACTCGCCGAACGTGCTGACCGGATTCTCTTCATGCAGGACGGACGAATCGTTGAAGACCGCCGGAAGCGCACGGTGCAAAGTGTCTAAGTACTGTTTATAGGGAGGTGTCTCGCGTTGCACACGTTTCGTGCCAAATTAATCACGAGCTTCATCTGCTCGATTGTAGTTTTTCTGTTGCTATCGGTATCAACGCAGTCCGCGTATGAAGCGTTTCGGAATGCGGACTTCTCGGAACAGGAGACGACGATCGTGCGGGGATGTAATCATAATGACTTATCCAATTTATTCTTCACAAAAAATAGTTGTAATTTCGATGACAAAATCGATGAGCGAGAAGACGGCATCGATTTAGGTGAGTCCGATGAACAAAATAAAAATACGGGTGGAACACCACGTGATCGAAAAGTAAAAAATCTCCCTCCGCTTTCGTTAATGAATATCGTAGAAAGTACGTCTTCTTCCAACAAACTTCTATTCTTCACCGCTGTACTTTTACTCGTTGCTTTCGTAGGATACCGGATTCTTCGTCGTCGGCGACGTTCATCACAATCACGAGAATCTGAAAGTGAAGCAAACCATTGGGTCCAACCATCTCCTGAAAGTTATGTCCAACAAACAAACCTTCAATCGATGCTTACTCCGCCTGAAGAATCATTACGCCTGATGCTATTTGATTTTAACCAACGATTACCACGGGCCCTCAGACGACGAAGCCATGAATCATTGACAGACTGGACGGAGCGCATTCATCTGGTAACGCCACTCTCCCCTTACTTCGTCACCCGCTACGCAGCGCAAGCAGAAGTAGAAGCACTCGATGCACAAGCGATTTACCATTTCGAACAAGATCTTGCGCGTTATTTAAAGACGCAGTTCTCCCAATAACAAGCAAAGGAGACTACATATGCTTCGTTTCGTCATCAATCACTGGCACCGGCAGCGAGGGAAATTCATTCTGACGCTCGTCGGTGCGCTCATCATCAGTGCCGGACTCAGTTTGATGTTCAATCTTACCGACTCCAGTCAAGGAACGGTTGAACAGACATTACAAAAGAAATGGTCGTCTGCGTACGACATCGTCGTACGACCGAAAGGAAGTCAGCTTGCAAGTGAGTCGAATAATTTACTGGAACCGAACTATTTGAATGGAATCGACGGAGGAATTTCCTTCAAACAATACGAAACCATCAAGAAAATGAACGACATTGAAATTGCGGCACCCGTCGCCGTGATGGGCTATGCAAGCTTCAATGTTAACGTTCCGAAGGTCTTAAAATTCCCAAAAGAAGACGGAGTATATCGGTTAACGACGCAAGAATACGATGACTCGGGTATTAAAAAAGAGCGCCTTTATGATCAGTCCTATCATATTGCCCAAGGATTAAAAAATCCTGCTCCAGAAAAGAAAACATTCTCTACCAGACCGATACAAGAGTTTTCGAATCTTACGATGAATCACCTGACACTTCTCGTTGCAATCGATCCAGACGCAGAAGCTAAACTTGTCGGACTAGATAAGAGTATTCTTAAAGGTAAAAATTCACGGTATTTTGAAGAGACGGACCAATATCGTAAAGGAGGAAGTGATGGCTCATTCCATACCATCCCAGTCATCATCGATCCCGATGCCGTGAGTCGCGGTAATTTTTCATTTAAAGTCGAAAAATTAAAGGTACCTTTCTCGACTGCCAAAGAGCAACACTCGTTTATCAATCGTCTTGCAAAAGAAGATCTGCACAAAACGTCGTTTAATTCATCTTTAAATGACTACCCAGCAAAAGTTCTACAGACGGAAACAGTTTCCGTCATGGATATGCAACGTATTTTTCTAAATTCATTGAATGGAAAAACGACACGATTCATGAATCGTGACGCTACTGGTTCCACTGAGGTAGGTCTATTCTTTAAAACGAGTCCACTAAAATACAAGGCTACTAAAAGTCCCTTTCCTACACGCTGGTCCAATGCGTATGCCGTTGAAACAGCTCCAACAAAATTAAAAAATTGGAATTTTTCTGAAACTAATGTTCCTACATTCGGTTATCGCTCGATTCAATCGACGGGCAAAAAATTTAACTCGAAAGATCCGGGAATGCTCCCTTACGTCGTACCTTATTTTTCGATGAACATCATCGGACAATATGATGCTGACAACATTCAGGTTTCAAAAGATCCGTTAAATCAGTTACCGATGGAGACGTACAGACCGTCAACGGCTGATTTAGTTCTTGACGAAAAACAACAACCGATCAATCCAGCTCGAAAAATTCAATCGTCTGGAAACCCGGTCGGACTACTGACAAACTCACCGCATATTCTAACAACACTTGATGTTGCAAAAGAGACATATGGTGAAAAATCGATTTCGTCGATTCGTCTAAAAATCAAAGGGACTTCGACCGTCAGTGAAGAGTCAGAACAATTACTCCAAGACGTGAAGCAACAAATCGAGCGAGAAACTGGCCTCATCGCTACGATCACTAAGGGTTCTTCCCCACAACCCGTCGTCATAAAAGTCGTCGAACAAGGCAAGACACTCGGTTGGATTGAACAACCATGGGTTCATATCGGTGCTGCGATGACAATCTTCCGAGAGACGAGCGTTGGATTCTCCGGTGTTATCTTCGCGATGCTTGCTGTCGCGATCGTCTATGTCCTCGCGACGAGTTATGTTTCGATGCTCGCCCGCCGGAAAGAATTCGCTGTCTTACTCGCACTCGGCTGGCGGACGAAGGATCTCTACAAAATAGTCTTGATCGAGGCGGTAATCCTCGCCGGATTCGTCTCGACGATTGCCTTGATTGTCGAAGGAATCTTCTCAATCGTTCGGAGCGAAGCGATGAACGGCTGGAGTCTCCTCTGGATCACGCTGTTCAGTCTCGTCATCTACCTGGCTGGTGCGACCTGGTCGGCGTGGACGATCCGTCGCATCTCACCATACGAAGCGATCAAGACCGGTGAATACGCGAAAGCGGCTCGTGTCGGACTGAAGCTTCGTTCGACCGCGACACTCGCACTAAAAGAACTAATCGGGAAATGGAAGCGGAACAGTTTGTCGGTCCTCTCGATTCCTCTACCGACGGCGCTCTTGACGTTCTTCTTATTCGTGACGTTCCATTTACAGGGTGTTCTTTACACTTCGTGGCTCGGTCAGTTCGTTGCCCTGCAAGTCGGTCCGATGCATTACGTGACGATGGGTGTTGCGATCACGATCGCTATCTTAACGACGGGTGAGATCATGTGGCAAAACGTCACCGATCGTAGGGCATCGCTCGCCGTCCTAAAAGCACTCGGCTGGACGAACGGCGCGATCCGTCAATTGATTGTCCTTGAAGGTTTCCTCGTCGGTCTCATCTCCGGAGTCATTGGACTGATTGTCGCCTACTCGACGATTTACGTTTTATACGATCTTGTTCCCTGGAATGAGCCGTTATTGATTGGCGTATCGCTCGCCCTACCGATTCTGTTCGGTGTCATTGCAGCCTTCATCCCAGCACAACTGGCAGCACGTGTTCAACCGTATCAAGAACTGAAAGATGCATCTTAATATTTGGCGGAGGGGCAACAGGCGTTGTCCCTCTCTTCACAGGAGGAAGTCTATGTTACCGACATCGATTTATTCGTTATCAGCTGGAGCGGTCGTCTTGAATGACCAAAACGAGATTCTTTTGATCCAAGGACCAGATCGCGGTTGGGAGTTTCCGGGTGGCATCGTCGAGCCTGGGGAAAGTGCAGCTGACGGTATCATTCGCGAAGTCAAAGAAGAGTCTGGAATTGAGATTGAAATCGTGAAATTTTGCGGCATCTATCAAAATCTCGAGGCGAATGTCTGTGCGACCTGTTGGCTTGCAAAAGCGATTGGTGGTCAACCGCAGACGAGCAGCGAAAGTTTAGCAGTCGGTTTTTTCCCGCTCGAAGAAGTGTTACGACGCGTAACGTGGTCGAACTTCAGCGAACGAATCATACATATCTTAGATGAACAGTCTCATCCGTTTTTCGTAGCTTTTACCCCATAAAAGGAGGAATGACGATGTTTCATTTTGTCTTAAACCAGTGGCGCCGGCAACGTGGAAAATTCATTTTGACGCTCGTCGGTGCGCTCATCATCAGCGCTGGACTCAGTCTGATGTTCAACTTGACCGATTCAAATCAGGGTACGGTCGAGCAGACGTTACAAAAGAAATGGTCGTCAGCGTATGATATCGTCGTTCGACCGAAAGGCAGTCAGATGTCGACGGAGTCGAATGATTTGCTGGAGCCCAACTACTTAAACAGTATTACAGGTGGTATTTCTTTCGCACAGTATGAAAAAATCAAACAGATCGAGGATGTGGACATTGCCGCGCCAGTAGCGGTGATAGGATATGCCAATATCGGTCTAACCATCAAAGATCAGATGACAGCTCCGAAAGCCCCTGGGTTCTATCGCATTTCTCGCACGGAGTACAGTGATTCCGGATTGAAGAAGGAGAAGCTCTTCACGACCAACATCCATGCCATCAAGAGTGACGTCTCTTCTGAATTACGCATCCCAAACCTCGATAACTTCTTCGTCGAGGATATCAACCCTTCGAAGATGGCGATGATTGTCGCAATCGACCCGGAACAAGAAGCACGCCTCGTCGGTCTCGATAAAAGCGTCAAGAAAAGTCCCACATCCCGTTATTTCGAAGAGACGGACCAAGCAAATCCGACATCTAATGTCGTTAACGGTTTTACGTTACCGATCCTCATCAATCCGAATACTTCAGATGCGGGATATACCGACTTTAAAATCGAACGGCTTGATTTACCATTTAAAACGGAACAACAACAGACGGAGACGATCGACCGCCTCCAACAGCAATCAGAACTACAGGATTATTTAGGAACGATTAAAAGTAAAACACTCGAAACGAAACGTATTTCCGCAAAACGTCTAGATTCACTGTTGTTCAATGCTTTAGCAAAACCAGATTCCGTGAAACGAAAAGAACTTGAAGTCACCTCATCTGGACAGCTACTCTACCGGACGGGAGCTTTAAACTATACTGCAACCGATAGCCCGTTTCCGAAGCGATGGAGTCAAGCCTACTCGTTGAACAGCGAGACGCTTCAAACTGATCAATCGCTTTTTGATATTCCCATCCTCCCCTCAAAAGGATACCGTCCCGTCCAGTTCAGCAAGATGAAAGTCAAAGATACAGACACGAAAGAAGTATCTGAACTTACTCCAACCGTCGACTTTGATGTCATCGGATTGTTTGACCCGAAAAAAATCACAGTATCCAAAGATCCGTTGAATGAACTACCGTTAGAAACGTATCGCCCGGCGACCGCTAATCTGGTCCTTGATGCAACAGGAAAGCCGATCAATCCGTCACCTACCATCAATTCATCGAATAACCCGGTTGACCTATTGACGGGTTCACCGAATATTTTAACGACCTTAAACGCCGCTCAACTGATCAACGGAAAACAATCCATTTCGTCCATCCGTTTAAAAATCAGTGGTGCCAAACAGATGGGTGAGAAGTCCGAACAATTACTCCAAGACGTGAAGCAACAAATCGAACGAGAAACCGGTCTCATCGCTACGATCACCAAAGGTTCCTCTCCTCAACCGGTCGTCACGAAGGTGATCGATGACGGGAAGACGCTCGGTTGGATTGAACAACCTTGGATCCACATCGGTGCTGCGATGACAATCTTCCGCGAGACGAGCGTCGGGTTCTCCGGTGTCATCTTCGCGATGCTTGCCGTCGCGATCGTCTATGTCCTCGCGACGAGTTATGTCTCGATGCTCGCGCGCAGAAAAGAATTTGCCGTTTTACTCGCACTCGGCTGGCGGACGAAGGATCTCTACAAAATCGTCCTGATCGAGGCGGCGATCCTCGCCGGATTCGTTTCAACAATCGCCTTGATCGTCGAAGGGATCTTCTCGTATGTCCGTAACGAAGCGATGAACGGCTGGAGCCTCCTCTGGATTGCGCTGTTCAGTCTCGTCATCTACCTCGCTGGTGCCGCTTGGTCGGCGTGGACGATTCGCCGGATCTCGCCGTACGAAGCGATCAAAACAGGCGAGTATGCAAAGGCGGCTCGTGTCGGACTAAAGCTTCGTTCGACCGTGACATTGGCGCTAAAAGAACTGATCGGGAAATGGAAACGTAATAGCCTGTCCGTTCTCTCAATCGCTCTTCCAACGGCTCTGCTGACGTTCTTCTTATTCGTAACGTTCCATTTACAAGGTGTTCTCTATTCATCGTGGCTCGGACAATTCGTTGCCTTGCAAGTCGGTCCGATGCATTACGTGACGATGGGCGTTGCAATCACAATCGCTATTTTGACGACGGGTGAAATTATGTGGCAAAACGTCACCGATCGCCGCGCCTCACTCGCCGTCTTAAAAGCGCTCGGCTGGACGAACAGAGCGATCCGTCAGTTGATCGTCCTTGAAGGCTTCCTCGTCGGTTTAATTTCCGGCATCATTGGACTGATCGTTGCCTATTCGACGATTTATGTCTTGTATGACCTCGTACCGTGGAATGAACCGTTGTTGATTGGCGTATCGCTTGCCTTACCGATTTTGTTCGGTGTCATCGCCGCCTTCATCCCAGCTCAACTGGCAGCACGTGTCCAACCGTATCAAGAACTAAAAGATGCTTCGTAAACTAAGGAGTTGTACACATGAATTCTATTCAGGCAATATTTCTTGACCGAGACGGAACGATTGGTGGAGATGCTACCGTCCACTACCCTGGAACGTTTGCGTTATTTCCATACGTTTCTTCGTTAATCGAACGCTTACGTAATCAAGGGATTTTACTGATTGCGTTTACAAATCAACCTGGTATCTCAAAAGGATTGGCGCGTGAAGAGGATTTTCGGACAGAATTACTGAGCTTAGGCTTTGATGATACGCTGATTTGCCCGCATGCCGCGGAAGATTATTGCACCTGTCGCAAACCATCACCTGAATTATTAAGGCAAGCACAAGCAAAACACGATCTCCGACTCGATCAATGTGTCGTCATCGGGGACCGATGGAGTGATATGGTGGCAGCTGCGCACGCCGGGTGTATCAAAATCTTAGTCCGAACCGGTGCCGGAGAGAGCTCCATTCGTGATTACGCTGACCGGGTGGAACAAGCAAACGTCGACTATATTGCCGACGACTTAACGGACGCGATCGCTTGGCTCGATACGCAAAACTGAACAAACAAAAAGGCGCGCTTCCACAATGGAAGTCGCGCCTTTGTTATTTCTTCGAACGTTTTGGTTGAGAAGATGCGTAGACACTAACCGCTAACACAAATAAGATTGCAAACCATGTCCAAAATGACATGTTATCGCCTCCTTTAAATGATGCGTAGGTACTTTAACTATCTTCTTGTTCTTACCAATAAATCCCTGCAATTATTTATTAGCAATTTTTCGTAACAGATAAAGCGCGTAGATGATTGATGGAACAGCCATCGCCATGAGGATGATATGGACACTTCCGAATAACACGTTCATAGCTAGATTAAAATCTGACACTTTTTTTCCTCCTATATTTCAGTGGTTCTCTTATATTTATTCTACTATAATATTACATTCACTATATTTTGAACCCTTACAATTATGTAATAATTTTCAATTCTCCTTCATTATGAAGGGATTCACGTTACACTGAACGTACGAAACAGAGGTGAATATGTTGCAATTAACATTTGAGTACATGCCTTATTATTACGATGATGATCTTCAATTGATTCCAAATGATTTTTCAGACCCTGATAATTTGCGCTTCGTCATCGAACAAGACTACACGTCAGCTTTTAGCATCTTTACGAATCCAGACGATGAATCCTCCTCGTTTGAAAGTTCATTTCTTGAGCAGTGGTTTCATCGATTACAAGCTTTCCCACTATTCGTCTGTGTAGAGGTGAATCGTTATGACGAAGAAGAGTTTGAAGCGTTATGTCGCTTTTGTTCAATTACATATAATGATTTAATACCACTTGCGGACAAACGTGTCATCGTCGCTGAACTGAAGCATGTTACCGATTTTCAACACCTGTATTCTTACTTACATTCCCACGCGAGTTGGAATGATCTTGTCATCTGGTCGACCAAACCAAATGTCTTCCGGATTGAATACCGAACGCACTACTACTCCGAAAGACCAGAAAAAACGGTCATCGTCTCCATGCAGGAAAACATGTCTATCTTTGCGTTCAGCTACGATGCAGATGTCGTGAATGTTGTCTCGAATCAACCGTTTTTTGAGACGGCCGATCGCCTGTTTAATACCTTACCCGACTTCGTCGTTCCGACCTTAGTTGACGATACAGAAGACGTACAAGAAAAGGAGTGAATCCTTTGGATCCTTTAACAAAACAGCTAATTGAATACACTCTCGAGAAGTATCAGTTAAATGATTACATTCTCTATGAGTCATCTTACGCTCGACACAAAATAAACGACCAAACCGTTTACTCTTTTGAAACGTTTTGGATTCCGCGAGGTGCATCGGTTATCGAGGAAGAGGATGGAACGATGCTTCCAGAAGGAACCGTGCAGATTACGATTGACCCTGTTACGAAACGAACGACGACGTTATCCTTACACGGTCCGACCTCGATTCATTCCGTGCCTAACGATTTACGTGATCCAACCACTCGGATGGCTTGGATCGAATCAGAGACCGACATGATCCATGGTACGCATTTTATGGTAGAAGAAGAAAACGACACTTTTTTTAGTTATGTGAGTTGTCATGAAGGGATTCGGCTGTCTCCCGGTTGTTTCATTCATCTGACGTTAACGGACAACGGTCAACTCGATGAGTTGTTCCTATACGGTCCTCATCCGCTTGATCATCATGTGAAACAGGAACCTTTCGCCTTAACGCTCGAGGACATCGAATCGCTAACTAAACAACAACTAAAATGGTTCTCCTATACAAAACCAGGACATCAATACGCGCATACCGTCGTCGAGACGTTCGTGACGCAAGAAGGGTCTATCCTTGTGCCTAGTAAACTGGATTTCACGTCGTCACTCGATCGAAATGACATCTTAACGTGGACAAATCCGTCCTCTTCAATTCTCAAACGCCATCCTATCCAATCAGCAGCAAGCGTGACAGCAGAGGATGTGATCACGCAATCCGAACATCCTGATTTTCGTCCGATCCAGCAAGAGACGGTGAACGCCTGTCAAATTACGATTCAAGAAATCGTCCAAAACGTCTACCCTAGTGAATCAGGACAATGGGCGATTCGTCACATTTACCGGCAACATCCCTACCTTGCTGTCAAATTGTCACGCGCGCATCCGACGTCCTATGTTGAGCAGCATCGGCGCGTCACGATTCTCCTTGACGAAAAGACGCTTCACTGGATTAGCTTGACCGACGATCAGGAACTCCATACCGTGTTCGATTCCGTTAGCGCACCGGAGCTCGAGGATGAGCAGCAAGACATCATCTTCAACGCATTACGTCCGTACCTTTTACTCACGCCGCGTTATGTGTTTGCCGCTTCAAAAGGTCAATACGTTCTTTGTGGCTTACTTGACTCGAACCATGCTTACTTACCGGCAACAAATGAAGTCGTTTTATTGCGCAATCTATAAAGTGAAGATAGATACGAAGGAGTGAACGAGTTGCATCCATTAACGAAAGATTTAATCTCCCATATTCAAGATAAATATCAACTGAACGATTATGTTTTACATGAAACCTTCTATCGCCGTGAAAAAATTCGTGGTGAAACGCAATATTCGCTTGAGACGTGTTGGTTCCCCATCAATCACGGCCCTTGGTCTGAAGACGAGAGTTATCCAGACGGTACGATAGAGATTCAAGTCGATACAGCTACACGACGAACGACATCAATCAACAAACATGGTGATGTCACAATTTATTCTCTTCCAGAGGACTTGCGTGATTCAGACACACAAACTTCCTGGCTAGAGCAAGAATTAGGAATGACGTTCGACCAGGAGTTCATGTTATTGAAGCACCAAGATTCGCTGTATCAGTATGTCAGCTGCCAAAACGGAATTCGCCTCTTCCCTGGTTTTTTCATTTCGCTTGAATTGACGGACGACGGAGCGCTTGATTTTTTCAGTGTGTATGGAACCCCCGCCCTGAGCAACAAGTATCCGACTGAATCGTTTTCACTGTCACCTGTTCAAATCATACCGATCATTACAGAACAGATACGGTTCTTTTCAGCTCCTGGTGATCAACAACGAATACAGGCGCATACAATCGAGGAAATCTTTGTTTCTCAAAACGACTCGCTCACGTATCCCTTTAGTGATCCAGACACTTCGTCCGTTGCCATGAATGAGATCGTGACATGGGACAAACCATCTACGTTCTCCTACACGCGCAAATTGATTAAACGGAGAGACGCCGTCACGGCACGCGATGCCGAAGCTCAAACGCCACACCCGGATTACCGACCGTTGACCGATGGGACATTGATGACTTGTAAGTCAATTGCTGTAGACCTCATCGCTGCGGAGTATCCGGAGGAGTCAGGAGCGTGGACGATTCAGGAAATCTATCGGGATTTTCCATTCATTAACGTGAAAGTACGCCGGACTCGTGACGATATAAATCTCGCTCATAAACGTCGTTTGACGATTCTCCTGATTGAAGATACTTATGAAATTAGCCTAATCGTTGATAACGAGTCGATTATCGCGCTCTACCATGACTCGTCACAACCGTTGCCTAATAGCGTGCCCAAAGAAGCCATACGTGACGCACTCATGCCTTATCTGACATTAAAGCCATATTATGTCTTCGACCATGCGCTCGATCAGTACGTCCTCTGCGGACTGCTCGACTCCGATCATGCTTACTTACCGGCAACGAACGAAGTCGTTTTATTGCGCGACTTATGAGTTAGTTCAGCCATTGACCTATCCGATTCCTTATTGCTTTTGGAAGAACGAGTCGTCTCAGCTGTTCCAGTCGCTCTCGGTCCACTTTCTGTTTCGTAAATACGTCTTCGATCATCGTGACCTTTTGTTCCCGTCCCGGAATCAGTTGATAGATGACGTACCAATCGACGAGTGCCATGAACGATAGTCCAGCTGAATCGATCGATTGTTCATCAAACGGATAGACGAACACACCCTCGCCATGGCGAATCTGCAGTCCGCTCATCAGATCAAGATCGATTCCTTCGATCATAAATTCTTGGAATACTTCCGTTGCATAGAGTGACGTCTCGTCTTGTTCAACGACAGTTCCCATCTCAGATAACAATAGGACTGCCCGTTCGGCGTCCGCTAACGCGACGACGAGATCGATGTCGCGCGGAGTGACAGGCAGTCCATGATGGTGTAACAATAATGAACCCCCGATACCAAAGTGAATCTGTTCATGCTGCAAACACGCGACGACTTTTTCTAACACTTGCTCAAGACTCATCGTCGGAACCCCGCTGCTCGAAACGGCCCTTCCATCGAAATCGTAAAGATGATTCGCGCAATTTCATCCGGTGATGTCTCGTTTGAATGGCTCAACCAGGATTCGATGACACCGAGATGAGCGGCTGAGAGATAGGCAATGAGATAATTTTCTGGAACGAGCCGTTCTCCTTGTTCCGGTAGTCCTGAAAACAGAATCTGTTGCATGTAATCACGTACCCGCTTTCGAAACATCCCGTCACTCGTCGGACTGAGTAGGATCCGCATCAGCGTTCGGTGTTCATAAAGAAACGTTAGAAACGGAATGATTCGTCGGTACGGTGAGTCCTCTTTTTGGTTGATCAGGACAAAGGGAATCTCGCGTTCAAACGTCGCTTCAATCTTTTCAAAAATCTCATTCGTCATCCGCTCGAGTAGTTCGTATTTATCCGCGTAATGATGGTAGAACGTCCCGCGGTTGACTTCCGCCCGATCCGTCAACAACTTGATCGTCACAGCATCAAAGCCGACTTCGTCGATCAGCTGAAGGAACGTCTCACGAATCCTCCGGTCGGTCCGGATAACGCGTAAATCCTGTTTTTTCATCGAAATCGCCTCTTTCTTCAACATTTTAGAAGGATGTGTCGCTTAAGCGACAGATGGACGTCAACTGGTCATTGCTCCCAGTTTCTCTCCCTTTTATAATGAAATTAATCAACACGTTGTTCAATAATTATTTCATAAAAGGAGGGAGAATACGATGGATTTACAATTGCACGGTGTATCAAAATCGTTTCATCAACAGAACGTCCTCCAACAGATTGATCTTTTGATTCCGTCCGGTGAGATTTGTGGGTTACTTGGTCCGTCAGGTTCTGGTAAGACGACACTGATTCGTTTGATGATTGGTGCGATCCAGGCAGACGCAGGTTCGATTCAGATTGGTGACACTTCGATGCCAAGCTTCAAGATGTTATCGCAGATCGGTTTCATGCCACAAAACGATGCTTTGTATGAGGATTTATCGGGGCTTTCGAACCTACAGTTTTTCGGTTCCCTATACAACATGTCCCGTCAGGATTTAGCAAAACGCATTGAGGAGGTCTTGACACTCGTCGATTTAACGAATGATCAAAAAAAGCTCGTTCGCCATTATTCCGGCGGGATGAAGAAACGATTGTCCCTCGCCATCTCAATCTTGCATCGTCCGACCGTCTTATTCCTGGATGAGCCGACCGTCGGGATTGATCCCGTGTTACGCCGCCAGATTTGGAATCAATTCCAAGCGATTCGTGCGCAAGGTACGACGATTGTCGTCTCGACCCACGTCATGGATGAAATCAATGAATGTGACCGGGCAGCATTGATCTATAACGGTCGGATCATCGCCTACGATCCGCTCGACCGTTTGCTCGCACAGACTGAAAACGGTCAGGTCGAGGAACTATTCCTGCTCGCTGGAAAGGACGTGACGTGATGTGGCAACTCGCACGACGGGTCATCCGTCAAACGTTGAACGATAAACGAAGCGTCGGACTGATTTTACTTGCTCCGTTATTGATCTTCACCTTGATCTATTTCCTACTTGGAAACGATGACTACACGCCTGTCGTCGCCATCAGTCAAGATGTACCGGCTCCGGTCTCACAAGCGATCGAAAAACAGGATCTGTCGCTTAAAACGTATAACGGCAGTGATGCGGACGCCTATCTCAAAGATCATGAAACGGTCGACGTCGTCTTAGAGATGAGCGACAATCAGCTGTCCTTAAGTCTCCGCGAACCATCGACGAAAAGTTCGAAAGCACTACGCGAGATTCAAGCTGGACTTGCGTCACTGCAACCAACGATGCAACTTGAGACGAACTATCTCTACGGCGATGTCGATCAATCGACGTTTGACGCGCTCGGTTTCGTCTTTTTATCCTTGTTTTCCTTCTTTTTCGTCTTTATCTTATCGGCAATGGCACTCGTCAAGGAACGCAGTGGCGGAACGCTCGAGCGATTGATGATGACACCAATTCGCCAAACGGACGTCATCTTCGGCTATACGCTCGGTTATAGCGTCTTCGCTTCCATCCAAGCCATTCTTGTTGTCCTATATGCGACGACCGTTCTTGATTTGCCATCAGATGGTTCGATCATCTGGGTCTTCCTGACGATGCTTGGACTTGCCGTCGTCGCGGTCTTGTTCGGGGCAACGATTTCAATCTTTGCCCAGTCTGAATTACAAGTCGTCCAGTTGATTCCCTTTACGATCATTCCGCAAATCTTCTTCTCGGGTTTGATTCCGCTTGATTTGATTCCGTACGGACTCGGTAACATCGGATATATCACCCCGATCTTCTACGGGGCGAGTGCAATCAAGGAAGTGCTTGTCTACGGCAATGGTTGGTCAAGCATCTGGCCGTTCTGGCTCGGACTATTCCTTTATGGTGCAGCACTGTTCCTCTTAAATATGCTCGCCCTCAACAAGTATCGTGGACATCAAAAAAGACACGGCTGATTATACGAGCCGTGTCTGATTTTGCTTAAGTTGTTCAAGGAAAGCAGTCCGTCGAGAAGAATCAAGTGTCTGCTCTGCCACGTCGGCATACCGAACGAGCTGATAGACCTCACGCGGAACCGTGACCTCTAGGCGTGTTAACCACTCCGTCAGCGTCTCATGTGTCCGTCGCTGTTGCGCTGGAGCAAGTGACCGATTGAACGCGCGCACTGCTTCACGAATTTTTGAATCAAGCATACTGTCTTCTGATGAGGACTGGACTTCAGGCGTTAGCGTTAGCGATAGAGCGGTTCGTTTTGGTTGATGCCTTGGTGGAAATGACCACTGCATGCGGTTGAATCGTTGTCGACGATACAGATAGAAGATGATCACTAAAGCGACCATCCAAGGAGTCACACGTACGATTTGATTGATCGCATCTGTCAAGAAACCTTTCCCAAGCTCAATCGGTTTTTTCTTTTTAGGTTCCTTCCGATATCCTTCGTGCCCGCTTTTTGAAGAATCCAGTTGTTTGATGATTTGCTCTTTTTTCGCATAGATGACCTTTTTAGTCGGTAAAATCGTACTCGGAACACGTACCCAGTTTCCTGTCGATTGATCAATCGGTGGATCGATCAATGCCTGATACGATAGTTTTACACCTACGACGCCTAAAAATAGTACTAGGCACGTCATGAAAGTCATTCCAATGATTCGACGTCTCATTTCATCCTGCACCTCCAAACCGACTTAAAATCCTTGACACAAGACCTTTTCCCATATGTTACCATGAAAGGAGGCGATTCAGATGAGTTACGAAAAAGTATTTCAAATGCCGATGCAGCAGCTGTATCAGGTATACCGTCAAAAAGTCGAGCGCAAGCAACGGACGCAAGACGAGCTTGATGAAGTGCTGTTCTGGTTGACCGGACACACGCAATCAACTCTTGAACAAGCCATACAAACCCAAACTGTCGCAGCCTTTTTCGAGCACGCACCCGACCTGAACGAACGCCGATTTTTAGTCACTGGCGTCATCTGCGGGATTCGTGTGGAAAATCTAACGGATCCGCACATTCGTAACATCCGGATTCTCGACAAACTCGTCGATGAATTGGCGAAAGGAAAAGCGTTAGCTAAAATCTTACGATAAGGAGGAATGCTGATGTCTACTTTACTCAGTACACTGGCGATCCTCGTCATGGTGACCAGTGTGACCTATTTCATCGTCTATCAAGTCAAACGAAGCAAAGGAACCCATCGTTCACCCGTCTATCGACTTGTCTTTGGTGGTCTGTTGGTCGGCTTGATGGTCAGTTATTTTTTGCTGACGTGAGTCGTGATTTTTAATTTTAACAATAAAATCATTAATACAGTATTTGAAATAATAGAGGAGGTATACGCTTGCAACTTCGAAAATGGATCCTTCCGCTTTTGCTACTCATCTGTCTCGCCTCACCGAATGCCGCAACGACATATGTGAAATGGACGGTCGCTCCAACAGGTCACTATCTCGAACGGCTTCAAGCGGCTGACATTCCTTACAAAGTCCGCCAACACACGCTTTACGTTCAAGAAAAGGATCTGCGCCGCGTCACGTCGTGTTGTACATGACAACGATAGAAAACCCCCTCATTTCAGCGAAATGAGGGGGTTTTCTGATCAATCACGATTTAGCGAATTGTTTTTAATGCTGTTGCCCACGGGATGACTTGATCGAGCATTTGGTTGACCGATGTTTCTTGAACGGCTGCCGCTTTTAAGACCGATCCGTTCTCGAAATCAGTGAACAAGGATAACGCCGGATGCACCCGGACGTCGGCGATCAATAACTCACCTAAGATGCCGCGCAAATGTTCGGCTGCCCGTGCCCCACCGACAGAACCATAAGAGACGATCCCTGCCGCTTTGTTGTTCCATTCGACACGTAGATAATCGAGCGCGTTCTTGAGTGACGCTGCAATCGAATGGTTGTATTCCTGGACGATGAAGACGAAGCCGTCTTGTGCTGCGACATCCTTCGACCAAGCAGCAGCACCCGACGCATCCCCATTCTTTTCACCTAGAAGCGGTAATTTGTAGTCGGCGATATCAAGAATCGTGTAGTTTGCATCCCCCCGTTGATCGGCGAGTTGTTTGACCCAGTTCCCGACTTGTGGGCTGAGGCGTCCTTCACGTGTGGATCCTAAGATGATACCAATGTTTAATTTCTCCATTTTCATTTCCTCCTCGTATTTAGATGCTGTCAGTTCACTTTCCTATTAAAGATATTCTTTTTCGATCTTGCGCGTACTCCGGACCGTATCGATTGGACGGACCATTTGTTCGATTTGTGCTCGTTGTGGCTCGAGGAATGGTGGTAATGACAATTTCTCCCCGACCGTTTCGTATGGCTCATCACCCATGAAACCAGGACCATCCGTTGCCCACTCGAACAAGACACCGCGCGCGACACGGGCATAAAGGGACTCGAAGAAGAAGCGATCGACGTAACCGGATGTGTTGAAGCGAAGCTGTTGCATCCGCTCGATCCATTCCTGTAAGGCAGCCGTATCTTCAACTCGGAAAGCGACGTGGTGGACCGTTCCGAATCCTTGACGTCCGCTTGGTAGAACGACGTTGTGCTCAACGATGACTTGGGCACCGTTTCCGCCTTCGCCCATCTCGAACAAGTGCAGGGAACCAGCTTGATCGACTTCGCGCATCAACATCGCTTGTTCAAGTACCGCTTTTAAATTGTCGAATTCCGCGATCCGGATGTGAATTGGACCGAGTCCCGTGATCGCGAACTCGAGTGGTACCGGACCGTTTTGCCACGGTGTGCCGGAAGCGACACCTTGATTATGCTCGTCAGAGATCAACATGTATTGTTGCTCATCAAAATCGACGAACGAGAGCGTCTGCTTACCGAATTGTTCTTTGATACCACGGTGCTTGACGTCGTATTTGTCAAAGCGTTTAATCCAGTATTCGAGTGCCGCATCCGTTGGTACACGGAACGCCGTCTTGAAAATTTCATTCGTTCCGTGTGACCCTTTTTGAATACCTGGGAAATCAAAGAACGTCATATCCGTGCCGGCAGATCCTTTATCATCGGCGAAAAATAAGTGATACGTCTGGATGTCATCCTGATTGACGGTCTTCTTGACCAATCGCATTCCTAGGACGTTCGTAAAGAAGTCATAGTTTTTCTCGGCACTGCTCGTAATCGCTGTCACGTGGTGGATTCCTTTTAATTCATTCATGAAAAATCGCTCCTTTAATGGTTATTATCTTGAATTCGAGATATCAGCCTAAAAATTTTTTATTGTTTTTTTGCTTGATAGCCGATCGTTTTGGCTGTCTCGATGAATGCTTCGAGTTCTGACGGGGCTATTCCTTGAAATACTTGATTGATTGCTTGCTCGTGCTTTGGAAAAATAGCTTCCATCAGTTGGTGTCCTTCAGAGGTCAGTTCCGCAAATGTCACACGCCGATCCTCTGGACATGCTTTTCGGACAACGTAATTTTTCTTTTCGAGCTTATCGATGACATAGGTGATGCTACTGCTGGTGATCAAGACTTTTTTCCCAATCAATTGAATCGGTTGCCTGCCCCTGTGAAACAGCAACTCAAGAACCGAAAAATCCGTCGGGTTCAATCCCCATTGCGCAACATCCTTCTTGATGACTTCATGTAACGCATCAACTGCGCGCACCATGACCGTCAATGCTTTCAAGTTCGGATTCGGTCGTGTCATTTCGTTCACCTCTTTTGTATCTTCAATTCATATATCTTTAATTCGAGATAAATATACCATCCTGATTTTTGTTCGTCAACTGTTTTGAATCACTTTAAATGATGATAAACACTTTAGATGTTCGAAGCGTTTATCATCATTTAAAACAAAGCATGTGCCCTTCTCCTAATCGATAGTGATCTGTCCCAGAAAGAATATACGCCGTATCATCAGGTAATCCGATCGCGTGATTCATTTGAGGCAGGTGTTCCTGAAAACGGGTTGCCCGTTTTTCCTGGTTTAAATGAGGACAGATACAACCGCTCAGCCAGCCTTGCCCCGTATCCAGGCAATAGTCCGTTCCGTCCTCACTCGTACGGATCCCGTATTCCATCGCATAGATCGCTCCAGCACTGACACCGACGTACCATATTCCACGCTTAACGGCTTGTTCAAGCCATAGATCCATGCCTTTTAGAGCAAGCATCTGAACGAGTAACGGATAATTGCCACCGCCGACATAAAGAATGTCGGCACACTCTATTAATCGTCGTTGCGTCGCCATGGATTGTTCGTCGTCAAATAGCGTGACGACCGAGACTATCGCTCCAAGTGCTTCATATGTATCTCGAAATTGGTATTGGTATAACGATTCATCTCGACTTGCCGTCGGCAGGAAGACGATATGTGGCGCGTGTTTCGTCAGTTGAACGACATGCCGATTGATGAATTGATGAGACGGAGCAACCAGTTGACCGCCTCCGATTAGCATGAGGTTCATCTTTTTTCTCCTTTGCAACGCTTTTTAGAAAAAGGAATACAGTCCGTGTTCGTAATAATCAAATTCTCGTTTAGTCAGTCGCTCAAAACGGTAGCCTTCATAAAAGGCATCAAGGGCTGACGGATCATCGATGATTGGACTGATCGCAAGAGCGATGTCATACCGCCGATCGCCCGGTCTCATCGCTCCGACATCAATGAACGACAGCGTTCCGTCCGTCGCGATGAACAGATTGTCCGTCGTACAGTCTCCATGAATCCAACTGGCAGTTATCGGCTCCGGACAGGAGGACTTTAATCGTTTCAGTAAATCCAACGTACCGGAAGTCCAAGCAGATGCGACATAACGTTCCGCTGTCATAAGTCGTTCCGTTAACCACTCCTGTGACGTTCCCCCTGTCGTACGTTGATGAAACTGGAAAAGATACGTTCCGAACGCTTGCCACAGCTGAATCCGTTGCTCGCTTGTCGCCTGTCTTAAAGCTGTCGTCAACGTCATCCCGTCTCGCCACTGCATCAAGAGATGGTTTTGCTGTTCCGTCTTAAAAAAACCAACGTACTCAGGTAGGAACCCTGGTTCTCGTTGCATCCATTCTTCTAAGACAATTGCTTCTTCTGCGAGCCATTCTAGGTATCTCGTTTCCGTAGCAGTCTTTAGTAAGTAACTCCCTTTCTTTGCTTCAATCCGGTACACAATCGAAGTTCCCCCTTGCTCAAAAAGCTTTTCGACGTGCCCGATATCCCCCGTCAGTTGTTCGATCCGTACACGGGTTGCTTCCGTCATACCGTATATCCCGTGAACGGCACTGGCGTCGACAGTCGAATCCAGGTCGACGGTTTGCCGTAGACCGATGCGTCATCGAGGAAACGTTCCAGCGTTGTAACGGACGCCGTTTGCAACTTGACCATGAAGTTATAGCTACCGGTCAGGCGATGACACTCGACGACTTCTGAATGTCCTTTACAAAATTCAATCAAGCCTGCGCAGCGTGTCTCTTCGAACATGACGACCGCGAGTAACCCTTGCGCGAGTGCTTCCGGATTTATGACAGCGCGGAATCCTTCGATGATTCCCGCGTCCTCCATTTTTCGGACCCGTTCGATGACGGCAGGTGCCGATAACCCGATCTGTCGTCCGAGTTCCGACCATGGAATCCGGGCATCATCTTGCAGAATCCGGACAATCTGTTGATCAATTTGATCCATTTTTCATCTCCCTTTCGAATTAAAACCACTTTCTTCAAATTAACATGGAATCAAAGGAAAATATAGCCTTTCCCTATGTTCTCCTACTGTGCTCATCAAAATGCTTTTCTTATACTAATTACAGGAGGTGATACATATGGAATCAACCTGTGTCCGGTGTCAAGAAACGATTGAAACGACGGTCTATCAGTGCTCGCACGCTTGTACGTTTTGCGAACCGTGTACGAAAGCGCTCGATCATATTTGCCAAAACTGCGGGGAGATGCTCGAACCCGTCACGCCAGTCGCGACATAAAAAGACGGATGCCTCGGCACCCGTCTTTTGTCTATTTAGATCGTCTCTTGTGATTGTCGCTCGGCTAAGCGCTCTTTTGCTTGTTCTTGATGCGGCTTAATCGCCGACTCCCCGAGTGCTTTCGCTAGACCTCGTGTTGGAAGATTGACATACATCGACTCATAATTGCTGACTTCGAACGTCTCATGGAAGATCCCGACCGCTTCTGATGTCCGTGCCTTCTGATTGAATCGTTTCCACGCCGTCAAATGACGGGAACCATGGGCATATGCCATCAATTCTTCCGTCGAACGCCAATACTGAATCAACGTCACGGAACGCCAACCGACAAGTGACTCATGCGAAATCAGACCGACATCGTTTTCATAACACTCTTGTAGCATCGGTCCCATCGCTTGGACCGTCGGTAACCACTGCCGGACAGAACGTAGGCGATTGATCCGTAAACCGATGATGAACACGACGACGTCTTTGTTCGGAGTCGCAATGATCCGTTTCATGTCAATTTCCTCCTTCAAGGGTCTCAAGGGAAGCGTCGCACCAGTCGAGTAACGCCCGTGTCTTCCGAATGCCATAATCAAGCGTCAATAACCAATAGACGGCATCATTCGAGTCAGGATAAGAACGAATCATCGCATCGATCGCTTGATACGTCTCAAGCCGTTCTTCGAGCAATCGCGCGTGCTCCTGAATTTTCTGCAACGTGACCTCTTTTGAAGCATGTCGAGCGAAGTACAGCTTCAACAACAGGTCGTTCCGTTGCACCGGCAGTTCGACGGACGGTTCAGCGACCCACCTCTCGAGCTCTGCATGCCCGTTTTCCGTCAGGGCGAATTGTTTCCGTTCCCCATCCGTGACCTCTTCAACGATCAAACCTTCCGCTTCTAACCGTTTCAGCGTCGGATAGACTTGTCCGAAGCTGATTTTCCAAAAGTGATTCAAGCTCGTATCGATCGTGTGTTTCATCTCATAACCAGACGTACATCCGCTTGCAAGAAGTCCGAGAATCGCATAACGGGTCATATTTTCTTTTGGCATCGGTCCCTCCTATATCTAAAAGATAGTATCTTTTAGATATAGTTCCCGTTCATTCAAATGCCAAACAGGAAATTTACTGGATGAAGCAGGAATTCTCATTTTAAATCCGAATTCTTGTTCACATACTTAATTAAAAGGAGTTCTCACATGACATATGCTAAAACTTCTCTCTTCTTTAGTTTGCTCGGTCTGCTCATCGCCTCTATGATTTTCCCGCCGCTCAACTGGTCGTTCGGACCAAACTCGATGCTTACGATACCGATTGGACTTGTCATTTATCTGTTTGGAATCGGACTCGGGATCGTTGCCATCAAACGACGCGAACCGGGAATTCTCAAATACGTTAGTCTCGCCTGTGCCGTTCCACTTGGTGTGTTACTATTGCTCTTTCTCGGTTTCATCTTCAGCGGGCAGATTTAATCATTTTACAAGAGTTGTTCATGAGACGTTTTCCCGTCTGCATCGAACGTCAGCTGATGGATTGCTGGACTCCCCATCGCGCCCAGCCACTCATTTGCCGGTCGCCCAGTGTAGTGTTCAAGCACTAACGCCAACACGAGACCATGCGTCGCGACGACCAATCGGTGGTGCGGGTGGGTTTTACGTAGCTGATCGATGGCTACTAGAGCACGATTGCGTGCTATTTGATTCGACTCTCCACCTTTTTGCGCGTAATCATCATTTTGGAATGATCGCTTCAACAGTTCTTCTAGCCGTTCAGGTGATAAACGTTCGTCTGTTTCCTGAAAACACCGTTCCTGAAACGCTGCCTCGTAGATCGGCAAACCTCGTTGCTCAGCAAGTGGGCGAACGGAGTCCATCGCCCGTTGCATCGGACTCGAGTAGATGGCGTCAATCGGCAGCGCTTCAAAGAACGCTACGAGTTCCTGCGCTTGTTCTTGACCTGCATCCGTTAATCCCCGCCCTCGATCACTGCCTGTTTTGATCGATTCGCAATGGCGAATGAAATAGAGCGTCCTCATCGCAACTGGACCCACTTTCCTTCAGAAATCACGTCTACGTTCGAACCGATAACACGGATCGCTGTCGCGTCGTCGATCGCGTACGCCGGATTCGTCAATGTCTCAGCCCAAGATTTGGCAGCTTGTAAGTGATTATCTGGTAATTGCGGATGATCGAGGTGTGGGAAAATTGAAAAGTCAACGAGACCTAATGTTGCGTCCGATTGCTCCGGCGTCTTTTTCCATCCAACGAAATCTGTTCCGATTCGTGGCGTAAGGACCATGCTACCGGCGCTCATCCCGACATAAACACCGGTCAGTTGCGGTAATAGTCGATCGAAGCCCGATTCGACGAACCAGTGATATAGAAAGAGTGGATCACCACCATTAACGAGAATGACATCCGCTTGTTCGACCGCTGGTTGCCAAATTGCTGAATCAATTACCGAGACCGCTGATAATTCCAACAGACCGACTGACTTCCATCCTAAATCGACCATCGGTGCCTCATCTTTTCCTTGAATGAAGTTGACAGCGAGGTCCGTTCCTCTGCCTAATGCGTAGGAAGCTGTCGTGATCGCAATGGCATGGCATTCCTCAATCGGTTTTCTGAGCATCTCGCGTAACGCTTTGTGAATCGATGGATTTTGTATTCCACCGGACGTTAATAAATAGTCCATCATCATACCTCCAGTCCTTTGCTTCAGTTTACAATATTTGTTTCTTTCTGGTATCCTTACTTTTATTCCCACTAGAATAGGAGGAATCATATGTCTTTCGATTTAATGACGTTACCTGAAACGACGTTACACTATCGTCTGATTCTCGGAACTTCCGATCAACCGACGTTTATCTTTGAAAATGGATATGGACAAGATCTTTCAACCTGGCAACCAATCATGGATCAAGTTGAAGGACTTGGAACGATCTTGATGTATGACCGTACGAACATCGGTGGTAGTATGCAGTATGATTCCGAGACTAGTCGCCAGAGCGTGAATCGCCTTCGCCGTTTGATCCATACCTTATCTCTCAAACCACCCTTTATTCTTGTGGGTCATTCCTATGGCGGCACGTTAGTTCGACAATTTGCATCGCAATATCCAAGTGAAATAAAAGGTCTATTGCTCATCGATGCAACACCAGAATCCTATATTCAACGCTTCTTACCAGTGATGCCAAGCACGTTCCAATCCATATACAAAAAACAATTCACGCTCGAATGTACATACGAAGATTTTAAAGAGAGTATTGAAGCGACGAACGTCGATGTCCTCTACCCATTTCCAGTCGTTGTTCTGTCTGCTGGTAAAAAGGATCATTATTCGCGTGAGGCGCAACTATTGTGGCACGAATTGCAACGACAAACTGCTGCACAGTCGATTCAAGGCTTGTTGATCGAAGTTCCAAACAGCCGGCACTTCATTCAACAGGATGCCCCCCATATTGTTGTCGATGCGTTACATCGTTTGATTTCAGGTGATTCTTAAGCTCTTTTCAAAGGAACTATTTCCCATTTCCAAACGTATACTTAATATAAGCTTGATTCGACACACTGATTGGAGGCACATATGTATTCGATTCCTAGCTATTTCACACTCTACTTAAAAATCATGCTAACCGATAAGATTCCGGTCTTTTGGTCGTTGATTTTCCCGTTGATTCTCGCCTTTGTCTTCGGGTCACGCCTCGACTTCACCGAGAACAGTTTCCTCTCATTCCTCGCGCTCTTTTGGGGCTATATCTTACTTTCGATTTACGTGAATGGCATCGGACTCCAACTTGCCCGGATGCGGGAGCATGGTTTGATGAAGACGTATATCATGATTTCCGGTAGTAAGATTGGTTGTATTCTCGCACTCGTACTCGTTCAGCTCGTGTTCGCAGCCGTTAGTTTGACGGTCTTTACGACGATCCTGATGCTTGTATTCGGCTTCTTCTCACCTTTGACGTTGTTACTCGCTTATCTCGTCTTGTTGCTCAGCATCCCGCTTGCTTTTGCAAGTATCGCCTTGACGATGCTTCCGGCAAAGATTTCGAGTATGTCGACATTAATCAACATCGTCATGTATCCCCTGTTCTTGTTCGCAAGTAACCAACCGGATCGCTGGTACAGTTACTTGAATCCTTTTTATGTCATGAAAACACTTGGTCTCGCCGTCTCTGAGCACGTTACGGGAGCATCGTTACTTATCTTGACCGTCGTACTCGTCGTTTATCTGTTACTTGGTCTATTCTCTGTCAAACGCTTTAATCTCATGTCATTGCTGACCCGATAGGAGGATTCAGATGCACGTTCAACACGTACGCTTCAACTATCCGAAATCACCTGATCTGTTACACGATGTCTCCTTTTCGCTTGTTCCCGGAAAATTGAACGTCTTGATCGGGATGAACGGTGCCGGGAAAACGACACTGTTTGATTGCATGACCGGTGCCTTACCGATCACGTCCGGAGAACTGGACTTACCCGATATCTCGGACATTCTCTATTTGACGCAATTCATCTATTACTCGGATGAATTAAAGGGTAAGGATGTCGCCGTCTTCGTCGGTCGGCTCGCTCGTTTGAAAGCATATCGCAAGCAAGAGACGTATACGCGTCATCTGAAACAGCCGCGAGAGCTTGATTTATTCGCTCATCTGTGGGAAATGAAAATCGGTAAGATGTCCGCTGGCGAAAAGAAATGGTTGTTCGTCACCCTGTTGACGACAGTACCACGTTCGCTCTACATCTTTGACGAGCCAACGAGCGGGGTCGACCCGGCAACACGGCTTCATATCATGCGACGCTTCGAGCAGATGACAGCAAACGGTCAAACGTGCCTCTTCTCGACGCATCAATTACACGATCTATTGCATACCGATGCCCATGTCATCTTCCTTCATCACGGTCGTATTTTGTACGAAGGCGACTTCAAGGATTGGTTGAACCGATTCGAGACGACCGATCCGGACGTCGCGTTCGTTCAGATGCTTGAACTGGCAGGATAACGTTAACCACCTCTATTTTGGAGGTGGTTTTTTTGTAATATTTGAAATATAGGTTTTCTAAAAACATGTAAAGGATATACACATTATAAGAAAGGAGGTCGTCCGATGAACTTCATTTCCGGTCAAGCTTTTATCACGATGATGGATTCACTTTTCAACGAAGAGGAATGGAATCGACACGTCCTATACGTCACTGCGAATTCAGCAGCGATCCACTTACAAAAACGATCTACCACCATTCTCTCGCAGCCTATGGAATGTCAGATTTCGTTTCTCGTGCATTTACCAACGCTAGAAAAACGACTGATCGTCAAAACGAATCAACAGGAGACGCGTCAATTTTTCTTTGATTCAATGGCTTCCATCGATTGTATGTGCAATAGTATAATGCCGTGGGCGAATCCAGGGAGATTCAATGAGGAGGAAAACGTTCATGTCCACTAACACTCTTGAACAACGCATGAATGCCGTCCTCGATTGTTTGGCGGCCGCAAAGGACTACCAACGCATCGCCGGACGGCATGATGTGTCGTATCAACAATTGTATAACTGGGTCCGGCGCTATGAGAGCGGCGGTATTCCTGCCCTGACGGATCGCCGTGGCCGGAAGTTACGAAGCGAACGACTTACTTCGACTCAGCATACGCTTTGAACCGATCAAGGATTGCCTGCCAGCCCGCTTGTTGCATTTCAGGCGGGTTGCTTGTTTCGGCATCAAACGATTCGACGACTTCGGTCTGTTGCCCGTTCCGAGAGAAGTCGATTGTCACCTGGCGACCATCTTCGAGGACATACGCAATGCGTTCGTAAGGAACGATTGTCTCGTATGTACCCGTGAAATCAAACCCGATGCTACCATCTTTTGCTTCCATTCGATTCGTGAATTGACCACCGACCGTCAAATCATTCGTTGACGCCGTCGTATGCCAATCGTCAGACGCTGCGTTCCAGCGTTTGATGTCTTCTGGTGCGTTCCAGATCTCCCACACGGTCTCGATCGGACGGTCAATCACGGCTTGAATCGTTAGTTTCGTCATCTTTCTTCCTCCTTACTAATTGAAGTTCCCTCCCTATTTCGAGGACGATTAAATGAATTCCTTGTTATTATCGATTAATTCAGGTGTTATTTTGAACGCTTTGTTTTCCATAACATGAACAATAGAATTGCTGGAACGAGACAGATGATTGCATCGGTAACGGTCGGCAGTCTTAACGCCGGACTTGTTAAAAACCGAACGCCTTCCACCGTCCAAATCGTTAACATACAGGCGGTCAACGCTGCAAGCCGCCAGCGTCTCGGAATCCGGATCCAGTAAGCGAGGAGTCGCTCCGATAACTTCATCTTCCTTCCACCTTTCGGACCGCTTTCAGAAAGCTTTGTTCCGTTTTATAGGAAGCGTCGCGCCACATGAAACGTTTTGTATGCTGGAACGTATTTTTTTCAAACTGATTTCCCGAACTCGTCTTGAAGTAATGGGCGACACTTAACGAACCATCGAATGTGTTCCCGATGATTTTGTTGTCGTGGACATCATGCTGGACGAGCAATTGACCACCCTCGAGCCCTTTCGTATCATTCCCGATCAACTGATTTTGCTCGATCCGGACACGTTTTGTACCGCCTCGCTTCGTGTCATACCCACCGATCGCAATTCCGGTGTAGACGTTTTGCCGTACATCATTCTGGCGCACGATGACATCTTCTGCGTATCGTCCGGCATGTTCACTCGTCACTTCAATCCCGATATCACTCGCTTCGACGAGATTCTTCTCAATTGTTAGGTTTTTCCCACCATCGACATAGATACCGGCTGCATTGTATTCCTTCCCGTAAGCAGGATTGCCGTAGCTCGACGTCCGGTAAACACGATTTTCCGACACGACGCCCTCACGGACGTAGTCGTCTTTCTTCGACTGAGCGATCCCTTCGTGTCCGATCAAATCAATGCCGATGTTGTCGTTATCCCGTACGACGTTCTTCGTCACACGGAAATGTTTGACGTTTCCGTTTAAGACGAGGGCTTCACTGAAACCGAGACGATTCTGCTCGACTCGGTTACCGGTGATCGTCAGGTGACGAATCGCTCCCGTTCCGTAGACGGCGATGCCGTGTGCATTCCCATCTTTCGCGAGCGTCTTGATCTGGCGAACCGTATTGTTCTTCAACGTGATGTTAAATCCTGATCCCGTGACCAAAATGCCGATCGGTGTCGCATCCGACCGTTTCGACTGAACGGCTTCGATCGTCAGTCCTTGGATTGTCACATATTTTCGATTTTTCACCTGAACGATCGGTAAGGTTGCGTCCCGATCTTTGATGTTTTTCCCGCTTAACGTGACCTGCTCGTCTTGATAGTTTCGGAAGGTGATCGGGCGTTCTTTCGTTCCGTTCTGTCTAACGTTCAGCTTCTCGTAATACGTTCCTTTTCGCAAGTAGACCGTCGTACCCGCAGTCGCTTTTTGTGTCGCCTGTCGAATCGTTTTAAACGGATGCTTCAACGTGCCAGTATTTTTATCACTGCCGTTCGGTGCGACGTATAACGATTTTGCCGTCGATTCGGCCTCTTCACTTGTCGAGGCACAACCGACGAGCAGGACGGTTGCTAATAACCATTTGCCTTTCATGATTTCCTCCTTTATTTAGCAAGAACATTGTTGGTATAATCTAGGTAACATTTCTAATTTTTTGAATATTTCAATTTCATCTCGATTCACTATGACTATGGAAAAGAGGATCACGTCATGAAATACGCGCTCTTATTCACTCTGCCCTTCTTGCTTGCTGGTTGCACAACGGAAGCAACCGTCCTTCCAAAAGAAGCCGTCAACATCAAGAAGTCTTCCTTTTCGATCACACCTTCTACCACGAAGGACGAGTCGCAGCAACAGCGGACATTTTTCTTAACTGGTACACTCGATCGCCCACTCCAGCTCAAAGCGGTCCAATTTGACGATACAGAACCACCAGAGGTGCTGATCGACAAATCGATTCCTGCCGGTACATATGATCGCACACCGTTCCAATTGACGTATGATTTGAACCTGCTCAACGATTCGCATGCCTTCACCTATTCGCTTGATACGAAGAATGGTATTCCTGAGACGAAAACGGTCTATACCTTACCTCAAAACGTCCAGACTGACAGCGGTCAATTCAATGATCAGAAACAGACGATTGCTTCGTTCTATCCCTTACTCCTCAAACGCTATACGACAGGAGAATCGATCATCGGTCGCTCGATCGACACGTTATCCTCTCCTCATCTAAAAGTCAGAAAACAAGAAGGCGCAATTTTGATTTATTTGGCGAAATCACGATAAGGGGAACGGCGGACCGAGAAAAAGTCCGCCGTTTTTTTAGTCCGCTATGACATGCGACATGTCAGCTTCTAATCGAATCACGGCTTCCCCATCCCTGTATTCAACGATCGTCAAACTCGTTCCATGAATGAACGGCGGATCCCATAATGTCGCGAACGGCTTTCGTTGAAGATATGTCAGCAAGATGTTAAGGAAGATGCCGTGGGTGACGATCAAAATGTTTTCGTCTTCTTCATGGTCTGCTAGTCGTTCCAAAAACGATAGAATGCGCTCGCGGACCGCGTCAAAGGACTCTCCACTCTCCGGTATGTAGGTATGCGGCGTTTGCCAAAATGCAACATGAGCAAGCGGATGCGCGACTTCAATTTCCGCTGCCGTCCGTCCTTCCCAGGCCCCCATGTGCATTTCACGCAATCGATCGTCGATGGTGACCGGAATCGCTGGATCGAGATCCATCATTCGAACTGTTTCTCGGACGCGACCAATCGGACTGATATAGAGGTGATCCAGATGAATTTCACTTAAGCGGTGACCAAGATCCCGCGCATTTTGTCTGCCCTTTGCTGTCAAAGGAGAGTCTTCCCAGCCTTGCATTCGTTTTTCGAGGTTCCATTCCGTCTCGCCATGACGCGTAATGTAAAGTGTTGGCATCTGTTCCATCCTTTCGATTTCTAGTTTCTTTCAAAAGTGTATCAAACTCTGGCTGCTTTTTCCTGCAACTAGAGAAAACGAATCCAGTAGAGAAATTCACCAATCCGTTCGGTATGATGAAGATAGACCTAAAGGAGGAATTCGATGAATCGCCAAGAGATGATTGACCTTGCCAAACAAATCCGCTCGGATGAGGAACGTCCTCAAGTCACACCTCCTCATCCATCGCAAGCGACAACGACTACACTACAAGTGTCGACTTCAGTCGGAGATGTCCGAGTGTTGTGCCACTCACCGATTGATGCAGTAGAACCGTTACCCGGATTCATCAGTTTCCATGGTGGTGGTTTTATCACCGGAACGCCAGAGATGGATGAACCATGGAATCTGTTTCTCGCTGAGACCGTCAACTGTCATGTTCTCAATATTGAGTATCCGTTAGCCCCGGAGCATCCATTTCCTGTTCCGGTTCACGTCGCCTATGAGGTCGTTCAGTGGATTTTCCAACATGCTGATACGCTACACCTCGATGCTTCACGCATCGCAATCGGAGGGCATAGTGCTGGTGGCAATCTTGCGACTGCCGTATCGTTATGGAACGCTGAGCAGACAGATCCTGTGCCGCTCATCGCTCAAATTCTGGACTATCCTCCGCTTGATCTCGCGACGGATCCCGCGGATAAACCATTCTTCGAGGAGGCGATCCCCGCTGAACAGGCACGGCAGTTCAATGCGATGTACATCGCTCGTGCGGAAGACGCGTATCATCACCTCGCTTCGCCACTCTATGCGGCTCAACTCGATGCGTTACCACAGACGCTCGTCCTGACGGCGGAGCACGACTCGCTGGCGCAGGAGGCGCGGCAGTATGCGAAACGTCTTCAGGCGGCAGGTGTCGCTGTTGAACACCAGGAATTTGCTGGTCAAGCTCATGCCTTTACACACCACGGTGACATAGATGCGGCGCTTCAGGCGTGGCACCATATCGCGGATTACCTCAAGTCCGTCTATCGTTCGTAAGTATACGGAGCTGACTCAAAAGTCGGTTTCCACAAAGATAAGGGGGGCAGAATGATGATTTTCCACCCTTATTGCGTAAATAAAGAATGACGCGTTTCACGCCACTCCTAC
This sequence comes from Exiguobacterium sp. s91, assembly GCF_018618915.1. Lineage (NCBI taxonomy): Bacteria > Bacillati > Bacillota > Bacilli > Caryophanales > Exiguobacterium > Exiguobacterium sp. s91. Next base: position 1,206,724 of record NZ_JACSMZ010000001.1, on the reverse strand, counting down.
AGGAAAAAGCGCATTGTTGCGCTGTCAGAGACAAACAAGACCCGCTTTCCTGCTTGAATAAGGCAGGAAAGCTGGCTTGTGTCTCGCCTGAGGAAAGGGCGTGAAAAGACGTGTCATTCTTTTTTGAGTCAGCCTCTTTGTCTTTTTAGCCTGTCTAATCGTTTACTCGGTGAGAAGCGAGTCAATCGGACTGTCTAGTGATCGCTGAATCAATCGTATGATCGTCTCTTCCGGTCGATCACTGACGATCCACATCACGTCTGTTCCGTTTTGGTAGGCAAGATTGAGCTGTTTTCCTTGCTTTAGAACGTGTACTATCAATCCATTAACGGTACGTACCCGTTTTCCAAATCGTGTCGGAATCTGCTCACTTTTCAGTCGTGTCTGAATCACTGTATAATGACGATTCGTTACAAGTTTCGTCGTCATTTTCTTCTTGTTTCCTTCCCACGCTAGGCTCCCTTCGATTGCCTCGCCTTTCGTCGATTGATCCCGAATGAGATCCATTGAACTGCTTAACATCCAGTTCGACTTTTTTTCGTAAATCATCAGCGTATCGTATCGTCCTTCAATCACGCTTGCTAACAGTAGATTATAGTCACCGAATCGAGCGTCCACTCGAAAATCGTCTTGCTTTAACGTATAGGTGGACTTGTCACTCAAGTCATACTTAAACTGATGCTCAGCGGTCTGAGACGCAGTCGGATAGGAACCACTGTCGAACAGACTCATACCATCAACGTGAATCTTTTCCTTCACCTCGACATTCTTTTCCGGCGCGCATCCGCTGATACAGAGGAGTCCTACTAGTAAAATCGGTATCGTTTTTTGATAACTGATTCGTTTCATCGCATAAGCTCCTTCTTGTTTCATGGACGTATATGTAGACTCGGATCGTCTCTCCATCCTTTTTTACTCACCCGTTGCTGAAAGATCGAATGACGTTCAGTACCAACTTGAAAAGACGGTGTCGGTCGAATGATCCGATTCGTAAAGTCACTTGCGCCGTATGGAAGATAGAGTTCAAAGTCTGGTCGTCTCGTCACACCGATTGCCGTGACGGTCTCCGGGAACTGCGCGATTGCATCTTGTGCTGATGTGTATGGAGGCAAATCGTTGACTGCGTGCATGCGTGCTTGATTCTTGACCGACCACGGTAAATCAAGCCATTCACACAATTGTCGCTCATGTCTTTTTTCCGTCTCTTCTGAAATATCCGATGGATCAAAATAGACGATATCGATATCCGACTGTGCGTTTAAGTCGGTTCCCCAAACCTTCGAACGTAAGACACCGGCACAGATCCACCAATCCGGCAAATCAAGTCGTTCTACAGTGGCCAGCATGAGTTGCACTTCCGCATCCTCTCGTAATCGCTGTTCGATGTCAGCTTGATTCATTTCGTTTTCTCCCTCCAACGCAGCATGATGCTGGTTGCTTATTTTCTATAGTTTACCTCATTTCATCAGAACTGGAATCATTTCCTGACTTTTATCCCATTTTTTGTATTATCACTTGTTTCCATTCCTTGTAAATAGTATATTTTGTATAACTATTCTGACAATTCAACGAAAAGGAGTGTTTTCATGTCACGTTCTCGTAAAACGATTCCCGTGCTTGTGACTTCTTTTGCTCTACTTGGTGGTGTTGGTTGGTACTGGGCTTCACATCAGGATAAACCCGTCAACGTCTCATCACAAACGAAATTAGCTGGTGTTAATGAAACAACCGAAGATCATGTTCAATCGATTCAAGAATTGATGAAGCTAGGAATTGTTAAAACGTATCCTGGTGATCCGGAATTAAAAAAGAAGTCATTCCGTGCTGAAGCACTTTTAGCTTCTCCCCCAAAAGAATTACAGTTAAAAGAAAAGACGGGTTTCCGCTACGTAACCGTACCACTTGTCCTGCATGATACGACTGAGACTGTGGGAGGTTACAGCATTTATAAACCGAACTTGTTTGTTCTAAATGACGGTAAGGGCAACGAATACAAGGTGGTCGACTATGTCAACCATAATCCGAAGGCATGGCGTAACAGTCATCAGTATTACGCTCCACAACGTGCTCAACTCGATCTCGTGTATCAAGTACCAGTCAAATCGAAAACGTTCGTCTTACTCGCAGATTCCGACGCGTTCCCGAAAACACATGCGATTAAGATCGAGTTATGAACTGTCGCGCTTGCATGAATGTGTAGGCGCTTTTTACATAGTATTTTAGAAGGGACGTGGTGTGAGTGCTACGATTCATTTGGAATTCTTGGTGGCGCAACAAAGAACGATTCATCCTCTTACTTGTCGGCGTACTCGTCGTCAGTACCGGATTGAGTTACTTGATCGGCACGACGCAAGCGAACAACGGTACCGTCGTTGACGAGTTACAAAAACGCTGGAAATCTTCCTACGATATCGTCGTTCGTCCACCGAACAGCCGGAGCGTGACGGAAGACCTCAAACTACTCGAACCGAACTATATGAGTGGTCTAGACGGTGGGATCACGATGAAACAATACAAAACAATTCAAGCCCTTGCAGATGTCGACGTCGCTGCTCCAATCGCGATGATTGGAAATCATGCGACAGGTGCAAACGTCGGCACGCATCGTTTTGATGATTACGGTGTCTATAAGTTGACGATCACTGACAAACAGAATACCGGACTAAACGTCGAAAAGTATTCTTCCGTCAACTATCTTGCTGCTGGGTGGACGCCGGATGAAAATGCCACTATCTCTGGTGTCTCACCTGCTGCGCTCGGTGAAGAACCTTTGCTCGAGTTCGGGAGCGATACGATGATTGCCGGAATTGACCCAAAAGCGGAAGCCCGCTTGATTGGTCTAGACGAGGCGACAGTCGACGGCAAACATAGCCGTTATTTTGACGAACAGGACACAGCAAACATCGTCGATCCGGAACTTGGAACGGTCGAGCTTCCCATATTGATGAACGAGCGCGAGTATGTCGACGCATCGCGAACGTATACGTATGAAAAGTTAGATCTTCCCCTCATTAATGATTCGATTCAGGAGACGATTCGAGATGTGACGAAACGGGGCGGTAAAAAATATTTAAAAACGTTAAAGACGACGGATAGTCCTGGAAAAACCTATTCCGTCACGACACAAGACGTTCAGAAAAAATTGATCCAGCAAATCATGACCGACTCCTTTCCGACATTACCCTCTGGTAACTCCGAGTGGCTGATCCTCAAACCGTCACCAATCAGTTACCAGACGATTTCGAGCCCTTTCGCTTCGCGTTGGCCTTTCAGTTATCAGGTCGAACCGAAAAAAGTCAATCCTGATTCCTTACTTGCGAAACGGACGATGTATCGTGAGGCACGGATGTTCGGAAAAACGAGTGACGATTGGCCACGGATTCGCTTGAACTATATCGGCGTCTTCAATCCGAAGAAATTGAATTTATCAAAGGATCCGTTAACCGAATTACCGATGGAAACTTACTTCCCAGCTAAAGCACAATGGGTCATGGACAAAAACGATCGACCGGTCAATCCGGTCAAGGACGTCAAGCCGACGAACGACGCCTATGATTTCTTGACGAAACCACCTTCTATGTTGACGACGCTCGATGCCGCCTTTAAGATTCGCGGTGAAAAAGCGATTTCCGTCATTCGTGTCAACGTCAAAGGTGTCGATCAGATGAATGCCGCGAGTGAGCAAAAACTCCAAGATGTCGCTCGCGAAATCGAGGATAAGACCGGTTTGATCACGGACGTCACGCTCGGTTCGTCACCGCAACTTGCATTGACTTACTTACCGGGTCTAGAAAAAAAATCGGCGCTCGGCTGGGTGCAGCAACCGTGGATTAAGCTCGGTTCTTCGATGACGATTTTCCAGGAAGCGAAAGTCGGTATGTCTGGTGTCATCGCTAGCGTCATCGCGGTCGCACTCGTCTATGTCTTTAGTTCTAACATCATCCTGCTGTACGCTCGTAAAAAAGAGTTCGCGATTCTATTATCACTCGGTTGGCGGTCACGTCAGCTCTCTAAACTGCTATTCCTTGAAGCGACGCTACTCGGTTCTCTCGTCGCACTAATCGCCTGGACGATCCTCGGTACGTTCTGGTTGACGACGGACCATCCAATCGCACTGGGTCGGATTCTTCTAATCGGACTAGCCGGTTTACTCATCTACTGGGGTGGTACACTCGTACCGATGACATTGATCCGAAGAATCAAGCCGTATGAGAGTATGCGTTCCGGGGAAGTCTCTCGTTCACGACGCTTCGTCCGCTCCCAATCGATTGTTGGTATGAGCATGAACCAACTCTTCACATACTGGCAACGAACGCTTCTTTCCATCATCGCGATTGCCTTACCAACGGGTCTGTTCATCTTCTTCCTGTTCGTGACATTCCGTCTAAAAGGAGTCTTGTATGCAACGTGGCTCGGCGAATACGTCGCTTTAGAAGTCGGCACGATGCATTATGTCGCGATGGGTGTCGCCTTATTGATTGCTATTTTGACGACGACGGAAATTCTTTGGCAAAACGTCAATGAACGTCGCAGTCAACTCGCCGTCTTAAAGGCGACAGGTTGGCAAGACAAACTCATCCGCCGAATTGTCTTACTGGAAGGTTTGTTGACAGGGCTACTTGCTGGGATTGTCGGTCTTCTCTTTGCGCTAGCGATGATTTGGCAAGTCTACCGTCAATTCCCGACATCGGAACTCGGTTTCTTATCTGCAACGATTCTAATTCCGCTTGTAACTGGAATTATCGGAGCCGTCTTGCCAGCTCAACGGGCTGTCCGAATCGTTCCGAATGCAGCGATCGGTAGTGTCAGCGTCAATTCCAAAGAGACGGAGCGTCGCTTCAAGCTGGCCCTCTCAACGATTGGTGCCGTGCTATTTGTCGGTGTCTTATCGCTATTCCTGTTTGCGACAAATGAATCGCCAGCTGAACAGACACCGATCGCTCAAGCACCGAAGGTCATCACGACAGGTAGCAAGATTACAGATGGTGTGACCGGATCGAAGAGAACGCTTAAGAAAACAGAAAAACAAGCTTCCGGTGTGATTGAAGAAACGATGGCGAAAGGCGTCATCAAGACGTTCCCGGGAGACCCCGTCGTCAAAGATACAAGTTTTTGGGTTGGTACGTTATTGAAGCAACCGCCTGCCTCCTTGAAATTAAAAGAAAAAGCCGGTTATCAATACATCACTGTACCGACGTTCTATCAAGACCCATTTTATCAAGAAATCGGTGAAGAAAGGTTTTACCATCCGAATCGTTTCAGTCTGACTGGAGTCAGCGGAGTCTACGAACCGATTGATTATGAAAATAAGAACGAAAAAACTTGGAAACAAGGACTGAAATACGTCGCCCCGGGCAAAGCACACGTCAATCTCGTCTATCAAGTTCCGGCAGACGAGACGGAATTCGTCCTGTTCGTCTCAGGGGATAACTTCGCGAAGACGATTTCAATCAAAATCGATTTAAAGAACGACTAAAAACAGACCGTCTCATGCGTAGAGTCTCTTACGCGCAAGACGGTCTGTTTGTTCATAAACGAATCAGGATGATGCCACCAAGCATGACAAGTAGACTGACGATCTGCACACTAGTGACCGGTTGTTTTTTCGCACCGAACCAGCCGAAACGGTAAATCAATAGGCTGCCGGTCAGAAGACCGATCGTGACGATGACGACGGCGAGTCCTGTACCAACGAGCGGAACGATGAAGGCATTACCGGCAACGAACAACGCACCGATCAATCCCCCGATCCAAATCCAAGCAGGTAAGGGTTGCGAACGATCGATGTGCCATTTCGTTCGGAGGATCAGATTCAGTAATAATAAGGTGATCGTACCGATGACGAATGAAATCAAGGCACCTTTGACGGCTGACCCGAGAACACTTCCGAGATAACCATTGATCGCCGTCTGGGCAGCACTCATCATACCCGTCAGAATCCCGAGCAGACGCCAGACAAGCACCGAGTTTTCTGATGATGCCACCTGTTGCTTCCGCCGTCGTGCGAAATAGTCACCAAGCGCGACCGTCCCGACGACACCGAGTAACACAAGCACTGCACCGATGACCCGTGTCAACGAAAGTGTCGTGACGTTCGCTTCAAACAATCCAAAATGATCGATCAACAGTCCCATGATGACTTGACCGAAAATCGGCATGATGACCGTTTGGACACCACCGAGTCGCGGAAACAGCAAGATGTTCCCAGTCAAATAGATGACGCCGAGCAACCCCCCACCCCAAATCCAGAACGGTTCATCGACAGTAGCCGTAAGACCTGTGAGATTCCCATCGACGAGCAACACGAGAATCAGTAAGAAGAGTGAGCCGATCGAAAAGGAAATTAGCGAAGCGAGGAACGGCGATCCCACGACGCCCCGTAGCCGTGTATTGACACTCGTTTGAACCGGTACGAGCAGACCGATGATAAATCCAATAATGATTGCAAGCATACGAGGACCTCCTTCTTCATGTGCCCCTTCATCATACGGCAGTCGAACACGCTGAAGCGACCGGAATGCTCAAAAAGGAGCCGGTTCATTGACCGGCTCCACGAATTATATCTTTTCCCAAGATTTCGGATACGTCCGCAGTTCCTTCTTCGTCGGATGCTCGGCATCGAGACGTTTTCCGTTTCGTTCAAGTCGCATATCGGACACGAGCAAAGCAATCGCAAGAACGACGTAGACGGCAAAACTAAGGAAGAATGGCAAGTCGAATACGATCAGCATCGGGAAGAAGAGTCCCATCAAGATCACGAACAGAAAATCCGTCACGTACTGCCATTGAATGATTCTCTTCATCTGTGGCTCTTCTGTCAATGCCATATCACGTTCGACTTCTTGCGAGTGAAGCCGCGCAATCCAGACCAATGCCACAAATAATAAAAATAGTGGCCAGTACACGTCCCGATTGGCAACGACCAAAAATATACTGACACCGTACAACAACGAGCTGTATAAACGTGGTTTGACGAGTTGCCGCTTTTCTTCTTGAATGAACGCGATGCGTTCGGCTTTCGTTTTCATCTAAATCCTCCAACTGATGTGACGTATCTTTTTAATCTGATCGAACGGTCCGTGACCGACCGATGTACTCGACCTTATTCTGAAATACGCGATACATTCGGTATTCTCCAGTCGGTGCCGATTTCAATTGAACGGCAATTTGGTGACGTCGTGATTTCGATGATTCGGACGCTACGAAATACGGTTTGACTGACGCGATATTGTCACGCCCAAACTGCTTCGTCACGTGTCGAACGACTTGTACTTCAACAATCTGTTCATAGGTCGCATCCCGTTCATCTGCGATCATCCACCAGCCGACACCGCTAATTATTACGAGTAATAGAATCGCCCCGATCGTTTTTCGCATTTCGATCCCCCCGGTTCACGTGCCCTTATTTACTGTTTCAATTCGTGAACGAGGTTTTCCTGCTTTCGTCGGGTGATGAACCAAGCGATGCTTATGACAAGCACTATTAAACCGACAATGGTTCCGGCAATCGTCGGTACGTTGAAGTAAAATGATCCTGCATCATCAATCCGTGTCACGAAGAAGGTCGCCCCGATACCACTGATCAGTCCAAAGGTGATGCCGCTCCCAATGAATAAGAGCATTTGAATGAGTGTCAGCTGACGGAGCTTGTTCCGTGTCAACGCAATCGTTCGTAGCAATGCGTATTCACCTCGTTTTCCACTCACGAAACTGAGTAAGGCGTTTGCAAGTCCGAACCAGACGGATCCACTCATGACGACAAGCGCGATCAAGAAGACGAACCAGCGTTCCGTCGTTTGTTGCTCCGCATCGCGAAGTGCGTCAGATAGTCGATTCACTTGCAATGTCGGATAACTTTCTGTGATCTCTAATAATGTTGTGGTCACTTGCGCCTTCGTTAACTCGGACGGAACGTCGATAAAGACATTCAAGATGTGATCGTTTGGTTGCCGCAGTTGCTCGTTCCGCCAATCCACGAGGACGTCTGGTGCTATCTTCTTTTCAATTCCAACGATTCGGAATTGACCGACCGAAACGTTTCGTTCTTGTTCCCCGTCCCATCGCCCGATTGGCAACATATCGCCTTTTTGAAGACTGTGTGTTTTAGCAAAGGCGCGTGAGACGATGATTCCTTCTGTGTCACTCGTCTGCTCTCCCGCTAAGACATCAAGACGACGATAATCCGTCACTTCGTATTCGATCGAGACATCTTCTTGAGGCGACTGGTATTCGAAGGAATTGCGAGACGACAGGAAGGTCGCTCTTGCGCCAGGTAGGTCGGTTTCAATTTGTCGAATCAATTGCAACGGGTTTCCTTGCGATCCTTCATCCAAACGACTCTTTAGGACGACTTCTGTCGGATATTGGCTGATGATGTACTTCCGCTCGTTTTGTTGCACCGTCTCAAGGAACGTCGAGCCGATGACGACGATGATCATCAATACTTGAACGATCAGCATCAACCAAGCATTTTTCCGTAGTTGCGGTAACACGCCCCGGAAGGCAACGAAACTCGTCGGTCCCGCTAACCGACGAACAATCGGTTCCGCTCGCTGGAGCACTCCCTTCAAGAGGAGTGGCGTCGCAAGGTACATCGTCAGTAAAAAGGCGACGGTTGCACCGAGCCAGGCGATTGCCCGTGACCCATCCGTACTGGCAATCACTTCAGCGAACAACACCAAACTGACAGTCAATCCACTACTGAACAGGACGAGACGTTTTCGTCGAGTCGGTCGTGACGCCGTTTTCAGATTTTCTCGCAAGACGTGGAGTGGTAACACATCCCGTTTTCGATAAGCCGTACTCGCAAGCAACAGCAGAATCAACAAAGCACTACCGATCGTGATGAGCATCAAAAACGCTCCCTGTTCAATCATGAGGGAGACGATCATTTTACCCTCTGTCGGCCATACGAGTTGACCGAGCAACGGTAAGCAAATACTGCCTAGAATCGTAAGCATCGTGCCCGCTAAGACAATCAATCCAGATTGAACGAAGAAGAGCTGAAACAATTGCCGGGTCGTTGCTCCAAGCGTCCGCATGATGGCAAATTGGACAGCATGTTTACGTAAATACAAGTCGAAATTCGCCATCAAGATGAAGCCGGACACGACAAGGATCAGTACTGACAAGATTCCGATGTAGCCGTTCAGCGCCGGTGAGAGGGCTTGCCCCTCCGCAAGTTCAACCCGGAGCTTCGGATTCGCTTTGACGAGTGTATCGGCATAGTGAACGAAATCCACCTCTTTTTTTAGATTGAGCAAGACGGCTTTCGTTTCGATCGGATGTTTCCTTTTAAGATCAGCATACGAAAGCAAGACTTGATCGTGCGAAGCTTCAGGAGTTTTTGCATTTGGTAAAATCTCTCGGATCCGATACGTCTTTTCTCCGACGCGTAGCGCTTGCCCGACACTACGATCAAGCGACGTCGCGAGTCTAGCTGACACGATTACTTCTCCCTGTTTCAAATCGTTCGTGAAATGATACCGACTTTTCGTCAGGGCATCCGAATGAACTCCCATCGTCTCCACGTCGGCCATCGTTTGACCAGCGACGCGCGCCGTCGTCTGTAAGATCGACTCTGCGCGCAAGACACCGTGATTCTTTTCAAGTTGCTCCAACACGGACTGATCCGTCCGCTCGTCTTCTGGTGTATATTTGACCGTCAGATCGACTTGACCGTATCTTTGTTCACGATCCGCTTCGATTGCGGCTTGATTATGTAGTAAAAAAATGACCATCGTTAAAACGAGACCAATCGAAATCATGACGCTTCCGATTGAGGTCACTAAAATCATCGGACTTTTACGGTACAGTCGGTGGGAAAGACGGAAGAGATGTTGTCGTTTCATACAGCCCCCACGAACTGCTCGTATGTCTCTAAGATCGGCGCCACGTCACCGGTCGACAGCTGATCGGCGACGATCTGTCCGTCATGGAAATACAGCACCCGCTTCGCATGAGCGGCTACGGTCGCATCATGGGTCACGAGCAGGATGCTCGTTTGTTGTTCGCGATTGAGTTCTTGAAGCAATTGCATGATTTCCGCAGATGTCTTGAAATCGAGGTTCCCCGTCGGCTCATCCGCTAAGATGATCGGTGGTCGACTGATCAAGGCACGTGCGATCGCGACACGTTGTTGTTGACCACCCGACAGCTCTTGCGGTCGATGATTGTTCCATTTCGTCAGTCCGACTCGTTTGAGCCAAGTCTCTACCTCTTGATTGATCGTTTTGTCATCCATCCCCTTCAACATCAATGGTAAGGCAATGTTCTCCTGGACCGTCAAATCATCGAGCAGGTGAAACGATTGAAAGATGAACCCGATGTGTTGTTGTCGGTATAGAGTGGCTACTGGTTCAGTGAAGATGTCGCGTTGACGTTTTCCCCTTAGCGTCAACGTTCCACCGGTTGGTGCGTCAAGTGCCCCTAGTATATTCAGTAATGTACTTTTTCCAGAGCCACTCGTGCCCATGATGGCGATGAAGCCACCTTCTTCTAACGTGAAGGAGACTTGTTTTAACGCTTCAATCGTCTCTGTTCCCCGCGTATAGTTTTTTGATAACCGTTCTATTTCTAGTAAACTTTCCACCAGGACCCCTCCTGCAACATGATGTCATTATAATAACCAATATAAGGATTTTTTAGAAGTAAATATATAAAAATAGCTGATATACACGTACCATCAAGGGAATAAAAGGAATTACACTACTTTAAACGAACTAGTCCTAATAAGGAAAAAGGTAAAGCAAACAAAAAAGAAAGCGAGTGAACAGATGATTTCTACGTTAGAGCACGACATTCAAGAACAAGTCATTTCTCAGTCAATCCCCGGATTTTCGTTAGCGATCGTCAAAGGTCAGGAAGTCGTCTACTCCAATGGATTTGGGGTAACAAATCTCGAGGATGGCGGGGTTCCCGTTACAAAGAACACACTCTTTCGAATTGGTTCATTAAGTAAGCCGTTGACCGCAACTGCCATTATGATCCTTGTCGATCAAGGAAGGTTGGATTTAGATGTTCCTATCATCGAATATGTGCCGTTCTTTTCTTTAAAAGATCTAGGTGCTACGAATAAGATCACTCTTCGGATGCTGTTGAGTCATACGTCTGGGCTTCCTGATGGGACGGACATCGTCGGAAGTCGTAACGTCGACGCATTAGAACAGTACATCCGCCGCGACGTGCCAAAGTTATCATTGATCGCTCCTCCGGGTCTCCTTTTTTCTTACAGTAACCACGGATTTAATATCGCGGGGTACGTTGCAGAATACGTGACTCAAACGTATTTTCCAGAGCTTATGCGAGATCTTTTATTCAAGCCGTTAGGAATGTCACGCACGCTTTACGATCCTCTCATGGCGATGACCTTCCCACTAGCGTTACCTCATGAACGAACAGAGACTGGTCACACCGTCGTCAGACCATTTTATGAGAATGTGGCGAACTATCCTTCCTGGTTTGCGATGTCGACCGCAGCGGATTATGCCAAATTTCTCCTGATACATCTGAACGCTACACCACTCCTGTCAGCAACAGCTATACGCGAGATGCACACATTACAAGTTAGCCGTTACAATTTGCAGCAACTCGGATGTGGATTATCGTTTATTACGGAAGACTACAACGGAACACCGACGATTCGCCATGGTGGAGCGATTGGAACGTACACGAGTTTCATGTTAGCTGCTCCAGAGCAACAACTCGCTATCGTGACACTCGCAAGCCAAGACTACGGAATCGATCTCGCTTATGAAATCTTAGATCAGTTGCTGGAGACTACGCCCGACCATACGAAACCGGAAGTGATGATTCCGAATCGTTCTGATTGGGAGCGATATACAGGCTACTATCTAGGAAATCAAAATGGGCTGGTGCAAATCATTAACGACGGTCAACAACTTAAGATGCATCTGAATGGAAGCGAGATGACGCTGCATGCGCATCAAAACAAGCTCTACTTCTCGCAGGATACGGATGGGAATTCGATTACGACAGTTGGTTTTGTAGAGGATGAAAACGAAGACGTCCATTATATCGTTCTAAATGGACAAACCTGCAAACGAATTGAACAGGAACAGGTCACCCAACCAAAAATCAATTGGTCAGTGATCGAAGGAACCTATTCCAATGGTTCGATTTCCTTTGGACTTAAAGCTGTCAACGACCAACTCTTCCTGCTTGATGAAGATCAAGAATATTTCTGTCGTCCCTTGTTTGGCCCATTTTTCTTTACGGAAGAACAGGGATTACTCGAAATAAAAAAACACGAACATCGAACACTCTTGATTGTCCAAGGTAGTTGGGAATTTGATCAACTTGGAATCGAATCAAGTCCTATCTAAGACGATCGACTTTTACCTCGTAAACACGAAAGGACCTCCTTACCGAATGATAAGGAGGTCCGATTTACTGTCGAACATATTTCAAAGGAATCAAATCCGCAATCCGGACTTTCGTCAATTCTTCGTCCAGATTCAAGAGGACAAACGCGTCCGGTGCATAATCGGAAATCAATTCGCGACACATGCCGCACGGACTGACGACACGAATCGTTCGGTCCGTCTCATCCGAATAGGGATGTCGGACAGCGACGATCGTCTCAAAATCCGTCAATCCATCCGTGATGGCGGAACCGATCGTAATGGCTTCCGCGCACACCGTCACCCGTCCGATATACGCTTCGACATGAACACCCGTTTTCGTCGCGCCATCTTTCGTCCGCAACGCAGCTGCGACGTGATGTTTATCGTCGGTGTAACGGCTTTGAATCGTTTCGGTTGCTAGTTCGACCAGTTGCAGGTCGGCTTCTGTAATCGGATAAGTCTGCATAATCTGCTCCTTACGTATCTTTTTTCTTATAGGTCAAACCGATGAATTGTGCTTTTTCATTGAACAGTCGACGGTAGGATAGAAAACCAACGAGGACCGATGCCATCGCTGCCGTCGTCAAGATTAGGAATAGAATCAATAGTTGATAGAGGACGGCTTCCATCGGATCCGCGCCACCGATGATCAACCCACTCATCATCCCTGGCAGTTGGACGAGCCCCATCGTTTTTTGCGCTTCGATCGTTGGAATCATACTTGTCCGGATCGCGCCTTTTAAGCTCGTATCAATCGCTGTCTTCGCATCTCCACCGAGTGAAAGAATCAGTTCGATGACCTCGTCGCTTCGTTCGACCTCGTCCTTGAACTTATTGAGGAACAATAAGGACAAGATCATACAGTTTCCGATGACCATCCCGCTGATTGGAATGACTTGCTGGGCTTCGAACGGAATGATTCGTAACCCGAGCAAAATGCCCATCGTCAATGCTTCAACCGCAATCAGTGTGAACAAAATGATCCACTGAATCCCGGGAATTCCGTCCCCTTTACGGATGACGTTCAGTGTCGCTGCGCCGATCATCAACAGAATCATCAATAACATGAAAATTGGACTTCCGCTTTCAAAGACGAACGTCAGAATATAACCAATGATCAAGAGTTGGACGATCGATCGAACGGTTGCGATGATGATGTCCTTCTCTAGACCCAGCCGTAACGTCCGCGCTAAGACAAGGGGGATCAGAATGAAGATGAGCGAAGTTGCCAGTTGGAGGTAACTCATATCGATTCCCCCTTCAAGAATGCTTGTGTCTCTGCTTGACCACCTGAAGCGAGTTCTTTAAAAGCACCAGACTCGATCAATCGTCCATCCTTTAAAAACCAGATGTCGTCGCTGACCCGCTTGGCTTGCTCTAAGTCATGCGTAATCCAAATGATCGTCGTCTGTAACTCCTGCTGCAAATCAAGAATTAACTTCTCAATCTCCTGTACCATCCGGTAATCAAGACTTGCCGTGATTTCGTCGAGCAACAGGACGTCCGGACGATTGACGAGTGTTCGTGCGATTCCGAGTCGGCTCCGTTCGCCACCGGACAAATCTTTGACCGGTCGCTCAAGTTCGACGGATAGGTCAACTTGTTGTAACAAACGTTCCGCTTCTTCGCGCGGTAACGATTCACCGAAGATCGATTTCGGCAAATTGATATTATCGTAGACGGTACCTGGAATCATCGGCGCGCTTTGGAACGCCATCCCGATCCGTTTGCGGACATCGAGCAGATCCATCTGTTCAAGTGGTTCGCCTCGAAAACAAATTTCGCCGCGATCGGGAGAAATCAGTCCATTGATGTGCTTCAAGGTCGTGGATTTCCCGGCACCACTTGGTCCGACGAGCGTCGTAATGAGACCTTCGCGGAACTCACCTGTTATTTCGTGTAAGATGTGTTGATAGCTGACTTCGTGAAACGTAAGAATCGACATACTGTGTGTTCACCTGACTTTCTACAAGTTTCGAGTAATACTCCTGTAAAGTTGTACCCGAAAATTCGTCACCTTAGTACGTCAAGCAACACTTCCTTACGAATGGATGATCTCTCCGGCAAAATCATACGGTACCGTTCGACCAGCAAAGAACGATTCTTTTGACGCTTCCGGAAGATTGAGGTGTTTGAACGCTTCATCACGATCCATCCAGACGAGTCCAGAAATCTCTTCCGGAACATTCGTCTTCAATTGACCAGAACTGATTTCTCCCGCGAAGAAGAAAAAGAGACAATGTTCCCCCGCTTGCGGGAAGAATGCTTCTGCCACATGGACGATGTCACCTGGAATGATCGTAAATCCTGTCTCCTCCAGAACTTCACGCGTGATTGCCGTATGTAGCGTTTCGTCACGTTCGACCGTCCCGCCTGGAAGTGTATAATAGTCACCGTGATCGCCACGATTCTCAACCATCAATAATTGATCGCCTGTGGTATTGAATAATGTCGTATAGACGATGTTTTTACGGATATTCATGTTCGTCCTCCTATTTTCTTCTTTCCGTCTGAATGATACAAAATAACGGATCCAGTTGAATCTCACTGATGCGGTAATATTCATCATCACTATGATCAAGTAACAGACGTTTTCCGTTTTCTTCAACATATTTTAAGGATTGAATTGTTTCAATTCGTAATCGTGACAGCGTCTCCCCAGTCGGTCGGAGGACATGGAGTTCCATTTCAGTAAATGCCGGATACAGAATAAACTGAATACGCTCTTTTGAGGAGTTGTGTAACATGTATTTAGACCGCTGATAGAATGCTTCTTCCTCCGGAAACTCAAGAATCGGCTCTACTCCGAAAAAATAGAGGCTTTCTAACTCTTCTGGTATATGAATTTTCTTGTCGTCCTTCATTATATCGATGTACCGTCCTGTAAAATTATCTTCCAAGTCTCCACTTCTGATGTCAAAAAGCTCACTAATTCGCTCACCTCTCCTTCAGTCGGCAAGAAAGATACACCCGCTCTCGCGTAGACATCTTGAACCGAATGGGTTTGACTAAGCGCCAAGGCTGCGATGAAGTCTTTCAGTGTTTGGTCAGGGTCTTTCGTGAAACGATGATACAACTGAAGAGCGGCAATCTGAGCAATCGCGTACTCGATGTAATAAAACGGTGTCTCAAAGAGATGGATGACACTCATCCATTCGTGACCTTTCCAATCGGGTGTTTCCGACCAATCGATGACGTCCGTATCGTATGATTCTCGGAAATCGGCATAATAGACATGTCGTTCTTTTGGATCATGGTCGGGGTGAGCATAGAGCCATGATTGAAAACGATCGACGATGATCGTCTCGGGTAAGAACTCGACAATGGAACGCATCTGTTCCAGTTTTGCCCGGGCAACGTCTTTTTTATCCGAAATCACCTGATGCCATTCGTTCATCGTCAACAACTCGAGCGACATGGCAGCGAACTCCCCTACTTCAAGCGGAATCGGTTGTAGTCCGTCGTACGTTTCTTTCATCGCATCATGATGGACGGCATGGCCGATCTCATGCATGAAGATGACGAGATCATCAAACGTATGGATGCGATTCATAAATAAGAACGATTGTTGTTCGACCGGTAAATACTCACAAAACCCTCCGCCGGCTTTGTTCGACCGGGCATCGATATCGAGATGATTCCTATGTCGCATTACTTTTAATATGTCCGCAAAATAGGGATGAACACTCTCGAGAATTGCTTGTGCCTTGTCTAAGAATGAAGTGTCAGAACCGGTCACGTGATGATCAATCTGTGTATAGGCCGATTGTCGGACGTCCCACGGATGGAGCGTCTTTTTGCCGAGAAACGTTTGTTGTTCGCGCTGAAATCGCCGTTTGACCGGTAGAAAGTCGGATTGAATGATAGTGGCGTAATGATTGACATCTTGACTCGTATAATCGACGCGTCCGAGTTCTGCAAAAGCTAGTTCTTCGTATCCGATCTTACCACTTGCAGTGGCACGCGCTTGTCGTAAATCAACGAGTCGTGAAAACAAGGGTTGAATGACGGATTCTTTCATGCGGAATGCTTCCTCAATCGATAAGAGCGCTTGTTTTCGAGTGGATTCATCCGCGTCAAATAAAGCAGCATGAAGATCGGAAACCGACTCTCCCGATTTTGTCAGCATCGTCGCCTCAATTCGGAGATAGTCTTGAATAAGACAAGCTTCCTCCTCTGTCGTACTTGTTGCTCTGAGTGATTGTTCAAAACGTGCTCTCGTTCGAAGTGGGACGTCATCGCGCGAGACGAGATCCATTTTTACGGAACGTCTCAACGTATCGAGCTTATCCGATAGCTGCTGACGCCCTTGTTCGTATTCAGAAGTGGTACCGGGGTCTGTGACGTCCTGGAGATACACGATTTTTTGTTTGAGCAATGTCTCTTCCATTTGGAGAATCGAAGCGATTCGATGCGCAACATCCTTATCATTATAAAAATTATCATTTACAGGTGACTGAGATTTCATCGACGGATTTCACATCTCCTTTCAACTTATTCCAGTATACAGTTTATGCCAACGATATGATCATTTTACAAATAAATGACTATCATATTGTCTTATTTGACTATTATCTTTGTCAAAAAGACCGTGATAAGTTACATTATATAGGAGGTGAATCCCTATATGAAATCCAGATTAAAAGAATTACGTGCCCGTCACGGATGGAATCAGTCTGAACTGGCACGGCGTGCGAACATTTCGCGCCAGACGATCAGCTTAATCGAACGCGAAGAATTCATGCCGTCGCTATTGATCGCTGTCAAAATTTCTCGTGTGTTTGATACGCCGTTAGAAGACATCTTTTATTTCGATGAGGAGGAATTAACATGAACAAGGAAGCAGTCAAAGTCATCATCGCAGCTTTACTCGGTTTCATTAGCAGTTATTTCGTCATGTTTGTCCTCAAAAATACCAATTTGTCACAGTTTGAACGATCGCTCTATCTTGATTACATATTCACTGGTCTTTTGGTTATCTTGACGATCTTGACTCTCAGTTACATCGTACGCTATTTACAAATTCGTCAATTGACTAAACGCTCTGTTTCTTCCGACGAAGAGGACGCGATTGACGATCAAGTGAATCGCTACTATGCGGACGGCATGATGATCGTGCAGTTCTCCAATCTCCTCAGTATCGGGCTCGCTTCTTTTAGCATCATTGAAAACCAGTTCGGTCTTCATTTGATACTGAGTGGATTCTTTTTCGTCATCAGTTGTATTTCCTCGATTTATTTTCTCAATCTTATGCGCCAGATCTATCCCAACCGCTATTTCCCAAAGTATTCGGAAAAGAACTATGCTGAAAAGCTATTCGCTGCCTCAGATGACGGAGAACGTCACGTCATGTTCGAAGGTCTGATTCGGTCACAGTCCCTGTTACAATTTTTATTGATGGGTATCATTGTCGTATTAGTCGTGTATTCGTCTGAGACCGGTCAATCTCAGATCTTTGCAATCAGCTTATTGATTATCGCCTTGATCTGGAGCAACGCAAAATATTTTCTCCATGTACGCAATCGCTAAAAAGGAGCATCCGGTCCGTCGACCGGGTGCTCCTTTACATGCCTTCAAAAATCACGATGATTTTGTTGCTGATGGACATCATGTTGATTCAATGTATATTCCTGATCGTCGAGCGATCGATGTTTCGATTGACTCCGCGCTGAAATGAACCAAACGACTCCACCAACGGCGAGAAAAATAGCAATGAAGATCATAGACACCCTCCTTTAGATTCCTTTTTTACTTTATTCTTCCAACACTCTGGTTTTTCCTTTACGATAAGATAGAAGATATTAATTTATAGGGGGCGTTAGGATGTTCGGCAAAGAACCGACATGTATGCATTGCGGCAAAACGATTGAAGGAAATGAAAAAGTCTACATCCAGATGCGCTATCCGAAACATCGCGGGATGACGGAAGTCAAAGCATACCTAAAAAGCGAAGGACGTTTCATTTGTGAGCAATGTTTCGCTGAAAAGACAGAGTCAAAGGGTTAAGCACTTATGAACCTGAAAGAGAGTACGATTTTAGTTACAGGAATGACCGGAACGCTTGGTTCTCGTGTTGCGCGACGTTTTCTAAAAGAAGCGCGTGAAGTGCGAGGTTTGTATCGCTCTCAGGAACAAGCGGATCAATACGCTTTCAAAGGTGTCCACGCAGTCATCGGTGAACTCGGTGATCCGAATTCGCTTCTTACAACACTTCAAGTCGATCTGTTGATTCACTGTGCTGCCTATCTCGGAGATGATCCCGATTTAGCACAGGAAGCAAATGTTACAGGTGTACAACATCTCGCGGATGCTGCGACAAAAGCTCGTGTCAAGCGCATCGTTCACATCTCGACGACTTCCGTGTACGGCGAAGTCGTGAGTGGACATTTTACGGAAACGTCACCGCTCTTACCGTCCGAGCACGTCTATATCCATACAAAACAGGAATCCGAACGCCTGTTACAGGAATATACACCCGATTCCGATTTAATCATCTTACGTCCAGGATCAATTTGTGCCGAGGAGCAGTCCTATTGGGGGGATCGTCAAGTCGAGCGGATGAAGGAGGCGGATGTGATTACCTGGGTGCACCCGGACGATGTCGTCCCGTGGGTCCATACGGATAATCTAGTCGAAATGATCGTCCTTGCCGCAACGAATGCGCATAATGGGGATATTTTTAATGCGATCGATGCGAATCTACCTGAGACGGATTTCCGGATGAAGTTGATCACAGCAAGTGACAAGCCGTACCAAATACCGAAGCGTGCAGCGGAACACGCGACATTTGCGAATGACCGAATCAAGCAACTTGGTTATATTCCGATTCGCACTCCTGAATCAACTATTGAACAGTTGGTCAAATCGTTTTAATAACGAAGAGGCATCGAATTCGAGTGATTCGGTGCCTCTTTTTATGCTTATCTTACGGATATCCACTTGATCCAGCGATTCCGGTCGTGCGCTCGTAATTCTTCTATCGTTAAAAGGACTTGCTTCGTTCCAAGTACTCGTTCCGCCTCAGGGATTCCACTTTTCCCAAGTGAGCGATTGAGATTAAAATTCAGCCAGTCGAGCTTTCCTTGAACACTGCTATCGATGACGTGCGTCCAGTCGACATCAGACAAACGTTGGTTTGTCGCGTAACCGTCAAGAAATGCGTTAAATCGAACGCGGTCAAACGTATTGTTTTTCAGCTTCGCCCAATAACAGGCTGTCTCGAACACGTCGACGGCTCGATGGATCAGACCCGCAGACTCCCAGTCAATCAGGACTGGACCCGTTGGTGTCCAGAGGACGTTTTTTGGATCGAGATCACGATGACTGACGATCCAGTCTACTGGCAGTTGTTTCTGTGCTTTCTGTGCTAATCTTTCAATTCGTTGCAAATGTTCCTGCTCTTCCATGAATAGCTGCAGCCACTTTCCTTGCTGCCGTTTTCCTTCTTCTAAATGACCGTTCCAATCGATTGAAGTACTTGAGGTATCCGGCTTTATGAAGCCAGTCGTCGCTATAGAAAGAGCGTGCAATCGTCCTAATTGAACTCCGATTTGTCGTGCATGTGCCGATCGAAACTGATCGGTTGATAACGTCTTGCCATCGATCCAATCAAATAAAAGGTAATCCGAGCCGTCAATCGTTTGTACCGCTTGATCGTTGACGCGACGTGCTGGTAATGCTGCTAAGTGAAATGACGCTTGCATGGCGACATCTTCTGACATTTTAAAATTTTTTCGCGCTTCAGGACGTTGCATGATGTCCGGATTCAATCGCTTTAAGACGTAAGATCCAGTCGTCGTCTGTAATCGCCATGTCTCATGCATGAGTCCGCCAGTCAATCGTACAGGTTCGCTAATCATTTGCCCTATTGTAAAACGTTCACAAATCAAATTCATCGTTTGTTGCATCCTATTCTCCATTTCGTTCGTTCCAACCGATCCATGAAATGCTACACTAGTTTTGCATGATTTCATTGAACACGAAGGAAGGTTTTAGTATGAAACAAATTCATCACATCTGTATTCAGACGACGGACTACGCTGCGTCTAAACACTTTTATGAACAGCTTGGGTTCTCCCTCGTTCAAGAGTCACCTGGTTTTCACGACCGCGCCTTTAACAGCTGGTTACGACTCGGTGATTTCTATATCGAATTGCAAACACCCAAATCGGGTCAGCCGTTCACCGATTATACGAAACAAGCAGCGGGTCCCGTCCATTTCGCACTTTACGTTGACGACTTGCAAGAAGAAGTAACACGCCTGGAACGACTCGGGATGCCTTTCCTACCGAAACACGGCGGAAACATCTACTTCGTCGTCGATGGTCATCTCAGCAAATTAAAAGCACCAGAAGGAACAATCATCGAATTACGGGATACGTTTGCGATTCATGGTTGAATATTGAAAATACCTTCATTGATGATTTTTTATGAAAGAATCTAATAATAATTAAAAAGCTAACGATTTGTAATCTAAACATTTCTAGATCAAAATCGTTAGCTATACCTTTATTTGATTTTAATATGTTTTTGATTTTCTATAAAGGCACCATTTGATGCAATTACTTTTTTATACCAATCAAATGACGCCTTTTTTTGTCTTCGATTCGTTCCACTGCCATCATCATGACGATCTACATAAATATAGCCATACCGTTTTGCATATTCTCCGGAAGAAGCACTAACGAGGTCAATACAGCCCCAACTCGTGTAACCGATAAGTTCTACACCGTCTTGAATCGATTCGTACATTGCGCGTATGTGATCTGTTAAATAAGCAATTCGATAGTCATCTTGAATGTTTCCTTCACCATCCAATTCATCAAATGCCCCTAAGCCATTTTCGACGATGAATAACGGGAGTTGATAACGGTCATATAACTGATTCGCCGTTAAACGGAGTCCTTTCGGATCAATCGTCCATCCCCATTCCGATTGATTCAAATATGGATTTTTAACAGTCGGGAACACATTCCCCGCTGTCATCTTATCCAATATTTCTGGATCAGTACTGATACAGCGACTCGAATAATAACTAAAACCAATAAAGTCCACTGTGTGGTTGCGTAATAGTTCAATATCACCTGGTTCCATCTGAATTTCAATTCCAGCATCTTTCAATTGTCTTAATGCATAACCAGGATAGGCACCGCGAGCTTGTACATCAATGAAGAAGAAATTCTCACGATCACGTTCCATCGCTTTTTCGACGTCATCTGGGTTACAGGTATAAGGATATGTCATAGCTGCTGCCAACATACACCCAACCTGAAGATCCGGTTTAATCGTATGAGCAATTTCCACGGCACGCGCACTCGCTACCAATTGATGATGTGCTGCTTGATACTGAATTTGTTGCCGATTCTCTCCTTCTGCGAATACTAATCCAGCTCCCATATAAGGAAGATGGAACAACATATTTATTTCATTGAAAGTCATCCAATAACGAACTTTTGAATGATACCGGGATACGATCGTCTTCACATATTGTTCGAAGAATGTAACCATCTTTCGATTGCGCCAACTTCCGTAATGCTTTACTAAATGAACGGGGACATCAAAGTGCGCCATCGTAACGACCGGTTCAATTCCATATTTCAATAATTCATCGAACACTTCATCGTAAAACTTCAATCCTTGTTCGTTTGGTTGTTCTTCATCACCATTTGGAAAGATACGCGCCCATGAAATCGATAAACGAAGTGCTTTAAATCCCATTTCGGCGAATAACGCAATATCCTCCTTGTAGCGATGATAAAAATCAATCGCCTCATGGGATGGATAAGTTAGTTCTGGGAGCGGCTCATAATGTGATAAGTCTCCTTTCATGACGGCTCTTCGAGTCGACCCATTAGGAATTAAATCAACGGAAGATAATCCCTTTCCATCGGATAAATAGGCACCTTCTGCTTGATTAGCAGCAATAGCGCCACCCCATAAAAAGTTTTTTGGAAATTGCATCGTCTCATCCTTTCTTATGCAAAAGCAGGTTTATTGTATTCACTTACTGAAATTTGATCTTGGTCAATCGTAATTTGTCGTTCTTCTGATAAATTCGTGAAAATCACAGGTGTGATGATGTCATAACCTTCCGCTTGAATCGATTCCATATCAAAAGTGATTAATACATCCCCTGGTTCGATTTTCTGGTCTTGTGTGACGTGTAATTCGAAGTGAGTTCCATCTAAGCGTACCGTATCAATCCCAACATGAATGAGGATCTCCATTCCGTCCTCTGACCGAATACCAATCGCATGTTTGCTTGCAAATATAGCAGTTACTTGACCTGACACTGGGGCGATTACTTTTCCTTCAGTCGGAACGACTGCGAAACCTTTCCCCATTGCTCCACTCGCAAACACACTATCCGAAACTTTTTCGAGAGACACGATTTGACCTGACACTGGGCTTGGAATCGTCATCTCTGTTGATGGACGAATATTTTTTTCCACTTCTTTTTTAATCGGATCATCTTCAAAACCAAGGATGTATGTTAAGACCATCGATAAAAAGAATGAGACACCAACACCAATTAACAACCCGTAAAACGCTGTCATACTATCTCCAATAAAGACGGGTAACGTCAATAATCCCGGAGGACCAGAAGCAACTGCTACACTTCCAAAATGTCCTACGATTCCTCCACCTACTGCTGCACTAATGATTGCTGCAATGAAAGGACGCTTTAAGCGTAACGTGACTCCATATACGGCAGGCTCTGTAATACCGAATAATGCGGTAATTCCCGTAGAACCTGCTAATGTTTTTAACTTTTTATTTTTTGATCGAAGCATGACACCAAATGATGCTCCTGCCTGTGCAAAAATTGCTGGTGCAGTTGCCGGTTTGATATAGTCATATCCTTTAGTAGCAATGTTATTGATGAAAATCGGAACAACTCCCCAGTGAATACCGAAAATGACGAGGATTTGCCATACACCGGCAATGAACGCCCCTGCTAAAATCGGATTAAATGCTAGTACCTTTAAAATAAAAGCAGCAATCAAGTCACCTGACGTAACGCCGATTGGTCCAAACACGATTAATGTCAATGGAACGATTGTAACGAGAGCAATCAAAGGAGTAACAAAATTTTTAACACTCTCATGGACATATCGATTGAAAAATTTCTCAACATAACTCATAACCCAAACGGCAAGAATGATCGGAATGACTGTAGATGTATAGGACATCATCGTCACGGGTATACCGAAGAATGTCGTCGCGACTGCATCCGCTTTCAGTTGAATGATTGTAGGATAAATTAAAGCACCCGCTACTGTCATGGCAACAAATTGATTTGCACCAAACTTTCGCGCTGATGTAACCGCTAACAAAATAGGTAAGAAGTAAAAGAGACTATCCGCTGTAGCATTTAAAATGATATAAGTTGTTTCGGTAGGAACTAACCAACCTGCATTCGTCGCAATCGCAAGTAAACCTTTCAAGATACCTGCTCCCGCCATGACACCAAGCAACGGCGTAAAGATACTCGAAATAACATCAATCGCTCGACCGAAAATATTTCCCTTTTCACTTGTCTCAGAAGTATCTGTTGATTCTTCCATCAGCTTTGTTTGTTTCCCAATTGCTTGATATACCTCAGGTACTGTATTTCCGACGACGACCTGAAATTGCCCTCCGCTCTCTTTTACAGCAATAACACCTTCTAGTTTTTCAAGTTTTAGTTTATCAGCCTTTGCTTTATCTTTAAGTACGAAACGTAGTCGGGTCGCGCAATGGACAAGTGAACTAACGTTTTGTTCACCTCCGACAGATTCAATGATTGCTTTAGCCAGTTGATCGTATTTCATAGTACACCTCCATAGTTGATAGACACAAAAAGAAACCCAGATGAGAACAAGTTACGTATTTCATAGAAATACGCATTGCTTCACCTAGGTTTCGCCTGCTTGACCAGTAACAATCCTATTAGATAAATATATATTTATTAACCACATAATAACAACAATACATTAATATGTCAATCTTTCTTTTTTTCTTTAATCAATCTTGTAATATGAACCGTTAGGTACAATTTCTCTTCATCCGTCAACCGATAATCATATTTTGTCTGAATAAAGGTAGCGATTTTTTCAGTGCAGACATAGGACTTTGGATATTGCATTTTCACTAGATCGAAAAGCGCACTCTCATCTCCTTCGTATTCCGTTCGTGTCACGAGTCGTTGTGCAAAAAATTTAAGGTGGGTTACAAAACGATGATAGGCGAGAGCATTCTCATCCCATTCTAGTGCAAAGTGGTATTTTACGAGATTCAATACTTCTTGAATGACTTTTGTCATTGAGACGATGTTTGGCATCTCTTCGTTTAATTCAGCATTCACGATATGAAGTGCAATATAGGCTGCTTCGTCTTCAGGTAATATGATATTGAATTTTTCTTCAACCAGTTCAAGCGCTTGCAGACCAACACTAAACTCATCTTGATATAAACGTTTAATCTCCCAAAGCAATACATTTTTGATCTCTAAGCCTTTTTCATGACGTTCTAATGCAAAATGTAAATGATCAGCAAGAGCGATATACACAAGTTCATTGAGTTTTTTCCCGAGCGTCAATTTAGCAATCGTTACGATATCATCAGTCAAGACGATGATTTCTTCAGGAATTTCTTGAAGTAGTAATTTAAATCGTTCATGATTACCTGCATCATCGAGATAAAAGACTTTTTCCACATCGGAGGCTAATATCTTCTGTCCTGAATTCCGTTTAAAGCCGATTCCCTTCCCCATGACGACTCGCTCACGCCCTGCTTCGTCAAATACACTGATGACATTGTTGTTGAAAATTTGATGAATGATCATCGGTGACCTCCTTTCAAATCAGAAAAATAGAAAAACCCAAATCAAACGTCACTCACGGTTCCAGTGATCGCTGATTTGGGTTTCGCCTGCTTGACCAGTAACAATCCCTATTCCATTACATTCTATATCATTGTTGATAACGGTTACAAGTATCATTTTTATAAACATTCATTCCTTACATCTTTCGGTTCACGTACAGCAATACAAGCGGAAAGAATAAAAGTTGTCCTCCTAATGCTAATAACAGAGCAAATTGAATGTCTTTTATGATCGACAGATTGACGAGAATCAAGATCAAGAAAAGATATCCGATACTTACGAGATAAGCGATATGTCCACTACGGATTTTAATCTCTCCTTGGCGCTCATCATACGGTTCCGTTGGCGAGAATACCGTTCCTGTGATACGTGACGTGACGCCAGCTAAAACGAGGATAATCCCAAGAGTTTTAGCCGCCGGATCTGTCATCGTTAAGTACAGACCTACTCCAATTAAAATGAAGTCTAACAACACATTAACTCGCTTCATTCTATTCCCTCCTCGTTCGTTCGATTCGGTGTAAAGATGTCTTCGATTCGCCGTTCAAACAGATCAGCTAGTGAAAACGCGAGGTCGAGTGACGGATTATACCGCTCTTTTTCGATGGAAATGACCGTCTGACGCGACACGTTCAATCGTTTTGCCAGTTCGCCTTGCGACCAACCTCGTTCTTCGCGCATCTTCTTGACCTTATTTTTCATGATTTCACCTCGTAGTCCCACTATATGTAAATAACATACCACCTGTAAAGTTTCCTTTACACCCTCTTCATACGCTCCCACATGGTATACCGATCGTCTCTCCCGACCTGAATCAATCCCGCTTTTTCGAGTACTCGGATTGATGCTTGATTCGTCGACTCCGTCTTCGCAAGTACCCCTGTCACTTCCGTTTGTTCAAACGCCCATTCAATCAATGCTTGAACTGCTTCCGTCGCAAACCCTTGATTGAGATACGCTGGTAACAGACCATAACCGATTTCGACCGCTTGTCGTATGTCCGGCTTCCCCTTGAATCCGATATCCCCGATTACTTGACCATCCTTTGTCATGACGAGCCAGCTGCCCCAGTATAGCAGCGAGGGATCTGACGCGAGTAACGTCAAGTGATGCTGAACTTCCGGTCCGTTATCGTAGTGCTGTTGTTGTAAACGTGTCACGTCATTCGCTGTACATGGATAAATCGTCAATCGCTTTGTTTGAAGGGTTATCATTACTTTGTCTCCTTTTTTAGGTTTGCCACCACTGTTGTAGGTGACGTTGGATATACCAACAAGCAATAAAAAAGCTCGTTGCACCGAGTATACTGTAAAAAATAGGAATGCCTAAGCGAATCAATCCATATAAGACGGCAAGCAATAAGAACGTCGCTGGTAATCCGAGTAACACACTCTTTAAGAATGTACTCAGTTCTGCCCGTTCACTTCCCTGTTTAACGAGCCAGGCAAAGCTAATCAGACTGACGACGGGCAATGCAGACAACACGCCTCCCAGTGACGGTGAACGCCGGGCGACTTCCGTGACGAGACCGATGACCAGTGCGCTCGACAGCACCTTAACGAGAAAAGCAGTCATCTGCCGCCTCCCGCAACAATCGAAACGCCTGTTCAATCGCCTGTTGATCTGTTTTTGACATCGTAGCAAAGACTTGATTCAACCGTTCAGGATCGAGTTCCGTATGACGACGAACGATTGTATCTCCTAAGTCTGTCAAACCAATCGTCACTTGGCGTTGGTCTTCTGGATTCCGTTTTTTTTCGATATAGCCTAATCTGTCCAACTTTTTGACGTGCTCGGACGTCGTATTATGTGAGAGGCGAAATGCCTCGGCAATCTGCTTGATCGTCGGACTCACCGCAAATTGAATGTATTGCAAAATACGCACACTTTGGTGAGACAGGTTTTCCTCGAACCTAGGATGTAGTTGATAATAGATTTTTGCAAAATCAGCTGAAATCATGATGCTCCCCCTTATATCGTATAATCCGAATATATCGTAAATTACGATATATAACCAGAGAAAGAGGTATTTTCATGAAAAAAGTGTTAGCTACTATCGTATTGATCATTCTTTTCTTAGTGGATGCTTAGCGGAGACGACGATGACAACGACAGACCTCATCGCGGCAGAAGCCATTGAACAAGATCAAGACGTCATCCGCTTGAACGATCGCGTGTACCGACTAGATCAGGTCGTAACCGTCTCCGATCTTTTCTTGACTCCTGGTCCACGTGTTCAAAAAATAGCACCCGAAAAGACGCTCGAGGACGGCATGGCAACTCGTCTTAAGAGCGGTACGGTCATCTATCAAGAAAAAGATGATACGATGTTTATATATGTGCAGCGAAACAAGAAGTGGTATCGCTATCAATCCATCCCTGAAGGATGAGGAGGAAGACAGATGCAGTATCCAACGACATTTGGCACGAAAAATGGCTACATCCACAATCCGACTTCCGCTGAAGCGATTCCTGTCCGTTATCGTGCCGTGATTCGAGACGTCGTCGCCTATTTACAAACCTTATCCGTGTTTCATGGCGTGTACTTGTATGGCAGCGTCGCAAAAGGAACGGCGCGTCCCTTTGAATCCGATCTCGATTTTACACTGATTTTGACAGAACCGTTGACGGAAGAAGAACACATGCAGTTAGATAAACGGACGGAAGATTGGTTGACGGACTATCCATTCGTCACCAAAATCGATTATGACATCGGTCTGCTTGGCGACGTCATACGGGATGACGAAGCACTTCGCTGGGGCGTCTGGTTGAAATCCGTCAATTTGTTTTTGGCAGGCGAAAATCTCCAAAGTCGATTTCCGTCCCTTCGTCCGACACGCGCTCTTGGCTTCGCGTTAAACAGTGGGTTATGCGAGCAGTTGAAAACGGATTTATTTCTCCTAGAAACAGGTCGGGTCGCTCTGCTTCATTCGGATTCGATCGTGAAACGGATTGTTCGGAGCGCCTATCACCTCATCTTAGAGGAAGATCAAAGCTTCGTGCATGACCTAGAGACACTCCGCTCGATCCTGCTTCATTATTTCCCTGATGAACCGCGCTTTTTGTCACTGTTCGCCGCTTACGATACACACCAAATCGTATCGCTAGAGGATGTCCATTACTTTGTAGACTGGTTCATGTCTCGAATGCCGGACGAATCAATCCTTTAATCGAAACAAACCGGTCCACAGTCCAGTATGACCAAATAATGCCTCTGGATTGTCGACGGGTTGCATTTCCGTTAGTTCGATGACGTCGAATGCATCGAATATAGAGAGTAATCGCTCTTTCGTGTAACTGAGTCCGCCTTGGAGACTATTTTCTTGATAGACTTCCCAGTCCGTCAACGTCGCCCCGCCAAGCGGACCGCCCGCAACAAAACACGTCAATCCGAAATATCCTCCTGGTCGCAACATCTCCTTCAGTCGCGTCACATAAGTCACACGTCGATGTGGCGCCATATGATGAAAACAGCCGGAATCGTAAATGAAATCATATGTATTCTGTTCGGTCGTCTCTAGAAAATCTTGCTTTCGAAACGCAACGTGCGCTCCAGTCTGTTGTGCTTGTTCCGTTGCCCAGTCTAACGCGGTTGCTGAGAGATCCAGTCCCGTCACCGAGAAACCGTGTGTTGCGAGATAGATCGCATTTCGACCCGGTCCTGTTCCGAGATCTAACGCATCACCAGGCGAGAGCCAGCCCTCTTCGACGTAGCGAACTAAGTTCTCGTCCGGAATGTTCTTAAAAAACGGGACCGGTTTCGACCGATCTTCATAGAACTTGTCCCAAAACGGTTCTGGTTCACGCAATCGTGCGTCGAGCATCTTTAAAATATCCTCCATCGTATTAATCGTCTGTGTTTCTGTCATTGATCAGTTCCCCCTCTTTTCTTCTATAATATTGTATTCGTGTTTCATCTCTGATTTTCCTGTATTTCCCGGATAGAAATGCGCTATTTTTCTTACCTTACGATATTGTTAGTATGTTCTCGCAATCGCTCATGCTACACTAGCCTGTAATTGGAACAACCATTCAAAAGGGAGATATCTTGCATGCGTCAACATCCGACTTCCACTTCCACCTTAGCAACGGATGAGAAGATCATCCGCTTGATTCAAGGTCTTCATCAAATGCACCATTCACCTATGAAAGCTACCCATTATCAAAAGTTAGCAGCTCAACTTCCTTACCCTTCGCTTGAAGAAATCAATGCCCGATTCGGTTCGTGGGCACACTTGTTAGAACGAGCTGGAATCGTCAAGACTTCCCATTTATCGACGAAAGAACGCATGACGTTGAACCGTCCCGCCGCGGTCAAGCGAACGAAGCGGTGGTCGATCGAAGAGAGCGTCGCTTTTTATGTCGCACAAAAAGGAACGAACATGACGATTCGCTCCTACACGGAATTGCGGGATCTACACCCAGAAATGCTGAGTGCGAATACGATCATTCGTCGGTTCGGCACCTGGAAAAAGGCCTTGGCACACTTCGATCTCACCTCGAACGGCTTCTTCACCGATCAAGACTGCTTAGACGCTCTTCAACAAGCTGCTGCCACACATGGACCGCTTCTGACGAGTCAGCAATATGCCAAGTGGGCGCGTGCGCACCAAGCACCTTCACTGACATTGTTGATTGAACGCTTCTCCAGTTGGCGCGAAGCCTTACGTCGGCTCGACAGCGAATAAAAAGGATCGTGCCCGCTGATTGATTCGACGGGACACGATCCTTTTTGATTATTGTTTTGGCAATCGTAGCAGCTCATGATCCTCTCCTTCAGCGCATTGACGTAACGTGTAGGTTGCCTTCTGCTTCACGATTGTCTTGTCGAGTTGCTGACAGACTTCGTTTTTACGATCATCGTCTGTCGTACCGAACTGATCACGCGATGAATCGGACGTATAGTGATACGACTTGCCCTCATACTTGACGTCATACAACACCGGATCGCCTTCAGTCGTAAACGCCGTGATGCGAATCTGATCCGATTCCCCTTGCTTCGACTTCTTCAAAAAGGACTCGAATCGGTCGCTGTTCGCAACATCCTTCTGGACGATGATGTCGCCGTTCTCCTTCGCCTCTTCCATCGTATACTTTCCGCAACCGGCTAAACAAAGCATACATACTATAAGACTGAGCTTCCGCATCCCTCACCGACTCCTTCTCACTGTTTCACTAATAGACGATCGAGGCGATACAGTTGCGACGTAAAGCCCTCCTTCATCCCCATACCGAGCACTTCTTGCACGGCTGCTTCTGTCTCATAGGTTGACTCGAAGACGATCAACGTCGTCTCCCCGTGGTCGAGAAATGTCGTGATATTCTCGCTTCCTGGTAAATGTTCAGAGATCGCCCCTGACGCGTCCGAGAAATAATCGGCATGACTATACGTGTTCGGAGCATCGATGTGTCTGAAAATCGCTTTCCCCCACGACTCCATGCCGTAAAAGTCACCTTGCGTCGGATCAATACAGCGCATGCAATAATGCCACACACCACCTGGTTGAAACTCAAACGTCTCGATCGTCGTCTCCCAGCCTTCCGGTCCCCACCACGCTTCAAGCTGCTCTTTTTCCGTGAATGCGGCAAAGACGCTATCTCGCGGCGCCTCACACGTCCATTCCATTCGTAGAGTCTTCCCCTCAATCGAAGTCTTCAATTCCTTTTTCATTGGTCCCGTCTCCCTTCACGTTCGACTGAATCTGCTTCAAATGTGCGTCTAGACGATGCATGCGGGCTTCCATTCGCGCAAGCGAGTTGCTCCACATGACGAGCTCTCGAAACGCTTCTGGGCGAAGGCTATACAAGCGACGATTCGCCTGCCGTTCGACAGTGATTAGTTCCGCGTCAAGCAACAGCTTCAAATGCTTCGAGGTTTGCGGTTGGCGTATCTGTAGTTGTTCAGCTAACTCATTGACGGAGCGAGGACCATCTCGTAACGCTTCGATGAGTTGGATCCGTGTCGCATCTCCGAGAGCTGAGAATCGTATTGGTATCCGATCGTTCATATCCGTTCACCTCTTCATTTTATATATTCCCACTTTAGAATATTCCAAACTAAGAATATAAAAAATGCAAAATGATTGTCAGATGCGTTCAAATGGCGTAAGTTCTAAACAACCTGTATGAAAAGAGCGTGAACCAATGAAGACCGAATGGATGGAAGCATTCCTCGTCACCGCGGAGACCGGTAGCCTGACGAAAGCAAGCGAAGTACTGCATATGACGCAACCGGCGTTAAGTAAACAAATCAAAAGTCTTGAGAGTGCACTCGAAGTCTCGTTGTTACACCGTTCGGCACATGGTGTCACGTTGACGACAGCTGGCGAAATCGTCTTTGAAGAGAGTCGCGAACTGCTTGACCGGATCGATCAGATGAAACGACGGATCGGTACGATTGACGAACGGACGACGTTGACACTCGGATCATGGCCAAGCGTCGCGATGACGTATCTCCCGCGTCACGTCTCGCGTCAAGCGACGGTCCCGGATCTCAAATTGAAGACGGCGCATACGACGATCGATTTGATGCAAGGTCTTGAAGAACGGCGATACGATGCTGTCTTACTCGACGATCGTCACCATGTCCATCCGTATCATACGACGCATTTGTATACGGAGAACTTTTTGCTTTATGTGCATCAAGACGATGAACGATTTATAGGCTGTACGTCTGTGGCGTTTGAGCAAATTCGTGACGCCTCTTTCTTATCGCTTCCGATCGATTGTGATTCGACGAACATCCTAAAGGACGCGTTCATCGAGCGAGGTGCCGTCTACCAAGCAGAAAACGAGATGGAATTCGGTTCAAGCGTCCTCGGTTTCATCCGTGCAGGGCTCGGTATTGCCCTGTTGCCGGAGATTTTCCAAGACGGACTATCCCCAGAAATCAAGACGTTACCGGTCGACGGGTTTGATGTCGTCCGTGAATTGTCACTCGTCTCACGGGACGCCTCTCATCATGCGATTCTGCTTGATTTACTTGGTCAGTCGCGCTGAAGGTGCACTTGTAGTTCATGCCTCAGCCCATCGACTTGATCTTGTGAAATCGCCGAATCCGGTGTGTCACCGTACCGGACGAGATGGTAGATCGATGGATCAAGCGTGACATCAATCCGTTGTAACCATTCGCCGACCGTCTCTTCGGAGCGGCGGCGTTTTTGTCGTGTCAGTTGCCGATCGAACGTTTGTAACAGACGGCGAATCTCTGACTCTGATTCTTCACCAACAAGTGTTTGTCGTGTCGAACGATTTGGGGAAAACACCGGCGGCGGATCCATTAAATCGTCGATTACATTCTCTCGTTTGCGTCGTTTTCGCAAACGCTTCAAGAAATATCGCACACTGAAGATGACAATCAGTAGTATGATAAGACCGACGACGCCATAAAAGGTAGCAACACCTAAGGCATCCTTATCCGCAAATCCCCCGCTTTGGATGTCCATTTTTTGCTTGGTCGGTTTTCCTTCTTCTTTCCCGCCTCCATCAAACATAAATCGGGCTTGATAGGTTGCCGGATCATAAAAGAAATAACGATAGACTTCGGTACCGACTAGTTGAATAGCAGCAAGGCTCACGAGTGCTATACATAATGTCACAACTAAACCACGCTTCATCTCATCCCTCCTTTTCAATATTTTACCATCTCCACTTTACTATGGAGTGATTTTTCTTTCTTTTCAGTCAATTTTTCATTAGAGTAAGTGGTGACTCTCAATAAAAGGACGTGACATCATGTATCTTCCAAGTTTTTCGTTAACCGATCAGACATTTCTTATCACTGGAGCTGGACGAGGCATCGGACGCGCGCTCGCCATCGGGATGGCAGAAGCCGGTGCTAACATCATTCTCGTCGCCCGGACGGAACGGGATTTGAAGGAGACGGCACAAGAAATCGAACGACTCGGTCGAACGGCTTACATCTTCCCGTGCGACATCACTGACCGGAAACAAGTCGTCGAGACGGTAGCTCGTGTCTACGAACAAGTAACGCAGATTGATGGGCTCGTCAACAACGCTGGAATGAACATTCGCTCGAAGGCACTCGATGTGACGGAAGACGAGTGGGAAACGATCCAACAGACTAATCTGAAATCCGCCTTCTTCTTTGCTCAAGAAGTTGGTAAACGGATGCAGGAGACAGGTGGAAGCATTCTGAACATCGCCTCGGTTGCTGGTCACGTCGCCTTACGGACCGGTGTCGTGTATGCGACGACAAAAGCGGCAATGATTCAGATGACGAAAGTACTGGCGCTTGAATGGGGACCACAAAATATTCGCGTCAATGCAATCGGACCGTGGTATTTTAAGACACCATTAACAGAACCATTGCTGGAAGATCCTACATACCTGCAAGAGATCGTTGACGTGACACCGCTCGGTCGAGTCGGTGAATTAGAAGAACTGGTTGGACCAGCTGTCTTCTTATCGTCTGCTGCAGCCCGTTACGTGACCGGACAAACGCTTTATGTCGATGGTGGGATGACGATTAAAGGTTTTTAAAGACAGAAGAAGACGGATGCGCATCTGCCCATCCGTCTTCTCGTATCTGAAAGGAGTTTCATCATGTCAAAACGGATTGCACTCGTCGCTGGCGCCTCCCGTGGTGCCGGACGTGGCATCGCATATGCCTTGGGTGACGCTGGAACGATTGTCTACATCACGGGACGGAGTACGAATGAACAGACAACGGACAACCGTAGAGAGACGATCGAAGAGACAGCTGCTGGTGTCACAGCACGCGGCGGACTTGGCATTCCCGTCGTTTGTGACCATACGAATCAAATGGACATCGATCGTCTGATTCAGCAGATTCAGCACCAACATGGTCGAATCGATCTCCTCGTCAACTGCGTGTTCGGTGGTTCGGAAAGCCACTTGCCGTCTGGAACCGGACGACGGTTTTGGGAGCGACCACCGGAACATTGGGACGCGATGATGTCTGCCGGACCAAAAGCGTATTTGTGGACGATTCGGGCTGCGATGCCATTGCTACAACAAAGTCCAGCTGCGCTCGTCATCAATTTGACGTCATTCACTCCAAATCAGATGGCGGGAAACCTCTATTATGATTTGGCGATGCAAACGATTAATCGGATGACGCACGTCATGGCGCAGGAGTTAGCTCAGACGACCATCTCCGTTATCGCGCTCTGCCCCGGTTTCATGCGGACGGAACGGGTTGTCGATGCCGGTTTCGCGAGTGCCGCGACTGAATCGACGACCTATATCGGACGAGCCGTTACAGCGCTCATGGCGGATGACGATGTTAGCCGTTATTCTGGACAAGCCGTCTTCGTTGCCGATCTCGCGAAGACCTATCACTTTACGGATCAGGACGGGACGCAGCCACTACCGTTTTGAGCTATACCGTTTGAGGAGCGTGAACTATGTGTCCTGAAGATAATCAATTGATTTCGATCGCTCTATCACGATTTGGGATTTCATATGATTCTGCTCTAGATCATTCAATCTCTTTATCGACTTTCGGAATTCATGGTGACAAACATTATCGAATAATCTGTAATAGTAACGCTTATTCTTTACGCCTTCTTGCGGATGATCGATATAGTTTTGAGACAGAACTTGCCTCTGCATCTGATTTGAATCAGCAATTATACGCAACTGATAGGATACGTGCACACGGACTCCCCTTCATGAAACGCGTCCAACCGACAACTGACTCAAATACATTTTCATTGATTCGGGATGATGCTGGTCAAGCATGGCGCTGTGTCCTCTTTGATTGGATAGACGGCACACATATTACTGCACAAACTAAATCATCTGCGTCAAAAATGGGTGCGTTGCTCAGTCAGCTACATGATATACCGGTCGATTCACAATTTTCTTTTCCGGTCGTTGACCATACCGTCGCCTACCAAAAATGGCATCATGATCTATCAAAGTTGGGTACTGTCATCACCTCAATAGACCAACAAAGGTTAGGTAACTATCTCGATCTCGTCCAGTTCCATATCTATCAGGCACAACGCAGATTGAAGAACGATGTGCTACCTGTATTATCAACAGACCTCAATACACTAAATATATTATGGAAGAACAATCATATCGTCGGAATCGTTGATCATGAGCATATCGGTTACTCTGATCGTATACAAGACCTCGCATGGATCCTTAAATGGTACGCACGTAATGAAGGGATTCATTCTTTTAGCGTGTCCCCTGAACTAGCGCAAACGATTTTAGAAAACTATGACATGAATATTTTTGATCACGATGATTTTGTTCGACTTAAATCGTTACTCTGGCTTTCGGGTTGTTTCAATTTTCATTTCGTTCGACAAACATTTAATCTTTTATCTGATTCTATCGTTTCAAACGAGGAATTGAGCAATCACCTAGAACGTTACCGTCAAAGAGGAAAAGCTCTCCTCTCACTACTAGCTAGTTGATCAATCGAAGGACCATGTCACTTCCGTTCCGGTCGTGCTGGATCAAAGACCTCTTTCGCATCAAAGAATGGATCGAGGACGCTCGTCTTTCCAGCAACGGCTTGACGTAAACGAATCCCATCAACGTTGATTCGAGCTTGGCGGAAGTAGTCGGGTCCAACTTGTTTCCACGCATGTTGACTCGCATCAACATTGAAGAAATAACGGAAACCGCTATCGATGAGTAAACGATATTTCTCACCCGAATACTCATGCCAATCCCCGACATCACTGCCATATGGATAAATCAGTTGCGTCGTTTTTCCGATCAGCGGAGCAACGTCCTGTTTGTAGCGTTTAAGATCCGCACGAATCGTCGCGACTGATTCTTTTCCGACCCAAATATGTCCGTACGTATGACTCGCGAACTGCCAGCCGTCCTCTTTTAATGCGATGGCGGTCTGTTTCGCTTGTTTTCGTGCCGTCTCGACCTGTTTAT
Organism: Exiguobacterium sp. s91; assembly: GCF_018618915.1. Taxonomy (NCBI): domain Bacteria; kingdom Bacillati; phylum Bacillota; class Bacilli; order Caryophanales; genus Exiguobacterium; species Exiguobacterium sp. s91. The sequence goes on along the minus strand of NZ_JACSMZ010000001.1, from coordinate 1,170,601 downwards.
TGTGTCCATATTGATTGTAGGAGGAACGATACCCGAGCACCCCGTTATAACCTGTGATACCAAGCAACCCTTTTGCTCCTTTATAGGAAAAGTCAGGATGCGACTGGACGAACGCATCGACGATTGGTACGAGATCATAGGCACCATCCGGCTTTCCAACCATCGCGTTGACGATTTTGCCATCCTTCACTTTTAAATTCTTCGCAAATCCATCGCCTTTCATGTATTCGTAATAATTGACGTCGTCCTGCGAGAGCACGAGCGGGTGTTTTCCTTTTGGTAAACGGACGGGTGTCTCGACGATCTTCCCGTTCACCTCTTTTGCTAAATCTGTTGGTCGGACGAGTACGTAGTTGTTTTTGTACAACGCATCCAAGATCCGTTCGAACTCCTGTTGTGTCACCATGTAATCATCGTATCCCGCTTCCTTCCGGTCACCGTCAAATGCTTGGTTTGGATCAGCAATCAATGAATGGAAAAAGAGATGTGGCACAGGTTTCGTCACAGGCAGGAGCGCCTGCTTTTTCTGTTCGTATTCCTCTTCCCTCTGTTTCGTCTCTTTTGTGCGGACGGGTTTCAACACTTTGATCGCCCGGTCATAATCGTACTGGGCAGCGTAACGATCAGCACGCTGTATCGTCTTTTCTATGTATGCCTGTTGCGAAGCTTGTCTTTTTTGCTGTGTCTCTCGTGGTTTTTCCGACTTTTTCTCGCTGACTTCGCTTTCCCCACATCCACTTAGTAGCAGACTCAGCGCCACACCGCCAATGATCCAGTTTCGTCTCATGTTTTTCGACCCCTTCATCAATTTTGACGTTTTCATTCCCCTCTATTCTAACTGTTCCCGATTGTTCAGTCGATTAACTACTTTTTTGAGTCATTCCGTTTCGTTATGACTGTCCATCCAAAGCGGAACTTCCGCTCCTTCATCTTGAGGTGTTTAATGGAGGACGTAATGAAATTCACGGAGGTGCAACAAGATGATAGAAAAGAACTTAATTAATGGTGAATGGTACGACACAACAGAAACGATTCCGGTCTACGACCCAGCAACGAAAGAACTGCTCGGACATGTTCCGGCAAGTTCAGCGGAAGACGCACAACGTTCCGTTGATGCAGCGAGCGAAGCATTCGTCAAGTGGTCAAACGAAACTGCAGACACACGTGCGAATTTAGTCGATGCCTGGTATCGCTTGATCAACGAACACCGTGAGGAACTCGCCCGGATCATGACGACAGAACAAGGGAAACCGTACGTCGAAGCACTCGGTGAAGTCGATTACGGCAATCAATACGTCCGTTGGTACGCTGAAGAAGCACGCCGGATTTACGGTGAAACGATTCCGGCTTCTGTTCCAGGAAAACGACTCTTCGTCGAAAAAGAACCAGTCGGTGTCGTCGCAGCGATCACACCATGGAACTTCCCGGCAGCGATGATCACACGTAAACTTGCACCGGCTCTTGCAGCGGGTTGTACGATTGTCCTTAAACCATCGGAAGAAACACCGTTTACAGCACTTCGCCTAGTTGAATTAGCAGAAGAAGCAGGTATCCCTAAAGGTGTCATCAATGTCCTAACAGGTGACGCGGCAACAATCAGTGGTGTCTGGCAAGCCGATTCCCGTGTCCGGAAGATCACGTTCACAGGTTCAACAGCCGTCGGGAAATTGATCATGCGTCAAGCAGCCGATACGATGAAAAAACTATCACTTGAACTCGGTGGTCACGCACCCTTCATCGTCACGGAAAATGCGGATCTCGATAAAGCCGTCGAAGGCGCGATGCGCTCGAAATTCCGAAATGGTGGACAAGCGTGTGTCGCGACGAACCGCTTCTATGTGCAAGCATCTGTCCTTGATGCATTCACGGAAAAATTCACAGCAGCCGTCAAACAACTGCAAGTCGGTAATGGGATGGACGCTGACTCGACAGTTGGTCCATTAATCAATGCGAAAGCCGTCGCAAAAGTCAAAGCACACATCGATGACGCTGTCGCAAAAGGAGCAACGATCCTGACTGGTGGTACGATTGACGAATCTGTCGGCTACTTCGTCACACCGACCGTGCTTGCCAATGTCACTGAAGATATGCTTTGCATGCAGGAAGAAACGTTTGGTCCGCTCGCACCGATCTCTGTCTTTGAGACGCTTGATGAAGTCATCGAACGGGCGAACAACACACCATACGGACTTGCGGCTTACGCGTTCTCTGAACGCATCGATGAAGCATTGATGCTCGGAAAACGACTCGAATACGGGATCGTCGGTCTGAACGATGGTGCGCCATCAGCTGCACAAGCCCCATTTGGTGGCTATAAAGAGAGTGGTCTTGGCCGTGAAGGTGGCGTCTACGGCATCGAAGATTATCTCGAAGTCAAATACTTGTCGCTCGGTTAATCCATCAGACATTTCGTTTGAAACGAACCATCTTTATTCATAGGTAACCCCTCATTTCTAAATCGAAATGAGGGGTTTTTGTACGGCTGATGCTTACATACTATTTTTTAAGGTATGATTGAATTCAAATGATTATACGAAAAGGAGTGATTAAACAATGGATGTCATCACATTCGGGCAGAGACAACAGAACCAACACTACATCACGAGACCTGCTGTTTATGCGGTCATGCGCGACCCTCAAACAGGTAAAATCGCCGTCATTCAAAAAAAGGACGGTATGTTGTTTCTTCCAGGTGGCGGTATCGAGACCTATGAGACGTATAAAGACTGTCTTACAAGAGAGGTACTAGAAGAAACGGGGATGGACGTCGAAATCGGTGATTTCATCGGACGAGCCAATCAATATTTCTATTCAAAAAATGAAACGACATATTATTTGAATGAAGGGCAGTTCTATCGTTGCGATGCTGGGCAGAAAATTCAAAGTCCAATCGAGGATGATCATGCCTTACGATGGATCGACCCGGTTGAAGCAATCGAACATCTATTTCACGACCATCAACGCTACGCAGTCCAAAAGACGCTATACATGATTTAAATCAAGACGCACAAAAGGAGCACGATTCTCTTTTTCAGAGAAAACGTGCTCCTTTTAAATATGTGACAAACGAACAGTCTCGTTGTTATTCGACGTATTCGTAGAGAACGACACTCTCGATGTAGTGAATGAAGCGACGTAATTCCTTCTCCTCTTCGTTCGAGAGATCCCCTTCTTTCGACATATTCGCGATTTCAAGACGCTGAACTTCGATCGCTTTCAAGCAAAGTTCTTCTTTTTGCTGATCGACGTCCTTGCCACCGATTGGTGACGACCAACGCGTATGTTTGAAGCGAAGTCGTTTATAGAATTCCAGCACACTTTGAACGACGTCTGGTGGGTACGATGAGCGGCAATTCTCGAGACGTTCGATCACTGTGCCCATTACCTTTTCATACAGTTCATGCTCGACTTGTGTCATTTGAATCAACGCATCAGACGACATGTTCGATCGTTTCCGTTTCCACCACAATTTACGAATCGGTTGGACGATTTGGAAACGCGAATCCTTGCCGATCGCCTTACGACGGTTTTCGATCGAGCGGAAGACATCCTTCTTCAACAGATCCGGCACCTTGTGCTCAGCGACGAAACGTTTTGATTCTTCCTTTTCCCACTGGACGGCTTCCAGTCGCAATGCTTTCAATTGATCATTGAATTGATCGAGCTCTTCCTGACTTTTTTCCTGTGCCCGAAGTAACCGAAGCATGACATGATACTCATTAAGGAGATCAAACGCAACGACCGCATTATCTTCGTCCGTCACTTGTTTGATTTCTGAGATTGCACGGCGAATCATTCGTTGTTTTTGAGCGTTCAAGTCGAGTGCAATCGGTGTTGACGCTTCTCCCCGGTTCAAGACCGGTAAGAGAATCGTTGCGAGAACGAGTGTATAGATGATGACACCCGCTGCAAGGAAGATGATCAATGAGCGTTCCGGGAAGGCTTCGCCGGACTCCGTCAAGAACGGTAATGACAAGACCCCTACCATCGTGATCGTTCCGCGAACCCCGACCAGTGTCGTGATTAAATCTTGTTTGAAGGACGGTCGACGATGATCGCGGTCCTCTTTTTTAAAGAACCGATGATCGAACCAATTGAAGAACATCGTCCAGACGAGACGGATCGCGAGAATGAATGAACCGATTTCGATGACATATAGCATGAGACGCCAGTTGTTGATCGCATCATCTGCAAAAATCTCGCGTGTCGCTTCCGGCAACGTCAAACCGAGCAATAAGAAGATAATCCCGTTTAACGTATACGCAATCATCGTCCAGATGTTATCCGTCAACGTCTGCTCTTGTGCAAAGAACGTTTCCGTCCGTTCTTTGATCAAGGCATGCAAGATACCACCTGTCACGACGGCGATGACGCCTGACGCGTGAAACCCTTCTTCGGCGATGAAGAAGATGATGAATGGCGTTAAAATTTGCAATAAGGCATAAAAGACGACATCTTCAATGCCGGCGCGACGCAAGCGAACCTTGAGAAAGTTCATCGCGAGTGAAATCGTCAATCCGATCAATGCTCCGACGATGAACATGTAGAAGAACTCAGTCGTTGCGCTTTGAAGCGAGAAATACCCCGTGACGACAGCAGCGACCGCATAACTGAACGCAACGAGTCCCGATGCGTCATTGATCAGCGATTCTCCACGGACGAGCGTCAGAATCTGTTCTGGAATCTGGACACGTTTCGCAATCCCGTTGACGGCAATCGGATCGGTCGGCGATAAAATCGCAGCTAAAGCAAAGGCAGCAGCGACTGGAATAACTGGAATCAACCAGTTGATGAAGTACCCTCCGACGATCGTCGTCAACAAGACGAGAATGATCGCGTTCCCGAAGATCGCTGTCCGCATCCGCCATAAATCTTCTCGTGGGAAGTGAGAACTATCGTTGTAAAGTAACGGTGCGATGAATAAGAGGAGGAACCACTCGGATTCGACCTCGATTGTCAAGCCACTCATCAGGAGAGCGGCGACGGTTCCGGCAATGATTTGAATCAACGCCGTTGGGATGAAACGGATGTAATGTCCGATGACTTGCGTCAATAAAATAAGCGCAAGCATCAATAAAATCAATGATAGTGTTTCCATGGAAGACCCCTTCCTCTATTGTTTCTTTCTACCTATATCCTAACATAGTTTTTTAATCAATCCTGTCCGAACGCCTTATCGGACCGTTGCACAGCAATCATTTCTTCTGCTTGACGAATCAACTGCTCCCGGAGTTCGAGTGGTTCAAGGACTCGCACTTCCGGACCGAGCCGCATCAATTGGCGTCCGAGATACGGCAGTTCGGTTTCCGGAACCAACCATGTTCGTTCCGACTGAATCGGTAAAATCCCCTCTAGCAACCGTTCGCCTAATGGTGATACTTCCAGTTTCACCGTCGTCATCGGTACACGTGTCATGTCTTGTTCCAAATCTGAAAAGGTTAACTCGGTTGCTGGCAACTCATGAAGCGTCACGTCTTTGATCCGATCAACACGGAACTGGCGATACCCTCGATTCGTCTGTCCATAGAAGTACCAGCGATTCTGTTCGAACGATAAACCAATCGGATCTACGACGATCATGCGTTGTCCTTTTGTCGTCTCATACAGAATATTCCCCATCCGTCCGCTCTCTAACAAGTCGAGTAACGCTGGATTTTGCGGCGACGGTGGTGTGTCGACCGTTTGAAAGCGAAAGCGGTCTTTCCATTTTACAATCTGTTGCTCCGTCATTTTCGGTAACTCGTTCGCATAGCGTTCAGCGACTTCCTGTCGAATCGTACCGAATGGAAAATCGGGAATCTGTCCGACCCATTCCAGAAGGATGAATAAGACAATCGTCTCTTCATCCGTCAAGACGAGTGGCGGCATGTTCCGGTGCGGCAGCATCCGGTAACCCCCCGCTACGCCTGGTTCGCTGTAGATCGGATAACCATTTGCTTCAAGTACCGTCATGTCCCGTTGAATCGTCCGGATCGACACCTGACATTCTTCCGCAAGCATCCGTGCAGAGAAGTGTTCCCCCCGGTTTAACAAGCGGACTAAACGCCATTGTCTCGTATTCATACATTTCCTCCTCAAATAACGACATCTTTTGTCGTCATTATACGCTAAGATGAAGTCACACGATGCAAAAGGAGGAATTATGGATGTCACAACCTACGACCGTTCTTTATATCGCTTGTAGTCTTGACGGGAAAATTGCCAGACTCGATGGTTCACTTGATTGGTTATTTGCCGTTGCCGGAGACGGGGATAATGGTTATCAAGCGTTCTATGATCAAGTCGGTGCCGTCATCATGGGACGAAAAACATATGATGAAGTCCTACAACTCAGCGAGACATACCCTTACGCAGATATTCCGAGTTATATCTATAGCCGGACGCAACGAACGTCTGAGACGGTCACCTATACGGATGAACCGCTCGATCAACTGCTCGACCGGATTTCGCCAACGATCGAAGGTAACGTTTGGCTGATCGGTGGTGGCGAGTTGATTCAAGAAGCGTTGCGCTTAAAGCGCATCCGCTCGATTGAACTGGCGATCGCCCCTGTCATCCTTGGAACAGGTATCCCGCTGTTTCCGGAAGGAACGAATGAAACCAATCTTCGTTTGACAGCGAGTCGCCATTCGGGACAATTCCTGATGGCGACGTATAAAGTCTTGACTTAAACAACAACAACCGGTTCGGGAAAGCGAACCGGTTGTTCGTTTATATCAGTCAGGCATTTTTCTTCGTCTTTTTCGCTTTTGGTTCCGTCCACTTGAAGATTTTATTCATGACGTTGTAAATCCGTTTTGATTCCTTCGTCATCAACGGTCCGAGAATGGCGAGAATCAAGACATATAAAGCAGAGAATGGTGACAAGATATCCATCAATCCACCGGCGATTCCGAGATTCGCGACGATGATCGAGAACTCCCCGCGCGAGACGATCGTCAAGCCGATGTTTGAGGATGCTTTGTGTGACAAGCCTGCTTTACGTCCCGCAATCATACCCGCCACGTAGTTCCCGATGATCGTGATGACGACGGCACCGAGTGCGAGCCAGACGGCGTCAAGTAACATCGTCGGATCGATGCTCAATCCGAAACTGAAGAAGAAGATCGCACCGAAGAAATCACGGAATGGTACGACGAGATGTTCGATCCGCTCACCTTGGTCGGTTTCTGAGAAGACGAGGCCGAGTAACAACGCCCCGATTGCTTCTGCAACATGAATCGTTTCCGAGAATCCGGCGATGAAGAACAAGGCAGCAAAGACGACGATGATGAAGACTTCATCCGAGGCGATCTTCAGCATCTTATTCAAAAGCGGTGTTGCCTTCCGAGCGACGATGAAGAACAACAACATATAGCCGAGGGCGATCAAGATCGATGTGAGGGATGCGAGTAATGTCGTCCCACCACCGAGAAGCAGTCCCGATAAGACCGACAAGTAGACAGCGAGGAAAATGTCCTCGAACATGATGATTCCAAGAATCAATTCCGTCTCCGTGTTACCAGTCCGGCGGAGATCAACGAGGACTTTCGCCACGATCGCACTCGAGGAGATCGTAATGATTCCGGCGATGACGAGTACTTCATAGAGTGGGAATCCGGCGATGAATCCATAGAGTAAACCACCTGTAAAGTTAATCGATAAATAGATCGTTCCGCTCGTGACGATCGATTTTCCAGACCGGATCAACTTACCGATCGAGAACTCGAGTCCGAGATAGAACAAGAGGAATAGGACGCCGATTCGTCCGAGGAAACTGATGAACTCAGCACTTTCAATGAACTTGAAGTCTAGTATCCCGATTGTCGGAGCGTGCGGTCCAACAATCATCCCGAGAATAATCAGAAACGGGATGATTGAGAAATTGAGTCTGTTCGCGAGCACTGCCGCGATCGCCACTAAGATAAGCGCGGTACCGACTTCAAATATGAGATGATCCATATATTATCCGCCTCCTTCGATTGAGAATAATGCTTTCGTGATGTGACGGACGTTTTGACGTTCTCCTGACAGGACAATCGTATCTCCCGCTTCAAGGCGCGTTTCTGGTCCAGGATTTAACGATTTCGAACGGTCATGTTTAAGCACTGCAATGATCGAGATGTCATATTGGTTACGGACATCGAGTTCCCCAATCGTTCGATTGTTGACCTTTGAATCCTGACCGACTTTGAACCACTCGATGACGAGATCATCAAACGCGAGTTCAATTTTTTCAAGATCCTTTGGCTTATAAGATAATCCTCCGAGAATCCCTGCCATCTGACGAGCTTCTGCATCATTGAACGTCACGCTCGAGATGCTCTCATCAAAATCATCGTCATCATAATGATGCATTTCGCGTCGTCCGTCGTCATGGACGATGACGACCACCTTATCTCCTCGTGTCGTGATGCCTTCGAACTTCCGTCCGATTCCTGGTAAATCTACTTCTCGCATATCCATCTGTTATTTCCTCCTTTTTATTTTTTACAAATGATGATTCGCTTTGTGGATGAGCGTCTTGAACGTCTCATCGCTCAATATATCTTGAAGGTCATGCAGCTGTTTCAAATCCGCTTTCGCCATGATGACAAACCCGTCCTCCTCAATGAATGCCACGCGATCTCCTTCCTCCACTTGCAAGGCCTGCCGAATTTTTTTGGGGATGGTGATCTGTCCTTTTGACGTTAACTTTGATAGCTCCATCACGAACTTCCTTCTTTCTGTGTTTTTTCTTGTATTCCTTACTTCCTTACTTTTCTTATTTCCAATATAACATAGTTCTAAACTTATTCCGAGTGTTTTGCTTTGAATTAAAATTTAAAAATCGATTTTCTTTTTGTTCAACCGTATTCATACGATTATTTTCAAGACATCTTACAATAAACATAGAAAAACGCATCCTAATCTAAATGGATGCGTTCTTCGTCTTATTGTTATTCGGAGGTGATTTTATGTCGCAATTATTTTCAATTGCGTTTGTAATCTATATTTTATCGTTGAACATGGCAGCGATCTATCTTGTCCATAAACGAATCGTACCAGCTATAGTCGCTGGCTTAACAATTCTCTTCCTGATTCCAACCGTCAGTTGGACCGTCATGGTACTTTTTGTATTCGCTTTATTCGTCACACCAGTCATGGATTGGTTTGAAGGTTTAGAAAGTCTGATTAACCTGATGTGGATTGGTCTGTTGAACGGATGCTGCTACATATTATTCGGGATCGTCAAATGGGTCATTTCAATGATTCGGAGATGATTCTTTGACCAGAACTATCTTTAGCCCTTTTTCACCTAAGTGATGGAAGGAACGTTCAATCGCTGTTTCGATGTATCCGTCCAATTGATGCGGCAACAAGATATCATATTCTTGTGGCAGAACGGTTCGTCGGTCCTCTTCTACCTCGCTAACAAATTGTGGAAGTGCTTTCCACCTCGACTGTACACTCACTTCGTGAAGCGCTCCGTTGATCGCTTGTTCATTCCAGTTCACGAACGGAGCGATGCGTGTATTGTACCGCCTAAAATCATCATGATATCTTGAACCGATCGAGGCGTCGGCTATGATCGCTTGCCGCAACCAGGTCATATAAAATCCGCGTAACCAAATATCGTCTGCTATCAGATGGACGTAATAGCCAATTCGAAAAGATGGATCCCAAGACGTCGAGTCTCTCCAAAATGCTTCGTAGTCAATTGTTCGTGTCCCGTTCGCTAATTCACCCGTATAATAGTGGGCTTGCTCCTTCTCGTCATGGCGTGCATCAGGAGCGATCGTACCTATAAGGAATCGAGCAGGGTCTAGTTCCGGAAGTAACGTAATCAATCGTTGTCCGATGTAGGCATGCATCAGTCGTGAACCCATCGCTTACCTTCCTTCATAATCACTGCGCGTGATCGCATAAATCTTTAAGTCCCAGAAACGCTCTTTAACGAATAAAGCACTCCGCGAGACTCCTTCGAACGTCATACCGATCTTTTCCATGACACGAGCAGATCCATCATTTGCAACAAAACAACGGGCTTGAATGCGCTCGAGTCCGAGTGTCTCAAAACCGTACTGTACGAGACGCGCTGCTGCTTCCGGCATCAAACCCTTCCCCCAGTAATCGCGCGACAGCGCATAACCGAGTTCTGCTTGCTGTTGCTCAAACGAGACTTTGATGAAATCAATCGTTCCGATGACTCGTCCGTTCGTTTTGTCTTCAATCGCCCAAGGTGCCGGATTCCCTAGTTCGTATTGGCGAAGGATGTGATCGACGAATTGCTCAGAATCCGTGAGGCTTTTATGCGCATGCCAGCTGACATATCGCGCCGTCTCTTCATCTTTCGTGTAGGCATAGATATCTGCTGCATCTTCTGTGCGAACCGGTCGCAAACGGAGTCGCTCCGTTTCAAGTACAGGCAAAGCTTGATATAAATCGATGGTCGTTAACATGATTGAACCCTTCTTCCTTTGATTTTTTCCAAGTATACCCACTCTTCTATAAAAAGTATAGAGATATACGAAAACGTTATCAGAATTTTCTGGTATACTATTGGAAAATGATGTAAGAAAGGGTGTTGTCATGTCTTCTAGGGAACGAACGCTCTTAAGTGCGCTCGGTATTTCACAGTTTGGTGACTTCATTTATCTCGTTGCGATCAACGTATATATCTATCGATTGACCGGCTCAGCGTCAGCCGTTGCTGCCCTGTGGATCATCAGTCCAGTCGTATCTCTCGTCATCAAGTCGTTCGCAGGAGGTTGGGTCGACCGATCCGACTTACGTCGACTGTTGATTCAGACTGATGTGTTGCGTGCTTTCTTAATCGGTATCATGCCATTTCTACCATTATCGTTGCTTTACATCGACTTGATCGCCTTAGCCATCATCAAAGCGGTCGTTGAACCGGCAACGTTGACCTACATCACGACGCTTGTTCCACAAAACGATCGGACGTCGTTTAATGCCTATCGTAGTCTGATCACGTCAGGTGCCTTTTTGATTGGTCCGGCTCTCGCTGGAGGACTGCTCTATGTTACTTCTGCTGATGTTGCCATTTGGCTCAACGCTGTCTCGTTTCTCGGATCAGCTGTCCTGCTGATGCGCTTGCCGCGTTTTACCGCTTCGGTCGAACGAGGGATGCGGCTGCAAGACATTATATCCGATTGGCGGCTTGTCTATCAGTTCAGCAAAAGCGCACGCTACGTGATCGGATTATACATCCTCGCGATGCTGATGATGATTGCGACACTTGCACTTGATACGCAAGAAGTCGTCTTTTTACAGCGAAGCATCGGCTTATCGGAAACCGATTATGGTTTACTGATGAGTCTGACTGGGATCGGTTCCGTCGCCGGCAGCTGGGTCGTCGCCCGCTACGCCAAAACACTCTCCGTTCGGATGATGCTGACGATTGGCTATGTGTTCGTCGCCGTCGGTTACATGCTGTATGCGAGTGCGAATTCGTTTTCAATCGTCTGTACTGGTTTCTTGTTGCTCGGTTGTTTCCACGCATTTGCGGGAACCGGTTTCCTGACGTTCCAACAGACGAATATTCCACTCCACTTAATGGGACGCTTTACGAGTCTATACGGTGTCGGTGTCAGTCTGCTACAGATTCTAGCGATCGTCGCAATCGGTCTGCTCGGTGACATCTGGTCGATTCGTTTCAGTACGATTCTATTTGCCGGTCTCCTCGTGATCGTGACGATCTGTTTCCTTGGATGGGTTCTCCTCCCGCGCAAGCAACAGTATTTCGCAACGAACGAGATCAACGAAGAACAACATGCCTAAAAAACAGGGAACCCCGTCAACGCGGTGTTCCCTGTTTGAGTTGCTGTTTCATCACTTCTGCGTGTGCGACGAGCGGAAAAGATCCATCTTGTAATTGTTTCTGCAGTTGTTTGGCTTCCACCCAAGCGAGCGCATATTCCGCTTCTGAGACAATCCCTTGCTCCCGTGCTGCTTCCAGTTCATCCACATCGACTAACAAGACTTGTCCCGATGGCAAGGCGATGAGATCGAGAAACAGATCCTCCCAGTAGACTCGTCCGTCCTCTAATCCGGTACGTAGACAGATATCGATATAGGTTTGTACTAACTGACCCGTGGCGTCATACATCGAGGTCACGGCATGATGGGCATCGATTGGGAATTGTTGTACCCAGACGTAACCAGCGTCAGCGATTCGAACTATTTCGTCACCATAACGGACATCTAACGGTGAAGTGACTTCAATCAGTTGAAGGAGTGTCACATGTCCGTTGAACACCTCGTTTTCTACCTGTTCATGAACATAGTGTCGTTGTGTGATGCGACGCCAGTCACGTCGATCGGCATAGCGTTTTTTGATCATTTACCGGTCCCCCGTTTTTTCCTTAGTGTGCCATACCCCACTTCTTTCTTATTCTAATTCTTTAAAAAAAGGGGCAACGGATTTTTTCCGTTGCCCCTTACTTCATCATTTTGCCGTCTCTGAACCGTATAACGCAGCACCATTCGTCTCGATGACGTGACGGTACCAATCGAACGAGTCTTTTTTCATCCGTTCCATTGATCCGTTGCCTTCGTTATCCCGATCGACATAGATCATGCCGTAGCGTTTTTTCATCTCACCTGTCGTAAAGGAGACGATGTCGATGACGCCCCACGGCGTGTAGCCAATCAATTCGACGCCATCTTCGAGCACGGCTGCTTTGAACGCTTCGATGTGCGCACGCAAGTAATCGATCCGCGCTGTATCATGAATCTGACCATCCTCGATCGTATCAATCGCACCGAAACCGTTCTCGACGATGAACAACGGAATCTGATAGCGGTCGTACAGACGATTCATCGCATAGCGCAGACCAACCGGATCAATCGCCCAGCCCCAGTCGCTCGACTGGATATATGGGTTCTCGACACCATTCGCGAGACCACCGTTGACGATGTTGCCCGTGTTATTGACGACAGCATCATGTTTGACGGTCGTCGACATGTAGTAACTGAATCCAAGATAATCGACCGTTCCGTTTCGTAAGATTTCTGCGTCACCGTCTAGGATCGGAATATCATACCCTTCCCGTTTGAACTCATTCAACGCATAAGACGGATAGTAGCCGCGGACTTGGACGTCTGGGAAGAAATAGCGCTGACGCATCGATGTCTCAGCGAGCAGGATGTCTTCCGGGTGCGATGAGTACGGATAGATCGGTACGTGTGAGACCATTGCTCCGATTTCGAAGTCCGGGTTGATCGCTTTCCCTTTCGCGACGGCAAGTGCACTTGCGAGTAACTCGTGGTGTCCCGTTTGATACATGACTTCCATCGCGTTCTCTTCCGGGTCGAGGAGGACACCGGAATTCGTCCAGAGGAATAATGGATTGCTGACGTCCATCTTGTTGTTGATCTCATTGAACGTCATCCAGTACTTAACCTTGTCTTTGTAACGTGTGAAACAGACTTCCGCGAATTTTTCGAAGAACAGCGCTACTTTTCGGTTTCGGAATCCACCGTATTCACGTGCGAGGTGGAGTGGCATCTCAAAGTGCGACAATGTGATGATCGGTTCGATGCCGTATTTCAGTAATTCGTCGAAGACGTCATCATAGAACTTCAGTCCTTCTTCGTTCGGTTCTGTCTCGTCCCCGTTCGGGAAAATCCGACTCCAACCGATCGATGTCCGGAGACACTTCAGTCCCATCTCAGCGAACAGCGCGATGTCCTCTTTATAACGATGATAGAAATCAATCGCTTCATGGTTCGGATAAAATTCATCCTCTTCTACTTGATCCGTGATGCGACGAGCGACACCGTGCGCCCCTGCCGTCAATACATCGACGACGCTCGGTCCTTTTCCACCAGCGTTCCAGCCGCCTTCGAATTGATGCGCTGCTAACGCACCGCCCCATAAGAAATCGTTTGGTAATGTCTTCATCTTCATGTCCTCCTTCTATTTCTCTTACTTGATGATCGTCAAGATTTCTGTGTTTGCCGTCGTGACCGTCTCGTCCGTCGGTAGGATTTGCGCATAACTCTGCGTGTTCGTGATAATGATTGGCGTGATTGTCTCAAGTCCATGCGCTTCAATCGCTGTCGCATCAAACGTTACGAGTAGATCGCCTGTCGTCACGGATTCGCCTTCTTTGACGTGAAGCGTAAACGGTTTACCGTCGAGCGTCACGGTCTCAAGACCGACATGGATCAAGACTTCGACACCACTCGTCGAGCGTAATCCGATCGCGTGACCTGACGGGGCGACCATGACGACGGTACCGTCAAACGGAGCCGTGACCCGGTTGTTCGTCGGACGAATCGCTACCCCTTGTCCCATCGCACCGGAAGCAAAGACAGGATCCGGTACATCTGATAAAGCAACGATTTTTCCTTCAAGTGGTGCGCGAAGCGTCTCTTCGTTTGTCAGAGTTGCGCTGACTTCCTGTTTTGCAACTGGTGTCGCTGTACTTTCAGGTGCTACGACCGGAGCAGCCTGCTCCCCGAAACCGAACACTTGAATCAAGACGATCGGTAGAATCAAGGCAATCGCCGTTCCGATCAATAAGCCGATGATCGACGATGGATAGTCGGAATCGATGCCGTTGACGAGCGTCAATGGTCCCGGTAATCCGGCGTAGGCAAAGTAATACGGTTTAAAGAAACTTGCCGTGACAGCGCCGATTGCTCCCGAGATACAGCCATAGATGAACGGTTTTTTAAAACGGAGCGTCACCCCATAGATAGCCGGTTCCGTGATACCGAAGATACCTGTCAGTCCGGCTGAAACCCCGACTTTTTTCGTTTCTTTGTTACGTGCTTTCAAGATGACCCCGATGACAGCACCGATTTGGGCGATGACAGCAATCGTTTGGTAGGCTTGGAACGAGTCGCGACCATATTGCTCAAAGTTTGCGAGCACCATCGGCGTGACACCCCAGTGGACACCGAAGATAACGATGACTTGCCAGAAGCCACCGATGATGAGACCAGCTACCGCAGGAGCATTCTCCGCTAAGTAGTTATACCCGTTTGCGATCCCTTCTGCACCAAGTGTCGTGATCGGTCCGATCAAGAGAATCGTAAGCGGCACCATCAACACCATGCTGAAGAATGGAACGAACAACGGACGAATGACTTCATGAATCGTCTTGTTCAGGAATCGCTCAACATAGGACAAAATCCAGACGAGGAATAATGGCGGTAAGACCGATGACGTATACGTCGTACCGGATAAAGCGATTCCTAGGAACGTGATGGATTCACCGGCAGTGATGCGTGCTGCGATATCTGCCCATGTTGGACTGACCAGTGCCGCACTACAGGCGACCGCGATGAAGGCGTTGACCTTAAAATGATTCGCTGCCGTGATGGCAATGAAAATCGGCAAGAACGTAAATGGTGCCCATGAGATGAAGCTGAAGACTTCATAAGTACCTGTCTTCGCAAATGCCGGAAAAGCGAGCGTCGTCAAAATCAAAGTTCCCTGCAGAATCCCCGCTGCAGCTAAGATGTAGACGAACGGTGCAAAGACGGCTGACATCGTCGCAATGATTCGGTTGAGGACCGTCCCTTTCGGCGCCTCTTCCGTTTCTGGTTGCTCCAAATCGACGAGCTTCAAAAATTCTTGATGGACTTCTCCGACGTGTTGACCAATGACGACCTGAAACTGCCCGCCAGACTCAACGACCGTAATGACGCCAGGTAGTGCACTGACTGTTTCCTTAGCTGACGAATCCGATCGTTTCAAGACAAGACGAAGTCGAGTTGCACATCGGACGGCGCTGATGACGTTGTCTTCGCCACCGACAGCTTCTAATATCGAATGCGCCAATTGTTGATAATCGCGAACCTTGCCCATATCGTGTCCCTCCCCTGAATATGACGCTTGAATACCCTTTCATTTTAATTGTACATGCACAATTAATCAATACATAAATAATTAAATTTAACATGTTATTAATCAACAGAAGGCTTATGCTATACTAAAGAAAGAAAAAGTTCGCAAGAAAAGAAGGTGTCCTATGCTGAAATACCAACAGACGGCTGATGAAATCGAACGGTACATAGAACAACATGAGTTGAAACAAGGGGACAAACTACCGATTCTTGAAGAGTTGATCCGGCAGTTCGCCGTCAGTAAGACGACGATGACAAAATCACTTGAGTTACTCGAACGAAAAGGAATCATCTTTCAAGTCCGCGGAAGCGGGATTTTTGTCCGGAAGACGAATCGCACCGGCTACATTCGTCTGTTCTCGACCCAAGGATTCAAGCAGAATCTCGTCGGTCATACGATTGAGTCGACCGTTCTTGCACTCGAATCAATGTCTGCAACGAATAACATCGCGAAGAATCTCGGGATCGAGGCAGGTGAGACGGTTTATTACGTTAAGCGAATCCGCTACATCGACGGCAAGATCCTCTGTCTCGAAGAGTCTTACTATCGCCAATCAATCGTTCCGTACTTAAATCGTGAAATCGTCGAGCAGTCAATCTTCGAATACTTAGAGACGGCACTCCAATTGAATATCGGGTTCTCGGATATGTACATGCACGTCGGGAAGTTAAGCGCTGAGTCGGCTCGTCATCTGGATCTCACCGAGAGCGATCCTGCCATGACGATCGAGACGGTGTTTCATTTGACGAACGGTCGTCCGTTCGACTATTCCGTCATCACATACCACTATGAACATTCACAATTCGTCGTTCAGGCAAACGGACTATATCTTTAACAAACGAAAAAAGTAAAAAAGCGAAGTCTGATGATCGTCTTCATTTTACTGAAGACGTTGCATCGGATTTCGCTTTTTCTTTTAAGAAACTAACTAAAATTAATATACAAAACGGATAAATCGCTAAAACGACAATCAATAATAAGCCAAGAACTGGGCTCGGAAAATCAGTAGGATACATGACTGGGAACCACTGACTCAATGCATACGACATGAAGACAAAATACGGTATCCAACTAAAGGAAAACGACCAAGTAAGTCGACTTCGAACTATTATCCCCTGCATCAGACGAATAGGTGTAAAGAATAGGATCATACACACCGTGATCAATAGAAAATCCATTAGGTAAAAAAACTGATATGATGTTCCCGTTATGCGGATAATACGTTCAATGTTTAATGTCATCTCAACAGGAAGAAAGAGCATCAAGGCGAAAAACAGACTCCATCCGTTCCATTTTACAAATAATCGCATGCTTTAAATAACGATCTCTTCTTTACTCGATTTCTCGAGATACAGTTCCCCATCAAACGTCGTCAAGGCAATCACTTTCCTGTCTTTTTCATACCATGCTGTCGCTCCTTCACGATCGAGTTCTTTCCAACCGGCTTGGCGAATCCGAGTTCCATAGAGTAGACCCGGTCCATCGGTTTCCGAGACAAGACGCGTTTTGATTTTCCACTCACCTTGTTTTTCAACTGCCGTAGCAAATCGTGGCACTGGAAAACTGGATACCTTCGATTCTTGAAATCCAGCATACCAACCACCGACGACTACAATGAGCCCAAGACATATAATGGCGATCCATTTATTTTTCATAAGCATTCTCCTTTACTTTCCACCCTCATTTTAAAATTACCAAAATATAGTTTTCTTACCCTCATCCTAAAGACGGATTACTGATTTTTTCGTTGTGAAAACACATGAAAATTATTTCGAATTTATGAAAACACCCAAAAAATTTTCAATTTTTTTCATAAAAAATGCACACCTTTGTTTGTCCTTAGAGTCGCAACGGTTTGACAACTCCAGGCACAGAGCCATTTTCAATCATTTTCAAGTGGTTAAGCACATTAGCAACTTGACTTCATTTCCTGCTATGGTACGATACGAACTTATTAAAGGGAGTGAACAGAACTTATGAAATTCAGAAAAGAAAAAGTCAATGTCGTTGACATGAAGCAAACCAAAAAAAGTGTCTACGCGACCGGAATTGGGAATGCGATGGAATGGTTCGATTTTGGTCTTTATTCCTATCTCGCAATCATCATCAGTCAAAACTTCTTTAGCGCTGTCGAAAATGATGAACTGAAGCTCGTCTTTACGTTTGCGACCTTTGCGATCGCTTTTTTAATGCGACCAATCGGCGGAATCGTCTTTGGGCGAATTGGAGATCGACTCGGGCGGAAGGTCGTCTTAACGACGACAATCGTTATGATGGCTGGTTCGACGCTCATCATTGGACTATTACCGACCTATGATCAAATCGGAATTTGGGCACCGATTCTGTTATTGTTAGCACGTATTTTACAAGGATTCTCGACTGGCGGTGAATACGCCGGTGCAATGGTCTACATCGCTGAGTCATCACCAGATAACAAACGAAGTGCTCTCGGAAGTGGACTTGAAATCGGTACACTCGGTGGATATATTCTCGCTTCATTACTTGCTACAACACTTTTTGTCACCTTATCGGATGATCAAATGGCATCTTGGGGATGGCGAATTCCCTTCATTCTAGGGGCACCACTCGGTTTATTTGGTCTCTATTTACGTCGTCACTTGGATGAATCACCGATCTTCGAAAATGAGATCAATGAAAATACAGAAGAACCCGCGACATTCCGCGAAATCCTGCGTGACCACAAACGTGATATCATCGTTTGTTTCATCGCTGTCGCCTTCTTCAACATTACGAACTACATGCTCTTGTCCTACATGCCATCGTACCTCGATGAAGTCATCGGCATGTCAAGTTCGACAAGCACGATTCTCATCACCGGTGTCATGGTGATCATGATTCCGCTCGCTTACTTCTTCGGGAAGCTTAGTGACAAAAAAGGCAATCGCAATATCGTTCTTTTCGCGTTAGCCGGACTATCGTTGCTTTCAATCCTGTCGTTCTTCTTGATTGGTCTTAAACCACTCTTGTTCGTCGGGATCGGAATCTTCATCCTTGGCTTCTTCTTGGCGATCTTTGAAGGAACGATGCCAAGTCTTCTACCGAGTATCTTCTATACGGATGTCCGTTACCGGACGCTATCCGTGACGTTTAACGTCTCTGTCTCGATCTTCGGTGGAACGACGCCACTCGTTTCGACGTGGCTCGTCCATACGACACAAAACCCGCTCGCTCCTGCTTTCTATTTAACAGCAGTCAGCGTCATCGGCTTCGTCACGTTCTTCTTCTTCTTTAAGAATACAGCTGGTAAGGCACTGAAAGGGTCGCATCCGACTGTATCGAGTGAAAAAGAAGTCGCGTCGATCGCGAAGAAACCAGACGATGCTCTCTGGTGGGCAGAATAATCGCTATAAGTAAGAGCCGTCTTCCACAGAAGACGGCTCTTTTTAATAAACAGCACTCAACTCTTTTACGACGCGGTCCGCGACTGCGAGTTCCTGCTCTTGCGCAAAATCGAACTGACAACCGATTGCTACCAGTCCGTTCGCATGCGCCGCTTTGAAATCAGATAAGCGGTCACCGACAACGTAGCCTGACGAGATGTCGTGCGTCTTACAAATCTCCCGTACGAGTGCTGATTTATCACCGGAACGGATGTCTTCGATACTATAGACATGATCGATATAGGATTCGAGTCCATATGTCGTCACGATCGCTGACAAGTAGGACGGCCACCCATTACTGGCGATATAAACGGAGTGACGCGCTTGTTTCAAACGACTTAGCAACTCGACCGTTCCCGGATATAGGCAACCATGCCCCGCCTTGACTGCCTGCTCTATGCTACGTCGAAACTTTTGATCCGCAGCCTGTTGGTCTGTGGCTGAAAAGTCCGGTAGTAACGTCTGCCAGACTTCCGGTAACGAGACGCCCATGATCTGCTGATAGAGGGCGACTGGCGTCTCTCCCTCCCAGCTCCCCGTCTGACGCAACTCATGAAAGACATCTTCTAGCGCATGCGCCAGCACGGCATTCGTTTGAAACAACGTTCCATCCATGTCAAAAATGTAGTGTGTCATTCGCTCTCCCCTTTTTGCTCTTGTTTTATTTTCTGAATCATGGCTTCTATCGATGTATCCTCAGCAATCAGACGATCCGTTGGGCGGTGATCCCGATCAATCCACCAGCGTTTCATATCCGTCTCAGAAAACTCCGTCGGCTGGCGCATCGCATGGCGACGAATAGTTTCTTCGAATGAGACGTCAAAATAATACGCCGCGTAACGTGACGTAAAGCGACGTTCCAACCGGTCAATCATCTCACCGTACCAGTCCTGTGCAAGAATGCCTTCCAGCAGAATCGTCGCGTGGCGTCCGTCAGCAAGTCCGACCAACTCCTCGATCCAGCGAATCGCCGGATTTCCTGGTCCATCTTTTACGTTCAACATCTCCCTGCGGATGACATCTTGTGACAACAGGATGCTATCCGGTAAAACCGATCGTAACGCTTTGGCAAGCGTCGTTTTTCCACTACCAGAATTCCCGCGAATGACGATCAAGCGCGACTTCATGTCGTGAACCAGTCCCCGTTCAAGGCAGCAATGTACCGCTCTGCAGAGAGTGCTACTGCTTCAGACGCGCCGGTTTCGATTTTCCGATGAAAGGCGTCATATAATTTTTCAAAGTGAAGCGGACGTAACGTTTCTGCTATTCGCGCGACCGTCTTTGCCGGAAGCGGAATCACATTCGGATAGCTGTACATAAAACTGACCCATGCCCGATCGGCAACGATCCGAATGATGTCCCCTGTCAACAATAGCCCCGCCGATGCGTCTTTTCGTTCACAGATGACTGCTCCTTTGAAGTGACCACCGACGCGATGTAACATCACATCTTCCGCCAATTCCAAGCGTTCACCACTCCAGAAGACGATGCGTTCGCTTGGTCGCGTCACGAACGATGCATCATCTTCATGAATATAGATCGGCACGTCAAAAGTCTCCGCCCATTCGACTTGTGTCGCGTAATAATGCGGATGTGATAAAGCAATCGCCTGAATTCCGCCTAATTTCTCAAGTTGCTCTTTCGTTGTTGAATCAAGATATGTAATGCAGTCCCATAACAGGTTGAACGATTTTCCTTGGACAAGATACGCCGTCTGACCGATACCGAACGCCGGTGTCGTCTGAATCGCATAGACGCCTGCTCCGTCGTCACTAATGACGTTTTGATATGTTCCTGACGTTTGCATGGCAGCGAGCGTCGTCCACGTTTGACCAGTTGGATTGACATACTGTCGTTCCTCTAAGCAAATCGGACACGTTTCACGTTGCGGATTAATTTGTTCGACACCACACGTCGTACAGATGATGGTTTCCATATTATCATTCCTTTCCCATTCGTAAATGATTTTCCTGATATATCATACCATATTCCATTTATAGGGATTGAAGGAATTAAGAGGTGGTTATCGAAAGGAACATGTATGAAAACAAAGGAGGAGATGCTCATGTCAATTTCGACCCACCTTATTGCGCCCCGCTTGAACGCTGTCTTTTTGCATGTTCAGGATGTGAAATGTGCCGCCGCTTGGTATCATCAGTTACTACAGCTCCCGTTTGATGCATCGCGCGTCTCGTCACCTGTTTATAATCTCCCACTCGAAGGTCCAACGAGTTTGACGCTTGATGATCATTCGAATGACGCAACGTACCAACATCATCCCTCCCCTCATGCCTTATTTAATTTTTATACGACGGACATCGATGCCTCCTATCAGTTCGTCTTATCACTACAAGCACCCATCATTCGTGACATCGAACGTTTCGATAATTTTGCTTACTTTACGTTTGCAGATCCCGACGGCAACGTCTTGATGCTCTGTACAGGGTAAGACAAAAGCAGGCCGAACCACTGATGTGGCTCGACCTGCTTTGTTTAATAAGACGTTCGATCATCATTTATGACGCTTTGAAAACGTTCTGTGAACCGATTGATCGCCTCTTCAGTATCAAGAATGCCAGAAAACCAGATCTTTTTGTCTTCCGAAAATATAAGATGCAATGACCCTTCTATTGTAGACTCCACATTAAGTGTAGCAATCGTATCTGACTTCAATAATGTCTTTTGTGATAGAGTGACCAGTTCATTTGTCAACGTTTCGCGTGTATCTTCTGACGTTTTTTCATGAAGAAGATCAACTGTTTTATGAAGCAATACGGCTTTTGAGACACGCGATAAATTCAACTCACGAATTTCAAAAATGTAGGCGTCCTCATATTCATGATGACGCTGGACGATGAATCGTGGAGAATGCACTAAGTGTTGAATGAAGTGAACGAACATTTCGATGGTCATTTCGGACATACCGAAACCCTCCCTTTTACGTGGATCAATGGACGAATGCCTTTAATCCTTTATCTGAATGGACAGTAAGAGTCCTGTATAAAAATCAAGCAGGTGAATTGGAAATATCCCCTCCTTCCTGTAAAGTTATACCACAAAAACAAGTACAAAGTGTACATGTTTTTGTTTCAAAATTAAGATTCGAATAGCGTCCGAATCTTGTTTATAGTAACATAAAAGATACTAGTTTTAATCATAATTAACATGATGATCTGATAAAAATCTGCATGACTGGAATATGTACACGGATAAAGAGTCAGAGATCATCTATCCCTCTCTGACTCTTTCTTCAGTCGTTCATCGTCGGCGCGATTAAATCTTGTAACGTGTATGCCTGCAACGCGTCCGTAAAGGACATGAATGCTTGATCGAACGCTTGACGTGTGTTTTGCAAACTACCATTTTTATTGGGAACGGTCACATTTTCAAGATAGGATACTTCTTCAAATAAATGAACGATTTCTCCTAACGTAATCGTCTCTGGCGATTTCGCTAATTTGAATCCACCATTACGACCTTGTACGGAAATGATGAGACCAAACTTGCTCAATGAATGGACAATCTTCATCAAATGATTTTTAGAAATATCATAATGGGTTGCCACTTCTTGAATTTGTACGAGCCGATTCGGATGCGACGCTGCGAAAATAAGCACACGAATGGCATAGTCCGTAGAGCGAGTCATCTTCATCCATTTCACCTTCTTTTTCTTTCCTTTATATAAACATAGTACAGAAGCTTACTCATTTTCACAATCAATAGTATGGCTTGAAGTGTCATGTCGAGTGATTTTGCACATATGTATATCGTTTATCTTAAAGGATATGAAGTGTCAAAATCTAGGGATTTTTTCGGAAAAAGGCAAAATGATATTTTAATCGATGAAGCAATTCATGCAGAATGTTTAATGTCTATGATAAGATTTCTTTAAACATGTATTTTTATCGTTTGTTTATATATCTTTTTAGAAAGAGGTCTAGTCATGAAGTGGCTTTCATCAAGTCTGTTCCATCGATTTTATATCCTATTGTTTTCGAATTTCTTGATTTTTGCAAGCATCGGCGTCTTAACATTCTACTTTGCTCAAAAAGAGCTGGAGCAACACCGAACTTCATCACAGAAGATCACATCACAAAAAACGCAAGCTCGCACACTATGGAATGAAGCACAACAAGTCAATCTTCAAGTCCAACAAATCGACTTTAATGATCAAACCGATCTTAAGCAGGTCAATCAGCGGTTGGAACGCTTACAACAACACGTTCAATCATTTAATCAACGTTATTCAGATCCATCAGACGAACGCTTTACGCGTCAACTTGTTCAATTTTCAAGATTTTTAGAACTGGAACTCACCTTACAAGTACTCACGGATAATCAAAAGCTGGTTCAACAATCTGACTCCGCTATCAATGACTACTTTCGATTGATTCATAATGAAGAGCGAAAAGCACAACAATCACTACAACAAAGAACCGTTGAAGTTTTACGCTACGCCTTTGGTGTGATGATCATTGCTTTTTGCCTTCTCAGTTACTTGATTTTAAGACTTGTGCGGTCTTTTCGAACGGACTTACTTGACCTCGTCGATCAAACGAAACACCCTGACCGATTGGAGCAGAACGATTTTCAGAACCGTCACGATGAGATTGGTACACTTGGGCGATCGATGCAACAAATGACAACGTTGCTCGCCTTTGAACACCAGCAAACGCAAGCTGTCAATTCACAACTCCAAGAGTCTTTCTATCAACAAAAAATAATTGAGCGACAACTTCAATTTCAAAACCAGTTAGCTACTCAAATTTTACGTCATCAATCAATGACAGGTCTTCACACGTGGCTACAAGCAATCGGTAGTCATTTTCGGGCGACGCATATCTTTTTTTCACCACAGTCGGAAAGTTTTGAAGCTGTCCATATCGCACTATCAGACGAACCGACTTATGACCAAGAACGGCTAGAGTTAGAAGCCAAGACCGAGCTAGATACATCGATCCATCTAATTGAGGAAGAACAATTGACGTTGTGTGCTCTCCCATTACACAGTCCGTCAAAATTCATCGGTACATTGACGTTACAATTTCATCATCGTTTCACCGAGACTATCGCACTTCAGAAAACGACACATTTATTGAATATCGGGTTGATGCGGTTGCTTGATGACATCCGTATAAAAGATCACCATCAATTAATTCAACGCATTTTAAATGGTCTTCGAGAAGCTATATTGTTCGTCGATGTGACGAACACAAATATCTTTACGAATCACATGTTCCATCAATTGTTCCCGAACTGGTCACCATCTGAAAAACAATCTGAAAACTTAGCATTCGTTATCGAAGCCTTCGAACCGTTGATTCTCGAAACAGATGCGTTGCATGTATATGTCGAACAAATCAAAGCAGGCTTCGAGCATGCATCAATCGTTCCGGCTCAGGATTTCTCAATGCCAGATGATCGTCATGTACGACTTTACACAGAATTTTTGCCCGATCGTCAAGGTATTTTATTTGTTTTTCGTGAACGCACAATTGAAGTCAACCATGCTAAAAAAGAGCAAAACTTCATTTCGGTTTTATCTCATGAGCTACGAACGCCGCTTGCCTCCATTGAAGGGTTTAGCGAACTGATGTTACACCGGACATTGTCTCCTTCAAAGCAGCGCAAATACTTAGAGACCGTGCGAAGTGAGACGCAGCGACTCAGCCAATTATTAACCGAATTCCTAGATTATCAGCGACTTAGTCATCAAAAAGAATCCTATCATTTGGTATCATTTTGTATTGAACGTATGCTCATTGAGTTAACCGAGTGGTTGAACGTTTCGACATCGACGCATCATTTACAAATCCAAACCGACGGACCTTGTCTGATCACGGCTGACCAAGAAAAAATCCGGAGAGTCTTATTAAACATCTTGAATAATGCGATAAAATATTCTCCCGTTGATTCAAATATCCAAGTCTCGCTAGCGTGCTGTGAATCTGAAATCGTCATCACCATTAGCGATGAGGGATATGGTATCCCAACTCAAGATCTTCCCTATCTGTTTGATCCCTATTACCGCGTCGAACAGGCAGACCACCTTCAAGTTCAAGGAACAGGTCTCGGTTTACCGATTTGTAAGGAAATCATTGAGGCACATGGCGGACGTATCACCGTTCATTCAGAAATCGGAAAGGGATCCGACTTTTTTATCCGTTTACCTCGTGATGAAGAGTGGAACACAACCAATAACATGTATAAGAACAGTATGAATAATCTACAACTAGGAAGTGAAGAACGTGGAAGCTGATTTAAATCAAATCGTTCGCTGTTTGAATCAAGATTTTAAACAGCAAAAAACTGTCTTCAGTGCAATGGCATTGAAAGAGACCAACCCCTGCATCGTCTTGATGGAAGATCACCGCAAAAGACTGCTGAATGACGCTTTATATCAATACCCAGATTTCATCGCAGAGTTGGAATCCCTCATCTATCGTTGTTTAATTGATGTCCGGGGAGCCCGTGAATCAGCCTCCCCTTCTGAGATTTTTATCTCTAAAGCCCAGCTCTATTCACCTTATCATTATTTAATCACTTTTTTATGAGAGGAGTCCGCCATGACTGTTCAAGAAAATACAGCATTGTTGATCATCGATGTCATCAATAAGATGGATTTTGAAGGAGCTGAGCAGTTATTGCAACAAACGCTCCCTGTCCTTGAACCACTCTCAAAATTAAAACAACATTGTAAACGTCAAAACATCCCGGTGATTTACGTCAATGACAATTTTGGTCTTTGGCAGGAAAATGTCAATCAAATCATAGATGAGTGCCGCGGTGGTCTTGGAGATGTACTCATCGAGACAATGCACCCAGAAGAGAACGATTACTTCATCATCAAGCCAAAACATTCAGGTTTTTTCGGGACCCAACTTGATATTTTATTAAAGCATTTGGATGTCTCACGTCTTATCATCACCGGTCTAACGACGGATATGTGTATCTTATTTACTGCAAACGATGCCTACATGCGAGAATATGCCATTCATGTTCCTGCAGACTGTACGGCAGCAGAAACCGCCGTTGCAAAAGATCATGCTTTAGAAATTCTCAGTTCGACATTAGCTCTTGATTGCTCCTCAAGTTTAAGCTTGATGGAGGGGGAATGACGATATTGCATTATTTTTTTGAAACGTTTAAAACTGCATACGAAATACTGCCTTGGCACTATCCCAAACTTGTTCATAAATCATTCTTTGATTGAACGTTCACCTCAGCATATCGAAAAATAAGGTAAACAGGTTTGAAAGGAACCGATTAAGGTATATAACATGTGTAAGTCATATATGTTTAAAACTTAAAAGGGGGTTCTTTTCATGTTTCGCCATCAAAAAGAATTACAATTCGAAGTCAAGGTTGATCGACCCGATCCAAAACTCGCTCGGGCCGTGCAAGAGGTACTCGGTGGACAATTCGGTGAGATGACGGTCATGATGCAATATCTTTTCCAAGGCTTCAATTGTCGAGGTGAAGAAAAGTACAAGGATATGCTGATGGATATCGGGACGGAAGAAATCGGGCACGTTGAAATGCTATGTTCCCTCATTTCTCAATTGCTCGACGGGGCGTCACCGGATGATCAGGCAGAAGCTGCCAAAGATCCAGCGACGGCAGCAATTCTCGGGGGTATGAATCCACAGCATCTTTTAGTTAGCGGTCTCGGTGGACTGCCATCAAACGCAAACGGCATTCCGTGGAACGGATCCTATATCGTCGCGAGCGGTAACTTATTGGCAGATATGCGCTCGAACCTACATGCTGAATCACAAGGTCGACTTCAAGTCGCCCGTCTCTATCATATGACGACGGATGAAGGCGTGCGTGCTACATTCCGTAAGATGCTCGCTCGCGATCGTTATCACCAGTATCAATGGATGGCTGCGATCGAAGAGCTGGAAACGAAAAACGGCGTCGTCGTGCCTGCTACTTTCGCACCGGAAGATGAGATGGAAGCGCAACCGCATGCTTATGAGTTCTGGGACCTATCGGAAGGAACAGCTTCAAAAGAAGGTCGCTGGGCTCAAGGGGAAGCACAAGATGGCACCGGTGAATTCGTTCATCTAGAAAACCCTGCACCACAAGGAAATATTCCGAATATGAAGGTACCAGCACACAAACTTCACCACGACCTAGCAGAAAAAACAGGAATGCAAAACGTTAAAGATACTGTCAAACGGATGTTACATGATAAGGAGTGAGACCGATGGCTAAATCACCACTTGCAATCCATGAAACACTCGAAATCCATGAAATCATGACGATGAAACAAGCCTGTCTCGTTAAAGCTGTTGCTGTTCGTTCTTTTGTTAAAGATGAGACGCTTGAAAAATTGATTGCTCAAGACATCAAAGATAGCGAACAAGCATTAAACGATTTACAAAAGCTATTGGCAGATCATGAAGGAGGCGGTTCTCATGAATGAAGCTCTCCAATCCATCAACCGTCCTAGTAAAAAACGCGACGAGTTGATTGCGACAGACTTCTTGATCAGCAGCAAATCACTTGTCCGTGCTTATGCTGTCGCAATTACGGAAACGGCTTCTCCTGATGTGCGGAAAGTCTTGACCGAACAACTGAATAAAGCCATTCAGACTCACGCTGCGATCGCCGGATACATGATTGATCACGATATGTATCACGCGCATGACTTGAAAAAACAATTAAAACACGATCAAGAAAAGCTAGAGGTCGCAAAAGGATTACTATGACGTTTCCCCTTCCCTTCTGATCCTGAAGCGGAAGGGGTTTTCTTTCATAATTCGTGTAAGGAGCGATCAGTCCCATGATTGACATCAATCACATTCAAATCAAACAAAGCGGAGAAACCGTTTGTCTCACCTGGAAAGGAACAAGTAACGTCCGACTCTTCTTAAACGGTATACCTTGTTTCATTCAGAACTCGAATACCTATCAAACGGATGTACTCCCTTTATATGAGCCTTTGTCGTTCGAACTGATTGATTCAGATTCGAAGACACGTATCGTCACGGCTCTTGTTTCAAGTACGGATGATTTGTTCTGGAACCGAAAAGTGACTGTCCTGATTCAACAAAATCATGCTGTCCGACTATTATGGGGTGAAATTCCAGAGGTATCGCATTATTCGATATTTCAAGATAAGCATCGATTAGGTCAAACTACAACACCCGAATGGAAAGGAACGATTGACCCTGAACAGTTTACACGTTTCGAAATCCGGATGTTACGTCCCATTTCTAGAAAATCGATGCCGTTCGCACGTATTATCGAGACGTTCGCCCGCGTTACGAATCAGATAAAACAAGAACAAGACCGAGAACGGGAATTTGAACAATTCGTGCTCTATTTTTCTTTGTACCCGCTATCCGCTTCACATACGAAGGTTTCTTCATACCGATTGCGTGTACTAACGTTCATTGCTCCTCCGATTCTCATGAACCCGAATCCGTTTTCTCCGCATCGTTATTTCGAAGGCGATGCGCGACAATATTCGCCTTTTTCTAAAGAGTATCGTACCTTTACAGAGGTCCTGACATGTAATGGTGAAACCACTCATCAACTATCAAAACAAGCAAATCCTACTCGCTCTTTTGATGCTCGTCATCAGTTATATCGAGAAGATGTCGCTTCGACACAGCAAGTCTATTTATCACATCAATCACCAACTCGATATACGCTTCATCATTCTGTTGGTAATCCGCTCGTCGTCTCACCAAACATCGACTACGAAATAACGGTGACACACCGTTCAAATCTTTGGCGTATCGCAGGAACACATCTCCAATCACCGCATCATGAAGTGTATCTGGATGAGGGAGACGATTGTTTTGAAACAATCCACCAAGCCCATGATTTAGGATTAAGTTTCCTCGGCGATCCATTGCCAAGTTGTCACTGGTTGCATGTGACCAACCAATGAACAGAAAGAAAACCGCGACCGATTCGTCGCGGTTTTTCATCTTTAGTCGTGAAATCGAGCTCGCGTCTCCGGAGACGGTAACGCGCACTGCTGCTTTTGTCCAAACCAGCGATGACGGTTGTTTGCAACGAAATCATAGACGCGATCTCGAAGTGAACGTGGAACAATCTGAAACACACTCAACAGACGCCATCCACCTTTTAAATGACGGGCAATCCGTAACGCTGCATCTGATTTGATATAGGGTACACCCCGGTCAATCACAACGACACTGTCGATCGTTTCCGGAAGATGATGACGACGGACGATTTCTTGTCCTGTTTCCCCTTGCAACGAAGCAAAATCATGATATCCTTTGTCTCGTTTCAAAATGAACTGGACACTCGCGTCACAGAGATTACATTCTCCGTCGAATAAGACGATTGCTTTCATGATCGATTCATCCTTCCCCACCTGTTTAACGAATAATTTCGTACACTTTTTCTTTACCACATTTCAAGTCAAAACATGCATTTAATCAGTATGTTAAATCATGATAACGCTTCCGTTCATTGTCTTTCTTACGCTATACTGTTTTTGTAAACATTTGGAACCATTCATTTATTTGAATGTATCTATGTAAAGGAGCGTACATATGACGAAACGACCGATTGCCATCGTGACCGGTGCCAGTCAGACACGCGACATCGGAGCTGCGATTTGCCGCCAGCTTGCCTCGTCCGGACATGACCTGGTCTTTACTTATTTTAAAGCAACAGCGGATTGGGCGGCTAGTTTTACGACCGAACTCGAAAATCAAGGTGCCCGCGTCCTTGCGATCGAGCTAGATTTAGGTCAAGCAGATGCTGCTGACGATTTATTCAATCAGGTAGAAGACTTTGGAACACCAAGCATCCTGATCAACAACGCTGCCCATTCGACGATGACGGATTGGAAAACACTTGATGCAGCCAGTCTTGATCAACACTATGCCGTCAATCTCCGGGCACCGTTGTTGCTCGCGACACGTTTCACGAAACGATTCGCTGAAGCACATCTAACGTCCGGTCGTATCATTCAACTGACGTCCGGACAAGATCTCGGTCCGATGCCTGACGAGATTGCTTACGCTACGACAAAAGGTGCCTTGTCGACGTTTACGAAGACTTACGCGGCAGCCGTGGCACCGCTTGGCATCACCGTCAATGCGGTCAATCCGGGTCCGACAGACTCGACTTGGATGGATGAAGCAACCCGGACGGCGCTTAAACCTAGTTTTCCGTTCGGGCGAATCGGTGCGCCGGAAGACGTCGCACGATTGATCCAATTCCTCGTCAGTCCTGACGGTGGCTGGGTGACCGGGCAAGTCATCCATTCCGAAGGTGGCTTTGAACGCTGAATATGTCGCATGTAAAAACATCCCTCTGACGTGAAAATCAGAAGGATGTTTTGCATTATCGAAAGACCGGACCCGTTTCCGTCAAAAAATCGTTCCAGGCTGTTTGATGCAGTTCGCTATAGAGTTCTGGCATTTGGTCTCTTTCAAAAAAAGCAACGTCGAGTGATTCATCGGAATCAATCGTCAATTGCCCCCCATTGATTCGGCAAACGAAAAAATGGACGATCGGCTGAGCGACATCCCCGTTCGGATACATCTCTTCGTACTTCGAATAGACACCACTCAAACGTTCGATCCTGACATGAAAACCGGTCTCTTCAAAAATCTCACGCTGTGCGGCTTCAACGAGCGACTCTCCCAGTTCCAGTGCGCCGCCGGGAAAGCCCCATGCTTGTTGCTCCCGCCGTTTTTGAAGAAGAATGCGCCCCTTCTTGTCAAAGACAATCCCACCGGCAAAGTTCAACATCACTTTTTCTTGACCGACCTTAGTGCGAAGAAAACGTATGTAGTCCATCTGTCGCCCCTTGAAGTTTGACGTGCTTCAGCCATGCAATCAGTTGCTTGATCATGGCATCGGTCACGATATGATTGACACCCGGAAAAACGTCTAATACGGTCGTTTTCGCCATACCTGCTTGAACAGCGGTTGCATGATAGAACTGCTGGATCGATAGTGGAATGATGTCATCGGCATCGCCGTGCAGGAGCAACCGCGGACGCTCATCCATCACACTGATTGGATCGAGCTTCCATGGTACATCCTCCTTTTTGATAGCAGGTCGCCCGTCACGAACGCAGAATTGACGTTCTGCTTCAAGATAGGCACCGCTCCCATTGATCGCAACGAGTGCTTTAATCGGCTGACGCGACATGATCCCGTGGGCAATGAACCCACCCATCGAGACGCCGATCGCTATCACGTCTGAAACATGCCAGCCTGATTGTTCGATGATAGCTGTCGCTTCCGTAATCGATTGTTCGACGACCGTCCAAAAATAGGTCGTCGTTACTTCTGAATCAAATGGATGATCAAGCGGATCACGTTGATCATGCCGAAGAAGTTCCGGGATGAAGACATCATACCCTTCTTCAGATAATTGTCGCGCAAACTCTAGATAAGAGACAGCTGTTCCGCCCCAACCATGATAGAGCAGAATGGCTCCTATAGGTTGAGAGGCACGGACACTATGGACATGAAAATCAAGCTTCATTTTTTAGCTTTTCCTGGTTCAAGCGGACGATCGTTCTCGCGAAGTCATCTTCCGGTAATCGTTGTCCGTTCTCAAGAAACGGTTTCCAGTACGGTCGAATCTTAAATAACGAGACCGTATCACGATAGACTGTTCGGCGGACGATTTGTTTTGTCGTCAACGGCAATCCGTTCTCGCTTTCAACCTGGATGCCGCAAATCTGACCACCGATTGTTTTTCCGTTCAACAGTTTTAATTGCGCGACTTCTCCTAGAAAACTGATCGTCGGTTGTGTCACGACAGCGTGAACGACTTCTGACTTCACACGTCGTAACACCGTTTTTTCGATGACGACAGAAAGTCCGAAATAAACAGCTTGGTTGATGATATACGCACCGATTCGTCGTTTTGTCGTTGAATGCATGGATGGTCCTCCTTATACGTTGAAATAAACGACAGCGCCAAGTCCACTGACGGCAATCAAATAAAAGACGATTGCGAGTCGTTTGTTTGCGGCAGAAATATCCTTTCGGGCGAGGATCTTACTATACCGAAACGTCAAAAATGCGAACACGAGCAATGCCAAAATTAATAATGGTGCCATTTGATTCCCCCCTCTTCTTTTTTATTCTACATCATTTCTGGTTTCGAATTGTTATATTTTACAAATAAAGTGGTATATGCTTGATCCATATATAATCAATCCAACAATGAAATGAGGTTTACATGTTGAACACTACAACAATTTGCTGTCTTGTGGAGTCGAAGACGCCTGGTTATCTTGTTCGGGAACTGCCGCCGCTTGGCATCTATGACGTCCACGTCCGCACTCTAACCGGTGCCATCAGTATCGGTGCCGAACTTCCCCAATGGCTGGAACAAGACATGACCGAAACCAGCTATGACTATCCGCTCGAGACAGGATATGAAAGTTATGGCGAAGTGCTTGCAGTTGGTGACGCCGTCCAAATCGTCAAGCCCGGAGATCGGGTCGTCAGCTTCTATGGTCATCAAGATCAGGCGATCGTTCCTGTATCGAAGGTCATCCCGGTTCCTGCTCATATCTCACCGCGCGAAGCCCTACTGTTGATTCTGTCCTGTGACGCGGCAAAAGGCGTCCGAAAGCTAACATTGACACCCGACACAAGCGTCTTAGTTTCTGGAATGGGTACGATCGGTTTGCTGACGGTACATTACTTACGGCATTACGTCAACGTTCGTCAGATTGATATCCTCGAGCCGCTTACGTCCCGAGCGGAGTTAGCGCGTCAATTAGGTGCACGTGTTGTCACACCGGGTTCAAGTATGTATGACGCCGCCATCGAATGTTCCGGACGCCAAGCGGCCTTTGCCGAGCTTCAGTCCGCTGTCCGTCCTCATGGTGCAATCTGCGTCTTATCGGACGGCAACCGGGAAGCCTTGACGTTGACGCCCGCGTTTCACGCAAAAGAACTTCAGATCGTTGCATCGAGTGACGGCTGGGACTACCGCAAGCATGCAGACTGGCTCTTTTCAGACGAGCGTCACGCGACATTGCCCGCTTTGTTCGAACACGAGACTTCGTTTTCGAAGCTTGCCAGTTGCTTCGCTAGCTTAATGGAAACATCAGATCTCCCAATCAAAGTATTCGTTGATTATGAGCAGACGAGCTGAACACCGTTCGGATCCGTACCTACGAGCGATACGTCGGAAAAGACTGCTTCTTGTAAGACGGTCTTCTCTCCGCGGACGGTTTGGATTTGTGAAATCGGTCGATCGAACAGTTTCGTTAAATCCGCCTCTAATCCTTCGCGCGGTGTCGTTAGAATTAAACGCTCAAGTGTCGTTCCATCAGTATCCGCAATTGCATCTTCATGGACTTGCAATTCAATCCGTAATCCGTATGGTGTCTGCAAGAACGTCCGCCGCTCGTTCGCTTGGACCGTGAACGATAACGTTTCTGCGCGATCAAGAATCGTTTGCACGTCACCAGGCTGAATCAAAAATCCGATGTGATCGAAGCGAACCGTTTTTCCGAATCCGATCGTCACATTGACCGCTCCCCGTTTCATTTCAATGATTCGGAATAAAATTTGATCTGCTCGAAAATCATCCCATGATAGAGGTGGATTGAACGACGAAAATTCTCCGTCTTTCTTCCCGATCCGCTGGGAAACGTGAAATCCGCGTGCCGTGTACCAAGCTTCTGTTTCTTCCAAATGTGGTGTCCAGATATGGTAGTGAAATAGCATTTACATACACTCCTTTTCGTTGTTCCAATCGTTCCACGTCATCACTTCGACTTGGTTCGATTCATTCAAATATTGTCGTAATAACGGGAGGTGCGCAGCACCGTATAAACAGACGATTCGTTCGTTCGTCTGTGCGAGGTGCAGTAAACGATTTGCGATCTTTTGATTACGGACTCGCCAGTAGCGTTCAACCCAAATCCGTCCGCTCTCCAGTCGTTCGATTTGATCATAGATTCTAGCCGACGCTGCAATCGTTTCTTCAGCGTGCAATCGATCGAGCCATTCGGAGAAGGATAACTGCTCCATCGCGTGCTCTAACTGTTGGGTCCGTTTCATCTCAGCCGCGACGATCGTCTCAAAGGCTTCCGGATGATGTGAACGGACGATTCCTAAATCCGGTACGCCGGGTACGATTTCGTTCCAATCGACCCCATGGAGATCTGCTACTCCTGCCATCCGGGCTAAGCGAAAGCCGATTTGTTGCCGTTCATTTTCGGTTAAATCACTTTCGTGTTGATAGGTTTCATATGTATGTTGCAGGTCACTCATGCGTTCAGGTGCCGTCTCAAGGGCAACGCATGTCGGTCGAAATGCGTTCAATCGAGCGACGACTTCTTGGATTTCTCGTTGCCTTCTCTCTGACGCGATATCAAAAATTGCTGGACGAATCATGTCACCATTTGCCGGGCGATCGAGATGGAACATGCCTAACAGTAAAATCTGAGGTTTCATCTATCTCCCTCCTTTTCCTGATTTTACCTTATACTTGGTAAAAGAATCGACTATTACCTATCATGAATTTACGTTACTATTCAACGAATACTCATATAAGGAGGTTCCGATGAAAAAGATATTCGTCATTGTGTTCATTGGATTTTTATTCGGATGCAGTCAAACCGGTACAGAGGACGAAGTTAGTCATGCCATGATCGTCATTGTGAATAACAAAGAGTATAACGGAACAGAAGTTGAATTGGATGCATCTATGCAACAAGGAGAAAAAATTAGCACGATACTAAAGAAAACAAAAGCATATGAAATGCCCCAAGCGAACAGTCAATCGAATCTTTTTTCAGTCGGGTCCACCATCTATTCTGTTAAAGGAACAGAAGATTTTATCATCGTAAAAGACAAAGAAAATAAAAAATGGCTTTTACAAAAGGTAAGAGATATCAAAAACCATTTGAATCAATGAAGCACTTTAACACTTTTAACGTGGTGCATCTTTAGAAGTACTAACAGCGGAGATGTTTTGTACTTTTACACGAGGTATGGTGAGAAGAATTTAGAAAGGAGACAGATGGCGCCATCTGTCTCCTTTCTTTTATCCTGTTAAGCTTGATTTGACGAGCAAGATCTTACCACTTTCCTCAGCATCGATATAAGAAACGGCTTGCACATCGAGATGGATATCACGACCGAACAAACGGTACAGCCGTTCCATCAGAAGTCGTTCGTCTGATTGACTGAACCGCTCTGCGTCCGGAACGTAGTAAATCGATACGCTATCTGTCGTCATTTGGACATATTGAATACGTTCGATACTGTTTGGCAAATGTTTGACGAGACTCGACAGTTGCGCTTCAAAAATCTTTTGCCCATCCGGTTTTTGAATGAATGCCCGCCCCCTGCCGTCAATCGATTCGATGATTGGTCCCGGGTGACCACAGGAACAGGTACGCTGACTGAGCGTCATCCGATCTCCGACCCGGTAGCGAATGAGGGGGGTCCCGTGTGTATCAAAACTCGTCACGAGAATCTCCCCGTCTGTATCGAGTTCGATGATCCCCATCTCATGATGCAGATGTTTTTGACCAAACCGGCATTTCGAAACGATTGGTGCCCCTTCAGACGATGCATATTGATCAAAGACTGGTCCGTGAAACACTTCTTCGATGACTTGGCGCTCTTCCGCGTCGATCCGTTCAGCCGTCGGAAAAATCGCAATCGGTTGACACGTCAAGCGGATCCCTTCTCGCTTCGCGAACCGGGCGAGCTCAATCATCGCTGACGGAAGACCATCGATCGTTTCTGGTTGAAAACGTTCGATGGCTTCAAGATACGCTGCCATCGTCCGTGGGGATAATCGTTTTACCGTGAACAAGAGCTGATTCGCCGCTCGATTCATTCGCCAATAGACGTCCACCTGTTGACGCTCGGGTACGAGATCCTGTGCCGTAAAGCTGATTCGTCGCATGCCACGGTAGACACCATGGGTCGCCTTGAAATAATCCAGATGGGCCATGCGAATTTGCATATCCGGTATCGTATATCGTACTTGCAGTGACGTGCCTGTCGTTCCGCCCGTTTTCCCTATGATTGGCGCAGCGACATCTGTTTGAATGTTCTCCATGTGCGTTCGTAATATTTCTTTTGATAGTACAGGAATATGTTTTAGTTCGGATAAGTCCGTTAAAGGTAGGCGAATGCCATGTGAAGCGAAGAGTTGACGGTAATAGGGACTGTGTTCCGTACAGAAGTGAAGGAAGTCATTTAAACGATCAAGTTGTTCCGCTTTGACGTCGATCGTCGTATGTTCTCGTTCGAGGAGCATCCGGAACCGTTCTTGATAGGCCGGTCCATAACGTTCGCGATGCAATTGATACCCATAGAGGGTTGTGAAGAGGTGCTGGAGAAATAGAGGAGAGCGATTGTAGATCTGCTCTTTGATACCCATGTCATCACGTCCTTTCGCAAGGGAAGTAACGGTTTCGATGTCTCTACGATAGCCGATGTACCTGACAAGAATATGACAAAAATAAGGGAACATGCATCCTGACAAATTACTATCGCCTTGGACAGGTCCGACGATCATCGCTCTATTATACTAAAAACAAGGAGGTGACAAGATGTGGCTCGAATCAATTCAACGCGTCATTGACTATATCGAAGATCATTTAGAAGATTCGCTCGATCTCAACTCAACGTTTTGACAAGGGTGGCGCAGATGCAAACGTATCCTTTACAACGGACGTTTTCGTTACTTGCGATGATGACCTTACCGGAATACATTCGGGGGCGACGTCTGACGCTCGCTGCCCAACAATTGACACAGACGGACGAAAAAATCATCGATCTCGCCTTACGTTTTGGTTATGAGACGCCGGAAGCTTTCACAAAAGCTTTCAAACGTCAGCATGGTTGTTCGCCAACGTTGATGCGAAGCGAGCGACGTCCGATTCACGCCTATAACCGCCTGAGCATTTAGGTGACCTTGAAGGGACTGGAGCAAATGGATTACCAACTCATCGAACGACCGGCTTTACAAATTTCAGGATGGCGAAAACATTTCCCGACGCAAGATGGTGCCCAACAACAACTGATTCCGTTGTTTTGGAATGATGTGAATCATTCTGGTCAAGATGCTACCTTGTTTAAACAAAATGACGGTCAGATTGAAGGTGTGATTGGTGTCTGCTCCAATTTCACCGAAGCATCGATGGATTATTGGATCGCGACGACGACAACGGAAGTTCTGCCCGGTCAGGAAACGATGACGATTCCGGCGAGTCTTTGGGCGACGTTTCCGGTCGTTGGTCCGATGCCGCATGCCATTCAAGAGATGTGGCAGCGTATCTATCAAGAGTGGATCCCATCGCATGGATATGATCCTCTACCTCACGCTGAACTCGAAGTTTATTCGGCAGGCGACCCGTCTGCCGCCGATTATCAATCTGCCATCTGGATTCCGGTGCGGCCACGCGACTGACAGTTTCAGGACATACGAAAAAGCGAGATCATCGGTGACCTCGCCTTTTCATGTGTCATGCATACTGTTGTTTAATCAGTAAAGTTTTTCCACTGATTTCTTTCGGAATTTCGGGTACCGCGCGCATGACGACATTCAATTGTCCGTCAAACAGTCGGTCAAGAACGAAAAAGAGTTTCTTCTCATGTTCTTTCTCGAAGCATCGTTCATCCGGAACATATAATAAAACAATCTCATCCCGCGTCTCTTGAATGTATTGCACGCGTTCGATACAGTTCGGGAACGCTCGAACGATTCCCGCAAGTTCGCCTTCAAAGACACGGTGCCCGTTTCTGAGTTGAATGAAGCTTCTCCCCCGTCCGTCGATCGAAGCGATGATCGGACCTTGATGACCACAGGGACACGTTTCCTGACTAAGCGTCATCCGATCGCCAACGCGGTAACGGACAAGTGGTGTACCATGCGTATCGAAGCTCGTCACAAGGATTTCACCGTCCTCATCACGTTCAATGATTCCCATCTCATAATGTAAATGTTTTTTCCCATACGGACATTCGGCGACGATCGGCGCCCCTTCTGACGACGCATACTGATCATAGATTGGCGCATGGAAGACTTCTTCGACGAGCGTTCGTTCTTCTGCCGTCATCATCTCAGCCGTCGGGAAGATTGCTTTGGGACGAAACGTACAGGTCATCCCATATTTTTTAGCATATCGTGCGACTTCGATCATTCCTGAAGGCAAACCATCAATCGATTCCGGCTGAAACCGATTCAGTTGTTCGATGTATGCAGCGGCGGTTTTCGGATTGATGTTTTTGATCGAGAACAACATCTGATTGATGACTTTATTCGTCCGCCAATAAACCGGTGCCTTTTGTTGCGGGGAAGCAAGCGTTTGACCGGTAAAACTTGCACGGCGCATCCCTTGATCGACTCCATGGGTCCACTTGAAGAAGTCAAGATGTGCCATCCGGATTTGCATGTCTTCCTTTGTATAATGCACTTGAATCGATTTACCGGTCGTACCGCCCGTTTTTCCGAGAATCGGGGCATGGACGTGCGCATGGACGTCCTCATTTTGTTGGCGTAAGATTTCTTTCGTCAAAGGGGGAATCTGTTTTAGTTCGTCAATCGATTTTAGCGGGAGCTCTAGTGCAATGGTAGAAAACAATTCCTGATAGTATGGACTATGTGTTTGGCAAAAAGAAAGGAAGTCGTTTAATCGATGCAATTGTTCTGCTCGAACGTCATGCGGT
Organism: Exiguobacterium sp. s91; assembly: GCF_018618915.1. Taxonomy (NCBI): domain Bacteria; kingdom Bacillati; phylum Bacillota; class Bacilli; order Caryophanales; genus Exiguobacterium; species Exiguobacterium sp. s91. Next base: position 1,131,682 of record NZ_JACSMZ010000001.1, on the reverse strand, counting down.
CGTCCTAACTTCTGTTTCAGTTCTTGTAAACGTTGCTGATAGGCGGGACCGTATCGTTCATGGAACAGGCGACGTCCTTGTAAAGTCGTCAACAAGTTTTGGATGAAAATCGGTGAGTGAAAGTAGATCGATTCTTTGAGCTGCATGATGTCACTCCTTCCATAGTTAGACCACCTTTTACTGATACTTTCATCTTATTTCCAGTCGCCGCCCATCTCAATTAGTTCTTCGTGAATAAACTTAGCTTTTATTTTCATGGCGATTTATTTTAATGAACTCTGATTCACGAACATCTTCTTACCGATTCTTGAACTTACAACTTTTCTTCCCTCACAAAAAATCCGATTGATGAAGAGGAGTTTCTTCATCAATCGGATTCATACGAGTGGCATTACGATTTCGCACCTTTTTGTAGCATCTGACATCCGTATGCCCGCAATTTAATCGCTTCGAGTACGAGCGACATCTGTTGCTCATCCAATCGTTCAATCAGCTCGATGATCGTGATCGTCGTTCGTCCATTATACAATTGGACGATCAAGTGGATGATTGCTTCTAACGCTGGACTCGGATAGGGTTCAGCCAGAAATTCACGATCAAAAAACTCACCACTATCCGGAAAGAAGTAATCCGAGAACCGTTCGAGCACTTCTGGCTGTCCTGTCGCAAGGTACAGCATCGAGACCATCGCTGCATCTTCTCGTTGTTTCGGCTTTAATCGTCTCCACAACAGATCGAATCGTCGTTCATGTCCCTCTTGCATGAATTGTATCGTCTGCATGGTTGAAGCCCCCTTTGTTTTCATACTTCCTGTTGGTTCTTTTCCATATGTTACTATTCCCTATTCCATTCAACTGAATCGTCTCAGCATATCCTCTTGCGATTGAACCGACTCGATTGGGGGTACATTACAACAGATATAAGAGAGGAGTTTACATCCATGCCAACGCGCCTAGCTTTAGCCGGAGCCACCGGATACATTGGTCACAATTTACTGAACGAACTAAAGAAAAAATATGACGTCATCGCCCTTTCACGAAATGGTGACGACAAGGACAATGAGGAACGCGTCGAATGGCGATCGTGCGACCTCTTTTCTCTAGACGATACGATCGCTGGTATGAAAGGAGCAGACATCGCTGTCTATCTCGTCCATTCGATGATGCCATCTGCTAAATTGACACAAGGATCGTTTGAGAATATGGACTTATTGTTAGCCGATAACTTCGCCCGTGCCGCAAAAGAAAACGGCATCCGGCAAATCATCTACTTAAGTGGTATCATCCCCGAGGAAACAGAAAATCTATCGCGTCACTTAAAGAGTCGACTTGAAGTCGAACGCGTTCTCGGTGCGTACGGAACACCGGTGACGACGATCCGTGCTGCGTTAATCGTTGGTCCTAAAGGTTCATCGTTCCCAATCTTATCGAAACTCGTCAAACGCTTACCCGTCATGGCACTCCCACGATGGACACGTAACAAGACCCATCCTGTCGCCTTACCCGACGTCATTCATGCCCTTGGTGAAAGTGTCGATCGCGATGACGTCAAAGACCGGGCCATCGATATCGGTGGACCGGAAGCGATGACCTATAAGGAGATGATCCTTAAAACAGCCGACATCATGGGTAAACGACAACCGACGATCGATATTCCTTTATTGACCGTTAAATTATCGCGCCTTTGGGTGACGCTCGTGTCCGGAGAACCAAAAGAAACCGTCTATCCACTCGTTGAAAGCATGGTCCATGAGATGGTTGCGGATCCAGAAAAAATGGTTCCCGGCATCAGTGACGGCAAAATCACATTCGAACAATCAGTCCGAGATGCATTAAAAGAGGAGGAGGAACAAAAAGGATCTTCTTCCTCGTCGTCTTCGACACCAGACGTCCTTGACGTCCGATCGGTACAACGTGTTCTTTTGCCAAAGGATCGCGATGCCGACTGGGCAGCTGACGATTATATGAACTGGTTGTCATCATTTGCCCGCCCTTTCCTATCGTCAACTGTGAAAGATCAAGTCGTTGGAATCCACATTCCGTTTTACGAACAACCGCTGCTTGAATTGACGAAGGAACCGGTTCACGATCGACAAATGGCGACATACCTGATTACCGGCGGATTGTTCGCAAAAGTCGAGCAAGATAGCCGTGGTCGGATTGAATTCCGGCAAATTCCCGGTACGCAAGAATGTATCATCGCCATCCATGAATTCGTCCCTGCGCTACCGTGGATACTCTACAAGGCAACACAGGCGAATGTTCACCTGCTCGTCATGTATCTCTTCAAATTACACTTGTTGCGCCGGATTCATTCGACGGAACAAGAATCGACACGTGCGGACGAGATCGTTCCGTCGTCTTGAACCTAATTAAAACAATCTGCCTCTTACTCGGCGGATTGTTTTTGTCGTTTGCGGAAGGATGACGAAACGGAAAAAATCGTGATACACTGGACGATGACTGAAAGAAAGGGGTTTCATTGCATGCGCTCATTTGAGGAACGATTATCGAACCAACTCGAGGCGACGGCTTCACTCGCCACATTGATTCAACCTTCAACGGATCAACTCCGTTTAGATAAACTAGATAAATTTGCTAGCAAACTATTAAAACGAGAATTCACGATTGCGTTTGCTGGTCACTTTTCAGCTGGAAAGTCGAGCATGATCAACGCCTTGACGGGTGAATCGGTCTTACCGACGAGTCCGATTCCGACGAGTGCAAACATCGTGACACTTCAGCAAGGTGAGATGGATTCAGCAATCGTTCACTTTCATGAACAGCCGTCTGTTCGTCTGACTGCAAAAGAGCAAGAGAAGCATCTTCAATCGCTTGGGAAAAGTGGTGATGTCCAACAAATCGATTTGACGCATGCCGCGTCCGCGCTGCCTCCTGGTCTCGTCTTAATGGATACGCCAGGCGTCGACTCGGTCGATGATGCCCACCGTGTATCAACGGAGTCTGCCCTTCACTTGGCTGACATCTTGTTTTACGTCATGGACTACAATCATGTTCAATCCGAATTGAACTTCATGGTGACGGATGAATTACAAGCTGCCGTACCGGAATTATATTTAATCGTCAATCAAATCGATAAACATCGTAACGATGAACTATCATTCGACGCCTTCCGCCGCTCGGTTCATGCGTCCTTCGCTGAACACGGTGTCGTACCGAAAGGAATCTTCTTTACGAGCCTACGGGACCCAGCCCATCCGCATAACGATTTCACGGAAGTCGAACAGCTCGTCAAACAAAGCATTCGCGACGCTCAACCGAAGTTGTTGACTTCTGCCGCTTTGACACTCGAAAGTCTTCACCAGGAACATACACGTTATCTCACACGTCTCGTCTCAGAAACAAACGAGACGATGGCTGAGCAATTGAATGACGCTGAACGACGGAATCCGGCGAAAATCGAAACCGAATTAGCACGTGTCTCGCAACAGTTAGAAGCACGTCAACCGGACCGCTGGTTACAGACGTTTTCGCTTCATCGGGATCAACTTTTGAAAAATGCGACATTGATGCCGTTCGAATTACGCGAGAAGATGCGCCGTTTCCTCGAGTCACGTCAGCGTGATTTCAAGGTTGGATTATTCCGTAGCGCGAAAAAAACGGAAGCGGCTCAAGCAGAGATCGCACAAGACGTGCTCCGTGCCTATCAGACAGTGACTGCTTCCGAAATTTCGCTTCATTTACGTAACTTGATGAAACAATCGTTACGTGACCTTGGTCTCCTGCAGGATACGCATATCGTCGCAATCGATCAGCTCTCACTTGACCCACCACTTTCCGTACTCGAGAGTGCCTTGCCAACCGGTATTACGATCACAGGTGAATCAGTGCTCCAGTTCACGAATCGTGTCGCCGAACAGACACAAGCGTGGTTCGTCAAGGAAACGAACGCATGGCGTGAGCTTATTCGTCAAGAGTTGACGGCAACTTTCCCGAAAGAACAAGCTGAGCTATTGCAGCAACAGACGTTACTACAGCATAAATGGACTAGCGTTCAAGCATGGCAACAGGCTACCGTAGCACTCGAACGATATGAGCATGGCGTTGCTAGTCCATCCGACCAACAACTCGAACAGGCTCGGACGCAAGTTTCAATCTGGGAGGAGCAATTGATTCAGCAAGAAGCGGCGATCGTCTCCTTTACCGGGTACGAATCGGTGATAGAAACTACTGCGTTTGAAGTTGCGACGACGATCAGTGAGCAACAAGCCGTCCGTTATGCACCTGAAGACGTCGCTCGAATCCGTCAGCATCTGAATGGTCTTCAAGGTTTTGAAGATGCCGTCGCTTATTTGAATGACAAATTGGACCGACTGACACACCAATCCTTCACGATTGCCTTATTCGGTGCCTTCAGTGCCGGAAAATCATCGTTTTGCAATGCCTTACTCGGAGATAAGGTCCTCCCGGTCTCTCCGAATCCGACGACAGCATCAATCAACCGGATTCACCCTGTTGACGCTGCACACCCGCACGGCGTGGCAGAAGTCACGTTCAAGTCGGAAGCAGCGATGCTTGAGGACTTAAATGAAGCAATGGTCGAAACAATGACGTTCGAGTCAACGAAACAGGCATACGATACGCTCTTACCACGTAACGCGTCACTGACAGACCCGTTCTTGCGTGCTTTCTTGAAAGGATTCCCTGCCGTCCAACCCTTCATCGGTACCATTCAGACGGTCGATCAAGACGCTTTTAAACAGTATGTCGCGCAGGAAGAACGAAGCTGTTTCGTAGATGTCATCGATTTCTATTACGATAGTCCGTTAACACGTCTCGGCGTGACGCTCGTCGATACACCGGGAGCAGATTCAATCAATGCCCGTCATACTGATGTCGCTTTTGATTACATCAAGAACGCGGATGCGATCTTATTCGTCACGTACTTCAATCATGCCTTCGCCCGCGCTGACCGTGAATTCTTGATTCAACTCGGTCGTGTCAAAGACGCATTCGAACTCGATAAGATGTTCTTCCTCGTCAACGCGATTGATCTCGCTGCGTCAGATAGCGAACGTCAAGATGTCTTGAACTATGTCGCGACGGAATTGCAACGCTTCGGGATTCGATCGCCTCGACTGTATGGAGTCTCGAGCTTACAAGGACTCACGGAAAAGCAACAAGAGCGATCAGATTCAACTTCCGGTTTACCTGAATTCGAGGAGGCATTCCATCACTTCCTAGCGGAGGATCTGACCGGTCTCGCCAAAGTATCGTTGTCTGAGCAGACGGAAAAGACCGTCCAGCGACTCGAACGATTTATCGCTGCGACTGAAGCGAATCTGTTGCGAAAAGAAGAACGGTTGGCTGAGTTATCTACTCTAGAACAGCAGGTCACGGATCGTTTCGAAGACAATCGCGCCGCTTTGATCGAACCTGCACTCAAAGCAGAGATCCATGAGCTGTTGCATCATGTCGTACAACGCATTTATTACCGTTTCCCTGACTTTTTCAAGGAAGCCTATAATCCTGTTCGTTTTGCTCAAACTGGCAAAGGAGTGGCATTACAGGATGCGTTAACGGAACTGTTGACGTTCCTTCGGTTCGATTTTGAGCAAGAGCTCCGGGTCACGCATTTCCGTGTCGACCAATGGCTCGAAGCGGCCTTGATCCGGCGTCAACAAGAGGAGCAACAGTTGCTAGAGCAATGGAACGAATCCTTCCAGCTCGCGCCTGTCACGGTCTCTCGATTAAATGAAATGACGTTCGATGGTCCATTCGAAGATGCAACGCCTTATGTCGGCGTCAAACGCCACTTCCGGAATGCGAAAGCCTTCTTTGAAAAAAATGAGAAGGAGCAGTTGAAGGAGGAACTTGCGACATTAACTAAGCAAGAAGCACTCGCGTATACTGCCACTCAAGAAGAACGCTTGCTGGCAGTCGCTGCGGCACATCTGGACGTTTCTTTGACAGCCGTTTCAGAGCACCTGTTACGCCAAACACTCGAGCAACTTGAGAGTGAACGCGCGACGTTACAGGCACAAGAGACGTTGACTCCTTATAAACAAGCAGCAAAGCAGATTCGTAGTCTGACGCCACACGTCACTTCTTGAAACACGATCGCTCCAACGTAAAAGAGGCTGACCCAACAGTCAGTCTCTACAAAGATAAGGGTGGCAGATCATAATTCTGCCACCCTTATCCCGTAAAAATAGAATGACCCGTCATACGCCACTCCTACAGGAAAAGCGCATTTTTGCGCTGTCAGAGACAAACAAGACCCGTTTTCATGCTGGAATGAAGCAGGAAAACAGGCTTGTGTCTCGCCTGAGGAAAGGGCGTGAATAGACGAGTCATTCTTTTTTTTGAGTCAGTCCCCTTTTTGATTGCCTTCTCGTCAACGCGATGGCGTTGGCCAGTACGACTGAAAATAGTGGACGATGTATTGGTGGACGTGCCGGACGACAGGACGTAATTCCGTCCCAACGAGTCGGTTCAATGAGACATCCCATAACATCGGTGGGTCGAACGGGATGATTTTAATGTCATCCGCATGATGAAACCGTAGTATCGGCTCCGGTAGGATCGAGATGACGTCAAGTTCTTGGACCATCCCAATCAACAAGTCCCATGCCCCTGACATGAAGAAGATATTCGGCTCTTGCTGCACTTTACGAAACTCCGATAGTATTTGATGATGCAACATGAATCGGTCGTTCAAGATGACGAGTGGTTCATTTCCGATATCACGATAGGATAGCGCTTCTTTAGCTTGAAACGGGTGATTCGGACGCACGGCGACGACGACCTCATCTTCGATCAATCGAAAACGTTCGATACCATAGGATTCACCCGGTTCGATCAAGATGGCCAAGTCGAGTTCTTCAAGTAACAGTCGACGTTTGAGTTCGAACGCCCCCTCCTCGATGATTTCGAGTTCGATGCCAGGGTGTTCCGCCATGAACTTTGGAATCAACTGCGAAAATAAGACAGGGAGGATGACGGGTGGGATGCCGAGACGGACTTTTCCTCGGACGACGTTCGAGCGTTCACGCAGATGCCCCATCAATGCTTGATGACGTGTCAGAACGATCTTCGCATCCTCATACAATTGACGTCCTGTTTCCGATAACCCTGTCAACCGTCCGTGCTTTCGAATGAACAGCTCCACTTGCTCCAGCTGCTCGAAGTCGCGGATCATCTGACTAAGCGCCGGTTGCGAGATTGACAAGTGCTTCGAAGCACGCGTTAAGTTATAGCCTTGCTCAACGATTGTCGTAAAAAAGAGCAATTGTCGAATATCCACTTACTTCTCCCCTTATTCATCAAACCAGCGATTTTTTTTGAAAAACAGAATCATTCCTAAAGCGAGGAGTCCCATTGCCCCTAATGTCACGAAATAACCGTACCGAGTGGTCAGTTCTGGCATATGTTCGAAGTTCATGCCGTATATACCGGCGATGAACGTCAACGGCATGAAAATCGTCGTGAAGATTGTCAACGTCTTCATGATGCTATTCATCCGGTACGAGTTGAGGGAAATGAAATTATCCCGAAACTCAGATGTCATCAATCGATTGTATTCGATCATTTCCGATAACTTCAGTAAGTGATCATACAAATCGCGAAAGAATGCCTGTTTCTTTGGATGAATCGATAACCGCTTTGATTCGACGACACGATACAGTAAGTCCCGCATCGGCATGACCGTCCGCGAGATTCGAAGTAACCGCGCGCGTAGTTCGAAAATCTCCTCCATCAACCGACGATCATTGCCACGCGTTCGGTAGCGTTCCTCAAGCGCAAACAATTCATCTTCCGTTGCATGAACGATCGGAAAATACCCGTCGACGATCTTATCCATGATTTTATGTACGAGGTCGACTGTTTCTTGTTTGTCGAGGCGTTGGCTACACTGTTCAAACACGATATCAATTTCTGGTGAAGATTGCTCATGGTAGCTAACGAGATGCCGATCACTTGCGAACAAATTGATTTCACGACTCGTCAATGTTCCTTCATCGAGCGCATGAAGGACAAAAAAGCTATGTTCTGTATAATATTCAAGCTTTGGGCGTTGCAAGTAATGAAAACAATCTTCAATCGCCAGTGGATGAAAATCAAAAACCTCAATCAATTTTTGCTTCTCTACGTCTGTCGGTTGATCGAAATCAACGAAATAACGTTTCATGCCCGACTCCTGTGTCCGACTTACATCATCGGTCAAAATGATTGTGTCATTCGCATCGATCAGTATACAACGAATCAACTTTTTCTCCCCCTTTTCCTATGTAAGCGTACTATATTTTTTCGTATGCAACAAAAAAAGGATTTCCTCGAAGAGAAATCCTTTCAGATTGTAGACAAATGAACTGACTCAAAAAATGACACACCTTTTCACACCCTTTCCTCAGGCGAGACACAAGCCAGAGCGACCCTGCAGCGAAGCGAAGCTTGTCCCAGGAAAACGATGCGAGTCGAACAAAAAAAGCGCAATCCTTCTCGTTAGAGAACAATTGCACTTGTCTTCAGTCTCAAAAGATTTCCCCAAAGAGAAATCCGTTTCAAATAGCAATCAACCATGTTCAATATAAAATCCGCTCCAATAAACCTGACGATACGTAAACTCTTTTCCACTCTTCGTCGTCACAAGCATCTCATCTTCTGCCATGACGGCAATTTTAATGGGTACTTCACCGTGATCCGTCAAATAATTGAGTATCTCAAGATGCCGATTCAACCAAAGACGACGGCGGAACCAACGAAAACGACTGAATGCCGCACTGAAGTGGAGTAAGGCAAGTGCAAGGATAATTAAAGCAAACGGAAGTGGAATATCGAACAACGCAATCAAATATACATCTGCGATCAGCAAGGATAACGAGAGACCCATTTCCGTCATCTCCATGAAAGATGCTTTATAGGTCGCAAAGTAGGTCATCACACGAAATAGGAAGATGACCGTGAGGTACGGTACAAAGTACATTTGAAACACATGGTCCGTGCCGCTGTTGACGAACATGAGCAGTGGCAGGAAGAATAGCAATTTCCAGATTAGGATGGCGGAATAAAATAAAGTATGATCCGTGTAGCGTCTGCGTACGATGGCTTGACTCATATTCATTGCCTTCCCCTCCTTCATGATGGACCGTTTCAAAGTCGATGATGACAGGACATGATGCCTATAAGGGTATGTTTCCGAATTCAGCTGTTTCTAATCGTCTAATTCACAGTTTTTAGAAACTGTATATTTAGTATACGTCATCATTCACCAAATGGTTCACTTTCCCCATCATTTCCCATCATTCGATGTGCTACAGATTGGAAACCCGCTCTTGCTAGTCGTCCGGATCTTCTACTGCTACAATAAAAGATATTCCAATTGAACAGAATCGAGTTGAATCTTTCATGTACACCCATATCATCATTGGCGCCGGAATTCTCGGTGCCTCGACTGCCTATCATTTATCGAAGGCTGGTGAACGCGTCTTACTCGTCGATCGGAAGGAACCAGGTCGCGCTTCTCATGCGGCAGCCGGCATCATCTGTCCGTGGATGACACAACGGCGAAATAAGGCATGGTACAAATTAGCGAATAACGGGGCTCATTTTTACAAGACATTGATTCCTGAACTGGAAGCACTCGGTGAGACGAGTACGGGTTATCAGCAAGTTGGAACGATCGCCTTACACGAAACATCAAAAATCGAAAAGATGGAGACGATTGCGCAAAACCGTTTTCCGGAAGCACCTGCCATCGAACGTATCGAACGACTGGACCAAGATCGTGTCAAAACGCTCTTTCCACTCGTCGAACAGATCGAAGATGCCTTATTCGTTTCCGGTGGTGCCCGCGTTGACGGACGTGCCTTGTGTGCTGCACTGATTCGTGGCGCTGTCGAACACGGTGCGACCGTCCTAGAAGGAGATGCTTCTCTTATCGTAGACAAGGGAGTCGTCACTGGTATAACCATGGAAAATGAACAGTACTCGGCAGAACAGTTCATTTTAACGGCGGGTGTTTGGTTAAATGAACTGCTCCGTCCACTTGAGCTTAAAATCGATTTGCATCCGGAGAAGGGACAGATTCTGCAACTCGATTTGACGGATTCTACATCAACGACTTGGCCCGTCGTCATGGGACAACGCGGATTATATCTCGTCTCCATCCACGAAGGGAAACTGATCGTCGGTTCAACACACGAAAAACAGACCGACTACGACTTGAAACCAACCGTTAAGGGGATGTATGCCTTATTGAATCGGGCTTTACCTGTCTTACCGCGTCTCGAAGAAACGACGATTGATGAACTGCGTATCGGCTTACGCCCGTATACGAAAAACTCCCTGCCGGTGATCGGACCGCTTCAAAATCATCCGAACGTGTTCCTAGCGAACGGACTTGGTGCATCCGGTTTGACGATCGGACCCTATCTCGGTAGCCAATTAGCGAAGCTTGCACGGCATCAAGCGCCTGATATCGAATGGACGACTTATGAGCCGACCTATGTCTCTCTCGACTCCTGACCAACTCTATGCTTCACTTTGAAAGGAAGTACACCATTGTCCATGAAACCAATCGTTCCTCTTGAATTATTCGATGCTTTAGATATACGTGTTGGTACAATCCAGTCGCTTTCGGATCTTACCGATGGCTCAATTCAGCTTGAACTACAATTCGACGGATTTACGCGTTTATTCTCACTCGACTGGGAATCACTGCGACCCGATGTCCATGAATTGCTTGGAAAACAAGCGATTGCCGTACTCAATATACCTGGTCGTACGCCTGAAGAGTCCGGTCGGGTGCTTGAGATCGGTCGCTCGGAACAATGGATGCCGATTCTCGTCGTACCGGAACATCCGATTCCGGAAGGAGCACGTGTCGAATAAGGTAGAATATTTAGAAAAACACTCCCCTGTGTCGCTTCGTAACGGAAGCTTACATGTGGGAGTGTTTTTAGATGTGACGTTACATTTTTTCTAAATAATGTACGCTGAATCGTTCATCGTCATCGATCCAGCAATTGACTGGATGAAAACCACTTTTAAGGGCGAGTGTCTCAAACTCTTCTTTACTATATTTATAGGAGTTTTCCGTATGAATCGTTTCGCCTTGTTTAAACGGAACCGTCACATCTCCGACTTGTACGAGTTGATCGAGTTGACTCCGAAGATGCATTTCGATTCGTCCTTTTTCCTCATTATAAAAAGCATGATGTTCGAATCGCGTCACATCAAACGTTCCCTCGAGCATCTGATTCAAATGCGTCAACATGTTCAAATTGAATGCCGCTGTGACGCCGGCTACATCGTTATAAGCCCGTTCAAGCACATCAACAGACTTTTTCAGGTCGACGCCGATCAAAAATCCATCACCAGTTTCAAGAATTCGTGAGGAATGACGTAAGAAGCGCATCGCTTCCTCCGGTTCAAAGTTACCGATCGTCGATCCCGGGAAAAAGATGACTCGTTTTTGAGACTCCTCGACCGGTAAAGAAATCGATTGTGAGTAATCCCCACAGACCGCTTTAATATGCAGCGCAGGATACCGTTCCGACAATTGGCGTGCAGATTCCATCAGGAAGTCTTTTGAGATATCAATGGGCATGTACGTGTCTAGATGTGTAAATGTCTCCAGTAACATCTGGATTTTACGACTGCTGCCACTTCCATATTCAATCAGTGTATGCACATCGCCGATACTTCGTGCGATCTCCGCTCGATGCTGCTCCAAGATGGCGAGTTCTGTCCGTGTCGGATAATATTCCGGTTGTTGCGTAATCTGTTCGAACAACTGGGATCCGATATGATCATAAAAATATTTTGCCGGTAAGACCTTTTGTTCTCGCATCAGACCTTCAATGACTTCTAAACGCATGTTTTGTTGCGGCGTATATAAATCGTACCCAATGACTGTCTCTCGCATCACATGTCACCTGCCAATCGGAAGCCGCCAAATAACCAACGTTTATCAGGCGGGAAGAAGTTGCGGTATGTCTCGCGAATATGATCGTCAGGCGTCACGCACGCTCCTCCACGCAGTACCATTTGATTACACATGAACTTCGCGTTGTATTCCCCGAGCGCTCCCTCGAGTGGTTTACTGCCTGGATATGAACTATAAGCACTCGACGTCCACTCCCAAACGTTTCCGAACATGCTCGCAAGCGTTGTCTCTGACTCTTCGACGGCTACCGGATGGAATGTTCCGCTTCCCATCATATTACGCTTCGTAACGGAATCGACTTGACGAGAAGCCCACTCCCACTCCGCTTCCGTCGGTAAGCGTTTCCCTTGATAACGGCTATAGGCATCCGCCTCGTAAAAGCTGACATGACAGACCGGTTCATCGAGACGGAGTGGTTCGACGCCATTCATCGTAAAGATCGTCCATTCTCCCGCGTCATCCTTCATCCAATATAACGGTGCTTTCCAGCCTTCTTTTTGAACCGTCGCGTACCCATCGGATAGCCAATACTCTGATTTTTCATAGCCCCCTGCTTCAATGAACGCCAAATACTCACCGTTCGTGACAGGACGCGTTGCGAGTTTAAACGGATGTAACCACGTTTTATGACGTGGACTCTCGTTGTCAAACGCAAAACCGTCTCCTGTATGACCGATCTCGACGAGTCCTTCCTCGAATTGGATAAACGATGTTTCCTTGACTGCATTTTCAGGCACATCTGTTGCCAGCGACTTTGACTGATAAGCAGGTAACAGTGGATTCGTGAAAAAGTTATACTTCACGTCCATCAAGATCAATTCCTGGTGTTGTTGCTCGTGTTGCAGTCCCATCTCGACTAACGATTCGATTTTCCATTGGTCTTCTGGAGTCCGTTCTTCTTTCAAGAACTCGACCATTTGTCCATCGACATATGACCGGTAAGCAATGATGTCTTCGACGGTCGGACGTGACAACATCCCCCGTTGTTGACGAGGCTGGTAAGGACCGATTGAATTATAGTAAGAATTGAATAGATAATTGTACTTCGGATGGAAGACTCGATAGCCTTTACTATATTCTTGTAAAATCATCCGTTCAAAAAACCAGGTCGTATGGGCGATGTGCCATTTCGGCGGACTCACGTCCGAACTCGCTTGAATGATGAAGTCTTCTGCTTCGAGCGGTTCAATCAAGGCAATTGTTTGGTTACGAACAGTGGCAAATTTTTCGATTAAGTACGATGTCGTTTCAAATAGCATGTCAATCACTCCCTATCCAAAATATTCCGAATCTTTTGGTCCATTTGATGTATACCCCTCCTATGGAAGAGTTATGCTAAAGAAACAAAAAAAAGTCCGCTCCGTTAAGAGCGAACTGATCACTTTAAAATACTTTATCGCCGTTGAAGATCGAGTTCTTGACGACGACGTAGTCGACCGTCCGAATCGCCTGCAATTTGTTTCCGCCAGCGTATGAGATTGCCGATTGTAAATCTTGCTCCATCTCGATCAACGTATCCGCCAGGCTTCCTTTATGCTCGACGAACATCTTTTTTCCTTCAACGTTCTTGCGTTCCCCTTTTTGGAACTCAGAAGCAGAACCGAAGTATTCCTTGACGAGCACTCCGTCCACTTCATGTGTCTCACCAGGCGATTCTTCATGCCCCGCGAAGAGTGAACCGATCATAACCATCGACGCACCGAACCGGACCGACTTCGCGATATCGCCATGCGTCCGAATCCCACCATCCGCGATGATCGGTTTACTTGCTGCTTTTGCACACCAACGAAGTGCCGCGAGTTGCCAACCGCCTGTACCGAATCCTGTTTTAATCTTAGTGATACACACTTTACCTGGTCCAATTCCGACTTTTGTTGCATCGGCTCCCGCATTCTCAAGTTCACGCACCGCTTCCGGTGTCCCGACGTTACCCGCGATGACGAAACTTGCTGGTAGAAGCGACTTGATGTGACGAATCATCTGAATCACGGCTTCCGAATGACCGTGCGCGATATCGATCGTGATGTATTCCGGAGTCAGCCCTTCTGCTGCGAGCTGTTCGATCAGCTGATATTCCTCTTCCTTGACACCGACGCTAATTGAAGCGAACAGTTGGCGTTCTTGCATCATGCGAACGAAAGCCAAACGACGAGCCGGTTCGAATCGATGCATGATATAGAAATAATCGCCTTCCGCTAAGAACAAAGCGATCGATTCATCAATGATCGTTTGCATGTTTGCCGGTACGACCGGAAGCTTGAAACGTCTACCACCGAACTCGACTGACGTATCACATTCCGAACGACTACCAACGATTGATTTTGCTGGAATTAATTGAATATCTTCATAATCGAATACTACATCCATGAATAACACCTCTAATTACGAATATTTTTTAATATATTGGCGATAATCATTCGCCCCTTGACTACTATAACGAACTGTCCTCATAGTGTCAAAGAAATTTTCGCATTTTTAAGGCTTTTTAAGAACTTTATTCAGATATCAACAGTTAAATGTTCGTATTTTACCGATTTTTACATTGTAAATTTGTCAACCAGTGCTCTTCCCAGTCAAAATAGCTTGTTGCTTCGGATACTTCGAACACATGATCAGGATAAGGGAGTGCTAGAGGTGGACGATCCTGTTTTGGGAAATATGCCAGTTGTTTGGATTCCCCATCGACGGCTTCGAGCGTTCCCCCGACTACCTTACACTCGAATACTGTCGCTACGTATTCAACTTCGTTTCCGTCTGGGTACGTCAAACGAAACGACTCTCCACCGAAGGTCGCAATCAGACGGACCGGTCGGACGAATAGACCCGTCTCTTCATAGACTTCGCGAATGACTGCCTGTGCCGGCGATTCCCCCAGTTCGATCGCTCCAGCAGGCAAACTCCAAAACGGACCTCCTGGATCCTGAAAGAGGATGTGACCTGCTTCGTTTCGAATGATCGCTGCGACGCATGGTGTAAAAAGACGCTGCGTTCCGACAAGTTGGCGCAGATTGGCATAATAATTAGAGATTGGCATGACGTGACTCCTTTCGGTCTTCTTTTAATAGGGCAAACAAAACAAAGTCTTCCCAGGCATCGTTGATGAAGAGATTTTGTTTCGCGATTCCCTCTTTACGAAATCCGACTTTTTCAAGGACACGGATCGAGCCGATATTCTCTGGCATGACTTCAGCACGGATCCGGTGGAACTGGTGGACATCAAATAAATGATCCACGAACAATCCGACCGCTTGTGCCATATATCCTCGTCCTGAAAAGGCGGCATCCAACTGGTAGCCAATCATACATGTCTCCGCTGGTCCACGTTGAACGAACATCGCCGAAACATCCCCAATCAACTGGTCCGTCTCGGATAAAAAAACACCATACGCATAATAAGCATCTTGACGCATTAACTCTTGATGACGATGAATCCGTTCACGTTGCCCTTTTATCGTGTATTGTTCTGGTGACGGCTTGATTGGCATCCAGTATTCAAAGTGATCACGGTTTCGCAAATTCACCTCAAGGATCTCCGCTGCATCCTCCAAGATGTACGGGCGAATGTATACAGGAAGCATATAACGTTCCTCCATTTCCATTATTATCTTCAGTTCAAGAAGTTTGGGTGTTTCATAATTCATATAGCGGGAATCTACATTATAGTTTCATTACATTACAGTGACAGCATACTATAGAGAAAACTGTCGAAGAAGGAGTGACCTATGTATTCAGACACTGATTTGCTTAATCAAATCAAACAACGCGATTCTGTCGCGTTAGAACGATTATACGATCGTTACGAAAAAACACTCTTTCTTCTATTCCGTCGCACACAAGTCGAGGATGCACTCATTCATTCCGCGATGACACAACTATTCCGAACTGTTTGGGAACAACCGACACGTTATCCGAACTTCCAAGGATTCATTTTGCATACATTACGACAGCTCAGTAGTAAAAGAGAACATATTCCGACTCGTTGAAAGAATCAGTTATACTCTTTCGACACGGGTAGAATGAACCCTTTAATTGCATGATTTATTCAAAGAAGAACAGCTTCGTTTGTTCTTTTTTTGTTTTGTCCTTTCTTTTTCAATTCAGGCATGCTATATTATTAAGTAATTATTGTTGTTCGGTGGAGATACGAAGTGTTTCACTTTATATTCGATGAAATTGATCACGGTAGTAATAATCAGTGTGCCAGTCACACGCAGGAGGCAATACACATGGAACAAGGTAAAGTAAAATGGTTTAACGCAGAAAAAGGATTCGGCTTCATCGAGCGCGAAAGCGGAGACGACGTATTCGTACACTTCTCAGCAATCCAATCTGAAGGTTTCAAATCACTTGACGAAGGTCAAGAGGTTTCTTTCGAAGTTGAAGAAGGTCAACGCGGACCACAAGCAACTAACGTTGTAAAACTTTAATTTCCTTTAGACCCTGCTCACGCAGGGTCTTTTTTGTGTTTATATATGCTACACTAGCGATTCAGGAAGAAAGGAGATGTAACATGACACTCGAACAAACCATGCAACACCTTCAAGAGGCTATGCTAAAAGGAGATTTATCACAAGTCTCGCCTCTATTATCTCCCGAATTTACGTTCATCGATGCGTTAGGGCGGTCTTTCGATGCCGAGACCTACCTCGATCATTACGTGGATCCTGCAAACATCCGCTGGTTATCCCGGACCGATGATTTTTCATACATTGATCATTTCGAAGATACGGCAATCCAGTATAGTTTGACAGAAGACCGATTTGAATACGGGACAACTCAATATGTTGGTCGTTTCCGGATCGTATCCATCTATCGTGCTACGTCAGATGGTTGGAAATGGCACTTTGGTCAACTGACATCTCTTGATCCGTCGTAACGGATTCAAGGGATGTTTTTGTTTTCATGTTCCATTCATCGTCAGTTGGAATTGCTTCTCATTTTTCATTCCGTTACACTTGAGGGGTACATATTTTCTGAAAATTCAAGAAGGAGTGTTCCTCATGACGGTTTATAACTTCTCTGCCGGTCCAGCAGTCCTTCCTGCCCCGGTCCTATTGAAGGCTCAATCCGAGCTACTCGATTATGAAAATTCAGGACAATCCGTTCTTGAAATGAGTCATCGTTCGCCAATCTTTGAATCGATTCGAGATGCGGCTGAACAATCCTTACGGAGACTGATGTTGATTCCCGATTCGTACTCCGTATTGTTTCTTCAGGGAGGAGCTACACTTCAGTTCGCGATGTTACCGCAAAATCTGGCGACGAAGACCGGACGGATTGATTTCATCGATACCGGCGGCTGGTCGACGAAGGCGATTGCAGATGCAAAACGGTACGCCACGGTCAACGTGCTCGCCTCTTCCGCTGATCACGGGTATCGCTTCATTCCAGAAGGTCCGTTCACGTCAACAGCCGACTATTTGCACATCACTTGGAACAATACCCTCGAAGGGACGACTTATCAGACACCGCCTCTCGTCGATGTGCCACTCGTCGCTGATGTCTCGTCATCGATTTTGTCTGAACCATTGCCAATCGAGTCATTCGATGTGTTGTATGCTGGTGCTCAAAAAAACCTTGGTGTCGCTGGTTTAACGGTCGTCATCGTGAAGAACGAGTTGCTTGATCGTGTTCCTGACACGATCGGTGCCTACTTACGGTATGACATCCATGCAAAACAGCGATCTCTTTATAACACGCCACCGACGTTTAGTCTTTATATGACGAAATTAGTGCTCGATTGGATTGAAGAGACGGGACTCGAGACGATCGCGGCACGAAACGTCTCACAAGCGCGCATGTTATATGAAGCAATTGATCAATCCGATCTATTTCATAACCATGTAGCCGTCAAGGATCGAAGCCGGATGAACATTCCATTCTCGACTGGAAGCGAATCGGAAGACGCTGCTTTCTTGAACTTCGCTGCGCGTCACGATTTGATCAATCTTGCCGGTCACCGCTCGATTGGTGGAATGCGCGCGAGTCTTTACAATGCGATGCCGACCGAAGGGGTTACGGCACTGCTTCATATCATGCACCGTTTTGAACAGGGGGAACGTTAAATGTATCAAGTCCAACTATGGAATGATCTATCAGACAAAGGATTAAAACGATTTACAGACGACTATCACGTCCAGCGGGAAACGGAGCAACCAGACGCCTTTCTCGTCCGCAGCAAGGATTTACATGACATGCGCTTTCCAGATAGTCTCAAAGCCGTCGCCCGAGCTGGCGTCGGTGTCAATACGATTCCACTCGATCAACTCGCGAACCGCGGGATTCCCGTCTTTTCGACACCAGGTGCCAATGCGAATGCCGTCAAGGAACTTGTCATCGGTAGTTTGTTCCTGACGGCGCGAAAACTCGTCCCGAGTCTGCTTTGGACGAACAACTTGCGCGGACCGGATATTCCGGAGCGGATCGAAGCGAACAAAAAACAATTCGTCGGAACGGAGTTACTCGGGAAACGAATCGGGATCGTTGGACTTGGGGCGATCGGGGCAAACTTAGCCAACACCCTTCACGAGCTCGGCATGACCGTCACAGGCTATGATCCACATATGTCCGTTGAGTCCGCTTGGCGCGTCTCGAATCAGATTCAGCGGGCAACACAGCTCGAGGATCTCCTCGCGACAAGCGACTACATCACGTTGCATCTCCCGCTCGTTGATGCGACGACGGGTTTACTCGATGCGTCACTCTTTTCAAAAATGAAACACGGCGCGACCCTACTCAACTTCTCGCGTGGTGAACTCGTCGATGAACAAGCGCTAGCCGAAGTGCTCAGGTCCGGTCGCCTGGCGAATTATGTGACGGATTTCCCGAACGCCTTCATCTTGTCCCTCCCCCGGGTCATTGCTTTACCACATATCGGGGCATCAACAAGTGAAGCGGAGGAAAACTGTGCCATCATGGCGGTCGATCAACTGCGTCTGTTCCTTGAGACAGGAAACATCCGCAATGCGGTCAATTTCCCAGCCGTCGAGCTACCGTTCACTGGAAAACGACGAATTACGATTGCTCACCACAACATTCCGAACATGGTCGGTCAAATCGCCTCGGTGTTAGCGCAAGAGTCGATCAATATCGCGAATATGATCAATGGTAGTAAAGATGCGATTGCCTATACGATCATCGATATCGATAACCATGCGGACGAGATGATTTCGCTCGACCGACTGAATCAGATTCCTGGCGTCTTGAAAACACGCCTACTCTAAAGGAGTGAACCCCATGCCAACTTTCGAACCTTTTGCGGCGTTACGACCGGGCTCAAAATATGCGGCAGAATTTGCCGCCTTGCCGTATGATGTTTATTCGCGCGAAGAAGCACATTCTGAGATTCGACGTCATCCGCTGTCTTTTTTACGGATCGATAAAGCAGAAGCCACCCTTCCGTCATTGATCGCTGAAGATGACCCACGCGTTTATCAGCAAGCAGCGCTTGCCTTCGAAGAGAGTCAAACAAACGGCATCTTACAGCTCGATGCAGACGAGACGTATTACATTTATCAATTGTCAGATGGACCACATACGCAATCCGGTTTCGTCGGATGTGTTGCCGTAAGTGATTATGAGACGAATCAAATTCGTAAACATGAGTTCACACGTCCTGATAAAGAGCGCGACCGTGTCCGACACGTCGAACAGTTACAAGCACATACGGGTCCGATTTTACTTGCGCATCAAACCGATGCACAACTCGAAGCAATCGTCACGACGATTACTGCTGGCGATCCCCTATATGATTTCACCGTCGATGGAGTGACGCATCGAATTTATAAAATCACCGATCGCAATCATCTATTGACGATCGGGAGCCAGTTCGCCCGTCACGATGCTCTCTATATCGCTGATGGTCACCACCGCGCTGCAGCAGCAGCCATCGCTGCCAGTCGGACGGACCAGGAGGAAGCACAACGTTTTCTTGGCGTCTCCTTCCCGCAGGATCAATTACGGATTCTCGGTTACCATCGGGTCGTTGAAGATTTGTACGGTCAATCCGTCGTTGATTTCCTTGAGCGATTAGCCCATCGCTTTACGATCACAAAAGGACGTGCCGAACAAACGAAGCCTCACCAAATCGAGATGTATCTCAACCGGCAATGGTATACCCTTTCGTACGATTCTGAACGAACAGGAACGAAAGCGAATCTCGACGTCTCGATTTTACAAGAAGAGTTGTTGACACCGTTACTCGGTATCGAAGATCCACGGACGGACGCACGGATCCAGTTCGTCGGTGGTCATAAGGGGTATGCCGGCCTTGAGCAAATCGTGGACTCTGGACATGCCGCTGTCGCTTTTCACTTGCATCCGACTTCGATCGAAGATTTAATGGCAGTGGCTGATGCCGGAGAAGTGATGCCACCGAAATCGACTTGGTTCGAACCGAAACTTCGGAGCGGTTTACTGATCCATCCGTTTGATTCGTAATGCACACCAAAAAAGCAAGTCGCGGATGCGATATCCACGACTTGCTTTTTCTTATACGTGTCGCAAAAGAAGAGCTGACACAGCTTCTACTTGAATAGTTCCCGAAAACGTCGTTGCGTCTAACAGACTTTCATACGTTCCCTCAAGCGAAAGAGATTGTGCCTCTTCACTGACGTTGACCACGAGCAAGTAAACCTGTTCGCCTTGACGTCGCTCAACGACAAATGTCTGTTTTGTATCATCGATCCTTTGGAAATGATACGTTCCGGCATTTGCTAAAACCGGATGCTGTTTTCGAAGAGCAATCAACTGTGCAACGTGATCGAACAACTCACGGTTCTGCTTCGTCTCATCCCATTCCATACACGCACGGTTTGCCGGGTCTTGCCCCCCAGTCATTCCAATCTCATCGCCATAATAGATGACGGGTGAACCCGGAAACGTCAACAGTGTAGTGAAGAGTAACTTTATTCGATCGATATTCCCTTTCGCACGCGTTAGAGCACGCGGCGTATCATGCGAGTCAATCAAATTGAACATGACCTCGTTGACATTTTGAGAATGCCAGTTCAAATTCCGGCTGACTGCATGTGAGAAATCACGAACGCGCGTCTCGCCCGTCGCAAAACAAGTCAAAAAGCTCTCGGTCAAACCATAATTCATGACGGCATCAAATTGATCGCCGAGGAGCCATGGTTGCGAATCCGTCCAGCACTCACCGACGATATAACATGTTCCGTTCGCAGCCCGGACTTCCTTGCGAAACTCACGCCAAAATGCATGATCGACTTCACTTGCGACATCCAGACGCCAGCCGTCGATTCCGAATTCCTCGACCCAGTAACGTCCGACGTGAAGCAAATAGTCTTTGACGTCCGGATGGGCAGTATTCAATTTCGGCATGTTCCGTTCAAAGGCAAACACTTCATAGTTCGGAATCGATGGATCGACTGGGAAGGAACCAATCGTAAACCAGTTGGCGTATTTTGAATCTTTCCCCTTTTCTAAGACATCCTGAAAGGCGGGGTGCTCTTCACTAATATGGTTGAAGACGGCATCGAGTAATACACGGATACCATTCTCATGTAGCACATCGATCATCTTGCGGAACGTTTTCTCGTCACCAAATGCAGGATCAAGCTTCAAGTAATCAAGCGTATCGTATTTATGATTGGATGGTGCCTCAAAGACTGGACAGAAGTAGACACCCGTGACGCCGAGACGTTGTAAATGATCGACGTGATCAATGACCCCTTGAAAATCTCCACCGAAGAAATTCTGAAAAGCAGGTGCTTCACTTCCCCACTCCTTCGTTCCCGCTGGATCATTCGCCCGGTCACCATTCGCAAATCGTTCCGGGAAAATTTGATACCAGACCGTATCCTTCACCCAATCCGGTGTATCAAAGACATCCGTCGCATGAACATATGGCACAGAAAAATAATAGCCTGGATGATCGAGTGGCGCTTCGTCATACCAGCCACGCTCGGTTAAAACGGCTGTCGTATCGCCATGAACCTCAAACCCATATCGTACCCGCTTCCGTTCTGGACGGATTGCAACGAACCAATAGTCATACGTCGCATCACTTCCATTGTGTTGCATCGGCGTCCGCTCTACTTTCCATGATTTTTCTTTCTCCGGATCAAAATTCCAATCTCGGTCTTCTTCTTTTTCCGCTTCCCATTCGTACGGATCACCATATATCAATTCAACTTTTTCAATATCGTCTTTAGCCGTCATGAGTCGGACATGGACCGTCTCTTGATCGTAAGCATAAACGAACGGTGATAATGCGCGATGAACTACCCCAGCCTGGTTCAAATTCTGCCACTCTCCCTTAAATTGATATTTCTCTATCGGTAAAGTTCCTTTCTTCCACATCGCTTAAACGTATTTAATAGAAATTCAACGGTTCCACCGACATTTTAGTTCAGTCTGTCAGGTAGTTTAAGGTATACTGATAACGCATAGGAAATCACGGATTTCTGACATTACGGAAAGAGAGTGGATACGAAATGGGTCGTAAATGGAATAACATTAAGGAAAAAAAAGCATCAAAAGACAAAAATACGAGTCGGATTTACGCAAAGTTCGGTCGTGAGATTTATGTAGCGGCTAAACAAGGTGAACCCGATCCAGAATCAAACCAAGCATTAAAGGTCGTTCTCGAACGAGCGAAAACATACAACGTGCCACGTGCCATCGTCGATCGGGCGATTGAAAAAGCAAAAGGTGGAGCGGAAGAAAACTACGACGTCTTGCGTTATGAAGGATTCGGTCCAAGCGGTTCAATGGTCATCGTCGAAACGTTGACGAACAACGTTAACCGGACGGCTTCTGACGTTCGTGCTGCATTCGGAAAAAATGGCGGAAACATGGGCGTGAGCGGATCCGTCGCTTATATGTTCGATGCGACGGCAATCTTTGCGTTTGAAGGTAAAACTGCGGATGACGTTCTTGAATTGATGATGGAAGCGGATATTGATGTGCGCGATATCCTCGAAGAAGACGAATCTGTCATCATCTACGCTGAGCCGGAACAATTCCATGCTGTACAAGAAGCGTTGAAAGCTGCAGGCATTACTGAGTTCTCACTTGCCGAACTGGTCATGCTCGCCCAAAACGAAGTCGCGTTGTCTGAAGACGACGTCGCACAATTCGAGAAAATGATCGATGCACTGGAAGATCTTGAGGATGTGCAACAGGTCTACCATAACGTAGAACTATAATTAAAAAGACAAGGGGATGGTCACGACCATCCCCTTGTCTTTTTAATTATAGTTTCTGTATCGGTTAACGCCCGAAATCGGTCACGCACCGTCTGTTTTTATCATAAAGTATGAAACGCGTTTCATAACAAGAACAAAAAAAGATTCATTTGTGATGTTTATTTCTTGTATTTAATGGGAATAGTAATATTCGGAGTTGATTATAACTTATTTTGCTTTGAAGAAATAAAAGGAGGAACGAACGATGACATATTCTTTAATTGAAACATTCAAACACATCGTAAGCGAGGCAACTAGCTTTAAGCGCGTTGATTTCGGAGGTTACGATATTTATATGCAGACAACAGATGGACGAACGATTACGGCACACATCCGCTATGATGGTGGTGGTACGGACTTCAATGAAGCTTATTTAATGCTTGAATCGAGTACCGGTCAACGTCGCACAGCGACCTTAACGCTTTATCAATTCGAACATCTCTCTTCTTATACTGCACACAGTGAACGGACACGTGCCCTAGTCACAACAAGTGCTTAATGACCATAAAACACGCCTCTCATTCGAGAGACGTGCTTTTTTAATTTTCTTCTCGCTCGAGGCGTTCGAGTTCTGCGTGTGTTTGTGGGAATCCATTCGCTTGCCAATCTGCCCGATGAATGGAATCCAGTTGTGTCAGTCCGACTTCAGCTGGATCGCGTTTCGCGTCGACACTTGGACGATGGTCAATATCATCTGAAGTCGATTTTCGTTGTTGGTATTGTTGATAGGCGATTGTCGCAATCGCCGCTAGACCACCTAAAATAACACCTGTCTTGAATGTTGCTCGCATGAAAGTTCCCCCTCTATGGTCATTAGTTGTGCTCTAGATAAATGTACCCGCGTTCCTTGAGTTTGAATCATTCTTCTCATGGATCCACGTGTTTTTTGAAAAAAACCAAAAAAATTTTCAGCCTATTTCTGCCGTGTTCCTACATATTTAATAATCAAGAGAAAAAATGGCTCTATCCCTTATGCTTCAACGCTTCACGTCATGCAAGAAGGAAAAAAGTACGCTATACTTGATTCAGAAACATCTTCGACGAACAAAATGAATCGTGTCTTCTACTGGACAGTTCCGAGCTTCAACAGCTTGCGTTCGCGTCCCTTTTTCATTTTTGGTCGTCGATGTCACAAAGGAGGGAATTTCGTGTCCGTGATGCACGGGGCTATTTTACTGCCCATATTGATCAGTCTTTTCATTCCGCTTCTAGCGAAACGCCTTCCGAACATTCATACCGGTTGGTTTGTACTTGTCGTACCTGTACTGCTCGTTTCGTATTTCAGCCGCTTTCTCCCTGGTACGATGTCAGGTGAGACCTTTACGGCACGCATGCTGTGGATACCATCGCTCGGTATCGATTTCGTCACGTATCTTGACGGACTCGGCTTATTGTTCGCACTATTGATTACAGGAATCGGATCACTCGTCGTTCTTTATTCGATTTTTTATCTAGATGCGAAAAAAGAATCACTCGGAACATTTTATGTCTATCTGTTGATGTTCATGACCGCCATGCTTGGGGTCGTGTTGTCAGATAACATGGTCGTCCTCTATCTGTTCTGGGAATTAACGTCGATTTCGTCGTTCTTATTGATTGCCTACTGGTACGAGCGGGAGCGTTCTCGTTACGGCGCTCAAAAATCGATGTTGATCACCGTCTTCGGTGGACTGGCGATGCTTGGGGGAATTGCGATTCTCTCTACACTCAGTGGATCGTTAAGTATTCGTGAGACGTATGCGTCACTTGAATCGATTCAAGGTGAACCCTTCTTTACGGTCGCCCTTGTTTTATTCTTGCTAGCTGCCTTCACGAAATCGGCTCAGTTTCCGTTCCACATCTGGTTACCGGATGCGATGGAAGCACCGACCCCTGTCAGTGCCTACTTGCACTCGGCAACGATGGTCAAGGCAGGGTTGTATCTCGTCGCTCGTTTCAGTCCGATTTTTGCGGATGAGTCGCTTTGGTTCTATCTCGTCTCATCTGTCGGAATATTCACCTTATTCTGGGGTTCACTCAATGCGGTGAAACAACATGATTTGAAAGGAATCCTTGCTTACTCCACGATTTCTCAGCTTGGATTAATCATGTCCTTACTTGGACTCGGAGCAGCCGCCTTGCATGTTGACGCGTTAGATGACGGATTATATACAATCGCGACAGTTGCTGCGATCTTCCATCTGATCAACCACGCGACGTTTAAAGGCAGTCTCTTCATGATGGCGGGAATCGTCGATCACGAGACTGGTACTCGCGATATTCGGAAGCTCGGTGGTCTTGCGCAACTCATGCCGATTTCGATGACGATTGCGATGATTGGGACGCTTTCAATGGCGGGGATTCCACCATTCAACGGGTTCTTGAGTAAAGAGATGTTCTTGACAGGTGTACTTCAAGTTTCAGGATCTGACTTGTTCCACTTACCATCTTACGGTTGGATCATTCCTGTACTCGCCGTCGTCGGAAGTATCTTTACATTCGTCTATAGCATCTTGATCGTCCGCAAAACATTCTTCGGTAAGCGTCAAGACGATAAGTTACCGAAAACACCACACGAGGCACCGATTGGCATGTTGATTCCACCTCTCGTCCTCGTCTCGCTCGTCGTCATCATCGGACTCTTCCCGAATCTATTATCGGATACGTTGATTCGACCGGCAGTCGAAGCGATCTTACCGCAAGTCGTTGATGCGGGTGGGAAGATTGATGTGCATATTTCAATGTGGCATGGATTCAATACTGAATTATTCCTGACACTCGTGATCATCAGTGCTGGCGTCATCTTGTATAAAACACTGCCACGCTGGCAATCGCTCTATAACCGGATGCCTCGTGCCGTCTCCTTGAATCATCAATATGACGCTTTATTACGTCGTGGTGAACAGACCTCGACAAAGATTCACGATACGGTCATGACCGGATACATGCGGTCATATCTCGTCTACATCTTCGGATTCATCGTCATCTTGATCTTGACGGCATTATACGGGTTTGATGCCTTCCGCTTCGCAGTTGATCCAATCAGCTCGATTGACGCGTATGAGATCATCCTTGCACTCGTTCTCGTTTCGAGTGCACTTTCGATCACCTTTGCGCGTTCACGACTGACATCGATCATCTTGCTCGGTGTGACAGGTTATACGGTCGCTCTGTTCTTCGTCTTGTTCCGAGCGCCAGATCTCGCCTTGACACAACTCGTCATCGAGACCGTATCGGTCGCTCTATTCCTGCTCGTTTTCTATCGTTTACCGGAAATCAGTCGGAAAGAAGAACGCATTCCGTTCAAGCTCGGCAACGCCTTGATTTCAGCACTCGTCGGATTGACGGTGACACTCGTCGCCCTTGCTTCTCTCAGCCAACGATCGTTTACTTCAATCGCCAAGTATTACATCGATAATGTCGCTGATCTTGCCGCTGGCGGTAATATGGTCAACGTTATTCTCGTCGACTTCCGTGGCTTCGATACGTTGTTTGAGATTGCCGTTCTCGCACTTGCCGGAATCGGTATTTACACGATGATTAAATTCAGACGAACAGGAGGGATCGATAAATGAAAAAGCAGGCGAAAAAGCATACGAATGACGTCATCTTAGAGTCCGCGACTTCCTTTATCACGTTCGTCATCTTCCTGTTTGCTGTCTACTTGTTCTTTGCTGGACACTATACACCGGGTGGTGGTTTCATTGGTGGTCTTGTGACGGCGTCTGCTCTTGTCTTGATCTTACTTGCTTATGACATCAAGACGTTACGCCGGATTTTGCCATTCGACTACAAATGGATCACGGCTCTTGGCATGTTGATTGCCGTACTGACGGCTTCAGGAGCACTTGTCTTTAACGTACCGTTCTTCACACATGCACATGACTATTTCAACCTACCGTTATTCGGTAAGACATCACTTCATACAGCGATGTTGTTTGATCTTGGTGTTTATCTTGTCGTCGTCGGTGTGACGATGACGATTATTCAAACGATTGGGGAGAGTGATTAATATGGAAATCATCATGGCGATCGCCGCAGGCATCCTGACGATGTGTGCCATTTATCTCATTCTTTCGAAAAGTATTCTTCGCATTATCATCGGAACAGGGTTGCTCAGCCACGCTGCCCATCTGCTCGTCATGACGATGGGGGGATTAAAACGAGGCGCGGCTCCGGTCTTAAAGGACGGCGTGACTTCCTATACGGATCCGCTACCGCAAGCACTCGTCTTGACCGCCATCGTCATCAGCTTTGGTGTCACTGCCTTTTTCTTGGTACTTGCTTATCGTGCCTATCAAGAACTCGGAACCGATAATATCGAAGAGATGAAAGGAACCGATTCGAATGATTAACTTACCGCTACTACCAATCATCATCCCTTTGTTGACGGGTGTCCTCTTGATGTTTTTCCCGCGA
Source organism: Exiguobacterium sp. s91 (assembly GCF_018618915.1). Taxonomy (NCBI): domain Bacteria; kingdom Bacillati; phylum Bacillota; class Bacilli; order Caryophanales; genus Exiguobacterium; species Exiguobacterium sp. s91. The sequence goes on along the minus strand of NZ_JACSMZ010000001.1, from coordinate 1,104,164 downwards.
CACCTCAAAGGACAACGAATCGTTTCCCTCTTTTCGACGATTTTGACTGTCTGTGCCTCCATCTATCTCGTGCTGACTGTCCGGTCAAACGGCATCTTAACAGTCACACTCGGTAGCTGGCCAGCACCTTTTGGTATCACGCTTGTCTCTGACATGCTATCCGCTTTACTCGTCACGACGACAAGCATTCTTGTTCTTTGTATCATCTGGTATGCCATTGTCTACTTGAGCGTTTCCTATCAACGGTACTACTATTTCATCGCCGTCCAATTCCTGCTCGTTGGTGTCAATGGTGCCTTTACGACAGGTGATATCTTTAACATGTTCGTCTTCTTCGAAGTCTTCTTGATTTCGTCTTATGTTTTGATCGTTCTCGGCGGGAAACCGGCACAATTACGAGAATCGCTGAAGTATCTTTTGATTAATGTCATCTCGTCTGCATTATTCGTCATGACCGTCGCCTTCTTGTACGGAATCATCGGATCACTCAGCATGGCGGATATCAGTCAAAAGATTTCAGAGGTCGGACAGCCGGCAATCCTCAACGTCATCGCCTTGTTATTCCTGATCGTCTTCGGATTAAAAGGTGCGATCTTCCCGCTCTACTTCTGGTTGCCTGGTTCTTATCAAGTACCACCGACACCTGTTCTTGCTTTGTTCGGTGCCTTGTTGACGAAGGTCGGGGTCTACGGGATTTTACGGACGTATAGTTTGTTCTTCTCAAATGAGATTGGAACGATCCATCAAATCTTGAGTATCCTTGCGCTCAGTACGATCGTCATCGGGGTGATCGGTGCGCTTGCGACACGGGATGCGAAGCAAATCATCATCTACAACATCATCGTCGCAGTCGGAGTCATCTTGTACGGGGTTTCCCTCATGACACCGCAAGCGCTAGAAGGTGCGATTTTCTACCTTCTTCATGATATGTTGATTAAAGCCGCTTTATTCCTACTCGTAGGAATCATGGTCGGAATTGCCGGCTCGAGTAAGCTGAAAGATATGGGCGGGATGATCAAAGCCTATCCTGTACTAGGTTGGACGTTCTTCATCGCGGCTTTATCACTTGCCGGGATTCCACCGCTCAGCGGATTCATTGGGAAATTCCTGATTGTTCGTGGTGGTATTGAAGCCGGTGAGTTGATTGGACCAATCATCGTTCTACTATCCAGTCTACTCGTCTTGTATTCGGTCGTTCAATTGTTCATGCGTGCCTTTTGGGGAACACCGAAGACCTACTCTGGTGATAAACAAGCGCTTGTTCCCAAGCTGCTAGTTCCTACGATTGCCTTAGTTGCGCTCAGCGTTCTCTATGGAGTAGGTGCTGAGGCGATGCGTCCACTGATTCAACAAGCCGTCGAACCGTTGACGAATCCAACGCTCTATATCGATGCCGTACTAAAAGGAGGTCGTTAATTCATGCCATTTCAAGTCTTGCTCAACTTATTTCTTGCATTCTTGTGGATGTTTCTCTCAAACAATTTCTCGGCCTCCGGTTTCGTCATCGGTTACGCGCTAGGGTTGATTGCGATGTTCGCTTTCCGTCGCGGCTTCAAAGGACGCTTTTATCTCGGACCTGTCGTCGCACTCGTCCTATTGTTTTTCCGCTTTCTCTACGAGCTTGTCGTCGCGAACATCGATGTATTGAAAATCATCTTAAAGCCGAAGTTAGATATTCAACCTGGTATCTTTGCTTATGAGACCGAACTCGATCAACCGTGGCAAATCACGTTGCTGTCGATGCTGATCACATTGACACCGGGAACGCTCGTCGTTGATATCTCGGATGATAATAAGACACTCTATATTCATGCACTCCACATGCCAGAGGTCGATGAAGCAGTCGCTTCGATTCGTGATAGTTTTGAGAAAGCCATTCTGGAGGTGAGTCGGTAATGTTCGATATTTTAATCTATATCGCACTCGGGGGTGTCTTTCTCTCGATGCTCGGTCTATTTTACCGGGTCATCAAAGGACCAAGTGTGGCGGATCGTGTCATTGCGCTTGATTCAATTGGTATCAGCTTGATTTCAATCGTTGGACTTGTCTCGATCATCTTACGGACGAGCGACTACCTCGAAGTCATCCTGTTGATTGGTATACTCGCCTTCATCGGTACAGTTGCCTTTTCAAAATATATCGAGAAAGGAGAGATCATCGAACGTGATCGCAACCAATGAATTGATCGTCGCGGTCTTCGCCTTGCTCGGTATGGGATTTAGTCTCGTCACCGCGCTTGGTCTGATCCGCTTACCGGATGTCTATACGCGTGCTCACGCTGCATCTAAAAGCGCGACATTAGGTGTCATGTCGATTTTAATCGGCGTCATCATCTATTTCGTCACTGAAGATGGATTCTTCTCCTCTCGTGTCGTTCTCGGCATCCTGTTCGTGCTCATCACAGCACCGATTGGAGGACATCTGATCGCTCGTGCTGCATATTACAGCAATGTTCCGTTGTGGAAATCGTCTGTTCGTGACGACTTGTCCCAGAATAAAGAACATGTGGAACCAAAGAAACGCCAAGATGACGTATAAGTATCGATATGACAAAACCCTCGCTTCCATTCACGGAAACGAGGGTTTTTTGATTAGGAACGCTGTAAAGATGAGGCAGCAAACAAGAGCGCCAACTCATCACGATTATCTAACAATTCTTCTAATGTATGCTGTTCCAATTCCCGGATAAAAGCTCGAAGCGCTCGTCCGAGCACACCTTTTAGACGGCATCCTGGTTCGATGACACAATGACCGTTGCTTCCAAAACACTCAACGATATCCATCGGTTCCATTTCCCGAACGACTTTCCCGATGTTGATGTCTTTTGGATCACGAATCAAACGGAGTCCGCCTGACCGACCTCTTGTTGATTCGACATAGCCAAGTTTCGCTAATTGTTGTGTCACCTTCATTAAATGGTTGGATGAGATGCCATAATGATTTGCAATCTGCGGCATTGGTGTGATGACATCCCGGTGCACTCCGAGATACATCAACACACGTAATCCATAATCCGTATACTGTGTAATTCTCACGATCCTCACTCCATTCCTTCCCAAAACTGCACTGTTATCGTACCATGAAATACGAAACTGACTACATTGTTTTGTCTCATGATTCGAAATTCTGATAAACCTCTATTTGGTTTACGTATGGAATGAAATATTGGATTTAAAATACGAGTTTTAAAAACAAAAAAACTATTTCTTCTTTCCTGTTCGAAAGAAGAAATAGTCCTGTGTCGTCCTTACTTTATTTTTTGTATAGTCCTTTCACGACATCATTAAAACGGTCGGCATAGTTCGTGAAGACTCCTGTGACACCATAGTCGAGCATACGAACCATATCCGCTTTTTCATTCACAGTATACGGGTGAAGTAACAAATCATGAGTCCGAATCGCTGAGACGTTTTCACGTGTCAATGCTTTGTAGGAAGGACCAACACCGACTGCATACTGACGGATTGCGGTTAATCGATCATCCGTCAAAGCCTTGACTTCATTTGCTTCCATCAACTGAACCAGTGGGACGTTCGGGTCGATGGCTCTGACTTTTTGAAGACTCGCTTCACTAAACGACTGAATCAAGACTTGTCCTGGTTTGACCTTGTTACTCGACAATCCGTTCTGCTTTAGTACGTCGAGCAATTTCTGTTCCATTCCGGGATACACTTCCGGTGATTTCGTCTCGATATAGTAATTCGCATGCTTCCCATACTTACTCAAGACTTCTTGAAGCGTCGGTACTTTCAGACCGACATATGACTTTTTCGCAAGCGTCGGGTTCGCTTCATTAAACCAGCTACCAGCATCAAGTTTCTTGATTTCAGCAAGCGTTTTATCTTTGACGGCACCTGTTCCGTTCGTCGTCCGATCAACCGTTTCATCGTGCATCGCAATCAATTGACCGTCTTTCGTCATCTGTAAATCAATTTCGATGTAATCTGCTTTGAATGTCTTATGTCCCATTGCATAAGCTGGCATCGTATGCTCTGGCGCGTACCCAGAAGCTCCACGGTGAGCAACATTGACGATTCGATTTGGATCAAGTAACGATTTGCCTTTTGATTGTGCGCTGACATCTTCTGTCGGAAGCCCTGTGCTTAATACGGCTCCTGCTACCATCGTCAATCCAAATTGTTTCAACATAATCAATTCCCCCTTGAAATATTCTTACAACACTTATCCTATATCGTTTGTATGAAGCTGATATAGAGAAGACGTAAATGTCGTTTCGTGATTTGATGACAAAGTGATATCAACAAAAAAAGACCCGCATCTAAAACGGGTCTTTTTATGGTTACGCTTCGAAAATCAATGACTCTGGATCTTCAAGGAGATCTTTAATGTGCTTCAAGAAAGTAACGGCTTCTTTTCCATCAACGATTCGGTGATCATAAGAGAGTGCGACATACATCATCGGACGGTTTTCCATGCGTTCAGCATCAATCGCTACAGGACGCAAGTTGATTGCGTGCATTCCGAGAATCGCGACTTGTGGACCGTTTAAGATCGGTGTCGACATGAGTGAACCGAACGTACCACCATTCGTGATCGTGAACGTACCACCCGTCAAATCAGATAGACCGAGTTTATTATCACGCGCCTTGACCGCTAGTTGAATGATGTCTTTTTCAATCTCAGCGAAGTTCTTCTTATCCGCATCACGAACGACCGGAACGACGAGACCGTCTGGTGCTGAAACGGCAATACCGATATCATAGAATTTTTTGAGGACGATTTCATCGCCTTGAATCTCAGCATTCAAATATGGCATCTTTTTAAGTGCTGCGACTGCTGCTTTCGTAAAGAATGACATGAAGCCGAGCTTGACTTCGTTTTCCTTCACGAATTTCTCTTGGCGACGTTTACGCAGTGCCATGACCGCTGACATATCGATCTCATTGAATGTCGTCAACATTGCTGCCGTTTGTTGAACTTCAACGAGTCGGTTCGCGATTGTCTTACGACGGCGTGACATCTTGATTCGCTCTTCCGGTTTCCCAGGAGCGGCTGCTGGTGCTGGTGCCGGTGTAGCAGGTTTCGTAGGAGCCGGTTTTGCTTGCTCACGTGGTGCTACTTCAAACGTCGCGACGTCTTGCACGCGAATCCGACCGAGCGGATCTTGCGTTGCCACTTGTGCTAAATCAATTCCTTTTTCACGAGCCAGTTTACGGGCAGCAGGTGAAGCAATCGGACGATCCGCAACAGATGTACTTTCAGTCGCTGCTGCAGCCACCGGTTGTTCCGCTTTTTCTTCTGCTTTAGGTGTCTCTTTTGGAGTTTCTTGTACTGTTTCTACCGCAGCCGGTTTTGGAGCCTCGCCACCAGCAGAGATGACAGCAATCGTTTCCCCGACGCGGACTGTATCTCCTTCAGCAGCCATCACCTCCGTCAACGTACCAGCTTCATCTGACGGTACTTCGATGTTGACCTTATCTGTCTCGAGCTCAACGATGGCTTCCCCTTTTTCCACGTGATCACCTGGTTGTTTTAACCAAGACGCCACCGTTCCTTCTGTAATTGATTCGGCAAGTTCTGGTACTTTGATTTCCATCGTATTCTCCCCCTATGACTCGATTCTATCTTAAGTTATGATGTGTGATTTGATACATGTGATGGTGCTGTTGGAATAGAAGCAGTCGCTGTGAGTGCATCATTGATGATACGTGCCTGCTCTACTTTATGACCTGACGGGTCACCTTCTGCTGTACTGGAACGACGACGACGACCGATGTAACGGACCGTTTGGATACCATTCGGTGCGACTGTCTCAAGTCGAGGTTCCATGAAGGACCACGCCCCCATGTTTTTCGGTTCTTCTTGCACCCAGACCATCTCTTCGACGGATTCATAGCGCGCGATGACTTCTTTTAAGGCTTTTGCCGGGAATGGATACAACTCCTCGACCCGGACGATTTGTAGCCAATCGAGATTCTCATCTGATTTCGAAACGGCTTCAGCTAGGTCGATTGCCATCTTACCAGAACAGAACACAAGACGTTTGACACGATCTGGTGCTTCTCCGAGCCCTGATTGTTCGATGACACGATGGAAACTACCTTCCGTCAACTCAGAAACATCCGATGTTGCAAGCGGATGACGCAAGAGACTCTTCGGCGTCATGACGACGAGCGGTCGGACTTCCTCTTTTCCAAGTATCGCTGCTTGTCGGCGCAATAAGTGGAAGTACTGGGCAGCACTCGATACGTTCGCGACTGTCCAGTTTTTCTCACCCGATAACGTCAAGAAGCGTTCTAAACGACCACTCGAGTGTTCTGGTCCTTGCCCTTCATAACCATGCGGAAGCAACATGACGAGACCTGATGTTTGTCCCCATTTCGCTCGGCTAGCTGAGATGAACTGGTCGAAGATGACTTGACCTGAGTTAGCAAAGTCCCCATATTGCGCTTCCCATAATACGAGCGTTTCCGGAGCGAAGACGTTATAACCGTATTCAAAACCAAGTACACCTGCTTCAGACAACGGACTGTTGTAGACCGAGAATGATGCAGTTGCCGTTGATAAGGCATGAAGTGGCGAGAAGCCTTCTCCTGTTTTCACATCATGAAGATTAATGTTCCGTTGTGCGAACGTTCCTCGTTCAGAATCTTGACCGCTCAAGCGGATTGGTGTTCCATCTGAGAGAATCGAAGCAAACGCCAATGTTTCGGCATGTCCCCAGTCAATTCCGTTCTTTGTCGAGAACGCATCCGTCCGTCGCTTCAGGACCTTCTCAAGTTTATGGAACACTTGGAAGCCATCCGGCCACTGTAACAATTCTTCGTTGTACGCCGTCAATGTTTCAATCGAGACTCCTGTCTCAATCGTCGGAACGCCTTTAAAGACGACGTCCGGCATGACCCCACCATACTCTTTCTCGACGTTCGGTACTTTTTCACGAGCCGCTTTCATTTGATCATTGATCGACGTTTCAATCGATTGAATTTCGTCAGCTGTCGCATCCCCGTTCGCGACAAGCGTTTTCCCGTACAAGACACGAATTGGATCATGTTTATGAATCAAATCGTATAAGACCGGGTTCGTATTCATCGGTTCATCCATTTCGTTATGACCAAAACGACGATATCCGATTAAATCAATCATGACATCCTTCTTAAACGTTGCCCGGTACTCGCTCGCGAGCAAAGCGACTGCGAGACAGCTTTCCGGCTCATCCGCGTTGACGTGGAAGACTGGGATCTCGTATCCTTTGGCAAGATCACTCGAGTAACGCGTCGAACGGGAGTCCGTCGGCTCCGTCGTGAAGCCGATCGTGTTGTTCGCGATGATATGAATCGTTCCGCCGGTGTTATATCCTTTGAGATTCGCTAAATTCAAAGTTTCAGCCACAATTCCTTGACCTGGGAACGCTGCATCCCCATGAATGAGGATCGCAGCTGCTGCTGCTTGCTCTTGACGTGGTGCCCCTTTTTGTGAGCGATCATCTTGTGCCGCACGTGTGAAGCCTTCGACGACTGGGTCGACGAACTCAAGGTGCGACGGATTGTTCGCAAGCGTCATCCGCACGTTACGTGTCTCTTGCTCGAGTTTTCGATTTAACCCGAGGTGATACTTCACGTCGCCCGTCCAACCATACGTGATCCCAATCGAACCTTCAGATGGTACGAGGTCGTGGTTCGGTGCATGCTGGAACTCAGCAAAGATCATTTCATATGGCTTCCCGAGTACGTGAGCCAAAACATTCAACCGTCCACGGTGTGCCATTCCGATATTGATCGTCTCCGACCCGTTCGAGATGAGGTGTCCGACGATCGTGTCGAGCAACGGCACCATCGCGTCAAGTCCTTCAATCGAGAAGCGTTTTTGACCGACGTATGTTTTGTGCAAGTATTTTTCGAAGAGATCCGTTTCAGCTAAGCGTTTGAACAACTGTTTCTTTTGTTCAGCGTCTAGCGTCGCTGTCAAAGCACCTTGCTCGATTTTCTGACGAAGCCATTTCTTTTCATCGAGATCGTCGACATGCTGGAACTCAACTGCGGCTGCTCCCGTGTACTGCGCCTTTAAGTGTTCAATGCCTTCAAACGCGTCCTGTACACCAGTTGGTGGTTCAGGACAGACGAGTGAGACTGGCATTTTTCGAAGATCTGCCTCTGTTAATCCGTACTGACTCAATTCGAATAGTCCTATTTCTCGCGGATGGTCCTTCAGCGGATAGATATCCGCCGCAAGATGTCCTTTTGCACGAATTTGTTCCGCTAAACGATTCGCCGCAAGATATTTTTCGAAATCTCCTGTCTCGACTTGCATCGGTACGACTGGTTCCGTCACGGGTGCACCATGCTCTTCGAAATAAGCACGTGTCTCCTCATCAACGGATGTCTTGTCTTCTAAAAAACGCTCGTACAATTCAATGATGTAGCCAAGGTTTGGTCCATAGAATGCTTGTTGATCTTGCTCGTGGCCTGCCATGTACGGTTCCCCCCGTTTCTATATTTCTCCCCACACATCCAGTGGATAGTCGATGTGTTTCCAGCCCTCTACCTGTTAGCGCTTTCAAAAGGAATTGCATGAATGAAACGCTGAACGTCATGAGAAGGAATGATCGTGTCATTCTTCCATGAAAGTGCCTTCGTTACTATATTACTACTCTTTTCCTGTGTGTGCATTTCGAATTCCCAAATTCTCACGCTTAAATGTATAAGTTTTTCTTATGAGCACTTAGTCAGTTATTTATGATTCGTTAAAAAACCGGCGTATCCGCAGTTAGATACGCCGGTTCCATCATAAGACTTTACTAAGGAACGATTGCGTCCGTTCGTGTTGTGGAGAATCAAACAATGCTTGTGGTACGTTCTCTTCGACGATATAGCCACCATCCATGAATAAGACGCGATCTCCGACCTCACGAGCAAATCCCATCTCATGGGTCACGACGACCATCGTCATGCCTTCAAGGGCAAGTTGTTTCATGACGGCAAGCACGTCACCGACCATTTCCGGGTCGAGCGCTGACGTCGGCTCATCAAATAACATGATTTTCGGATTCATTGCAAGCGCGCGGGCAATTGCGACCCGCTGTTTTTGCCCCCCAGATAATTCACCTGGATAATTATCGGCTTTTTCCCGTAATCCGACTTTATCGAGGAGTTCAAGCGCCCGCTGTTTAGCCTGTTCTTTATCCGATTTGCGCACTTTGATCGGTGCAAGCGTAACGTTCTCAAGCACGGTCTTATGCGGGAAGAGATTAAAATGTTGAAAGACCATTCCGACCTCTTCCCGGACTTTATTGATATCGACCTTTGGACTCGTGATGTCGAAATTATCGACGATGACCGTACCACCCGTGATCTCTTCCAATCGATTCAAACAGCGTAAAAACGTACTTTTCCCAGATCCCGACGGACCGATGACACAAACGACTTCTTTTTCGGCAATCGAGACGTTGATGTCTTTTAAGACTTCATTCGAACCGAAGGATTTTTTTAAGTTCTTAACTTCAATGATACTCATCGTAATGTAAACCTCCGTTCCAAGAACTTCGCCACTAAGGACAAGAGATAAATGATGACGAAGTACATCAATCCGACGACGGACCAGACGATGAATGGTTCAAACGTCGTTGACTGCTGCACTTGACCTTGTTGCGTCAAGTCAGCGATTCCGATAATCGACAACAACGATGTATCTTTTAAGCTGATGATCGATTGGTTTGTAATCGTTGGTAACATCCGCCGGAATGCTTGCGGTAAGATGATCTGTACCATCGTTTGACGCCCTGTCATCCCGAGTGAACGTGCAGCTTCTGTTTGTCCTTTATCAATCGACTGGATACCAGCTCGAATGATCTCCGCAAAATAAGCACCGGCATTGATTGCGACCGTCAGTATCCCTGCATACATCCGGTCCATCGATAACCATTCGAGCGAATTGAGTCCAAAATAGATGAAGAATAACTGAACGATGAACGGCGTTCCGCGAATGACATCAATATAGACGATCGCGATCCCGTTTAAGATTTTTGATGGTGATAACCGCATCAATGCGACGACTAAGCCAATCAGAAAGCCGACGATGACCGCGATGATGAAAATATACAATGTGACTTGAAGCCCTTCCAAGAAAAATGGAAATGCGGTTTTGACCACTTCCATTGGCTATCCCACTCCCTTATCGCCTTGCGACTTATTTCAGATACGTGTCAACGATTTTATCGTATTCACCGTTTTCTTTCAGATTCGCAAGTCCTTTGTTGATTTTCTTCATCAGATCCTCGTTCTCACCTTTTAAGACAGCGATTCCGTAGTTGTCCCCGTTGAGACGGTCTCCGACAAGTTTTAATCCAAGGTTTTGTTGTTTGTTTGCATATGAGATGACAGGATAATCTTCAATCAAGGCTGCTGCGTTACCGTTCTTCACTTCTTGGAACATCGCTGGACTGTCATTGAACTGTGTGACCGTGAATCCCAGTTTGTCTGCGTTATCCGTTGCATATTTCGCACCCGTCGTTCCCTTTTTGACGGCTACTTTTTTCCCTTTTAAATCGTTGACGGATTTAATACCATTCTCATCTTCTTTGACGACTAGGATAAGACCAGCTTTGAAGTATGGATCTGAGAATGTAACGACTTTCTTCCGTTCTGGCGTAATACTCATACCGGCAATGGCAACGTCCAATTGATTTGCTTGAAGTGCCGGAATGATACCGCTAAAGTCCATCGCTTCAAATTGAATCTTGAAGTTCTGATCCTTCGCGATTGCTTTCATGAGATCGATGTCGATTCCTTTGTACGTATCCCCGTCTTTATATTCGAATGGTGGATACGTGACGTCAATGCCGACCTTGTACGTTTTTCCTTCTGACGACTCTTCTTCTTTCGAACCGATGCTACATGCACCAAGTACGAGAACACAGCTCATCAAGAGCGCTAACAAGATACTCCCTTTTTTCATGTTTGTTTCCCCTCTCCTATGTGTTAAAGATTGTTAACTCTACTTAGTACTTTCCCTGAAGAGTACCCTCTTTAAAACGTATTTTACCAGAAAAATTCTAAAAAGATAAACTTTTCTGAATTTTTATTCGTTGTAATCGTTTTCTATTCAGCAACAAAAAAGGAGGCAATCCCTTGCTGGGATTGCCTCCTTCAATCATTTATGCCGCCGAGAGGACTTGAACCTCCACGGTGTTGCCACCACTAGATTCTGAGTCTAGCGCGTCTACCAGTTCCGCCACGACGACGTTGATTTATGATATTAATATAGCGGGTAAAGAACTGAGTTGTCAATCATTTCGCAAGATGTTACGTACGAACTTCTCGACGACATCATCATACAATGCTGGATCCTCAAAATAGGCCATCGCGTGAGCGGCATTCGGAATAACGACGAGCTCTTTTTCCGTCGGACAAGCTTCATACAGCTCATACACCATGTCTGTCGGTACGAATGTATCCGCCCCACCATGGATGAACAAAATTGGTACTTGTGCCTTTTTGACCTGTTTCAGCGCAGATGCTTCACGGAACGTATAACCTGCCTTTAGCTTCGTCAATACACTCGTCATCCCTAAAAACGGGAAGTGAGGTAGACGGTACATCCGCTTCATCTGATACGCAAGGACTGCATTGACGGACGTATAGGCACAATCAGAAATGATTCCTTTGATTTGTGGCGGGAGTTGTTCGCCACTCGTCATCAATACGGTCGCCCCTCCCATCGATACGCCATGCAGGAATAGTTTCGCCTCTTGTCCGATCCGTTCAATCAGATAGTTCGACCAACTGAGACAATCTTCCCGGTCATGCCATCCGAATCCGATATAGTGACCGTCACTCATCCCGTGTCCACGATTATCGGGCATCATGACATGGAAACCGGCCTGATGGTACAGATAGGCGAATCCGGCTAAATCCGTTCCGACACCTCCGTACCCGTGCACGAGAATGACGATCCGATCTGACGGAACAGGTGACGGAAGAAAATGCCCGCGTAACGTTAAACCGTCTTTCGCTTCAATCTCGATCCGCTCAAGCGGTTGCTCCTTGATCCACGTCTGACCAGGTTGCATCAATCGGACCATCTCGTCACTTAAATCTCGATTATTCGATAAGAATGGCTTTGGATTCGTGGCGATTGCCATCTCATAAAAATAATAACTCGCTGCTACTAATCCGGATCCGATGACTCCGATTCCAATTTTTGTTCTGCGACGCATCTGCCCCACTCCTTCTTTCCGTTATAGCTCGATCTTCAGTTGAGCAGCATGGTCATCCTCTTCATCCTGCAAGACTTGTTGACGTAATCGTTGTTCTTGTTGCTGACGCCGGTAGGCAAATTCCTGGACAAGCTCTGTACCCGTGAATCCATCTTCTACGAGTTCGCTCAATAATTCCGTTTCTGTCTCGACGACCTCCCCCGGACGTCGCATGACGAGAACATCTCCGACTTGTGCAATCAGCAATTCATCTTCTAGACGAAGTGCATCGTAAAATGGTTCCGGTAACGTCATTCGACGGGTCTCCGGGTTGATATGGACGCGTTTATAAACGCCTAGTGCTTGAAACTTACGACGTGCCATTGCGTGCTCTCCTTTTTAGTTGAACGTCAGATCGATTCGTGAATCTTTTCCTTGAATACGAACCGTACCCGTCGCTCCATTGATTAACGTCAACTGTGGCGGCTGATGACCGATGTCAAGATCGTATAAGACTGGTAAGCCCGTCTCATCCGCTAGATATTGATACACGTCTAGCCATGTTAGGTCTTCTGTAATTCTTGCAGACGTGCGCCCGAATAAAAAGCCAGCCGCATGGTCGAACCACCCAGCATACACCATTTGTCGCAGTGTCCGGTGCACCTCTGCCGAATTCGCTTCAGACACCTCGAAGTACCAGAGTATCGGTTCTCCGTTGATTTCTTCACGCTGGAAACGCTGCACATCTCCATACGGTGTCCCAATCAGATGGCGAATCGTCTCCAGACATCCACCAAGTAACCGTCCGGTCACCTCGGTTCGCTCATCAAGTGCTTTCCATTCCGTCGCTTCCGTTAGCTGAAATAACGAACCTGCTGGACGTTCTTCATCAGTCCACTCGGGTTGATAACGATCGGAAGCCCACTGTGTGACGGTTCCTCCAGTTGGCGTCGCGAGCACCCGTCGCCAGGCACTTGTCGTCTCGTCCCATTCTTCACTTCGAAGCTCAACGAAATTCGGACCATGTGCTGTTGCAATCCCCGTCTGAAGCGTCAGACTGAGCAATAACGTACTGATATCGGAATAGCCAAGCAACCATTTTGTTTGGTAAGTAGCTAGCGTCAACTCGGGTAAAAGATCAATGGCGCGTTCCCCACCAAATGGCGGGATGACGGCATCAATCGTCTCATCCGTCATCATGTGATTCAATTCCTCCGCCCGTTGTTTGACCGGTGCACTCTCAGCAAGTTGATGCGACCAAATCGTTTCACCTAAACGGACGTTCATTTGCCGTGCTTGTACCTGTTCAACTGCTCGTTCGACCCATTCCTGTTGCTGTTCACGTAATCCGGAGGAGGGCGCCGTCACTCCGATCGTTTGACCTGTCCAACCTAAAAATGGATATTTCATGGTGACCCCCTATAATGTCATAGTGTGAAACTATCTTCTCGTCAAAATATGAGTTCATTATACCGTTCTTATGCCGCATTACCAACTTTTATCCTGTTCGAACGTCGTGATACGAACAAAAAAACACGATTCCGTACAAGCGACCTGAATGAACAAGTCACCTCGACGAAACCGTGTTTGATTTTTCATTAGCTTGATGCTGATAGTTCAGCGTATTCCTCTTGCGTGAACGCACGGGAGCGTGTCAAAAAACGTTTCCCTTCGACACCTTCAAGAGAGAACATTCCGCCTCGACCATCCACGACATCAATGATGAGTTGCGTATGTTTCCAGTACTCATATTGATCTTCATGAATATAAAACGGACAACCACCGATCTCTCCCAGTTTTTTATCCTGATCTCCCAGGAATAGATCACCCTGCGCAAAACACATCGGGGAACTGCCATCGCAACAACCACCAGATTGATGAAACATCAACGGACCGTGTTTTTCTCTCAACTGGTCGATTAACTCTAGACAAGCTGCTGTCGCCTGAACACGTTCCACCATTTGCATCCACGTCCTTTCCGACTTAGAAGAAACCGAGTTTATTCGGGTTGTAGCTAACGAGTAGGTTTTTCGTCCGTTGGTAATGGTTGAGCATCATCTTATGGTTTTCACGTCCGATCCCTGACATTTTGTAACCACCAAACGCCGCGTGAGCTGGATATTGGTGATAACAGTTCGTCCAGACGCGTCCTGCTTCGATCGCACGCCCAAACCGATAAGCACGGTTCATATCACGTGTCCAGACGCCGGCACCAAGACCATATAACGTATCATTCGCAATTTCGAGCGCTTCTTCTTCCGTCTTGAATGTCGTAACCGACAAGACCGGTCCGAAAATTTCCTCTTGGAAGATTCGCATCTTATTGTGTCCTTTGAAGATCGTTGGTTGGATGTAATATCCTTCTGCGAGATCCCCTTCAAGCATGTTGCGTTCCCCACCGATGAGACATTCTGCGCCTTCCGACTTACCGATTTCAAGATATGAAAGAATTTTCTCCATCTGTTCGTTCGAAGCTTGAGCACCCATCATGACGTCCGAATCAAGAGGATTTCCGATCTTGATGGCTTTAACGCGCTCAAGAACACGTTCCATGAACGGCTCGTAAATCGATTCTTGAATCAAGGCACGCGACGGACACGTACAGACTTCTCCTTGATTCAACGCGAACATCAGTAATCCTTCGATTGCTTTATCAAAGAAAGCATCGTCTGCCTGCATGATATCCTCAAAGAAGATGTTCGGTGATTTCCCACCGAGCTCGAGGGTGACCGGAATCAAGTTTTGCGATGCGTACTGCATGATCAAACGTCCTGTCGTCGTCTCTCCCGTAAAGGCGATTTTTGCGATTCGTTTGCTTGAAGCGAGCGGTTTCCCTGCTTCAAGACCAAAACCGTTGACGATGTTAAGAACACCCGGTGGGAGTAAATCCTCAATGAGCTCAACGAGTACCATGATGCTCGCTGGTGTTTGTTCTGCCGGTTTTAAGACGACGCAGTTCCCTGCCGCGAGTGCTGGCGCTAGTTTCCAGACAGCCATCAAGAGTGGGAAGTTCCACGGAATGATTTGACCAACGACGCCAAGTGGCTCATGGAAGTGATACGCGACCGTATCTTGGTCGAGTTCACCGACCGAACCTTCTTGGGCACGGATGACCCCCGCGAAATAACGGAAGTGATCGATCGCGAGCGGTAGATCGGCGTTGAGTGTCTCACGGACCGCTTTCCCGTTCTCAAGTGTCTCTGCATAAGCGAGCATCTCGAGGTTTTCTTCCATCCGATTCGCGATTTTATTTAAAATGTTTGAGCGTTCCGTTACAGACGTTTTCCCCCATGCTTCTTTTGCCGCATGTGCTGCGTCAAGAGCCAGTTCGATGTCTTCCTTACCGGAACGAGCGACTTGACACAATACTTTACCGGTAACAGGTGTTACATTATCAAAATATTCTCCCCCGACAGGTGCCGTCCACTTTCCATTGATGTAATTTTCATACCGTTCCTTGTACTGTACCTTTGACCCTTGCTTGTTCGGAATGTCATAAATCATGCTTTATTTCCTCCCTCAACTAAAATGGTCAAGCAGTGAGACGGATGCTTGTATGCGCTTACATTTTAATATAGGCTAAAAACAGCCCTCTCGATACCATCGTACCAAAATTATATGAAAAGTCAAAAAATTCCGGTAAATATTTGTGATTTTTTTCGAGAAAAAAAACATCTCCATTTTCGGGAGATGTTTTGCCGGTCAAGACCGTGTCGGGTCAATTCCGTCTTCTTGGTCAGACGGTGTATCAGAACTACCAAAGTCACTCACTTTCGAGAATCCGTCCGTATCACCGTCGATGTCTTTGCCGCGGGCTGTGACAGATGGATCCAGTACGTCTTCTTCGCTTGGTCGCGAATTGGGATCGTTCTCGTTTTGTTCTGCTTCTTCTTTTGCATGCTCGATGCATAATAACGTTTCCGGAATGATATCAAGACGTTCAATCTCAATCTCTTTTCCACAGACCTTACAAATGCCATACGTTCCGTCCTCGATCGCTTTTAGGGCACGGTCCACATCAGAGAGCATATCCTCTTGCATGTCCGTGATTGCTTGATCGCGTTCCCGCAAGAACAATTCATCGCCGGAATCGGCAGGATGATTATCGTAACTCGACAATTCACCTTCATCGTAGTCGGTATCGCGTTGTTCGATGTTTGATGTCGTCTTTTCTTTTTCCTTTAATAACCGTTGCTTGAATTCTTCCGTCTGTTGTTTAGATAACATGATTGTTCGACTCCCCTTCGTTAGAACCTCTGTTAAGAATGTAGCCTATTCGAAGAAGAGTTAAACCATCACGAACACTTATAAGAACGAATTGATCCATGAAGATCACAGATGACCGTCATGCATTCATTCCCATCGTTAAAACAAATCTGATGTGATCGTCCGTTCTTGGATGTCGTGATGTCATCAATCCACAGTTGCGAAGCATCTGCCGAAGACAGCATCGCAATTTTGTCACGAATCATGAATAAATCAAACGGTAACAGATTCAAGGATTGAATCGTCAAACCATGTTTACGGAAGAGTGGATCAAGCTGATATTGCGAAAGACTATACAAACACTTCTCGGCCCCACCAATCAACAACTGAATCGAATGGGAGGGCTCATGACTATCGATGCGCTCCTTGTGCAGGATGATTCGTCCTCGAACACCAGACTCATTGAAAATTCGTTGCGTATCCTCTTGTGAAAGGCGTGGTCCACCTTCCTTCACCTTTAAGACGATGTGGGCGAATTCAGCAAAATCAGGTTTCCCGATTTCAAGAGCCGGGATATGACGGACTTCTTCGCGTTCAATGATTTCAATCAAGTCACGCTCAACTTGGACACTGACCGTATCTGTCGAAAAGACACGGACGTCGATCACGAATTGATCAAGTACCGCATTTACTTCGATCGTGTACGTCAAATCAAGGTTTTTTTCTTGTTCAACCAATAGTCGATTCAAGATGAGTTGATGCAATAAATGGACTGGCGTACGCGAAGAAAATTGACTCGAATAAATCAAATGTTTTGGTCCGGTTCCTTTTGTAGTTTTTGGTCGTGCTCCGTTTAATCTATATACGTTCACTTTATAATTCAACATATGATCACCTTCTCTTACCTGAAAAATCGGAATAGAGATGTTCCGTTCATATAGCGTACAATGTATTTTAATCGCTAAATATTCGTTTTCGAATATTCCAAATTTAATATACAAATTGTAATCAAATTGTGATAGAAGAATTTCAAAAACTGATCATTTCGATGACGACACGTCGCATTTAATTCGATATACAAAAACACCTTTCACATCCCGTGAAAGGTGTTGAGAACACTTATTCTTAAGCAATCGAATTGACTTGGTGTTGCATTGCTTCATAATGTTCGATGATTCGAGATCCAAGTGGATCCGTTGCCGATAATTGTAAATACGCGTTTAGCGCATCTTCGATTCCATGTTTCGTAATATATGCATTTAATTCTGAAGATTCTGAATCATTTGGATCGAAATAGGTTAGAGCTGCTGCGATCCCACGCGCTAATCCATCTGCTTCGATGCCACGCTCCATCAATTCCTTTGCTGGTTTGACGAGTCGGTCACTTGGACTCAGTTTACGAATCGGTGAACGAGCGACACGTATGATTTCATCATGAATCCGCGGGTTTTCAAAGCGTTTCATATTCTTTTGGATATACGCACTATGATCGACCGGATTAAAGCCGTACTTTTCAAGTAATAGCCATCCTGTTTCGTAAAGTGCTGTCTGGACACCACGACGGATGCGTGGATCCGTTAGACTTTCAGCGATCGTCTCTTTATGGAATAGTGCTCCGAGATAAGAAGCGATCGCATGTCCCGTATTAACGGTGAACAGCTTCCGCTCGATGAACGGTTCGATGTTCTCGACATAGGTGACGCCTTCGATCCGTGGATAAGCTTCCGGTAGTCCAGTCGTCTCAATCACCCATTCGAAGAATTCTTCCACTTCGACGTACAACGGGTCTTCGTGATGTTGAAGCGGTACGATCCGGTCAACCGCTGCATTCGGGAAATACCAGTTCTCCGCTACGGGGTGATGTTTCGCCACCTCTGCTTGCAAGTGTTTTGACCCACCGATCATGTTCTCACACGCAATGACGTAGACAGGTGTCTGTTGATCACGTTGACGTAACCCTTCCGCGATCAAAGGAGCTACTTTCGATAACAAGCTCGGGCCGACAGCTGTTGTAATCACGTCTGCATCGCGAATCGCTGCAATGACTTGATCCGGTTCAGATAAACTGTTGAGTGCTGTCACGCCGTTGACCCGTTCACGTCCTCCTTGTTCAGAGGCATAACCTACTTCGTAGGTTTGTCTCGTTTTTAATGCATCGACGACCGTCGTATTGACATCTACGAAACAGACTTCGTAACCCGTCTTGACGAGTTGTAAGCCGATGAACCCACGTCCGATGTTACCAGCACCAAAATGGATGGCTTTCATGCTTACACCTCCGCTGTCAATAAGGCGATGATTTCTTCTTTTGATGTCGCTGCCACGATACGCTCGACGTTCTCCTCATCGGAGCAAATGACCGCGATATTCGATAGCAACTCGAGGTGTTCATCCCCAACGCCAGCGATGCCGATGACGAGTCGTGCTTGTTCCGTTCCGAATGCTACGCCTTGCGGTACTTGTAGAATCGATAGCCCCGTTTTCTTGACCTGTGATTTAGCCGACTCTGTTCCGTGGGGAATCGCGACATGGTTGCCGATGTAGACCGTCGATAAGGCATGACGCTCCTGCATTGAATCGATATAACCCGCTTCGACATATCCGTGATCGACGAGGAGTTGACCGGCAGCCGTAATGGCTGCCGTCTCGTCTGCGAATTGTTGGTCAAGTAATACAAGTTCCGGTGAAAGGTTCATTGTCGTTGTCATGTTTATTCCTCCTTGAGTGTCTCTCTCTTTATTTTTAAGAAATCTTATTCCGTGCTGTTTCGATCTCATGGACGAGTTGATCATAATACCCGGCATTCAGGAAATTATCGACTGATCGGTGTTCTGCCGTTGGGACTTGTTCCTTCGCCCGCTCCGTCAAATCACGATGCGTGATGATCAGTTCGGCGTTTTGCGGCAGTTGACTGATCGACGTATTCGTCACTTTGATCGGTAAGCCCGCTTTATTGATTTTATTGCGAAGGACAGATGCCCCCATCGCACTCGATCCCATACCAGCGTCACAAGCGAAAATGATATGTTCGACTTCCGCAAGTGGTTTGGCATCAGCTGAAACGAGTGTCGAGGCAATTGATTGTTTTCCTTTCATCGCACTGACGTTCGCGCTTGCTTCTTCAAGTGATGTCTCTTTTGCTTTGCTTGTTTTCAATAAGACTGTCGAGACAACGAATGTCACAGACGCTGAGACAAGGACACCGGCGATCAATCCGACGTAAGAGCCGCGGGATGCCATTGCAAGGACAGCGATGATACTACCCGGTGAAGCAGGTGCGACTAAACCGACATCAAATAGGACGAATGTGAGGATCCCACTCATACCGCCTGCGATCATCGCAAGCAATAAGACCGGCTTCATCAAGACATACGGGAAGTAGATTTCGTGAATCCCACCGATGAATTGAATGAACGCAGCACCCGGTGCTGTTTTCTTTGCTGCACCAGAACCGAAGAACGAGTAAGCGAGTAACAATCCGAGACCCGGACCTGGGTTGGCTTCGAGTAAGAACAGTACCGATTTTCCTGCTTCATTCACTTGATCGAGACCAAGAGGGCTTAAGATACCGTGGTTGATTGCGTTGTTTAAGAATAAAATTTTTGCTGGTTCGATGAACAAACTGGCAAGCGGTAATAAGTGTGCACTGACAATCGCACCAACTGCTGCAGCCATGATGTCGTCAAGACCTGTCATGAGTGGTCCGAACACTTTGAATCCACCGAGCATCAACAAACCACCGATGATTCCGACCGAGAAATTGTTGACGAGCATCTCGAGACCTGGTTTGATTTTTCCTTCGATCAACTGATCAAACTTTTTGATGACATATCCGCCAAGTGGTCCCATGATCATGGCACCGAGGAACATCGGAATCTCTGTTCCGACGATGACCCCCATCGTCGCGAGCGTCCCGACGACGCCCCCTCTGACGTCATGCATTAATTTCCCGCCTGTGTATCCGATCAGCAACGGTAAGAGATAGGTGATCGTCGGACCGACGAGTTCACCGAGTTCCTTATTTGGTGCCCATCCAGTTGGGATGAACAGTGCCGTGATGATCCCCCAGGCGATAAATGCACCGATGTTCGGCATGACCATACCGCTTAAAAAGCTTCCGAACCGTTGAACTTGTACACGGATGCCCCGTGCTCCATTTTGAGCTGTCGCCATTGCGTTAGCCTCCATTTCGTGTATGAGTTGATAAGATGATTGCTTTGCTATGACCTTATTGTAAGAGCACTGCAAGCGCTTACTCAATCTTTCCTAGTTCAGTCTTTGTCCAAGAAGTTGGACAGACTGGAAAGAAGCCTGCCTGACCTAAAAAAATCCCTGTCACTTCAGGAATTGAGTGACAGGGATTTTTCAAGTGTGACCTAGGAATTGATCAATGACCGTTCGAAACGTTCGATTCAAAAGCAGACGAATCGTCTGTTCCTCCCCGAACTCGAATTGATCCATTTGTTCTGGACTCTCGATGATCGCAGCACTGATCGAACTGAGTAATTCAAGCAGTTCATTCGAGGTCTCTTCCGGTGCGACCAAGACGAGAAGCCGTTCGACGGATTGCAACTGTTGATCCATTCCGAGTAAGTCGATCGGTTCAGGCAATTCAAAGATAAGAAATCCCCCTCGTTGAATCGTCGCATCGCGTCCGTGAAATAGTGCGAGCCGTGTTCCCGGAATACCGAGACCTGACATCTCATGACGACGCAGCAATTGTCCAGAGAGTGACACAGCTGACTTCGCTAATCCTTGCTCGACCATTCGTGTACTGATTTCAAACAATAGCGATTCAATCCCATCGTCCATCCGCTCCAACCGTTCCATCTTGAATCCATTCGATACTTGGATTGACGATGCGACGAGCCGATGCAGTTGCTCAAGATCGAGCCATTCCGTTTTCGTCTGCCGTGGTGCCGGTTGAAAGGATTTAGGCAAGGCGAGAATTAATTTCCGGATCCGTTCGACCTCATCCTGAGGAAGTAACGGGTTAACGAGAAGATGTGGTGGGCGGATGTCAGGCAACGGTACGGTCGATAAAACGAAGTCGTACGATTCGATCGGTAACCGTTCGATGCCAAACAACGACGAGTTATCGATGTGCTCGAGTTCAGCGAATTCTTGACGCAATCGATTCATTAGTAACTTCGAAGAACCGAGTCCAGCAGAACAAACGACGAGGACACGATATGGTAGTTTAGGTGTCGGTTTACTCAGGACAGCTCCGAAGTGCATGACCCAAAAAGCTAAATCCACGTCTTCGAATGTAACATCGGTGAAGATCGACAGTGCTGCTTGTTTGACCGCATCAAACAAGCGCGGATATTCCCGTTCGATTTGTTTGATGACATAAGATGGATTGACACTATTTTGACGTGTGTACGATTGAATATGCGAAACGAGTCCGCGTTCTAGCGCATGATCCTTCGTGAAGTTCGTTCCATACATTAAGGAAACACGTTCAATCAATCGTTTCACACGAAGACGCGTGACGAGTTCTTCCGTATCTCCTGCGTCCGATTGAAAGAAAGCACGCAACTCTTCTGATAACCATTGGCGTTCGGCAATCGACAATGTGTCAGGTAGTCGCTCTTCGACGCGTTCCACCCATTTGAGGATTTCGACCGGATACGCTTTTAACTCGTAACGCATCGGAAACTGATCTTTGCGCAACGCTTGTAAAGCTAAGCTGAGTGTCGCACGCATGATTTGTCGGTCATTGAGACGCCCTTCTTTCGTCAATGGCGCAATGACCGCGTACGCTTGATTGATCATCTCAAGCCAAGATGTTCGATTCAAGCGTAACAGATGAGGTAATTGCCCAGCGTCGCCTTGTAACAACCGATAGAAAGCGAGAACATCCCATTGCGTAAAAATCAATGAAATCAGTAAACGGCGTTTGTTGATTTCTTCACCGATGACTTCAGCACCAATACCTTTTTTGCGCTTGATTTCAAGGTCATATTGCAGAAACCACTCATCAATCCGCTCTAAATCCTGGCTGACCGTGCTCGGAGCCACATACATCGCATGGGCGATCGCCTGTAATTTGACCATCCCTTCTTCTTGTAGTAGCCGATACGCTAACTCGACTTGGCGATCTTCAGCGTTCGGTAATTGTTTATGTGACAACAAGAGTTGGTCCCGTAATACATGTTTGGCTTCGTCTGTTCCTTCAATTAAGAGGCCTCTGCCGCGGACATATGTCAAACGCAAGTCATGATCTTCTAAAGATTGGGCAAGACGATCGCGTTCACGTTGAATCGTTCGTTCCGATGTCTCGAGCGTTTCCGCGATCTCTTGTATTTGAACAGGTTCTTCGCGTGATAAGAGGAAAAATAATATATCATGTTCCCGTGGTGTAAATTCAGTCATGCAGCCTCACTCTTTTCTGCCAAGATTCGAGGATGACATCATATGCAGTCGGATCAAGAACCCGATCGACTGGATGCACAGAACAATGTGTTTTCCATACGTGTCGATGGACGAGTTGCGTTTCTCCGACGATAAAAGATGCCTGATCAGGTAGTTCTGCGATCCGACATGTCTTAACGTCTGTCGTAATACCGCATTCAAGTAAGCGTTTTCTTAAAATCGTAGCACCCATGACACTACTCGCCATTCCACTCTCGCATACGAAATAGATGATTTCTGAATTCATCTGTCATACCTCCTCTTCATTTTATAAGAATAGCAGAAATATTTTCGGTGTTTCACCTTGAAACAAAATCAATAGTTATTTTTGAACTGGCAGATTTCTTTGCCAAACACAAAAAAGCCTGGATTTCTGATGATGCCAGAAATCCAGACCATGTGATTTAGCCTGTTTGTTGCATTGCTTTTAAATAGTGTCCGACGGCTTCCGCTACTTCACGACCTTCGCGAATCGCCCAGACGATCAATGATTGACCACGTCTTGCGTCACCTGCAGCAAATACGCCTGGCCGGTTCGTCGCATAACGCGTCGTCTTGATTTTCCCGCGTTCCGAAGCGACCGCTAAATGTTCGAGTACATTCTCTTCGACACCACTGAATCCAATGGCGATCCAGACTTGATCGACTGGGAAGTAACGATCGCTACCTTCGATTTCCTCAAAGATCACTGTACCCGATTCATTTTTTGTTTTCGTCGTCTGAATCGTCCAGACACCGGTGACTTGACCCGATTCACTTGTTGTGAATCGCTTGATGGCGATCAAGTATTCACGAGGATCCCGACCGAATTGTTGAAAAGCTTCTGCATACCCATAATCGATTGAGTAGAGTGACGGTGTATCCGGCCACATGTTTCCTGTCGCACGCGTCGTACCCGGTTGTTCATGTTTACCGAATTGGACGACGGAGCGACAGCGTTGACGGAGTGCTGTTGCCACACAGTCCGCTCCTGTATCGCCTCCACCGATGACGAGAATATCTTTATCTTTCGCGTCATGATCAGGAGACAACGGTTCTTGCGAGAGCACGTGACGTGTCACCCCTGTCAAATAATCCATCGCATAACCGACTCCACGCGTTGGCGCTTCCGTTAATTTGCGCGGTTCCGTCGCGCCGACACATAAGATCACCGCGTCATACTCCGCTTCAAGTGTCTCGAGAGTGATATCTGCGCCGATCGTGACGTTCGTCCGGAAGTGAATCCCTTCCGTTTCAAGCAAATCAACACGGCGCTGTACGACCTCTTTATCGAGTTTCATGGCTGGTATACCGTACGTGAGTAATCCGCCAATCCGATCTTCCCGCTCAAAGACCGTCACTTGGTAACCGGCTTGATTCAGCTGATCGGCAGCCGCAAGACCGGCAGGACCAGATCCAACGATGGCAATCGAACGTGTCGATCGTATTGCTGGAATTCGGGGCACGACCCATCCTTTTTCAAAGCCGATGTCGATGATCGTCCGTTCGATATCTTTGATCGCGACCGCAGGTTCATGAATCGACAACGTACACGATCCTTCACATGGCGCTGGGCAGACACGACCCGTGAATTCTGGGAAATTGTTCGTCTCAAAAAGGCGATCGAGTGCCTCTTGAAAACGTCCTTCTTCTACGAGCAAGTTCCATTCTGGAATCAAGTTATAGACTGGACAACCAATCTTCACTTGATCAAATACTTCCCCTACATGGCAAAACGGGGTGCCACAATCCATACATCGACTTGCTTGTTGACTCGCTTCCGCTTCCGTCAAAGCCGTCTTATATTCCTTAAAGTCACCCACCCGTTCGCTTGGATGTCGTTCCGTCCCACCCGAACGAGCAACTGTCATGAATTGATCGCGTCGTTTCATCGTACCCCTCCTGTTCTGCGCCCTAGATGTGTCTCAAATGCGAGCAACATCGCTTCTTCGGTGTTGTGTCCTTGTTTTGCGAAATCAGCCATCAACGTCGTCACTTTCTCATACGTCGAAGGAATGACGCGGATGAACGAATGAATGACATGATCCCAGTTCGCTAGAATCGCATCGCCCTGCTCACTACCGGTCCGTGCAACGTGACGTTCGATGAACGTCTTCAGTCGCGCAATCTCTTCGACATGCGTGACAGGTCCCGTCGAAACGAGTTCGCGGTTGACACGTTGTAAAAATTGTTCAGGATTACGCGGCAAGACATAGGCGACACCACCTGACATACCGGCAGCAAAGTTTTTTCCGACATCGCCAAGGACCACAACGGATCCACCGGTCATATACTCGAGTCCATGGTTACCGATTCCTTCGACGACAGCGACTGCTCCGCTGTTTCGAACCGCAAATCGTTCACCTGCCTGACCGTTGACATAGAGTTCTCCACTCGTTGCCCCGTAAAGTGCGACGTTACCAATGATCGACTGATCGGACGAGACGAACGAAATCGAACGTGGAGGATGAACGGCGATGATACCTCCGGACAATCCTTTCCCGACGTAATCATTCGCTTCTCCCGTGACATCAAGCGTTACTCCGCGTGGTAAATACGCACCTAAACTTTGTCCGGCAGATCCATTCAGTTCGAGTTTCAATCGATCCGTTGGCAGACCAAGGGCCCCAAACCGTCTTGTTAGCATGGCACCGGTCTGCGTTCCGATCGCACGGTCTGTATTTTGAATCGTTAAACGTAGTGTCTGAGGCTGACTGAAATCTGCCGCCTCCAAATACGGCGAGATTTCACGCGCGTCAAAAGAACGCTCGACATGATGCTGTTGTTGTTCAGCCGGACCGTGTGTCACGTGAACGAGGAGACGCGAAAAATCAAGACTCTTCGCCTTCCAATGCGTCCGTTGTCGCTCCGATGGTTCGAGTAGGTCCGTCCGCCCTACGAGATCTTGTAGTCGGCTAACACCGAGCTTCGCTAAATGTTCTCGTACTTCCTCTGCGATGAACGTCATGAAATGGACGACGTCATCGGCAGATCCCGTGAATTTCTTACGGAGCTCTGGATCTTGCGTCGCGACACCAACAGGACACGTATCGAGATGACAAGCACGCATCATGATACATCCGACGGCGATGAGCGGAGCTGTCGCAAACCCATACTCATTCGCTCCGAGCATCGCGGCGAGGATGACGTCGCGACCAGTCAATAGCTTTCCGTCGGTTTCAAGGACGACACGCTCGCGCAACCCGTTTAATGTCAACGTTTGGTGCGTCTCAGCAAGACCAAGCTCCCATGGCAGTCCGGCATGTTGAATACTCGTCTTCGGCGAGGCACCCGTGCCGCCGTCATGACCACTGATGACAATGACGTCCGCAAGCCCCTTCGCAACTCCAGCCGCGATCGTCCCAACGCCACCTTTTGCGACAAGTTTGACGCTAATCCGGGCTTGATCATTGGCACGTTTTAAGTCATGAATTAACTGGGCCAAATCTTCAATCGAATAGATATCGTGATGTGGTGGTGGGGAAATCAATCCAACACCCGGTGTCGATGCACGCACCCGTGCGATCCACGGATAGACTTTTTCACCAGGCAATTGACCACCTTCTCCGGGCTTCGCACCTTGTGCCACCTTGATTTGTAATTCGTCCGCGTGAACGAGGTAATGACTTGTCACCCCAAAACGACCAGAGGCGATCTGCTTGATTCGGCTCATCCGGAAGTCACCATTTTCATCCCGTTCGTATCGTTCCTCCTCTTCACCGCCTTCACCACTATTACTCTTTCCGCCTAAGCGGTTCATCGCGATCGCAAGCGTCTCGTGCGCTTCTTTTGATAACGAGCCGTATGACATCGCACCCGTCTTGAAGTATTTGACGATTTCGCTGACAGGCTCAACTTCTTCAATTGGGATCGCCTTCGTCTCCTTGAACGTCAACAGATGTCGTAGCACCGTTGCCGGTTCCTCCTGAATGCGTTGAGCGTACTTTTGATAAAGCCGGTAATCATTCGTCCGGCATGCGTGTTGCAACAAATGAATCGTTGCTGGGTTAAAGGCATGATGTTCTCCTGCTTGACGGTACCGGAAGACACTACCGGACTCTAAATAAATCCGTTCATCTGCAACCTGTTGTGCTCGTCGGACTTCTTCTTCCATCAGTTCAAGCGTCATCCCGCTCAATTGAGAGACCGTACCAGTGAAATGCTGGTCGATGACGGAGCGATCGATTCCGACTGCTTCAAAGATTTGCGCACCACGGTAGCTGAAGACCGTCGAAATGCCCATCTTCGACATGACTTTGACGACGCCTTCCGTGACTGCTTTTTGGTAACGTTTGTCTACATCCGTAAAACGATCCCCTACCGCTTCTTCAAGCGTCGCATATGCCAGGTACGGATAAATCGCATCCGCACCATATCCGAGCAACGTCGCGACATGGTGGACTTCACGAATCTCTCCTCCTTCAACGATCAAGCTGAGATTTGTACGTAATCCCCTGCGGATCAGCGCATGATGAATCGCACTCGTCACTAAGAGGATGGGCATCGGCAATGTGCCGGGGCGTACGAGACGATCCGATAATGTCAATAATTCATACCCGTTTCGTGCAGCGGTCACAGCCTCATCAACGATCATGTCGAGCGCTTCTGCAAGCGAGTCGGTGAACGTCGTCGAAATCGTTTTTTGCTTAAGTCCACTTTGTTTAAGCGCATGGGCTTCGTCTGGTCGCAGAATCGGGGTCTCTAAGCGAACACGACGACAGTTAGCGCGGTTCGGCGTCAGCAGTTCCCCTTGTCGACCAAGCCATGTCAGCGTCGAGGTGACGATCTCTTCGCGTAACGCGTCAATTGGTGGATTCGTGACTTGTGCGAACAGTTGCTTGAAATATCGGAACAAGGATTGAGGGCGTTCACTTAAGACCGCTAGCGGTATATCCGTCCCCATCGCACCTAACGGATCCTTTTGTTCTTCGACGAGCGGGATCAAGTATTGATCGATATCTTCACGCGTATATCCGAAGTGTCGTTGTTTCGTTCCAAGTTCAACGAGTGTTTCCTTGAAGTCGTTACTTGAAAGGGAAACGACTTCTTGCGCGAGCCACTCCGCGTAGGGATGACGTGTCGCTAGCTCCCGTTTAATCTCTTCGTCTGCGATCAACTGACCGGACGCAAAGTCGAGTAAAAGCAGTTCACCCGGTGCTAATCGTTTTTTGTACAGGATGTCTTGTTCACGAAGAGGGAGTACTCCTGCTTCTGACGACAACATGAAGTGACCATCGCGTAACAATACATATCGCGCTGGACGTAAACCGTTTCGGTCAAGCGTCGCACCGATCTGTTTTCCGTTCGTAAAGACGATTGCAGACGGACCATCCCATGGCTCCATCATGCTACTGTGGTACTCATAATACGCGCGCTTCGCTGGTCTGATCTCAGCATGTTCGAATGGTTCCGGTACGAGCATCAGTGCTGTCTCAGCGAGTGAGAGTCCGGACAGATGAAGAAACTCAAACGCATTATCAAGCATCGACGAGTCGCTACCTGTCTCATCTAGAATCGGTAACACTTCCTCTGCCCGATTACCATATGTCGTCTCAGCAAGTCGACGTTCTCGACCGCGCATCGCACGAATATTTCCTTGCAACGTATTGATTTCGCCGTTGTGAATCAAATAACGGTTCGGATGGGCACGTTTCCAACTTGGGAACGTATTCGTACTAAAACGCGAGTGCACAATACCAAATCCTGATTGATAACGTTCGTCTTGTAAGTCATCGAAGTACGCACGCAATTGATCCGTCGTCACGAGTCCTTTGTAAACGATTGTTTCACTCGAGCTACTCAGGACGTATTGTTCAAGACCGAGTTGCTCCGATTCACGTTCAAATGCGCGACGAATCAAAAAGAGTGTTCGTTCAAATGTCAATCCTTCCATCGCCTGTGCACCAATGAAACATTGACGAATGACTGGCTCCGTGCGGCGGGCACCCGACCCAAGCACTTCGGACTGGACGGGTACGGTACGCCATCCTAAGACGTCTTGTCCTTCCGTCAAAATGATTGACTCTAACGTTCGTTCGAGTCGCACCCGTTCTCGTTCCTCACGTGGTAAGAACATCATGAAAACGCC
Organism: Exiguobacterium sp. s91; assembly: GCF_018618915.1. Taxonomy (NCBI): domain Bacteria; kingdom Bacillati; phylum Bacillota; class Bacilli; order Caryophanales; genus Exiguobacterium; species Exiguobacterium sp. s91. The sequence goes on along the minus strand of NZ_JACSMZ010000001.1, from coordinate 1,075,320 downwards.
ATAATCCCCTTTTTTAGGGAAGGAAATGTGACGAACCGTTTCACGAAATAAACGATCTGGTAATTGCGTTAAAATACCCGCTCCGTCTCCGGTCTTCGCATCGCTTCCTTGTCCACCACGGTGTTCCATTTGACAAAGCATGGCCAATGCATGTTCAACGATTTCATGACTCGCTCGTCCTGTTTGATGTGCGTAAACCCCGATCCCGCACGCATCATGTTCCATACGAGGGTCGTATAATCCCTGCTGTTCAGGGTATTGATGAAATGTCATAGTAGCACTCTCCTTGCCTTCTTAATTTTCTGTATATTCAGTTAAATTATACTTTACACCCTTTTATGTTTATTCGCTACTATGCATAATCACCATTTTGTCCAACCTTTGAAGTTAGAATTACCATATATCAACATTGATAACGCTTACATAAACTTGGATATTCATTCAATATTTTTTTTGGTTGAATTCTACACTTTGTGCGCGTATTACTTTGCCCGAACATATGATTCCGTGGTATTTTTAACTATGAAAAGAGTTATTGATCATGGAAATAAAGAGAGGAATAATACGATGAAAAAAACAATGCAATTTACGGGTCTCTTGATCGCAGGAAGCTCGATTTTATTAAGCGCATGTGGTCAGCAAGAGGAGAAGGCAACCGCATATGATAAGATTCAAAAAGAAGGAACGATCGTCGTCGCGACGGCTGGTACACTTTTTCCGACATCTTATCATGAAGAGAAAAACAATAAGTTGACTGGATTTGATGTCGAAGTCGTCAAAGAAGTAGCAAAACGTCTTGATTTGAAAGTGAAATTCAAAGAGATGTCATTCGACGGTATGTTGACAAGTGTCAATACGGGTCAAGTTGATCTTGCCGCTAACGACATTACGATCACCGATGATCGTAAAGAAAAATTCGCGTTCTCAAAACCATATAAATATACGTATGGTACGGCAATCGTCCGTAAAAGTGATTTGTCAGGCATCAAGTCTCTTGAAGACTTAAAAGGGAAAAAAGCTGCCGGAGAAGCTACAACGACGTATATGCAAATCGCTAAAAAATTCGGTGCAAAAGAAGTCACGTACGATAACGCGACGAACGATCAATATCTACGAGATGTCTCAAATGGTCGAACAGACGTTATCTTGAATGATTACTACTTGCAAACACTCGCTGTCGATTTCTTCAAGGACTTCGATATTACGATTCATCCTGATATCGCTTATAATCCAAGTCAGGTTGGTTTAATCATGGATTTAGATAACAAGGAACTTCAATCCAACATTAACGAACAACTCGATAAAATGAAGGAAGATGGCACATTAAAGGAAATTTCGAAGCAATTCTATGCCGGAAAAGATGTCTCCCAAATGCCTGACGTCAAAACGACGATCGTCGATGTGAACTAACGATGTCTTCAATTGATTGGCGGTCCGTCTTCAATCCGGAATTGGCGGTCGAATCGTTTCCTTATATTTTGAGTGGACTGGGACAGACGCTATGGATTTCCTTGCTCAGCATGGTCATTGGTCTCGGAATCGGGTTAATCCTTGCCCTTTGCCGTCTGTCTCACCTTCGACTTTTACGCATCGGAGCGAGCGCTTATATCTCGTTCATGCGTGGTGTTCCGATTCTCGTGTTGCTGTTCATGTTGTATTTTGGACTGCCGGTCATCAATATTCAACTTGACGCGTTAACAGCAGCCATCACCGGTTTTAGTTTGAACAGTGCTGCGTACATGGCGGAGATCATTCGCTCCTCCTTGTTGTCGATTGATCGTGGTCAAGAAGAGGCGTCAGCGTCACTCGGTTTATCCAGGTATCGGACGTTTGTCGGCATCATTTTGCCACAAGCGATCCGGATTGCCATCCCACCACTCTCAAACGTTTTGCTTGATCTGGTTAAAGCTTCATCGCTTGCTGCCATGATTACAGTTCCTGAGATTTTTCAAAAAGCAAAAATCGTCGGTGGGCGCGAATTCGATTATATGACCGTCTATTTTGTCGTTGCGTTCATTTACTGGGGAATCTGTTCTTGTATCGCAGTCATTCAAGAGGTTCTCGAACGTCGTTTTGCGCGGTATCTGTGATTCATTGATATACAGTTATACAAACAGGCGATGGACTATGTCCATCGCCTGTTTCCTTTCTTTTTTTGATATACCATATCGTCAGCCTTCTCGATATATCGTCAAAAAGTGTTCTAATTGTCTTGGTTGTAACGGGCGATGGAAGAGATATCCTTGCAACGTATGACATCCCAATCGCTCGAGCAATACCGCCTCTTCTTCTAATTCAATCCCTTCAGCTACAATTGTCATATCTAATCGCTTTCCTAACTGAATGATCGTCTCGATCATTGCTCGTTTCTTCTCTGAATGAATGGCTTCTTGAACGATTTCTTTTGGAATCTTCAATTGATCGAACGGTAACTCCACTAACGATTGCATCGATGAGAATCCCGTTCCGAAGTCATCGAGCGCAATCCGGATCCCGTATAAATGAAGTGCGTTTAATGTCTCGATGATTTGCTCTGTTCCTTCAATGAAGATGTGTTCTGTCATCTCGATTTCGAGTAATGACGGAGGGAAGCCAGACTGTTTTAAAATCCCCAATACGCGATCCATAAAATCGGGTTGACGTAATTCCCACGGTGAGACATTCACAGAAATCGTTAACGGCTCCTTCCCCTCTTCCAACCATGCTTTTCCTTGGAAACAAGCTTGACGCATGACCCAAACGCCTAATGTCTCAATGAAACGTGTCCGCTCCGCAAGTGGAATGAACTCATTTGGCGGAACGAGACCATATTCCGGATGATTCCAACGAATCAATGCTTCGACTCCTGTAATTTGACGCGTTTTTGCATTGACCTGAGGTTGAAATAAAATAAAAAAGTCGCGATCCAGCTCTGCATCGTATAAGTCGCGTGTTAATTGAAGCGCCCGTTTTCGTTCATTTTGTGTCGCTAAATCTGTAATTGCATACGTATTTTTCCGATTGGATTTAGCTGTGAATAAGGCAATCTCCGCATCATTAATGACATGGTCCGTCGTTTCGTCATTTACATAGGAAACACCGATACTTGCAGTGACGTTAATCTGTTTAAAGTCAATTTGAACGCGCTCTGATACACTCGATAAAATATCGTCACAAAGAGTTCGTGCATCGTAATGGTTTGGAGCATGCAGTAAAAAAGCACTTCCACTCGCTTTCGCAATCGTACAATCTGAAAAGCGATTCATTAACCGACGACCAATGATGTGCAAAGTGCGGTCACCTGTCCGGTAACCAAAAGCATCATTGACGGTTTTAAAATCATCCAGATCAACAAGACAAATCATGTCGCCTTCTCGTTTTTTCTTGTCCACTTCTATGACAAAAGAAGAACGGTTCGACAAACCTGTCACAGTATCCGTAAATGCTTGTTCTTGCAAACGTGCTAAGTAGTCAATATTACGTTCAAGACGGGTGACGTATTGATTGTGGATTAATAAACTGATGATCGTCGCAATTAAGATAAGTCCAATTCGTGCGATATGATCAGATGCAAACATCGTAACGTTTTCTAATGAAGGGGTTTGATACCAGATATAGAGTAAGGAGATCGTCGTGATGCTCGTTGCGTATAACAACATCGTTCGGTTAATAACAACAAGAGACGCTAAAATAAAAAGTAGTGCGCATGCCCAAACGGACTGAACACCTCGATCAATGAATGGATAATAAATATAAGGAATCAATAAAAAAATACTCGACATCATATGTGGCTTCAATCGATCCGACAATGTACTTTTACCGATAAAATATTGCACGATTCCAGCACTTGCAATGACGATTGCTCGCACCCAATCGTCTCCATCTAAACCGGAGCGACTGAATATATTCGCCACGATGTATAAAACGGCACCACAACTCGTCAACACAAAAATGATCATCCCGAACAACTGATAATTTGCTCGAATTTCTCGATGATATTGCAGACTATTGGAAGAACGTCGCTGTGTATTCACCGCCATCCCCTCTTTCTAGTTCCTGTCGTTTATTTTCCTTATCAGAACCAAAATAAAACCTGAATTTTCTAAAAATAATAAAATATTGGGAAGTCATGATTTTAAGTAGAATGGGAATAGAGAGGTATAGAAAGGAGTAATGATTATGTCACATTTACTATTCATTGAAGCGAACGATAGCACACATCAAAAAAAAGGCATTAGCTCTGAATTGAACGATGCCTTTTTGAACGCGTATCGTGAAACACATCCGGATGATACAGTTACGGTTTTAAATTTATTTGAAGAACGTCTTCCCTTCTTCGATTTGAAACTGGCGAGCGCGGCAGGTCGCCTCTTTAAAGGCGAGGAATTAACTGGAGAGGATGCGACACATGCACAGCGACTTCAGGAGTATTTAAACGGTTTCTTAGATGCCGATAAGGTCGTCTTCTCATTTCCGATGTGGAACTTGACGGTTCCGGCACCGCTGCACAATTATATGGATTACCTTGCTCAAGCTGGTCAAACATTTCGTTATACGGCCGAAGGTTCGATTGGACTTGTTGAAGACAAACAAGTCCTGTTGATTCATTCACGCGGTGGTGATTACTCGACGAAAGAGAAAGCACCGAGTGAACACGCTGTTCGCTACATGCTCGATCTATTGGCATTTTTCGGCATTGAGGATGTATCGACTGTCATTCTCGAGGGACATCAGCAATATCCGAAACGTGCCTCTGAATTAATCGAACAAGCACTTCAAGAATGCCGACAATTCGGTCGTTCGTTCTAAGTTGGGAAGAGAATGTACTCTGCATGTTCTTCAAGAAGCAGTTTTTCATGAAGTGGCATATCAAATGCACGAAATACGGAATAGGCCATCGTAAAATCACGTTGGATAGCAGAAAGATCTCCATTCAATTGTTGAGTGAAATATCCTCGCTGATAATAAAAGTGACCTAAGAAATGAGCATCTTCTATTTGAAGACTCTCTTGAATACCTTGTTCGGTGATTTTTAGACCGGCAAGGTATTTTTTTTGCATTAATAATTGTTGTCCATAATTATATAAAATCTTGATGCGAACTTTTTTCAATTCAACGGATGGATAATTCGAATGAATCAATGTTTGAAAGATACTCTCCGCTAAATCGAAGTCACCGTGTTCAACATACAAATTTGCTATCGCCATCTGAATTCTTACATACAGAGTAGCTGATTCAAACCAAAGGTGTTCTTTTTTGAGTAATCGTCCGAGCGATTGAATGGCTTTTAGGTAGTGAAGTTGACCACTTTTTTCCTGAACGATGACTTGATAATATGCTACTAAATCACGAACTTCCTCAAAATCAACCGTTGAAAGAACATGTTCGATCATCTTTAAAGCATCAACGTATTGATTAGTCCGCAATAGTTCTGCTAATTGTTCGTCATACGTTTGAAAAACATCACTTCGTAAATGATCTTGAAACAACATCGACAATGGTACCTTTAATCGTTTTGCGACTTGTTGTAGCAAATCGATGGTGGGTGAATTTTTACCATTTTCGATTTTACTGATTTCAGCTTGGCTACAAATGCCCTCACACAATTCTGCTTGTGTAATCTTTTTTTCTTTTCGAAGCCGCTTGATTTCATAACCAATTGAGACGGGTAAGTGATCCATTATATCATCCTTTCTTTCACTTCCGTCCTCACATTTGAAAGTGGAGAAATTGTTTTTTACCTTTTAAGACTAACGCGGCATGATTCTCATTGCCGAAGGCAGTAAAAAGTGAATAGGCATGAGTAAACGCATCATGGATATCACACTTTGGATAATTCAATTCTTCATAGAAACATCCTCTTTGATAAAAGAAATGTCCTAACATCGCTGTATCTTTTCGTTCGACGGATAAACGAATTCCTTGTTCAGTAACCTGTAATCCTGTTTTAAAGTCATTTTGAAAATACAACTGTTGCGCATGATTATATATGATTTTACACTGTAATTTTTTAAGTGCATATGTCGAATAATCATACGATAATAATCCTTCATAGATTTTTCGCGCATATGGATATTGACCGTTCAAGTAATAATAGTTCGCAACCGACATTCGAATACGTAAATAAAGAACAGGATACTCTATTTCCATTTGGTGTTCATCCGATAAGCGAAGCAATTGGGAGATACATGTCCGGTAATCAATATCTTTTTTACCTTCGCGAGCGACCCATTCAAAATAATGAATCAATAATTGAACGGAAGGAGGAAGACTAGGTGGTAAACGTTTCATAAATTCTAGCATTTCATCATAACGACGTTGCCTAGAAAAGTCCGACAGTTGTACGTCATAGTCATGAAATAGCTTTACTTCATTTGAATCGATGAAGATTTGTCCCATTGAAATATGTAACTTTTGAGACAAACGTTGAACAAGATCGATTGTTGGGATTATTTTTCCATTTTCAATCTTACTTAATTCCGCTTGACTACATACATCCTTTGCCAATTCTTTTTGTGTTAAATTTTTCTCGATTCGTAGTTGTTTTATCTGTTTACCAAATGACTCGATACGCAACCTTTCCTCCTCCTTTCTTGTATTTTTTAGTCATGATCTTAGTCCAGTACAGATTGTAAATATGAACCTTTCGTTTTTAGAACGATAGTAGCGTATTGTTTCATCTGAAAAGCAGAGAATAATTCATACGCCATCGTATAATCATGTTTCATCTGCATAAAATTCGTATCCATCCGTTCATGAAACTCGCCACGTTGATAATACAAGTGTGCTAAGTAGGAAGTCTGTCTCAATTGTCGACTGAGCTGTATGCCTTCCTCGATGATACGAAGACCCTTTTGAGGCTGATCCATTTTATATAATAATTTTGCATAGTTATAAAGAATCTTTAGTCGTTCACTCTTTAGACCGCTGATTTCTGTAGTAATGCGTAATACTTCATCATATATTTTTTCTGCTTGTTGGTACTGTCCGCATTCCGCATATAAAATGGATAATGCCATCTTGATTCGAAAGTAAAGCACCGGATCTTTCACCCATAAATCCTCTTGATCCATCCATCGCGTAAATAAAACGGAGGTCGTTCGATAATCAACTTGTTTTTTTCGATATGCAATCACAATTTCATAGTAGGTCATTAATCGTCTTATTTCATCAGAAGATTCACTTACTGAGATTTTTTTCATTTCATGAAAACATTCATCGAAAGCATTCTCGCGTAGTAAGGTACTAAGTTTTTGATCAAGGATATTTACCTGCTCCAATTGATGTTCAGAATTGCTCTTTAATAATTCTGATATAGGAATACGAAGTACTGTTGCGAGTTGTTGTAATAATTCCACAGTCGGCATCGTCTTCCCGTTCTCGATCTTACTAATTTCAGCTTGACTACAAATCCCTGCACTCAGTTCTTTTTGCGATAACCCCTTCAATTGTCGAAAAAATTTGAGTTTCTTACCAATAGAATGTTCGTCCTTCATCTCATCACCTCTTTAAAATAAACGAGTTGCACTTTTCATGAAAAAACCTCCTTGTTTACCAAGAAGGTCACGTATCCTTTTTATTAATTCTCAAAAGTGAACAACATATACGACTCCTTCATGCGAAGAATCATTTTCTTTCGAACGTCGTGCTCAAATGCATGAAATAGTGCATAGGCGACTGAATATTGTTTTTGGAGTGACTTCTCATCCTCACCTAAGTATTCATCATAGTGAGCGAGTTGATAATAAAAATGACCGAATAGAAATGTATGATTATGCAACAAGCATAACTCATATCCTTTTTTGGCGATGACGATACTTTCCTCAGACTTCCCTTGGTACTCAAGGATCTGACAATGATTGAAGTAAATTTTCAATAGCGCATTTAGATGGGTATTGGACTGAAGAACTTCGATTTCATTTTCTAATTCCTGATACACGGATTCCGTTAAATGAAATAAATCCTGCTCTGAATACATATTCGCAATTGCCATTTTGATTCGAATGTACAATTGAATGGACTGAGACCAGACTTCTTTTTCAATCAACAAGTTGCTGAGTAGGCTTGCTGCTGCCCGAAAATCGATTCGATTTTGCTTTAATTCAATGATCGTCTTGATGTAGCTTTTTAAAATGTCGATTTCGACGATGCTATCCTTTTCTTGCTGGTGAATTCGCTCTAACGCCTCTTTGTATTTCTCTTCTCGAAGCAAATCGGATAAGAAGCGATCTAGTTGAAAGAACTTTTCCTCATCGGTATGTTCTTGAAACAACAAAGAGATGGGAACTTGCAACCTTACAGCAAGTTGTTTTATTAATTCCACAGTCGGAGAATTTAACCCGTTTTCAATTTTACTAATTTCAGCTTGACTACATAAATCAACACATAGTTCTTTTTGAGTCATTTGCTTTTCGATACGAAATTGTTTGATTTTTGTACCAATCGATGAAGTTAAAGTATTCATCTCCATCGTTTATTCACTCACTTTCATTAATCGGAAATAAGAGGTGTTCAGAAAAATAGGTTTCAAGGATTTTTAGATAAGAGTGACTCTGAGTAGCAATGAAAAAAGAATAAGCGGTCGTATACGCTTCCTTTGTTTCTGATTCAGATCCTTTTAACGCCTCTAATAAAATTCCTTTTTGAAAATAAAACTGTCCAAGATACGTTAAATCCTGCAATTGTTTTGTCTCTTCGATGACCTTTTCAACTTCCTGCAGCCCTTCTTCGAATCGTTCAAACTCTACTAAATTACGTATGAAATTATACATGATCTTCATTCGAATTTTTTTATATTCTCTTGTTTGATAAGGTAAGCCTAATAGTTCCTTATAAATTTGATGGGCACGACTATATTCTTCGTGGTTCGTATACAGAACAGCAATCACCATCTGAATTCGTGTATAAAGAAGAAAGGATTTGTCTTTGACCTGTTCCTGTCTGACAACTTGTAATAAGGAGGCGATACATGTCCGAAAATCAATATTTCCTCTTTCATAGTCTAGTAATTCTTGGTGGTAGCGAATTAAAATTTGAGTTTCAACCGCATTATTAACGTTCTCATATTTTGCTAAGTCTTTTGCCATATCTGAATACGTTTTTTCACGCAAATGCCGAATCATTCGTTGGTCTATCTCATTTAACTTTTGTGATACGATTTCATCTTCAAAAAACAATGAAATCGGGATGCGTAATCTTCGACAAATCAGCTGTAACAAATCAATCGTTGGGGAATTTCGACCATTTTCGATTTTACTGATTTCAGCCTGACTACAAATTCCTTCACAAAGTGCTTTTTGTGTCATTCCTTGTTTTTTTCGTTCTTGCTTGATCTTATCACCAACAGAATGAATGACTGGATGCATAGAGGTCACTCCTCAAATCAAAAATATCGAACTCATGAAAAAAGTCTTCCGTTTCAAGTATATATCACTTGAGACGGAAGACGTGTCTATGCTTCCGGCGAGAATCGAACTCGCACTGCAGCATTACCATTGCTGAGGTCTGCCATTAACCTACGGAAGCTTGTAAAACCTAATTCTAGTATAACTTATAGAAAAAGACAAAACAAGAAGTCGATGCTTTTCAGCTCAACTTCTTGTCACTAATTTACAGTGTAGTTTTCGTTAGCGAGTTATCATAGACGACTAAAACTGAATAATGTTCATCCGCTTTAGACGCAACAAATGTTGAAAATTTTAATGTAATGATGGCGTTTGATCCGACCCCATTATTTTCAAAAAATTCATTTAGTCTCTCCTCTAATTCCTCAGGCGATCGCCCGACGACTACTTTAGAATGCAACATGATCATCACTCCGTTTCATTATGGTAGGTTCGAGTTTAGTAATTGCCTGATCATATAAATGTTAAACCTTTATTTTTTCGACTTGCCCCACTCTCTCTCTATCCGCTATGGTGAAATGGAGTCATTCAACTATTGAAGAACAGGAGTGAAGTCTGATGGAACAAATCAATTTTGATGAAACGATCGAGAAACGAAATACAGGATCCGTCAAGTGGGACGGGCTCCCTTCGCTATATGGATCAGATGAGCTAATTCCAATGTGGGTCGCCGACATGGACGTCCGTCCACCCCACCATTTGACAGAACGATTGACTAGACGTGCTGCTACAGGTCATTTCGGTTACTCGATGTTTGAAGACGAAGCCAAACGAGCAATTCAACAATGGTTTCAAAAGCGATATGACGTCACAATCACTACTGATTCCATTCTCTACTCAAGTGGTGTTGTTCCAGGACTTGCACATACGGTCCTCGCACTGACGGAACCGAGTGATGAAATCATCATCCAGACACCTGTCTATCCTCCATTTCATCAAATCATTCAGTCTAATCAACGACAACTCATTGAAAATCCGCTTCTTTTAGACGGAGAGACGTACCAGACTGACTTTTCACTTCTCGAACGACAAATGCGAACAGCACGTATGATGATTCTTTGTAGCCCGCATAATCCAAGCGGTAAAGTCTATCCGAGAGAAGAATTACAACAAATCGTCGAACTCGCGAAGCAACATGATGTTTATCTTGTATCCGATGAGATTCATGCGGACCTCGTCTATACAGGTTCCGTGCACACGCCCATTCTCGGTTTGGATTATGAAAAACTCATTTTAGTGAGTGCACCATCCAAAACGTTCAATATTCCGGGTCTCTATGCGTCTTATCTAATCGTACCTGACATCTCGATTCGTCAACAGATCGAACGTGTCCAACAACGTCATTTCGTTCACCCGAATGCATTGGCTTCGACTGCGATTTCAGTAGCGTATGGTGATGCTATGAGTGAGCAATGGCTGTCACAATTACTTGTGTATTTAGAAGGAAATCGTGACCATGCCATCCGTCGGATTCGCCAAGAGATGCCAAAATTAGACGTTGTCATTCCAGAAGCAACTTTCCTGTTGTGGATCAACTTCAAAGCACTCGAACTAGATAGTAAAACACGAGCAGATTGGCTCGTCAAGGAGGCAAAAATCGCTCTAACGCACGGTTCTTCGTTCGGATCTGGTGGAGAAACATTTGAACGTTTAAATATCGGGTGTCCTCGTGCACAATTAGATCAGGCATTAGACCGTTTAAGCGCCGCATACCAACGGTTTTGGACCAATTAACATCACATAAATGATCCTAATTTATTAGGATCATTTATGTTTTATTAAATTATTCAGAACATTTCGAGTAGTAGAACTTTAACAGGGACTAAAACCGTCCCGACCCCTTAAGGCACTAGGCGTGGCGGCACTTTTCATGAAAATGAAGTGACTTGCAAAGTCGTTTTATCCCCTGTAAGGTGGGGAACATATCATTTGGCGAACAAGTCAATACATGCTTGATCGCTGAAAAAACTATTGCATTTGGAGGATTTAACTTTATGACGCAAGAATGGATTTCGATCATCCTGTATCTTGTTCTCATGTTGGCAATCGGTTATTTTGCCTACAAGCGAACGACGAATACAGAAGATTACATGTTAGGCGGACGCGATCTCGGTCCAGGTGTCACAGCACTCTCTGCTGGTGCATCGGATATGAGTGGATGGATGCTCATGGGACTTCCCGGCGCCATGTATGCAACAGGTGTATCAGCCCTTTGGCTCGCACTCGGTTTATTGATTGGATGTTACGTAAACTATATCGTACTCGCACCACGTTTCCGTCTCTATACGGAAATGGCAAACGACTCAATTACGATCCCTGATTTCTTAGAGAATCGCTTTGAAGACAAATCACGCGTGCTTCGTACCGTATCGGCACTCGTTATCATCATTTTCTTCACGTTCTACACATCAGCTGGAATCGTATCTGGCGGAAAATTGTTCGTCAGCTCATTTGGATTTGATTACCACTATGGTATGCTCTTGACGATTGCGGTCGTAATCGCCTACACACTTTTCGGCGGTTTTCTCGCAGTTAGTTGGACCGATTTCGTCCAGGGCTGTATCATGTTCATCGCACTCGTTCTCGTACCAATCGTCGCATTGACAGACGTTGGTGGAATCGATGGTGCCTACAATTACGCTGAAAAATTAGACCCTTCGTTGTTTGATCCACTTAAAGGAACAACGATTCTTGGAATCATCGGTTTCCTAGCTTGGGGACTTGGTTACTTCGGTCAACCCCATATCATCGTCCGCTTTATGGCGATTCGTTCTGTTAAAGATTTAAAAAGTGCCCGTCGCATCGGGATCGGTTGGATGTTCGTCTCTATCATCGGTGCGATGATGACTGGTCTTGTCGGGATCGCTTATTTCGAAGGACAAGGCAATGGACTCGGTGATCCGGAAACAGTCTTCATCCGTTTCTCGGATGTCCTATTCCACCCGTATATCACAGGATTCTTGATGGCTGCGATTCTTGCAGCGATCATGTCGACGATTTCATCACAATTGCTCGTTACTTCGAGTGCGTTGACAGAAGATTTTTATAAGACGTTCTTGAAAAAAGACGCATCGGATAAAGAACTCGTCCTGACAGGTCGAATTGCCGTTCTTGTCGTTGCCGTCATCGCAAGTATTCTCGCGTGGAACCCATCAGCGACGATTCTTGCACTTGTCGGTTATGCATGGGCTGGATTCGGTTCTGCCTTTGGTCCAATCATCTTGCTTTCTCTTTACTGGAAACGGATGACGAAACAAGGCGCACTAGCTGGTATTATCTCAGGTGCCTTGACTGTCATCATCTGGGTTCAACTCGGACTCAGTACGACGCTTTATGAAATGGTACCTGGATTCTTCACAAGCTTGATCTTTACGGTCGTTGTCAGCTTGATGACGAAACAACCGGTCAATGCCGTTCAGGAAACGTTTGAAGAGATGGAAGACGAATTAAAAGACGCAGTTCAATAATCAGCGAATTACAAAAAAGACCTCTGCCGAAACATCGGCAGAGGTCTTTTTTTGACTTACAATTCAATTACGCCATAATGCAACTTCGACGTCTTCCGCTTTGTTCGTTCGAACCCAAACCGTTCAAACAAGGGACTTTCATAATGTGCTTTTAAAACGATGCGCTGACGTGCCACACGCTTCGCCTCCACCATCGCTTCCTCGGATAAGGCTTCATAATTCGCAAGCGTTCGTAAAGCGTCGAGATGCGTCGATTCTTCGACGGTCTGTTCGAACATAGGATCAAAGTAGATGACATCAAAGGAATTATCCGGACATTCTTTCAAATAGGCGAGATGGTGTTTGACTCTCACTTCAATTCGTCGCATCGCTTGATTGATCGGTTCGTAGGATTCTTCCCACCGTTTTAATCCGTTCTTGACGACAAATGCTGTCTCAACCCGACTTTCTAACCCGATGATCCGCCCCCGCTCTCCGATGGCATGACTCATGACGATGGCATCTGCTCCAAGACCAAGTGTGCAGTCAAGCACACGCATCCCTTCCGATAAGCGTCCGATCGCAATGAGAGGGTCGCCTCCACCTGCATCAATTTGTTTGATGCGAAACACCGCACTCGAAGGATGGAAAAAGAACGATGTCGTCTCGCCTAATGGATATAAATCAAGCCGTTGTTTATCGACGACAAGCACCGGTAATCCTGTCTCCTGTTGCAAGTGTTCTATGCTTTTTTTCTGACGCACGACGTAGATAAAATGTATCGTCTCATCCGCTAACAACTGCTTCACACGATGATGCACGTCGTCAGTCGGACGAAGACATGTCGTCAGTCCAATGGTTGGTTTCATAATGTGTTCCTCCACAAAAAAATAAGCTAGCCGGAGCTAGCTCATTTCTTTTTCTTCAATAATCCTTCGATATCTTCAATCAATGCTTTTTTCGAAATCAGGTCTTCTTGCTTTTCCTGTTCGACTTTTGCATCGACCGTCGTCCGCTTCATGAGTGCCTGAAGCGTCTCATCAATGCTTGACTTCAAATGATCGCGGTCTTCTTTATTAAGGGAAAGATCATGTTGAACTTCATCCCCTTGTTCATCTAATTGGCGTAAGCGTTCCGTCAATTGTTTCGCTTCACGATTCAAGTCCGAATACAATCGTTCGATTTGCTCTAGACGCAATTTGATTCCGTCACGTTCTGTGAACACGTTTTCCAGCCCCTTCCAGTATGCAGTTGTCTACATCATTACTTTACCATATTCCGAGGTAATTAAAACAATCACAAGATGATTACAGAATGACTTTTTTTAGATTTCTTCCTGCGGATCGATTCCAGTTAATTTTTGCAATTGCACGGAGGGTATCGCTATAATGTAAACGAAGCATCAATTGGGATGAGGGAGGATTTTGTGATGGAATTGAGACGTCGAACATTACGTCATGTCGATCAAGCTGAGTATGATCATTTCTTGAAGTATGGCGAGCAAGCATATGGACTGACTCCGCAAGAAATCAAAGGGTATGACCATGAGCTTGGAGAAGAGCGGGCTTTTGATTCCGTCGAGCACAGTTATCCTGAAGATTATTACTTTGATATCGTTGAAGCAGATACGATCGTGGGGCGGGTTCTGCTCTTAAAAATGGGTCACTACTTCCAACTCGACTTCATGGTGTTTGATCCCTATACGCGTCGGGGTCTAGCTACTCAAGCAGTTGCTGAAGCATTGACGTATTCCGGGGTACTAGATCGTCACGAAGTACGCGCGCGTGTCCTTGAACAATCTCCACACGCTTCGTTTGCAAAACGCATTTTGGAAGCGAATGATTTTACGTCGACAGAGAACTATTACGTCAAAGGAAGACGTCGTCGGTACTCTCTGCAACGAATGGGCTAAAGACCGTCCGAAAGACCATGAAACTTATGGTCTTTTTTTAATGCCCCTCATCTCTTCATCACCTTTGACAGTTGATGAATTTCAGCGTACAATTTTCATCTGTATGAACAGAAAGGAGTATATCTCATGAACGAATGGTTATGGATCCCTTCCATTTTTTTAACGATGGGATTATTGATTTTCAGTTATTATTTATTTGGTAAGACAGGATTGTTGATGTGGATTGCCATCGCAACAATCATTGCAAACATCCAAGTTACACAAACCGTTGATATTTTCGGTTTCGTCTTTACGTTAGGGAACGTCGTGTATGGCAGTTGTTATCTAGCGACAGATATCCTCAATGAAAAATACGGAAAACAGGTCGCTCGTAAAGGCGTCTATATGGGGTTCTTCTCCCTGATCACGACGACCGTTCTCATGCAGTTCAGTCTCTTATATACACCACTTGCTGATAAGGCTGCACTCGAAACATCCGATTCCTTGCATTTATTGTTTGGACTTTTACCATGGATTGCTGTCGGTAGTCTTGCCGCTTATCTTGTCTCGCAACTATTCGATGTCTTTATTTATTCAAAAATCCGTCAGAAGACAGGCGAACGTAAGCTTTGGTTACGGACGACAGGGTCAACTGTATTAAGTCAATTGCTTGATACGTTGACGTTTTGTGCGATTGCCTTTCACGATATGCCCTTCTCCATCTGGTGGCAAATCTTCATTACGACGTATCTCGCGAAATTCGTTGTCGCTTGGTTCGCGACACCATTCATGTATTTAGCAAAACGTATCCATCCGACGAAACAATCGACAGACGCTGCTGCATGACCAAAAAAAACTAGAAGACTTGACGAAATTGTCGGATAATGGGATTGGAGGTGCCTACATGAAAATCAAACGGAATGAACCCTTTCGATATACGCTGAAAAAACCAATAACAGGTGAATTTCATTTATTGAAAAATGATCAGCGTACTCCTAATGGACTGATGAAAATTCATAATATCTCACCGAACGGACTAGCAATCAGCACAGAACTAAAACTTCCACTCCTCAAATCAATGAAAATCGTTGTTGAGTTCTCATTGATCGAGGGTCAAGAACCTTTGTGCATCGAAGGTCAGTTATTGCATGAGAAGCCAGTGGGGCCCGAAAGACTGTATGGCATCCGCCTCAATCCGTCAACGACTGATCGTGATACGATCATCGCTCAGGTTAAACAAGTCGCTCAATTGGAGCGATAATTTATAAGGAAAAGGTGGCAGATCATCATTCTGCCACCCTTTCCTTGTAAAAAAATGACGCGTCACACGCAACTTCTATAGGAACAGCGCATTTATGCGCTTCAAAGACAAACAAGACCCGCTTTCCTGCTTGAATGAAGCAGGAAAGCGGGTCTTGGTGTCTCGCCTGAGAAAGGGGCGTGAAAAGACGCGTCATTCTTTTTTTGAGTCAGCCCTCTGTTTTATGCCTAGATGAATCAACCTTCAAACGTACGGAAGACGATGGCCTCATAAGGTCGAAGTGTGAGTTCGTCGGTAACAACGGCCCCATCATAGTTTCCGATGACGCGGTCTGACGTATCATGCGTAGACGGAATATTCACATCATGATCCGCAAACGAACAGTAGACATACCATGTCTCCCCTTCAAGCGTTCGTGAGTAGGCGTATACTTCTGGATGATCTTCGAGTAAGAGTTCATAGCGACCATAGACGACGAGCTCATGGTCATGTCGTAGACGAATCAACTGTTGATAGTAATAAAAGATGGATTGCTCATCTGCAAGCGCCTGTTCGACGTTGATTTCCGGATAGTTCGGATTGACCTTCAACCATGGTGTTCCCGTTGAGAAACCAGCGTTCTCCGACGCATCCCACTGCATCGGTGTCCGCGCATTGTCACGTCCTTTGACATGGATGGAACGTAGTAGTTCAGCCGGTGATGCTCCTTGTTCCGTACGTTCTTTCCACATGTTCCGAATTTCGATATCTTCATAGTCCGCAATGTCTTCAAAAGCGACGTTCGTCATGCCGATTTCCTCGCCTTGATAGATATATGGCGTCCCTTTTAACAAATGCAATAATGTAGCAAGCATTTTAGCTGACTCGACGCGGTACGTCGTGTCATTTCCGAATCGACTGACGACGCGGGGTTGATCGTGGTTGTTCCAATAGAGCGAGTTCCAACCCGTCTCATGTAAGGCCGTCTGCCATTTTGTGAAGTTTTGCTTGAGTTTGAGTAAATCAAACGGAATGACGTCCCATTTCCCGTTCGGACCTGAATCGAGATCCATATGTTCGAACGTAAAGACCATGTTGACCTCTTTACGTGCCGGATCCGTGTAAAGGATGGCATCATCCGTCGTCGCTCCTGGCATCTCACCGACTGTCAGGACATCGTATTTACCGAAGGAAGCTTCGTTCATCTCGTGTAAAAACTCATGGACACGTGGTCCATTGATATAATGTTCTCCACCATCTCCATACAGTGCTCCTGGATGGACCGTCGCATCTGGTAAGCCGGGTGTCTTCGAAATCAAGTTGATGACATCCATTCGGAAACCATCAATCCCTCGATCCAACCAACGACGAATCATCCCGTACACATCGTGACGCATCTGCTCATTTTCCCAGTTCAAGTCAGGCTGCTTCTTCGAGAATAAGTGTAAGTAATACTCATTCGTTGTTTTATCATATTCCCAGGCAGGTCCAGAGAAAATCGATCCCCAGTTGTTTGGTAGCGAACCGTCTGGATTTGCCGGGCGCCACATATAATAATCCCGATATGGATTGTCCTTGCTTTGACGCGACTCCGCGAACCACTGATGTTCATCTGACGAATGATTGATGACGAGGTCCATGACGATTTTGATATCTCGTGCATGTGCCTCATCTAGAAGACGATCAAAATCATCCATCGTCCCGAATTCCTTCATGATGGCTTCATAATCACGAATATCATAGCCATTATCGTCATTCGGTGAATCATAGACAGGACTTAGCCAAATGACGTCGATACCAAGTGTCTTCAAATAATCTAACTTTTCGATGATTCCGTTCAAGTCACCGATTCCATCCCCATTCGAATCATTATAACTACGTGGGTAAATTTGATAAACGACACTATCATGCCACCATTTACGTTCCATCCTCAACACTCTCCTCTTTTATGTACGTAACGTGCTACATATTGAGCAAACGATTGCATCAATTTGTAAAAGCGCTTTCAATTATCACAACGTCATCTTAACATGTCCATGAGAGGTGCTCAAGCAAGAACCTTAACATATTTGATATCATGAAATATGAAATCCAAGTGTTTACTACATCCAAGATGATGGGAAAGAAAGGTATGAGAAAGGAGTGTGGACAAATGTATCGTCGATATTTGCTCTTCCTTGTCTGGGCGATTGCTATTGTCTTCATCTTATTATTTGGAAATAATCGTGTCTTTCCAGAAGGTTTCTTGATTTCGTTTTTACGTTTCGACCAAAGTCAATTTGATACATCCGCGTTAAGTTTATTTGCCTTACTCGGTATTTATCCGTTCGCTTTCTTTTTACTATTTCTAGATGAGAAACGATTCATGCGCCCCGGACCGCTCGTCGCAAGTATTGGATCGTTCTTCTTAGGTGCCTTCGTGTTGATGCCTTATGTCGCCCTCGCTATTCCAAGGAAAACGTTTCTTCCTTTTCGTCGTCGCGGGTGGATTCCTACCGTCGTCGCCTTACTTAGCGTCGTGACGACATTATTGCTTTGGATTGCTCTTGCTCGATCTGATTGGAGTATATTCCGCATCTACTTTGAGACCAATCAATTCGTTCGAACGATGACCGTCGATTTGTTATTATTCTACATTCTGCAAGTCTATCTGCTCCGGCGCATTCGTGTTCGGAATGCACAATCATTAGAGTGGCAAGACGTGATTCCGCTCTTTGGCTTATTTCGTTATCTATTCGCAAGACATTTACCGACATCCTCAAAATCTTAATTTATGTTACAATGAAATTTGGATTTTTCGAAAAGGAGATGTCATCCGATGGAACAATATCATGCACTTTGCGAACACATTTTGGAACACGGAACAAAAAAGGAAGACCGGACGGGAACGGGAACACTCAGCGTGTTTGGTCACCAAATGCGCTTCTCCCTTCAAGATGGCTTTCCTCTCATTACGACGAAAAAGTTACATATGAAGTCGATCATCCATGAGTTGATTTGGTTCATCTCGGGTGATACGAATATTCGTTATCTTCAGGAAAATGGTGTGCGGATTTGGAACGAATGGGCAGATGAGAACGGAGATCTAGGTCCTGTTTACGGAGCACAATGGCGCTCTTTTCCACGTCCAAATGGCACGACGGTCGATCAGCTGGCACAAGTCATTGAACAGATCAAAACGAATCCGGATTCTCGTCGTTTGATCGTCAGTGCTTGGAATCCTGGACAAGTTGATGAGATGGCGTTACCACCTTGTCATCTCTTGTTCCAATTTTATGTCGCTGACGGAAAACTATCATGCCAATTGTATCAACGTTCAGCTGATGTTTTCCTAGGCGTACCATTTAATATTGCATCTTATGCGTTACTGACACATATGATTGCTCATGTGTGTGGACTTGAGGTTGGTGACTTCGTTCATACGCTCGGTGACGCTCATATCTATTCAAATCATATTGAACAAGTTAATCTTCAGTTGACGCGTACCCCGAAAAAATTACCGACGCTGCGCTTCGCTCGAACAGTCGATCGTATCGAAGACTTCCGCTTCGAAGACATCATCATTGAAGGCTATGATCCTGATCCGCACATTAAAGGTGTGGTAGCCGTATGATCACACATATCGTAGCGTATACAAAAAATCATGTCATCGGTCGTGACAATGCGATGCCTTGGCACCTTCCAGCTGATTTAGCTCACTTCAAACGTACGACGATTGGCAAACCGATCATCATGGGACGAAAGACGTTCGAATCCATCGGACGACCGTTGCCCGGTCGAGAGAACATCGTCATTACGCGCGATCAGACGTTTGCAGCCGAAGGTGTAACGGTATGGCATGATCTATCTGCTTTACAACCATACGTCGATTCAGAAGAAGAAGTCTTTTTGATTGGTGGTGGAGAGTTGTTTGCTCAAACGCTTCCTCTTGCTCGCCGCCTGTATGTCACTGAAATTGATACGGTTCTTTCTGGAGATGTACATTATCCCGAAATCCCATCTTCATTTCAGATTACTTCCGAAACACATTATGATGCGGTCGAGGGAAACGATTATCCGTTCATCATTCGTCGATATGATCAGTAACTAAAAAACAGCCACATTGCTCCGTATGACGGACAAATGTGGCTGTTTTTTTTAAGGAATTTGCATGATCCATTCAGCAATCCATTCCTCCATATCAGAATCGATCTGTGAGGTCATGATATAGTCTGTCGCACCGCATGATAACGCCTTGGCTAAACGATCGTCTTCTTGATCTGTCACGACCAAAGCATCAATGATCGATTCCCGTTGTTGTCTCCACTCCTCTAATCGTACAAAGTTCTCGCTTGCTAACTGATCGAGTGAAAGAATCGCCAATTGTATTGGCGACGTCCGTTGATCATCTAGCGGAATCACCTCAATATGGTATTTCGGATGATCCGGCATATCAAGCGTATGTACCTGTTTAAGGAATCCTTCCTCGACACGGATATAGACTGGTATTTTTTCGATCGATATCGCTGTCGAATAGGACACCACTTGATTACGACCATTACGTTTCGCTTGATATAGAGCTTCATCTGCCTCTGCTGTTGCTTGCGCCAGGGATGTGTGGAGATCAAAAGCAAAGGAGAGACCAATCGAAACTGTTACTTTTAATCCGTTCGCAAAAATATGGCGCTCGACACGCTCGCGAATTTTATTCATACTCGCAACTGCTTGCGGTACTGTTTCTGCTGAAAACAATAAGATGAATTCCTCACCACCGAAACGAATGAATTCATCATCGAGACGAGCGGCTTGTTGAACGACGGTAGCTAGTTCGGAGAGGACCAAATCCCCCGTTGGATGTCCATGTAAATCATTGATCCGCTTAAAATGATCGATATCAAAAATCGCTAACCCAAATGTCCGCTGTTCACGTTCGAGACGTGCTACGCGACGATCATAGGCACTTTGGAGGTATTTCCGGTTATAAGCTCCCGTCAGTTCATCGACCAAGATCGTCGAAGATACGACCCTTAATTTTCGTAATAGTCTCGCTAGACGAACATGTCGTTCTTCATTCGTCACTGTCTCATCCCAGTAGTCATCAGCTCCCATCTCATAGCTGACTTGACGAATGTCAGACCGGTTCGGACCTACGATGATGACGGGAACGAATGCTGACTCCATTTGTTTGATCAGTTTTTGAGTCAACTCTAAGGATTCCGCGATAGATGCATGGTCGATGATGACAGCATCCATAGCAATATCATGTGATATCGACAACGTGTCTTCCACCGAACTGAAGAATCGTGACATATAGCGCTCCTGTTCGAGCGATTTCTTCCATTTGATATTCTCAAGAAAACGTCTTGTCACAGTGACGACCAATTCTTTTCGAATCCGATTGGCGCGTGAGCGTTCAGACAACTGATCGATGATTGGCCGCAGTAATTCTTTAACGATCGGCTGAGTGATGACCGCATTCATTTGTTCCCACGTCGCTTTTTCCCGACTCACTTGATCGGCAAGTCCTTTAAACAGTTCCTCTCTCCCGAGCCCTTCAAGCCAGCTTGCTAATGCGAGCAATTCTGTCCGTGGCACGGTCGGCATCCGAAGTAACGTCTCCACCATGATGATCGTCTGTTGCAGTTGTTTTTCTATCCGTTTTCGACTCCGTTCCATCCAATCCCCTCTCTTTCCATACATCCGAAGAACCGTCCTCGGATAAAGAGAAAGCGAGGGAATTCCCCCGCTTTTTCAACTCACGCTTTTAAGTTCGGACGGACCATATCTGCTGGTACGATCCATTGATCATATTGTTCTTCTGTTAGTAGACCAGTCGCAAGTGCTGCTTCTTTTAAGGTTGACCCGGATTGATGCGCTGCCTTTGCAATTTTCGCCGCATTCTCATATCCAATGTGCGGGTTGAGTGCAGTGACGAGCATCAACGAACGTTCGACGTTCTCAGCGATGACGGACTGTTCTGGTTCGATTCCGATCGCACAGTGGTCATTGAACGAATGCAAGGCGTCTGTCAGTAAGCGAACGGATTGTATGAAGTTATACATGATGACCGGCTTGAAGACGTTTAGTTCGAAGTTTCCTTGACTTGCAGCAAAACCAATCGTCGCATCGTTTCCAAGGACTTGCGCAGCGACCATCGTCAACGCTTCACTTTGAGTCGGATTGACTTTCCCAGGCATGATTGAGCTTCCCGGCTCATTTTCTGGAATCGTGATTTCGCCGATCCCTGCTCGTGGACCTGATGCGAGCCAGCGAACGTCGTTTGCGATCTTCATCGCGTCCATCGCTAACGCTTTGACCGCACCATGCGTAAAGACGAGTTGATCGTGGCTTGTTAGGGCGTGGAATTTGTTTTCCGCACTCGTGAATTCATATCCCGTTTCTTCACTCATCTTTTGCGCAGCCAAATCACCGAACTCAGGATGTGCGTTGATGCCCGTTCCAACAGCCGTACCGCCGATTGCTAATTCCGTTAACGGATCAAGCGTCCGTTCGATCATTTGCTTCGAAATTGCAAGCATCCGGACCCAACCGCTGATTTCTTGACCGAGTGTGATGGGTGTAGCATCTTGCAAGTGTGTCCGTCCGATCTTGACGATATCTGCAAACGCGTTCGCTTTTTCGTCAAGTGTCGCATGCAAAGCATCGATTGCTGGGAATAGTGATTCCAACAAGACTGTCTTCGCCGCTAAATGCATCGCTGTCGGATATGTATCATTTGAACTTTGTGATTTGTTGACGTCATCATTCGGATGAATCGTCGTCTCACTGCCTTGTTCTTTCAACTTGCGTGTCGCGACCCGAGCGATCACTTCGTTGACGTTCATATTTGACTGTGTACCTGAACCCGTTTGCCAAACGACAAGCGGAAACTCATCATCGAATTTCCCCGCGATGATCTCGTCACATACTTCAGCGATGACACCCGCTTTTTCTGCCTCAAGCACGCCTAAGTCGCGGTTCGCAAGCGCCGCTCCTTTTTTCAGGACTGCAAAGGCACGAATGACTTCAATCGGCATTTTTTCCGTTCCGATCTTAAAGTTTTCTAGACTACGTTGTGTTTGTGCGCCCCATTCCTGCGCTTCTGGTACACGAATTTCCCCCATCGTGTCACGTTCTACACGGTATTCCATAAACAAATTCCCCCTTTTGATTATTTCTCTTTTAGTTTAACGCAAAAGTAGACAGAATGGGAATGAGAGAGACAGTTTTGGGGAATAGTTTATTATCGAAAAAGGAGTGAAGATTTCATGTGGTTGATTAACTTAACGATTGTACTGCTTTTGATTCTAGCAAACGGTATTTTTGCGATGACCGAACTCGCTTTGCTTTCCTCAAAACGGTCGAAATTAGAGAAAGCAGCGAATGATGGCAAAAAGTCAGCCCATGTTGCGTTAGAGTTACTTGATCGACCAACCGATCTGTTATCGACTGTTCAAGTCGGCATCACGTTAATCGGCATCGTCAATGGTGCCTTTGGTGGTGCCGCTCTCTCAGGACCGGTCATCAAGTGGCTTGCTCAATTCGCGTGGCTCGCCCCTTATGCCAGTACGATCGGCTATATTCTAGTCGTAACGATCATCACCTATATTTCACTCGTCATCGGTGAACTCGTTCCTAAGCGTGTCGCCCTTGTCAGTCCAGAACGGGTCACGATGTGGCTTGCCCCACCGATGCGTTTTTTCTCGATTGTGCTTCGACCATTCATTTGGGTTCTAAGTAAGTCGACGAGTTCCATCTTCCGTTTGATTGGTCTGGATCGCCTGCAAACAGAAGACGAGACGGAAGACGAAGTCCGGCAATTACTGATTCGTGGTACGCAAGAGGGAACCTTCAATCGGTCTGAAGCGGAGCAAGTCTCTCGTGTGTTTGATTTTCATGATTTGTACGCTTACGAACTGATGGAGCCGCGTACCGTTACCGAATGGATTGACTTAGCGGATGACTCCGATACGATCTTACAAGAGCTCCGGCAAGCGCGACATCGAAACTTACCGGTTGGTCATGGTGACTTGGATCACTTCGTCGGTTTCATCGATGCGAAAGAGGTGCTATCAACGGAACGACCTGTTCAAGAACTTGAACGACTGATTCAATCACCACTGATCGTTCCCCGTCAATTAAAAGCAACCGTTTTGCTTGAACGGATGCGCAAAGAGACGGTATCAATCGCCTTTGTTCTTGATGAATACGGTGGTTTCCTCGGCATGATCACCTTATTTGACATCCTCGAAGCATTCGTTGGCGAAATTTCAAGCGTTGAGGAAGAACCGGAACTTGTCATGCGAAAGGATGGCTCCTTCCTAGCGGATGGTCTATTGCACATCGATGATTTAAAGCGGACGCTCGGTTATACAGAAGACTTACCCGGTGAACAGTTGAACGCCTATCATACGGTTGCTGGTTTGATTCTATATACGTTAGGTGATGTCCCCTCCCGTGGGAGTACTGTCGAAATTGGACCGTACCGGTTTGAAGTCGTTGATTTAGACGGACGACGCGTCGACCAAATTCTGATCGAGCGCATCGAACATGAACAAACACCCCTACCGTGAGGATAGGGGTGTTTGTCGTCAATCATGCTTCGTATAATCGTAACGCCTCTCGTGCGACACGATCTGCTTTGTTCTCCGACCGTGGAATCCACTTCACGAAAGCGAGTGGTAAGAGTTGATAACGTGCAAAGGCAGGATCAAAAATCGTCTGCGTTCGTTTGTTCTTGACGAATTCGCGTTCGACTGCGAGTGCAACGGCTTCTGAATCCGTCCGAAACGAAATGACGCTCTCGCCTTGTGCAATCAGTTCGTGCGCCCATTCGACGGCTTTCGCAAAAGCAATAAATTCTGCTTCATGATTATTGATCGCTTGAATTTGATACATTTTTTCCGTGACTTCGCCCTCGGAATTTTTACTGAAAAGCCCAACCGCCGCTTCATCATTTGAAGGACGGACCGTACCGTCAAAATAAAGTTCAACCATGTTCAATTGCCGCCTCGATTCCTTTTCGTATCGCTTGTTCATCTAGCCCTTTCCCAATGAAGACGAGCGTCGTCTTTGGTTGTTCGCTAAATGGTTCTCTGATTGCTGTGCCATAAATCATGCCAGTACCTTGTAAAATGACCTTTCGATCCGTATCTGCAAAATGAATGATTCCTTTATAGCGATAGAGATCTTCCGCATACGCTTCTAACACCTCACGTAGGACCATTCCAAATCGATTTCGGTTCAAGGGTCGTTCCTCGACAATCGTCAATGCCGTGAAATCCTCAACCGATTGATGAATCTGATCCGTTTGTTGACTGAGTCGTACTTGCTCTTCTTTTGGAAAATGGAACGTTTCAAACAGTCGGTCCGATTCAAGTTGAGCCTGTTCCGTTTCAATGATAGCTGCAGAAGGATTTCGTTCGCGAAGTAAAGCGGACAACGTTTCGCGCTTTGACTCGTCAATCAAATCTATTTTATTCAAGATCAGGACGTCAGCAAAGCCGATTTGTTTCACATTTTCTTGGAACGTCAGTTGACGTTCCAAGTGATACGCATCGATGACCGTAACGACACTTGAAATCTGATAGGACTGTTCAACAGCCGGCTCAAAGTAGAATGTCTGTAGAATCGGCCCTGGATCAGCAACGCCTGTCGTCTCAATCAATAATCGATCAAACGATAACTCCCCATCTCGACGGCGTTTTGCGATCCGTAGCAACGCATCCCGTAAATCACCGCGAATCGAACAACAAATGCAGCCATTCGTCAATTCGATCATCTCTTCGTCACTTCGTTCAATCAATGCTTCATCAATATGAACAGAACCTACTTCATTGACGAGCAAGGCAAACTTTTCTGTCGGTTGAGAAACGAGATGATTGAGTAGCGTAGTTTTACCGGCACCTAAAAAACCAGTAATGACGGTCGTACGTATTTTGTCTTGCATGATTTCACTCCTTAGCGTCCTTGTTGCTGACGCCATTTTTCTTTTCGTGCATCGAGTAGATCAATCGCATGAAGATACCAAGCATCTGTCGTTTGCGGCGTAACACTTGATCCCCACTCGCGTTTACCATGGTGTGATAATACCATATGCATGAGACGGTGATAAACAGCACGCGGTAATCGGATATCTTCTTCTCGAAGTGCTTGTTCGAGAACAAAACAACCATATGGCATATGACCCATCAATACACCGTCCGGATCAAGCGCAATACCTGCCAGTTCTTCCTCTTCTTCTGTTACGTGCAACAGTCTTGAAAAACGATCTGTCGATGCACCCGCATGCGTATACTCCCATAGCTTTCCGATGTCGTGCAATAAAATACCGAGCAACAACTCATTCGGATTCGGTCGTTGATCTAACAGAGCAATCCCTTTTGCCGCTTGATAGAGGGCATCAAAACTGTCATCCCAAGAAAATTGACGTATCTCTCGTTCAGCTGCTTGGAAGAGTTCATTTTTATGATCGGCTTCTGCTTCTTGAATACATTTGAGTAGCATCAAGTATGGTTGTTCACTATCACAAATTCCTCGACCAATCGTCATCATACAAGCAGTATGTTTCAGCAAACCACCGATATAGGCATGGTGATGAAACAGCGCAGCCGGTCGTGTTGAAAAATCCGCCCAGTACTGTCGCAGAATCGAGAGCGCGATTTCTTGGTAAGGAGAATCAAGTTGACCGACTAGTCCAAGCAACTGATCACGATACGTTTCAAGCGATTCATCTGCTGGTAATTGTGGTAGGAACTGCGTCGGTGAGGCGTCATGAATCGGAGTGACGCGCTGAACGGTCAATGACTTGTTTCCGGATTGCGGCGGATATTCCTCTACCTTTGCCTCGACCCGAACGATTCGTGTTTCGAGATATGGACGAAGTGCTTCTTCTGCCGTTCCTTGATTGATCCACTGTTTCCCCTTACAAGATCCAGCGGGCGAATTGAACGTGAACTGCAGCCATTCTCGTCCGGTTTGACCTGTGCGGATTTCACCCGAGGCAACGAGTAAAACTTCTTCGATTCGTTCACCCGAAACAAGCGTCTCTATCGAAAGTCCAATCGGTTGATTCGATTGATGGATGGAAAAAGTATCATTTTCATAAGAAGGCATCGTCACTTCCGGAAGTGCTTTGAATAATTGAATCACGTCATCTCACTCCTTTTTCTTCACTCATATCATAGCAGACACGATTTCATCACGACTACTAGTAAACAGATATTGTAAGCGTTTTCTAAATGAATTATGATGAAACTGGAAGTCCATTTTATGCTTAAGGAGGAGAAACGATGATTCGACCACTTACTCAACTATACAGTGAAGCTGTTGGCACACTCGATCAATGGACGGTATCCGAAATCGTGACCCGCGATCAAATTCGGCAAGCTGTCCAGTTGTACGATCCATATCAAATGCATTCGTCATATGCTTTGGAACATTTGTTGATTCATGAATTGCGTGAAGCTTGTCATTATGTCCAAGAACAAGGGCTAACGTTGGCTGATGCGCAAACAGAGCTTCTCATCCTCTCTGCTTTCCAAAGTGATGCCGGCTATCAAGCAGAAGAAATTCAAGATATGTCTCCCACTGCAATCAAACGGCACTTGTCTTCGCTAGACGCCGCATTCAACCGACTATTACATCAACTATTCTTACATCAATCGCAACCAGACATCCTCTGTCAGCGATTCATGACGATCCTTTCAGGTGCGGTCGCCACAAAATGTGCAATCCGTGCTAAACGCCTCAAGGAAGCGACACTTGTTCATCCATAAAAAAAATCCTGACTCATGTGAGTCAGGATTTTTCATTCAACGACCTGGCATTCCAGCTCCTTGATTGGTTTTGTATGAAAATGCGGCGTTCCGCTTCGTCATATTCTATAGTCATCATGCCAAACTATTCAAGGTCTGTCAATTCTTTTCTAAAAAAAAGTGGACCGATTTTCGATTGAAAATCAGTCCGAATGGAAGAGTGAATAATTACCATGGCAATGCTTGATTTCATCATACAATGCAATGGAAGCGTTTACAACCCTTTTTCGTTAAATTTTTTCAAGAAAATATTCGTTTGCGAGTGGCAAGTGGATGACTTCGATTCCACTTTGTCGCATGAGATTCAATCCGTCCCCATATTCATAACCTGTCGAATAAACGACACGATCGATTTTAGAAGCGATGAGCGCTAAACTACACGCATGACACGGACTATGTGTGACATAAGCTGTTGCATGACGAGCGCTCGTCGAATCAGCTGCTAGCTTACCGAGCGCGTTGATTTCAGCATGAATCTCATGTTGCTTCGACCATTCATGGTGTTCTTCCTGATTTTCGCACCGATAAAAGAGAATCCCGTTTCGTTCAATCAATTCTTCAACAATCGGGTGGTCAGGACGCGATGTATAGAGAATACCATCTTGCTTTAAGTAAATTTCGTTGCAATTCACATGCTGACTAGGTGTTCCGTTTATTCCGATTGAAATCGGCTTTTCATCTTTGACGATGACACAGGCAACGGATTTTGAGGCACATTTTGAATGACGGTCTGCCATCATCCGTGCGAATAATAACCATGTCGTATCCCATTTCAACTGCTTCTCTTCATTATTCATTCAAACTCTCCTTTCATGAAGGAAAGGAACACGAAATGTCGTGTTCCTTAGTATGGTCGATTCGGTAATTCTCTGCTTTTTGAGGCGACTTCGATGACTTTTTGTTTCAATTCATTCTCCATTCGCTCTAGTTCATGCTCTGCGTCGCGGCGCTTTTGTTTTCCTTCTTGTTGGATGCGTAATGTCTCATCCAGTGTCTCGATCAAGTTTTGGTGCGCCACTTTTAACGATTCAACGGATACGATACCTTTTTCGTTTTCTTCCGCAATTTCAATCGACGATTCCTTCAGCAACTTCGAATTTTGCTCAAGTAACTGGTTCGTCGTATTGGTGACATCCTTCTGCATTTCAAGCGCTGCTTTTTGACGCGACAGACTCAAAGATAGGACAACTTGGTTCTTCCAAAGTGGAATCGTATTGACGACTGCTGATTCAATTTTTTCCGCTAGAATTTGGTTATTTTGTTGAATGACACGAATTTGCGGTGCCATCTGCAAGCTAATCGTTCGGGATAATTTTAAATCATGGATTTTCTTTTCAAAACGATCCGTCAATTGAATCAAGTCATTCAATTCCTGTAACTTCGTTTGATCCCGCGATACTTCAACTTCTGTTCGTAACGGTTCGATTTCATGTTGGCGAACGTGAGCGATTTTCGTCTCACCAGCCGCAATATAGACGTTTAATTCTTCAAAATAGCGCTTGTTCTTTTGATACATTTGATCGAGTAACGTGATGTCCTTCATCAATCCAAATTTTGATCGATCAAGATTGTGTACGACTTCTTCTAGATACGCACTCATCTTCTCGTATTGTAAGAAGTACGTCTCCGCTTTTTTCTTCGCCCGACCAATGACCGGTACGTTCGACCAGAAGCTCTTTTTTTCTTGGAGTGTATCTGGGTCCATTTGGCGGACACGTTGCATTAAGTCACTCAGCAATTTTCCTGCTTCCCCGCCGTCCTTCATCTTCACTTCACTTAAGACTTGATCAGAGAATTGGGATAGTTCACGCTGGACGGGCGCCCCGAATTGCATGACGGCATCCGTTTTTTGAAGATCAATCACCTGCAGTAGACGTTCAATCTTTTGTCGTTGTTCTGACGGAACATCTGAAGGAATCATCTCTTCTACTGGTTGCACAGGCATTTTCGGTGGTGTCTCTGCTACATTCAGATCGACCGACGGATCAGAAATCGTCGGTTGATCTTGCTCATCAGGCCATTGTTGCCATGTATCTTTATCAGAATGGGTCATGTCGGTAACTCTCCTCCTGTTTTCGTTGTTCAGTCTCTTGCGTCAACACCTTTTCAATCGTCAAGAGTTCCCGTTCTAAATCAACGGTATCCCCTTCAAGCAACAAGGTTTGTTGTTGCTTTAATTTTTGTCCGATCATTTTCAAGTTCGAAATCAATTGATTTTTCGTATCCAATTGAACTTGAGCACCACGGCGTTCCAAATCGGCATATTTTTCTGAAATTGACAATAAGGAATCCAGGTAGAACGTAAAGAAGTCCCGAACTTTTTTGACGTCGCGCGGACTTTCATATAACTCTTCGAACAAGACATGTGCTTCACGCGAAACGATTCGCATCTCACTTCTGATTTCACCATCTCGAATGGAGGGAACAATTTGATCGTACGTCTGGATTTTTGTGAATCCTTCTTCGATCGTCCGTTGCAATACTTGAAGTTCTAAATCATCCGTCTCTTCAAATCGGCGTGTCGCCCGTTCCGGTTTTAAAATGACACTTCCGACGAACTCGTCTTCGTCATCAAGTAGTAATTTCTTTTTCACATTTTTTCGCTTAATTTCGGTCGATTTCCGTTCTGTCCGATATCGTCGACCTGGTTTTGTTCGATAACCGCTCCAAATGAACCACAAACCAAGAGCGATGAAGATTCCCGAGAAGTTGAACGTATCGGCCAATTGTAGAAATACGAACATCATACCGATGGAACCAAATATCCACCATGAAGACTTCATGTCATCCCCTCTTCCTTCGTACTAATTCTTCTATCAGGTTTACGTGTCTTTATTTTAACATTACGTAACGTCTAACAAAAAGTTTCCCGTTTTTCCGAAATGTTACGCCTCGTGTATTTATATTTCAACATACTTTTAAAAATATCGCATCAGACCGAAGAATGAACTATCCGTTCTTTCTTTCGCATGATTCTTTTGACAACAAATAAGGTAGTCGACAAAATTGTCGACTACCCTAAAAAAGTGATCAATTATCCGAATAATGGCCATACAAGGATGATCAAAATCGCGATCGGACTCAAGTAACAAACACTCACACGCCACACAGGTACGATTTTTTTCATGAATGGACTCGTCACGAGTTCCTGTTCGACAAGAGTACGATCGAGCTTGTACCCAGCAAAAATCGAAATCAGTAAAGCACCAATCGGCATTAAAATATTCGAGACAAGGAAATCAACGCTGTCAAAGAACGTTTTCCCCATGAATTGAGCATCACTCAACATACCGAACGAGAGTGCGGACGGAATTCCGACGATCGCAATCGCAAGTGTCGCAAGCCATGTCGTCCGCTTTTTATCACGCGATGTCGCATTTTCCTTACGATCCGTTAATGAAGCAACAACGACCTCAAGCATAGCGATCGATGAAGTGATCGATGCGAAAGCAAATAGAAGGAAGAACAGTGTCAAGAACAACGAGCCAAACTGGATCTGACTGAAAACAGTCGGCAATACGATGAAAAGCAATGCCGGTCCTTCTGCAGGGTCAAGACCCGAAGCAAAAACAGCTGGGAAAATCGCGAATCCAGCTAATAATGAGACCGCGACATTCATCGCGACGATCCATGCGGCGGAACGATTAATCTCGCCACGTTCCTTCATGTAGGAAGCATACGTCAGCATCGCCGATACACCGAGCGATAAGGAGAAGAACGCTTGGCCAAGCGCACTCAGGACAGAAGTTCGGTTGAGGACCGAAAAATCAGGCTGTATGAAGAATTTAACACCTTCCATTGCACCATCAAGTGTCAATGATCGAACGACAAGGATGATGAAGCACACGAATAATAATGGCATCATGATTTTACTCATTTTTTCAATACCGGATTGAACACCACGTAAGACGATCCAACATGTCAAAGCGAGGAAAATCAATTGCCCTGAAATGACATATAACGGTGAGGCGGAAATCGTTCCGAACAATTCACCAAGCGCACCACTGTCCATCGTCGTCAGGCGACCTGTGAAACCAAGAATGGTATAAATCAAGACCCATCCTCCGATGACGCTGTAGAAAGAGAGCAACAAGAAACAGGCGATGACACCAAGTACACCAATGAATGTGAACTTCTTATGACCAAGTGCCGAGAACGCTTGAAGTGCTGTTTTTCCACTCGTACGACCGATTAAAAACTCGGCAATTAAAACGGGCAGTCCAAGTAATAAGGTAAACACGAGGAACAAGAGTAAAAACGCGCCTCCTCCGTTCGTTCCAGTCGTGTACGGGAATTTCCAGATGGCCCCCAGACCAATGGCGGATCCCGCTGCTGCTAAAATAAATCCAACTTTTGAAGCCCATGCGTTTCCTTTCATGGTGCTCCACCTCCTTTTCAAAATACTTTTTCATTGTACAGAAAGAATCTGTGAAAGTCATCCTTTATCAAATATTTTCTTTAAAGCGTCAAAGCATAACCGCATATATGTACTGAAATATAAAAAAGAAGGTCGTTTTTTATGACGACCTTCTCTTCATTCGTACTTTATTATTGTGTGCCTCCATACATGCGCAGGTACTCCGGCAACACTTTAACTGTAACCGGCGTATGGATGGCTTTCTCACCATCTGTATCAATGACTTTTGCATCTTTTGTTTTCAGCTGAAAACCACTCGTCAAGATATGTGTAAAGGAAGGATCATTGGCAAGACCAATTTTTTGAAGAATCACATCTCGAATGGTTGTCAAGTTTACTTCATCGACGATCACTAAATCAAGTTTCCCGTCATTATAGGCTCCATCTGATAAGTTCGTCTCGATTCCACCGAGTGATTCTCCGTTTGCCGCCAGAATGAGAACTGCTTCGCCGGTCATGTGACGACCTTCATCTAAAATCAGTTCATATTCGAAGGGTTGTGCTTCTAGACTTGAGCGAATCGTCGATAGATAATATCCCATCTTCCCGAGACGCGCTTTTTCTTCTGTATCGATGCCAATCGATGCCTCTGCGACAAGACCGACACCAAGGAAATTCAAGAAATAGCTATTTTCGACTTGTCCGAGATCGACCTGAACAACGTGTTGCATCGCGATTGCTTCCGCAGCAAGCCGAGGAGCCATCGGTAAACCAAGCGTTCGAGCGAAGTCGTTACAGGTCCCTCCAGGAATGATGCCAAGTATCGGGCGATCATCCAGTTTTGCGACCCCGTTGATTGTCTCGAAAACCGTCCCATCTCCGCCGATGACGACGACCGCATCAAATGCGGACGAATCTTCCGCAAATTGCATCGCATCTCCAGCTTGCTTCGTATTCTTGATGACGATTTCATCGAATAATATACTTAATGGTTCGATGACTTCTCCAAGTAACCCCGTGCCGTTTGTCCCAGCTGTCGGGTTACTGATCAGTAAAAGTTTCATTGAATGACGCCTTCCTTCTTCAGGTAATCACGAGCGACCTCATTCGCCGTCTTCCCGCCGTATGCGACAGCTTCATTCATTTTTGACATCTCTTCATCTGAAATTTTACCTGACAATTGCTCAAGTGCTTGTTTTACTTCTGGATACTCCTCGATCGTCTCTTGTCGCAGAAGAGGAGCTCCTTCGTATGGAGGGAATAGTTGCTGATCATCTTTTAAGACGACCATGTCGTATTTCGCAATCTCCGGATCTGTCGAATAGGCATCAATGACATCGATTTCCCCTGATTCGATTGCTTTATAACGCAATTTCGGCTCCATCGTGACGACCTTCTGGAAATTGACATCATATTTATCTTGAATCCCTTTATACCCATCCTGTCGATCCTTAAATTCTAACGTGAATCCAGCCGTCAACTGATTCGCGACCTGTTTTAAATCAGAGATCGTCTTCAAATCGTAGCGTTCTGCTAATTTCTTTGGAACAGCTACAGCATAGGTATTGTTATAGTTCATCGGTGGTAGCAAGGCTAAATCTTGTTTTTCAAGACCGGCTTTTGCTTGTTCGTACACTTCTTTTGCATCATTCGACTTCGGTTTTTCATTCGTCAAACTAGCGAGCACCGTTCCTGTGAACTCTGGATACGCATCGATATCTCCTGACTCGAGTGCCTTGTAGACAAACGTCGTCTTCCCGAAGTTTGGTTTGACTTGTACCGTCAAATCCGTTTCATCTTCGATGACAATCTTATACATATTCATTAAAATTTCCGGTTCTACACCTAGTTTTCCGGCGACGACGAGATCTGGTCGTTCACTACGCCCGAACGCAAATGGTGCGGCGACGATCGCGACCATCAAGACGACTGCCGTCACGAGACGTGCTGTTTGTCGTTTACGTGTCGCTACTTCCGTTTGACGTAACAATCCATCAAATAAAAGTGCGAGGAGTGCTGCTGGAATCGCACCCAGCAATAATAGATAGTTATCATTGCGGTCAATCCCGAGGAGAATGATCGAGCCTAATCCCCCAGCACCAATCAAGGCAGCAATCGTTGCTGTACCAATGATCAGTACCATTGCTGTTCGAATCCCAGCCATCATGACAGGCAAAGCCAACGGGAGTTCGACTTTCCAAAGACTTTGCATCGGGGTCATCCCACACGCTCGTGCTGCTTCCTTGATCGAAGGATCGACTTCGGCAAGACCCGTGTAGGTATTACGAACGATTGGTAATAAGGAATATAAGACAAGTGCAATAATGGACGGGACTGTACCGATCCCGACAAGTGGTATCATCAGACCGAGTAACGCGAGTGATGGAATCGTCTGGATGACAGAGGTTACACCAATCGACCACTCACTCAGACGTTTGTTACGTGATAAGTAAATCCCAAGCGGAATAGCGATTACACAGGCAATGAGCAAGGAGATGACCGATAATTGAATATGCTCGATTAGCGCTTGAAGCAATTCAGTCTTCCGGTCTTGATACGTTTCGATCAATCCATTCATTCGACACTCCCCCTGACTTGACGCATGAACTCTTGAACGAATGGATCGTTACTGGCTAGTACCTCTTCCTTCGTACCGATGAAAGCGATCTCTCCAGCGTTCATCAGACAGATGCGACTGCCTAGTTTCAACGCTTCGTTCATATCGTGCGTGACAAATAAAATTGTTTTACCAAGCTCTTCGTTTAGATGCAACAAATCATTTTGTAATTGCTCACGTGAAATGGGATCAAGAGCAGAAAATGGTTCGTCCATCAAGATGACGTCTTGTTCTGCTGCGAGTGCCCGCATGACACCGACACGTTGTTGCTGTCCACCAGAGAGTTCACTTGGATATTTTTTCTTAAGTGATGTGTTTAACCCAGTCAACCGAAATAATTCATCGACTCGTTGTACTACTTTCTCCTTTTTCCACTTCAATAACTCAGGCACGACGCTGACGTTTTCCTCAATCGTCATGTGTGGAAAGAGAGCGATCTGTTGTAAGACATAGCCAATTCGCCGTCGAAGTTCATGCTCATTGATCGACATGATCGGTTCACCATCGATCCAAATTTGTCCTTCCGTATGATCAATCAATCGATTGACCATTTTCATCGTCGTTGTTTTACCGCACCCTGAAGGACCGATCAAACAAAAAATCTCGCCTTGTTCAACCGTAAAATTCACGTGTTGCACTGCCTTTGTTCCGTCTGCATACGTTTTGCCGACATCCTTGAATTCAATCACGAACCATCCCTCGTTTCCCGGTTTATTATCTTTGTAAAATTCCCCTTTCTTGGACATTCTAAAACCTATTCCGTCTACTCTTTCCCCTGTTTTCTAAATCCATCATCGAACAGATCGATATTTTATTCTTCATCAAAACAAAAAGACGATGGAAACTATCCACCGCCTAACCGTAAACTTCTCTTATTCGAACGTCACCGTGACTTGACGGCGACCCCATTCTAAAGCTTCTTGTTTTGAACCGACAAGAAGATCCATGATTTTCCCGCGAATCGCACCACCTGTATCGAGCGCAATCGCATCGCCGAAACCTTCTACATGTACCTTAGTTCCAAGCGGTACGACCGATGGATCGACAGCAACGATGCGACGTCCTTCGTATGTAATCGTATTCGTGACGTCATAACCCGATGCCGTTAAGGCGCGACCATTATACAAACGGCTTCCATTGTTTTCTGGATTCGTCGTATACGCTGTCGTCTCAAATGTTTCCGTACGTTTTGTGGAACGGTCAGCGTTTGCTTGAGTTCGACTTTGTTTCTTTACCTGTCGTGCTTCCTTTTTGGCTTCTTGTGCTGCTTTTGCTTTTTGCTCTGCTTCTGCTTTTTGCTTAGCCAAGGCTTTTAGACGCGCTTGTTTTTTCGCCTCTGCTTGTTCACGCTTTTCTTGAGCAGCTTGACGTTTCATCTCTAATGGATTTTGTACGATCGTCTTCTCCGTACCGATCCCGATTTGTGCTGCCGACGCTTCGTGATGCGGCAAAAGAATAAATATGAATCCCGCTAAACAAAGGGATAAAAGGAATGATGTTCGTTTCATGTTGATGCCAACCTTTCTCGCCGTTTTACGACCCGCACAACGTATCACGGTGACAAATAGTTTGAAAAGCGAACACTATGAATTGAAATATATCTGTCAAAAAGTAACGAAATGGTTACACGCTTACAAAAAACGCTCTCAATCGTTGTGTATCAACGTTTTTATATTTTGTAACCGTTCTGTTACGAATTAATCTTTGTTACTCTTTTGTAATAAATGTATCTTTTCGATGTTTTCAGTCATTTTGTCCAATTCTTCAAAAATCAAAAGAATGTAGGATTTCATTATTATTCAGTCCGCTGGATGAACATAAAAAAACACACCAATTATGTGGTGTGCTGAGTTTGCAAACAAGATGGTCCTGCGGAACCAGTTGTTCCAATATGATGGTGGTATGTTTTAATCGATGATGGTGATCTCTTTTACCCATTATGGGAAGTCTTTCTCTTTCTTCGTTTATACTTTTTTATACCGAAAGAAAGAGGCGAGAAGCGTTTTGTTCAATCGAAATCGCTTCCTAGGGGAAAACAAGCAGGAGCGACCCTGCAATGAAGTGAAGCGGCGCAATGCTTGTTCCAGGAAAACGATTCGAGATGAACAAAAAAGCGCAATCTTTCTCGTTAAGAGAAAAATTACGCTTTGTCTTAAGTCTGAGCAAACCAATTATGTGGTGTGCTTTCATGTATTATTTTGTTTTGCGCTCTAGCAATTCAATCTCTGACTTTAATAAAACTTGTTTTTCAAACTCTAAGCCGAGTGCCTCAAAGTTTTTCGTGTGGGATACATCACCAACGACCGTATTTGTCAATACTGCCGTTACTTCCGCCACCCAGCCTTCTTTCGTTTTTACCATATCGCCAACGATATAATCGAATAACTCTTCTGTTTCTTCCATTTTACTCATCTCCTGACACGTTCAATTACAGTTAATCATATAAAATAACGACCGAAAAAGCTAGTCACGCGTCAATTGAGCTAAGAACTGGCGCAAGATTTTAGCAGTTAGTCCCCAAATCAGATAGTCCCCGTGCTCATAAAAATGCTCCGTGACTGTATACGTACGATCCAGATAGGCTTCTCGATTCGCCATTCGTTCGGTCGGCACTTCCTTACCAGGGCGAATCCGCCACTCCATATCTCCTTTAATCGGCTTTGAAGTCATCAATTCCGTTAATGACACAAGAAACACATGATCGACTTCAGCCGGCGAAGGATTAAAGTCTGTCGCATGGAGAATACCAAGATACGGATAAATGATCGACCGGTTCGGTGTCACGAGTGGTTCAAGCGTTCCAATCACTTCGATTTCAGAAGCACTGACATTTAATTCTTCAACCGTTTCGCGGACAGCCGCTGCTTTCGGTAATTCACCGCCATCGATCCGACCACCTGGAAAAGCGATTTCACCTGGTTGCGAACGTAATGTCTTAGCTCGTACTTGAAATAACAAATAGACTTCGCCATTCTGTTCAACTAACGGAACGAGTACAGCTGCCGCATGACGAGGTAAACGTTCTTCAGAATCTACGTAATGCTTTCGGATATCGGCTAAGTTCACCTGTTTCATCGCCCTTCTTGTGCAACGTGTTGGTACGCCTCTTCCAGATGGCGCATACGGACGATGAGATCCGCATTCTTAGCAATCCGGTCCGATAAAATCGATCCTGCTACCGTCTTGTAATAGGCGTTTAACGCATGTCGTTTCGTCAGATGTGCCTCATTCTGACGGATATATTCTTTAAAATTCGCAATCAATCGTTCTGTCGTAAAAAGTTGTTCGTTCACAAGTTTCATCCTTTCACACGTCAAGCGTGTCATCAATAGTTTAATGGTAACGAGTTTTGGCTAAGATGTAAATTAAGGGGGGTTATCCGTGAATAAAAAATTAGATGTCCTCATTATCGGTGCCGGACCAACCGGTTTAACACTCGCACTCGCACTCTCACGCTATGGATTATCCTTTCGCATCGTCGAACGTGCAAGCGGACCATCTGTCGTCTCAAAAGCGATCGGGATTCAAGCGCGTTCTCTGGAGTTGTTCGCAAGGCTTGGTGTTGCAGAAGACTTGATGGAGAATGCAATCAAAATCAATCAAGGAAACCTCTATGTCAATGGTGCATGGCAGGCAAAACTTGATTTTACGGATTTGAATACACCTTTTCCGTTCGTTACGCTGTTGCCTCAAAGTGAGACGGAACGGATTCTTGAAGCGCAACTCGCCCAATATGGACACGTAGTCGAGCGCGAAACAGAATTAACAGGGTTTGCTCAATTTCCAACTTTCGTTACAGCATCCTTACAACATAAAGGAGAAACAGAGACGGTCGACGCTTCCTTCATCATCGGAGCAGATGGTGCAAACAGTTTCGTCCGTCGTGAACTCGGGCTTCCGTTCAGCGGGAAGTCGTTCAAAGAATCGTGGGCACTGGCTGACATCGAGGTCGACTGGCCGCTCTCTTCTGAGGAAGTTCATATCTTTTTCTCTGATCATGGCGTTATCGAGTCGTTCCCTCTCCAGTCGAACTTGTTCCGGATTACCGGCAATCTAACGAGCGGACCTGTTCCGACCGACCATAAAGCGATTGATGACTTTTTACAAAATCGAGCAAAAGTACCGTTTGAGCTCAAAAAAGTCCATTGGTATTCGATGTTTCGTGTCCATAATCGGATCATCGAGAAATTCGGTCACCACCGGATTTATTTGATCGGGGACGCAGCACACATCAATTCACCCGTCGGTGGTCAAGGAATGAATACCGGAATTGCTGATGCGATGAACCTCGCTTGGAAACTATGGTGTGTCCATCAGTTCAAGGCGAGTTTTCCATTACTTGATTCTTACAGCGTCGAACGTCGGGAAGCGGCACAAGGGATCTTACGATCAACCAATCTTGCGACGGAACTTTTGCAAATCAATATTCCTTTTTTATTGCCCTTGCAGGAAAAAGTCATTCGAAATAGTCTAAAGATCGCACCCTTACATCATTTCGTGACGAACCGAATTGCACAGCTCAACAGCCACTACCCAGCGAGTTCGACCTTCGTCACACAAGGACACTTTAGTCCATTGACACCAAAACCAGGCGAACCGATGCCTTACAGTGAAGTCGTTCACCCGCGGACGAAAAAGAACGAACTATTGTTACGTCGTGCCGATCGGAATTTCTTATTACTACTGTTCTTACCAAAAAATGCAACCGATGATCTTCTTGAGCCATTCAAGGAACTCGCCTATACTTATCCCGATCTATTTGAGACAGTACCGATCCATCAATCCCTTAAAGAGGATGGTGTCGTCGATCAAGGCGGTGAACTGGCACGACGCTTTGGCATCAAGCAATCTGGATTATATTTAATTCGCCCTGACGGTTATATCGCGTATCGCCAACAAGGTTTGAAAAGTAAATCGTTCGCCCGCTATGTTGAACGTTTACTTTATGCGCGTTAACTCGGTATGATAGTAGGTGAGGTGAAGGCAAAGATGGATATACAGCTAGTTCGAACGGTTTTAATCATTCTTTTGGTCATTGCATTTCTCGTCATCGTCAGCAGACGAACGAAGGAAAACCTTCGATGGTCACTGATCGGGGAAGCATTTGGTGAAAAAGGAGAAGATTTATTAAAGGACGCTGCGCGACTCGAAGCAGCTGACTTAGAGATTCGAGTCGAACGCGGCGTCAAAACTTCGTTTTTATTCCGACGTTTCAGTAAAGACTTGGATGATCGCGTAGCGGTGTATGTCTTGAAAGAAGACTTGGATCAAGCTGAAGACATTCTTGCGTCTCGACCAAGACGATGAATTCAAACGAAAAGGCAGTGAAGCGAGCGCTTCACTGCCTTTGTTCATTCCTGTTGTTGCGCGAGATAAAACGCAACTTGTTTTCGTTCTTGCTCTTGAACAGGTGAGGATTTCTTTGAGACGATGAACGCCCGCACATCTTTAAAGCTGTGCCCCGTCGGGAATTTAATTCGTTCCGTCCGCATCTGTGGTGCATTCGGAAAAAGTGTAATGCCATGAATCGGAATGATGATCCCTTGCTCTTTTAGCGTTTTTCGAACCGCTTGAACGATTTGTTTCGACCGATGGATGGGATGAGGTGCAAACACTTTTCTTCCATGCTCAGCATCCGTGACATGACAAGATTCCTCCGTCATCCATTCTACGACCGCATCGTTTTGTAACACGAGGAACAATCCTTTTGGTCCGATTAGCGCAAAAGGAATGACTATCGTGTCAGAAAGACGAATCCGATCAAACAACATCCAATCAAAACGACAAACATGACGGATTTCATTACAGAGTGCATCCGTTTCACTCGTCGTCGGACTCACTTGTTTGCTTGCAAAAAAACGACGGCGCGGTGGTTGAGGAACAGAAGCAGTCATGACTTGTAACATGGTTCATCATCCTTTGTAGTATGTATTATTAGTTATCTTAACACCGTTTTCATTCAGATGACGATTCTTTCAAAAAGAAGGAAATAAAAAAAGACACTTCTGATCTGACAGAAATGTCTTTTTTGATGCGTCAATCTTGGTGCGGACGTCCGAAAACGGCCTTCTCTAGATTTGAAATACGACGTAACATGTCATAGTTCGATGAACTTGATACTTGTGGCTCCGCTTGCTCGACGCGGCGCTCTTCACGTTTTACCGGTTGTGCTGGTGCTTGTTTTAACGCCTCGTTCTCTTTCTTCAGACGTTCGATCTCACGTTCGAATCCTTCATAATCTTTAATGATTTGATCCAAATATCCATCGACATCTTCGATGACATAGCCACGGAGGCCGGTTTTGAATTCCTTTTTGTAAATATCGTCCGCTGTCAACAATGGCTTATACATCCTCTTCACTCCCACTGATCATTGTATTGTAATTCTTGTTCGAGCCAAGATAAATCATCTTGTGTAATTAAAAACAACTGATAATCGGATTGTTCCATTTCTATTCTAGCACGCTCTACTAAAAATTTCGCTGATCCTCCATGTTCTTCATCAAAAACCGACAATAATCCTTGGCTTTTTTGAATCATGAACTCGGTTTTATTACGTAACTGCGATGGATCCGTATACGGTTTCTGGCTGATTGCTTCGACGAAGTCAGCTTGTTCAAGAATGGAAAGGTACTGCGCTTGAACTGGCTCTTTCCAGCGTGCTTCCTGTTCCAAGAACGGCAAAAGAATACCGAGACGAATATGGGGATACTCTTCCTTTAATTCAAGCACGACCTCGCATGCCCAGATTTCGCAACCCGGTGAGGCATTCGTGATAAACCACTCTGTGCCTCGATCCTCAATTAAGCGAATCATTCGC
The DNA here is from genome assembly GCF_018618915.1 of Exiguobacterium sp. s91. Classification (NCBI taxonomy): domain Bacteria; kingdom Bacillati; phylum Bacillota; class Bacilli; order Caryophanales; genus Exiguobacterium; species Exiguobacterium sp. s91. The sequence continues at coordinate 1,033,772 of NZ_JACSMZ010000001.1, read as the reverse complement.
TCACGATATGCTGCCTTTAAGACCCGGATACCAGGGTGTTTTTGATCAAAGATACCTAGTTCATTGGGTTTGTATCCTGTGATGGCGACAACTTTCACGCGTCACACTTCCTTTTCAACCGACGTCCTCGATGATCCAGCTCTGCCAAGATTCGTTCTTTTTTAGTAATCAACCAATGATGTCGCTCGACGTGTTGTCGTGCTCGTTCCGTATAATCATAAGCAAGCACTGGATCTTTTGCAATGTGCTCTGCCCACTTCGCAAGCTCAACGTACCCTAAATAACTGTCGCTCTTCAAGAAACAATCCCGAGCTTGTTCATGGTTCTTCATTTTTTTATGCAAATATCCTTGGCGCAACCATCCTTCTGCTGATAGTTCTTTGACTTGCTGAAAATGAGCGTGTGATCCTTCATGAATTCCGAGATCTGCCAGCCAAATCGCGATATTTTCTTGAATCGGAGAAGGCGCCTCTGCTCGATGTGTGACGAGTCGATTGCACGCATCATACAGTCCGACAAGCGTCAGACAGTCATCCAGATGATGTTGCAAGACCCCTGTCATGATATCCGGATGCTGGTGTTCGACGTACTGAAAGTAATGCATCGGCGCCAAAAATCCAGGTAAATCCCCTTCCCGTTCAAATCCGATTCGCTCTTCCATCGCTGTCAATCGATAGGAATCATACATTCCTTTAAAGATTCGTCGCGCGACATGAAGTAAATCGAGATGACCGACTTTCGGCAAACGCGGAACACGTTCCCGAACGAAGACATGACGTGTCTTGATTTGCGGCCAATCAAAACTTTTCCCGTTATAGGTCACAAAGCGGACATCATCTCCGATATCGTGCAGGAAGTGATGGTAAAAGGCTGCTTCAAAGTGCGGATGCGGTAAGAAATATTGTCGCATCAGCAATCCGCCCTGCTCAAAGCGCGCGAACCCGAGTAAAAAGATCGTCGTTCCGGTTCCTCGTAATCCTGTCGTCTCTGTATCAAAGAAAATGACCTGCTCGAGCGGGACATCTAACGCAAGCGGCGGATGCGGCAATTGTAAGGACTTATACACTTCAGCAAAGCTTCGGTCTCCATGTCGATCTGTTAATGCATATCGCTTGTCGATCCTGACGATCCACTCTTCTTCGAACGTCAAGATATCGGCCCCACGATCAATCCAGGCTTGCTGTTCGTCAGTCCACCCGATTGGTGTTTTCAGCGTCTCCACTTCAGGAGCGGAAGACACTTGATCCTCCGTTGCGGCGTCTGATGTAGATTTCAGCATACGTCTAAGACGATTTTTCATGATAGTTCCTTCTCCATTTCTGCTAACAACTGAATCGTTCGTTCTTTCTCGTCTGCTACGCCAACCATACCGATACAGGCAGGACAACCGTCCTGACACGGGCATGTGACGATCGAATCACGGGCGGCACGCAACATGACAGCGCGTTGCTTATAAATCGACTCCGCGAGACCGACACCTCCAGGGTAACGATCATATAGATAAACAGTTGGCTGTTGCGTGTGTGTCGCCTTGACTTGCGGCACGACGAAGACATCACTGGCATCACACATCAAATAAAGCGGTGCGACACGTCTGAGACTATTCGCGACTCCTTCTAGCACTTGTTCGAGCTCTGTCGAAGAGCGTGCGTGATCGGGTAACGTGAACCAAACACCTGTTGTATGAATTTCTCGTTCCGGTAAGTGAATCGGACCAGAGCCGATGTTCTCATGCGTACCAAACTTAATCTTCTTAAACATCGTCGCCATTCCGCGGACGCTAACATCGCCACGCGCAACACTATATTCTCCCTCTGCATACTGTTCATCTTCTTCGAGCACGGAAAGGTCGACTGAAAAATTAGCATCCGTATAATAATCAACGTCCACGGCACGGACGAATGCTTTTTTCTCTTCAAAATCCAAATGCTCAACTTGGTATTGATCAGCTCCGTGAAGATAAATGGCCTCGTCATGTAACAATGTCATCGCACTAAACGTATCCATTTCACCGATGACTCGATTCGGTACCTCGGTCTGATCGACGATGATGACGTTCTCTTGATCACTCGACCGAAGCGATATTCCATGAGCCGGAAACGCATCGTTCATCCAATAAAATCGATCGCCACGTTCGTGCAGGACACGCTCTTCGACTAAGTATTCGAGGATATCTTCCGTCTCGAGCGTTCCAAATGATTCTCCTTTCGTAAAAGGCAGTTCAAACGCTGCACATTTGACGTGATCGACAGCAATGATCAAATTATCTGGATCGAGTCGGGCTGCTTCCGGGGATTGATTCAAGAACAACTCTGGTCGTTCTGCGACGTATTGATCGAGCATACCGGAAGAAGCGACAAGAATGATTAACGCATCATCTTGGCGGCGCCCCGCTCGTCCTGCTTGTTGCCAGAGCGAAGCAATCGTTCCCGGATAACCATTCATGATACAGACTTGCAGTTGACCGATGTCGACACCAAGTTCGAGAGCGTTCGTCGAGACGATACCGGTGATCTCTCCTTGACGCAACCGTCGTTCGATATCGCGACGCTCACTCGGCAAATAACCGCCCCGGTACCCTTCGATCGATCGCGGACCGAGCTCATGCGGATAGATGCTTCTTAGATACGTCAGTAAGACTTCAACGCGAACGCGTGACCGTGCAAAGACGATCGTTTGGAACTTTTTCTTGATGAAACGCATCGCCAGTTGTTTCGTTTCAAGCGTCGCTGAACGTCGAATGCCGAGTTGTGCGTTGACGATCGGTGGTTGATAGACGAGAAAATGTTTACGTCCTGTTGGCGCACCGTTATCATCAATCAAACCGACTGTTTTTTCTGTCAGTCGTTCTGCTAGTTCCTGCGGATTAGCAATCGTCGCACTCGTCATGATGAAGACGGGATCACTACCATAATACCGACAAATCCGTCGCAGGCGACGAATGACATTGGCGACATGGCTACCAAACACGCCACGATATGTGTGAAGCTCATCAATGACGATATACTTCAAGTTTTCGAACAGTTCGATCCATTTCGTATGGTGTGGTAGGATGCCTGAATGTAGCATATCCGGATTCGTGATGACGATATTACCAGCTTTTCGTACTTTTGTTCGAATCGTCGGTGACGTATCTCCATCATAGGTAAAACATCGGATCGGCGCCTCTAATTGATCGATCAGTTCAAGTAATTCACTATTTTGATCCTGTGCGAGGGCCTTTGTCGGATAGAGATATAATGCCCGCGCGTTCGGATGCTCGAGCAGGTGCGATAAGACCGGTAAGTTAAAACAATAGGTCTTTCCGGAGGCAGTCGGTGTGACGATGACCGTCGATTCTCCCGCTTGTACACGTTCAAACGCTAACCCTTGGTGACGGTACAATTGCGTGATCCCACGTGTGCGAAGGGCTTGTCGTAAACGCTCCGGGAGTCGCTCTGGAAAATCGACATAGCGCCCAGCTGTCGCTTCCATCGTTTTCATATACGTAATCCGCTCCATGAACGAGCGGTCCTGTTTCAATTCTTCGAGAAATGCAACGAGCGTTTGTTTCGCTTGCATGCCTTCACTTCCTTCCACTTCTCATTATACAAAAAAAGAGGCAAGACCAAAGAACGAACTACTCGTCTTTGGTCTTGTCTACTTTACAAGTGACGCTCCTTTATTAATCTTCAGAGTCATCTCCACTGTTATTCGGATTGTTGGTATTGTTGTTTCGTTCCATCGAACCATTCGAATTATTTTGCGCGTTTGCTCCATCATTCGAATTCGGTGCATCTGTTGCTGGTTCGTCCGTCGTTGGTTCATCCGTCGTCGGTTCATCTGTCGTCGGCTCGTCCGTTGCCGGTTCATCCGTCGTTGGTTCGTCCGTCGTCGGTTCGTCCGTTGCAGGTTCGTCCGTCGATGGTTCATCCGTTGTCGGTTCGTCCGTTGCAGGTTCATCCGTCGTCGGTTCATCTGTCGATGGTTCGTCCGTTGCAGGTTCATCCGTCGATGGTTCATCCGTCGTCGGTTCTTCTGCTTCAGGATCGGTAACGGTTACCGTCGTCGAGACCGGACCAGATTCCTCTCCAGACGCTTTCGCTACGACTTGGAACGTTGACCGTCCTGGTTTCAAACCATTGATGGCAATTCGATTCGTCGTGCTCGTACCAATCGTTGATGTTTCACCGTCAGCATCTGTCATCGTCACTTCAAACGATACATCGTCATACCCATTGGCACGAAGCGCAGCATCATTATAGTTCCAAGTCAGTTCACCGCTCTTTGTGTCTTCATCGTAAGATGCTTGTAATCCAGTCGGAGCGGGTACCGTCTTTTTTTCAACGACAGGTTCCTTCGTCCCTTTCACGTACAATTCGTTTCCGATACTGAGGACAGAACTAGGTTGTTCAAATGGTGCTGGCGTACGATCACGTGTCTTCGTGATGAAGTCTTTCCAGATTTGCTGTGCCATCGTACTGTTGTACGGACCGCTAAGTCCGGCTCCATTGTTGTTTCCGGATTTCGTCGTCCCAGTCCAGACACTGATTGAGACATCCGATGTATATCCTGCGAACCAGACATCTTTATAGGCATTCGTCGTTCCTGTCTTACCGGCTGCATCAAATGACAATCCAGCACTCGGGAACGTACCACCTGGTTTTAAGACGTCACGCAGCATGTCCGTCAACATATACGCTGTATAGTCTTCCATTGCCTTTTTCGATTTGATTGGTGATTTGATTTTCGATCCATCACTATACTCAATCGATTTGATGACGTGTGGCTTGATATAATCGCCACCATTACCGAGTGTGGCATACGCTCCTGCCATCTGTGTCGTATTGAAACCGTGTTTCATCCCACCAATCGCATACGCAGGCGAAATCGACTCATCGTCTTTCATCTTTAAGCCAGATTTTTCAGCGAACGCCTCGACTGAATCACCACCGATTTCTTGATACGTTTGGATGGCCGGTGTGTTCGCCGAGATTTTTAACCAGTGGCGGATCGTATTCGTGCCACGGTATCCATCATAATAGTTTCCAATCTCTTTGCCGTTGACTTCTGTTGGTTTATCCGTCAATTGTTTCGCAGTCGACCACTTATCATTTTCGATCGCTGGTCCGTAAGCGAAGAATGGTTTTGCAGACGATCCCGGTTGATGCGGTTCATTCGCAAAGTTTCGTCGCGCTGTGCCTTTACCTGGATTTTTACCATCAACGACCGCAAGGATTTCTCCGGTTTGCGTGTTGACCGCTGTCGCAGCTGTTTCCGCATATTCCGGTAACTGAACGATTTGGTCTTTCTTGATCGCTTCATTCATATAGTCATGCATCGGTTTATCGATCGATGTATAGATCTTCAACCCTTGACCGTAAATGTCTTTTCCTTCTAAACCAAAATCATCTTCTAACTCTTTTGATACCATATCGAAGATGACGCTGTCGTACGATTCATCCTTCGTCGACTTCGGCGCCGGATTGATTAATTTTGAGATCGGTTGTTTGACCGCTTTGTCTCGTTGCGCTTGTGAGATGACGCCTGTCGTCAACATCGCATCAAGAACTTGTGTCTGACGCCATTTCGTCAGTTTTGGATCTCCTTTAATTGGATCGTATGCGGTCGGACGTTGTGGCAGTCCTGCGAGCATCGCAGCTTCTGCATAATTCAACTTATCAACTGATTTGTTGAAATAAGCTTTTGAAGCCGTCTGAATCCCAAACGAGTTTTGACCATAATAGTTTTTGTTCAAGTACATCTCTAAAATTTGATCTTTTGTATAGTCCTGCTCTAACCGGATTGCGAGCCATTGTTCTTGGACTTTTCGCGTGACCGTTTTATCGAAGCTAAGGAATGATTGTTTGACGACCTGTTGTGTGATCGTCGACGCACCTTCCGATCCGAAACCATCCGTCACGTTCGCGATGATGGCTCCGCCCAGACGACGGAAATCAATTCCGTTGTGCTGATAGAAACGACGGTCCTCAATCGAGATGAATGCGTCTTTAACGACTTCCGGTACTTCATCGATTGACACGTATTCTCGACTCGTTCCGCCTTTCGTAATCTCTTCCTTATTGCTCGCATAGATTTTCAATGGCAGAGCATCTCGAAGTTCTGTCTCATCGAGCTCAGGTGCCGTAGCAATCGCGTAAGCGGCAAATCCGCCTCCGACTAACATCATGACGATGAATAATCCGGTAGCGATCAGCAATAACTTTTTCCAAAGTGGACCTTTCCCACCGGAACCTCCACCTGACTTTTTCTTTTGGGGACGTTTCGTCCGTTTCATCTTTTTCTCAGATGACTTCGTCTCTTCACGACGTGCGACACGACTTCTTTCCATATGCTATCCTTCTCCTTCAATCAAAAAGTGTCTGAATTGAAATATAGTTCGTCCACTGCCTTTAAATAATCGATGGCAGGGTACGCGCCAGTCTCGACTTTGATACCGTCTCGTTCAATGATCGTCAGCGGAATTGATTTTCGTCCGCTTTCTAGCTGATCCCACCAGGGGAACACGTGCTCGACTGAAAGCACATATTGCACATTATACAGACTGAAACGAATGATGACAAAACAAATTCCTCCATGTTCGACACATTGTCGCATGTGTGCGATTTGATGGGGGTGAAAATTTTTTATCGGGAAGGACGTTTTATTCGTCGTCTCCTTCGCTTCGAAATCAATATATTTTCCGCGATAAACACCGTTATAGTCCGTCGTCGACGGTTGCTTGAAATAGGCTTCCTTGACGACCGCTGCCGAACGTTTCGGATAATCAACTTGGACGATTTGTAACGGAGTGGGTTTCTTGTGAATGATTGCCCGATTATGAGTCAGGTAAAACGTATTACTTTCATTCAATAATTTTTCGAGCGTCATCCCTCGATTCGAAAAGGTGGAATCGGTTGATCGCGCCTTCTTGATTCGGGTTCCATGCGACTCGAGTGGCTTTTGAAATTTTTTCCCATTCGGGTAATTCAAAACGATTCCCCTCCTATCGCGTTTATTGTACCATGATATGTGATTGTACCGTATCGGCCGAGAGGAGTAGTTAAAAACCAATGACAATTGAACCGTTATTACAAGAGATTGAACGTATTTATCAAGAAGGACGTGCCGGAACCGAATATGACTTCAATCGGGACGTCGTACCGTTCGTTGAACGAGCGGATCAACTGATTGCACAGTGGCAAACGAATGCCCAAGATAGTCCTTACTTACGACCTAGCATGGTCGAAAGCGCCGTTGATCAACTGAAGCAAATTTCCGTCCAAGCATTTCAGCCGAAAACGAGTCTGAAACGCTTCAATGAAACGATTAAATCCGTTCGTTATATCGATCGCTTAATGAATGGTGAAGAATAACGATTTAAAAACAGGAATTATCTTCCTTAAGTCGAACACCTAATCATACGAGGGAATGTTTCTACGGTTTCACTTATCAGGCTATGGCTTTTCAGCCGCCTAGCGTGTAAAGTGGCATCAAGAGCATTTCTTTCGAAAAGACTGTGTAATTATTGTGCAATTGGAGGAGATTCATTTGAACAAACGGGTACAATCGAACGTCAAAGGCGTTGACGTCAAAGGATTTCCTAAGAATTCGACCCCTGCCCCGAAGAAATACATTATGTTCGTCGACGAAACTGGGACACCGAAGGGTAATACACAATTCAATTTAACGGGTGTCTTGATGGAATATAAATATGCCATCGATTCGGACGAGACCGGTGAACCAAGTCCGCTTCGTCAACGTTTGATGGATTTTAAGGCAAAAGTTTTTGAAGATCCGCATATTCCCCTTCATTTGAAGGAGATTTTAAAAGCTGAGCATCCGTATGGTAAAGAAGATGGTATCACGATCGATATGTTACGTCATTTCTGGATCGCCTTACCAGAATTTTTAGTTGATATCGATTGTACGATCGTCAGCGTCGAAGTCGATAAACAGAAGCTACAAGACTTCTTCTCGACACCGAAGGATCCGTATGTCGTTGCCTTCGCCCATCTGATGAAGTCGTTTTATTCCTTCCTCGATGAGACAGAAGCAACGAGTGCGCGTGTCGTTCTTGAAAGCCGTGATGATTATCAAAACTTGCTCATTCAAAAGGCGTTCTTCGATATCTTCAATTCGGGAACGGTCCATCTCGACGTCGAAAAAAGCCGTCAAAAAATCAAAGGCTTCATCTTTGCTGAAAAAGACAGCGACCTCTACCAATCTGGTCTTGAGATTGCCGACTTGGTCTGCTTACCTTTATCTCGCGTCCGTCGTGGTGTCATCGAGGTAAAACCACGGTTTGTCCATTATGGGGACGAAAACCGGATTTTTAAAGCCATCAAAGATAAGATTTACATTCGACGCGATAGTCCGGACCAAGATTTCCGAAACTGGGGATTCAAAAAAGTACCGATCACGAAAAAGCGTCGTGAATGGTCCGATACTCCTTGGAATGGGTAATGACTCAAAAATTAGTCTCTACAAAGATAAGGGTGGCAGAATGATCTGTCACCCTTATCTAATAAAAAAGAATGACTCGTCTTTTCACGCTCTTTCCTCAGGTCTTGTTTGTCTCTGACAGCGCAAAATGCGCTTTTCCTGTAGGAGTTGCGTATGACGAGTCATTCTTTTTTATAGTCTGTCCCTTTTAGGGTGTAGCTATTCCTTTTGTCCGCTTTTTCCCCTCTCGACACATGTCGAGTAACGGGCACGCTTCACAGTTCGGACGTTGCGCCTTGCAGTGATAACGTCCAAAGAAGATGAATTGATGATGGAGCTTTGACCAACGCTCCCGTTTGAAACGACGCATCAGTGTTGCTTCGACCTGCGTGACATTATCCTTCCAGCGACAGATCCCGAGGCGTTTCGAGACACGTTCGACATGTGTATCGACCGCAAAGGCCGGTACATCGAAAGCAACAGACAGAACGACGTTCGCCGTCTTGCGTCCTACGCCAGGTAAGGCTTCGAGCCCGGCGCGTTCCGTCGGGACTTCTCCGTCGTGTTGCGCAAGGAGCTGTGCCGCAAGCGCCTTGATGTTTTTGGCTTTATTCCGGTACAATCCAAGTCGTTTGATTTTGTCCTCGATTTCCTCAACGGGTGCCGCAGCAAGCGAAGCAGGATCCGGATACGCTGCGAACAACCCAGGCGTCACCTGATTGACCAGTACGTCGGTCGCTTGTGCACTGAGTGCGACCGCTACGACCAGTTCAAATGGGTTGCGATGAATCAACTCACAAAATGCATCTGGAAACATCTCTTCTAACGTTGCTTCAATCCGATCGATTTCTGCCTTTCGTAACATCTCCTTAACCTCCCCGCCCTGCGAGATCCTCAAGCGTCTTGATCCCTTCACGTTCCCACGTCCGCAAAATTTGATTGATATAGGTCATTTTGCGGACATTATGATAGACCGCTTCTCGAAGTGCGGCAAGCACCAGCTCTTCTGAAATGTTCTCGATCGTCAACCACTGAATGATCTGCTCCATCTGAAACGGTGACATCATCCCGAGTTCCCGCTCGAATTGTTGGAAGACGGACGGGTTGATCGTATCAAAGTTCGGTGCTTCCTGTTCCGGTGGTGCCATCAGCTTTTCGTAAAGCGGAACAAGCGAATAACGTTCAGACCCGTTGACGTTCTCCATTGCCAGTAATCCTTTTTGTAATAAACCGAGTGTCGTCTCGATCGTTTCCGTCTCGGATAGTCCAAGTCGATTACTTAACTCTTCCGGTGACGGCATCTCCATGCCTTCTGCCCGGCAAGCAAACAATTGACCAATCAACGTGAACTCGACGAAACTGATGCCTAACCGTTTTGCCTCGGTGAACAATCGTTTCGGTAAGACGACCGTCCCTTCCTCGAATAATTGCACTAAATTATGATTCATCGTATTTCCTCGATTCTCTAGTCTAAACAAGAAATCGACCCGTCGAGACGATGGGTCGATGTTTTTCCTTACTGCTTATGGATAGAGGCGGTTCAGCAAACGTGGGAACGGAATCGTTTCCCGAACGTGCTCGACACCTGTGATCCAAGCGACTGTCCGCTCTAAACCAAGACCGAAGCCACTGTGTGGAACAGAACCGTATTGGCGTGTTTCGAGATACCATTTATAAGCACCTGTCTCGTCAAGACCATGCTTCTTCATCTCTGCGAGGAGTTTTTCATGATCTTCTTCACGTTGTGAGCCACCGACGATTTCCCCGTATCCTTCAGGGGCAATCAAATCATCACACAAGACGAAGTCTGGGTTTTCCGGATCTTCTTTCATGTAGAACGGTTTGATTGCTTTTGGCCAGTGCGTGATGAAGACAGGACGTGCGAAGCTGTTTGCGATTGCTGTCTCGTGTGGTGCACCAAAGTCATCGCCGAATTCGATATCGTCGAATCCTTGCTCCTTGAGCATGTCGATTGCTTCCGTGTACTTGACGCGCGGGAACGGTGCTTTAATGTTTTCAAGGACCGTCAAGTCACGTCCAAGCAACTCAAGTTCCGCACGACAGTTTTTCAGTGCCGATTGCACAAGGTGCGAAACATAGTTTTCTTGGACTTCGAGGTTCATCTCGTGATCGTGGAATGCCATCTCAGGCTCCATCATCCAGAATTCGATCAAGTGACGACGTGTTTTTGATTTTTCAGCACGGAACGTTGGACCGAACGAGAAGACCTTTCCAAGTGCCATTGCTGCCGCTTCCATGTAAAGCTGACCCGATTGTGAAAGGTACGCATCTTCCTCGAAATATTTCGTGTGGAACAATTCTGTTGTTCCTTCTGGTGCGCTACCTGTCAAGATTGGCGGATCCACTTTAATGAATCCTTCTTGGTTAAAGAATTCGTACGTCGCACGAATCAATTCGTTCCGAACGACCATGACCGCATGCTGACGCTTTGAACGCAACCAGAGGTGACGGTTATCCATCAAGAAGTCCGTTCCGTGTGCTTTTGGTGTGATCGGATAATCGATCGCTTCATGGATGACTTCGATTTTTGAAATTTCCATTTCATGACCGATCGCTGTCCGACCGCCATCTGATTTGATGACACCTGTCACCCATAGTGATGATTCCTGCGTTAAGCCTTTTGCTTGCTTGAATAAGTCTTCGCCGACTGTTTCTTTGACGACGACACCCTGCATGAATCCAGAGCCATCCCGAAGTTGGAGGAAGGCGATTTTACCGCTTGAGCGTTTGTTTGCTAACCAACACCCGATCGTCACTTCTTCTCCTACATATTTGTTTACATCCCGAATCATTGCTTTCAACAGTCAACATCCTCTCTCTATTAAACGGCTGTATGTGCCGTGATGAATCCTTCAATCCGGTCGAGTGCCTCTAGGACACGTGCCGGATCCGTCGCGTAAGATAGGCGGACATAGTCCGGTGCACCAAATCCTGAACCTGGAATCAAGGCGACCTTCGCTTCAGATAAAACAGCTGTACACCAGTCATCGACATTATCGAATCCACACATCTCGGCAGCTTGCTTTGCATGTGGGAACAAGTAGAATGCCCCTTCTGGCTTCAGACACGTCAATCCTTTGATTTCAATGAGTCGTGCATAGATTTTCTCAAGTCGTTCCTCAAAGATGACACGCATCGCTTCGACCGGTGCATCGCCTTCTGCATACGCAGCAACCGATGCTGCTTGCGCAATCGATGTCGGGTTCGACGTCGAATGGCTCGCTAAGTTCGTCATCGCTGAGATGATCTCTTTCGGTCCGATTGCATACCCGATCCGCCAGCCTGTCATCGCATGGGACTTCGAGACACCATTGATGATGACCGTCCGTTCGCGCATCTCTGGCAAGGACGCGATCGAGATATGTGTCGCACCGTTATAGAGCAACTTTTCATAAATCTCGTCACTGATGACGAGTAGATCGTGCTTGATCGCAACATCTGCTACCATCTCGAGTTCTTCTTTCGAATAGACCATTCCTGTCGGATTCGATGGTGAGTTCAAGACGAGTGCTTTCGTTTTTGGGGTAATGTGTTGTTCGAGCAATTCCCGTGTCACTTTGAAGCGAGACGATTCGTCCGTTTCTAAAATGATTGGTACGCCGTCACTAAGTTTAATCTGCTCTGGATAACTGACCCAGTATGGTGCCGGGACGATGACTTCATCGCCTGGATCGAGAATCGCTTGGAACAACGTTGATAGTGCATGCTTTGCTCCTGAAGCGACCATGACTTCTGAGCGTTCGTATGGCATCCATAAGTCACGGCGTGTCTTTTCGATGATCGCATCCTTCAAGGCAACCGTTCCGCCAGACGGCGTATACTTCGTATCGCCCGCTTCTGCTGCCTCGAATGCTGCTTGGATGATGAATTCCGGTGTATTGAAGTCGGGCTCTCCCGCACCTAAACCGATGATGTCTTGACCTTCTTCACGTAGTGCCTTGGCTTTCGCTGTGATGGCTAGCGTCGTAGATGGTGTCAATTGTCGTACGCGTTTCGATAACATGTCGCCCACTCCCTTTACTTGATTCGTAATCGTTTAATGAAAGAACCTTCTTGATACGTGTAATACGAATAATCATAACCTGTTGTCGTCTTTGAAACGATCTCGATGACAGCACGATCCTCAAAGCCGTACTTAGCAGACACGATGTCTCCTAGTTCCGGATGATCCGCGATGACAGTCTTGATAGCAATACCATCAGCAACTGGTCGTGTCTCAATCGTTCCTTTTTTCGGAACGAACGCCCGTACCGCCTGTTCGTTCTGCTTCATCGTAAAAACGACATATTGACGTTTCCCGTTAAAGACAGATTCGAACCGGACGTCCGTCGGTTTGAGTTCTTTTTTCAGACGCGCCTCTGCTTGTTCGGCGACGCTCTGTTCCCGGTCTTTTGCCTCAGCGATCGTCACCTGATAAACGGCGGAGCCAAGTACAGTCAAAAGGATGAGTGCACTTAGCAGACCAAGCGTGATTTTCCACTTCATGTGCGGTAGATGGTAAAGACCATCTGCTCCTTGTCTTTTTCATCGAGAGCAAGACCGAACATTAAATCTTCCGTTTTCAGTGTCCGATTCAACAAGTCGACGATTTTATACGTATCGTCATGGCGGTTCACTTTGACGGTCGCAAGTGTTTCAATTTTTGAATCCATCTGTATGTCCTCCCTCATTTTTCTCTATCTATTATAATGCGATAGGGTTTATCTGAATAGACTTAATCGCCATCATTCAAGAACAATTCTAGTTCTGCCGTCAGTTCATCAAGCGGTTTTGATAAAACAGGTACTTTCGGCAGACTCGTGACGAACCGTTTTCCATAACGCGTCGTCTCAATCCGGCGATCAAGTACGAAGACGACACCTCGGTCGTTCGTCGTCCGGATCAAGCGACCAAAGCCTTGCTTAAAGCGAATGATCGCTTGCGGTAAGCTGTATTCGAAAAATGATGATTTCCCGAGTTTTTCGATCCGTTCCGAGCGTGCCTGGACGATCGGTTGATCCGGTGGCGCGAACGGTAGTCGGACGATGACGAGACAACTGAGATCATCTCCTGGGATATCGACCCCTTCCCAAAAGCTAGCCGTCCCGAACAAGATACAAGCGTCGAGTTGCTTGAACTGTTTCATCAGTCGTTGCCGTGAACCTTGCGTGACTCCTTGCGAGAGTAACGTAAACCGGTCAGGTAACAGCGGTTTCGTCGCTTCATGCGTCAGTCTTAGCAAGTCATTTGAGGTAAACAAGACGAGCATCCGTCCTTCCGTCACCTCTGCGATTTGTAAGATGGCTTCCGCAATCGTCTCTGCGAATTCCGGCAATGGTACATCCTGTAGGAGCGGGAGATCCGTCGGAATCATCAATCGCACGTTATCAGCATATCCGAACGGCGACGGAACGACGAAACGACGTGTCTCAAACGCATCGAGCCCTAAACGGTTCTCAATGAACTGGAACTTGTTCGAGACAGTCAGCGTCGCAGACGTCAGGATACACGTCCGCTTCGAAAAGACGTCCCGTCGCAATCGCTCTGAAATGTCGATTGGCTGTGTGTAGACCCGTGTCAGTTTCCGGTTCTTAACGGACGTCTCGATCCAAGATACCGTCTCATCGTGCGGGGCAAGCATCGTCTCGAAGATGGCGAGCTCCGCTTCTTCGATTTGTGACGTGATCGCTTTTAAATCCGCGACGAGTGAACGTTCGCGATAACTCATCTGCTCCCGGTGTTCATGGAACAGTTTATGAATCGCCCGGATTGCTTGACGCAAACGCCGCAACACCAATTCAACCCGCTTGGCACTTTCCTGGACGGCACGCATCGAACGGTCGAGTCGCTTGAAGCGAATGCTGACCATTCCTTCCCGTCGTGCTTTGCGGGAAGCCAGTTCGAGCCCGTATGCTTGAATGATCATTAACAGCCCGTCTGCTTCTTCGAGTAACGTCGTTAGTGCCTCATCAACCGTCTCACTATGGGCTTCGACCATCTCGGCGATGTCCCATTCTTCCGACAGATCGAGCAAGCGGTGTAATAATTTTTTATCGGACGAATACCCGAGTTGTCGGAACAGACGATCAAATGTATGTCCATCAAAGACGAGACCAAAATGATGGCTCGCGACTTCTTCGATTTGGTGTGCCTCGTCAAGAATCAACGGACTTCCTTTCGGTAAGACCCCTGCTTCGAACTGCAGGTCACTAAACAACAAGGCATGGTTCGTGACGATGATCGTCGCATCCTTTGCTTGGCGAATCGCATGTTGGAAGAAGTCCCGGCTGTACCACGGGTCAAATCGTCCGAGCTGCGATTGGCTATCAGACTGGATCAACTGTTTAATGCCGATATTGCCTTGCGCTGCACCGCCTGGTAAGCTGACTTCTTCTAAATCTCCCGTTTCCGTCTCCGTCAACCAGACGAGCAGAATCGCTTTTGCGAGCGTGAAGTTATAAGCATCCTCTTGATCATTCAAGAAAAATTCGAATTTCCGTAAATCAATATAGTTACTTCGTCCCTTAAGCAATGCAATCTGGACCGGCGCATCGAACAGTTGACGCAAGAGCGGTAAATCACGCGCGAACAGTTGCTCCTGCAATTGAATCGTGTGCGTACTGACGACGATCGGGACTTCATGTTCGAGTGCGTAATGCGCTGCAGGAACAAGATAACCGAGCGATTTCCCGGTTCCCGTTCCCGCTTCGACAAGTAACGGCGTTTCTTGATCGAGTGATTGATAGACATGACGCATCATCTCGAGCTGCCCACGTCGCTCTTCATATCCTTCGAATAGACGAGGGAACGTCACGGCATTCAATTCATCAACGAATGGTCCGAACGGTTCAAGAACGGGTGGATGTGCCAACCGCTCCATCGTCTGGCGCTTTTTCAAAGCGATTTTACGGAAACGATCAAACTGTGAATCCTCCTCGATGCCGACTAAACGAATCGCATGGTCGATTTCCTCTTCGATGGCACTGAACAGGCGTGGTGATAAACGTCTTAAGTGCTTCAATGTCTCAAGCGGCAACGTATGTAGTCGTTTGAGTAGTTCAAGCAACAATTCAGCCGTCGCCGAAGCGTCACTCCCTGCCCGGTGCGCTTCTTGATGGGCAAGGTGTAATGACTCTGACAGATGCGACAGCGCGTGGCTTTCTGCTGTCGGAAGTAAGATTCGTGCGAGTTCGACCGTATCGATGACAGGACCTGTGTACGGCAAGTATCCTTCCTCTTCTAACGCATCGTTTAAGAAGTTTAAATCGAACTGCACATTATGTGCGACGAAGACACCACCATCGAGCAATGATAAGACACGCGGTGCGATGACATCGAATGTCTCGGCCTCTTTGACATCCTCATCCGTGATGCCCGTCAACTGGGAAATGAACGGAGGAATCGGTTGGGTCGGACGCACGAAGGCAGACAATTGTTCTGTCAACTGTCCATCTTCAATTACCGCCATGCCGATCTCAATCATCTCATCGCCAGCCTTTATGGAATGACCTGTCGTTTCCAGGTCGACTACGACGTACTTTTTCTTCAACACTGATCCTCCACCTTTTATCCATCCTCTCCATGACCGGATGGCATTTCATTCTTCATCTTAACAAAAAAAGAGACCCGCTGACATGATCGGGTCTCTAAAATTTCATAAGATCGTGTGGGCGATTTCTTGAGACAACATTTGTTTGATGTCGTTCTGTTCATTTAGAACAGCCACTTTTGGAACATGTGTCGCGATTTCTTCCGTCGATAGTTGTGCGTACGCCATGATGATGACCTCATCTCCGACTTGGAAATGGCGAGCTGCCGCACCGTTCAAACAGATGACACCTGAACCACGAGCACCTTTAATCGCATACGTTTCAATCCGTGCACCGTTCTGATTGTTCGTCACTTGGACTTTTTCATTTTCAAGAATCCCGACAGCATCGAGTAAATCTTCATCGATCGTAATCGAACCAACATAGTGTAAGTTTGCCTCGGTGACCCGAGCTTTGTGTAGTTTAGCGTGCATGAATGTGCGTAACATCGTCATGCTCCTCTCGTATATAGTAAATTATCGATCAAGCGTGCCGATGCAAACTGCACGGCGACAGCTAAGAGAATCGTAGTCGTTTGTTCCGTAACGTGTCCTAGTGATGGATAGTCGACGGCTTCGACGTAATCGATCGTCGTCCCTTCGAATTGAAGTGCTTCGCGCGTCCGATCGAGAACCGTTTCAACAGGCACCCCTTGATCGAGTGCTTGTTTCGCTTGTTGCAACGCCTGCTGGATGCCCGGTGCTTGCGCCCGCTCTGTTTCCGATAGATAGACATTGCGTGACGATTTTGCTAGACCATCCGCTTCGCGAATGATCGGGCAACGGACGATCTCAACCGGAACAAAGTAATCAGCGACATACGCTTCAATCAATGCGAGCTGTTGTGCATCCTTTAAACCGAAATATGCACGGGTTGGACGGACGACGTTCAATAGTTTGCTGACGACCGTCAACACACCATCAAAATGTCCTGGTCGTGATGCGCCGCATAAGACATCATCACCGGAGCGGACCGTAACACGAGCCATATCCAGCGGATACATCGTCTCGTTCGTCGGATAGAACAGATAATCGACCCCTTCTGCCTCCGCAATCTTCTGATCGCGTTCCGCGTCTCGTGGATAACGATCCAAATCTTCGTTTGGTCCGAATTGTGTCGGGTTGACGAAAATACTCAAGACGACGACATCGTTCTCTTGTCGTGCTTGTTTGAGCAAGGAGGCATGACCTTCATGCAAGAATCCCATCGTCGGTACAAAACCGATTGAACCGGCTCCCGCTAAACGTTCGCGTAACGTCTGGACGTCCTGGATGATTTTCATTCTTTAGTCCCTCCATAAAGCGCACCAATCAGTTCTTCGTCCATCTGGAACGAGTGTGCTAGTTCAGGGAAGGCACCGGCTTTGACGTCTTTGACGTAAGCAGCAATCGCTTCCGTTCCTGAAGTATTCCAATCCGTGTAGGCTTTGACGAACTTCGGTAAACGACCGACACCATACGTCAAGATGTCATGATAGACAAGTACTTGACCGGCGACGTCTGCACCGGCACCGATTCCGATGACCGGAATCGAGAGGAGCTCTTGAATGCGTTTCGCGAGCGGATGCGGCACACATTCGAGGACGAGCATCTTTGCTCCGGCACGCTCTGCTTCCAAACTGTCTGCAATCAGTTGTTCGGCTGCTTCTAATGATTTCCCTTGGACTTTGAATCCTTCAAGGACACCAACGGATTGTGGTGTTAATCCGAGATGCGCGACGCAAGGCATCCCAGCGTCCGTCAAACGACGAATCGTCTTTAAGATCTCCCCTGCCCCTTCCAGCTTCAAGGCATCTGCCTGCGATTCTTGGAAGATACGCGCCGCTGATTCAAGCGTGCGATCAAATGAACCATGATAACTTGCGAACGGCATATCGACGATCATGAACGTCTGTGGTGCGCCGCGGCGTACCGCGCGCGCATGATGAACCATGTCGTCGACCGTGACAGCAATCGTTGAATCATAGCCGAGGATGACGTTCCCGAGGGAATCGCCGACGAGCAACATATCGACTCCTGCTGCTTCCGATAGTTTTGCTGAAGGATAATCATACGCCGTCAACATGACGAGCTTCTCTCCAGCTTGTTGTTTTTTGAGTAATGGACCCATTGTGTGCATCGTGTTCTCTCCTTACGTGTGTAGGGAGGACAAAAGGAAAACGCCTTCTTCTCCAAAATAAATGCATGCGGAAAAGAAGGCGGAATAATTGAATATCGTCCTTCTGTCCCTGTCCGTTAAGATCAAGGCAGTTGAAACAGCTAAAACTGGCACCTGTCAATTCGGTATGGTTCCGGCAAGCGGATACCATCCGTGGCTTTATTATACATGACGGGAAAAGCTCTCTGCAAACCGTCTGATTCAAACCTTTATTCTTTTTCCCAGTAAATCAGCTCTGCCGAATGGAAACGGGTCTCCCCCGTTTCCGTCTCAATCCGAATCGTGCCCGTCTCGTCAATACCGATCAATGTTCCGGAAGCGGTCATCTGACGTGTCCGTAGCGTCACTCGTTCATGTAAGCGATCTGCGAGTGTTTCCCACTCCGAGACGAAAGATCCGAATCCTAGCTCGAGCCACTGCGTGTATAGTCGTTCAAATCGATTCAAGAAAGTCGCGACGACCTCCGCACGTCGGAAAGTTCTTCCTGATTCTCGGACGAGCGAGGTAGCACGGTCCTCGATCCCTTCCGGAAACTGCTCGTGATGCACATTGATGCCGATGCCAATGATGACTGAACTGATCCGATCCGCCTCGGTCTGCATTTCCGTCAAAATGCCTGCCACCTTACGACCGTTGATCAAGATGTCGTTCGGCCATTTAATCGTAACTGGAACATCGAATGTCCGGAGAGACTGTGCAAGTGCAATACCTGCTACGAGCGTTAATTGACCTGCTTGGTGCATCGGTACATCTGGTCGGACGAGTAGACTCATCGCGATGCCCTCATTTTTCGCCTCATGCCACGTTCTCCCTAGCTGTCCGCGTCCATTCGTCTGGTGATCGCATACGACGAGTGTTCCTTCCTGCGCTTGCTGTTGCGCTTGCTCATGTGCAATCCGCTGCGTCGTGTCCAGTTCTTCGAAATGAAGGATGTGGCGACCAAGACGTTCTGTCGTTAACCATTGTTCAATCGCAATCGGTGTCAGCAAATCGCCTTCATCGACTAATTGATAGCCTTGTTTTTTATTCGAGATGATCTGGTATCCTTCTTCCTTCAAAGTTTGCATATGTTTCCAAATAGCGGTACGTGAAATATTTAACGTCTCTGCTAATTCCTGTCCGGAGTACCACGTCCGCTGACGAAGTGCGATCAAGATTTGTTCTCGGACTGAGTGCGCCATCGCTCTACCTCCTTCAATAATGTTACGCGGTCGTTTGGGCAAGCGCGGGTGACGACACTGTATTCCAAATGCAAAAGTGCTTCTTTGATCTGTTGTTTTTGAAGACCGAGGCGGATCATGTCTTTTCCGTCGACAGCGAGCTCTTTACGACTGCGAATCGGTAAGTCTGATCGCTCCGGATAATCCGTTCCTGTCATTTCCCGAAGGATCATCAGTTCTTCGTCCGACAATTGATAACGATCCCAGTCTTGTAACGGTCGGTGTAACAGAGGTGTTAAACGCGTTGCGAGCTGCACTTGATGTTTCGATCGTTTCCAGCGTGTCAATTGATCTTTCGCGAGACCGGCATCGAGTACGAGTGTCCAGACAGCATCCTTTGAAACACCCCGAAACGACTGTTGCGCGAGTCCTGTGACGATTTCTGAAGTCATGCCGGGGAGGTAGCGTTCGATTCCAGTCCGGAGCATCGCCTGTAACGCCCGCTGTTTTCCAGGACCAAGTAAGAGTTTCTCGAACTCGATCGCAATCCGCTCAATCGCAACGGCCGCTAGGTGCGGAGCGAGTTCGACAATCGCTTGTTCAGTTGCCTCGTCAAGCGAGAAATCCAGTTGGCTCATGAAGCGGAACGCCCGCATCATTCGAAGCGCATCTTCATTAAAACGTTCGGCTGGTTCGCCGACCGTCCGGATGATCCGCTCTTCGATGTCACGCGCTCCTCCGAACAGATCGACACGACCGGTTGGTCTGAGTGCCATCGCGTTGATCGTAAAGTCACGTCGAGTCAAGTCCTCTTCCAAACTAACGCCAAGCGTCACCGCATCCGGTCGTCGGCGATCGCTGTACGTTGCTTCCGAGCGAAACGTCGTGATCTCGTACGGCACGTGGTTGAGAACGACCGTCACGGTTCCATGCTCGAGTCCTGTCGGAATGACGACAGGGAATAAGTCGATGATTTGTTCCGGTAACATCGAGCTCGCTAAATCATAGTCTCCTGGTGTCCGGTCGAGTAACATGTCGCGAACGGCGCCACCGACGATATAGGCTTCACCACCCGCTTGTTCGATCGTCTGAATGATATGATGTGCGCCTTCAAGCAAGTTCATGACGCGCACACACCCGTTCATAGACTTGTTCATAACGCAGCACGATCTCATTCGAATCAAAACGACGACGCGTATCACGAATGCCCTCTTCTGCCATCCGTTCCCGTAACATCGGGTCATCCGCGAGTTCACCGATTCGTGCCGCAGCCATTTTGACGTCGTAAGTCGGAACGATATATCCGGTTAATCCGTCCTGGATGACTTCCGGTAAGCCACCTGCTGTCGAGACGACACTCGGGACACCAATTGCCATCGCCTCAAGGACGACGAGTCCGAACGCTTCTTTTTCAGACAACAGGACATGAATATCACTAATGGCGAGCAATTGCGCGACATGTTCCTGTTTACCTGCAAAGATCACTTTGTCGTAAATGCCGAGTTCCTTTGCGCGACGTCTCGTTTGTCCCATCTCTGGACCATCCCCGACGAGTAATAGACGCATCTTCCGGCCTTTCGCTGCAATGGCGAACGCCGCAAGCGTATCATCGATTCGTTTGACCGGTCGGAAGTTCGAGATATGAATGACGACGACTTCGTCCGCTTCGATGCCGTAATGCCGCTTCAAGCGTTCATCCCGCATCGGATAATAGACACTCTCATCAATCGAGTTCGCAATGACATCGATGTCGTAGTGTGCGTTGAGCGTCGCATTCGTCTCAAGCGCTAGACTCTCGGAGACGGCCGTGACCGCGTCTGATCGTTCGATGCCGTACCGGATGGCCGGTTGCATCTCTAAATCTTGCCCGATGACGGTGATGTCCGTTCCGTGTAACGTCGTCACGACGGCGACACCTTTTTTCTTTGCCATGTTTCGTCCGAGATCTGCACAGACCGCGTGCGGAACGGCATAATGAGCATGGATGACATCGAGATCGAATAAATCAATGATTTCTGCGACTTTTGACGCTAACGTAATGTCGTATGGTGGATATTTAAAAACGGAATACTGGTTGACTTCAACCAAGTGGACCGTGATGTTTGGCCGATATTCCGTCAGGCGAAACGGCATGCTCGACGTAATGAAGTGGACGTCATGTCCACGATCCGCTAATTTCATACCGAGCTCCGTCGCGACGACCCCACTCCCGCCGACGGATGGATAACAAAGAATCCCAATTGCTTTTTTCATGATAAAACCACACTCTCTTTATGACTTCTATTCGTTTCTATTCTAAGCAATATCAATCGGAATGACCATACTGATCACTTTTCGACTGATTTTCATAGGAAAAGCTAGTCTTTTTCCGACCGTGCCGTTACCCTAGAGAAAGAGTCTTGATTTGAAAGGAGCATACGGAAATGGCACCTCCATTCCAATTTCCGATTCGGATCCAGAACATTTTCTGGATTTTGATCGGATCATTCATCTTTGCTTTTGGTATTTATCATTTTAACGTTCAAAATGAGTTAGCAGAAGGCGGTTTTACTGGGATTACCTTGATCTTAAAAGGACTGTTCGGATGGTCTCCATCGATCACGAACTTAGTATTGAATGTCCCACTTTTTTTCGTCAGTTATAAAATTCTTGGTCGGACGACCTTCGTCTACACGTTGATCGGTACATTCAGTTTTTCCTTCTGGTATGGATTAATTGCCAAATATTCACCACTCGTCATCGACCTGCGCGACGATATGGTGCTTGCTGCGCTTTTTGCCGGTGTCTTCATCGGCGTTGGTCTTGGTATCATCTTCAACAATGGTGGTACGACAGGTGGCGTCGATATCATCGCGCGTTTGACGAAACGCTACTTCGGTTGGTCGATCGGTCGAACTTTCTTGATTTTCGATTTCTTCGTCATCGTCGCATCCTTGACGTATCTCGACTACAAACAAGCGATGTATACGTTACTTGCCGTTTACGTCGGCGCCCGCGTCATCGATTGGATGCAAGAGGGCACTTATGCTGGTAAAGCAGCGATGATCATCAGTGATCACCGGACGGAAATCGCCGACGGTATTCATGCGACGATGAATCGTGGCACGACCCGTCTGATCGCAAAAGGCGGTTACTCTGGACGGGATCTCGAAGTACTGTACGTCGTCGTCGCTCGCAATGAGATCAATCGCTTGAAGACGCTCGTTAAAAGTGTCGACCAGCACGCCTTCATCACGTTGCATGACGTCTATGAAGTAACAGGAGAAGGTTTCACGTTCGACGAAAATCGGGTCCCAATCAAAGAAACGTAAAAAAACACGGATCGCTCAAACGAGCAATCCGTGTTTTTCGTTTTAGTCATCACTTGACGGGTTGAAGACGAGCAGTGCGAGACGAAGGAACTCGGCAACAGCAACGAGTGTTGCTGCCACGTACGTCCAAGCCGCTGCGTTCAAGACACGACGTGAACCACGTTCTTCTTCGGCATCAATGATGCCATGCTCCGTCAACTGCGCCATCGCTCGATTTGAGGCATCAAACTCGACCGGTAACGTGACGAGTTGGAAGATGACGGCACCGAGCATCAAGACGACACCAAGCATCGCAAGACCACTAAAACCAGCGAATAGACCGATCAACAACAGTGGGAACGATAAGTTCGATGTGATTGACGCGACAGGTGCGATCCGGTGACGGACACGCATCATGTTGTAATCCGTCGCATCTTGAATGACGTGACCGATTTCGTGCGCTGCAATCGAAACGGCTGAGACCGTCGAACCGTAATAGACGTCTTCCGACAAACGAACGACTTTGTTCGTCGGGTCATAATGGTCGGACATCGTTCCACCGATCGGCTCGAGACGGACGTTCGTGATGCCGTTCTGCTTCATGATGAAGTCTGCGACCTGCGCTCCCGTCACCCCACTCTGAATCGGAACATCTTGATATTTTTTATAGGTGCTCCGCACCCGCATCTGAGCCCAGATCGGGACGATGATGATGATCGCGAGATAGATCAAATAGTTTGCCACGAGACATCGTTCCTTTCTTTTTTTGATTATAGGTCTATTTTATGTTCAAGTGATCTTATTGTCAATTGAATCGCGCGCGACAAGCAGATATCCCATCAAAAGACATAATCCGGTCAACCAGAAAGAGCCGTAGCCGATCCACTGGATATGCTCCGCAAGCGCTGGGTAACGCGGCCATTGTCCGAGGACGTAATCGACGACATCGTTGTGAATGACCCAGATGGCGACGAGGACAAGATCCTTGACGCGAAACGTCATCAGCGGACTGTATAACAACGCCTGGAACGCCATCGCTCCGTGCGACACCATCAACATCAGTGCCATTGCTGTTAAGATTGGATCCTCCGTTCCGAGTTGATTCAACATCAACGCATTCATGACGACTGCCCAGACCCCATATTTGATCAATGTCACGAACGCGAGCGCTTCAAATAGGCGGGAACGTCGTCTGAAAATCCAGAAAAAGACGATGATCGTAAAGAACAGGGATGCTGTCGGGCTATCCGGAATAAATGGGTAGTAATACCACTTCGATGTCGCAAGTTGTGGTTCATACCAGTAGTAACCGTATAATGTGCCTGCTAAGTTGATCAACCCGACAATCCAGAGTACGGCTTTATGTCGGAGTAATGTCAAAATACCTTGCAATCGTTTCACCTCATCATCGACAAAAGCCGGAGGATTGCTCCCCCGGCTTTTGGCTTATTTATTGTTTTCGCCGCCTTCACCGTATGAAGCGATGAATTTCGCGAGTTCTTTACGATCCGCATCTGATCCTTTGTACTGACCAGCAGGCATCGAACCGATCCCTTTATCTGCGATTTCATAAATCTCTTCTTCTGTCTTCTTCGTACCGACGAGTGCCGGAGCTGCTGCTCCACCCTCGAGGTTTTTACCATGACAGTTGACACATGACTGGTTCGAATAAATTTCGTATCCTTTTGCCGCTGTATCAATTTCTGGTCCTTCGTTCATCGTCAACTCACCTTGTTTATGGATTGTATCCCAGTGAGTCGTTTGAACAGATTCCCAAGTCAAGAAGACGATCGAGACGACTGCGAGGAGCATCATGCTGACTGCGATCGGACGTTTCGCAGGACGACGTTCAAGACCTTGGTCGAGCCATGGCGCGACGAGAAGTGCTGTGAACGCAAGACCTGGGAGAATGACCGTTCCCATCAAGATATATGGACCTGCAGCGAATTGGTATTTCAAGAGCTGATAGAGGAATAGGAAGTACCAGTCCGGAAGTGGAATGTACGACGTATTCGTCGGATCGGCAATGTTTTGAAGTGGTGCTGCTTCTACGATTGTCAGTGTCATGAAGCCGATCAAGAAGACCGCTCCAACCATCCATTCGCGAAGTAAGAAGTTTGGCCAGAACGCTTCCGTTCGACCTGGATATTCCGAGTAGTCTTTCGACTTGTTCGGCATCCGGTTGTTGATCGACACCCGTGAATCGGTGACGAATTTCATTCCTTTACCACGATGCATCGTGTTCTCCCCCTTTTTTGTTGTCTAGATGATAGTCGGTTTAAAGTGGTCCAGAGATCCCTTGTTTACGGATCATCATGAAGTGGGCCCCGAGCAAGACGAACAATGCTGCAGGAAGGAAGAAGACGTGAATCGCAAAGAATCGAGCGATTGTACTTGCGCCGACGATTTCTCCACCCGCAAGGAGGGTCTTCGCGATACCACCGATGACCGGAATACTTTCAGCAATCTGAATCGTAACTTTTGTCGCGAACAACGCTTTCATGTCCCAAGGCAATAGGTATCCTGTCAGACCGAGAGCTAAGACGACGAAGAACAAGAGAACTCCGACGACCCAGTTCAATTCACGTGGTTTCTTGTATGAACCAGTGAAGAAGACACGTAATGTATGTAGGAACAACATTACGATAACGACCGACGCACCCCAGTGGTGCATACCACGAACGATTTGTCCGTGTGCGACTTCATTTTGAAGATAGTAGACGGACGCGTGTGCGTTGATGATGTCCGGTACATAATACATCGTCAAGAACATCCCCGAAAGAATCTGGATGACGATCGTAAAGAACGTCAATCCGCCAAAACAATAAACGAAAGCTGAAAAGTTATGTGCCGGGTTGACGTGCTCCGGTACTTCATGGTCGGCGATATCTCGCCAGAGCGGCGTAATGTCAACGCGCTCATCGATCCAATCATAGATTTTTTGCATCATCGCTTACGCACCTCTTTCGACTGGTTTACCAAGGTAGAGGAAACCATCTTTCTGCTGCATTTCATAACCATCGAGTGGTTTCGTCGGAGGCGTTCCTGGAACGTTGACGCCATCTTTCGTGTACCGACCGAAGTGACATGGGCAATAGAATTGCTCCGGGTGCGTCGGATCTGAACCGAAGCTGACTTGGCAACCTAAGTGTTTACAAATTGGTGAAAGGGCTAAAATTTCTCCCTTATCATCTTTGAACACCCAAGCTGACAACGTTTCTTCGAACTCATACCATGCATCTTGCGTTTGTTTCTTGAAGTCGACCCGTTTTGGTTCTGTCGTGATATCCGACAACTTCATTACTTTTACTTTATCGCCTGCTCCTGATTTCTTCAGGACTGGATCAACTGCGAAGTTGACCATCGGCATGACCATCGTCGCCGCCATGAAACCGCCGACGCCTGTCAATGTATACGTCAAGAACTGACGACGTGTTACGTTAGACCCGTTTTGAGCCATCTCGATCCCCCCTTGTGATGTACGCTGTGCCCCAAGACGACAGTACTTCACACAAATTTCTCACATGGTAATAGTATCTTAATAAAATCATTGCGTCAACCGCTTCATAGCGCGGTCCAACGGTTTCCTAACTGTTCGAGAACTTGTCCTACAAAATTCCCGACCATCTGACCTTGTTGGTCACGACTCATCGTCTCAAGAGCTAGACGTGGCACGTAGATAATCTCTTCGGCGGCAGTCTCCTTCCACCTTAAATCAGCAGTGATGAAGGTGATGAAACGGAATTGCCCGGAAGCAGCCGCTTGACGCCATCCTTCCAACTGTTCGATCGACGGTGCATCGATATAGGTCAGAGCAGGAACGAGCAACGCCCGTCCGGATAGCTGGCGTTCGACTTCGGACGCCACCGTCAATGTCATGTCTGCGCATTCCGCGTAAGCATGCATCGCCTCATCGAAACCGACCGGAAGCAAAGGCACGATCAGCGTATCGATGTACGCTTGCTCGCTTCGTGTCCGCTGTACGTCGGATGGTTTGAAACGCAAGTCATTTCCCCCTTTCTTCGTACTTACAATTCGTCACATTTAATGTATCATATCCGCATTTCCTCCTACTCTCTTAATGTGAACGTTTTATGAAATTCCACTCTATTTTTCTTCATATTTTGCACAAATCTTCACATACGAAAGGACCCTACTACCTCTGCTGGGCAATAGAGTCCTTCTGTTAAGGAAGTTGACTTCGAACGAGCCGTAACTGTTCGGAAAGAGAGTGGAATCGATGTTGATCGCGTGCATCCAGCGCTTCATCAATCAAGCGGACTAAACGTTCTTCTTCCTGCCGATTAACCGTGACCGCGATGAAATGTGTCGCTTCATCTGCTAAGCGCGGTTCAACAGCAACTTCTGGGCGAAACGGATTTTCTTCTAGTAAAGACAAATACTCGTCATCCATCATCATACCTTGGAAATTCAACTCGATATAGACATCTTCCGAGGTCAGGCGGATGTCATGATACGCTTTTTCTGGATCTAACGTTGTGACATCCCCTTTTTTGAAGAGAAACGGTTCCGCATCGAATCCGTATGTCGTCATGATAATTGCCTTCGGAGCGAAGGTCGCATTTTGGACGAAGTGTACTTGCTCGAGTTTTGCCTCATTACGCAGCCAATAATCGATAATCCATTTCGCTTCCCGTCGCTTTAACGTGTAATAGGTCAAGATGCGGCGTAAGAATCGCTGCTTTCTCTCTATCATCTCAATCCTACTCCCTTCTCCCGTGAAGTCATCCATCCATTCGTTCAACATAGTCGACGAGTTCGTTATCTTCTGGTGTCAACTTAGCAGCGCGGCGGAGAAGACGTTGTCCCTCTTCACGCCGTCCTTCCTCGACGAGTGCGAATCCATACTCTTTCAAGAAGAGCGCATCTTCCGTGAATGCACCTTCGACTATCGCATAATTCTCCATCGCTTGTGTGTATTCCTCTAAGGCATACAAAGCGCGTGCACGGTACCATGTTAGAATCGGAGCCGTGACGTGTTCTTCGATGGCAGAGATCGTCTCGATCATCGCTTCGTGGTCCTCGTCTTCAGCAAGTAACGACAGCAAACGTTCCGCTGCGACGATCGATTCCGGATTCAAGGCAAGCGCCTCACGTAGCGCTTGGACGCTTCCAGCGCGATCGCCGAGTTTTAGAAGGAACAAGGCTTCCATCGTCCGCAACTCATCATTGTAATCGTCGCGCTCCATTCCTTGTTTGATGACGTTCAGTGCTTCTTTTGTCAAACCAAGTTCGGCTTGGCTTTCCGCATATGGTACGTACGCCGACGTATAGTCAGGATCCTGTGCAATCAATTGCTGGAATGTCTCGACCGCTTTTTGATGTTGACCGACACGGTGAGCCGTCATCGCAAGACCAAACAGCGTATGCAGGTCGGAACGTTCTGCGACAGCACGTTCGTACAGTGGAATCGCATCTTCAAATTGTCCTGTCATCGCGAGTGATTCCGCGTAAAGGGCATCGAGCGGCAATTCAGCACGTAACTCTGGTCGCTCCGCGATTTCGGCGAATAACGGTACCGCCTGATCAAACGCACCAAGCGTCATGTAGAGCTCAGCCAAACCGTATGCTAGTAACGGTTCGTCCGGTGCAAGGTTACGCGCTTCCTTCAGCTTCGCTAACGCTACTTCGTCAAGACCTTGCGACTGATAGAGGTCAGCGAGTAATACGAGAGAACGTGGACCATATTCCGTGTCCATTGTGTCGACCTGTTCGAGGACGGAGATCGCTTCTTCTTCGCGATCCAAATCGATATAACATTCTGCTAGTAACAAGGCTACTCCCGCGTTACCCGCATATTCGACGTAAAGCGGCGCCAAGAGATCGACCGCTCGGTCAGACAAACCGAGTTCGATATAGAGATCGGCAACAGCGAGGCGGTCCTCATCCGTTCCTGTCTTTTCGAGTTTTTCTAATGCTGCTAACGCTTCTGAGGTGTGACCATGTTCTAATTCTTCGATGATGCCATTCAATAGTTGTTCATTCAAGGCAAACGCCCCACTTTCTGTCATCCGCCTATTGCTTACTCAGATTGGTCGGATTGAAGTTTCTTTAAATCATCATAGAACGTTGGGTAGCTGACTTCAACTACTTCGCGTCCATGAACCATAATTTCTGGATTGATCGTCGCCGCGATCGTCAACATCATCGCGAGCCGGTGATCACCTGCACTGTCGACTTCCGCTGCTTGCAGAGGTGTCGGTCCTTCGATGATCATGCCGTCATCCGTTGCCTCGATGTTCGCTCCAAGACGCTGTAATGCCGTCACGACGGTCTCGATCCGATCCGTTTCCTTGACACGAAGCTCTTGTGCATCACGAATGATTGTTCGTCCTTCAGCTTGCGTCGCAAGCAAAGCGAGTAACGGAATCTCATCAATCAAGGATGGAATCTGATCACCTTCGACCGTGATTGCTTGTAACGATGTCGTCTCGACGGTCACATCTGCCGTCTCCTCTCCACCGTCTTCTGAACGATGATTGATTTCGACACTTGCACCCATCTGGCGTAACGTCTGTAAAAAACCAATCCGTGTCGGATTCATCAAGACGTGGGTCGTCGTGATGCGACTATCCTGCCCGATTGCTGCTGCCGTCCACCAAAACGCTGCTGACGATGGATCGCCTGGAATGTCGAGTGACGTTGCTTGTAAGCGTACAGGACCTTGAACACGAATGTGCCGACCATCCTCACGTTCATCGATCGCTACGTCAACACCGAACTGCGGCAACATCCGTTCCGTATGGTCGCGTGACAGGATCGGCTCGATGACTGTCGTCTCACCCGTCGCATGCAGACCTGCGAGCAACACGGCACTTTTCACTTGTGCACTTGCGACTGGCAACGTATACGTCGTTCCGACAAGCGGCGTTCCTGTGATGTGAAGCGGCGCCGTCTCACCTGTGATGTTCGCTCCGAATAAGGCAAGCGGTTCCGTGATCCGTTTCATCGGACGTCTACGCAAGGAAGCGTCGCCATCGAGTGCATACGTCGCTTGACCGCCTGCTAGGATACCGCTCAAGAGACGAATCGTCGTCCCCGAGTTTCCGCAATCGATCGTTGCTTCTTGGAATGTATCCGTTCCGGTGATCCGAATTTCCTCTGGTGTTCGATCGATCTGTGCACCGAGCGCCTGCATCGCTTCTAGTGAAGCAAGACAATCGGCCCCTTCAAGTGCGTTTCTGACACGTGTCGTTCCCTCGGCGATTCCGCCGAACAGGAAAGCACGGTGCGTCATTGATTTATCGCCAGGTACTTGTACTGTTCCTCTTAAGCCCATTCTAGACACCTCACTGTTTGATTGAATGCTTGACGCAATCGTTCTTCGCTGATCGCTTCTAAAATGAAGCGCCCTTCTTTTTCAAGGACGAATCGAATCGTTGCTTGGTGGTTCTTCTTGTCGCGACGCATCAGTTCAAGGTATGTCTTAAACGATTGTCGATCCGGTAATTCCGTTCCAAGACGATGGAGCAATTGCCCAAGCTGCTTCGCCTGTTCGTCATTTCCTTCCAAGAACTTGACGAAGACGAGTCCGATCCCTACTGCCTCGCCATGCGCAAGACCAGGACTCGCATATTCAACGGCATGACCGAATGTATGTCCATAGTTCAAAAAGGCACGCATCCCTTGCTCCGTCTCATCTTGTTCGACGATATCCCGTTTCACATTGATCCCCCGTGCGAGCCAGTCTTCCAAATCGAGTCCTTTGACAGCATCCAGCGAAATATCGAGTAACGAATCCGCAAATGATGGTCGCGCAAGGAACCCATGCTTGACTAACTCAAAGAAGCCACTTCGCCATTCCCGGTCTGGTAATGTCTGAAGGAGCATTAAATCATACACGACACCACTTGGCTGATAAAATGCACCGACTAAGTTTTTACCGAGGGAGAGGTTGAGACCAACCTTTCCACCAACACTTGAATCGTGCGCTAACAGTGTCGTCGGAATTTGAATGAACGGGATGCCGCGCAAAAAGGTTGCCGCGACGAATCCCGCTAAATCACCAATCATTCCACCGCCAAACGCAAGGATCAGGCTATGACGTGTCATCCCATACCGAACCCCTTCTTCGAGTAGAGCGCCATAAACGGCAAGCGACTTACTGTGCTCCCCAGGCGCAACAGTGCTGATATGAACGTCGATCGACGGCGATGCATCCGCTAACGCATCCTGCAATCGATCCATCTGCAAGTGATGTACCGTTTCATCCGTGATGACCCAGATGCGGTCCGCCTCGTTCAGCGCTGAAAGATGCGATAACCGGGCTAATGCCCCATTTCCGATAAGTACTGGATATGACGTGTTCAACCGGATATCAAATTCGATCAAAACGTCCGAACCTCCTCTTTATAAGCGGCGACGGCAGCCTGAAGACGATCGAGTGTCGATGTCCCGAACATTTCAAGGATAGCGACCGCAATCTCAAATGCGACGACGGCTTCTAGAACAACCGATGCGGCTGGAACGGCACAGGCATCACTTCGCTCGATTTGTGCCGTGAATGCTTCCTTCGTCTCGATATCGACTGATTGCAGTGGACGATAGAGCGTCGGAATCGGCTTCATCGCAATTTGGACGCGAATCGGCATGCCTGTCGACATCCCGCCTTCGATTCCGCCTAGATGGTTCGTCCGCCGATGATAGCCGGATGCATCATGAACGATTTCATCTTGGACGGTACTCCCCTTGCGACGACCAAGTTCATATCCGTCACCAAAACCGACTGATTTCATCGCATTGACGCTAATGACAGCTTGTGCAATCCGGCTGTCGAGCTTTAGATCGTTTTGGGTGAAGGACCCGACGCCTGGCATCATGCCTGTCACGACGACTTCGATTTCACCGCCGAGTGTATCCCCTTCTTTTTTGGCCGCATCAATTTCCTCCATCATCCGTTTTCCTGCTTGTTCGTCAGCACATCGAACGGGTGAAGCGTCAATCGTTTCCTTATGTTCGACGGGATCCTTCCACGGTGCATCGATGCCACCGATCGACCGTACGTGCGAGAACACTTCAATCCCGAGTTCATTCAGTAATTGTTTAGCGAAGGCGCCGACGGCAACACGTGCTGCCGTCTCACGAGCGGAAGAACGTTCTAGTACATCGCGTAAATCGCGATGACCGTACTTCAATCCACCAACGAGATCCGCATGTCCAGGACGTGGACGCGTCAACGTCCGCGGGCGCTCCAACTGTTCTTCGAGCGGTTCCGCTTGCATGACTTGTGTCCAGTGCGTATGATCCTTATTCTCGATGAACAAACTGATTGGTGATCCCGTCGTATATCCATGACGAATCCCACCACGTGCATCAATTTGATCCTGTTCGATTTGCATGCGTCGTCCGCGTCCGTATCCGCCTTGGCGACGTGTCATTTCACGCTGGATGGCTTCGAAATCAATCGTGAGTCCTGCTGGCATCCCATCGATGATGACGGTCAACCCTTTTCCGTGTGATTCTCCTGCTGTCATGTAACGCATTCGCTTCATCCCTTCCTGTTTAACCGATTTTTTCGTAAAAGAAGCTCTGTTTCATCTTTAATCCAAACCGTTCGGGCTGGAAAATTTGTTCCGTTCCACCAACGAATAGGATTCCGCCTGGCTTTAAGGCCTCGACGAACGAACGATAGACGTGCGCTTTCGCTTCTTCTGTAAAATAAATCAGCACGTTGCGGCAGATGATTAAATCAAACCCTGTATCGTACCGGTCTCCTAACAGATTATGTTTACTGAAACGAACGAGTCGTTTGATTTCTGGAACGACTTCGAACGTTTGCTCTTGCTCGATGAAATATTTCTTTTTACGCGCTTCGACGACTTCATTTAATGCAGAAGCTCCATATCGACCAAGCTTGGCTTTTTCAAGAACGAGTTCATCCAAATCCGTTGCTTGAATCGTAAAGGCGGATGGATCGAGCCGTTCACTTAAAATCATCGCGAGAGAGTATGGTTCTTCTCCGGTCGAACAAGCTGCGCTCCACGTCCGGATTCGTCCATGTGCTCGCGACTCTAGGATCGGTAAAATATCTTGTTCCAATTGTTGCCAACGAATCGGATTACGGAAAAATTCACTGACATTGATCGTCATCCGGTCTAAAAACTCGTCGTATAACGATGTGTCCTTATCCATTGCCTGCATATAAGAAGCAAATGTACTATATCCTTTTTTGTCACGTAACGCCGTCAATCGCCGCTTCATCTGTGCTTCTTTATACTGACCGAGATCAATCCCTGATTTGGTCTTGAATCGTTGAATAAAAAGTTCATAATCTTCCAATTGGCACACCTCGCTCACTCTCGATATCGAATGGTCATTTCCATGACCGGTTCAACTTATTTTCTATAGTAGCATAAAGCTATAGGCATTCCAAAAAGCAATTAGACAATTGGGTCATTCCGTTTTACAAGAACACGACAAAAGGGATTCGATCAAATCGAATCCCTTCCCCGTTGTCTTTCTATTCATGTATTACGCGTTGACTGGTTGTCCTTGAAACCAGAGGGCAAGCTCACGCTCCGCACTCTCGACACTATCCGAACCATGGATGACGTTCTCGCTCATCGTGTTCGCGAAATCACCACGGATCGTTCCAGGTGCTGCTTCAAGTGGTTTTGTTTTCCCAATCATCAAACGCGAGACGGCGACGACGTCTGTACCCTCGACACGAAGTGCAACGACAGGACCCGATGTGAGGAAAGTGACCAACTCTCCAAAGAACGGTTTCTCCGCATGCTCTTCGTAATGTGCTTTTGCTAGCTCTTCTGTGACGTTCATCATTTTCATTTCACGAATGATGAATCCTTTGCGTTCGATCCGTCCAATGATTTCCCCAATCAATCCACGTTCTACGCCATCCGGTTTGACCATCAAAAATGTCTGTTCCATCTCTAGTTCCCCCTATGAAATGCTTTTAGAAAAGCGCTTACATAGTCAGTTTACTGGCTTTTGAGAAGAACAGCAAGAAATTTTTGACAATCTTTATCCTTTTCGTTTTCCAACGTAGCGTGCGACTTCTTCAAGCGATCGTTTAGCAGAAGATTTAGGTAATGGTTCGAGACGTTTGATGGCACGATGGATATAATGATCGACTGTTTGTTGCGTTCGTTCAAGAGCTCCCGAAGTTTGAAGAAACGATAATAAGGGTGCGACTTCTTCATGTGTTGGCATACTCTCGATTTTTGAAAGACGTTCATAAAAGACAGCATCTTCTGCACCATAAAAGACAGGTAACGTTTTGTGTCCATGACGCAAATCCTCTGCTACGGGCTTACCAAGTTCTGTGCGATTCGCTGTGAAATCAAGCAAATCGTCAGCAATTTGAAAAGCAAGTCCGATATCTCGTCCAAACAACCGTAACGCTTTCGTATCGGCTGCAGAACAGTTCGCAACAATTGCACCCAGGTGACAACTCGCTTCGATGAGAATAGCTGTTTTTCGTTCAATCCGTTTGATGTAGCGTTTAATTGATTGTTCCCAATCATATTGGTCATAGATTTGTTCAATCTCACCCTCGCAAATTTCACGCATCGTATGGACCATTACTTGGACAAGTTCCGGCTTTCCGACTTCACCAATCAATCGAATCGCCTCTCCAAACAGATAGTTCCCGGAATACAGTGCTACTTCTTCATCAAAGTATTGCATGACAGTCGGTTTCCCTCGTCGTAGTTCCGCGTCATCAATGACATCGTCATGAACGAGTGATGCCATATGGACGAGCTCAAGACTGGCCGCCACACGAATCAGCTCATCCCGATCTGCTTCACCGAATTTAGACGCTAACAATACGAATGCCGGTCGAATCCGTTTTCCACCAGCCTTCAACAGTTGCTTTCCAGCCGCATCGATCGTTGGTTCCTCAGAAGCGATATGACTGATCAGAAAACGATCGACTAAATTAACTTCCTTCGTGACATCACGGTATATGGAATGCAGTGACATCTCACCACTTCTTCCCAAGGTGCATCGCAGCAGCCCCACCCGCGAATGACTTGACTTCCACTTGCATGAAGCCTGCCTGTTCGAAGAGTTGTTTCAGTTCGACGCGGTCGAGGAACACTTCCGTCGATTCTTGTAGCCAGTTGTATTGATCGTATGATTTCGCAAGCAATCGCCCGACTTGTGGCATGATTTTTCCGAAATACAATGAATATGCTTCGCGGAAAATCGGTGCCGTCGGTTGACTCGTCTCGAGACAGACGACCGTTCCACCTGGTTTTAAGACACGATGCATCTCTTTGATGACCTGTAGATAATCCGGTACGTTTCGTAGACCAAAACCAATCGTCACATAATCGAACGAGTTATCACCGAACGGTAGATCCATCGCATTTCCGTGAATCAATTCGATGTTTTTCATATCGAGCGCTTCTACCTTCTCCACGCCGACTCTTAGCATGTTTTCTGAAAAATCAAGTCCTTTGATGACACCTGTCGGACCGGCTGCTTTCGCTAGTTGAATCGTCCAGTCCGCTGTCCCACAACAAAGATCGAGACATTTAGCGCCCGGGAAGACTTGCATCCGGCGCATCGTCTCGCGTCTCCATAGTTTATGCAGTCGGAAGCTGATGACTGAATTCATTTGATCATAGTTCGTTGATATCGATTGAAACACTTCATATACTTTTTTTTCTTTATCTTTTGCCTGCACACCGCTCACCCTTTCCAAGATCTCATGCTACCGCCATCTGCTCGAGATGCGATAACAGTAATTTCTGTGCGACCAGATCCAATTGTTCTGCCTGTTGTTGAATGATCTGTCGCCCCTGTCGTGTCAGCCATTCTCGTTTCGTGATTGCCGCGAGTCCTTGCATTAATCCGAACTCTGCTGTTAACCATAAGAGAACCCGTTCTTCCGTCGATGCATAATTCATTTCGTGAAGGGCACACTTTGCCTCGTTGACCCGTTGAATCGTCCGTCCGAGTGAAACGAGAATCTCTTTTGGTAACCCAGCTAGCTGTTCGAAAAAGTAGCTCGAGAATAAATCCCCTGCTAATACAAGCAACTGTCGCTCCTTCGAACCGCGTAGCGTTTCATTGACACGCTCATGCAGACGTAGCGCTACTTGTGCGAAATGAATCGCTTTGACGAGTGCTTCCGTATCCAGCGTGTCATGTTGAGCGACATCAATCAACCAACTGATCTGTTCACGATCGATGGAAGGGAAATCCACATGTCGAGCCAATCGTGTCGTTTGTTTAGTGGTGAGTGCAGTGATGATTTCATCCACGCGCAGCTCATGTTGTTCCATGCTTTTACCCCCCGATCTCCAGTGCCATCTCGTTGATGGACGTTCTTCTTTTTTAATATACCATAATCGGCGGGCTTTCACGCTTCTGAATGTCCACAAAAAAGCCGCCCGAGAAAATCTCGGGCGACTATGTAGCCGGATTACTTCACAGCATCTTTCAATGCTTTACCTGGTTTGAAGGCAGGTACTTTGCTTGCTGGAATCTCGATATCTTCTTTCGTACGTGGGTTGCGACCTTTACGGGCTGCACGCTCACGGACTTCGAAGTTACCAAATCCAATCAATTGGACTTTCTCTCCAGACTGAAGTGTCTCAGTGATCGATTCGAATGTTGATTCAACAACTTTCGTCACGTCTTTTTTTGTAAGACCTGATTTTTCGACGACTGCTTGAATGAGTTCAGTTTTGTTCATTACTTTCACCCCCTCCCAATCACTTCTTCGAGGGTAATCATACCCCATAAACGTTGCTATTACAACATTTTCGTGTAAATAACGTTCAATTTTCAGATTCTTCGCTCGATTCCTCTGAAAACACAGGTTCGCCTTTTTCGTTTATCGTGTAGCTTTGAGAATAGGCAGGAACAAAAGGTTGATCTTCATAGAGCAAATACCGAATATCCTGACCGACTTTCGGCTTTTTCTTCGCAGTTTGAACAGCTTTCTTCAACTCAGGTAAATAGTTGATGAAGAGGCGTCCTTGACCATCGACATAGATCGACAACTTTTCATCTGAATACGGACTTGGGACAGTCGGTTCTTTTTTGATGAATAGTTTTTTATAGTCAAGCGTAAACTGGTTTTTTCCGAACGATCCTTTAAACGGATACTTTTCGTTCTTCTTCCGATACGCATCAATCCGAACTTGGAGCTTCTGTAACTCTTCTGCAACAAGTAAATCCATCAACTTAACAGTCGGTTTCGTGTCGACATCGACTAACAGATAGATGAATGTTCCGCCACCTTCAAAACTGTTCGATGGTGGATCACTCATATAACGCGGAATGAGCCGCCCTAATTCGATTTGATAACGCTCCATGAGCGGAGTATCTGCTTCCATCGTCTTGATGGGCAAAACACCCGTGTCTTTTTGATACGCATCGACAGCATCCTGTACGGTACGCAACTGTTGCGGATACGGTACGCGGTTCGACGGTTTCTGACTGTCTGGAAACAGACAACCCGATAACAACGTCACCGGAATGAGCATGAGGATCACGAACCACTTCTTCATGCGCTTGGCCCCGCCATGACGATGAATACCATGATGATCGACGCAACGATGAAACATACGAATGCCAAAGTCGATACGAGAACCTGCCATATCCCCTTCAACTTCGTCCGACTGACCGTGACCAGCAAGACACTGATCGCAAAGAGTCCAATGCCAGCGAACGAGATCCACATTTTTATTAATCCTGGACTCAAGGTTTCCACCCCACTCCGTTAATCTTTCGTCGTGAAGAGATGCTCGATCTCATTTTTCTGTGGTCGTTGCATCAACTTTTTGACTTCTTCTTCCGGTGTATGACCGTCAAAGAGAACATGGTAGAGGGCGGAAGTGATTGGGAGTTCACACTGTTTCGTCTCCGCCAAATCATATGCCGCTTGAGTCGCGCGAACACCTTCGACGACCATTCCCATGTTTTCTAGCACCGTCTCTAATTTTTCACCGCGACCGATGGCATTCCCCGCACGCCAATTTCGACTATGAACCGATGTACAAGTAACGATCAAGTCACCCATTCCTGTCAATCCAGTGAACGTCATCGGGTTAGCTCCAAGCATCGTACCGAGACGTGCGATTTCGACCATTCCACGCGTAATCAATGCTGCTTTGGCATTGTCCCCGTAACCGAGACCATCCGTCATACCTGCGGCAAGCGCAATGATATTTTTGAGCGCCCCACCGAGCTCAGCTCCAATGATATCCGCATTCAGATAGACGCGGAAGTTTTCATTCGTAAACAGCTCCTGCACACGACCAGCCTCTTCTAAATCATCCGATGCGATGGTCACTGTCGTTGGTTTACGTAACGCGACCTCTTCGGCATGCGATGGACCCGTCAAGACACAAACCGCTTTGCGTTTCGCAGGATCGACCTCTGCTTCGATTAATTCTGACAACCGAAGATGGGTCTTTGGCTCGATTCCTTTTGACGCATGAATCAGAACGACTGGTTCCGTCAACAATTCATTCAATTGTCGGGAAACCGAACGAATCGCAGAGGACGGTGTGACGATCAAGATATGTGTTGCGCCTTCAACCGCCACTTTAAGATCCGTCGTCGCCTTCAATGATTGTGGTAACATGACACCCGGCAAAAATTGCGCGTTTTCATGATGTTCATTGATGCGGTCGACAGTTGTTTGTTCACGACCGTAAAGCATGACTTCCTGATCATTATCGGCTAGGACGAGCGAGAGCGCCGTTCCCCAGCTTCCCGCTCCGATGACAGCGATTTTGGTCATACTGACTCACCCCATTATTGTTTTTGACGAGCTAAAATCCGGATTGGTGTACCTGTAAAATCAAATGCTTCCCGAATCCGATTCTCAAGATATCGTTTATAAGAGAAGTGCAGCAATTCTGGATCATTGACGAACAAGACGAACGTTGGCGGACGTGAGGCGACTTGAGTCGCGTAGTTGATCCGAAGACGAACGCCTTTATCCGTCGGCGCTGGGTTCATCGCGACAGCGTCAACGATGACATCGTTCAAGACGCTTGTCTGAATCCGTTGTGCATGGCTGTGCGCTGCTTGTTGAATGACCGGTAACAACGTCTGCAAACGACGTTTTGTTTTCGCTGAGACGAAGACGATTGGTGCATAGTCAAGGAAACGGAATTCTTCCCGAATCTCTTCTTGCATCTTTTTCATCGTCTTATCATCTTTTTCGACAGCATCCCATTTATTGACGACAATGATGACCGCGCGACCTGCTTCGTGAGCATATCCCGCCACTTTTTTATCTTGCTCGATGATGCCTTCTTCGCCATCAAGCACGACACAGACGACATCTGCCCGTTCGATTGCTTTTTGAGCACGCATGACGCTGAAACGTTCTGTTGATTCATAGACTTTCCCGCGTTTTCGCATCCCGGCCGTATCGATGATGACGTATTCTTGCTCATCTCGCGTAAACGGTGTATCGATCGCATCGCGTGTAGTACCAGCGATGTTTGAAACGATGACACGTTCTTCACCGAGAATCGAGTTCGTCATACTTGATTTCCCGACGTTCGGACGACCAATCAAGGCAAACTTGATCGTGCTTTCGTCATATTCTAATTCTTCTTTATCTGGTGCGAGTTCAAGGACACGGTCGAGTAAGTCACCTAGACCAAGACCATGTGTACCAGAAATCGGGAACAAGTCTCCGAATCCAAGGGAGTAAAATTCATACATTAAATCACGCATTTCAAAGTTATCGACTTTGTTGACAGCTACGACGACTGGTTTGTTCGAACGGAATAACATGTTCGCGACTTCCTCATCCGCTGCTGTGATTCCTTCGCGTCCGTTCACCATGAAAATGATGACATCCGCTTCATCAATGGCGAGCTCCGCCTGATGACGCATCATTTGAAGTAGGGGCTCATCCCCGACTTCGATTCCACCTGTATCAATCAAATGAAAATGACGATTCAGCCATTCTCCAGTTCCGTAAATACGGTCGCGGGTAACGCCTGGCTTGTCTTCTACGATTGAAACCCGATCTCCAATCACCCGGTTAAAAATCGTCGACTTTCCGATATTTGGGCGACCTACGATCGCCACGACTGGAATTGCCATCCCAACACCTTCTTTCTCTTCTCTCGCTTCATAGCCGTTCTATTGTATCAAATCAAACTGTCATATACCATAACAAACCGCATATAAAAAGCGGACACGCTTGTGTCCGCTTTGTGTCATTGCTTATTCTTTCTTATCAGAATCGTCCTCAGTCAAGTCAGCGACCGAGAATCCTTCTGATTGATTCGTATAATCCGAATAATCGTCAGCGGATGATTCTTCCTCTTCAAGGACACGTGTTGATAGCGAAATCTTATGCTCATCAAGACGTACTTCAAGCACCTTCGCCTCGATTTCCTGTCCTTCTTCGAGTACTTCCGAAGGTGAACCGATGTGACGGTTCGCGATTTGCGAAATGTGCAAAAGTCCTTCTACTTGCGGCGCAAGTTCGATGAAAGCACCGAATTGGACGAGACGGCGTACACGTCCTTTGACGATATCGCCAGCTTCGATCTTCCCTTCCATCTGTTGCCATGGACCAGGTTGTGTTTCCTTGATCGATAACTTGACCTTTTCCGTATCACGGTCGACACCAAGTACTTTGACTTCGACTTTTTGACCTTCCGTGACGATATCCGAAGGACGTTCGACACGGTGGTGTGCCATCTCCGAAATATGAACGAGACCGTCAACGCCACCGATATCAACGAAAGCACCAAAGTCCGTTAAACGTTGGACTGTACCTTCGAGGATTTGACCTACTTCTAAATTTTCGAGTGTCTCTTTTTTCTTCGCGTTCAATTCGCCTTCAACGACGGCTTTGTGCGAGAGAATGACACGGTTCTTCTCTTGATCGAGTTCAACGACCTTGACTTCGATCGAACGACCAATGTAATCCGAGAAATCCTCGACATAATGCCGTTCGACGAGTGACGCCGGAATGAATCCGCGGACACCGATATCAACGACGAGTCCACCTTTGACGATGTCTTTGACGACAACTTCAAAGATCTCACCTGATTTATACTTCTCTTCTACTTGCTCCCACGCTTTGAGCGCGTCGATTTCTCGTTTCGAGACGACGACCTCTTCATCCGTGATTTTCTTGACCTTCACTTGTAGTTCATCTCCGACGTTCAGCACGCCGCGAATATCATCGAGATGAAGACTCGATACTTCGCTGATCGGTAAGATGGCTTCTGTTTTATATCCGATATCAATGAGTGCTTGCTTGTCTTCAATTTTCACGACCATTCCGGTAACTACCTGGTCCCGATGAATTTCAAAATCAGGCATATCTTTCATTTCTTCGACCATTCCAAAACAACCTCCTCACGATGAGTACAAGAAACGCCTGACATATGTCAATGCGTTTATCCTGCTTCTAACTTCTTACAATTCTGACTATTTGTCAAGGTATTAAGCGTGATTGAAGTAGACGGATTTGATTTCGTCCATGATTCGGTCAGAAATCGATTTCGCTGCGCCGCGTTGGTCACGTAAATCCGAAATATCAACCGGTTTTCCGATCGCAACGTGCATCCGTTTGAACGGACGGTATGATCCGATGATGGCAATCGGTAAAATCTGCGCATTCGATCGTAAGGCAAAGAACCCGACCCCTGGTTGTGCTGCTGTAAATTCACCTGGCGCAGAACGCGTTCCTTCTGGGAAAATACCGACCGTCTCATCTGAATTCAATAGTTCAATCGTCCGTTTCAAGGCTTGACGATCTCCTTGACCGCGACCGACAGGGTATGTTCCTGCCGCAATCATTAATTGTTTTAAGGCAGGAACTTTGAACAGTTCTTCTTTTGCCATGTAACGTACCGCACGTTTTGGCGGAATCGCACTGACGAGGAAGACCGGGTCCCAGTTCGAACTGTGATTGGCACAGACGAGTAAGGAACCGTCTTTTGGAATGTTCTCCTGCCCCGTCACTTTCACTCGAAAGACTGTTTTGGCAATGACCCAAACGACGAACCGCGCAATCCGGTAAACGGTATCTTGACGTTTCATTTTAAAACACCTTCCGTTAGTTCCATCAAACGGACGACGACATCATCAATCGTCATCTCTGTCGTATCGAGATAAAGCGCATCGTCAGCTTGGCGCAATGGTGAGACTTCACGCTCACTGTCTCGTTTATCACGTAACGCGATCTCTTCTTGAAGAATCGTGATGTCACTGTCCATCCCACGCGCGATATTTTCGCGGTGTCTTCGAGCTGCACGCTCTTCCACAGTTGCCGTCAAAAAGACTTTTAATTCTGCATCCGGCAATACGACTGTGCCGATATCACGTCCATCCATGACGATCCCACCGCGTTCAGCTAATTTCCGCTGTGCCGTGACGAGCGCAGCCCGAACTTCTTTTTGGCGAGCGACGAACGAGACATTATTCGTGATTTCGATCGAGCGAATCGCATCCGTCACTTCGCGATCACCAATAAAGACACGTTGCCCGTTTTCACCTGGTGTTAAACGAATATCAAGCGATTTCATCAATTCGCCGAGCACTTCACCATTGTTGAGGTCAAGCGATTGTTCTAGTGCTGCCAGTGTGACGGCCCGGTACATCGCTCCTGTATCGATATATACATAGTCAAGGCGCGCTGCCAATTGTTTTGCGATCGTACTTTTTCCAGCACCCGCTGGTCCATCTAAAGCGATTTGAATCTTTTTCATCATCCATCCAATCCTTCCATCTTCCCTATGATTGATAGGGATTCATTCTTCCGAACGTTATCATAGCAAAAAAATGCGGTTAGGTGAATGGATTCATGCCCCTTCTTGAACTTTTCATTTGCATTTGATAACAGTGACGCAATACAAGTTCACGACTTCTGTCGGGAATCATCGTAAATTGAAATGCTAATTCATATCGTTCTTCGCGCCGATCAACTCGGACGAGTTCAGCGATGACATCTAACGTACTCGATATGCCCTCACTTGTAGGCAAAATGAATGTCATTTCCACCTCTTCCTCTTTTTGAACCGGTAATTGATCCGACAAGATCATCATCCCTCCAGCCGATAGATCGAGCGTCACCGTTGTAAACGGCTCGAACTGCGTTTTATGAGGGTGTACAGCAACATCGAGTATTTGCGGTACTCGGACGAACTGACGTCGTTGGATGCGTTCGATTTGATCATCCTTCGGTCGTTTCAAAGCATATCGTTGACCGCGAAGTGGATCATTTTGTCGTTCAACGACGACCGTATCAAATCCAAATAATTTGCCCTTCTCCTTAAAGAAATAAAATGAAACTTCTTCTTGCTCTGACAAGATGAATGTTTTGAGTGTCGCGACCTCACTCGGTGCTTCAATCCAAATCAATCGATTCGTCACAGCCGTCACCTTTGAGCGACCTTGTCGATCCTCACTATTCGAAAGCATTACCAAATCCCCGATTTCCATCATACTACTTCGCTCCTACTCTCTATTCGATGCCATC
The DNA here is from genome assembly GCF_018618915.1 of Exiguobacterium sp. s91. Taxonomy (NCBI): domain Bacteria; kingdom Bacillati; phylum Bacillota; class Bacilli; order Caryophanales; genus Exiguobacterium; species Exiguobacterium sp. s91. The sequence continues at coordinate 990,685 of NZ_JACSMZ010000001.1, read as the reverse complement.
TGAATGTTGTTTTTTTCGTTTAAATCGCCGATTTAAACGATTGGCACCTCGTACTTGAAATAATCCAATCGTCCATAGGATGACCATGAAGACGATCGGCAAAAAAGATATACCACCATTTTCCAATATTAACAAATTAAATAAGATATGCGCAAATACCGGAAGCGCAATCGAGAGCGACAACCAGCGATAAGGATGAGGCGAGAATTTCGCCATCCCCATGAAGAATCCCATGATGACCGCAAACAAAGCATGACCAGATACGGGTAAGAGTGCCCGAAACAGCATATGTTCGACTGTTCCATTCACCATCAGATATAAGATATTCTCAAGCGTTGCGAACCCAAGTGAACAGGCTACCGCATAGATGATCCCGTCGTAATAATCATTAAACCGTTGATGGATATAGACCGTATAAAAGACGACAAACCATTTGGCGAATTCTTCCGTAACAGCTGTTCGAATCAACTGCACCTCTTCACGCCCACCAAATTCGGTCTGGACGATATAGTCGATGAACATCAAGGGAAAGACGAGTAAAATACCGAAAATGAAACTTCGAAGGATATAGCCGACTGGCTCCGATTCATGTTCGTGACGTAGATAAAAATAAGTTAGGAGTGCGATGCCTGGGGCAACTCCGGAGAAAACGATTTGAACCACGCTTCCTCTCCCCCCTTTCTTCCTCATTTATAAGAATAAAGGTTTCTTGGAAAAAAGAAAACGTCCTCGTTGTTTCAAGAGGGAAAAAGGTTACAATATGGGAGAACGAATCGAATCCGTCATAGAAAGTAGGTGAAGGTCTTCTGTCTGTAGACAAGGACCCTTTAGCATGAAATCATTATTACTCATTCATACGGGTGGAACGATCGCAATGGCACAGGATCATTCTGGTCATGTCTTACCAAACGATATCAATCCACTCGACGCTTCACTCCCGCGTGCAACAGATATTGCCAACATTACGACGCGTCACTTCGCAAACTTACCTTCTCCGCATATGACACCTGACATCATGTTGCGTCTAGCCCATTTCATCGAGAGTGAGCTCAAGAAGGAACATTACGACGGCGTCGTCATCACTCACGGAACGGACACACTGGAAGAGACGGCTTATTTCTTACATTTGACGCTTGGTGCACCTGTTCCGATCGTTTTGACAGGAGCCATGCGTTCTTCTAATGAGGTCGGATCCGATGGTGAGTTTAATCTGATTACGGCACTTCGTGTCGCTGTCAGTGAAGCTGCGCACGGAAAAGGTGTCCTCGTCGTCTTCAACGGGGAAATCCATTCGGCATTCAACGTCACAAAAACGCACACGTCATCCGTCGATACATTCAAATCCGTTCATTTCGGAAATCTTGGGATGGTAACGAAGGATCATGTCTACTTATTCAATACACCGCTCTTGAAACAAACACATATGGTGACTTCGCTCTCAAAACGGGTCGCCGTTCTTAAAGTCTATGCCGGTATGGAACCCGACCTATTACTTGCTGTGAAACAACTCGGTTATGATGGACTCGTCCTTGAAGTCCTCGGTCAAGGAAATGTACCACCAAGTATCGTGGATGCCATCGCTGAATTGATTACCGTCATGCCGATCGTCATCGTCAGCCGTTGCTTCAACGGAATCGTTCAAGACGTCTACGGATATACGGGTGGTGGACAACAATTAAAAGAACTCGGCGTCATTTTCTCGAATGGACTGAATTCACAAAAAGCGCGGCTTAAACTGATGGTCGAACTCGAAATCGATGCTTCACAACTAGAACTCGAAGAATCATTCCGCGTTGAATAAATGAAAAAAACCTCTTGATCCGGAAATTCATCTTCCAAATCAAGAGGTTTTGTTTAGGCTTGTATCGATGCACCACGTAGCCGTTCAACGAGATGGTTAGCAATGTTTGCACCGTGAAAACGTCCATTTTCAATAAATATTTTATTGGCATCATATCCTGCTGCGACGACACCTGCGATGTAGATGCCCGGGACATTCGATTCCATCGTCTCTTCGTCGTGACTTGGAATACCTGTTTTACGATCAATCGTAATGCCTGTGTCAGCGAACAATCCGACATCGGGTGTGTAACCTGTCATCGCAAAAACAAAATCAGCACGGACGGTCTGTTTATCTCCATCTATTTGATAAACCACCTCTTGCTCCGTAATTTCTTCGATTGACGCTCCAAAAATCATCTTGACCTTTTCCGAACGAACGAGAGATTCGAAGTTCGGCAACACCCATGGTTTGATGGATGGACTATACTCCGGTCCACGGTAAAGGACGGTCACACGTGCTCCCGCTTTTTCAAGTTCAATCGCTGCATCAACGCTCGAATTTTTCCCACCGATAACGACGACATCTTGATCAAAATACGGATGTCCTTCCGTAAAGTAGTGCGAGACATGAGGTAATTCCTCTCCAGGAACATCCATTCGGTTCGGTAAACCATAATAACCTGTCGCAAGCACGACGGAGCGAGCTTCTCGGCTTCTTTTTTCCCCGGAACGCTCCGAGTGGATGATAAAATGATCCGCTTGACGTTCAATCCGCTCGACCGTCTCAAACGGACGAATCGTCAATTGTTTTCGTTTGACGACTTCTCGATAATAGACGAGCGCGTCGAGACGTCGCGGTTTTAATTCTTTATTGATGAACGGTACACCACCAATTTCTAACTTCTCACTACTTGAAAAGAACGTTTGATGCGTCGGATAACGATAAATCGCTTCGACGATATTTCCCTTTTCGAGCACTTCGACGTCTAGTCCCCGATCTTGCATTTCGATCGCTGCCGATAACCCACACGGTCCTGCACCGATTACGATACAATCTAACATTCGAATATCTCCTCTTCCGGTTGCTTTTTTTATATCTTAGCAAATCTCTACCATAGACGAAAGAAATTGCAATGCAAAACGCCCGCTCTTCGCAAAGAAGAAGCGGACGTTCATTATCATATTAGACCCAACCACGGAAACGAGATGCTTCCGCCATCTTCCGGACACCTACCATATAAGCGGCAAGTCGCATGTCGACATTACGCGTCTGCGCTGTCTGATAGACTTGGTTGAACGAGTTCACGAGTACTTTTTCAAGTTTCTCGTGTACTTCCTCTTCCGTCCAGTAATACCCTTGGTTGTTTTGGACCCATTCGAAGTAAGAAACCGTTACGCCACCACTCGAAGCAAGAACATCCGGAACGATCAGGATGTCACGTTCAGCGAGAATTTTCGTCGCCTCGTTCGTCGTCGGACCGTTAGCCGCTTCAACGACGATCGCTGCTTTGATATCGTGCGCATTGTCTTCTGTGATTTGATTCTCGATTGCTGCCGGAACAAGAATATCACATTCAAGTTCAAGCAATTCTTTATTCGAGATCGTATTTTTGAACAATGTCGTCACGGTACCGAACGAGTCACGACGGTCGAGTAGGTATGGAATATCGAGACCGTTTGGATCATGGAGTGCTCCGTACGCATCGCTGATCGCGATGACTTTTGCACCTAAATCATACATGAATTTCGATAAGAAACTTCCGGCGTTGCCGAATCCTTGAACGACGACACGTGCGCCTTCGAGCGAGATACCCTTTTTAGCAGCCGCTTCCCGAATCATGATTGCGACACCTTTCGCCGTCGCTGTCTCACGCCCGTGTGAGCCACCGAGGACGAGCGGTTTCCCTGTAATGAAACCAGGTGAGTTGAATTCATCGATTCGACTGTATTCATCCATCATCCATGCCATGATTTGCGAGTTCGTGAAGACGTCAGGTGCTGGAATATCCTTCGTCGGTCCAACGATTTGACTGATAGCACGGACATATCCACGGCTGAGACGTTCGATTTCACGGAAGCTCATCTCACGTGGATCACAGATGATTCCGCCTTTACCGCCGCCGTATGGTAAGTCAACGATACCTGCCTTCAGACTCATCCAGACGGATAATGCTTTGACTTCAACTTCCGTCACGTTCGGGTGGAAGCGAATTCCACCTTTCGTTGGTCCAACGGCATCGTTATGTTGCGCACGATATCCTGTGAAGATTTTCGTCGAACCATCATCCATCCGTACCGGAATCCGGACTGTCAACATCCGGAGTGGTTCTTTAAGTAATTCGTACATCTCGTCTGGATAACCAAGTTTCCCTAGTGCCTCCTTGACGATTTCTTGTGTCGCTTCCAGTACGTTCTTGCGGTGATTCGCATGTTGTTGGTCAGTGATCATTCCAACGTTCCTCCCCATAAGTGGCATCCCCTATGCCGTTTCCTTGTTCGGATAAAGTATACTCTTTTCTCGAACGTAATGAAAGGGGTTACGCCTATATTTGTAAGCGCTTTCTCACTTCTTTTCCTAGGATATCATTGATTTGGTTGTTTTGTTTGACGATGTCGTTCGATCGCCAGTTCCATGAAATATTCGACCAATTCCGGATATTCGATTCCCACTGCTCGTGCACCGTCCGGGAATAAACTGGTCGAAGTCATACCAGGAAGTGTATTCGTCTCCAAGATGACTGGATTTCCGGATTCCGGTACTAGGAAATCAGATCGCGAGTATCCTGCACAGCCAAGGACTTGATGCGCTTTAACAGCCCATTCTTGAAGTTTTTCTGTCGTTGTCTCATCCAGCTCAGCAGGACAAATATGCTCCGAACCTCCGATGGCATACTTGGATTCATAGTCATAAAAGGCGTTCTTCGGAATGATCTCGATGACCGGCAGTGCTTTTTCTGCACCTTTATGACCGACGACAGGGACTGTCACTTCACGCCCTTTAATGAACTGTTCGACAAGCACTGCATCGTCCGCTTCAAAGGCTTTAGCGATTCCTTCACGTAACATCGTCTCATCTTGAGCAATCGTCAATCCGTTTGATGAGCCTTCTTGTGCTGGTTTGACGACACAAGGAAATTGACCATTCCACTCTACGATTTTTGCTTCGATATCATCTCCACGCTCTAACAGCACATCACGGGCGATCGTAATGCCTGCTTTATCAAAGTGAACTTTCGAACGTGCCTTATCCATCGCTAGCGCTGACGCTAACACACCTGAACCTGTATATGGAATGTCTGCCAGTTCAAGCAATGCTTGTACGCGTCCATCTTCACCAATTTTCCCGTGAAGAGCGATGACAGCCACATCTACATCCAGCTGGAAGAGTTCATGCGCTTGATCAGGGTGGAAATCAACAGCCGTGACCTCATGCCCTTTACTGTTTAATGCTTCCATGATCGACTTTCCACTGTTTAATGAAACCTCCCGTTCTCCTGAAGTCCCACCGTATAATACTGCCACTTTCATCCTACTTCACTCCTTCTTCTTACGTTCAATGATTATCATACCATCCTTCTGACGATGAAAAAATACAAAATGGTGCCACTTCCAGCAGAACACAAAAAGGTGCGGCATCCCCCTATGAGGGAATGTCGCACTTGATGTTTTACATATTAAACTGTTCAGCTATCGTTGCGACGGCATGTTCCGCCTGAATCGTTTTCCCATACTCCGCCATGACAAGTGGACTTTTCGGGCTCGGTTCACCGTATTCAGACAAAATCGTCGTCACCGTCTGTTCGAGCGCCTCATTCATTCGTTCTTGGAAATAGAGATAATAGCTTCCCTCGAAGAAGTAGAGGCTACCACCTGTCTCTGTACGAGGCATATGTCGCAATAATCCATGACTCGCTTGAATGACGTCTTCTAGCGATTGTAGAGCATATAAGACGTGATGGACGATATCAACTGTCATACGGATTTCGACTTGATCGAACTCCTCGTTCATCTCTTCTGGCAAATCGCCTTCACGACGTACATCAACGAGCATCCCGTCATTCGGAAAGAATGTAACGAAAAATTCGAGTGTTCCTGCTGCTTGAAAACCAAAATTCGATTCGGCTTCTTCTAATAGATTACGCAATAAAGCTTGTCCCTTCCCGACAGCCAACGTTTCTGGTCGAACGTCGTGAAGCGATAACTCCTGCTTTGTGATGAAGACACGAAGGTGTCCTTGTTTCATTTGTTCAAACCTCATATAGACTCCTCCAGTCAAAACCGGAAACCTGATGTCTCCGTTCGCTATGAATCATACTATACACCAGTTGTCGGAGTGAGTCGACTTAACCAACTTTTCCAAGATTGATCGTCTGCACCAAGTAAATGTGGACCATACCGTTCCGGCAGCTGATCGACCGCATAACCTCCAAGACCAATCTCAAGATCCGGAAAATCAGCCATCAAACGTGCCAGCGCTTCATCGAGCAACGGTAAATGATCCGATAACGTGCAGGAAAGAATAACGGCTTTCGGTTGCAGCTGGTGTGTGACCGTCACCAAATCCTGAACCGGTATACCGGAACCGAGGAAAATGACATCAAATCCAGATTGTCGTAAATAAAGTGTAAAGAAAAGTAGTCCGAGTTCGTGTTCTTCTTCCGGCGCACAGACACAGACGATTCGTGGTAAGAACGGATTGATCGGCATCTGTAACGACAATGTCGAAAGGCGAGCTCTCAGAAATGCCGTCGCAAAATGCTCGTGCGCAATCGTGATCTCACCCGACTCCCACTTCACTCCTATCTCATGCAAAAGTGGACCGACGATGTCCTGAATCACTTTATCGAAGCTAAACATCGAGAATGCTTTATTCATGATGTCATGCGCATGTCGTTCTTCAAAGTTCGTCAATGCCTGAAATAACTGATCTCGCAGTTCGACTCCGTAATCGTGCGGTACTTCAGCCCGATTGACAGGCATCTCATACAACTGGATTGCTTTAGAGACAGATAACCCCTCTTTTTGTTTATCGACGATCCAGCGTAATTTCGCGACATCGTTATCACTATAGATGCGATGTCCGGATTCACTTCGATCCGGATCAAGCACCTGATATCTCCGCTCCCAAGCACGAATGGTCGTCGGGTTGAGTCCCACTAACGCAGCGACTGCTTTGATATTATATTTCCCACGATCCATGCATCGTGCCTCCTTCCCCTTCCTTTCTAGTATACGCTGAAAGGAAAAAAATCTCCGTTCACAATGTGCCCTTACATCATGAAACCGATGGAGACGAAGGCGATGATGATCGTGATCATGAGCACCGTCAACGTGATTGCTAACGGATTTTTTCGAAATGGTTGTTTTAATCGCTCGTTTCGAACGTGTTCGATACGCGAAGAACGCGGTGGAAGTGACTGATCCTCTTCGTTCTGATGCAACCGTCTCTGATCTTGTTTACTCAATGTTCATCACCTTTTCTTGAAAAATATAAGGATATTGTCTAGTTTACACCGAATCTGGTGATGAAAAAAAGACTTGTTCTAAACGCAATTTCCAATCTACCGGTTGATGCGTCCTTCTCTGCACTGGACTTTCCCACTCAATCGTTCCACATATATCACAACAACGTGGTTGTACGATTGCCTGCTCATCAAAATGATGCAACAACATCGAACGGCGACATTCGTTCCGGTGAATGTAGTCCATCATCTGGTTGATCTCTTGTCGTTTCAATTGTTTACGTTCTGTTTGCCACTGGATGATGCGTTCCTTCGACCACCCATTCTCGAGTTGTGATTTAAGTAAGCGGTATGCCGGATCTTCCGGATTAAAACGAAAACCACTTTCCATCTTGGCATAGGATTCGCCTTGATTCATTCCTTGTTGCAATTGATCGATCCACAAGACGGGCGCATATTGCGTGTCAATCAAGTACGTTTGTAGTTGTTCATCTTGAGCAGCGTAAAGTAAGATTGCAGTCGCCTCTTTACCGTCACGTCCGGCACGTCCGACTTCCTGCATGTAAGCTTCGATCGTCGCAGGCATCGTATAGTGAATGACCGTACGGACGTTACCTTTATCGACACCCATTCCGAACGCACTCGTACACACGAGACAATCAATCTCATCATGAAGAAACTGTTGTTGAACAAGCTGGCGATCTTCTATCGTCAACCCAGCATGATAATAGGTCGCGCCGTCAATGATTTCAGCAATTCGTTCCGCTTCTTTACGGGTCGTCGTATAGATGACGCATGGGCGAACGATGCGTTCCATCCACCGATTGACTGCCGCATCCTTTTCTTCTCGATCCACGCGATCGACAACGTATTGGATTTCTGGTCGGTTGACAGAACGACGGATGATTTGTGGCTCATGCATACGCAGTTGTGTTCGAATATCTTGCTCAACAGCACGCGTCGCTGTTGCCGTTAAGGCAAGACATGGTGGAAGACCTAGTTCTTGTCGAATGTGACCAAGTCTTGCATACTCCGGTCGAAATTCGTGTCCCCATTGGGAGATACAATGCGCCTCATCGACGACGAAGAGCGCGATATTGATCTGTTTTAGCCGAGCCCGAATCTGCGGCAGCGCCAGTTGCTCCGGTGATAAGTAAAGATATCGTAGATGTTCGAGTACAGATAAGATCTGCTCCTTCTCTTCTCGTGTCTCGACAGAAGTTAATTTAGCGACAGATCGCTCCCCTCTGCGCTTAATTTGCATAACCTGGTCTTCAATCAACGAGAGTAACGGAGACAAAATCAACGTCAGTCCTTCATTTTGTACATAAGACGGAAATTGATAACAGACAGACTTTCCTCCACCAGTCGGCAAAATTGCTAGTGTATCTGTTCCGTTTAGGATGGAATCGATGATTTGGCGTTGTCCAGGTCGAAATGCTTCGTATCCAAAATGACGATGCAATAACGCTTCCATTAAATCCCCTCCCATTTACTACGTGCTAAAACCAATCGAATCTGAAAATAAGATATCTCGGATTGCATCTCACTCTTGATCCGCTTCAGCGCGTAAGTTCCGAGTCGCTGTGCAATCTGTCGAACCTCTTCTTGCTGAGATAACGTAACAAAATGATCCAGCGGAAACGAAGGAGCATACATTGCAATCTCAACAAGATGATCTTCCATCGTACTATTTTTTAATCGTCTTCGGATCGCAACCGCTTCAACGGTTAATCCCTGTTGTAATAACTCCCATGTCGTTTGCGCAGACTGGGTCATTTTTGACGTGTGTAGATCAACACCTATTTGCTTTAGAAATGGTGTTTTTTCTAAGTCATCGATGCACTTTCGCCAAGCGATCGTAAATTCGTATTGAACACTCTCCACATCCGTTTTCATCATTTGAGCTAATTGCGGATAAGACCATCCTGCCTGCACGCCAGACAAGCGGTAACTGATTAATGTCGCTTCTCGCTCTGGTAAGCGCTCAAGGAGAAATATCAACTCTTGGTGCATATGATGTAACCATTCTGCTCGATTCGAGATGGTCGGAAGAACACTTTTTACCCATTCACGGATGATGGTTTCCTGTTGCACAGGAATAAACGGCTGTTTCGCTTCCAAACAAACCATCGTTTGAACCAAAAGGCTGAGTCGTTTCCACATCATCTCAGCATAACCACGAAGTTCACCACCTAGTTGATCAATGGTCGCACGATCCGTTTGCTCTACTAGTCGCGCGCCTTCGTACGTCAGTCGCAGTGTCTCTTGCCGCTCAATCCAATTCTTCTGCGCAAGTTCAGCCAAGATTGTTTCGAATCGCTGTTTACTGACTAATACAGTACCGAATACCGACTCTAAATCATAAAAATGAGCATCTTGCAGAGAAGTCGCTGATTTCTTTCCTTGAAAAACATGATAAAGACTGCGGTCAGATCGTTCATTTCGAAGGCGCTGGATCGATTCCAGAAAAATACGCTCGAGTAAAGAAACTTCCATATGTCACGCTCCCTCCTGTTGTATGTCGTTTCCAAATCAAAGATGATATGCTATTCCTGTTTCATCGTTACGTTTTAGAGAGGCCGTTTGCGGGCATGTGATGATATATACATTTTCTGCTGTCACTTGTGCTTCGTCATTGAAATGCAACGATGAGTCCGATACAATGACATATAGATGAGAACAGCGTGTTTCAATAATGTTTTCGTATAGAGAGGAGACCGTTCAATGGCTAAATTTACGATTGTCGACAAAGATACTTGCATCGCTTGTGGTGCTTGTGGAGCAGCGGCACCAGATATCTATGATTATGATGATGAGGGTTTGGCGTATGTCATTCTTGATGATAACAATGGTACTGCCGAAATTCCAGAAGCATTATTCGACGATATGATTGATGCATTCGAAGGTTGCCCGACGGATTCAATCAAAGTAGCAGATGAATCGTTCGAAGGCGATGCGTTAAAATTCGAATAAGTGAATAAAAAAAGATGTTTCCTCGCGAAGCATCTTTTTTTATTGGACTTTTTCTCATTCAATCTATCGATCATCTAAAAAAACGGATGTCACCAATTGGCAACATCCGGTCTATGATTAGTAAAAATTTAGCGTTTACCTTTGATATACGGTACACCGACAGCTTTTGGTGCATCCGCACGACCAACGACACCAGCAAGTGCTAAGATCGTCAATAAATACGGCGCAATCAACAGATACACTTGTGGAATTTGATCGAGTAACGGCAATTGCTGACCGATGATCGAAATCGCTTGAGCGAACCCGAAGAAGAGGGCTGCCCCCATGGCACCGAGTGGGTTCCATTTTCCGAAGATCATCGCCGCAATCGCGAGGAAGCCTTGACCGAGAATCGTCGTCACACTGAAGTTCAATGAAATCGACGTCGCGTAGACAGCACCAGCAAGACCGCCGAAACCACCAGAAATCATAACGCCGATGAAACGCATCTTCGTGACGTTGATTCCCATCGTGTCCGCTGCCATCGGGTGTTCCCCGACAGAACGTAAACGAAGACCAAATGGTGTCTTGAAGATGATGTACCATGCGACGAACGCGAGAACGATCGCGATATACGATGTGTAGTAGACGTTTGCGAAGAACATCTTCAAGACTGGAATATCAGACAAGAATGGTACATTTTCTTTCGAAATCCGGTTTGGAATCGAATCTGTCTGTCCTTTACTGTAAAGTGCACGGACAAGGAAGATCGCAAGACCAACCGCAAGCAAGTTGATCGCTACTCCAAGAACCGTTTGGTCTGCTCGGAAGAGGATTGCTGGAATCGCAAGGAACAGTGAGAAGACCGCTCCGACGACGATCGCGATGAGCATCGCAAGCCAAGGACTCGCAGCACCTAAGCCCATTTTCGATAAAGTCAATGCCGTGACGACACCTGTGAAGGCACCCATGACCATTAATCCTTCTAACGCGATGTTGACGACGCCAGAACGCTCACTGAAAATGCCGCCAAGTGCTGCAATGATTAACGGAGCCGAATAGGCGAGTGCGATTGGCACGATGATATAAAGTACTTCAAGAAAGCCCATTATTGACCGGCTCCTTTCGCTTTTTTAGATTCTTTCTTAACCGTGAACTTCTCGATGACGAGACGAATCGCGTAACCCGAAGCCACGAAGATGATGATGAATGCGATGATGATTTTGATCAGTTCCGGTGGAATACCAATCTGTTGCATCGACAGACCACCGATGTTGAGTCCTGCAAACAGTAACGCCGCGAGAACGACACCGATCGGGTTATTCGCACCTAACAAGGCAACCGCGATTCCGTCGAATCCAACACCTGTGAAGGACGCGTTCAATGTCATGTTTTGGAACGTCCCAAGACCTTCCATCGCTCCAGCGAGACCTGCGAACACACCTGAGATGACGAACGATAAGATGATGTTTCGGTTAACGCCCATCCCTGCATACTCTGCAGCATTTTTATTGAATCCAACTGCTCGGAGTTCATAACCAAGCGTTGTTTTCCACAAAATGAACCAGAAGACGAGGGCAGCGATGACTGCGATGAAAATCCCGTTATGCAATCGTGAAAAATCCGTCATCTCTTGTAAGAACGGTGAAGCAAGAGATGCTGATTCCTTGACTGACTCCGTCCGCTCGTTCGTAATACCGATGACATGACGTAAAATATCATTCGTCACATACAATGCGATATAGTTCATCATGATTGACGTGATGACTTCATGCACATGAAACTTCGCTTTTAAGATACCAGGAATCGATGCCCAAAGTGCACCTGCTAAACCTGCTCCAATTAGAGCAAGCGGTAAATGAATCGCCATCGGTAGATCAAACTCAATCCCGATCCAAACTGCGACCATCCACCCGACGAGAACCTGACCTTCAACCCCGATGTTAAAGAGTCCAGTCCGGAAAGCAAACGCGACAGCAAGACCGGCAAAGATCAACGGAGCTGCTGCTCGCAATGTTTCACCGATGCTGTATGGTTCGCCAAAAATACCATAGAATAACTGATCAAAACCGGCAATCGGATCATACCCGCCGATGACCATGACGATCGCCCCGACGACCATTCCAAGGATGATGGAAAGAATCGGAATGAGGATGCCGTAAAAACGCTCTAACTTCATGAATGACCTACCTCCTCTTTCTTACCGCCGGCCATCAAGAAGCCAAGCTCGATCTCATTCGTTTCTTTTGGATCCAAGAAGGCAACTGTTTTTCCTTCATAAAGAACGGCAATCCGATCTGATACTTGAAGAATTTCTTCGAGTTCGAATGAAATCAACAAGACAGCGCGACCTTTTTCGCGTTCAAGAACCAACTGTTCATGAATGAACTCGATTGCTCCGACATCAAGACCACGTGTCGGCTGTGCTGCAATCAATAGGTCTGGTGAACGATCGACTTCACGCGCAATGATCGCTTTTTGCTGGTTACCACCTGACAAGGCACGAGCAAACGTCTCTGGACTTGGAGTTCGGACGTCGAACTTCTCGATGAGCGTTTTTGCTTTTTCCATGACTTGTTTATAGTTCATGATGCCTGCTTTTGAATACGGTTGTTTGTAATACGTTTGTAAGACCATGTTATGTCCGATTGAATAATCGAGGACAAGTCCATGTTTATGACGGTCTTGCGGAATGTGACCGACACCTGATTCCGTCACTTTACGTGGCTTCAAGTTTTTGATCGATTTATTGTTGAGGAAGATTTCTCCACTATCCGCTTTACGGAGACCAGTGATGGCTTCAATCAATTCCGTTTGCCCGTTCCCGTCGATTCCGGCAATTCCGACGATCTCTCCGGCACGAATGTCGAGATTTAATCCATCGACGGCTTTGATGCCGCGACTGTCCTTGACGACTAGATCCTTGATGTCGAGAACGAGTTCTTGTGGAGTTGCCTTGGAATACTCCGCATTAAAGTTGACTTCACGACCTACCATCATTTCAGCAAGACGCGACTGTGTCATCGTCTCATCGATATCGACCGTTCCGATATACTTACCACGGCGAATCGTCGTACAGCGATCAGCTACTTCCATGATTTCCTTCAGTTTGTGCGTGATGAGGATGATCGACTTTCCTTCTGCGATCAAGCGATTCATGATCTGAATCAATTCTTTGATCTCTTGTGGTGTCAAGACAGCAGATGGTTCATCGAAGATCAAGATGTCTGCACCACGGTACAACGTCTTTAAAATTTCAACACGCTGTTGCATTCCGACTGAGATATCCTCGATTTTTGCATCAGGATCAACAGCAAGACCATACTGTTCAGAAATCTGGCGTACCTTCTCACGTGCAGTTGCACGGTCGATCTTAATTCCGGCACGTGGCTCTGCACCTAAAATGATGTTTTCAGTAACAGTGAAATTTTGAACGAGCATGAAGTGTTGGTGCACCATACCGATTCCAAGATCGTTCGCGACGTTCGGACTCGTAATATTGGCTTTTTCACCACGTACACGAATTTCTCCAGCCTCAGGCTGATACAAACCAAATAAGACGTTCATCAGCGTCGATTTTCCGGCACCGTTTTCACCAAGTAAAGCGTGAATCTCACCTTTCCGAAGCTGGAGCGTGATATTATCATTTGCGACGAAACTGCCAAACTCTTTTCTAATGTTCAGCATCTCAATGACGTATTCCAAGAAAATCCACTCCCATGTTTAGTTTAAAAGGGGGAGCCGCAATGCTAGCGACCCCCGCTTTCATTATTATTTCAGTGACGCTTCGTATTCTTTGTACTCGTCGTCTGTCGCTGGGACTTTAACGTCGCCATCGATGATTTGTTTTTTATACTCTTCGACTTTGTCGAGCGCTTCTTTCGAAACGTTGTCTTTCGAAGGTGCGATATCAACACCGCCGTCTTTTAGACCGAACTCAACAACTTTACCTGCTGGGAAGTTGCCGTCTTTCGTATCTTTTGAGACTTGCTCAACAGCTGTATCGACACGTTTGACCATTGACGTCAATGTGACGTTCTCTGGCATACCTTCTTCGACTTGGTCACGGTCTACACCGATAACCCAAACATCCTCACCGTTTTTCTTACGGTTTTTCGCTTCTGTGAATACCCCTTGTCCTGTACCACCAGCTGCATGATAGATGACGTCGACTTTTTTACCGTACATACCTGAAGCGATCGCTTGTCCTTTTTCAGCAGCGTTGAAGTCTTCTGCATATTGAACTTCGATGTCAGCGTCTGGGTTGACTGCTTTAACACCTGCTTTGAATCCACTCTCGAACTTCTTGATCAAGTCAGAGTTAACGCCGCCGACGAATCCGACTTTATCTGATTTCGTCGTCAAACCAGCAACGACACCAACGAGGAACGATCCTTCGTTTTCTTTGAAGACGATTGACGCGACGTTTGGCTTGTCAACGACCATATCGACGAGTGCGAAGTTGCTCTTTTTGAACTGATCCGCTACTTTACCGATATCTTCTCCCATCAAGAACCCGATACCGAGGATCAAGTCGTATTTAGCACGAGCTAATTGTTGAAGGTTCGGTTGGTAATCCGATTGTTTTGCAGATTGAAGATATTTGTAGCCAGTACCTTCTTTTAGGTCGTTGTCTTTTCCGAACTTCTGGATACCTTCCCAAGCAGATTGGTTGAATGATTTATCATCAACACCGCCTGTATCTGTAACCATACCTACTTTAAAGCCGTCTGATTTGCTGCCGCTACCTGAATCTTTTGAATCGTCGTTGCCACCACATGCTGCAAGGACCGAACTCATTGCTAAACCTGTTGCTGCTAATGCGAGAAGTGACTTCTTTTTCATCTGGAAAATCCCCTTTCGAATATGGTCATACAAAGTTCAAGACTACGTCTAGCACCCGAGGCTGGCGATGAGGAGCGTTACGTAGGTTATGACGGAAAGCGCTTTCAGTATTCATCCTAAAACAATGGCTCACACACGTTTACGGATGACGTGGAAATCAAACTTATCTGCTCGGAAATAGTTCGCTGAAAAAAGAACGGAACGGTCGAGCTCATCATAATGCGTTTGACGCAACGCGAGCAAAGGTTGGTCCGTATGTAATTGTTCAGCGATTTTCGGATCAATACGTGGCTCGATGTGCGTCACGGCATGCGTGACACGTCGTCCAAGTTCTTTTTCTAAAGCATCAAATAATGATGTCGAAGAGGTGAACTGCTCTTCATTTTTAATATAATGGCTTGGAATCTTATCGATACAATAGACGACAGGAACATCCCCTGCGAGTCGGATTCGTTCGATTCGATAAACCAATTCATCCGGACCAAGTTGAAAACGCTCTCGGTCGCGCTCAGTCGGTTGGACCATCTCGGATGATAACACTTCTGATGTCGGAACCATACCTGCGCGCGCAATCATTTCTGTTACGCTGTACAATTCTTCGATTCCAGAAGTAAACGGTGGTCTTGCATTGATAAACGTACCGACACCGTGTTTACGGATGACGATGTTCTCATCTTCAAGAATTCGTAAAGCCTCTCGAAGAGTAGCTCGACTGACGCCAAGTTGCTTTGAAAGTTCAAACTCTGAAGGGAGCTTCTCGCCTTCCTTGTAAACGCCGTCATCGATGTCAGACTTGATCTTTTCAATCACACGTAAATAAAGCAAACGATGATCTAATTTAATCGACATGACGCATCTCCATCCTCTATCTAGTTGTAACCAGTGCTCAGACTTCTGACGTATGAGAACTCCAGCCAAGATAAGTATATGACGCCCAACACAATCCTGCAATCATTTTGTAACAGGTTAGAAGTCTGACTTCTGGCGCTTTTGTAACCCTTTTCATAACGCAATCAATAATGGAAGAAAATAGGGCATTCTACCTAAGAATGCCCCTTCTTTTTTCAACGCTTATTGCTCAGGTACTTCGATTTTTCCAGAAACGACATCTGATTTTGCTTTCTCAAGCGCAGTCAACGTCTTCTTCGAAATCTTTTCAGATGGTACGATATCAACTCCATCTTCTTTCAGACCATAACGAATCGTTTTGCCGCCCTCGAGTTTACCATCCTTCGCTGCGTTTGCTGTATCTTCGACTGCACGGTCGACACGTTTGATGACAGAAGTTAATGTAACGTCTTCCGGCATACCCTCTTCTTTTTGGTCTCGGTCGACACCGATGACTGAGACGTTTTCACCGTTTTTCTTGCGGTTTTTCGCCTCTGTGAAGACACCGTTTCCTGTACCACCTGCTGCTGGGAAGATGATATCTGCGCCTTTACCATACATTCCAGCTGCGATCGCTTGACCTTTTTCTGGAGCTGCGAAGTCTTCCGCATATTGGACATCGATTTTAATCTTCGGATTGACGGACTTAGCACCTGCTTCGAAACCGGCACGGAAACGCTCGATGACGTCCATCTTCATCCCACCAACGAAACCGATATGATCTTTTTTCGTCTCCATTGCAGCAACGATCCCTGCAAGATATGCTCCTTCATTTTCCTTGAATGTGATCGACGTGACGTTCTTTCCTTCAACGACGTTATCGATGATTGCGAATTGTGTGTCTTTGAATTGATCAGCAACTGTTTTGATATCCTCATTGAACGTGTTCCCGATTCCGAAAACTAAATCTTCTCCCCCACGAGCAAGACGCGATAGATTCGGTTGATAATCTTGTTGCGATTTAGATTGTAGATAAGAGAACCCTTCATTCTTTTGAAGTTTGTTGTCTTTACCGTATGCTTGCAGACCTTCCCAAGCGGATTGGTTGAACGATTTATCATCGATACCACCCTTATCGGCTACCATCGCAACAGAGAATTGATCTTTTTGATTGGCTTTCTCACCTGAACCACCACAAGCAGCAAGACCAACCGTCGCTACTGACATCATCGATACGATTACCTGTTTCTTCTTCATTTCATCCATCTCCTCTGCAATTATGAGAGCGCTTTCATTATCTATTTGTGAAAAAGCTGCTCCCAGCCCTCGTGTTGAAGGTCGGTCACTCATATGACTGAGTATGCCAAAAACACTACTGAAAATCAACAGACGTCTGACAACTATTTTCATGAAAGCGATTTTATTTTTGATGCATTCATTAATTTTTCCAGTCATTTCTATTTATACAAAATCATCATGTCTTTTTTTCATGTATCCCTTCTTTTTTCGAGACATCGGTTCTTATCTATACATTTTCCTAGAAAAGAAAAGGAAGCCTTGGAATATTCCACGACTTCCTTTCTACTCGATTAACGTCCCATGACGCGGCGTGGTTTAGATCCTTCAGATGGACCAATCAGACCGTTTTCTTCTAACGCATCAATAAGACGGGCAGCTCGGTTGTAACCGATGCGGTACTTTCGTTGAATCATCGACGTTGATGCCGTCTCTTGTGTCAGAATGAACTGGACGACCTCATCGTAAAGTGGATCGTCGACCTCTGTTTCGCCCTCTGGTACATCTTTTGGAATCATCGCTTCAACATACTGTGCCTTTTGCTGACTGATGACATGATTGACGACCTTCTCGACTTCTTCGTCCGATAAAAAGGCTCCTTGTACGCGGACCGGTTTGTTCATGCCGTTACCAAGTAACAACATATCTCCTCGTCCGAGCAATTTATCAGCGCCTCCCGTATCAAGAATCGTCCGCGAGTCAGTCGCACTCGATACACTGAATGCGATCCGCGACGGGATATTCGCCTTGATGACACCGGTGATGATGTCAACACTCGGACGCTGCGTCGCAATGACCATATGAATTCCTGCTGCTCGCGCCATTTGTGCAAGTCGCATGATCGCATCTTCGACTTCGTTTGACGCGACCATCATCAAGTCAGCTAACTCATCGACGATGACAACGATGTACGGTAATCGTTGATGCACTTTCTCCTCTGCGTTCATCTTATCAATCAGTGCATTGTAGCCTTCGATGTTGCGCGCTCCGTTTTGACTGAAGATCTCATAACGGCGTTCCATTTCCGAGACGACCTGTTTTAATGCCTGTGCCGCTTTTTTAGGATCGGTGACGACGGGCGCTAAGAGGTGCGGAATGCCGTTGTAGACATTCAATTCGACCATTTTCGGGTCAATCATCATCAAGCGGACTTCATCCGGTCGTGCCCGCATCAATATCGAGACAATCATCCCATTGATACAGACCGATTTACCGGAACCCGTCGAACCGGCAACTAAGACGTGTGGCATCTTATTCAACTTCGCTGTCACCGTCTCACCAGAAATGCTTCGTCCGAGTGCAACGAGCAAACGATCGCTGTCGGATTGGACGCTCTCCGCTCCTAGTACTTCTCGAAGTGATACCATGGCGACTTCACGGTTCGGCACCTCGATTCCAACAGCCGCTTTACCCGGAATCGGTGCTTCGATCCGGATATCTTTTGCGGCTAACGCTAGCGCTAAGTCATCGGCGAGTCCCGTGATTCGACTAAGCTTGATTCCTTGTTTTGGTTCAATCTCGTACTTCGTGACACTAGGTCCGAGATGAATCTTTAAAACTTTTGCTCCGATCCCGAACGACTTTAAGGTTGCAATCAATTTCGTGGCATTGTCCTTCAGTCGTTTGTTCTCGCCGGACAAATCTTTTGATGTCGGTTCTGCTAACAAATCAAGCGACGGCAATTGATAACCGTCTGGTGTCTCTGTCATCGTCAACGGCCCTTGTGTTTCCGCTGCTTGGGGTTCAACGTGATCCGTGAAACCGATGATCGGAACGTCTTGAATGTTGACGGACGGATCTTCTGCTTCTTGTTCCGTTTCGATTGGTTCCTCGACAGTTGCTGGTCGCAACGTCTTCGTTTTTTTCTCACGAACCGGTTTCGATTTCAACTCTTTTTCGACACGAGGACGTGGTGTTCGTTCACGATTGCGAAACTCTTCTGCACGTTCCCGGAGCCCAAGCCACAGCTCACCATAAAACGATGGGCGTAGGATATGAACGGCCGTTCCGATGAAGAACAGACCAATCAAGAAGGCACCCGCGCTCGAAATATAATAAGCTGCGTTTTGATAGAGCCATCCATTGAGAATGCCACGCGGTGCTCCGAGCAATAGATCAATCCAGACGACTGAACCCATCAGTAACATCGACCATGCCCATTTCTGAGCACGCGACGCATTCGAGAGGAGTAAAAGTAGCACAGCACCGATTCCACCATATAATAAGGAACCGAACTGACCAATTAACCGCTCTCCTCCATCGGCTAGCGTCAGTCCGACTTTCCCGAACTCCCCGAAAGCGAGAACGAAAGCTAGTAATGAGACGATTGCGATGATGGTCGCATATGTACGATACGCAATCGGCTGACGTTGTTTCTTCGCTGCCGGTCGTTTCCGTGGCGGCGTTTTTTTTCGTACAGGTTTTCGTTTCGTCGTCGCCATACGTCATCCCTCCTGATAAAAAAACGGCTCAGTGGACCAGGTATTGGTCAATCTGAGCCGCTCGTTTGTTAAATCTCCATGATGATCGGAAGAATCATCGGGCGGCGTTTCGTCTGTTCATAGAGATAAGCACTGAGTTTATCTCGAATTAACGACTTCATCTCCGTCCAATCCAATTCTCCGTTTAATTTACCTTGTAGTTGTTTCGCAACGATTCGGTTTGCTTCGTTGATCATATCCTCTGATTCACGCATGTAGACGAATCCGCGAGAGATGATTTCTGGTCCCGATACGATCGTTTTGTTTTTCCGGCTGATCGTAATGACACAAAGGACGACACCGTCTTGCGATAACAAGCGACGATCACGAAGGACGATGTTTCCGACATCACCCACACCGATTCCGTCGATCAAGACGTTTCCAGCGTTCACTTTGCGTGACATCCGTGCTTTGCGCTTCTCGAACTCAACGACATCCCCATTCTCGATGATGAAGATGTTGTTCGCATTGACGCCAACCGTCTGTGCGAGACGACTGTGTGCCTTTTGCATCCGGAATTCTCCGTGAATCGGTAGGAAGAATTTCGGTTTGATCAAGTTGAGCATCAGCTTCAGATCTTCCGCATGACCGTGACCGGAAACGTGTACTTTCCGTTGGTTGTAAATGACATTCGCACCAGCACGGAATAAGAGATCGATCGTTTTCGAAACCGACTTTTCGTTACCTGGAATCGGCGAAGCCGCAACGACGACCGTATCGTTCAAGCGAATATTGACTTGCTTATGTGCGTTACGCGCCATTCGTGTCAAGGCTGCCATCGGCTCACCTTGCGATCCTGTCGTCAAGATGACGACTTGGTTATCGTCGAGGCGGTTGATGTCAGATAGATCAATCAATGTTTTCTGTTTGAAGCGTAAGTAATTCAGACGCTGTGCCACTTCGACGTTATTGACCATGCTACGACCAACGACCGCTACTTTTCGATTGTTCGCTTCTGCTGCCGCAAACACTTGTTGTAGACGATGAATGTTCGAAGCGAATGAAGCGACGATGACACGACCTGGTGCCTCATAGATGACGTCGTTCAGTTCAGAACCGACGATCGATTCTGATCCAGACATCCCTGGTCGCTCTGCATTCGTTGAGTCAGACAGTAAGCAAAGCACTCCCCGTTGACCAATTGCTGCAATCTTCCCGAAATCCGCCTGTTTTCCATCAACTGGTGTGTAATCGAATTTGAAATCCCCTGTATGGACGATCGCACCTTGAGATGTTTGAATACATACCCCGACTGCATCCGGAATCGAGTGGTTGACCCGGAAGAACGTAATAAAATGACCTGCAACGGTTAATTTCGTCTTGGCATCAATTGGACGAAGATCTGCCTTTTTCAATAAACCGGCTTCTTTTAATTTGTGTTCAATCAAACCGAGCGTCAAACGTGTTCCGTAAACCGGTACTTTTAAGTCACGCAAGACGTAACTGAGTGCCCCGATATGATCCTCGTGACCATGGGTAATGAAAATCCCCTGAATCCGCTCTTTGTTTTCTTTTAAATAACTGATGTCTGGAATGACTTTATCGATTCCAAGCATCTCGTCTCCTGGGAACATTAATCCGGCATCGATGACGAAGATGTCCTCGTCGAGTTCGACGACGTACATGTTCTTCCCGATCTCACCGGCGCCACCAAGAGCAAAGACGCTTACTTTTTCCGTCTTCTTCTTTGACACAACATGACCTCCTATAATTCATATTCACTTTTCGTGAGCCGTCCACTTATCACTATCACTATTCTAGCCGAATTTTCACAATCTGCCAACAATCGGACTAGGAAATCTAAAAAAAACGTCATTCCTGCCACATTACTCCAGGAATGACGTTGATCACGTATTCAACAAATCTTCGACCTCTTCCGTTCGTTTCGCTTTTTCCGAACGGCTTGGACGTTCACCAGCCTTCAGTTCGTCGAGCGAATATCCGAACGTCATCTCAAAATGAGGATAGTCGACGAATCGTTTCCAATCGCCTCCCCATTCGAAACCGAGCGCTTTTCCGATATCCGCGACTTCGCGCCAATCACTTTTCCCTGACTGATTCCCGTCATACTCAAGATCATATGAAATCTGGCCATTCACGAGCTGAACGAAATCGACAGCGAGTCCATAATTATGCATCGATTCACCACCACGTGCATTCGTGACGACTTCACCTGCCTTAGAACGTCCTTGTTCATAAAGCGCATTCTGTTGCTGAATCGAGCGGTATCCTTGCGTAATCTTGATATCGATATTGTAGCAAGAATGCGCCACACGGATCAGATCCTTTGCCCCCGCTTCGACAGCTGGGTGGAGACGCTTCAGGTTCGTCTCGCTTGCATTGATTAAGCGATCTTCTCCCGCTACGTCTCGTGGACAACTATCAATCCCGAGCTCCGGTTGATCCATTAAAATCGTCGGCATCCGATTCATGGATGCCGCAAGAAACAATCCAATCGCAAACATCGTCAATAAAAATACGATCCAACCGAAGATTGTTCCCCGTTTCATCAGCGGCGAAGCTTCTTCCGAAGTTTTTGTAGAATCGGTAACCCAGTCTCAAGCAACAGATAGAGCGGACGATTGAGTACATAATCGAACTCACCGATTTTTTCAATCATCCGGCTGCCCCAACCAGATTTAAAGGCGTAGAGTCCCGCGTAATGATCATCCGGGTCTGTCGAACCACTAACTCCACCGAAGTCATAGGAGAGCGCACCATGTTCTTTCGCATATTGCATCATCGTCCATTGCATCAAGTGGTTCGGCATGAACTCCCGGTACTCGTTCGATGAAGCGCCATATAAGTAATACGAGCGACGACCAGCAAGCGTCAAAAGACCACCAGACAGGATGATACCGTTTGGATGTTTAGCAGCAATCGTCATCAGTTCTGTCTTCGACTTCTCTGCTTTTTCGATTTGTGCTGTCGTCTGCTCCAAGCGATTGTTTAAGCTTTTTAGCTTCTTCTCGGCCGTCTCTTTCTCGAGCTGACGATGAATTTTCGAGAGTTCCTTGTCAGCTTGAAGTAATAAGGCTTCTGTATTCTCAAGCGCACGAACGACATCGAGTTTCGTCAAAAACAAGACTGCATCACCTTTTGGGTGAAGATGATCGTACAGATTTTCGAAATAATCCAGACCGCGGATTGAAAAACCATCCCTTTCGCCCGTCTCGACCATCAGCTTTGCGAATGTCTTTAGCCCTTCACGATCCGCTTGTTCGCATACGATCCCTTTGCGTTCAGCAAGGCGGACGTTGTAGCGGAACTTCGAATGGAAACCGTCGAAGATCTCTTTTTCTGTCCCTACAAGACTCGTCTCCATCGTAAAGCGTGGTTGCGCGTAGTCAAAACCGCCACCGAAGCCGTTATGTTTGAATCCGAGTCCTTGCATCTCCTGCAACAGACCAGGATATTCTTCCCGCTCGACGTTTGGATCAAATTTAATCGCAATTGCCTTCTGTTGTTTTGCGACACGAATCGCTTCGTCACGAAGGGCGCGAAGTGCGTCCGTATCTGTATAATCGACGACGAAACCGCGCGGTGCATAACAAAGCGTGAACGGTAGCTTCGGTACTTTCTTGAACAAAAGAAGACCAACTCCGGCAATCTCACCGGAAGCCGTTCCGACCGCGATACGTTCATGTGTCCATCCTGTCGCGCTTTTGACTTCTCCCCATGCCGGAAGCTGGAGTAAATCACCTTTGGGATGTGTTTTTACGAATGTTTCAAATTGATCTATGGTTACAACGATTGGTTGATAAGTCACTTCTGTTCCTCCATTTGCCGTATCATCTCTTTGACGATGATTTCCTCATCGAGCGGGAATTTCTCATCCCCAATGATTTGATATTTTTCATGGCCCTTACCGGCTAAGATGACGATATTATCTGGTCGTGCGAGTCGTGCTGCGTAACGCACAGCCTCTTCTCGATCACCGATTTCAACGAACTGATCGTGGGTCATCCCTTTGGCGATACCGGATGTAATCGAATCATATGCTTCATATCGTGGATCATCCGTTGTGATGACAACGGTTCCTGCGTACGTCGAAGCGAGTTCGCCCATTTTTGGTCGTTTCGTCACATCGCGATTTCCACCTGTCCCGATCAGGAAGACGATCTTTTCCTTCGGTACGTCAACGAGTGCTTTCAGACACTGTTCGATGCCATCAGGAGTGTGCGCATAGTCGACATACACGTTATATCCTTCAATCGGCAAGCGTTGCATCCGACCTTTTGCCGGACGGATTGCTGAAATCGCGCCTGCGATCGTTGCTAGATCATATCCGCAAGACAAGAGGATCCCTGTCGCAAGCAACAGATTATAGACGTTGAAGCGACCGATGAAATTCGCCGTGACATCGACTTGTTCTTCCTTGTACAGCATCGTGAACGTCGTTTGTTGAAGCGACTGTTCAATCGCTGTTGCTCGGAGGTCAGCTGCGTTGTCGATGCCGTATGTCATGACACGAGCACCTGTCATCATCTCATACAGCTCACTCGTCGGATCATCCGCATTCAAGACCGCAACTTTCTCTGTCGACAGCCGTTGACCGAGTTGTGCAAACAACAATCCTTTGGCACGCGCATAGTTTTCAAATGTTTTGTGGAAATCAAGATGATCATGCGTCAGATTTGTGAATCCCGCAACGTCGTAATCGACACCCGTTACCCGACCAAGCTCTAATCCATGTGAAGAAACTTCCATGATGACATCTTGGACATCTTCTTCATGCATCTGATGCAGAAATGCTTGTAACTCGGAGCTTTGTGGTGTCGTATTGCGACTTGGCACGACGCGGTCACCAATCTTGACTTCAACCGTACCGATGATGCCCGTCTTCCGACCAAGGTGCGCTAATATATCACGGACGATCGTCGTCGTCGTCGTTTTCCCATTCGTTCCCGTAATACCAATCATCCGCATCTTTTCAGAAGGATAATCATAGAATTTGCCAGCCAACTCGGCAATGGCACGTGATGTACTACGAACAAGAATGACAGGAATCGACACGTCGACCGGTTGTTCCGCAACGATCGCGACCGCTCCTTGTGCTTCCGCCTGTTTAGCATAGTCGTGTCCATCAACAGTATATCCTTTGATGGCGACGAACAATGTTCCCGGTTTAACATCCCGTGAATCGGTCGTAATGGACGTAACGTCCACTTCTACCATTCGTTCGATTTTTTGCGTCTGTATGACTTGAATCAATTCAGCTAAATTCAACGGTATTCCTTCTTTCTCGACATCGTCATTTCATATGTTTCATCTATTCCGTTCTGCTATCATGCTTCCTCTTCTTCGTCTGCCGGAAGAATATAGGCCTTTGCCGGTTCCTCCGAAAAGATGTGCTCAATCAGCCCTTCGATATCCGATGGACGAATCCGTTCGACATCCGCTAACACTTCTTCAAGTGATGGATGGCGATGTAGATGCAACTCATTTCGGGCGTTTCGATTCATGTGACTCGATGTGCCTTCGTTGCCTAGAATCAGAGAACCTTTCAGCTGTTCAATCCCATCTTCGAGTTCCTTCGTCGATAATCCATCCCGCTTCAAGCGATCAATTTCAGCAGCGAGGACCTGTTCGACCTCTTCGACCGATTCCGGAGACGTGCCGACATAGATCGTGAACGTTCCATGATCGTCAAACGTCGTGTAATAGGAAAAGACTGAATAGGCAAGACCGCGTTCCTCTCGGATTGATTGGAACAAGCGACTCGACATCGTCGCACCGAATGCATTATTGAGTAAGGCGAGGGCAGGCAAACGTGGGTCAGCAGAAGGAATCGCACGGAAATTATAACAAATATGAGCCTGTTCCGTATCCTTTTCCTTGCGAATCACACCATTTTGTAACCTTGGCTCTATCGTCTCGCGTGTCTTCGATCGTGATTCGAGAATCGACATCCGCTCTTGAATCTGCGCAATCAACGCGTCTGAGACGTTTCCGGCAACAGAAATGACGATTTGATCCGGAGCATACGCTTCTTCGAGATACCGCCCGATCATCGCTCGATCAATCCGAAGCACACTCTCTTCCGTTCCAAGAATCGGACGAGCCATGACATCCTCTCCGTAAGCCGCAACAGCTAATAACTCATGGACGAGATCATCTGGTGTGTCATCGTACATTTTAATCTCTTCAATGACGACCTTTTTCTCTTTTTCCAGTTCATCCGCGTCAAACGTCGATTCGAGGAACATATCCGCCAACACGTGAAAGGCTTCTCCTGCATGTTCATCTAATGTCTTGACGTAATAACACGTTTGATCCTTACTCGTGAACGCATTAATATTTCCACCAAGTCGATCAAAATAAACCGCAATCTCTTTTGCCGTATGGCGTTTTGTTCCTTTAAACATCATATGCTCGATGAGATGACTGATCCCATGCTCCTCGATCTGTTCCGTCCGGCTTCCTGCTTGAATGAAGATTCCGGTCGCGACGCTGCGTGCTTCCGGCATTCGTTCAACGATCAGTCGAACTCCGTTGTCTAATTGTAACCGTTCGATCATAGTAATTCCTCCAAATATAGGAAACAAGGTGGCTCTCGTTGCATTCTCTGCACCGTCGAGCCACCTTGGATTCATTAGTTACGACGTGGTGGACGTTGTCCGTCACGTGGTGGGCGTGAACCCTGATCCCGGCGTGGCGGGCGGTTCTCACGCTCTGTCTTTTTCTTTTCTTCATACGCTACACGATCTTCTTCGCTTAAGCCTTCGACGAGCAGGACTTTGTGCGAGGCGTTGACGCGTCCCTTGTCATCGATTTCTGTGACACGGACTTTTAGCTTATCTCCAAGTTTGACGACATCTTCCGTTTGACCGACACGGTTAAGTGCGAGTTCCGAAATGTGGACGAGTGCGTCTTTTCCTTTGAACAATTCGACGAATGCACCGAATTTCTCAACACGACGAACTGTTCCATCGAACTCTTCTCCGACGACGACTTCACGGACGATATCTTCGACCAATTGACGGGCACGATCGATGCCAGCTTGATCCGTCGATGCGATGAAGACTGTTCCGTCTTGATCGATGTCGATCTTGACGCCTGTCTCATCGATGATACCGTTGATGACTTTACCACCAGGTCCGATGACATCACGGATTTTATCTGGATTGATTTTGAGTGTGACGATTTTTGGTGCGTATTGTGACAATTCGACACGTGGTTCAGCGATGACCGTTTGCATATGCTCAAGAATGTGCAAACGACCAAGACGTGCTTGTTCGAGTGCTTCTTCGAGGATTTGACGCGTGATCCCGCCAATTTTCATATCCATTTGCAGAGCTGTGACACCTTCGTGAGTTCCAGCGACTTTGAAGTCCATATCTCCGAGATGATCTTCCATCCCTTGGATATCTGTCAAGATCGAGTAATTGTCGCCTTCCATGATCAAGCCCATCGCAATACCAGCGACAGGTGCTTTGAGTGGAACACCAGCATCCATCATGGCAAGGATCGAACCACAGATTGAAGCCTGTGATGAAGAACCGTTCGACTCAAGGACTTCCGACACGAGACGAATCGTGTACGGGAAATCGACTTCATTCGGAAGAACTGGTAAGAGTGCGCGTTCTCCAAGTGCCCCGTGACCGATTTCACGACGACCTGGTGCACGCATCGGACGTGCTTCTCCGACTGAGAATGGCGGGAAGTTATAGTGGTGCATGAAACGTTTCTCTTCCTTCAGACCAAGACCATCGATGATTTGAGCGTCACCCGCAACACCGAGTGTCGCAACAGACAAGACTTGCGTCTGACCGCGAGTGAACAAACCTGAACCGTGTGCACGTGGTAAGAGACCGACTTCTGAATCGAGTGGACGGATTTCAGCAAGACCACGACCATCTGGACGGACTTTGTCTTCCGTGATGAGACGACGGACTTCGTCTTTGACGAACTTGTTGAGAACGCCTGATACTTCTGCCAGTTGCTCTGCTGTGACTGACTCGTCAGCTGCATACAACTCGATGTATTTTGCGATGACTTCGTTGATGGCAACGTCACGTGCTTGTTTTTCTTCGACTTGAACTGCTTGTGTGACTTCTGCCAATGCTTCTGCTTTCAGGCGATTGACGATTGTCTCATCGAAGCTTGATACCGTGTAGTCGAACTTCTCTTTACCGACTTGTGCAACGATTTCTTCTTGGAACGCGATCATTTCCTTGATGACATCGTGTCCGAGCAAGATCGCTTCAAGCATCGCTTGCTCCGATACTTCCTTCGCACCTGCTTCAACCATGTTGACGGCATGTTTTGTCCCGGCAACTTGAAGGTCGATGTCGCTGACTTCCATTTGCGCTGAAGTCGGGTTCACGACGAACTCTCCGTCGACGCGACCGATCGTCACGCCTGCGATTGGACCGTCGAATGGAATATCCGAGATCGAAAGCGCAATCGAAGCTCCGATCATCGCAGCGACTTCTGGTGAATTGTCAGCATCTGACGAAAGAACCGTCGTCGCGACTTGAACGTCGTGACGGAAACCGTCCGGGAATAGTGGACGGATCGGACGGTCGATCAGACGCGAAGTCAAGATCGCGCTCTCTCCAGGGCGTCCTTCACGTTTGAGGAATCCACCTGGGATTTTCCCTGCCGCATATAATTTTTCTTCATAGTTCACTGTTAATGGGAAGAAATCTAAGTCCTTCGGTTGTTTTGATGCAACGACCGTAGCAAGAACGGCTGTATCGCCGTAACGAATCAATGCTGCTCCGTTCGCTTGTTTTGCTAATTGACCGATTTCAATCGTTAATGGACGTCCACCGAGTTCGGTCGAAAACGTCTGTTTTGTTTGTGACATGCACAAATCTCCTCTCACTGCTATCCGTTTTTTCATTCAAATCTAATTATGTAGGTTCTTGCGCAAAAAGTCCATGAATCGGCAAAAAAAAGAAACAGGAGACGATGCTCCTGCTTCCCTACCTCGTTCTCGTCGGGATTAGCGACGGAGACCAAGACGCTCGATCAACGAACGGTAACGTGCAACATCCTTGTTACGAAGGTATGTGAGCAAGTTACGGCGACGACCGACCATTTTCAAGAGACCACGACGTGAGTGGTGATCCTTTTTGTGTGTACGTAAGTGATCGTTCAAAGTTGTGATCTGTTCAGTTAAAACAGCAACTTGTACTTCCGGCGAACCAGTATCGCCTTGTTTCGTAGCATATGCTTCGATGATTTCGTTTTTACGTTCTTTTGTGAGTGCCATTGTCACTCCACCTCCATCTTATGAATGACCGTATTCCCGAGCATCGGATGGTGAGACCAGATGCCAAGTGAATCGGCTGTACGTGATCGTACTGACCTATCATAACGAACCCTGTCCGTACTGTCAAACGCTTAATCGTGTGTTTGCCTCTTCGCGGTCTCGTGCCAACTGTTCTTTCAATTGATCGATACCGTTGAAGGCTTTTTCATCGCGTAAATAAGCAATCCATTCAAGCGTCAATTCTTGACCGTAAAGATCCTCATCAAAGTCAAGAAGATGCGTCTCGATACTGACCTCTCCTGTCTCATAGAACGTCGGGCGTCTGCCGACGTTCGTCATCGCTTTGAAACGACGACCGTCCGCTAAGCGAACGAATGTCGCATACACACCAAGTTTCGGAATGACGTAAGAAAATTCCGGACGCATGTTGGCTGTCGGGAAGCCAATTTGTCGACCGCGTGCGTCACCGTGAATGATCGTGCCTTTGATTTGGTAAGGTTCTCCAAGCAAACGTGCAGCCGGTTCGACTTCTCCTGCAGCAAGTAAACGACGAATCCGGGTTGAGCTGATTTTTTCTGCTTCTTCTTGGAACTCTGCTACAACGGTGTGCGTGAACGTGCTCCGACTATGAAAATCAAGCGTCGTCATTTTTCCGGCTCCGAAGCGACCGTAGGAATAATCAAATCCAGCGACGACGTGCTCTGCTCCAGACGCAATCAGATATTCATCGACGAAAGCTTGTGGTGACAATTCCGAGAAAGGAATCGTGAACTCAATGACGTAAACACGATCGACACCAAGACGTTCGATTTTCTCTAATTTTCGTTCAAGCGGCGTGATGTAGCGGACCGGTTCATCCCCTTTACCAAGTACTTGTTTCGGATGTGGATCAAAGGTCATGACAGCCAAAGGAAGGCGACGAGCCTCCGCTTCTTTCCGTGCTGCTGCGATGACTTGCTGATGTCCGAGATGTACACCGTCAAAAAAGCCGAGCGCGATGACAGCAGGGTCTTTTTGAGGCTGTTCCGGATATGTCAAATGTATGATGTCCATGATGCTCTCTCCGATCTTAATCGATTTGTAGCATGACCTCGACGCGTGCTACCTGTTCTTCTGGAAGACGTCGATATAACGCTAAAGGTACGTCTTCTTCATTATAGACAGTAAACAGCTCGAATTCGACTGGAATGCTCGTCAGCTTGGCTCCATTTAAGACACGCTGCGCTGTTGCTGCGTCAACTGTCAATCGTGGCCATTTTTGGATGACGTGTTCGATCGGAAGGACGTGTTGCATCCGTTCTTCGACTGTCTCATACGATTCGAGTGTCTCGAGTGTGACGGTATCCGTCTCAGCAATCGCACCAGAACCTGTCCGGCGTAAGTCGCTCATGTGTGCGGCATAACCGAGTCGTTCTCCGATTTCGACTGCTAGTGTCCGGATATAGGTCCCTTTTCCACATGCGATATCGAGGCGGAAGCGACAAAGACCATCTTCGAACACGAGGTCCGATGTCCGTTCCAATCGATCGATACGGACGATCCGTGTCGGTCGCTCGACTTCAATCCCTTTTCGTGCATATTCGTATAGTTTCTTCCCGTTCACTTTGACTGCTGAATAATACGGTGGCGTCTGTTCGATCTCTCCTGTCAAGGCGCTCAGAATATCAGCGATTGCCGTTTCAGTAATACTTTCGGGTTCGACCGGTGTTTCACGAACGATCTCTCCGTGTGCATCTTCTGTAGTCGTTGCAAAACCGATCGTCACTTCCGCCGCGTAACGTTTTCCTTCATCCGTGATGAAACGGGCAAGTTTCGTCGCTCGACCGAGACAAATCGGTAAGACACCTGTTACTTCCGGGTCAAGCGTCCCTGTATGTCCGACTTTTTTCGTCTGAAACAAGCGACGTAGACGAAAGACACAATCATGACTCGTCATGCCGGCTGGTTTATCTAGTGGTAATACTCCGATGGGTTCCACGTGATGTCCTCCTTGAAAAAAGGCAACCACACGCGTGGTTGCCTTAGGTGTTAATCTTTGTTCAAATTCCGAAGCAACTCATCAATGCGTGATCCGTATTCGACAGAAGAATCGACCTCGAACAATAGTTCAGGTGTTTTCCGCAGACGAATCCGCGATCCGATTTCCTTACGCATGAAGCCTTTTGATTTTTCAAGACCGATGCGCGCATCCTCACGTGCTTTTTCGTCACCGAGGACTGAATAGAAGATCGTCGCTTGTTGCAAGTCTCCTGTCACTTCGACACCTGTGACGGTAATCGGCTTGACGCGTGGATCCTTGACATCCTTGATGAGCAGTTGCGTAATTTCCTTACGCACCTGTTCGGCGACACGATTCGAGCGTAAACTCATGTTTGTTCCCTCCAGTTCGGAAGAATGGATTCCGTTCTGTTACTTCCGTTTGACTTCTTCCATGATGAACGCTTCGATGACATCATCGACTTTTACGTCATCATAACGTTCGATCTTAATACCACACTCGTAACCAGCAGCGACTTCTTTGACATCATCTTTGAAGCGGCGAAGTGTATCGAGTTTTCCTTCGTAGATGACAATGCTGTCACGAACGACACGGACACCTGCATCACGCGTTAACTTACCTTCCGTGACATATCCACCCGCGATCGTACCGACTTTCGATACTTTGATGACATCGCGGACTTCAGCTTGACCGATGATTTTCTCGACGAATTCAGGATCAAGGAGACCTTTCATCGCTTGCTCGATTTCTTCAATCGCGTTATAGATGATCCGGTGAAGACGAATTTCAACCTTCTCCTGATCCGCCATTGATTTCGCGTTACCATCCGGACGAACGTTGAATCCGATGATGATCGCATTTGCTGCCGAGGCGAGGATGACGTCACCTTCCGTGATCGCACCAACACCTGAGTGTACGATGTTAATTTTAACACCTTCGACATCAATTTTCTTCAATGAACCGGCTAAGGCTTCAACTGAACCTTGGACATCACCTTTGATGATGATGTTGAGGTCCTTGACTTCGCCTTCTTTGATGCGGTCGAAGAGATCTTCTAAGCTAACTTTCGCTGAATCGCGACGTTGTGCTTCGATTTCACGTTGGTAACGTGCTTCACCGATTTGGCGTGCTTTTTTCTCATCTTCGAATGCGAAGAATTGATCGCCCGCTTTCGGGACATCGTTTAGACCTGTGATTTCGATTGGCGTCGATGGTCCGACTTCTTTGACACGACGACCGATATCGTTGACCATTGCCCGGATACGACCGAACGTGTGACCGACAACGATCGGGTCACCAACGCGAAGTGTTCCGTGTTGAACGAGAAGTGTAGCGACTGGACCGCGTCCTTTATCGAGTTTCGCCTCGATGACTGTTCCGCGACCGTTCATGTCTGGTGTTGATTTGTATTCTTGAACTTCTGAGA
Organism: Exiguobacterium sp. s91; assembly: GCF_018618915.1. NCBI lineage: Bacteria > Bacillati > Bacillota > Bacilli > Caryophanales > Exiguobacterium > Exiguobacterium sp. s91. The sequence continues at coordinate 958,389 of NZ_JACSMZ010000001.1, read as the reverse complement.
CGAGAAGGATCATCTCGAGCAATTCGTCGATGCCGTCTCCTTTAAGAGCTGAAACCGGTACGAAGATCGTATCGCCGCCCCAGTCCTCTGCAACGAGTTCGAACTCTGTCAATTCTTGTTTGACACGGTCAGGGTTCGCACCCTCTTTATCCATCTTGTTGACAGCGACGATGATTGGAACGCCAGCTGCTTTCGCGTGGCTGATCGCTTCTTCCGTCTGCGGCATGACACCGTCATCGGCTGCAACGACGATGATCGCGATATCCGTGACATCTGCTCCACGTGCACGCATCGTCGTGAACGCCGCGTGACCTGGTGTATCAAGGAACGTGATCTTCTTGCCGTCGATCTCAACTTGGTAAGCACCGATGTGCTGCGTGATCCCGCCGGCTTCGCCTGCAGTGACCTTCGTGTTACGGATCGAATCGAGCAATGTCGTTTTACCGTGGTCGACGTGTCCCATGATCGTAACGACCGGTGGACGCTCAGACAATTCGTACTGGTCAAGGTTCAATTCGTATTGATCAAAGTCCGTCTCATCGACTTGGACAGTCTTTTCGACTTCAAAACCAAACTCTGTCGCGAGCAGTTCGACTGTCTCGTCATCAAGATCTTGGTTGATCGTCGCCATGACACCGAGACCCATCAATTTCATGATCAGTTCATTCGGTTTTTTCGCCATTTTTTCAGCGAGTTCACCGACTGTCAAGTTGTCAGAGTATTGAACGACGTTTGCCATCGCCTCTTCTTGCGCCCGGCGAGCTGCTTTCCGTTGACTCGACTTCGAGTTCGGATCCGCTACTTCAAGTTTGCGTGGTTCTGCTTTCTTTTGGTTCGGACGACGTTTGCCGCCACGGTTGTTACGGTTGCCGAATTCTGGGCGTCCGCCTTTGCTGTTACGTGATTGGTTACCTGCTGGTTTGTTTGTACTTCCTGGTCGGTTCGGTTTATTATCTGATTTCACTTGTTTTGGAGCCTCCGTCTTTTGAGCCCGATATTTTTCGGGATTAAATACTTGATCGAGTTGCTGTACTGTCTGTTCATCTAATACTGCCATATGATTCTTGACTGGTTTCTCCAGCTTTTCGAGCTGGGTGATGACCTGCTTACTTGTTACGTTTTGTTCCTTGGCGAATTCGTATACACGTTTACCCAAAGGATCCACCTCCAATTAGTCGTTCGAGAGGAGTTCAGTTAGCTTTTTCGCAAATCCGGCTTCATTGACTGACACGACAACACGCGCATCCTTTCCTAATGCTTGACCGAGAATCGTCCGGTCGGCGACTTCTAGGTAAGGAACCTGATAACTCGTACATTTATCTGTGACTTTCTTACGCGTGGCAGCCCCCGCATCTGCTGCTAAAAGAACAAGCTTCGCTTGTCCTCCTCGTACTTCTTTCAGTACGAGTTCTTCTCCCGTCGTCACTTTTCTAGCTCGATTCGCGAGACCGAGAAGGGATTCCCATTTACTCATTTGTACCTCCCGCGATTTCAAGCAATTCATCGTATAAGGCATCTGTCGTCTTGACCTTCAAATGATGATCAAGCGTCCGTTTTTTCTTCGCCGTCGCAATGACTGCCGCATCTTTCGATAAATAGGCACCTCGCCCATTCATCTTACCATTTAAATCGATGACGACCTCTTGTTCAGGTGTCCGGACGACACGAATTAATTCTTTTTTCGGTTTCATTTCTTGTGTGATGACACACTTACGTAATGGTACCTTTTTTTGCACGAATTATTCCTCGCCTTCGACTTGGACCGCTTCTACTACCGGCTCTTCCGTCGCGAAGACATCTTCGAGATCCATCGCTTCCGCTTCAGACTCGCTCTTGATGTCGATTTTCCATCCTGTCAATTTCGCTGCGAGACGCGCGTTTTGACCACGTTTCCCGATTGCAAGCGACAATTGGAAATCCGGAACGACGACGATTGTCGCTTTCGCTGGTTCGTTGACATAGACCGCAACGACTTGAGCTGGGCTAAGCGCGTTCGCGACATATTCTTTCGGATCATCCGAGTAACGGACGATATCGATTTTTTCCCCGTTTAAATCATTGACGATGCGTTGAACACGCGCCCCTTTTTGTCCGACACATGCACCGACTGGATCGATGTCATCCGCCGCGACTGCGATTTTCGAACGGTCGCCCGCTTCACGCGCCACAGACTTGACTTCGACTTCGCCACTTGAAATCTCTGGTACTTCGATTTCAAAGAGACGTTTTAAGAGACCTGGATGTGTCCGTGATACAAGAATCGATGCCCCTGATCCTTTGACCATTGGATCAACTTTCGTGACGTACACCTTGATGCGATCACGAATCCCGAAACGCTCGTTCGGCATTTGCTCGTGTGTCGTCAAGACAGCTTCGATACCTTCTAGGTTGACGTACAAGTTGCGTGCATCTTGACGCTCGACGATACCTGTCATGATCTCGTCTTCACGATCCGCGAAATGATTGTAGATGCGTTCGCGTTCTGCTTCACGCATTTTTTGTGTGACGATCTGTTTCGCCGTTTGTGCTGCAACACGACCGAAGTCGCCTGGCGTCACTTCGACTTTATGGAAATCGCCGAGTTCATATGTCGGATCGATCTCGTGCGCTTCTTCAAGCGAAAGTTGCTCTTCTGGTTGTGTCAATCGTTCGACGACTTCCTTAAGCGCGAAGACACGGATGTCTCCTGTCTGCTGGTCGAATTCGACCTTTACAGCCTCCGATTCTTTTCCGAAGTTGCGTCGGTACGCTGAAATCAATGCCTGTTCGAGCGCATCGATGATGATGTTCTTGTCAATTTCCTTCTCTTTCGCGATTTGATTGATCGCCTCGAGTAACTGTGGTCCCATCGTTCTCTTCCTTTCCGTCAGAACATTACCGCAAGTCGCGCAAGTGAAATCTTGTCGACCGGTATCTCAATTTTCAATTTTCTTGTTTTGACACGCACTTCGATTTCAAGCATCTCAGGTGTGTACGCGAGCAACGTTCCTTCGAATTCAACCGCATTCTTTACTGGATCGTGCGTTTTGATGTACACATGTTTCCCAATCGCCTTTTCGAAGTCCTCGTCTTTCTTCAGTGGACGTTCCGCTCCTGGACTAGCGACGTCGAGGTAATACGGCTCGTCGATCGGATCATTGTCATTCAATGCTTCCGATAACTGTTCATTGATTTTGACGCAGTCTTCAAGATCTACGCCACCCTCTTTGTCGATGGAGACACGTAGGAACCAATCCGCCCCTTCTTTGACGAATTCAACGTCGACTAGCTCCATCCCCTCTCGTTCGACGATTGGTTTTGCGAGCGCTTCGACCTTTTCCGTTACGTTCGTCATCTTCATCCTCCTTCAAAAAACAAACAAGAAAGGAGCAGGTCCCCCTACTCCTTCCAAGTCGTAGTATAAAAAACATTTCCTCACTCAATATAGCATAGGAAAGCGCTCAAAGCAAGTGTTCCTAAGGGCTTACAAGTCGAACAAGGAGAGCTGATTCTCGTCTGGTAACCCTTCGAGACAGCCTAGGTTATCGAGCGTCTCGATGATCGATTTCGACAATTTAGCGCGTTTTTGGAGGTCTTCCTTCGAGAGGAATTCGCCGCCTTTACGTGCTTCGACGATTTGCTTCGCAGCATTCGTCCCGAGACCTGTCACGGCATTAAACGGTGGTAACAACGTATCCCCATCAATGAGGAATTCCGTTGCACTTGAGCGATAGAGATCGACTTTTTGGAACGTAAAGCCGCGTTCGATCATCTCAAGCGCGATTTCAAGAACCGTGTACAATCCCTTATCCTTCGCCGTCGCTTCGAAACCTTTGTCCTTGATGTCTTGCAAGACTTTCCGAACGGCAGCAGATCCCTTATTCATCGCGCCGATATCAAAGTCACCCGCACGTACCGTAAAGTACGAAGCGTAGTAATACATCGGATGATGGACTTTATAATAGGCAATCCGGACAGCCATCAAGACGTAGGCAGCAGCATGGGCTTTCGGGAACATGTACTTGATTTTCTTACAAGAATCGATATACCAGAGTGGCACATCGTTCTCGATCATCGCCTCTTCCATGTCAATCGAGAGTCCTTTCCCTTTACGGACCGACTCCATGATTTTAAAGGCAAGTGACGGCTCAAGACCGGCGTAGATCAAGTAGACCATGATGTCATCTCGACAACCGATGACATCTTTTAGTTCACACGTTCCGTTGTAGATCAATTCGCTGGCGTTTCCAAGCCAGACATCCGTTCCGTGCGAGAGTCCTGAAATCTGAACGAGCTCTGAGAACGTCGTCGGTTTCGTCTCCTCTAACATTTGGCGAACGAACTTTGTCCCGAACTCCGGAATGCCGAGCGTCCCTGTTTTTGAATCAATCTGTTCCGGCGTTACACCGATCGATTCCGTCGAACTGAAGATTTTCATGACTTCCGGGTCATCGACCGGAATCGTCTTCGGATCTCGTCCTGACAGATCTTGTAGCATCCGGATCATTGTCGGGTCATCGTGACCGAGGATATCGAGTTTGAGTAAGTTATCGTGAATCGAGTGAAAGTCAAAGTGTGTCGTCTTCCATTCAGAACCCATATCGTCTGCCGGATACTGAATCGGACTAATATCGTAAATATCCATATAGTCCGGTACGACGATGATCCCACCCGGGTGTTGTCCGGTCGTCCGTTTGACACCGGTGACACCACTGACGAGACGATCGACTTCCGCATTCCGATACGTCAACTCATTCTCCGACTGATACCCTTTGACGTAGCCATACGCTGTCTTCTCAGCGATCGTTCCGATCGTTCCGGCACGATAGACGTAATCGTCACCGAACAGGACTTTCGTATAGGCGTGTGCTTGTGGCTGGTATTCTCCACTGAAGTTCAAATCGATATCCGGTACTTTATCCCCTTTAAATCCGAGGAACGTCTCGAAAGGAATATCATGACCATCCTTGAACAATGGGACATCACATTTCGAACAGGACTTATCCGGTAAATCGAATCCCGAACCAACGGAACCGTCATCGAAGAACTCCGATTCCTTACAATTCGGACAGACGTAATGCGGGGGCAATGGATTGACTTCCGTGATCTCGGTCATCGTCGCAACGAGACTTGATCCGACCGATCCCCGTGAACCGACCAAATAGCCGTCGTCGAGTGATTTTTTAACGAGTTTATGGGAAATCAGATAGATAACGGCGAATCCATGACCGATGATCGACTTCAACTCTTTTTCGAGGCGGGCTTCGACGATCTCTGGTAACGTGTCGCCGTAAATCCGGTGCGCCATATCGTACGACAAGTTTCGGACTTCTTCATCTGCCCCTTCGATCTTCGGTGTATAGAGATCCTTTGGAATGATGTCGATGTTCTCGAATTGCTCCGCGACAGCTTGACTGTTCGTGATGACGAGACGTTCCGACACATCCGGTCCGAGGAACTTGAAGTCGTCCATCATTTCCTTCGTCGTCCGGAAGTGTGCCGGTGGCAATTGTTTTCGCATATTCAGCATGTTTGCTCCACCTTGCGTCCGAATCAAAATCTCCCGGTACGTCGCGTCATGTTGATCGAGGTAATGCACGTTTCCTGTCGCGACTGGTAAAATATCATGTTCTTCCGCAACGCGGATGATCTTTTTGATCAGTTCGCGCAGTTCGAGTTCATTCTGAACGATTTCCCGTTCGATCAAATGACCATACATCGCGGGTGGCTGAATCTCGATGAAATCATAGAACTGCATCACTTTTGCTAAATCTTCGTCCGACTTGTTCAAGGCGGCATCAAACACTTCGCCATTATCGCAAGCTGATCCGATGATCAATCCATCTCGGTGTGCGACGAGTTGCGAGCGTGGTGTACGGACGACACGGTGCACGTGTTTCGTATGAGCAATCGAAATCAATTGGTACAAATTCTTCAAGCCCGTCCGATTCTTCGCATAGACCGTCGCGTGGTATGGTCGTGCCCGCGAGATATCTTTCCCCATCTCACGGTTGAGTGAGGCGTGTGTCTTCATGTCGAACATCTCATCCGCCATTTGCAGCAACTTGACCATCAAGTAGCCTGTCGCTTCCGCGTCATAAATGGCACGGTGATGCTGCGTCAATTCGATGTCAAATCGTTTCGCGAGTGTGTTCAATCGGTGGTTTTTTAGCGTCGGCATCAAGACACGGGCTAGCTCAAGCGTATCAATGACTGGCAAGACCGATTCATCGTGTCCACCGGATCGTAGTGTTGCATTCAAGAATCCGATATCGAATGAGGCATTATGGGCAACGAGAATCGAATCGCCGACCCAGTCCATGAATTCCTTGACGACTTGTTCCGGGTCTGGTTTTCCCCGGACCATATCATCGGTGATTCCTGTCAAATCAATCGTCGTCGCCGACAATAGATGCTTCGGATCCGCGAACGCTTCGAACTTATCGATGATATCACCGTCGTGGATCTTGACGGCTGCAAGTTCGATGATCTTGTTGTACATCGCCGATAAACCCGTCGTCTCGACGTCAAAGACAACGAATGTCGCGTCATCTAAGTTACGGTCCACGGGATGATAGGCGACTTGCACCCCGTCATCGACGACATTCGCTTCGATTCCATACAATACCTTGATATCGTTTTTCTTTCCGGCATAGTAGGCATCCGGGAAACTTTGGGCACCCGCGTGATCCGTGATCGCAACAGCAGGATGACCCCATTTCGCCGCGCGTTCGACGTATTTCGTCACGTTCATGACCGCGTCCATCTGGCTCATTTGCGAGTGCGCGTGTAACTCGACACGCTTCTCGCCTGCCCAAGGGTCAGCATGGGCTTCCATCTTCACTTCTGACAGTTGGGCAATCATCATACAAAGATCGCGCAGGAATGTATCGAACTCAACGCGGCCTGCCGCCTGGATCCACATCCCTTTTTTGATCGCAGAGAGAATCTTGACGTCTGTTTCGTCACGCGCAAACATCTTGACGACAAGGGAGTCCGTATAATCCGTCATCTTAAACGTAAAGATTGTCTTTCCGCTTCGTAATTCACGACTTTCAGCTGAGAAAACGAGACCTCGGATCGCGATCCGTCGTTCCTCGTCTTGGATCGTCTTGATTGGGACAATCTCATCTTGAATTGGTTTCCCGATCCGGATCTCAACCGGTCCTTCATCGTCATCCCGCGATTGTTCCCGCTTGAATTGCAACTCGAGCATCCGTTTTGCTTCTTCCATGTCTTCCTGTTTCACCTGATTGCGCAACGCTTCTTGTTTCGATTCGTTGATTTGAACAATCGGTTCACAGTTGAATTTCGGAAATCCGTAAGCACTGTAAAGTAACTGCAACTCACCACATAAGCTACTTTTTAAGAATCCTGCTTCCGGTTCACTCCGGACCGGAATGAATAATTTCTGTTCTTTGAACTCCGGTAAGACCCGTCCAAGTTGTGTCCGCATCGCCGATGAGACATCTGCGAGATCCTGCACGACGTATGGCCAGTAATCATGATACAGGCGTTCGTCTGGTCGACCATCCGCGTATAGGATGACTTTGACTTCGGCGAATTGCTGATACCGACTTATCAAACGACTCGTAAAGAGTTGATAGACGTTTTGGGGCAAAACGTGTGGCAAGCGGATCTCAAATGTCCAGGTTGCTTTTGCTTTATTGACGCGAAGCTTCTCAAGAACTGCTTCGTTAAAGTATTCTTCAATGATACCGTTCGGTAATTCCAAGTCACTCAGCAACAGTGACATGCGTTGTTGTGTATCCACTCGCAATTGTGCTGTCTGATCGCTTCACACCGTGACAGCAACTCCTCCTCCTCTTGCGGATTGCCCAAGGGGCGAATGGGTGTGAGACAAGAAAACAGTCACTTTATGAAAAGTGACCGTCTCCATTCTTTATTCTAAACCTTCATAGAGTGAACGAACAGCCTCAACGACTTGTTCTTGTCCAATTTCTTCTGCATCGCCACCGCGACGGGCTTTTAATTCGACGATTCCTTCTGCCGCTTTTTTGCCGACGTTCAAGCGAACCGGTAGACCGATCAAATCTGCATCGGCGAATTTGACGCCTGCTCGTTCTTTTCGGTCGTCAAGCAGGACGCTGAAACCTGCAGCTGTCAACTCTCGGTATAGTGTTTCTCCGAGTTCAAGCTGTTCTGCATTTTTACCATTGACGACAATCAAATGGACATCATATGGTGCGATCGCTTTTGGCCAAATGATCCCGCGCTCATCGTAATGCTGTTCGACGACTGCCGACAATGTCCGCGAGACACCGATGCCGTAACATCCCATGATGAGTGGTTGTGCTTTACCGCCTTCATCGAGGAACGTCGCTCCCATTCCTTCAGAGTAACGTGTTCCGAGTTTGAAGACTTGACCGACTTCGATGCCACGTGCGAATTTAACGTTTCCGTTGCCGTCTGGTGACGCGTCACCTTCTTCGACGAAGCGCAAGTCTGTATAGTCTGCTTCGAAATCACGACTTGGGTCGACATGGATATAATGCGTTTCCGCTTTGTTTGCACCACAGACAGCGTTCGTCAAGGCACGAATCGCGTAATCGGCGACGATCTTCATGTCTGCCCCAATCGGTCCGAGTGTTCCAGGCGTTGAGTGAAGCGCTGCTTCAATCTCTTCGTCGCTCGCCATCGTGATGTCGAGTGCTCCCAGATAGTTTTTCAACTTGATATCGTTGACTTCGTGATCGCCCCGGACGAGTGCCATGACAAGCCCTTGCTCCGTCTTGAAGATGACGGTCTTGATTGATTCGTTTGCTGGTAAATTCAGATGTGCGCTGACCGCTTCGATCGTCTTCGCATCTGCCGTATGCACTTCTTCAAGTGCTTCTGGTGCTTTGTCTTGCTTCGGATAGGCATCGATGGACTCTGCCATCTCTAAGTTCGCTGCATAATCCGATTGGTCCGAGTAGACGATCGTATCTTCACCGATTGCTGCTAACGCATGGAACTCATGTGTTCCACTACCACCGATTGCACCTGAGTCAGCGACGACTGGACGGAACTCAAGACCAACACGTGTGAAGATCCGCGAATACGTATCAAACATGTTTTGATACTCTTCGTCTAAGCTCTCTTGTGAAGAATGGAACGAATAAGCGTCCTTCATGATGAACTCACGACCACGTAATAAACCGAAACGTGGACGACGTTCGTCACGGTACTTCATTTGAATCTGGAAGAGATTGACCGGTAACTTTTTGTACGAGTTCAATTCATCGCGAACGATTGAAGTGATCAGTTCCTCGTGCGTCGCTCCGAGCGCGAACCGGCGATCATGACGATCCGTCAAGCGCATTAATTCAGGTCCATAGATATCCCAGCGTCCTGTTTCTTCCCATAGTTCAGCTGGTTGAATCGCTGGCATTAGTAATTCTTGCGCACCCGCCGCTTCTAATTCCTCGCGGATGATCGTCTCGATGTTTGCGAGTACTCGTTTTGCGAGTGGTAGATACGAATAGATCCCAGCGGCATTTTGACGCATGAATCCTGCACGAAGCAAGAGTTGGTGACTGATGGCTTCTGCATCAGATGGTACTTCACGCAACGTTGGCATGAATAGTTTTGATTGTTTCATAATGAGTCACGAACTCCTTTGACTGAGTGATTAATTAAAAGAATTTTTGAATGTCGTTCCAAGTGACGACGAGCATGAGTAGCATCAAAAGCGCAAAACCGACGAAGTGAACCAATCCTTCTTTTTGAGGATCAACTGGTTTACCGCGTAAGGCTTCAAGGAAGAGGAACAACAATCGTCCTCCGTCAAGTGCTGGAAGTGGCAATAAGTTGAAGACTGCTAAGTTGACGGACAACAATGCTGTCCATGTGAATAGCATCGAGAACCCACTATCTGCGACCTGATCGGTCATTTTGACGATCCCGACTGGTCCTGATAATTGATCGACGCCAACGACACCCGTTACGAGATCTCCAACAGCTCCGACGATAAGCGTCGACATCCGCCATGTTTCTGAAACGCCCGTTTGTAGTGCTGTTCCGAATGATTTTTCTGTCTCATTCGTGACACCGATGATGCCAACCTTCTGTTCCCCTTGCTGTTGCACTTTTGGCGTGATCTCAGTTGTCGTCTCTTTTCCATCACGCTCATATTTTACTTCTGTCGCTTTCCCAGCACGATCTTGGAATCCAGCACGTAAATCTGTCCATTTTGCTGTATCCTGTCCGTTGACCGAGATAATCCGGTCACCTTCAACAAGTCCTGCTTGATCGGCAGGTGAACCTTTTTGTACTGTTCCGATGACGCTTTCCCCTGTCGGAGAACCATTATATAAGGCAAGACCGAATAAAATGACGAACGCAAGGACAAAGTTCATGAACGGTCCTGCAGCAATCGCAAGGACGCGTTTCCATACGGATTTCGAACCAAATGTGCGGTCATATGGCGCAATTTGTGTCCGTGTCTGACCTTCGACAAGAAATGCTGTCGGTGAGACAGGATAGCGAACCGATGTCTCGTCTTGTAACCCAACGAGTTCGAGTTGACGCAACAAGTCAATCCGCTCGACAGTAACGACTTGATCGACTTGTGGCTGATCCGCATCGAAATAAATCGTCTCGATGACGCCGTCCTTTAACTGTAATCCGACGGTTTGACCTGATTTGATCTCTACGAGTTCAGGTTCTTCACCCGCCATCTTGACGTAACCGCCAATCGGCAACAGGCGCACCGTGTACAACGTCTCATTCTTAAACACTGAAAAGATCTTCGGTCCAAATCCAATCGCGAATTCCCGACAGAGAATACCTGCCCGCTTCGCCATTACGAGATGACCCCATTCATGGACGGCGACGAGTACACCGAACATCAGCACGATTGAAATAAAGGTCGTCATTACTTATCCCATCCTTAGTTAGCGAATGTAAGAGACGATACGAACTCACGCGCCCATCGATCAGCTTCAAGGATTTGATCCAAAGAAGGCTCCTCGATAAGCTCATGAGCTTGAAGCGCCGCCTCAACGCTCGCTTCGATTTCTAAAAAGCGAATGTCCCCTTTTAAGAAACGGTCCACCGCTTGTTCGTTCGCAGCATTGAGTACTGATGGCATCGATCCGCCGGCTTGACCCGCTTCAAAAGCAAGTCGTAACAACGGATAACGCTCAAATGATGCATCAGCAAAGTGTAAGCGTCCGATTTCCTTTAAGTTTAACCGTTCTCCCCCTTGGATTTCAAGGCGGGACGGATATGTAAGAGCGTACTGAATCGGTTCTCGCATGTCGGGCATACCAAGCTGAGCCATGATAGCTCCATCGTTAAATTCGACCATCGAGTGAATGATGGATTCACGGTGAATGACGACATCGATATCCGCATAGTCGACATCAAATAACCAGTGCGCTTCAATGACTTCGAACCCTTTGTTCATCATCGTCGCCGAATCAATCGTGATTTTTGCTCCCATCGACCAGTTCGGATGCGCGAGTGCTTGTTCGACCGTCACGTCTGCCAGTTCTTCACGTGATTGATCACGGAAGCTTCCGCCTGATGCTGTCAAGATGATTTGACGCACATCTTCTCGCCGCTCCCCGTTCAAGCATTGGAAAATCGCCGCATGTTCACTATCAACGGGTAAAATCGTCACGTTTTTTTCACGTGCAAGCTTCATGACAAGGTGCCCTGCCGTAACGAGTGTTTCTTTGTTCGCAAGACCAATCGTTTTACCCGCCTCAATCGCGGCAAGCGTTGGACGTAAACCAACAGCTCCTACGACCGCTGTAATGACCGTATCGACTTCAGGATGCGTTACGACATCAAGCAATCCTTCTTCACCGATGACGATCGTCGGCTGATAGTTTAACTGTTGCTCGAGTTCTTGACGTGTTGCCTCATCTTGGACTCCGACAAGCATCGGTTGCAAACGATTCAACCACGGTACAGCAACCGTCGTGTTGCGACCAAATGCAAAACTCGTCAATTCAAAAAGATCTGGATTAGCCGCAATGACATCAAGCGTCTGCGTACCAATCGATCCCGTTCCACCGATGATACTGATTTTCTTCATAATGAAGCGCCTCCTCAAGCAAAGATATCGAGTACGACGAGGACCGTAAAGACGATCATCATGCTGTCGAACCGATCTAGAATACCACCATGGCCCGGTAGTAACGTTCCAGAATCCTTCACACCATAATGGCGTTTGTAAGCGGACTGGACCAAGTCACCAAGTTGCCCAACGACGGCAACGATGATGGCAAGGACAATGACTTTCCCAAAACCGACTGTCGGTTCGATACTTTCAAACACGACACCGAGTAAGATGGCAAGTAGCACGCCACCGACTGCCCCTTCAATCGTCTTGTTCGGGCTGATTGACGGCCACAGTTTATTCTTGCCAAATCGTTTCCCGACGAAGTACGCCCCTGAATCCGTAAACCAGATCAAGAGAATGATCAAGAGCGACCACGTTAATCCATGTTCGAGTAAGCGGATGTAGGCGAACGATGCAAAACCGACACCGACATAAACCGCAGTCAGCAGTAAAAAGGCGACATCATCGAACGTAAAGACATTTTTCGAAAACACATTCCAAAAGAGACCGATCAATAAAATGATCATTGCCCAAGCGATTGGTGAAAGTCCGATTGGGAGTGTCCGATCGACTGCCTCTTCATAGATACCGACGAATGGTAATAATGTGCCGATCCCGAATAAAATCCGTGGAATGCGCGAGCCGCTCCATTGTCGCATCCGGACAAGCTCGGTATAACCGAGAATCGTTAGTACTGCCATAAACGCTAAAAAGGGAAGTCCACCGATGTACAAAAGCGCCAAAAAGATGGCGCCTGCCCATATCCCTGTGATAATCCGAGTTTTCATAAGCTAGTTCCTCATTTAATCAGACGCCGCCAAATCGGCGTGTCCGTTGATTGTAATCTTCAATTGCTGCCAAGAAAGCATCCCGACGAAACTCTGGCCACAAGACATCTGTAAAATAAAACTCTGCGTACGCCGCTTGCCAAAGTAAGAAGTTCGATAACCGTTGTTCGCCACTTGTTCGAATCACGAAATCGACATCGGTTACGGATCCTGTCATTAGCTCGCGCTCGATCGTCTCCGGTGTAATCGCGTCCGGTGACAATGTTCCTGCCTGAACCTGTGCGCCCAGTTTTTGCATGACTTGCACGAGCTCATCGCGTCCTCCATAATTCAGAGCGAAAATCAGACGAAGTCCTGTATTGTGTTGCGTATCCAGTTTCGCTTGTTCCACTGCCTCACGTGTGAAATGAGGGAGGCGTGACACTTCTCCTGCTACCTCGACTTTGACATTTTGCGCGTCTAACTCTTTTAAATCCGACTCTAAAAATTGTGCCGGTAGCTTCATGAGAAAACTCACTTCTTCTTCCGGACGCGTCCAATTCTCCGTCGAGAAGGCGTATAATGTCAGACTCTTAACGCCGAGTTCATTTGCAACCCGAACGACTTCACGAATCGATTTCATGCCTTCGCGATGTCCCATGATACGCGGAAGTCCGCGTTTTTGTGCCCATCTACCGTTTCCATCCATGATGATAGCGACGTGCTCAGGCACCCGGTCATAGGTTTCGGTTTCTTTCGTCTGATTCAACCATTGAAACATCCGTACTTCCTCCTCTCTCAATTATGAAGAAAGGGACTCTTCGTGTGACAAAGAGTCCCCCCCATGACGATCCGTCGCGTCATACTTCCATGATTTCTTGTTCTTTTTCCGTTGCTGTCTGATCAAGTTGTTTAACGAACTTGTCTGTCAACGTTTGAACATCTTCTGTGTATCCACGCAAATCATCTTCTGTCAATGCACCATCTTTTTCTTGTTTCTTTAACTGCTCGTTCGTATCACGACGAATGTTACGGAGGGCAACCTTACCTTCTTCCGTATACTTCTTGACGAGTTTGACGAGTTCCTTCCGGCGCTCTTCCGTTAGTGGTGGAATCGCAAGACGGATGACCGTACCATCAGATGATGGCGCAAGACCAAGATCAGCACGTTGAATCGCTTTTTCAATCTCGCTGACCATTGATTTATCCCATGGAGTGATCAAGATCAGACGTGCTTCTGGTGTGTTGACGTTCGCTACTTGATTGAGCGGTGTCGGTGCACCGTAGTATTCGACTTGAACGGGATCTAAAATCGCAACGTTCGCACGACCAGCTCGGAGTGTCGCAAGTTCTTTCTTAAGTGAAAGATGTGCTTTTTCCATCCGTTCTTCGGCTTGTTTTAAAATTTCTTTTGACATATTATTTCCCCCTTACGATTGTCCCGATTTCGTCACCGATGACGACACGTTTGATGTTACCTTCTTCCATCAACGAGAAGACGATGAGCGGGATGTCATTGTCCATACAAAGTGATGTTGCTGTAGAATCCATGACTTGAAGTCCATCCTTTAAGACATCCAAGTAAGAGAGCGTTTCGAACTTCTTCGCTTCTGGATCAACATTCGGGTCAGCTGAGTAGACACCATCAACGTTGTTTTTCGCCATCAAGATGACCTCTGCTTCAATTTCAGCTGCACGAAGAGCAGCTGTCGTATCTGTCGAGAAGTACGGATTCCCTGTACCTGCTGCAAAGATGACGACGCGTCCTTTTTCAAGGTGACGCATCGCACGACGGCGAATGTACGGTTCTGCTACTTGGCGCATCTCGATTGATGTTTGAACACGTGTTTCAACACCTACATCTTCTAAGCTGTCTTGAAGCGCAAGCGAGTTCATGACTGTCGCTAGCATCCCCATATAATCGGCGTTGGCCCGGTCCATCCCAAGTTCTGCACCTGTTTTGCCACGCCAAATGTTTCCAGCTCCGACGACGACCGCTACTTCAACGTTCAATTCAACTAATTCGCGAATCTGTTCCGAGATAGATTTGACGATGACAGGATTGATCCCAAACCCTTGATCTCCTGCGAGCGCTTCTCCGCTCAATTTTAACACAATCCGGTTATATTTCGGTTGCATGACTATGTCCCCCTTGCTAAATTCCGTAAAAAAGGAACACGAACCACTTCCACACGAAAGTGGATTGAAGCATACGTGTTCCTTCTCTTGTCATCAGGATGATCCCGATTCTTATTTTTTAAGTTGGTTCATAACTTCTTCAGCGAAGTTCTCTTCGCGTTTTTCCATACCTTCTCCAACTTCGAAGCGTACGAATGACACGACTTTACCGCCTTTAGATTCTACATATTTACCAACTTTGAAGTCTGGATCTTTGACGAACGTTTGATCGACGAGGCAGATTTCCTCGAAGAACTTGTTCATACGACCAACGATCATTTTTTCAACGATGTTAGCTGGTTTTCCTTCGTTCAACGCTTGCTCAGTGAGGACTTTTTCTTCACGCGCTTTTTCTTCTTCTGTGACAGAAGTACGGTCAACGTAAAGTGGACGTGCTGCTGCGATGTGCATTGCAACGTCTTTTGCAACTGTTTCGTCTGTCGTACCTTCGATGACGACGACTGAACCGATGCGTCCACCCATGTGGAGGTAAGAACCGAAGACTGCATCATCTGCTTTTGTGAAGAGCGCTACGCGACGGAGTGAGATTTTCTCTCCGATTGTTGAAGCTTCTTCTGAGATGTATGTGTCGATTGTTTTACCTGCTTCGTATTCAGAAGCAAGAGCAGCTTCTGCTGTCTCAGAACCGTTACGGAGAACAGCGTCTGCGATGTTTTGAACGAGTGTTTGGAAACGTTCGTTTTTCGCAACGAAGTCTGTTTCTGAGTTGATTTCGACGAGTGCCGCTTTGTTGCCGTCAACTGCAACTGCAGTCAACCCTTCAGCTGCAATACGATCGCCTTTTGCTGCTGCTTTAGCGATCCCTTTTTCACGCAAGAAATCTACTGCTGCGTTCATGTCACCGTCAGTTTCAACGAGTGCTTTTTTGCAGTCGAGCATACCTGCACCTGTTTTTTCACGAAGTTCTTTAACCATTGCTGCTGTAATAGCCATTCGATATTCCTCCTTATAACATCCTTAGTTTCAAAAAAAAGGTGATAAAAGGTCGATTCCCTTTATCACCTGGCATCACGAATTACTCAGCGTCTGCTACTACTTCTTCAGTAGTTTCAGGTGCTACGTTATCTTCGCCTTGTTTAACTTCGAGGATTGCGTCAGCCATTTTACCAGTGAGCAATTTGACTGCACGGATCGCATCGTCGTTCGCTGGGATGACGTAGTCGATTTCGTCTGGATCACAGTTAGTATCAACAATCGCAACGATTGGGATGTTGAGTTTGTGTGCTTCTGCAATCGCGATACGCTCTTTGCGTGGGTCAACGATGAAGAGTGCATCCGGAACGCCTGGCATATCTTTGATACCGCCGAGGAATTTCTCAAGACGAGTCATTTCTTTTTTAAGAATGATGACTTCTTTTTTAGGAAGAACTTCGAATGTACCGTTCTCTTCCATTTTTTCGAGTTGTTTCAAACGGTTGATACGTTTTTTGATTGTAGAGAAGTTCGTGAGAGTTCCACCCAACCAACGTTCGTTGATGAAGTATTGACCTGCACGGATCGCTTCTTCTTTCACAGTGTCTTGAGCTTGTTTTTTCGTACCAACGAAAAGAACGTTTCCGCCTTCTGACGCTACTTCACGGATGAAGTTGTATGCTTCGTCTACTTTTTTGACCGTTTTTTGAAGGTCGATGATGTAGATTCCGTTCCGTTCTGTGAAGATGTATTTTGCCATTTTTGGGTTCCAACGGCGTGTTTGGTGACCGAAGTGTACACCAGCTTCTAACAATTGTTTCATCGAGATTACTGCCATGATGAATTCCTCCTTTTGGGTTTTGGATGTCCTCCGCGATGATCGTCTATCCAGCTAACCTATTAAAGGCACCGCAGCTGGCGATACATGCGTGCGTAATTAACACCGTAGACTAATATAGCATAAAGATTACCGAGGGGCAACCTTCGTTTGATGAGAAAGTTTAGCAATCAAAGCAACCTCGCCCGTCCCCCGATTCAAAGACCGTGCAAGCGTCTCAAGATCCGCTCCTTCTCGTAGCGCCTGCTTGACATCCGTTAACGGTGGTTCTTGTGAAATGGATTGTTCAATTTCGACGGTTTCCGATTTCTCGTAAGTAGCCGCCTCCACCATATGTGGAGACGCATCCGGTACTTGATCAACCTGTTCGTTCGCTACATTTACGGATGTCTCCGTCATGGCGTTGACGTTCTCCATGAAATGTAATAAAACTTGTTCCGTCTCATTCTTTTCACGTTCCAACCGTGTAATTCGGTCTTTGAGCGCTGCCTGCTGGCGAAATAACACCAGCAGCGCATAACAAACTAAAGCAGCTAATAAAATATAAACGACAGTCATAATTCTTCCTTTCACATGGCGACACGATCTGCTAAGTAGGTACTTCCGAGCGCATTCTTCAACTTACGAAGCGCTTTTGAATGGATTTGTGAAATACGGGAAGTCGAGAGCCCGAGGACTTCACCAATTTCCGTAAGCGTCAATTCTTCATAATAGAATAACGAGACGACAAGTTGTTCTTTTTCGGATAACCCTTCGACTTCCTCTGCCAGTTTAGCGATCAACTCCCGCATTAATAACATATCTTCCGGTGTAGCAGTATCTGGATCTAAATAGGAGACGGTCATCGCCTTCCCCTCATCCTGTAGCGTGACTGCTTCATCGATCGATAATACATTCGCAAAATAGCTTTCTGCTAAAGCACCCTTGACCTCGTCAGGTGTCATGTCGACGATGGAAGAGACTTCGTCTAACGTCGGCGTCCGTTGCAAAGATTGTTCAAGGATCTCGACGGCTGCCTCGACCCGTTTTGCTTTTTCCCGTAAGGAACGTGGTAACCAATCGATTTTACGAAGCCCATCTAAAATAGCTCCTCGAATCCGAAAGGCGGCATACGTGTCGAATTTATTATTATGATTTTGATCGAATTTTTGAAGCGCATCGTACAATCCCATCATACCTAAACTTTTCAACTCGTCTCGATCGACACTTTTAGGCAACGTCGCACTTAAACGCTGAACGTGGTATTGAACAAGTGGTTCATAATTGTGAAGTAACAGATCTGCCACCGCAATATCGCGTGTGGTCAGCCATCGATCCCAAAGTTGTTGTAATTCCTCACGCATGACCATTCCTCCTCTAGATTTCCAGCGTCCCGACATTCACCGTCCGGATGACGAGACGCCCTGATTGTGAGTGGAACTCGATCGTTCGTCCATTCGTGCCGCCAACATCTTCGGCAACGAGTGGAATTTTGACTTGTTGAAGCATTGCTTTGACCGCAGCGATGTTTCGCTCACCGATCCGCATTGATTCATGTTCATACTTAAATTGAAACATCTGAGCCCCTCCCGCAATCTTCGCACGTAATCGGATGGCTCCACTTGCTCGTAATTCGCGGGCTACCTCTAGAATTGCCGTATCCGCGAACTTTCCGACTTCAAGCTCCCGATTCCGACTGATCGCTGAATCAGGCAACATGACATGCGCCATACTCGATAACCCTCGTTCCTGGTCATAGATGACGACGCCTACACACGATCCAAGACCCGCCGTCCGTAAAATGACGGGGCGTTTACAGATGGCGTACTCCGCAATCCCAATCCGTACGATTTCATCCATTCAAGTCCACACCCAATCGTTCGAAGACCGTCTGAAAGGCGTTCGCTTCAGGCAACAAAAGTAAATGTCCGGTCAAATCGTTTCCTGCACTAGACAAGTGCGTGTCGATATAGACAGCCATATTGCCTGGAGTCGTAGATTCAAGTAAGGCTACTTCAAGTAACGCACCAACCATATCAAACGCTGATGCAGGAACACTGACATGTAACGATAAATCAAGCCAATCGGAGATAGCCCGAGCATATGCTCCTATTAAAATATTCCCAATTTCTTCCCAAGCAGAAACCCCCATTTCGTGAGAATCGGAAAAAAAGTGGAATTCCGTCTGCATCAATTGGCTCACGAGCTTCTCTGCATCACGAAGTGGCATCAAAAAAAGTAACGTTGCTTGAATATCGCCAGAAAAACGTAACAATGCACCAGCGGTATACGTTTCCGCTCCTCCACTTCGCTCGATGATCGTCGTGAAATCCTCAAGTTCAGCGGAAGGTACCTCGATCTCAATCGGTTGTCCAAGTAAGGTCGAAAGTGCTGTCGCTGCGTGACCAGCTCCAATGTTGCCGACTTCCCGTAAAATGTCCCGTTCGTTTGGATTAAGCATGAACGATGTCCTCAAATAAGCGATTCGGTTCAATCAACGAAAACAATTGCTGATCGCCTTTTGCGACTGCAGTCAAATACGAGGCATCCTCCTGCTTTTGTTCACTGAGCGGTTCAATCCGAACATCCGTTGATTCGACGACTTCGTTTGCCCGGTCGACGATGAATCCAGCGTCCCCATGCTCCAAAGTGGCGATGATGATGCGTGTTTCTTCCGTTTCTTCCATTAATTCGAATCCAAGGCGGGCACGCAGGTCAATCACGGGAGTGACGACACCTCGCAAATTGATGACTCCTTTGACATAGGATGCAGCGTTCGGAATCCGTGTGATTGGGATGAGCCGTTCGATTGAACGAACAGACTGTACATCAATACCGTATGCATTATCTTCTAATTGAAAAACAACCCATTTTTGTTCCATCTTCGTTCCCCTCACTTCCGTAATAGTGCATTGCTGTCAATGATCAATGCGACTTGTCCGTCTCCAAGAATCGTCGCGCCAGAAATGGCACGGATGCCTTCTAGATAACTACCGAGTGGCTTCATGACGATCTCCTGTTGACCAATCAATTCGGATACGATCAACCCTGCTAATTTTTCGCCACTCCGGACGACGACGACCGAATAGGCTTCTGCCTCATGTTGTGGCAATCCGTAAACTTCATTCAGCGAAATAAGTGGAACCAATTGTCCACGGAAATCAAATACTTTTTCCCGGTGCGCTTGCAGGATCGCCGATTTACGTAAAGATGTCGTCTCGATGATGGCAGTCAGTGGAATTGCATACGTTTCTTGTCCGAGCTCAACGAGCATGGCTGAGATGATCGAGAGCGTCAATGGTAAACTGATACGGAAAATCGTTCCTTCTCCGCGGCGTGTCTCAACGAACACTTCTCCACCCAATGATTCGATCTTCGATTTGACGACGTCGAGACCAACACCACGACCAGACAAGTCCGTGACTTCTTCTGCCGTCGAGAAACCAGGTGCGAATAACAGCATCGAAGCCTCCTCGATCGTTAATTGCATCGCTTCTTCTTCCGTGATCAATCCTTTTTCAATCGCAATCCGTGTGACACGTTCGTGATTGATACCTGCTCCATCATCTTCAATCTCGATGAAGACTCGGTTTCCTGAATGGTAGGCACGAAGCGAAAGATTTCCTTCGACCGGCTTATTCGCTAAAATCCGTTCCGCTTTGTTTTCAATTCCATGATCGATCGCATTACGGATCAAGTGGACGAGTGGATCACCAATCTCATCGATGACTGTGCGATCAAGCTCCGTCTCAGCACCCGTAATGTGTAGTTTGATATGTTTTCCGACATCCTTCGAAACGGAACGCACCATTCGTGGGAATCGGTTGAATACTTGTTCGATCGGCATCATTCGTAAAGTTAAAACGAGTGATTGCAATTCGTTCGTACCTCGTTTGATCCGTTCGACCGTATCTGTCAATTCCGGTGAGCTGACTTCTGCTGCAATACGCTCCAATCGTCCGCGGTCGATGATGAACTCTTCGAACAGATTCATCAAACGATCAATCCGCTCGAGATTGACACGAATCGTTTTCGAAGCGACAGGCACAGATAGATCTGTCTGTTCTGGTGATTCCGGTGAAGCTGTTGGTGCAGGTACTGATGTCGCAACCGGCACTTCCTGTGGAAGGGTGGATGTCGCCACCTCTGCTTCTGGTGTTGATTCAAACACGTCCATCTTTACTGTTGCGACTTCAGAAACCGATGCAACCGCCTCTTGAATGACCGATTGCTCTTGTTGCGTCACGAATAAAACAGAGAATGACGTCTCAAAATGTTCTTGCTCCAGTTCATCAGATGTCGGATTCGACAAAATGACATCTCCGAGCTGTTGTAAACGATCAAAGACCATGTAAACACGTGCCGCTTTTAAGATGACGTCTGCTGAAAGTTCGACTTGGACGATATAGGCTTGATAACCGGACGCAATCGATTGTTTGACGACCGCTTCCGAATAGACATCACATTCGAATGTTGATGGTGCAGTTGATGGCGTAACCGAAATGATCTCTTCTTGTTCGGGACGAATGAACTGCTGTAATCGTCTCACTGTTTCCGTAACGTCAAGTTTCCCTTTTCCACCGCGACTGATGTCTTCTACCATCGTTTCCAGTTGCTCAGCAGCAACGAATAGGACATCGATCAATTCAGCTGTAGCGGGTTGTTTCTTTGATCTGACTAAATCAAGGGCGCTCTCCATCTCATGCGTCAAATCAGCGATCGCATCATATCCCATCGTTCCTGCCATCCCTTTTAGCGTATGGGCAGAACGGAAAATTTGATCGATGACCGCTTCATCGTCTAATCGTTCTTCAAAAACCAATAAGCTTGTGTTAATAGCTTGTAAATGCTCCATCGACTCATCGAGGAACAACCCCACATATTCATTTAAGTCCATGACTGATACCCTCCTTTAATCTTAACGGACATGATCTTTTCGTTTTTTCAGACGATGTAACAATCGATCTAAAAACTTCCGTTCTTTGACTTGTACACCTGTTAGAGACGTCGTGATATGATCGAGTCGCCAACTGACGTCACTCGTTCGATCCATCAAGTAAAATGGCATCTGTGCCTTGACTGCTTTGACGACTGTCGGATCTTCCGGCAAAAAACCGGTAAAGCGCAGTGGTTTTTGTAAAAATTGTTGGCTGACGAGCGCCAGTCGATCAAACGTTTCAAGTGCTTCTCCACCATTCGTCGCCCGATTGACGACTACGGAAATCGGAAGATCCGTCGCATGATGGTGTGCCAGTTTGACGAACGCATAACCGTCCATGATTGAAGTCGGCTCTGGCGTGACGATCAACCAGGCTTCGTCTGCACTACTGATAAAATCAAACGTCTGATGGTTGGCGCCGGCTCCTAAATCGAGCAACACAAAATCATACTCATAGAAAAATTGGAACTCCCGCAGTAGGAACACGACATCCTCCTTCGTCAGATTCGTCAGTTCTGCAAATCCACTCCCGCCATGAATGAAATGAAGGGATGGCGACTGTTCAACGATTGCGTGCTGGAGTGATTCTCGTCGTTTGACGCATTCCATCAAGGATGACTTCGATGATTTACCGAATAGAATACCAATGTTCGCCATCCCGATATCAAGATCAATCAAGAGTACTCGTTTTTCTTGTAACGATAATGCCACGCCAAGATTCACCGCGACATTCGTTTTTCCAACGCCACCTTTTCCACTCACGATGGCAATCGTCTTCGTTTCCTTGACAGTCACTTTTGATCGTAAGACACGTGCTTGATCTTCTCGCATCATCTCATCCCTCTCTCGACGATCATTCGGGATAACTCATCCGCCGTAGCGAACGTGATGTCTTCTGGCACTTCTTGCCCCGTTGTCACGCAATAGATTGGTAACTTCGTCTCTGTCATAAGCCCAAACATCGACCACAGTTCACTTGTTTCATCTGCTTTCGAAAAAACGATCCCTGATAAGGGAATCTTGCTGAAACGATCGTGGATCTGTAATAAATCTCGGTATTTCGATGTCAAACTAAGAACTAAAAACACATCCGTATCTTCAAAGTCATGACGACTTCGTAATTGCTCTACATATGCTTCATCAAGGAAATTTCGTCCCGCTGTATCGACAAGTACGATATCGCATGAAGCTAGCGCCTGCTTCGCTCGTTCGAAATCTTCCAGGTCGTATGCAACATGAATCGGAATGCCTAATATGTCGGCATATGTCTTCAGTTGCTCAATCGCTGAGATCCGGTATGTATCGGTTGTGATGAGACCAACTCGTTGATTTTTAATGAGCGTATGATGTGCAGCGAGTTTAGCGATGGTCGTCGTCTTACCGACACCAGTTGGTCCCGTTAACATGACATAACGTGCAGTCGATGTTGTTACACGTAATGCCGTTTTTACTTCTTCAGTTAAAAGATCGGTTAATTCCGTTTGCTGCGTTTGATAGTACGCAGTTAGTAATCGCTCATGCAATCGTTCAGACACTTGTTGTAACGCTGGTTCTGCCAACAGCGGCGCATAATGTCGCAATTCTTTTGGCAATGGTCGTTCGCCGACCGTAACGATCGTCGGACGCACGGGGATCGGTTGGATGGTTTCCACAATGTCCTTCCGACTCGTTGCTTGCTTCGAGACGATCGGTTCGTTCGACACATGTTCATCCACCGATGCAACCAGTTCCACTTTTTTCTTCGCAAATAAGCCAAAGAATCCGCCCACTTTGATATGCCGAGTATTTAATATGATGGCATCGTTACCGAGTTCGCGTTTGATGCGTTCCATGGCTTCGCTAACGGAATCCGCCGTGACTTTTTTGACTATCATCGCTTAAATCACCCCAATACTCTTAACTTCAATCGTCGGCATTAATTCGTTATAAGACAAAATCGGAATATCTGGAAAATACCGTTCTGTCAATTGACGGACGAACATCCGGATACTTGGAGAAGTCAGGATGATCGGATGCGCCCCGTACCGTTCGAATTCCGCTGCCCTCTCTTGCAATGTCTCGATGAAACGTGTCGCTTTTTCGGGATCAAGCGCTAAATAATTTCCGAACTCCGTCTTTTGGATGGCCGACTGGATATCCAGTTCCATCTCACTCGAAACCGTCACGACATGCAAGACATCTCCTTGCATGACTTGTTCCGTAATTTGCCGCGATAAGGATTGACGGACATATTCAGCAAGTAGTTCGCTGTCTTTCGTCACAGCTGCATAGTCCGCGAGCGTTTCGAAAATCAATGGTAGATTTCGAATCGAGACTTTTTCTTTTAATAATTGAACGAATACTTTTTGAAGTTCCCCGATTGATAACAGTTGTGGTGTTACTTCCTCGACCAAAATCGGATGCGATTCCTTCAAATGATCAACCAACTGTTTCGTCTCTTCCCGACCGAGTAATTCAGCGGCATGCTTCTTCAAGAGCTCCGTTAAATGTGTCGCAACGACGGATGGTGGATCAACGACCGTATAGCCTGACATCTCTGCTCGACTACGTGTCTGTTCATCGATCCAGAGTGCCGGCATACCGAATGCCGGTTCAACCGTATCGATCCCTCGAATTTCTGGATCATCGACACCCGGGCTCATCGCTAAATAATGATCGAGTAACAGTTCACCACTTGCCATCTCACTTCCGCGAATCTTGATTCGGTACTGGTTTGGTGATAACTGCAGATGATCACGAATCCGAACGGTCGGTAGAACGAATCCAAGTTCGAGTGCTAGCTGCCGACGAATCATGACGACACGATCGAGTAAATCGCCACCTTGCGCTTCATCAGCGAGTGGAATCAAACCGTAACCGAATTCAAATTCAATCGTATCGACATTCAGTAAGGAAATGACCGATTCACTCGAACGCAAGTTTTCGCTCGGCGCTTCCTCAACGGCGACCTCTTCTTGCATCGTCTTCGTCGTCTGCTTCATTCGCCAAGCGAAGAAGCCAAATAACGCTGCAATCGGCATCGTGACGTAATCGGGAATCGCTGTGAATAGTCCGAGTAAGAAGATTGCTCCAGCCGCGATTCCGACAAGTAATGGCGTCCGTGTCAATTGACCGATGACATCCTCACCAAGGTTTCCGTCGGATGTCGAGCGCGTGACGATGATCCCGGTCGCAACCGAAATCAAAAGTGCTGGAATTTGACTGACGAGACCGTCCCCGACGGTCAATAACGTGTACAGTTCGACTGAATCCGCCATCGGTAAGCCTTGCTGGACGACACCGATGATCATTCCGAAAATCAAGTTGATAATGACGATGATGATACCGGCAATCGCATCTCCCTTGACGAACTTTGACGCCCCGTCCATCGCACCATAAAAGTCTGCTTCCGATTGAATTTTTTGGCGGCGGGTCCGGGCTTGCACTTCGTCAATCATGCCGGAGTTCAGGTCGGCGTCGATTGCCATCTGTTTTCCGGGCATCGCGTCAAGCGTAAAACGTGCTGACACTTCCGAGACTCGTTCCGAACCTTTCGTGATGACGAGAAACTGGATCAAGACGAGTATCAAGAAGACGACGAAACCGACGAGCGCATTTCCGCCGACGACAAAATCACCAAATGCTTCAATGACTTCGCCACCGTTTCCGTTTGATAGGATCGCCCGTGTCGTCGAGACGTTAAGCGCCAGACGAAATAGAGTGACGATCAGCAACAGCGTTGGAAATACAGAAAACTCAAGTGCCTCTTTGGCATTCATCGCAACGAGTAATACCATCAAAGCAATTAAGATATTGATGATGATTAAAAAATCGAGCATGATAGCGGGCAGTGGGATGACGAGCATGAAGACGATCATGATGACGCCTAGCAGAACCGTTAAATCTCGTGTTGATATACTCATGATGCTTCATCCTTTCATTTTGCTTGTTTCAGTTGATAGACAAAGGCGAGTGTTTCAGCGAGCGCCTGATAGAACGTTTCATCCACTGCCATACCAATCTCTGTTTGAGCGAACAACGCCCGTGCCAGCGGACGATTTTCAACAATCGGGACATCAGCTGCTGTCGCCTTCTCCCGAATCCGGAACGCGACAGCATCTACGCCTTTTGCAACGACGATCGGTGCCATGTGTTTTCCGTCATCGTATTGAATCGCTACCGCATAATGGGTCGGGTTCGTGATGACGACGTCGGCATTCGGTATTTCTTGCATCATCCGCCGCATCGCCATCTCCCGTTGTTGTTGTTTAATCTTTCCTTTGATTTGAGGGTCACCTTCCGTGTTCTTATGCTCATCCTTTAAATCCTGTTTACTCATTCGAATCGACTTTTCAAAATCAAATTTTTGATAAGCGAAGTCCAGAATGGCTAACGCGATCAAGGCGATACTGACCGACAAACCGAGCAAAAATGTTAAATGACCAATGATAGCTAACGCATCGCCGATTGGTTCCGAGGTCAGCCTCGAAATCTCGACCTTGTTATTCCACAGAACAGTGCCACTCGTGACACCGATGACTAACAGTTTAAAAACGGATTTCAAAAACTCGACGAGTGCTTTAACGCTAACGATCCGTTTGACGCCTTGAAGCGGATTGATCCGGTCCAGCTTCGGCTGAATCGCCTCACCACTTAAGAGCACACCAATCTGAACGAAGTTTCCAAGGATCCCGATGACGACCGCTGTTAAAAAGAAGGGGGCGACTAAAATCCCCATTTGTATCAGCATCTCGACTAAAATCTGTTCAATTCGTCCCTCTTCGACGGCTTGCAGAACTTGACTTGCACTGAGACCATCTTGTAGGACGAGTACGAATCGCCGTCCTAGAAATGGACCGAAAAAATAGAGAACAAGAAACATCGCGAATAACATAAAACTGCTCGTTAAATCTGCTGATTTTGCGACCTGTCCCTTTTTACGCGAGTCATCCCGCTTTCGAGGTGTCGCTTTTTCCGTCTTCTCACCAGCGAAGTACTGAAGATCAAGGCGTAATCGATATGAATGCATGTCCTTAACCTCCTAGTAATCGAATGGCGTCTGCAAGTACATCTTGCAACAATGGAACGAATCGACCGATTCCTGTGATCGTCGCTCCTGCTAATAAAAACAGAATCGCGTATCCCATTAACAGTTTGACGGAAAAACCAATCGCAAAAATGTTGAACTGGGGTGCCGTTTTCGCTAAGAAACCGAGTGCGAGATCCACTAAAAAGAGTGAAACGACAAGTGGCATCGCCATTTGTAAGGCAGTCAACATCGCAAGTCCGACGACACGGATGACCAAACTCATTCCTGCGTCGCCTGATACCGCAATCAGACTGCCCGGCGGAAAGATTTGAAAACTCGTGTAGATGCCGTCCAGTAAAATGAGATGCATATCAGAAGCGAGCAGGACGAGTAACGTCAGCATGTAATAAAATCGTCCGACGATTGGTGACTGTCCGCCAAACATCGGATCATAAGCGGAAGCCATCGCAAGACCCATCTGTAAGTCAATGATCGAACCCGCAATTTGTGGGGCGTATAATAAAAAACTGGCAAGTAAGCCAAGAGCTAGCCCCACTAAGACTTCCGTTCCCATCCGAAAGAAAAAATCGAAGTCTTCTACACGAACGTCCGTCTTCACGGCGTAACTCGCAAAGTAAGCAAGACCCGCCGCAAGTGCTAATTTATGTTGCGCTGGTAATTGTCTTGATGAAAACAAAGGCGCCGCAACGAGAAAACCGACGATCCGTCCAAAGACGAGCAGAAAAACACTCAGGAAAGAAAGTAATGTCATTTTCGGGAAACCTCAGCGATTTGTTTGAATAGATCAATCGTAAAGGTCTGTAACTCCTGCATAATCCAAGGTCCAAAGAAGACGAGTGCTAAAAACACGGCAACAATCTTTGGAACAAACGATAACGTCTGTTCCTGAATCTGCGTCGTCGCCTGCAAAATACTGACGAGCAGACCGACGACGAGCGAGACGAGTAACAAGGGGGCCGATACTTTGAGTAATGTCCAGACAGCAGAACTCGCCAACTGAATAATCATTTCTTGAGTCATCTTTTCTCCCCCTAACGCATACTGACGAGCAGTGATTCAACAATCAGGTGCCAGCCATCGACTAAAATAAATAACAGCAATTTAAACGGTAACGCAATCATGACTGGCGGTAACATCATCATTCCCATCGACATCAAAACACTCGAGACGACCATGTCGATGACAAGGAAAGGAATGAAGATCATGAAGCCGATTTGGAAGGCTGTCTTCAATTCACTAATCGCATATGCTGGAACGAGTGCGACGAGTGGAATATCTTCAATCTTTTCCGGTTTTTCATAATTACCGTATTTTAAGAATAGTTCTAAATCATTCGTTCGCGTGTGCTTCGACATGAAGCGTTTCATCGTATCTCCTGCTTTATCAAACGCTTCATCTTGACTAATTTTATCAGCCATGTATGGTTTTAAAGCCGTCGTGTTTAATTCCGATATGACGGGCGACATGACGAAAAGCGTAATGAATAAGGCCAGTCCGACGAGTAGCTGGTTCGGCGGCGTCTGTTGTGTTCCGAGAGCCGAACGGACGAACGACAACACGACGACGACACGCGTGAAACAAGTCATTAAGATTAGTAACGAGGGCGCCAGTGATAACAACGTCAGTAATACGAGCAGTTTAATCGATGTTGCTGTTCCTGACGGAGTATCGAGTGAGATCAGGTTTTCAATCGTATTCATGAGCGCCCTCGATTCTTCTGCAGTTGCTCGAGTTGTTGTTTGAACGTCTCAAGAAATGGTGAAGGTGCTGATTTCGAAGATGACTCTTCAAGATCCGTCGGTTCGTATCCCTCTAAATCGTCCAGCGTGTCTAAGAGTTGTACGTTCTCCCCAACACCGACGACATAAATCTTATCCTGCACTTTCACTAACTGAACCGATCGATCCTTACCAAGTGGTACACCACCTAGATGGGTCAAACGTCCGGAATGTCTGACGCCTCGCGTCCGCTCGTGAATAAAACGTGTCACGAGGATGAATCCGCCGATCAAGACGACGAGAACGACGACTCCTTTAAAGATGGTCAATGCCATGGAAGGACTCTCATCGACTTGCTGAGTCGTCGGTGCATCGTTCTTGGTTGGATTTAATTTTTCTTCGACCGTTTCAGCCTGTACAGGAAATGTCAGCAGAAACAGAAGACAAATCAGCAAAGTCACTTTTTTCATGACGAGACAGTTTTCGAGACCGCTTCAAGCACACGATCCGCTTGGAACGGTTTGACGATGAAATCTTTTGCACCTGCTTGAATCGCGTCGATGACCATCGACTGTTGCCCCATCGCTGAACACATGATGACTTTAGCGGCAGGATTGAATGCTTTGATTTCTTTAAGCGCAGAGATTCCGTCCATCTCAGGCATCGTAATGTCTAGCGTGACAAGGTCCGGTGTCAATTCCTTATACTTCGTGACCGCTTCGCGTCCGTTTTCTGCTTCACCGACGACATCATAGCCGTTCTTCGATAGGATTTCCTTGATCATCATCCGCATGAAAGCGGCGTCGTCTACGATTAATACTTTTGCACTCATAATAGTTCCTCCTTAGAACATCCGAAGACGTTCTTTTGTATTTACGATTTCTGTAATGCGTACACCGAAGTTCTCTTCGATGACGACCACTTCACCCGTTGCGATCAATGTATTGTTGACAAGAACGTCAACTGGTTCCCCTGCCAGTTTATCCAGCTCGATGACAGAACCTTGTGTTAATTCCAATATGTCACGAACGGAGCGGCGTGTCCGTCCTAACTCAACCGTGACGTTCAACGGAACATCATATAACATTCCGATATTCCCTGGCGTGCCCTCTACTTCCATCTCACCTAACTGACTAAATTGAACTGGACTGACACCGACTGGCGTTGCTTTCGGTTCAGGTGGTGGGACGACCGTTCGTTGTTCCATCGCTGGTGCCGGTGTCGGTTGCGCTTGTGGTTGTGGTTGTTCTGGTTGCGCTTGTGCCGTTGCTTGTGGTGCAGGTTCTGCTTGTTGGGTCGTACTCGCGCTAAAGAGTTTTTGAATCAATTGTTTCGAGAAATCCAGTGGTGCTAATTGAACGATTTTTGAATCAATCATCGTGCCAATCTTCAAATCAAACTCGATGATGACCATGTTCTCCCAAAGAGAAAAGCTATCGACGATGCTCTTATCTTGTGAAAAATCAAAAATTTCAACAGCAGGTGGTGAGATATCGATTCGCATGGAGAACACTGTCGACATCGATGTCGCAGCAGCTCCCATCATCTGATTCATCGCTTCCTGTACAGCAGATAGAGCAATCGGATCCATCTCAAGCGATTCATCAATGACACCATCGCCTCCCATCATCAGGTTCGCGATGACAGAAGCATCTCGCTGTGTCAGGATCAGGACATTTTCTCCTTTGAATCCTTCTGTATAGCCGACACGCAACGCGACGTGCGGAATCGGATAACGACTTCGTAATTCTTCCATCGAAATCATCCGAACATGTGGTGTCGTGATTTCTACTTTTTGATTCAACAATGCCGATAAGGCCGTTGCTGAATTCCCAAGTGAGATGTTTCCGACTTCCCCTAGCGCATCGATTTCCATATCATCTAATATTTCCTCTGCGTCCGAATCTTGCGGTTCATCGTTTGATGGCGTTCCGCGTAACAACGCATCGATTTCATCTTGCGAAAGCATATCGCTCATGTTATTCCTCCTCAATTCGTTGTAAGACTTGCAAAGCGAGGTGTTTCCCGTTTAGTCCCGGTCGGGCTTTGAACATCTTCCGGTCATCGACGAATACATCGACGGCATCTGAGGCCCGCGTCTTCAGGGATAAACAATCGCCTACTTCGAGGTGTAACAATTCACCAAACGATAGCTCTGTTTGGCCGAGCACTGCTTTTAAATCGACGACGGAACTCATCAACTGCGTTTGCATGTGTTCAGACTCTTGATTATCTGCTGTCGTTCGCTTTTCTTGTTGCATCCAATAATGACTTGATAATTTCGGAAGAACGGATTCAAGGGTCACGAACGGCAGACAGACATTCAACGTGCCGCTCACTTCTCCAACCGTTACGTAAATCGAAACGAGGATGACCGTCTCATTCGGAGAAACGAGCTGTAGAAACTGCGGATTGATTTCTAAATCGTCGTACTCCGCCTCGACTTCCGTCACCGACTCCCAAGCGGCGCCATATTGGACGAAGGCACGTTTGAACAATTGTGTCAGAATACGCGTCTCGATTTCCGTCAAATTTTCAATCTTGTTCATCCCTTCACCCGGTCCTCCAAGTAATCGATCGAGCATCGCATAAGCAATGTTCGGATTGACTTCGAACAAGACTTTTCCATCAAGCGGATGAAGGTTCACAAGATTGATCAATGTCATGTTCGGAATAGAATGAATGAATTCATCGTACGGGAGTTGCTCGACTGTATTGACCGTGAACTGGACGTACGTCCGAAGTTGTGCAGAAAAATGCGTCGTCAACACTCGGGCGAACTGTTCATGGATACGCGTCAAATTCCGTAATTGATCTTTTGAGAAGCGAAGCGCTCGTTTAAAGTCATAGACTTTGACACGGCGCTGCTCCTCTTGGCTTCGGATTTCCTCGACTTCCATATCTCCGCTTGAAATGGCTGATAGCAAGGCATCGATTTCATGTTGGGATAATACTTCGCTCATGCT
This sequence comes from Exiguobacterium sp. s91, assembly GCF_018618915.1. Lineage (NCBI taxonomy): Bacteria > Bacillati > Bacillota > Bacilli > Caryophanales > Exiguobacterium > Exiguobacterium sp. s91. The sequence continues at coordinate 926,987 of NZ_JACSMZ010000001.1, read as the reverse complement.
GCCACCTCACTGGATGATTTTTTTCGTCGTATAGACACGCTGGACATCACCTTCTTGAATGAGCTTCTTGAACTGCATCCGTAATCGTTCTTCGAGCTTCTCCATATCCGCTTTTGAGTCTAAGTCCGACTTTTTCATCGCAGATAAATCACCTAAGATGATGTTATTGATTTGAAACTTTCGTAATTCTAAATCATCACGTGTTGCTTGATCGTCTGTAACGATCGTAAATTGGACATTCAAAAAACGTTCATCAGCGATGTTCGTCGTCAAGTCGTCTGTCTGAAGACTTCGTGCATCAAGTTCTTCACCTGTCGGCTGTTCGACTTTTGCTTCTGTCGTATCATTAGCTAAAAAGTAATTCATGATCATATAACCTGCGCCAACCATCAGTGCTGCGACAATGATCATGATTAAAGGGATTTTTAGTTTACTCTTCTTCTTTTCCTCGGCCATCTTCGAGCCTCCTTACACTGTTCAAGCCCGCTAATCCGATTTGTTGATAAAAAGCGATTGCGATTGCCTTGACCTCTTCTATTGATTCCTTCACGACATAAATCTGTCCGCCAACGAGTTGAATCGTCGTATCCGGAGTGGAACGGACAGATTCGATCAGTATGGCGTTTAGTACGAGTGGTGCATTACGTAATGTCGTTAGCGTAATCATCGTTTCAGGTTGACCAATTCCTCAAGAACTTGGTCAGAAGTCGTGATGATTCGCGTATTCGCTTGGAAACCACGTTGAGCAATGATCATCTCCGTGAACTCTTCTGATAAGTCGACGTTTGACATTTCGAGCGTTCCAGATGTCAATTGCCCCATTCCGTTCAAGCTCGGTGTTCCAAGTACTGGCTCACCTGAGTTTTGTGACGCTGCGAACACGTTGACACCTGATTTTTCTAGACCACCCGGGTTAGCAAAGTTCGCGATCGTGATATAACCGACGTTTTGTAATGCTCCTGTCGTATCGACGTAAGTGACGAGACCGTCTTTACCGATTGATAAGTTACGTGCATCCGTTGGTACTTTTAGTTTTTGGAATCCTGCGCCACCTGCTTCCGGAAGGGGTACTGGCGGAGTACCGTTTGCAGCTCCTTGTGTCCCAGTACCGATTAAGTAGTTTCCGTCACCTGTAACTAAGTTTCCATCAAGATCCGTATAGAAGTTACCTGAACGGGTATAACGAATCCCTTCCGCTGTGACGACTTGGAAGAATCCTTCACCAGAAATCCCAACATCGAGAACGCGACCCGTATTCTGAAGCGCACCTTGGTTATACACATTATCGACTGTTGACATCGATGCTCCAAGACCGACCTGTTTCGGGTTCGTCCCACCGACATTGCCGCCTGCACCGGATGATGAACCGACCGATTGGCTGACGAGATCCTTAAACGTCACCCGTCCTTTTTTATAACCGAACGTGTTGACGTTCGCGATGTTATTCCCGACGACATCCAGTTTCGTCTGAAAGTTCTTAAGCCCACTGATTCCTGAATACATTGAACGTAACATTATTTTTCCTCCTTTGATTGAATCTGCGTCAACTCGTATACACTAATCTGTTTTCCGTTCGATAATTCGGCCATGATATCCAGCCCATCCCGTTTTACACTAACGACACTGGCTGTCTCTTCGACGGTCGTCGTCTGTTCTGCTCCAGAAGCATCGGTCGTCTTTGACTCTGCTTCATAACTGACGTTCTTACCAATCAGATTGCTGTAGGATAATAACGCCGTCGCATGTTGGTTCAAGACCATCGTGTCCATCGTCTTCCCGATTGCTTGCATCTGTTCAAGTGAAGAAAACTGCGCCATCTGAGCAATGAAATCCTTATCTTCCATTGGTGCCGTCGGGTCCTGATTCGACAGCTGGGCAATCAGAATTTTCATGAACATATCTTTATCCATTGCTTTATTCGTCGGTACTTGTGACTTTTCAGGAAGCTGGTATGAAGTACCATCTGTTTTGATTGCATCAGTCATCGTCTTCCTCCTCTTCTTCCTCTACTGGAGCGGGTGTTTCTTGATAAGGGGACTCATGCTCCTGCTGATCACGTGTGAAGGACTGTTGAAACTCCCGTGCACTAGATGCGATCATCCCCGTCTCGATCTTCACGACCGGGGTCTGCTGGTGTAAAGCTGTCTGCAATTTTCCGAGTTGTTGCTCGATCGATTGTTTCGCTTGTTCAGTACTCGCAAACAGTTTGATGGTCAATGCCCCCTCCTTACGATCGAGTTGAACGACGACCTCTCCAAGCTGCTCTGGATAAAGACGAATCGACAATCGAGTTGACCCGTCAGCACCTTTTAAGAACGGTGCCTGTTGAAGTGCAGCTTCAATCCGTTGTTGAATCTGTTCTGGTACGGGTAGCGGCACTGGACGAATCGTTTGCAACGGGGTACCTTTGTAAATCGGCATGCTCATTGGAGTCAGCGCGGCTTTTCCTTCTGGATCAACGGGCATGGTCGCTTTTCGCATGAGTGAAGCGAATGCCAACGGGAGCGGTGTCTTTCCTTTTGCCTGCTCAGCTACAGCTACAGCTACAGTGTCCGACTTGAGCGTTTCGACAATAGGACCAGGTTGCGGGAGCGTCTGTTTCACAGGCAACGCGGAAATGTCTCCTTCAATCGTAGTAAGTAATGGTTGTTTTAAGTTGTTCGTATGATGATCTTTCATTTTGATCGTATCGTTCGTTACTGTCTGCAAGACGACTTGCTGAAGCAATGGTGGCAATTGATCGAACTGATTTTTCGCCTGCTCGACATTTCCCTCAAGCAATTGTTTGACGAACGCTAGTAGTTGTTCCATTTTCTTTGGTTCTTGTTTTAACGCCTCTACTTCCGGTTGTTTTAGTAAAGAGAGAAGCTCGTCCGGTTGATCTACGAGTTCTTGTATCCAATCCGGTAATAGTGGTGTCTCCACTTTCGTCTCGAGTGCTGTCAAATCAGCTGAGAACGGTGACGATGACGCTGTTGGTAACTTCGTCAGATAATCCAGTAACGAAGCAAATTGACCACCAACCGTGGTCATCTCTCCTTTTTTCCCTGTTCCAGTATTCAAGTTCGGGGAGGATGATTGTATTACTTCCGTCATGTTCATCTGGCTTCCCTCCTTACTTCGTCGCGAGTAGCTGTGTTAAGGCCGCCGCTTTTTTAGCGTCCATCTTGGCAATGATCGCCGCCTGTTGTTCCGCATCGATGTCCTCGATGATCGGTACGACTTCTGTCGGACTGAGTTCGTTTAAGATGAGCGCAGCATCCTTTGGTGCCATTTCAGCATAGACATCTGTCACAGATGCTGCTTTTTTCTTCGTCGCCTTCGTTTGATCCGTCGTCGCGGGCGTCGGTGTTTGTTTTAAACGATCCCGTTCTGCAATCAAACGTTCGACTTCCTGTTCTTTAGCTTTTAAACTATCCGATTGTTCTTTGCTTTGATTGCGTAGTTTCTTGATTTCTTGATTCGCTACTTTCAGACGACGTTCGAGTTCTGCTGACGGATTTGCTTGATTCGTAGTCGTTTTTTCCGTTGCGAACGGTAAGGATAGCAATGGACGTCCATTCGCATAATTTAATACGAAATAAGCTGTCAGCAAGATTAAAATCAAAGGGATGATCAATAAAGGTAAGATCCATCCTTTTGACGTTTTATTTTCACTCATATCATCCGTCCTCTTCCAAACTGTAACAATGCCAGTTCATCTAATTGATTTTGTTCCGTCAATGCCTCGATTCGTTTCGTTTCAACCGTATGATTCTCTTGCAGACGACTAAACTTCTTCTCCTCGATCAACGCTCGTTCGAGTGCTTCCTGTGCGCGTTCATAGCGATTTTTCGATTGTGTCACGTACAGTTGTTGCCGTTCGATTTCTTGCTTCACGACATCTCGAGCCCGCTCTCGATATTGCGAAGACGTTAATTCGACGATGCCAATCTCATCTTGCGCTTTCAGAAAGGATTCATAACGGACGAGCAGATGGTATAGTTTTTCGACTTCGATCTCATATTGTTTTTTATGAAGGCTCAATTCTTTTGCGACGCGATCTTTCTCTGCTTCAGCCAAAGGAATGATTCGTTCATAAATCGTCTTCATCTTCCGCCCTCCTTACTGAATCGTTGCCATGAGTTGCTGACAAGCTTTCTCGAAGTCACTGTCTTCATGGATTTGTTGTTTTAAGAAACGGATCAGCTCCGGATATTTATCGACGGCACGATCAATTTCCGGATTCGTCCCTTTTTTGTAGGCGCCGATATTGATTAAGTCTTCCGAATCAAGATACGTCGATAACAGCTGTCGAAATGCGACGGCAGCTGTCTTTTGTTCAGCAGTCGTGATTTGATTCATGACACGACTGATGGATCGTAAGACATGAATCGCTGGAAACTGTCCTTTGTTCGCAAGATTACGATCAAGAACGAAATGACCGTCTAAGATCCCTCGTACAGCGTCAGCAATCGGTTCATTCATATCGTCTCCATCGACGAGTACGGTATAAAAAGCCGTGATCGAGCCGTCTTGTGTCTTCCCGCTACGTTCAAGCAATTGAGGAAGAAGTGCAAATACACTTGGCGTATATCCTTTTGATGCAGGTGGTTCACCTGTCGCAAGACCGATTTCTCGCTGCGCCATCGCAAAACGTGTGACGGAATCCATCATCAAGACCACATTCTTACCCTGATCCCGAAAGTATTCAGCGATGGCTGTTGCCGTATAGGCGCCTTTTAAACGAACAAGTGGCGGTTGATCACTCGTCGCTACGACCAAGATGGAGCGTTTCATCCCCTCTTCGCCAAGTTCTGCCTCCACGAATTCCTTGACTTCACGTCCTCGTTCACCAATCAAGGCAATGACGTTGATGTCTGCTGTCGATCGTTTTGCAATCATCCCGAGTAGTGTCGACTTCCCAACTCCTGATCCTGCAAACAAACCAACGCGTTGTCCTTGACCGACCGTTAGTAGCCCATCGATGGCACGGATGCCCGTCGAGAGAACATCACTGATACGAGGTCGCTCCAATGGACTCGGTGGTTTACGAACGATTGATGTCGTACGGAAATTTTCTAATGCCTCTCCGTCCAGTGGTCTCCCTAGACCATCAAGCACTTTACCAATCAGTTCATCGCCTACAGGGACGTGGAGTGGTTTTCCTGTCGCAAGAACGATCGAGCCTGGAGCAATCGATGTCGTTTCACCATACGGCATGAGTAGGACGTGACCTTCTCTAAAACCGACGACTTCCGCTTCAATCGTCTGGCGTTGTTGAATTTGGATCAAACAACGCTCGCCGATTGCGACAGCCGTTGGTCCACGTGATTCAATCATCAATCCAATCACTTGTACGACCTTTCCGGAATGCTGAACGAGTTCTTCCGGACGAATTTCTCGAACTGCGGCTTGAATCGCATTTACGTTAAACATGATGTAAAACCTCTTTGATTTTGGTTTGTAGGGCTTCAAAGCCACTTGTCAAACCACCTGTGATTGCTCCATTCTCCGAGTCGATCCGATAATCGCGTGCTTTAAGCGCTGGATCAAATCGTAATTGAATCGTCGCATTAGCACCTAGAACACCTTGGAGCTGCTCTTCAAGCAGAACGACCCGTTCAAAATCCGCTGGTGAAGCGTAGATAATGATCTTTTCACGATCTCGGAACTGAATGATCAACTGATGTAATAATTGGTATAATGCCTCTTCTTCTTCATCATGTAACTGCTCTAGAAACTGATGCGTCACCTGGAGTCCAAGCACACACAATTCATGTTCCAATCGCATCAATCGCTCTTGATTTTGCTCTTCGATTCGTGCAGTAAACGTATTTGTCGTTGCGATTTGCTCTTCGAACGTTGCTTGTCCTTCCGCACGTCCTGTTTCAAATCCAGCCTGGTGTCCTTCTTCATATCCTCGTTGACGTGCTTCCTCTAATGCCTGAAGACGTTCTTGTTCAAACTCACGCTGACGCTGTTCAAACTCTAGAACCATCACCTGGCGAAGACGTTCTAGTTCAGCTTGACCTTCAGCCATCCGCTCTTCATAGAACGTATCTGGAACGATTGCCGATTCTTCCTGAGCATTTCGGACTTGAACGAGTGTTCGTTCCTGTCGTTCAATCACAGCTTGTCTTTTGATGACGTTAGACAACAATATCATCTCCTCCACCACGAGCCACGACGATCTCACCCATGTCTTCTAAGCGGCGGATGATTCCGACGATTCGACTTTGTGCTTCTTCGACGTCTCGGAGACGAACAGGACCCATGAATTCCATATCCTCTTTGAACGATTCGACCATCCGTTGTGACATGTTGCGGTAGACCATATCCTTGACGTCGTCTGACGATACTTTGAGTGCCAACAGTAGATCTTCGTTCGATACTTCGCGAATGATGCGCTGAATCGCCCGTGCATCGAGCGTGACGATATCTTCGAAGACGAACATCCGTTTTTTGATTTCTTCTGCGAGTTCTGGATCCTGAATCTCGAGCGTATCGAGAATCGTTCGTTCGGTTGTCCGGTCGACCCCGTTCAATACTTGAACGACCGCCTCGATACCGCCAGACTGCGCAAAATCTTGCATGCCTGCTTGTGACAGATTCCGTTCGAGAATTTGCTCTACTTCGCTAATGATCTCCGGGTTCATTCTGTCCATCGTCGCAATCCGCCGTGCTACATCGGATTGTGCTTCTGCCGGTAGCTCCGAGAGAATCTGTCCTGATTTGGCAGGATCAAGATGGGCAAGAACAAGCGCGATTGTTTGCGGATGTTCATTTTGAATGAAGTTCAATAGCTGTTTCGGGTCTGCCTTTCGTGCAAACTCAAACGGTCGGACTTGTAACGTCGATGTCAGGCGATAGATGAGTTCCATCGCCTTTTCTTCACCAAGCGCCTTCTCAAGAACCGATTTAGCAAACCCAATTCCACCTTGAGTGATGTAGTTTTGCGCCATCGCTAGTTCATGAAACTCATCGAGAACGACTAACTTATCTTCTGGATCGACTCGTTTCATACTTGAGATTTGAAGGGTCAACCATTCCATCTCTTCTTCCGATAAATGTTTATATACACTGGCAGCGACTTCAGGACCTAACGAAATCATGAGAATCGCAGCCTTTTCCCGACTGTTCATTTCTAGCTTCTTCATCTCATCAATCCTCCGCTAACCAAGTACGTAATAATTTCGCAAACTCATCCGGATTGGATTCAGCGAGTTTTTCAAGCTGTTTTCGTTTGACTGCACCATCGCTCGTATCTTCTGTTGATAATTCCGGAATTTCCGTCTCAATCGGTGTCCATTCCTCAAGTTCTTCAATTTCATTCGCTCTCCGTCGACGCATGAGGAGGATGACTGCTCCAATGACGAGGATTGCCGCTCCACCAAGGGCGAACCAAACCCACATCGGTGTTGCCGTCGTCGTTTTCGTCGCTGCCGTCGTTTCCGCGAATGGTCGAGACATGACAACGACCTTATTGGCAAGTTCTGCATCCGTCAGCGTTGCTTTCGCATCTGTCTTCGTTAATGATGTCCGGATGATCGAGTACATCATCGTCTGTAAGTCAGTTTGTAGTTGTGGATCGATCTGATTCTGACCTTTTGGTGGCTCGACGATGATTTGAATTCCTAAATCACGAATCTCGTAAGGAGCTCCTGTGATTTGTTTTGTGATTCGATTGACTTCATAGTTGATGATATCGTGTGTTTTCTCACTCGTATCACCCGTCGTTCCAGTACCCGCCGGGAAATTCGTCGTCTCATTTTGCCCCGTACCTGCTGTACCAGCATTTGCAGAGCCTGTGTACGCTTCTGCTACTTTTTCAGCAGACGTGACGATCCCTTCGATTTTATCGGGATCTACTGGCTCAACAAGCTTTTGTTCTTCCTGACGTTTCGTGACATCGACATCTGCCGTAACTGAAACGAGTGCTTTTTGTGGACCGAGAACGACAGATAGCATCTGCTGAATCTGCTTGCGTAAATCGTTTTCCGTCGTTTTCTTCAGCGCCATCGGATCGGTTCCACCCGCCGTTTGCGTAGCAGATCCTGGCTCGTAATACGTAAAATACTGATCCATGATCGTAATGTTTTCTTCTTTAAGGTTCGGAATACTCTTTGCAATCAAATGATACAACCCTTGAACCGTCTGATTGTTAAGATTACTACCCGCGCTAGAAGTCAAGACGACAGAGACTGTTGAAGTTTCTTTTTCATCAGAGAGAAAAACACTTTTCTCTGGGAGAGTAATCATGACTTTCGCAGATTCAATCCCGTTGACTTGTGTAATCAAGTTTTCAAGTTCCGTCTGCATCGTATCGCGTTCGAGAATGTTCATTTCTTTATCCGTCGTTCCGAATCCAGCGTTTTCACTGAAGAAGGAATAGTCGATTTGACCGGATTTTGGTATACCAGCCGTCGCTAATTCGACTTTTAAGTTTTCAACGTTTGCTTCTGGAACAAGTATCGTCACGCCATTTGCTTCAGTGACGACTTCCGATGCGATTCCATCTTCATTTAGCTTTTCCGTCACTTGCCCCGCCTCTTGAGGGGATAGCTTCGAATAAAGAGGCGTCATTGTTGGTTTAGATAACCAGATGATCGCAACAATCAACGCCGCTAAAACGACGACGATGATTCCTAAAATCGTCGCCTTCTTCGCAAGTGACCATTCTTTCCATGTCGTATTCATTGCTCCCAATCGAGCTTTTAAACGTTCGTTCATTCAACATCTCCCACGCTTTCCTTAACAGTCACAGTTGCATACGCATCATTTCTTGGTATGCTTCGATGCCTTTGTTACGGACTTCAAGGGCGAGTTGCATAGAAAGCGATGCTTCTTCTGTTTTAATCATGATGTTATGTAGATCCGTCGTCTTTCCTGTCGCGAGATCGACGCGCGCTTGAGATGAGGCATGTTGCGTTGCATTCAGTCCGTTCATCGCCTCGCTGAGCACCTCACTAAAATCACTTGGTGTCGTCTTAGCGACTGTCTGCGTGGGTAGTACCATCTGCATGTTTTGAATTGGTTGAATTGCCATCTCTTCATCTCCTCTACTTATTTACCAATCTCCATCGCTTTGACGAGCATCGCTTTTGTCGCGTTCAAAGCCGTTACGTTCGCTTCGTAAGAGCGTGTCGCGCCCATCATGTCGACCATTTCTTTTAAGATATCGACATTAGGCATCTTGACGTATCCGAGTTCATCCGCATCTGGATGCGTCGGATTATATTCTAATTTGAATGGTTCAGGATCCTTCTTCAATTCACTGACCGTGACACCATTGGCGGTCTCTTTTAACACAGCGAGTTTTCTCGCATACGGTTGCCACTGTCCATTGACGAGCTCACCTCGTGTCGTTTGAGCATTCGCGATGTTCGCCGAGACTGTATCGAGCCGCAAACGCTGGGCAGTTAAACCGGACGCAGACGTATGAAATCCGTTGAACATACTCATCGATTACTTTCCTCCTCGGATAACAGACTGGATGCCAGAGAATTTACGATTCAACTGTTCGACCAACGCCTCGTACTCAATTTGATTGCGTGATAATTCAGACATCTCAAGGTCGATATCAACACCGTTTCCATCGTTGCGCATCGTATTCGGTCGATCAACGATGCTACCAGAAGTTCCAATCGTTGCGTGTCGTTTTAAACTCATTTTCATCTCTGAATCGAGCACATCTCCAAACGTGACTCGCTTTGCCTTATACCCGGGCGTATCGACATTCGCGATGTTTTTAGCGATGACTTCCTGTGCCATGACCGTTCGATTGACAGCTTGTGTCATTAAATTATAGTCAGACCCTAACCAATTCATCTTCTTTCCTCCACTCGTGGAAACTATATTCAAAATCACGACAAAAAGTAAGTCGTTAGTAACATATCTGAAATAATTGAAACAAATAGGTCAATGTTTGAAAAGAAGTTTTTTGAAAAATAGGGTAATGAGATGTTAATATTCTGTTTTTTATTCCCTTTTCTTATAAAAATGATAAATAATACCTAGTCAAACAAAAAAGACCTAGTGCTTAACTAGGTCTTCTCTCTATAAGCAGCAATTCCCTTTTTTAGTTCGATTTAATTCGTTCTAATTCATATAGGAAATTATCGTTTAAGATTTTGATGTATGTCCCTTTCATCCCGAGCGAACGTGACTCGATGACTCCTGCACTTTCGAGCTTACGAAGCGCATTGACGATGACGGAACGCGTGATACCGACGCGATCGGCAATCTTTGAAGCGACGAGTAATCCTTCATTTCCTTCCAGCTCTTCGAAGATATGCTCAATCGCTTCAAGTTCTGAATAAGACAATGAATTGATCGCCATCTGAACGACCGCTTTCTTGCGTGCTTTATCTTCCGCCTCATGAGCCTTTTCACGAAGGATCTCCATCCCGACGACTGTCGCACCATACTCCGCAAGCACGAGGTCTTCTTCGTTGAAGTCTTCTACCATACGACCGAGAACAAGTGTACCAAGGCGTTCGCCACCACCGATGATTGGTACGATCGTCGTCTTTGACGTTTCGAACGTATCACGGTTATCGACCGGGAATGCCGTATGTTCGCTATCGATGGCAATGTTTGCTGTTGTTTCAGTGACGTTAAATAATTTTTTCGTATAATCTTCCGGGAATTGACGTTCTTCTAAGAAACCACGGACCCGGTCATTTTCGATTTGTTGCTTGATTGCGATACCTAGTAACTTACCGCGCCGACTTACGATGAATGTGTTCGATTCCATGACTTCGCTGAGTCGATCAGCCATGACCTTGAAATCAACATGTGTGCTCGCTTCTTGTTGTAACATCGTATTCAGCTTCCGCGTTTTCGCCAATAAATTCATTTTTTCTTCCTCCACTTTATAAGATGAACTGACTTAAGTCTCGATCATCCGCTACTTTTCCAACTCGATCCGTCACGTATTGTGGCGTGATCGTTACATCCGTCTCCGGCATGTCTGCTGCTTCGAAGGATAATTCCTCAAGGACCCGCTCCATGATTGTATACAAGCGTCGCGCTCCGATATTATCCGTCTCATCGTTCACTTGTGCAGCAATCCGTGCGATTTCACGAATGGCTTCTTCTGTAAAGGTGACATGAACGTGTTCTGCCCCTAATAATGCTTTATATTGTTTGAGTAATGCTTGATTCGGTTCAGTTAAAATCTTAACAAAGTCATCTTCTGTCAAACTGTCGAGTTCGACACGGATCGGAAAGCGACCTTGGAGTTCAGGAATCAGATCAGATGGTTTTGCCATATGGAATGCACCCGCAGCGATGAACAAGATGTGATCCGTCTTGACTGGACCATATTTCGTAACGATCGTCGATCCTTCAACAATCGGTAAGATGTCTCGCTGAACACCTTCTCGTGAAACACCAGCTGAGTCATGTCCTTTTGTCGCAATCTTATCGATCTCATCGACGAAGATGATGCCCATCTGTTCTGCACGGCGGACAGCTTCGTCATGGACTTCGTTCAAGTCAAGCAATCGTTCTGCTTCTTCCGCTGTTAAAATCGGACGTGCTTCCTTGACTGTAAGCTGACGCTTCTTCGTTTTCTTCGGCATAACTTGTCCGAGCATATCCTGAAGATTCGCAAGCCCCTCCATACCTTGTTGCCCAGAGAATAAATCCACTTGACGTTCTTCGACATCGACCTCGATCATTCGATCCTCGAGTTGCCCCGTCAGCAATTGCTGACGAAGTAACGAACGGTCGGCTGTCGCTTCCGATGTATCTGGCTCTTGTTGCTTTTGGTTACCACCGAACAACATTTCAAACGGATTCGTTCCACCACCAAGACCAGATGACGATTTTTTACCAGACAACGCATCAACGATTCGTTCGTTCGCCACTGCTTCCGCTCGATCCTTAAGCGCTTCTTTTTTCTCATCTTTGACAAGACGTAGAGACGCTTCCACGAGATCCCGCACCATTGACTCCACATCACGACCGACGTACCCTACTTCCGTGAACTTCGTCGCTTCGATTTTGACGAACGGCGCACGGACGAGTTTCGCGAGGCGTCGCGCAATTTCAGTCTTTCCGACTCCGGTCGGTCCGATCATCAGGATATTCTTCGGTGTGACTTCATCCCGCATCGATGCATCGAGTAGTTGTCGACGGTACCGATTACGTAAAGCAATCGCCACCGCACGTTTAGCATCCGCTTGTCCGATGACATGTTCATTTAACTTCTCGACGATTTGTCTTGGCGTCAATTCATGCATGGTCATTGCCTCCGATCGTTTCTAGGATGATTTGATCGTTCGTAAAGACACAGAGTTCACCAGCCGTCTCAAGAGCTGCGCGGGCGATCTCCTCTGCTGTGAGATGACTTGCGTGTCGAGCTAACGCGCGACCTGCTGCAAGCGCATAATTACCACCTGAACCGATTGCGAGAATGCCGTCATCCGGTTCGATGACTTCCCCGTTTCCGGATACAAGTAAGAGATGTGTTCCATCCATGACGAGTAAGAGTGCTTCTAGTTGACGCAACATCTTATCGCCTCGCCATTCCTTCGCCAGCTCAACTGCTGCCCGTTGTAAGTTCCCGTTATACATTTCAAGCTTCGCTTCGAATTTTTCAAAGAGTGTGAACGCGTCCGCGACACTTCCAGCAAATCCGGCAATGACTTTGCCACCATAGAGGCGCCGTACTTTTTTCGCACTTTTCTTCATGATGACTTGGTTTCCGAAAGTCACCTGTCCGTCTCCGCTCATCGCGGATTGTCCGTTATGTTGAATCGCAAAAATCGTCGTTGCATGAAACATCAATGTTTCCTCCCTTAGGCACGAGGATGTGCTTGTTGATAAACATGTCGTAATCGTTCCGTCGTTACGTGTGTATACTGACCAGTCGTCGACAGCGATGCGTGTCCAAGTAACTCCTGGACCGCTCGCAAATCGGCGCCTCTTTCCAGTAAATCTGTCGCGAAACTATGACGAAGCGCATGTGGTGTCACATGTTTCCCAACGAGTTGTTCCCCTTTTTTCATGATTTTCCGAATCGCATCCGTCGTCAATCGACGCCCTGAATGAGACAAGAACAACGCTTGCTCATGACCTGCGATTGGATCTCGTGATGGTAAGTACAGTTCTAATGCATCTTTAGCAAAGGTTCCGATTGGTGCGATGCGTTCCTTCCCACCTTTTCCATACACATGGACGTAGGAGTGATCAGTCGCGAGATCACGAAGATCTAGTTGAACGACCTCGCTGACCCGCATACCCGTCGCATATAAAAGTTCTACTAACGCCACATTCCGGTTACCAAGCGTATCACTCGATCGAAAGGCGTCAAGGAAACGTTCATATTCCGTTGGGACGAGGAATGTCGGAAGTCCTTGTTGTCGTTTTGGTGCTTTTAATCCATCGAATGGATTAGGCTCATCGGTGTCACGTGTCAAAAAACGACCAAATTGTTTGAGGCAGGAAACTTTTTGTGCAATCGTCGCCCGCGCCAGCTCCTGATCGTAAAGAGCATACAAATAACGCCGTGCACTTGCCAATTCAATCGATCGTAACTGATGATCGCGGCAAAAAGCGGCGTATTGTCGAAGTGTTTGATCATAAGAGCGACCCGTGTTCGGAGATAATTGACGTTCAATATGAACATACCGCATAAAATCTTCTAGCAGTCGCTCAAAAGCAGTGTCTATCCCCATGAATGCGCCCCCTTCTGACCATTTCATTCTCGAATCGCCCTTAGCATAGCACAGACCAAGTAGTCTGACAATAGACCAAAAACCGAAAAATTAACGAAATTATCGCGCTTTTATGACAAATTAAGAAATGGGGAGAAAGAGCGCTGAATCACGCCTTTCTCCCCATCAAAAATCACATATCCGTGAAATCTTTGATTGCTTCAAGTGCTCGCTCTGCGTAGAGCGCATACTTCTCAGGTTTTTTCATCCGAACCGGATGACCAACGAGTGCTGGTACCAATCCGAAGTTGGCATTCATTGGCTGGAAGTTCTTCCCTTCCGTCGTCGTGATATAGTGCGACATCGCACCCATCATCGTTTCCTGCGGGAACGTAACCGGTTCCGCCTCATTGACGAGACGTGCCGCGTTAATTCCTGCTGTTAAACCGGACGCTGCTGACTCGACGTACCCTTCGACACCTGTCATTTGACCAGCAAAGAACAAGTCGTCACGTGTACGTGTCTGATACGTTGGTTTCAACAAATTCGGTGAGTTGACGAACGTGTTACGGTGCATGACACCATAACGGACGATTTCTGCATTCTCAAGACCAGGAATCAAGCGAATGATCCGCTTTTGTTCGCCCCATTTCAAATGTGTCTGGAAGCCGACAAGGTTGAACAATGTTCCAGCTGAGTTATCCTGACGCAATTGAACGACAGCATATGATCGTTTGCCTGTCTTCGGATCTTCCAGTCCGACTGGCTTCATTGGTCCGAACAAGAGCGTTTTCGGTCCGCGAGAAGCGAGAACTTCAAATGGCATACAGCCCTCGAAGTAAATCTCTTTTTCAAATTCCTTCAGTGGAACGACTTCCGCATTGATCAGCTCATCATAGAAGAGCTGGAATTCTTCTTCCGTCATTGGACAATTCAAGTAGGCAGCTTCGCCTTTATCATATCGTGATTTCAGGTAAACCTTCTCACGATCGATCGTGTCTCCATCGAGAATCGGTGCCGCTGCATCGAAGAAGTATAGGTAATCTTCACCTGTGAATTGTTTAAGTGATTCCGATAATGCCGCACTCGTCAACGGACCCGTCGCGACGATCGTCGGACCATCTGGAATCGCTTCGATTTCTTCATGATGGACGGTAACGTTCGGGTGGTTTTTCAACGTTTCCGTCACATATCCTGCGAAGTCATGCCGATCGACAGCAAGTGCTCCACCTGCTGGAACGCTCGCTAAGTCTGCTGCTTTCATGATCAAGGAATCGAGCTGACGCATCTCTTCCTTTAAGACACCAACTGCGTTCGTTAACTGGTTCGCTCGAAGTGAGTTCGAACAGACGAGTTCAGCGAATTGGTCTGTATGGTGCGCGGGTGTCTGTTTGACAGGCCGCATTTCATATAAATCTACTTGTACGCCGCGTTTTGCAAGTTGCCATGCTGCTTCAGAACCTGCAAGTCCCGCGCCGATTACCGTTACACGTTTCAACGGTCATTCCTCCTCTTGCTCCTGATCGATGCGTGTTTCATGATGTCCACAAGATGTACATTCTACTTTCACACCGTTCTTGATTTTCTTTTGTACCATCATACTACTACATACCGGACATGGTTCTTCGACCGGTTTATCCCATGAGACGAACTCACACTCCGGATAGTTCGAACAACCGTAGAACAAACGTCCTTTTTTACTACGACGTTCGACGATGTCGCCCGTTCCACATGTCGGACACTTCACACCGATCTCGACTTGGATCGGTTTCGTGTTACGACACTCTGGGAAGTTCGAGCACGCCATGAACTTGCCATAACGCCCCATCTTGATGACCATCGGATGACCACAGACTTCACAATCTTCTCCAGCCGGTTCATCTTTGATTTCAATCTTCTCGATTTCTGCTTCTGCTCGTGTCAGACGCTTTGCAAAGGATTTATAGATTGGATCGACGACTTCCGTCCACTGCATGTCACCTTTTTCGATCGCATCGAGTAAAGCTTCCATGTCTGCCGTGAACTGGACAGTGATGAACTCTTGGAAATAGTCGCTGATCATATCGATGACGAGTTCACCGAGTTCCGTTGGTAAGAATTTCTTCTCTTCAAGCGTCACGTAACCCCGTTTTTGAATCGTATCGAGCGTCGGCGCATACGTCGACGGACGACCGATACCGAGCTCTTCCATCGCCCGGACAAGACGTGCTTCCGTATAACGTGGCGGTGGTTGTGTGAAGTGTTGTTTCGGTTCGATTGCTGATTGTTTCAACTCTTCCCCTTCATCGAGTGGAGGAAGTAGTCCTTCCTTGACGTCTGAAACCGCCTCATCGTCCGTATCTTCGATGTAGACCTTCATGAAGCCCGGGAATTTAACGGTCGACCCGTTCGCACGGAACGTGACGTCGTTCGAGACGAGATCGATTTTGACAGTATCGAGAATCGCTGGCGCCATCTGGCTTGCGACGAACCGTTCCCAAATTAGTTTATATAAGCGGAACTGATCACGCGATAAATACGATTTGACGAGTTGTGGCTCGCGCATCGTCGAAGTCGGACGAACCGCTTCGTGTGCATCTTGTGAGTTCGCTGATTTCTTTTCTTTACGTTTCTCGCTTGCGATGTATTCTTTTCCGTACGCCTGCTCAATGAACCCGTGTGCTTCGAGATTCGCCGAATCTGACGTCCGTGTCGAATCGGTACGCATATACGTAATCAAACCGACTGTACCTTCTTTTCCAATTTCGATTCCTTCGTATAGCTGTTGTGCGATCATCATCGTCTTCTTCGCTCGGAAGTTCAGCTTACGTGCTGCCTCCTGTTGCAAAGAACTCGTCGTAAACGGTAACGCCGGATTCCGTTTCCGCTCTTTTTTCGTGACGGAATCAACTGTAAAGTCTTCTGAGAGTTGATTCAAGATTTGATCGACTTCTTCTTGCGAATGAAGTTCACGCTTCTTGCCATCGACTCCGTAGAAGTTCGCTTCGAGCTTTTCACCGTTTGCATCGAGTTCGAGTTTGATCGTCCAGTATTCTTCAGGCATGAACGCATTGATTTCTTGTTCACGATCGATGATCATCTTGACGGCAACGGATTGAACGCGTCCCGCAGATAACCCTTTTTTAATCTTCTTCCATAATAACGGACTCATGCTGTAACCAACAAGGCGGTCCAAGATACGACGGGCTTGTTGCGCATCGACAAGATCATAGTTGAGCTTGCGTGGTCGCTTGAACGAATCCTTGATGGCATCTTTCGTGATTTCATTGAAGACGACGCGGCACTCCGTTGATTCATCAACGCCTAATGCTTTAGCTAAATGCCATGCGATCGCTTCCCCTTCACGGTCGGGGTCGGCTGCGAGATAGATTTTTTGTGCTTTTTTCGCAGCTGTCTTGAGTTCTTTTAAGACCGGACCTTTACCACGGATCGTGATATATTTCGGTTCATAGTCATGTTCGACGTCGACTCCCATTTGGCTTTTCGGCAAGTCAATGACGTGCCCCATCGACGCTTTCACGGTATAGTTGGATCCGAGATAACGTTTAATGGTTTTTGCCTTAGCGGGTGACTCGACGATTACTAGATATTTTGCCATTGCAATCGCTCCCTATTAGAGGCGTACTCGTATTTTAATCTCACTTATCATAGTAGTCTCGATTCCCATTTGTCAACGTTCAGCCGAATACTTTTTGAAACTTCTTCCGGATCAAGGAGTGGAATCGCTCCTTCTGCGATCAATTGATTCGTTCCGGTAAAGAACGATTCCGTGGGACAACCCGGCAAACAATAGACATCTTTTCCTTGGTCAAGCGCATGACTGGCAGTATTCATCGTACCGCTTCGTTTCGCCGCTTCGACGATGATCAACGATGAAGATAATCCAGCAATGATCCGGTTCCGTTCTAGAAATTGAAATTTTTGAATAGGAGTTCCAGGTGGATATTCAGAGAGAAGAAGACCGTTCGAGAGGATGCGTTCAAAAAGAGAAGCATGGGAAGTAGGATATAGACGATCAAGTCCTCCTGCAAGAACCGCAATCGTTGTCTGCTGATGTTTTAAGGACAAGCGATGGACGAGGGCATCGATACCATAGGCACCTCCGGAAACGGTGGCGAGATCTGGATGAAAGAAGGGTTGCAAGAAACGCATGCGGGAAAGATGGTGCGGTGAGGGGGTTCGACTACCGATGATACTGACGCGTGGAAGTGTTAGGCGGGACGGATCACCGCGGTAAAAGAGGGCATAGACCGGTTGAGGGATCGTCAGTAACACAGTCGGAAACAGTGGATCTCCTTTGACTAGAATCGACTCTTCGATCCAATCAAGCTGTAATGCTTGTTCATACCGTTTTCGAAGACGCGTCGAAACGGGTAATTCATGACTTGGAACGATTCCAAATTGCTCAATCAATCGGACGATCGTGTAGGGTACCTGACACATGGCGAAGCGGATATACAGTTCACGTTTCATGAGATCAGCGCTCCTTATTTAAGCTTCTTATTTATATAGAAGAAAGCCGTCCTGATTTGATCAGGACAGCTCCTTTTTTTGATTTATTTGACTGTGCTGTTCGTCACGCACTCGTCATAGATCCCTGCTTCTTTGATGACACGGATTAACGTCTCACCAATGACAGCTGGTGTTTCTGCCACTTCGATTCCGTTTGCACGGAGTGTCTTGATTTTTTCAGCAGCTGTTCCTTTACCGCCAGAGATGATCGCACCTGCGTGACCCATCCGTTTGCCGGCAGGAGCTGTTTGACCACCGATGAAACCAATGACTGGTTTCGTCATGTTCGCTTTGACCCACTCAGCCGCTTCTTCTTCAGCTGTTCCACCGATTTCCCCTAACATGATAACGGCTTTTGTTTCTGGATCTTCGTTGAATGCTTTGAGCGTATCGATGAAGTCCGTTCCGTTGACCGGGTCGCCCCCGATACCAACAGCTGTCGATTGACCGATACCAGCAGTCGTCAATTGATGGACAGCTTCATATGTCAAAGTCCCAGAACGTGAGACGATACCGACATGACCTGGTGTATGGATATATCCTGGCATGATACCAAGTTTCGCGACACCTGGAGTGATGACGCCCGGGCAGTTCGGTCCGATGAGACGAACTGGTTTGCCTTCGAGGTAACGTTTTACTTTGACCATATCAAGAACTGGAATACCTTCCGTGATACAGATGATCAGCGCGATGTTCGCATCTGCTGCTTCCATGATTGCATCCGCTGCGAATGCTGGTGGTACGTAGATGATCGATGCGTTCGCACCCGTTTTTTCGACCGCTTGTGCGACCGTATCAAAGACAGGAACACCACCGAGTACTTCCGTACCGCCTTTTCCTGGTGTGACACCGCCTACGAGGTTTGTGCCGTAGTCGATCATCTGTTCACCGTGGAACATCCCTTGGTTACCAGTAATCCCTTGAATAATGACTTTCGTCGATTCGTTCACCCAAATACTCATCTTTAGCTCCCCCTTACTTCACGAGCGCAGCGATTTTTTCTGCGCCGTCTGCCATTGATGTAGCTGCTGTAATCGCTAGACCTGAATCTTTGAGAATTTGTTTCCCTGCATCAACGTTCGTCCCTTCAAGACGAACGACGAGTGGCAATTCGAGACCGACTTCTTTTGTCGCCGCAACGATACCTTCTGCGATGACGTCACATTTCATGATTCCACCGAAGATGTTGACGAAAATCCCTTTGACGTTCTCATCCGACAAGATCAGTTTAAAGGCTTCTGTTACTTTTTCCTTCGTCGCACCACCACCGACATCGAGGAAGTTCGCAGGATCACCACTGAAGTGTTTGATGATATCCATCGTTGCCATGGCAAGACCAGCACCATTGACGAGGCAACCGATGTTTCCATCGAGCGCGATATAGTTCAAATCACTCTTTGATGCTTCGACTTCGCGTGGATCTTCTTCTGTTTCATCACGTAACGCCACGATGTCCGCATGACGATACAATGCATTTGAGTCGAAGTTCAACTTCGCATCCAGTGCGAGGACTTCGCCATCCTTCGTCGTAACGAGTGGGTTGATTTCTGCGATCGAACAATCCTTGTCGACGAAGAAGTTATAGAGTTTCGTGACCATACCGACGAACTTGTTGACGAGCTTCACAGGAACACCCATTGCAAACGCAAGTTTACGCGCTTGGAATCCTTGAAGACCAACTGCAGGATCGACGACTTCTTTGATGATTTTTTCTGGTCTCGCTTCCGCCACCTCTTCGATGTCCATACCACCTTCACTTGATCCCATGATGACGACACGTCCTGTCACACGATCAAGTACGATTCCAAGATAGTATTCTTTGTCAATCGCACACCCTTCTTCGACGAGAAGACGTTGAACGACTTTTCCTTCTGGACCTGTTTGGTGCGTGACGAGCGTTTTGCCGAGTAACTCCGTCGCATATTCCTTCACTTCTTCTTGCGATTTCGCAAGCTTGACGCCACCTGCTTTACCGCGTCCCCCCGCGTGAATTTGAGCTTTGACGACTTTGATCGGGCCTGACAATTGTTCTGATGCATCGACCGCCTCTTCGACGGTGAAGGCTGCGATTCCGTTTGGTACGGGTACACCGTACGAACGAAGTAATTCTTTTGCCTGATACTCATGTACATTCATGAAAAAATCCCCCTTAACCCCTTTAGTTTCGGCTCTTTCATTGTAGTTAAAATTGGAAGCGCTGTCTATCGTTATCGACCGAAAGCTTTATTTTTTCAGAAGTTCATCTTGATCGAGACGATATAAAAAGGCGAATAACTCAGCGATGACACCGTATAATTCTTCCGGAATCTGTTCTGATACTTGAACAGCATCTAGTAACGTCATCAATGTTTCGTCCTGCCGGATCGGAATATCATGTTTTAATGCCTCTTCTAAAATCCGTTCTGCGATGTGTTCCGATCCCTTAGCAACGACTTTTGGGGCATGCATCTGTTCTTCGTATGATAGAGCTATTGCTTTTTTCATATATGAAGATCCACCCTTCCGTTACGCGTTGAGATATCATGCGGTACGCGCTCTTTCGTCTGTTCGACCCAATCGAATCGCGTCAATGCATAGCCTTGTTCCTCAAGACGAGTCTGAATTTGCGGTGTGTAGGCTTGCATGAACGTATTGACGTGCGCATTTGGATGAAAGACGGAAATCGAAACATTCCGGTCTACGATCAAGACGTCGACAGCGACCTCACCGAGCGTCGGTAATTGAAGATATAGGACGACGCGGGCATGATTTGGATCAAACGTCCGTTCGAACGGTGCTTCCATCATGAGATCAACATCTTCGAATGGTCCAAATTGAGGTAATTGAAATAAATAGACTCCTTTCCCTGCTTCGTTCGTTGCTTGGACGAGTTGTTGCGCTAAAATCTGATCACTCGTCTTTCGATCAAGCGTTCGACCTGTCTCGTCACCCTTTGCCAGTTGAACGAGTTCGGTAAGGGCGTGTTTTAACTGCTTCGCTTCTCCTTCCGTCACCGGTTGACCAATTTGCCTTAGGAGTTCCCGTGTTTCCGCAGTCGGTACCGTCTGGCGTTGTAAAAAGGAGTCGAGTAACTGGGGGAGAGCCGACTTTTGCGGAACAGACTCGGTCGAGATAATTTTTAAAACCGGTTGTCCCTCTGCTGAAACGACTTGAAAGCGATACATGTTCCCTTCTTTTAATTCAGCCGTCGTCCCTGCCGTCAAGACGCGTTGACCGACTTGGAGTTCCATTAATCCGTCCGGCAACAGCTTCAATACTTTACCGACGATGTTTGCTCCTTCCCGTAACGGTAGGTTCGCATGATCGATGATTTTAAATGGAAGTAAGGCACGATGTTCGATTTGCATGCTCGATTCCTCCTAAAGACGTTCTTTGACAGGACGGAATGTTTTCCGGTGAATCGGTGTGACGCCCAGTGTATCGAGCGCTTGTAAATGTATCGGTGTTCCGTAACCTGCGTGTGTTTCAAATCCATATCCCGGATACTCGATTGCGTATTGTTCCATCATCGCATCTCGTGTCTCTTTCGCAACGACACTTGCAGCAGCAATGGAGACACTTCGCGCATCTCCTTTGATAAGAGAGAGTTGTGGTGTATCGTCGTCGAGTGTCATCGCATCGACAAGTAAGGCATCCGGTCGTAATTGGTGTACTGCGTCTTGCATCGCCCGTTTCGACGCCTGATAGATATTGATTTCGTCGATTTCAGCCGGTTCGATGATGCCGATCGCAATCTCAGCAACTTCTTGCAGATGCTTAAGTGCCGCTTGCCGCTGTACTTTACTCATCTGTTTTGAATCCGTTAGTCCTGGATGATAGAATCCGTCTGGTAAGATGACCGCTGCTGCGACGACCGGACCAGCTAGTGGACCTCGCCCGACTTCGTCCACTCCTGCAATTCGAACGTATCCTTGCTGACGATACTCGTCTTCAAATGCGAGTCGTTCCTTGAAATCGATCCGTTGCTGCTCTTCGTGCGCAAATCGTCGTTCTGTCTGACGAAACAGTGTATGCACCCCTTTTCGCGTATCTGACGCCAGTTCCTGCTTTAACTGAATAAATTCTTCTAATGTTGCTTTTTGCAATCGTTCTTTTAATTCTGCTATCTTCATACATCCTGCTCCTTTGAAAAAAACTTGGACATCAAAAGATGTCCAAGTCCGTTATGCATGCGTTTCCCACTCTTCAACCGTTTCAAGCGTCACTCGACCTAGCTTTTCCGTTCGTAGTTCATGCAGGAGCATTTCGCTCGTCCGCTCGAAATCGACATAGCCACCTGAGACGAAACCACGTTTTTTACCGATTGCTTCGAGTACATCAACCGCTTCTCCCGATACTTCGTCGAGACGATAGCGCTCACGCAATTGCTCCGGATACCTTGTCTTTAGCTCACGAAGGGCAAATAGCGCGATATCGTCGATGTTTAAGATATCATCCTTGATCGCTCCTGTCGCTGCTAACCGATACCCGACGACTTGATCGTCGAACTTCGGCCAGAGGATACCTGGTGTATCGAGTAATTCCATCTCACCTGTCTTCATTTTGATCCATTGCTGGCGTTTCGTCACACCCGGACGGTCACCGGTGATTGCGATGTTCCGACCAGCGAGACGATTGATGAGCGTCGATTTCCCAACGTTTGGAATACCGATGATCAAGGCACGGATTGCACTCGGATTCCGACCTTTTTCTCGCATCCGTGCATGCTTTTCTTTCATTAAACGTAACGCACCTTCATGGATTTGATTCAATCCTTTGTTATGCTTCGCGTCAACCGCGACGACATCGACACCATCTGCTCGTAATGCGTTCATCCATTGTTCTGTCAATCGTTTATCCGCCATGTCTGCCTTATTGAGGACGATCAGTCGCGGCTTACCTGCCGTAATCTGTTCGACCATCGGGTTACGGCTCGACATCGGAAGACGTGCATCGACGAGTTCGATCACCACATCGATCAACTTTAATTTTTCTGTGACTTCCCGACGTGCTTTGGCCATGTGACCGGGGAACCATTGAATCGTCATATCCTTCACCTCGTTCATATATTCCTGGACTTCTTGCTGATCATACGATACATGAAAAAACATCCACTCCCTAGTATACGCAACTTAAGACAAGAAAAGAAGATGAGCTGCTTACTTTTAACGGCAAGCGTCTCATCTTCTTTCGTTTTAATCGACAGAGCGTACATCATTGAATGGATAGAAGACGAAGTTCGTCGTTCCGACGATTTGTTCTTCATCCACGAAACCGATATCACGACTATCTTTTGAATTTTGACGATTGTCTCCCATGACGAATACTTTCCCTTTTGGAACAGTCGTCTCTCCTGTTCGCTCTTCAAGCGTGAAGTCTTCCGTCAATGGCACACCACTCATCTGGGCTTTGTATTCTTTCAGATACGGTTCGGCGACCTTCTTATCGTTGACATACAACGTATCGTCTTTGTAATACATCGTATCTCCCGGAACAGCGATGACCCGTTTGATGTAGTCTCGCGTTTCCGTTGCATGGAAGACGACGATATCGCCTCTTTCTGGTTCATTAAAATAGTACGGGACCTTATTGACGATCATTCGATCCGCATTGTGTAAGGTCGGCATCATCGATTCCCCATCAACGATGACGGGTACGAACAGGAACGTTCGAATGATGAACGCGATGACGAGCGCTACGACGAGCGCCTTTACCCAACTGAATAACTCCTTCACGAATTCCACTCCCTTGATTAACGCAATTTCTTCCTAAGGACTAGTATACGCATAAACTGCAAAAAAAAGAAGCTTGTCCGGAGACAAGCCACTTTTTCACATGATTAACGACGAATTTCTTTAATACGCGCCGCTTTACCGCGAAGGTTACGGAGGTAGTAAAGTTTCGCACGACGGACTTTACCGTAGCGAACGACTTCGATTTGTGCAACACGTGGTGAGTGGAGCGGGAAAGCACGCTCAACGCCAACTCCGTAAGAAATTTTACGGACTGTGAATGTTTCACTGATGCCGCCACCGTGACGTTTGATGACTACGCCTTCGAAGAGCTGAATACGCTCACGCGTACCCTCGACGACTTTAACGTGTACACGGACTGTATCCCCAGGACGGAACGCAGGGACGTCTGACTTGATTTGTTCTTGTGTAAGTTCACGGAACAATTGTTGTGTGTTCATGAATGATTTCTCCTTTTTTCACCAATGTTCTTATCTTCATTTGCTTCAAGCATCCGACAGCGGAACATCGTTAATGGGTGGCTTTTGCCACATGTTTTAACTTATCATAGATTCAGTCGTTTGACAATCCTGAAATCGAGTCTAAATAACGTTGATCTTCATCCGTTAACGATGCATCCACGAGAAGATCAGGACGCCGCTCATATGTCCGCTTCAGCGACTGTTCCCGTCGCCATTTTTCAATTCGGGCATGGTTGCCTGATAACAAGACATCGGGTACTCGATACCCTTTATATTCTGCCGGACGCGTATAGTGCGGGTATTCGAGAAGTCCCGTCGAGAAGGAATCATCTTCGTGACTCGCAGAAGCACCGAGGACGTCCGGTAAGAGGCGAACGACGGCGTCGATCATCGTCATCGCAGCGAGTTCTCCTCCCGTCAAGACGAAGTCTCCGAGCGAGACCTCATCCGTCACCAACTGATCATGGATTCGCTGATCAAACCCCTCATAGTGGCCACATAAGAAGACAAGTTCTTCTTCGTTTGCCCATTCTTCCGCCATTCGTTGCGAAAACCGTTTACCGGTCGGTGTCATGACGATGATTCGTCGTTTTCGTTCCGGTAGACTTGCCATCGCATCGAAGACGGGTTGAGGTGTCAACAGCATGCCGGCTCCTCCGCCATACGGATAATCATCGACCTTACCATGTCGATTCGTTGAAAAGTCTCGAAAATTGATTGTTTCGAGTATGACGTGTTGATCGTCTTGCGCTCGCTTGACGATCGAATGATCAAGCGCTGAAAACATCTCTGGAAACAGCGTCAATACACGGATGTTCATTCCTCGATCAGTCCCGGAAGCGGCGTGATCTGAATGCGTTTCTGTTCGACGTCGACGGAAGCGACGACCTGCTCGATATACGGGATCAGGACATCTTTTTTTCCGTCGCGTTTGATCGTCCAGACGTCATTTGCGCCCGTTTCGAGAATGTCGGATACGACTCCGATTTTCGTCTCACCGTCATAAACCGTACAACCGATGATCTCATGATAGTAAAATTCATGCTCGTCTAAGTCCTGTAAGTCTTCTGCATGGACATAGAGTTTCAATCCTTTGTACTTCTCGACGTCATTGATATGATGCATCCCTTTGAACGTCACCATGATGAATTGTTTATGCTTTCGGTAGCCACTGATCGTTACCGGTGTATACGTGCCTTCAGAGCCGAGAAAGACTTCTTTTCCGACCTTAAAGCGTTCTTCCGGAAAATCCGTGCTTGCGAGTAACTTCAATTCCCCTTTTAGACCGTGCGTGTTGGCGATTTTCGCAATTTCCAACCATTCCATTCGTTTCACTTCCTTTCTTGAATTAAAAAAAGGAGGTAAGCTTTCGCTCACCTCCTAACGTCTTACTTCGCGAGTTTCGCGTTGTGGAATTTCTCCATGATACCAGCTTGTGAGAAGAGGTTACGAACTGTGTCCGAAGGTTTAGCACCTTCAGAGAGCCATTTAAGAGCTAGCTCTTCGTTGATTTTAACTTCTGCTTCTGGTTTAGCAACTGGATTGTAGTATCCGATTTGCTCGATGAAACGACCATCACGTGGTGCACGTGAGTCTGCTACTACCACACGGTAGAAAGGTGATTTTTTTGCGCCCATGCGCTTAAGACGAATTTTAACTGCCATTCGTAAGTCCCTCCAAATAATAAATGATTTTTTCGTTTAGTCAAATTGACAACTTCATTAGTATACAACGTTACAGCAAAAGAGAAAAGACTTTTAAAAGAATGGAAGGCCAAAGCCTTTCTTTTTCCCTTTGCCCATCTGTCCGGAAAATTGTTTCATCATTTTCCGCATGTCTTCGAACTGTTTAATGAGGCGGTTGACTTCTTGGATACTGCGTCCGCTACCACGGGCAATCCGCTTCCGACGGCTCGCATTCAAGATTTCAGGTTCAGTCCGCTCTCGTTTCGTCATCGATTGGATGATCGCTTCGACATACACGAGTTGCTTCTCATCGATTTGGGCGTTTTTCAACCCCTTCATCTTCCCTTTACCTGCCCCAGGGATCATTCCCAACAGTTCGTCGAGTGGACCCATCTGTTTCACTTGCTGCAACTGCTCGATGAAATCATCGAATGTAAACGATGCATCGCGCATTTTGCTTTCTAACTCTTTGGCACGCGTAGCGTCCATTTGTGACTCTGCTTTTTCAATCAGTGTCAGCATGTCTCCCATGCCTAGAATCCGAGACGCCATCCGCTCGGGATAGAATGGTTCGATGGCATCGAGCTTCTCTCCAAGACCGACGAACTTAATCGGTGCTCCGGTGACTGCCTTGATGGAGAGTGCTGCACCACCTCGCGTATCTCCGTCGAGCTTCGTCAGAACGACTCCCGTTACGCCAAGCTTCTCGTTGAAGCTCTCTGCGACGTTGACGGCATCCTGACCCGTCATCGAATCGACGACAAGGAAGATTTCATGCGGTTTGGCGATCTCCTTAACATCAACGAGTTCCTGCATCAGTTCCTCATCGACGTGTAAGCGACCTGCCGTATCGATCAACACGATATCGTGATGATGCTCTTTTGCATAATCGAGTGCACCGGTAACGATTTCTTGTGGACTAACCTGATCTCCCATCGAGAAGACCGGTAACTCCAATTGTTTTCCGAGTGTCTCTAATTGTTTGATTGCTGCCGGACGATAAATATCCGCCGCAACAAGCAAAGGACTACGATTATGTTTTTTACGTAAATGATTGGCAAGTTTACCCGTTGTCGTTGTTTTACCTGCCCCTTGCAGACCCGTCATCATGATGACGGTCGGAGGACGGTTCGCAAGCGTCAATGGTGACACTTCTGCACCCATCAGATTCGTCAATTCATCGTGGACGATTTTGACGACTTGTTGTCCTGGCGTCAAAGACGTCATGACATCCTGTCCGACGGCGCGTTCCTTTACATCATTTACGAATTGTTTGACGACCTTGAAGTTGACGTCGGCTTCGAGTAGCGCTAAGCGAACTTCGCGCATCATCTCTTTGACGTCTGCTTCAGAAATCTTACCTTTACCTCGCATTTTAGCGAGACTGGCTTGAAGCCGTTCCGATAATCCTTCGAATGCCATTAAGAATGCCTCCTACTCTAATTGCTCCAATGTCTCAATGATCACTAGGGCTTCACCCGGAAGGTCGCATTGCTTCAGCTGATCGAGTAACTGCTTTCGCCGTTCGTGTTTCTTGAACAACGATAGTCGTTCTTCATACTGCTCGAGCATGGCTTCCGTGCGTTTTATGTTGTCGTAGACTGCTTGTCGGCTGACTTCAAACTCATCGGCGATCTCACCTAAGGAAAAGTCATCTAAGTAATAGAGTGACATGTAATTCCGTTGTTTTGGCGTCAAAAGCTCCTGATAAAAGTCAATCAGATAATTCATCCGGTTCGTTTTATCAAGTGTCATTCGAGCACCTCCGCAATGTTAAGTGAAATTCCTTTACAGATAGTATAGTACAGCCCTCACAGTGTGTTGTCAAGTTTTTTTCTTTACATGAAACGTCGCTTATTCCGCGCTTTCTTCCGTGTCGACGTTTTCTTTTTCTTCAAAGACATCGCCGAACAGTCCATATACGAATTGTTCTGCGTCAAATGGTTGTAAATCATCGATTTTTTCACCGAGACCCACGAACTTCACCGGTAGATTCAGCTCGTTCTTGATCGCAAGAACAATCCCACCTTTTGCTGTGCCGTCAAGTTTCGTTAAAACGATTCCGCTAACGTTCGTCGCTTGTTTGAAGGCTTTTGCCTGCACCATCGCGTTTTGTCCTGTTGTTGCGTCAAGTGCTAGTAACACTTCATGGGGTGCGCCTGGAATCTCACGTTCAATGACGCGTTTGACCTTTTCGAGCTCGTTCATCAAATTGACCTTGTTTTGCAGGCGTCCCGCCGTATCACAAATCAGGATGTCGACCTTACGTGCTTTCGCTGCTTGGACGGCGTCATAAACGACAGCAGCCGGATCGGAGCCTTCGCCTTGGCGGATGACCGGTACACCGGAGCGTTCGCCCCAGACTTGCAGTTGATCGATCGCACCAGCCCGGAACGTATCTCCCGCTGCTAACATGACGCTCTTACCTTCTTGTTTTAATCGGTTCGCAAGTTTCCCGATCGTTGTCGTCTTACCGACCCCGTTGACACCAACGAAGAGAATGACATTCAGCTCATGATCAAGATCAAGGGCTGTCTCTTCTTCTTCGAATAACATGTTCGCGACGACTTCAACGAGGACATCCCGGACTTGTTTTGGATCCTTGACGTTACGTCGTTTGACTTCTGTCTTTAATTCTTCGACCAAATCCATCGTCGTCGTCACACCGACGTCTGCTTGGATCAACACTTCTTCTAACTCTTCGAAAAAGTCTTCATCGACTTCACGGAAGCGGTAGACGAGATCATTGACGGCACTCGCTAAACCGTCGCGTGTCTTCGTCAAGCCTTCCGTAAATTTAGTCGTGACTTCTTGTGTCGAAGTCGTCAAGCGGTCTTTCAGTTTTTTAAAGAAACTCATCGTTTAATCTCCTTTGGTTCTTCACTTAATGTACGTCGTGCCTCTTCTAGTTTAACGGATAACACTTCAGATATCCCGTTTTGCTGCATCGTGACGCCGTAAAGGACATCTGCCGCCTCCATCGTTCCTTTCCGATGGGTGATGATGACGAACTGTGTCTCGCGTGCTAGCTGATGGACGAACTCGCCGAATCGCGCGACGTTCGCTTCGTCAAGCGCCGCCTCGACCTCATCGAGGACACAGAACGGGACAGGACGTGTCTTTAGAATCGCAAATAATAAGGCGATTGCTGTCAAAGCACGCTCTCCACCGGACAAGAGCGACAAATTCTGCAGCTTCTTACCAGGCGGTTTGGCAACGATATCAATTCCACTCGTCAACAGATCACTCGGGTCAACGAGGACTAGATCGGCTTCACCGCCCCCGAATAACTCGCGGAATGTTTCCCGGAAGTGTTCTCGGACAGCATCATACGTTTGACGGAACAATCGAATGACTTCTCGGTCCATCTCTTCGATGACGCCATAGAGATCGGTTTTAGCAGCGACGAGATCATCCCGTTGCGCGGATAGGAACGTAAACCGTTCATCGACCTCTGCGAATTCCTCAATCGCACCGATGTTGACGATGCCGATTTCTTCGAGTTGGCGTTTGAGCAGATGAATTTCCTCTTTTGCCTCTTCATACGATAAATCAAGTGGTGCAATCAGTTCGAGCAGTAATCCCATCTCTTCCAGCATTTCTTGTCTTGTCTCAAGACGCGTGCTCGTTTTCCCTTGCGAGAGTCGTAGCTGCTCGAGTGCCTGTTTCGTCGTTTGTTGATCGTCCTTCGTCTTCGCTTCGCGGATCCGGATCAAGCGCAGGGATTCTGCTTGTACTTGAATCCGTTGCCCGATCGCGACGAGTTCGGTCTCGACCTGTTGTTGTTCCTGTTCCTGTTCGCGCTGTTCCGCGTGCAAGGCATCGATTTTCGCTTCGTCGAATCCTTCGAGGACATGACGCAAGTCACGGCGTTTATGACCACGTTCAAGCTTCGCGTGACTGACCTGTTCCGTCAGGCGTTCGATCTCTTGCGTAAGCTGCGCTTGTTTCATTTGAATCGTCCGCTCTTCGAGAACTGCTTCTGCTTGTTCCTTCTTCAGTTCGTCCATCGTGACGGCACCACGGGCTTGCGCATCCTTGAGACGATCTAAGGCTTGTCTGAGCTCCGTTTGACGCTCCGTCCATTTTGCGATCTCGACTTCCGACGTCTCGATGATCCGACGTGCTTCCTGTTCTTGTTCGAGTACACGTGCCATCTGTCGATCTTCAACTGATAATTCAGACGTCATGACAGCAAGATGACGGTTCGCATCTGCTAACGTA
Source organism: Exiguobacterium sp. s91 (assembly GCF_018618915.1). NCBI lineage: Bacteria > Bacillati > Bacillota > Bacilli > Caryophanales > Exiguobacterium > Exiguobacterium sp. s91. Next base: position 896,727 of record NZ_JACSMZ010000001.1, on the reverse strand, counting down.
TCGCGCGATTGTTCGAGTTGTCCTTGTAATGCTTGAATCGTTTCTGTCCGCGTCCGAGCAGTAGCATCAAGAGTCTGGATCGCCGCTCTCAGATCTTCCAAGCGGCGCATCTGCTCTCGAATGACCGCTTGCCCGCGCGTCAGTCCCTCTTTTAACTCATCAAGCTCGCGCGATTGACTGAACAATGGTGTGCCTTTTTTCCGACTTCCGCCAGTCATCGTACCGCCGACGTTGACGACATCTCCTTCGAGCGTGACGAGACGATAGCGATGTCCTGTCGAACGGGCGATTTGGTTCGCCTGTTCGAGTGACTCGACGACGAGTGTCGTACCGAGCAAGTTCATCTTTAATTTCGTCAACGTCTCGTCTGTCGTCACGAGATCACTTGCGATCCCGACGAACCCAGACATTCCACCGACTTGTTCTCGTACTGAACGATTGACTTCGCGTGCTTGGAGTGAGGCGAGCGGCATGAACGTCGCTCGACCGGCATTTAACCGCCGAAGCTCCTGGATCAGACGACGTCCTGTCGCATCGGTATCAACGACGATGTTTTGCATTGCCCCACCAAGCGCTGTCTCGATTGCCGCTTCAAACCGCGCCGGAACCGAAATCAACTCCGCGACCGCTCCGTAAATACCTGGGTGCTGATCTCGTTGTTTTAAAATCGTCTTCACGGCACCGAAATAACCGCTATAGTCGGCTTTGACGGATTCAAGGAATTCAATCCGGTCTTCCGTCTTATGCCGACGTCGCTCTAAATCCGCAACGGACTGTTCGACTTGTCGTAACGCATGTTGTTGTTCATTTCGTGCTGCAAGTGCCGTCGTCTCTTCTTCCGTTGCTTGGTCCAACTTCGTCCGGATCGAAGCGACATCCGCCTCTAGTCGAGCGACGTCTTCCTCGAGTTGACGACGCGTCGATTGTTTCGTACCGCTGTCCGCCGTAAATGAACGTTGTTGTTCTTCTGCCTGCATGAGATCTTGCTTCGCCCGATTATAGGCATTATTCGTCGCAGCTAATCGACTCGCCACTTCAAAGGCTTCCGAACGTAATACTTCGGCTTCCTTATCGAAATCACGATCGGTTTGTGTCAGCGCTTGATCGGCTCGTTCCCGTTCAGCTGTGATCCGCTTTGCTTCCTGATCGACTTCTGCTTGGCGTTCCTGTAAAGCGGTCAGTTCGAGTTCCAGTTCCTTGACGCGTTCTTCGACGACGGCAACCTCTTGTTCGAGTCGCTCTTTCGTCTCGGTCCCGTGTTTTTCACGCTCTTTCGCTAGGTTAAGGGCACCTTGGATCTCAACAAGTCGCGTCGAGACATGTCGAAGTTGCTCCTGCAACGCGTGTTCTTGTTGTCGTTCTTCTTCGAGCGTCGATTCTTGATTTTCTCGGGACAAGACGGTCTCTTCGTAAGTCGTCTTTTGAGACACAAGGCGTTCTTCACATTGTGCGATGTCACGCGCTAGTGTTTCGAGCTCCGTCTGATACGTCGTGATTTCATGCGCCAAGATACCACGCTCGAGGACATCATGCCGTTCTCGAGCGACGAGATACTCTTTCGCGAGCGCCGCTTGTTCACGTAACGGCTCGATTCGTCCGCCAAGTTCATATAAAATATCATCGACACGCGATAGATTCGCTTCCGTATCACTTAATTTCCGCTCGGCTTGCTTCTTGCGATGACGATACTTCAAGACGCCTGCTGCTTCTTCAATGACAGCACGGCGTTCTTCCGGTTTACCGGAGATGACTTGTTCAACTCGCCCTTGTCCGATGATTGCAAAAGCATCACGCGACAAGCCTGTGTCCATGAACAGATCAAGGACATCCTTCAGGCGACATGGTTTTTTATTTAAAAAATAATCGCTGTCTCCGTTGCGGCTGACACGCCGCGTGACACTGATTTCCTGATACGGCAACGCAACCGTTCCCGACTCGTTGTCTAAGACGAGCGTCACCTCGGCAAATTGTTTCCGGTGTTCAGACAGACTGCCGGCAAAAATGACGTCTTCCATCTTCGCCCCGCGCAGTGACTTCGCAGATTGTTCTCCGAGCACCCAACGAACAGCGTCCGATATATTTGATTTCCCACTTCCGTTCGGTCCGACGACTGCCGTGACACCCGGAAGGAATTCTAATTCAGTTCGACTGGCAAATGATTTGAAGCCATTGATTTCAATTCGTTTTAAGTACATCTTGATCACCCGTATGTTTAAATTTCTTTTGAATTTCTTTCAGTTTACCATAGCCGAAACGCTAGCAACATGATAGGTTTTAAGGTAGTATCACGCGAAACAAGAAGAAGAGGAGCGAATAACACGATGACGATTGAACAAATGATTGAAGCAATCTTAGATAAATTGAACATCATCAACAAAGGGGTCATTAAAGCAGAACAGTTCGACGGCTCAAAAAACGAGGACTTAAAAGAGATTTATGAGTTCGTCATGATGCGCGACTCGTTATCACTGGCAGAGGTCGATGCGATCGTCGACGAACTGAAATCCCTCAAAACTGTCTAATCAAGCGAACTTCACACGATAAAGGCCGATCATCTCTCACGCATTCGAGAGATGGTCGGCCTTTTGTTGCTTAAAACTGTTTCTTTAATTCAAGTAAGGCTTGTTTTGCCGCTTGTTGTTCTGCCTCTTTTTTCGATCGGCCTGTCCCGATCCCTTCCAGCTCATCCGCGACTTGGACACGCGAGATGAATTCCCGACTATGCGCCGGACCGCGCTCCTCGATGATTTCATACTCGATGACACCTAAGCCGACACGTTGAATCGCTTCCTGTAATTGACTCTTGAAATCTGTCTGTTCTTCAAAAAAGCCTGTCGCCACTTTCGGAAAAACCGCTTCGGCGAGGAATCGTTCGGCTGCTTCGATGCCTTGGTCAAGATACAAGGCGCCAATGAAGGATTCGAAGACATCCGCAAGTAAGGCTGGACGATTCCGACCACCGGTCAGTTCTTCCCCCTTACCTAACAGAATCATATCGGAAAACTGATAGTGATTCGCAAATTGGACGAGTGACGGTTCACAGACGATTGCCGCTCGCAATTTCGTTAATTCCCCCTCGGAACGTTCCGGGTAGTGTTCGAATAGATAGCGTGACACCGTCAACTCTAAGACCGCGTCCCCTAAAAATTCTAGGCGTTCGTTATCCCCTTCAGACTCGCGTTGTTCATTGACGAACGAAGAATGCGTGAAGGCTTGTTTTAATAGCTCGACATTAGAAAACGTGATATTCAGGCGCTCTTGTAACGCTTCGAATTTCTGCTCGATTTGAGCGAGCGTCCGAGCATCCTTGCGTCGTTTTACATAGGGTCCTTTTCGGACACGACGTCCTTTTTGATTCGTCATAGTTCCTCCTAAACAGCTAAAGCCCACCGCAAATTGCGGTGGGTCAGCTTCAATGATCAGACTTGTGTTTCGATGTAGTTGACGACATCGCCGACAGTCTTCAAGTTTTCTGCTTGCTCATCTTCGATCGTGATTTCGAACTTGTCTTCTAAGTCCATGACGAGTTCCATGACTTCGAGAGAGTCAGCACCGAGGTCGTCTTTGAACGATTTATCAAGTGTGATTTCACTTTGTTCTTTTCCTAATTTTTCTGCGATTGCTTCTTGTACGTCTACTAAGATTTGTTCTTTTGTCATTTTAAAATCCCTCCATGAGTTGAGTATATAAGATGATTGCCGATTTGGCAAAGTACTACCGTTAGTTATGTTACATCGTCATGCCGCCATCGACGGCAAGAGTTTGTCCTGTGATGTATCGTGCTTCATCTGAAGCGATGAAACTGACGAGTGAAGCGATATCGTCGGTTTGACCGAAGCGTTTCAACGGAATTTGCCCAAGTGACAGGTTCCGCTGTTCTTCCGTCAATTCGTCCGTCATGTCCGTTTCGATGAAGCCTGGACAGATGGCATTGACTGTGACGCCTTTACTAGCTAGTTCACGTGCGACAGATTTCGTCAGCCCGATCAGACCCGCTTTCGCTGCGACATAGTTCGCTTGCCCTGGATTTCCGGAAATACCGACGACTGATGCGATGTTGATGATACGACCGCTTGTTTTTAACAACGGACGTGTCGCGGCTTGCGTGACGAGAAACGCCCCTTTCAGGTTCGTATCGATGACAGCATCGAAATCTGCTTCCTTCATGCGCATCAGCAAACCATCACGCGTGATGCCGGCATTATTGACGACACAATCCAGTTGACCGAATGTGTCGATCGTCTGTTTGATCATCTGTTTGACAGCATCTGCTTCAGCGACATTCGCTTGAATCGCGAGTGCCTCTCCGCCAGCTTCCTTGATTTCACGGACGACAGCTTCCGCCTTGTCCGTGCTTCCTGCATAGTTGACGACGACACGGAAACCATCTGTTGCCAATCGCTTCGCGATGGCAGCTCCGATGCCGCGTGACGCGCCAGTAACGAGTGCTACTTTACTCAACGAATTCCCTCCGCTTCCAATTGCTCAAGTGTCGTGATGCTGATGATCTTTGCATCTTTTTTGATTCGTTTCACGAGACCGCTCAACGGAGATGATGGACCGAACTCGATGAATGTATCCGCACCTTCTTCGATCAGACGCTCGACGCATGATTCGAATCGAACCGGTGAGTAGAGCTGCTGAACGAGCAAACGAATCAATTCGTCTGGTTGATCGTGGAACGCACTGTCGACGTTCGAGATGAATTTCGTCTTCGCCGCTTCAAACGGTGACGAAACGAGAATGTCTTCGAATCGTGGTGCGAATGGTGTCATGAGTGACGAATGGAACGCACCTGAGACATCAAGCGGTAAGACACGTTTTGCTCCGAGCTCTTTTAACTTCGCTGTAGCGGATTCGACCGCTGCGATTTGTCCAGAGATGACGAATTGCCCGGGACAGTTGTAGTTGGCGATCTGGACGATCTCTCCCGTTGCCGCAATCGATTCGACCGCGTGATGGGCTGCCTCGACATCATTCATGCCGATGACCGCCGCCATCGTTCCACCCGTGACTTGATTCATGAGTTTTCCGCGTTCTCGGACGAGATAGACGGCTTCAGACGGTGTGATGACAGAAGCTGCGACGAGCGCACTATATTCTCCAACACTGTGTCCGAGTACGAAATCAGGTGTATGTCCTTGTGCTGCGTACTGCTGTGCGAGTAATGCACTGTGTGCGACGATGGCTGGTTGAGCGATGTCCGTCGCTTTCAATTCATCCTTCGTCCCTGTCGTCATCAGCGTCGTCAGATCCAGACCAATTCGCGTTCCGAGGTCAGCGAGTGCTTGGCGTGTCTCGTCTTGCGTGATGAGCGTCTGTCCCATTCCAGGGGTTTGTGACCCTTGTCCCGGAAACATCCAAACTGTTTTCCCCATCTCGTCTCACTCCTTCTTAACGTGCTTCTGTTGCCTTCGCTTGAACGATTTTGGCAACGACTTCTTGTTCGACCATCTTTTCAGCTTGAACGAGCGCTCGGCTGAAGGCGTAGGCATTACTTGAACCATGCGCCTTAATGACCGGAGCCGCTATGCCGAATAGTCCGGCACCGCCATATTCTTCATAAGCGAGCAACTGCTTCATTTTTTTCAACTTCGGTTTTAGTACGAGAGCGGCGAGCTTTGATGTCCAAGAGCTCATGAATTGTTCTTTCATGACACCCATGATCATACTGGCAGCCCCTTCTGTACTCTTAAGTAACGTATTGCCGGCAAAACCTTCCGTGACGATGACATCGACGTCACCGCTCATCGCTTCTCTCGCCTCGACGTTCCCAACGAAATGAATCGGTGCTGTCTCAAGTAGCGGATACGTTTCCTTCGTCAGTGCATTCCCTTTACCGGCTTCTGATCCGATATTCAGGAGTCCGACTTTTGGACGTGTGATGCCGCGAACTTGTTCTGCGTAGACAGACCCCATGATGGCATAATCGAGCAAATGCTCTGCCTTCGCATCCGGGTTGGCGCCAACATCTAAGATGACGACACCTTTCCCATTACGTGTCGGGAAAGTCGGGGCCAGTGCAGGACGGTCAACTCCTTCGATTCGACCGATAACGAACAATCCGGCAGTCATGAGCGCTCCCGTGTTGCCTGCTGAAATCAAGGCATCTGCCTCTCCTGATTTCACCAGGTTTGCAGCCACAACGAGTGAGCTATCTTTCTTGCGGCGAATCGCACGTACCGGTTCATCTTCTCCGGTGATGACGGATGCCGCGTGGACGATCGTCACGCGCGGATCCTCGATTGTGTATGAGCGTAATTTCAACTCATCTCCGACTAGTCGGATATCGATGTTTTCGTTTGGACGTTCTGCCAGATAGGCAACGACCCCTTCTACGATGGCACGGGGTGCGTGGTCGCCCCCCATAGCGTCAACTGCTAAAATCATTTCGATTCCTCCTTACTACTTCGATACACCGTGAACTCACCGATAAAGACACATTCTTCACCGACATAACTCTCCACCGTGATGTCAGAACGACCATCTTGACGATGGGAACTGACGAATGCCTTCGCAACGACGCGTTCTCCGACGTGAACGGAGCGTGTGAACTGAACGTTCGCACGTGTCGTCAACGCGAGTTCATCGTCGATGAGCGCAATCGCAAGCGAGTTTGCCTGCGCGAACAAAATATGTCCGCGGGCGATCGCATTCCGACTAAACGCATGTTCCGGCAAAATCTCAAGGATCGAGATCGCAGATGTATCGAGTTTCAGGTCAATCATATCACCAATGACTTCATTTTCAGTCAACGTACGCACATCATCCAGCCGTTCGGTCGCGACGTGTTTAATTCGCTCCCGTAATTCCGGAATCTTTAATTCCATCCGGTCGAGACGAATCGTCTGGATACTGACACGGAATCGTGTCGCCAGCGCTTCATCCGTGATGAACGGATTTTGCTCGATCGTCTGTAATAATTCTTGTTGTCTCTCTTTTTTAGGTACCCGCATGTATGTTCCTCCCACAAGAAGGATGACCACTATTATTACCTGGTACTAACAGTAGTATATATCCCTTGTTGTTCACTTTCAAGTATTATTCGATTCTTTCTCCTTCAAGTAGCCCTTGTCGTTCGATATAGTCACGCAAGACATCGTATTCCGGCGCTTGCCAAAAGGCGTCCGATCGCAGTAAGCGGACTGCATCTTGTCGCGCAGTTTCCATGACTTGTATATCGAGCGCAGGATCAGTCAAGACGAAGCGCGGTAATCCACTTTGTTCGGTACCGAAGAAATTTCCGGCTCCGCGCAGTTTTAAATCCTTTTCCGCTAGCTTGAAGCCATCGTTCGTCTCCGTCATCGTCTTGATCCGTTCTTTTCCCGTATCGGAAGAGGGATCGGCGATTAGAATACAGTAAGACTGGGCATCGCCTCGACCGACGCGCCCTCTTAATTGGTGTAACTGCGCAAGACCAAAGCGTTCTGCATCATGAATGACGATGATCGACGCGTTCGGAACGTTCACGCCGACCTCGACGACCGTCGTTGAAACAAGGATTTGAACAGTATTCTCCTTAAACGCCTGCATGACCTCGTCTTTTTCAGAAGAAGTCAAGCGCCCATGCATCAAACCGACATGATAGGGCTTGAACCGCTCGGTCAATGTCGCATGTAATTCGATCGCATTTTGAACTTCGAGTGATTCGGATTCCTCGATCAATGGCGTGATGACGTAGGCTTGTCGACCTTGCGACAATTCTTTCTCGACGAACCCGAAAACGCGTTCCATCTGTTGCGGTTTCGCCCAGTAGGTCTCGATTTCCTTTCGTCCCGCCGGCATCTCATCGATGATCGAAACATCCATATCTCCAAAGACCGATATCGCAAGCGTACGCGGAATCGGTGTCGCTGTCATATATAATACATCTGCCTGTTCAGCTTTCGCGCGCAACCGCTTCCGTTGTTCGACACCGAAGCGATGTTGTTCATCGGTGATGACGAGGTGTAATGCCTTGAACTGGACGGTGTCTTGAATCAGCGCATGTGTTCCGACCAAGACGTCGATCTCTCCTGTTACAAGAGCTTCGAGCAAGTGTGCACGCGCTTTCCCTTTAACGGAACTCGTCAGTAAACCGACCCGAATCCCAAGTGGTTCAAGCAATGGGGCGAGCGACGCTGCATGCTGTTCCGCTAAAATTTCGGTCGGCACCATCAAGGCGCCTTGTTTTCCGGCACGAACCGTCGCGAACAAGGCGATGGCAGCGATGACGGTCTTCCCGCTTCCGACATCCCCTTGCAACAACCGATTCATTCGTTCGCCGCGACCGATGTCGTCTAGGATCTCTTTTGTCACACGTTGCTGGGCACCTGTCAGCGGAAACGGCAGGCTCTTGATGAAATTGGCAATATCCGTTTCATGAAGGGGAAGAGCAATCCCTTGACCTTTCCGTCGTCCAAGACGTAACGCCTGTAATTTCAGTTGGAAATAGAGGCACTCCTCGTAGACATAACTGCGACGAGCAGCCGTTAACTCTTGTCGATTCGTTGGGAAATGAAGCGACTTTAACATCGTCATCCGGTCTTGTAACCGGTATGTCTTCCGGATACTATCCGGGATCCGTTCAGCTAATGCCTCAGTCTCCTTGAACGCCAAGTCGACGACGCGTCGGAATGTCTTCATCCGCATGTCACCCCGGAGCGAGTAAACGGGTGTCAATTCGCCTTCGATTGCCCCGAATTGCAATTCCGTCGCAGAGATCGTCATCCGGTGTAAGTCCCACTTGCCACTGACCGTCACTTCTGCTCCGAGTTGTAATTGGTCTTTGTAGAATGCCCGGTTGAACATCGTTACGGTCACACTATACCGTTCTTCGACGAGCAGACGGAACGTCAAACGGTTCTTTCCTTTTCCGTAATAGCGCACAAGTGGTTCAGATTGGACTTGACCCGTGAACTTGACTTTATCCTCATGGATTGCTTCCGTTAGACTTCCCGTCACGAAGTCGTCATAACGAAACGGGACGTGCTCGAGCACGTCCGCAACGGTGAGAATATTCATCTCTTCTAGTTTTTTCGCCAAATCCCGTCCGACACCTTTTAATGTCTTGACGTCACGTGATGGATTCATTCGATAACTCTCCGAAGATTTTTGCTTCGAGCCAGCGACCAGTCGGCGTATTCGCGAGTCCACCTTTTGCTGTCTCGCGAAGCGCAGACGGCATCATCTGACCAATCTCATGCATGGCTGAGATGACTTCATCACACGGAATCCGTGACGTGATTCCAGCGAGTGCCATGTCGGCAGCGACAACAGCATTCGCCCCACCCATCGCATTGCGTTTCACGCATGGCACTTCGACGAGTCCTGCAACAGGATCACAGACGAGTCCGAGCATGTTCTTCAGCGCGATCGCAAAAGCATGCGCTGACTGATCCGGTGTTCCGCCCGCCATCTCAACGATGGCAGCTGCTGCCATCGCTGTTGCCGAACCGACTTCTGCTTGACAGCCACCAGCCGCTCCGGAAATCGATGCATTGTTCGCGACGACGAAACCAAACGCACCGGATGTGAACAAGAAGCGTAACATCTGCTCACGCGTTGGGTTTAAGCGATCTTTGACAGCAAATAACGTGCCTGGCACGACGCCGGCACTCCCTGCCGTTGGTGTCGCACAAATTTTTCCCATCGCAGCATTGACTTCATTCGTTCCGATTGCCTTACTAACGGCGTCCAGTAATAAATCACCGGATAATCCTTTACCTGAAGCACGGTACCGTTGAAGCAAGACAGCATCCCCACCGGTCAGTCCTGTCACCGACTGGACACCGTCACCATCAAGTGAACGAGCGACTGCTTCTTCCATCACTTGCAGGTTTCGTTCCATCATCGCATAGACTTCATCTCGCTCTAAATGACGAACCGTCATCTCTTGCTCGATCATGACTTCCGAAATCGGAATATTTCGTTCCGTCGCGATGGCGACGAGTTCTTTTACGGATTTAAACATGTCTTCACTCTCCCATCATGACGGCACGCTCGACTTGAGGTAACCGATCGATTTCTTCCAACACTTCTGCCGTTATCCGGTCATCAATCTCAATTGCCATAAGTGCTTGTTTTCCTTTTTCATGCCGTGACACTTCCATATGCCCGATATTGATTTCGTAATCAGCCAAAATGCTCGTCACGGCTGCAATCGCACCAAAGCGGTCATGGTGTAAGACGACGAGTGCCGGTCCCCCACCGGACAAACGAAGCGGTACATCATTTAATTCCGTGATTTCAATCGTTCCCCCACCAATTGAAATACCAACCAATTCAAACTCTTCTACTCCATTCTTCAAATGGACACGAGCCGTATTCGGATGATCCGTCAACGCCTCACTCGTCTCGAAATGAATCTCAATCCCTTTCGACTTCGCGATATCGATCGATTGTGGAATCCGGTCGTCAAACGTATCGTATCCGAGAACACCGCCGATGATGGCGACATCCGTTCCATGTCCACGATACGTATCCGCGAATGAACCGTAAAACGTGATGTGGATGACAGTAGGCGTTTCCCCGAATAATTTACCCGCCATCAATCCAATCCTTGCAGCCCCTGCTGTATGCGAGCTCGATGGACCAACCATGACTGGTCCGATGATGTCAAAGACGCTACGATATTTCATTTCTTTTCCCCTCTCTATGAAACAAACGAAATCCCACCTCTATTATCGCAGATGGTGGGATTCGTGAAAAGGCTAGTCGCCCTTTTTCAGTATGATGGTTTTATTCGACGCTTAAAATGTACGAATAAAGTGGTTGTTTGCCGTCGTGGACTTCCACTTCAGCATCCGGATTGACCGATTCGATGTACGCGACGAGTGCGTCAACTTCTTCTGTTGAGACGCCTTCACCGTAAAGAACCGTGATGATTTCGTCGTCCTCAGTGACGAGTGTATCGACGAGTTTCTTGACTGCACCAAGACTTGAAGCGTCCGTAGCGACGATTTGTTTTTCAGCAATCGCCATATGGTCGTCCTTCTTGATTTCTACACCATCGATGTTCGTATCACGTACGGCATATGTGACTTGTCCCGACTTAACGGCTGCAATCGCATCTGCCATGTGCGCTTCGTTCTCTTCGACAGTCGCTTCTGGATTATAGACGATTGTTGCTGCTAAACCTTGTGGAACTGTTTTTGATTTCACGACCGTCACACCACAATTCGCAACAGATGCTGCTTGTTCAGCGGCCATGATGATGTTCGAGTTGTTTGGATAGACATAAACGTGTTCAGCGTGTGCATCCTCGATCGCCTTAACGATATCTTCCGTCGACGGGTTCATCGTTTGTCCGCCTTCGATGACGACACTGACACCGAGTGATTTAAAGAGTTCGCTGATTCCTTCACCCATTGCGACTGTCACGAGGGCTGCTTTCGCTTTTGCCTTCGGTGCAGCGACTGGAGTGACTTGGTTCGCACCTTCTTCTTCAAGGATCGTCGAGTGTTGTTGACGCATGTTTTCAATCTTAACAGCGACGAGTTCACCGAAACGTTGTCCTTTTGTGATGACTTCTCCTGGTGTTTCAACGTGGACGTGAACTTTAAGGAGTTCTTCATCCGCGACGACGAGCAACGAATCACCGAATTCCGCTAATTCGTTCCGGAAGTCTTCTTCGCTGAACGGTGCATTCGCAAGCTTGTCATCTTGGAAACGAACCATGATTTCCGTGCAGTAACCGTAATGGATTTCTTCTGTCGACATGAAGCTTTGAGCCGTTTTATGATGCTCTGCTTCGACGAGTGCTTCCATGACAGGCGCATGCGGCTTGTCGAGTTCTTTTCCTTCGAGTGTTGCGAGGAATCCTTCATAGATACAGACGAGACCTTGACCACCAGAGTCAACGACACCGACTTCTTTTAATACCGGAAGAAGTTCTGGTGTTCCGTCGAGCGATACTTTCGAAGCTTCGACGAGTTGACGCATCAACTCTAAGAAATCCGTCGTCGTCTCAGATTGTGCGATAGCAGCGACAGCTGTTTCACGGGCAACCGTCAAGATTGTTCCTTCAACCGGTTTCATGACTGCTTTGTATGCTGTATCGACACCTTTTTGTAACGCATCTGCGAATTCCTTCGTATCAATCGTTGTTTTGCCTTCGATTGATTTCGAGAATCCACGGAACAATTGACTTAAGATGACGCCAGAGTTTCCGCGCGCCCCCATCAATAATCCACGTGCGAAGACGTTCGCGACTTCCGATACAGAATCCGAAGTTGATTTACCTGCTTCTTTTGCACCTGAAGTCATCGTCAAATTCATGTTCGTTCCCGTATCACCATCTGGCACAGGGAAGACGTTCAATGAATCGACGAAATCTGCATTTTGATAGAGATTCGCCGCGCCATTTTGAATCATCTTGACTAACTGCGCTCCTGTTAAACGATCTACACTCACTAAAGTTTCCTCCTCTATTCCCGCCTTAGACATTCGTCAAGCGGACTCCTTGGACAAAGATGTTCACAGATGTCACGTCAAGACCTAGTGCCTGACTGAGCGTGTATTTCACGCGACTCTGTACGTTGTTCGCCACCTCTGAGATTTTCGTTCCATAGCTTACGATGATATGCATATCGATATGGACCTGCTCTGAAGCCTGTCGAACGATGACACCGCGTGCAAAGTTCTCACGTTTTAAGAGTTCAGCAAGACCATCCTTGATTTGAGACTGGGATGCCATACCAACGACACCAAAACATTCCATTGCTGCGCCGCCCGCAAGTTGCGCGACGACATCATTATCTACATCAATCTTTCCATAGGTCGTTTTCATCTCGATCGCCACCTGAGTAGCCCCCTTTGAATATTGTATTCTTCTCATAATTCTACTATAAGGACCTACTATTGAAAAGTCGCCGTACTGACTATACAATGAATAAGTGAAAAATAGTAGCGGTCAAATGAACTTTTACCATCATCCTCATCCATTATTTTAAATTTCGAGGTTGTCTGTCAAGTTTTTTTCTTGTCAGCTACTTTTTTTATGTTGCAACCGCCCTGACACCATGCTAAGATAGCAAAGTGTCTATTAGGACGAACGCAAAACAACATAAAAGGAGGCGGAACGCATGGCACGTAAATGCTACGTTACTGGGAAATCGCCAAAGTCGGGTAACAACCGTTCACACGCATTGAACAAAACAAAACGTACTTGGGGAGTCAACGTACAAAAAGTACGTATCCTCGTCGACGGTAAGCCGAAAAAGGTTTGGGTTTCAGCTCGAGCTCTTAAATCAGGTAAAGTCGAACGCGTATAAGGCGCAACCACCGGATGGGAATCTTCCCTTCCGGTTTTTTTATGCCCTCATTTATTTTTCTCATAAACTAATTGTCGCTTTTATTGAAAACGCTTACAATAGGAACGTACTTTATTTTGTCAGAATTGGGGGAAGTCATCATGCAACTCAAACGAGAGATGACGAGTCGACACCTGTTCATGATTTCACTCGGCGGAATCATCGGAACAGGCTTATTTTTAGGGTCAGGATTAACGATTTCACAAGCAGGACCTCTCGGGGCGGTCCTCAGTTACATCGTGGGTGGGACCATCATGTATCTGACGATGTTATGTCTAGGAGAATTAGCGGTCTATCTGCCGGTCTCGGGGTCATTTCAGACCTATACGACCCGCTTCATCGGACCAGGGGTCGGCTTTGCCGTCGGTTGGATTTATTGGCTCGGCTGGGCCGTGACGGTCGCACTCGAAATTACAGCTGCCGGCAGTTTGATGGACCGCTGGTTTCCGAACGTACCCGTTGTCGTCTGGTGTACCGTCTTTACGGTCTTGCTGTTCGGTCTGAATGCCGTCTCCGCCAAAGCATTCGGTGAAGCTGAATTCTGGTTCTCGAGTTTGAAGGTCCTCGCGATCCTGTTCTTCATCATTCTAGGTGGCGCTGCTTGGTTCGGCTGGTTACCGATGGAAGCAGATCGCCCAACATCGTTATTCGCGAACTTTACGGCAAGCGGTTGGTTTCCAAACGGGATTCTCGGTGTCTTGACGACGATGATTGCCGTCAACTTCGCCTTCCAAGGAACGGAATTGATCGGTGTTGCGGCTGGGGAGTCCGACACGCCCGAAAAATCGATTCCAAAAGCCATCCGCAATACAGTCTGGCGGACGTTCATCTTCTTCGTCTTATCGATTACGATCGTTGGTGCATTAATTCCGTATGAAACAGCTGGCGGAGTCAGCAGTCCGTTCATCATGGTCTTTGATGCGATCGGTATTCCGTACGCTGCTGATTTGATGAACATCGTCGTCTTGACGGCACTATTGTCCGTCGGAAACTCCGGATTATATGCGGCGACTCGGATGTTATGGGCGATGGCGCAAGAAGGGATGATTTCAAAGAAATTATCTTACGTCAATGCACGTGGTGTGCCGATGCGCGCGTTACTCTTTACGATGATGTTTGCGATGTTATCGCTCCTAACCGCGTTTTTCGCAGAGGATACCGTCTTCATTTGGCTCTTGTCCTTAGCCGGACTTGGCGCTCAAGTCGGCTGGATTTCGATTTCTGCTTCGCAGCTCGCATTTCGTCGTCAGTTCGTCCGAAACGGACACGATGTATCCGAACTGAAATTCAAGACACCACTCTATCCGGTGTTACCACTGATTTCGCTGACGTTAAACGTCGTCGTCCTCGTCAGTCTTGCGTTTCAAGCGGATCAACGAATCGCTCTATACATCGGTGTTCCTTTCTTCCTCGTCATGTGGGGAAGTTATCATCTCTTCGTCAAAGGAAAACATCTATCCGCCCAAAGCGACATCCGTGTCGCCCCTTCTCAACTCGAAGAATAATTTCATACAAAAAGAGGCCATGGATTTGTCCACGGCCTCTTTCCTATGATTGTGCTATTCCTTAAGCGTCCGCATCATCAATAGTTCTCCTTGATGGAGCTCTACCTTCGCTTCTGACGCACACCATTCATTACTGACGGTCAAGGAACCTCCGACCGGTACTGGATGTGCATCAAGTGGATATTTGACTCCGGATAAGCTTAAAGTAGATGGTACGAGTGGAATGAACGAAAGATAATGATAGCTCCCTGCTTCGACTGCATACGTTCCCTCAGCCAAGTATCGTACCTCTTCTCGTTTCGTCACGAGTCGTGCCTCTGGGTATCGCTTCAATAGATATACATTTTGGACGGTCATGTCGAGCCGCCCACCTGTCGCCCCGATAATGAAGGTATCCTCAAACTGTTTCTTCTCTGAGACTGTACGAAGTGCCAGTTCGAGATCCGTTTCATCTTTCTCGGCCGGATGAACGATTGCCCCTTCTGGTACATAACCAAGCGAATCAAAATCACCAATCGTCAGGTCGCATGTCAGCCCAAACGATTCAATCGTCTGAACACCACCGTCGACACCGACGATAAAATCACCTGGCTGACAAAACGTCCGTAAATCCGGCGCTTCTTCTCGCGGACCGGCACAGACGAGAATCGCCCGCATCTCAGACGCCTCGTGCCGAATAACGGAGTAAGCGTGGCGCAGTCGTAAATAAAAGACCCGCAACGACACCACAAAGAACGTAAGACGGTACCATGTATGTCGCGTTATAAATCAATGAATACGGTACGACTGGACCTTCGGCATACTCGGCAAAAAAGACGATTCCACTGATGACATGACAGATATAACGGAGTCCTGCGCCTAATAACGTCGCCAGGAGAACGAACGCCATCAAGCTTTTCTTTTGTCCATTGCGCGCGGCTAGTCTGACTTGACGCGCGAACAGACCACTTAATCCGACGACACCATACGCAATCGTATAGTCAAGCATCGGTTGAACGATCGTCAAGACTTGTGGAGCGAACATCAATTGAATCGTACCGACAAGCGCTCCCGTGACGACCCCTCCGACGACACCGTGGCGAAATGCCATGACGAAGATCGGTAACATCGCTAAGCTGATTGAGCCTCCTTGTGGCATTTTGAATGGAATCAGTAAATCAAAGACGACTCCGAGACTGGCGAAGATGGCAATTTCCATCATCATTTGTAACCGTTTCATGCTATTTTCCTCCTTCATTGTACGAGAGGACGCAAAAAGGCAGTACGACGAACGCCGTACTGCCTGCGTGCGCCACATCCCTACGTCCGTTTGAACGGAACAGGTTCGAAGGGTTAAAGTCTAAAAGACTCCTCTCAGCCGCTTTTCAAGCGACACCCCTTGCGGTCATCATATTTCGTTTTCTCGTTCTTATTATACGGCAGCCCCTTGACGAATGCTAGTGATCGCTTCCGCATAATCTGGTGCATTGTAGATTGCTGATCCTGCGACGAGAACGTTCGCACCGTTATCGATGCAAAGCTTTGCCGTTTCCGGATTGACGCCACCGTCAATCTCGATTTCAAATGTCAGACCACGATCTGCTTTCATTTGCGCAAGTGCTGCGAGTTTCGGCATGACACGCTCGATGAAGGCTTGTCCACCGAAGCCCGGATTGACCGTCATCAATAAAACCATATCGACATCCTCAAGGACGTGTTCAATCGTTGATAATGGCGTATGGGGATTCAAGACGACTCCTGCCTTTGCGCCCGCTGCTTTGATTTGTTGCAAGACACGATGGACATGATTCGTCGCTTCGACGTGGAACGTCACGATGTCCGCCCCTGCTTTGACGAAATCCTCGACGAAACGTTCTGGCTGGTCGATCATCAAATGGACATCGAGAATCATATCCGTCTTTTGACGTAAGCTGCTAAGCACAGGTAATCCAAATGAGATGTTCGGTACGAACTGACCGTCCATGACATCAAAATGGATATAGTCCGCGCCTGCTGCTTCGACTGCTTTAACATCGCGTTCGAGATTCGCAAAATCTGCTGATAAGATAGATGGTGCAATTTTAATCATCTTCAATACCTCCGGGCTCGATTCTTGATTTCGTCTATAAACATACCATAGTTCTCATAACGAGAGGACATGATTTCTTGGGCTTCGACGGCTTCCTTGACTGCACAACCGGGTTCATTCAAATGCAAGCAACCTCGGTATTTGCAATCATCTTGTACAGCCACGAATTCAGGGAAACTCCACCGTACATCCTCGATTTCCATATCATACGGAAAATCGAGGTTCGAGAAACCTGGCGTATCGGCAATCAATCCTTCGGCAAGCGGCATCAATGTGACGTGGCGCGTCGTATGACGTCCGCGTCCGAGTGATTTCGAGATCGCACTTGTTTCTAAATCAAGAGAGGGTTCCAGTGCATTGAGCAATGAACTTTTCCCGACACCGGATTGTCCGGCGAGAACGCTCGTTTTTCCAGCAAGTAACGGACGGACTTGCTCAATACCTGCCAACGTCTGACTTGATGTCTCGATGACCGTATACCCAATCTTCCGGTAAGCGGCAATCGCCTCTCGGACAGCCGGTCCTTTAACATCGTCCAGCAAATCCATCTTCGTCAATAGGATGACGGGTTGAATTTCCTTCGCTTCGATCAAAACGAGAAATCGGTCGAGCAAGTGCGCTGAAAAATCAGGTTCTGCCGCCGAGACGACGAGCAATGCCTGGTCGATATTCGCGACTGGAGGGCGTACTAAAAAGTTGTCCCGCTCCTTCACTTCGAGAATATATCCTGTCTCACTTTCGATATGAAGAACGACCTCGTCTCCGACGACTGGACTGATGCCGCGTTTTCGGAAATTCCCTCTTGCCCGTGAACGGACCTCTCCTTCTGGTGTCATGACATCATAAAAGCCACCCTGCAGACGTATGATCGTTCCTTCTCGATTCTCTTCGATGCGTTGTTCCGTCATCCTATGCACTCCTTTTTCATCACATTCATTGTGCGTCTTTTGCTTGATTGTACGTGATGGTTTTTGAACGATACACCGTATCGTCTTTATAGATCGTAATTTTTCCTTCTTCTCCTGGATCAATCGTCACCGGCACGTCGAATGTCTCATCTTGATCAATCGATTCCTCGATGACGGTCCGCTTCCCTTTCGCGTCTTCCGTCTCAATCCGGATGACTTGTTTCGGTGGTTCCTCGTCCTCGTTCTCGCTGACCGCATCATAGACGACCTTTTCAGGGAACGTTGCCGTCACCGTTTTTTCTTCCTCACCTTTTGAGATGAACACCGTCACGGAGTCGTTCGGTTCGACTTGTGCTCCTGCTTGCGGGAATTGACGAATGACTTGATCGAGCTTGACGTCACTTGAAAATTCTTGTTCAAACGTGCCGTCGAGACCCATTTCATCGAGATACGCTTTTGCTTCATCACTCGATAAGTTCGTCAAATCTTTCAATTCAAAGGACGAAGTTCCTTCTGAGACAGTGATTGTAATCGTCTGTTCTTTTGCAATCACTTCCGTCCCAGCAGAGATCGATTGCCGGATCACATTACCTCGCTCGATTTCATCCGACTTTTCACGTTCGACCTCGACTTTAGCGAATCCAGCCTCTTTTAATGTGGCAATCGCCTCTTTTTCAGCGTCATCTGTCACATCCGGTACTTCGACCGGCGCACTACCTGTAGAGACGACCAAGTTGACTGTCGAGCCTCTCTTGACTTGTGCGTTTTCACGCGGTGTCTGACTGATGACATCGCCTTCCTCGACTGTATCGCTATTTCGTTCTGTCGTCTCAACAACGAATCCTAGTTTCTCAAGCTTCGTTTCCGCTTCGTCTCCATCCGTCTTGACGACAGATGGTACGGTGACCGTTGGATCTGGCCACATCGCAAACGTCGTAGCTGCACCACCTAGCAATATGAGCAATAAGAGGACGATCCACCAACGTTTTTTCTTTTTCTTTTCCGGTGTTTTCGGTTGAACGGTCGTGACGGCGGGTGATTCTGGTTCCGCTTTTGATTCTTCTGGCACTTGTACAGGCGATAAGACCATCGTTTTTTCCAGCTCATCCTCTTCTGCACCTCGGATACCTTCGCTTGCTCGTTCGTCAGACAACGCCGTCACCATATCTGCCTTAAATGCTGCGACGGACTGTTGACGGTCATGCGGTGCTTTTGCGAGCGCCTGCATGATACAGTTCTCAAGCGCTTGTGGCACTTTCGGATTCAAGACGGATGGGCGACGCGGTGTATCTTGCAGATGCTTTAAAGCAATCGCAACCGGTGAATCACCTTCGAACGGGACTTGTCCTGTCACAAGTTCGTATAAGACAGCACCAAGTGAATAGATATCCGACTTCTCATCCGCAAATTTACCTTTTGCTTGTTCCGGTGAAAAGTAATGGACGGACCCAAGGACGGACATCGTATGCGTCAGCGTCGCATTCGACATCGCCACAGCGATTCCGAAATCCGTTACTTTGACGGTACCATCCTCTCGAATCAACATGTTTTGCGGTTTGATATCGCGATGGATAATTCGGTGTGCATGGGCGTGATCGATCGCATCACAAATTTGAGCGATGATATCGACGGCCTGCGGCACAGGTAATGCTTGATTTTCACAAAATGTCTTTAATGTCATACCATCGATATACTCCATGACGATGTAATAGATGGCATCTTCTTCGCCTACATCATAGACGGCAACGATGTTTGGATGATTCAAGCTGGTAGCAGCATGAGCTTCACGTTCGAATCGACGAATGAACTGTTCGTCATGCGAAAATTCGGTCCGTAAAATCTTAATGGCAACATGACGCTTTAAAATCTCATCATAGGCTTGATAGACATTCGCCATCCCGCCACTTCCAACTAGCCGTTCTATGCGGTAGCGGTCATTTAATCGATCTCCGTATCGCATATTCAGACCCTCTTTCTTTCTTTGAACCGGATGGCGGCAATCGTAATATTATCCGCGCCTCCTCGAGCATTCGCTTCTTTCACCAATCGTCCGACGATCTCATCAAGCGGTTCATCCTGTAAGATGATCTGTTCGATGACATCATCTGGCACTTCATCGGTCAACCCGTCACTACAGACGAGGACGAGGTCATAGTCTGGAGCATCTCTGACTTGAATGTCGACTTCGACCGTTTCGTTCGAGCCGACCGACCGTGTGATGACATTCTTACGTGGATGATTTTCGACTTCCTCATCCGAAAGTTCCCCCATTTGTCGTAACATGTTGACGTAAGAATGATCATCCGTCAATTGTTTTAACGCCGTACCTTCAAGGGCATAGACCCTACTATCTCCAACATGACCGATGACGAGCAAATCTTCGACCCAGCATACGCAGGCAATGGTCGTTCCGACGATTGCAAGTTGCTCGTCTTTTGAAAACTGAAGAATCCGGGCATTTGCCTCGGCTACACGTTGTTCTATCCATTCAGACAATTCCATCGGACGATTTGGCATGAGTGAAAAGGATGCTTCAAATACCTCGCGAACGATCGCACTTGCGATATCGCCAGCAGCATGACCTCCCATACCGTCCGCAACGACGGCAAGACCACGTTCAGCGTTCCCGACGAGTAATACCGTATCCTCATTTTTAGTCCTGACTTTCCCAGTAGTCGAAAGGTGAGCTAACTCCATGACAGTCCTCCGTTCGTGTCAATCTTCTCGTTTTTTAAACGCGGCAATATAGAAGCCGTCCGTTCCGACTGTCGTCGGTAACAACTTGAGTTCTGCTCGATCCCCGATCAGATGTCGCACGGATTCCGGCATCCGTGCCGCGAAGGATGTATCAAATTCAAATCCTTGATCGAGAATGAACGCTGTCTGGTCCTCGTTCTCAGTCGGATCAATCGTACAAGTCGAATAGACAAAGGTTCCACCCTTTTTAACGAGTGGTAAGACAGATGTCAGAATATCTCGTTGAATTTTCGGGAGTTGCTCGAGTTGTTCCGGGCGTTTCGTCCATTTGATATCTGGTTTTCTTCGAATGACACCGAGTCCTGAACAAGGTGCGTCGACAAGAATCCGATCAAACGATTCTACTTCAAAGCGGTCTCCTGCTTTACGAGCATCTAACGCTTCTGCTTGAACAGTCGTAAGACCTAATCGTGTCGCTTGCTGTTCAATCAATTTAATCTTATGTGGATGAAGATCAAGTGCCTGTAGTGTTCCCGTCGTCAAACCTTCAGCAATATGCATCGCTTTCCCACCAGGTGCGGCACAGCTGTCAAGTACATGATCAGATGTTTCTGCACCGAGTGCACGGGCGACGAGCATTGAGCTCTCATCCTGCAGAGAAAGATACCCACGGTCAATCAGATCCGTTTTTTGAACGCTTCCTCGTTCGATTTCGAGACCGTCTGGCGCGACCGTAGATGGTTTTGCCGTCACACCTTGGTCGAGTAGAAGCTCGATCGCTTCCTCTCGCGTCGTCTTCGTCCGATTGATGCGAACCGTGACCGGTGCAGGTGTGTTATTCAATTGACAGATTTGAAGCGTTTCTTCCGGACCAAACAGTTCAATCCAGCGTTCGACGAGCCACTGCGGATGACTCGTTTCGATGCTGATTCGTTTTGCAACAGGCTCAATCTCAGCAAAATGGGGCATTCCCGTCCGTAATACATTCCGGAGCACTCCGTTGACGACTTTCGAGACGTGGACTTTCCCACGTTTTTTAGCAATCTCGACAGCTTCATGGATGACGGCATGATCCGGTACACGATCAAGATAAAACAATTGATACACACTCATCCGTAACAACGGACGCATGAACGGATCAAGTTTTTTCTGTTTCGCTAGATACGGCTCCAAAATATAATCCAGTGTCAATTCACGACTGAGCGTCCCGTAGACGAGTTCCGTGAACAAGCCGACATCTGTTGCTGAGATAGCACGCTTTTCAAGCATCTGGTGGACGGTGATTGTCGAGAAGGCACCACCTTGACCAATTTTCATCAGTGTCGTTACTGCTGCGTCACGTACATTCATGCGTTCTCACCTACTTGTTGTCCGAGTTCAAGCGATTGACCGATCCCGCGCATGAACGTAGCACCGTCCATCCGTTTTTTTCCGGACGGCTGTAAGTCGATCAGCTTCAACGCTGTCTCCGAACCTGTCGCGATGACGGGACCATCCGCTTCTAAAGCGATGATTTCGCCTGGTCGTCCCGTTCCTTTGACTTTCGTCGCGAAAAAGACTTTCAATCGGTCATCACCAAGCATCGTATACGTACTTGGGAAAGGATTCATTCCTCGGATTTGATCATAGAGTGTCTCACCCGGTAACGTAAAATCAAGTCGTTCCCGCTCGCGTGAGATGTTCGGCGCAAACGTCGCTTCTGCCTCATCTTGCGCTTCCGGTGTCAATTCACCTGCGAACAGACGCGGTAAGGTCTCAAGCAATAGTCGCGCTCCTGCGTCCGCTAATTTTTCAAACATCGTTCCGACTGTATCGTTCTCTTCGATCGGAACAATGATTTTTGACAACATATCACCCGCGTCAAGTCGATCGACCATATACATGATCGTCACGCCTGTCTCTTTTTCTCCATCGATGATTGCTTGATGAATCGGTGCACCGCCACGATATTTCGGTAGGAGTGACGCATGGACGTTGATCGCCCCAAAGCGTGGTGCTTCCAAAATAGCTGTCGGTACAATCTGACCGTAAGCTGCCGTGATAATGAGATCTGGTTTTAAATCAAGGACGTCCTGATAGTCTTCACGAATCCGTTTCGGTTGCAACACAGGAATATCGTGTTCCATCGCGACGAGTTTCACAGGTGTCGGTTTGACTTCCCGTTTTCGTCCGACCGGCTTATCTGGTTGCGATACGACACCGACGACGTCATACCCAGCATCGATCACTTCACGCAGTGTCCCTGCCGCAAACTCAGGTGTCCCCATGAAGACGACGCGCGGTTTTTCTTGCTCGACAAGTTTATCTGTGAACAGGACACCGTCTAAATGATCCATCTCGTGCTGGATGGCACGTGCAAAAAAGCCGTTTGCCTTGATTTTGACCGTCCGCCCGAGACGATCTTGCGACTTGACGACGATGCGGTCGAACCGTTCGACCGGTCCGAAAATGCCTGGCATGCTGAGGCATCCTTCGTCATCGATTTGTGAACCATCGGCTTCGATGATTTCCGGATTGATCAGCTCGATCGGTCCTGTCTCATCATCCGTATGGACGACAGCTACACGGATCGGTTGATTGATTTGCGGTGCCGCTAAGCCGACACCATCATATTCGTACATCGTATCGAACATCCGGTCGATCATCTTACCGAGTTTTTTATCGAACTTCGTGACAGGTTCACATACCTGTCGTAATACATCATTTGGTACTTCTACTACTTTATACATACAGACACCTCACATGAATACAAATGGATTCAAGTCGATCGCGACTTGTGTTTTTGATTTTTGACGACGGGCTAAGATATCACGGAGATGTGTCCGGACATCTTCCTGCCCTTTATGTTTAATTAAGACCTGTTGTCGGTACATATTCTTCAGTCGAGCAAGTGGCGCATCGAACGGTCCATTGACGACTAAATCCTCCGATTCGAAAGCCCGCAGCTCAGAAGCAATCTGTTGCGCTTCTGCTTGTGCTTCGAGTGGATGTGTCGCTGAGACCGTGATCAAGCCAAGGAACCAGAATGGAGGGTGTCCCCCGAGTTTGCGCAACTGCATCTCCCGCTTATAGAACGTTTCGTAATCATGCTGTTTCGCCGTCTGAATGACGTAGTGCTCAGGATTATAGGTCTGGATGATCGACTGTCCGGCGAGTTGCCCCCGCCCGGCACGCCCCGACACTTGCGTGATCAACTGGAACGTTCGCTCACTTGCCCGAAAATCCGGAATACCGAGCGTCGCATCAGCAGCGAGCACCCCTACGAGCGTGACATTTGGAAAGTCGAGACCTTTTGCAATCATCTGTGTTCCGAGAAGAATGTTCCCTTCCTTACGCTCGAAGGCATCGAGTAACTTCTCGTGTGCGCCTTTACGAGACGTCGTATCTTGATCCATCCGAATAATCCGTGCTTCCGGAATCAAATGCGCCAACTCTTCCTCGATCTTTTGCGTCCCCGTTCCGAACTGACGAATCTTCGTCGATTCACAGGACGGACAAGTTTTCGGCATCGCCGCCTCGAATCCACAATAGTGGCACTTCAAGCGATCTTCATGTTGATGATACGTTAAATTGACGGCACAATGCGGACATTGAAGCGTCTCCCCGCAATCCCGACATAAGACGAATGTCGTGTACCCTCGACGGTTCAAAAGTAATACCGTCTGTTCCCCACGCTCGATTCGTTCTTTGATGCCTTCGACGAGCGCGAGGCTGAACGGAGTACGATTGCCCCGTTCAAGTTCCTTACGCATATCAACGATGTCGACCGGAGGCAGTTCCCCACCGAATCGTTCGCGAAGCGGTAAGTAACGATAGACCCCTTTTTGTGCCCGCGCATACGTCTCAAGTAATGGAGTTGCACTTCCGAGCACGACGGGACAACGATGATAGGCCGCTCGCCATTTTGCAACATCACGCGTATGATAGCGCGGATTCTCTTCTTGTTTATAGGTTGTTTCATGTTCTTCATCGAGAATGATGATTCCGATATTCGTCAGCGGCGCAAACACGGCGGACCGTGCACCGACGACGACATCGACCTCGCCTTGAGCGATTTTGCGCCACTCATCATACTTTTCTCCGAGCGATAGACCGCTATGCAGGACAGCGACCCGTTCTCCGAAACGACGTTTGAACCGTTTGACCATCATCGGTGTCAGACTGATTTCTGGAACGAGCAAGATCGCTTGTCTACCGCGTTCGAGTTGTGCATGAATCGATTCAAGATAGACTTCCGTCTTACCGCTTCCTGTTACGCCATGTAACAAAAACGTTCCGGTCTCAGCTTCAGCCGTAATCGCCGAGACAGCTTCCTGTTGCTTTTCCGTCAAAGAGGACGGCACAAAGATGTCTTGGACGAGATGTTCGTAAGGATTTCGCCGTACATCAATCGTCTCGACTTCAATGATGCTTTTTTTCTCGAGGGCGTTCAACGTCGCGCTCGTTGCGCCCGTCGCCTGCTTGATTTCACTCCAAAGCGCATTCGGAAATTCTTGGATATACGCATACAGTGCCGCTTGTTGACTCGCTTGTTTCGTAAAAGTTGCCTGTTCCTCTAGGAGACGAATACGTTTATCCGTCTTTGACGTCTTTTTCTCGCGAATGACCGGTTGAAGCGTCACGTCAGCTTGTTTCGCCGCTGTTAAGATGATTTGTTGGACTTCCGTTGGTAATTGACTCATTTTCTTACCATGATATGCCCGAAGTGGGCCCGACTCGACTATGACCAGTTTATCATAACTCACCTTCAACGCAGCCGGCAGCATCGCAAGCAGTGCCGTCGCCTGAAAACACAATGTCGTTTCTGATAGATAAGCCGACAGCTCGAGTAATTCTTGCGTATAGGTCGGCGTCTCATCTAAGACACGAACGATCGATTTGACGTTCGTCAAATCAGAGGTTGCTTTCGTTCCGACGACGATCCCAAGCAACGCACGTGGACCGAACGGAACCTCTACGCGCATTCCGGGAACAATCAGCTCCTGCCAGAGTTCCGGCACGGCATAATCAAAAGGACGATCGACGGTGGCCGCTGCGACATCGACGATGACTTCAGCTATCATGCCAATGCCTCCGCAAATTGGCGCATGAGCGATTTGGCGAGCGTCGATTTCAATTGTTGATCGTATCGCGTGACGGAATCATTCTTCCCAAAAACGACGACCTCATTTTCGTCGCTGACAAATCCGATGTCAGAACGAGAGACATCATTCGCGACGATGAAATCCGCCTTCTTTCGGACGAGTTTCTGTTTCGCGAACGTCTCGACGTCCGTCGTCTCCGCTGCAAATCCAACTAATACCTGATGTTCTTTCTGCTCACCGAGCGTCTTCAGAATATCCGTCGTCTCCTCGAGTTCAATCCGCAATGGTCCGTGAATTTTCTTCTGCTTCTGATCGTACTGGACAGACGGTCGATAGTCAGCTACGGCAGCGGACATGATGACGATGTCTTGCGTCTCATAGTCACGTAACATGGCTTCGAGCATCTCTTCTCCCGACTCGACGGCAATCGTTTCGACGCCAGCCGGTAGTCCGATCCGAAGTGGCCCGTGTACGAGCGTGACATCTGCTCCTGCGTCTCTTGCTGCTTCCGCAAGTGCAATGCCTGTCTTTCCTGAAGAGTCATTCGTCAAATAACGGACCGGATCAATCCGTTCAACGGTCGGGCCTGCACTGATCAAGACTTTTCGCCCGGCTAGATACTTATCTTCAAAGAAGGTTGAGAGTGTTGCGACTAAGTCTTCCGGTTCGGGTAAACGACCTTTCCCGACCCAACCACATGCGAGATTTCCGACTCCCGGTGCAATCACCTGGACACCGTCCTGCTTGAGTTGTTCGATATTGCGAACTGTCGCCGGATGTTCGAGCATGTTGACATTCATCGCCGGTGCGACGATGACGGGACACGTTGCTGCAAGGATCGTCGTCGTAATGAAGTCATCTGCGATCCCGTGCGCGAGTTTTGCAATCAAGTTCGCGGTTGCTGGTGCGACGACGATTAAATCCGCTTCGTCCGCTAAATCGATATGGGCGATTTTTGACGGATCATGCTCGATGAAGACATTGTCATAGACCGCTTTTCGCGTCAGTGCCTCAAACGTCGTCTTACCGACGAATTGTTGCGCATTACGCGTCATCGCGACTTGAACGTGTGCGCCTGCTTGAACGAGTTTGGAAGCGAGTGCTGCTGATTTATAGGAAGCGATTCCACCGCCGACACACAGTAGGATGTTTCGGTTGGTTAACATGTAGGTATCCTCCTTATTGAAAAAAACAGCCACGATGACAAGTGGCTGCTTCAAAATTAGTCTTGCGGTTGGTTCGTGACGGTTACTTCTTCGAAATAAAGCTCTTCTAAAGCTTTCCCGACCGGTTTATGCGATTTTGGGTTCATGACTTTCACGCGTTTCCCGTCTTGGATTTGACGCGCACGCTTAGCGGCAACTGTAACGATCGTATATTTCGATGGTACTTTCTTTTGAAGCTTATCAACTGATGGATATAACATATCACTTAACCTCCATGGCTTTTTTATATAGGGACGCGACACGTTCCCGACTGCAATGTTCCGCTGTGACGATTGCTTGAATACGATCACAGGCTTTATGAATTTCGTCGTTCGTCACGACATAGTCATACGCATCCATCATCTCGATCTCTTCTTTAGCGACGAGCAGACGTTGCTTAATGACTTCCTCCGATTCCGTTCCACGCCCTACGAGGCGGTTCCGCAATTCTTGGAGGCTTGGAGGTGCAAGGAATAAGAAGACAGCTTCAGGAAAATGTTCTTTGACCTGCATGGCCCCTTGAACTTCGATTTCGAGAATGACGTCTTTTCCTTCATCTAGGATCTGGTTCACCCATTCAACTGGTGTTCCATAATAGTTTCCTACGAATTCAGCATATTCCAAGAGTTGATTGTTCGCAATCATCTCTTCGAATTCTTCACGCGATTTAAAGAAGTAATGAACACCATCTACTTCTCCTTCGCGCGGTTGGCGCGTCGTACAGGATACCGAGTAATGCAGATCATTATCCTGATCTTCGCGCAAGGCACGACAGACCGTTCCCTTTCCGACACCACTTGGACCAGATAATACGAGTAATAAGCCACGCTCTTTGAAAATCACTTCAAAACCCCTCCATCTCACAAACTTCACATTGTTTCATATTAGCAGTAGAGACGGGAAGTTCGCAAGTCATCTTTTTTTAGCTCGACTGCTTTATCATACCATAACGATGCCATTTCTGTTACCTTTAGAAAGTGAGAACGAAATCAAGAAAGAAGGTAATCGTATGGCTTTTGACGGATTGATGACGACACGTGTCGTCGAAGAACTCCAACCACTCGTCGGAGGACGGATCAATAAGGTATACCAGCCTTATACATTGGATTTAGTATTCCAGGTCCGGGCTGAGCGAAAAAACGTATTGTTGCTCGCCTCTGCGAATGCCATGTATGCACGGATGCACATTACGTCGGAAGCGGTCAGCAACCCGAGTGAACCCCCACTCTTCTGTATGATGCTCCGCAAACATGTCGAAGGTGGGTTCATCGAATCAATTGAACAACTCGAACGTGACCGAATCATCGTCTTACGCGTCCGGTCTCGGAACGAACTCGGTGATGAGGAAGCGAAAAAAATCTATGTCGAGTTGATGGGACGTCACTCGAACATCATTTTGACCGATGGACAAGATAAGATCCTCGATGCGATCAAACACTTGCCACTCAGTCAAAATACCTTCCGGACGATCATGCCAGGGGTGACATACCAGCTTCCGCCGGCACAGGATAAAGTGGATCCGCTCACGGGAGATATCGAAAAGACACTCCACCGGATTGACTGGAACGCTGGTAAACTAGATCGACAGTTACTTGGTCTCTTCAGTGGTCTGTCTCCACAAATTGCAAAGGAAGTCGTCACACGGGCAGGTCTTGCCAACCGGACGAATCTTGCATCTGCCTTTCAAGATGTCCTGAAGGAACTCGATGGTCCTTATGTCTTACAACGGATGGAAGGTGGTAAGGAACGCTTCGCACCGGTCCGGCTAACGGAAGGATCCATCATCGACGAGAAGACGTTCGAGACGAGTGGTCAAGTCCTCGACGCCTTCTTCCATCAAAAAGCAAACCGCGATCGCGTCAAACAACAAGCAGCCGATCTCGAACGGTTCATCAAGAGCGAGTACGATAAGAATATCTTAAAGCGCTCAAAACTCGAAAAAGATTTAGAAGCGACGTTACGGATGGATGAATGGAAACATAAAGGGGAACTGCTGACGACCTATCTTTATCAGCTCGAACGCGGGATGAAGGAAGCGACCGTCGTGGATTACTATGATCCAGATGGTGCTGAGATCACGATCACGCTTGATCCTCGTTTCTCGCCGAATGAGAACGCGCAACGTTATTACAAACGGTATAACAAATTAAAAACCGCCAAAGTCGAAGTCGCGCGTCAGCTCGAGAAGAACCAAGCTGAGATTGCGTACTTCGAAGGCTTACTTGCGCAACTCGATGTCGCATCCCCGGAAGACATCCGGGAAATGCGCGAGGAACTCGTCGAAGAAGGTTATCTGCGCGAACGACAAAAGAAGAAAAAGAAACCGCAGCTCCCACAACTCGAAGCATACCGTTCTTCGACTGGTCTTCCATTCTTCGTCGGAAAGAACAATAAACAAAATGATTACGCGACGTTCAAGTTCGGACGCAGGTCCGATACGTGGTTACACACGAAGGATATCCCGGGATCACACGTCATCATTCAAAGTGATGCACCGGACGAGACGACGTTGAAGGAAGCAGCGATCGTCGCGGCTTATTTCTCGAAAGCACGTGAGTCGAGCCAAGTTCCGGTCGACTTCACGGAACTACGTTATGTCAAAAAAC
The DNA here is from genome assembly GCF_018618915.1 of Exiguobacterium sp. s91. NCBI lineage: Bacteria > Bacillati > Bacillota > Bacilli > Caryophanales > Exiguobacterium > Exiguobacterium sp. s91. The sequence goes on along the minus strand of NZ_JACSMZ010000001.1, from coordinate 867,362 downwards.
CGAGTGGTGCAAAGCCCGGATTCGTCATCTACACGGATCAAACGACTCTTTACGTCACACCTGATCCAGATGTCGTCCAATCCTTACGTCAATGATGCTACACAAAAAAGCGCTGTTTTTCCTAAATGTCACTTAGGAGAAACAGCGCTTTTTCATCTTCACTTCATTTTTTCTAACTGTTCCCGGTAATCGAGTAAATGCCCATGGATGATATCCTTCGCCTCGCTTAATTCTTGATCGAATGAGAACATCGCCTGTTTTCGTTCGTGAGAGAAGATGACATCGTAATGATGGCTGAGTAAGAAATCAATTTCCTGACCGAGCGTCTTTTCCTGTTCTTCTGTCATCGGGATATCCCGATGACTGGCAATGCTTTCAAGCAAGACGAGCAACTTGTCTTCAAGATCGACAAGCTCCTTCAGTCGAATGAACGCTTCACTTTGACCGCTCGCCACTAATGGATATTTTTGATCCTCTTGAAGCATCAACATCATTTCCTCATGTTTGAGGATTTGTTTACGGACGGCAAGCAAGCGTCCATCATCTTGCACAAGGCTTCGCCAATCTTCCATCAACTGTTGCGTCGTTTTTTTGACGAGTAAGAGTAAACGATCCTCATAGTGTGGCGGGAAGACGATGTAATTGACGAGGACGGCAGATAATACCCCAACGACAGTCAACAACGACCGTGATAAGGCATAGTGGACGTAGTCAGCGGTCGGGCTCTCGAACATCAAGACGATCGCAAAAGCAGCGAACGTCGACATATCCGTTCGTCCAATCATCGAATTGAGGACGAGCGAGACGACGACAGCGAGTCCGATCGTCAGTGGATTGGCACCAAGTGTCGCAACGATCGCGAGTCCACACATCAGTCCGAGTACCGTTCCGAAAATTCGATTGAAGACGATTTTAAATGAACGATGGATCGTCGGTTGCATCGCAACGATGGCTGCGACAGCCCCCATTCCTGAATAAATACCGAATACATACCAAGAGATGCTGAGTGCAAGAGCTACCGCGATACCGGTCTTGATCGTTCGAAGTCCAATCCGAAACTTTAATTTCACTCGAGCGTCACCTGCCCGACTTCACTATTGACTGTCACTTCCGGTTTTTCTTGTTTCGACAGTTCATAAATCGTCTCATCCTTATTCTTTTGTTTCGTATATCGGTCAGAGGCTTTAATATCGCCTCCCGTATCAATCGTGATCGTACCGGCTGCTTTATTTGGTTTTAGCTTCGTCGCGCCGTCAATCGTTGTGACGTCAAGACTCAACTTCGCCATATAGTCTGCCAGCGAGACACTCTCGCCTGTCACCTGCGCATGGACGGCGTCCATTTCCTTGACGGAAATCGCACGTGTAGCATTCAGTGTAATCTCATCACCTTTTACTTTATCGAGACTCATCGCTTCTCCGTCCATCTCGATCGTTTTTGCGTAGATGCCCATTCCTTTAAGTGTTCCAGCATCGACATCGACACGGTTCATATAACTTGGTAGTCCCACTTGAATCGTATAGTCTGCCGTTTTTTCGCTCGGACGATTGCCAAGTCGAGACAGCCAACCATCTCGTCCCGTCACCGTCACCGTATTCGTCGACGTACTGATTTTCAGTCGTTTTCCACTCGATGCACTATCGACGAGCTTGATTTGGACATTTCCATCTGTGCTTCGAACGAATTGTACCATTGCGTGCGGCGCCTCGATGGCGAGAGATTTATAGCGATTCGTCGTTTTGAATGTTTCGCCACGCGATAACAATTCCGTTGAGACGAGCAATGTGATCGAATAGATGACGACAAGTCCGAGAATGACACCACCGTATAAATAGAGCGGTCGCTTCACTGGTCCTTTTTCTCCAATCCGGTTCAACCGTGCATCCATCTTTTGTTTTTGTTTATTTTTTAAGCGTGTGAACGACGATTGTTTTCGTTTCCGCACACTCCTACTGTTATGCTCTTCCATGTCAGCCCCTCCATCTCATGTCTACCATTATTCCGAATATCTGAATCGGCTGTCAACAGCCCCCTTCTTATCATAGAAGAAGTTCACCGTTTCGCCATCGGGCGGAAGAAGGAAGCGTCATCGGATGAACCACTGACATTCCAGAAGAATAATCGACAAAAAGGAGAGGAACATTGACGTTTCCTCTCCTTTGCTTAAGAACGGATTATAATTCGAGTGACTCGCCGATCGCGAGCGGATGACCAGTTTGACCTTGCGCTTCAATCTTTTCACAGAATGCGTTCGCATCTTGTTTGATTAAATCAAATGTATCGTAGTGGATTGGTACGACGGCTTTCGCTTGCAACATATCTGCAGCGATCAACGCATCATCCGGACCCATCGTGAAGTTATCACCGATCGGTAAGAAGGCTAAATCGATTTCGTGATGGGCGCCATAAAGGGCTAAATCCCCGAACAGTGCCGTATCGCCTGCATGATAGATTTCCTTTCCTTCGATCGTCAGCAAGAATCCAGCCGGCATCCCCATGTACGTAATCGTCTGTTTTTCCTCATCGATGATACTTGATGAATGGAATGCCTGTGTCATCTTCACTTTACCAAACGGGAATTCAAACTGTCCGCCGAGATTCATCGGATGAACGTTGAGGCCTTTGAAACTCAGATACGTCGCCAGTTCATGAGTAGCAATGATTGTAGCTCCCGTGGCTTTTGCGATACGTTCCGCATCAAGCATATGATCGGCATGGGCATGGGTTAACAAAATAAAATCTGCCTTGACGTCATCTGGATTCGTCGTCGCTTTTTCGTTACCGCTAAAGAATGGATCGATGACGAGATGATGCCCGTTCGTCTCGATTGTTACTGTCGATTGTCCGTGATAAGTCAATTTCATGAGTGTCACTGCCTCTCGTTTAGGATTCGGATAATTGATTCCCTTCCCCCCACGCGCATAAACCTTTCATGGCCGGTTGCAGTGTAAATGCCGCTTCTGTCAATTTGTATTCGACGTGTAAGACGGCTTCATCATACTCAATCCGCTCGATCATTCCGAGACGTTCGAGTTCTTTTAATTGATCCGTCAAGACTTTCCGAGAAATCCCGGGAATGGCACGTTGTAACTCTAAAAAACGTTTCGGACCGTTCTCTAACGTGCAATATAATTGTGGACGCCATTTTCCGCCGATGATGGCGAGCGCCCGATTGACCGGAAATTGTTCTGTCGACATGTTGTTCTCTCCTCCACAGTAGTTACTTCAAAGTGCGTACTATGCAATCGAGTGTAGCGTAAGTTAGAGTATGCGTAAATCATTTTGCAAAAGGAGTGTTAAGCATGACGTATCCACGTAATTTTTCGCACATCGGTCTTTCTGTACCGAATCTCGACGAAGCCGTCCGTTTTTATCAAGAGGTGATGGGCTGGTATATCATCATGGAACCATCTGATGTCCTTGAAGATGATTCTGCCATCGGTGTCATGTGTACGGATGTTTTTGGTGCAGGGTGGAACAAGTTCCGGATTGCTCACATGGCGACGGGTGACCGCATCGGCATCGAGTTGTTCGAGTTCCCGAACAATGAACAACCCGAAAATAACTTCGAATTCTGGAAAACAGGCATCTTCCATTATGCGATTCAAGATCCAGACGTCGAAGGACTCGTCGAAAAAATCGTTGCCCATGGTGGCAAACAACGGATGCCAATCCGCGAATACTATCCGGGAGACAAGCCGTATCGAATGGTCTACTGTGAGGACCCATTCGGTAACCTCGTCGAAATCTACTCTCACTCGTATGAACTCACCTATTCGGAAGGAGCGTATTAAACATGAAAGCATGGTTAAATCACTCAGGTACAGCCATTGATCAATGGACATTCGAAGAGGTCGAGACACCGACGCCAGGAGAAGGTCAAGCCTTGATTCGTGTCAAAACCGTCGCGCTGAATCCCGTCGACTATAAGGCGACCAACAATCCAGCTTGGACGTTCCCGCATATTCCGGGCGTCGATCTAGCTGGTGTCGTCGAACAAATCGGTCCCGGCGCAGAAGTGAAAATCGGCGATCGTGTAGCGATTCATACGAACCTGCAACGCGATGGCGCTTTTGCTGAATATGCACTCGTCGATACACGTGCCCTCGCCCTGATTCCGGAAGACGTCTCATTCGCTGAAGCCGCTGCGATTCTTTGCGCAGGAATGACTGCCTATGAAGCCATCGTTCAGAAGATGAACACGACAGGGAAAGAAACGATCCTTATCCATGCTGGTGCAGGTGGTGTTGGTGGCATCGGCATTCAACTCGCGAAACGCCTGGGTCTTAAGGTCGCGACGACTGCTTCGACGGAAAATCATGAGTGGGTCAAGCGACTCGGTGCCGATCTTGCCATCGACTACAAAAAAGAAAATGTCACGGATGTCATTCGCGATTGGACGAACGGTCGCGGTGCTGACTTGATTTTCAATACGGTCGGTCGAGATGAAGCAACAGCGGATCTCGGACGTCTTGCCTTCTCGGGGCAACTCGCCTTCATCGCCGGTGGTCCCGATCAGTCGGTCGTCAAGCCGTTCACGCTCTCCCCTTCGATCCATGAAGTGGCACTCGCGGCTGCTTATGCCAGCGAAGATGACTGTGCGATCCGAAACCTCGGTCATATGGCAAGCGAGTTATTAAAACTCGTCGCAGCGAAAGAACTCGATCCACTCGTTACAGAAGAGATTCCAGCAGCTGACATCGTCAAAGGATTACAACGTTTATCTGAACGCCACGTCCGTGGTAAAATCATCGCTACATTCAATTGATTTCTCAGTTTGACATGAAACAGCCGATCGTCCTTAGATAACAGGATGATCGGCTGTTGTTGTGCATATCAATGTCTAGACATCGAAACAAGAAACTCGATACTTACCGGTAGCGGTCTTGTTTCTTGATATGTAAGGATCGTCCGACTAACTCGAAACCGACATGCTGATAGATCTTATTCGCTGTTTGATTCGACCAATCAGTGTAGAGCGTCACGACCGGATAAGACTGCAGTAGATGTTCAGATAGTTTGGCGACAAGATAAGAGGCATACCCATTTCCACGCAGTTCTTTCGGCGTATAGACGTACGAAATCGTAATCCCAGTTTGCGTCGGACGCGTCGCTGCTGCCATCGCGACAAGCGTATCTCCACGAAACAGTCCGAACAAGCTTCCTTGGTGGATGTGTCGCGTCATCGACTGATGGAGTTGCGTAAGCTGTCGCTCAGAAGGTCGCGTTTCAACTTCATATAAAAATCCGGACGCAAACGCTAAGGCTTGTTGTCTTTCATCGTCCGAAATCGGTCGAAAGACGACATTTTTCGGAACCTGCGGCATCTCGACCTTCGTCAATGCATACATCCCCTGTTCCATATGTACCTCATACATGGAATGTGGGAGTAACAGCGGCGCTAAGATAGCCTGTTCTCCGACGAATCCTGGACTATCCAGAATTCGCGCAAGCTTTCGGATTCCTTCTTGCGAGAACACATCCCCTGCGACGATGGCTTGCTCCGGTATCGTTTGCAATATGACGAGACGATGATCGCCTTCTTGTGCCGTTGCCATCAAGAGCGGTTCATCCCCACGTTCTAATATGCCAAGAATCAACTGATGAGTATCCGGACGTTCAAGCAAAAACGGGAGGACGACCTTTTTGAACTGTTCATAATCACGATAATGCGTCACCATAGTCGACGACCTCCTTTATTTTTCTAGTGTACCAAAACATTCACTAGAAATCGTAGGTCGTCCGACGGAATCTATCGATTTTAGACGTTCGCTGTAAAACGTTCGCTCCAAGCGACTGGATCTTTCGACCAATCCGCTAACTGTTTTTGCTCTTCTATAGTAATATCGCCTTGTTGTTGTGCGGTTTCGAGTAACGCTTCGAACGTCAGTAATGCATCCGCTTCAATCTTTGCGTCGCGGAGATTATTTGACAAGCGCTCCATTCCGTACGAGAAGATCGCTTGAATGCGAATGACATCTGCTCCCTTCGCTTGCAGAGCTTCCGCCGCTTCGATCGCAGACATCCCTGTCGATAATAAGTCTTCGATGACGACGACACGTTGTCCAGGTTGAATGACACCTTCGATTTGATTCCCTTTACCGTGTTTCTTATTCCCACTACGTACGTAGACCATCGGTAATCCTAACCGTTCTGCGACGAATGCTGCGTGTGGAATACCTGCCGTAGCGGTTCCAGCAATCACATCGACTGCAAGTCCCTTCACTTTCTCAGCGAGTGCATCGGCAATCAAGGAACGAACTGCCGGGTACGAGAGCGTCAAACGATTATCACAATAGATCGGTGAACGAAGTCCACTCGCCCATGTGTATGGATCGTTTGGCGATAAGGTGACGGCTTCAATACGGAGTAACGCACTAGCGATTGGATTTACCATGAGAATTGCCCCTTCCATTGTTCAAGTAACATGTGATAGACCTGTTCTGGATGTTCAGCACGCGTAATCGGACGACCGATGACTAAATCCGACGCTCCATTTTGACGAGCATCAAGAACGGTCGCGACCCGCTTTTGATCATCCGCTTGACTGTTCGTCGGACGAATGCCGGGTGTGACGAACCGAAAATCTGCTCGACAGGCTGGAACTAATTCTGGAAGATCGAGTGCTGAACAGACGATACCATCTAGTCCCGCTGCTTCTGCGAGTTGCGCATACGCACGAACGACAGTCGGCATCGCTCCTTCAATCTTTAAATTGCGTAACATCGCTTCATCCGTCGATGTCAACTGAGTCACGCCAATCAGTTGTGTCTCGGCGTTCGTCTCACGCAGTCCTTCTCGCGCCGCGATCATCATCTCTTTTCCACCAGCAACATGGACGTTCGTCAGTTCGACGCCTAGCTGTCCGATGGCCCGCATCGTCCGGCGTGCCGTTTCTGGAATGTCGTGGACTTTGACATCGAGGAACACCGCGTGTCCACGCTCGACGAGTTTACGGACGAACGTTCCGCCTGCTGCATAAAATAATTCCATCCCGATTTTAACGGCTGGTCGTGTCGCTTCAAACCGTTCGAGAAACGAAAAGACTTCTGCTTCGGTCGGAAAATCAAGCGCGATGTAAAGTTGATTCATATGCTTTCCCCCTGATGTCTAAAATATGATCGATGCCAAGTTCGTTCATCCGTTCTGGTAACTGCTGAATCAATTCTTGACAGATGTATGGATTGACGAAGTTTGCGGTACCAATGGCAACAGCCGAAGCCCCGGCGTAAATCATTTCGAGGACATCATCGACCTCCATCACGCCACCCATGCCGATGATCGGGATCGAGACGACTTGCGCGACATCATGAATCATCCGAATCGCGACCGGTTTGATCGACGGACCTGATAATCCACCAATACGGTTCGCAAGGATCGGCTGTCCCGTCCGGATATCGATTCGCATCCCAACGAGTGTGTTGATCATCGTCAGACCATCTGCACCAGCTGCTTCGACGGCACGCGCCATCTCGACGATCGAAGTGACGTTTGGTGATAGTTTGACGTAGACCGGTTTAGTCGAGACTCGTTTGACACGTCGGGTCAACTCAGCGGCAAGCAACGGATCCGTTCCGAATTGAATCCCTCCCGATTTGACGTTCGGACAGGAAATATTTAATTCCAGTGCATGAACGCCAGGATGCTGACTCATTTTCTCCGCGACGAGCTCATATTCTTCCGGTGTCGAACCCGCGACATTGGCAATGATCGCCGTATCGAACGTCTCGAGAAAAGGCAATTTATTCGCTAGGATGCCATCGACACCCGGGTTTTGGAGACCGATTGCATTCAACATCCCCATCCCACTCTCTGCGACTCGCGGCGTCGGGTTTCCGTAACGTTCTTCCCCCGTCGCTGCTTTAATCATGATCGCCCCAAGCTCTGATAAATCATACAACTTCGCATATTCCTCACCGAATCCAAAACATCCGGATGCTGGCATGATCGGATTTTTTAAAGAGAGACCCGGCAACTCGACACGCAATCGTTCCGTCATAATACGACCTCCTCTGCCCGAAAGACTGGACCATCGGAACACGTCTTGACGTATCCGCACGTCGGTGTTTGACAGACACAGGCAAAGCATGCTCCGATACCGCACCCCATTCGGTTTTCGATCGACAGATACTTATGTTCGATCGGTTGTTGCTGTAACGTTCGCAACATCGGTTCCGGTCCGCAGGCGAGTAGAACGTCGTAGTTTTCTGGACGTAAGGCTGCCGTGACGACTCCTGTCGTGCCATGCGTTCCATCGACGGTCGTGACCGTCGTCTTACCGAGTGCTTGGAATTCCGCTTCGTAAAAAACACTTGTTGCCGTATCAAATCCTAGAATCGCTTCACATGTCACGCCCCGGGCGACAAGTTGGCGCATCGTCTCATACAGCGGCGGGACACCGATTCCCCCACCAACGAGGACGACGCGTTGAGTTGGATGGATAGCAGCAATTGGAAACCCGTTTCCAAGCGGTCCGAGGGCATCGATCGTATCATCCGGACGCAAAGAGGCCAGTTCTGCTGTTCCTTGTCCGATTTCTTTAAAGAGAAACGTGATCAAATCATGGTCGACCCGGGCAATCGAGATCGGTCGGCGTAAGAGTGGCCCGACGCGAAGATGCATGAATCGCCCTGGCGCGATGACCTGAGGTTGCTCGAGGCGACAGACGAGTTCTGTCGCACCTTGAGCTACCGTTCGTCGAGAGACGACCGTCAAGAGTTGCTTCATTGGATCACCACTTTCTTTTCATGTGTGAAGGCTTGGATTGCACTGGCTTCAAACGAGCGACTTTCGATGACACGTAGAATTGCTTCCGCCGTATCGAGTGATGTCAGACAGACGACTTGATTCTCGGCTGCTGCCCGGCGAATGATGAAGCCATCTTTCGTGACTTGCGAGTCCCGACTCATCGTATTGATGACGTATTCGATCTCCCCTTTTTCAATCACGTCGAGCATCGATTCGGAAGACGAGTCGATTTTGCCGACCGTCTGGACCGGTAATCCTTGCTCCGTCAAGTACGCTGCCGTTCCTTCCGTTGCAAGTAACGTGAATCCAAGTGAGGCAAAGCGTCGTGCGAGATCCGTCATTTCTGCTTTATCTGGATCTGCGACTGTCAAGAGGACACGACCGTGCTCTGGAATCGCCATCCCTGATGCGAGCAACCCTTTATAGAGCGCTTTTTCGAGCGTCCGGTCCGTTCCGATGACTTCACCGGTTGATTTCATCTCCGGTCCGAGTGTCGGATCAACTTCTTTAAGCTTCGCAAATGAGAAGACCGGTACTTTGACTGAGACGAGTGGTTCTTCCGGTAGGACACCACTTGTTAATCCATATGAAGCGAGTGTCTCACCGAGAATGATGTCCGTTGCGAGCCGTGCGACCGGAAGTCCCGTCACTTTCGAGATGAATGGCACCGTCCGGCTGGCACGCGGATTAACTTCAAGGACATAGAGGGCGCCGTCCGCGTAGACGAACTGGATGTTGAGTAAGCCTTTGATGCCGAATGCTTTCGCAATCCGTGTCGTGTAGTCGACAATCCGGTCCTTGATGTCTTGGGAGACACGTTGTGGCGGATAGACACCAATCGAGTCACCCGAGTGAACACCGGCACGTTCGATGTGCTCCATGATGCCTGGAATGACGACATCCGTTCCGTCGCAGATCGCGTCGACCTCGAGTTCGATTCCTGTCAGGTAGCGGTCTACGAGGACTGGTCGTTCCGGTGAGGCGATGACCGCGTGTTTCATGTAATGTTCCAGTTCTTCTTGAGCATAAACGATTTCCATTGCCCGACCGCCGAGGACATACGATGGACGAACGAGGACCGGGTAACCGAGTGACGCTGCTGCCGTGACCGCTTCTTCAACCGTCACGGCCGTTTTACCTGGTGGCTGTGGAATGTCGAGCGCCGTCAATGCTGCTTCGAACTGTTTCCGGTCCTCAGCCCGGTCGAGATCCTCAAGCGATGTCCCGAGGATTTTTACACCTTCTGCTGCTAATGACTCGGCTAAGTTGATCGCCGTCTGTCCACCGAACTGGACGATGACACCGAGCGGACGTTCATTTCGGATGACTTCCAGTACATCCTCCGTCGTCAGTGGTTCAAAGTAAAGCCGATCGGAGATCGAGAAGTCGGTCGACACCGTTTCTGGATTGTTGTTGACGATGATTGCTTCGTAGCCAGCTTGACGAATCGCCTGAATCGAATGGACTGTCGCATAATCGAACTCGACGCCTTGACCAATCCGGATCGGACCTGATCCTAGGACGAGAATCGAAGAACGGTTCGTCGCGATGGCTTCATTTTCACGTTCGTATGTTCCGTAGTAGTACGGTGTATCGGACGCGAACTCTGCCGCACACGTATCGACCATCTTATAGACCGGATGAATCGCTTGTGCTTCACGCATCCGGCGAATCTCCGTTTCCGTTTGTCCGGTGATTCGGGCGAGCATCGGGTCACTGAATCCATACCGCTTCACATGCAGGAGTAGTTCAGGTGTCAAACCAGCTGCGACCGATTGCTCGAGCTGCCAAATATGGTGCAACTTCTCTAGGAACAGGCGATCAATCGCCGTCCAGTCATGAATCTGTTCGACGCTGTAACCGCGGACGAAGCCCGCGTACAAGGCGAAGAGTCGATCGTCGGTCGCTTGGCGAATCGCTTGTTGTAAGGCATCGTCTGCCATTTCGATGAAGCGTGGCATATACAGATCCGCTGTACCGATCTCGAGTGAACGAACGGCTTTTAGTAAGGCCTCTTCCATCGTCCGTCCCATTGCCATGACCTCACCAGTTGCTTTCATTTGTGTGCCGAGTGTCCGGTCTGCCGTTTCGAATTTATCGAACGGCCAGCGCGGAATCTTGGCGACGACATAATCGAGTGCCGGTTCGAAGGAAGCAAAACTTGTCTCGGTGATCGGGTTCTTTAATTCGGATAAGGCATACCCGACGGCAATTTTCGCAGCCAGTTTTGCGATTGGATAACCCGTCGCTTTTGACGCGAGTGCGGACGAGCGTGAGACACGTGGATTGACTTCGATGACATAGTAGTCGAAGCTCGTCGGATCCAGTGCGAACTGGATGTTACATCCACCCTCAATCCCGAGTGCACGAATGATATCGAGCGAGACGTTTCGTAGCAATTGATAATCGCGATCCGATAGCGTTTGTGTCGGAGCGAAGACGATCGAGTCTCCAGTATGAACACCGACGGGATCGAAGTTTTCCATCGCACAGACGATGATCGCCTGATTCGTCGCATCGCGCATGACTTCGAACTCGACTTCCTTCATCCCGGCAATTGATTTTTCTAGAAGTACTTGTGTTGCCGGACTTGCCTTGAGTCCCCCTTCGACGATTCGCGTGAACTCTTCTGGTGTGTTGGCGATTCCACCGCCCGTTCCTCCAAGCGTATACGCTGGACGGATGATGATCGGTAAACCGATCTGTTGCCGGAATTGTTGTGCCTCTTCAAGCGTATGCACGATTTCACTGTCCGGCACACCATGCCCGCGTTTAAACATCAGTTGACGGAACAAATCACGATCTTCTGCCTCTTCGATTGCTGACAATTTCGTACCGAGTAACTCGACACCATACTCAGCAAGGACACCGAGACGATCCAGTTCGACAGCCAAGTTCAGACCCGTTTGACCTCCGAGTGTCGCAAGCAAGGCATCCGGACGTTCCTTGCGGATGATCCGTGAGACGAACTCTGCTTGGAGGGGCTCGATGTAGACACGATCAGCGACCGTTGGATCCGTCATGATCGTTGCTGGGTTGGAGTTGACGAGGATGACTTCATATCCTTCTTCCTTCAAGGCTTGACACGCTTGTGTTCCAGCGTAGTCGAATTCAGCTGCTTGTCCGATCACGATAGGACCGGACCCGATAACGAGAATTTTCTGGATATCTTGACGTTTAGGCATGAGAGACCTCCTGTTGTTTCGTGATTTCTTCTAAAAACTGTTGGAATAGACCGTTCGCATCCATCGGACCAGGTGATGCTTCCGGATGATACTGGACGGAGAAGACCGCTGCTGTCGTATGACGGATGCCTTCGACCGTTCCGTCGTTGATCGCAAGATGCGTCACTTCAAGCACGGTATCGCGTAATGACTGTTCGTCGACGGCATACCCGTGGTTTTGCGACGTGATATCGACGCGACCTGTCCGGATATCTTGGACTGGATGATTCGCCCCTCGGTGACCGAATGGGAGCTTGAATGTATCCGCTCCGTGCGCTAGTGCAATCAACTGATGACCGAGACAGATGCCGAAGATGACGACTTTTCCCGTCAATTCTTGAATCATCGGAATCGCCGTTGGGACGTCCTTTGGATTCCCTGGTCCGTTCGATAGCATTACACCGTCCGGACGATAGCGTAAGACTTCCGTTGCACTGACGTCGTAGGGCACGACGACGACTTCACAGCCGCGTTTGACGAGTTCGCGGACGATTCCGAGCTTCGCACCGAAATCGACGAGAACGATCCGCGGTCCAGCACCTGGAATGATGTACGCTCGTTCCGTTGAGGCCCGCTTGACTTGATCCGTCTCGATAGGTGCGTTTTGAAGATGAACCAGTTCTGCTGCTAAATCGAACTCACCGTCAACGAGTCGTCCACGCATGACACCTTTCGAACGGATGTGCCGTGTCAATTGACGCGTATCGATTCCACTTAATCCTGGAATATCAAGATCTTGAAGTGCCGCATCGAGTGACATCTCACTCCGGAAATTCGACGGCGTCTGACAATGTTCACGGACGATCAGTGCTTTAGCGAGCGGACGCGTCGTCTCATAATCTTCTCGGTTAATCCCGTAGTTTCCAATCAACGGGTTCGTCAACACGATCATCTGATCGCAGTAAGATGGATCCGATAACATTTCTTGATACCCTGTCATTCCGGTCTGGAAGACGACCTCTCCTGTTGTTGTCGTATCTGAGCCAAACGCCGTTCCTTCAAACGTCATCCCATCTTCTAGTATCAGTGTCCGTTTACGCATGTGCTGTGTCCTCCTTGAATACGATTTCTCCCTTGACGAGCGTCATGACCGGGAATCCTTTTAACCGTTCTCCTGCGAACGGTGTGTTCTTGCCTTTTGAGCGGAATCGTTCCGGTGATACAGTACGCTCCGTTTCTAGATCAAGCAAAACCAGATCTGCTTCAGCCCCCACTTCGAGTTTCCCGTAAGGAAGTTCAAAGATGGCTGCTGCCTTATCCGTCAAATTCCGAATCAGTGTCTCTAGTGTCATCTCTCCTTCAGAGACGAGTTTCGTATAGAGCAATGGGAAGGCCGTCTCGAACCCTGTGATGCCAAACGGGGCGCGTTCGATACCGAGTGCCTTCTCTTCTGCCGCATGAGGAGCGTGATCGGTCGCGATGCAATCAATCGTTCCGTCCGCTAGCCCCTCGAGCAGTGCTTGGCGATCTGCTTCACTTCGCAAGGGAGGATTCATCTTAAAGTTCGGATCCTGATTCGGTATGTCTTCATCGATCAATACCAGATGGTGCGGTGTGACTTCTGCCGTCACCCGGATCCCTGCTCGTTTCGCGTCACGGATGACACGGACCGATTCCTTCGTCGAGACATGACAGACGTGATAATGACAGCCGGTCTCTTCTGCAATCAGGACATCACGTGCGATGTGGATGCTCTCAGCAAGCGACGGAATACCTTGTAGTCCTTCTCGTCGACTGTAGTTCCCCTCGTGCACACATCCTGCTTTTAGCGAATCATCTTCACAGTGGGCAACGATCGTTTTCCCGAGGCGTGCCGCTTGTTGCATCGCTGTCCGCATGACTGCTGCCGTCTGGACGCCGACACCGTCATCCGTGAACGCGACGGCATCTGTTAATTGGTCGAACGCGACGAGTTCTTGTCCGAGTTGATTTTTTGAAATCGCCGCGTAAGGCAAAACCCGGACGGACGCCGTCTCTTCAATCTTTTGGAACAACGCATCGAGTGTTTGACGATCGTCTGGTACGGGGCGCGTGTTCGGCATCGGACAAATCGTCGTGAATCCACCCGCTGCCGCCGCTGCCGTGCCGGTCGCAATCGTCTCCTTATGTTCGCCACCCGGTTCCCGCAGGTGGACATGGATGTCGACGAATCCTGGTGCGACGAATAAGCCGGACGCATCAATGACCGTTTCACTCGCTTGCGGTGTTGCTGCTAAATCCGTGATTTTCCCGGCATCGATTCGAATATCCCCCGTCCGGACTTGTCCCGCCTCGTACCATCTCGCATTCTCAATTCGTGTTGTCATCTGCATCGTCTCCTTTGATTGATTTCGTTGAAAAGCACCATTCCAGAATCGCCATGCGTGCAAAGACACCGTTTTTCATCTGTTCAAAGATCCGCGATCGCGGATGTTCGACCAGTTCGTCGGCAATCTCGACTCCCCGATTGACCGGTGCCGGATGAAGCACGATCGCGGAATTCTTCAGACGGTTCATCCGCTCATATGTCAATCCGTGCGTTGTGTGGTACACTGTTGGATCAAATCGCGTCGACCCGTCATGCCGTTCGTGCTGGACACGCAGTAACATCAAGATGTCGCACTGCTCGACTGCTTCATCCATCGGAAGATACGGTATGCCCATCGCAGGGTCGTACCACTCAACAGGTCCTGATCCATAGACGATGGCACCGAGTCGTTTTAAAATGTCAGCGTTCGATCGGGCGACGCGACTATGTTGTAAGTCCCCACAGATGACGACGACTTTTCCTTCGACCGTTCCGTACGTCTCGACCATCGTCATCAAATCGAGTAAGGACTGGGACGGATGTTGACCGCTTCCATCTCCCGCATTGATGATCGGAATATCGAGTGTCTGCATCAATTCTTCGTAATATCCGGTCGCTCCGTGGCGAATGACTAGACCGTCGGCGCCGATTGCTTCGAGTGTCTTACATGTATCGCGTAACGTTTCTCCTTTTTGCACGGAGGAAGTCGCCGTTTCGAACGGCAGTAGATGCATGTTCAGACGATGTTCTGCCATCTCAAAGGAAGAACGTGTCCGGGTCGAGTTTTCAAAGAACAGATTGACGAGTGTCTTATCGGAAAAATCTGGTGCTGGCTCGCCTCGTTTAAAAGCGAGACTGCGTTCAATCAAAGAATTGATTTCTGTCATGGATAAGCTTTCTAAATTGACGAAATGCCGGTTTTTTAGGATCGTCTTCATGTCATTCACTCCTCTTCAGGTCATGAAAAAGGCGCACCTTCTAAGTGAAGGTGCGCCGAAAGAAGGCAGAGTGATTCCCTGCTTCTTTTCATGGCCCTCACTTTATCGTTCTCTCGGAACGTCTTAAAAGTTGTTAGCTACCGATTGAGTTGTAGAGGTTTCCGTTGTTTCTTCGACCTGCTCTGTCGTTTTTGGAAGAACTAGATTCAGGATGATCCCAAGAATCGTCGCTAGTGCCATTCCTTCGAGAGAGAAGTTGCCGATTTTAAGCGCCGCGCCTCCGATGCCTGTGACGAGAATGACAGCTGTGATCGTCAAGTTCCGTTTATCGGCAAGATCGATCTTACTTTCCGTCAGCGTCCGAAGACCATTCGACGCGATGACTCCGAATAAGAGAATACTGATTCCACCCATGACCGGTGTCGGAATCGTCTTGATGAATCCTTCGACATATCCGAGGAATCCGAAGCTAATCGCAAGAACCGCCGCACCACCGAGGACGTAGACACTGTAGACACGAGTGATCGACATGACACCGTTGTTCTCACCATACGTCGTAACCGGTGGTCCGCCAAGCATCGAAGCGACTGTCTTCGCGATCCCGTCACCCAGTACGGTCCGGTGCATCCCTGGATCGAGGAGCGTCTCGCGCCCGATGATCCGTGATGTCACTTTTTGTTCGCCAATGTGCTCCGTCAGTGTGACGAGCGTCACGGGAACGATCAGAAGCAACGCGGCTGTATTCCACGATGGTGTGTAATTCAAGAACGGAATCGTGAAGTCCGGCACGTGGAAGAACGTTGCTTGTTGGAGTGGTGTGAAATCAATGATTCCGACCGATGCCGCAACGAGATAACCAACCGTGATCCCGAACAGGATTGGAATCGTGCTCCACATTCCTTTTAAGTACGTCATCGCAAGGAGTGTGACGCCAAGCGTGACCATCGCAACGAGGAAGTACAGTCCGTTGTACTTGCCGTCCGCTCCGTTCATCGCCATGTTGACAGCGGTAGGGGCGAGCGATAAACCGATGACCATGATGACCGGTCCGATGACGACCGGTGGGAGTAAGCGAAGCAACCAAGCAGCTCCCGTGTAGCGGATGAGGAGTGAGACAAGTCCATAGACGAGTCCAGCGACCATTCCGCCGATTAACGCATCCTCGACACCCCACCGTTCACTGACGGCAATGATCGGGGCAATGTAGGCAAAACTCGAACCAAGATATGTGGGTACTTTGAAGCGGGTAACGGCGAGGAAAATCAGTGTGCCGACTCCGCTTGCGACGAGCGCGACCGATGTGTTGAGTCCCGTTAAGAGCGGGACGAGCACGGTCGCACCAAACATCGCGAAGACGTGTTGTAGGCTGAGCATCAGCCAGTTTAGAGGGTGAGTAGGTACTTCTTGTACATCAAGTACTGCGGCATGTTTTGCCATATGGATGACTCCCTTTCTGGTCTCTCTGGACCACCTTAAAGGTTTTGAATTTTAGCGTTTAATGAATACTTGATCGGCTTCATCGACTTCGGCGAGCGCAACGACGACTTGTTCCTCACGGGATGTCGGGACGTTCTTACCGATGAAATCTGGTCGAATCGGTAACTCCCGATGTCCGCGGTCGACGAGTACAGCGAGTTGAATCATACTCGGTCTTCCATGGTCGACGAGCGCGTCCATCGCGGCGCGAACGGTGCGACCTGTGTAGAGCACGTCGTCAACGAGGACGACGATTTTCCCGGTGATATCTTCCGGTAAATCAGAACCTTTGATTTCTGGTTCTAAACTTCGTTTCGACAAGTCATCCCGGTACATTGAGATGTCGACGACACCGAGTAAGACCGGTTTTCCTTCGATTTGTTCGATGCGCTTCGCAAGTCGACGAGCGAGTGTCTCGCCTCGCGTCTTGATTCCGACAATCATCAAATCATGAATTCCTTTGTTACGTTCGATGATTTCATGGGCGATCCGTGTCAGTGCACGTCCGATCGCAGCTTCATCTAAGATGACGGCTGGTTTCATGGTTTCTCCTTTCATACAAAAGACCTTCTGCGTAAATCCGCAGAAGGTCATCGAAGACAGAATCATGGCATACGTGTTGTATGCATGCCTACGCACGATCGTGGTAGGTTCTCCCTTTCGCAGCCTCTCCGGACTCGATTAAAGGTGATACTAGTTAGGTAGGATCGTCACTCGGACGACCGAAGTGTCAGTAGAGGATGTCTCGCATCGCTCTCTAGGTGATACTCTACCGTTTTATTAGAAAAACGTCAAGACTCTAATTCAAGTTTTTTCAATTGACCGATTTCAAATGTCATCTCTTCTGGGAGCGGTGCTTCAAAGCGCATCCACTCACCTGTGCGTGGGTGTTCGAAACCGAGAACCGCAGCATGCAAGGCTTGACCGTTCATTTTCATCGTCTTGCGTGGACCATATTTCGGGTCACCCGCAAGCGGGAAACCGATATAACGCATATGGACACGGATTTGGTGCGTCCGTCCTGTTTCAAGTTTACATTCAACGACCGTAAAGCCTTCGTACCGATCGAGAACACGGAAATGGGTTACGGCAGACTTTGAATTCTTATCCGTTACCGTCATCCGTTGACGGTCGTTCTTATCGCGTCCGATCGGCGCTTCGATCGTTCCGAGTTCGTGCGGGATTTCACCGTGCACGAGCGCGATGTAGAGACGTTCCGTCGTCTTCTCTTTTAATTGATGCGCCAGTGACTCATGCGCTAAGTCGTTCTTAGCGACCATCAACAGACCAGACGTATCCTTATCGATCCGGTGAACGATTCCTGGACGTTTGACGCCATTGATGCCTGAGAGATCTTGACAGTGGTGTAATAAGGCGTTGACGAGCGTTCCTGAGACATGACCTGCCGCCGGATGGACGACCATCCCTTTTGGTTTGTTGACGACGATGACGTCCGAGTCCTCATACACGACTTCAAGCGGGATGTCTTCCGGTAAGATCTCGAGCTCCACCGCTTCCGGGATATGAACGACAATCGATTCCGTTCCCGATAATTTATAGTTCGGTTTGACGACACGACCATCGACTTCGACACGTCCCGCTTTCAACCATTCCTGTACTTGCGAACGCGACCAATCGTTTTGTTCTGCGAGCCATTTATCAATGCGCCCTGTCGCTCCATCCGCTTGTACGGACCATGTTTCTACTTCATTCATTTATCCATCGTTCCTTTCTTAGTCAACCGTTCTTCGAACATGACGCTGATCAGCATCGTGATGACACCAAACGTCAAACAGACGTCTGCGACATTAAAGATCGGAAAATTATAGCCGAACGGGAAGAAATGGAAGAAATCAACGACTTCTCCTCGTGCCATTCGATCAATGAAATTTCCGATCGCACCACTGAGCAATAACGCGATGCTCCAAGCAAATACCTTATTTTTCGTGCCTTCCTTGTAGAGGAAGTAAATCAATCCAATGACGACGACGACTGTAACGATGAAGAAAAAGCCGAATTTACCTTCGAGCATTCCCCACGCAGCGCCTCGATTTCGATACGAGTTTAGATAAAAGAAATCCGGAATGACCGTGATCGCTTGACCGATCGTCATGTTTTGAACGACGATCCATTTCGTCAACTGGTCGATTCCAACGAGTAAAGCAGCAATCCCTAAGTAAAGCCACATCCTATTGTCCTCCGCATCCAAAAATAATGAGGGACGTCCTGCGAAGTCGCAGTCGCCCCTCCCTTTGTATCATTATAAAGAATTGACGACTTCAGTACAACGTGGGCAAAGCGTCGGATGAGCTGGATCTTGTCCGAGTTCCGTCGAATATGTCCAACAACGTTCACATTTTTCACCGTCAGCTTTTTGAACCGTGATGCCGGTCGTCTCATACATCTTATCCGCCGTTTCCACGAATTCGAGTTGTGAGACTTGGAGTAACTGCTCAAGATGATCGATTGTTCCGAGCAAGGCTTTCGTCTCTTCCTTCGGTGCAAGCAAGAGTTTCGCTTCGAGTGTCTTACCGACGAGTTTCTCAACACGCGCTTCCTCGAGTGCTTTTAAGACATCATCGCGGAACGTCAGGAACGCGTTCCATTTCTCGATGAGGGCAAGTCCTTCTTCTGAGACTTCGACCGTTTCCGGAAGGTCTGTCAGGAAGATACTCTTCGTCTCAACAGCTGGTACGAATTCCCATGCTTCGTCTGCTGTGTGAGGCAAGACCGGTGCCATCAATTGCAACAAGGCAACGACTGTATCATACATGACCGTCTGAACCGCACGACGCGATGTCGCGTCTGCTTTTTCGATATACAGGATATCTTTCGTGTAATCGAGGTAGAACGACGACAAATCAAGGACACAGAAGTTGTGGAGCAATTGATAGACCGACATGAAGTCGTACGCATCATAAGCCGCTTTTACTTTTCCAACAAGTTGGTCCAGTTTCGTCCGCATGAAACGGTCTGACTCTGGTAAGTCTTCAAATGCGACGCGGTGCGTCGCAGGATCGAATTGATCCAAGTTTCCGAGGAGGAAACGAACCGTGTTGCGGATTTTCCGGTATGACTCTGAGACTTGTTTGAAGTTATCCATCGATGCCCGGACATCAGCTTGATAATCGACAGATGCCACCCACAAGCGAAGGATCTCTGCTCCGAATTGTTGCATGACTTGGATTGGTGCAATCGTGTTACCGATCGATTTCGACATCTTGCGACCTTGACCATCCAGAACGAATCCGTGACTGACGACCGCTTTGTATGGTGCTTTTCCTGTCGTTGCGACGGCTGTCGATAGCGACGAGTTGAACCAACCACGATATTGGTCAGATCCTTCAAGATAGAGATCCGCTGGACGTGTCAATTCAGGACGTGTCGCAAGGACACCGGCATGTGATGAACCAGAATCGAACCAGACATCCATGATGTCCGTTTCTTTTTTGAAGGTACCGTTCGGGCTTGCTGGATGTGTGAATCCTTCAGGAAGCAAGTCGACTGCTTCGCGCTCATACCAGACATTTGATCCGTGAGCTGCAAATAAATTCGCGATATGATCAATCGTTTCTGGTGTGACGATTTCCGTTCCATCTTCAGCATAGAAGATTGGAAGTGGAACGCCCCAAGCACGTTGACGTGAGATGACCCAGTCGCCGCGGTCTTTGAACATGTTGTGGAGACGTGTTTCGCCCCACTCTGGTATCCACTGGACGCCTTTGATTTCATCAAGGATTTCCGCACGGAAGTCTTTGATTGAAGCGAACCACTGTGGCGTTGCCCGGAAGATGACCGGTTTTTTCGTCCGCCAGTCGTGTGGATACGAGTGTTTGATGAACGACAGTTTTAAGAGAGCGCCTGCTTCTTCGAGTGCGAGACCGATTTCTTTGTTCGCATCCTCATAGAACATGCCTTCGAATCCAGGAGCTTCTGCTGTCATGACCCCTTTATCGTCGACTGGGCAAAGAACGTCAAGACCGTACGCTTGACCGATACGGAAGTCATCTTCCCCGTGACCTGGAGCCGTATGCACGACACCTGTCGCTTCCGCTGTAACGTGATCGCCAAGCATGACGAGTGATTCACGGTCGTACAATGGATGTTTTGCTTTCATGTATTCGAAGTCCGCACCATTAAAGATACGTCCGACTGTTGCGTCTTCCCATCCGAGTGCTTCGATGACTTCAGGAACGAGTGTTTCCGCTACGATATAGCCTTTTCCTTGATATTCGATCCGCGCATATGTCAGTTCCGCACTGACAGAGATTCCGAGGTTCGCTGGAATCGTCCATGGTGTCGTCGTCCAGATGACGAAATGATCCGTCGGCTCTAAGATGTTTTTCCCGTCCATGACTTGGAACGCGACATAGATAGCAGCTGACCGTTTATCTTGATATTCGATTTCTGCTTCAGCGAGTGCTGATTCAGAAGACGGTGACCAATAGACCGGTTTCTTCCCTTTGTAGATATAGCCTTTGTTCGCCATATCCCCGAATAAACGAATTTGAGCTGCTTCAAATTCTGGTTGCAGGGTGATATATGGGTTGTCATAGTCACCGAGAACGCCGAGGCGTTTGAACTGTTCGCGTTGGTGATCGACTTGTTCGAGCGCATATTTCGCACATAATTCACGGAATTCAGCGACCGTCATCGATTTACGATCAACACCGGCTTTTTGAAGTGCAGTTTCGATCGGTAATCCGTGTGTGTCCCAACCAGGCACGTACGGAGACTGGAAGCCATTCATTGATTTATAACGAACGATGATGTCTTTTAAGACTTTGTTTAATCCGTGACCCATGTGGATGTCACCATTCGCATACGGAGGACCATCGTGGAGGATGAACGTTGGCTTTCCAGCGTTCTTTTCCTGGACCGCAGCGTAGAGATTCATCTCTTCCCATCGTGCTTGCATATCTGGTTCACGTTTTGGCAAGTTGCCTCGCATTAAAAACTCTGTTTTCATCATCAATAAGGTTTCTTTGTAATCCATCTGACTATCTCTCACCTTTCGCTTTAAAAGTACAAAAAAAGCCAAGCTCATCCCTGAGATAGGGACGAGCTTGGCTGAACTCGCGGTACCACCCTACTAATCCCGCTCGCCAGTTTGACGACGCAGGACCGCTTAAGAACTCGATAACGGGAGTGAGCCGGCATGACTTACTGTTCAGCGAACGTTCAGTCATGCACTCCAAGGGGATACCCCATCTTTTTCGTTGCTCGGGCTTCCACCATTCCCCGATTCGCTGTCAACCGTCCAAGATGCGACGTGTCCTTGTCATTGATTTTATTTATACGACATCGTCGTCATTATACGCAACTGCTGGAACATCGTCAAGCGCTCCACGAGAAGAGAAATCAAACGCATCCCAGTCATGGCTCGTCAATAATTCCATCTGCGCATCGATCAATACTTTGAATCGATTACGATAGAGTTCGATTTTTTTGCGCATTTGCTCTACTTCGAAGTCCGTCCGTTGTGCCCGGCGTTGCGCCGCATCTTGCAACTGCTCTGCTTCACGTTCTGCTTGCTTTAGAATCAAGCTCGCTTCTTTTGAAGCATTGGCTTTGACTTCTTCAGCCGCTTCCTGTGCGACGATGATCGATTTATTCAATGTTTCTTCCATCGAACTGAAGTAATCGACGCGCGCTTGCATGTTTTGGATGACTTCCTGTTGCTGACGATTCTCACGTAACAACAATTCAAAATCCTTGATGACTTGATCTAGGAATTCGTTCACTTCATCTTCGTCATAGCCGCGAAACTTTCGTGTGAACTCCTTATTATGAATATCGAGTGGCGTTAATGGCATGATGAATTCCTCCTCCGCATTTATCTTATCCTTTTAAAATACCGTATTGTAGCTTGATCCGGTCACGTTTCGTTGATCCGAGGATTGCAATCAACTTGACGCGTCCTGTTCCACGCAAGGAAAGCAAGTCGCCTTCTTCTAGCATGAAACTCGAATCATCCACTACTTTGTAATTGACCTTACTTTCACCTTGTTTAATGAGCGTCTGTGCTTTTTGACGTGAGAAGCCTAAAATTTCACTCACGACCGTATCGAACCGAAGTGAACTGACGAACCCAAGTGTCTCTTCCCACTCTTGATCCTTCACTTTCAAACGGTCTTCCGCCTCAACACGCGAAAGACGAATCTTCGTCTTCCCTGCACGTTCGACGTTTGCTTCGATATAGGTCGCGACTTCGTCCGCGACGGCAAACTGTACTTGATCCTGAATGATGACGTCGCCGAATTTAGATCGTTTCAATCCGACGTTCAATAATGTACCGGTGACTTGACGATGAGAAAGTTCAACGAATTTAGTAGGATAATGAATGCGATAGATGGAAATGTCAAAGTCATCCGCGTTGTATTCATAATAATCTGGTGCGAGGATTGCCCGTTTACGTTCAGCGCCTTCGAAACCGCCCTCAAAAAAGAGGGCGCATTTCGAGCCGACGAGTTCTTGTGTGATTTGTTGTTCACGTGGATCTAGGAAATCCGTTAATTTGAACGTATAGGTCGCTTCCACGTGATCGATCCAGTTCAAGACTGAATCGACGAATTCCCGCTCGCTTCCACGATAATGATCGTATACGCTCATACTAAAAAGATTGCTCGGATACCCGATTGAGCCAAGTTCAAGACGAGGAAGGCTACAATCGGCGAGATATCCAGCATGCCCCCGATAGGCGGGATGATACGACGGAAGGGCGCTAGGAATGGCTCGACTAACATCGCGAGCACTTGTCCGAATTTAGAATCACGGGCATTCGGGAACCACGAAAGCAGGATATAAACGATCATAACGTAACTGTAATACTGTAATAACGTACTCAATGTACGACCAATTGCGTACATCACTTGAGAATCCATACTTACCACCCCTTATGATTAATATCATCTTCTCCAAGAAGATTCGAGATGCTACCAGCCAACTCGACGTTGTTCGGAACACAGAGGAGGGTATTCTGACTGATCGTCGTAATCGTTCCATCGAGAGCGAAGACGACACCAGATAAGAAATTGATCATCTGTCGTGATTG
Organism: Exiguobacterium sp. s91; assembly: GCF_018618915.1. Classification (NCBI taxonomy): domain Bacteria; kingdom Bacillati; phylum Bacillota; class Bacilli; order Caryophanales; genus Exiguobacterium; species Exiguobacterium sp. s91. Next base: position 843,635 of record NZ_JACSMZ010000001.1, on the reverse strand, counting down.
ATCTTTTGACATACGCTGCATATTGACGATGACAGCACGGTTCTGACGAAGATGTTCCCCGATTTCCTGGGCTTCGTTGAAGACACGTGGTTCACTCAAGATGACTTGCGATTTCGTTTTTTTCGTCGCATGAAGCGGCACGATATTCGATTGTCTCACGCTGTCCTCCTTTTGAGTAACACTTGGGGTAGATTCCTCGTAATACTCTTCATACTCTTGTTGTGAAGCACCTCTACCTTTATTTATTGTAGCATCATTTTCATATTCAAGTTCATCTAAATCGTCGCTGTTGCCGAGAAATAGATTTTGCATTTTTGATTTAAAACCCATATCCATTCTCCCTTCTTCTCGTTTAGGTGTGAACGAGCGTCGTCCCGATTCGGACGAACGTCGCCCCTTCTTCGATGGCGATCTCAAAATCAGACGACATTCCCATAGATAACTCCGTACATGGAGCATACGACAATTTTTTCGCCTTGACCTCTTCTTGCAATGTTTTTAATGACCGGAATACCTCACGGATACGCGTCGTATCTTCCGTTAACGGTGCCATCGTCATCAGTCCGATGACACGAATCGCTGGATACTGACCGATTTCATGTAAGAACGACGGTACATCCTCAGGCGCGATGCCTTGCTTCGATTCTTCTCCAGAAACGTTGACTTGAATGAAACAATCAATGATTCGGTCCGTTCGTTTATTGATCTCTTCCGCCAAATGAAGACGGTCAAGGGAATGCAGCACGTCAATGGCATCGATGATCTGACGAACTTTACGAGTTTGTAGCGTACCGATGAAGTGCCATGTACAGGCGGTTCGTCCGAGCTCTGCCTGTTTTTCGAGCAATCCGTCCGGGCGATTTTCACCGAGATGGGTCACACCTGCTGCTAATAATTCAGAAGCAACTTGACTTGAGACTGATTTCGTCACGCCAATCAACTGTACCTGCTTTTCAGAAGAACTCTTTTCACTTGCTTGTTGCATTCGTTTCGTAACCTCTTGTACATTATCAAGAATTGACATCCAATGACTCCTTTACGATCAAACTTGCAAAGCGACCACCGTGGTCGCCGTGGCGATAAGAGAAGTAATCTTCCGCCTGACAGTGTGTACATAGACCTGTGTCAAGGACATCACCGACTCCACAACGCTCAGCTAGCGCAGCGTTCGTTTTTTGTAGCGATAACATCGCTTTTCCATCTTCCTTGCGTATGTAAGGAGACTCATCGAGTTCAAGCGCATCGATTGCATCGATGACGGGTTGATCGACTTCGTAACAACAATCACGGATCGATGGACCGATGACCATTTGAATCGATGAACGACTCGCACCCGCACGTTCCATTTGCTTGACTGTTTCCTCGACGATATTGCCAACAGTTCCGCGCCAGCCGGCGTGCGTATTCGCGATGATTCCTGTCGTCGGATCACAGAAGACAAGCGGCACACAGTCAGCGAACAGCATCATCAATAAGACATTTGAATCGGTCGTCACCAATCCATCTGTACCCGTAATCGCTGTTTCGTAATCCAAAGCACCGCGCCCAGAGTCAAGTGTCGTCACCTGTTCGACGTGATTTCCGTGAACTTGCTGTGCCCAAATCGAGTTCTCGAGGGAGAGATCAAGCTGACGTGCGATGACTTGTCGGTTCTGGATGACACCGTCGCGATCATCGTTGACATGTAATCCTAAATTTCCGTTCTCATGAGGGGCTGCGAACTTCGTCGTAAAGGCGGCACGTACGGTACCCGTCGGTGTATCCCATTTGATCCATTGTCCAAACATGTTCATGCCTCCTTTGATTTTAAAAAAAGAGGCGCCGCTTTCGCGACACCTCATCGTTTAGCAGTCGTGTCACTGGAACATCGATCAACGATTATTCCGGCGAAGGAATGATGGGATGTCCATCGTTTCTTCGACATCTGGCGCTTTAGCCGGTTCAGGATTCGAGCTGACAGGTGTCTCTTCGACTTGTGGTTTAGACTCCTCAGTTGGTGGTGGAGTCGCTTGTTTTTTCTTCAAGAGGTTTTTCATCATCTCTTGTGCCGATGGAATTTCGAAATCGAGTGGTTCGTTTTCGAATTCCGTCGCGATGACTGTGACGATGATTTCATCTTCTAGGTTATCGTTGATGACAGAACCGAAGATCAAGTTGACTTCCTCATCGGCTGCACTCTGGACGATTTGTGCGGCCTCCGTCACTTCGTACAAGCTGAGGTTCGCACTACCTGTGATGTTCATCAGAACACCTTTTGCGCCTTCGATCGATGTCTCAAGCAACGGACTCGAAATCGCTTTTTTCGCTGCTTCCGTCGCGCGGTGCTCGCCTGTCGCGACACCTACACCCATCAAAGCAGAACCTTTCTCAGTCATGATCGTCTTCACATCGGCGAAGTCGAGGTTGATCAGACCAGGTACGGCGATCAAGTCAGTGATACCTTGTACACCTTGACGCAAGACGTTATCCGCTTCTTTAAACGCTTCAAGCATTGGTGTATTCCGATCGACGATTTCAAGTAACTTGTCGTTCGGAATGACGATTAACGTATCGACTTTTTCTTTGAAGTTCTGGACACCTGAAACAGCATGTTGCATCCGTTTACGTCCTTCGAACATGAATGGTTTTGTGACGACACCGACTGTCAATGCGCCGATCTCTTTTGAAATCTCCGCGATGACAGGAGCTGCTCCTGTACCCGTTCCGCCACCCATTCCCGCTGTGACGAAGACCATGTCAGCACCAGAAAGGATTTCTGTTAATTGCTCACGGCTCTCTTCCGCCGCTTTTTTACCGATTTCCGGATTGGCACCCGCACCGAGACCGCGTGTCAATTTAGCACCGAGTTGTAGTTTTACGTCAGCTTGTGACATGTTCAATGCCTGCGCATCCGTGTTTACTGCGATGAATTCTACGCCTTGGACACCGTGTTCAATCATTCGGTTGACGGCGTTCGAACCGCCACCACCTACACCGATGACCTTGATTTTTGCTACTTGGTCCATCATTTCATCAAAATGCAACATAAAAAGGGCCCCCTAATATTTTTTACTCATTGGATTTTTTGTAGGCATTAACCAAAGAATTTCTCAAAGAAACTGCTGAATGACTTTTTCTCTTTTGGAGGCTGTTCACGTGTCGACCGTTCTTCTCGAACAGGTGTCGCTTGTTCGTTCATGAGCAGTGCATCCTGTTCACGTCCGTGTGCTACGACTTCCTTCTCTTCCGCGCGGTCGAAACCTGATTTCGATACGGCGCTTCGTGAAAGTACATAACGTAACATACCAGCTGCGACGGCGTACTTCGGATGACGAATACCAAGACTAGCAGGTTGATAGACATTGACGCTCTGCTTGAAGATTCGTTTTCCAAGCTGGTCGATTCCCGGCAGTGAAGAACTTCCGCCACACAAGATTAAACCGCTGTTCATATGAGCGTATCCGGCTTGCGTCATTCGTTTTTGAATCATCTCGAAGATTTCCTCAAGTCGCGCTTCTAACACGAAACCGATTTCTGATTGTGGCTCGAAACGATGTTCCCCGTTGATCGTGACGTAAGAAACTTTCTCTTCCGGATCACCGAGTGCTTCAAGTGCAACACCGTACTCTTCTTTTGCGAGCTTCGCATCTTGATATTTACAATTCATCTTATACGTCAAATCACGTGTCAGATGATCGCCACCGTATGGCAACGTCGTCGAGTAGACGAGATCATTCTTTTCATAGATGGAAAGTGTCGTCGTCTCATGTCCGATGTCGATGATTCCGACACCGAGTTCGAGTTCATCAATCGATGCTGCGATTCTAGATACCGCTAAACTCTCCAGCACATATCCAGCAAGCTCTAAACCAGCCCGTTCAATGGAACGTTTAATGCTATGTAGGATCGTCTTTGCTCCGATGATGAGCTTCCCTGTTACTTCGAGACGATAACCAATCATTCCTCTAGGATCAGTGATCTCCGTTTGCTGATCGACCGTAAACGTCTTCGGCAGGACATCGACGACACTGAGTTCGTTTGGAATTCGCATGACCATCGCAGAATGCAGAACATCTTTCACGTCATCATCCGTGATTTCATTGTCCTCACCTTTGATTGATGTCATCCCCTGGCAATCCTTCACTTGAATGTGTTCGCCAGAGATAGCAACATATACTTCACCAATTGGTTCACCAAGTGTACGTTCCACTTCCGTGACCGCTTGTTTAATGGCATGTACCGTTTGATCGATGTCAACGATGACACCTCGTTTAACACCCGCGGATGGTGCAGAACCTTCAGCAAGAACGTTCAGCGTTCCACCAAGTAGTTCACCGACGATGAGTTTCACCTCCGATGTCCCTATGTCGAGTGCGGCAATCGTACCTTTCGTTTCCATGGGAGTGACACCTCCACTTTCATAATACTAATCCTTTTTATTCCTAATTATATTCTAGGAACAGGACAGGCTTCTTCTCGTTTAAGTCTACACTATATAAATACTTACGAAAAGAAGTTATTGCCCGTCTTAGCGTTCGAATAGATTACGATTTGATGACGATTCGAACAACGGTCGACGAATGAAAACACACGTTTGTTTTTTTGTTCGTCAACCCTTTACGAATCTTCTATTTTTTCCCTTTATATGGTTTGAAATAGATACCGCCATCAATTGTAATTGTTCCCGTCTTTCCTTTCGGTAAGGCAGAAATGACCTTCACGTATTCATTCAAGGAATTTGAAAAGGCAGACGTACTGAGTAATACCGTATTCCCATCCGTCATGAATAACTTCAGACCGCCTTTGTCCGTCTTATCGTTTGCGACGATTTCTGAGATTCGGCTCCGTACTTTCGGCTCGATTTTAACAAGTTCCTTCGTCAATCGATTTAATGACTGATCCGTGAATCCTGTCAAGATCGGAGCATCGAATAGTTCTTCCTTCGACTTTCCAGGAATGATCGTCCCGTCCGCAAGCACGATCCGGTCTCCCGGTTTATCTTTCGCGTAAGCAATCTCTTTCTCTTCCGTCACCGTCACGCGATATTGATGCAAAAACTGTTTTTGCATCGTCGCTTCTTGAATACCCGGAACCTTCTCGATTCGCTCAAGAACGTCTTCTTCCGATACATTAAAGGCGTGTGTTTCCTTCACCTTAATCCCGGACGCTTGCAAGATATCAGCAGACTTCACATTGACATTACCCTCGATATCAAATTGAGCAACCCGAGAATAACTCGATTGTAGATAAAAGACGACACCGACCAATAGACCAATCAGAATCAGGACATAAATGAGTCTTCGGTTGGCTTTTTTGCGACGTTGTTCACGGATATAAGGTATCTTATCTTCGAGACTACGGACGTTCTCGTCCTCTTGTGGTCGTCCGACCGCTCTCCGTTCCCTCACGTCTCATTCCCCCTCTATACGTAACAGTTCATTTCCCTATCGGTCTTTTCCTGCAATAGTTTAGTTTTTTTGTGCCGTCAATCGTAACAATTCATCAACTAAGTCCCGTGAAGCGTTCGGCATACCGAGCGCAAGCGCCGCTTCAGACATCGTTTGTTGTTGTGCTAACGCTTTTTCACATGCCTCAAACAACCGATCACCTGTCAGTTCCTGTTCACGAATCAATAGACTCGCACCTGTCTCGACGAGCGATGAGGCATTGACCTCTTGATGATTTTCCGTCACGTAAGGACTTGGGATGAGCACACTCGGTAAGCCGAGTGTCGTCAGCTCTGCAAGCGTACTTGCTCCCGAACGCGAAATGACGAGTTGGCTGGCTTTTAAGATATTCGGTAAATCATATACGAATGGACGAAGTTGAATGCGTTCTGGTACGGAACCGACGCGTGACACAATCGTATCGTAATGAATTTGACCCGTAACGAAGAGGAGCGACCAGCCTGCTTGCTCGACCTTTGGCATCATATCGACGACTGCTTCGTTGATTGCGGGTGCGCCACGACTACCGCCATAGATGACGATGAGAGGGCGTCCTTCCTCAAAACCGAAACGTTGTCGCTCTTCAAGCGGATTGATGTTGAGCTCTGCCACTTCAGAAGCACGCGGATTTCCAATTAAAACCGTCTTCGCTTCATTCTTACCGAAGTGATGTCCAGACCCTTTAAAAGAGAGTGCAACCCGGTCCACATACCGAGCTAAGAATTTATTCGTGATACCAGGTAAACTGTTTTGTTCATGAACGAGTGTCTTGAAACCCATTTTTGCAGCCGTATACAATACCGGTCCACAAACGAATCCACCTGTACCGACGACGATATCCGGTTGGAACTGACGCAGTAGTCGACGAACACGCCGGACGCTCTTGACGAACCGGATACCGGTCTTGACGTTTTCGAACGACAAGGAACGACGGATGCCAGAAATCTCAATCGATTCAAATGGGATTCCCGCGCGACGGACGATATCCGCCTCGAGACCATTTTCTGTTCCGATATAGAGGACCTCACACGGCATGCGTTGTTCGAGCTCCCGGATCATAGCGAGTGCCGGATAAATGTGACCGCCTGTACCGCCTCCAGAGACGACGATTTTCATACTGTTGTTCCTCCTACTTCATGTACGGCACGAACGAAATGATCGCCGCGCTCTTCATATGTCTTGTATTGATCCCAACTTGCAGATGCTGGTGACAGAAGAATGATGTCGCCGGGTTGTGACACTTCAAACGCGACTTTCACCGCTTCATCCATCGCCTCAACAACGGTCGACGTATAGCCATTTTCTGACGCAAGCGTTCCGAATCGATGACCCGTCTCACCAAGTCCGATGACGTGTTTGACGTGCTTCATTGAATCGAGTAACGGTGTCAAATCCGCTCCACGCTCGAGTCCGCCACATAACCAGATGATAGGTGCCGTAAATCCGGACAACGCCGCTTCTGTTGCAACATTATTCGTCGCTTTTGAGTCGTTGTAAACTTTTCGACCAGCAATTTCACCGACGAACTGTGTCCGGTGCTCTACACCACCAAACGTCCGTAGAACGTGTTGAACGTCAGATAATGCTAAGTTAAACGGTTCGACGAGTGTTAAGGCTGCGAGAACGTTCTCGACATTATGCCCACCACCGAGAGCCAGTTCATCAACAGGTAAGATACTCGTCCCATTGATTGTCAACGTATCGTTCATGACTTCTGCGTACGCCGATTGACGACGAGAGAACAAGAGTGGCGTTACTTCAGCAGTCTTTCCGAGCGCATTAACGGACGTATCATCGGCATTCAAGACAAGACGATCCGTTTCTTTCATGTTCTTAAAGATCCGGGCTTTCGCTTCGCCATACGATTCAAAATCACCATGATAATCCAGATGCGCCGGTGATAAATTCAAAAACGCTGCCGTGTATGGTCGGAACTGCTCGATCCCCATCAATTGAAAACTTGATAATTCAATGACGATGATATCGTCCTGTTTCGCCTGACATGCGATTTCAATTGCCGGGAATCCAATGTTTCCTGCCAAATGTACACGCCGCGTACCGGTTTTCAACAATTCATGGACAAGCGTCGTCGTCGTCGTTTTCCCGTTCGATCCTGTGATGGCAATCCACGTCGCATCGGTTGCTTGATACGCCAGTTCTACCTCTGTCCAAACCGGAATATCGCGTCGCAAGGCTTCTTGTAGCAGATCAATGTGATACGGAATTCCTGGATTCTTGACGATCAAATCGATGTCGTCGAGTAGTGTGAGCGGGTGCTCACCGTAGACCGTCTTAACGTCGAGCGATGCAAGCGTCGCTTGATCACTCTCGGACGGCGTTTTCCCGTCATTGACCGTTACCTCTGCACCAACACTCGCTAAATACCGAGCTGCTGCGATTCCACTTTTCGCCGTTCCGAGAACGAGCACTTTTTGATCATTCCATTGTCGTTGTTCCATTGTTGAATCGCTCACTTTCTCTCTTCTTTTTTATTACACGAATAGATAGGCGATGAATGCCATCAAACAGCTGATTCCTGCGAATGTACCGACGATCCGCCATTCGCTCCAACCGACCATTTCGAAGTGATGGTGAATTGGGCTCATTTTGAAAATCCGTTTCCCTGTCGTCTTAAAGGAGATGACTTGTAGAATGACGGATAATGTCTCGACAACGAACACGATACCGATTAAGACGAGTAGTAATTCCAGTTTTAAGACAATCGATAGACCTGCTAGTGCAGCACCGAGTGCAAGTGAACCTGTATCTCCCATGAAGATCTTCGCTGGGTGCGCATTGAATAACAAGAATCCGATCAATGCACCGACTGCTGAGAAAGCAAAACAAGCAGCGCCTACTTCATCCGCGATAAACCAACTGTATAATCCGAAGAACAAGAATGTTGGAATCGCTGTGAATGATACGAGACCGTCCAATCCATCCGTCAAGTTGACTGCATTTGAGAAGCCAACTAACCAGAACAAGGCAACAAATGGATAGACGATACCGAAATCAAGCTCAAAATCGGTAAATGGAATCGATAGATACGTCGCATCACTCGTGAATCCACCGCTCAACCAGACGAATAACAATCCGACGACGATTTGTCCAATTAATTTTTGTTTCGAATTCAGACCAAGGTTACGTTTCTTGACGACTTTGATGTAATCATCAATGAAGCCGATGACGCCATAAGCAAGTGTTAAAAACAGTAACGATAATTGTGTCGTCGATAGATCGCCCATGACGACTGCACCGAGAACGCTGACGATCATCGCGACAAGAATGACGATTCCACCCATCGTCGGTGTTCCGGATTTGACCTGATGCCATTGCGGTCCTTCTTCCCGAATTTCCTGACCGAACTTCAATTGGTGTAGAAATGGAATCGCCTTTGGCATGACGAGTAGTACAACAAGAAATGCAAGAATAAGACTGATGAATAATGTGATCATAGCAGACACCCTTTTTTCAAAAATTAGTTTTCGTTCAGATAGGTTAATATCCGTTCAAGCGCCATCCCACGTGACGCTTTCAATAAAACGATTGTTCGTTCTCCGAGCAATGGACGCAATCGTTTTGCAGCATCCTCAACGGTTGTCGCGAATTGGATTTGAACAGACGGGTCGCTGATTCCTTCAGCAATCCACGCGCCTTTCTCCCCTACTAGGATAGCATGCGAGACAGGTAACGCAATCCGCTTTCCGACCGAGGCATGTAATAAGCGTTCTTGGTCCCCTAATTCATACATATCGCCGAGGACGAGAACGCGTGTCGTATACCCTTCCAGCGCAGTGACCGTCTCAATCGCTGCATTCATTGATGTCGGACTCGCGTTATACGCATCATTGATGACCGCAGTCTCTTCAAAGAGTAATCGTTCCATCCGCATCGGTGTCAATTCAACCGCATCGAACCCTTCTTGAATCCGGGCGTCCGTCACGCCAAGTGCACGTGCTGTCGCAATTGCATATGCTGCATTTCGGACTTGGTGTTTCCCTAGCACTGGTAGGTGAAAAGCGGTGCCATCGTAAGTAAAGGTCGTTCCAAAGAACGTTGCTTCCTTCGTTTCGATCCGGTACGTATTTCCGATTTGATAGCCGATCTTCTCCGCTTCGACTTCTGCGAGAAGTGGTTCGTCACCATCAACGAATAAATGACCACCTGGTTTGAGTCCGGATTGAATCTCAAGCTTCGCTTTGGCGATGCCACTGCGTCCACCGACTTGCTCCGCATGCGATTCGCCGATGTTCGTGACGAGTGCGATATCTGGCTCAGCTAGATTCGATAGGAATTCAATATCGCCAAACCCGTTCATTCCCATCTCAAGCACAGCGACTTCCGTATCAGCTGGCATCATGAGAATCGTTAATGGCATTCCGATATCCGAATTGAAGTTTCCTTGTGTCTTATGTGTCTTAAACGTCGTCTTGAGTACGCTCTCGACCATGTCCTTCGTCGATGTCTTCCCATTTGATCCAGTGATGGCGACAATTTTCGGCGCAATCTGCATTAAGTATCGTTTTGCGATTTGTTGCAGGGCAACCAATGGTTCATCGACTTCCAAGAAAACGATATCGATGTCTGGTCGATCAATGCCTTTCTTCCATAAGGTGACGATCGCTCCTTGGTTTTTTGCACCTTCAAGGAATCGATGACCATCGACGCGTGCTCCCTGAATCGGAACATAGAGACCGTCTTCCAGTTGTGCGCGTGAATCCGTTGCAAAATGACGAACGATACGATCATCTTTGACATCGAGATGCAACCATTCAGCGAGTTGCGTAATTGTTAACATGATATATACCTCCATTCGATGACAGCAAAAGAGGACGAATGCAAAAGTCAACGAATGACTCCTGTTCGTCCTCGTCTTCCTGTAGAAATCAGGAAACTTGCTCTACCGTTACTCTTTAGGTTCAGCTAGTTCGACCGTCAACTTTCCATTTTCCTTCACTAGTGTACCAGTTCGAGCCGATTGTTTGGTTACAAAACCTTTACCGATGACGTCGAGCTTCAAATCATATAAGCTGACAAGCTTTTTGACATCTCGTTGCGACCAACCGGTCAAATCCGGCATCTTGAACGTATTTGATGTTTTCAGCAAGACACGTTCTCCGCTGACGAATTCCTGTCCACGGGATGGAATCTGCGAAACGACTTCAGCACCATCGCCTAGGATGATCGCAACTGCCTCTTGTTCTTTTGCTAAATCAGTCGCTTGTCGAGCACTCTTCTTGATATAACTTGGCGTGATCTTCGCTTTGACATCCACCGAATCCTTTTGCGTTTCCGGTTGGATACTACGATACTGTAGTGCCGTATTCATGACACTTTTGAACACAGGACTCATGATGAGCGGACCAGAAACAGATGATTCGTTTTTCGATGGACGATCTACCGCGATGTACATGATCAATTCCGGATCATCTTTGGGGGCCATACCGATAAACGAGTGAATGAATTGTCCTTGAATATACTTTCCATTCTCAGAAATCTGAGCCGTTCCGGTCTTCCCAATGACCCGGTAATCTTTCAACTTATACATTTGACCTGTACCAAGCTTACTATTGACGACACCGTCGAGTGCTTCGCGTGTTGCTTTTGCCGCTTCAGCGGAGATCGGTTTACCGACGACCTCTGTTTTCGCTCGGTATGGTGCCTTATCCGTATGATCCGCTTTTTGGATGATATGCGGTTTGACCATCTCGCCGTCTCCAGCGATCGCTGTCGCTCCTTGAAGCAATTGCATCGGCGTGACCGCAGTCGATTGCCCCCATGAGGTGATGAGCGCATTCAACGGTTTAGACAAGTCGGATTGACTATTTACTTCTCCCGAGATGTCTATACCCGTTCGTTGGTCAAAATGAAACTTCTTAAAATAATCTTTATACCGTTCGATCCCAAGTTTTTCTGCTGTCAACTTCGAGAACATGACGTTTGAGGAGTGATAGACCCCTTCAATCATCGGAATGGTTCCCCAACCGACATCGTTATAATCCTTGATGACCGTTCCTTTGTAGTTATAACTACCCGATTTATACATCTCATTCGGACGAAAGACTCCCGCATCAATCGCCGCTGCGAGCGTAAAGATTTTCATCGTTGAACCTGGCTCGAATCGTGACGAGACGGCAAAATTCGTGAAATCTTTCATATCACGTAAATTCGGGTTGAACGATGGGCGATCCGCCATAGCGAGGATTTCACCAGTCTTCGCATCCATGACGATACCTGTCGCATTTTTCGGTTTGTACGTGTTGTACATTTTTTGCATCTCTTTTTCAAGCGACTGTTGGATTCGATGATCGATCGTCAAATAGAGATTCGATCCATCCTTCGGTTCGTTCGAGACACGTGACGCACCTTGAATCAGCGGATTACCGCTACGATCCTTTTCAAAGACACGGGCTCCGTAAGATTCACTTAAAGCATTATCATACTGCTTCTCGATTCCCATCTGACCTTGTAAAGCGACCCGACCATTTTCCTCGGTGATCTTTTGAACGAACCCCAGTGTATCAGACAAGAAGATGCCGTTCGGATAGTATCGTTTCGGCTCTTCAATCATCCGGATGCCAGGAAGCTTCAGATTGTCGATCTTCTCTTTTTGATCAAGCGTCAAATCATTTCCTTTTTTTCCGAACTCAATTTGAGAACGGTCTTTGTTTTCAATCAGATAGGTCTCCAGTTCCTTCGTCGTCATCCCAAGAATCGGCGCAAGACCTTCAGCCGTCTTTTTAAAGTCGACGATCGTCTCATCTGGATCTTTGACACCACCAAGTCGATAAACGCCAATCAGATGATAGGATGGAATATTGATCGCAATCGGGGAACCGAGACGGTCGAAAATCTCGCCACGTTCTGCTCCAAGCGTTTCTTGAGACTCCCATCGTTTCTTTTCCGCATATGCAATCATATCTTCACCGTGGAACTGTTTTGTCGTTGCTAAATACAAAAATCGGCCAATGAACACAAAAAAGAGAGTAGCAAATATCACCATGATAAAGGCTACTCTCCAACGGGATTTTTTCAGTGGATTCATTTAGGAATCACCTTGATGTTCCCTTTACGCATATCAAGACCCTGTTCTTTTGCAATCTTATAAATCCGTTCCGGAGAGCTTAAGTTCGTGACCTCTAGTTGTAAACGTTCGTTTTCTTTTTTGAGTGATTGTGTGACTTGGTTCTCTTTCGCTAAATCACGGCTCACATTATACGCTTCGTTATGCGTACTGATCGTCAAACTCCCAAATAACACAAGACCACCAATCATCGCGCTGTATAAGAATTTTTCAAAGGGATACAAGCGATACTTCGGACGGACGGCGACGCGACGCGCGATATCTTCCGTCTTTCGTGGTTCCTGAACAGGTTGTTGACGAACGGGTTGAACCGTTTGGACCGATTTACGAAGTGGTTCTGCCATTGGAATGCTCCTCTCAAGTTTCTTTCATTTTTTCAGCAACTCGTAATTTTGCCGATCGGGCGCGACGGTTATCATCGAGCTCTTCAACACCAGCCGTAATCGGCTTGCGTGTGACGAGTCGGAGTTCCGGCTCCATTTCGACGGGAATCATCGGTAACCCCGGTGGAAGCTCGGGTAATGATGATTTTTCTTTGATTGCTTGTTTACACATGCGATCTTCAAGTGAATGGAACGTAATGACACATAGACGTCCACCGACCCGTAATAAATCAATGGCTTGGTGTACCGCACGGTCAAAGACATTCAGTTCATCATTGACGGCGATCCGGATTGCTTGGAATGTCCGTTTCGCAGGGTGACCACCTTTACGTCGTGCTGGTGCCGGAATCGCATCCTTGATCAATTCGACGAGTTCGAACGTCGTCTCGATCGGTCGCTCTTCCCGCGCTTTTTCGATTTTGCGCGCAATCTGTTTCGAGAATTTCTCTTCCCCGTATGTAAAGAAGATACGTACGAGATCATTGTACGGCCACTCATTGACGACTTCGTAAGCAGAAAGTGGAGAAGATTGATCCATGCGCATGTCGAGACGTGCGTCGTGATTGTAACTAAATCCCCGTTCCCCTTCGTCTAATTGTGGTGAAGAGACACCGAGATCGAATAAGATGCCGTCCACTTTCTCGACGCCATGTGCTGCTAATTGCTCTTTCAGATAAGCAAAATTACTCTTTATTAAAGTAAAGCGACCTTCATACGCCGCGAGACGTTCTGCTGCATGAGCGAGGGCGACATCATCTTGATCAAATGCGTATAGATGACCTGTCGTCAATTGCTTGACGATCTCTTCGCTGTGTCCTGCTCCACCTAATGTACAATCGACGTAAATACCGTCGGGTTTAATCGCGAGTCCTTCGATCGACTCCCATTTCAATACTGTTTCATGCTCAAACATGTCCTGCCTCACCTTTCACTGTCCTTGAAGGACGTTACTCTTTTTCAATGTATCACATTCTCTCGTGAAAACGTTACGAAAATGAGACAGTTTCCTTGATTTATTTAACTTTTGTGTAATTTTCGCTAAAAAAGAGAAAAAACCTGCTAGTTTCAGCAGGTTTAAAGGAAAATCTTCAGTTGATCACTCGTAATTGCTTCATAGGCTGTTCTTAAGTCCCGAACAAAATCAAGACCATGGTGATTCAACCACGGGAGGACAGAATGAATTCGCTCTTGCGGCGCTCCATCAGGAAGAAGATGATAAGCCGTCTCTTTATATTGCCGTGTTTGTCGATCGAACCGACGTCGATCTTCTGCCAGTAGACTAGCGACTGCTTGATCGAGCTGTCTCTTGACCTTCTCACTCTTACTCGATGTCCGCAGTAGATCCTGTTCGAGCGAAAGGAATTCGGAGACGAAACTGTCTTTTAACATTGCTGCCGTCTGCATACGTCCTGTCATTTTCTCTTCTGAATAGAGCGGAATCGGAACGCCTGATCGGACGATTTCTTCGAGCGACACCTCGAGTTTAGCAAGACGTTTTTCATCGCTACGACGCACGAGTAACCCACCCATGCGGGGAATCAATAACGGCATCGTCCAATTCAGGTGATGAAAGAGCGGTCGTAAGCGTGTCCAGTATGCTAACTCCCCCGGACCCCCGATATAGGCAAGCGTCGGGAACAGGTAATCCTGCATCAATGGACGTGTGACGACACTGTTGGAGAAACGTTCCGGACTGGCGTACAGCAACGCGATCAATTCAAGCTCCGTATATTGCTTTCCTTGTTTCGTCTCGAATCCGTCTGCTGTCGGATACAGCAACTGACGACCGTGATCATCGACGAAAAGATGCGCCGCTTCCTCGTTCAAGAATGTATCCGGTAACTCTTGCGTCTGTGAAATACCATCCGTCAATGCTCGTCTAAATTCCGTATTGTCTTGAATCAACCGTTCAAAGAACGGAATCTCGAGTTCACGGACAGAATGTGTATCCGCATCAAAGAAGACGACATCAAAATCGATCAATTCACCGATCAGTTGTGAGAAAAACATCCCATACGATGTACACGCTTCAACGAGTTGCTTCAGGCGCGCAACTAATTGTTTCGTATGAACCGTTTCTGGCATTGCTCGGAATGCCTCTTCGATGATTTCAAGAAGTGCTGCTTGATCAAAAGAGAGCCGACTGACCGAGCGGGCAATCGATTCTGAAGGTGTGACAGCGATTTTACGCGTTTGATAATCCGCTGTCGGAACGTAAACATGGTTAATCTCATCAAAATCATGATCTTCGGTCGCGAGCCAAAAAATCGGAACGACAGGTCGCCCAAGTGTCGTTTCCGCCTGCTGCGCGACCTTCAGACAGGTCAACAATTTATAGATGGCATATAATGGTCCGCCAAAGATACCCGTTTGTTGCCCTGTAATGACAACTTGAGCTTCACCCGTACGAAGCTTCGCGACACGTTCCCGCAAACGCTCCGTCATGTTCGGATTTTGGCGTTCGAGTTCGTCTGTCAGTGCCGCAAGATGCGGGTAGTGACGTTCTTCAAGCAAACGGCTCCTCGACGCTAAACCACTCTCTCCAAGGTGGTCGACATATGTTAAGAATTCTTCTCGTGAAGCACGATGCATCAACGAGTTATCATCGTATAAGGCTTCAAATGGTTGTACCTTCAAACAAAATCCCTTCTTTCTTACCTAACTGGTCAGCTGATGAACAGTTGACGAATACCGAGTACGAACAGTATGAAATGGACGGGTAATGCCAGCAAGATGATGATCCGCCAACTGTGGCGAATCATTTGTCTCAAATCAACATCAAGTTGACGAATTCGTTGCCAGAGTGCATTCAACGCAAACACCAACAACACGACGATGACGATCCACCCTAAGTAATTTGTTCCGGTCAAGGCAATCAATGCAACATGAATCGCATACAGAACGATGAATGTTCCAAAGTCGAGTGCAAATCGAACGGCCTTCCCATGTTTCCGAAATAGAAGTAGAAAGACGAGATACAACGCAATCAGGCTGAATAAAGGAAAAATGATGAAGACTGTCACCGCGGACCCTCCCTCTGTTTGATCTGTTCATAATAAAAAGATAAACGTGGCGTCGCAGTCGTCGCCTGACGTAATGCGTATCCAAGTATCGGTTCTACTTCCGTTCGTCGTCCATACTCAAGATCTCGTAACATGGAAGAACGATTTTTGCTCGTATTCTTCATGATCCGCTCGATTTCGGAATAAGTAATGTCATGGTGCGGGAAAATCGTCCGCATTTCGTCAAATAATTGACGGGCTTCTTCTCGATAAGGCATCTCTAATAAGGATCCATTCTCAACACCGTAATAAGCCGTCACTGGATTGATGACGACGTTGATGAACAGCTTCGTCAATAAGACAGCTTCCATATCTGACTCGAATTCAAAGCACAGCTGCTTTGACGACAAGTTCGCTACCTCTTGATTCCCGTAGCGGATGCGTCCTTTTCCAGTATGCTGGACTTCAAACGGTGCAGTGCGCATGGCACCATGTTCGACGATACCAAATAAGACATGCGGCAATTGCTCTTTCCATTTCAAATGATCCATTCCATTTTGCAGGAACATGACGGGACACGTCAGCCGTTTAAGGAATGGAATCACACTTTTTATATCATACGACTTTGTCGCGACAAACACCAAGTCTTCTGACTCGAGCCGATCAATCTTCCGGATCCGTACGAGACGACTCGCTTGTCCATCGCGAATGATTGGTCGTTCCTCATCTTGTTCTTGTCGCACATAAAGCGTGACTGCATGATCTTCCGATAAATAAGAGGCAAGCAATAACCCGATGGCACCCGCGCCAATGATTCCAACATTCATCTATTCATATCCCCTTTCATGAAAAAAGCGACCTTAAAACCGATTTCTCGATTTGAAGGTCGCTTTTATACCGATCAATCAGCTTATTTGCTGACGATTTCTTTACCTTTGTACGAGCCACATGCTTTACAAACGCGGTGTGAAAGTTTCATTTCACCACAGTTTGGGCACTCGACCATACCTGGTACACGGAGTTTGAAATGAGTACGGCGAAGACGTTTGCGTGTTTTCGACGTTCTGCGGAATGGTACTGCCATCGTTGTCCACCTCCTTGAAAAAATACACTCGCCTTTACTTCAGAAATCAGGAATCCTGATCTTTTTTAAAGAACTGAGCGAGACCCGCGAGTCGCGGATCGATTTTTGGTTCGGTTTCCTCTGGATCTTCTTCAGAAAGAATCGTCCAGCCTTCCCCCTCAACCAACTGATTCTCTTCATCATCCCCATGCACTTGCACTGGCACATGAAGTAAAATCAATTCTTGCACGAGCGGTCGAAGATCGACCGTATTCCCGATCGGCACGTTGATGTCATCTGCTTCGTTCGAAACAGCATCGACCTCGAGCAGGAATGGCTCGATGGATTCAATCTCGAATGGATAAGCGACGTCATTTAGCGTCCGGGCATCCGGAAGCGTCATTTCGCCGGTAATCCGAAGATTGAATATTAATTGATTCGATGTAAACGATGCATTTGCACGAACGTGCACAGGTTGCACCGCCCGGATATCCGGATGGAGGGCGACTAGCTCATTGAGCTCGATCGTCTCGTTAACCTGAAGTTGACCCAGATTGCGCAATTTATTCAATTGCATCAGGGACCATTTCATCCGAATCACCTCAATTGCAACAATATGAATTATAGAGAGGACATCTTGTTTTGTCAATGTTTTTTCTTTACACTGAAATCGCTAGAGAACGAACACTTTTGGACGTCTTTATCCATATTACCGCACTTAATTCGGTTTGCAAAGGAGAAAGTTTTCATGAGGATGACAGCTATCATTTCAGAGTACAATCCGTTTCATAACGGACACTATTATCAAGCGACGACAGCACGACGGGAAACGGATGCCGACGTCATCGTCGCCATCATGAGCGGGACGTTCATGCAGCGTGGTGAGCCCGCCTTTACGGATAAATGGACACGTGCTCAGGCAGCGGTCGCGAGCGGTGCCATCGATCTCGTTCTTGAACTTCCCTTCTATTTTGCTGTCCAGCGTGCTGATCGCTTTGCACTCGGTGGTGTAACGATTGCCGAGACAATCGGCTGTCAGTCGCTTTCGTTTGGAAGCGAGTGCGGAGATATCGAACCTTTTCTCCATGCAGCAGCGGAACAGATCGAAGAGACACCTGCATACAAGCAAGCGTTACACGATGGATTATCAGCGGGTCTCTCTTCTGCTCACGCCGCCAGTCAAGCATTCAGGAGCGTCTCACGGACGCTTGATTTGACACAACCGAACAATACGCTTGGCTATTATTACGCTCGCGCCGCAAATACCCTATCGCTTCACACGACGAAACGGATTGGAAGTGGCTACCACGACTTATCCACCGGGGACATCATGAGCGCCACCGCGATACGCGCCCATCATCAGACACACGGTCAGCTGCTCGCACTTCCTGAACAGACCGAAGACGTCTTAGCAAGTGCCTCTTTCGCCAACTTCTCGCATTATTATCCATGGATTCGACAACGTCTACTAACGACTCCAGTAGCCGAGTTGATGCGAATCGCTGGGATCGACGCTTCGTTAGCACCACGACTCATCGAAGGGGCTAAACAAGCAACGACATTCGAGACCTTTCTGAATCACGTCAAAACACGCCGTTATACGCGGACGAGCCTGCAACGTGCCCTGATCTATCTGTTGACCTCAACGACAGTAGAGGAGGTCGCACGGATTGATTACGACCATATTGATTTCGTTCGTCCCCTCGCCTTTTCAGAACGAGGACGACAGGCACTCAAAACCATCAAAACGCGGACTACCGTCTTCAGTACCTTCACGAGTCATCCTTGGCTAACGAAAGAGAGCCAAGTGACAGCTGCATACGCACTGCCCTTGGCTCGCTACGACGCGTTGCTCGAACACCGTCGTTTTCCTTATTTTGCTGGAAGTTCTTCTAAATAATCAATCGCATCTTCGACTGTCTTGATCGGAACGAGCTTCATGTTCGTTCCGAGTTTTTTGATGGATGGTTTTGCTTCTTTGTAGTTCTCTCCTGCTGGCACGAACATGATTTCTGCTCCTGCCTCGTCAGCAGCGACGACCTTTTGCCATGCTCCGCCAATCGGTCCCACCTTGCCGCCTTCTTCAATCGTTCCCGTGCCGGCGATTTTATGCCCTTTCGCCAAATCCCCCGGCGTCAATTGATCATAAATTTCAAGGGTGAACATCATTCCAGCAGATGGTCCACCGACACCTTCGACCTGAAACGCAATATCAGGATCCGTCGTCACGTTTGAGATCGGAAGCGGTTCGTAAATACCTAGTCCGACTCGCTTGACCTCTTTAGATAACTGATCCACTCGAATCGTCGTCTTCTTGTCTTCCGATTTACGCGTGAACTGAATCGGAACAGCTGTTTTGGCTTTTTTCGCTTGAATCGTCTTCATGAAACCTTCAAATGACGTAATCGGTTTTCCGTCAACACTTGTAATCCGATCCCCTGCCTTCAGTTTCCCCTCGGCTGGACCACCGGGAATGACGCCGGAGACGTAGACTCCTTCGAAATCGACATCGACCTTTTGATCCGCCAATTCATACGCTTCGATCGTTGCGTTATGTTGCGCTTCTTCCATATACAGCTTCTGACGCGTTTCATACTGCGCGTCCGACTCGCCGTCGTACAGATAATCACTTACACTCGATGTTTCGGAGAACGGTAGAAATAAGCTTTCAATGAGAAAGTAAGGCGTGGACCGGCGTTGTGCGATCGTCAGCATCATCAAATCTCCCGGTTCCTTGTCGCCTCCAGACACATCGATCAAATCTTCCGTCGACGTCGCGTCACCCGGATAGGAGATGAAATAGGGAAGCGGTACGAAAAATACGATCAAGGCAGCGATGATTGCTGCTAAGGCAGGTTTCCAAGCTTTCATCACAGTTCTCCTTTCGTATATTTCTGACGTAGCGCTTCTTCGACAGAAGGCGGTACGAGATCGGCAACGGAAGCACCATATTTGGCAGCTTCCTTAACGATCGAAGAACTCAAGAAGGAATACTGATTATTCGTCATCATGAATAGTGTCTCGATTTGATCATTCATCTTCTTGTTGATGGAAGCGACTTGCATTTCGTATTCAAAATCCGAAACTGCTCGTAGACCGCGTACAATCGCGGTTGCTCCGACTTCCGCCGCATAATCGACCAGTAGACCATTAAAGGAATCCACCTTGATTTGAGGTAAGTGCGATGTCACATCGGCAATTAACTCCATCCGTTCCTGGACAGAAAAGAGTGGTTGCTTCGAAGAATTATTCAGTACGGCAACGATGATCTCATCAAAAATCGGAACGGCACGCTCGATGATGTCTAAATGTCCGTTTGTGATCGGATCAAAGCTACCTGGGCAAATGGCGATTCGTTTCATTCGTGGTCTTCCTCCGCTTCCATGAATTCGTACAATGTAATCGAGATGACAGCGGAATAACGAAGTCGGCGCACGACTTCTAGTCGTCCGATCTGGTCCGGTAATTCAACCGCTGAGTCATGTTCACAGACGATGACACCATTGTCCGTCAACATATTGTGTTGCTCTATGTACGTGACATGTTCCGTCAATCGCTCTTTTGCATAGGGAGGGTCTAGATAAATCAACTTAAACGGCTCTTCAGATGCGAGTTCCGTTAAAGCGATCGCTACATCTTTTTTTAAAACACGTGCTTGGTCCGTATAGCGCGTCGTTCGTAAATTATCTTGGATCGTTTGGATCGCTTTATGGTGTTGGTCGACGAACACTGCCTCATCGCATCCTCTTGAAAGAGATTCAATCCCAAGACCACCGCTCCCCGCAAACAGATCCAGTGCTCGTCCTCCATTGAAATAAGGACCGATGACGTTGAATAAGGATTCTTTTACCTTATCCGTCGTCGGTCGTGTTTGATCCCCTGGCACTGCTTTTAATCGTGTACCTTTCCGTTCCCCTGAAATGACTCGCATTTCCTTCATTCCTTTCAACAAAGAAGCGACGAGGATGTCCTCATCGCTCCATGGATTATGCTTCTTCTGGCATTTTACCTTTTTTGTTCGCGAACGTCTCCGTGATGAACGGTCGTTCTGAACGTTTGATCGATTCGACGAACGGGAGAGTCGAAATGACTTCCATCACCTGTTCATGCTGATCTAAATCGACATACAGATGAACGTATCGTTCACGTTTAGACGTAAAGTAGACGTTCCCGTAACGGCGTAATTGACGGGACGCTTTCATCGCATTGACATAGACGATGAGTCCCACTCGTTCCTTGATCACGCCAGCCTACCCCCTTCACCTTCGTTATCCGCTACAGCTACAGCTGCCACCGGTCGAACAACCTCCAGCGCATCCTTGATCGAAGAAAGGATTTCCCGTCGGTACTTTAATTTGCGGTGATACTTCTCCAGCGAGCTTCAGACTGATTTGTCCGAGTAACGTCTCGAGTTGTTTTTCCGCCTTTTTAAACTGCGCGACTTCCTCTTGTAAATCAAGTCGCCGTTTGACTTCATGGACTTTTTTCGTGATCGTCTGATAGTCAGGATGATACCGTCCGAATCGCTGTACGAGTTCGTAGTCCTCCTTGACTTGATGAAAATCGCGAATGACAGCCTGTGCCTCTGTTGACTCTTGCTGTGCTTGTTTCGCACATCTATATGCTTGCCCCGTTTCACTTTGAGCGAGAGATCGAATGAGGTCTTCCGCTGCGTTGATGAGGTCAATCGTCTTATCGGTATATATCACAACGAATCTCCTCCTTAACTTTACCATCTTATCATAACATTTCTCTCCCTCCTAGCCTGTTGAATTGTGTATAATTTGTTCAGAAGGAAGGAATGAACTTTATGCAACTGCTCTCTTTTAATATGTTCCGGACGATTGGAATCAAGACGGAACATGCCAAATCAGATTATCACTTTGATTCCTTAAAAAAAATCGAACAGGCGGATGTCGTCCTGTTCCCGGAATACTGGCAAATCCACTCGATCATCTACGGAATGAAAAAACCGATTTTCCCGTCGGCTGCTACGTTCCACTTAGGTCATGATAAGATCGAGATGACGCGGATTTTTCAAACCGTCATTCCGGATAACATCCCTCGGACCGGCATCTATGGAAAAAATGAATTCACCGTCGAACGTGTCTTACGTGAATTTTCGTTTCCGTTCGTTGCGAAGACAGTCCGTAGCTCCATGGGACAAGGTGTCCATCTCATCAAAAATGAAACAGACTGGAAGAAATACACGGATACACACGAGACGTTCTACATTCAGGAGTACATTCCGAATGAGAAGGACTTACGTGTCGTCGTCGTCGGCGATCAAGTCCTTGCTGCGTACTGGCGCGTCGGTGGTGCTCAGTTCTTAAATAACGTCGCTCAAGGTGGTGTCCTTGATTTTGATGATGTGCCACAAGGAGCAATCGACTTCGTGCTCGCTCTCGCGAAACAGCTCGATATCGATCACGCCGGTTTTGATCTCATCATCCGTGACGGACAGTGGTACGTTCTTGAGTTCAATGTCTTCTTCGGTGGAGAAGGACTGAATCACCTTGGTATCCACGCACCGGATACGATTCTTGAATATGTCGAACGAAAATATGGAAGTTCATGAATTCTTCAAAATGACTTCACATCTTTTACGTCATCGTTTCATTCATTATGGTATGATAGTTTGGAAAGACTAGTATCTACTAGCAAACTGGGGTATAGGGGGATTCAAACATGAAGTTTGAACAATATGGTATTGAAGGCAAGGAACTGAAGTTCGGTCTTCTCGAAACAATCATGGAACATCACCGCTTCGTTCGTGAAGGACAATGGGATTACGAACGCGCGATGTACGACATGAAGTATGAAAAACAATCAACAGGTGAAGTATTCTACCTGCGTGTTCCTGTCTATGCGATCCAAGGTGAGATTGAAGACCGCCATGCTGTCGTTCGTATGATGACACCACTTCTCGGTAAACACTACTATCCACACGGTGTCGAGTATGATGAGACGTTCCCTCCGGAAATCGTCAAAGACTGCGAACGTCGTTTAGCAGCATTGCTCGAAACACTCGAAAAATAAGATCCACACGTAGAGGTTCCGATGAGGAGCCTCTATTTTTTGTTCTTCGTTCCAAACAAAAAAGCTAACGACCTCGCATCATCCACGAAATCATTAGCTGTTCTGTCCACCTGATTGTTATTCTTTAATACACACGAAATAGCTTTTAACGCGCGACGAATTGTACATAAGATACGACATCGTCTCCGAGCTGAATCCCAAGCTGCTCGCGTACATGAAGATAAAGTGCGTGAAGTGACGTTGCCGGTGCATTGACCTTTACGCTAAATGCAATCTCTTCCCGGTCCATCCGTTTGATCCGGGAGTGATGGATTCCATAATCCTCGATCGCACAAGCAAGTAATTCCTCGATGGCTTGAATAGAGACGGTAACATCTCCTTGCATGTACTCTTCATAAGTCATCTGCCTTCACTCCTTTGCTAATTGTGTGACCGAAGACATGACCTCTTCTAAGTCGACCGGTTCATCCGGTGTCTTCGCCATAGACGAAATCGCCCGTACTTTATTCTCACGGTCCAAAATGAACATTTGTGTTCCGTGTGTCACCAAGCCGCTCTCAGCCTTCGAGTAATAGAAATTCAACTGACGTGTCAAACGATCGATGACGACTGGATCTCCCGTCAATACTCTCCACCCTTTGGCATCTGCTTCAAAGTTCGAAGCATACTTTTTCAAGACTTTCGGTGTATCCACTTTTGGATCAACCGTCACTGCGACGAGTTCGACGTCACTTCCGTACAATTCTTCGCTCCGAAGCTTCTTCTCAAGCTTACGGTAATCATTTAACGTCAACGGACAAATATCAGGACAGTTCGAGTAGAAGAACGTCAACACTTTGACTTTTCCGTCTTCCGAATTGAATGATTTTCCGTCTACGGCATTCGTTAATTCAAATGGTGTCGGTTCAGCGATGACAGGTAACTTTTCTTTCATGAAGAAATAATAATATCCCCCGGCTGCCGCAACTAAGATAAGGACGACGGCAGCGACCGTCAAGTAACTATTCTTTTTCAAGTTGGCTCCCCCTTAATGACTCCAGATCGCCCGGAATACGTTCGTCGTCTCACCCGGATCGTAGACGACATATAGTAAGCAATACACGATCACACCGGTAATGGCTGTCAAAAACCAAACGATTGAGGCAACCGGTCCGATTTTACGGTGACGTGCAAAGTTCTTCTTATACGCGTGATAGAGTGCCATCAAACCGAGCACCCCACCAGATGTCGCAAGAAGGATGTGGAAGATCAAGAATCCTGTGTAGTAGGCTTTGACGGACTCTGGACCGCCAAAGGCTGTGTTACCGAGCAGAATCGTACGCAAGGCATACATGATGAAGAATAATAAAGCGAGTGCAGCTGCAATCGTCATCACGGTTTGGTGAGCTTTCATATTACGACGCGTTTGGGCGATTAAAAACCAGCCAATCGCTACGAAAATCGCACTGATGACAATCAGCGACACACAAATCAACGGCAAATAACTCATGTTCCAACTTCCTCCAATTTAATCCGCTTTTGGTGTGAAGGACATGCCTTCATCCACGGCAGTACTTTTTGAACGGCGCACCCATGTAAAGAAGGTCAGTCCGAAGAATAGACCATACACGAGTTCTTGACCGAGCTTCATGAGGACACCACCAAAGCGTTGGTCCTCTAATAAGTCATCTGTCGTTCCGAGCAATCGTTCCAGGTTCAATCCGCTTAAATCATTGTTCGGCATACAGTAAGCGAGTACTTTCGCGAACGTCGCCGGATCCTGATACGCTTGATACTGAAAACTTTGACTGAAGATCATGAAGGCACAGGCTGGTGTCAACAACACACCATTCGCTACGATGTAGACCATCTTCTTCAGGTCAGAAAGGCTGTCCGCCTCATTGACCGGTGCAATGATCGGATACCACATCGTCATACTCAAGAAAATCAATGTTCCGTGGAACAGACGGTGAACGGTATAGTTCGTCAAGACATAATCAAAAATAAATGGCATGTGATAGAACGTAAACAAGGCATTAAAGACGACAAGTGCAATCAGCGGCTTGATGAAGAAGCGAAGAATCCTACCAAGATACGGTGTATCGAACAAGCGCTTATAAAGCCACTCTGGTATCGCAATCAACAAGAGCGGCGGTGCGACCATATAGACGAATACCATCTGCAGCATGTGTGCTGAGAACGTGATATGTGCTAGCAGGTCTAACGGACTTCCAAAACCGATGTAAAAAACGATCAATGCCGCGAGCATCGAAAACTTTTGCCCAAGCGTTGTTTCCGGCTCATCCGGACGACGCAACTTTTCTGTCACGACAGCATATAGGATATACAATCCAACGAGTATCAACGCATAATACGGACTCCATAAGACAGTCCATTCGAATTGCGAAAGTGCTCCCCTTAAATTGCCTAACATATTTTTTCACCCCGTTCCTTTCTCTTACAAACTAAGATTACCGTTCCCCTATTTCATTGTAAAGGTTTCTCATAAAACGATTCCAAAATAAAAGACCATCCTGCTAAACGTTAGCAGAATGGTCACATTTCTTACCAGATCAACAGACGAAGCGTCGCAACGATCGTCAAGGCGACGAAGATGCCAAGACCCATCATGACTTTGATCCATGTGTTGCCTTTGTTGTTCATATGCATGAACATGTAAAGCTGAAGGTAAACCTGAACGATTGCCATGATGATCAAGAAACCACCAGCTGCCCAGTGCGGCATGAGATCAGCCATGACAGCACCGAAAGCGATGAGCGTCAAGAAAATCATGAGTGCGAAACTGATGAGTTGCAGTTGTGTCTCACGACCACGTTCTGCTTTCATCTCAAGCTCGATTTGATTGCGCGTAAGTTGCGGTTCGTGTTTTTCCATCTTATTTCACCATCCCCATGAGGTAGACGACTGAGAAGATAAAGACCCAGACGACGTCAATGAAGTGCCAGTAAAGACTTGAAACATAGTACTTCGGCGCATTCACGACCGTGATGCCACGGTTCCAGTTCCGGATGAGCAATGTCGAGATCCAGAGAAGACCGAACAAGACGTGCGCACCGTGGAAACCGACGAGAGTGTAGAAGGCAGAACCAAATGCACTCGACGTGAATGTATGACCGATGTGGTAGTAGTGATTGAACTCATAAATCTCACCCGCTAAGAATGCTAGTCCAAGAACAAGTGTGATAATTAACCACATTTTCATCTTCTTGACATCATTACGTTTCATCGCCATCATCGCAAGAACACTTGTTAATGAACTTGTGAGAAGGAGCATCGTCATGATGAAGACGAGACCCATTTCGAAGATGTCATAACTGCGTAGACCTTCTTTTGCACCGGAGTTATGGAGACCGATGTATGTCCCGAAGAGAGAGGCGAACAAAGTCGTCTCTCCTCCAAGGAAGAACCAGAAGGCTACATATTTATTCTTACCCTCAAGTGTTGCTTTTTCAACATGATCCGGAATACCCGTGATTGGGTTATTC
Source organism: Exiguobacterium sp. s91 (assembly GCF_018618915.1). Taxonomy (NCBI): domain Bacteria; kingdom Bacillati; phylum Bacillota; class Bacilli; order Caryophanales; genus Exiguobacterium; species Exiguobacterium sp. s91. The sequence continues at coordinate 817,153 of NZ_JACSMZ010000001.1, read as the reverse complement.
GGTACTGAATGATGACCCATCTTACTTCGCCTCCTTTTCTGCTTCAAGGCGTAGATCTTCTTCGACGACTGATTTCGGGATGTAGTATCCTTCATCATCGATCCAAGAACGGAGGAACATCGCGATCAATGTCATCGCAAGACCAATCAAGGCAACGACAAGACCAACAGTTCCATAGTCTAGGCGAAGAATGAATCCGAGACCTGCGAGGAATAGACCGACTGACATGACGAATGGCAAGATCGTGTTGTTCGGCATGTGGATATCGCCGACTTCTTCCGATACAGAAACTGTTTTGTTTCCTGCCATTTTTTCGAGCCAATACGTATCCAAACCTTTGACGAGTGGGATTTGAGCGAAGTTATACTCTGGAGTTGGAACTGGAAGTGTCCACTCAAGTGTACGTCCATCTCCCCAGACGTCGCGTTTTACATATTCTTTTGACATCAATGCTGCTGCAATCGAAATGACGAGAACGATCGTCGACACACCCATGAAGGCTGCCCCAATTGATGAAAGTAAGTTCATTGTTTCCCAGCCTTGGTTTGGCAAGTACGTGAAGACACGACGTGGCATACCTGTAAGACCAAGAATATGTTGCGGGAAGAACGTCAAGTGGAAGCCGATGAAGAACAACCAGAATTGAATTTTTCCCCAGAATTCGTTGAGCTGTTTCCCGAACATGAGTGGGAACCAGTAGTAAAGACCTGCGAAGAGACCAAAGACAACCCCACCAACGATAACGTAGTGGAAGTGAGCTACTACGAAGTAACTGTCATGGTACTGGTAATCGGCAGGTGCAACAGAAAGCATGACCCCTGTCATACCACCAACAAGGAATGATGGAATGAACGCGACCGAGTAAAGCATTGCGACTGGGAACGTCAACTTACCGCCCCATAGCGTAAAGAGCCAGTTGAAGATCTTGACCCCTGTCGGTACAGCAATCGCCATCGTTGCTACGGCGAAGATCGCGTTTGCGACCGGACCGAGACCAACTGTGAACATGTGGTGGACCCATACCATGAATCCGAGGAAACCGATCAACATCGTCGCAAAGACCATCGTCGTGTAACCGAAGAGACGCTTACGAGCAAATGTAGGAATGATTTCAGAGAAAATACCGAATGCCGGTAAGATCAAGATATAAACTTCCGGGTGACCGAAGATCCAGAAGAGGTGTTCCCAGATGACGATGTTCCCGCCCGCTGCCGGGTCGAAGAAGTGCGCTCCGAAGAGTCGCTCGAACGTCAAGAGGAACAATCCAACCGTAAGTGGTGGGAATGCGAAAACGATCAAGGCAGAAGCAACGAATGCTGTCCATGTGAAGAGCGGCATCCGCATCAGTTTCATACCTGGTGCACGCATGTTCAAAATCGTAACGAGGAAGTTAATTCCCCCCATAAGTGTACCGAAACCAGAAATCTGAAGTCCTAACGCATAGAAGTCTACACCGAGAGACTCAGGTACTGTCGAGAGTGGTGCGTATGCAGTCCACCCTGCGTTCGGTGCAGCGCCGAAGAACCAAGAAAGGTTCAACAAGACTCCACCGAAGAAGAACAACCAGAAACCAAGTGCATTCAAGAATGGGAACGCAACGTCACGTGCCCCGATTTGAAGCGGTACTGCTGCGTTCATGTATCCAATCAACATCGGCATCGCTGCCAAGAAGATCATCGTCGTACCGTGCATCGTGATCAATTGGTTAAAGAGTTCACCGCTGACGAAATCGTTCATCGGTTTAATCAATTGAAAACGAATCATTAGGGCTTCTACGCCACCGACTAGAAGGAAGAACAATCCAGACATGATGTAGAGAATCCCGATTTTCTTATGGTCGACTGTCGTTAGCCAGTCCATGATGCCGCTTTTTTTCTGCGGCATACCCATAGTATGTGTCCCCACTATGATTCCCCCTTAAAAAATTATTGGAGCTTTTTGTCCAATAGATAATCTGCCAATTCGCTCAATTCTTCATCGCTGATCTGATCTTCAGAGAATCCAGGCATTTTCGTACCTTGTTTCTCTTTTTGAGGATCGCGAATCCATTTTTCGAGGTTTTCTTTATCATGGTCGAGGTAACCCGCGATACGTTGACGATCACCGAAGTTCGTCAAGCTAGGTGCGACTTTTCCGCCACCATGACAGCTGAGACAGTTCTGGGCATAGACTTTCTCGCCAGTCGTCCAGTTCTTTTCATTCTTTTTATCAAGCTGCTTCGTCTCTGCTTCTTTCGCAGCTTTCATATCTTTCAACCAGTTGTCGTAGTCGTCTTGTTCAAGTGCAACGACTTTGAAGTCCATCAATGCGTGAGAAGGACCACACAACTCGGCACATTTACCGTAGTAAGTGCCTGCTTCTTTTGCTTGTAACCACATTTCGTTTTCAAGACCTGGGTTCGTATCTGTTTTACCAGAAAGAGCTGGTACCCAGAATGAGTGAATGACGTCTTTAGACGTCAAGTTAACAGCAACACGTTTACCGACTGGAATGACAAGTTCTTGTCCTGTCGAAACACCTTTGTCTGGGTATTCGAACTCCCACCAGTAGAGGTTTGCTGTAACGTTGATTTGTTCGTTTTTCTTCGCTTCTTTTGCATCTGCGAGTTCAACCGTTGTTTTGATCGTCGGAATTGCAAGAACGATCAAAAGAAGAATCGGAATGACTGTCCAGATGATTTCAAGCGTATGGTTCCCTTCGACTTGCTTCGGAACCGTGTTATCACCTGATTTACGACGGAATTTCATAAGTACGTAAATATAAATGACGGCTACGATCGCAAGGACGAACAACATGACCCACAAGCTAAGCTTGATGATCTCAAGTTGCATCTCAGCGCCTTCTCCGCGAGGCTGTAGCGCAGACAATTCCGGAATTCCACAACCTGATAACATGAGTGCCATCAAGCCGATTGGAAGAAGCCGGAAGAGCATTTTTACTGATTTTTTCACAACCATCCCCACTTTCTTTGTCCCCAATTTTGTCTTTCGTAATGGTGTACGTGAATTATGTCAAATCGTTTTAGAGAGAAACGAGTACGACCGTCACGATCCAAGCCGTGAAATAAAACAGTGAGAAGAAGAACATCTTCGACGCCCATTTGATTTCGGCTTGTTCATCTTGGATCTTCAGACCTTTCAGTCCCATATAGAGCCAATATCCACCGAGCAATGCCATGACGATCATGTAGATGATGCCATAGTGTGCTAAGAGGAGTGATGATGGAATGAGTACTGCAATCCACCATACAATTTGTCGTTTCGTGATCGCGAATCCGTTTACGACAGGTAACATCGGGATACCTGCTGCCCGATACTCCTCTGTCCGTCGCATCGCGAGTGCAAGGAAATGTGGTGGTTGCCACACGAACATGATGAGGAATAAAATCCACGCATCAATGTGAAGCGTCGGAGTGACTGCCGCAAATCCAATGATTGGTGGCACAGCTCCTGATATACCACCTACGACTGTATTGATCGTGTGCGTCCGCTTTAACCACATCGTATAAATCACGACGTAAACGAATGATCCGATCAATCCGAACACTGCCGCCACATGGTTGACGATCAACAACAATACCGTACCGGTCGCAAGAATACCGAGTCCTAGTGCGAGTATCCGCTGTCCATCCATCTTCCCAGTAACGCTTGGTCTTCCCATCGTCCGTTCCATCTTGTAATCGATGTCCCGGTCAATGTAGTTATTGAGGTAGCAACTTCCGGCAATGACCAATCCACTCCCGAGAAGCGTCCACAGTAACATCCACTTGGTTTGCCACAAGTACAACAGGACATCATCCGTTATGTACGATGCTGCTACGACATACCCCGCGAAGACCGTAATCAGATTGGCACGGACAATCCCCATTTTTGCTAGGGTAATATAGTCCTTGAATGTCGGCTGATCTGCTTGCTCGATCGCCATATCCAGTGCCTCTCCAGTAACTTTCGCCATGCTGTTCCCTCCTTTTCACCGTCTGCTTCCGTTTAGCACCTAGGCTTCACGTAATTTCTTCACAGAAATAACACAGACATGCCACGAAACGCCCTTTTCTCTATAAAAGATACCACATATCGAGGACCGTGACGTATGAAAATACTTTCGACATAATGAACAAAATGTGAAATCTATGTGATTTTCATCACAGTTCACTATATTTACCTAATACTAGAATAGCGTTGTTCTAAAAGATTGCAACCCTTTCAGTACTTTTTATGCGATACTAGACCTATGGAAATCCATGTATTTCGTATTTTTTTAGAAAGGTGGTGTCCAAATCTTGAATCGAAAACTTTCGATGTTTTCAGCCTTCGTCACGTTTACGATGATGATCGTCTTACTGATGGGTGGGACAGTCACAAAAACGGATTCGGGAGATGGTTGCGGAACGGATTGGCCACTCTGTCACGGGGAACTCATTCCGACGAACCCAAGTGTTGAAACGATGATTGAATATAGTCACCGCGCTGTGACTGGAGTCGTTGGACTCTTAATCATCGCCTTATGTCTCTGGACGCTCGTTGCCTTCAAGGATCGATTAGATACGAAGATCTTTGCGTTTCTTGCTTTCATCTTCATGTTGATTCAATCGATCGTCGGTGCTGGAGCAGTCGTTTGGCAACAATCAGACCTCGTCATGGCGTTACATTTCGGAATCTCTTTGATTTCCTTTGCTTCGCTATTGATTTTGACACTGTTGATCATGGAGCGTCCGGGTCAGGAATTCAGGGAATCTGTCCCAGCATTCTTACGGAAGCTCTTGTACGGTCTACTCATCTATACGCTGATCGTCGTTTATACGGGTGCTTACGTACGCCACGTCGGGGCTACATATGCTTGCGTTGGTTGGCCTGTCTGTTCTCAACCTTCCATGACATTCGAAGCGTGGGTGCAGATGATTCACCGGATCATGGCAGGATTACTGTTCCTGTTCACCTTATTCGTCCATGTCGTTGCGATTCGCTTAAAGCATCGGACGACAACGATTGGTATGGCGTTCGCGACGTTCTTCATTTCGTGCCAAGTCGCCACTGGGGCTTGGATCGTTCTTGGTGGACATGCAACGTATGTGCCGTTACTCCACGCCTTCTTGATCACATGTTACTTCGGGGTCTTATCTTACTTGACGTACCATGCATTCCGAACACGTAAGGCAAATAGTCGTCTTCAATAAGGTCGTAAAAAAAGGATGTTCCTCAAGCGAGGAACATCCTTTTTTCATTATTTGAATCGAGCAATCGCACGCTTTCGCGCTTCGTCATGTGCGACGATTGGTTCTGGATAGCCATAATCCTTGCGTTGCTCAGCAGTCGGTTCATGAATATACTGCTTTGATAAATCCTTGATTTCCGTGACATACTTTCGAATGAACTCTCCATCCTTATCGAACTTCTTCGATTGAGTCGTCGGATTGAAGACGCGGAAGTACGGGACGGCATCCGTTCCGACTGATGCTGCCCATTGCCAACCCCCGATGTTTGATGCCGCTTCATAATCAACGAGTTTCTGCTGGAAATATCGTTCGCCTTTCTGCCAATCGACCAACAAGTCTTTTGTCAGGAAAGAAGCGACGATCATCCGTAGACGATTATGCATCCACCCCGTTTGATTCAATTGCCGCATCGCTGCATCAACGATCGGATAGCCCGTCTTGCCTTCACACCACGCCTTGAAGCCCGCTTCATCTTCTTCCCATTCGATTTCCCGATATTGCGTATTGACGGCTTGTCGTTTTGATTCCGGGAAATGCATTAAAATCATGTAATAGAATTCACGCCAGATGAGTTCGGTGATGAAGGTCTGTTTCCCTTTTGATTCTTTTGCCTCCTGAACAGCCGCATAGACGGTCCGAATGCCGACTTCTCCAGTCCGTAAATAGCGAGAAAGTAAACTCGTACCGTCGACAGCAGGAAAATCACGATTCTCTTCGTAATCTTCAAGCGATTGTTCGATGAATTTCTTCAAGCGTTGTTTCGCCTGCTTTTCACCAGGATGGAAGACGGCTTCCGACTCTGCCTTTTTAAAATAAGCGTTGATGAAACTATTATCGTGCTGACGCTTTTGATAATGATCCCGCAGCGTTTGCCATTTCACTTCATATGGTGCAGGAATATCTTTTTTCATGAATGCATTCTTATATGGCGTGAATACTTTATAGAACTTTCCATCTTGCTTTTTAATGTCATGTGGGTGAAGAAGATGTCGGTCTAGTAGTCGCTCCGTCTGACGATCTTTACGCTTTTTAATGATTTTTTCATCTCGCGTCTTGAATGGTTCGACATATTCCGCATTAAATAACAAAACGTCCGCATCACCAGTTGCGTCTAAGAAAGCCTGTTCATCGCCTTCGATGAAACGGATTGGCATCTCTTTCTCTTTGCAGGCATCAGAAAACATCTCGAGCGCTTGGAAGAAATATTGTTGCCGTGCTTCATATTCTCCGATGTAATCCGGATTGAGCCAAAAGACGAACTCGACCGTCGCCTTCGGATTTTCATTTAGTAATTCAACAGCACGTGCCAACATGTGGTTATCTTGTAATCGAAAATCACTTCGTACCCAACAAATAATGTTCAATCGTATCCTCTCCCACTACGTATTGAATGAAAAACAGGCAGCCCGCCGAGCGTGCGCCTGTTTTTCGTTGTGACCTTATACGAATTCAATCAGTAAGTCTTGACTTGCGATGGCTTCGCCTTCCTTGACGTGGACGGCTTTGATTTCACCGTCTTCCGGTGCTTGGATCGTCGTTTCCATCTTCATCGCTTCCGTGACGAGGAGTTGCTCTCCTTTACGGACACGTGTACCCGTCTCGACGAGTACCTTCAGCACGCTACCCGGCATTGATGCACCGATTTGTTTCGCATTGCTTCGATCTGCTTTTGGACGACTTGATGAACTTTCCTTAATACTGATGTCTTTGACTTCGACTTCACGAGGAACACCGTTCATCTCATAATAGATCGTCCGCATCCCATGATCGTCTGGCTGACCGATTTGAATCAACTTGAGGTAGAGTGTCTTGCCTCGTTCGATTTCAACCTCGATCGTCTCCCCTAGACGCATTCCATGGAAGAACGTATTCGTATCAAGAACAGAGATATCACCATATCGCGCGACATACGAACTGTAGTCCATGAAGACTTTTGGATAGAGCGCGTAAGCGAGTGCATCAAATTCTGTAACTGGACGTTCAAGTTTTTCGAACAACTCATGTTTGATCGCATCAAAATTGAGTGGTTCCATCATCTTACCTGGACGTTCTGTCAGCGGAGCAGCTCCCTTGAGAATAGCCTGTTGAACGTCTTGCGGGAAACCATCTGGTGGAGTTCCGAGCTCCCCTTTCATCAGTTCGACGACTGAATCCGGGAAATCAAGTCCACTTGCACGGTGCAAGACATCCTCTTCTGTCAGATGATGTTGAACCATGAAGAGTGCCATGTCTCCGACGACTTTTGACGATGGTGTGACTTTGACGATATCGCCAAACAGCATATTGACACGCGCATACATCTCTTTGACTTCAGACCAACGATCCGCAAGTCCAACCGCTTTTGCTTGTTGCTGTAAGTTCGAATACTGTCCACCCGGCATCTCATGGTCGTAGACCGTTGGATTCGGTGCGATCATATCGAGTTCGAATGCTTGATACAGATGACGCACGTCCTGCCAATAATCCGAAATCTGTTCAAACTTCTGTGCTGATACGAGCGGTTGACGTGGATGACCACTTAAGGCATGAATCAAGCTACCACCCGCTGGCTGACTCGTCAGTCCCGACATGCTTGATGCCGCGACGTCTACGACGTCGACACCTGCATCAATCGCACGCGCATACGTATAAATCCCGTTCCCACTCGCATCGTGTGTGTGGAGATGGATCGGTAGCGATACCGCATCTTTAAGTGCTGATACGAGCGCGTAGGCTGCCTCCGGTTTCAAGAGACCCGCCATATCCTTGATGGCAATGATATGAGCGCCGCTTTCTTCCAGTTGTTTCGCTAGATTGACGTAATACGGCAGGTGATATTTCGGTCGATTCGCATCGAATAAATCCCCTGTATAACAGACAGCTGCTTCCGCGATTTTACCTGTCGGCAAGACCGCATCGATGGCAAGTTGAATCGACTCCGGGTTGTTCAAGCTATCGAAGATTCGGAAGACGTCGACTCCTGCCTGCGCCGCTTCCTTGACGAACGTGTGAATGACATTGTCCGGATAGTTTTTGTAACCAACGCCGTTCGCACCACGAAGCAACATTTGAATGAGGACGTTCGGCATCTTTTCACGTAATTTCATCAGACGAACCCATGGATCCTCCGATAAGAATCGGTAGGCGACATCAAATGTCGCGCCTCCCCATGCTTCGACAGAGAACAGTTCAGGTAGCAGTTTCGCTTCCGCCTCTGCAATCGCAACGAGATCCTTCGTCCGCATCCGCGTCGCAAGGAGCGACTGATGGGCATCACGGAATGTCGTATCTGTCAACATAACGTTCTCCTGAGCTGCCAACCATTTTGCGACGGCTTCTGGACCTTCCGCATCGAGAATCGCTTTTGCACCTGGTGTATAGTCTGTCGGGAGATTTCTCGGAATCCGGACGTCACGCGCAAGCGGCTTGTCCAATTTTCCGATTCCCGGGAATCCATTGACGGAAACCTCTCCGATGTACGTCAAAAGTTTCGTTCCCCGGTCTTGACGTTTCGGGAAGATGAATAATTCTTGTGTATCATCAATGAACGATGTATTGTAATCCCCGCTGACGAACGCATGGTGCTTCAAGACGTTGCTTAAGAATGGGATATTCGTCTTGATCCCACGGATTCGGAATTCACTTAAGTTTCGACGCATCTTCGCAACGGCTTGATCGTATGTCAAACCATGCGTCGAGATTTTAACGAGCAGTGAGTCATAATATGGTGAAATTTCCGCTCCAACATAAGCATTCCCACCATCGAGACGTACACCAAAACCGCCTGGTGAACGATAGGCTTTAATTTTCCCTGTATCCGGCAAGAAACCGTTCTCCGGATCTTCTGACGTGATTCGGCTTTGGATCGCAAAACCAAGCATCTTAATGTCTTCTTGTTGCGGAATACCAACGAGGTCGCTATGTAACGATTCGCCTTCAGCAACACGGATTTGTGTCTGGACGATATCAACGCCCGTGATCATCTCCGTAATCGTGTGCTCGACTTGGACACGTGGGTTGACCTCGATGAAATAGAACGATTCATCTTGTGTCACGAGAAATTCGACCGTACCCGCATTTTCGTATCCGACATGCTTCATCAATGTGACGGCTGCGTCACAAATCTTTTGTCGACCTTCGTCTGATAGCGTCACACAAGGTGCCACTTCGACGACTTTTTGGTGACGACGCTGTACAGAACAATCACGTTCAAACAAGTGAATGATGTTCCCATGGGCGTCACCGATGATTTGAACTTCAATATGTTTTGGTCGTTCGATTAATTTTTCGACGTAAATCTCATCCGAACCAAATGCTTTCAAGGCTTCAGATTTCGCACGTTCGATCATGTCTGGAAGCTCTTCTTCTGTCCGGACGACACGCATACCGCGTCCACCACCGCCAAGCGATGCTTTGACCATGAGTGGATAGCCTGCTTCCTTTGCGAACGCATACGCTTCATCAATGGATGAGATCGGACCATCCGTTCCTGGAATGACAGGAAGACCGGCTTCAATCGCTGTCGTTCGTGCCCGTACTTTATCCCCGAACTTATACAGATGCTCTTCTTGCGGTCCGATGAAGATGATTCCTTCTTCACGGCAACGTTTGGCTAGCTCAATATTCTCAGAGAGGAATCCATAACCAGGATGGATCGCATCACATTCGGCTTTTTTCGCTGTTGCAATGATATCTTCAATATCGAGATAAGCTTCGATCGGTTTTTTCCCTTCTCCGATCCGGTACGCTTCATCGGCTTTATAGCGATGAAGAGAACCCATATCCTCTCGCGAATAAATGGCAACGGTACGAATACCGAGTTCTGTCGCTGCACGGAAAACGCGAATCGCGATCTCCCCGCGGTTTGCTACGAGAATCTTCTGGATTTTAGTCAACTGATGCTCCCCCTTTAGTTAATGAGCTTGTGGCACTCATCGAACGTGCAGTCCGCACTTCTTTCTGATAAGCCACTCGATATTTGTTTTGCATGGAAATGTTCGCCATTACACCAAGCATCGTACTCATGACGAGTAACGATGACCCACCGTAACTGATGAATGGCAAGGTAACACCTGTACCTGGAAACAGACCGGACATGGCCGCGATATTGATACATGTCTGGATGAAGATGATACCGGATATCCCGAGAGCGAGCATGCTCGAGTAAAGCGAGACACACCGATTAGCGATGACCGCACCTTGAATCATCAAGTAGAACAGTAGACCAAGCACGACGAGGACACCGACGAACCCGAGTTCCTCCGAGATGATCGACATGATGTAGTCGGTTTCAGGTTCAGGCAAATAACCATACTTCTGAAAGCTATTCCCGAGACCTACTCCGAATAATCCCCCGTGGGCAATCGATATGACGGAGTTGATGAGCTGATACCCCTTCCCTTCTGCGTCAAGGAAGGGATTCAAACTTGCTTGAATCCGTTGCATCTGATTATCCGAAAAATTATTCCATGCGTACAAGAAGATGATTGGTACGGTGACGACACATAACATGATGTAACCACTCGGTAATCCAACTGCGAATAAAATCATCGCCGTGATGAGTAACAGAATGAACAATCCGCCGTCATCCGGTTGCATGCGAATGATGATCGCGTAAGGTGCAAGTAATACAACCATCGGAATCAAGATCCAGTCCGAGAAACTAAGTAAAATCCGTCTTCCTGGAGACGTCGCTGGAATTTGACGATGGATGAAGTGATGGACGATCCCAATCACGCCGTCCATTTTCCCTTTGTGCTTTTGATCAAAATAACTCGCAAGTCCGACGACGAGCACGAATTTACAAAGCTCGATTGGTTGAATCAAGAAGATACCGAAGTTCAACCATGCGCGAGCCCCGTTTAGTGGTGCCGAAAACAGCGTCGCCATCAACATCAACCATGTAATCGCGTACAAGAGTAAACGAATCACTGGTCCACGGAACACCTCATGATTGATTTGTGAAACGAAAAGGAACAGCACGATCGCCATCGCATCAAACATCAACTGCTTCTCAAAGAAGGACGTATTCGCATAATCTCCACCGTTCCACACGCTCGCACTATAGACCATGACCGTACTGATCGCCATGAGGATGAGCATCGTAAAGAAGAGACCATAGTCAAAAAATGCTCGTTTTTCTTTAAACTTCGCTAACATATGTACACGTCCTTTTTTCATTTTCTAAAAAAAAATACCCAAACGCCGCATTTCACGTTTGAGTAGAAAATCAGCACGTCTCCGCATCATGTAAATCAGATAATTGCTGTTCAAGTGATTCGAGTAATTGTTTCCCCTCACCCGCATCAATCAGTTCAAGACGTACCGCAAAATCAATTTGACGGGATAATCCGAACATTTGTGTATCCAATACTTCCTCGTAAAGAGGACATTGTGGCATCGTTAAATTCGCAAGCTGGACCTCGATCAACCGGCGGATTTTTTGTGCATCCGCTTCTAGTAGCTCAAGAGCGCGCTGGCGATGAACTGTCTCGATTTCAGTTGACAATCCAATCCCTCCTCATGAAATGACGCGTTCCTGTTATAGCTAAACTTTACCTTACTTTCGCCAACAATTCAACGTTTCGGTATAATGGATTTGTTGGACTTACACATTTAGGGGGTAGAACAAATGATTTTTCCGATTAACGGTAAAGTACGACATCAGTTAACGATTGATCCGACAGTCTGGATCTTTGATGAACGAAAGGTGGAAATCGAGAAAATCGGTCAACCAGCCGACACAAGTGAACAAGAAGCGTACTACGCGAAAATGGGGGCTGCGTGGGATAAAGGCATCATGGAAGGCAGTCGTACGGATCACAATCGTCCGATGACACGTGCTGAAAAAGAAGCTGCGCTTCAAGGGTCATTCGCCATGGCGCTTGCGCCGTTCATCCGGAATGCCGAGCTCTTACCGGACGCGATCGCTATTCGTTTCGAAGGCGAAGAAACGGTCGAACTTCCACTTGAACAACTCGACGAAGTGTATCTGCAGTTCTCACAAGAAGGCAAAGTGTTAGCAGATGGACCCGTTCATCTGTTACACGGACAACGGATCGTCAAATCCGTTCATACGGTTACCGTCATATAAGGAAAACGTGGTGCGCCTGAATAGACGCACCACGTTTTTTCATAGTAAATCGGCTGCGAGGCGTGCCAAGTTCGAGCGCTCCCCTTTGACGAGTTTGACGTGTCCCGTCATCTTCTCATTTTTGAGTCGTTCTACAGCGTAGGATAGACCATTGGAATACTCATCTAGATACGGATGATCAATCTGTTGCGGATCCCCGACTAACACGATTTTCGAGTTTTCACCGACACGTGTCAAAATCGTCTTGACTTCATGTTTCGTCAAATTCTGCGCTTCATCGATGATGATGAATTGTCCCGGCATACTACGTCCCCGGATATACGTTAACGCTTCCAGTTGAATCGTCTTCATTCCGGCGAGAATGTTACCTAGTTCGTCTCCCGATCCCGTATTGAAAAGGTGTTCGAGGTTATCATAGATGGGTTGCATCCACGGACGAAGCTTCTCTTCCATTTCACCCGGCAAGTAGCCGATATCGTTTCCCATCGGTACGACAGGACGAGCAACGACCAGTTTTTTATATTTATGCTCGTCTTCCACTTGCAGGAGACCCGCAGCGAGTGCAAGTAACGTTTTTCCGGTACCTGCCTTACCAACGAGTGTCACGAGTGGTACATCGTCACGTAATAATAACTCAAATGCCATCCGTTGTTGAACGTTTCGTGGAATGACGCCCCAGACTTGATCGACATCGATCGAAAGTGCCCGAATGATTGGCAGGTTCTGATCAACGACGGCGATGGCTGAAGCTTTCGACATGTTACTTTTTAAGATGACGAACTCATTCGGTTGCAATTTTTCTGGCAAGACATCCACCGAAAGCCGTTTGTCCTGATAGAAGGCATCAATATATTCCTGATCGACGGTCACTTCGATGAATCCTGTATAAAGACCGGTCAAATCAGCGATATGATCCGTCATATAGTCTTCAGCGACTAATCCATACGCATCCGCTTTGACGCGGACTAAGATATCTTTTGAGACGAGAATGACATCTCGTGGGGTCGCTTCGGTTTGTTGTTCCTGATGAATCGACCACGCCAGTTCAATGATCTTATTATCGTTTGATTCATGCGTAAACGGCGAACCTTCATGAATGGAGTCCCCGATATCGACGCGAAGAATACCGCCGTTTCCGAGTGGCACTCCCGCATGAAGCTGACCCGTTTCTCGTAATTGGTCTAAAATGCGAGCTGTTTCTCGTGCATTACGTCCAACCTCATCCATGTTGCGTTTTTTTCCATCTAGTTCTTCTAGTACGATCGCTGGTATGACGACGTCGTGCTCCTGGAATTGGAATAGAGAAAGTGGATCGTGAAGCATGACATTAGTATCAAGTACGTATATTTTTTTCATTCCATCGTTCGCCCCTTTAGAGTCGAGTTTGTGATGAATGTTACGCTTTTAGGATGCGATGAACGAGTTGATCCAACCGTTCAGCTGCCTGTTCATCGTATGTTTTTTCGATAGTTGGTCGTTGTGTGACAGCTGCTCCGTAAAACAAGATGTCACGTACCTCCTCAACGCGTCCCTCATAAAAAGCGAGTGGCAACGGAAGGTCTTCTTGCGGCGTAAACGCCTTGACGTCCGTACATGTTAAGCTGTACGTCGACTGATCTGCAAAAAAGATCAATGTGAAGACCGGATGTTCTCGTAATGTTTTAACGAGATGAGAATCTGCTTCGATTGTAAAACGAATCGTTTGTGAATCCGTCGCATGTACCCAACTGATTGCATGTGTGATGGGCCAATGTTTGGATTGATCATGCGTAATCAAAAAAACGAGTGGTAATTGCGATAGTGCTTCTAGTTGACCTGAGTTGAGCTGTTGTTCAACTTTATTTGCCATGACATCACCCCCTCTACGACTTAGTGATGATATTTCGATATATACTTCTCGTTTCCCTTTTTTACATCTGAATAATCTTCTAATATGATATACTAAGAAAAAAAGGGAGGACCTGGCATGCGAGTGAAATGTACGATTTGCGATAAGCGTGAAACGATTGATGATTGGTCCTTCACGGCGAAGCGATTACGCAATAAACCTGTTCGTGTCCACATTTGTGATGAGTGTCGATCACGCGTAGAAGAACGGACACTTGAACGCCACGCTTCTGGACAATTTCATTTATACCCGACTTGGGAAACGAAACGAAAACACTGGTAAACAAAAGGTCTGCGGGGAAATTCCCTGACAGACCTTTTGTTGTTCATCGATTGATTCGAACGAGTCGATCATCATCTGCCGATGGATTCCCTCTTCCGTCCGTATTATTTGTAATATAGTAAATCGATGTCTCGTCAATCCAGACATCTCGAATCCGACCTTGATTTTCGACGATCGTCTTGACTTGCTTCGTCTCTAGATCGATGGTTTGTAATCGTTGTCCGACAAGTGTTGCAAAATAAAGTGTATCCTCTGCTGTTGCAACTCCACTTGGTGCAACAGATTGTTCTCCTACTTCATACCACGGCGTCACCAGTCCGTCTGCTTGCTCTTTCCCTTCAATCGTCGGCCATCCATAATTCTTTTGTTCGATTCGATTGATTTCATCGTGCCCACTTTGCCCATGTTCGCTTGCATACAGTTGATCATCGACGAAAACAAGTCCTTGTGGATTCCGGTGACCGAGACTGTAGACGTATCCTTTTTGATTCCCCTCGAACGGTTCTCCTTCAGATGTGATGCGTAAAATCTTTCCTGCCAATGAATCAATGTCTTGCGCCAGTTCAGGATTCGCTGCGTCTCCTGCTGTGACGTAGAGTGCGCCTTCAGGTCCCCATTCCAGCCGTCCACCGTTATGAATCGTCGCTCCGGGAATATCATCGAGTAAGACACGTTCTTCCGTCCACTGGTCACCCTCTTCTTTTATCGCGATGACGCGATTCGTCGCTTGTCCTTGTTTGGCGTACGTATGGTAGACGTATGCCGTCTTATTGTCCTTAAAATCAGGATCAAGTACCATTCCAAGCAATCCACCTTCTCCTTCAGCGAGGACATCCTCTTTCAGCTGAAGGCGCATCCGTTCATAATCATCTTTTTCTCCTTTGACAATCGTTCCTTCTCGTTCCGTGATGTAAAATACTTCTCCTTCTCGGACAATATTCCACGGAGCGTTTAGCTCTTTAAATACGACGCCTTCTTGCGCTTGAGATGATTGCGTCGCTTCTTGATCACCTGAATCCTGTTGATTGTTTTCTTGTGTCGGCTGATTCGTTTCCTCTGTTGACGATTCTTCTGACGTTTGTGTACACCCCATCAGGATACCCGCTAACAGTAGGGGTATGACATACCTTATTTTCACTGTTTTCTCCCCCTTTTAGTATCATTGTTCCCGCTACGCTTTAAATCATGCATCTGAATTGGCTCAAAAAAAAGAACGAACCTCCGAAGAGATTCGTTCTTTTGATTCATGACATGCTTCCGTCAAGAAGCTGTCCGTTCACGTTCACGCTTGACCATCCACATCCGGAAGCGATAAATACCAAGTACGAAGACCATCGCTAAGAGTACTTCAGGAATCGGCCATGTCCAGAAGACAAGCGTCAATGCTGCCGAGAAGACGGCGAGCAAGAGATAGACGATCAGTGATTTCCACCATGCTAGTTCCTTAGCAAATCCTAACTTAAAGACGACAAGTGTCAAGATGACGACGGTAATCATTAAAGGATAAAATCCCGCTTCGATGTTATTCGGATCACTTCCGATACCGAGAAGTTTCGCGATGAACGGAATATCGTATTTCGAGAAATCAGAAGCAACGGCAGCTTGTGCATTCATTGCCAGTCCCCCTATTCGTTCAAGACTTAATCTTTACCTAGACGACGACGTTTTTCTTGCTTTTCACGTTCGTTCTTATTCAAGACTTGTTTACGGAGACGAACCGATTGTGGTGTGATTTCACAGTACTCATCTTCATTCAAGAATGTCAACGACTCTTCAAGTGAGAAGACACGTGGACGTTTAAGAACGTTCGTTGAATCTTTTGCAGATGCACGCATGTTCGTTAATTGTTTTGCTTTAACGACGTTGACAGCGAGATCGACATCACGGTTACATTCGCCGATGATCATACCTTCGTATACTTCAATACCAGGCTCGATGAAGATCGTTCCGCGGTCTTCAAGAGCTGAGATCGCGTAAGCAGTTGCTTTACCTGTTTCGATTGAGACCATAACTCCACTACGACGTCCACCAATATCCGCTTGGATGAACGGACGGTATTCTTCGAATGTGTGGTTCATGATTCCGTATCCGCGTGTAGCAGAAAGGAATTCGTTACGGTAACCGATCAAACCACGTGAAGGAACGATGAATTCCATTTTTGTTTGACCGTTGTCCATTGTTTGCATGTTCGTCAATTCACCTTTGCGGAGACCGATCGATTCCATGACAGAACCTGTGTACTCTTCTGGTGTATCGATGACGACGCGTTCGAATGGCTCGACTTTGACGCCTTCTTCTTCTTTGATGATTACTTGCGGTTTCGATACTTGAATTTCGTATCCTTCACGGCGCATGTTTTCGATCAAGATCCCGAGGTGAAGTTCCCCACGACCAGAAACGATCCAGCGGTCCGGTGAGTCTGTGTTTTCGATGCGAAGTGAAACGTCTGTTTCGAGTTCTTTTTCAAGACGCTCTTCGATTTTACGTGAAGTAACGAGATCCCCTTCACGACCAGCGAATGGCGAGTTGTTGACGATGAATGTCATTTGAAGCGTTGGCTCATCGATACGTAATAATGGGAGTGGATCAACGTGTGAAGTCGGGCAAACCGTCTCACCGACGTTGATATCTTCCATACCAGCGATCGCAATCAAATCTCCAGCTTTTGCTGTTTCGATTTCGACACGTTTTAGACCGAAGTAACCGAACAACTTCGTAACACGGAAGTTCTTTGTTGAACCATCAAGTTTTGAAAGCGAAACGCTATCGCCAACTTTGATTTCTCCACGGAAGACACGACCGACACCGATCCGTCCGAGGTAGTTATCATAGTCAAGCATCGTCACTTGGAACTGAAGCGGCTCCAACGTGTTATCGACAGGTGCTGGTGTGTGCTCAAGAATTAAATCAAGAACGTTTGTGATTGTATCTTCTTGTTTTTCCAATTCAGGTTCGAATGAACTTGAGCCGTTGACTGCCGATGCATAAACGACTGGGAATTCGAGTTGATCTTCGTCAGCTCCGAGGTCGATCAAGAGATCCACGACTTCATCGACGACTTCAAGAGGACGGACCATCGGTTTGTCGATTTTGTTGACGACGACGATTGGTTGAAGTCCTTGCTCGAGTGCTTTTTTCAAAACGAAACGTGTTTGTGGCATACAGCCTTCACGTGCATCGACGACGAGGATGACGCCATCAACCATACGCATGATCCGCTCAACTTCTCCACCAAAATCGGCGTGTCCTGGCGTATCAACGATGTTGATGCGTGTGTTTTTGTAGTCAATTGCAGTGTTTTTTGCAAGAATCGTGATTCCACGTTCCCGCTCGATGTCATTTGAGTCCATTGCGCGTTCTTCGACTTGTTCGTTCGTACGGAACGTTCCAGACTGTTTTAAAAGCTCATCGACTAATGTTGTTTTACCATGGTCAACGTGGGCGATAATCGCAACGTTGCGTAAATCATTTCGTACTAATGTTGTCATAGGTGTGTACCTCTTTCTATTCATTTAAATAAATCTTATCATACTTTCGGTCAACTTTAAGAGTATAGCACAGGTAGAGTCCTAATTGGCAATGACTAAGATTCGACATCACTCCGAAAGCCTTTTCATTATCCTTCATTCACGCTACACTGTTAACGTACTCACGGGTAGAGGGGGAAAAAACATGCGCCTGCTATTTTTATTACTCGCCATGCTTGCCGTAGGATCCATGGCAGCCATCGGCATCTTCATCGCGGAACAAAACGTACCGATGACGATCGCCTCTGTCATCTTAATGATTGTTGCGATGGGTGCCGGGTTCGTTTTAAAGGCACGTTTACGAAAACAAGCATGAACAAAAAGGTTCCTTTCGTTCAAGACGAAAGAAACCTTTTTTCAATCCTCTTGTGTTTGTACGAATGTCAACACATCTTCAACGAATGTCTGGCTACCTGCTAGCACACTCGTTTGTTCGAGAAATGACATCGATTCACCTGTGATCGTTCCGACACGCCCACCGACCTCTTCAATCAACAACTGACCGGCTGCGTAATCCCAAGGCATATTACGCATCGTGATATACCCGTCAACACGCCCTGCAGCTGTCCATGCGAGTTCAAGTGATGCTGCACCGATTGCTCGTACACCTACCGCGTGTCGTACGAGTGGCGAAAGACGATCCGTATTGATTCGACGATTTGGTGTCACCCAGGTCGCGTTCATACAGATGATTGCTTCTTTAACACTCCGCTCCTCGATTTGTGGTAATCGTATGCCGTTTTGATAAGCACCATGCCCTTTGATGACATGGAACAACTCGTCCGCCATGACATCGTAGACGAATCCATAACGTAACTCACCATCTATCATGATCGCAATCGAGATGGCAAACATTCGTTTTTGACGGATAAAGTTCATCGTTCCATCAATCGGATCAACGAACCAGATCGTGCCTTCGAGTGTATCGGGTCGAGCGATTCGCCCTTCTTCCCCATAAATATGATGATTCGGATAGCGATCTAAAATACCTTGAATCAATAAATCCTCGACGGCTTGATCAATCTCTGTCACTAAATCGCTTTTTCCGGTTTTTTGTTCGACGTGATACGAACCATCAATTTTTTCGCGAATGTACTTTCCCGCTCGTTTGATCAAATCTATCGCATCCAACTCAATCTGCATTTGAGTTCACTCCTTCATCGTTGTTTCCAGCTTCTTCTATAGTAACAAAAAAAGAAAACCAGCGAACAATTCGCTGGTTGAAGAGTTGATATTTTATTATAAGGTAGAGATCGGAACGTTGAAATCAAGCTTCAAGACGTACCATCTCTTGACGATATTTTTCGAGGCGCTCTTTACTTGCACCAACAGCTTCTGCGTCACTTGCCACCATCGCATCGTGTAATGTAGCAAGCTCATAATCGATTTCGAGACGCAATACAGGAATGCGTTTTTCTGCATCTTTTCTCTTGTATGCTTCTATCACTTGTTTCACAGTAACCACACTCCTTCGCGGGATAAACAGAGGTTTAATTTGTCAGACAATTGCGACTTATTAGTGGATTGAATCTATAATAGTACGATTCAACTTAGATGTAAAGCATCTAATTTTAAAAAATACAGTTTCACATATTTGTAAGACCAACGTCTTGTATGTAGTATATAGCCGCTTCCTTTCCACTTTAAACAAATGTTGATCATTTCCCGCACATTTCCAGTCGGATTAAAAGATAAGACTCCTATACGATCGCATAGGAGTCTTATCTTCATGATCCAATTATTTCTTCATACGAACAATCGGTTCTTCCTGACGTTTCGCTTGTTGCATCGTCCGATAACTCGAGCAACCGGTCTCTTCCATATAAAACTGATCCCACTGTTTTTCCTCGGATTTCGAGGTGACGATTTGCTTGAATTCACGATACGCTTCGAGCAATCGTTGTCTTTCAACACCTGTCTCATACGCTTGCTCGACTAAATTAAAGAAGTCGATGACTTTCACGATTTCTTCAGTCGACCAATCGGAATTGAGCGGATAATTCAATGCCATCATTCCCACTTCCTTTCTGCACTTTTCTATTTTACACGGAAAAGAAGCATAAAACAGTTGCAACCGTCCGAAAACTTGTTATAGTTAGCTTGTTTGATTGTATTTTTATTCGGTTTTAAGGGGGGAAATCTGGTGCAAACAAAAAGCTTAACACAGCTCGATACACCTTTATTCGATGCGCTACTTGCGCATGCGAAACGTCAACCAATTCAATTTCATATTCCCGGTCATAAAAATGGTCAGGGAATGGATCCAGCCTTTCGATCGTTCATCGGTCAGAATGCGCTCGATATCGATTTAATCAATATCGCTCCCCTTGATGATCTCCATCATCCAAAGGCAATCATTAAAGAAGCTCATCAATTGGCAGCTCAAGCCTTCCATGCCGACGAAACGTTCTTTTCCGTACAAGGAACTTCAACGGCCATCATGGCGATGATCATGAGTGTCGTCGGACCTGATGATAAAATTCTCGTTCCTCGGAACGTGCATAAATCGGTGATGTCAGCTATCGTTCTTTCTGGTGCGCATCCGATTTTCATTCACCCTGAATTCGATGAGACATTCGGAATCGCGCACGGTATCACACCAAGCGCGGTAGAACGTGCCCTTGCACTTCATCCCGATACAAAAGCAGTTCTCGTCATCAACCCGACCTATTTCGGCGTTGCTGGTGACTTAGAGAGCATCGTCAAGCTTTCCCATAGTAAAGGTATTCCGGTACTCGTCGACGAAGCACACGGCGTGCATATCGCATTCCACGAAGATATGCCGTTGTCAGCGATGCAAGCAGGAGCTGATCTTGCCGCAACTAGCGTGCATAAACTCGGTGGCTCACTTACAGGAAGCTCTGTCCTGAACGTTCGTCGCGGACTTGTCTCTCCAGATAAAGTTCAAGCAGTGCTCTCGATGTTGACGACGACATCGACATCTTACCTGTTGCTCGCTTCTCTTGACTGCGCTCGGCGTCATCTTGCGATCAACGGTGAAGCGATGAATCGTCGGGCACTTGAACTTGCGACACGGATGCGCTTTGGATTAGCGAAGCTTCCTTATCTCGCCGTTTTCGGTGAGTCCGATCTGCATTCGAGTGCGACGTTCGCCTTTGATCCAACGAAAGTGCTTGTTTCCGTCAAAGGGCTTGGCATTTCTGGTCACCTCGTCGAAGAGTTCTTACGTGAAGAACATCGGATCGAAGTTGAACTTTCTGATTTGAACAACATTCTCGTCATCATCACGTCTGGTGACTCAGAAGAGACGATTGATGCCTTTCTACATGCGATGTCGTTACTTGTCGCACGTTATCAAAATAATGGCGCCGAGACGACTGATCATTCGATTGTTCTTCCAGACATCCCAGCGCTCGCTCTCAGTCCTCGTGATGCATTCTATGAAGAGACAGAGACGATTCCGTTGGTCGATGCGGTCGGGCGGATTTCGGCTGAATTCATGATGGTATATCCACCTGGTATTCCTATCTTCATCCCAGGCGAAATGATCACGGCAGACAACCTTGCCTATATTAAAGAAAACATCGAAGCCGGTCTTCCGGTTCAAGGTCTTGAGGATCATTCGCTTGAGACGATCAAAGTCATTCAACAATCGAATGCGATTCGGTGAAGACAAGATAAAGCAGTAATCCTTATTCAATGAGGATTACTGCTTTTTTTGTCATTTCATTCTGCGTATTCATCGTTTGGTGAACAAGGAATGAATGCTGCGAGTGCTTCACCGATTACTTCGACATCCTCTCGTTCAATCGCAAATGTACGAATTAAGACATCTCCATTCAACACATCCTGTTGATCGAGTAACGCTGACTGACCACCGGTTAAACTGACGACAAGTACTTTCCCGAAGAATTGTCCCGTACAGACGACAGCAAAATCATAGCGGGCGAGTGCAGTCGTCCAGCCGACAAAACGAACCTTATCCATTTCCGATACGTAATACAGCTCCTCTAAGGTAGTCACGGATTCCATGTGCGTCCACCCTCTCCGATTTTTACTTTTTCTTTTCCTTTTTTGTATCAAGACCAAACAAAAAAACACCTCATACACGGTCGGCTCCCCGTGTATGAGGTGTTTCGATATTATTTAATGATGTGGATTGGGCTACCGATTGCAACTTCAGCAGTTTCCATTGCGATTTCACCGAGTGATGGGTGCGCATGGATTGTGAGTGCGATATCTTCAGCTGTCATACCAGACTCGATTGCGAGTCCCATTTCAGCGATCATATCAGATGCGCCTGTACCTGCGATTTGCGCGCCGATCAAGAGACCATCTGATTTACGAGTGATCATTTTCAAGAAGCCGTCTGGCTCGTTGAGTGCAAGTGCACGACCATTCGCAGCGTAAGGGAATTTAGACGCGATGTAATCGAGTCCTTCTTCTTTCGCTTGTGCTTCCGTGTAACCGACTGTAGCGAGTTCTGGATCTGTGAAGACGACCGCTGGAATCGCGCTGTAGTCGAGGTATGCAGGGTGTCCTGCAGCTGCTTCAGCAGCAATTTTAGCTTCGAATGAAGCTTTGTGTGCAAGTGGTGGTCCTGGAACGATATCACCGATTGCGTAGATGTTTTCGTTTGAAGTACGGCACTGATCGTCGATTTCGACAAGACCACGGTCGCTGACTTTGACTTCTGCCATTTCAAGACCAAGATCACCAGTGTTCGGACGGCGACCGACAGTAACGAGGACGTAGTCCGCTTCAACTGTTTGTGCTTCACCGTTGACTTCGAATGTTACTTTAACGCCATCTTCCGACTCTTCTACACTTTGAGCAAGTGCTTCGTTGTGGATTGTGATGTTACCTTTTTGTTTGAGCTTTTTCTTAACGACTTGCGTCATAGCAGGCTCGAAACCAGAAAGGATGTCTTTTGTTCCTTCAAGAATGACGACTTCTGTATCGAAGTTCGCATACGCTGTACCAAGCTCCATCCCGATGTATCCGCCACCGATGACGATGAGTTTTTTCGGGATTTCAGGAAGGTTCAATGCGCCTGTTGAAGAAAGGACGCGTTTTGACCATTTGAAAGCTGGAAGTTCGATTGGAGTCGAACCTGTCGCGATGATACATTTCTTGAATTTGTAAGGAGTCGAAGAATCTTCGTTGATGATACGGACTGTATCTTCTGATTGGAAGTAAGCTTCCCCAACGACAGTCTCGACTTTGTTCCCTTTAAGAAGACCACTAACGCCGCCAGTCAATTTGTTGACGACAGATTGTTTCCAAGATTGAACTTTCGAGAAATCGACAGTTGCATTCTCAGAAGTGATCCCCATATCGCTTGCACCTTTAGCATGCTGGAAGTTATGTCCTGCAGTGATCAAGGCTTTTGATGGGATACATCCAACGTTTAAGCAAACACCGCCGACGTTTTCACGTTCAACGATTGTTACTTTCATACCGAGTTGCGCGCCGCGGATTGCAGCAACGTAACCACCAGGGCCAGCCCCGATTACGAGTAAATCTGTTTCTTGTGCGAATTCACCTACTACCATTGCTTATCCCTCCATGATGAGAAGTTGTGGGTCGTTCAATAGGCGTTTAACTAAGTTAAGCGCGTTTTGTGCAGTTGCACCATCGATGAGACGGTGGTCGAAGCTGAATGAAAGTGCAAGAACTGGTGCAGCAACGATTTCGCCGTTTTTAACGACTGCTTTTTCAGCGATACGGCCGATACCGAGGATTGCAACTTCTGGGTGGTTGATGACTGGTGTGAACCACTGACCGCCAGCAGAACCGATGTTAGTGATCGTGATTGATCCGCCTTTCATCTCTTCGCCAGAAAGTTTACCTTCGCGTGCTTTACCAGCAAGATCGTTGATGTCGTCAGCGAGTGAGAAGATCGATTTACGATCTGCATCTTTAACGACTGGTACGACAAGACCGTTGTCTGTATCTGCAGCGATACCGATGTTGAAGTAGTTTTTGTAGACGATTTCTTCGTTTACATCGTCGATTGATGCGTTGATTGCTGGGTATTTTTTAGCAGCAGCAGTCAATGCTTTTACGACGAACGGAAGGTAAGTCAATTTCGTACCTTGAGCAGCCGCAACTTCTTTGAAGTTTTTACGGAGTGCTACGAGGTTCGTAACATCGACTTCGTCCATGAGTGTTACGTGTGGAGCTGTATGTTTCGAGTTAACCATTGCTTTCGAAATCGCTTTACGGATTCCTTTGATTTTCTCGCGTGTTTCAAGTTCAGGTTGAGCAGCAACGTATGGCTTAACTTCTGTTTTTGGTGCAGAAGCAGCTGCAGCTGGTGCTTTTTCTTCTGTTGCTGGTGCTTCAGAAGTTTGACCACCGTTTGCGAATGCATCGATGTCTTCTTTGACGACACGACCGTTGTCTCCAGAACCTTGGACTTCACGGATGTCGACACCTTTTTCACGTGCATATTTACGGACAGATGGCATCGCGATGACGCGTTCTGATTTATGGATTTGAACCTCGTTTGGTTTGTCTTCCACTTTTTGATCCGTATCTTGAACGTCTTTTGCGTTGTCTTCAGCTTTTGGTTGCTCTGCTTCTTCAGAAGGAGCAGAACCTTCGCCTTCGACTTCGAAAGTGATGAGGACGTCGCCAACGACAGCTACGACACCTTCGTCAACTTTTACTTCTTTAACAGTACCATCAACTGGTGATGGGATTTCAACGACTGCTTTATCGTTTTGTACTTCAAGAAGAACGTCGTCTTCCTTGACAGTGTCGCCCGCTTTTACGAACCACTTTACGATTTCACCTTCATGAATACCCTCACCGATATCCGGCAATTTGAATTCAAATAAACCCATTTGAATATGCCTCCTTTTAGTTCACTCTTCTAGTCGATTGTTATCTGTAAAAACGGAAGCAAGGAGAGAATGAACCCCTCTCCTTATTTTCCGAAATGCTCTTAGAAATTGTAGACAGTTTTGACTTTCTCAACGATATCTTTGTGATCTGGGATCCAGACGTCTTCACCTTGTGCGAATGGGAAGATTGTATCTGGAGCAGCAACACGAAGAATTGGCGCTTCGAGGTCAAGGATTGCACGTTCTTGGATTTCAGTTGCAACCATTGCAGCGATACCCGCTTGTTTTTGTGCTTCTTGAACGACGACGACACGGTTTGTTTTCTTGACAGAAGCAAGAATCGTATCGATGTCGATTGGGCTGATTGTCATCAAGTCGATGATTTCGACGCTGATGTTTTCTTTTTCGAGCTCTTCCGCTGCTTTAAGTGAAGCGTGTACCATCGCACCGTAAGTGACGATTGTTACGTCTGTACCTTCACGTTTAACATCAGCTTTTCCGAGTTCGATCGTGTAATCGCCCTCTGGCACTTCACCGCGGAATGAACGGTAGAGTTTCATGTGCTCGAGGAATACGACTGGGTCGTTGTCGCGGATTGACGCGATCAAAAGACCTTTTGCATCGTAAGGTGTTGAAGGAATGACAACTTTAAGTCCTGGTGACTGAGCCATGAGTCCTTCGAGGTTATCTGCGTGAAGTTCCGGTGTTTTAACACCGCCACCGAATGGTGAACGGATTGTAACAGGTGCACTGTATGTGCCGCCTGAACGGTAACGGAGACGCGCAAGTTGTGCTGCGACTGAATCGAATACTTCGAATACGAATCCGAAGAATTGGATTTCCATGATTGGACGGAATCCTGTCAGACTGAATCCGACAGCAAGACCACCAATACCTGATTCCGCAAGTGGTGTATCGAAGACGCGGTCTTCGCCGAGCTCATCTTGAAGACCTTCTGTCGCACGGAATACCCCACCGTTTTTACCGACGTCTTCACCGAACAAGAGAACTTGTTCGTCGCGTTTCATCTCGACGCGCATTGCGTCAGTGATCGCTTGGATCATCGTCATTTGTGCCATGGGTTATTTCGACTCCTTTGCTGTATACTCATCAAGCTGCTCTTGCAGGTTTTGTGGAAGCTTTTCAGCCATCACGTTGATGAAATCTGTAACTTTTTGTTTTGGTTCTTTGTCAGCTTGTGCAAGTGCTTCCTTAACGTCAGCTTTTGCTTGCTCGATGACTTCGTTCTCTTTATCTTCGTTCCAAAGACCTTTTGCTTCCATGAAAGCACGGAAACGGACGAGTGGATCTTGTGCTTGATACTCATCATCCATGTCTTTTGTACGGTAACGTGTTGGATCATCACCAGCGAGTGTGTGTGGTCCGTAACGGTAAGTCAATGTTTCGATCAATGTCGGAACACCGTTGAGTGCTTCAACACGAGCTTGTTTCGTAGCTGCGTATACAGCAAGAACGTCCATACCGTCGACTTGGATACCATTGATCCCAGCAGCGACAGCTTTTTGAGCGATTGTTTTCGCCATAGATTGTTTTTCGACAGGTGTCGAGATTGCGAAACGGTTGTTTTGAACGACGAAGATTGCAGGTGCTTTGAAAGCTCCAGCGAAGTTCATACCTTCATAGAAGTCCCCTTGTGAAGAACCACCATCACCTGTGTAAGTGATTGCGACTTGTTCTTTACCGCTTTTCTTAAGACCGAGAGCAACACCAGCCGCTTGAACGATCTGCGCACCGATGATGATTTGTGGCATTAAGACGTTAACACCTTCAGGGATCTTACCACCTGTGATGTGACCGCGTGAGAACAAGAATGCTTTGTAAAGTGGGAAGCCATGGAAGACCATTTGTGGAATATCACGGTATCCAGGAAGAATCCAGTCATCTTTATCCAAAGCGAATTGCGTACCGATCATTGACGCTTCTTGTCCAGCTACTGGAGCGTAGAAACCAAGACGTCCTTGACGGTTAAGTGAGATTGCACGTTGGTCCCAGATACGTGTGTATACGAGACGGCGCATTAATTCCGTAAGCTCTTCATCCGAGAGGTCTGGCATAGCGTCTTTATTGACGACTTCACCTTTCTCGTCAAGAATGCGGAACGTTTCAAAGTTTTCTTCCACGTTTTTAAACATGTTTACGTTCATCTTTTCACCTCATCCTTTCACTGCGTTCAGCGAAATATTCCTCTGACTGATTTGCCCACATGACAATAGTGTCCAAAAAACGAAGTCCCGTGTGACTATCCTTTGAACATGTGTCTGTGTACCTATTCAGTTGAGTAAACTGTATTATCATGAATCGACACGTTATAGTGTCTTGTTCATTACGTTACAAGTATAAATCTGTAACACCTTAAAATCAAAGGAAATGTTTTATTTTTTTCGCGTTTCACATTGTGAATTCAATCACAAAACTAGAATATTCCATCTTCTGTATCATTCGATATTTTCCTACTGTGTTAGTTGTCATCATTCCCCACTTTCCTATGCTATACTTTTTGTAGACGAAAGGAGTGTTGTTCATGATCACCATGAATGAAATCGTACGCGAAGACGTTCCTGCTCTTCACGAACGGTCAGTAGAAGTGACCTTCCCTCTCAGCGATGAGGATAAGGAAACGATGCGACTCATGCGCGAGTTCCTCGCCAACAGTCAAGATGATGAAATTGCGAAGAAATACGATTTACGAAGCGGCATTGGACTTGCAGCACCACAAATCGGTGTCAACAAGCGCATGTTCGCGATCCGCTTACCGGATGGTGATGATTTGCTGGAATTTGGTATCTATAATCCAAAAATCATCAGTCATTCCGTCGAGCAGACCTATTTAACGGGCGGCGAAGGATGTCTGTCCGTCGATCGTGAAGTCGAAGGACATGTACCGCGCTATATGCGTATTACCCTAACTGGCATCGATCATAACGGAAATCCTATAAAATTACGTTTAAAAGGGATGAAAGCAATCGTCTGCCAGCATGAATACGACCATCTAGATGGCGTCATGTTCTATGATCGGATTGATAAAAAAGAACCGTTCAAGGAATACGGTCCTGCCACGTAATTCAAAAATCCTCGTTTCCGTTTCGGAGACGAGGATTTTTTTGAATCAGACTTCCATGATGATCGGCATGACCATTGGATGACGTTGTGTTTTTTCTGTTAAATACGGTGTGAGCGTATCATTGATGACTTGTTTGATGTCCGTCCATTTCGTATTACGGTTCGCAAGCGATTGATCAAGCGAACGCTTGAGTAGACGTTCAGCATCTTTAATCAAATTACCCGACTCACGCATGTAGACGAAACCACGCGAGATGATGTCCGGTCCAGAGACGAGACGATTCGTCTTCGAGTCAAGCGTCACGACGACGACGACGAGTCCCTCTTCTGAGAGAATACGGCGATCGCGTAAGACGATGTTTCCGATGTCTCCGATTCCTTTTCCATCGACATAAACGGCATTCGCTTGAATCTTCCCAGTGATAGCGGCTGCATTCGCATCTAATGCGAGTACTTCACCGTTATCCATGACGAAGCAGTTCTCTTCCGGTACACCAGCATCCATCGCAAGCGACATATGCTTCTTCAGCATCCGGTATTCCCCGTGAATCGGCATGAAGTATTTCGGATTCAATAGACGTAACATGAGCAACTGCTCTTGTTGACTACCGTGACCTGATGTATGGATATCATTCAGTTTACCGTACATGACATCTGCGCCAGCTTTATATAGCTGATTGATCGTCTTTCCGACAGAAACGACGTTTCCTGGGATTGGGGACGAAGAGAAGATGACGAGATCATCCGGAATGATCGAGATTTGACGATGTGTTCCGTTTGCGATACGGCTAAGTGCAGCCATTGGTTCTCCTTGTGAACCGGTACAAAGGATCGTCAACTCATTTGATTTATAACGTTTCATCTCGTTCGGCTCGATGATCGTCCCCTTCGGTGCTTTGATGAAATCAAGTTCTTGACCAATCATCATGACCTTGTCCATGCTACGTCCGAAGACGACGATTTTCCGTCCTGCTTCTACAGAAGCATTGACGACTTGTTGCAGACGATAGATGTTCGACGCAAACGTCGCGAAGATGATCCGTCCTTCCGCTTTACGGAAGATGTCTGAGATCGTTTCCCCAACGACACGTTCACTCATCGTAAACCCTTCCACTTCTGCATTCGTTGAATCCGATAGAAGACACAATACGCCTTCTTTACCGAGTTCAGCCATTTTCGCTAAATCAGCCGGCTCTCCGACTGGCGTGAAATCGAACTTGAAGTCCCCTGTATGCACGATGTTCCCTTGTGGTGTTTTGACGACGACACCGAACGAGTTCGGAATCGAGTGTGTCGTACGGAAAAACGAGATGCTTGTCTTCCGGAACTTGATGACCGAATCTTCATCGATCTCATGCAGTTCCGCGTTGCGAAGCAAACCATGCTCTTCTAACTTCACCTTGATGAGACCCATCGCAATCTTACCAGCGTAAATCGGTAAGTTCACTTGTTTAAGCAAGAAAGGCAGACCACCAATGTGATCTTCATGACCGTGTGTGATGAAGACGCCTTTGACCTTATCCTTGTTCTTGATCAAGTACGTGTAATCTGGAATGACATAGTCGATTCCAAGTAATTCATCTTCTGGGAACATGACACCCGCGTCAATGACGATGATCTCATCTTGGAATTGAACGACATACGTGTTCTTCCCGATTTCCCCGAGTCCACCGAGTGCGAAAACGGCGGCCTGATGGTTTTTGACGAACTTCATTCGAACGTCGCAACCTTGAAATCAGGATGTTGTTGTTCGTATGTCAAAAATTCTCCGCTGACTTCGCGGATGAACTCGATGTTGATATCTTTGAGGTGGTCAATCGTTGATCGCACGTCACGAATGCTTTCCCCTTCTACATACATTGTTTCTGTCCGTTCACGAACAGGTGCTTCCGAACGAAGCGGTTGGTAAAATACTTTAAAAATCATGCCTAGCAACTCCTTATCAGTACATTGTTTTTTGTCCTTAGTACAGTATACACGATACATGGACTATTTTTCATCCTTATTCGGCATGTTCCCTTCCGGCAACACGCTTTTGGTTATGCTATACTTTCACATGAACAGGTCATTTCGACCAATTAAAAAGAGAAGGTGAAACCATGGCAAATCAGAAAGTCGTCTTTTTCGATATCGACGGAACCTTATTGCATGATGGTCATTTTGTTCCGGAATCAACAAAACAGGCAATTCGTAAGCTTCAAGAAAATGGTGTCTATGTAGCCCTTGCAACTGGACGCGGACCTGCGATGTTGTCTGGAATCCGTGAACTACTCAACATCGATACGATTATCGGCTATAACGGGCAAATCGTCGTTCATCAAAATGAAATCATCTACAAACGTCCACAACCTAAGACGGATTTAACGCATTTAACGCAACAAGCGAAAGAAAACGGGCATACACTCGTTTATCTTGGCGAAACAAAAGGCTTCACGACGAAATCAAATGACACGCATGTCGTAGATTCGCTCGGCGAACTCGACATGCCATTACCGATTCACGATGAAGAAGCTTTCTTATCGCATGATGTTTTCCAAACGCTCGTCTACTGTACGGCCGAAGAAGAAGCGGATTATGTTAAACGGTATGACGCATTCGATTTCATTCGTTGGCATCCACACGCAATGGATGTCATCAATGTCGGTTCCTCGAAAGCAGAAGGGATCAAACAATTCCTGAAATTGACGAATATTCGCCGCGAAGATACCTTTGCATTCGGTGATGCTTTAAACGATTTAGAGATGCTCCGCTACGTTGGAACCGGTATTGCAATGGGCAACGGGCTTCCAGAAACGAAAGCTGCCGCTGACTATGTCACGAAACCAATCCTTGAGGACGGTATCGCACACGGATTAAAAGAATTCCAACTCATTTAATTAAGTAAATGTAAAGCTGAGGCGCGCCTCAGCTTTTTTTTAGTTCTTCACTTTATGAATCGCACGCTCTAGACGGTCGAGATCCTCATTTTCACCAATGACGACGAGATAGTCCCCTTTTTCAATCATTTCATCAGCTTGTAGAGAAATCAGAACGTTTTCTCCACGTTTAATGGCGACGACGTTCGCTCCGTATTTGCTTCGTAGATCAAGGTCGATCAATGTTTGTTTTGCCATCCGGTCACTGACTTTAATTTCAACGATCGAAAATTCTTGAGATAAGTCGAGATAGTCAAGAATATTTGAACTCATTAAACCATTTGCAATCCGGACTCCCATATCCCGTTCGGGGTGAACGATGAAGTCTGCTCCGATTTTTCGTAATACCTTTTCGTGGTAATCGTTCGTCGCTTTAACGGTGATCGATTGTACCCCAAGCTCTTTTAAGATCAATGTCGTCAAGATGGATGCTTGAATATTTTCACCGATGGCAACGATGACATGATCGAAGTTTCGGATTCCTAGACTTTTTAAGACATTCTCATCCGTCGTGTCCGCGATGACGGAATGCGTCGCAATTCCCATGAATTCATTGACGCGCTCCTCGTCGGAGTCAATCGCTAAGACATCGTAGCCATTTTTCGATAATTCGCGGACAATCGAGCCACCAAAGCGCCCTAGTCCAATTACTGCAAACTCTCCATTCATTTTCACAACTCTCCTTCACAATCGCTCTTCCTTAGTAGTGTACCCGATTCAATTTAAAAATACTATAAACGCCCCTGCGATTCGCAGAGGCGTTTATTCATCCATTATTTTGAGGATTTCCCACGTACATAATCGTTATCGAACAAGAAGAGTCGTAAAATCAAGTACAACGCCGGAATCAAGAGTAAGAGTCCGAAGATGAAGACAACGACGAGTGCGGAAGCCATTGTTTCGTTAACGACCGCTTTGTTGATATCGATATATGGATACAAGATGTATGGTAAGTGCGTATAACCGTAACCAAACCATGCCACTCCATACTGTAGCATGACCGCGACGAAAGCAATTCCGTAATTCTTCTTCATGTAGACGAGTGTCACCGCAACGAGGAAGAAGATGAAACTAGCAGCGAACCACCACCAGTTCCCGTTTAAGATGTTCTCATAGTGCCATGCCGCTTGATTTTTCAATCCAAAGAAGACGAGTGCACAGACAAGAATCGTCGGACCACTCCAGAAGAGTGACCATTTACGAATTAGCGGAGTAGCCCCTTCATCCTTCGCTTTATCTGCGTAGAACAAGAGGAACATCGCACTGATATAGAGGACGGATACGATAGCGAGTGCTACGACCGACCAAGAGTAAAAGTTCGTAAATAATTTTGTTCCTAAAAACTCGACTGTTTCATTCGTTTTACGAATGAAACCACCTTGACTGATCGTCAATGTCGTTGACATCGCCGCCGGAATCAATAGACCAGTTGCTCCATATAAGAACGTATAGAACATGCTGTCGTTTGATCCATAATTGGCAAAAGCATAGAAGCTACCACGAATCGCAATCAATACGAGAACGATCGAGGCTGGCACGAGTAGTGCCGTACCGAAATAGTAAGCGGTATCCGGGAAGAACCCGACTAGTCCGACGAAGAAGAATACGAAGAAGACATTCGTTACCTCCCACACTGGTGAGAGATAACGAAGAATCAATCGATTCGTTAAATGATCCCGCTTCGTATATTTTGAATAAAAGGCGTAAAATCCAGCACCGAAGTCAATTGAGGCAACGATGAGATATCCGTACAGGAAAGTCCAGAGGACCGTAATTCCTAGTGTTTGAACGTCCAAATCGTTCCCTCCTTACTTGTTATCATCCACGAACATAGCTTCCCCACGTGCGTGGTGGTTTTCAGCAAGTTCTTGAAGTTCTTTTCCAACCGGGTTTTTCTTGAACATCCGTAATAATACGACTGTACAAATCGTACCGAGCATCAAGTACAAGGCACTGAATAGAATCAACATCGGACCGACGGCAGTTGATGTCGTCGCCGCATCTGCTGTCCGCATGATGCCGTAAAGTGTCCAAGGTTGGCGACCAATTTCAGCATACATCCAACCTGCTTCAATGGAAATCATCGCCAGAGGTCCACCGATGAAGACACCTCTTAAAATCCATTTGTTATAAGGATTTAATTTTTTCAAACGGAATGCCAAGATGAACAAGGCAGAGATGGCAGCCAAATACATACCAATCGAAACCATAATATCGAAGAAATAGTGAACGATCAGCGGTGCTTGATCTTCTTTTGCGAACTCATTTAGACCAATGACTTCTGTATCTGGAGCTCCACCCGCAAGGATCGAGAGTGCATATGGGATTTTGACGGCTCCCTTGATTTCATAACTACCGTCTTCTTGCTGATCAAGTATCCCACCAAAGATCAATTCTGCTTCACTTGTCGTTTCAAAATGCCATTCAGCAGCCGCGAGTTTCTCTGGCTGATATTTCGCCAAGTATTTCCCTGAGAAGTCCCCGACAAGTGCAGTCGAGAAGGCAAAAATCAATCCAGCCATAACCGTTAAGCGAAGTGCTTTTTTGTGATACGCTGTTTCCGCTGCTGAGAGTGTTTTTTTGCGGAGTAAGTGGAACGCCGCGATTGCCGCCAAGATGAAGGCGACTGTCAAATAAGCCGATACGATGACGTGTGTTGCTTTTGTAGGTGTTGCTGTATTGAACATTGCTTTTAATGGTTCAATTTGCGTTAGCGTTCCGTTGACTATCTTAAATCCTTCTGGTGAGTTCATGAAGGAGTTGACCGTCGTAATGAAGAATGCTGATGCTGTCGCACCGATGACGACTGGAATCCCGATCAACCAGTGTAACCATGGGTTTTTGAATCGATCCCATGTATACAGGTAAATACCGAGGAAAATCGCTTCAAAGAAGAATGCGAATGTTTCCATGAACAGTGGTAATGCGATCGTTTGACCAGCCACTTGCATGAGTGACGGCCAAAGTAGTGATAATTGCAATCCGATGGCCGTCCCTGTCACGACACCGACTGCGACGGTAACGACGTATCCACGCGTCCACCGTCTTGCTAATAAAATATAATCCGGATCTTTGCGTTTCAGACCGATGAATTCAGCTGCGAGTACCATGAGCGGTACCCCGACACCAATCGTCGCGAATATAATGTGAAACGCTAATGTGAGCCCTGTCAACAATCGACTGAGCAATACGGGATCATTGAACATGTATATAGCCCCCTCTTCCTAAAACATACTTCTCTATATGGTCTATAACCGTATCATAGAGAACATAACCCTTTATGTCTGTTTATAATGTTTGATGTAACAAATTGTTCACATGTGCACGTGATTTTTTTCACAAAATGTTCGAAAACTCCTATTCTTACATATATAAAAAGCTTTCCCATTCTTGATTTCGAAAGGGAAAGCTTAATGTCCTTCATTATTTCATAAAACTTTTTAAACATATTCTCGGAAATAATGATCGAGTAAATCAATCACAAATGGAATCGCGGATTCATCCGGATTCAAGGTTGGTTGGTGAAGTCCAGATGTCGGATTGTCGACTCCGAGCCAAAACATCATCCCTGGAATTTCCTTCAACATGAATCCGAAGTCTTCTCCTGTCATAGCTGCATCACATTCAATGTAGTTCGCATTCATCTTGACGAATGATGAAAATTTATCAACGATGTGTCGGTCATTGACGACCTCGTAATAACGATTTCCGAATTGTAGATCAATCTTGACGCCAAAGGAAGCTTCGATTCCTCGAATGATGTCACGAACGCGTTGTTCCAGTTTTTCCATGTCTTCTCCATTGAGTGCGCGCATCGTACCGTCAAGAACAGCTCTACCGGCGATGACGTTTTCCCGAATCCCGGCATCGACCTTTCCGATCGTAATGACGCTACAGTTCATCGGATTGATGGATCGACTGACGATTGTTTGCAATTGCATGATTAAGGCTGCTTGCGCAACGACCGTATCAATCGTCAAATGAGGAAAGGCCGCGTGACCACTTTGACCATAGATCGTGATATGGACTTCTCGAGCACTCGCGAACAAGACGCCGGGACGGCTCGCAATCGTACCGACTGGATATTCCGGTGCGACGTGAAGACCATACATCTCACTTGGACGATATTTTTCAAACAACGGACTTTTAATCATCGGTTCTGCCCCGCCCGGACCTTCTTCCGCTGGTTGGAATAAAAAGACGACATCATCCATGACCGGCAATTCAATGATTCGTTTCATCAATCCCAACGCAATCGACGTGTGCATATCGTGACCACAGGCATGCATGAAGCCTGGATGTTCCGAACAAAATGGAAGACCTGTCGCTTCTTCGATCGGTAACCCATCAATGTCTGCCCGGTATCCAATCGTCCGATTTCCAGTCAATCCTTTCACTCGAACGAAAACACCCGTTTCAAACGTGTCATACGTGACACGATCTGGTGGATAAGCACGAATTTGTTCCAATATAAAAGCTTGCGTCTTAAATTCCTTGAACCCTGGTTCTGGTATTTTATGAAGCGCGCGCCGCATTTCAATGGCGTATTCCATCTGACTGACTTCCTCCTTCTTCTTTTACGATGTCCCAAAATGCTTGAACTTGTTTTAGTTCAAGCATCGATTCCGTAGACAAAATCCATGTATCTCGCTTTAATACTTTTCCAGATGAGGTCTTCAACGGAAGTTGCATGACTTCATTCGAATGCTGAATCGTCGACTCAGGCAGGATTGCAAAACCAATTCCATGTAACGCCATCTGTTTACATGTCTCGATTTGATCGACGACAAGGGTCCGAGAAGGTGGACTTGCGAACCGATCTTGCCACCATTCTAAAATTTCTTGATAGTACGTTGAATCACTCTTGAACTGGATGAATGGTCGATCCGTCACGCGTAACTGTTCGATTGACGTCAACTCACTATCGACTAAATAGAGCGGATCCGAGAAAAGACGTTCTTTAACACCTTTCCAGTCCGGGTTTCCACGAATGATCCCGATATGAAAATGTTCCTCTAACATATGACGCATCATCTCACTGGACCATCCCGTGACAAGCTGAACACGGACATGCGGATAACGCTCAACGAAACGTTTTAAGACACGCGGGAGCCAATATTGCCCCATGATGGAAGCGACGGCAATCCGAAGCGTCCCATAAACGGCACCCTCTTCTGCTGTCAATTCACTTTTTAACTCAAGTTCCTTCCGATTCATCTCTTTTGCGAGACCGATTACTTTTTCTCCTTGTGGTGTGATGCTTAACCCACGCGATGAACGAATGAATAATTTTGTTCCCCAGCGTCTTTCAATCGCAACGAGACGTTGACTAAGCGCAGGTTGCGAGACGAATAATCGTTCAGCAGCGCGCCTCATATTCAATTCTTCCGATAAGGTGATCAACATTTCCATTTCCGACACTTGCAATGTGAGATTCGACTCCTCATGATATAAGATGGCATTAGTTTAACACGTTAGAAAGGACGATACATATGACACGCTATCATTTTATGTTCATCATCTCAACGATTGCAACGCTTGGCAGTCTCTATTTCAGTGAAATTCGCGGATTCATCCCCTGCCCTCTCTGTTGGTGGCAACGACTATTCATGTATACGACTGCCTTTTATTTGCTCATCTCGCTATTCCGGTCGAAAACGATCGATCCGCTCTTCGTTCGCCTGTATGTGCTTGCCGGCTTTGGTGTCGCCTTGTACCACGTCATCCTTGAGCGTTTACCTGATGGCGAAGCGTTATGTACAAGCGGCTGTCTCATCAAGTGGGTCAACTATTTTGGTTTCTTGACAATTCCGATGATGAGTCTCATTGCCTTCACATTACTCTTGATTCTAGCGTTCTATCCAGCACGTTCGAACAATGAAGCATAAGATACAAAAAAGAGAAGTCGATTCGACTTCTCTTTTTTGTCGTTTGACATCACGTCCAGCGATTGAAGACGCTGACGGCACTTGAGAACGCAAGCTCCGAGAGTTGTCCCGTACCTTCACACCAGTCCCCGACGAAAGCGACACCTGCATGATCCGGAATGTGAGTCGCAAGCGGCGTTTGCCCCATTTTCCATTTGATTTCTTGTACGACTGCTCGTTTGATCGTTCGTTCTGCGACGATACGTTGTCGCCAATCTGCAAAATGAGCGTCAAGCATCTGTTCGATTCCTGTTCGGACATGTCCAATATAATCAGGATCCTCAAGTCGATCGTGTTCAAGGTAGGCGATTGCTTGAAGAACTTGACTATCCTTCGGTGCAAGACTTGCATCATAATGCGATAAATCCGTGATGAACGCTCGATGCGAACGGTCGTAGATGTATGAATACGGTGTTTCGATATACGGATGAAGTCCAAGATCATACACGAATACTTCTACCGGTTCATGGCTCGCGTACGGTGTAACAAATCGCTGAATGTCAGTGGGAGTCGCCATTTTT
Source organism: Exiguobacterium sp. s91 (assembly GCF_018618915.1). Classification (NCBI taxonomy): domain Bacteria; kingdom Bacillati; phylum Bacillota; class Bacilli; order Caryophanales; genus Exiguobacterium; species Exiguobacterium sp. s91. The sequence continues at coordinate 779,916 of NZ_JACSMZ010000001.1, read as the reverse complement.
AAGATTTCACGCGGTGGGACGGCAAAGATGATCCGTTCGACGTTCCATTCTTGTTTCTTTCGATCACGTACTAAGAATCCTGTCGTAGTCGATTCGACTGCTGTTATTTTTGTTTTTTTCAGGATCTCTCCGTGGTTCTCTAGGATGATCCGTTCCAACTCCTGTACTAGCCCTTGCCACCCACCTTCGATGTATGAGACAGGCTTGCGCGTCCGAAAAAGTTTTTGATAATACTCGAAATAGACGTCTGACGGGATTTTTTCGGGTTCTGCCGTAAAAAAGTTCGTTGATGCCAAATCAAGCATCAACTGTGCCACTTGTTCATCGACTCGTTCCGTTTTTAACCATTGCCCAATTGATTGTTGCGGATCCCCTCGTTCGACTCGTAAAATCGTTTTAATGATCTCCCAAGTGAAACGTACTTTGTTCGTTCCTTCGATGACTTCTGTTTTCAATAATCCCCAGGCATTCGCAGGAACTGCCGTCAAATGACCTGAAAACTCATATTTCGCACGACTCGCTGAGAAATCTAACCACGTCACTTCGATACCGAGCTGTTTCGTTAATTTGCGGAGAATCGATTGATCGCGCCCATAAATCGCATGAGCACCGTAATTAAACGTAAACCCTTTTACGGTTTGAGAGGTGGCACGTCCTCCGAGCAATCCAGCATCCCAGAGCGTGACCGGTGTTCCTTGTTTTGCGAATAATGCCGCTGCCGTCAAGCCGGATAACCCTCCACCTATGATACCAATCGTCATACTCTCGCCTCCTCAATCATCATTTCTTTTCTTTTCCCATAACGATTGAAGAAGAATCGAAGAACATGAAAAAAGACGTGATTTCACGATTGAAATCACGTCTCCTTATTTTGGATTAGGCTTTCCACCATTCATCGAGTGGTGAGACCGGCATATGATGCTTATGTCCAACACGTTTATACTGTGTCTCTAACTTTTCTTGACTTGCTTCTGAAATCGTCTTTCCTTCCAAATAATCATCAATTTCTTCGTATGTCATTCCAAGTGCCACTTCGTCTGGTAATGCCGGACGATTTTCTTCAAGATCTGCTGTCGGAACTTTTTCAATCAAGACTTCTGGTGCGTTCAAGTAACGTAAGAGTTGTTTCCCTTGCCGTTTATTCAGTCCTGTCAATGGCGTCAAATCACATGCACCATCACCGTGTTTCGTGTAGAATCCCGTCACAAATTCAGCTGCATGATCCGTTCCAACGACTAAACAGCCATAATGAGCGGCTAAATCATATTGGCTTTTCATTCGCTCCCGCGCTTTCGTATTCCCTTTACTAAAGTCGGAAAGTTCTGCACCTGTCGCTTCTTTGAACGCCTGCATCGATGCTTCGACTGCTGGTTTAATATTCACACGAAGCGAATGATCCGGTTGAATGAACGTCAAGGCTGTCTGTGCGTCTGCTTCATCTTGTTGTTCCCCGTAAGGCAAGCGGACCGCATAAAATGCGACATCTTTTCCCTCTTCTTTTCGTAACTCTTCAACTGCCAGTTGGCACAGACGACCGGCGAGCGAAGAATCTTGTCCCCCTGAGATGCCCAGTACGAATCCTTTTGCTCCTGTATGCTTGAGATACGCCTTCAAGAAGGCTACCCGCTCGTTTACTTCTTGTGCTGGGTCAATGACAGGCTTTACTCCTGTTACTTGGATGATTTCTTGTTGCATGAATCGCTTCACTCCTTCACATTATGTTGATCGTCATTTCGAATCAATCATTTGTTGGTCCGTCGTTTGTTTCGCACTTGCTCCTTTAAACTGACGGATTGTCGATACGCGAACTTCCGTGCTATCACCTAAAGAGGAGATCGGTAATTCAACTGTATACTGTTTCGTTTCACGTTTCGTGAACGTATCCTTTTCAATCGCTTGCGTGAATACTTGCTCTTTCTCAAAATCATACGTTACGTGTTGTTTCGCATCAATCAATTGAGCCTGAAAACGTTGTGAGGAAGGATACGTCACGTTCACACTGTGATCATTTGGATTCGTTAAAGAAATGTTTAATTGCATCATGTCGTCCTGCTTTATCGTTTTGACTGCAATCTGAATCGGTTCGTTCGTGGTTGTTGTTGCCTGTTGTTTCTTTTCTTGGCAACCTGCTAAACAAACAGTAAGCAGTAGCAGAATGAAAACGAGACGTTTCATCTCATCCCTCCTTTTATCTTTATCAATTTTATCATAAAAAAAAGCGAGAGAGGATTCTCCTCTCTCGCACGTTTATTCACTTATGCTACAGGTAAAGTCGATGGATTCATCTTGAATGAAAACAATTGCTCTAATCCTGTCGCAAAAAGTTCGTCACAAATATCCTCTGCCGCGTTTGCCGGTGCGACTAATGTGATCGTACGACTGTCGATTGTTTCGATCGTTACATATACCCCTGTTTTTGTCCGTTCCTTGTATCCTACTGCTAAATCTGTTTCAGCGAAAAGTAACATATCCCCGATTCTCCCCTTTTCTCATTCATAATGCCCAGCCAAGAGATGACCTACATGATTCGAATTCGTTATTGTAGATTAACTGTACCAAAGGGCAGGAAAAAGAAGAAAATTGTCATTCGACATTTCATTTCAAAACAATATTTCAATTTTATCAGGGATATTTTGGAATGCTTGATTTAGTTGTTAGATGCAAGCGTTTTAATAAGCATTTCCAACACATTTCATTTCGATTTCAAAAAGATGACAACATAATTTTGATTATTTTACCAGCGTTTTTAGACAACAGGGAAAATATACCTAGACAATCAGTGACTCATTTTGTCGAATGATTCTCTCAAGCAATTATTTTTTAAGTTCTTATGAACTTTCATCTATCATTCGATTCATTTGCTGCCAAACCGTTCCTAGTGCTTCTTCCCCACTTTCGATCCGCGTTAATGCGAGTTCGGCTTGTAGAGCCACTTCATATTCCCGGTCTCGGATGGCTTCACGCAGTCTTGGAATTGACTGTTCCGTTCCGACATCAAACAGGAAGCGAGCAGCTCGCCAGCGTACTAATTTATTTTTATCCGCTAACGCTTCCATCATCATTGGTTCAGCTTCTGGCATCGCCCAATCTGAAATCGTATCGCCTGCTGTCCGGCGAACGATCCCTGACGGATCATGCAGTGCACTCGTCAAATACTCTAACAGTTCTTCTCGGTGATCTTCGAACATCCCAAGCTTTACAATCGCTTGACGCCGAATTTGCATCTTCTCATCCTGTAACAGGCGAGCATAAGCTGGAACCCACTCCATCTCAACAGGTAGTTCATCGAGCGCCGCGAATCGTTCTTTCCAATCGGATGATTGAATCGCTTGACCGCTAAATGTAATATCTTCTCCTGCTGCGAGCGACTTGAGACGTTCGATACGTTCGACTGGATAGGCAATCTCAATCTCATTCGCTACTTCACGCAAGCTTTCGTCAAGGTCACCGTATCGAGGTGCTTGTTCTACCCAGCGTCGATCGCTAATGACATTTTGAACGAATGGTTGGACGAATAGCGCTGCTTCTCGGAAACGTTCCGACAGCCCTTCTCGTTTTTCTTCTAATCCTTTCACACCTTTGATTTGCATCGGTACGCCTAAAATGAACTGCACGAATAGATGGACAGGCTCATACTCAGCATCTGTCTCGTGCTGTTCAACGTCATTCAACGTTTCACCAAACGCACGTCGTATATCGATGACAAGCGAGCGCCAATCATATTTCGGATAACGCTCGATCGATAAAAAGTCACTGACCTGATAAACGAACTTAATGCCAGGTATTTCAAGTAATCGCTGAATGTGTTCCGGTGCGCCAAAGGCATGCTCGAATGTCTGCCCCTTTTCCGAAAAGACCTCATCAACGATGACTTTCATGTTATTTGGACTTGGTGTTGGTTCAATCGCTACGATTTTCATGTGTATCCCCTCCACTTCTATCATTTCAGATATCTCATCTGAAATGCAAAGCAAATGCCCTACAGACATGACCGTAGGGCAAAAACTTACTTGAATGCTTCTTCGATGATTGCAACGAAAGCATCCGGTGTCTCAAGCATCCCCATGTGTCCACTGTCTGTTGACCGATGTATGAGATGATCATTCTTTGGTGCAAATGCGCTTTCCTCTGAAATCAGTTGATCTTTCGTGCCGTGAATGATGACACCCTTCACGGTAGCTCTCGTCAAGACCTTCGTCATATCTCGCCGATCTCGCATCGCAGAGAGCGCACGGATAGCTCCTTCGACCGTCATCATGTACCCGATCTCAAGTGCTTCAGCGACAGCGAACTCATCTGCCCCTTCAGCGAATAAGGATGGAACAAGACCATTGACGAATTCTCTAACACCGACTTCTTCAACGCGCGTGATGTTTTGATTTCGTTTTTGTTTCGCTTGTTCATCATCTGCTTTAGCTGTCGAGTACACGAGACCGTATCCACTGATTTGATCCGCATACCCTTCTACGATTGCAGCTGTGATGTATCCACCAAATGAATGCCCGATGATGATCGGCTTTTCGATACCACGTCGATCAAGTTCATGCATGACCCATTCTGCAAAGCCTTCAATCGTATCCGGACCAACATCGAGTCCCTCATGTCCTGGTAAACTTAGTGGTAAGACATCAAAGGAATGTCGTAAATTTGCTTCTACCCGATTAAAATAATCTGTTCCTCCTGTAAATCCATGCAGGAGTACAAGTGTCTGTTTTTCCATTGACTACCTCATCCCTTCCATTCAGATGCGAGCATACGGTACATCGTTAAATCCATGAAACGCCCATGACTGTATGCATAATCTGCTAGTAATCCTTCTGCTTTGAATCCTAATTTTTGAACCAATGCGTTAGAAGCGAGGTTTTCAGGTGCGACGAGGGCGCTGATTCGATGGAGAGCAAATTCTTCAAAGCCATATGTCAGAACAGCTCTTGCCGCTTCCGAAGCGACACCACGTTGCCAATAATCTTGACTAACTTCAAAACCAATTTCAGCCCGATGGTATTGAGACAACCAGTTATGAAAACCGATCGTACCGATCAATTGATTCGTTTGTGCATCAGCAATTGCCCAGCGAATCGCTTTACCTTGCGTGAACTGTTCCTTAAAGTAACTGATGACATTTTTAGCTTCATAGACCGTCACGAGCGGATCTGATCCGTAATAGTACATGACTTTATCGTCCGATAGGATTTTAAACAATTCGCGTGCGTCACGGTTTTCGAGCTCACGTAATATGAAGCGCTCGGTCCGCAATTCCGGGAAAGGCTTTCGCAAGCCCCACATGCTCCATCACCTCTCTTTATGCTTCTCTATGTAGTATGCCCGTTTTCAGAAGTAAATATCCTTTCAGGCAATTCGAAGTTTTGCTACTATTAAATTATGAAGTAGTTAGTCATGGAAAGGAAGCGAAGTGGTATGTCGAGTGCGTTACTTTACTTATATGAGGACGAGGAAAATCAACGATTAACGATGTCAGGAGTACATTTCTCTGATTTCGCTGCAGCCGTCGATTTGAAACGTCCTTTACTCATTTCAGGAAGTGATTTCAAACAGACGAAACAATCGTTTCGAACGATGCTTCATTACATCGAAGCGCATGAGATCGAACAGTTTTCACAATCAACGGATGTCCAGCGTCATCCTTTGACTGCTATTGATATTCGATCCTCTCATTCGCTCGATGTATTGACGGATGTCGAAATCGCGGAGTTATTATTTTTAATGCATATGAAACGAGGGACACCTCTTCCTTTCCTTGACTCGATCGAGAATGAACTGGTCTATTTTAGCGAACACGATGGGCTTCATGCTTCTGTTTACTTGAAGGATTGGTCACGAGTAGAACAACTTATCTCCGATCTCGTACAACGGAAATTTCGTCAGCACGCACGATCCGTCGCCTCGATCGCCTTAACAGCTGAAATCATGATTCATATCCGTCATCTCCTCAAAGAAGGAGTATTGATTAATTTCGAAAGTGCAAAACGGTCTGTTTTCTCAAGAAATATCACGATTCCCGTATATGTAGCAGGACGCTACGAAGATATGAGCGTATTACATGAAGATTTTGAAGCGGAGAAAGAATCGATCCTTCGACGAGGAACGCTTGTTTGTCGCAAAAAGAAATGGAGTTTTGAGTTAGATTGACCTTTAGCATCTTTTTCTTTTAGAAAAGGATGCTTTTGTTCTATTTGAATTTTACATGACGATTCCCTCTCAAAAGGTATTCCTATCCATATGACAATATTGTTAAAAAATTTTTCGAATTTTCACATAAAATAAGACTAGCATCTTGTGAAGACTTCGCTATAATGAGGATAACCTTTTCAAGATAGAAGTTAGCCCCGGTTTTTTATAGGGATAGTACTGGAATCAGCAGAAGGAGGAATTCAATATGGATCAGTTAAAAGTGAACGGAATTGGCTCATTCACGAAATTTGCGACAAATGGGAACATCCTGAAATTAAAGGATGCGACACTCGGTGAAGTGAAATTGTCGCTGAATGAGGCGAGTTCAATGACCATCGCCCCTGTCGATGAAGAAAATGGACTTTTCATCATTAAAGGGCAACAGCAGGAATCGCTTGTTGAACTGACGTTACCACGTCAATCCTGTGAGGTCGTTCACGCTTGGCTCCTCCATAAATTGAAACGTCACAAAAAAACGCGCTCGATTGCAACGAGCTGATGTGTAATGTATAACGTCTTGGGTAGAGACCTCATCTCTCCTCAAGGCGTTATTTGTTTTCAAAAATTCGATGGTGAATTTTCAGAAAATATTGTTTTATTAATTTCTTCATGTTATCCTTAGAAAAATTCAAACAGGAGGTTTTAAACATGACACACGCAACGCTCATCCAAAAACGACTGATTGTGATTAAGAGTAGGGACTGAAGATTCATTTCTCGTTTGAGAAAATGAAGATCCAGGCCCTTTTCGTCATTTCGACAAGGCGTCTGAGCAAACGACGCCTATCCACAAACTTAGTGGATGAGGCTTTTTTTATGAAATTAGGATGAATGGAGGACAACACATGTTTAAGACAAAAGATACATTTGCTTTAGGATTTATGATTTTTGCTTTATTTTTCGGTGCGGGTAACCTAATCTTCCCACCGGAACTCGGTGCGCTTGCGGGTTCACAGTTCCTTCCTGCCATCCTTGGTTTTATCGTAACGGGTGTCGGTCTTCCTTTGCTCGGCTTACTTGCAGTTGCCTCTATCGGGGGTGGCATCAAAACACTTGCTGCACCACTCCCTCGTTTTGTAGGTGCTGCCTTGACGTTCGCACTCTATGTTGCAATCGGTCCCTTTTTCGGAATTCCGCGAACATCGGTTGTCACGTATGAGCTCGGAGTCGTACCATTTCTTGGTGCTCCCTCACAAATGACGTTGATCATCTCATCGAGTCTCTTTTTCCTTGCCACACTTTATCTTGTACTACGACCAGGAAAATTACTTGAGATCATCGGGCGTTTCATCACACCATTGTTACTGATTGCTCTTGCTGCATTAAGCATTAGTAGCATCATTTCGCCACTTTCGGGTGTCGCTTCACCAAACGAAGCGTATGAGACGACTGGACAGGCATTCATTCAAGGTTTCCTTCAAGGATACTTAACGCTTGATGCACTCGGCGCCTTGGTATTTGGTGTCGTCGTACTGCATACATTGAAAAGCCGAGGCGTTCATGAACGAAAAGCACAATTTAAAGTCGTCACTCGTGCCGGAATTATCGCTGCCACTGCTTTGACTCTCGTCTATGTCGGACTTGGAATGATCGGACGTAACACCTTTGCCGCCATCGGAAAAGTTGATGGTCCAGCACTTCTTCAGCATTATGCAAATACTGCCTTCGGCTCAATCGGTTTAGCTGTACTTGGTCTTGCAATTCTGCTTGCATGTTTGACGACATCAGTTGGTCTCGTCACCGCATTTGCAGAATATATGATGACGATTTCCAACCGTGTATCTTTAAAAGCGGCAAGTATCTTCACGACTGCTCTCGGTCTTACGGTATCGATCGTCGGATTGCAGACATTGTTATCCATCGCCGTTCCGGTATTGATGTTCCTTTATCCAATCGTCATCGTCTTGATCGCTTTGACATTCATGCGTCATCTGTTCCGTCGTAAGTCGGTCGTTTATCAATCAACTCTTGGTGTAACGATTTTCTTCTCATTCTGTAGTGCGTTGAATCAACTTTCGCTTTTCCCGGGAAATCTTAAAACGTTCTATCAATCCTTGCCTTTAGTGGATCAAAGTTTAGAATGGTTATTCCCAACACTCATCGCCTTCGGTATCAGTTCATGGTTTGGACACGTTTCCAGTGCTTCTATCACACAAAAACGCGCTAGCTAGTGATTCCGCTTTCATCGCTATGGTATGATGAACAAAATGGTTCTATTAATGGAGGCGTCATATACATGGATAAGATTGCTTGGATTACCGACAGCATGGCTTTTTTTGAGCCAGGAGAGGCTGAAAAAATCGGAGTCCATGTGATACCGACTTTACTCATTTTAAACGGAGAGTCTTACCGGGAGTATGTCGATATCTCGATTGAACAGCTTGATCAAAAAATGCGAGAAGATTCCCACGCTTCACCGACGACTTCTCAACCATCATTCGGTGATTTCGTAACCTTGTATGAACAATTGCTTGAAGATGGTTATGATTATGGGTATGCGATTCATATCACGAGTGGACTGAGCGGCACATATTCGAGTTCCGTCGCTGCAGCTGAAGCTGTCGGTTTCCCCTTATACGCGATTGATTCGTATACAGGTGCTGCGAATCAGCAAGAACTTGTCCGGATCGCACAACGACTCGTTGCTGCTGGTAAAGGTCCAGATGAAGTCATGCCTACGCTTGAGACATTCAAACACAAATCGCATTTTTATCTGATCATCGGAAATATGGAGACGATGCGACGGAGCGGACGTGTCTCAGGAAGTCAATTTTTACTAGCAAACATGCTCAATATTAAACCAATCGCTCAATTTAATGAGGAAGGACGACTTGTCCCATTTAAAAAAGTCCGTTCCATCAAAAAAGCTTTTAAAGAAATGGTCAGTGAAATTTCATCAAAAGTCAGTGCTCATGGTGTATATGATCGGACGCTTTATGTCAGTCATACGCTCGCTCATGCCGCTGCTGAAGAATTACGGCGCTTGATTTCTACAGAACACCCGGAGCTTCAAGTACGCATTACCCAATTTGGTCCTTCCATCTTGGCACATGCTGGCGCTGAGACGGTCGGTGTGTACTGGTTCGATGAGATTCCTTTACCAACAACTTGATATCTTGCACGAAACGATGAAAACCGGACGGTCTGCTTGAGACCGTCCGGTTTTTTCATGTCGTTTCATACTTACGAAATAGTTCTTCTAATAATACGGCTTCGTCCGTCGTCCGTTGAATCGGCTCATGCGGAAGCGTGATTACACTGGATAACGTCTCAGAAGGATATACATCAATCGAAACTTGTTCCATTTCGATGAGATACTCAAGGATGGAATCAAGTGATGTCTCCTTATTGAATTGACGAAGCCAATTTTCATATCGACGATCCACTTTTCCTTCTTTAAGCAAAATCTTTCCACCGTCAATGATCGCCCACTTCGGTGGCGCATCGATTTGAAAGAGTTCCAACTGCTGGTACTCTTCCATCGTTCGTTTCGTCACCGGAACAACACCGTTAATCGATACTAACCGTTTTAATCTAAGATGCGCTCGCATCGTCATAAAACGAGGTCGCCCAGCGACTCGCTCGACAAGCAACGTCGGCTTGTCGATGGAGCGCATCGTCTCTTCATCAAATAACAAACTATGATCAACATCTAACAGTAACATCAAGCCACTCCTTTTTTTCTACGGGAGACGATGAATGCATAGGAGCTACATAAAAGAATCGCAGCAAAACAATATCCACCGATGACATCTGAGAAATAGTGAACGTTTAAAATGATTCGAGAAGCTCCCATGGCGAGAAATAAACCAATCGTCACGATTGATACAAGTACCTTCCCACCTGTTTTAAGATGACGAAACGCAACGACGAGAAATCCAGCATATACGGCAAAAGCCATCGCTGAGTGACCACTCGGAAAACTGTATCCTACGCCACCAACCAATTCATTTAACGAGGGGCGCTCTCGGACAAAAGCGAATTTAACGACTTGATTCAATACACCTACTGATATTGCCATGATCACATACCAGATGCTTGCGATACGATCTCGCCACAATACATAACTTAGTATTCCAAGTAACACCGTCATCGTCATCGCCCCTGGACCCGATCCGAGTTGAGTAAACCAAGAAACGTAATCCCCTGGGACGTGTTGCGACATGTATGACGATAATTGGGCATCAAATAAAAAATAGCCTGTCATCCGAATGGAGACAGCGATGATCACGAACAAGACGACAGCAATGGATGCACCTATCCACGCCGCTCTCGCACCCCGCATCAGTATGTCCCCTTACGTTCTTCTAATTCTTCTGCTGAATAGTCTTCCTTATCTCGCAAGCGATGCGCTAGTCGTCCGGATGCGTTTGCTGCGATGGCCGCGACGATATCATCCATGAACGTGTTGACTTTTCCGTCCCCAAGCTTCGTATCGAGTTCTTTGATAATACCAACCTTTGCTTTATCCAAATAGCCGAACGTCGTAACCGCAATCGAACCATACGTGTTGACGGCACCAATCGCAATCGTCTCATCTACGCCAAATAGCCCTTCATCGCTTTGGATGATGGACAGGAGGGGTTCTGATAATAACCCTTTTTCCGCCAAGATGTCTAGTTCTGCTCCGACGAGAATCGCATGTTGTAATTCACGCTTTTCAAGAACACGTTCTACTGAACTGACACATGTTTCAATTGTCAGATCCACCGTGTAGGGGGCCTGCATTTGGTAAACGATCTCAGCGATTGCATGAATCGTCACCCCTCGTTCATGTAACTTATCGATAGCTGCCTGTTTGACCTCTTTTGAATGTGTTTTCTTCATGACTATATCCACCTCTCCAACAAAGTACTTCATTAGTATACACGGATTCTGAACCTCCTCTCAAACTTCTTTGACATCGACGCCAGAATCCGTCATGATTATTTTGTAAAGCGTTATCATTTCAGGGGAAAGTAGGGGATTTTCGATGAACATCGGGGTTGTATTGTTTCCATCGAAACGCGTTCAAGATTTTGCAAATTCATACCGAAAGAGATATGACTCGAAGTATGCACTGATCACACCTCATATCACGCTACGGGAGCGGATGGAAGTCGATGAGACAGAATTAGACCACATCGTGACGGAGTTGAATCGAATCGCGTCCGAAACGAAGCCTGTCAATTTGCACATCCAAGGAGCTCGTTCGTTCCATCCGACGAACAATGTCTTGTTCCTCAAAGTAATGCCGACGGATGAGTTAGAACAATTACATCGCGCTTTGCATACGGGACCACTCGAACATAAGCCGAAATACGATTTCTTGCCACACATCACAATCGGTCAAGAACTGTCGGATGTCGAACTGTTCGATGTACTAGAACGTCTCAAGATGGAAGATATCCGTTTCCAAGAGGACGTCACGAAAATGGCTTTATTGTATGAACTGGAGAACGGTGCTTGGAGTGTCTATGAGACATTCCGCTTCACAGGTCAATGAATGATTAAACTTCCCGGTCGAAGCTTCGACCGGGAAGTTTTAGTTCTGGTAATACACCGTATGCATTTGCCTGTTCTTCTAAAAAGTCGTCCGCTTCGTGTTCGCGGTAAGGGTCAGTTGGGCGTATCGGTTGAACTCGAGCGACTGGTTCAGTCTTTAGCTGTGGATCGACACGTACTTGACGATTGACATATTGTACGACTGTAAAATCGATTGCGTTCATCCTCTGCACTTCCTCTCTCCTTCTAGTGACACTTATATTTGGTAGTTCCCCGATCGAGCACAAAAAAAACCAAGCCTCCCGCATGGGATAGCCTGGCTTAATCGATCGTTTATTAAAGAATGTGGAATCCGCTATCGACGTGAAGAATTTCTCCTGTCACCCCACTCGACATTTGCGAAAGCAAGAACAGTCCACTTTGACCAATTTGTTCCGTCGTCACGTTACGATGAAGTGGCGCACGTTCTTCGATGCTATCAAGAATTGAATTGAAGTCGCCGACACCTTTTGCTGATACTGTCCGAATTGGACCAGCTGAGATCGCATTGACACGAACGCCTTGCTGACCATATTCAGCAGCGAGATAACGAACGCTTGCATCTAATGCGGCTTTCGCAACACCCATGACGTTGTAGTTCGGAACCATCTTCTCACCACCGAGGTACGTCAACGTGATGACGGATGCATCTTCCGTAAAGAAATCCTTCGCCGCCTTGACGACTGCTGTTAAGCTGTAAGCTGAGATATCAAGTGCTTGCGCGAACTGTTCACGCGTTACCCCAGAAAATTCGCCACGAAGCGCTTCTTTATCCGCGAATGCGATCGAGTGAGCGATCCCTGAAATCTTACCGTGGTCCGCATGAATCGTTTGGAAGACCTGTTCAATCTCTTCATCACTTGTGACATCACACGTATAATAAGAAGCCGGTCGTGATAATTCTTGTCCTAATTTTTCAAGTGGTGCCTTGAAACGTTCTCCGACATATGTAAATGCCAGGCTTGCTCCAGCAGCGTCGAGCGCACGTGCGATACCCCATGCAATCGAACGTTGATTAATGACGCCCATGACGACGTACGTCTTGCCTTCGAGTGAAGGATAAATATTCATGATAAAGTCCCCCTTGAATTAGTACCTGGTAATAAAACCTATCTTCAGGTTACAAAAACGTAACGCTTCTGTCAACCATCGCTCTTGATATTGCGGATTTGATAAATTACGGTAATATAGAGAATGATAGAAAGTAGGGATGAAATGAATCGATTCAAATCATTTACACAACGTTATGATCATACGTTGCTTTTTTTACTCGCCTGTCTGATGGTCATCAGTATCATCGCCATCTATACAGCACAACCTTCGCTTAAAGGTGCGATCAGTGCCATCAACTTCTCTGCCAAACAAATTCAATGGTACGTCATCGGCTTCATGGCGTTATCGGTCGTCATTTTCATCGATTATGAACAGTTGAAGCGATTCCACTGGTTTTTATATGGAGCAGGTATCGTATCATTGATCGGTCTTGTCGTTCTTCGAAACACACCAATCGTCACTGAAATCAAAGGGGCATACGGTTGGTATCAATTCCCAGTTATCGGTACGGTCCAACCGGCTGAGTTCATGAAGTTCTTTTTGATCGTGACGCTCGCTGCCGTCATTACCGAGCACAATGCGCGTTATGTTCAACATGAAAGAGATCTCTTGTTACTTATCAAGTTAGTCGCGGTTACAGCCTTGCCACTCGGTCTTATCATCATTCAGCCCGATTTAGGGATCGGTTTGATTCTATGCGTCATCTTAGCATGTGCGATGTTGTTATCAGGACTAAACTGGAAATGGCTTTTGACGATGTTCGGTCTGTTCGCAGGAGCCGTCATCATCTTCTTTTACCTGTTCTTTTTCCAAAATGATTTACTCGCAACCTTTTTCCCAGGTCACGCGATGAACCGGATCATGGCTTGGTTGCAACCGTTCGAATATGCGGATGATCTGTCGTACCAGCTCGTCCAAGCAATCAACGCGACAGGTTCAGGTCAAATGTTCGGCGTTGGATACGGGAAACTGCAAGTGTTCGTTCCAGAATTGCATACAGACTTCATCTTTACGACGATTGCCTCACACTACGGTTTCATCGGGGCTGCCATCGTCTTGATCGTCTTGTTCCTGTTCGTCTATCGCTTGATTCAGATTGCTCTCGAGACAGCTGATCCATTTGGTACCTATATCGTGACAGGATATGTCGCGATGTTTACGTTCCAAATTTTCCAAAACATCGGGATGACGATTGGTGTCTTACCGATCACAGGTCTTCCCCTACCGTTCATCAGTTATGGTGGATCAACGATGATCGTAAACCTCGTCGGTCTAGGATTGATCATGGCAATCGCCTCTCAATCTCGGATTTCCATGTTTGATGAAGACTAAACACAAATAAAAGGCAGTGGACCAAGTCCATTGCCTTTTATTTGTGTACTTTATCATTCCAGTCGGAGATCCTCAGGAAGTGGTGCTTCAAAACGAACCTGTTCTCCCGTCGCAGGATGAAGGAACGTTGCTGACGCACTATGAAGCGCCTGACGCGGAAGTAACGGGTTCCCTTGATACATCGTATCGCCAATCAAAGGATGCCCAAGAAAAGCAAGATGGACACGAATTTGGTGTGTCCGACCTGTCTCTAGTCGGATATCGAGTAATGAGATTTCTTGGTCAAAGGCTCGAACTAGACGGCTATTTAAGATATGCGTAATGGCTCGTTGACCATCCGGTCGTACCATCCGTTCCATGAAGGAATGATCGGTTTGACCAATCGGTTGATCAATTGTTTGTACCGGTACGTTTCCCGGTGCATACGCTAAATAATGTCGTTCTAATTCATTGGATCGTTGCATGAGACTCATCCGGTGATGGGCAAGCCCATGTTTCGCGAACAAGACAAGACCACTCGTATCACGATCGAGCCGATTAACGATATGGATTGCATACGGAATTCCTTGTTTTCGGTAATAACCAAGGACATAGTTCGATAATGAGCGTTCTGGATGCAGTCGAGACGGAATCGATGCCATGCCCGGCGGTTTATTGACGACGAGCAACCAATCATCTTCAAACAAAATATCAAGTTCCCCTTCTGTCGCCACCATATCCGGTGCTGGTGTCTCTTCCGGGAAGAAGACATGGACATGATCACCCGCGTGTAAGACGTCGTGGACGTTAACATGCTGACCATTACGCGTGATATCCCCATGATTTTTAATCGATACTAACATTTTTCGCGAAATCCCTAAGCGGGTCGTACAAAAATGACTGACACGCCAGCCATCCTCGTTGTCAGTCACCATCTGTTGTAGCTGAAATCCATTCATGTTTCCATTTCCTTTACTTTAACGTCTTTCGTCTGCCAGGAAAGATTCCCGCACCCGTTGCCAGAACGGGAAAGAACGAAAACGAGCAAATTTCACTTTTTTATCAGAGACCCGGCATCGAATCGATGTCACGTTTTGATGAATGATTGAAGCATAGTGGTCATAGGTCATCTGAAAATCAATCGGATTAACGGGACGAATTTCGACATCATGATGTTTCGGTAACAACATCGGTGAGCCGATCGTCCGGTAAACACGATTGTTGATGGAAGCCATCTCTGTAATTTGAATTGCTTCGAGCGCCGGGTGAACGATCGCTCCGCCGAGTGCCTTATTGTAAGCTGTCGAACCAGACGGTGTTGATACACACAACCCGTCCCCTCGGAATGTTTCGAAGTAGTCGCCTCGAATCGATAAATCGCAAACGAGCGTCTGATTAAAACTTTTAATCGTACACTCATTCAAGGCAAGCAGTTGGTTGTGTGAACCGTCCGCATAATCAATCGAGAGTTCAAGCAACGGGTATTGAACCGTCGCTAAATCCTGCTTCGCGATATGATCAATCAGTTCATCCATTTCTTCAGGGCGCCAATCCGCATAAAAACCAAGATGCCCCGTATGAATCCCAACAAGCGTAATTGTCTCTACTTGATCGAGATACGAATGAAACGCCTGTAACATCGTTCCGTCTCCACCGATCGAGACGACGATTTCCGGCTGGCTGACATCAAGAATACATCCCCGATCCGTCAATGCCTGCTCGAGTTGCTGTTTCAGCGCATGAGATCGCTCATCATCACGAGCCGTGATTGCAAAACGCATGGTCATCCCCCTACTCTTTTAATCGTTCAGACGCCTTAGCGTCGCGTTGAAAGACGAGTTGTGCATCTTGGATTTCTACTTTCAGCTGGCTCATCTCCGCATCAAGCAAAAATGCTGCCTCTGCTGCACGACGCAGACGCTCACGCGTCTCTTCCGGAATATTTCCTTGGTACTTATAATTCAACGAGTGTTCAATCGTTGCCCAGAAGTTCATCGCAAGCGTTCGAATTTGAATCTCGACTAACGTCGGAACTTCACCTTCGATCGTCTGTACCGGATAGGCAATGATGACGTGATACGATCGATAGCCACTATCCTTTTTTTGCGTAATGTAGTTCCGTTCTTCGACGATTTTAAAATCTCCGCGCGAGCGCAGCAGCTCAAGGACATGAATGATATCATCGACGAATTGACACATGATACGTAATCCGGCGATATCCTGCATGTCTTGTTCTAATGACTCACGCGCAATTGCTTTTCGTTCCGCTTTTTGAAGAATGCTCTTTACAGGTTTGACCCGTCCTGTGACAAATTCAATCGGTGAATGTTCTCCCCGTTGCTGAAATTGTTTACGAATCGCTTTTAGCTTAACTTTCAACTCATCGACCGCGATTTGATACGGTGCAAGAAATAAATCCCAATTTTCTTTTGTCATCTGATTTGTCACCACTTTTAATCGAATAGTATTGGTTCACTGCCTGTTCCTACCTCATTCATGTTATCATATTTTCAGACATTCAACTAGAAAGGCGTGATTCCGATTAGACAAGAATTGGAAATCGAATTTAAGAACTTATTGTCTGAACAAGAATATCTATCGTTATTTACCCATTATGCGTCAACAAAACAACCCATTTGGCAAGCAAATGATTATTTTGATACTCCTGATTTTGAACTTCGAAAAAAAGGTGCTGCTTTACGGATTCGTGAGAAAAAACAAGGGCTCGTACTGACTTTAAAACAACCTCATGAGGAGGGGTTGCTTGAAACGCATGTTACGTTATCATCAACTGAAGCAGAAGATCTATTCAAATACGGTCTAATTCATTCCGAAGAGATGAACGAACAGCTAAAGTCATTTGATTTACAGGGATCTTTAGAACATTTAGGTCGATTAGAGACAGAACGAATCGAAACCGTGCTCCCGGAAGGATTGCTTGTCCTTGATAAAAGTCGCTATCTCGGACATACCGATTATGAGTTAGAGTTTGAGGTCAGTAACTTCGAACAAGGGCAAAAGGATTTCGAGCGAATTCTTTCAGAACACGACATTCCACAACGCAAAACAAAAAATAAAATCGTTCGCTTTATGGAACGTAAAGCGCTTTCTTGATTTTTCGTGTAGAAATGAACAAGCAAAACCTTTGCTCTTTCTTTTTTTTCGTTGCTAAAATAGGGTAACGATAACAACAGGAAGGGGTGAACGGATGGAACACGCACAATGTAACGGATCTTATTGTTCATTGGACGAACCATCGATTCAACAACCGACGAAACCTCTGGAAATCTATCATTTTCTAGATGTGACACAAACGGATGGTTTACGGTTGATACCCGTTCTCAAGAAGTTAGAACTAGAATATGGCCATCTGTTCCGTCTTCGGACGATTGCAACGATTCCATGTGCTCCATCACGATCCGCATGCGACATGTCACCACTCGTCATTCTAAAAGCAATTGAGCTTCAAGGAAAAACGTTTGGTATGCGATTCATGCGACGCCTTCGAATGCTTCATAACGTCGAAGGAGAAAGTGCTTATAGTCGACCATCATTGATGCGGCTAGCAGAGGCATTAACGGAGTATGGTTTGGATTTAGATGAGTTCCATCGTGATGTCTCGTCGGATACGATTCAGCAAATGCTCGAGAAAGAAACCGAACTAGTCACCGAATGGGATGTTCGGATTCTTCCAACACTCGCTTTCGTTGGAGACGAAGAAGCGATCAAAGCAGAAGGACCTTATGAGTATTTGGTGTATGTCTCGATCTTAAGTGAATTGCTAGATCATACGATCGAAAAACAACCGAAGCCACCACTCGAACAATTCTTGAGACGGTATGAAACAGCAACAACGGCTGAAATCGCCTTTATTTATGACGCTCCTGAATCCCAGATTGAACACGAATTAAAAAAATTGGTCTTGCAACAAAAATGTGCTTCTCTATCGTACTGTGATGGAAAAGTATGGCGTCATTTAAAAGATTCGGCACATGCATGATAAAAACAACAAAAAGGACAGTGAAGCACGCTTCACTGTCCTTTTTGTGTTCAATCATAGATAAAAGAAAAAGTCCCTCATGACGAGAAGGACTTTTTCTTTTGACCATTGGATGGGGGAAAAAGAGAATCGACTGGGGAATGTGACCCTCTTCACAATATAAGTATATCGTGGTTCTCTTTTCTTTTCCACTCTTTGTTCACTTTGTCACAAAGATGTCACTCTGCTAACAAAGCTTCAAATTCATCTAGGACACGTTCAAATTGACGCAGTGCTGCTTCAACTGGTGCTTTTGTTGTCATATCAACACCCGCAGCTTTTAATACTTCGATTGGATAATCACTTGATCCCGCTTTTAAGAAATTGTTGATGTATCGCTCTACAGCAGGTTGTCCTTCTTCTAGAATCTGATCCGTCAAGGCAGCAGCAGCAGAAATGCCCGTTGCATACTGATAGACATAATAATTGTAATAGAAGTGTGGAATCCGAGCCCATTCTAGACCGATTTCTTCATCCAATACAATTTCTTCTCCGAAGTATTTTTGATTCAACGCATAATACGTTGACGTTAAGAATTCCGGTGTCAGCGATTGTCCAAGACGAGCCGCATCATGAATTGCATGTTCGAATTCAGCGAACATCGTTTGTCGGAACAATGTTCCACGGAATGTTTCGAGTTGATTGTTTAATAGATAGAGTTTTTCTTTACGATCCGTTACTTTCTTCAATAGATAGTCGTTCAACAATGCTTCATTCGTCGTTGAGGCAACTTCTGCGACGAAGATTGAATAATCACCATATGGATATGGTTGAGACTTCCGCGTGTAATAACTATGGACAGAATGTCCGAATTCATGTGCGAGTGTAAAGAGGTTGTTGATGTTGTCTTGCCAGTTCATCAAAATGAACGGCTGTGTATCATAAGCACCAGAAGAGTAGGCTCCACTCCGTTTACCACGCGTCTCTCGGACATCAACCCAACGTTCAGACAACCCTTCTTCGAGGATGTGCTTGTACTCTGCTCCGAGCGGTGCGAGCCCTTCGACCATCAATTGTTTCGCTTCCTCGTAAGAGACTTTCATCTCCACCTCAGAAACGAGCGGTGTGTACATATCATACACGTGTAGTTCATCGAGTCCGAGCACTCGCTTACGTAGGGCGACGTAACGATGGAGCAATGGTAAATGTTCATGTACCGCTTCAACTAATCCATCATAGACGGACTCAGGAATCGCATTACCGTGTAAAGCTGCTGCGCGTGCCGATGGGAACTTCCGGACATCTGCATAGAAGTTGTCTTTCTTAACTGACCCAGCAAGTGTCGAAGCGAGCGTATTCGTGTATTTCGCATATGTTCCATACATCGCTTTAAATGCTGCTTCACGGACCGAACGATCAGATGATTCCAGGAATGTGATGAAGCGACCATGTGTCAACTCTGTCTCTTCTCCGTCTTCCCCTTTGATTTTCGGGAATGTCAGATCTGCATTGTTCAACATACCGAACGTCGTACCGGATTGACCGAGTACTTCTCCTGCCTTTGCAAGAATCGCTTCTTCCGCTTCCGTCAGGACGTGTTCACGCTCTTGATTCAATTCATCAAATGCATGACGATACATCGCAAGATCTGGATTCTCATTAAGATACGTCTCAATCGTTGACTCAGGTACAGCTAATAGTTCTGGTGTCATGAAAGCAAGTGTTGCTCCGATTTGCGACGCGAGTGTTCGAGCACGGTCGTTCATTGCTTGGTAGAAACTATCTGCTGTATTTTCGTCATAACGCATGTGCGCGTATGTATAAAGCTTATAAAGACGTCTTGAGACTTCGTCTCGTAACTGTAACCCTTCATAGAGCGTTTCTGCACTCTGTCCAAGACGACCCTTATACTCGACGAGTAATGGGAGCATTGCTTTCACCGATTCGAATTCTTCTTCCCACGCTTCGTTCGTTGCGTAAATCGACTCTAGATTCCATGTTTCTGTAACGTCAACATCTTGACGTGTTAATACTTCTGCCATTTCCCTCACTCCTTTAATTCAGTTATACCTGTTTTCTTTTCGACAAACAATCGAAGTGCTCCTGCTAAAGCAGCTTATTCGCCTCCTCAATCCGCTCCATCCATTCCCTGACGAGAGCACCAATCAAATCTCTTTCAATCGATAGATTCAATTGGTGAAGCAGTTGATTTATGACATATTCCAGACGGCTCAAAGTGTACCGCCCTTTTATCTCTAAAAAGACGACGATTTGAAATTCAAAGGGATGGACGGGTAGAAATAATAGACGTGTGATGGGGAGAAAGGCAAAAGAGGGAAGATTTTGTAGATGGAAACCTGATTGATACAGTGGGATCTTGAGGATGCGTGGAGGTAATGAAGGATAAAAAGGACGTCGCCGATAGCGATGAACGATTCCTTGCCATCGAGCGATTGAAAATTTCCGAGGAAATGATGAAGGTTCTTTCGAAAGAAAATCAGATAATGAGAGCGGTTGAACCGTACAATAGACATGATGTTTTGCAAAAGGAACCGGATGTCGAAATCTCCGGATTTGATTCTCGACGATCAGATCCAAGTAATCATGTTGTAAAAATGCTTGTCGCATCCAACCTTGCAATCGCAACGTGACACCATGTGAAGGATGAAATCCGATCCACCGAACCGTTTGTTCTTGTTTCGCATCAAGCCTGGCTCGTCTGATCCATTCCTCTGCTGACATCGGAGAACGTTGAATTTCAATCCCGATTTTCTTTTCTGGTATCCACAGATCAAAACGTCTCTCCCCAGTCATCCATTCAATTTCGACTTGGACACCTGCGTTTATTAAAGAATCCGCAATCCGCTTTTTCCAAGACATATGCACGTTGCTTTCTCCTGAACAAGCTGAGATATGTGCAAAGTGTGGTCGTCGTCCTTGCCTGACGCGCAATGGCTTCAGGCAATACGGACAACGTAAGGACATCGTTTTTAATTCATGGATGGGAAATCTGTGAATCATGATGCGTTTACCAGAAGCATCAATGGCTTCAAACATCTGAATCGTCCCCTTTTACTAAAGTAACGGTGAGAATAAACGTGAAATCGATTCAATTAATCGACGGCGTAATGGACGCCGATGGAACATATCAGCATCAACTTGTGTCGAATGGCTAAAATCTTCATAAAAATCACGTGTCAGTTCATGGACAGAGTTCGTTCCATATAAGAAAGCATTCACTTCGAAATTCAAATGAAAACTACGTAAATCCATGTTCGCTGTCCCAATCGTTGCGATGGCGTCATCAACGACAATAACTTTCGAGTGCATGAACCCTTTATTGTACTCGTAAATTTTTACACCAGCTTGTAGCAAATCATCAAAATAAGAACGGCTCGCATAAAAAACGATTTTATGATCCGGGAAGCTCGGTAGTAGAATACGGACGTCAATCCCTGCCATTGCAGCTGTCTTCAGCGCTGTCATGAGATCTTCGTCCGGTATCAAATACGGGGAAGCAATATAGACCGATTCACGTGCTTCCGTGATGAGCCCGAAGTAAAGTGATTTCATTGCCTCATATGGCTCATCAGGACCGCTCGCAATGATTTGAACACCTCCTGTTGCTTCTTCAACGTACTCAAGTGGCTCCATGTAAAACGGTGTAAACAGCCGTTCACCGGTCATGTAATACCAGTCTTGCAAAAAAATCAGTTGGAGTTCAGAGACAGCCTCTCCCCTTACGAGAAGATGGGTATCACGCCAAAAACCAAAATGTTGATCACGACCGATATACTCATCCCCGATGTTGATTCCGCCCGTAAATGCAACCGTTCCATCGATGACGACGATTTTCCGATGATTCCGGTAGTTTGATTTACTCGAAATAAACGGTAAGACGACGGGGAAAAACGCACGAACCTCAACACCAGCTGCCTGCATCTTCTTGAAATAATGTTTATCCGTCGAAAAACAACCGACGGCATCATAAAGAAAGCGGACCTCGATTCCTTGCTTAGCCTTTTCAATCAACGCTTCCTGTAGCTGAAGCGCAAGTTGATCATCGCGTACGATATAGTACTCCAAATGAATATGATGCTGTGCTTGACGAATCTCTTCTAAAAGAATTGGAAACTTTTCCTGACCATTCGTCAAGATTCTTGTATGTGTATTATACGAAATCGGAAGGCGACTGATTGAATCGATAAGTGTCACAACTTTTCCATAATGTCCTTCTTGGAACACTGATTGGTGTACCCCTGCCTTAAACTGGGTACGATACTTAATGTAAGACTCTTCATCAAGCATTGCCTTCAGTCGAAACATTCGTTTTCGACGGTAGTTCTGACCAAATGTGAAATACACGAATACGCCAACGACAGGCAATGCCATCATGACGAGTGCCCAGACGAGCGTTCGTTCTGGGTTTCGATTTTCGAGTAGAATGATGACGAACACGCTCATGACGACCAAGATGATGACGATGGACAGCCACCCTACCATATAGACACTCCAATAGTAGGATAAAAAGGCAATCAAGCCGATGGTCAAGATGAGGGTCATGAGAAGTTGTACACGTCGTAGCATGAATCCCCCTCCTTTTATGTAGGTAGTACAAATCGTATTTAAACTGATGACAGAAAGGAAGCGTTTAAATGGGTACGTATATCATTACTGGTGCAACAAGTGGAATTGGTGAGGCAACTTCCCTTCAACTCATTCGGGAGGGACATACCGTCCTTGCGATTGGTCGCAATGAAGAAAAGGGATCCTCTCTTGAATCAAACGGAGAAGGACGTTTATATTTCTTCCCTGTCGACTTAGCTGATTCCTCTGCAATCGATGCGTTCTTTGAAGAAACACAAGAAGATTTCCCAGAAATCGATGGTATTTTCAACAATGCAGGTACTTTCGGGAAACCCGTTGCACCTGAACGTGTCTCCGATCAACAAAAAGAAGTATTCCAAGTGAACTATCATGCGCCCGAACGAATTATCCAGCTCGCGACGAAACGCTTCTCAAAGGGTGCTTCCATCGTCAATAATAGCGCCATCGTAGGTCATGTTAAGTTTCCAGCAATGCTACTGCCTTACGCTTCGTCTAAAAGTGCTTTACTGACGCTAACAAAGACATACGCCGCCCGCTTCCATGGTAAGTACCGATTTAATGCTATTTGCCCGGGACCAGTCGATACAGCGCTCAGTCATGCGTTATATGGCGGGAAAGATAAATTTGATCTCGCAATGAAACATCACCTTCGAGGTGAGCCCGCACAACCTTCTGAAATCGCTGAGGTCGTTTGTTTCTTACTATCAAACAAAGCAAGTTACATCAACGGTCAAGCGCTCATCGTAGATGGAGGCTATACCCTCACTTAATACCAGAACAAAAGGAGGTATCACGATATGTGATCCTCCTTTTCCTCGCACTTTTTCTGACCTTAGTTCGGAAAATGTTTCCGAATGAACGGAAAGACATCTGAAGCAATAATCTGTTTCCCGTATTCAGCTACAGGATGTATCGTTTGTTCGCTGAACTGGAGATACTCTGCGATTAAACTCATGACGTTTTCTTGCGCTTCTACGTTCACATCATCTTCGAAATGAACATGCAGTAAATAGAGTCCATCTTTTTGATAAAGCGCTGTTTCAAGTTCTGCGAATACAGGAGCATTCGCATATTGACTGAGCGCGATGATATGTTCGAAATCGCGAGTTTCAAATAAAACATCTTGGCTTAACTCTGTATCTTTATCTTCTGTCTCAGACATCGCTGATCGTAAAAGTGAATCGAGTTCGTCTTCATCGACTTGCTCACCATCAACTGCATTTTTCGCGATCGTTACAGTGACTTCAAGACCTTTTTCAAATGCTTGCACTTGTATCCATAGTGGACCTTCGAAGGAGATGGACTCTTTTTCATTCGCTTCGTCCATCATCTGCCAGAATAACTGTTCTCCCCGTTCCCGGTTATACCAAATCTCATCTCGGGCAAAACCACGGCGTTCGATGTCGGTGTACGTGATGAAGAACTTGACCGTATTGTCATTGACGCGTTCGATTTTCAAACTGTCCACTCCTTTCTTCTCGTTCCTTATCTAGAATACGAACGAGGACATGACTTGGATTCATAGTTTTGAATCCGAAGGATATATTTCTATTCCTTTGTTATCTTTATTTTAACCTTTTTTATCGGTAACAAAAAGCACACTGCTCACGAAGCAGCGTGCTTTTTAAAATTACTCGTTGACAAGACGCTGCGCTTCCAAAAGTTGGAACGTACGCACCTTGCGCGGTAAGAATCGACGGATTTCATCCTCGTTGTATCCCACTTGAAGGCGTTTTTCATCAATCAAGATTGGGCGACGCAATAATCCCGGATATTCTTGAATCAAATCGTATAGATGCTGCAACGATAAGTTTTCAACGGAAACA
This sequence comes from Exiguobacterium sp. s91, assembly GCF_018618915.1. NCBI lineage: Bacteria > Bacillati > Bacillota > Bacilli > Caryophanales > Exiguobacterium > Exiguobacterium sp. s91. The sequence continues at coordinate 755,425 of NZ_JACSMZ010000001.1, read as the reverse complement.
TCGAGTTTCGAGAAGACTTTTGAACGTGTTGAGATAATCTCGTCCGTTCCATCTTCCGTCATGCGAAGAATCTGTTTGATTTCATCGAGCGATAATGGTTCTGAAAAGATATTACGTTCAACGAACGGGATTTCATGTTCTTCAAGCCACGCGCGTGCTTTCCGACAAGAAGTACAACTTGGTGAAGTATAGAGTGTTACCATTGAAAAACATCCTCCCCCTGATTTAACATCATTCAATACCTATGTGAATAAGCAGATATTGATGATGGTTCTATTACTTGACAGTTTACATCTAATAAAGCAGAAAACCTAGCTTTTTTATAAAGATGAAAGAACTTTTCGTAAAAAAGCTTGTTAAAGCCACCACGTGGCTTTAACAAGCTGGCGTGTGATCAAATGGCTGAGAAATCGTCTCTTTTGCTTTAGGAAGTTTCATTTCTTTCAGTTTTTTCTCTAAAATATCCCGCAAAAGGCGCTTCTTCAGCTTTTTCTTCTTGTCACGTTCTTTCATATTCCGACACCCCAATCGGCCCGAAACAGAACTAACAACCATACGAAAGCAAAATAATCATCTTCTACATTAGTAAGTATACCACGTATCTCAAAAATCTATTCCTACTTTAAGCAATTAAATATGTGAGATTGTCGATTGAGGAATGAAAAACAGTTGCAATTTCTTTCAAATTTCTGTAGAGTGTATAGAAATATCAACGCTCAGAAAGGAGTTTTTCATTCATGGCATTAACACTCGTTACGATTCTCGATCATCCGATCGCTCAAAAATATTTATCTCGTTCTGGCTTGAATCATGCGATTTCAGTAGCGGAACGCGCACTGACGCTTGCTACGAAACGCGGTTTAGATGCTGACACTGCTACGAAGGCAGCACTCTTACATGATATCGGTCATTACGAATGGTATACCGATGGCACTTGGAACTATGATTTATATCGCCAAAATGATATTCATGCCATTAAAGGAGCTGAACGTGCTCACAAACTGTTGATTCGCCTTGGTGAAGAACCAGCACGCGCAAAAGAAATTGCTCTCGCTGTTCTTTTGCATACGGATTCTTATCTTCCACCAGGTGCGATCAATCGAACACCTCTTCAACAACTTGTTCATGATGCGGATACGCTGGAAGAACAGCCGGGCGGACTCCATCATTACGAAAAAATTGACTTTGAAGAAGCCATGCATCGTCTTGATGCAATCGATTCAGTCGTCCATCGATTTGCTCATCTACCGCGTATTGCATCAGAAAATTAAAAGGCATTTCCACGATCAACGTGGAAATGCCTTTTTGCTTTAACGATTATACGAGTTGCGCTTGATACGCTTCAAGTTCTGCATCCGTCATCGAAACGAAGTGACCTGGCTCGATTTCACGAAGTGGTGGAATGCTCGAATCTTCATCCGATTTCCCAACCGGTCCACTCGTCGGGCGATCAAAGATGATCCGTTTACGTGTCCGCTCGTGCTCTGGATCCGGAAGCGGAATCGCAGATAAAAGTGACTTCGTATAAGCATGAACAGGATTCTCATACAGACGATCCGCATCACACAATTCAACGAGGTGACCCTGATACATAACACCAATCCGGTCTGAGATATACTTAACCATCGATAAATCGTGGGCGATGAACAAGTATGTCAAACTGCGATCACGTTGCAGTTTTTTCATCAAGTTGACGACTTGGGCTTGAATCGATACGTCAAGTGCTGAAATCGGCTCATCCGCAATGATGAAGTCCGGCTCTACAGCAAGTGCGCGTGCGATACCAATCCGTTGACGCTGACCACCTGAGAACTCGTGCGGGTAACGACTCGCGTGTTCTTTCGTCAAACCAACAGTCTCAAGCAAATCATATACACGGTTATTGCGCTCTTCTTTTGAGTTTGCTAAACCATGAATATCGATTCCTTCAGCGATGATATCACCAACCGTCATCCGTGGATTTAACGATGCATACGGATCTTGGAAGATCATTTGCATTGCACGGTTGAATTTCAATTTGTCTTTACGTGACTTCTTACCATGAACGTTTTCACCTTTGAAGATGACTTCGCCGTCTGTCGCTTCGTATAAACCAATGATCGAGCGACCAGTCGTTGACTTACCACAGCCTGACTCTCCAACGAGACCAAGTACTTCGCCTTCGTAGATATCAAATGAAAGTCCATCAACCGCTTTGACGACGCGTCCACGTCCAATATTGAAATGTTGCTTCAAGTTTTTTACTTCAAGTAATTTATTACGGTTTTCCATTATTTCAGACCGCCTTTCAGAAGCGATTTTGAGAACACGCTGTCCGGACGGTATTTTAACGCCAAGTCACGGATTGCAGCGGGTGGTTCAACGTATGGAGCTTGTGGATGTAGCAACCACGTCGCCGCTTCGTGTGTATCTGAGATTTTGAAGAAAGGTGGTTCTTTCTCGAAATCAATCTTCATCGCGTATTTGTTACGCGGTGCAAACGCATCACCGACTGGTGGATGCATCAAGTTCGGTGGAGTTCCTGGAATCGCCGGAAGATCTTGCGAACGGTCATCAGATGGACGCGGCATTGAGCCTAGTAGTCCCCAAGTATATGGATGACGCGGCTCGTAGAAGATCTCATCTACTGTACCTTTTTCAATCAATTTACCAGCATACATGACGGCTACACGGTCAGCCATGTTCGCTACAACACCTAAATCGTGCGTAATGAAGATGATTGCTGTACCCGTTTTTTGCTGAATGTCTTTCAATAACTCAAGAATCTGAGCTTGAATCGTAACATCGAGTGCAGTCGTCGGCTCATCGGCAATCAACACTTTCGGATTACATGCAAGTGCGATTGCGATGACGATCCGTTGACGCATCCCACCCGATAATTGGTGCGGATATTGTTTCAGACGCGCTTCTGGATTCGGAATTCCTACGAGTGTCAAAAGTTCGAGTGTACGCTTTTTCGCTGCGTCGCCTGTTAAGCCTTGGTGACGTTTTAATCCTTCAGCGATTTGTTTATAAATCGTCATTGTCGGGTTAAGTGATGTCATCGGATCTTGGAAAATCATTGCGATATCACGACCGCGGACTTTTTGCATTTCTTTATCCGAAAGCTTAACGAGGTCACGACCTTCAAATAAGATTTCACCTTGTGTGATTTCACCTGGTGGGTTTGGAATCAAACGCATGATCGCTTTTGAAGTAACCGATTTACCAGAACCAGACTCACCAACGATTGCGAGTGTCTCGCCTTTTTTCAAATCAAACGATACACCGCGGACGGCTTGTACCGTCCCGGCATACGTATGGAAAGCGACATTCAGGTCGCGAACAGATAAAATAGTTTCCATTGTGAATGAGCTCCTCTCTAGTTTCCGTTAGCGTCGTAAACGTGGGTCGAACGCATCACGCAGTCCATCTGCCAACATATTGAAGCTGACCATGAGGAGTACGATGACCGTCGATGGAACAACGAGCAAGAATGGGAACGTTTTGAGTTCTTTGTACCCTTCGTTGATCAATGTACCGAGTGACGGTTGTGGTGGTGCAAGTCCTAAACCGATGAAGCTTAAGAACGCTTCGAAGAAGATCGCACTTGGAATCGTGAACATGAGCGAGATGATGATCGTTCCCAAGGTATTTGGAATTAAATGTTTAAAGATCAATCGTGCGCTAGAAGCACCAAGTGTCCGTGCTGCAAGAACGAATTCTTGGTTCTTTAGTTTCAGGATTTGACCACGAACAAGTCGGCTCATCCCGATCCAGCCGGTAATCGTCATCGCAAGGATGATCGTCGTGATCCCTGGTTCAAGAATCAAGATGAACAAGATGATCAAGATCAAGTTTGGTACACCTGTTAAAATTTCAGCAATACGTTGCATGATGTTATCGACACGCCCACCGTAATAAGCAGAAATTCCGCCGTATGTGACACCAACGAGAACGTCGATGAGTGCTGCCATCAAACCGATGAATAACGAAATCTTCGTTCCTTCCCAGACACGCGACCAAAGATCACGACCAAGGTGGTCCGTTCCGAACCAGAAGTTCTCCGTCACCTGTTTTTGTTTATAGAAATCAATCGGCGTATCGCCAAGTGTCGCCATACCGTCAAAACCAGCCCACTCTAAACCAGTAACTTTAGGTGGAAGTTTAGCTTGTGTGATTGTTTGGGTATAAGGGTCATTACCGGATAAAGTAGGTCCGACCAATGACATGATTGCGATGATGATGATGACAGCAAGTGAGAGAATTGCCGCTTTGTTCTTGCGTAGACGCATCCAAGCATCTTGCCAGAAGTTTAAGCTTTTACCAGCAAGGCGTTCCCCTGCTTGTTCATTGAACTCAACGTGTTGGAACAGCGATGAATCAAACTGTTCTGCTTTTGCATTTGAATTTTGTTCAGCCATTATTTGTTACCCCCCAAACGGATCCGTGGATCAACGACACCGTACAGCAAATCGACGATCAAAATCATGAGAATGAAGACTGCTGAGAAGAACAACGTCGTACCCATGATGACTGTGTAGTCATTTTGTGTGATTGATGATACGAAGAGTTCACCAAGACCAGGTACAGAGAAAATCCGCTCAATGACGAGTGTTCCTGTAATCAATGCAGCTGTCATTGGTCCAAGAATCGTGATCGCCGGAATCAAGGCGTTCCGAACCATGTGTTTCCAAGTAATCGACTGACCATCTAGGCCTTTTGCTTTAGCTAACGTGACATAATCCTGGTTCGTAACTTCTAGCATCTCTGTTCGGACGAATCGAGCAATTGAGGCTGTAACCCCAAGTGATAACGATATGGTCGGCAAGATGGTATGCGCCGGGCTTTCCCAGAACGCGACTGGCAAAACGCCCCATTTCACGCCAACATAGTATTGAAGGAGTGAGGCGAATACGAAGGACGGTACCGAGATTCCGATAACCGATACGAACATTGCACCGTAATCGATCACTGTGTTGTGACGAAGCGCCGCGACAACACCTAAGACGAGTCCTAAAAATACTCCAAGTACTAATGCTTGAACTCCTAATTGAGCCGATGGTCCAATTCGTTCAGAGATTAAATCCGTTACCGGACGGCTATCATATTTGAATGAAATACCGAGATCTCCTTGGAACAAGTTAACCATATACGCTGCATAGCGTTGTGGCAGTGGATCATTCAAGTTGTACTTATCCCGAAGGATGTTCAACTGTTCAGGAGAAAGTTTCTCCTGGTTTTGGAACGGTGAACCTGGTAGCAGATCCATCAGGAAGAAAGTGAACGAAGCGATGAGTAAAAACGTCAGTACGCCGTAAACCAGGCGTTGAGCTAAATAACGGCCCATAAGATGGCACCCCCTATAAAGATTTTCTGTTTTTTTCGAAACATCAATAAAATCAGTATGACCCACAATTGTCGGAACATTCAAGAATTTTGTCATAAAAATTTAAAAATTCTTTTTTTATTGTGCTTTGATTTGATGTTCGCTTGGATGTTTTTCTAATTTCATCCAATAGTCAGAATTTTTCGTTTGATTCCATTATACTTTGCTAACAAAGTAATTAGAACTACTTTTTTACGAAACTTTCACATTTTCGATAAAAATGAGTTTCCATTCATAAAAAGTAGTATAAAACAGGAGCGTACCCGAACTGATCAGGGGACGCTCCCATTCTCGATTACTTAATATCAACGTATTTGTATTGGAAATCTGCTCCGAACACTTGACGGTTGAAATCTTTAACCGTCGGACGGCTCAAGTATGCAGAACCAGCTTGATAGATTGGCGCGATGGCTTGATCTTTCTCAATCAATTGCGCTTCCGCTTGTTTGAAGAGATCGAGACGTTTGTTTAAGTCAGACTCTTCATTCGCTGCGTTCAACAATTTATCATAAGCTGCAGACTTGTACTTGACGTCGTTTTGGCTATTCGTTGATTCGAAGATAGAAAGGTTAGACATTGGATCCTGATAATCCGGGCCCCAAAGTGAGTAAGAAACCTGGTAATCTCCTTTTGATTCAAGATCGAGTTTATTCTTGAACGGTTGTTGTTTGATTGAAACAGTGACGTTCGGAAGATTTTTCTCGATTTGACCTTTCATGTACTCACTGATCTTCTTCGCATCTTCATTGTCGAATGAAAGAAGTTCAATCGTCGTTTTCTTATCGCCGTTTGCTTTTTTCCAAAGATCAGCTGCTTCTTTTCCATCACGGTCGAACCAGTTGATGTCGCTCGTATAGTCTTTACCAGACGCATCTTTGATGAATTCTTTTGGAATGAAGCTTGTTGTTGGAATCGAACCGTTCGCAAGAAGCGTATCTGTGATTCCTTTTGGATCGATGGCACGAGCAATTGCTTTACGTGCATCAACATTTTTCATCGTTGCATCTTCGTTATTGAACTTCAAATAAGCGATTGAAGAACGAAGAGCTGTCTTGAATTCAGGCTTCGATTTGTAAGCTTCAACTTGCTCTGAAGTCAAACCAGCGTAATCGATATCATTTGAATCATAGAGGTTTACTACTGTTGACGTATCCTTGACGACACTGACCGTAACTTCGTCGAGTTTGACAGCGTCTTTATCCCAGTAGTTATCGTTTTTCTTCAGTACTCGTTTTGAATCCGTTTTCCAAGATTCCCAAACGAAAGGACCGTTATAGAGTAATTTATCTGGTTTAAGCGAGAAGTCTTTTTCATTCTTTTTGTAGAAGTCTTCACTGATCGGTGAGTACGTACCAAACGATGTCAGTGAGAGGAAATATGGCGCTGGACGCTCAAGTTTGACTTCTAACGTTTTGTCGTCAAGTGCTTTAACACCGAGCTCGTCGACAGCTTTTTTACCCTGCGTAACATCAGCGCCGTTTTTTAACGTGTCAAAGATGTACGAGTAACTAGATGCTGTTTTCGGATCAGCAGCACGTTTCCAAGCAAATTCGAAATCTTGTGCTTTGACGGGTGAACCATCAGACCATTTTGAATCACGAAGTGTGAACGTATACGTCAAGTTATCACTTGAGATATCTGTTTTTTCTGCAAGTGCTGGAATCGCTTTGCCGTCTTTATCGAGACGATAAAGACCTTCCATCGTGTTCCCGATCATGTTGAAAGCGACAGAATCCGTAGCTTTCGCTGGATCCACTGTCGTGATATCCGAAGAGTCTGTTAAGCGTAGATTTTTCTTTCCGTCTGTAGACCCTGAATCACTGTCTCCGCCACCTGTCGAACATCCAGCAAGCACTGCGCTTCCTGCAAGCATGACTGATAATGCGAGACCGACTGTTTTTTTCTTCATCGGTAAGTCATCTCCTTTTCAATTTCCAAGTTGCCATAATGCCTATGACATCAATAACGTCCCGTCGAAACTGCAATGTATTCCCCAAAATGCATTGACCTAGTTTCAAAAACTTAAACGAAGTGATAAATTGATTTTATGTGAGAATAGCATTAACGTCAAGTAAATAGTCACACTATTTGCTATTTTGCATCATTCGTTTGTTACCGATTCGTAACAGGATTAAAAATTTCGTATACTAAGATTATCAATGCATTTAAGGGGGATTTTCATGCGATCGACCTATTTCCGACCGGTCATCATTGCGGTCATTCTAGTCTTACTTTATACGATATGGGCGACTATCACCGATTCGACGCACGGTATTTTATACCATCTATCTGGTGGGTTGTTCATTGGAGGCTTTTTGCTTATGGCAATCGGATTCTTTTCCAATATGTCGGCTAACGGCTTCTTCCGTGGCATGACAGCTGGATTTAAAAAACAACGGGAGGCGAAGCTTCGAGAGATTGATGGCGATTACTACGAAGATGATGACGAAGAGGAAGAAGTCCTTCGTAAAAAGCAAAATCGAGCTTCTGCCCGAACGAAACCCTATGTTTCTAGTGGTATTATCTTCATCATCGTATCGCTGATCATCTCTTACTTTTAATCGAAATCACCGTGACGTACCTTCTATCGTATGGTAAACTTAAGTGAATTGAACAAGAAAACACGACGACAAAGAGTAGTAACTTAGGTACATCCCTTTCAGAGAGTCCATGGTGCTGGAAATGGACAGGTGATGCCTACGTGAATGGACTTTCGAGTGGCTGATTCGAATCAAGTAGAGTCAGATGGGTTTGCCCATTACAGCAAATTGAGCGGCTATGCGAATAGCAACTTGGGTGGCAACGCGATGAATCGTCCCTTGATTTTCAAGGGGCGTTTTTTATTTTGATTTTATTATTTGGAGGGATTTCATTATGAAAACGATTTTCTCAGGTATCAAACCAACGGGAACAGTAACACTCGGAAATTACTTAGGTGCGATGAAACACTTCGTGAATTTACAGGATGGTCATGATGCGTATTATTGTGTCGTTGACTTGCACTCGATCACGGTCGATATCGATCGTGTCGAACTGATGAACAATACACGCGCCCTTGCTGCACTTTATATCGCAAGTGGTCTGAATCCAGAAAAATCAACAATCTTTGTTCAATCAGAAGTCAAAGCGCATGCACAACTCGGCTGGATGTTGACGTGTCTCTCCGGGATGGGTGAGCTCGAGCGTATGACACAGTATAAAGATAAATCACAAGGAAAAGACCGAATCGGTGCAGGATTGTTTGTCTATCCAACACTCATGGCAGCTGATATCCTACTCTATGATGCGGAACTCGTTCCAGTCGGTGATGATCAAAAACAACATATTGAGTTAACGCGTGACTTGGCTCAACGTTTTAATAGTCGTTACTATGAGACGTTCACATTACCAGAACCAATCATCGCTGAGTCAGGAGCACGAATCATGAGCCTGACGACGCCAGACAAAAAGATGTCAAAATCTGATCAGAATCCGAAGGGCTTCATCTCGATGCTTGACGCACCAGATGTCATTCGTAAAAAAGTGAAGTCAGCCGTCACGGACTCGGAAGGTATCGTCAAATTCGATCGCGAAAACAAACCAGGTGTATCGAATTTGCTTGAGATCTACTCTTTACTCGCTGGCATCTCGATTCCTGATCTCGAAACCAAATACGAAGGTTCAAACTACGGAACATTTAAAGCAGATGTCGCGGAAGCTATCATTTCGGAACTTGAACCGATTCAACAACGCTACTATGAATTGATTGATTCTGAAGAACTCGATCAGATTCTTGACGCTGGGCGTGACCGTGCTGAAGCCGTTGCTGCTAAAAAGATCGCGAAAATCGAGAAGGCAATGGGTTTACAACGGAAACGTGCTAAGGTAAAAAAATAAGTCTTCTTCCAAAAGAGATCGGAATGCTCCGATCTTTTTTGATATTTTCAAACAAAAAACTGCTTCCGAATTAAATCGGAAGCAGTTTTTATTTTGCTTATTTTCCTTCGATCGAAGCCCATTTGTACGAGAAGTCTGCGCCGAAGTTATGCTCGACGACACCTTTGACGTATGGTTTAACGAGGAATGCACGTCCACGCTGATAAACAGGTGAGATCGCTGCAGAGTCGAGAAGGATTTTCTCAGCTTCTTGCAATTCAGACCAACGTTTCGTTGCATCTGTTTGTGTTTGAGCATCTTTGATGAGTTTATCATACTCTTCATTTGACCACTTACCACGGTTATATGGTCCGTCTGTCAAGAAGAGATCGAGGAACGTCATCGGATCTTGGTAGTCAGGTCCCCAGCCCGCGAGCGAGAATTGGAAGTCCCCTTTGTTTTCAAGATCAAGTTTGTTTTTGAATGGTTGTTGTTTGATTGTGACCTTCATACCTGGAAGGTTTTTCTCAAGTTCACCTTTCAAGAACTCACCGATTTTTTTCGAATCGTCGCTATCGTAGTTCAAGAGTTCAAGATCAACCGATTTTTGACCGATTTCCTTTAAGCCCTCTTCCCAGAGTTTTTTCGCTTCGTCTGCATTATATTCGTTGAATCCAGGATACTTGTCGCGGAAATCTTTTCCGTCAGCATCTTTCGCGAAATCTTTTGGTACGAGATAGTTCGCTGGAAGTGATCCGTTTGCGAGGATGACATCCGTGATTCCTTTTTTATCGTAACCCATGTCGATTGCGCGACGGATTTTTTCGTTATCAAGCGCTTTTACCTTCGTGTTGAGGTAGAGGTAGAAGATTGTTGATTCGCCTTTTGTTTTGAATTCTTTATTATCTTTGAACTGGGCAACGAACTCAGATGTTAAACCTGTGCGATCGATGTCACCTTTTTCGTAAAGGTTAACACCAGTTGCAACTTCTTTAACGACCTTAACGTTGATCGTTTTAAGTTTAACGGCATCTTTATCCCAGTAGTTATCGTTTTTGACCATTTTCCAGCCTTGCTCACGAGTCCACTCTGTTAATTTGAATGGTCCGTTATAGAGCGCTTTGTCTGCAGTCGAACCGAAGTCTTTTCCGATTTTCTTCGAGAGTTCTTCTGATTTCGGCATGAATGGTCCGAATCCAGTGAGTCCGAGGAAGTAATCTGCAGGTGCTTTTAACTTAACTTCGAACGTTTTGTCGTCGATTGCTTTGACGCCGACAGCATCACGCTCGCCTTTTTTCGTATTGTACTCTTCTGCACCTTCGATGTTGTAGAAGACGTATGCATACTGTGAAGCGTTCTCTGGATTAAGAACTTCTTTCCATGCATATTCGAAGTCTTTAGCTGTGATTGGAGTACCGTCAGACCACTTCGCATCACGTAATTTGAACGTGTATGTCTTTTTGTCTTCTGATACTTCATGACTCTCAGCGATACCTGGTGTTGGTTGCTGCTTGTCATCAAGACGGTAAAGACCTTCCATCGTGTTGTTCAACACGTTGAATGAAACCGAGTCTGTTGAAGTCGTCGGGTTAAGTGTCGGGATATCCGAACCTTCGATCAAGTTAAGAGTTTGATCACTAGATTTTTTGTCTGAACCTGTGTCGCCCGATTTGTCGCCTGAATCCGTTGTCGAACAAGCTGCGAGGAACGCACTTGATACGAGAGCTACTGAAGTAGCTAAAGCAAAACTTTTCTTCTTCATGTTACGATGACCCCCCTAGGTTTCTAAAAATGATACTGTCAGGTTTTTGACCGAAAAAAAAAGAATTACTATATTCGAATCAAACCCTTCGTTACAAATAGTTTACAATGTTCTGATAATTTTGCAAACCTTTTATCCGATTTTTCTAAATATTTTTTCAAAAAAGACTGGGACCTCACGAAAAAATGGTCCCAGCTCAGTGATTATTTTAGAATTTTCATTGCGCGAAGTAGGTATTCCGGTCCATAAATCGGTACTTCGATTCCTTGAATCGTATCAGAAACATATAATTTCTCTGTCGTCTGATACAAAGGAACGATGACGGCATCTTGATTGATCAACTGTCTTTCAGCTTGATGATATAACGCCTGTTTTTTCTTCATATCTCGTACCTGCCGTGCTTTTTCGATCATTTGATCGTACGTGTCAGATTGATAGTTTACGGAATTCAACGGATTATCTGATACGAACTGATTCAAATATGCAAGTGGACCTGGATAATCCGGCATCCATCCCGTTAACGTCATCGCGTACTGAGCTGACTGTTCTTTATCAATCTTCTCTTCAATCGAAGCTGGTTTAAGAACGATATCAATATCAGGCAACTGTTTCTCAAGATACGTCTCGAGCTGTTTCCCGATCCGTTTTGCCTGTGGATCATCAAAATTAAGCATCTCGATTCGTTGTTTCTTCTGTTGTTTACCATTTTCTTTTTTTACTTGTACCGGTTCTGTCATTAATACATTCGTATCTGTGACGACGAATCGATTCGTCGGAATGCCTGCATATCCTAAAGGAAGTTGAACGGACTCTTTTTCCATCAAGGCGTAAGCAATTCGTTTTCGGAGTGTCTTTTCGCGGAAGGCTTCATTTTTTTGATTAAATGCGATATAAAAGACACCGCTCCGCTTTTTTTGATAGGTTGGTCGAGAGACTTGATCTTCTTGTGTCTCGACACTCTCTTGTAACGGAAGAATCGCTGCTTTACTGTTCTCATACGTACTCCATTGCGTCTGATGATCAGAGATGATGCGGCTTTTCACTTCCTCGACTGTGACAACATTTTGTTGATGATACTGGTTGTTTTTCTTAAGCGTATATCCGTTTTTCGACATATTCTCTAGTGTAAACGCACCATTACCCGTGAGGTCTTGCCACTTCTTGGATTCCGGTTGAGGATAAAAGACGGACATCGCGAGCAATTCTTTTAGATTCGAAATCGGCTGATTCAGCGTGATGACAAGTTGATCGCGTCCTTTCGCCTTTACACCTAAACGCTCTGGCTTCATTTTTCCGTCATTGACGGCACGTCCATTTTCAAACACTTCAAATAAAAAACCATAAGGAGAATTCGTTTTATTAGCTGCGACACGTCGGAAACTATCGACAAAGTCTTGTGCCGTGATCGGCTGACCCTGCGCATTTTTCGTTTGTTTGAGTTGAATCGTATACGTCAGACGATCCTTTGAGACTGACATATCCTGTGCTAATCCTCTACGGACGGATGTCCCAGAAGTAAAGACATATAATCCTTCATACAGTTGTGCTAACAGTGTCTGAGAACGACTATCTGTCGCTAACGCAATATCGGATGTCTTCGGGAGTGATGATTCAATTAATTCAACCTTCACTGCTTGGGTCTCCTGATCTGTTTTGGTCTTTTGAGATGATGATAGACGATATATGAGCGTACCACTGAGACCAATCAATAAAAATAAGATCAATATCAGGATTGATGTTTTTCTTGTGATGTTAGTCATAAACGACTCCTTTCTGCGTCAAACACGCATTTCTCTATTGAATCAGAAAATCAGCAAAAAAGCGACCCCCTCGTTTTTTCAAGGGAATCGCTTAAGCTTAAGCTTCGTAACGTTTGAAGACGAGTGATGCGTTGTGTCCACCGAACCCGAGCGAGTTGCTCAGGGCGTAATTCAATTCGACGCTCCGTGCACCTTCCGTCACGTAATCAAGATCGCAGCCTTCACTCGGCTGTTTGAGATGAATCGTCGGGTGAACGGTTTGTTCTTGTAACGATTTGATCGTCGCAATCGCCTCGACGCCACCAGCGCCACCAAGTAAGTGACCAATCATCGATTTCGTTGAGTTGACGACAAGTTGTTTTGCCTGTTCACCGAAAACACTGTGAATCGCTTTTGTTTCAAGAATGTCGTTCATCGGTGTGCTCGTTCCGTGTGCATTAATGTATCCGACTGCTTCTGGTGCGATACCTGCATCTTGGATTGCCATTGCCATCGCACGCGCGCCACCGTCTCCATCTGGATCTGGAGCTGTGATGTGGTAGGCGTCAGCTGTTAATCCATACCCACTGACTTCAGCATAGATTTTTGCGCCACGTGCTACCGCATGCTCGTACTCTTCAAGAATCAAGATGCCTGCCCCTTCTCCCATGACGAATCCATCACGCCCTTCGTCAAACGGACGGCTTGCTGTCTCAGGATCGTGATTCGTTGACATCGCTTTGTTGGAACAAAAACCAGCAAATGCTAAGTTCGTGATTGGCGCTTCCGCTCCACCAGCGATCATGACATCTGCATCACCCCGTTCGATGACACGAAGTGCTTCCCCGATGGCATTCGTTCCTGAAGCACATGCAGTGACAGAACAATTATTCGGTCCCTTGGCTCCGGTATAGATTGATACCTGACCGCTTGCCATGTTCGGAATCATCATCGGAATGAAGAACGGGCTGACACGACGATGTCCACGCTCAAAGTAAATTTTTGCTTGTTTCTCGATTGTCTCAACGCCACCGATTCCTGATCCAATCCACACACCTGCACGTTCAGCAATCGACTTGATGTCGATTCCAGCATCTTGGACAGCTTCCATGCTTGCAACGAGTGAGTAATGAACGAATCGATCCATCTTACGTGCTTCTTTTGCCTCGATGAATTCTGTCACATCGAAGTTCTGCAATTCGCCAGTGACCTTCGTCGGATACTCATCGATATCGAGACGTTCCATCGGACGAATCCCGTTCGTTCCTTCTTTTAATGCTTCCCAGAATGTATTGGCATCGTTCCCGATTGGTGTCAGTGCTCCGATTCCTGTGACTACAACGCGTTTTCTCATCATCTTATGTGTTCTCTCCTTTAGTCCAAGTAATGTATGCTGCTCCCCAAGTCAATCCGGCACCGAATCCAGCAAGTACGAGCTTCGTACCAGGTGTCAGGCGTCCTTGTTGACGTGCTTCTTCGAGCGCGAGTGGGATTGAAGCAGCAGATGTATTCGCATGCTCATCGATGGTGACGATGACTTTCTCTTGCGGTATGTGCAGTCGTTCGCACGCTGCATCAATGATGCGTAGGTTTGCTTGGTGCGGAATCAAGATATCGATGTCTTCGAGCGTACTATCCGCTTTTTGAATGACTTTTTCAACGATTTCCGGTAATTTGCGAACAGCGAACTTAAAGACTTCACGACCATTCATCTCGATTGGTCCATCGATGTCCTTAAATAATAAATGTGCTCCGCGTCCATCTGTTCCAAGTTCAAAGGCATTAAGACCCGCTTGCTCAGTTGGTCCGATGACGACTGCCCCTGCACCGTCTCCAAATAAGATGGCAGTTGACCGGTCTGACCAGTCGACGATACTCGACATTTTTTCAGCACCGATGACGAGCGCATGTTTTCCTTCGACTGTTGCTAACATGCTAGCAGCTGTTTGTAATGCAAAGATGAAACCACTACATGCCGCACTAATATCGAATGCAGTCGCTCCGCGTGCTCCAAGACGCTCTTGAACGATACAGGCAGTAGAAGGAAATGCTCGTCCTGTTGCCGTTCCGACGACGATCAACCCGATGTCCTCTACTGTCAATCCAGCATCATCAAGCGCTTTCTGAGCAGCTTCTGTCGCTAAGTCAGTGACATCCACATCATCGGCTGCAATCCGTCGTGCCCCGATTCCTGTCCGTGTCCGAATCCATTCATCACTCGTATCGAGCGTCGTTGCTAATTCATCATTCGTCACGCGGCGTGACGGCAAAGACGTTCCTAATCCTACAATCCCGATCTTCATAAGGCATCCCCTTTTGTTATTAGTATCTGGTACTAATATAAAGCGTTAATTTGCTTTTGTCAAAGAAAAAAGGAAGAGCATGGTCTCCCGTGCCCTTCCCCATACCTCATTCTGCTAACGTCCGTACGACTTCCATGACCATTTTAGCGGAATTGATTGACGCAATCTCGAGGAACTCATCAAACGAGAGTGACGCTTCTTCATTGGCGCTATCTGAAATCGAACGCGTTACGACGAACGGAACACCGAACTGATGACAGACTTGTGCGATTGGTGCTGCTTCCATCTCGACGGCTGCGACTTCTGGGAAGTGCGCCTTGATTTGAGCAGAGCGCTCTGAATCGTGGATGAACGAATCACCTGTCGCAATCAATCCATGAACGACGCGAATTGCATCCATCCGCTCGATGACGGCTTCTGCCGTCGCAACAAGCTTCGGATCTGCTTGATAGGCAGCTGGCATTCCAGGTACCTGACCATATTCGTATCCAAATGCCGTCACGTCGACGTCGTGGTGACGTACTTCTGTTGAGACGACGACATCCCCGACCGTTAAGCCTTCCTTGAATCCACCTGCTGAGCCCGTATTGATGACAGCACTTGGTTTGTAGTGGTCTAGCAATAATGTCGTCCCGATCGCAGCGTTCACTTTCCCGATTCCTGACTTCAAGATGACGACAGGAACGCTATTTAAAAGACCTTCGTAAAAATGATAGTTTGCGATGACTGTATCTTTACGTTCTGATAACTCATTACGCAATAAGTTGACTTCCTCTTCCATTGCGCCGATGATTGCGATTGGCATAATTCATTCCTCCATCAAACAGAAAGCCGGATTGCTCCGGCTCCTGTGTTCTTTATTTGATCGATGTAATTTTTACTGCGTATTCGCCGCCTGGTGCTGGTACAGAGACTTGATCTCCGACTTGGTGCCCCATTAAACTTTTCGCGATTGGTGATTCGTTCGAGATTTTACCAGTGAACGGATCTGCTTCGGCACTACCGACGATCGTGTACGTATCTTCTTCGTTATCTTCAACACTTAAGAAAGTGACCGTCGTTCCGATACCGACAACCGAGATATCTTTCTCTTCTTCTGAGATGATGGCAACATTACGAAGCATCTCTTCAAGTTGAGCGATTCGGCCTTCGACCATCGCTTGCTCTTCTTTTGCTGAATCGTACTCTGCGTTCTCTGAAAGGTCACCGAACGAACGGGCAATCTTGATGTTCTCGACGACTTCTTTCCGGCGGACTGACTTCAATTCATTCAATTCATTTTCAATGTTCGCTTTACCTTCAAGCGTCATGTAGTATTGCTTTTCTGCCATTTTTGTCACGCTCCTTTTTATTCCACTAGTATAGTATATTCACATCTTTTTTGGAATCAATATCCTCTTTGATCGAGTGCTGAACGATAATCAAGAATCGCTCGAATCTTCGTCACGAGTAAATCGATAGCGACATGATTCTCGCCGCCTTCCGGTACGATGATGTCCGCATACCGTTTTGTTGGTTCACAGAACTGCAGATGCATCGGACGAACGACATTCGTGTACTGTTCAACGACTGAGTCGATTGAACGTCCACGTTCGTTGATATCGCGTTGCATCCGACGCAGAATGCGAACGTCCGCATCCGTATCGACGAACACCTTGATATCCATTAGTTCCCGTAACCGTTCGTCTTCAAGCGCTAAAATTCCTTCTACGATGATGACATCGCGTGGTTCGAGACGAATCGTTTCTTGTGCCCGCGTGTGGGCGACATAGTCATATACCGGTTTTTCAACGGCAATGTTTTCACGGAGCGACTGAATGTGCTCAATCAACAGACCATTATCAAAAGCGAACGGGTGATCATAGTTTGTCTGATACCGCTCCTCCATTGATAAATCACTTTGATCTTTATAATACGCGTCCTGCTCAATCATGACGATTGATTCACTTGGGAACGCATCGACGAGTGAACGTGCCACCGTCGTCTTCCCTGAACCCGTTCCGCCCGCTACACCAATTACTACCGGTTTTTGCATGTCATTCGTTCCTCCATCATTTCGACTTTTTCCGACTGACGGATACACCGTCACCGAGCGGAAAAATCGTCGTATCGTATTGTTCTTGTTCCATCATCCAGACCGTGAATTCCTTGACGAGACGCACGAGTCGACGTCTTCTTCGATCGAATGTCTTCGGATCAGACTCGAGGACATCTCCGTGTAAGAAGAGATTATCCGTATAGAGCACGCCACCCTCAGGAATGAGTCGCCCATATCCTGCAAAGAATTTTTTATACTGTCCTTTAGCTGCATCAATGAAGACCGCATCGAACTGGTCTTCAAGCGTTTCGGCTAATTCTACTGCATCACCAAAAATGATGTCAATCCGGTCCGCCACATCTGACCGGGCGATGAAGGTTTTTGCTTCTTCATACCGCTTTGCATTCCGTTCAATCGTCGTAATGCGCGCATCCGGTAGCGCACGGGCCATCCGAATCGCACTATATCCGATTGCGGTTCCAACTTCTAGAATGCGCTTCGGTTGTTGTAATCGCAATAGCGATAACAAGACTTCGGAACCTGTCAGTTCGATGATTGGTATATGATGTTCTTCCGCATAACGCTCCATTTCTTCTAACAGAGCATCTCGAGGATGAATCATTGATTCGACATAGGTCGTGAAATCATTCACGCCATTCACTCCCTCTTCCGCATAAACAGGTTGACTTGAAGCGAACTTCCCGCTTCAACCCAACCCGTTGCTCATTGCTCTTTACTCGCTTCGTATTCCACCCATTCCGGCTTATACTTAACGACGTTTCGTTGATGTTCTTCATATGTCTCTTCGTATAGAATCTGTCCTCTTGGATGTTTATCACTTGGTGGACGGGCGAAGAAATAGACATATTTCGTTTTATTCGGATTTAACACGGCAAGTACCGAATCTTTGCTGACCGTTGAAATCGGACCAATCGGAATCCCTTCGTACTTATACGTATTGTACTTCGAATTATTCTCGAGATCCTTCAGCGTCGTTAAGGCCGTATTTTCACCTGTGCCATACCAAACCGTTGGATCCGACTGTAACTTCATACCGTCATCCAATCGATTTTTGAAGACACCAGCGATTTCACGACGATCATCTGCTGTCGCCGCTTCACGCTCGACCATGGAACCGAGACTGAGTACTTCATGGAAGGTCATGCCAGACTTTTGAATGGCATCCTCATTCTCATCGTAGACTTTTTCTGTTTCATCGAGCATCGTCTCGACGATTTGATCAATGCTTTTTCCTTTATCAAACTCATACGTTGCTGGGAAGAGGTACCCTTCAAGTGCATACAGGACACCATTCTTCTTCACTTCATCCGTCAACATCGGATATTTTTCAATCATGCTGTCGATGAATGTCGCATCCGTCAATTCTTTACGGACCGTCTCTTCCTTGAAGTTCGTTGCTTTCGCGATCAAAGCAATTTGACGATCCATCGTGATGCCTTCAGGTAACGTGATTTTCACATCCGCTGCCTTCATGACCGTTCCCGTCTTTAATTCATTGATGATTTCATCCGGGGACATGGCTTGTGACAGTGTATACGTACCCGCCTGGAATGACGATTCATTCTTGTAACGGACGTAGTAACGGAAAATCGTCTCGTTTGCGATTAAGTCTTTTTCCTTTAGTAAAGAAGCAATCGAACTCGTCCCTGCTCCTAAAGGAATTTCGACTTTGACGGATTTCGTCGCTGTTTCATCGACTGGTTCAAGCGCATTTTTCAAAAAGACATAGACGACCGCACTGGCAACTAGAAAAATCGTCAACAATACAGAAAGGATGATTAGCGTAATCCGGCGTGATGTCCGGCGTCGCCTTTTTTCGATTTCAGCATTTTGCTTCCATTCGTTCTCCATCGGTTCCTCCTTCTTCTCTTAAAACAAGGTGACATCGTAAGAGAAAGTCTCTTACGACGTCACCTGTCATGAGTCGGGTTAGTCTAACTGGTCTTCGAGCGTGTTAAAGACTTCTTCGATTTCATCCCAAGTCGCTGTATCGTCTTCATCGATTGGTACGAGGTTGAAGTCGTTGTCTCCATCACCGTATTCGTCGAGTTCGTAAACGAAGATGTCGACTTCTTCTGCTTCGTCATAGTCTGCTCCGATTGGCTCGAGGAAGATGTATGTCTTGCTCGAACGTGGGCTTTCATAACGCAGACGTTCTACGAATTCGAAATCATTTCCTTCGCCGTCCGGAATTACGTAACGTGTTGGTTCATTCTGTTGCATCAGTGATCCGCTCCTTTAACGCAAGCTCGAGTTCATCCCAAGTTTGCTCATCATTTTCATCGATCAGGCTCAATTCGAAATCATCTTCGCCTTCTCCATATTCATCGATCTCACAGATGATCAGATCATCTGCTCCTTCGTCAGGGTTACCGATCATTTCAAGAAACAGATAGGTTTTTCCTGTACGTTCACTCGAGTAACGGTACCATTCTTCGAAAAGATGTTCGCCGCCCTCTTCATCTGGAAAGAGATACTGACGTTTTTCTTCAGCCATCGGTTTCTCCCCCTTCATCGGTTCGTCCGATCCAAGTACGATTGCAGGATCATGACGGCAGCCATCTTATCGATGACTTGTTTACGCTTTTTACGGCTGACATCGGCATCGATCAGCATCCGTTCTGCTTGCATCGTCGTCAACCGTTCATCCATGAAGACGACTTCAAGCCCGGTATGCTGTTCGATTTCCTTCGCAAAAGCTTCACTTGCTTCTGCGCGGGGACCGATGGAACCGTTCATGTTTTTCGGAAGACCAATGACTAGGATTTCGACATTGTATGTCTTCATGATGACATCGAGCCGTTTGAAGGCTTCTGGGTAATCCGGTTCCGTCCACTTGACCGTCTCGACGCCTTGCGCCGTCCAGCCCATCAAGTCACTGACAGCTACCCCGATCGTCTTCGAACCGACATCTAGTCCCATTGCACGTTTCATTTTGAATTTCCACTCTCCGCCAAATAAGATTTCACGAGTTCTTCGAGCAATTCGTCGCGTTCAATCTTACGAATTAAATTACGTGCGTCATTATGACGAGGAATGTAAGCAGGATCTCCTGAAAGGAGATAGCCGACGATTTGGTTGATCGGATGATATCCTTTTTCTTCTAAAGCATGATAGACCGTCAACAACACATCACGTGTCGCTGCTTTGTTATCGTCTTCCGGAAAGTTGAATTTCATCGTTTGATCCATCTGACTCACGTTCATCACCTCTTTCATATACACTACGTTTCTATTATGCCAGTGATTGCACGTATTGTGAAGCGTACGCGAGTGCTTCTTCTAATTTCGACGCATCTTTTCCACCAGCTTGAGCCATGTCAGGGCGACCGCCACCGCCACCACCGCAGCGTGTTGCGACTTCCTTGATCAATTTACCAGCATGATAGCCTTGGTCGATTAAATCTTTTGAGACGCTTGCGACGAGATTGACTTTCTCACCTTGCGCACTTCCGAGAACGATGATTGCTGATCCGAGCGAGCTCTTCAACTCGTCCATCATACCGCGAAGAGCATCCATATCTGAGACGTCGACGCGTTTCGCAAGCACACGCACACCGTTGATTTCCTCAACATCGTCTTTCAATGAAGCAGCTTCGATGTTCGCAAGTTTTGCTTGCAACGATTCATTCGCCCGTTCCGTCTCACGGAGCTGTTGTTGCAGTGCTTCGATGCGAACAGGAACTTCTGTCGTCTTCGTCTTCAAGACAGCTGCTGCTTGTTCGAGTGTTTCCAAGTGCTGATTCATGACACGATACGCGCCTGCACCCGTTACCGCCTCGATTCGGCGTGTACCTGCACCGATCCCGGACTCTGAAACGATCTTGAACAAGCCGATTTCTGCTGTGTTCCCGACGTGGATACCGCCACACAACTCGATTGAGTATGTGCCTGCTGAGACGACACGGACCGTTTCACCGTATTTCTCACCGAACAATGCCATCGCGCCTTTTGCTTTTGCATCAGCGATGTTCATCTCTTCGATATCAACCGGTAGTGATGCCCAGATTGCTTGGTTGACGTCTTGTTCAATCTTCGTCAACTCTTCTTGTGTCACTGCACCGAAGTGTGAGAAGTCGAAACGAAGACGATCTGGAGAAACGAGTGATCCCGCTTGGTTGACGTGTGTTCCGAGCGTATCTTTCAATGCTTTATGAAGCAAGTGTGTTGCCGTATGGTTTTTCGTGACGGCTTTACGCTCTGCTGCTTCGACGTTTGCAACGACGTCTGCAGCTTCCGTTGCGATCCCTGTACGAACGATGACCGTATGCAAGTTTTGACCGTTTGGTGCTTTTTGAACATCTTTGACATCAAGAACGAAGTCTTTGCCTTCGATTGTTCCTGTATCCGCGACTTCACCACCACTTTCAGCGTAGAACGGTGTGATGTCGAGAATGACTTGTGCTTCTTCACCAGCAGCGACTTCTGTGACTCGTTCTCCATCATGCACTAAAGCGATGATTTTCGCATCCGCCTTAAGGTCGGTATAGCCGACGAACGTACTTTTATCTTTTAGCGTCGAGAGGACTTCCGATTGCTGTTGCATCGAACCACTCTCTTCACGCGCTGCACGTGCCCGCTGACGTTGTGCATCCATCGCTAGTTTGAAGCCTTCTTCATCAACAGACATCTGATGATCTTCCGCATACTCGATTGTCAATTCGAGTGGGAAACCATACGTGTCATACAGACGGAACGCATCTTCGCCACTGATAACATGCTCACCGTTCGCCTTAGACGTCTGAGCGACTGTGTTCAAGATTGCAAGACCGTCATGAAGTGTCTCATGGAAACGTTCTTCTTCGTTTTTGATGACACGTTTGATGAAGTCTGCTTTTTCTGGAACTTGTGGGTAGAAGTCGACCATGACATTCCCGACCGTATCGACGAGTTCATACATGAACGGACGTTCGATTCCAAGCATCTTCGCATAACGAACCGCACGGCGTAGTAAACGACGAAGGACATATCCGCGTCCTTCATTCGAAGGAAGCGCACCATCACCGATCGCGAATGATACGGTACGGATGTGGTCTGCGATGACTTTGAATGCTACATCGAGTTTCGAATCATCACGGTAGATTTTACCGCTGATCTCTTCTGTTTTGTGAATGATCGGCATGAACAGATCCGTATCGAAGTTCGTCGGCACGTCCTGCATGACACATGCCATCCGCTCAAGTCCCATTCCTGTATCGATGTTTTTACGCGGAAGTTCCGTGTAGTTGCCGTGTCCATCGTGGTTATACTGACTGAAAACGATATTCCAGATCTCGAGATAGCGTTCGTTTTCGCCACCTGGGTAGAGTTCTGAATCGTTCGGATCGTCTCCAAAAGCAGGTCCACGGTCGAAGAAGATTTCCGTGTTCGGACCAGATGGACCTTCACCGATTTCCCAGAAGTTATCTTCAAGTGGAATGATCCGCTCAGCCGGTACACCGAGTTCAAACCAGATTTGACGCGCTGCGTCATCTTCCGGGTGAATCGTGACCGAGAGACGTTCCGGGTCAAGACCGTACCAGTCATCACTCGTCAAGAGTTCCCAGCCCCATTTGATCGCATCTTCACGGAAGTAATCACCGACAGAGAAGTTTCCGAGCATCTCGAAGAACGTATGGTGACGTGCTGTTTTCCCGACGTTTTCGATATCGTTCGTCCGGATTGATTTTTGTGCGTTGACGATACGTGGATTATCAGGAATGACACGACCATCGAAATACTTCTTGAGTGTCGCAACCCCTGAGTTGATCCACAAGAGCGATGGATCCTCGACCGGTACGAGTGAAGCACTCGGTTCGATCGCATGCCCTTTGCTTTGGAAGAAATCAAGATACATCTGACGGATTTGTGCACCCGTTAATGGTTTTAGAGCTTTCATGAACAGTTACCCCCATTGGTTTTATTTGGACGCAAAAAAGCGATGCCTTCATCCCTGAAAAGGGACGAAAGCATCGCTTCCGTGGTACCACCCTCGTTCGTAAGCAATCCATTGCCTACCTCGAACATCTGATAACGGGGATGACCCGCAGGTGTTTACACCCGACTCCGGAAGGAGCTTCAAAGGGACTCGAGAAAGTGATTGCAGCAGACTCACTTCTCTCTGGACTCGAGTTTTCCTTTTACTTATCTTCCATCAACGTGTTACGTCCATTCATCTATCGTGATTATTACCTATCGCACAGCATCCGTCAAGTCTTTGTCACCCCACCGAGTCGTTCAATCAATCGTGTTCGGCGCCGAGGCTCCTCTTCTTGCGACGCTTTATGAAACGCTCGTGGGTCGCCGAACAATAATAAACTCGACTTCGCACGGGTGACCGCCGTATAAATCAAGTTTCGGGAATGCTTGAATGCTCCCGTGAAATAGACCGGCATCAAGACGATCGGAAACTCGGACCCTTGTGCCTTGTGAATCGTAATCGCGTAGGCATGCGTGAATTGATCCCAGTCACTCCGGTTGTACTCGACTTCCGTCTGGTCGAAGCGGGCGATGATCTTATCCACCTTGTCGACGTTTTCTTTGGCGAAGAAGATATTGACGATTTCGCCGATATCTCCGTTATAGACGTTCTCTTCCGCATTGTTGACGAGCTGAAGAATCTTATCCCCGGTCCGGTAAATCCGCGTCCCTTGTTTGACTTCGCGTTTCTTTGGTTCTTCCGGATTGTAGACGCGTTGCAAGGCGACATTCAGTTCGTCGATTCCGACCTGACCACGGTAAGTCGGTGCCAGAACCTGAACATCGAATTTCGAATACCCTTTTGCAAGTGCTTTTTCCGCGAAGGCTGAGATGCCGCGTAACGTCTCTTGCGGGGACGCGGTGTAAAAGCGACGATCCGCAAGTGGTGATAACAAATCAGCTGACGTCGTCCGGTTCTTCAAATCGTGCGCGAGCCGTAAAATCGAAGAATCTTCCGCTTGGCGATGGACGACGTTCAAACGAACGACGGGAATCCCTTCCGTATCCATCAAGTCTGCCAGTACTTGCCCTGGACCAACGGATGGTAACTGATCGCGGTCACCGACGAACAAGATTTTCATACCGTTCGGCACAGCACGGAGCAGACTCGATAACAAGTAGATATCAATCATCGATGACTCATCGATGATCAGTACTTTCCCCGTAATCGGCTGATCTTCATTTAGTTGAAAGTTCGTTCCGTCATACTTCAACAGACGATGAATCGTCATCGCTGGGACGTCCGTTGCTTCCGACAATCGTTTAGCGGCGCGTCCGGTCGGTGCAACAAGGACGTACGGATAGACATCTCCCGTCTTGACACGACTTTTCTCAAGCGGCCAATCATGAATTTCTTGCAGGGCATGTAAAATCCCCTTGATGACGGTCGTCTTACCGGTACCGGGTCCACCAGTCAGAACCATCAGCGGTGCTTTGACCGCTAACTCGATCGCTTCCCGCTGTTGCGCCGCATATTCCATGCCAAACTGTTCTTCGAGATGCCCGATTGCTTCAAGGATCGTCGCGACATCGACTTCCTGTTCGGCACCGTTCGCCATGACGCGCGCCAGTTCCTTTGCCGCTCGGACTTCGGCATAAAAGATTGTCGGTAAATACAAACAGCCTTCTTCGAGCTTGACCTTATCTTCAGCGAGCAACAGTTCAATCGCTTGTTCTAGCCGTTCCCCTGGGTCTTCACCAAGCAAACGGGGTGCCCGCTGCAATAGTGAGTCGACCGTCGCAAAGGCGTGTCCCTCTCCTGCTTCTTGTTCTAATATGTGCATGATCGAAGCAGCGACGCGCTCCGGGTGTAATCCGATGAGTCCAAGATGTGATGCGATATGATCGGCTGTCTTAAAACCGATCCCATTCACTTCATACATCAAGGAATATGGATTCTCTCGTATTCGCGCCATGGCGTCCCCTTCGTAAGCAGCATAAATCTTTGCCGCTAGCTTCGGTGTAACATCAAACGGTGCTAAGAACAGCATCAACTGATCGACACCGTATAACGTGGCGAGTCGACTCAAGATGATGTCAGCTTGTTTTTGTTTTAACCCAGGCACCTGATTCAGTACCCGTTCATCCTTCAAAATGAGATCCACTGCCTCTTCTCCGAGAGCATCGACGATATTTTTCGCTGTCTTCGGACCAATGCCGGTGAACGAACCATTCGTCAAGAAGCGGATCGTCGCATGTTTTGTCATCGGAACCGATCGCCGAATCAGCTCCGCCTTCAGTTGTTTTCCGAATCGGGGATGATCGACGAGACGACCGAATGCTTGATACGTTCCTCCGAGTTCGATCCCAACCCCAGTACCCGTGATGACGAGCTCGGTTTCTTTCAGTTCAAAGTTCTTTTCTTTGACGGCGACCAATACAATGGAGTGTGCTTCTTCTTCAGAAGAAAAGAGCACACGTTTGACGCGCCCGACGACTTGATGGGGGTGCTCCATCACTCCACCTTCTTTCTCTCTTTTTCATTCGCTGCTTTCATCATAGCATTCGTTTACCGGATTTTAAATCAGGGAAAGATACCCTGAAACATTTCGTTAAGAGGAGGAGTTTAAGGATGGCACGTTTACCGATTGCAGGATTGTGTGAATTAGTACTTGAAGTCGAGGATATGGATCGTGCGGTCGGCTTTTGGAATGGGACACTAGGCATTCCAGTCGTCGAGCAATGGGCTCCTGAGGACGCTGAACCGAGCAAAGAACAATCTAAGCAAGATGGGGTTTGGGCAACGTGGCTCTACATTGGCGGTAACACTCGACTCGGTCTGTGGCTGAAACGGGACTTTACGATGGAAGAACGGACCGTCAAACACTTACCAGTGTCCGAATGGGACACGTTGTACGATGAAGGTGGTGTCCATGTCCACTGTGCTTTCTACGTTGAGAAGGACGAGTTCCAGCAAGCCTTGAATCAATTGCGGGAAGCATCGATCACCGTGAAGCTCAGAGAATGGGACGAACAGGAGACCTCGAATCAAAAAGAGCATTCTGCTTATTTCAAGGATACGGAAAATAACGTCATCGAACTGTACACGAAAAACATGGATGAAGCCTATGAAGACTTTTCCGGTCCACCACTTCGTGTCATCCGTGAAGTTGGGAATTAAATAGCATAAAAAAGACGACTCCAGGCGGAATCGTCTTTTTTATATCAGTCTGCTTGTTTTAATAACGCATCCATCTTCGCTTTCGCGTCCCGCGCAAGAGCGTGTTCCGGCTGGTAGGCAAGAACGGCTTCGAGTTCTGCATAACAGGCTTCCTGTTGACCGAGGAAAGCAAGGGCAATCGCATAATTGTATCGTGCATCCGTATGCGTTTCGTCAAGCATCAAGACGTGCTCGAACATCTCGACCGCTTCTTCCAACTTCTCGTTTTGCGCTAAGGCAAGTCCGTATTGGAATGCGATCTCGATATCGACACCGTTTAATTCTGACGCGCGCTGTAAACGGGGCAACCCGCGTACTGGATCACCAAGTTTTTGATACGTCATCCCGAGCATGAAATGGAGATCCGCGTCGTCAAGTCCATATAATAACGCTGCCCGCAATGATTCCTCTGCTTCGACGAGTTTGTCGGCAGCAAAGAACAAGGCACCTTTCGCATAATAGGCACTCGCAAACGTATTATCGATCATCAGTGCCCGGTCATAAAAACGAAGCGCACGATCAGCGTCGTTCATCGATTGGAGTAATGTTCCAAGATTGACGTACGCTGTCGGATCTTTTGGGTTTTGTTCGATCGCGTCGTTAAACGCTTGCGCTGCTAATTCATAATTTCCAGCTTCTAGATGCCGGAATCCCACTTCATTATAGTTCATCTTCTTTTGCTCCTTACGCTAGATAAGCGAGGCGTTCGCCTGCTTTATAGGCTGCATCGATCGTCGCACCACCGAGACAGATGTCTCCATCATAGAACACGACCGCTTGTCCTGGTGTGATTGCTCGTTGACGCTCGTCAAACGAGACATCGAGTCCCTCTTCGAGGACACGAACCGTGACCGCTGTATCTTGTTGACGGTAACGGAATTTCGCCGTACAACGGAATGTCTCACCGACCGGACGCTCAGATGTCCAGCTGACATCTGAAGCATGTAATCCTTCCGAATACAACAATTCGTTATGGAATCCTTGATCGACATAGAGGATGTTCTCCTCTAAATTTTTCCCGACGACGAACCAAGGCTCTCCGTCGCCACCGATACCGAGTCCATGACGTTGCCCCATCGTATAGTACATCAATCCATCGTGACGTCCCATGACGTTGCCGTCAAGTGTCCGCATCTCACCGGGTTGGGCCGGCAGATATTGACCGAGGAACTGTTTGAAGTTCCGCTCGCCAATGAAGCAAATGCCTGTCGAGTCTTTTTTCTTCGCCGTTGCGAGGTTCGCTTCTTCTGCGATCCGGCGCACTTCTGATTTTTCCATGTGCCCGATCGGGAACATCGCCTTCGCGATTTGCTCTTGCGACAATTGATTCAAGAAATATGTTTGATCCTTGTTTGCATCAACGCCTCGAAGCAATTTATGTTCTCCATCCTCATAGACGGCCCGCGCATAGTGCCCTGTCGCGACGAAATCGGCACCAAGACGCATCGCGTGATCGAGGAAGGCTTTGAACTTGATTTCCTTGTTACACATGACGTCCGGATTCGGTGTCCGACCGAGTTTATATTCATCGAGGAAGTACGTGAAGACCTTATCCCAGTACTCTTTCTCGAAATTGACCGCATAGTACGGAATGCCGATTTGATTGGCTACCGCGATGACGTCTTCATAATCTTCCGTCGCCGTACAAAAGCCGTTCTCATCCGTGTCATCCCAGTTTTTCATGAAGATTCCGATGACGTTATAGCCTTGCTCTTTTAATAAATGAGCGGTCACAGAAGAATCGACACCGCCCGACATCCCAACGACGACTGTCGTTTCACTCGGGGCTTTCGCTCGTGTATTCATTTATTTCACCTCTTAGTTAATTCTGAAACGATTTTACGACATCTTGCAAGGCTTGTGCGAGTAGTTCGACTTGCGCGAGCTCATTTCCGTGACCAAAACTGATTCGGACCGATGCTCGTGTCCGTTCATCTTCGCCATACATCGCCGATAAGACATGCGAAGGTGCGACGGATCCTGCCGTACATGCACTCCCGCTCGATACGGCTATCTGGCGCATATCGAGCATGATCAGGAACGGTTCGATCTCAATCTGCGGGAAGTAAAGATTGAGGACATTCGGTAATCCTTCAACACCGTTGACTTCGTAAGTGACGCCACTTTCATCCAATCGCGTCAGCAAAACGCTGCGCAACTGTTTGATGTGGTCCTGTTGTTGATCACGCTCCGCGATCATCAGTTCGAGCGCTTTCGCTAAACCGACGATTCCCGGTACGTTCTCTGTACCAGCACGACGCTTGCGTTCCTGTTCTCCTCCGAACGTTTGAGGAGCTAGCTTCACACCAGTCCGTACATACAACAATCCGATTCCTTTTGGACCATTGATTTTATGACCAGACGCTGATAAGAGATCGACCTGTAACGCTTCGACATCGATTGCTTGTTTCCCGAACACTTGCACCGCGTCCGTATGGAACAAAATACCGCGTTCTCGTAGAAATTGACCGAATGCCGCAATCGGCTGAATCGTTCCAACTTCATTGTTGCCGAACATGATCGAGACGAGTGTCGTATCTTCCCGTACCGCTTCTTGCAAAGCAGCCATTGAGACGACGCCTGTATCTGGAACATCGAGATACGTGACGTCATAGCCTTGTTTTTCGAGCTCTTCGAACGCATGTAATACAGCATGGTGCTCAAACCGTGTCGTAATGAGATGACGCCCTTTTTCACGCGCCGCCTCAGCCGCACCGAAAATCGCATAATTATCCGATTCCGTTCCACCACTCGTAAAAATCAGTTCGGTTGGTTTCGCGTTCAATTCTTGTGCGATCTGCCGGCGTGCTTTGTCAATTGCTGCCCGAGCAGACCGACCAGCCGCGTGGACACTCGATGGGTTGCCGTACTGTTCGAGCAAATAAGGCGTCATCGCCTCAAGGACTTCCGGACGCATCGGCGTCGTCGCCGAATGGTCAAAGTAATTCATTCGTTTTCACCTCTCAAATATAGAACATGTATCCTGTATCTTCTTCTTCCGCTAAGTCTTGTAGCGTTGTTGAATCGAGTACTTGATCGACTGCTTGCTGGATTTTATCCCAAAGTTTGCGCTTCGTGACCTCGTCACACGCATCGCCTTCGACGACCACGAGTGGTCCTTCAAGCAGACGGATGATTTCACCCGCTGTGATGTTTTGCGCTTCACGACCGAGCTTATACCCGCCGTAAGCACCACGGACACTTTTGACGAGACCTCCATTACGAAGGGGGGCAATCAACTGTTCAAGATAATGCTCAGATAAGTCATACATCTGCGCGATTTTTTTTAGGGATAATGGTTTAGATTCAGCTTCTTTCGCGAGTGCGATCATGATCGTCAGACCATATCGCCCTTTCGTCGAGATTTTCATCATGCGAAGGATCATCCTTTCTAGTATAGTAGTAGCTAAAAGTGGAAGGAGCGTATGTGTATGGCACATTTATTTGAATCCCAGTCACCTGCCGGACCGCTCGCGAATCGAATGCGTCCGCAGAATCTGGATGAAATCGTCGGACAACGCCATCTGATTGGAGAGACGACGCTCCTGCGGCGTGCCATCTTAGCCGATCGTCTCGGAACCGTCATTTTTTACGGTCCACCCGGAACCGGTAAGACGACGCTCGCGCGTGTCATCTCTAGTTATACGAAATCAGCGTTCGAACAATTGAACGCGGTCACAGCGAAACTGGAACAATTACGGGAAATTCTAAAAGCGGCCGAAGCCCGTCTTCAGTTCGAGGATCAAAAAACGATTCTCTTTCTCGATGAGATCCATCGATTCAATAAGATGCAACAAGACGCTTTACTGCCAGCGCTCGAAGCAGGTACGATCACGTTGATCGGGGCAACGACTGAAAATCCGAGTTTTGAGGTCAACGCCGCTCTGTTATCGCGGGCAACGGTTTTTCGTTTCGAACCCCCGACGCCAGATGACTTACGGATCGTCCTCGACCGGACCCTAAAAGACGAAGAGCGTGGTCTTGGCAAATATCCGATCACGATCACGGATGACGCGATCGATCATTACGTCAAGTTGTCGGATGGCGATTACCGGGCATTGTTGAATGCGCTTGAACTCGCCGTCTTAACGACACCGGAAATCGATGGTCAGATCACGATCGATCTCGCTGTCGCCGAGGAATCGATTCAACAAAAAGCATTGAAGTACGATAAGGACGGCGATCGGCATTATGATGTCATCTCCGCCTTCATCAAATCGATTCGGGGTTCCGATCCCGACGCTGCGCTCTACTGGCTCGCTGTCATGATTGAAGCGGGCGAAAGTCCGCGCTTCATCGTACGGCGTCTCTACGTCCATGCGGCAGAAGACATCGGTCTGTCTGATCCGCAAGCATTATTGATGGTCGATGCTTGCGCACGCGCGTGCGAGTACGTCGGTTTCCCTGAAGCAAGGATTCCGCTCGCTGAAACCGTCTTATATCTCGCGACGGCGCCGAAATCGAATGCTGTCATCTCAGCGATCGATCAAGCATTGACACTCGTCCGTCGTTCAGACGGTGGTCCGGTACCGCCGCATTTGCGCGATGCCCATCATCCAGGGGCAGCAGCACTTGGAAATGGCGTCACCTATCAGTATCCGCACGACTTCGAACATGCCTATGTGCCACAGAATTACTGGCCGGAGAACCTTGCCCGGACAAAACCAGTCTTTTATCGTCCAAGCCCACGCGGTTTTGAGAAACAACTGCAAGCTCGACTTGATTTTTGGCACAAACAAACAGCCACACATCAGAAAAAGCGACCATAAGGTCGCTTTTTTTAACGAACGCGTTCGATCGTCACGCCGGCTTCACGGACGATCTCATTGATGACGTAGCTCGCTGCGATCAATCCACCAACTGATGGAACAAACGCATTCGAACTTGGCGGCATCTTTGCCTTACGAATTGCAGCCGCATCGTTTCCGACGACTTGACGGACTTCTTCGATGATCTTAACGGGCGGTTCATCAGAGAAGACGACAGGAACACCTTTATGAATACCGGCTTTCCGAAGTTTCGTCCGAATGACCTTCGCTAGTGGATCATAACTTGTATCTTTGATGTCAACGATCTTGATGCGTGTCGGATCCATCTTGTTCGCCATCCCCATGCTTGAGATGATCGGGATGTTGCGTTTCTTACATTCCTGAATCAAGTGAATCTTGAACGAGACCGTGTCCGATGCATCGATGACATAATCCGGCTGCTGTTCGAAGAACGACTCGAATGTTTCTTCATTGTAGAACATCTTCAAGCGAACGATTTCAAGATCCGGATTGATTAACGCAAGACGTTCTGCCATCGCATCGACCTTCGGTTGACCAACCGTCGGAAGCAAAGCATGGATTTGTCGGTTGACGTTCGTGATGTCAATATCGTCCTTATCGACGAGAATCAAACGACCTACGCCACTGCGGGCAAGTGCTTCTGCTGAGAACGATCCAACACCACCGATACCCAGAATAGCGACGGACTTGGATGCCAATGCGTCAAGTCCAGTTTTACCGATTGCTAGTTCATTACGCGAAAATTGATGTAACATCTCATAACCTCACAATACTCATACTGTTTTACTCGGAATTATATCATAAAAAAAAACGTCATGCGACGTGTCAAACAACAAAATAATAAGACGATGGGACCCGAAGTGCCGTGTCGATACCTTATTTTTGAACCTGCTGTGCAGGTGGGTGTCTTATCCGATTCCTATTCGTACGTCCTCCTGCTGTGTTACGAGGCATGTACTACTAGTTGGAACGTCAAACTCCCTATCAAAAAAGAGTGGCTCAAAGATAAAAGGCGGCTCTCGTACAATTCAGGAACCCCATCTGATGCATTTAATATAGCATCCTCCCCTCTGAAATGCAACTACTTCCCACTCCAGAAAAAGATGCTTTTTTCAGGTCCAACGTTTCGTGAAGTGTTGATTCGGATCATATCGTTGTTGTTGGAATGCAGGATCGAATCGTGGTGTGCGTGTTGCATTCCCGACACCCGCGATGAACGCCCAGTTCCCATAGTTCGAAGCGACATCATAGTCGATCAACTGCTGTTCGAAATATCGCGCTCCGATGCGCCAGTCCTGCTTTAATTCATGAATCAGATAACTGGCAACGATCTGCCTGCCACGGTTCGACATCCATCCCGTCTCGCGAATCTCGTTCATGAAGGCGTCGACGAATGGCACACCGGTTTTTCCTTCTATCCAGCGTTCGACAGCTGCTTGGTCCGCCTTCCACGTGTATTGACCTTCTTGTAATCCGCTCGCACGGAACAGACGGCTTCCTGTCTCACGCATCGTCAAATGGAAGAAGTCACGCCATAACAGTTCGAAATACAACCAGTACGTCGATTCATTCGCTCCCTTTTTTCGCTCGGCTTCCTGCAATTCAGCCATGACGCGACGCGGCGAGAGTGATCCGTTCGCTAGCCAGGCAGACAGCTTCGAAGAATCATTTCGTAAGAACCCATTCCGTGTTTCTTTATAGGTGAATACAGGCTCAGCAAGGTATTCCTGAAGGCGCGCTCTCCCTGCTGACTCTCCACCACGGAACGGGAACGCGATTTCGGGATTCGCTTCGACCGATTCTTCTTTTACTAACTGAATACCGGTTGGTGGATCGAGTGGATCGTAGAAGGTCCCTTTCGCCTCGACACGTTTTCGAAATGCCGTAAAGACACGCTTTAATTCATCACTTCCGATATCTTCCCGTCGATGTAATGTCTGTGTCTCAAAAGAACGGACGGCATACTTGTCTTCGATATACTGTTCACTTGCCACTTCTTCTGTGCCGGTCATCTTATGGAAATAGACGGTATCATCCGCTTGCAGGTAAGAATCGAGTGTCTCAATTGTCTCCCCTTCTACTATATCTAACGTAATCCCGATTTGAGACAGATGACCCGCTAGGTTCTCTAGTGTCTCTTGTTCGAACCGTGCTTGTTGTGTACCTCTTTTAAAATCGCGTTTCTTTTGGTCTTTAACGTATACGGCACGAATGACGTCATGTTCTTCACACGCACTCTGAAGTGCCTCATGATCATCGACACGTAAATCATGACGATACCAAACGACTGCTCCCATATTGATCGACTCCCTTCTCCTTATACTATGACCCGACCAAGGTAGATAGAAAACCACTTGATGTGCCGATGAGGTTTTAAGACGTTGTTTTCGTGGAATATGATTAGTACAACAAATCAGAGGAGTGAATGAATCAATGGCAGCAAAACGCGGTAAACTCAGAACATTAATGACGCTCGTAACGACGGTTGGTCCAATCGTCTATAAATTCTATAAAAAACAGCAGTCGAAAAAATCAATCAACAATCCTAAATAAAAAATGGACGTCTCCTTATCGGAGCGTCCATTTTTTAACGTTTACTTACCCCTTCACTCGCCTCTACATAAAACCGCCATGGATAGGCTGTCGCTTCTCCTGCATTCGGAATACCGATCCGTGTCGTCTGGACGACCGCGTCGACTGAGTCAGCAACAAGTCGGAACCGTGCTTGATAGAGATCCTGACCTGAATCCGCTGTCGTGAGACCGAATCCTTGGCACAGTTTCGCCGGTCCATTGACGAGATTGCGTCGTTGCGCCGCCGTCAACTCTGCGTAGGAACAACCAAAACGACGTTCAGCGACGAGATCGTGCCCATTGATGATTTCCGCACCTCGTAGTAACAGTCCGTATCCTTCCCCTTCATGTCCACAAACGATATTCATGCAGTGATGCATACCATATGTGAAATACACATAGAGATGCCCCGGTGGACCGAACATCGGTGCCGTCCGTTTCGTTGGTTTTCCGGAAAACGAATGCGCTGCTTGATCGTGAGGACCGAGATAGGCTTCGACCTCGACGATCCGCATCGTCACCTCATCGACGGTGATCTGTGTTCCTAAGAAGTCTGGACCGACTTCAACCGGAGACCGTTCAAAAAAGTGTCGTTCCATCCGTTCATCCTCCTTCATGAAACAAGCGAATCTCCCATACCGGAAGATTCGCTTGTCGTATCTTAAGATTGTTTGACCGCTGTTCGAATCGAGAGATCGTTTAATTGTGCATCCGAGACTGGGCTTGGTGCTGCCGTCAACAGATCACTTGCTGATGCTGTTTTCGGGAAGGCAATCGTATCACGCAAGTTTGAACGTCCTGCGAGTAACATGACGAGACGGTCTAGACCAAGTGCGATCCCCGCATGTGGTGGTGTTCCGTATTCGAATGCTTCCATCAAGAAACCGAACTGCTCGTTTGCTTCTTCTTCTGTGAAGCCAAGCAACTTGAACATCCGCTCTTGGATATCCCGTTCGTAGATCCGTTGTGATCCACCGCCGAGCTCGTATCCGTTCAAGACGAGGTCATACGCGACGGCGAGGACTTTTCCAGGATCCGTCTCGAGCAATTCGAGATCTTCACGACGTGGCATCGTGAACGGGTGGTGGTTTGCGTAGAAACGACCATCTTCTTCTTCATACGTGACGAGCGGGAAGTCCGTCACCCAAAGGAAGTTGAAGACCGACTCATCAATCAAGTCTAGTTCCTTCGCTAACTTCTGACGGAGCGCACCTAAGCTGTCTGCTACGATCGATGCTTTTGCTGCGACGAACAACAATAAGTCGCCTGCTTCCGCATCTGTCGCCGCTGTCAGGCGAGCAGTTGCTTCTTCGTCGAAGAACTTCGCGATCGGACCGTTTAGTCCGTCTGCTGTCACTTTGACCCACGCGAGACCTTTTGCACCGTAGATTGCCGTGAATTCTTGTAACTTATCGATGTCTTTCCGCGAGAAGCGCTCAGCTGCACCTTTAACGTTCAATGCTTTGACTTCGCCACCAGCTTCAAGTGCCATGTCGAATACTTTGAATCCTGCACCTTTGACGGCTTCCGCGACATCGATCAATTCGAGACCGAAGCGTGTATCCGGCTTATCCGAACCATACCGGCTCATCGCTTCCGCATATGGCATCCGTGGGAACGGTGTCACGATATCTTTACCAAGCGTTTCCTTCATGACACGCGTCATCATCGATTCCATCATCGCATACAAGTCTTCGATGTCCATGAAGCTCGTCTCGATGTCGACTTGCGTGAATTCAGGTTGACGGTCTGCCCGTAAGTCTTCGTCACGGAAACACCGTGCAATTTGGAAGTACCGTTCAAAACCAGACACCATCAGCAATTGTTTGAACAATTGCGGTGATTGTGGCAAGGCATAGAACTCACCTGGGTGAACACGACTCGGAACGAGATAGTCACGTGCGCCTTCTGGTGTTGATTTCGTTAAGATTGGTGTCTCGACTTCCAAGAAGTCTTGCTCATCGAGGAAGTTCCGCATGATGTTCGATGCTTTCGAACGGAGACGGAATGTCTCTTGAAGCGACGGACGACGCAAGTCAAGATAACGATATTTAAGACGTAAATCTTCTGACGTCTGCTCTGCTTCTTCACTGATCGGGAATGGTGTCATCTTCGCTGCGTTCAAGATGACGACTTCATCCGCGACGACCTCGACTTGCCCAGTCGGGATGTTCGGGTTCGGATTCTCACGGGCGATGACGTGTCCTTTGATGTCGAGGACATACTCTGAACGAATCGATTCCGCAAGGCGATGTGCCTGCTCGTTTTCCGGTTGGAAGACGATTTGGACGATGCCACTCCGGTCGCGGAGATCAAGGAAGATCAATCCTCCTAAGTCACGTCGTTTTTGAACCCATCCTTTAAGTTGAACGTGTTGTCCGATGACTTCTTCTGTCACCTGACCGTTCATATGCGTGCGTCCGATCATTGTGCTTCCTCCTTTAATTTCGCGACGATCGTATCAGCGACTGCTGATAACGGAACGTCCGTCTGTTCCCCTGTAGCCATGTTCTTTAGCGCTGCTGCACCACGCTCAACTTCTTCATCCCCGAGGATGACCGTATAGCGTGCTTTCAAGCGATCGGCTGCCTTGAATTGTCCTTTGAACTTTCGACCGAGATAATCCCGATCCGCGACAAGTCCTTCGAGACGCATCAATTGTAAGAGACGTGTTGCCGTCTTTTCGACTTCGTCACTGCCTTGCGCGACGATGAAGACATCGATTTGATCATCGACTGCCGGTAAGACGTTCTCATTCTCAAGTGCCATCAATAAACGTTCGATGCCGATTCCGAATCCGATTCCCGGTGTTGCCGGTCCACCGATCTGTTCGACGAGACCGTTGTATCGTCCACCGCCACATAGTGTCGTGATTGCTCCGAAGCCTTCTGCTTCTGACATGATCTCGAACGCCGTGTGATTATAATAATCGATTCCGCGAACAAGCGTTGGATCAACGACATACTCGATGCCGAGTGCATCTAAGTGAAGCAATACTTCGTCGAAGTAAGCTTTTGATGCCGGGTTTAAGTAATCGAGAATTGATGGTGCTGTTGCCATGCTCGGGTGATCGCGGTCGACCTTACAGTCAAGGACACGAAGTGGATTCGTTTCGAGACGGTTCTGACAGTCCTGACATAACTCGTGAACGACCGGTTTGAAGTGATCGACAAGTGCTGCCCGGTGTGCGGCGCGACTTTCGTTATCCCCGAGTGTATTGATGACGAGCTTGAGGTGCTTCAATCCGAATGAACGGTAGATGCTCATCGCGAGACTGATGACTTCCGCATCGATCGCTGGTTGTTCACTACCAAGTGCCTCGACTCCATATTGGTGAAGCTGACGGAAACGACCTGCTTGCGGACGTTCATAACGGAACATCGGTCCAATGTAGAACAATTTCGTCGGTTGGTTCGGTGAACCGAACAGTTTGTTCGTCACGAATGAACGAACGACAGCAGCCGTTCCTTCTGGACGTAACGTCAACTGGTCTTTTCCGCGTTTCTCAAGCATGAACATTTCTTTTTGAACGATATCCGTCGTCTCACCAACGCCACGTTTGAAGAGTTCTGTCTCCTCAAAAATCGGCGTCCGGATTTCCTTATAGTTGTAACGCTTACTGATATCACGTAATTGTTGCTCGATGTACTGCCAGCGTTCGACTGTTCCTGGAAGGACATCAAACGTACCGCGTGGTAATTTCATCTCAAATTCCTCCTTTTTTGAATACAAAAAAGTCCTCGTCCGCAAAGGGACGAGAACTTGAAGATCCCGTGGTACCACCCTGGTTGTCAAATCACATTTGACCACTCGGTGCAGTTAACGCCTGCGTACGACCTTCCCTACTATCAGTTCAGGAAGATACCTCGGAAGGGTCTTTCATCGAGTTCGTCTGTTCGCCCTTCCAGCCAAGGGGCGACTCTCTAAGCAGACAAGGTCTTGATTACTCCTCTTCGTCTTCGGTCGTATGAATCATTTGGTTACGTCTAATATTGCCTCGTCTCTCGGTTCCTGTCAAGCGTTTGCTTCTTTTTCAAGAATCAATGTCACCGGTCCATCATTGACGAGCGCGATATCCATCATCGCACCGAACTGACCTGTCTCGACCGTCAGTCCTTGCGCACGAAGACGTTCATTGAACGCTTCATACAATTCGTTGGCAAGATCCGGTTTCGCCGCTTCCGTGAACGCTGGGCGACGTCCTTTTTTGACATCACCATACAGCGTGAACTGCGAGACGGATAGAATCTGACCGTCGACATCTTGCAACGAGCGGTTCATCCGTTCTTCTTCATCTTCAAACACGCGGAGTCCTGCGATTTTATCAGCTAACCAGTTCACCTGAT
This sequence comes from Exiguobacterium sp. s91, assembly GCF_018618915.1. Lineage (NCBI taxonomy): Bacteria > Bacillati > Bacillota > Bacilli > Caryophanales > Exiguobacterium > Exiguobacterium sp. s91. The sequence continues at coordinate 717,513 of NZ_JACSMZ010000001.1, read as the reverse complement.
CGATCGTGTCTTCGTGCGTGACACCGACAAGCAAGAGAAAACCTTGCTTGATTTGACCGATGACCTCCTGATCGACTGTGACACTTGCTTCTTTGACTCGTTGTAATACGACTCGCATGACTCATCCGCTCCTTACGTCATCATGACGCGATGCACAGCATACACGTCAGAGATTTGTTTGATCCGATCGACGACTTTTTGTAAATGGTTGACGTTGTTGATCGCGATCGTCATCGTGATTTTGGCTTGTTTACTGTCGTCGCCTTTCCCGCTGACGGCAACAATGTTCGTATTCGTCGCAGATACCGACTGCAGGACATCGTTCAATAATCCAGCCCGGTCGAATCCAGAAATTTCGATTTCGACGTTATAACTCTTAACGGCTTTGCCTTCGTGTTCCCACTCGACTTCGAGCAAGCGTTCTGGATTTTGTTCATGAATGACGTTCAAACAATCCGTCCGGTGAATCGAGACACCCCGTCCACGTGTGATGTACCCGACGATGTCGTCCCCTGGTACTGGATTACAACAACGACTCATGCGAACGAGCATGTTATCGATTCCTTTGACACGAACACCTTCTGGATTTTCCTTCTTCGGACGATCAAACGTCTTCATCTCACTGATCGCTTCGTTCAGTTCAAGATTTTTAGATTCTTTGTCTTTGCGTAACTTTTCCGTCAATTTATGAGCGACTTGGGCAGCTGTCAGACCATGATACCCAACGGCAGCATACATGTCTTCTTCTTGCGCGAAGTTGAACTTCCGCGTCACGTCTTCGAGCGTCTTCTCATTGATGACTTCCTTCGGCTCGAATCCGAGTTTCTTGACTTCTGCTTCGATCAGTTCCCGTCCTTTAGAGACGTTCTCTTCGCGTTGCTGACGTTTGAACCATTGACGGATCTTGTTCTTCGCCTGACTCGACACACAAATCTTGAGCCAGTCCTTACTTGGACCATAACTGTGTTTTGATGTGACGATTTCAATGATGTCACCTGTCTTCAGCTTATAATCAATCGGTACCATCCGTCCGTTGACTTTCGCTCCGATCGTCCGGTGACCGATCTCTGTATGAATCCGGTAGGCATAATCAATCGGAACAGAGCCTTTCGGCAATTCGATGACGTCGCCTTTTGGTGTAAAGACGTACAACATGTCACTAAAGAAGTCGACTTTGACCGATTCCATGAATTCTTCAGCATCCGCCGTATCCTTCTGCAACTCAAGGATTTCCCGGAAATGGGCAATCTTATCCTCAAAGCCTGATTTCGCTTCCTGTTCCTTGCCTTCTTTATACGCCCAGTGAGCGGCAATCCCGTACTCGGCAATAAAGTGCATGTCCCGTGTCCGAATTTGGACCTCGAGCGGCTCGCCTTTCGGTCCGATGACCGTCGTATGCAGCGATTGATACATGTTCGGCTTCGGCATCGCGATATAATCCTTGAAACGTCCCGGCATCGGTTTATATTGCGTATGAATGATTCCGAGAACAGCGTAACAGTCCTTGATTGAATCGACGATGATGCGTACAGCCATCAAGTCATAGATTTCACTGAACTCTTTTTTCGAGTTTTGCATCTTGTTATAAATGGAATAGATATGCTTCGGACGTCCATCGACTTCCGCTGCGATTTGTACATCATCAAGTACTTCGTTGACCTCTTCGATGACCGAACTGACGAGCGCTTCGCGTTCCGTCCGTTTTTGTTTCATCATTGAGACAATCCGGTAGTACTGTTGTGGATTGATATAACGCAAACTGATGTCTTCGAGTTCCCACTTGATCGTCGAGATCCCGAGACGATGCGCAAGCGGTGCAAAGATTTCGAGCGTCTCTTCTGCCTTTTGCACCTGTTTTTCCTTGACCATATGCTGCAACGTTCGCATGTTGTGCAGACGGTCAGCCAGTTTGATCAAGATGACGCGAATGTCTTCTGCCATCGCGATGAACATCTTCCGGTGGTTTTCAGCCAATTCTTCGCGTTTCGATTTATATTTGATTTTCCCGAGTTTCGTGACGCCGTCAACGAGCATCGCGACGTCGGGTCCGAATCGTTCCGTTAATTCTTCGAGTGTAATGTCCGTATCTTCGACGACATCATGAAGAAGCGCAGCGACAATCGTCGTTGCATCCAAACCAATATCGACTAAGATACCGGCAACTTGTACCGGATGAATGATGTAGGGTTCACCAGAACGGCGGAATTGCCCATCATGTTCGTCTTTCGCGAATTGGTAAGCCCGTTCGATGTCTTTGACTTCAGCTTGCGTCATGTATTCCGCACATCGAGCGAGAAGGTCTTCTACATTTACGATTTGTTTGTTTGTCATCCCTTTTCCTCACCCAGTCCCCGGGATCGTCTGCAACGGAATCCCTAATATATAGTTCTTATTATCGTGAAATCTTGAGAATATGTCAAAATAAAAAGAAATACCCCCTTGGTCACCATCTACCAAGAGAGTATATATGCTTTAGTCTTCGTAGCGAATCAATGAGAGAACGTCGTATCCTTCGAGTTTCTCACGTCCACCAAGACCATCGAGTTCAATCAAGAATCCGATTCCGGCAACCGTTCCGCCTAATTTTTCAATCATTTGGATCGTCGCTTCGATCGTACCACCTGTTGCAAGCAAGTCGTCAAGGATGACGACGCGTTGTCCTGGTTGAATCGCATCTTCATGCATCGTCAAGACGTCTTTTCCGTACTCAAGACCATACTCGACACGGACTGTCTCACGTGGTAACTTTCCTTCTTTACGGACAGGTACGAATCCTATTTCCATCGCGTAAGCGGCTGGGCAACCAACGACGAATCCACGTGCTTCTGGACCCGCGATGACATCAGCACCTTTACTGCGTGCATATTCGACGAGTGCATCAACCGATTGTTTGTACACTGGTCCGTTCTGCATGAGTGATGTGATGTCTTTGAAACTGATTCCTTCTTTCGGCCAGTTTTCGACCTCTTTTATATGCTGTTTGAACTCCATGTCTTTTCCTCCTGCTTCGCCGCTTCTACCAAAGTATCAAAACGCTCTTTCAACTGAGCGAGTGACGAATAAATGTATTGTTGCTCGAGCTCTTGACGCGCTTCATGACGCTGGTACGTCGGAGCTTCCGTCAGATCTCGTTTTGCAGCATTTGGGTTCACACCCGGCAGCCCGTCCTCCATTGTAACAAGAAAATCAAGTTCCGAGAATACCGAATGCATAAAGTTAATCGATCGTTTCGTCCATTTTCGCGATTTCGACAAACGTACGAGACCAATCCGGAGCTCGTCACGTGGACATTTCGCGAAATACTGGAAGTAATGCTTGAAGTCCTCGCGCGACGGAATCGTCTCAAAATAATAGCCCTCGTCCTTAAAGGCACAATAAATCCGCTCTGCCTGTTGGACGTATGGATAAAATGCCGCTTCTTCTTCCGGTAGATCGAGGAAGACGATGTTTTGGCGAATCGGTCCGTTCAACGGACGTTCCGCGTACTTCTCCTTCACCTCATCAGTAAAGGCAACGAATGTCGTCGTCTCATGCGGTAACGCGAATAGTTCGCTCAGCGGTCGCTTCCCCCCACGGTAATCGAACACTTGAACATCTTCGACAGCGACATCTTGAATCATCAATTGTGGTTTACGGAACCCATTCCATTCATTGATGTTCAGACTGCCCATCAAGTGAATCTCCGATAAAGTCGAGACTTCATCGACGAGGTCGCCGAAGCCGAAGCCGATCGCATCGAGTTCCTTCCCGTCGCCTGATAATAGTGCTTTGACATGCGTCAAATCACGACCGATCCGTTTCATATCACGGATCTTCGCTTGCTCGATGACGATTCGTGGCGCAGGATTTCCCATCCCGAACGGCGCGAGTCGCTGAATATCCTCAATCAACTGAATCGAGACATCGCTGACCTGTAGACGTAAATCGACATCGATTGTCGCGATGAAGGCATCGTCTGGCAACGTACTGGCTTGTTCATTCAAACGTTGACGTAACGCCTCGACGTCATCGGAAGAGAGCGTCATACCAGCAGCAGCGGGATGTCCTCCGAAATGCGGCAAGATATCTTCACATTTCGTCAGTTCAGCGAAGAGATCGAAGGCAGGGATTGAACGTCCAGATCCTTTCGCTGTTCCTTTTTCAGCATCGTGACACAGCATGATGACGGGACGATGATATTTTTCAACGAGTCGCGAGGCAACGATCCCGACGACACCTGGATTCCAGTCTGCCGCATCGACGACGAGCACGCGGTCCTCTTTAAAACATTCTTCGACAAGCGCCGTTGCTTCCTCTGCAATCTGCTTGACGATATCTTGACGTTGTTTATTTTGTTGGTCGAGTTGTTTCGCGAGATGAAGTGCCTCGTCCTTGCTTTCCGCTAGTAACATCTCAAGCGCTGGCATCGCTGAATCCAGACGACCTGCCGCATTAATCCGCGGACCGAATGCAAATCCGACCGATTCTTCCGTCAGTTCGTCTTCCGTCAAACTACAGACGTCACGTAACGCAAGGATACCCGGACGTTCACTTGCATTCAGCGCCTCGATGCCGCGAATCGCAAGCAACCTGTTCTCTCCGACGAGCGGTACGAGATCGGCAATCGTTCCGAGCACCGCAAGATCGAGTAACTCGACGGGTTCCCGGTCAAGCAGTGCATGCGCGACTTTAAAAGCAACGCCTGCCCCAGCAAGTTTTGAGAATGGATAATCTGAGTCGACACCCGGATGAATTAAGGCAAAGGCATCAGGTAACGTTTCTTTTGCTTCATGGTGATCGGTAATGATTAAGTCGACACCGAGTTCCTTGAGGACAACTGCTTCGTGGATGCCGGAAATCCCACAGTCGACGGTGATGACGAGGCTGAACCCTTCTTCCGCTGCCCAGCGAAACGCGGCTTCGTTTGGTCCATAGCCTTCCGTGAATCGGTTCGGGATATAACACTCTGCCATTCCTCCGATTTCAATCAAGGCGTGCCAGAGAATCGCAGCGGAACTCACGCCGTCGACGTCATAATCACCATAAATCAAAATCATTTCGCCTTCGTTGACGGCACGTTGAATCCGTTCGACGACTTTTGGCATGTCTTTAAAAGCAAATGGATCATGGAATGTCATTTGATCCGTCTCTAAAAAATCACGGGCGGCTTCACGAGTCGTGAATCCCCGTTGGACAAGTAGTTGTGCGACGTGCGGTGAGATCGTGCCATCCGCCGTCAATTGTTCGATTTGTTCTGAATCGATGACTTTATCAAGCCATGTTTTTTTAGCATGGTACATCTCAAACCCTCCAATCAACTTCCCCATTATAATTGAAAATCCGCACCAGCGATAGCTGATGCGGATACTCTTTTAAGAAGCGCGTTTTGTACGACCAAGTGTCCGACCTTTCATGACGAGCCAGAGCTGCGCGGCGATGAAGATCGAAGAATACATTCCCATGATCAACCCGACGAGCAGGGCGAGACTGAATCCACGGATTGCTTCGCTACCGAAGATGTAGAGTGCCGCTGCCGTCATGATGACCGTGACGACCGTATTGATCGAGCGAATGATCGTCTGTTGAATCGATTCATTGACGATGTGTGCCAATTCATCAAATGAGACTTTCCGTCCACCTTTTTCAGCAAGTCCGAGATTTTCTCGTACCCTGTCGAACGTAACGATCGTATCGTTGACCGAGTAACCGATGATCGTCAAGACGGCTGCGATGAAGTACAGATTGACTTCGATCTGGAACAGCGAGAAGAAAGCGATGATCATCAATGCATCATGTAGCAATGCGAGTACTGTCGCAATCCCGTAGAGCGGTTGGAACCGGAATGAGACGTAGATGACGATCCCGAGTGACGCGAGTAAGACCGCATAAATCGCGTTACGCGCGATTTCTTGACCAACTTGCGCCGAAACTGTCGAAATGCTTGGTTCTTTTTTGTATTTGGCTTCAATCGTTTGTTTCATTTCAGAAATCTGCTGTTGGCTGAATTCACCAACGAACGTGACGTTCGCTAACTTTCCGCCTTGAGCGAATTGAATACCATCGATTTCTTCCGCATCAATCCCGGCATCTTCAATGACAGAGCGGACGTCCGCTTCCTTGATTTGATTCTCAGAAGAAATCTCAACACGCGTTCCTTGCGTGAAGTCGATCCCGAGGTTCAGACCACGGAACGACAACAAGAGGACCGACACGATGACAAGCGCGATCGTGATTGCGAAATAGATTTTACGATGTTTGACGTAATCGAATTTCGTAGGATTAAAGCTCACGGATTTCACTCTCCTTTACACCGAACCATGATTTCTTCTTATCGAACCATCGGCTACTGACAAGGAGTTGCATCAGGTAACGTGAGACAAAGACGTTCGTGACGAACGTGACGGCGATCGAAACCATCAACATGATGGCGAATCCTTTGACCGTACTTGTACCAAAGTAGTACAACACGCCAGCAGAGATCAACGTCGTCAAGTTGGCATCAAGAATCGTACCGAACGAACGACGGTTACCGGCTTTGAATGCGGACAAGACAGATTTACCACTTCGTAATTCATCCTTGATCCGCTCAGCAGTGATGATATTCGCATCGACCGCCATCCCGACTCCAAGAACGAGTGCCGCAATCCCCGGTAACGTGAGGACGGCATTGATCCCGTTAAAGAAGATCATGACGAGATAGATGTAGAACAGCAACGTAATGATCGAAACGAATCCAGAGATCCGGTAGAACAAGAGCATGAACAAGAAGACCGCAGCTACACCAATCGCTGACGCGAAGAGCGTCTGATCAAGTGCGTCTTGTCCAAAAGCAGCAGAGACCGATGTCGAGTAGATTTCCTCGAGTTTGACCGGTAATGCACCGGCGTTTAGGATCGACGATAATTGTTTCCCGTACTCGGCATCGATATCGCCACCAGAAATGATCGCTTTATCCGAATTGATCGGTTGTGTGACCGATGCATCCGAGACGATTTTCGAGTTTGCTTTTTGAATTTCTTTTTCATACGAATCGCCTTTCTCATAATCGAGCCAGATGACGAGACGATTCGCAGGTGGTTGCATTTGTGAGACTTTTTGTGTCACTTCATAGAATTTCTCTTTTGATTTCATCGTCAACTCAACGAGTGGTTCATTCGTGTTCGGATCATACCCGACTTTTGCCCCTTTGGCTTTTAAGTCTGATCCGTCAAGCAACAACTTATCGTTGATGTCACGGAATGACAATTGTGCTGTCGAAGAGAGGATTTGACGCGCTTCCGTCTGATCCTTGACGCCAGCAAGCTGAACGCGAATCCGGTTATCGCCTTCGATCCGGATGTCTGGTTCAGAGACACCGAGGACGTTGACACGGTTCTCGATTGCCGTCAGCGTTGCACTCATCGCATTTTGATCGATGACGTCTCCTTCTTTCAGCGGTTGTACTTCATACAAGACTTCGAAGCCACCCTTAAGGTCAAGGCCGAGCTTCGTATCCTTCAACAACCATGACGATGTCGTACCGATCAGTACGAGCAACGCGATGACGACGATGAAGAATGTGGCAAGTTTCCCTTTCTTGATCATGCTACATTGTCCTTTCTCTAGTTCCCAGTATATTTTCAGACAACTTTGTTCTCCTACCCTAGCTTACAAAAGAAATGGTAATCTTAGCAAACGTTTTTCTCATATATAAACAGAAAAGACGCTCCGGAATCCGGAAAGCGCCTTTTCAATGCCTTATTCGACAGTTTCGTCGTCCATGACAGTCGTTGATTTTTTCGTCACTTCTGCGACAGCACTTCGGTTGAATGTCAATTGTGCATTACCTGACTTCAATGTCACCGTCATGTCGTCAACTTTTTGGACAACCCCGTGAAGACCACCGATCGTAACGATCGAGTCGCCGCGTGAGAGTTCATTTTGCATCTGACGCACTTGCTTCTGGCGTTTGTTCTGTGGACGGATCAACAAGAAATAGAACACCACGAAGATCAAGATCATCGGGAGGAATGTGATTAAGCCTTCCATCTGATTCAGCTCCTTTATCATTCAAATCACGTTCATTATACCGTGAAAGAATTGATTTGTCAGACGATTTGTTAGAAATTCTTTGCGTTCGGTAAATTGTAACCGTATTCTTCGAAAAATTCTTCCTTGAAATCGAGCAGACGATCCTCACGAATCGCTTGGCGAACGCCTTCCATCAACTTGACGAGGAAGTGAAGATTGTGTGTCGAACACAGATGCAGACCGAACGTTTCTTGCGCACGGATCAAGTGATGGATATACGAACGCGAGTAGTTCTTACACGCGTAGCAATCACATTTCTCATCGAGCGGACGGAAATCACGTGCATACTTCGCGTTCCGGACGACGAGACGTCCTTGTGATGTCATCAATGTGCCGTTTCGTGCGATCCGTGTCGGTAAGACACAGTCGAACATATCGATTCCGCGGATCGCACCCTCGATCAATGCGTCCGGTGAACCGACGCCCATCAAATAACGTGGTTTGTCTTCCGGCATGAGTGGTGTCGTGAATTCGAGCGCACGGTACATGACGTCTTTTGGCTCTCCGACTGATAGACCACCGACCGCATAACCAGGGAAATCAAGGGCAACGAGGTCTTTTGCACTTTGACGACGTAAGTCTTCGTATTCTCCACCTTGGATGATACCGAACAACGCTTGATCGTGTGGACGTTCATGCGCAGCAAGACAACGTTCTGCCCAGCGGCTCGTTCGTTCGACGGATGCTTTCATGTACTCGTGAGAAGCTGGGTACGGTGGGCATTCATCAAACGCCATCATGATATCTGAACCGAGTGCATTTTGGATTTCCATCGCTTTTTCCGGTGACAAGAACAATTTGTCCCCGTTCAAGTGGTTACGGAAATGAACACCCTCCTCAGAAATGTTCCGAAGATCAGCAAGTGAGAAGACTTGGAAACCACCTGAGTCCGTCAGAATCGCGCCATCCCAGTTCATGAATTTATGCAGACCGCCCGCTTCCTTGATGACATCATGTCCTGGACGCACCCAGAGGTGGTACGTGTTCGCGAGGATGATGTTCGCGTTCATGTCCTTGATTTGTTCCGGTGCCATCGTCTTGACCGTCGCTTGCGTTCCGACCGGCATGAAGACCGGTGTTTCAAAACTACCGTGCGGCGTGTGGACGATTCCTAACCGCGCTCCGGATTGTTTACATGTCTTGATATGTTCGTATGTTACCGCGTGTTTTGTCATTAGTTTCGTTCCTCTCTCGTTAAGAACATCGCATCACCGAAGCTAAAGAAACGATAGCCGTTCGCGACTGCTTCTTCATAGGCATGCAAAATGTGTTCCCGTGTCGATAATGCGGACACGAGCATGATCAATGTTGATTTCGGTAAGTGGAAGTTCGTGATCAGACCATCAATCCCTTTGACTTCCTGACCCGGAAAGATGAAGATGTCCGTCCAGCCCGTTGCTTCGACGAAGTCGCCATGGTCACGGATGACCGTTTCAAGCGTCCGTGTCGATGTCGTCCCGACCGCGATGATTCGTCCGCCTTGTTTCCGTGTTTCGCGTAGCAAGGCTGCTGAACTTTCCGGCAGTTCGTAGTACTCACTGTGCATCTTGTGACTATCGACGTCGTCGACCGAGACAGGACGGAATGTGCCAAGTCCTACATGTAGCGTCAACGGTGCGATCCGGACGCCTTTCGCTTTAAGCGCTTCGAGCAATTCCGGTGTGAAGTGAAGACCGGCCGTCGGTGCTGCCGCACTTCCGCGTTCCCGAGCATAGACCGTCTGGTAACGATCTTGATCCTCGAGTTGTTCATGAATGTACGGTGGCAGTGGCATCGTTCCGAGTTGGTCGAGCACTTCATAGAAAATGCCGTCATAGAAAAACTTCAGGATTCGTCCCCCGTCTTCAAGTGCTTCGACGCACTCAGCACGGAGTAACCCGTCACCAAACGACAAAATCGTTCCTGGTTTGACGCGTTTTGCCGGTTTCGCCAGTGTTTCCCAGACATCGTCACTCGTTTGCTTCAAGAGTAACAATTCGATCTTCCCACCCGTCTCTTCCTTCACACCAAAGAGACGTGCTGGTAAAACTTTCGTATCGTTGATGACGAGTGTATCACCTTCGCGGAAGTGGTCGACGATATCATGGAAGTGTTGATGCTGAATCGCACCCGTCTCCCGATCGAGAACCATCAATTTCGAACTCGTCCGGTCGAGCAATGGCACTTGGGCAATTTGTTCTTCTGGTAAATGAAAATCAAATAAGTTTACATCCATTGGTTCAATTTCCTTCTTTCAGTCCTAAATGTTGGCGGGCGAACGGTGTTAAGACACGTCCGCGCGGAGTACGTTGTAAAAAGCCTTGTTGCAGTAGATATGGTTCATATACATCCTCAATCGTCTGCGCATCTTCACCAATCGTTGCAGCGATTGTCTCAAGACCGACCGGACCACCGGCAAACCGTTCTGCAAGCGATCGTAGTAAACGATGGTCGACATCGTCGAGCCCAAGCGCATCGACATGCAAACGATCAAGTGCACTTGTCGCGAGCACGGCATCGATCTCGGTTTGATGGGCGACTTGAGCGAAATCACGGACACGCCGTAACAATCGGTTCGCGACACGTGGTGTTCCACGTGAACGAAGCGCGATGGCTTCTGCTGCAAGACGATCCGCTTCGAATCCGAACAATCGTGACGTCCGGGTCACGATAGCAGACAACTCTGACATCGTATAATATTCAAGCTTCAGCGTCACGCCAAAACGATCGCGGAGCGGTGCCGATAGCATCCCCGCACGTGTCGTCGCTCCGACGAGCGTAAACGGTGGTAAATCAATTCGAACACTGCGTGCGAGTTCCCCTTGACCGATGACGATATCGAGACAATAATCCTCCATCGCCGGATACAGAATCTCTTCGATTGATCGACTCAATCGATGAATCTCGTCGATGAAGAGGACATCACCCGGTTCCAGTGATGAGAGAATAGCAGCTAAATCACCCGGTCGTTCAATCGCAGGACCGGCTGTCGTCTTGATGCCGACTCCCATCTCGTTTGCGATGATTGTCGCAAGCGTCGTCTTCCCGAGACCCGGAGGACCATAGAGAAGCACGTGATCGAGTGTTTCCTGACGAATTTTTGCCGCCTCGATGAAGACACTTAAATTTCCTTTTGCTTTCTCCTGCCCGATATATTGCTCGAGCGTCTGAGGACGCAGACTCCACTCTTCTTGATCTTCCGCATGGGCGGATTCTGACAAAATGCGCTCTTCCATGTCCTCACCTCACATTCAATAACAACTGGAGTGCCCGTTTGACATATTGATCTGTCGACAGGACTTCTGCCTGCAACGCTTTTTTGACTTTCTCGACTTCTCGATCACTGTAACCAAGCGCCGTCAGAGCTTCACAAGCTTCATTCAGCTCAGCATTGCCTTGTGCGAACAAGCCTTCGCTCGGTACGTAATCCGGTGCGAGCTCGGCTAACTTTCCTTTTAGGTCGAGCGTCATTTGCTTCGCTGTTTTCTTGCCGACACCTGGGAATTTAACGAGATAACTTTCTTTCTCTTGTTCAATCGCTTCAACGAGCGCATCGACATTCCCTGATGCGACGATTGCGAGCGCTCCTTTAGGTCCGATTCCTGTGACACCGAGCAACTTCGTGAACAAGGCACGCTCACGACGGGAACGGAATCCAAATAAGACTTCTTGGTCCTCACGGACATAATGATACGTATATACGATGATCTGTTCGTCTCCGGTCCGATAAAAAAACGGGTTCGGTGCTACGATCTTGTAGCCAATCCCGCCAACTTCTACCGTCACGAATTCCGCACAGACATAAGCGACTTCGCCGCGTACGAATTCTATCAATGTGGAACGCTCCCATCCTTAAACAAACTCTCGTGTTATTGTAGCATACATCTTCGTTTGGCTTCAAAGCGTTCTTCAGCAAAAATCAACACATACGTTCGCTCTCTCGATCAGAAGACAAAAAAGCGTGATCGTTCGCACGACCACGCTCTCCCCTTTATTTTTATGAACGCGCAAGCATCCGTTCGAGTGCCAACACGGCATGCCGCGTCGTCTCTGCGTCGACTTTAATGACGTTGACCGGGTCACCTGCTTCGACTTGTTCGAGCGCCCACGCCAAGTGCGGTAAGTCGATCCGGTTCATCGTCAGACACGGACACATGAACGGATTGAGTGATACGATATCGAGTTCCGGATGAGTCGACGCGAGGCGATTGACGAGGTTCATCTCTGTTCCGATCGCCCACTTCGTTCCCGGGGCAGCCTGTTCGATTTGTTGAATGATGTACGCCGTTGATCCGTTGAGATCTGACGCCGTCACGACTTCATGCGAGCATTCCGGGTGGACGAGAATCTTTCGCTCCGGATCCGTCTTGCGGAACTGTTCAATCTGACCGACCGTGAATTTCTCATGGACCGAACAGTGTCCTTTCCATAAGATGACGCGGACGTCCTGGTCCTCCCCATCAAAAACGAGTTCATCCTTGATCGGATCCCAAATCGCCATCTGTTCTAACGGAATTCCGAGTGCGTGCGCCGTATTGCGACCGAGGTGTTGATCCGGCAAGAAGAATAAGATGTCGCGTTCAGCAAGCGCCCACTCGACCATCTGGACAGCGTTCGATGACGTCACCGTCGCCCCACCGTGACGACCGACGAATGCTTTGATGGCTGCCGTCGAATTGACATACGTCAACGGTAAAATCGACTCCCCGAACCGTTTCGTCAAGATCGTAAAGGCACGCTCCGTTTGTGTATCGTTCGCCATATCCGCCATCGAACAACCAGCACGCATGTCAGGCAAAACGACCGTATGTGACGCATCCGTCAGCATGTCTGCCGTCTCTGCCATGAAGTGAACACCACAAAAGACTGTATATTCCGCTTCTGTCATCTGCTTCGCGACTTGCGCGAGCTGGAGCGAATCTCCCGTCGCATCCGCGAACTGGACGACTTCATCTTTTTGATAGTGGTGGGCAGGTAAGAATAAGCGACTGCCCATCCGTGCTTTGACCCCTTCGATGATCGCGATCAAGTCTGCTTCTGATTGCTGTAAGTATGACGCTGGAATTCCCTCGTGACGTAATAGATCAAATGACATCTTTTTTTCCTCCTTCGATTTTCATGCTGATATCGAGTGCTGTTGCTGAATGAGTAAGTGCTCCAAGTGAGATGACGTCTGCTCCGCTATCCGCGAAGTCCGATAATGTGTCTACCGTGATCCCACCGGATAGTTCGATTGTGATATGCGGTGGAATCAATTGCCGGAGCTGTTTAATTTCTGCTGGCGTCCGATTATCGAGCATGATGATATCGACTTCTGCAGCCACTGCCTCAAGCACTTCCGCTTCCGTCTCGACTTCAACTTCGATTGGTGTCGTATGTCCCGCGACACGTTTTGCTCGCGTCACCGCTTCCGTAATCGATCCCGCTACTGTGATGTGGTTGTCCTTGATCATGACAGCGTCATCGAGACGTCCGCGATGACTATATCCACCCCCGACGCGAACGGCATGTTTTTCGAGCATTCGTAATCCAGGGGTCGTCTTTCGTGTATCCGCGATTCGGATTCGTCCTGCTGCTACCTCGACCGCTTGACGTGTCTTCGTCGCAATCCCGGATAAGCGTTGCACTAGGTTCAAGGCGACCCGTTCTCCGCTTAAAATGTCCTGTAACGAACCAGACCACTCGGCAAGGAGTGTTCCTCGCGTGACGATCGTCCCTTCCGCTACATGAATCGTCACGTCGACTTGTAAGAGATGTGCCATCTCCCGAATGATGTCGACTCCGCAAAAGACACCGTCTTCCTTTGCTAGAAAACGACCGGTCCCACGTTCTTGTCCCGTCAGACATCCTTCACTTGTGATATCCCACTGTCCGATGTCCTCGATTAAAAATGCTTCCAGTTGTTGCCGTAACTGCCACTTGTTCAACGTTCTCATCCTCTCCTGTCAACCGACTCCTTGCTCCTTCAAGCAACAGACATGCCGTTACGTGACGTAATCGATTCTCTTCTGCTTCCTGTCCGGATTCGTCTAATGTCCAGCTTTTTAACTCTTCTAAACTATCTTCTATTTGCTTAACATCCATTTCGACACTAATGACCTGTGATAGACGGTCTGTTACGGAACGAAGTGTTCCTGGGCGTCGTTTGACTTGTTTGACTAAAAGTTCCGGTAACAACTTAAGCTGTTCTGCTACTGCTTTCCCCATGACGACACATTCAAGGAGCGAGTTCGACGCCAGACGATTTCGACCGTGTAGTCCAATCGATGCTGTCTCGCCGACCGCGTAAAGTCCTTCGACATGCGTCTGCCCCGTCAGATCCGTTTCGATCCCGCCCATTAAGAAATGAATGCCTGGTGCGATTTCAACGAGATCCGGATTTATGTTCAGTTTTTCACATTTTTTAACAAACGTTGGAAACCGTTTTGTCCGATCGATGACTTTTGACGTATCGAGATAGACTGGTTCACGTTTTCGCACCTCATGGATTCGTTTTGCGACTTCATCTCGCGCCGCTAAATCTTGCATCGGATGATCCGCCATAATCCGGTCGCCATTTTTCGTTACAAGCGTCGCTCCTGCACCTCGCAATGCTTCCGTGATCAAACCTTCCGAACGACCTGCATGAACGAGTACCGTCGGATGGTGCTGAATATAACCGAGATCACGAATCGTCGCCCCCGCTTCAAAGGCGAGCGCAATCCCGTCTCCTTGAATCGATGGATCATTCGTCGACGCCGCGAATAATCCACCCACTCCACCGGTCGCGAGAATCGTTGCGCGCGCCACAATCTCGATCGGCTCTCCATGGCTATATCCGACTGCACCTACTACCTGCCCATTTACTTGAATCAACTCTGTGATACGTGTCTGCTCGAGAATCGGAAATGGTACTTGCGGCATCAACGTCTCCATGATCCGTTTACCAGTCTCGTCGCCGCCAGAGTGATAAATCCGAGGCAAACGATGTGCTCCTTCACGACCGAGCAAAAACTCTCCTTCGGACTGATCGAATGGAACGCCTTGTCGTAACAAAAATTCCATCGCCTCGGTTCCCGATCGGGTGACGTAATCGACGACGGACGGATTGATACGCCCTTTTGCTGCTTGGCACGTATCTTCAAAGTGACCACGATGATTGAATTCTGCATAAGCGGAAGCAATCCCACCTTGTGCTCGGACGGAATTCGTCTCAAACCGCGAATCTTTCGAGACGAGTAATGCGTCCATCCCTGATGGAAGATGCAGGGCGACTGAAATTGCGGCAAGTCCCGTTCCAATGATCAACACATCCGTCTCAAGCCTTTTATGTAAAGACATATGTTTTACACCTCTATATCTAAATGTTTACTATTGACTTGACAATAAGTTTGGCATACTTTTAGCTGAGTGACAAGACGAAAGGACAGGATTTTTTCATGATCTATCTCGATTACGCAGCGACGACTCCGCTGCATCCACAAGCACTCGATCATTATCAACAAGCCGCTCAGTCGTTCTACGGCAACAGTTCTTCTCTTCATGACATCGGTGGGAACGCTGAACGTTTACTCGAACGAGCCCGTCAGTATCTGATGCAACAATTGGCTCAACAAGAAGGAACCGTCATCTATACAGGGAGTGGATCAGAAGCGAATTATATTGCTTTGACACATCTGATGCGACAGAGTAACAAATCAGTTGTCTTGACACTTCAATGTGAACACGACTCGGTCTTGCTTCCGCTTGCACGCTGGGCACAAGAAACACGACACCTTTCTTTATTACCGGACGGAACGTTCGATTGGGAACAGTTCGTCGCAGCTTGTACGGACGAAATCGGTGTTGTCTCGATTCAACATGTCAATTCGGATACGGGATTTCGTTTTCCGGTCGAACGGATCGCAGCATACTGTCAATCGCGCGGGATTCTGTTTCATTGCGATGGTGTCCAAGGATTTTTAAAAGATGCAATCAACATCGACGCTTTTGATGCCTACACGATGAGTAGTCATAAAGTGTATGGACCAAAAGGATTGGGTGCCCTGTATTTGCGGCGTCCACTCTTCAGCCCTTATTACGAGGGACACCACGAATTCGGAATCCGTCCAGGCACAGTAGACGTTCCAGGAATTGCCGCGTTCATCGCTGCCTGTGAGGCGTCTCGATTAGAAAATCCAGGAATCCAAGCTTCAAGCCGTCGATTTCGTGGTATGCTAAAAAAAACATTGTCTTCGTCTCGTTACACGATGATTGAGTCGCCGACGCAACTCGCTTCCATCTGCGCCATCCATACGAAGCAACGGGACGGTCAATACGCGTTGCTCGCCTTGAATCGTGCTGGAATCGCGGTTTCCGCTGGTAGTGCCTGTCGGGCTGGAGAAAACGGTCCGAATGCGACATTACGTGCCATCGGCTTTGACGAATCAGCGGCTCATGGGTTGATTCGACTCAGTTTTGGAAGACACACGACGAACGAAGAAATCGAACAGTGCATTGATGTGTTGAACACAATTTCATGACACTGGAGAAAGGTAGGAGACATGATGGGGAAACGCATCTCCGGAGAAGAACGCCGGAAATCATTACTTCGTATGATTGAGGAAAGTGAGCAACCTGTCACAGGAACGGCACTGGCGAAACAAGCAGGTGTCAGTCGCCAAGTGATCGTGCAGGATTTATCATTGTTAAAGGCAAAAGGATATCCTGTCATCGCGACAGCTCGTGGCTATTTCATCAATGATCCGGAAGTCGACGGTTCAAAATTACGTCGCAAGATCGTTTGCCGTCACGGCATCGATCAGTTAAAGGATGAGTGTGACGCCATCGTTGACGAAGGGGTCGTCGTCCGCGATGTCATCATCGAACATCCCGTCTACGGCTTCATCACTGGAGAATTGATGCTGAAAAGCCGCCGAGATGTCCGCGTACTGCTAGAGCAGCTAAAGGAGACGCAAGCCACTCCACTCTCGAGCCTGACGGACGGAGTCCATATTCATACACTGGAAGCGGAGCATGAAGAAGCACTGGAAGCAGCCATTGCGAAACTCGATCGTCTCGGAATTCTCGTTTCGGAGCTCGATGTCTGAACATACAAAAACCGCCTATTCCAAAGGAATAAGCGGTTTTTTTATCGTTCAATCGGTTCAAGTCGTGTCTCCGGCATCGTAGATGGCGGATCGAACGTTGCTAAGACTTTGCGGACGCGTCGGTTTTCGATATGCAAGACGGTCAACGTGACACGTTCATAACGCATCGCCGTTCCGACGTCCGGCAATTGTCCGCTTTCCTCCATGATCCATCCCCCAAGAGACTGGGCGTCCGTGTCCGGCATCGTCAATTGAAATTGCTGACAGAAGTCTTCAATGTCATACTCTGCTAGACATTCGTATTGCTCTGGACCAATCCGTTTCGTATATTCCAATGATTCATCGTGTTCATCCCAAATCTCCCCGACGATTTCTTCTAAAATATCCTCAAGGGTGATCAGACCTGCCGTCCCTCCGAATTCATCAAGGACGACTGCCATATGTGACTGTTTGACTTTGAGTTCCGGTAATAAATCCATCAATCGTGTCTGTGGTACGACGAACGATACCGGTCGAATCCATTCTCGGATATCAACGGAGCCGTTCTTCACGTATGCACGCAGAAAGTCCCGCTCCGATAATACACCGATGACGTGATCAATCGAATCCTTATAGACCGGTAGACGAGAATAGCCACCCTTCTGGACCTCTGCAAGGATGTCTTCAAGCCGCGCATCAATATCGATTGCCTGAATATCCATGCGTGGTGTCAGTGCATCCTCAACCGTCACATGTTGAAAATCAACCGCTTGGTGAACGAGTTCCGCCTCTGCAAGCCCCATGATCCCCTCTTCCTGACTGATATCAACGAGTGCCTTGAGTTCCTGTTCGGTCACGAGCGGTCCTTTCGGATCTGCTCCAATCAACCGAAGCGCAAACTGACGTAAGCGGAGTAACAGAAAAACGAGCGGTCGAAAGCACAGTAAGAAGAAACGAAGCGGACGTCCGATTAATAACACGTAACGTTCCGTATGCTCACGGGCATACGACTTCGGAATCAATTCTCCAAACAATAGCATCAAAAAGAACAGCGCGAGAAAGGCAACGGTTTGTGTCGCTATCGTCTCGACGAACTGAATGATCCACCAACCACCAAATAAGATAAAGGCGACGTTGACGATCGTATTCCCAATCAAAATCGAAGTCAGTGTCTCTTCGTAACGTTGAAGTAAGCGAAACACACGGGACGCACGCGCGTCCCCTGCTTCTGATTGGTGCAACAACCGCAACCGATTGACACTCGCGAGTGCTGTCTCGGCTGAGGAAAAGAACGCGGATAACATGAGAATCGGAATTAACCAAACGACTGAAATCATGGGCAATGGGTCCACGATGCTTTCACACTCCGTTTCCTAATGGAATGAACCGCTTAGAATGATGACTCGACGAATTCGAACTCGAAATCACGGATTCGAACGACGTCGCCGTCGATCGCACCAAGACGACGCAACTCTTCGTCGACACCCATTTGACGCAGTGTCCGAGCGAAACGTTTAATCGATTCTTCACGCATGAAGTTCGTCATCGTGAAGAGTTTTTCGATGCGTGGTCCTTTGATGACGAAGCAATCGTCTTCATCTTTCGTGATCGTAAAGCCAGCTTCTGGTGCTTCGTAACCGTAGACGACACGTGGTGTCGCTGTTTTCTCTTCGAGTTCCTCAAGACCGAATTCTGGTGTTGCATCGACGAGGTCAGCGATTCGGAATAACAGATCGCGTAAACCTTGACGTGTTGCTGCTGAAATCTCGAATACTTCAAGCTCTGGGAAAGCTTCCTTGAAGGCTTCAAGATGTTCTGCCGCATCTGGCATGTCCATCTTGTTCGCGACGACGACTTGCGGACGTTCTGTTAAGCGGAGATTATAGTCCGCGAGTTCTTTATTGATGATGTTGTAGTCTTCGATTGGATCGCGACCTTCCATCCCGCTCATGTCGATGACGTGGACGATGACTTTCGTCCGTTCGACGTGACGGAGGAACTGGTGACCGAGTCCGACACCTTCACTTGCACCTTCGATCAATCCTGGCAAGTCAGCCATGACGAAACTACGGCTATCTTCCGTTTCGACGACACCGATGTTCGGTGTGATCGTCGTGAAGTGATATGCGCCGATTTTCGGACGTGCGGCTGAAACGACGGATAACATCGTTGATTTTCCGACGCTTGGGAAACCGACGAGACCGACGTCTGCTAGCATCTTCAGCTCAAGTTTCAAGTACTTCTCTTCTCCTGGCTCACCGTTTTCAGCATGCTCAGGTGCTGGGTTGGCTGGTGTCGCAAAACGTGTATTTCCACGTCCGCCACGTCCACCTTTTGCGACGATCGCTTGTTGTCCGTGATGGACGAGGTCAGCGATGACCGCATTCGTATCATCATCGTAGACGACTGTACCGGGTGGGACCTTGACGATTAGGTGCTCGGCTTTACGACCGTGCATCCCTTTTGACATACCGTTTTCACCTTGAACCGCTTTAAAGTGGCGTTTGTAACGGAAGTCCATCAATGTCCGAAGCCCTTCGTCGACTTCGAGGACGACGTGAGCCCCGTGACCACCGTCACCGCCAGCAGGACCGCCGTCCGGAACGTATTTCTCGCGACGGAACGCTACTTGCCCACGTCCTCCGTCACCTGCTTTTACATAAATATTTACCTGATCGACAAACATGTCGGATCCCTCCTCTTACTTCTCTTCCTCAAACGGAAGACTTTCAATCTCAATCACACACTCATTTTCCGTCTGCGACTCGATTTCCATCGGCGTCACTAGATCCTCAAGGCGCGACATATCTAGTAGATCCCGATAGATCTCGATGGTCACGCCCTCGTGGAAGGTCACGGATACTTCTCCTACTCCTACATCAATCATGGCGATGGCCGCTTCGACGAGTTGCTTCAGCCGCTTATCTTCCATGTGGGGTGCTCCGATGACATCATACGTCACAGTTTTGCCTGACCATTCAGCTTGCAGTAACGCCAGTGCGGTTTTCGGCAATCCGATTCGCGCTAGACGTCCTTCCCGTGATGCTTGCTCCCGGTACGCCGAACAGATCGACTCGACTGCTTGTTCGTCTCCGATCGCGCCATACGAACGGACGAGTTGTATCCGGTTCAACCACTCGTGACGAAGAGTCTTCAAAAGATCAAGTACCTGCTGTTCCTCCATCGGTCGTTCCCTCCTAAAAAAAACAGACCCTAACCCTCGAAAGTGGCTAGAGTCTGCTTCGTCGATCCTTATGCTGGGTAAACGCTGACTTGTTTCTTGTCGCGTCCGAGACGTTCGAAACGAACGACACCAGTTGCAGTTGCGAAAAGTGTATCATCGCCACCACGTCCGACGTTCATACCTGGGTGAATCTTCGTACCGCGTTGACGGTAGAGGATTGAACCAGCAGAAACAGTTTGACCGTCTGCACGTTTCGCCCCAAGGCGTTTCGATTGCGAGTCACGACCGTTCTTTGTCGAACCTACCCCTTTTTTCGATGCGAAGAACTGAAGATTAAGTTTCAACATGTGGAATCCACCTCCTATACTTGTTCAAGTTGGATAAACTCACCGTAACTTTCAGCGATGGTACCAAGTTGGACCAAAGTCGCTTCCAGTAACAATTGGGTGCGCTCACTGACATCCGGTGCTAAGTCAGCGTACGGTTCTACATAAAAGTAGCCACCCTCTTGTTGTTCTGCCATTTCAAGGAGCAGGACCTGCCCGAGTAATGCTTCTATGGCATTGTATGCCCCGAAGATCACCGACGAGACGCCGGCACAGACAAGGTCGAGACCTGGTTCTGCGAACTCGGCATGTCCTGTCACTTCGATGGAGCGGACGAGTTCCGCTTCATCTCGTCGAATCTTGACACGTATCATGGCTTACGCTTCGATTTTCTCGATGCGGACCTTCGTGTAAGGTTGACGGTGACCTTGCTTACGACGGTAGTTCTTTTTCGCTTTCATTTTGAAGACAGTGATCTTTTTCGCGCGAGCGTGTTTGATGACCGTTGCTACGACCTTCGCACCTTCTACGAGTGGAGCGCCGACTTTAACATCGTCACCACCAAGGATCAATACTTCACCAAATTCAACTGTGCTGTCGACGTCTGCGTTTAATTTCTCAACGTAGATTTCTTGGCCAGCTTCAACTTTGACTTGTTTACCACCAGTTTTGATAATTGCGTACATTACGTGCACCTCCTCTTAGGAACTCAGACTCGCCATCACGGGCAGCGGATGCTTTAAAACCCGGTCTGTGCGGTTGTAGTCATTTGGGTGCTTCCAAACGAACTAACGTTATTCAGAATACCAAACGTTCTTCTACCTTGTCAATGCTGTTCTGAAGGATTATTCCGATCGCTTGATGAAATCGAGACAGTCCTGTGACGACCCCGTGAACAGGACCGCTGGATCGCCTTCGAGCACATGGACTTCGAGCGGTTGACGAGAGATGAATTCGTCTTGCAACAGATGCCGTGGTGCGCGAATCACGACCGCTTCCGCATAGGTCGCAATCTCAAGTAACTTCGGTTCAATCAAGCGATAGACACTCAATCGCGTCCACTGTCCGGATTCCTGTGAGCGTTCCTGTAGCGATTTCCCGTGACGTTGTCGTGTCAGTTCGCATAAGCCCATCTTCGTAAAGCCATAGACTTCGATTTGTTTCGTCTCGAGCGCCGCTCGTTCTTTGAGGAGTTGCGTCACCCGTGTCTGACCTTTACTAGAGCCACGTAAAAAATCGATCGCAATCATACCGCTAATGTTGCGCAACCGTAATTGGCGCATGACTTCGACGGCAGCCGCTTCATTGATTTGATCAAACGTCCGCTTTTGTTCCTTGACGGAGATCGTCTTCCCACTGTTGACGTCGATGACAGTCATCGTCTCGACCTCTTCAATCAAGAGATACGCTCCCCCGTCAAGCCAGACGACCCGTTGCATCGCCTTCTCGATTGCGCCATCGATCGCTTCCATCTCAGGTAAGCGTCCTTTTCGTAGCGACCGTTCGACGGACAGACCAAGCAATTCCAGGCGTTCCTTTTCCTGACGCGTCATGACGAGCGCATCGGTGACATGTGGAAGTCGTTTTGCTTCTTGAACGATCAGTGCCTCGTCTTGTTCAAGACGCGGTGCCTGCAAAAGTTCTTTATGTCGTGTCCGTAATGACTGAAGCTCTTGCTTCAATTCGTCAATTGATGCTTTTGCTGCCTCCGTCCGGTAGAGAATCCCCTCTTCGTCCGTCGTCGTCAATTGCTCCGCCAGTTGACGCTGAACGACGAGATCCAGCTTTCGACTGAAACGGATGCGTCGCCCGTACGGGAAATAAACGAGATAACGTCCACCATAGGTGATGTTCTGCGTCACTTTGTGTTGTTTCGGTGCGACTCCTTCCTTGACGACCTGGACGAGTAACGTCTGTCCGACCTGGACGGCTTGTCCGATCGTCGGTACGTCCGGATAGCGACGAAGTGCTTCCACCGTTTCATTCAGCGGTAAGTAAAGCGGTGTGCCGTCAGTCGCAATCAAAAAGGCTGCTCCGAGCGTCGGATGCAACCGGTCGACCTTGGCATAGACGAAAGTGCCAACCCGGATCTCATCGCGCATCCGCTCATGATATTCAATTAATCGACCGCCTTCGACCAATGCCAATCGTTCAAGCGAAGCGGTCTGTTCACTAATCCATCGCATACTGATCCCTCCAAAAAAATTAGACTAGGCGCGACGATGTCGTCCTAGTCTAATTTCCCATTCTTATTTCATCCCAAGCATCTTCTTCAATTTGACGAAGAAGCCTTTTTGCGGTTGTTCATTTAAATCAAGCAGTGGTACAGATTCTCCGAGAATCCGGCGAGCAATGTTCCGGTAGCCGAGTCCAGCCCGGTTATCCGGATTCATCGTCACAGGCACACCACGGTGGGAAGCGGCGATGACTTCTTCATCATCGATGATCAGACCAAGCAGATCGATCGAAAGGATACGCATGATTTCATCGATGTCGAGCATATCACCTGATGCCATCATGTGTGAACGTACCCGGTTGATGACGAGTTTCGGAACGATGTTTCGTTCTGAGCGCTCGAGCATCCCGATGATCCGGTCCGCATCTTGAACGGCTGCTTTTTCCGGTGTCGTCACGACGACGGCTTCATCGGCTCCAGCGATCGCATTCATGAAGCCTTGTTCGATTCCGGCAGGGCAATCGATCAAGACGAAGTCGTATTCGAGTTTCAGTGTATCGATGATTGCCTTCACCTGTTCGGGTGTGACGGAGGACTTATCCTTTGATTGAGCAGCAGGCAACAGATACATCTCTTCAAAACGTTTATCGCGGACGAGCGCTTGGTGCAACTTACATTGCCCTGTCACGACGTCAACGATGTTATAGATACTCCGGTTATCGAGACCAAGCACGATATCCAGATTACGTAACCCGATATCCGTATCAACGAGGCAAACGGAATGTCCCATCAATGCAAGTGCTGTTCCGATGTTTGCAGTCGTCGTTGTCTTTCCGACGCCACCTTTACCGGATGTGACGACGATGGCGCGTCCCATGTTCGTCTTCGCCTCCATATGTACCTGTTCTTTCACTTGTTCCATATCCGTCACCCTCTTTCACTATCAATCGCAAACTGATCCATCCGCGCGAGCGGAACGGTTTGAAGGCGGGAGAATTCCACCCCGTCTTCGCCTAAAAATGCACAACCCATATCGAGAGCAGGAATCGGTGCGTCGTCCGGTTCTTCGTGGACGGTGCCAGCGACTGCGACCCATTTCGGTTGCAATACACTCGCAGCGATGACGGCTTCCGTATTGCCACCTTTACCTGCATGAACGGTACCACGTAAAGCACCGAGACAATAGATACTTCCTGTCGCATGGACGACCGCACCCGGATTGATATCTCCGATGATGACGATCGATCCTTCGACGTCTAATACGTGCCCACTGCGTGCCGTTCCACCGAAGTAATGAAACGTTCGCTCTCCGTACAAGGCTTTTGCCTCGTCCTTCGTGATGCACTCACTATCATAGCCTTTGAAAGAGAAGGAATCATGTCGCGCGACGATAGATTCGACGGCCGTCAACACCCCTTCATCGACATAACGTCGACCGAAGAAGAAGGTGATCGGTACGGCGCGTCCGTTCTCGACGGATTTGTCCGCAAGCGTCAACTCTAAATCGTCAAGAAATTCATCCACACTGCACCTTTCATTCACATAGACGGCGAGGCCACCACGATGACCTTTCATCGTTACATAACGTTTACGCTCAATCATGACTCATCCTCTTTTCTCGTCAAGGGTCGACTGCACGAGTCGGGTCATCGGATAATACAGGATGATGATCCCGATCAACTGCGCAACCAGACTCCTTGGAATGATCTGTGTCGCGAGCTCCTGGAAGGAGACTCCGACACCCACGACCGAAGCCGTGAAGAAATATATATCGAGCTCATACAAAATGGCACTGAACGTGAACGTGACAAGAATCGTCAATACGTTCTCCTTTACATATTTTAGCACGAAGCTACTAAAAAGCGGAATGGCGGATAACGCAAATAAGTAAATGCCGATGATATCGGAATACACGAAATCATACAGCAATCCGAAAACGAGTCCGAATCCGAGTGCCTGTTCAAGTTTTCCGTACCGACCGAGGAACATCAGCCCGATCAATGTCGCATGGATGACGTACGGCGAACCATCTCCGAGTGGTCCCGCGAACAACGTCCCTTCTAAGATAAAAAGAAGGAACACGGCGAAAAACAACTTAACGTTATTCACGAGTGTCCCCTCCCTTATCGGTCTCAGCGAAAGGTTCCTTCGCTTCGCGCTCAATCACGAAGACATGACCGAACTGTTCGAAGTCTGCTGCCGGTTTGACGTATGCGATTTTTGAAGCCCCATACTGATCGGATTTCACTTCCTCGATTTTTCCGATGACGATTCCGCTCGGATACTTTCCACCGAGACCGGACGTCGTGACGGTCTGCCCTTTTTTCAGCTTCGCATCATTCGGAATTTTCGTGAACTTGAGTAATTTCGTCTCTTCATCAAAGCCTTCGATCGTACCGAAGACTCCTTTTCCTTTCGTGTCATCTGCCGTTGCCGAGACGTTATTCGTCCGACTTGTATCTGACATCAACTGCACGAGGGATGTATAAGCACTCGCCTGGATGACGCGACCGATCAGTCCATCTGCTGTTACGACGGCCATGTTCGCCTTGACTCCTTTTTGTTCGCCGATGTTAATCGTGACGAACCGTTGCCATTCGGACGATGTCCGACCGATCATCTCTGCCGGTAACAATTTGTAGTCGCGAATCGATCCGTTCAGGTCGAGCATGTCTTTCAATTCTTTATTCTCACGTTCAAGATCACGGACTTTGACGGCATTGCCGGCATAGTCACTTAAGCGTGATTTCAAGTGTTCGTTCTCTTTGTACACGTCACGCACTTCTTTAATCGAAGTGACCGTATCATCAATCCAGCCAATCGGTGTCGCGAAAAGGCGTTGACCGACGCCCACGGTATCACGCACGAAGCTTTGATACCAGTGGGATTGGTTACGCCCTTGTAGCGAAATCCCGATCAAGATCACCAAAAGGAGAAAACTAAGGAGTGTGATGAGCAGTTTTCGATTATTTAAAAATCGCTTCATCGCTCATCCCGTCCTTATCTTTTTTGCGAGATGCCTGATTTCGAACGAAGGACATTCATCATCTCGAGTGATTTTCCTGTACCGATTGCGACACAATCGAGTGCATTTTCTGCAACGAGTGTCAAAATACGTGTTTCGTCTTCGATGACAGCGTCGAGGTTCTTCAAGAGTGCCCCACCGCCTGTCAAGACGATTCCGCGGTCCATGACGTCTGCTGATAATTCAGGAGGCGTCTGCTCAAGCGTGTGTTTGACACCTGCAAGAATCGCTTCGACCGTATCCGAGAGTGCGTCACAAATTTCCGCACTTGTGACTTCGATCTGTTTCGGAAGACCTGTGACGAGGTCACGTCCACGGATTTCCATCGTTTCGTTCTCTGACTCTTCATCGATGCGAGCGTAACCGATCGTCATTTTCAACGTCTCAGCTGTCCGCTCCCCGATCATCAAGTTGTACTTCGATTTGATGTAACGAATGATCGACTCATCCATCTCATCACCACCGACACGGATCGATTGGCTCGTGACGATACCACCGAGTGAGATGACAGCAACTTCTGTTGTACCACCACCGATATCAACGACCATCGAGCCTGTTGGTTCTGAAACCGGAAGACCAGCTCCGATTGCTGCTGCGAATGGTTCTTCGATCGTATAAGCTTCACGCGCACCTGCAAGTTTCGCTGCATCTTCGACCGCACGTTTTTCGACCGATGTGATACCACTTGGTACACAGATCATGACGTTCGTCTTAGAAGAGAACAAGCCTTTTTTCTTCGAAGCTTGATCCATGAAATATTTGATCATCGTAGCGGTTGTTTCATAATCCGCGATAACCCCGTCTTTCATCGGGCGTCGTGCAGTCACGTTACCCGGCGTACGACCGATCATGTTTTTTGCCGCGTTACCGACAGCTTCAATTTTCCCTGTATCCGTACGGAAGGCGACGACGGACGGTTCGCGGACGACGATTCCTTGCCCCTTTACATACACAAGCGTGTTAGCCGTACCTAAGTCAATGCCGATTTCACGGCTGAATGATCCAAACATTATTCAAAAAACCCCTCTCTGAGAATACACTTCACTAATTATAACGGAAAAGCCTTCATTGGAAAGCGTTAAAACGTTACAGCTTGTTTACAGTTCGCCTTAGAAAACACACAAAAAAACGTCTGACGGAAAGAATCGAAACTTTCCCTTCAGACGTTATTCTTACATAAATCCGCGCTGTTTCATACTAATAAATTGTCCATGCCCGATGATGATGTGGTCAAGACAACTGATTCCAATGAGTCGTCCCGCCTCAACGAGTCGCTCGGATACCTCGATATCTTCCCGACTTGGCGTCGGGTCCCCAGACGGATGATTGTGGACGGCGATGAAGTTCGCAGCCGAGCAGCGAATCGCTTCCCGGAAGACGTCTCGCGGGTGGACGATCGACGTGTTCAATCCTCCGATGAATAACGTCTTTTTCGAGACGACCTCATTTTTCGTATTCAAATACAGGCAGATGAAGTGTTCCTGCTGATAGAGGCGCATCTCTTCTAACAACAGTTCCGCTGCGTCTTCCGGTGAGCGGATCGTCGGCCGTACCCATTTCGGTTCCGTGACGAGACGACGACCAAGTTCTAGTCCAGCCATGATTTGTAGTGCCTTCGCCTTCCCGACCCCAGGTGCTTTTTCAAGTCCGCCGACTCCGGCTGCCTCGAGTTCGATCAATGAAGGATAGATGTGCAGTAATTCTTCCGCGATTTCAAGTGGTGTCCGGTCGCGCGTCCCGCTTCGGATGAGACACGCCAGTAACTCGACTGTCGTCGCTTGTGCCAAGCCTTTCAACTGAACCATATCCTTCGGCCATTCAATCACAGCATCCGACCTCTCTGTTTCAGGATTACGCAAACATCGGCTTGATTTCAAAGAACGCGAGACGTTTTGTGATCTCGTGGATCGGCAGTCCGACGACATTATAGTAATCGCCCTCGATCGCCTCGACGAACAGACCACCCATCGCTTGGATGCCATAGCCACCCGCTTTATCATAGGGCTCGTTCGTCGCGATATAGCCTTCCATCCACTCGTCTGGTAATGCACCAAAACGGACGTGCGTCGTCACGTCGAACGTCTCTTCCTTCTCTCCGAAGCGAATCGTCACGCCTGTCACGACTTCATGAGCACGTCCTGACAGACGCGCAAGCATCGCCCGCGCTTCAGAAATATCCGCCGGCTTCTCAAGAATCATGTCATCGATCGCGACGACCGTATCGGCAGCCAGAATGACACCATCTGCTGTAATCGCTCGCGCTTTCTTTTGTGATAGATGGCGGACGTATTCATGCGGTGACATCGGGTATGGTGCTTCTTCGACGACATTCGCCGGTACGACTTCATGAGGAATCCCGATTTGTTGTAGGAGTTCCGTCCGACGTGGTGAAGCCGATGCGAGAATCAAGTGTGGTTGCGTTATCATCAGTATCACGTTCTTTCCCGTTAATTTCGAATCGGATAATTCGAGTCATCGTTTAGTCTAACAAAAAACAAGCGGTCCCTAACAGTCTAGGAACCACTTGTTTTATCTTAATTTCCTGTCACATCGACAAACGGATCCGACTTCGGTGTCTTCTCCTCGAGTGGGGTTTGCTTATCCGGCGTCAGCTTCGTCAAATCCGGACGATAATACGATTCGATCTCGACTGTGAACGAGAGCATCTCATCCTCAAGTAAGACTGTTCCACTGCCTGGACCTGGTTCTTCCGGTCCTGACAACTGGATTTGGCGTAAGACCGTGATTCGATCCGTCCGCTCAATTTGTTTTAAGAATGCCATCAGTTCAACATACGATGGGGCTTCGACTGTTAGTGATGCCGGAAGCGGTGTTGCATTCGCTGTGACCGGTGCTACGGCAGTTGTTTCAGCCTGATCTGATTCCGTCGCCATCGCTCCGTCAACTGCAGGCGTTGATGTCACCGGTGACTGCGGTGCTGCCTCTGTCGCCTGACCAAACGTGATCGACTGGACTTTGACACCGGCAATCTGACTCGACGCATTAATTGCATCGATGACGTCATCGTTTGACGCCGTCACCGGAACTTTTTGCTGCAAAAAGCTCGATTCAGCGACGTCGACTTTCTGTTCGTTCGCTTTCGCTTGCTCGAGTACCATCTGTTCTCGCTTCAACGTCGCTTCTTTTTCTTGCAATGTTTGATGCGTCGTATACGTCGTATAACCGAAGTAACCGACCGCACCGAGGACGATCAAGATCGTTAGACCGAGGAGGATGAAGCTACTATAACGTTTCAATTGTCCGGTACCTCCTCGATTTCAGTCGTTACATTCGGATCAGTCGTCTCCGTCGTATCGGTCTCAGGAGTCGCTTCCGTCGAGCCATCCGTTTCCGATTCAGACGGCTGATCTTCTTTTGGTACTTCCGGATCAGCCTCGTTCGTCTCACCTTTGACGACTTCCGTCGGGTTGACGTTTAACGAGAATTGTCCGATATAACGGGGTTCTTCTGATTTGGCATCGTCAGACGGTGTAATTTCCGTCGTCGGGACTTCTTGTCCGGTCGTCGGATCAACCGTCGTTGTCGTGACGACGTCTGCCTTTTCATTCATCGTTCGTGTCGTCACGCTGGCAAGATTCGTTCCTGAGAAGACTTTATCCGTCAGTAGCTCGCGATAAAAATCGTTCAGTTCATCAAGCGTCTCGAATTGTGTCGTCATCGTCACGGCATGATCTGCTCCATAGGCGAATTGAAGAATGTAACCGCGCTCCGGGAGATAACGGGTAATCCGCTCAAGTGTTGGTACAGCAGGACGAGGCGTCGTTTCGAGTCCTTCGACCGTCTGTTTAAGTTGTGCAACTTCTTGTTTCGCCGATTGATCCGATTCCGACTGCAACTGACGGACGATCTGGATTTGATCGTTCGTCGATTCGACGCGGTCCGCGAATTGATCGGTTTGCCAGTAGAGATAGCCACCGGCGAGTCCTCCGAACAATAAGAGGATCAATGAAGCGACGAGTGGGTACTTCGGTGCTTCATCGTTTTCCGGTAACAAGTTGATGCGGTCTTTTCGCGGTGAAGCAAGACCAGCGAGTGGTAAGTAGGCCCGTGGAATCGACTGTCCGTCAATCGTCATCATGTCTGGAATCTCATCAAGGTTTAAATCGAAGTTTGACCGGAAACGCGTCGCCAGTTCATCACGGAACGGGAAGTCGCCGGCAAGGACGACGTTCGTGATTTCCCGTCCTTCGCGCGCGAGTGAAAAACGATAGAAATCGAGCACTCGTGAGAACTCGAGCAACATCTCGTCTAAGACGAGTTCGACCGTCGGATCATCTGAACGGTAACGGTAATGCAGTTGGTCGTCGATGACATCAACATCCCACGCGTCAGCCGCAAACGTATCAACGGAGCGAATCAAACGCGGCACGTGATCTTCGATGATGATCAGCTGATGGTTTGTTGCATTCGCATTCCAGATCAATAACGTATCGGCTTCCGTTGCGACCGGATGATGGGCTTCAATCCCGAAGTAGGTTGCGAGCGGTTGTGGTTCAGCTGCGACCAGTCGTAAATGCTTTTGTTTGAACAGTTGCGTATATTGCTTCAGCGCCTCGTTTGGCGCGGCATAGAGCATGATTTCTCGCTTGCCGTCTTCTTCCAGAACCGTGTAATCAAAATACGGTTCTTCAAACGGCAAGACGATACTATGTCCAATTTCCATGAATAAGTAACCGCGAATTTGATTCGTCTCGATCGTTTCCGGAATATCGAGTTTCCGGGCGAGAACGAGTGAACCATCAAGCGCCAGCACCGCTTGCGAGCCACGTGGTACTTTCAGCTTCGTCAGTAACCCGTCAAAGATGAAATCAAGCGAGGCTTCCGGTTGCAACCAGCCTCCTTGCAGTGTTCCCGGCGGCAGCGCGATGACTGCCCGGCGCTTAATGACGCCTTTTTTGACGACTGCACCGAAAATTGCGACATCGGTGAAATTAAAGTAAATATATGTACCTTTACGCCGTTGCGCCATATGTACATTCTTCCTTTCTTAAAGCAGCAAATCGAGGTACCACGATACCCAATCATCCGCAAAATAATATGTCAGTAATGTCCCGACGGCAATCGACGGAACGAAGGGAATTGGTTGTTTCCGTTTCACGCGTCCGAGTCCAAGTAACGTTAAGCCAAGAACGGAACCGACGAATGCCGAGACGAACAAGGCAATGATGACGTGAAGCGGTCCAAGGAAGATCCCGAGCAGTCCGAACAACTTGACATCCCCTGCCCCCATACCACGCCGGGAAGCAAGAAAGATGACGAATAATAGAACGAATCCGACGATTCCACCAATAATTGGATTATACCAGTTTTCGAGTGGAGAAAGGTAGCGCACAATCAAGGCAATCGGCAAAAAGATGAGCAAAATTTTATTCGGGATCAGCATGTAGGCTAAGTCCGACATCGTCAAGATGAACAACAAGCTCGTCAGGACGAGCGTCAATGCGAGTTCCATCGACCAGCTAAACTGCCAGAAGGCATAGGCGTAAAGAATTCCTCCAAGTAATTCAAGCGCTGGATACTTGATTGAGATCGACTGTCCACAAGAGCGGCACTTCCCACCGAGCACAGCGTAACCGAGTACCGGTGTTAATTCGAGCGGTCCAAGAACATGTCCACACGTTGGACAATGAGAGCGCGGATGAACGATCGACTCCCCGACCGGAACGCGCAGACCGACGACGTTCGTAAAAGACGTGATGAGTAAGCCTAACAAGAAAAAATAAACCGTGAAGACGATCGTCATGACACGACCTCCCTTTCAAAAAAGTTCAGAAAAAAACCCCCGAGGAGGGGGTAGGAATTATTTCACTTCAACAGCTGATCGTTTAAGATCAGATGGATCTTTTTTCTCAAAGTAAGTATTTGTCGATTTTTTACTTGTGAGCGTGACTGTATAAGTATATTTTCCAGCACTTTCTTTCACAAGTACATAAGAATCTTTATACTCTGCATCTGAATTTAATGAATCTTTCATTTCATCGATATACTTACTTAATGATTCTTTACGAACTGGAACATCGGTACTAACTGCTGTTGATTTAATTTCGTTTCCACCTTCGTTGATTCCCAAGATAATTGATTCACCTGCTTGAATCGGATTTGACGAAGTATACAACTTCGCAGCCGATACTAATTGCTTCGCATCTGAAACGACTGCATCCTTACGCGAGTTCTCGATCAAACCACCGATTGCGACGACAGCGATTGCTGCAATGATTCCTAAGATAACGACGACGACGAGTAACTCGATCAACGTCAGTCCGCGCTCATCACGCATTTGTTTTGCATCTAACCAGATTTCTTTTAACCGTTCTACCATTTCATTATGCCTCCCTAGTACTTTTTTACTGTTCTTGGCTAGTAGGTAATACTATCCAGACGAATACTATTATAGTAGCACCATATTTTTTGTAGATTATGTCTTTTTTTCACAACAGGTAAATGTTTTTACAGTTGTCAACTTGCTTGAATATCCGAGTAAATTTTAAACATCGGTACGACGACGGCAATGACGATGACCCCGACAATCGCGGCCAGCACAACGATCAGCAACGGCTCAATGATCGACTTTAAACGGTCCGTCGTCGTCTCGACCTCGGTTTCATAAAAGTTCGCGACCTCCGTCAACATGGAATCAAGACGCCCTGATTCTTCACCGATTGCAATCATCTGCGTGACTAGAGGTGGAAAATATTTGTTTTTCTCGAGTGGTTCGTGCATCGGAATCCCGCGTGCCATCGCTTCGTTGGCACCGGCAATTCCTTTACGGATGATTCGGTTCGTGACGATCCGTTCCGTGATATCAAGCGACGCCAAAATCGGAACCGATGCGTTCAAGAGAACAGACAATCCACGCGTCATCAAGGCAATTTGTGACTTTTGAATCAATGGTCCAAAGACTGGGATCATCAATAAGAATCGATCAAAGAATAAACGTTGCCGTTCGTTTTTCAAATTGAAATACAGTAGACCAATCAAACCGAATGCAATCAACAGCATCACCCACCAATAGGCGACGAAGAAGTCCGACACCGCAACGACGAGTTTCGTGATCAACGGCAGTTCACTCCCGAGCTGATCGAAAATTGACGCAAACGTCGGCACGACGTTCATCATCAAGAAGACGACGACACCAACGGCGACAAGCGAAACGACTGCTGGGTAAATCAACGCCGAGATGACCTTCCGTTTGATTTCATATTGTTTCTCAAGTTGAGTGACGATGTTATCGAGTGCTTCCTCAAGATTACCACTCGCCTCTCCCGCCATCGCCATACTGACGAAGAATGTATCAAAGACACGAGGGTGCTTTTCGATCGCTTGCGAAAACTGGATCCCACTTCGTAAATCGTCCTCGACCTCAACAAGCGCGCGTTCGAGTGGTTTCGACTCCGTCTGTTTTCGGAGAATTTCTGTCGCCTTGACGATTGAGACACCGGACCGCACAAGAGTCGCGAACTGACGCGCATACATGACGAGGTGTTCGATTTTCGGTTTGGCACTGAGAAACGTAATCTCGGTGTTCAAGCCTTTCGATTCTTGTTTTTCAAGCGAGGTCACAGCAATCTGATCCGTCCGCAACCGTTCTGCGGCTTCTCGTTTCGTCAGCGCTGTAATTTTGCCTTTTTTTCGTTTGCCGGCAATCGTCCGACCTTCATAAATGAATACTGCCATGTGTTCACCCCGATATGTACGGTGATGCAGCAGAAGCCGGAATCAATCCCCGACTGACGAGATCCTGCAATGCCATCTGCATCGTCTGCATGCCGTATTGTTTACCCGTCTGCAGGACGGATTGAATCTGATATTCCTTACCGGTCCGAATTAAGTTCGAGACAGCTGGTGTATCGACCATGATCTCAAGGGCTGCGACGCGTCCTGAACCGTCTGAACGCGGCATCAGGCGTTGCGAGACGACGCCCGCAAGAACGTTCGCCAGTTGAGCCCGAATCTGATCTTGTTGCTCTGACGGGAAAACATCGATGATTCGGCTGACTGTCGAGGCAGCCGTCGACGTATGGACCGTTGCAAAGACGAGGTGACCTGTCTCTGCTGCTGTCACGGCGGTCGCGATCGTTTCAAGGTCCCGCATCTCTCCAAGCAAAATGACATCCGGATCTTGACGGAGTGCTGACCGTAACCCGGTTGCGAAACGTGGCGCGTCAATCCCGATTTCCCGCTGATCGATAAGGCTTTTATGATGACTATGTAAATACTCAATCGGATCCTCCAGCGTAATGATCCGTTTATACATCGTCTGATTAATTTCATTGATCATCGCTGCAAGCGTCGTCGATTTTCCGGAACCCGTCGGACCCGTCACGAGAATCAAGCCGTGTGGTTTCGTTAAGAATCGTTTTAAGACAGGCGGTAACGCTAATTGCTCAAGCGTCGGCACCTCGGTCGGAATCGTCCGAAACGCCATCGACAAAGCGCCCCGTTGGTAAAAACAGTTGACCCGGTACCGAGCGACACCGGTCACACCGAACGAAAAGTCGATGTCCCGGTCCTGTTTCAGTTGTTGATACATCTCTTCCGTGATCAGTGATTGCACAAACCCATCAATGATGATCGGTTTCATCTTTTCTGTCCCAAACGGTGTCAACGTTCCGTTGATTCGAAAGACGGGTGGTGATCCCGCCGTCAAGTGAACATCGGACGCTCCTCGTTCTTTTGATGAGCGCAAAATATCTTCGATTTGTGCCCGTTCCATCGTACTGTTCATTCTGAAATCACCGTCCGTAAAATCTCTTCTGTCGTCGTGATCCCGTCTGCGACCTTTGATAGACCATCTGCTAGCAGGAACCGTTGACCTTGTTCCTTGACGTACGCCGTGATATCACTTTCCGTCGATTGGTTCATGATCATCCGGCGCAACACTTCATCGACCATGATGACCTCTTGAATCGCAACCCGTCCACGGTACCCCGTCATATTACAAGACGAGCAACCACGTCCACGCATGACCGTCGTCGCTTCGATTCCCTCTTGATCAAATAACTCTTGTTCTCGTTTCGAAATCGGATGGACTTCGCCACAATCACGGCAGACGCGGCGAACAAGTCGTTGTGCAATCAATCCACTGACAGAAGCAGCAACAAGGAACGGTTCGACACCCATATCAATCAATCGCGTGATCGAACTAACGGCAGAGTTCGTGTGTAAAGTCGAAAGAACCAAGTGTCCTGTCAACGAAGCACGAATAGAAATCTCAGCCGTCTCGATGTCTCGAATCTCCCCGACCATGACGACGTTCGGATCCTGACGAAGGATCGAGCGAAGACCACTCGCAAACGTCAACCCAATCTTCGCGTTGACTTGAACTTGATTGATCCCATCGACCTGGTACTCGACCGGATCTTCAACAGTGATGATGTTGCGCGACTCGTCATTCAACTCATTTAACGCAGCATACAACGTCGATGATTTACCGGAACCGGTCGGACCGGTGATCAAGATAATCCCATTCGGGCGCTTCAGCATCTCTCGGAACTGTGATTCGTTTCGCGAACTAAAACCGATTTTTGAAATCGAGATGTTCGAGTTCGAGCTGTCAAGAATCCGGATAACGACCTTCTCGCCGTAAACGGTCGGCAAGGTCGAGACACGGAAATCATATGGTAATCCGTTAAAGACATATTTAATCCGTCCATCCTGTGGCAAGCGTGACTCGGTGATATCGAGTTCACTCATGACTTTGATCCGGGTCGTCAGAATGCTTTGAATCTGCTTCGGATAGTTGTTCTCCGTTCGTAATTCTCCATCAATCCGAATCCGGATCGTCATCGACGTTTCCTGCGGATCCATATGAATATCCGATGCACGCTGGGCAATCGCGTTCTCTAGAATTTGATTGACGAGCCGGATGATGGGTGCATCTTCACGCGTCACGACATCACGGGATTGATCCGACTCCATCATGTCGTCGGATTCGAGTAGCTCCCGTAACGACGAATCAATGTCGTAGTATTTCAGGATTGTTCGTCTGATTTCGTCACGCGTCGCGATTCCGACATCGATTGATAGACCGGTCTGCATCCGCAAATCGTCGATCGCGATCAAATCCATCGGATCCGCCATGGCGATAAATAGACGATTTCCTTCCCGGTAAACCGGGACGAGTGTATGTCGCTGTGCGAGATCTTTTGAAATCAGTTTCGTGACGGCGACGTCAACTGGATAGTTGTACAGCTGGATGATCGGAATCTTCAATTGGTGATGTAGCGCCTCTAGTAATTGTTGTTCCGTCAAGTGACCAAGTCGAAGGAGTGCATCCCCGAGTTTTTCGGTCGACCGTTTGACCATCAACGCCTCTTCGACTTGTTGCTCCGTCACGAGGCTTTCTTCGATCAACATTTCCCCTAAACGTTTTCGTTTCATTGCCATTTAACGTGTCATCCTTCCGCGTGCCATGTTTCTTCTTCCTCTAACACATCCGGTTTTTGATGTTTTTCATCCATTACACTCGTTACCGCTGCCGTCAACAGACATAAGACGACAATTCCGACGAGAACGAGTGGGTTCGTAATCCAGTCGAGCTGGATGCTGAAGTAGATCAACGTCACGATCAAGATCGCCGCAACGGATAAAATCGCCTTTGTCGTCACAGTCGTCACGTAAGGGATCGTCACCGCAAACATCAGACCACAGATGATTGTCGCTAGACCGATGATGATACCGAGTTCAATTGCTATCGTCGTCCAGTTCATCTTGTTTCCTCCTTCTTATCCGACAGGTTCCCCTGTTGTTTCACCTTCTACTGGTGAAGCAGGATCACCCGTTTCGTTATTGTCAGGTGTATCGGGTGACGTCGGACTTGTCGGAGACGTTGGTGTATCTGGCGTCTCGACGCCATCTGTCTGCGGTTCATCCGTCGTTTGATCGTCTGTACCGTCTGTATTCGTTGAATCATTGGAATCATTCGTATCCGTCGAATCATCGGAGTTCGTGTCGTCTTCCGGTTCAGGTACGACGACAGGTGCTTGTTCTTCTTGACTACTCTTTGTGACGATTGCTGGGATGGCTGCGTAGAAATCAAGAGACAATAACTGCTTCTTCTCACCTTGAGCCGTCTTCGTCACGCGATAGACTTCAATCGATTTCCCTTCTTCTCCCGCTTGTGTATCACTCGTCGTTCCAGCTGTAAGCGTTGCAGAATAACGTGTGATCGTCCGGAATGGAATCGTTTTTTCGCCTTCAAGGACGGTCGTGACTGTTTCCTTGAACGGTGTGCCTCGCAATTCAAGCGTGACATCACTTCCATTTTGGGTCGCAATGACACGATAAATTGATGCTTGTGTATTACGAACGGCAAAATCTGTTTTTTCATCAATTTTGACGTCATATCCTAGTGTGATGCCATCTGGTAATGCCGCATGCGGCATCCGTTCGACGATTTCAAATGGCGTCTTTGCGAACAGTTCGTATAACTTGCTACCGACATACGAGCCTGCGACTGCATCCATACCGTACGTCTTGACATTCATTAATTGTCCCGGCTTGATTTCCACATTCATCATTGCCGTGATCATCTGTTCTTCAGCAGCAGACCGCGTCGAGAATGAAACCGTTGAAACGACCTCACCTGTTGGATCGACTGCAGCTTCCGATTGAGCAGGATCAAAGTTTCCTTCCTGTAACGTTTTACTCGTATCGATTAACCATGTCTTAAAGGCAACGAGTTGCTCATCCGAGTAACTGATCGGCTGCGTCGCTAAAAAATTCTCAAACGATGCTTCATCTACCGTTACCATCAAGTCTCCACCTTTTTTCAAAGAAGCTTTTTTGACAGAATCAGCGGCGTTGATCGTCACGACTTCTGTTGGAATCGGTGTCGTCTCTTCTCCCGTTCCAGTCGTCAGCGGCGTTTTCTTCGTCCACTCCGTAATCGCTTTCTCAACTTTCGATTGTGCTTCCTTTCGATCCATGCCACTAACTGGAACCGATCCAATTCGTGCCGTCTCAGAAAACGTCGTAGGTGCCGTTGCTTTACCGGTAAAGGAAATCAAGGCAAACGATGGTACGTAAATCAGGGCTACCAGTACAAGTAGCAAAAGTGTATGTATAGCAAAACGCTTCGGATTAATCATCATCTGTTTCCTTTCTGTATGAATTTAATCATTTCAGGTGCCTAGTATTTCCATTATAATGAATATTATGATGAAACATAAGTCCTATCCTGACAAATCCTTTCATGATCTGTGAATAGGTGCTGTTTTTGATTTTCTAGAAAAATCATTTAGGATCTTTCATCTTCATCTATCATGAAGTAGAGGTGAATCCATGCAACGCGAGCAAGGCGGTTTTTCGCTAATCGAAGTATTAGTCAGTATTACGATCTTATCTATTATATCGGTCTCTCTGATCAGCATTTTTTCTCAGTCACTAGCTGCCTCACGCGACAGTACGGAGTTGACGTTTGCGAATTATCTGGCAAAAAACGCAACCTCTTATATCAAACGAGAAGCTTTAGAAGCGACAAGTGATGAACCCTTCGCCTTCAGTTCTCTATCTACACAGGCAGACAAAGCGACTTATCTGAATGGAAAATATGTCATTCCAGAGCCCACGTCTCCTTCTTGTGAACTATCGGCTATTTGCTCATCAATCTTTACTAATCCTGAAATCAATAATATTGCCTTTGAAGTCAAATACAGTGTGACACCTCGGAAACTCGAAGGAGTCGTTAATCCGAATCTCCTCGACCTCCATGTATTCGTCTACATAGAAGGAACAACTGAACCGATTACATCATTGAAAGGATCGATTACGAATGCGACGCTCAATCAAAGTTTTCCGACAACAAAATGACGGCTTCTCGCTCGTCGAACTACTCGTCGCCATCGTCATTGCCTCGATTTTCAGTGCTGTCATCCTGACTGTGTTCATCTCTGGTACGAAAAGCTTTCGGGCAACTGGAATCATCAGTGAACTGCGTAGTGAAGCTGATAGTCGAGTCGGTATCATATTAAACGAAATCAGTGGATTTGATGCGATTCGGATCGATGAAGCAAAACAGTTATCGTTTTATAAACGAACACTTCCTGTTTTGAACGCAGACACTGGATTACTTGAACGCGCCAGTGGATTTGAACCTTTTAACGCAACAGAAGAAGCATCTGCTTCAGAGAAGGAAGCGACACCCGTCCGTTATACGTTCGCAGAACAAACTTTAGACAGCACCGAACTAACGTACGAATCGACACCACAGTCGATCGACGACCAAACGGAATTACTTCAAACGTTCAAGTTATCGAGTCCCGAGTATCAAACCATTACATCAGGAACATATCCGGGGCGCTACGTCATTCACGGTATTTTAACGATTACAACTACAATTCAATCGACAGATCAAGAAGAAGTCCAGACCTTCACGAGTACGATTGGATTTTAACTCAGAAAGGAACACGGTATGCGTAAATCCGAACAAGGCTATACATTACTTTTCGTTCTTGTGACTTTAACCGTCCTGTCTGTCCTCGCTGTTGCGACGATTGGCATCAGTTTACAGTCAACTCGCCTAACCGAAATCCGCGAGACGGATATCGATGTCGAGACGACGACACAAAATGATCTTGATTTAGCAGTCGCCTCCCTCCAGAATATCGTTTCAAAGACGACTGGGACTTCACCAACGACTTCTTCTCAAGCATTATTTGAGAATCTCGACAGCTCTATCGTCTTACCCTTAAAAACAATCGTTCCGAACGTGACCGTCAAGCTAAATGAAGCCGCATCGAACGTTCGTGTCAAAGCGCTTGATTTAACAGC
Source organism: Exiguobacterium sp. s91 (assembly GCF_018618915.1). Taxonomy (NCBI): domain Bacteria; kingdom Bacillati; phylum Bacillota; class Bacilli; order Caryophanales; genus Exiguobacterium; species Exiguobacterium sp. s91. The sequence goes on along the minus strand of NZ_JACSMZ010000001.1, from coordinate 677,936 downwards.
GACAGTTTCAAAACAAAAAGGCGATCAGCCAGCAATCAAAAAAACGTATCGACAACGTGTCTATTTGTCTGCGATTCCTAGTTTTTTGTACTATACGTTAGGTTCAGATGATCAAGTCATCTTAAATGGCGCTCCCTTGATCGAAGGTAATATTTTTTCCCGCAACGCCCTGCAAGCAACTGCGACCCCGATATTTAAATACAACGATGAGGATGGGATCTTCACTAATACCAAAGCACTTCCTTATATCGCAGGTCAGGTACGCGTTTTTCAAGAGAAGAATCAGCCATTACTGAAGTGCGGAGATTACCTTGTGTGTGATAAAACGATTTTTGATCCGAAAGGTGCAACAGAGCTAGTATCAACGAAAGAAACACTCGTTCCGTTCGATTTTGATTATGCGTTGAACGACTTTCTGAAACTACCGGTGAATACGCCTCTTACACAAGTCGCGTCTACATTGAAAAACTCCTCGATTCCACAATCTATATTAACGGGACCTTTTTTAACAGAACTTGATACAAAGCGACAAATGATTAGTCCAGCATTAAACACAGGCAATACCGTGACATTGACAGATGATCTTGTTCAAGAAACACTCGAACCTTTAATCATTAACGGGAACTTAACGATCTCTTCCTTGAACCCTTTGACCCAGCCGCTTGAGATCAAGCGTCCTCTCGTCGTTCTTGGCAACTTACTGATTCGAGGAAATGTTGGATTTGCAACGACGATTTATGCGACCGGAACAAGTCGTCTGGATGACGCAAACATTCAAGGGCTGACTTCAACAGCTAAACAAAATACATTGATTTTACTCAGTAAAGGAAATCTCGTCATTAACCGCGTCAATAAATTTTCGACGCCCCAAACAACTACACCTGATTTAAATGCCTTTCTATATAGTGATGACAATCAAAAAAATACGATTTACTCTGTAGGTTCGACGATGAATGTACGCGGTGGTATTTTTACGAAGGGTAATCTAGAAGTCAACGCCTATCGTGGAAAATTGGACTTACCAGAAAATGCGTTTCCTGCAAACGTAAGAGAACTCGAAAAACTGATGGTCGCTAACAAATCATCTGACTTTGAAGCATCCCGTCTACGTATGGCGTATGATGCGACGGTATTAAAAAATCCAACAGCCTTACTTCCACTTAATCGAGCGGTCCAATTGTATGTCGAAACACCAAAACGCGTTCAACCGTAACACACATAAAAAAGAGTCATTCGCTTGCGACGAATGACTCTTTTTTGACTAGAATTTTGTTGCTCGGTATTCCTTAGCGAACTTTTTCACCTTTTTGCTTTCTACCGTTGCACCGTTCTGTTCTAACATGGCGTACAAATCTTTTCGATTTTGTTTGACCGTTTCATAGACAGGTTTCTCTTTCCCACGATTCGAATCAGCTCCTGCTTCTAACAACAGTTCAATCGCTGCCTCATTTTGATCTAGTGTCGCATAAAAGAGTGGTGTATGACCAAAGTCATCGATCCGATTGAGCTCTTTTTTCGACGCTTTTTTTATCAAAAGAGCATACGCATCAATCGATCGATTCACACTCGTTGCAACATGAAGAACCGACTGACCTTGTGCATTCAATTGGCTGATTTTTGCACCTTCTGCCAACCATTCAGCGACCGTGCTACGCGGCGCGAACTGCGCCGCATAAAACCAGTTCGCTTTATTTTTTACGGTCTGCTCATCAAGAAGGAGTTTTGCTTTGTCAAAAGCGAGTGTTTCCTGGAAGCGACGGATGTAACGATTTTTCTCCTTTGTTGATAAAGAAGCATCTTTTAATGCGTTCGCAAGTCGTTCTGGTTTTTCTGAACGCAGTCCTTGTTCCAGTGCTGCTTGTTGATTTGATTTCGTAACATATATCGCTCCCCCGATTCCAATAATGATTAAAATCAAGAGGATGACAATGATTCGTTTGCGTTTCATAGATAGCGTCCCCACTTCTTAATAAACATCTCCATCCAAGTCTGACGTTCCTGACTCAGAACCGATCGTCACCTTGAATGTCGTCGTTAGTGGTGTTTTTTGATTGTCTTTCATGACTTCGAGCACATCTTTGTTTTCTTTTAATGCCGTTACTTTGATGCGTGCCACACCTGGACGAAGTGGTTGTAGCGCTTGTCCTGTCGGATCAATTTTGACGTACTCCTTACCCTGAAGCACTTCCAACCGATAGAAGCGTTCTGTCGTCGTCACTGGGAACCAGCGCAGAATCGGTGATTTTTTATCATCCTTCATCGTCATCGCGATATCATCGGCTGTCAGATTGAGTGGGTTCTCACGTACTCGTACAAGCGTCTTCGCGACTGTATCCGGGAAATCAGTTAACTTCAACAACGCTTCGACCGGTCCGTTTGGTGTGCCGGTTTTACCCGTGATCGTATAACCCGATGCCGTCTGTTTCAATTCAATTGCATTACTAACAGTTGAAGTCGTAAATGGTAATGGATAGTTCGGATTGAATGTCGCCGTTACATCTTGATTCGATCCAACCCACAGTTCCAGATTACTTGGGGAAACGGATAATTCTGGCAACTTGACTTGAATCGTATACGTCGTTGATTGGGCAAGATAAGTCGAGCTTCCAGCTGTCGCAGGTACGACGGCTTTGACCGTGACTGTGCCTGGTGTTTTTCCTGTCAACTCCAACGTATTCTTAGTTAAGCCACTTGTCGTAACACGCGAATCATTCGTTATGATCCACTGAATCGGCGTATTGCTTCCCGATACCATCGAAGCGATTCCTGTCATTGATTTTGTTTCGCCGACATATAACGTATCTGGCACGTTTCGGACGATGAGTCCTCCGAACACATCATTGATGACAAGTTCAGAAGTCGCCGTCAACTCTTTACCGTTTCCGACTGGTACGACGAGTTTAATTTGTGTCGTCCCGACTTTTTTCGGCTTGATGACACCAGCTTCATCGATAGATGCGATTTCTGAATCTACGATTGACCATTTTAACGTGCCGTACTGACTACCTATAGGACTGATTTCTGGTAAAACTTTATATGATGGTGTCGTGATATCCATCTTGACGGACGGAATTTTCGCACTTGTCGCATAGGATGGTGTCAGTGCATAACCAATCGTCGGAAAAGCTTGTGGATCATTGGTGACAGTTGTTGATTTATCTTTTCCGTTCTTTTTATCTCGGTAGACGTTTTTCGTTGATGTCAGCGTATTATCTTTTTTATCAAGCACATGAACTCCTGCAGTGTCTTTGGCACGCACTTTGACAGTGAATGTTACTTCTGATTGATCTGCGATCCATTCCCCTTTATGAACACCTGAAATCGCCTCATCGTATTCGATATCCGGTAGTCTCCCTTTTATCGTCTGACCAGTTATATTCGTTCCTGTCAGACCCGTCGTTGAGAGTATCTCAAGGTTACTAGGAAATTGTTCATTGAACAGGATATTTTCCATCGTTACTGAGAATTGTCCCATGATGTATCCGTTGTTACCAATGGCATCCTTTTGCATCATCGGAGACGTTTTGACGGTGTAGGTGATATCCGCTGTTTCCCCTTTTGGAATCGTAGCTGGATCAATCGAGCGCGAAAGGACGAAAGGCATAGATGCAGCGGGACGAACGACTTGAACCGTTCGTGTCTCAATTGTTTTGGCTCCTCGTTGATCCTCTGCTTCAATCCGGATCGTCACACTCGTCTTCCCTTTGAGCTTTGAATCGAATGATTGACTAACGAACGAGTTATTTTTCAATTTATTGTTTTCAAAAACTTTCTCATCATCAATGTAGATGCGCGTCTTTAACTCACGATCTTGTAGGTCGTAGTCGTTGACTTGATACGAGATCGTCAACGGTTCGTTCTCGAGGTAACTTGATTTATCCGTTGGTAAGATATTCTTGATTAAAGGCTTATGGTTCGCACCAATGAAAGCACGGTACATCGTGTTTGAGAATAGTTCTTTTTCTTGTTGTTGATTAAAGCTCGAAGTATGCCCTGCTCCTGAATACGTAACGTTTCCTTTGGTATACATATAATAGTGGTTGCGTGCATCACCAATTGTTCTTCCGGCAGCCTGATTCGAACTACTGAGGTTGTTTTCACGGATGTTATACCATGGAATCAAGTCCGGTTGTTCAAGATCCAGACCAAAGTATTGATTGTGTGTCGTTGCGATAGCAACCGTATCAGCTAAGGCAAATGGATAAGAAGTCATGACGCCCGCATTTTGTTTGACTGCTTGACCCGATGTTCGAGGTGCCGCGTACCCCATGTTCGTAAAGTTCTTTTGACCTGCGAGATCTGCAAACTTTGTTTCCCAGAATAGCTCTGGTTTGCTGGATTGTGCCGGTCTAAAGATCGTATCATGTGTCAGCATCAATCCTTGCTCCGTATTCGTGAAGTTAAGAATAGCATCTGATGCAGGATTACTGAGTGAAGCGGCACCATACGAATCCTGAAAACCAAAGATTAGCATATCGTATGCTGTATTGAGATTTTTCGTTGAGTATGTTTTGTTGAACGTGTCCGCAGAAATGACTTCTACATTGAAGTCATATAACCCATCTTGTTTTAGTAAAGTTCCTGAGTTCATAAAACCGTTGATTGAACCGGTCGTTCCAGAACGCGTGACTTGTAAAATTTTCGCTTTAGCTTCTTGGTCCTGCATCAAGAAACTACCACTTTTGTAATCTACAAGTCCATCTTTATTACTAATTTTAAGTTTCCAGTTTCTTGGTCCCGTATAACTAGGAGTATCAAAGGTGTATGAAATTTTTCCAGAAGTACCTTTCATCTCTTTAGCCCAAGGTATAACTTTTTCTGATTCATCAAATTGATCGTTACTATCAAAATCAATATATAAGTCTACAGAAAATTCATTAGAATATACATTTGTGACTTCGTATGCAAATTCAATTGATTTGTTTGGAACAGCCATATTTCTTTTATCTACACTCATTAATGAAAGTCCATCTTGCGAGACTGCTACCTTACTTAAGCGCGGTCGCTCGATTTTTTCTTCTTGCAATCGAAGAACTGCCTGTTTTGTATCTGTATAAACAATTGCATCACCCGATATCGTGCTTTGCTTAAAAATCGAAGTGAAATTACTTGTTTCATGTGTTAACACATCAGCGTGTAAAAAGACTGGTAATCTTTTTTGAATATAGTACGTCAAAATTTCATTCGCTTTTAACTGCGTAATATCATTTTCAATTCTACTCGTATTATGTTTTTTGGAAGTATCAGATACTTTGACAGAATACCGATCTTCTCCCGTAAAAACAGACGGATCAAAAACGATCGCATCAAATGCGCCATCAAGTGGAAAACGAGACGCATTCAACTCTTTGACCGTCATCATCTTGATTTCATATTGACTAGTATTCAAGTCTTTTAACAGTGACAACGATGTAATGGTCGTTCCCGGATCAATCCGGTTCGTCGTCGACCAGTCATCTCGAATCTCTAAAATCTTAAACTTTTCACCCGTTGCCGCTTTGGAATGTGGCTCATGTATATACGTAAAACTTGAAAAAATCAGTAAGATGGCTAAGGCTAGACGGACCCACTGTTTCATCACTTATCGTCTCCTCATCGTGTCATTGAGATATGGGACTATACTCCCCCATTTCATTATAACGAGAGAATGCGGATTTTCCCTATTTTGTAAAAATAGAAGCGTGATAATGCCGCACTTCACTGATGAAATAGAGTGATCCCGTCACGACGTATGTCCGGTTTACTTCTAATTGCTCGAAGAATGCTTCGACTGTCGTTACGTTTGCTCCGTCTTGCTTCAACTCATCAAGTGTCCGCGCACGCGGAAAATCAAATGTCGTTTCGTAAATATCTGGTGTGATGTTGCGTAACTGCTCAAGCATCGCTGTCCGATCTTTGTCACGCAAAATCGAACAAAGCAACGTCACCGGCTTCGATTCCTCTTTTAAGCGTTCAACGAGTGCCGTGATGCCTTCCGGGTTATGGGCACCATCGAGAATGATCCGTGGTTTGCGGGAGATGATCTCAAACCGTCCCGGATGTTTTGCTTCCCGTAATCCTTTTCGGATTGCCGCTTTCGACCAGCCGAGGCGCCGCGCACAAATGACAGCGTTCGCCGCATTATGAACTTGATGATGGCCTTCGAGCCCTAAGCGTGTCTCTGGTATTCCATCGTATGTCGCCCAGGTACCCGTCTCTTTTAATCGATAACGGATGATCGCTTCCTGACTCCATTTCAACGTTGCATTTCGGTCACCGCAATATGCCATTAACGGCACCGTCAGTTCTTCTTGCAGTTTCCCGGCAATGACCGGTGTCCCCTGTTTAATGATCCCGAACTTTTGTAAGGCGATCTCTTGGAGCGTATCTCCGAGAATCGCTTGATGATCGTGGCCGATTGATGTGATGATCGCTGCGACCGGCTTCTTGAAGACGTTCGTCGAATCATACAACCCACCGAGTCCGACTTCATAGATGACGAAATCGGGACGAATCTGATCAAAATAATAGAAAGCAAGTCCTGTTAATGCCTCGAACTCAGTGACCGTACCGAGTGCCGGATCGATGCGCCCGATGGCAGCTTGAACAGCGATCGCAGCTGCGACGAGATCATCTTCTGCAATCGGTACCCCGTTCAACATGATCCGTTCCTCGAACTGAATGATATACGGCGACGTAAACGTCCCGATTCGTAATCCTTCCGCTATCCCCATCTCACGTAAGAACGCAACCGTCGATCCTTTTCCGTTCGTGCCAGCGACATGAATCGTCGGAATCGCGTCCGGGTCAATCTGTAATCCCAGTAACATCGCCTGCATCCGTTCAAGACCCGGTTTGACACCGAATGCTAGTAAGCTCGATAACCAATCCAATACATCTTCTCGCGTCCTCATGCTGTTCGCTCCTTTAAAAAAAGTGGCTCAAGGAGACTTGAGCCACTGCTGTAATTAGTGTGAGAGTTCGTTGATACGTGCTTCGACAGCTTGACGTTTTTCCGTATAATCAAGTGCCTTCGCTTTTTCTTCATCAATGACATGTGCTGGTGCTTTGCCGACGAAGCCAGGGTTGTTGAGTTTTTTCTCGACCCGTTCGACTTCTTTCGTATACTTGACGAGTTCTTTATTCAAGCGCGCGATTTCTTCCTCGATGTTGATCAAGTCCGCGAGTGGGATGAACAATTCTGCTCCCGTTACAATCGCACTCATTGCTTTTTCTGGCGCCGGCATCTGTTCTTCAATCCGGAGTTCAGACGCGTTCGTGAACTTTTGCAAGTACGAGCTGTTTGACGACAAGTCGTCTTGAACACGTGCGTCATTCGTCGAGATGAACAGTTGGATCTGTTTCGACATCGGTGCGTTCACTTCCGCGCGGATGTTACGAACCGAACGGATGACGTTCTGAACTGCTTCGAATGCTGGAACAGCTTCCGGGAAGTCGAGTGATGCCTCGCGTGTTGGCCATGCAGCACGTGTGATCGTCTCACCTTCATGCGGTAAGTGTTGCCAGATTTCTTCCGTGATGAACGGCATGAATGGATGCATCAGACGCATGATCCGGTCGAGCGTATAGGCAAGAACCGAACGCGTCGTCTGCTTCGCTGCTTCATCTTCCCCGTTGAGCGGTAATTTCGCCATCTCGATGTACCAGTTACAGAAGTCTTCCCAGATGAAGTGATAGAGAATACGTCCCGCTTCACCAAACTCATATTTGTCCGACAGACGCGTCACATCGTCGATCGTCGTCTGTAAGCGTGTCAGAATCCATTTATCTGCGAGTGACTTCTCGCCTGTCAAATCGATCTGATCAAACGTTAGACCATCCATGTTCATCAAGGCAAAACGGCTTGCGTTCCACAGTTTGTTCGAGAAGTTCCATGTTGCTTCGATTTTTTCCCAGTAGAAGCGGAGGTCGTTCCCTGGCGTTGATCCTGTCGTTAAGAACCAACGGAGTGAATCGGCACCGTACTTCTCAATGACATCCATCGGGTCGATTCCGTTCCTGAGGGATTTCGACATCTTGCGTCCTTCCGAATCACGAATCAATCCGTGGATCAAGACGTCTTGGAATGGACGTTGTCCTGTGAATTCGTACGATTGGAAGATCATCCGTGATACCCAGAAAGCGATGATGTCATAACCCGTAACGAGTGTCGATGTCGGGAAGTATTTTTGATAATCGGCTGCGTCCGTATTCGGCCACCCCATCGTCGAGAACGGCCAAAGCGCTGAAGAGAACCATGTATCGAGGACATCGTTGTCTTGCTCCCAGTTCTCGATATCGGCTGGTGCTTCCTTGCCAACGTAGACTTCGCCTGTTTCTTTATGGTACCAAGCCGGAATCCGGTGTCCCCACCAGAGTTGACGGCTGACACACCAGTCACGGATATTTTCCATCCAGCGTACGTACGTGTTTTCAAAGCGTTGTGGAACGAAGTTAACCTTGTCTGGCCCTTGTTGCTCCTCAAGTGCTTTTTGCGCGAGTGGCTCCATTTTAACGAACCATTGGAGTGAGAGATACGGCTCAACGATCGCGTCTGAACGCTCCGAGTGACCGACAGAGTGCAAGTGTGGTTCGATTTTGATTAGAACACCTTCTGCTTTTAAATCTTCAACGATTTGTTTTCGGCATTCGAAACGATCCATGCCTTCGTATTTCCCTGCGTTCTCGTTCATCGTTCCATCTTCATTCATGACGAGGACACGTGGTAACTCGTGACGGTTACCGACTTCGAAGTCGTTCGGGTCGTGTGCTGGTGTGATCTTAACGACACCTGTACCGAACTCCATGTCGACATAGTCATCGGCAACAATCGGAATCTCGCGACCAACGATTGGTAACGTGATCGTTTTTCCGACGAGGTGAGCATAACGCTCATCCTTCGGGTTCACGGCGATCGCTGTATCACCGAGCATCGTCTCAGGACGTGTCGTCGCTAGTTCAACGTGACCTGAACCGTCCGTTAGTGGATAGCTGAAGTGATAGAACGCACCTTCGATATCCTTGTAGATGACTTCGATATCCGAGATCGCTGTTTTCGTCGCTGGGTCCCAGTTAACGATGTATTCGCCGCGGTAGATCAAGCCTTTTTCGTAAAGTTTCACGAAGACTTCTTGAACCGCTTCCGACAATCCTTCGTCGAGCGTGAAGCGTTCACGCGAATAATCGAGTCCAAGACCAAGTTTTGCCCATTGTGCACGGATCGTTGACGCGTACTCTTCTTTCCATGCCCATGATTGCTCAAGGAATTTCTCACGACCCATTTCAAGACGTGATTGTCCTTCTGCCCGCAGTTTTTGTTCGACTTTTGCTTGCGTCGCGATACCGGCATGGTCCATTCCTGGTAGATAAAGGACGTCAAACCCTTGCATCCGCTTCATCCGTGTCAGCATGTCTTGTAACGTCGTGTCCCACGCGTGACCAAGGTGCAATTTACCTGTGACGTTCGGTGGTGGAATGACGATCGTGTACGGCTCTTTTTCTGGATCCTGATCGGCTTTGAAATAGTCACCTTTCACCCAAAAGTCGTACCATTTTTCTTCCGTTGCCTGCGGATCATACTTCGTTGGCATTGATAATTCCTGCATCCTGATCGCTCCCTTTTTGTCCATAATAAAAACGGCTTCTCTCGTCCTATGCTAAGGACGAAAGAAAGCCGTTGCTTTTTTCCGCGGTACCACCTTAGTTCATCCAAAATTGGATGCCCTCGAGCCACGTAACGTGTGGAGGACGGATATCGCTCGTAAGACTCACGATACCAGCTCGTGGGGTGACCTTCCTCCTGTTCGCCCGTCACATCTTTCAGCCAAGGATGTGTTCTCTACACCGGTACGAATACAGGACTACTCTTCCCGTCATCGCTGTTGCCATTTTCTTCTTTACTCATTTTAGCCGAGAGTTCAAGTAATCGTCAAGAACTGCTTAACGACCAAATTCAACTTGGAGTTCTTGGAACGTCAATTCGACGGCTTCGATCGTCCGTTCGATGTCTTCGTCCGTATGGGCGATCGACAGGAAGAGACCTTCGAATTGTGACGGTGGTAAGAAGACACCACGCGCCGCCATCTTTTGATAATACGAACGGAACATCTCAAGGTTCGATGTTTTCGCTTTTTCGAAGTTCGTGACACGTTCATTCGTAAAGAAGACACCAAACATCGCGCCTGCGCGGTTCGTCGTCAGCGGAATGTTATATTTCGCCGCAGCATTCAGGTAGCCTTCTGACAAACGGCTCGCTTTCCGGTCGAACTCTGCATAGTGTTCTGGTTTCAATTGTGTCAATGTCGCTAGACCCGCTGCCATCGCGAGTGGGTTCCCGGATAATGTACCCGCTTGATAGATTGGACCTTGTGGTGCGATCTGTTCCATAATGTCACGACGTCCGCCGTAAGCCCCGACTGGCATGCCGCCGCCGATGACTTTACCGAGACATGTGATGTCCGGTGTGACACCGAAATGTCCTTGCGCACAGTGGAATCCGACACGGAAACCGGTCATGACTTCGTCAAAGATCAATAAAGCGCCGTTTTCCGATGTGATCTCCCGTAAGCCTTCGAGGAAGCCTGGTTCTGGTGGCACGAAGCCCATGTTCCCAGCAGCCGGTTCGACGATGACACCAGCGATATCGTCGCCGTGTTTTTCGAACGCGATCCGGACAGCGTCCAAATCGTTGTATGGAACCGTCAGCGTCATGCTCGCGATTTGCGCCGGAACGCCTGGTGAATCCGGTAGTCCGAGTGTCGCGACACCTGACCCTGCTTTGATCAAGAGCGAGTCGCCGTGACCATGGTAACAGCCTTCGAATTTGAGGATTTTCGTCCGACCTGTATAGCCGCGTGCGAGACGAAGGGCAGCCATCGTCGCTTCTGTCCCTGAGTTGACCATCCGGACGACTTCGACCGATGGAACACGGCTGATGACGACTTCCGCCATCGCTGATTCGATTTCCGTTGGTGTCCCGTAGCTCCAGCCACGTGTCGCTTGTTCTTGGATCGCTGACGTGACGATTGGATCGGCGTGACCAAGGATCATCGGTCCCCATGACAAGACGTAATCGATATACTCTTTTCCGTCGATATCATAGAGCTTCGATCCTTTCGCATGATCTGCGAAAATCGGTGTCATCCCGACCGATTTATAAGCACGAACCGGGCTGTTGACGCCACCCGGCATGAGCGGGAGCGCCCGCTCGAATGCTGCTTTTGATTTTGAGTTCTGGTTAATTAAGCTCATTTCGACCCCTCCAGGTAACGACAAATGTCTTTTGCGAAATAGGTGATGATTAAATCAGCGCCTGCTCGTTTAAAGCCAAGCATCGTCTCAAGGACGATTCGTTCTTCGTCGATCCAGCCGTTCAAGGCTGCTGCTTTCACCATGGCATACTCACCCGATACGTTATAGGCGACGATCGGTAAATCGATTCGTTCACGCACATCACGAATGATATCCATGAAAGCGAGCGCTGGTTTGACGATCATGAAGTCAGCTCCTTGATCGACGTCCGCTGTTGCTTCACGGAACGCTTCACGACGGTTCGCTGGATCCATTTGGTAGCCTTTCCGGTCGCCTTCTCCTGGTGCGGAGTTTGCCGCATCACGGAATGGACCATAATAAGCAGACGCATATTTAACGCCGTAGCTCATGACAGGAATATGGCTGAAGCCATTCTCGTCCAACCCTTGGCGAATCGCTGCGACGAATCCGTCCATCATTGATGATGGAGCGATGACGTCAGCACCCGCCCGTGCTTGCGAGATCGCTGTCTTGACGTGGAGCGGTAATGATGCATCATTATCAACCGTACCATCGGCGACGATACCGCAGTGACCCGTTGACGTATATTCACATAAGCATGTGTCGGCAATGACCGTTAGCTGCGGTGCAACATTCTTAACGAGACGTGTCGCTTCTTGAACGATCCCATGATCGTGAAACGCACCTGATCCTTGCTCGTCTTTTAAATGGTCGTGCGGAACACCGAATAAGATGACGGATTCGATTCCAAGTGCAACGACTTCTTCGATTTCAGCCGTCAAGTGATCGAGTGATAAGTTGAAGACGCCAGGCATCGAGCTGACTTCGCGTTTGATATCTTCGCCTTCAGCGACGAAGATCGGATAAATCAAATCTGATTTATGCAATTGATTCTCGCGGACGAGTGACCGGAGTGATGCGGTATGACGCAAACGACGGTGACGTGCGTATTCTAATGTGTTCATGCTGATTCCTCCTCAATGATACGATCAATCATGCCGTCTACCGTGAATTCACGGGCGACATGGATCGGTTGAAGTCCGGCTGCTTTTGCTGCTTGCTCCGTAATCGTCCCAATGACGATGAACGTCGTCTGTGGGGATAATGGAGCAATCGCTTCGACAGCGGAAGGACTCTGCAGTCCAATATAGGCGGCAGTTCTGACAAGTGCTTCAGGTAGCCGACGGGTGACGGTTTCATACGTGATGATATCTTCGACCGTATATCGATTCAGTTTTCGTAACTGATCGACCGGTGCTTGCCGGGATCGGTTCCCTCGTGCAAAGACGATATGATCGCCGTCAGACAAGTGTGGTCCGAGTTCTGCGACGAGTGCGTCTCCTGTAAAGGTCGACGGACAGAAGTCTGCTGTTCGACCGTACTTCGCAAGTGCGTCTGCCGTCTTTCGTCCGACGACCGCGATACGCGTTTCTGCTAATTCAGGCAACGCATCAGCAATCCGGTGGACACCATTCGGACTCGTCACGATGAGCCAATCAATTCCCTTCGGCAATGTAAACGAAACCGGTCGCGTTTCAATGACAGGATAATGCACTGACTCGATCGCGACGGCGCGCAGTCGCGCCATCTGCTCGGTCGTCGGTGGTCGGCTGCCCGTGAAGAGTACCTGCTTACAAGTCATCCGGAAGTGTCGCGAGAATCTCACGACCGCCCGAAGCAAGCAGACGTTCGGCAACATCTTGACCGAGTTGCATCGGGTCTAGACCTGATTCGCGCTCGAGTAGGATTTGCTCTCCATCGACGGATCCAATGAATCCGACGAGTGTCGTTGACATGTCTTCGTTGATCGTTGCAAATCCACCGACCGGAACGTGACAACTACCTTCGATCGCCGCTAAGAAAGCGCGCTCTGCGTAAGCTACTTTTTCTGTCATCTGATCATGGATCAGGTGCAAGAGATCACGTACTTCTTGGTCATGTTCGCGACATTCGATACCGAGGATTCCTTGACCGACGGCTGGAATCATGTCATCTGTCGAGAGATATTCCGAGACGACGTCTTCAGACCAACCCATCCGTTGTAGACCAGCTGCTGCGAGTAGGATCCCGTCAAACGGACCATTCTTTAATTTATCGAGTCGTGTGTCGATGTTTCCACGAATCGATTCGATTTTTAAATCAGGGCGGAGTTTTAGCAATTGCGAGCCACGACGTAAGCTACTCGTACCGACAACCGCACCTTCCGGCAAGGAAGCAAGACCTTCGCCTGTTTTCGTAATCAAGGCATCACGCGCATCGACACGCGCTGGTGTTGCACCGATGATGAGACCGTCCGGTAATTCAGAAGGTAGATCCTTCATGCTGTGAACGGCAAAATCGATTTCTTCGTCAATCATCTGTTGCTCGATCTCTTTTACGAATAATCCTTTACCGCCGACTTTCGAGAGCGTCACATCCAAAATACGGTCCCCTTTTGTGATGATGTTCTTGATTTCGAACTCATACGGCGCGCCGGCTTGTTTCAACTGGTCAATGACCCATTTCGTCTGTGTCATCGCTAGCTTCGAGCTTCGCGATCCAACAATGATTTTTCGCATGCTAAAATCCCCCTGTACAATGATAAAGGGGCGGCACAAGTCCGCCCCATGCATTTTCTATTGTAACACAAATCGTGCTTTGTTCACCGGTTCACAGCTTTTGCGGAAGGTGTCGTCTCTTCTGATGTCATCACGTCATCTTCGAGCCCTTCGAACAAGTCTTCGTTAAGTGCGAACGTATCCATGAACTGCGCAATCCGCTCATCGGCATCTGGCTTCGCTGCCGCATCTTTAATATAAGACAACGGTTCACGCAACAACTGGTTGATGATTGATTTCATGTGTTTGCCAATGACGGTTTTTTCACGTTTCGACATCTCCGGTAACTTCCGTTCCAAGCTTTGCATCGTTTCTTGTTGAATCCGTAACGCCTGGTCTCGTAATTCCGTGATGATCGGCACGACACCAAGTGTCGTCATCCAACCTTCGAACTCAGCGATTGCCGCTTCAATCCGTTGTTCGATCTTCGCTGCTTCCTTCATCCGTTCCGCCATGTTTTGTTGGACGATTGATGTCAAATCATCGACATCGTACAAATGAACACCTGGCAAGTCACCGACGGTCGGTTCAATATCGCGTGGTACGGCGATGTCGATCAAGAGGAATGGACGATCGTGACGGAACAGCTGTGCTGCCGCGATGTCTTCCCGTTTGATGATGGCACGTTTTGCACCCGTTGAAGAGATGACGATGTCTGCCCGAAGCAAACCGCACTGCATCTCGTTAATCGAATGTGCCGATCCTTCGAACCGATTCGCGACCTCTTCTGCTTTAGCTAACGTCCGGTTAAAGACCGTGATATCGCGTGCCCCTGCTTCATATAGGTTAAGCGTCGTCAATTCGCCAGTTTCTCCCGCACCGATGACGACGATTGATTTATCTTCAAGCGATCCGAGTAACTGTTCGGCAAGCGTGACAGCAGCAGCACTGACAGAAACGGCATTTTCACCGATTCCAGTTTCTGCGTGAGCCCGTTTGGCGAGCGTGACCGCTTCTTTGAAGAGTTTATTGAAAACCGTTCCTGTCGTTTCAAGCTTTTGCGCCATGAAGAAGCTTGTCTTGACTTGACCAAGAATCTGCGTTTCACCGACGATCATCGAATCAAGCCCACTTGTCACGCGGAACAGATGCTTCATCGCATCAAACCCTTCATGAATGAAGAGATACGGCTCGAGTTCCTCCATCGTCAAACCGAACCAGTTTGCAAGGAAACGTTTCGTATAATACCGTCCTGTATGTGGCTGATCCGTCACGACGTACAGTTCCGTCCGATTACATGTCGAGACGATGACACTTTCAAAAATACTTTTTTCATCGCGCAATGCGACGACCGCTCCCTTCATCTCATGCTCCCCAAATGAGACTTGTTCGCGTATTGATACAGGCGCTGTTTTGTTATTCAAGCCGACCACTACGATATGCATGCGCTCTACCCCTTACGTCCAAAGATTTCGTTCCGATCTATCTTTTCGTTCTCTATCCTACATTATAACCATTATAAAAAAGATTCCAATCAATTTATAAACTAAAATGAGTCGAAGTTGTGAAATCTTCTTCATTTTTTCTCTTCTTCTACCTTATCCCTCTCTCATGAAAATCACAAACCCTCTGCTCCTAAAAAGAGCAGAGGGTTACACTTTACTTCAAGGATTCAGGTGATACCGTCACGTCCGGTACGTCGAGACGCTGCTGACGTAAACGATAGATCCGAGCGATATTTTGAACGACGACTTTTGAAACTGCGTATGTTGGAACCGCCAAGATGACACCGATGATTCCACCGATTTTCCCAGCAACGAGCAAGACGATGATGATCGTCAACGGATGAACCTTGAGTGTCTTTCCTTGGACATAAGGAGAAATCAAGTTCGACTCGATTTGCTGCGCGACGACGATCGTGATGATCGCATAGACGGCTTTGATCGGATCATCGATGAACCCGACGATGACCGCCGGTACGGCACCGATGTAGGGACCAAGATACGGAATGATGTTCGTGACCGTACAGAATAAGGCAAGCAGTAACGCATATTGAATATCTGCGATGAAGAAGCCAATCAATGACATGAGACCGACACAGATCGAGACGATGACCTGTCCATTGACATAATGCTTCACTGTCACGTGCATGTCGTGCAAGATTTTACGCGTTTCTGTTTCATAGCTTTTCGGCAACAGCTTCACGACGGAATCCGGAAACTTATAGCCGTCAAGCAACATGTAAACTAAGATGAACGGCACTAAGACGATGATTAAGACGGTCGAAGAGATGACACCGAAAATCGTTCCGACAGACGTCGAGACAGACTTAAAGACTGTACCGATATACGATGTTGCTTCATTCGTCCACTTGTCAAACAAGTCCGTGTTCTCGTGAACCCATGTCGAGATGAATCGGTTGTTCATCAATTGATCGCGTAAATTTAACGTCTGATCACGCAATTCAACGACGAGTGTCGGAATGCTCGTCGCAAAATCCGTCACCTGTTCGACTAAGATGGGTCCGATTGATGCAACCGCAATCGTCAGGATCGAAATGAAACCAAGCAAGACGATTAGCACGGCAAGACCACGCTTCTTGACTCGTTTTTGTAGTGCGTCCACAATGCCAAGCGTAAAGTAATAGAAGATCCCTGCGATGATCAATGGCGGGAAGATCAAGGCTAACATGACACGAATTGGCTGGAATAAAAATGAAATTTTCGTTCCAACCCAGATGACGAGAAAAATCACTAATATCCAGATTAATGCTTTAAACCACTTGTTTCGTAACAACTCCACCTAACTTATCCCCCTCATACCTATTCGTCAGCCGACTTTTTCCTCGGTGACGTCTTCGAGACGCTGACGCTCCATCTGACCCCAGTTTCCTCGACCAGTCAAGAATTGAATCAATCCTCCTAGCTTGAAGAAGACGAGAATCGGACGGTACCAGAACGACTCGGTTAAGGACCATAGATACAACCGAATCAATTCCTTGACGTTCTTGAATCGGTGCATCGTCCACTCTTCCAATAATACGGCACCTGCTGACAATAGGGAACCATAGAGTAAAGCGACGACCAGCAAGACGATCCCAAATTCAAAGTTGAGTGTACCGACGAGTAGGTTGAGCGGAATGATGAAATAACCGATCAGTTCGACGATTGGTCCGAGTAGTTCAATCAAAAAGAAATACAACATCGAGACGCTACCAACAGAACCATATTTCGGATTGCCAATCATTCGTTTATGCGTCCACAACGTCTCAGCAAGACCACGATGCCAACGTGTTCGCTGTGACCGTAACACTTCCATCGATTCTGGAGCCTGTGTCCAGCAGACTGGCGCCGGAACGTACTCGATGCGTTTATCGAGCTTATTTTCCTTCATGTACCGGTGTAAGCGGACGACAAGCTCCATGTCCTCACCGACGAGACCTTCTTTATATCCACCAGCCTGTACGACAATATTCTTTTGGAACAATCCGAAGGCGCCGGAGACGATCAATAAGATATTGAAACGACTAAGACCAAGGCGACCGAACAAGAATGCACGGAAATACTCGATCATCTGCATCAGGACGATCCGTTGCTTCGGTGTCCGAATCTCAACGATTTCGCCGCCTTCAATCGTACAACCGTTAACGAGGAAGATCGAACCACATGTCGCGACGACTTCTTCATCTGACTCAACGATCGGTTTCATGACTTTTAATAACGCATCGCGCTCTAAAATCGAATCCGCGTCGAGCGAACAGAAATAGGGATAACTCGAGTAATCAATACCGGCATTCAAGGCGTCTGCCTTTCCACCATTCTCTTTATCGATGACAATCAAACGACTATCAATGCGGGAACGGTAGACTTGTTTGACCGGCTTTGAACCAATCAAGATACGTGGATATTGAATTTCTTTTTCCAACTCATACGCGCGAAACAGCTCATCCATCGTTCCGTCTTTTGAACCATCGTTAATGACGAGTACCTCATGCTCTGGGTAGTCAAGGGCTAGCAAGGCTTGGACACTTGAGACGATCGTATATTCTTCATTATAGGCTGGAACAAGGATACTGACCGGTCGTGTATAGAGAGACCGCATCAATGGTAAATAGGAGCTTTCTTTTCGGCGGAACCGTTGCCGTCGCACCATCTGAGCAGAAATCAGATACAGCGTCGAATAGAATACGATGACGAGTAACATATAGATCAATACTGTCCATGAGAGGACTTCAATAATGGCTTGGATTGTCTCAGACGACATGATGCTTCATCTCCTTTGCCAACCGTTCGGTCGCTTTTTGACGCGCATAGCGGTCGGGGTGTGTACTTGAAACCTTCGCCAACTGTTCGATCCCACCACAAGCAAGTAACGCATCAAAGGCTGCCGTCCGGACCCACCATGATCGACTGCCGACAAACGGCAGGATCGCTGGTATCGCATCATCTGGAACGACGTGCTCTAAGAAACGAAGGGCAAGCATTTGCTCAACCCAACTTGATTCTTCTTCCAAGTAAGGCACATACAATTTCCAGTCTTCCTCAAGTCCAATCCGTGTGAGCGCGCGAAGGGCTCGCTTTCGGACTTCTGGATTCTTATCAGTCGTTTTATCGCGTACGAGCGCGATATAACGTGTCTCATCTCGATCAAAGATCAACTGGAGTATTGCTAGTCGAAACGATAGTGTAAGTTCATCGAACGATGTGACCCATTCTTGTAAGTCGTGACTACGACCGATCGCAAGAATCGCACCAAAGAAGCTGATATCATTTTCTTGTTTAGCAATCGCAATCGCATCTTGCGGGGATAAGGAGACAAGTGTCCGGACGATGACATCGCTCTCCTCTTTTTCAATTGCCTTTCCCCAACGGGCATGAATCATCGGTGCGACTGCGACCAAACGGAATTGAGAAACGGCTTCATAGGCGTTCAAGCGACGATCAATCCGCCGATGCTTCAATTGTTGCTCATAATACGCTTGCATATTAGAAGCGACGAAAGCTTGTATACGTTCAAGATGCACCGGCGTTGCCGTCAAGTTAGACAACGCGAACAATTCAAGCTCCGCTAAATCTTCGTTTCCTTTTTGAATCGTTGGCATGTCTTGACGTTCACTTGTCGCATAGTCATAGATGTCATCTCGAAAGGCAAGCTGCCAATCGCGACGCGCATGCTCACGATTGGCGCGTTTTCGTTTTTGAACGACAAGATAGATCAACGCTCCACCTTGTAAGAAGATGAGTACGACGATGAATACTAGAATCGCCTGCATCATCGGCCGTCCTCGACTTTGCGAATCCACGCACGGAACTCTTCGATTTTCAGTGGAAGCGTCATGATGTAATCAACACCACGATCAATCGCTAGGACATGATCACGTTCGCGGTTATACATCGAGATCATCATCGATTGGAATGGTGCGACACTCTGTTGTTTCGCTCGCAGCAGTAATTCCAATCCATCTGCTCGCGGCAATGCGGACGTGAACACGAGTAAGTACGGACGGGATGCTACATACTCATCAAGGAACGTCTCCGCTCGCTCGAACGTCATGAAGCGTTCGAAACGGTCCGTCAATTCCCGTTCCATCATCCGACGGATATGCGGATCTTCCGTTACGACGACAACGTCTGCGATATGATGGATCTTCTTATAACGCGCAAGGCGATCGAGAACAAGCTCCCTCGACAGCGTCGCCGGCAGAACTTCACGTGCGTTCTCTAACCCATAGAAAGAGGGTTCCGTATTAAAGTAAACGACGGGAATCCGCTCCTCAATGACGGGTTTGCTCGCGAGAACGACATCGGCATAAGAGATGTCCGTCCGCACGCACCATCCTTCCTCGATCAGACCATTGACCGTCTCCGGCATTTGTCCGACCGTGTGTACGAATAAGGTATTCGTCGTTGATTCTCGGACAGCCTCTTCCGTCCATTCGATCGTCGAACTGACCTCACGATCTTGAGTTGTTGATTCAAACGACTGATTGATTAATTTCCACATCTCTTCACGTCGCATTTAGTTTCCTCCCTCAGTGAATGCTTTTTTCATCGTATGATAGATAGGTTTCAATTCTTCCCGTTGCTGTGGATTCGTCCACTCGGCCCAGTTGTAGAAACCACGATTCTTCTCTGGAATACGTGTCTCACCGACTTGACCTGTGACTTCGATTCCTTCCGTGATCATCTTCGATTCGAGTCCATCTTTCCAGAAGTCTCCGATGATTTCATGTTTACTTGGATCACGCATATTCAAGACCATCCATGGAATACGAAGTTCAACGGTTGGTTTCGTGACATCTGAGATATCCGTTAAAATGTCATCTGGTTCTCCTTCATGTAAAACACCTGTGTCCCATTTGACGGCTGGTTTGACGATTTTTTTCGTCACCGGGTCTCGTCTTGCATAATCGAGCATTTGATAGATCGGAACGAACTTGCCGCTGTCTTTTTGATCAGACGGAGGTTTCACCATCTCAAACGGCATCTTCAGACCGTAGTGGTATCGGAAGATGTCATAGCGAGCATCGACATCGATACGCGCTGTCTGATCGATCGTCAGGCGGTATTCAGCTCCTTCGTCAAGCGTCAACGAACCGACTTTCGTGTTCCCATCATTCGGTTTCGTCGATAGTGCAAGTGTCGTCGGCTCTGCTTTCTTCCGGTCGATGCGTAAGTAGAGATAAGCCTCGTCGGAAGTCATATAAATCGCTCGATCCTTATTTTCAGCTACTGGTGCATACCCTTTCCAATCATCCAATTTCCCATCAATGATGATGTCTGAACGGAGGAATCCAAGCATCCCGAAATGTTGTTCACTTGTTTGAACATTCGACCAACGTGGACGGGTATCCGCATCGTCATAATCCATTGTGTTCCATGTTCGTTTGAACCATTCGTCTTGCCAGATGAAGACCAGTCCACCAGCCGTCTTGACGTCCTTGATGTCTTGATAGAGCTGCGCGACGAGTTCGCCTTGTTTCTTTTCACTGACATGTCCCTGGTCGAAACCGTTCGGTCCAAGGTGTGTCTTCCCGCGTGAACTTGGAATACCGAATTCCGATACAAGTAACGGCATATCATGATAGTCTTTCATTTCTTTCAAATAACGAGCGTAGGATTCAGAGCTCTTATCTGCTTTTTGACTGTATTCTTCCTTGATGAACGAAGGGTAATACGGATAGATGTGATAAGACGCAAACAAACCACCTGGGAAATCCTTCGTTGCTTTTAAATGATTGAAGTCGATCGAGACGAGATCTTGCTCTTCTTCGACCTCTTTCGGGTGTTTCAATGGATCCGTCGTCGGCCAGTTCGTCGAACCAATTGGTCGAGTCGTTCCGTACTCTTTGATTTCGTGTGCTGTCGCTGTATCCATCCGACCAGCAAGCCACGATTCGAACGGTGACGCCTCTTGTGTCGTCGTCACGTATTTCCCTTCGAATCGCGTGCCTTTGTTCTTTTTATTCGTCTCGACGACGGCTTCCGGTAACCATTCGATTCCGAAGACGAACGCTGAAACGTATTGCGAGACGTCTGAAGTATATGTTCCGGAAGCATGACCGACGACTTCCTTGACGACCGCGTTACCATGAATGACATCGACCATTCGTTTGGCTTCCGTATCGGTCATCTTCAAGAAGTCTGGTTCAAAAGCGTTCTTCAACTCTTCGAATGGTTTTTCCTCGACCCACATACCTTGCATCAAATAAATCGGTTGCTTCGCCCGTTCGTTATACGCTTTTAATGCATCGTAAAAAGCAGGAGGATGCAATGTATACACGCGAATCGTATTGACACCCAACTCGCCGATTTCCTTTAGCCAACGATCGTATTCATTACGACTGATGGCATGTTCCCCGGGAAATGCACCCGGTCGACCGAGTCCGACGTTAACGCCTTTGACGAAATACGGCTTCCATTCGCCATCTTGATACATCTCAAGCGTGTCTTGTCCTTCTCGTGCCCGAGTTCGTAATTCCTGATTGCCGACTTTCGTTTGTGAGAGTGGTTTTACTTTTGCAGCTTGCGTCGAAACACGTTTTGTATCTTCTAGAATTCGCGTCAATGTCGGGGCATAAATCTTCCAAAAGAATGCTGATTCACTCTCTGCACTATCGAGGATGAACTGTTTACGGAACCAATCAAGCCCACTATATCGATAGTAGCGCGGGATGTCCGCGACATCTGTATAGTCACCAGCAAAATAGTGTCCACTTCCTTGCGTAACATACGCAGGGAACTCAAGCGGCAACTGATATTTCCGAAGCATCGCTTGGGTCTGCTTTGACGGTTTCCAAGAAAAATGCGCTTGTTGCTCGCCACCATCTAGCTCTAAAATCTCAAACCAGTAGTTATAACGCACCTCATCTTTTGCATTGCCCTTGTTTTTATCCCATTTATAAAGTAATGGTGTGTCATCATTGACGAAAAAAGCTTTTTCCGTTGAGTCATTGATGAAGACATAACCTGGACCAGATAGTTTGAATTCTTTTTCTTTCGCCTGTGCTTTTAATTGAGCTACGACGTTCTTCTCAAGACCTTGCAATTTTGTTAAATCCGGGAAAAAACGACCAATCCATCCTGTCCAAGCCGTTCCGAACAATTGACGAAACGCATTGGACCGTTCGACTGACGTCGGACTTGCCGCCGTATTGAACTCCGCCACGACGGTTTTCCCTTGCGAAATCGCTTCGGTCGCGAGCTCGACGTCTTCCGTCGTCAAGCCACCACGATGTTCTTTTTTTCCGTTGACGTCATATGACTTTCCATACGTATCCGTAAACAACAGCACATCTGCTTTAGAAGCCTGTTGTAGCATTTGCTTCCCTTGTGTACCGTCATAACGATTAATATAATCCGAATACTTATAATCTTGCTCTTGCGCATTTCGGATTTTCAAGTGATTCAATAACCACGTCGTTCCAGCGTGCTCTCGCTCATCTGTACCGTTCGTATAATCAAATAGCGCGATATTTAATGTCTTTTCCTGCTTTAAGAACCAAATGGCAAATGGTGTCAGAATAAGTAATATGACGATTGCAAACGTCCATTTATAACGCCTCATATTGGCATAGCCTCCCACTAGAACAATTTGTTCCTATCATTGTAACGTGAATTAAATAATGTTCATATAATGGAAATCAAAAATGATGGAAGGAAATGATTAGATGCTATTTATAGATTACTTTAACCCTAATTAAAAAACGTTCTGCTCTCCTATTGCCGGAGAACAGAACGTTTCGTTATTTTACAGTAGACGATAAATCGCTTCCCATGCGGCATCGACTCCTTCTCCTGTCTCAGATGAGAAAGGAATCAAGGTATCTTGACCGTCAAATTGCAATTTACGTTTGATTGCCGCGATATGTTTATCACGTTGACTCTTTTTGATCTTATCGAGTTTTGTCGCAACGACGATGACCGGTAGATCGTAATACTTCAAGAAATCATACATCGTCACATCATCCGCAGACGGATCGTGTCGGATGTCGACGAGCTGTACGACACCTTTGAGGATTTCCCGTTGCGTGAAGTACTTCTCCATCATCTTGCCCCATGCTTCACGCTCCGTCTTCGAGACTTTCGCATACCCGTAACCCGGTACATCGACGAACATGACTTCATCATTGATGTTGAAGAAGTTCAAGGTTTGCGTCTTACCTGGTTTCGAAGATGTCCGTGCGAGTGCTTTTCGCTGGACCAGCTTATTGATGAAGGAAGACTTTCCGACGTTCGATCGCCCTGCGAGTGCCACTTCTGGCAACAATGGCTCCGGATAATGTTCCGGATTGACGCCACTCGTAATAAAATCAGCTTTATAAATTTTCATGTTACTCTCCTTTTAATGCATGTTCGAGCACGTGCTCCATCGTCGCGACCGGAATGAATTCCATTCCTGCGCGAACGCTTTCCGGGATATCATCGATATCCCGCGTATTGTCTTGCGGCAGCAGAACGGTCGTCAAGCCCGCACGATGTGCTGCGAGTGACTTCTCCTTTAATCCACCGATCGGTAAGACACGTCCACGCAACGTGATTTCACCTGTCATCCCGACATCCCGGCGAACCGGACGTTTTGTTAAAGCGGAAATCAATGCTGTCGCGAGTGTGATCCCAGCAGATGGACCATCTTTCGGTACAGCACCTTCAGGAACGTGGATGTGGATGTCTTGCGTTTCGTAGAAATTCGGTTCGATGCCAAGGGACGTCGCATTCGCTCGGACGAAGCTATAAGCGGTCTGAGCCGACTCTTGCATGACATCACCGAGTTTCCCGGTTAACTGCAATTTCCCTTTACCCGGAGCAAGGCTGACTTCGATCGTCAACGTATCGCCCCCAAAAGCAGTATACGCTAAACCAGTCACCGCGCCAATCATATCTTCGAGCTCGCCTTGACCATAGCGGTAGATCGGTTTACCTAAGAAATCATCCAAATTACGTTTTGTCACCGTCACCCGTTTCTTCTCACCCATCGCGATTTGTTTCGCTGCTTTCCGGCAAAGTGAGCCGAGAACACGTTCGAGATTCCGGACACCGGCTTCTCGTGTATAACGCCGGACGACTTCTTCTAGCGCGTCTGCCTTGACTGTTAATTGACTCTTTTTCAGACCATGTTCAGCCAGTTGCTTCGATAAGAGATGACGAACGGCAATTTCCGTTTTCTCTTGTTCCGTATAGCCACCGATTTGAATCAGTTCCATCCGGTCGAGCAATGGTCCGGGGATATTCGAGACATCGTTCGCTGTCGCGATGAAGAGAACATTCGATAGATCGAACGGTTCTTCGATATAGTGATCAGAAAAGCTGTTGTTTTGTTCTGGATCAAGAACTTCAAGCATCGCGGACGACGGGTCACCACGGAAGTCATTTGACATTTTATCGATCTCATCGAGCAGGAAGACCGGGTTGTTCGTTCCTGCTTGTTTTAAACCACGAATGATTCGACCTGGCATCGCACCGATATATGTCCGGCGATGTCCACGGATCTCCGCTTCGTCGCGCACGCCACCAAGTGAGACGCGGACGAACTTCCGCTCGAGCGCTGTTGCAATCGAACGGGCAAGCGACGTTTTCCCGACTCCCGGAGGACCAGATAGACAGAGAATCGGTCCACGTAATGAGTCCGTTAATTGACGAACGGCAAGATACTCAAGGATCCGTTCTTTGACCTTCTCTAGACCATAATGGTCCTTTTCAAGCTGTTCCGAAGCAGCTGAGACGTTCAAGAAATCATCGGTTGCTTCATTCCATGGCAACGAGAAGAACCATTCAAGATAGTTACGAATGACGCCATGTTCGGGACTCGTCGCTGGTACGACAGCTAAACGACTGATTTCCTTCTCAACGTTTGCAACCGTCGTTTCTGGTAAATCAAGCATCGCTAGCTGTTCCCGGTATTTCGTCGCATCACTTTCAACAGAAGCCGACTCGCCACCGAGTTCTTGTTGAATCGTCTTCAATTGTTCCCGCAAGTAATACTCGCGTTGCGATTGTTCAATCGTCTTCTTCGTCCGTTCACGCATCTCGCGTTCGAGTTCGACGACTTCATATTCGTGCTTCATGACGTCAAGCAACATCAACCCTCGTTCGACTGGATCCTGTTGTTCGAGAAACTCCTGTTTCTTCGAGATATCGATTGGTAACTTCGACGTGATATAGTCCGTTAATGAGTCGAGACGTTCGTATGTCTCGAACCGACGACGTTCATCCGTTCCGATTCCTTTGATCCGAGAGACGAGCTGACCGAACTGTTCTTTAATCAGACGAACGAGTGCTTCTTGTTTCGCCCCTTTGATGTCCATCTTCTCGATTGGTTCGATGACGGCTTGATATCCCTCGTCCGTCTCCTCGACGTTTTCAATCCGGACGCGTTCCTTCCCGATGACGCGGACACGGACCGTATCATTCCCGAGTTCACTCATCTTCGCAATTTGAACGAGTGTACCAACCTGGTGCAGCCCGTCGACAGACGGCTCTGCTTCTGGGTCACGTTGCGTGACGACGACGAGATCAATTTCGTGTTCCTTTGATGCAAGTAAGGCTTTTAAGGATACCGGACGCCCGACATCAATCGTCAATCCGATCAACGGATACGCAACGACACCGCGTAACGGTAAAAGTGGATATTGTTTTTTCTTCATTCGAATTCCTCCTAAACAAAAAGACTCGGAAAGGCGTACAAGTAGCCTCCGAGCCGATTTGTCACGGTGTTACGCCGTTTCTTTTTCTTTCCCATGTTCAATTGTACCATCTTTCAACTCAAGCGTTGGACCGCGTTTACCAGTCAACGTTTCTGCTGTAATGATGACTTTCGCGATGTCTTCACGCGATGGGATTTCGAACATGATATCAAGCATAGTTTCTTCGATGATGGAACGAAGACCACGCGCACCTGTTTTACGTTCGATTGCAAGTTTTGCAATCTCAAGAAGTGCATCTTCCGTGAAGTCGAGTTCGACATCATCGAGTTGAAGCATTTTCTTATATTGTTTCACGAGGGCGTTTTTCGGTTTCGTCAAGATTTGAACGAGTGCCTCTTCATCAAGTGGCTCGAGCGTCGCCATGACCGGCAAACGACCGATGAACTCTGGAATCAAACCGAACTTTTGAAGATCTTCTGGTAATGCAGCTGCCAGAATTTCTTTTTGTGTAAGGTTACGGTTCTCTGAATCGTTTCCGAATCCGATGACTTTTTTACCAAGACGACGTTTGATCGACTGATCGATACCATCGAATGCGCCACCGACGATAAACAAGATGTTCGTCGTATCGATTTGGATGAATTCTTGATGTGGGTGTTTTCGTCCACCTTGTGGCGGTACACTCGCAACCGTTCCTTCCAAAATCTTCAGCAAGGCTTGTTGGACACCCTCACCAGATACGTCACGTGTAATCGACGGGTTTTCTGATTTACGAGCGATCTTATCGATCTCATCAATGTAGATGATTCCTTTTTCAGCCTTCTCAACATCATAGTCCGCTGCTTGGATGAGTTTCAACAGGATGTTCTCGACGTCTTCACCGACATAACCGGCTTCCGTCAAACTTGTTGCATCTGCAATCGCAAACGGTACGTTCAAGATACGTGCCATCGTTTGGGCAAGAAGTGTTTTACCGCTACCTGTTGGTCCAATCATGACGATGTTCGACTTCGAAAGCTCGACATCATCTGCGCGACCACCAGCATTGATTCGTTTGTAGTGATTATACATCGCTACAGACAACGACTTCTTCGCTTTTTCTTGACCGATGACATAATCGTCAAGTGTCGTACGAATTTCATGCGGTTTCGGAACATTCTTTAGCTCGACTTCTTCTTCAGTGCCGAGTTCTTCCTCTACGATTTCATTGCAGAGTTCGATACACTCGTCGCAAATGTAAACGCCAGGTCCAGCAACAAGTTTGCGTACTTGTTCTTGTGTCTTTCCACAGAAAGAACATTTTAGCTGACCTTTTTCTTCGTTAAATTTAAACATAAAGGTCCACCCCTTTAACGTGGAAATTGTATGGATGCCTGTAGCATCCCGTCTCACGTTTTACTATTTATGATTGTAGCATGAACAAGGAAAGTCTTTCAAATCCTGGACGAACGATTTACAGTTTGATGTTCTGAACCAAGGATCGTTTGTCCTTGTTTGACCTATCGTACAAAAAAATCGACTCCAAGACCAGAAATTGGGCTTGAAGTCGATCGAAAACCATGAAATGGCTTATTTTGCTTTTGCGTTGTCGACGAGAACATCGATAGCTTTACGGAATTGAAGATCGCCTTTAAGCGTTTCAAGACCACCTTGTGGTGCAAGCATCGTTTCAAGTTGATCTGCAGGGATGTTGTAGAGTTCTGACATTGATTGAAGTTCAGTTTGAGTTTCCTCATCTGTTACTTCGATTTTCTCGTCAGCAACGATTTGCTTGAGGACGAGACGTGCTTTAACGCGCTCTTCCGCTTGCTCTTTCATTTCAGAACGCATTGCCTCTTCTGTCGTTCCAGTCAACTGGAAGTACATGTTGAGGTCGATGCCTTGTGATTGAATACGTTGTGTGAACTCTTGAACCATACGCTCGACTTCGTTTTCGACCATGACTTCTGGAAGATCAACTGTCGCATTTTTCGTAGCCGCTTCGACTAACTCATCGCGCATTGAAGCATCAGCTTCTTGTTTGCGTGTGTTTTCGAGACGCGTACGGATTTTTGTTTTCAACTCGTCGAGTGAAGAAACTTCTTCATCCATTTCTTTTGCGAACTCATCTGTCAATTCAGGGAGCTCTTGTGCTTTAACTTCGTGGATCGTTACTTTGAATGTAACTGGTTTTCCAGCGAGTGATGCTTCGTGGTATTCTTCTGGGAATGTCACTTCAAGATCTTTTTGCTCGCCAGTTTTTAAACCGACCATTTGCTCTTCGAATCCAGGAATGAAGTTTCCAGAACCGATGACGAGTGAGTAGTTCTCAGCAGTTCCGCCGTCGAATTGGTTTTCCCCATCGAAACCTGCGAAGTCGAATACGACTGTATCGCCATTCTCGATGACGCCATCTTCTTTAACGACGAGTTCTGCACCGCGTTCTTGTAATGTTTTGAGTTCAGCGTCGACGTCTTCGTCAGTAACGTTCGTTTCAACTGCTGTGTACTCAAGACCTTTGTACTCACCGAGTGTAGCTTCTGGCTCGATGACGAACGTGATTTTGAATTCGACTGGCTTGCCTTTTTCGAGTGTTTCAACGTCGATGTTCTCAAGCGCGATTGGCTCGATTCCTGATTCGACGACTGCACCTTCGATTGTGTCCTTGTAAAGGATATCGAGTGCATCTTGGTACAGTGCTTCTTCACCGTACATTTTGTTGAACATTGCGCGTGGCATTTTTCCTTTACGGAAACCAGGTGTGTTCAAAGTCTTAACGACTTTCTTGAACGCTTGGTCTACCGCTTTATCAAATGCTTCAGCAGGCGCTTCATACGTGAGGACGCCGAGGCTACCTGATTGTTTTTCCCATTTTGCAGTCATGCTGAGTCCCTCCAAAATTGTCAATTAGCGTACATGTGTGTACAACAAGTCACATTATAGCACAATCGTTCTGACGATTACCACTGTTGAACGAATCGTTTCCAGATGTCTCAATCGAAGTAAATCTGCTCGAATGCGATGACTTCTGGATAAAGGATATGTGCCGCTCGGTATAACCGCTTCGCCAGCGGACTGAGGATACGTTCCGGTTCTTCACGTTCAAATGTCAGACCTGCGAGTTCTTCGCATGCTGCGAGCCATTTCTCCATATCTGATCCGATTCGTTCTCGTTCTTCAAGATGAATCAGTTGATCCGATCGCAAGACGAGCAACGCTCGGAACGGATCCATTCGCTCTAACGTATGCATCGATGCCAGTAACGCTTGTTGCTCCTGTTGATGTACCATCAGGATTTCTTTTAAATCTTCGCGTGACGAGATCGTCCAGTCTACAGCTAAGTGTGGCACATGAATGCTTATCGGATATGACACGTGATCCAGCACGCTTCCCAATAACTGATCAATGACGAGTAGACTTTGATGTTCGGTCTCTTGCGCCTGAAGATATTTCTGGGTGATGTATGCAATGAGCTCAGAGGTCCGTTCGAATTCAATACCGGTCAAATGGCGCATTTGTTCGACCCAACTCCCATGTCGTAACACATGCATCAGTTCCGTTGCTGATGTTACCTCACGCTGCGCAACAGGGTTGTTTTGAACTGCCGGCTTTTGTTCGCGAACACGCATCTGTTGTTTGATTTCATCTAATCGAAGCGCGAGCCCATACGGCAGATACGGTGACGCCGAGCGCAAAGCGAGTTTCATCGGATAACGTTCTCCGAGTTCATAAAGAAAGAGTGCGAGCACTTGCTCGACACCCTCGACTTCAAGAAATCGTTCTGCCACTGTTTCAAATCGTTCCCGGTCATGCATTAAGAGTGGTTGAATGACATAGAGCCGGTGTAAGACATCTTCTCCTGTCAATTGGTCAGTCTCTAATTCCATAATCAATTGTTCTTGTTTAGAAGCGGGCAAACGAAGAATGCGCGCTCGCTCTACTTCTAGTTCATGTTCCATCCAGCGCGATGTCCCCATATTCCGGCACTCCTTCATGTTCAACTTCTTATTTCGTAAATGGATCGAGTAAAGACGTCCAGTTCGTGATTGCTTCTTGAAGTTGTCCTGCCTGCTCGATTCCTAATCGATTCAACGTATCTAACGAGACGTCCGCTTCAAGTAATCGAGCGATGTCTTCCGATTGATTCACGTACTGCTCGAGTTTTGCACTTAAATTTTGCAATTCTTGCGGCGGATTTTCAAGTCCCGCTAATCGTTGATCGATTTGATCCAGTTCTTGATTGAACTGATCAATCGTTCCGTTTTCCTTCAACTTTTCGATTTGTTGATCGAGTGCCTGTTCAGGGTTCGCAGATTCACGCGCTGTCGTAGCCGCCTCATTCAAGGAAGCCGACAAATCTGACGTGACTTGGACCGTGTCTTTTGCAATGCCTTGAAGTTCTCCAGCGTAATCGACACTATTTTTTACATCGTTGACCTGTTGTTTTGCATCGTCGACTGTATTTGAAATCTCACTACATCCAGCAAGAAACGTACTTAGCACGAGGACTGCTCCAACTTTCTTCCACATAGCATTCATCCCTTTCGAGTTCATGATACCTTAATTATAATCGAAAATCGGAATAAAAAAAAGAGACCACCCTCGTAAGGGCAGTCTCTATTTTAATTATAGCGTCCCAAGAGGGATTCGAACCCCCGACCGACGGCTTAGAAGGCCGTTGCTCTATCCTGCTGAGCTATTGGGACGTGTCAACACGAATAAACTATACTAGAACAATTCTTTCGTGTCAATCACATTACAAACATTGCATTTATTTTATTACAAAAATGTTCCGTCCAGATGCAGGGCATTCACTCGATCGCCATTCACATCGAGAAAATCGACAGAATAACGGTTTTGATCCACTTCAAGAATCGCATACGTCTTGTCTGGTCGATGACGTGGCATCCGGATTGAACCTGGATTGATGAATAACACGCCGTCCCGATATTCAGCCTTCGCAACATGGGAATGACCATATAAGACGATATCCGCCTGCTTTTCCTTCGCATGATGCTGTAAGACATCTAGACTGTATTTGACGTCCTGACGATGTCCGTGGACACAAAGGATGGTACGACCATCTATTTCCGACATGACTTCTTCCGGAAAATCGTGTCCGTAATCGCAATTCCCTCGCACAACACGATATGGATATAATGATTCGATGTCGCGCGTCAATTGGGAGTCCCCACAATGAAATGCCAAATCCACGTCTTGGTGACGTTCGAATATCGTAAGCAGTTCTTGTTCTAGTCCATGGCTATCACTAACGATCAACGCTCTCATCTTCATCACACTCCTAAGAAAGTAGTTAAGTCCTGTTCGAGCTTGCGCAATGCATTGCCACGATGACTAATCATCGCTTTTTCTTCTTTCGTCAACTCAGCAGCCGTCTGTCCGCTTGCCGTGACGAACAATGGATCATAACCGAAACCGTTCGAACCCGACGCTTCAAAACCGATTCGCCCTTCCATCGTCCCACGAACCGTCAATGTCTCACCCGTTGGTTTCGCTAGCGCGAGGACACAAACGAAGCGTGCCGTCCGCTCTTCCTCCGGAACACCTTTTAACTTTTCAAGTAGTAGAGCATTGTTCGCCGCATCCGACTTTTCAAGACCCGCGAAGCGTGCCGAGTAGACGCCGGGAGCGCCATCTAAAGCATCGACTTCAAGACCTGAATCATCAGCAAGTACCGCGTGACCAAAGTAGGCTGCTGCCTCTGTCGCTTTTAAGAGTGCATTCTCCTCGAATGTCTCACCTGTTTCATCCGTTTCCGGAGCATCAGCGTGATCGAGTAACGACTCGACTGAATAACCGAGACGACCCAGCATGCTTTCAAGTTCCTTCACTTTACCTGCATTGTGTGTTGCGACGATGACCTTCATCTATGTTCCCCCACTTCTTCTCCTACATACCACCAAGAGACACCGAGTGCATCTCGACCAGCATCAATCAGTTCCTTAATTCCTTTTTCCCCAAGTTCGAGCATATCGAGCATCTCTTGACGGGAAAATGTCGACTCTTCTCCTGTTGCTTGCATCTCGACGATTTTACCCGATGAGGTCATGACGAGATTGAAGTCGACTTCCGCCGCAGCGTCCTCTTCATAGCATAGATCGAGCAAGACATTCGACTCGACGATTCCAACCGAGATGGCTGCGATGCCCTCTTTGATCGGTGTATCTGTCAGTTTCCCGGCTTGGATCAATTGATCGACTGCTCGGACGAGTGCCAAAAAACCACCAGTGATTGATGCCGTTCGTGTCCCGCCATCTGCTTGAATGACATCACAGTCGATCCAGATTGTTCGTTCCCCGAGCTTCTCTAAATCGACGACTGCCCGAAGCGAGCGGCTGATCAGACGTTGGATTTCCATCGTCCGTCCCGTCTGCTTGCCGCGGACGGCTTCTCGTGCGGTCCGCTGAGCCGTTGCACGTGGTAACATCGAATATTCCGCATTGATCCAGCCCTGGCGTTTACCGCGAAGGAACGGTGGCACCTTCTCCTCGACGGTCGCTGTACAGAGGACTTTCGTATCGCCCAGTTCAATCAAGACAGAACCTTCTGCGTGTTTATTGACATCAATCGATAATTGAATAGGACGGAGATGGTCCGCCGTTCGTTGGTCTATCCGCATTTAATCTTCCTCCGTTCCAAGCACGATGCGCTCCGCATGGATGGTCTGATCGAGCCAATCCGTCGCAATCTGATCAAATGAGCGGATATCGCCTGTCGCGTAATAACGATGTTCCGGAATTTGTGTCACATCTGCTGAAATCGTATTGTAATCAAGTAGTGCTGCTACCTCGAGCGCTGTCTCGTCTCCTGAAGAGATTAGCTGGA
This sequence comes from Exiguobacterium sp. s91, assembly GCF_018618915.1. Classification (NCBI taxonomy): domain Bacteria; kingdom Bacillati; phylum Bacillota; class Bacilli; order Caryophanales; genus Exiguobacterium; species Exiguobacterium sp. s91. The sequence goes on along the minus strand of NZ_JACSMZ010000001.1, from coordinate 645,182 downwards.
CGCCTGGTCCGATGACCCGTCCAATCACATCTGCTAGGAGCGGATAATGGGTGCACCCGAGGATCAATGTATCCATATCGTAATTCATCAATGGTCGTAATGTATTGGCAACGACACGTTCGACGTACGCACCATCTGTCTGCATCGACTCGACGAGCGGAACGAATGGCGGGCACGCTAACGATTCGACGACGACTTGCCCTTCGACGTGGCGTAACGCCTTCTCGTAGGAATTACTTGTAATCGTCATCTTCGTTCCAATGACACCGATTCGTTTCGTACGCGTCACCTTGACTGCCGCACGGGCTCCAGGATCAATGACACCGATGACAGGTATATTTAAACGTTCTCGCGCTTCTTTTAAGACGACAGCCGTGGCTGTGTTACAGGCGATCACGATCAATTTCACATCTTGTTGCACGAGATAATCAATCATCTCCCACGTAAACTCACGAATCTCTTCTTCTGGGCGAGGACCATACGGGCATCGTAATGTATCTCCGACATAGATGATTCGTTCGTGGGGCAACTGTCGCATCAACTCACGTGCGACCGTCAACCCACCGACTCCGGAATCTAGTACTCCAATCGCTCGATTCACTCTTCTCCACCTCTTTCTATCTTTCCTATGGTAACAAAAAAGGACGACGGTGCAAGACCGGCGTCCGAGAATGTACGATTACAGGATTACTGAGCAAGACCTTCGCTAGTCAGCATATCTGAAAGAGTCGTGATTGCTTCAGAAGCATCGTCACCGTTTGCAACGATTTTGATATCTGAATCTTTCGCGATTCCGAGTGAAAGAACACCCATGATTGACTTCAAGTTGACAGTCTTTCCGTTGTATTCCAAGTTGATGTCTGATTGGAATTTAGAAGCTGTGTTGACGAGCTGAGTAGCCGGACGAGCGTGAATGCCTGAATCCGCGATGACTTTGAATGTTTTTTCCATGATTAAGAAATCTCCCTTCACTAATAACGTACTAGTGAGTCGTTTTCGAATATGTGAACTCATTATCAAATGATAACGGATTCGAATCGATTCTGCAAGGAATTTTTATATGCTTCACTCCACGGGAATGCTTTCCCGGCACGGTCGATTTGTACCATCGATGTCCGTCCTGTGAACATCAGTTCACCTTGCTCATCAAACGCTCCATAATGGACGTCACACGATGCACTACCGACATGTACCGGGTACGCATAGACAGCGAGACGTGCCCGTGGGTAGACTTGGCGAATATAGTTACACTGAGCATCGGCGACGACGATGATGCCGTCATCTGCCAGCGAATATCCTGTTTCCTCTAACATCAATGTCCGAACGTCCTCAAAATAGACGAACGGTACCCGGTTATTCATATGACCATAGGCATCCGTCTCCGCAAAACGAACGGCGACGTCGAGTCGTGTGCCATGTTTCATCTGTTCAAGCCATGATTCAAGTTCTGGAATATAAGCTGGTACGCGCACAATGAGTTCCTCCTATCTGAATGAAAAAAGAAGGAGCAAGCTCCTTCTTTGATAAATCATGAACTAACTGCTTCACCTGTCCGTCCTTCGTCACTACCGAAGAACTTCTTGAATGAATGAAGTGTCGTCTGACGGTTCATCGCTGCGATCGAAGTCGTCAACGGAATCCCTTTCGGACAAACCTCGACACAGTTTTGAGCGTTACCGCACTGCATGATCCCGCCATCTTCCATTAACGCTTCAAGGCGTTCTTCCTTGTGGAAGGCACCTGTCGGATGCGAGTTGAATAGACGAACTTGTGAAATCGATGCTGGTCCGATGAATGTTGAACGATCGTTGACGTTCGGACATGCCTCGAGACACACACCACACGTCATACATTTCGATAACTCATATGCCCATTGACGTTTGTTCTCTGGCATCCGTGGTCCTGGACCTAAGTCGTACGTTCCATCGATTGGAACCCATGCTTTGACTTTCTTCAGCGCATCGAACATGCGTTGACGGTCGACTTGAAGGTCACGAACGATTGGGAACGTCTGCATCGGTTGAAGGCGGATTGGCTGTTCGAGTTTATCGACGAGTGCCGTACACGACTGACGTGGTGTACCGTTGATAACCATCGAACAAGCGCCACATACTTCTTCTAGGCACCCCATGTCCCAGTTGATTGGTGTCGTTTTTTCACCGGCTGCATTGACGGGGTTCCGACGAATCTCCATTAAAGCAGAGATAACGTTCATGTTCGGACGGTACGGAATTTCAAACGCTTCATCATACGGTTTACCATCTGGTCCATCTTGACGTTGAACGATGAATTGAACCGATTTTTGCGTAGTAGATGATTCGAGTGGTGTCGCCATTATGCTTTCACCTCTTTCTTCGACTTCTTGCTGTAGTCGCGTTTCCGTGGTGGAATCAACGACGTGTCGACGTCTTCATAGAAGATTTCTGGATGACCATTCGTATAACGCGCCATCGTCGTCTTCAAGAACTGTTCATCATTACGTTCCGGGAAGTCCGGTTTGTAGTGCGCTCCGCGACTCTCGTCACGTTTTAAGGCACCGAGCGTGATTGCTTCGGCTAGGTCGAGCATGTGATCGAGCTGACGAATGAACGATGCCCCTTGGTTACTCCAACGTGCTGTATCCGTTGCCGAGATTCGTGTGAAGCGATCGCGGAGTTCCTTGATTTTTGTAAGCGTTTCTTCGAGCTTATCGTTATACCGGACGACCGTGACGTTATCCGTCATGATCTCCCCAAGCTCACGGTGGATTTGATACGCATTTTCCGTACCTTCCATTGATAGGATATCGTTGAAACGGTTGATTTCTTCGATCTTATGCGCTTCGACGACGTCCTCGCTCATCTCATGAACCGATGTCTCGAGTTCGTTCATATATGCGATTGCAGATGGTCCAGCGACCATTCCGCCGTATACCGCAGAGAGAAGCGAGTTCGCTCCGAGACGGTTACCGCCGTGCATCGAATAATCACATTCACCAGCTGCGAACAATCCAGGGATGTTCGTCATTTGATCGTAGTCGACCCATAGTCCACCCATTGAATAGTGAACAGCCGGGAAAATCTTCATCGGTACTTTTCGTGGATCATCACCGACGAACTTCTCGTAGATTTCAAGGATCCCACCGAGTTTGACATCGAGTTCTTTTGCGTCTTTATGTGATAGATCCAGATAGACCATGTTCTCCCCGTTGACGCCGAGTTTTTGATTGACACAGACGTCAAAAATCTCGCGTGTCGCGATATCTCGTGGAACAAGGTTTCCGTACGCCGGATATTTCTCTTCAAGGAAGTACCAAGGTTTACCGTCTTTATACGTCCAGACGCGACCACCTTCACCTCGTGCTGATTCACTCATGAGACGTAATTTATCGTCTCCAGGAATCGCTGTCGGGTGAATCTGAATGAACTCACCGTTCGCGTAGATTGCTCCTTGACGATAGACAGCTGCTGCTGCTTGTCCTGTGTTGATGACCGAGTTCGTCGATTTTCCGAAGATGACCCCAGGACCACCCGTCGCGAGGATGACAGAGTCCGCGGCAAATGCCTCGATTTCCATCGTCCGGAGGTTTTGACAAACCGCTCCACGACAGATGCCATTGTCATCGATGATGGCACGAAGGAATTCCCATCCTTCATATTTTTCTACCAAGCCTTGCGCTTCGAACTTACGAACCTGTTCATCTAATGCGTACAACAGTTGTTGGCCTGTCGTCGCTCCAGCGTATGCCGTCCGGTGATGCAACGTTCCTCCGAAACGTCGGAAGTCGAGTAAGCCTTCCGGTGTCCGGTTGAACATAACACCCATCCGGTCGAACATATGAATGATCTTTGGCGCTGCTTCCGCCATTTTTTGAACAGGTGGTTGATTTGCGAGGAAGTCCCCACCGTATACCGTGTCATCGAAATGCTGGTATGGTGAATCCCCTTCCCCTTTTGTATTGACCGCTCCGTTGATGCCACCTTGTGCACAAACAGAGTGTGAGCGTTTGACGGGTACGAGTGAGAATAACTTAACTGGTACGCCTTGCTCCGCTGCTTTTATCGTAGCCATCAGACCGGCAAGCCCTCCGCCGATGATGACAAGATTCTTGTTCGCCATGTTGTCAGTTCCCCTTTCCTTACAACACGCCTGCAAACGTTAAGATCGAGCGTACGCCTACAAACGATAAACCGATGAATACGAGTGCTGCCACGTAAGACATCGCCCGTTGAGATGCTGGTGACTGCGTGATTCCCCATGTGATGCAGAACGTCCAAAGTCCGTTCGCAAGGTGGAATGTCGTCGCCAAGATCCCGACGATATAGAACGCGAGCATGAATCCGTTATCGACGATGTTCTGCATCATGCTTGCATCCACTGGTGTTCCCATCGCAGCGGCAATACGTGTTTCCCAAACGTGCCACGTGATGAACACGACAAGGAATACACCGCTGAACCGTTGCAGTACATACATCCAGTTCCGGAAGTATGTATAACGCCCTGTGTTCGCAGAACCGGTGAATGCGATATACACGCCGTAGACGCCATGCAAGATGATCGGAATGAAGATGACAAAGATCTCTAAGAACAATCGATACGGAACGTTCCCCACGAATTCCGCGGCCTTATTGAAGTCTTCCTCACCACGTACGATGAAGTAGTTCGTCGTTAAGTGCGAAAGTAAAAATAACCCGATTGGAATGACGCCGAGCAGTGAGTGTATCTTACGACTCACGAAATCACGATGATTCGCCATCCAAATCCCCCCTTTTGTTTGCCAATCAACCGTTGGCGCATTTTGGTAGAAAAGCGCTTTCATAAGGAAATTCGTCTTTTCATCACTTATTCTACTCCTGTCCTTTTTAGAAGACAACCCGAGCCGTTGCATTTAACTGCAAATTTTTTTAGGAAAACAATGACCGGCAAGAATCATCTCGGTATAATGGTTCACAGATAGGAGTGAATCATGATGGATGCTACACCAAATCAAACACCACTTTTCGGTATCGAATTGATCCGAGATTATGTGCTGACCGATCTTCTCGGATCGGATTATCGGCAAGTCATCTACTGGGCAGGTAAACGTTTAGCGCGTCAATTCCCTGTCGTAGATGAATCTGAATTAGCCTCATTTTTTGAACAAGCAGGTTGGGGAACGCTCGAAATCAAGAAACGTAAAGGAACTGCCATCTCATTGGTGCTGTCTCCTCCTGATACGACGAGAGATGAACGACCACAAGGGTACTTCCAACTCGAAGCCGGTTTCCTCGCTGAACAGTTCTCTCGTTTTAACGGATGTGTCGCGGAAGGATATGCCGAGTTAACTAAAGAGCTCGTTCAAATCACGGTCCAAATCGACCCTAAAGATCCACTCGAACCGCTCAAGTAAAATTTACATAGAACGTGACAGGAATCTTAATTTTCAACATCGAAATAGATTCATGAAACCTTTTGCAGCAAGTGCTCGTAAAATCAGTCGTACACAAATCGCGAGGAGGAACTTCACATGTTCAAAAAACTAGCAGCAGATTTAACGGGATTCAGTGATATCGGACAAGTCATTCATCCTGATGATTTCGACAAGGCAGCCGCTGACGATTATGTCTTACATGAAGACGGCGAGAAAATCTATTTCTTGATCAAATCCAAATCTGACGAGTATTGCTTTACGAATCTGGCTTTGATTCACCTCGATGGTGAAAGTGCCGTCAGTTCGAAACGCGTCTTGTATCGCTATCCTTACGCACACTATCCGATTCGCCACGTCATGTTCGAAACGGCGGGAACGGTCGATCTTGATGTCGAGATTAAATTCGAGATCGGTGGCAAACATTATTCGATCGACGTCGATAAGAAACAACTCGAACATGTGAAAGATCTTTACAAAACACTTCTTGCGATCGCTGAAAAACAGTATGAAGGACAAAAGATGCTCGAATTCGCAAACAGCTCATTGAATCATTCGGTCACGATTCTCGGCGGACTTCGTCAAGGTGATATGAACGTGCCGCAAACATTCAAGGAGTTGTCTGAACAATCCTTCGAGTGGCTACAAGGTCACTACCATCAGTGGAACCAGCGTGACTTCGGTTCATACTACGAGAAGTACATCAACAACTAATTATTTTAAAATGCCGCCCTCTTCAAGAGGACGGCATTTTTTCATTCTTCATTTGCTTGACTTAAATATTCAGCGACGGTTTCCGCTAACTTGACAGGTAATCCTGCTTCCGCCAACTGTTCGATCGTTGCGCGTCGCAAGCTACGCATCGATCCGAAATGACGAATCAACTGCTGGCGTCGTTTCGGTCCGACTCCTGGTATCTCGTCGAGCAAGGAACGGGTCATCCCTTTTGAACGGAGCGAGCGGTGGAACGTGATCGCAAACCGGTGGACTTCATCTTGCATGCGTTGAAGTAGATAAAACGCACTTGAACGCGGACTTAGTTCAATTAACCGTGCACCTTCTCCGAACAACAACTGACTCGTCCGGTGTTTGTCATCCTTTTTTAATGACCCGACCGGCAGGGATAAACCGAGTTCATCTTGAATGACTTCTAAAGCAGCATTCAACTGTCCGACTCCTCCGTCAATCAGGACGAGATCTGGAAGGCGCGCTCCTTCAAGTAACAACCGACGATACCGACGGCGCACGATTTCCCGCATCGATTCATAGTCATCGGGTCCTTGCACCGTCCGGATTTTGAACTTCCGGTATTCCTTCTTAAGCGGTTTACCGTCTTCAAAGACGACGAGCGCCGAAACGGCGTCTGCTCCTTGAATGTTCGCATTATCGATGATCTCAATCCGGGACAATGGATGAACGTCGATCGCGTCAGCGAGTTCTTCGACTGCTTGAACGGTCCGTTTCTCGTCTTTCGCTAACAACTCGAAGCGTTCAGAGATCGCATTTTCAGCATTCTTCGTCGCTAAATCAAGTAATTTCCGTTTTGATCCTCGGACCGGAACATGAATTTTAATCGATAGCGCCTCTTTGAGCAACAGCTGATTGACGAGTGGCGGTACATAGACTTCACTTGGCTTGATATTCTTTTCGTAGAACTGGACGATGAAACTCTCGAGCTCTTCTGCCGGTGTACCATAAATCGGGAAAAGCGAGACATCACGTTCGATCATCTTTCCGCCGCGAAGGAAGAAGACTTGGACACACATCCAGCCTTTATCGACATGGATTCCGAATACGTCGCGTGACGTCAAATCCGCTGTGATCATGTTTTGTTTGTTCATGATCGACTCGATCGCCCGTACTTGATCGCGCAATTCTCCGGCACGTTCGAATTCCATCGTTTCGGCCGCGTCCGCCATCTTCTGTTTCAAGTCTTCGACAAGCTCTTTCGTGTCGCCCGACAAGAAACGTCGGATTTCTGAAACGAGCGCTTTTTGTTCCGACTCGAGATTCGGGATTTCGCATGGACCGAGACACTGACCGATATGGTAGTACAGACAAAGTTTTTTCGGCATCGGTTGGCATTTACGTAGCGGATATAAACGATCTAGCAGACGTTTCGTCTCGTTTGCCGCATACGCATTCGGATAAGGACCAAAATAATGACCACCATCTTTTTTCAACTTACGTGTCGTGATCAGGCGAGGATATGTCTCATTCGTAATTTTCAAGTACGGATACGACTTATCATCCTTCAACATGATATTGTACTTCGGATCATGTTTCTTAATAAGCGTCATCTCAAGCAACAACGCTTCTAGTTCACTAGCTGTGATGATGTATTCGAAGTCACGGACTTCCGCGACGAGACGTTCCGTCTTAATATCATGTGCTCCCGTGAAATAGGAACGGACACGATTCTTTAGATTTTTTGCTTTTCCGACATAGATGACTTCGCCGAATTCATTTTTGTGCAGATAACATCCTGGCTCATCAGGCAAAAGGGATAGTTTCGCTTTGATATGTTCTTGATGTCCCAAATAAATGTCTCCTTTCACCGTTTTTAGTTTTATTCGTTCGGGTAAATACCATACATTGATTATGACATACGGAGGATGAAAAATGCGTACATATGATTGCATTGTGATCGGAACAGGTTCCGCTGGAAATCAAGCGGCTTATAAATTCGCTGAAAAAGGACTACGTGTTGCCATCGTGGAGAACTTCACTCCAGGTGGCACATGCGCACAACGTGGATGTGACGCCAAAAAAATCTTACTGACGGGTAGTGAGACGAAAGACGCTGTCGAGCGATTGCTCGGATACGGCGTAAAGGGTCTGATTTCGATTGATTGGCGCCAATTGATGGAGCGAAAGAATGAATACACACGCGCCATCCCGGAGCAAACACGAAAGCGGTACGCGGAAACGGACATCGACTATTTCCATGGAGAACCGCATTTCGTGTCTTCACATCGCCTTCGAATTGGTGAAGAAGAAATCGAAGGGGAACAGTTTTTAATCGCAACCGGTCTAAGACCTCGCGAATTAACTGTACCCGGTAGTGAGCGTTTCATAACAAGTAATGAGTTTCTTGAACTGAAAGAACTTCCACGACGACTCGTCTGCATCGGCGGTGGTTATATCTCGTTCGAGTTCGCCCATCTCGCTCGTATTGCTGGCGCAGACGTCACGATCGTCTTACGTTCTAACCCCTTAAAACAATTCGAGAGCGAATTGGTCGATGTGCTGTTAGAAGCCACACGGGCACTTGGTATCTCCATCATCAAAGAAGCAGAGGTCGTCGCTTACGAAGAGGAATCACTTCATTTATCGAACGGCGACGTATTGAAGACCGACGTCGTCTTGAATGCGACTGGACGTGTCGCAAGTATCGACCAGCTTGGTCTCGAAGCCATCGGCGTTGCGCATAACGAAAAAGGAATCCATGTCAATGCGTACCTTCAGTCTTCCGTCGAACATATCTATGCCGCAGGAGATGTCGCTGTCAGCGGGAATCCCGCATTGACGCCGTTTGCTGGAACCGAAGGACGACTCGCTGCCGATAACATGCTCGAAGGGAACAACCGGAAACTGGAGCTGCTCCCTGTACCTAGCGTCGTATTCACTGCTCCGAACCTCGCCCTCGTCGGTGAAACGGAAGCTGCTTTGAAAAAAGCAGGTATTCCTTACCGTGGTCGCTTGATCGATACGTCCTCCTGGCAAACGAACGCACGGATCAAAGACAGTTTTGCTCGGGCGAAAGTGCTCGTCGGGGAAGATGATCAAGTACTCGGCGCACACTTCATCGGTGTCAATGCAGCGGAACTAGCAAACTATTTCTCGTTTGCGATGCAACACCGGATTCCAAGTACTTCGATGCAACAGACTGGATTCGCTTACCCGACACCGGCTTCAGACATCGCTTCGTTATTCGAGGATTGACAGGAGGCTTTTTAATGATTCAATACGGCTATACGATTTTATACGTTGAAGACACTGCGCAGACGCTGACATTCTATCGAGACGTTCTTGGCTTATCCGTCAAGGCGGAGCACGGGAGCTACATCGAGTTCGAGACCGGTCAGACGACACTCGCCTTCAATACGCGTGAAGACGTGCAACAGTTGATTCCGGATTACACGATACCGAGTGGAAAAACACAACAGACGTTAGAGATTGGTTTCATCACGGATGACGTCCCTACTCTATTTCAGAAGGTGGTGGAGGCAGGATATGAGACCGTCCTCGCGCCTGCACAAAAACCATGGGGGCAAGTCGTCGCCTATGTCCTCGACCCCGATGGTCACCTGATTGAACTTTGTACGCCAATGTAATCTAAAAAAAACAGACCATTCTGCCTGTGCAGAACGGTCTGTTTTGATATGCAGGAAAGAATTAGTTAGATGTTTCAACGAATTCTTTAAGTGCGTCTTTTGGCATGAAGCCCATTGTTTTGTTGACAGGTTGTCCATCTTTGAAGAGAACGAGTGTCGGGATACTTTGAACTTGGAATGCTCCAGCTACTTCTGGGTTTGCATCTACGTCGACTTTGACGATTTTTACATCTTGCATGTCAGCATCGAGTTCTTCAAGAACAGGTGCGAGCATACGACATGGTCCACACCATGTTGCCCAAAAATCAACAAGGACGAGTCCTTCTTGTGTTTCTTCTTTAAATGATTGGCTAGTTGCGTGTACGATTGCCATTGATCATAACCTCCTAATGAGTAGATCGACCCGGTAAAAAAATGGGTGATCTCTTTATTGATTCGAGTATATCATAGCAGTCTCTTCCAACAAACGAAACTGCTCACGCGAAAAATCCGCAAAAACAACCGGCACCATGATAATGGTACCGGCCTTCAAACTTATCCGTGAACGAGCATTTTTTTGAATTCAGCTGTCAATAATGGCACGACGTCGAACAAATCTCCGACGATACCATAGTCCGCGACAGAGAAGATGTTCGCTTCCGGGTCCTTGTTGATTGCAACAATCACTTTGGCATTTGACATCCCTGCTAAGTGTTGGATCGCACCTGAGATCCCACACGCGATATAAAGGTCCGGTGTAACGACTTTACCTGTCTGACCGATTTGAAGCGCATAGTCGCAGTAATCCGCATCACAAGCACCACGCGAAGCACCCACTGCTCCTCCGAGGACATCTGCTAGTTCTTGTAACGGTGCGAAGCCGTCCGAACTCTTGACGCCTCGTCCACCTGCGACGATGACTTTTGCCTCTGACAAATCAACGCCGCCTGTTGCTTTGCGTACGATGTCTGCGACGATTGTCCGTAAATCCTTCAGTTCAACCGTAACCGACTCGACCATTCCTTGTGAACTACCTGCTTCGAGCGGATCGATGTTGTTCGGACGGACTGTAAAGAGTGTCTTGCCTTCTGCGACTTTGACTTTTTCAAATGCTTTCCCCGAGTAGATCGGGCGAATGAATGACGCATCTGCGCCTTCCCCTTCAATCGCCGTCACATCACTGATCAAACCGGCTTGTAGTTTTGCCGCGATCTTCGGTGATAGATCCTTGCCGAGCGACGTATGACCGAAGACGAGCACGTCGGGTGACGTTCGATTCATCAACTCGAGGAAGACTTGTCCATAACCGTCTGGCGTGTAGTGTAAAAGACGCTCATCCTCGACGACGAGGACTTGGTCCGCTCCGCGTGATGCTAGAGCATCGGCATCCTTTGCGACATCGTGTCCAATCAGGACCGCGATGACTTCATCTGCGACACGTCGCGCTGCTGCGATTGCCTCAAACGACACATTCCGTAAACTACCATCCCGTGATTCTGCGAGTACTAATGCTTTTGTCATTCGTTTCTCCCCCTTAGACCACTTTTGCTTCGTTACGTAATAATGATGCGAGCTGCGCGACTTGCTCGTTCAGTTCACCTTCGAGGATCTTACCAGCTGCTTTGTTCGGTGGTAAGAAACGCTCAATCGTCTCTAGACGTGGTGCGAGTTCGTCTTCATCAAGTTCGAGATCATCGAGTTCGAGTTCTTCAAGCGGCTTTTTCTTCGCCTTCATGATCCCTGGAAGACTTGGATAACGTGGTTCGTTCAATCCTTGTTGCGCAGTGACGAGTAACGGAAGTGTTGTTTCGATCGTCTCCGTATCCCCTTCAGCGTCGCGTGTCACGACAGCTTTCGTACCGTCGAGCTCTAGTTTCGTGATCGTCGTCACGTAAGGGATATCAAGTAGTTCTGCGACGCGAGGCGCCACTTGACCACTTCCGCCATCGACTGCGACGTTTCCGGCGATGACGAGATCAACCGTTTGTTCCTTCAAATAACCAGCGAGCACTTCAGAAATCGTGAAATGATCTGCCTCTTCGATATCATCTTCAATCGAGATACGAACTGCTTGATCCGCTCCCATTGCGAGTGCTGTTCGTAATTCTTTGTCCGCATCTTCCGGTCCGACCGTCACGACCGTTACCGTTCCCCCTTGTGCATCACGGACACGAATCGCTTCTTCTACCGCATACTCATCGTATGGGTTAATGATGAACTCAGCGCCATCCTCATCGATTTGACCATTCTCGAGTTGGATTGCTTCTTCCGTATCGAATGTGCGTTTCAACAGTACATAGATTTCCATCTCATGCTCCCCCTTGTCGTCTATTCACCATCATTCTTTGTATCCGCTTACATAGTTGTTGTCATGAAAAGGGCTTAACTCAGCCCTTTGATCAACATCCGATGAATCCCGTCGCGTGTCTCAAGCAACTCATATTTGAATCCACTTGCCATCCAGCTCGTCACGACCTCATCGATCGTTCCGAAAATCATCTGACGTGCTAATCGATAATCCAGATCGTTTGAAAACTCACCTGTCGTCATCCCGTGCTTAACGACCCGGTCAATCAGATGCAAGTACGGCTTTAAGACGGCAGCGATGTTTTGACGCATGGCTTGGTTCGATTGACGCAACTCAATCTGCGTGACGACCGCTAAATCATAGTCGACGGATAATTGCTCGAGGTGTGCCTCAATCAATGCTGCCAATTGTTCCGTCGCTGATGTATGGCTCGCGATTTGTCCTTCGGAATATTCGATGAAGCTTCCCATTTTCGCTTGGAATAGCGAAATCAAGAGATGTTCTTTATTCTTGAAGTACAGATAGATCGTTCCATCCGCAACCCCGGCTTCCTTTGCGATGGCAGTCACTTTCGCTCCATGGTAGCCGTTCTTGGCGATGACTTTTACGGCGGCATCAATGATGCGGTCACTCTTTGACATTGTTCGTTTCATTCCACTATCTCCTAACGCATAAAATGAATGATGGTTCATTCATATTTATTCTATCATGTCATTTTATCCTGTCAACTGCTTTCTTCGAGTTGTTTGGCACGTTCTTCTTCAACGAGAACACGGCGGAGAATCTTACCAACGAACGTCTTCGGTAACTCTTGCCGGAATTCATACTGCTTCGGCACTTTGAACGATGCTAACTGTTTACGACAGAATTGATCGAGTTCTTCTTCCGTGACCGTCATCTCATCCTTGACGACGATGAACGCCTTGACGGTCTCTCCGCGGTAGACATCCGGAACACCGATGACGACCGCTTCTTTGACGGCTGGGTGTTCATATAGGATTTCTTCGACTTCACGTGGATAAATGTTGAATCCAGAAGCAATGATCAAATCTTTTTTCCGATCGACGATTCGGAAATAATGATCCTCACCGATATATCCAAGGTCTCCCGTATGCAACCAACCGTTTCGCAGAACAGCTTGCGTATCTTCTGGTCGTTTCCAGTATCCTTTCATGACTTGCGGACCTGTGACGATAATCTCACCAATCTCACCTGGAGCAGCTGGTGTCTCTCCGTCCGCTTGGACGATTTTCGCTTGCGTATCGGGTACCGGAATACCGACCGTTCCAGGAATCCGACGATCCCAGATACAGTTCGTATGCGTCACCGGACTCGTTTCAGACAGACCGTATCCTTCAACGATCCGCCCACCCGTCAGCGCTTCGAATTTTTCCTGCACTTCGACTGGTAGAGGAGCTGAACCAGAAATACAGGCTTCAATCGAAGAGAGATCATACTTCTTCAGCTTCGGATGATTCAATAGACCAACATACATCGTCGGAGCACCTGGGAACAGATTCGGTTTTTCCTTATGAATCGTCTTGAGTACCTGTTCGATATCGAATTTCGGAACGATGATTTGTTCATAGGCATTAAATATGCCGAAATTGAGGTTACACGTCATGCCATAGACATGGAAATAAGGAACGACTGCTAACAGCTTCCGTCCATCTCCTCGATTATATTTATAGAACCAGTTGTCGATCTGTTCGACGTTTGCACTCAAGTTAAAGTGTGTCAACATGACACCTTTGGGAGCGCCTGTCGTTCCACCCGTATATTGGAGAACCGCGACGTCCTCCTTCGGTTGAATCGCGACTGGTGTAATCGGTTCATACCCCCGCAAAGATAAAAACGGGATCGAACCTGTCGTATCAATGATGATGTTGTTATCTTTCCGTGCTTTAATCGGATAGAGTTTATTTTTAGGGAAGGGAAGGTAATCCGCGATACTTGTCGTCACGACGGTCTTGAGTGTCGTCGACGCCTTGACACGAGACGCTTTCGGATAGAGTAGATCGAGCGTCACGAGCATATGTGCTCCTGAATCGACGAGAATCTGTTCAAGTTCACGGTCTGTATAGAGTGGGTTCACTTGGACGACGATACCACCTGCATAGAGAACAGCATAATAACTGATCATATACTGGGGACAGTTCGGTAACATCAGTCCGACGCGATCCCCTTTTTTTAGTCCGTGCTCTTGTAATAGGCTCCCAAGTGCGCGGGCCTCGTCACGTACTTCACGAAACGTCATACGTTTTCCTAAGAAACTCAAGGCACGTTGTTCTGGAAAATCAGTCGCTGCCTCATCGAGTGCCTGATAAAGAGGTAATTCTCGATAATCAATCGATGCGGGTACTTGCTCGGGATAATCAGATAACCAAACGGATTCCATACGTTTCCCTCCCTGATAATGAATTACTATTCATTTTTATTATACGTTGAATCGAATTCGACATGCCAGTAAAATCCAAAAAAAGAAATCAAATCTGCTTGTTTTTTTCGATTCGTTCAATTAGAAATCATCATACAAAAAAGCAGCACCACCCTTTCTCGTTTCCGAAAAAGAAGAAGCACTGCTTTTTAATAGACATCACCGGGATGGATACGTAAATCCTTCACCAATGACTTCGCGCACTTTATGAATGACGACGAAGGCGCGGGGATCCGCTGCTTCGACGATCTGTTTCAACGGTGCCAGTTGTCGTTTATCGACGATCATATACAACATATCATTCTTTTGTTTCGTGAAATGACCGTGACTGTGGATGACCGTCGCGCTACGACCGAGTGTCTCTGTCAGGATCGTCGCGATCTCCTCTTGGCGATGACTGATGATCGTGACCGCTTCGCGGACATTTAATCCTTCGCTGACGAGATCAATCAAGTACGAGCCGATGATGATTGCAATCAACGTGTATAGCATCGTCTCTTCTCCGAATAGGAACCCTGATGCACCGACGACCGCGACATCGATGATAAACATCGAGACCGCGATACTGAGATTCAAGTATTTATTCATCAGTCGAGCGATGATGACTCCCCCGCCCGTCGTTCCTCCAGCACGAATGACGAGACCAATCCCAACACCAATCAGAATTCCCGCATAGACCGTACCGATTAAACGGCTATCTGATGAAGTTGCAAGACTTGCTGTTGAGGAGAGGACAAATGATGTGACGGCGACCGAGATGACGGAGTAAAGCATCGTCTTCCGGCTGAGGAATCGATAACCGACGACGAACAGCAAGGCGTTCGCAATCAGGGAAACAAGTCCCGTATCCCAGCCATAGAGGTAGTAGAAGATGACCGTGATCCCGATCAATCCACCTTCAGATAAATCGTTCGGAATCGTAAAGTAGTTGATTCCAAAGGCGAGAATCGCCGACCCGATGATGACCCAGAAGATGTCCTTCCAAGAAATCAATTGCATCGCCTCAAAAGCACGGCGTCTCGTTTCTGTCGTTGTTGATGTTTTTCGTACGTTCATATGCGTTCCTCCTTTTTTGATTAGGCGTGGCTTCCAATAAAAATTCCGTACTGAAACGATGTCAGTACGGAATGATCACACGGTAAGACCGGTTCTTTTAATTAAATACAATCCAAAGGATACCGACGACCAAAAAGGCGATCGAAACCCCGAACATGATTTTCGCTAAACGTTCTAACACGGATTCACCCCACTAACGCTGATCCGATGACGTAGGACATGCCGATCGATAAGGCACATGAAATGATACCGACAGCAATGTTGCCGTTCTCGATTTCACGGTCTACCGGCAAATTCGGTGTCAGGAATTCAAAGATCCAGTATGTCGATATCAACAGTAAGAAGCCAAAAGCACTTTCAAGAAATATCGACCCGACCCGTTCTTCCCCTTGAACAGCGAAATGAACGATATTGGCGAGTCCGATGATTTTTCCACCTGTTGCTAACGCAACGGCGATGTTGCCACTCTTGATATGTTCCCAGTTTTTATACCGGGTTGTCAACTCAAAAAGTGCAAGTCCTAAAATGATCAGTAATCCCGCGACCGAATAGAGCGCTGTCGTGTAGACATAGACGTTCTCAAAAATGTTCATCTTGCTTTCCTCATTTCAGTTCGATGATCGTCACACCGTGTCCGCCTTCACCTTGACCACCTAAGCGGTGACCTTTGACGTGACGATGACCTTTCAAGAATTCTTGGACACCTTGACGCATCGCTCCCGTACCCAGACCATGGATGACACGAATGTGGTCGTAGTTCGATAACAAAGCTTGGTCCATGAAGCGTTCAAGCTTCGATAATCCTTCTTCAACACGGACGCCACGTAAATCCAGTTCAGCTGAAGGCGCCGATTGTTTCGTCACACTCGTACCACCAGAACGCCCTTTTGTTTGAGGACGTTTTGGAGTACTGCCGATCTTCGCAAGATCTTCCGGTTTGACGTTCACCTTCATGATGCCGACTTGAACGGTGTACTCGCCGTTCGCCTGTTGGTTGATGATATAGCCTTTTTGATTGAACGTCGTGACTTTGACTTCTTCGCCTTTATCAAAACGTGGCGTTTGATCGTATTTCGCTTTTACTTTAGCAATCCGCTTCTCTTGCAGACTCGGCTTCGCATCTTCAAGTTTTTTACGTGCCTCGATCAGTTCATGCTCTTTGACGGCACCAGCATCACGCAATTCTTTCAAACGTTTAATGACGCCTTCAGCCTCTTTTTGGGCACGTTCGACTGCACGTGCTGCTTTTTCTTCCGCTTTTGCCAGAATCTCATTTTTCTCTTCCTGAATCTCTGCTTGTTCTTGCTCGAATTGCTCACGCTCTGCAACGAGTCGTTTCTTCTCTTCTAGCAACTGAGCCTCTAACGTTTCAGCACGCTGTTTCGCCTCTTCCAGTCGTTCGATCATCGTTTCGACGGATTGGGCGTCGCTACCGATTTGACCACGTGCCGCGTCGATGATCCGGTCTTCGAGTCCAAGACGTTTTGAAATCTCGAACGCGTTCGAGCGTCCTGGTACACCGATGAGTAAGCGATACGTCGGGCTGAGTGATTCGACATCGAATTCCATCGACGCGTTGACGACTCCTTCTCGGTTATAGCCGTATGCTTTTAATTCCGAATAGTGCGTCGTCGCTGCAACACGTGCTCCGCGGCGTTTCACTTCATCAAGAATTGCAATCGCCAGGGCAGCCCCTTCTGTCGGGTCCGTTCCCGCACCCAATTCATCAAACAGCACCAAACTCATGAAATCGATTTTCTCCATCATCGAGACGATGTTCGTCATATGCGAGCTGAACGTCGACAAGTTTTGTTCTATCGACTGTTCATCCCCGATATCGGCATAAATCGCATCGAAGACACTGAGCTCCGTCTCATCTGCTGCCGGCACGTATAGTCCTGATTGCACCATCAATTGCAAAAGACCAATCGTCTTTAAGGTAACCGTCTTACCACCGGTGTTCGGACCTGTGATGACGAGAGATGTAAAATCGCCACCTAGCGAGACAGTGATCGGTACGACCTCTTCTTTTGGAATGAAGGGATGTCGTGCTTCCTTCAGAATGATATGGCGATTTTCATTCAAGCGTGGTTCGACCGCTCCAATCTGATGACCGTACAACGCTTTCGCCATGATGAAATCAAGTTCTGCTAGTACATCGAGATTGATGCGCAGCGAGTCGCCGACACTCCCGACAAGTGCTGATAATTGTGCGAGGATTCGTTCGATTTCAGCTCGTTCTTTCAAACGCGCTTCTTGGATCTCGTTGTTCGCAGAAACGACGGCTTGTGGTTCGATGAACAACGTTGCACCGGACGCCGACTGATCATGAACGATCCCACCGAACGCTTGACGATATTCTTGTTTGACCGGGACACAGTAGCGATCATTTCGCATCGTCACGATTGCGTCAGATAGCATCTTCGCTTTACTACGTAAGACACTATCGATTTTTGAACGAACTTGTCCTTCGAGCGAACGCAACTGACTACGTAACGCTCGTAATTTATCACTTGCCGAATCTTGAACAGTTCCTTGGTCGTCAATGGCATGGCGAATCCCCTGTTCGATCTCAACGAGCTTCGTGATCTGTTCGATTCGACTGTCGAGTCGTGGTAATCGTAGATCCGGATGATCTTCATGCAATCGTTCTTGGAACGCCTTCACTTGACGTCCTGAATAGACGACGTCTGCAACGGATAAGAGTTCACTCGTCGAGAGGACCGAACCAATTTCTGCCCGTTTCACTTCACTGCGGACATCTGTCAATCCACCGAACGGGTAACGGTCACGCAATCGGTAAACCGTCGTTGCTTCCGTCGTGACGGCTAACAATTCCTTGACCTGCTCGAACTCTTCCGCTGGATGCATCGCTCGAACGAACTGTGCTCCAAGTGAGCTTGCTGTGAACGATAACATGTTTTCTTTTAACTTCTCATATTCTAAGACGCGTAATGCGTTGGCATTCATTTAATCCACTCCTAAACGTTTTCGACCGAAGAAGGCAAGTGCTGCTTCAGCGCTCCACGTATTGATGACATCAGACGCCTCCAAATAGGCTTTACGTGCATGGAGGACTCCAAGTTTCATATCTTCTAACATTTCTGGTCGGTGTGTATCCGTATTGATCAAAATTTTCACACCAGCAGCCTTCGCTTTTGCTAGGGAACTTGCCGTCAAATCGAATCGTGCAGGGTTTGCATTCATCTCAAGCGCTGTTCCTGTCTCGGCTGCTAGTTCGATCAAGCGATCGACGTTAACGGCATAGCCCTCTCGTCTACCGATGATTCGTCCTGTCGGATGGGCAATCAGAGAAATGTAAGGATTACGACACGCATTCTCAAGCCGTTGCATGATCTCTTCTTCCGTCTGATCGAATTTCGAATGAATCGAGGCAATGACGTAATCCATCTCTTTTAAGAAATCATCTGCATAATCGAGCGACCCATCAGGCAAGATATCCATCTCGACGCCACATAAAATCGTCATCTCGGGATGTTTCTTGCGTGCTGCTTCGATTTCGACCCGTTGCGCACGTAGACGCTCTTCCGTCAATCCATTGACGAACTTCATATACTTACTATGGTCGGTGATCGCCATCCATGTATACCCTCGTGCAGCACACGCATCGACTAGTTCTTCAACAGATAATGTTCCATCTGACCATGTCGTATGCATGTGCACATCTGCTTGAATATCCTGTTCCGTTAAAAGGTGTGACAAATCCTGCTCGAACTCTTGACGCCCTGCTCGTAATTCAGGTGCGATGAACGGTAAGTCGTACCGCGCAAACAATTCTTCTTCCGTCTTCGGCTGTACTAATCCTTGCTCGGTTTCAACGCCATATTCAGAAATGCTCTCTCCCCGTTCTTTGGCGAGCTGACGCATCCGGACATTGTGATCCTTCGAACCCGTGAAGTGATGTAATGTGGATGCGTACGCCGCGTCATCGACGATTCGGAAATCAACCGCGATATAATGGACGTCTCGTTTTAAGACGAGTGATACTTTCGTGCTGCCGGCAGCGATGACTTCATCGATGAGCGACAGTTCCAAGAGTTGCTCCTTGATCCGTTCCGGTTCGTTCGTCGAGAGGATGAAATCAAGATCCTTGCACGTCTCTTCTGCTCGGCGGAAGCTTCCACCAACTTCGAAGCGAATGATTTCATCGAACGACGCAAGGGTCTGATTTAATTCCGCAACGACCTTCCGCATGACACCATACGGTAATCGTTCTGGTCGTGTTTCAAACGTTTCGAGCGCTTTGACGTACTTTTCGACCGTCTTCTTACCGAATCCAGGCATCGCTTCGACTGTACCATCCGCTAATTTCTCTGCAAAGGAATCCGCATCAATGACGCCGACTTCATGCAATTTAGCAAGTTTCTTCCCACCAAGACCTGGGATCTTCAGTAAAGCAATCAGTCCTTCCGGTACTTCTTGTTCGAGTTCCGTCAGTGCCGTACTCGTTCCCGTTTCCCGGTACTCCTCAAGAACAGCAGCCGTTCCTTTACCAATCCCCTTCATCGCCGTGAAATCGTCGATTGCCATGAAGTCAGCATCGGATGCCTCGAGGATACTTGCTGCTTTTCGGAAAGCATTGATCTTAAACGGATTTTCCCCTTTAACCTCTAGATAGACTGAGATTCGTTCTAAGTGACGCATTGCATCTTGAATCGTACGCATGTGCAATTCTCCCCTCAAAAAAAGCTCCCATTTAACGGGAGCATGTTTATTTTATCAATCCAACTTTGTCCATCAGCCAATTCGCAAGGAGCGGTGTATGTTGGATGATGAAGCTTGCCAAACTCGAGTCTGCGATCGCATCCTGTATCGACTGAATCGGAACGAATGCTGCGAGGAACAAGAGTAAGAAAATGAAGATGTACATCTCGATAAAGCCGAAGACGCCACCTAATAATCCTTTGACTTGTTTTAAAATCGGAATGTTCGTCAACGAATCAAACATCGACAACAAGATTGCTAAGATGATTTTTGTACCGAAGAACAGGACGACGAACCAAAAGGCTTTGTAGAACACCTCATCGAGTCGTGCTGAACTTGGAATTGCGAACATCGTCAAGTCGATTCCCGCATCATCTAGTGTCGACGGATACGGTACCCACAAACGGAATTTCGTCGCCAATTCTTCATAAAACGACAAGGCGACGATGAAGGAAATGATCAGGCTGAGCAAATGCCCGGCCTGCAATACGACTCCCCGTCGGACACCCGTCATGACGCCTAAGGCGAGAAGTAATAAGATAACGAAAGAAATCATAGTTTATAGTTCACCCAAATTCTTTTTTATTTTTACGTAATCACTACCAATATTAAGCGCCGCTAGGACGGCGATTTGACGAACGTCGAGTTGTGGTGCTTGTTCTCGGATTTCTCGAATTTTCGTATCGACGAGGAGACCCACTTCGCGTACGTGTTCTGGCGACTCCGTTCCGACAATCGTATAATCATTGCCTGCGATATGAATCGTCGTCCGGTTCAACCCTTCTGAATCAGCCATTTTTCTGTCCTCCTCATACTTTGCTTCTTTCATATAGTACCATCATTTTCGTTTTAGGAAAAGAAGTCCCCCATCGGTCTTAAGGATGGTATGCTTAATCCCGGAAAGGGAGGTTATCTCGTGGGAACTACCGTTTTACGCTTATCTAAAGAAAAGCAAGACCTCGTCATACAAGAGTTTAAACAAGGACAGACGAAGAGTCCACCGTATGCCCGCTTCGCCGCTAAAGTACCTGGATGTGTCATCACGATTTACAATTCTGGAAAAGTGATGTTTCAAGGAACGGAAGCTGAAACCATCGCTTCACGCTTCGGTACGGCTACACCGACTAAATCGAAGGAACCACTTGTTTCAACGTTACCAAATGGTTTCTCGGAATGGTCCGTCGCTGGCAGTGACGAAGTCGGAAAAGGCGATTTCTTCGGTCCACTCGTCGTCGTCGCTTCCTTCGTTGATCGAAAGCAGATTGCACTTCTTCACGAACTCGGTGTTCGAGACTCCAAACATCTGAACGATACCGAGATTCGTCGGATTGCTCGCGATCTCCATGCTGTCATTCCGTACACATATCGTATCCTACACAATCCAGAATACAATCAGATGCAACGAACGATGACACAAGGAAAGATGACTGCCCTGATGCATAATGATGTACTCGAGCGACTTCTTGACCAACTGGAGACGAAACCAGAAGCGATTTTGATTGATCAGTTCGCTGAAAAGACTGTTTACTACAAACACTTGTCTGGTGTCGTCAATCCCGTTCGAGAAAATGTCTACTTCTCGACCAAGGCGGAACAACTCCATGTCGCCGTCGCTGCCTCATCCATCATCGCTCGCGCCATCTTTTTGAAGGAGATGGACAAGTTGAGCGAGACAACAGGTGTCGTCATTCCGAAAGGTGCTGGTGCTAAAGTGGATCAAGTCGCCGCTTCACTGATCTTACGTTATGGAGCTGACAAACTTCGTGACTGGACGAAAGCCCATTTTGCGAATACGAAAAAGGCACAACAACTAGCCACGAAACGAAACCGACCATGACCTTAACGGAATGGTCGGTTTTTTTAAATGACGGACTCCCCTTCAGACAGTCGTTCTAATTCCGCAAGAAGTATATGTTTTTCATTAAAAGGAATCGTTTTTGTACCGATTCGTTCTACCTCATCATGACCTTTCCCGACAATGACGATTCGTTTCCCTTCGTGCGCCAGATGCGCTGCTTGTACGAGCGCTTCATGACGGGACGTATGACAACCTACTAAATGTTCACGTGGAATATCAACGATTAGCTCTTCGATGATTCGATCCGGATTCTCTGTCCTCGCATCATGGACCGTTGCGATGATGTGTTCACAATATTTGCTTGCGATCCGCCCCATCTCCGCTCGTTTCGTTCGATCACGCTCTCCAGCTGCACTTAAAACGACCGATAGCGACTCTCCGGAAGAAGTGAGTGCCTGTAAACATTTTTCTAGACCATCCGGTGTATGGGCATAATCGATATAAATCTCACAAGGTGCCCAGTCCAGTCGTTCGAGTCGTCCTTTCGGCAATTCCAGTTCTGGAATATGACGAATCAAGGTATAGAGATTGGCATCGCCTGCCCGCAACAATCCCATCGCCGCCGCTAAATTCGCTGCATTGAATTCACCTAGTAAAGCTGTCGGCACACGCGTCGTCGTCTCGTCGATCCGCACATTGACGGTGTCCGTCAACCACTCGACCGCGATCTGTGACGTCCGGTGTGGTTGCGTCGTATACCAGATGACGGGTTGTAAAGGCGCAGCTTCTCGCATGACGCGACTCCAACCATCTTCTCGATTCAAGACGATGGTCCGACCATTTGACGTAGCAACTTGTTGAAACAACAAAGCTTTCGTCTTGGCGTAATCCTCCATTGAATGATGGTAATCCAGATGATCATGCGTCAGGTTCGTAAATGCTGCCGAGTGGAAAGACACTCCCTCGACTCGACCTTCGGCTAATGCGTGAGAAGACACTTCAATGATGCAATCAGTCACGCCTTTTTCAACCATTTCATACAACAGTCGATGTAAGATGATGGCTTCAGGCGTCGTATTCGGCGTCTCAATGAGTTCCTCATCAATTCGTGCACCGACCGTGCTGATCATGCCGGCTTTTATACCTGTTGCTCGAAAGAGATCATACGCCAATTTCGTCGTCGTCGTTTTTCCATTCGTTCCGGTTACACCGTATACACGCATCTTTTGACTCGGTTGATTGTAAAAGCGATTCGCGACTTGACCTGCAAGTCGTTTCGTATCCGGCACAGTAATGACGGGAACCGGGCAATCCGGAAACGATCGTTCAGCTAAAATCGCCACAGCACCGTTTTGGATTGCCTGATTGATATAATCGTGACCATCAACCGTGTAGCCGTTGATACAGATGAATAATCCGCCAGGTCTGATTTGTCGCGAATCGGTTGCGATATTCGTGATGAGTGGATTGATTGCTTCCTTTATAGTGAATGGTAATAGTTCAGTCAGGAGCTTCGCTAGTCGATTCATGATGTACTCTTCCCTTCTTTGTCTCTTCTCTATGTCAAGATGAATTAGTCAACCGATCACATAAACAGTCGTATCCATTGTTTCAAGTAAATCAAATACTCTTTTACGGAACATACCCGCTTTAAGACTTGCTTAATCTTTTATCATGCTAGAAAATTATTCTCTTCAATGCATGAAATGAGCGTTTCTTCCCTTGCACCTCTTAATCAGCTTTGATACACTCTTAAAGTTAACTAGTTAACTAAAAGGAGAAATAGGATGCTCTATACACAAGAAGATGTACTCGGACAACTATCAAAAGTCTCACGTCTCGTAAAACGAGAGATTGATGCTACCTTGCTTCCCTACTCGTTACATACGGGTCAATGGGCACTAATAAAAGCAGTTGCATTACTACAACCTGTTTCACAAGTCCAACTGGCCGATTATCTAATCATTGAAAAACCAGCTGTGACGAAAACCGTCTCACGTCTTGAGACGCTTGGTTTCATCACTCGGATAAAAGAAGGACGAACACACTTTGTCTCATTGACACCTCTAGCCATTGAACGGTTCGACCAAATCGATGCTGCGGTCCAAGAGACCCACCAACGCTTACTCGCCTCCTTCTCCCTTACCGATCAGCAACAGCTCGGTGAGTGGATGACGCACCTACTTACTCTACATCGACAGGAGGAATCTTCATGATCGCTCGGTTATTCTCGCGTCATTACGTCATGACGCTGATCATTAACCTATTGCTCTTCATCACGTTTTATCTACTCAATGCCTCACTTCCACTACTCGCTGCTAAGCAGTTTCCGGTCTCCGCTTCAGCCCTCGGATGGATTGTGACGAGCTTCATCCTGGCAACCGTCTGTTCTCGTCCACTGATTGGTCACTGGTTAGATCGTTATGATTTAAAGCGTGTCTTAATGGTCTCTGCAAGTCTCTTTGCATTAATGAGCCTCTGCTACTTGCTTGTCTTACCACTGGAATCATTCTTCTATTTAATCGTCATCCGTGTCATCCATGGCTTTAGTTTCGGGATGCTATCTTCTTCAATTAGTCTCGCCGTTACGACATTGATTCCAAAGACACGTCAAGGAGAAGGGATGGGCTATTTCGTCCTATCGATGAACTTGGCATCCGTCCTTGGTCCCGTCATCGGTCTAACCTTCATCCAGGAAAAAGCATTCATTCTTTACTTCGTGACGGTTGCCGCCCTAGCGATCATCTCCTTCTTGTTAATGACGCGTCTGCCACTGACGAGTCAACATATCCCAAGCACGTTCGCGTTTCGTTTAAGTCAGTCTCTCTTCTTATCGCGTCCGCTTTTGTTGGTGGCGACTCTGTTGGCAGGCGTTGCGATCTCTAGTACATCTGCGTTCATTTCACTGTACACGGACTCGATCGGTCATATCGCATATGCTTCTTATTTTTATGCGCTAGTGGCTCTCGGGATGGTCGCGATTCGACCGATTGCTGGAAAACTGTTCGACCAGCGAGGAGCTGCATTCGTGTTGTTGCCATCGTATGTTCTTTATATGATGGGCTTTGTCATTCTCGGCATGTATCCTTCATTGGCTGGTTTATTGCTTGCAGCCGTCATTATTGGAGTCGGTTCTGCTTCTATCTTCCCTGGTCTTCAAACCGTTCTCTTGAACTTCGCACCTCCCGCACAGAAAGGAAAAGCCATCTCGACCTTTTTCCTTGCTTATGACACAGGTTTTGGAATCGGTGCCTTGATTCTTGCTACGGTCGCAAGCGGTATCGGCTATTCCAATATGTTCTTGTCCTGTAGTCTGATTGTTCTCGTAAGTGGTCTACTGTATTTCACCTTTACGAAACGACAAGCTGCTTCATCTGAAACAGAAGAACTTGCTTCTTGAATCTGTCGTCAAACGAAAAACAGCCGCCTTCCTCTGAAAGGAAAGCGGCTGTTTGTTTATCCTGATTATGCGCGAAGTTCCGCATTGAACGTTTCTTTCACTGCATCTACGACTCGCTGTTGCGCTGTCGTGATTTCTTCATCGACTAACGTCCGTTCTTTGTTTTGATAACGGAGGGAGAAAGCAAATGATTTTTCATTCTCTCCGACGTTCTCACCCGTGTAGACATCGAACAATTCGATCGTCTTAAGAAGTGGACCGGCTGCTTCCGTCATGACATCGATGATGGATTGCGCCGTCACTGATCGCTCGACGACGATTGCTAAGTCGCGTGTCATTGATGGGAAACGTGAGATTTCCGAGTAGACCTGCTCTTCTTTCGAACGTAGTGCCATCGCCTCTAATTCAAAGACGTACACTTCTTTTAGACCATACTGTTCTTTTGACAGACCAGGATGCACTTGACCGACGAATCCGATCGCTTCTCCGTCAAGCAAAATGCGCGCCGTCCGTCCTGGGTGCATCGATGGAATGCTCGCTGCCTCGAACGTCAACGTGATACCGACTGCAGAAGCGAGTGTCTCGACGATTCCTTTCATGACGAAGAAATCTGTTTTGACGAGCGTTCCGTGCGCACGGTGTTGTTCTGACACACCGACTGCGACGCCACCGATCATTTCTTGTTCAATCGGGAGTGTCTCAAGTGACGCATCCCGTTGCAGATAAACACTGCCGAGTTCATAAAACGCGACATCGGCATGCTGTCGTGCGACATTATGCTGCGCGACTTCAAGGAGTCCCGGAATGAGTGACGTCCGCAGTGTCGAACGTGCTTCACTGATTGGCATCGCCAGTTTGACCGGATGCAAATCTTCTCGTTCATTGAATTGCATCGCGCGTTGTTCGCTCGTCAATGAATACGTGATGGCTTGCGAAAGACCTGCTCCCTGCAATGTCCGGCGTAAATGACGACGGTGAATGTTCCGTTTTGGTAAGAAGCCACGGCTCGCTTCAGACGGTAAGCTTGAAGTCAGTGCATCATATCCGTAGAGACGAGCGACTTCTTCCGCTAAATCAGCTGGAATTTTCAAGTCTTGGCGGCGAGTCGGTACGCTGACTGTCAAGGCATCACCCGATAATTCAACACCGAGACCAAGACGTTCGAGTAACGTTTGCATGACCGTTCCTTCGATCTCCATACCAAGACGGTGATTGATGTACGAGACACTCGCTTCAATCAAGTGATCGTCAAGCTCGAGCGTTCCAGCTTGAGCGACACCAGCCTGAACCGTTCCACCCGAGAGTTCAGCAATCAAAGTTGCAGCCCGATCGAGTGCTAACAAGACACGACGTGGATCAACGCCCTTTTCGAAACGGGCACTCGAGTCCGAGCGAAGTCCAAGAACACGGCTCGTCTTCCGGACGGAAATCGGTGCGAAGTAAGCTGATTCTAAAATGATCGATGTCGTGTTTTCATCGACTTCGGTATTCGCTCCACCCATGACACCAGCAAGCGCGACCGGGTGTTCACCGTCAGTGATGACCAGCATCGAAGAATCGAGCGTCCGCTCTACTTCGTCGAGCGTCGTGAACGACTCTCCTGCGTGCGCTTGACGCACGACGATCCGTTTTCCGAGTTTTTCAGCATCAAATGAATGAAGCGGTTGACCTGTCTCGAGTAAGACGAAGTTCGTAACGTCGACGACGTTGTTGATCGGACGAATGCCGTTCGCAATCAAGCGGTTTTTTAACCAAGTCGGTGACTCTTGAATCGTCACGCCTTGAATTTCTCGTGCCGCGTAGAACGGGCAGTCCTCTGAATCAAGCGTCACGTCGACTGCCGTCGCAGTTTCTGCTTCGTTGACTTCAACGACCGGGAAAGTCGGTGTCGTATCGTAAAGCGCCGCCACTTCGTGTGCGACACCATACATGCTGAGGCAGTCCGAACGGTTCGGCGTTAATCCAAGCTCGAGGATTTCATCACGTAGACCGAGTAACTCCAAAACGTCTTGTCCTGGTGTGACTGGTTCACGGAACGTATGGATCCCGTCCTGCTCATCTTCTCGGATATATTTCTTTTCGAATCCGAGTTCTTCGAGTGAACAGATCATCCCTTCTGAGACGACACCTCGCAATTTGGCACGTTTGATTTTAATACCTGGCAGGCGAGCTCCGACGCGTGCGACGATGACATCTTGTCCGGCTTCGACGTTCGGTGCACCACACACGATTTGGACCGGTTCGTCTTGCCCGATGTCGACCGTCGTGACATTCAATTTATCTGCTTCTGGATGTTTTTCTTTCGTTAATACACGTCCGACGACGATGTTGTTCAACGCTTCATCCCGGACATCTACGCCTTCGACTTCGATTCCGCTCTTTGTAATCAAATCAGCCAAATCTTGTCCTGATGTGTGACTGACATCCACATATTCGTTCAACCATTGTTTTGAGACTAACATCTGCGTTCCCCCTTAAAACTGTTCGCTGAAGCGAACGTCATTCGTATAGAAGTGGCGAATATCATCGACACCGTATTTCAACATGGCAATCCGTTCGATACCCATTCCGAATGCGAAACCTGACATTTTCGTGCTATCATATTCGGCCATTTCGAGAACGTGAGGGTGAACCATTCCAGCGCCCAGAATTTCAATCCATCCCGTCTGTTTACAGATGTTACATCCTTTACCGCCACATTTGAAGCACGAGACGTCGACTTCGACGGACGGCTCCGTGAACGGGAAGAAACTTGGGCGTAAGCGGACTTCACGTGCTTCACCGAACATCTGCTTCGCGAAGGCTTCAAGCGTTCCTTTTAAGTCTGCCATCGAAATCGATTCTCCGACGACGAGTCCTTCGACTTGCATGAATTGGTGCGAATGTGTCGCATCATCTTCGTCTCGACGATAGACTTTACCTGGGCAGAGAATGCGGATCGGTTCTCCTTTCGAAGCGAGCATCGTCCGTGCTTGGACCGGTGACGTATGCGTTCGCATCAAAATTTCTTCCGTGATATAGAACGAGTCTTGCATGTCACGTGCCGGGTGATCCTTCGGTAAATTCAACATCTCGAAGTTGAACAGATCTTGCTCGACTTCTGGACCTTCGGCAATCGTATAACCGAGTCCGACGAAGATGTCTTCGATCTCATCCGTCACCTGTTGCAAGAGGTGCGCATGACCGACCTTTTTCGGACGTCCTGGTAACGTGACGTCAATTGCTTCCGCTGCCAGTTTCGCATCCATTTCTTGTTGTTTGACAGCTGTCAGACGTTGTTCCAATTGCTCCTGGATCGCTTGACGGACCGTATTAGCGATCTCACCGACGACTGGTCGTTCTTCCGCTGATAACTTTCCCATTCCTCGTAATACTTCTGTGATTGGTCCCTTTTTCCCGAGATACTTGACTCGGACGTCATTGAGATCTTTTTGTGTTGTTGCCTGATCGACTAATGTCAACGCTTCATCGCGTAATGCTTCTAATTGCTCGCGCATCTTTCCCACTCCTTTAGTTGAAGATATAAAAAAACGTCCCTCCGGCAAATGCCGAAGGGACGATGTAAACACCGTGGTACCACCCTTGTTTGACTTTTCAATCGAAAAGTCCTCCAATTGCGCGATAACGGGCGCATCCCGTCACGATCTCTCGTGCGACTCCGGAGTGAATTCGGTTAGCAGATTCACGAAGCAGTTTTCAGTCTACGACCGCTTCTCCCTGATTGAATCGTTCCCTAACGTACTCTGTTCCATCAACGTCCATGATGTATTCCTGATGTTCACTTTAGCATGAACGCTTGTCGGTTTCAATCCACGCTTGCAAAATGATAAAGCAAAATGCCAGCCGCTACTGCCGCATTCAATGACTCCGCTTTACCACGAATCGGGATGTAGGCACGCTCATCACAATAAGAGAGCAATTCTGGCGCAACGCCTTGTGCTTCGTTCCCGATGATCAAACCGAGTGCATCCATCGGTGCGATCGTTTGATAAGACGTCGCTCCTTCTAACGCCGTGCCAATTACCGCAATTCCTTGCTCGTGCAGTGCATTGACTGCCTCTTCGAGCGGCATGGAGATAACCGGTAGATGGAACAGCGATCCTTGCGTCGCACGGATGACTTTTCCGTTATAGACGTCAACTGTTCCCGGTCCGACGACGACACCATCGAATCCAGCTGCGTCAGCTGTCCGAATCATCGTCCCGACGTTCCCTGGATCTTGCAGACGATCGAGCAACAAATAGCGTCCTCGTTCTAATTGCGCCGAAGCTTGTTTCATCTCACAGACAGCGAAGATGCCTTGCGACGTTTCAGTCTCAGCCAGTACTTTGATGACGGCATCATCAATCGTAAAGACATCGGCATTTCGTTTCCAAGAACCGGGTACTTGATACGATTCACGCACGATCAATTCCTTGACGATTCCAGCGCGAACAGCTTCTTCAATCAAGTGTTCTCCTTCAATTAAGAAACGGTTCGTCTGCAGACGTCCTTTTTTCGTTAAGAGTTTTTTCCATTGTTTAACGATTTCGTTCTTTGCTGATGCGATGTGCTTCATTGTTTTATTACCCCTCGTAGATCGCTTGGACAGTCTCCGCATCCAGACGTTTTGTCACAGCAACGACTAGATCGACGGCTGCTTCGAAATCGGCTTTATGCATGATTGAGACATTCGTGTGCAGGTAACGAATCGGTACAGTCAATGCAAGTGATGGAACACCTGTATTCGATAAGTGGAACTTCGCTGCATCCGTTCCGCCACCTGGTGTTAAGTCCAGTTGATACTTGATATTTTCTTCTGTTGCGACTTTCGTCACGAAATCGATCAATCCACGATGTGCGATCATCGACGCATCGAACATGATGACTTGAACGCCTTCACCTAATTTCGACAATGCTTCACGATCGGTCATTCCTGGCGTGTCACCCGGGATACCTGTATCGACAGCAAAGGCGATTGATGGTTTGAGCAGGTGCGCGACAGTTTGAGCCCCACGTAATCCGACTTCTTCCTGAACAGTCGCGCCTGCGAAAATCGTGTTCGGATGTCCATCTGCTTTTAAGCGTTTGATTGCTTCGATTGCGATGGCACAACCAATCCGGTTGTCCCACGCTTTTGCCATCAAGAAGTTCTCATTTTTCATCACAGTAAATTCGCAATGTGGAACGACCGTATCACCCGGACGAATTCCCCAACCGTCGACTTCTTCTTTTGATGAAGCACCGATATCGATGAACATGTCTTTAATGTCGACCGGCTTATTGCGCGCTTCCGGTGGTAAAACATGAGGTGGTTTTGCACCGATTACACCTGGAATGACTTCACCAGATGACGTCACAATATTCATACGCTGTGCCAAGAGGACCTGACCCCACCAACCGCCGAGTGGTTGGAAACGAAGGAATCCTTTTTCATCAATCTTCGTGACCATGAATCCGACTTCATCCATGTGACCCGCAATCAATACACGTGGTGCATCTTCGCCTGCGCCTTTATGTTCAGCAAAGAGACTACCGAGACCATCTTGGTGGAATGCTTCTGCATGAGGTTCTAAATATTCACGCATGAGGCTCCGGACTTCTTTTTCGTTTCCCGGTACACCTGTTGCGTCCGTGAGACGTTTTAGCATATGTAATTGTTCGTTCATCTGATTTCCTCCTTAGTAACCGTTGTCTTGTCGCACATGGTTTGCTTCATTTTTAGAAATGTAAGCCTTGAAAATCATATCCTGTGTAAAGCCTAGTGTAGCACCTAATGCAAGGTATGCACCAATCAGAACATCATAACTTTGTTCCGTCCGCGAGATCGCAAAGACGTTCGTTTTGTTATAGACGTCTAAAAAAGCATCTGTTGCTGTCAAATAGAAGTCACCTTCAGTAAAATGACTTTTCTTGTAATCAAGTGCTAGACCTAGTGAGAGTAGAAAATGGACGCCATCGACATATTCCTCAAGAATTGTGACTTGAGCGGATGGTCCCTTCTTCGACCAGAACTTAAAGCAACGTGTCTCGTTCGCAAGTTCACCGAGTTCGACCAATAAGGCGAGCAGACGCTCGTCGAATTGATTGCCTGTCAATTGATGTTCTGACTGAATCCGTTTATCCAACTGTTCTTGCATCTCAAAAAGTGTCAACCAATCCATCTTTAATTCTCCTTCTATCTAAAAAAATCATATGACCGTCTCATCGACGTGCCTTCTTATTTTATCATTAAATCGAAAAAAACGTCGGAGAATTAAATTCCCCGACGAATTGTAGAACTTAAGCGTTCAATTTTGCTTTTGCTGTGTCAGCAAGTGAAGCAAATGCAGTTGCATCTGTAACTGCGAGGTCAGCGAGCATCTTACGGTTAACGTCGATACCTGCTAATTTAAGACCATGCATCATGCGGCTGTAAGAAAGACCGTTGATACGTGCTGCCGCATTGATCCGAGTGATCCAGAGGCGACGGAAGTCACGTTTCTTTTGACGACGGTCACGGTAAGCGTACATGAGAGATTTCATGACTTGCTGTTTCGCAACCTTGAAGAGTGTATGTTTCGAGCCGTAGTAGCCCTTAGCTAATTTGAGTTGTTTTTTACGACGTTGACGAGTCGTATATCCGCCTTTTACGCGTGGCATATAAATTCCCTCCTAAATCTGTATACGATTGGATAAATTACTTCGCGATCATGTGACGGATGCGTTTGAAGTCACCCGTAGATACCATGCTAGCTTTACGTAATTTACGTTTCGCTTTTGTTGATTTGTTACCGAACAAGTGGCTTGTGTAAGCACGACCACGTTTCAATTTGCCAGAAGCAGTACGTTTGAAACGTTTAGAAGCACCGCGGTGCGATTTCATTTTAGGCATGAGAGATTCCCTCCTACTTCGATTCGATTAGTCTTCTTTCTTAGGAGCAAGCACGAGGAACATGCTGCGTCCTTCCATCTTCGGTCTCTGTTCCACAACACCGAACTCACTTAAATCCGTTGCGAGGCGTTCGAGAACGCGTTTACCGATTTCCGAGTGAGTGATGGCACGACCGCGGAAACGAATGCTCGCTTTCACTTTGTTACCATTCTCCAAGAATTTCTTCGCATTACGGAATTTCGTTTGGAAGTCGTTCTCCTCGATCGTCGGGCTAAGACGAACTTCTTTCATCTGAATCACTTTCTGATTCTTCCGAGTTTCTTTGTCCTTCTTTTGCATCTCGAAACGGTATTTACCGTAGTCCATGATCTTACAAACTGGCGGCGTCGCTTGTGGAGCGACCATGACGAGGTCAAGTTCCGCTTCCTCTGCGAGACGTAGCGCTTCGTTGCGTGATTGGACACCTAGTTGAGCACCATCCGCTCCGATAAGACGAACTTCCCGGGCACGGATGCTTTCATTGATTAACAGATCTTTGCTAATGGTTAGCACCTCCATCGTGCATTGCACGAAAAATGAATGATAGAAAACGCTATAAAAAAAGCGTCGGCAGTTCTTCCCGCCCACACTCATAAGGAACGTCAAAGCATAGCAGTCGCTACACGTTGCGTATCTTCATGATGAACCAGTACGAGTCGTCATACATGGTGAGAAGCGGGATGCTTCTGCTTTGTTGTCATTTCACTTTGCTATCATAGCACTTGTTTTCCCGTGATGTCAAGCCGCTTTCTATGTTCTTACAGAACGTTGCTCACATACTTGATTATAATAGCAATCCTTTGACGGATAAGCAAGAAGTTTCTAACCTGTTTTTCACGGGTACACTCTTAACATGGAAAAAAAGATTCAGAACATTCGCAAGCAAAATTGTTTATTTAGAATGATTATTGTTTTATAATCAATTTAATCTTACATAAGGGGGAGAATAACAGATGACTGAAAAACGATTAACGACCAATCAAGGTGTACCAATCGGAGACAACCAGAATTCACGTACGGCTGGACGTCGCGGACCAACGTTATTAGAAGACTATCAATTAATTGAAAAGATGGCCCATTTCGACCGGGAACGTGTACCTGAGCGCGTCGTACACGCTCGTGGATTTGGTGCTCACGGTGTCTTCACTGTCAAAAACTCAATGAAAAAGTACACGAAAGCAGCGTTTTTACAAGAAGAAGGGACAGAAGTTCCTGTCTTTGCCCGCTTCTCGACTGTTATTCACGGCACGCATTCTCCAGAGACGCTCCGCGATCCACGTGGGTTCTCTGTCAAATTCTACACAGAAGAAGGAAACTGGGATTTCGTCGGGAACAATCTTCCTGTCTTCTTCATTCGTGACGCAATGAAGTTCCCGGATATGGTGCACTCGCTTAAACCAGATCCGCGCACGAACATTCAAGATCCTGACCGTTATTGGGATTTCATGACACTTCGTCCGGAATCGACGAACATGCTCATGCATCTCTTTACGGATGAAGGCATTCCTGCAAGCTACCGTAAAATGCGTGGTTCTTCCGTCCACTCATTCAAATGGGTGAACGCTCATGGCAATACGGTTTACGTCAAACTACGCTGGGTACCGAAAGCTGGTATTCATAACCTCTCAGCAGAAGAAGCAACGGAAATTCAAGGAAAAGACTTTAACCACGCTTCAAACGATACGTTCCAAGCGATTGAAGACGGAGATTATCCGGAATGGGATCTGTTCGTACAGGTACTCGATCCAGCTGACGTCGATCAGTTCGATTTCGATCCGCTTGACGCGACAAAAGATTGGTTTGAAGATGTCATTCCGTTCCAACACGTCGGTACGATGACATTGAACAAAAACGTCGACAACTACTTCGCTGAAACAGAATCTGTCGGCTTCAACCCAGGTGTCTTGATTCCAGGGATGTTACCATCTGAAGATAAGTTGTTACAAGGTCGTCTGTTCTCTTACTCAGACACACAACGCTACCGTATCGGAACGAACTACCAACAACTTCCGATCAACTGTCCGTTCGCACAAGTGAACAACTACCAACGTGATGGTGCAATGCCAGTCGGTCAGCAAACGAGTCCGGTGAACTACGAACCAAACCGTTATCAAGAAGAACCAAAAGAAACACCAGAGTATACGGAAGAAAACCAGCCGTTACTTGATGATAAACACGGTCGTCTCGAAATCGAGAAGACGAACAACTTCGGTCAAGCCGGCGAAGTATACCGTCGTTTGACAGAAGACGAGCAAGCAGCTCTTCTGAAGAACCTCGTCAGTGATCTCGAGCAGGTTCGCCATGAGAACACAGTCTTGCTCGCAATCTGCAACTTCTACCGTGCTGATGCTTCACTCGGTCAGAAACTATCAGAAGCGCTTCAAGTCGATATCGAACCGTTCTTGCAACAAATGCGTTCGTAATATGACAGACACAAGCACCCTCGACGCTAGTCTTGGGTGCTTTTTTGTGTCTTAGTATGGAATGAAATCGTAGCGTTCTGCCGTCTTGTACGTGAACTCATTAAGTTTCTTGAATAAGACGATTTGATCGAGGCCAACCTGCTTGACTGTATTTTGTTGCATATAACGTTTTTGCTCTGCCGTGAACGTATTATAGATCGGAGCATAGCCATTGCTTTGGAACGGTTGCATTTGAATCGCCCGATCTGCGTCTTCAAATCGATTGTAGCGAATCGTTCCTCCGACAACTCCTCTACCGAGAATCGTCATCGCTTTTCCATCCGCCCGGTGCACGTTTCGAATCGTATTATAACGGACCGTTGGATTCTTCCAGTTCATCATCGAAATCGCATAATCCTTTGTTCCATCAATCGTATTTTTTTCGATCCGCACATTCGTGTGTAATCGATTTTCTGTATATTGATGTGTGCCAATTGCCACGTTGATGTTACGAAACAGGTTATTGCGAATCGTGATATCTGCATTCGGAGTTCCATCTTGTTTCGACCACTTCCAGTTGAACCCCTTTGTGATTGGGTCTGGTGTATCGAGATTAATCGATTCATTCGGACCTGTATTCGGTATCATGACGGCGTCGACGAATTTCATGTTTTCGATGACTGCCTTTTTCGTCGCATCAAGTTCCATTGCATGTGAACCCTTTTGATTCCGTACTGTGATGCCACCAATATACAAGTTTTGATTATGAGCAATAGCGAACGCTGAACCACGCGTATATCGATTCAAGTCGATTTGTGCATTCCCTTTTCCGATGATTTTAACGTTTTGTGAGCCATCATACTTTCCGACCTTTTTGTTCAAACGCAATACGGATGGAGCAACAAGATCAAATACACTGGTCGTTGAACTAATCTTCGTCGTTCCTGTCTCCGTCGTCTTCTTGATGATGACGCCATCTTCCAAGATCACCGTCGTATTGGACGGAATACCGACAC
Organism: Exiguobacterium sp. s91; assembly: GCF_018618915.1. NCBI lineage: Bacteria > Bacillati > Bacillota > Bacilli > Caryophanales > Exiguobacterium > Exiguobacterium sp. s91. The sequence goes on along the minus strand of NZ_JACSMZ010000001.1, from coordinate 609,446 downwards.
GTAGTGGAGACAGATATGTTCCTTTCGTCAAGACGAGTGTCCCGCCCCCCTCTTTTTCAAGACGTTCCAAATAAGAGCGCATCGTATAATGGTTGCGCGTCTTTGCGTTATAAGTCGTATATTTACGAATCGTCGGGTCAATCGCTTCTGTTTTTGGTGTGATCCGGTACGTCTTTTTAGTCGTCGCCGCATCCGCTTCACCCGGATGAATACCGATTACCAATGAAGAGGTGATGAGAACAGCAAGAGTCGTCTGTTTCATTTTTTGTAACTTCCTTCCCATCCTTCAAAACATTCCATCCAATGAAGGTTTATTATAGCATTTATCCAATTAAAGGAAAAATAATTTTCGGTTATGTTGAATAGATTCAGCTGAATGATCTACCTTTGTCATCGGCATGCCGCTTCCTTCTTTTAAGTATCACATCACAAAAAAAGTCCGCCCTACAGTAGCAGGACGAACTCTTTCATGAGGCTAGAATTATTTTGAACGGTTCGCGATTTCTTGCTCTAAATCAGCGACGAATTGTTCAAGTGATGCGTTGCTTGAGTCTTTTGAACCGTAGCGACGAATGTTGACTTCGCGCGATTCGACTTCTTTGTCACCTAGAACGAGCATGACTGGTACTTTATTGACTTGTGCTTCACGAATCCGGTATCCGAGTTTCTCGTCACGGAAATCTGTTTCGACACGAATTCCTTTTTTCAGCAAGATCGCTTTGATTTCACGGGCATAGTCTTCATGCACTTTAGAAACCGGAATCAATTTCACCTGGACCGGTGCGAGCCATGTTGGGAACGCGCCTTTGTATTCTTCGATCAAGTATGCGACGAATCGTTCCATCGTCGAAACGACACCACGGTGTAAGACGACCGGACGGTGATCTTGTCCGTCATTTCCTTTGTACGTCAATTCGAATCGCTCTGGTAAGAGGAAGTCGAGTTGGACTGTCGAAAGCGTCTCATCTTTACCAAGTGCTGTCCGAACTTGCACGTCAAGCTTTGGTCCGTAGAAGGCAGCTTCGCCTTCTGCTTCGAAGTATTCGAGTTCGAGCTCATCCATTGTTTCTTTCAACTCACGTTGCGCCATTTCCCAAATCGCATCGTTATCGAAGTACTTCTCTTTGTCCGCTGGGTCACGGTACGAAAGACGGAATTTGTAATCCGTGATTCCGAAGTCAGCATAGACTTCTTGAATGAGGTGAACGATGGCTTTGAACTCATCTTTCATTTGGTCAGGACGGACGAACGTATGTCCATCGTTAAGGACCATATAACGAACACGCTGAAGACCAGTCAAGGCACCAGACATCTCATAACGGTGCATACCACCAAGCTCCGCGACACGAAGCGGTAAATCACGGTACGAACGCGGTTCGTTCTTGTAGACCATCATGTGGTGTGGACAGTTCATCGGACGAAGAACGAGTTCTTCATTGTCCATCTCCATTTTCGGGAACATGTCATCTTGATAGTGATCCCAGTGACCCGATGTCTTGTATAGATCGACTGAACCGAGAACCGGTGTATAGACGTGCTCATATCCAAGTTCGAGTTCTTTATCGACGATATAACGTTCGACCGTCCGACGGATCGCTGCTCCTTTTGGTAGCCACATCGGGAGTCCTTGACCGACTTCTTGAGAAGTGAAGAACAAGCCAAGTTCCTTCCCGAGTTTACGGTGATCCCGCTCTTTCGCTTCAGCAAGGAAGTGGAGATGTTGTTTCAACTGATCTTTTGTCGCCCATGCTGTACCGTAAATCCGTTGTAACATCTTGTTTTTTGAATCCCCACGCCAGTAAGCACCAGCAATGCTCATCAATTTGAAGACTTGTAGCTTCGCTGTTGCTGGAACGTGTGGTCCACGGCAGAGATCGAAGAATTCGCCTTGACGGTAAATCGTCAAATCCTGATCAGCAGGAATCGATTCGATCAATTCGACTTTCAACGGATCATTGAGTTCTTTATAGATTGCAAGTGCTTCGTCACGCGAAACGACTTCGCGTTCGATCGGCAAGTTCTCACCCGCGATTTTATTCATCATTTTCTCGATTTCTGGTAAGTCTTCTTCTGTCAGACGACGTTCCATATCGATGTCATAGTAGAAACCATTCTCGATTGTCGGTCCGATCCCAAGATGAATCGTTTCATCTGGATACAGACGTTTGATGGCTTGTGCCATCAAGTGAGCTGAAGAGTGACGAATCAAGTCGAGCCCTTCTTCTGAATCCGGCATGATCAATTCGATTGTGCCGTCCTCTTCGATTGGACGACGGTAATCGATTGCGTGCCCGTTTAGTTTGGCAGCAAATGCTTTTTTACGAAGTCCTGGGCTGATTGAAGCAGCAACTTCTTCTGCTGTCGTACCGACTGCGAATTCCTTTACGGCGCCATCTGGAAATGTAAGTGCGATGTTTGACATGACTGTTTCCCCCTTTAACAAAATAAAAAAGACTCATCCCTAAAAAGGGACGAGTCTTAATCTCGTGGTACCACCCTCGTTCCCGGACCAATGTTGGTTCGGCTCGAACACGCGTTAACGGGCGTGAAGCGCAAACGGATTAGCCCCGTTCGTGCTATGAGGGAGTAAAGACATGAATGATGCCATGAGAAGCTTCCACCATTCTTCTCTCGCTAGTTTGGTTCATTTCATACTTCATATCCTCAATCGTTGCATCGTCTATTGACGTGTCATTAGTATAACGAATCGGTCGCTTCCTTGACAAGGAAAATTAGTAGCGACGTCGATTTTCACCGAGGAACTCGATCGGTTGCGTCGTCGTCCGGATCCGCTCCATCAGTCGTGCGGCCTTTAATTTATCACCTTGATCGTTCGTAATCCCGAAATGGAGCTCGAGTTCATCATAAGATAAGTTTGAGCTGAACAATGTCGGCAGACGATGCATCATGCGGTATTGCAAAATGATTCCGAACAATTCATCTCGTACCCACGGACTGATCGATTCTGCACCGATATCGTCAATCAACAAGACTGGAATCGTTTGGAATCCTTCAAGGAACGTATCGAACGAGTCCGACCGGATCCGTCGTTTCGCTTCAGCAACGAATCCCGGGGCATGGACGAGAATCGTTGCAATCCGTTCTTTCTTTAGTGCATTCCCGATCGCAGCCAAGAGATACGTTTTCCCGACACCAAAGCTACCGTGCAGGTACAGTCCCTTTACATGCTCTTTTGAGCGCAAATGATTGAGGAACTGCGACGCCGCACGTAAAGCGAGCTTCCGGTCCGTCGTCGACAAGTCGAAATCGCTGAAGTTCGCATCGCGCACTTCGTCCGGCAGGAACAGACTCTTGAACTTTTTCTCAAGTGCACGTTCATCTTCTCGGTCTTTGAGCGCTTGTGACTTCTCATACGAAACGACGATCTGTCCTTTCTCGACGTGCAGGATCGGCTGATAGCCTTCGATGACGGCTTTACTTTCGATCAGTCGATTCCCATCCATCTGTTCCGCGTATTCGTTCAGTTTGAGCATTCCCCGCTCGATCATCCGTTGATCGATCTCTGGATGGGTCCGTAAGAACATGACGACCCCCGGATGAGACAACACCCGTTGTTGAATCGCTCGAACCGATTCTGCAACGTCCGGTCGACTTAATATTTTTTCGATAGATGATTGGATATGTTCCATGTCCCGACTCCTTTAGTTCCCCTTCAGTTCTCGTAAGATTCGTTCCATCTCTTCATCGTCTGGAACATCCGCTTCGAAACTCGCTTTTTTAGAGGCTTCATACTGTTGCTGTTTCGCCTTCTCTTCTTGCAACCACTTCGGATTCGGACCGCCGTTCGTATTGCTGGCCCGTCCCCGACGTCCACCAACGGTCTGACGCGCTCGTTCTTGTTTTTGCTCCTGCTTCTTCGCAATCAAATCATCTTGCTCCTGCGTCTTCGCCAGTGCCTCGGATGCTGTCACGTACCCTTTCTGTTTCCAATCATCGACGATGGATAAGAGGAAGTTCTTACTGAAGCGATTGTCTTTTTTGACGACGAGCGCATAGTAGTAGGCGGCATTGACGATCCCAGACGACATCTCATAATCGATGATCAATTGTTGGATCAACTCTTCATCTCGCTCTGATAACGCTTTGACCTTCCGCAACTTCGCGACATAATGCTTCGGATGGGTGCTTTCCATCGTTTCTGTCGCTTCGACGTCTCCGACCTCGATTGTATCGAGTGAGGCGACCTTCGCTTTTTTCTCGCGGCTGAGTTTTTGTTTCGCTGACAACATCATCTGTTTGCAACGTTCTTGTTTCTCAGCATCGGTCATCGGCAAGTATGCTTCGTGACGGAAACGGGCATTCAACAGTTCCGCCATCAATGCTTCATTCGACTGCGTGACGTACGCAAGCTTTACGAGCAGATGATCGATTGCCTTTGAGTAAAAGTTCCGTGGTAAAAAGCGATCGGTTTGACGTTTCATCTCTTCTAAATCAAACGAATAATCGAATTCATATACTGCTCGTTCCTGTTTCGCATAGGCCTTCGGTTGATGCGCAGAAGCAAGACCAGCTTTCACATCGAACACTTGATCAAACCTGACCGTCCGATCAACGATATTCTTCGGAAGCGGCTCGGTCCGGAAACGATGCTGTAACGACCGGAACCGGATTTCACCGACGCGGTAGAATAGCAGACTCGATAACACTCCGTCATTCAAGAAAGTGTTTGGCGCAAGCGGCACTCGGATTTGATAGATGTAGCGATACGCGGCTTGGCGCGCTTCGAACGTCCGGATCAAACCGATCCCTTCTAGCTTGAATAACTCTTCCTTGAATTCATCGACGGAAAAACCAAGTAGCGTTCCGAGTTCTGCATGGGAGATGTATTGGGATTTTGTTTTTCCCGGAATCATCTCGCTCCAAAACGTTTGATAGAGTCCAAGTGCTTTGACACCAATGATCGGCTGGTACAAATAATATAAAGATTGATAGGCTTCACGGTCGACGACACCATTGCTCATCACTAAGCAAAGATCGGTACCGGAAAGTTCACGTTCTACCATCTGACTCGTCCTTTCCTTAGGGAGAAAAAGAGAGGTGCGCTGACCGGACAGACGACCTCTCTTATATCACGTTCAATTTTCACGGTCATTTTCTTGATGTCGCTCCATCAGCTCAGAGAGCTCTTGGAAGAAGACATTGATGTCCTTGAATTGTTTATAAACACTCGCAAAGCGGACGTATGCCACTTCATCGACGGAAGCTAATTCATTTAACACGAGACGTCCGACCTGCTCACTTGGAATCTCATGCTGAGCCGTCGCCCGCAATGCCTTTTCGACCCGACTGACGACTGTTTCTAGCTGTTCAATCGAAATCGGTCGTTTTTCACAGGCACGCACTAGTCCCCGCAAAATTTTATCACGATTGAACTCGTCGCGTGTTCCGTCTTTCTTTACGATGATTAAAGGGGTCTGTTCGACCATTTCGAAAGTCGTAAAGCGATAGCCGCAAGACTCACATTCACGTCTCCTCCGAATCGAACCGAAATCCTGGACCGGTCTTGAGTCCAGTACTTTTGTTCCGTTAAAATTACAGGCTGGACAGCGCATGCCGTACCTCCGTTCACGTGATTTCTTTTGTTCCAATCATTTTTAATCGATATCCCGCATCAAGTGATGCATAGATTCGCTCGATGTGTTTTTCGAGATCAGGTCCGAGAAGACTTTCACGATGTAAGAATAGATCGACGGCCGTACGTCCGCCCGCCACCATAATGACGGTCGCGAGTCCGTCGACTTCTTTTAATGTAAAAGCGAGTTCTCCACGTTCCGCGTCAACACGACGAACTGTCCCGCCCTCTTGCTTTAAGATATTTTCTAAACCAGCAAACAACATCTCGACTGTTGCCGCATAGTAGTGTGTGCGTAAATTTTCGTTTTTATGTGTATCGGATGTCTCTAGCTGTTTTTGCAAGCGTTCCTTCAGTCCCATGGTCATCCTCTTTTCTTTGTTTCTTCTACTATTAAGAATAACAGACGTCAGACATATTAAAAAGCCCTCGTCTGAACGACGAGGGCTTGACGAATTCGTGTGTGTTGTCAGTTGACGTGCTGGACAGTAGCCGCTGGAACTTGAACTGGTCCCATACCACGTGGAATTTCGACATTTTCACGGATTTTCGCATCGAGCTTTTCAGCAATGTAGTTCGCTGCGATGGCTGGATCGATCCGATCCCCACAAGTAAAGACATCAACCGATGCATACCCGTGCTCTGGGAAACTGTGAATCGTCAAGTGCGATTCAGAGATAATGACGACGCCACTGACGCCGTGTGGTGCAAACTTGTGGAATGCTACTTCTCGTACTTCTGCACCTGCTTGAAGTGCTGCGTCAACGAAAAGTCGTTCAACGAATTCCATGTCGTTCAATTTTTCAGGATTACAATCCCAAAGTTCTGCAATAATGTGTCTTCCCATAGTATCCATTTGTGGATCCCCCCTACATTCAATGGTCTTCAAAGTAGTTGATCACTTACTTTGCGCCTGAGTCGTTCGCACCCACGGGGGAAAGTTAGTCCAGAGAGGTCCTAACCCTTTAAGCTGCGATTGCCAGACCGATTGAAGTTCACGATTTGAATTATAGCGAGTATCAAAAAGATACACAAGGATAAATTTCAAAAATTAATACATTTCTAGAAAAAAAACGGGACAGGTCCCGTCGTTACTGGGATCTGCCCGTTGTCATTAATTCAATTCAAGTTCTTTTTCAACCGTTCCCATCGCCTCTAAGTGCGCCGAAACAAGGTGTACGAGGTCGACGACGCGGCAGGAGTAACCCCATTCATTATCGTACCAAGCGAGGACCTTCACTTGACGACCACCCATGACCATTGTCGAGAGTCCATCGACGACCGTCGAACGCTCTTCTCCGTTGAAGTCGATCGAAACGAGCGGTTCCATCGTCATTCCGAGAATGCCTTCAAGCGCACCGTCCGCTGCTTTCGTGAACGCTTCGTTCACTTCAGCAACTGTCGTATCGCGACTGACTTCGACGACGAGATCGACGAGTGAGACGTTTGGTGTCGGAACACGAAGCGCGAGTCCATTCAATTTTCCTTCCAAATGTGGCAAGACGAGAGAAATCGCCTTTGCCGCACCTGTCGATGTTGGAATGATCGATGATCCACATGCACGGGCGCGTCGTAAATCCTTATGCGGATTGTCAATATTATTTTGATCGTTCGTAAACGCGTGAACCGTCGTTACGAGACCCGATTCGATTCCGAATGCCCGGTCGATGACTTGCACGACAGGTGCGAGACAGTTCGTCGTACACGATGCGTTCGAAACGATAGCATCTGTTTCATGATCATACATGTCGTCATTGACACCCATGACGATCGTCCGGACATCCCCTTTAGCAGGTGCCGTGATGACGACCTTTTTTGCGCCTGCCACTAAATGCTTCGCAGCACCCGTATCTGAGTTGAACTTTCCTGTCGCTTCGACGACGATATCGATGCCGAGTTCCCCCCACGGCAATAGTTCAGGATTGCGTTCACTGACGATTTGAATTTGTCTTCCGTCAACCATCAACGCCCCATCGATGATGTCGACCGAATAATTGAATTTCCCATGTACCGTGTCGTACTTGATTAAATGTGCGAGTGTTTCGACTGGATAACTTGCATTGATTGCTACGACTTCGCTTTTCCCCTCAGCGATCAGACGTCGAAAGACCATTCGACCAATTCGACCAAAACCATTGACTGCCACCTTGACTCCCATGTGCGGATCCCCCTTCAATGTGACGGATGTAGCTCCGTTTACAGATAGAACTATATCATGAAATGTAAGCGATTTCATTATGTTCTCTAAAAAAAGTGAGAGAAGATGGAAACTTCTCTCACTTCACACTTTTCATGTACCACTCTCATGCTTATCGGTGTCATATAATACTAACCACTTATCAATTTGTTGATATAACGAATCAAGACTCCCATCATTGAAGAACACATCATCCGCAAGCTCTTTTTTCTGTTCAATGCTAAGTTGCGAATGAATACGTGCATATGCTTCTTCTTCCGATAGGTCATTACGTTGCATCAATCGTCTTAACTGCATGTTTTCCGGACAATACACGACTACGACACGGTCGAACAGCGTCCGCCAATCGCCTTCAAGTAACAACGGAATATCAAATACGACGAGCGAATGTCCTGAACGTTCATAGGCATCTGCTTCATCAAGCATCTGTCGTCGAATACTTGGGTGCATCAACTGATTCAGCTGTTGTCGTTTTTCGCTATCCTGAAAAATGATTTGTCCAAGTTTTGGACGAACGAGACGTCCTTCCTCGAATGCTTCCGGGAAGGCCATCTTGACCCCATCATAGGCTCGCCCTCCTGGTTCAATGACTTCTCGCGCAACAAGATCCGCATCGATGACCGCTATTCCTTTTTGCTTCAGATAACTAGAGACCGTACTTTTACCGGTGGCGATACTGCCCGTCAGACCAACCCTCATAAGGCGACCTGTTGGCACGTCGGACAGAAGTGCGTTCCTCGTCCACCGACTTTGATTTTTTCAATGGCAGTGCCGCAACGGGGACATGGTTCGCCCTTTTGACCGTATACCGCGAGTTGAAGCTGGAACTCACCTTTTCCGGAAGGTGAGACATAACTTCGGATCGTACTTCCCCCTGCTTCTACCGCTTGTCGTAAGACGTCGACACCGGCTTGATGGATGCGTGAAATATCATCAAGCGTCAAGGCACCAGCCTTCGTCAACGGATGGACACGTGCCGCATGCAGGGTCTCATCGACATAGATGTTACCGAGACCAAGGAAGATGGATTGGTCGAGCAGTGCCGTTTTGATTGGACTTCTTTTTTTACGAATTAAATTCTCCGCTAACACTTCTGCTGTGAACTCCGGATCAAACGGTTCACGCTCCAGCTGTGCCAGTGGAGCAGTCTGCATCGCTGTTTCCTTATCACGCAATTCCATCGTTCCGAACTTCCGGACGTCATTGTAATGCAGCTCCGAACCATCCGTGAATCGGAAGACGACATGGGTATGTTTATCCCGCTCGACCGGTTGTGGATACGGGAAGTACTTCCCTTCCATCCGCAAATGGCTGACGAGATAAAAACGATCAAAATCAAAGAGTAGGAACTTACCGCGACGTTCGACGCGTTCGATCCGTTCTTGATGTAAGGCATCTGCAAATGGTGCCACTTCCATCCCCCGAATCATTTTCGGGTGGTAGACTTTGACGGAAGAGACTGTTTTTCCAGAGACCGAACGTTCTAAACTGCGGCGAACGGTCTCGACTTCAGGTAATTCAGGCACGTCTATTCCTCCTTGCTTACTTCGTTTCGTACCACGTATGTCCTGCGCCCCCATCGACGCGTAGCGGTACGGATAGTTCGACGGTCTGCTCCATCGCTTGTTTGACAAGCGCTTGTAAAGCGTCGAGTTCCTCGTCTGGTGCTTCAAAAATCAATTCATCGTGTACTTGTAATAACAAACGCGCTTTCAGATCAGATGCCTGTAAGGCAGCATGAACATCAAGCATCGCTTTTTTAATGATATCCGCAGCCGAACCTTGAATCGGCGTATTGATTGCCGTACGTTCCGCAAAACCGCGTAAGTTGAAGTTTTTCGAATTGATATCCGGAATGTTACGGCGACGGTTCATCAACGTTTCGACGAATCCATTCGCTCGTGCCGTTTCAATCGCCGTATCCATGAACTGTTTGATTTGCGGGAACAGCTCGAAATAACGATCGATGAACGATTGTGCTTCCTTCCGCGTGATGTTCAAGTTTTGTGACAGTCCATAATCGCTGATTCCATAAATAATGCCGAAGTTGACGGCTTTCGCCTGACGCCGCATATTTCCTGTGACATCCTCCGGTTCAACACCAAAGACACTACTTGCCGTTTGAGTATGGATATCCTCATCATGTAAGAATGCATCGACAAGCGTCTGATCCTGCGACATATCGGCCATGACACGTAATTCGATTTGTGAATAGTCGGCAGCGTACAGTGACCAGCCTGCCTCACTCGGAACGAAGGCTTTTCGAATCTTCCGTCCTTCTTCGATCCGAATCGGGATATTCTGAAGGTTCGGATTGACCGAACTTAAACGACCTGTCTGGGCAATCGTCTGAGCAAAACGGGTGTGAATCTTTCCGTCTTCCTTGATGACTTTTTGTAAGCCTTCGACATACGTCGACTGTAATTTTTGGAGCTCCCGGTATAACATGATGTGATCGATGACCGGATGCAGCGGACGCAGTTTTTCAAGGACGTCTGCGGCAGTCGAGTAGCCGGTCTTTGTTTTCTTGAAGGCGGGCAGTTCGAGTTTTTCAAACAGAATCACACCAAGTTGTTTCGGTGAATTGATATTGAACGACTCACCTGCCGCTTCAAAGACCAACGTCTCAAGTTCTGTAAGACGCCCGGCAAGATCTGCTTGCATCGATTGGAGCGTCGCGACGTCGACACGAATCCCGGTCCACTCCATCTCAGCGAGGACACCTGACAATGGACGCTCTAGTGTTTCATACAGCTCATATTGCTGATTCGCCTTCAACTCTTCCCGAACTTTCGGGAACAATAACTCAATCATCCGTGCCTTTTCTGCAAGATAAGGATGTAATACGTCATCCGCTGGGGCTAGACGTTTGGCTCCCTTACCGAGGACTGCTTCTTCGTTCGGTGCCATCAATGCATAATGACCAGCAATTGAAGCGAGCGTCGTGCCACCACTTAAGTTCAATAAGTAACCCGCTAATAACAGATCCTCATAACCGTTTAAGGTTAAGCCGTGCTTACGCAACGTGAATGCGACTTGTTTGGCATCAAGACAAATCTTCCGATGTTCCGACTCGATCCATTGGCGGAATGCCGGATCCTCGACCAGCGTTGGGGCAGCAACATAGATCGTGTCAGGCGTTGCGATCGCAAACCCGATGATGTCCTCTTCCATGTAATCCTCTCGCAACTGTTCAGCAAGCAACACCGCATCGGTGACGTCTTCAGGAAGTGAAGTGATCGTCACGACGTTCAACTGCTCTTTATCCTCTTCTTTGACGACAGGGGCGAATCGATTCGTCAACGATTTGAAGCCGAGCGACTGGAACAACGAATACGGCACTTGGGTATCAACGTCGCGAATTTGCAAATCATCTAGCGTCGTCTCGAGCGGGACATCGACTTTAATTGTCGCAAGTTCTTTCGATAGTCGTGCTAACTCTTCGTTCGCGATGACTTTTTCCTTCTGCTTACCTTTTAAGTCTTCAACATGTTCATACAGTCCTTCGACAGAACCATATGCCGAAATTAATTTAACTGCCGTCTTTTCACCAATCCCAGGAATCCCTGGAATATTATCCGACTTATCCCCCATTAACCCTTTCAGGTCAATCATTTGAATCGGTTTGAGACCACCATACGTCTCTGCGAACAGTTCCTCCGTCATGCACTGGACGTCCGTGATCCCACGCTTCGTGATCAAGACTTCGACCTTATCCGTGACAAGTTGAAGTAAATCTTTATCACCTGTGACGATCCGCGTCCGATCCGTCGGCATCGTTCGTGCGAGCGTACCAATCAAATCATCTGCCTCATAACGATGGAGTTCCATCATTTGAATACCGAGCGCTTCACAGATATCCCGGACGATCGGGAATTGCTCACGTAGTTCGGACGGTGTCTTTTCCCGACTTCCCTTATACTCCTGATAGACATCATGACGGAACGTTTCACTCGAAGCATCAAAGGCAACGAGCATATGTGTCGGTTGTTCTTCCTCGAGCAACTTCAATAACATCATCGTAAAGCCATAAGCTGCGTTCGTATTTCGTCCTTGCGCATCCGTCATTGGTGGTAAGGCGAAAAACGCCCGATAGGTCAACGAGTTCCCATCAATCAATAGCAATTTATTTTCCATCATCTACGCCCCTTTAATCGATTTTCTGTTCCTATTGTATCACTCTACACACATTTGTTCGCTAAAAATGACCAAAAAAAGACGATTGACTCACGGGGAGTCAATCGCCAAGGGCATGACGACATGGGAGCTGATCCAGTCGCCATACAGATGATGAAGAAGGTACTTTCATCATAAGATACGTCTATTAAGGAAATGTGAATCCACTGTGAAATTCAGCCATGTTTTGGTAAACGAATCGTAAATGTCGTCCCTTTCTGCTCTTCTGAAGCGACTTCGATTTCACCATGATGAAGGTCGACGATGTGTTTGACGATAGCTAGTCCAAGACCCGTTCCCCCAGAATTGCGGCTTCTTGCCTTATCGACGCGATAGAAACGTTCGAAGATCCGTTGGGTTTCTTTCGGATGGATGCCAATTCCGTCATCTTTGATGATGAGCTGGACAGACTCTTCCCCATCCTCGAGCTGAATCCAGACGTTGCCACCATTTGGCGTATAATTCAACGCATTCGCGACCAAGTTGACGACGACCTGTTTCAATCGATTCAAATCTGCTCGAATGAAGACTTCCTCTTCCGTTTCGATATGAATCGTCATCTCTTTTTCTGTTGCTCGTCGGTCCAGGAGTGCTGCCGTTTCCCGAACGAGACTTGTCACATCAACGATTGCTGTCTCGAGTTGATAATTATCCTGTTCTAGACGAGAGAGTTCAAGCAAGTCTTCCACCAATGTCTGCATCCGTTCCGATTCGTCATGAATGATCCGTAAAAATTGTTCTCGGATTTCCGGAACCTCTTGCGCACCATCGAGTAACGTTTCCGCAAACCCTTTGATGGACGTCAACGGTGTCTTTAATTCATGGCTGACATTCGCGACGAAGTCTTTGCGCATTTGTTCCAGTTTTTTGATTTCCGTGATGTCGTTAAAGACAACGGTCGTTCCCTGCACGCGACCGTTCTTATCGAAAATCGGAGCGGCACTGACCATGAACGTCCGACTATTGATGCCGAATCGCACACTCGACTGCTTTCGATTTGGTTTTTCCGTCAGATAGACATCTTCAATCACCTGGCTCATCTTTTCGTTTGGAAGTACACGATAGTACAGCTTCCCGCTAGACGGTTCATGAATGTTGAACATTTCCCGATACGTCCGGTTGACGAGCAGGACATAGCCTTTTTCATCAATCAACATGAGACCGGCTCCCATGTACTCGATCAAGGATTCAAGACGCGCCCGTTGCATCGCTTCACCAGAAGATGCGTTCTCGAGATTGCGCGCTAGTAGATTGATGGAGCGCCCTAAATCGCGTGATTCGTCGGGTGCCGACAACTCATAGACGCGTGACTTGTAATTTCCATGCGACAGTTCGTGCAGGACATCGGTTGCCTCCGCGATCGGTCGAAGGAATCGTTTCGTCGATCGATAAATCGTCAAGAATATAACCAATAACGACGCAACTAGAGAAAGGATGATGACCGTCCAAATCCGTGAATAAATGACGTTTAAGTCTTTTGCGTAACGAATGAAACTGACGTACACCTCGCCACCGTCCGCTGTCGGAACAGGCTTCGTGAATTGGACGACACTGTCATCTGTTTTCGATTCAAACGTCCCCTCATCAGGAATCGCTGAAAAATTAAGAGTCGCGACTTTTAGTTTCGTCACATCAACCGGTGTACCAGCAATGATCTCACCCCGACCATTGAATAAAATCATGTCGAAGTTCGATTCAGCGTACAATTGATTTACGTACTGGGCCATCTCCGAAACATCGCGTCCTTGTAAGATTGTCTCGACAAGAGAAGTCTCATCCATCAATTTTTCTTTTTCATTTTGGACATAGAACTCTTTGAAGGATTGTCCAAGTAAGAAACCGAGTGCAATCAGCACGAGACTGATGAACGAAAACATTTTAAAGATGAACCGCTTGCGATACTTACTCATTCCGGTTTCGGCTCCTCCATCTTATACCCGAGACCACGAATCGTTTTGATATAAATCGGTTTTTTCGTATTCGGCTCGATTTTTTCACGAACATGACTAATGTGCACATCCACGATTCGTGTATCGCCGACGAAATCATAGTTCCAGATTGCGGATAACAGTTGATCTCGTGTCAGGACACGTCCCTTATTTTTAGCAAGATATACGAGCAATTCGAATTCTTTAGGTGTCAGTTCAAGACGCTCTTCTGCTTTGAAAGCTTCGTAGTTATCTGGAACGATCTTGACATCACCAATCAGAATCGTCCCATCCGTCACTTCTTCCGAAGGTGTTGTCTGATGACTCATTCGTCGTAAAATTGCTTTCACACGGGCGACGACTTCACGTGGGCTAAATGGTTTTGTCAGATAATCGTCCGCACCGAGTTCAAGACCAAGGACTTTATCGAACTCATCATCCTTTGCCGTCAGCATCAAGATCGGCGTATTGATTTTCTGTTGGCGTAGCCGTTTACATACTTCAAGACCGTCGAGTTCCGGCAACATGAGATCCAGTACGATCAGTGCGGCATCTTGTTTTTCCGCTAATTTTAAACCTGACATCCCATCATGTGCCGTTTCGACGATGAAACCAGCCTGTTCTAGATTAAACTTCAATAGTGTTGCAATCGACAATTCATCATCTACCACGATAATTTTATCTTTCAAACCTTGCATCCCCCTCAAGTTTCGTTCTTTCGAATGAGGAATTCCGTGGAATCCGCTTCGTCTGTCTTCATCTTACCGACTTTCACAGGAAAATCACAAATCTTTCTGCTGTTTCTTTACACAATCTTTAAAGGAGATGCCGAATCCAACTAGATCGTTCGTGTAAAAGCTAATAAAATGGGGAAACAATACATATCGTTAATTGTAGGAGGTAGAATGTATGGAATGGAACCATCCCCTTTTTGCAGCCATCACGGCGTGGTTCATCGCTCAAGCAGCGAAGCTTGTCACGAGTTTGGTTCGGACACGAAAGTTCGACCTGGAAATCATGTTTGCTTCCGGTGGTATGCCTAGTTCACATAGTTCGACTGTCGTCGCCTTAGCCGTTGTCATCGGTTTTCAGGAGGGCTTCTCGTCTTCGATTTTCGCACTGGCTGTCATCTTTGCGACAATCATCATGTATGATGCGACCGGTGTCAGACAAGCAGTCGGTGTTCAGGCAAAACTACTCAATGATTATTTCAAAGGAATTCGCCATGAGACTCCTCTCCTGAATGAGCTCGTCGGTCATACCGAATTTCAGGTGTTCGTCGGTCTGTTACTCGGACTAGCCGTCGGTATTCTGTGGCCCGTCTTCTTCTTTTAATCCTATGATGTACAACAGCCCATCCAAAAATCGGATGGGCTGTTTGAGTATGATATAGCTTATGGTTTCAAGACGACCTTGATACATCCATCTGTCCGATCATTAAATGTCTGATAGGCAGAAGCAGCATCATCAAGTGCCACTCGGTGTGTCACGATATCCGTCGGATCAAATTCTTGATTGATGATTTTCTGGAACAGTTCCGGCATCAAATGAACGACTGGTGCTTGTCCCATTTTCAGCGTAATATTTCGGGTAAAGAAATCGCCAAGCGGAAACTGATTATATTTTTTAGCGTAGACGCCTGTCAACTGCACAGTACCAAATTTCCGGACAGCGTCCTTTGCAATGTCAATGGCACTCAACGTTCCACCTTGCAGACCAATCTTTTGTTCAATTTTTTCTACAGGGGACATCTTCCCATCAAAACCGACGCAATCAATGACGACGTCTGCTCCACCTTGTGTTAGCTCTTTAATATACGCACCACTTTCTGCGTGATCCGAGAAATTTACTGTCTCGACTTTATTCGTGACTTTAGCATGATTTAATCGATACACTTGATCATCCACCGCAATGACTCGCTTTGCTCCTTGCATCCATGCAAATTTTTGTGTCATTAGTCCAACTGGTCCTGATCCGAGTACGACGACCGTATCTCCTTTTTTCACACCCGCATGCAGGACACTCCAATACGCCGTAGGTAAAACGTCAGATAAGAACAATAATGCCTCATCTTCTAATTCGCATGATTCAGGAATCACGAGTGGCATGAAATTCCCGAACGGAACTTTTAAATATTCCGCCTGACCACCGGGATGTCCACCAAACTCTTCTGTAAAACCGAAGTACCCACCTGTATCGACATGGGGATTTCCGTTCGAGTTATCACATTGACTCTCCATATCATGTTCACAAAAGAAACAGTGACCACAAGCAACATTAAACGGTAACACGACGCGGTCGCCACGCTTGACCTTCGTCACACCTGGTCCAACCTCTTCAACGATGCCCATCGGTTCATGACCAATGACATAATCTTTGTGAGCCGGCATATTTCCTTGATAGATGTGTAAATCTGATCCACAAATTGCAGTCGATGTGATTTTGACGATGATATCATCGTTTTTATCAATCGATGGATCCTGGACTTGTTTAACTTGAACATCTTTTGCTCCTTGGTACGTTACGGCGCGCATGTGGCATCCCCCTTAGTGGAATAAAATGACGTACCTTTGTCCTTACCCTAATACAATCATCTTTTCTACATGTTTATTAAAATTGGAACTTTTCGCCTATGTGTATCGTATGTTGTGAAAAACACACTTTACACAATAAACCTATGAATGAAAGGAGGCACTCACGTGGCACGATGCACCGTTTGTCGTCAATCCTGGTCTGCTCGAACAATCTATCATTTAATCTGGTCTGCTCACGGACTGCCCTGTCCACATTGTCAAAACTCACAACACCTACATATGGAACACCAAGGTTACTTCCTTCGAATCGGATACTTGATTCCTTGGCTGACGTTTCTTCTTATATTGGTCTGCCCTTGGTATGCCAAGTTATCGCACTATGCTTCTCCTCATCGATTATGACGAGATGAAAAAAGACGAGCTTGTCGAAAGTGACAAGTTCGTCTTTTTTTAGAATCAAGATTTTAATAAGTCGAGTACAGAGCGGACTGTAGAGGCAGAGCGATTCAAAGCCTCTTGCTCCTCAGTCGTCAGTTCGAGTTCATAGACATGCTCGACACCGTTTCCGCCAAGAATGACCGGTACACCGAAATACATATCGTCATATCCATATTCGCCTTCGAGATAAGCAATGGCAGGTAGAATACGTCGCTGGTCCTTCAAGATCGCCTCGACCATCTCAGCAATTGCTGCTGCCGGTGCGTAGTAAGCGGAACCGTTTCCGAGTAACTGAACGATTTCACCGCCGCCTTTACGTGTTCGGTCAACGATCGCATCTAACCGCTCCTTGGATATCAGTTTCTCGATTGGAATACCTCCCGCCTGAGAATAGCGCAGTAGTGGCACCATGTCATCCCCGTGTCCGCCGAGTACGAATCCCGATACATCCTTTACAGAAACGTTCAGTTCCTCTGCTAAGAATGTCCGGAAGCGTGCTGTGTCGAGGACACCGGATTGACCGATGACACGCTCTTTCGGAAAACCAGATGCTTGATAGACCGTATACGTCATCGCATCGACAGGATTCGTCAAAACGATGATGATCGATTCCGGTGCATGCGCAACGATTTCCTTCGTCACAGCTGTCATGACGGCAGCATTCGTACTCACGAGGTCCTCGCGGCTCATACCCGGCTTCCGAGCGATACCGGCAGTGATGACGACGATATCCGCACCGTTGATGTCGGCATAGTTCGATGTCCCTTTTACTGAAGCATCAAACCCGAGGATCGGCGCTGCCTCTTGTATATCGAGCGCCTTTCCTTTCGTCGGATTCTCTTGCTCAGGTCGGTCGACGAGGACGACATCTCCTAGCTCTCGCTGAGCAAGATAGAGTGCTGTCGTTGCGCCCGTAAAGCCACTTCCTATGACTGCGATCTTCTTCCGTCTGTTCATCGACTCATTCCTCCTGATCGGATTACATGTTTTTGATGAGTTCGTCCGCGAATTCAGAACACTTCACTTCAGTCGCACCATCCATGAGACGTGCGAAGTCGTATGTGACGACTTTCGATTCAATCGATGTTTCCATCGATTTGATGATGAGATCTGCCGCTTCGTTCCAGCCGAGGTGACGGAACATCATTTCGCCTGACAAGATGACAGACGATGGGTTGACTTTATCAAGTCCAGCGTATTTCGGTGCTGTACCGTGAGTGGCTTCAAAAATCGCATGACCTGTCATGTAGTTGATGTTTGCTCCAGGTGCGATTCCGATACCACCGACTTGTGCAGCAAGTGCATCCGAGATGTAGTCACCGTTCAAGTTCATTGTCGCAACGACATCGAACTCTTTTGGACGAGTCAAGATTTGTTGTAAGAAGATATCAGCGATTGAGTCTTTCACGATCAACTTACCAGCAGCTTCTGCGTCTGCTTGTGCTTTATTCGCAGCATCTGTTCCTTCTTCTTCCTTGATGCGATCGTACTGGTTCCAAGTGAAGACGTGCTCTGCGTATTCACGCTCAGCAAGCTCATAACCCCAGTTTTTGAAAGCACCCTCAGTGAACTTCATGATGTTTCCTTTATGAACGAGCGTCAACGAAGCGCGTTTGTTCTCGAGTGCATATTCGATTGCTGCACGAACGAGGCGTTCTGTTCCCTCTTTTGAAATCGGTTTGATTCCAAGACCAGATGTCTCAGGGAAGCGGATTTTATTGACACCCATTTCGTTTTGAAGGAACTGAAGCAGTTTTGCAGCGCCTTCGCTACCTTCTGCGTATTCGATTCCTGCGTAGATGTCTTCAGTATTTTCACGGAAGATGACCATGTCTGTATCTTCTGGGCGTTTAACCGGTGAAGGAACACCTGTGAAGTAACGAACTGGACGAAGACATGTGTACAAATCAAGCTCTTGACGTAGAGCAACGTTCAACGAACGGATTCCGCCGCCGACTGGTGTCGTCAGTGGTCCCTTGATTGCGATGATGTGCTCACGAATGAGATCGAGTGTCTCTTCTGGTAACCAGTTGCCTGTTTTGTTGAATGCTTTTTCACCAGCGTAGACTTCTTTCCATTCGATTTTCTTCTCACCGTTGTATGCTTTTTCAACTGCCGCATCAAACACACGTACAGCTGCGTTCCAGATGTCAGGTCCTGTTCCGTCACCAATGATGAACGGAATGATTGGAGCGTTTGGAACTTGAAGTGTACCGTTAGTTACTGTGATGTTTTCGCCTTGAAGTGTAGCCATGTCTAAAAATCCCCCTTAAGTAATTGTAATCTACATCAAAAATCAGGAGAGGATTGCTCCTCCCCGTCCTTTTAACGTTCTTCGATGGACACGTATGTCCGGTGCGTTTCACCCGTGTAGTCTGCACGCGGGCGAATCAGACGGTTATCGCTATACTGCTCTAAAATGTGCGCCAACCAACCTGACATCCGACTTACTGCAAAGATTGGAGTGAATAGTTCTGTATCAAGTCCAAGTGCATGGTACGTAGAAGCGGAATAGAAATCAACATTTGGTTTCAATCCTTTTTCCGATTGGACGATTTCGTCGATCTTAACTGACATCTCATACCATTTCGGCTCCCCGATTTGAGCAGTCAGCTGACGACTCATTTCTTGAAGGTGCTTCGCACGTGGGTCGCCGTCCTTGTAGACACGGTGACCGAAGCCCATGATTTTTTGCTTGTTCTCAAGTTTATTATGAACATACTCGTCAACCTTTTCAACCGAATCAATTTCTAACAACATCTTCATGACGGCTTCGTTCGCGCCACCGTGAAGTGGTCCTTTTAATGCGCCCATCGCTGCCGTCACACCTGAGTAGACGTCAGAGAGTGTCGCGACACACACGCGTGCTGTGAACGTCGAAGCGTTCAACTCGTGGTCAGCGTGAAGAACGAGCGCTTGGTTAAAGGCTTTTTCTGCAACTTCCGTTGGCTCTTCACCAGTCAACATGAACAAGAAATTTCCTGCGTATGAAAGACCTGTTTTAGGTGCGATCGGCTCTTGTCCTTTTTTGATACGAGCGTAAGCTGTGACGAGTGTTGCGATTTGTGCCTGTAATTTGATGGCTTTAGCGTAATTCGCCTCAGTCGACATATCTTCCGATGTCTCATCGTAAAGCGCGAGTTGAGAGAGCGCTGTTCGAATCGTCGCCATCGCATTCGCCGACTTCGGTGCTGCCTTCATCGTTTCAAGAACGGCAGTCGCAACCGTTGCTTCGGAAATAAGTGCTTCCGATAGTTGCTTCAATTCCTCTTCTTTTGGTAGACGGTCGTTCCACAACAAGAAGACGACTTCCTCAAATGAGGCGTGCTCCGCCAAATCATCAATCGTATAACCGCCATACGTCAATTGACCATCGATGATCGAACTGATTTTCGATGAAGTCGCGACGATTCCTTCTAAACCTTTAGTTTGCGTCATGACAATAATCCCCCTTTTTTTCCCCAGAAATTTAAAACGCTTTCATTTCCGTATTGAAAAAAAGACGTCCACTCAAGAGTCGTTCCCCATGCTTGTAGCGCTGTACTCTTGAATAGACCATCTTGTTTCTGTTCTTAGTATAAACAAAAATACCCAAAAAGTGAATGAACTTGCATACTATTATCAAAAAATTAATTCAGTTACTTTGCTGATTCGGCTCATCCTGTGAACGCTTTTGCGATGACATCCCACATTCCAATGACGAGCGCCGCGATTCCAGCACCAATCAATGGTCCGACCGGTACCCCACGGAAAAGTCCTACTGCAAGAATCGTTCCAGCTAGCAAGGCTGTCGTCACGAGTGGATCTTCTTTCATCAGTCCAACACCGTGTGCCGCGACGATTGCAACAAAAATTCCTGATAAAAATGAGATGATGCCGATATGTCCCCGAATACTTTGGAGCAACTCCTTAAATCCGATATCCCCTGCTGCAATCGGTACGAGGATCGCTGCCGTGATCAATGTGACGCCCCACGTGATTCCTTTTGCCTGCAAGGACGGAAACAGTCTACCATCCAGCCCGATTGCCTTGATGATCAGCAGGAAGGCTGCAGCAATGATTAATGATTTATTTTGTGCGATGACCCCGATGAAGACGAGGGCAATCAAAAAAAGATAAGCTTCCATACGTCCTCCTCATACAAAAAAAGACGGACATGACCTAAGTCACGTCCGTCATGAATGGATTATGCGTTATATAGTTTACCTGTCAATGGATCGATTGAGATCATTTGACCGTCTTTGAAGACTGTCAATGCATCTTCGACACCAACGATGACTGGTTTACCGAGTGATGGTCCAACGATTCCAGCATGGCTTGTCAATCCGCCATCAACTGTGATCATCGCTGCAGCCATCTCGATTGCAGGCATCATGTCACGATCAGTTGAGTTCGTAACGAGGATCATGCCTGGCTTCGCTTTAGAGTTTGCTTCTTCAGCATTGTTTGCGATGACGACTTCGCCAACGACTCCACGCTCACCGATCCCACGACCGTTTGCGATCTCTTTACCGACGATGTGGATTTTCAACATGTTCGTTGTACCAGCAGTCAAAGCAGGGATACCAGCTGAGATGACGACGAGATCACCGTCTGTGACGAAACCAGCGTCTTTTGCTGTGTCCGCAGCAAGTGTCAACATGTCATCCGTGTTGTCTGAAAGATGATCAACGACGATTGGGTACACGCCCCATACGATGTTCAACTGACGTGCGACACGTGCGCTTGGTGTAACAGCGACGATGTTTGGCTCTGGACGGTATTTCGAGATACGTGCAGCCGTGTAACCCGATTGTGTCGGTGTCAAGATTGCTTTTGCGTCCAAGTTGATCGCAGTGTGCGTAACCGCTTGAGCGATTGCATCCGTCACTGTGTGCTCACTACGTGTCTGACGATCTTTCAACAAGAGCTTGTAGTCGAGCATTTTTTCTGTACGTTTTGCGATCGAATGCATCATTTGGACAGATTCGATTGGGTAGTCCCCTGCTGCTGTCTCACCTGAAAGCATGATTGCATCCGTACCATCAAGAATCGCGTTCGCGACGTCTGAT
The DNA here is from genome assembly GCF_018618915.1 of Exiguobacterium sp. s91. Lineage (NCBI taxonomy): Bacteria > Bacillati > Bacillota > Bacilli > Caryophanales > Exiguobacterium > Exiguobacterium sp. s91. The sequence goes on along the minus strand of NZ_JACSMZ010000001.1, from coordinate 587,529 downwards.
GCTTCAGCACGTGTTGGACGTGGGAAACGTTGCATCGAGTCAAGCATTTGTGTTGCTGTAATGACTGGTTTACCGAAGTCGTTACAAAGCTTGATCAAGTCTTTTTGAGTTGGCGTGACTTCTTCCGTTGGAATCTCGATACCGAGGTCACCACGCGCTACCATCAAACCGTCCGAAATCGCAAGGATTTCTTCGATGTTATCGACACCTTCTTGGTTCTCGATTTTCGGGAAGATTTTGATGTGGCTCGCGTTGTTTTTCTCAAGCAATTGACGAATCGCAACGACGTCTGACGCACGGCGCACGAAAGATGCCGCGATCAAATCGATATCGCTCTTGATACCGAACTCGATATCCGCAATATCTTTTTCTGTCAAAGCAGGAAGGTTAACCTTCACGTTTGGCAAGTTAACGCCTTTTTTCGTCTTGATGACGCCTTCGTTTTCGATTGAACAACGAAGCTCACGGTTCGGAAGTTTTTCAGTGACACGAAGACCGATGAGACCGTCATCAAGCATGATCATCGAACCAACTTCGACGTCATCATAGAGTCCTTCATACGTGACAGAGAATTTATCTTTCGTTCCGACGATTTCGTTTGCGTCTCCGCTAACGATGATGACTTCTTGACCACGTTCGAGAAGCGCTTTTCCTTCTTCAAACGAATGTGTACGGATTTCTGGTCCTTTCGTATCAAGAAGAATCGTAACGATTTTGTTTGCTTCTTTCGCTGCACGACGGATATCCGTGATACGTGCACCGTGTTCTTCATAATCGCCGTGTGAGAAGTTCAAACGAGCGACGTTCATACCTGCTTCAATCATTTCTGGAAGACGTTTTTCTGACGCCGGTCCAATCGTACATACAATTTTAGTTCTACGCATATTCCATAAACCTCCTACGGTGTTTGGCCAAGTTCTCTTGTCCATTCCAATCCTATCGACGTTCGTTAAATCGAAAGCTGTTTTGAAAGCTCGAGAATATCAAGATCCAGCTCATGTTTATTTTCGTCGAGTGCCTCATCGATATCGAGATCGATCATCTTACCACCACGTACACCTACGACACGTCCTTGTTTTCCTTGAAGTAGGATTTCGATGGCATGCGCCCCCATCCGACTTGCAAGTACACGGTCCGCTGCCGTTGGTGCTCCACCACGTTGAACGTGACCAAGAACCGTGACGCGTGTATCGAGACCTGTTTCTTTTGCGATAGCGTCTCCAACGTCCTGAGCACGACCTGCACCTTCAGCGACGATGACGATTGAGTGTTTCTTACCGCGATTGACACCACTTTGAATGCGATCGAGGACTTCTTTTAAATCTTCAGGACGCTCAGGAACAAGAATCGATTCTGCTCCACCAGCAAGTCCTGCATATAATGCGATATCACCCGCATCGCGTCCCATGACTTCAATGACATACGTCCGCTCATGCGACGATGCCGTATCACGGATTTTATCGATCGCTTCAAGCGCCGTGTTGAGCGCTGTATCAAAACCGATCGTATAGTCCGTTCCAGGAATATCGTTATCGATCGTACCTGGAAGTCCAATTGTCGGGAAGCCAAGTCCCGTCAATTTTTGGGCACCACGATACGACCCGTCTCCGCCTACGACGACGAGTGCATCAATTTCAAATTTCTTAAGATTGACGACCGCTTTTGCTCGTCCTTCTTCTGTACGGAACTCAGGGCAACGTGCTGAACGTAGGAACGTTCCGCCTCGTTGAATGATGTCACCGACTGACCCAAGGTTCAACTGGACGATGTCCCCGTTGATTAATCCTTGATAGCCGTTATAAACACCAAATACTTCTAAGCCATGAAAAATCGCTTTACGCGTGACAGCACGCACCGCGGCATTCATACCTGGTGCATCGCCGCCACTCGTTAAGACAGCAATCCGTTTTAAACTCACGTTAATCACCTCTCCATTAATCTGAATCTAAAATAGCACGTTGTTTTCTTGTTTTACAACAGGGCAGATTGCATAAACTTTCACTTGTTTTTTCATTACCGATTCCGGAAATGAGGAATATCAATCATGATAGCGATTACATGGTGCTTATGTGCCAATTTGGTGATATTTTTCGGTCCGCTGATCAATGAGCTCTTCCTTGGTCAGGTGAACCAATGATTCGAGCTTCTGTACCAATACAGTTTTTAATTTATCCGCCTGTAATGACACATCGAGATGCGCCCCTCCGACGACTTCTGGAATGATGGCATCAGCGATCCCGAGTCGTAATAAATCAGGTGCTGTGATCTTCATCGATTCTGCCGCTTTCTCCGCAAGACTTGCATCTTTCCACAACAATGCTGCAGCACCTTCAGGAGAGATGACCGAATACGTTGAATTCTCGAGCATCAAGAGTTGGTCACACACTCCGATTCCTAAAGCACCACCTGATCCACCTTCACCGATGACGATTGAGATGATTGGAACCGTCATACCAGCCATCTCAAACAGGTTTTTCGCGATGGCCTCACTCTGACCACGTTCTTCTGCTGCACGTCCTGGGTAAGCCCCTTTCGTGTCGATGAACGTAATGATCGGTCGATTGAATTTCTCCGCTTGTTGCATGAGACGTAGTGCTTTTCGATACCCTTCCGGATGTGGCATCCCGAAATTACGACGAATGTTTTCTTTTGTATCTTTTCCGCGTTGATGACCGATGATCGTCACCGGACGACCATTCAGTGTTCCGATTCCACCGACGATTGCCGCATCATCATATCCATGACGATCGCCGTGCAGTTCGATGAAATCTTCACAAATGGATTCAATGTAATCGAGTGTTGTTGGACGTTCTGGATGACGTGCCAATTGAACGCGATTCCACGCTTTCATATTCCCGTAAATATCGAGTTCTAACCGATGAAGGCGTTCTTCAAGAAGTTGAAGTTCTTCCTTGAAGTCTAGTCCTTGTGTTTCCGCCATATCATGGAGCTCAAGAATTTTTTCGCGTAACGCGATGACTGGTTGGTCAAATGGTTGCATGGTTCGTTCCCTCCGCATGTAGCTTTAAGATTCGCGTATAGTACGTTTTCAGATCATGTCGTGATACGACATCGTCCAGTTGACCTGCTTGTAATAAGAATTCTGCTGTTTGGAAATCTTCCGGTAGTTTTTCACGTATCGTCTGTTCGATGATCCGTCGACCTGCAAATCCGATCAACGCCCCCGGTTCAGCGATGTTAAAGTCACCGAGCATCGCAAAACTTGCTGATACCCCGCCGGTCGTCGGATGAGTCATACAAGAAATATAAAGTAGTCCAGCATCTGAATGCTGTTTTAAGAAGAGACTCGATTTCGCCATCTGCATGAGACTAACCATTCCCTCTTGCATCCGTGCTCCACCTGAAGCGGAGAAAATCGTGACAGGTAGACGATGTTTCGTTGCGTAACGAACCGCTTCAGAAATCGCAGCACCAACCGCTGCACCCATCGAACCCATCCGGAATCGTGCATCCATGACACAAGCGACGAGTGGGTGACCATTCACATTCCCGACGCCACAGACGATCGCTTCCTCAAGACCCGTTCTGACTTGGTCGCCCTTTAATTTTTCCGGGTAATCCTGGAATCCAAGCGGATCCGCTTGAACTGCCGGTAAGTCGAAATACGTCACCGAACCTTCATCGAATAATTGCGTAAAACGTTCTTGCGCGGTCAACGGGTGATGATACCCACATGAACAGACACGTAAGTTCGCCTCCAGTTGTTTCGTATATTGGATTAATTTACATTTCGGACACTTCGTCATTAGGCCAACTGGCACATCGACACGCTGCTCCTTCGAAGTCAGCGTGACGAACTTTTTAGGTTTTCGAAAAAATGCTTGCACGTTCAGTTCCCCCTTGTCATCCTATGGGCGGTTCAAGAGTTGTTCCCGTTCCGCCTGCGTATAGAGTTCCCCTTGACCGAAGCTTTTATGGAAGGCATTGACTTGTCGCCAGATTCGTTCAAACAAATCGTTATCGACCGTCTGAATCAACGTCTCACGAAACGCTGCATCGGATGATACGACTGGTGCAAGCACCGAAAGGTCATCCAGCTGCGCGAGCGCTGCTTGCTCAAGCAAGCGGAGCGTTCCTGCCAAGTCTTCGAACTTCGAATCGCCAGTCACTAAGAATTGAGCGATGATTTGAATATAGGTATGATCGTCACGGTTCAAAAGAAAGCTTCCGCCTCCATGTCGTGTCTCGACGATCCCTAAATAAGCGAGCGTCCGTAATGCTTCTCGTACGGACGGTCGACTGATGGATAGTCGTTCTGCCAGTTCCCGTTCCGATGGAATACGGTCTCCTGGAACTAATCCATCTTGTTCGATCATCAATTTAATCGCCGCGATATTGGCTTCAAACGCATTTCGTTTCTTCTCCATATCGATACGGCACCACCTTTCTGACCCTTCAGTCGGTTGCTTCAATTGGTGGCATTGGTCAGACCAATTACCCCTTATTATAACAAATCTTATTACCTAGTACTAGTTTGAGCGGGGGACATTTTTCAGGACGACACGATCCTCGCCAAACCGAATACGTAGCCGAGCTAGTAATTCCTCATCATGCTGAACTGCATAAAGCGGCGGTAATGATTTCGTCTCGCGTGAATCCGCGTAGCGAACGACGACTGGAATATCGCCTGGTGCCGCTTCAAGTAACTGCTCGAGTGCGGCCAGCTCATTTTTTGATGTTAACTTGACGAACAGCACATCTTGCCCAAGCGGACGGAGACGTTCCAAAATGAACTGGCGCTCCCCATCGCGATCTTGAACTTTTAGTTCAATCAGTAAGACGTTCCCTAAATAAAGCGATCGACGGAATCGTTCATATTGATTCGGGAAGACGACGACCTCCTCATTCGAATACCCGTCGACTGCCTGAATGACCGCCATCGTTTGACCACGTTTCGTCTTGAACTCTCGAATCTGATCAATATAACAGACTAAATAATGTGTTTCCGAACCGACTCCAAGGTCATGGAAATAAACAGATTCAACCGGAGCTTTCATCGCTGTCGTCAATGGCGAATACGTCAGCCAGAATCCAAGCGCTTCCCGTTCTAATCGTGCCCAGTCGGAATCGCTTCGTTTCGATGACTTCTGTGTCCGGCGTTTCCCGAGGGTTGCCAGTTCGTCCGGAAGTAATGTATTCGATGACTCAGTGAAATACTCGAGTACCTCTTGTTCGGCGAGTCCGCGATCGCCGTGCGTCGCTCGGTCTAGCGCACCACTGTAGAGTAACAATTCAATTTTCGCACGTTCCTTCTTGCCCCATCCGACGTGGGTCAATAGATCAGCAATCGTCGCTGTGTGCTTCGATGCTTCCTTTACACGCTCGAACTCTCGTTCTGAAATGCCTTTGATCACATGGATACCGAGTCGAATCCCTTTGCCTTCTAGTGAAGAACGGTAATCCGAAATCCAGACGTCCGGCGATAGGACAGGGAGACGTCGTTCACGCATCAATCGGACGAGGCGCTCCGGTTGTTCGACCGAGACGAGCAAGAAAATGTGCGGGAAATGCGCTTTGATATACCCGAGGGCATAACTAATCTTTGAATAGGCGACTGCATGGCTTCGGTTGAATCCATACCCAGCGAATCGCTCAATTTGTTCATAGAGTGATTGTGCGATCGCATCATCGAATCCATTCGACTTTGCTCCTTCGAGAAAACGAACCCGTTCCTGTTCGAGCGAATCCGTACTTTTCTTAGAAATCGCACGTCGTAATAAATCTGCTTGTGCCAGTGTAAATCCAGCCACTCGACGGGTGATTTCCATGACTTGCTCTTGATAGACGATGATGCCATACGTTGGTGCAAGTACGTCTTCTAATACGGGATGCAACATTTGATAAGGTTGACCAGCTTTTCGTTTCGCGTACAGATCAATGAATTTCATTGGTCCCGGACGATAGAGTGACATCGTTGCCACCAAATCCTCGAACCGATTCGGTTTGACTTCGCGCAACGTCTGTTTCATACCTGTCGACTCGAATTGGAAAATGTCATCCGTCTCGGCGCAGGCAAAGACTTGGAATGTCGCGCGATCTTCTTCCGGTATTTGCGCGAGCGTAAAGGATGGCTGTTCCCGACGAATCAATTCTTCCATCCGACGCAAACGACTGAGATTTCGTAGTCCTAACAAGTCAATTTTCAACAATCCTTGACGTTCCAACGCCTGCATCAAGAACTGCGTCACATACCGTTCATTTGGTCCCGTTTCAACAGGTGTCGTCTCGACGAGCTGTTCAGATCCAATGACGACACCGGCCGCGTGAACCGAACGTTGTCGCGGAAGACCCTCGACCGCTTGCGCCAGTTGCAACAATTGCCGGCGCTTTTCGCTTCCAGAGAACCAACGATATGTCTGTTTATTTTGTTCGATCCCTTGTAACGTCGTTGATTTTCCAAGCTGTTTAACTGCAGCATCTAACTCATCCTTCGAAAATGCTAGCGTCCGTCCGACGTCTCGCAAAGCGGCTTTGGCACCGAGCGTCGATAATGTACCAATTTGAGCGACGTGGTCTTTTCCGTAACGCGTTACGAGATCCTCTAATACTTCTTCGCGTCGTTCATCTTCGATATCGATATCGATATCCGGCATGGAAATCCGCTCGGGGTTCAAGAATCGTTCGAATAGTAATCCATATTTCAATGGATCCACCGTCGTGATCCCAAGCGCGTAGCTGACAAGTGATCCAGCTGCTGAGCCCCGACCGGGTCCAACGAAGATGCCTTTCGCTTTTGCGCTACGTACGAGTTCTTCAACAATTAAGAAGTAATCGGCAAATCCTGTCTTATGGATGACTGATAGTTCATAAGCGAGGCGTTCCCGTGCTTCTTTACTTTCATAACCATGTGCGAGTAAACCTTCCTCAGCACGTTTCCGTAACAACGCATTCGAGTCTTCCGCGACACGTGGCAGTGGACGTTGTTGAAACGGTAATTCTAAGCGTTCAGAAGTCGCAGCAAACTGCTCTATCATAGTAATTTCTCGCTCGGTAAAGTCTTCGAGTAATTCTTCTCGGGTCTTTAAATGCATCAGACGATCTGTCTTTTGGTCTTGGAACGTCGTCGCCTCACCAATCGCACGTATTGCTTGATACGCTGGCGCTTCATCTCGACGAATGTAACGAACAGGATCGACTGGGATGGTCTCAACACCAAGCGCTGCTGCTACTTCGCGGTAACGCGCACGACTCTCTCGTTCGACCGTTGAGCGACTAGAGGTCACGCCCATATATGTACGCGCTCCTTGAACGTGTCCCATCCATTGAACGAAGGAACGACGTAGACGCGTCGCATCTTCAGAGGCTTGACGCAGTGGCACAAGCACCGCGATCAGTGATGAAACTTCAGTCTCCCCTTGTTGACTGGCTAGTCGATACAGTTGACGCAGTCCATCAGAAGAAAAAGCAAACCATAAGATACAAAATTCTTCTTCTTCGATTCGCTGCTCCCATCCGACGATCGGTTGCATATTTCGACGCTGACATGCATCGATGAATGCGGGAACTCCTGTCAATGTCGTTTCACAGATGACCGCTCGTCCGATGTGTCGACGGACTAGTTCATCGAGATAGGGCTCGATTCGAACTAAACTCTGCAATGGACTAAACTGCGTTCGAACATTTATATGCATCTTCCATTCTCCTTTCTCTTCTGATGGATGTTTTTAAAAGTTTTCAGAACATTCATATCTAACTGACTCAAGTACTCGCCATCTGATTTATTATTCGATACAATAAGTATAGAAATATCATGACGGGTACGGAAGGAGCGTTTCTCATGATTTTGAATCGCAGTCAAATCGCACGTGAAAAAGTCGAACAATTAAAGCTCGGTGTTACCGCTTTTACTGAAACGGAAGAAATCGCTGAGAAGATTCGCAAATCTGTCGCTGAACTTCAACTGAATGTCATTGAAGATCACACAGATCGTGGCGTTTGGTTCATTCCGCAAGACGAAACAAAAACGCAATAAGCGTAAAAAGGCTGTTCGCTTCGCTTCCTCAATGAGAGGAGTGAGACCGAGCAGCCTTTTTCCATTTAAAACTGGAAGTTAGCAGCGACCTCGTCCAGACGACGGATGACACGTTCGACCTCACTCAACTGTCCAATCGTTGCACCAGACGCCATCGGATGTCCACCACCATTGAATTCTTTTGCTACTTCATTGATGACGGGACCCTTCGAACGAATCCGGACGCGAACCTCCGTGTCCGTTTCAAGGAACAATGCCCAACACTTCATGCCTTTTAAACCGGCAAAACTATTGACGAGCAACGATGCTTGCTCAACCGTCGCCCCAAACTGCTTCAACGTATCTTGTGTCAATACGACATAACCGACACCTTGATCCGTCAATTGAATATGTTGAAGGACATATCCTTGTAAATGAAGCGCTGCAAGTTCTGTTTCGTACATATTGCGATACAACCAGTCCGTATCGATTCCTGCATCAATCAATTGCGCTGCGACTTCAAATGTTCGTTTCGTCGTACCACGGAATTGGAAACGTCCTGTGTCACCGACGATCCCAGCGTAGAATTGAATGGCAGCTGATGTTGGAATCTCGTATCCCCATTCGTTCAATAAATGAACGAGCAATTCCGATGTCGAACTCATCGTCGTATCGACGAGTTGCACTGGTGCGTATGGATCTTCATCCGGATGATGGTCGATTTTAATGACGTCTTTTCCTGTCATCGCAACCTTCCCGTCAATCCGCGCTTGATTCGCTGTATCCAGAATCACGACTAACGCCTCTTTGTATAATTCATCGTCTACTTGATCGAGCTCTCCCATGAATGACAATGATGTCGCCATCTCACCTGCTGACAAAACTGTTTTTTCAGGGAACTGATTTTGTAGAGTCAATTGTAAGCCGAACTGACTACCGAGTGCATCGGGATCTGGTCGTTCATGACGATGAATGATGATCGTATCTGCCGCTTCAATCATTTGTTTGATTTGCTCTTTCACTGTGCACAGCTCCTCTAATCTTGATATGATATGAGATGAAGACAAAAAGGAGGTCCTTTTAACATGCAATTCATCCTCATCGCCCTCATCGTTTTCTCGCTTGGTGGGTATTTGTTAGCAAAACGCCGCGCGTTCCATACGAAAAGCACGAACCGAAAATACTTGTTCAATACGCAAGCGAGCATTTGGTTGAGCTTGTTCGTCATCCTATTCGCCGTCAACCAGTTCGTTTCCGGAAACGGATTAACGACACTCGTCGGGAAAATCGTTTGTTCCATTTTAATCATCGTCGGTGTTGCTTCATTCATCGCCGGATTCATCCGTTACAAAAAGATTTATCCGTATGTCGTCCGCGAGATGGAGCAATCCTGAGCTAGATTCAGAGGAACCGAAGTCCATTGACTTCGGTTCTTTTTGATTCATTTAACGATCGATGAGTTGGGATGTCACGAGTGCCTTCGCAACGATTTGTGTGCCTTGATACATCTCGACATCGACTTTCCCGAATTTTCGACCGACGTCAAAGACATTCGCCCGGATCGTTACCGTGCTCTCGATTTGAACAGGTTTAATGAAATAGATGCTGACGTTCTCGATGACAAGGTCACCTTTTTTCATATGGCGCAACATTCGCGTCGCTCCTTCGACTAGAAGCGTCGTCAACACCCCACTCGAAGCAGTCCCCATGAAGTTCGTCATTTGCGGCGAGACCTCAAGCGATAAGTACGGTCCCCGTTCGTCCTCTGCCGCCTTGATCTGTCCTGTAATTAGATCGTCGAACGTCTCTCCGACTTGTGGCTGACGATTCGCGAGTTGCAGTGCCTTGAGGACGTCTTGACGGCTAATGATCCCGAGCAATCGACCGTACTGGTCGATGACCGGTAACATCTCGATTCCTTCCCAGACCATCTGATGCGCAGAATTCGTGACACTCGTTCGAATACCCACCGTGATCGGATGACGGGTCATGACTTTTTCAACAGCCCAATCATGCGGACGGTCAATGATGTCCTTCGCTGTCACGACACCGACGACCTTCATTTGTTCATCGATGACGGGATAACGGTTGTGTTTCGTCTGCTCATTCAACTCGTGCCAGCGTGAAATCGGATCCGTCGTCTGTAAATAGAACGTATCATGCAACGGAATTAAAATATCCGAAACGAGTAAAATCTCCTTTTTGATCAATCGATCATAAATCGCACGGTTGATCATCGTCGCAACCGTGAACGTATCGTAGGACGTCGAAATGATCGGCAACTCCATCTCATCCGCTAATCGTTTTGCATCCTCCGTCGTATCAAAGCCACCGGTAATCAATACAGCAGCTCCTGCTTCAAGCACGAGTTCATGTGCTTTTTCGCGGTTTCCGATGATGACGAGACTATCGACATCGATATAGCGCATCATGGCTTCGAGCTTCATTGCGCCAATGACGAATTTCGTCAGCGTCTTGTGTAATCCATTTCGACCACCGAGCACCTGACCGTCAACGATGTTCACGACTTCCGCGAATGTCAGCTTCTCGATATTTTCTTTTTGTTTCTTTTTAATCCGAATCGTTCCGACTCGCTCAATCGTCGAGACGAACCCTAAATTTTCTGCTTCCTTGATGGCGCGATAAGCCGTCCCCTCGGATACGGTCAAATCCTTCGCGATTTGTCGGACGGAAATCTTTGTTCCGACATCAAGATCTTCGATATGTCGAATGATCTGTTCGTGTTTCGTAGGCATACTGTATCCCTTCTTTTCCTTTTTTCTACTCTCCTGTCATTATACTGTACTACTCTAAAGATGAAAACGTGTACTAGTCTGATTTACGATAAATGTTTTTCGAACCGGACGATGATATACTTATGTAGAAAATGAGTAGAGAGGTGGAATCATATATGAGCGAACGTACGAACCAAATCAGTGAATTCCTGAAAGAACAAGGAATCGACTTAGCCGTCGTCACTTCGAAGGCAAATGTCTTTTATTTCTCAGGAGTCTACGCTGAACCCCACGAACGTGTCATGGCGGTCCTCGTAGATGTAACCGGCAAACATGTATTATTCTGTCCGGCACTCGAAGCAAGTATCGTTGCAGCGAGTCCTTGGGAAGGAGACGTCGTGACGTATGAGGATCACGAAAACCCGTTTGATCGATTAGCAGAATTATTCGCGACATTCGAACACTCGAATAACCGAATCGGTATCGAAGGGGAACACATGACGTTCAGTCGCTATCAGGAACTAAGCTCACGTCTCGAGAACGCAGCCATTCTTGATATCGGTGAGTCTTTACAAGCGCTTCGTCTGAAGAAAACACCGGAAGAAATCGCTATTCTTCAAGAAGCCGCAGCACTTGCGGACGAAGCAATCGAAATCGGTAAACAAGCGATTCGCCCGGGGATCACGGAAATCGAAGTCATTGCGGAAATCGAATATGAAATGAAGAAAAAAGGTGTCCGCGAGATGTCATTTGATACGCTTGTTTTATTTGGTGCAAACAGTGCTGATCCGCACGGTGTACCCGGCGACCGTGTCATCCAAGAAGGCGACTTCGTCTTATTCGACCTTGGCGTCGTTTGGAAAGGCTACTGTTCCGATATTACACGGACCTTCATTTATGGCGAAGCGAACGAAGAACAGAAAAAGATCTATGAAACGGTTCGCCAAGCACTTGAAGCCGCGACAGAAGCGAGTCAGATCGGCACGACACTCGGTTCATTAGATAAGGCAGCCCGTGACGTTATTACAAACGCTGGCTACGGACAGTACTTCACGCACCGTGTCGGGCACGGACTCGGAATCGAGGTTCATGAATTCCCGTCTCTCGCGTCAAACAATCTACTGACGGCTGAAGCTGGTATCGTCTACACACTCGAACCAGGCATTTATGTTCCAGGTGTCGGTGGCGTCCGTATCGAGGATGATATTCATCTCACTGCGGAAGGTCCAGTTGCGTTAACTCGCACACCAAAACATCTTCAATCCATTCCGTCATCTTAACTCAAGACAAACACCTAATCCATCTCTTGGATTAGGTGTTTCTGATTATAGACAAAATGGCTGACTAAAAAAATGTCTCGTCTTTTCACGCCCTTTCCTCAAGCGAGACACAAGCCAGTTTTCCCGCTTCATTCAAGCAGGAAAACGGGTCTTGTTTGTCTCTGACAGCGCAAAATTGCGCTTTTTCCTGTAGGAGTGGCGTGTGACGCGTCATTCTTTTTATACCGAAGGATTTGAGGAGCGTTTTGTTCACTCGACATCGCTTCCTCGGGAAAAACAAGCAAGAGCGACCCTGCAGCGGAGCGATGCTTGTCCCAGGAAAACGATTCGAGACGAACAAAAAAAGCGCAATCCTTCTCGTTAGAGAAAAATTGCACCTTATCTTCAGTCTCAAACATCTAATCCATTGCTTGGATTAGATGTTTTTGCTTATTTACGGGATTGATGGACGACATTGACGCCACCTGTCACATCGAGGATTGCTCCCGTAATCATACTTGATTCTTCTGCCAACAAGAAGGAGATCGCGCGAGCGATATCTTCTCCGACACCCGTTCTTCCGACCGGCGTCGCCTCATCTTGCTCCGCTTCAGAAATTTGCTTCGTCTTATTGTCACCGACGATGTTTCCCGGGTTGACCATGTTGACCGTGATGCCGTGTTCCGCTTCTTCAAGCGCTACACTCTTCGTCAAACTCACCATCCCGCTTTTAGCAGCAGCGAACGCCGCCCGGCATACCCATCCCGGCGCTGTTGCACTCTCCGGGAAACCGTACGTAATGATTCGACCATAGGCTTGCTTACGCATGACGGGTAATACTTGACGTAACAGCCAAAAACTAGCTGTCAGATTTCCGGTGATCACTTCATTCCATTCCTGATCAGTATAATCCACTAATGCTTTTCGTTCGAATATATAAGGTCCTGCATTAAGTATCAACGCATCAATCCGACCATGCTCGTTGATTGCTTGTTGGGTTGCGCGTTCCAATTCTTCTTGATTCGTCACATCCGCTTGAATCGTCATGAGATTCGGATGTGTAAATTCGGGTTCGGAACGATGAAACGCCGTCACTTTCCAACCTTCTTCCAGTAACTGGCGCGTCACTCGTTCTCCCAGTCCTTTTGTACCTGCTGTAATTAACGCGTGCCTCATCTTGGCATCGCCCCCTTTCACTGACTCCATCTTACGACGGAACGGAAAGGAAGGACAATTTTTAGAACTCACTGAATGTTTCATCCGCTCCTAGTAAGAGAATGGTATAATTAGGGTGTACTCATCATATCGATTACGAAGGGATGGATTCATCATGGCAATCGTCTATCATAATGTACTCGTAGCAGTAGATGGCTCAAAAGAGGCAGAACGTGCCTTCGAGACGGCAATCGATGTTTCATTGCGAAATGATGCAAAATTGATCATCGCACACGTCATTGATACACGGACATTCGCAACAGTTGAAGCCTATGACCGCACCATCACGGAACGTGCCGAATCTTACGCGAAGGAATTGCTAGACGAATACGTCAAGACCGCTCAAGATCGCGGTGTACAGGAAGTCGAAGTAGCGATTGAATACGGCTCACCGAAAGTAACGATCGCTAAAAAGCTTGCCCCTAATCACGATGCCGATTTAATCATCTGTGGCGCAACTGGTTTAAACGCTGTCGAGCGTTTCTTCATCGGTAGTGTCTCTGAAAGCATTACGCGTTACGCAAAATGTGACGTCTTGATTGTCCGTTTATGAATCACTCTTCTACAAAAAGCCTTTCTTCCTTCATTTCAAAGGAAGCAAGGCTTTTTTGACGAGCTACTTAATCAAAAAAACCATCGAACCAATGTCCGATGGTTTAAAATCATTTGTATTTTACTGTAACCGTACGACGACCCCAGTTGAATGCTTCTGAACGAGAGTAGTAAAGGATATCCATCTTCTTCCCTTTGATGGCACCGCCAGTATCAGCAGCTGTATACGTCCCTTTTAATTTCCCTTTGTAATACACTTTCACTGTCGAACGAAGTGGAATGACACGTGGATCAACCGCTACGACTTTCTTTTTCGAGCTTTTGATGTTCCAACCGATTGCTGTCAGATTACCACTACCTGGATCATACGGTGTGTAAGCTGTTGCGCTCACGTTCGTGATTGTTTTCCAACCACCTGTCGATTGTTTTTTCGAACTGCTTGACGTTACGACTTTCGAGTAGCTTGCGCTAAGGTAAGCTGTTTTACCTTTGTAACTTACTTTATACCAGTTACCTGTTTTTGCTTTGTACGATAACGTTTGGTTCTTATATAGAAGACCGAGCTTTTTCGAAGAAGTAGTAGCTTTCTGACGAATGACTAGGCTATCGACTGTTGACTTGACGCTTTTCTTAGTTGCAGCCTCTGCTTGAAGACCTGCAAACGAACTGAGTGCTAACACGACCGTTAAAACACTTGCGAGCATCCGTTTCATCATGTATTTTCTCCTCCATCATTGTTTCGTGTTTGTTAACTGAGATTAATATACATGACAAAACGAGGGAGTGCCGTTACATATAGACCACAAAAATATGTCTGTACTATTACTTTTATGTTACAAACGACTCATTTTTTTAAGAAATCGACCTTTTTTGGGTTTATTTTTACAAAGATGACGATTCATTTTTCGTTATATGACAAACATCGTAACAATAGATCGTACGTTCGTATATTTCCTTTCATAGATTTCATTAAAAAAAGGACTGAATCGTTGGAATAACGACTCAGTCCTTTTGAAACGATTATGCGTTTTGAGCAACTAATCCACCAACACGAACCGTGTCGCGTGCAATCATCAATTCCTCATTCGTTGGAATGATGATGACTTTAACTGGTGAGTGTGGGTAGTTAATGAAGAGTTCTTCTCCACGAGCTCCGTTGTTGAGTGATGGATCCCAGTAAACGCCCATGAATTCAAGACCACGTAAGACACGCTCACGGATTGAATCTGAGTTTTCTCCGACGCCGGCTGTGAAGATGATCGCATCGACACCGTTCATCTCAGCAGCGTATTGCCCGATGTAACCGTGGATACGGTTCGCAAAGATACGGAGTGCCATCTCTGAACGATGGTTCCCTTCTTTAGCAGCTGTCTGGACATCACGCAAGTCACTTGAAAGACCTGAAAGACCGTAGATTCCAGACTCTTTGTTCATGACGTTCAAGACGTCTTCTGCTGTTTTCCCTGTTTTCTCCATCAAGAATGGAATCAACGCTGGGTCAAGTGAACCAGAACGTGTTCCCATCGTGATCCCTTCAAGCGGTGTGAAGCCCATTGTCGTATCGATTGATTCGCCACCTGAAACTGCTGCGATTGATGCTCCGCTACCTAGGTGACATGAGATCAAACGGAGGTCTTTTAACGGACGACCGAGTAATTCAGATGCACGTTCCGTAACGTATTTGTGGCTCGTACCGTGGAAACCATATTTACGGATACCGTATTCTGTATAGTAATCATACGGCAAGCTGTAAAGGAAGTTTTCTTCTGGCATCGTTTGGTGGAACGCTGTATCGAAGACTGCCACTTGTGGTACTTCCGGAAGTAATGCTTGGAATGCCCGGATTCCGATCAAGTTTGGTGGAATGTGAAGTGGTCCGAGCTCTGTGTAAGACTCGATATCGTGCATGACTTCATCTGTAATCAATACAGAGTCTGCATATTTTTCTTTACCATGAAGCACACGGTGTCCAACACCTTTAATCTCATCGTAAGACGAGATGATTCCGAACTCCATTAATTTTTCGAGTGACAACTCGACTGCTTCTTTATGTGTTGCAAGCGGGAGGACATCTGTATACTTTTGTCCTTCACCATATTTAATCGTAAAGATTGCATCGTCTTTACCGACGCGTTCAACGAGTCCGACTGCGATCATCGTTTCGTTCGGCATTTCGAGCAATTGGAACTTCAAAGACGAACTACCTGCGTTTACCGCCATAATTTTTGCCATGATTTTTCCCCTTTTCCATTTGAATCCAATGAACATTCACATCTGTTTAGGTTTTCTTCTATTTCTGTTCTACAACTAGAATAGTCAAATTAACGACAGATTTCAATCACTTTGCGTAATTCATTTTAATTCTGTGTTAATCCATTCATCAATCTGTTTCACCATACCACCAAACGCGCGGGCATCTGTGAACGATGGCAACTCAGCAAGCAATGCTTGTTTTGGCATCTTCATACCGGCTAAATGATTACGGACGATCAAATAACTTTTTGCTGCCTGTTCTTGTTTGAACATCGTGAGCGGCAACTGCAAAATACCGATGACATGCGCTTTGGATTCGAAGTACTGTTTCAACTTCCCTTCCGTATCATGCTGGAAAAGACCGTTCGGGATGACGAAGACACCGAATCCACCTGGTTTGACGTATTGCATCGCTTGTTCAATCAACAAGAAATGACTGTAGCTCATGCCTTCGTCTCGTTTCAAGATGTAAGAAGCGGCAGCCTCTTCATCCGGATAATAACCGACAGGAAGATCAGCCATCGCAAGATCAACTGGATCTAACAATAATGGTCGTAACGCATCTTGATGGGTATACGTGACTGGATAGTCGAGTAATTCCGTTACCGCTGCCGATAAACGAATCAATGTCTCATCCACCTCGACCGCCTCAGCAGATGTACCTGTCGAAAGTTGACTTAAGACAGCATGTAACATGCCACCTGTCCCACTCCCCAACTCAAGTAGTCGGATGTCCTCCTTACCTACCAATTTCCCGATTAGATAACCAGCAAACAAAGCGACGCTATCTGGCGTCGGCAAATGGTTCGGTTGCGCTTGTTTCATCCCTTCTAGAATAGCAAGCGATACTGCCTTCCGAATGACTTCTTTGTCTACATTTTCAGTATGACGATCGTTCAATCGATCAATCACCGTCGTCAACGCTTCTAAATAGGGCATATCAAGATCACGTTCGATTTGTTTTGTTTGACGTGTTAATTCCTTATATAACTTTTCTAACGGCTCCATGTACGTCATCCTCTCCAAAACGAAACGGCCCCCCGTAGAGCGGGAGCCGTTTCTATCATTAGTTCCATTGTAACGCTTCAGCGGCGTTTGTAAACCATTCTTACTTCGCTTCACGTGCTGCAGCGAGTGCTGCTTCGAAATTGACTTCGTCTGTTGATTCTTCAAGATATTCAACGTACGTAATCTCGTTGTTTGAATCAAGAACGAAAACAGAACGGGCAAGCAGGCGTAATTCTTCGATGGCTACGCCATACTGTGTACCGAATGAAAGATCACGGTGATCAGACAACGTCACGACCTGATCGAGACCGCTTGATGCGCACCAGCGACGTTGTGCGAATGGAAGGTCGTTTGAAACCGTCATGACCGTCACACCTTCGATTGTTGCTGCTTCTTCATTGAATTTACGTGTTTGCGCATCACAAACGCCTGTATCGATCGATGGGACGACGCTGATGATCCGGACACCTTGATATGTATCACGTGTTACCGGTGATAAGTCGTTAGCTAACACTTGAAAGTCAGGTGCTGTTTGTCCGACTTGAACCGCTGTACCTTGAAGTGTGATTGGATTTCCTTTAAACGTTGCCATTATGAATTCCCCTTTTCCCCTGATTGGATATACTATATTTTCTATTTAACTATAGGAATGATCCGCGAAGATGGCAAGCATTCTGCCATAATTGATGGACTTCAGTACCCGTCTTTCTAAAAAACAGGTATAATGAAAGAGTTCATGAAACGCTTTCAAGGGGGAATTGACCATGGCTCGAAATAATGTCTACCTGTACTACCGAAATACACAAAGACACGAGACGCAGGTGCGAAAGTTGATTGATGTCGGTACACGATACGGACTGAACGTCGTCCAAGATCACCGACAAGCAAACATCATCGTCTCGATTGGTGGAGATGGGGCTTTCTTGCAAGCGGCACGCTTCACAGGTTTCCGTGATGATGCG
This sequence comes from Exiguobacterium sp. s91, assembly GCF_018618915.1. Classification (NCBI taxonomy): domain Bacteria; kingdom Bacillati; phylum Bacillota; class Bacilli; order Caryophanales; genus Exiguobacterium; species Exiguobacterium sp. s91. Next base: position 569,573 of record NZ_JACSMZ010000001.1, on the reverse strand, counting down.
ATCTATGTTGGATTCGCTGAAGGACCCAACTCGTTCTACTGTGATTTTGATATCAATGATCTTTCGGCGGTCGAAGCCATCTTTAAAGAGACAGGCAACCGTGTCTCGGATGGCGAAATCGAAGTACGTCGTTATCCACTGCTCGAAGCATCCATCAACGGTGGACCACCGATGCTCTGTCTGAACGAATGTTCCGTGAAGTCGAGCATCATCAAATCACTCGCAATCGAAGTCTATATCGACGACTTCCTGTTTGAGACATTCCGCGGGGATGGAATGGTCATCTCAACACCAACGGGCTCTACGGCTTATAATAAGTCACTCTCTGGTGCGATCGTCGATCCATTGATTCACTGTCTTCAAGTCAGCGAAATTGCTTCCGTCAACAACAACCGGTACCGGACACTCGGTTCTGCTTTCCTACTGAACCGTGGACGGAAACTTTCGTTACGCATCATCGAGGACGGAAACGACTATCCGATCATCGGGATGGATAACGAAGCACTCAGTCTCACACGAACAGATTCAGTCGATATCCAGCTTTCTGAAAAAGAACTGAAAACCGTCAAATTGACGAACAATACATTTTGGCATAAGATTCAACGCTCGTTCTTATGACCATAAAAAAATCTGCCTCCTCGGGGCAGATTTTTTTATTGCGTCTTCCGTTACGTCACCCTTTATACTCCAATCAAAGGAGGTACACAAATGATGTATTCCACTCAGGAAATCGCCAAACTGACCGGCGTCACAAAACGAACACTCTATCATTATGAGACGATCGGTCTCCTCGTGCCAAAGCGTACCAATGCTGGTCACCGAAGTTACAGCAGAGAGGATCTTTTACGTTTACAACAAATCCTGCTCTACCGCTCTCTTGATTTCCCACTGTCAGAAATCCAAAGATTACTCACGCAATCTGATTCCAATCATCATACGACACTGAAAAAGCAGATTGCACTCCTTCAAGAAAAAGCTTCGCATTATCAAATGCTTGCTCGACTCGCTGAACAGACATTACTCACCTTAAAAGGAGGAATTCCGATGAAAGACGAACAATTATTCCGCGGTTTGCGCCACGAAGAGATCGTTACGCATGAAAAGCAACATGCAGATGAAGTCCAGCAACACTACGGTGACACTGACGCCTATCGAATCAGTGCAAAAAGACAACAACAACGAACACCGAAAGAGAAAGAACAACTGAGCAGCATGCATAAGCAACTCGATCAGCGCTTGACGACCCTTTACCGCGACGGGCACGCGACGACGGATCCGGACGTTCAACAAGTCGTCAAAGAACAACATGATTTCATCGATACGTACTATTACCCGTGCGCATTATCTCTCTTTGCCTCACTCGGTCAGATGTATGTGTCTGACGAACGATTTCGTGCCTATTACGATGCGTATGCACCCGGACTTTCGACGTTCTATTCGGAAGCTATTTCACACTATGCGCAAACATCACACTAACGCGGCTTCCGCCTGATAAACGGTTTTTCCAGCTTGGACTGTCTCGACCAAACGGTTATTCAAGATGGCTTCCCCACGCAAGCGATAGAAGTCTTCTTCAAAGATGACGAAGTCGGCATCATAGCCTGGTAAGAGCAATCCTTTTCGACCGTGTGTTTCCGTCGCGAGATGTGGATTTTTCGTAAAGAGCAACAAGGCTTCAAACATCGATAACGTCTCGTTCGTCTTATTGACACGCCCTGCCGTTCCTTCCGTCGCTGCATAAAGCGACCGTCGGACATCGGGGTCAGAGATCGGCGCATCTGCTCCGCCGCACAACAGTGCGCCGGTCTCAGCTAACGAACGTAAACGATAACTCCAGTCTAAGCGGTTCAAGCCGAGTCGATCGACGATGAAGTCGGCGTCATCTAGTAAAAAGACTGGTTGAACGTCAATCAAGACCGGTAACTTCCGAATTCGCGCAAGCGTTTCTGGTCGGACGACTGTCGCATGAATGATGCGATCTCGTTTCCCTTTTGGTGCCGGATACTTCTCGAGCACCTGTACGAACCGCTCGATCGCTAAATCACCGATGACATGTGCCGCGACTGTGAACCCGTAACTACGTGCGCGTTTGACGAGTTGTTCGAGTTGTTCTGGCGTATGCACTTCGATACCACGTGTCGTCGGATCATCGGAATAACCACGACCGAGAAGAGCTGTTCGTCCTCCGAGCGCGCCGTCGACGAACAGTTTCATCGCACCGATTGACATCGTTGACGGTAAAGTAGGTTGTTGTTGCACGAACTCATCGATGACAAGATGATGCACGAGCAGATGCGTATGGAAGCCTGTCTCTTGCGTCACTTCCTTATAAGCTTGCAAAATGTCCGCGACATCTCCGTGATACGACAAGTCTTCTGTGTGTGCCGCAATGATGCCATATTGGTATAAGTTCTTAATCGCTGATCGAAGGGACGCTTTATTCCGCTCCAAGTTTCCAGCTTGTAACGCATATAGAGGTTCAAGCGCCGCATCGTACAAGAATCCGTCAGCTTCTCCATTATCCGATAAACCGACCTTTCCACCTTCGATGACAGTCGACGCTTTATATCCGAGCTGTTGGAACAAGACATCGTTGACAAGTGCTGTATGCCGGTCTGTTCGTTTCAACAAGGCAGGTGCGTCAGGGAACAACTGATTAAGCCATGCTTTCGTCGGTGCACGATCAAGCTTCGTTTCGTCATAGCCTTCTGCCACATGGATCCCATTGACTGGTTCCGCCTTGAGAAAAGCTTGCCCTAACGCTTCAAGCGTCGTATAGCGCGAGGCATCGACACGATTGATCGCTTCCCCGTAACCGATCAGATGAATATGCGCATCCGTAAAGGCTGGATATACAGCTTTTCCGTTCAAGTCGTGAATTTGATCAATGCGTCTACCGAAACGGCGGCGTAGCTTTCCTTCCTCTCCCATCGCGATGATCCGCGTCTTCTCGACGAACATCGCTGAATGGACATCCTCTTCGTGTGCCATCGTTCGAATCAATCCGTTTACGTATAGTGTTCCCATTCCACTCACTCCTCTTTTTACAAAAATAGGGTGACCATGACGGTCACCCTGAATTGTCGATCCTGATTTAAACGTGCAATGTTTCTTCTGGTGCACACGACCGTTTAATACGTTCGATCGCGGCCGGATCGTATTCATTTAGGACACGTTCCGCTAAGACAATCGTTCGTTCATAGTCTCCCGCTAAGAACTTCGTTTCCGCGATCGTCAGCGACATATGTATCTCGTTGTCGTGGCGACGGTACCGGTTCGCATACTGGACGAGCCGTTCGGCATACGTGACTTCGAACACTAATGTATCTAACCGTTCTTGCACATGTTTAAACGTTTCTTGGACGTCTTGACTTTGTGCGACGATCGATCGAACGTTAAACGGTAACTCCTCTAACCGTGTTTCAAGTGTCTGCAGTGAACGATTCGCATTTTTGAGCGCTTCTTCCACCTCAGCCGGTAAGTTCGGTAATCCGAGTCGTTTCAGACGGAGACGTGTTTGCGACAGCTGATGACGCCATTCGACGATTCGTTCGCGAACTTCCGTCTCTTCTTTTCGAAGTGCCTGGAGTTCGACCGTAAAGCGTTCGTACTGAATCATCAACTGTTCTTCGAGGCGAATCGCATCGCGCATCTGATCTTCGAGCATACTGAACGGGATGATTTTTCCGGCAATCGACTCATCAAGATCTTTCGCTGCTTCAAAGAGCAGCTCTTCGTCACGCTGAATCGTTTCATAGTGAATCCCTAAATCTGCTGAGATTTCATATTTTTCACGTAAGATACTGAACTCTTGTGCCAATTGATGAATCCGTTCACGCATCCGTAGCGCTTTTTGTTTCAAGAATTGGTTTTCTTTTTTCACTTGATGACGCGCATCGACCTCACGACGGAACGTATCATACATTTGATCCACATCGGCTGATAACTGTTGAATCGCCTCTTCCAAACCATCGACTTCTAGCATTTCGATTTTTTCAGAAAGGCTTAGACGTTGTTCCTCGAACCGTTTGATCTCGGATTGGAGACCGAGTGGTTCAAGTGGATACCCATCTAACGACATTTCCTTATAGCCTGCTCCGAGCTGATCAATCCGTTGACGTAATTCATGAGCAAGAATCTTCCATTGTTTCGGTACAAGTTCGACGAGTTGACGCGTCGTTGCTACTTCTTGCTCGAGTAGCAAGCTTGTTTCATACGCCTTCGTCACTTCACCTGAAGCTTCGTACTGACACATCTCATTCCAGTGCGCATCGATTTGTTCACTCCGTTCTTCGAGACGCGCAAGCGCCGGACCGAATGAGTTCGCTTGAATCAATAATGATTTCCGAACTTGCCCTGAATCGGCTTCCCCTTGCGCTTTCAGTTCGGCTAGAACCGATTGATTCGTTTTGAACGTCGACATCTCGACGAGCATCTCATCGATCAACCCTTCGAGTTCCGCAATCAATTGTTCCGTTACTTCGAGGTCATTCTTGACGGCGATGAAACGATATTTATCGAGCGCTTCCTCCGCCCGGTAAAGGGTCTCATCGATTTGGGCGACGTGGACCGTTAATAACTCTTCCCACGCTTGATGCCAGGAGCTGAACTTCGTCTCCGTCTCACCCGCCATCGGTAGTTGCTTTAAGTCCTGCAACTCCTTTGGAATCGATGCACTGACGATGCCTTGTTTGCGCATATCAAGTTCATCGATTTTCGTGTAGTATTTTTTTCGACTGATCATGCTAAATAGCATGACGAGTAATACGATGACGATGACTCCGATCACCCATGCCCACATTTGTCACGACCTCCACTCTGTCCTACGACTTTAGATTTTCTCTAAATCGCAATAATCTTATCCTTATAATAGTATAGCGCAACCGTTTTGCATAGATTTACAAGGGCTTTTCCTGATTTCTTCCGCTGTTTTGAATCCTTTTTCCAAAAATCAATTGTTTGTCAGCCACGCGAAAACTCGTTAAACTAAAAAAAATACGCTTTTTACGGGAGGAATTTTTATTATGTTCGAAACAAAGACATATGAAGGTGACCGGACGAAACAATACGACATGCTCTCAAAACAACTGGATGCGCTATTAATGGGAGAAGACAATCAAGTTGCAAACTTATCGAATGCGAGCGCGTTGCTCAACCAGTTCCTCGACCGTATCAACTGGGTCGGCTTCTATTTGACGGATACGGAGCAAAACCAACTCGTCCTCGGACCATTCCAAGGACTTCCAGCATGCGTCCGTATTCCATTCGGTCGTGGTGTCTGCGGAACGTCCGCAGCAGAACAGACGACACAACGAATCGAAGATGTGCATCAGTTCCCAGGTCACATCGCATGTGACGCGGCTTCGAATTCAGAAATCGTCATTCCACTCGTCAAAGACGGACAAACGATCGGTGTCCTCGATATCGACAGCCCAGAATTCAACCGTTTCGACGAAGTCGATCAAGCTGGTCTAGAAGCATTCTGTACGACACTGCTTCGCCATCTGTAATTCTGATTGACAGTCGATTGTCCACACCGTATACTTGTAAAAGTGCAGAAATGATAACGATAGCGGTCAAATCGCTTACGTATCACATTTCATGACTCGGTGAATAACCGGAGGGGCATCGTGTAACTTTGCTATCAAGCGAGGGTGCCACATCATGAAATGGGCGTAATGTGGGTTTGATGGCGTTATTATTTTTATGCAAATAATAACGAACAATAAGGAGGAGTCTTATTATGGCTCGCTATACAGGTCCAGCTTGGAAACTCTCACGTCGTCTCGGTATCTCACTTACTGAAACAGGAAAAGAAATCGCAAAACGCCCTTACGCACCAGGTCAACACGGTAACAGCCGTCGTAAAGTATCTGAGTACGGTCTTCAACTTCAAGCGAAGCAAACACTTCGTCACATGTACGGAGTAAACGAACGCCAATTCAACCGTATCTTCAACGATGCTGGCAAAATGCCTGGTATCCACGGTGAGAACTTCATGTTCTTACTCGAAGCACGTCTTGATAACGTCGTTTACCGTATGGGTATGGCTCGTACACGTCGTGCTGCTCGTCAGCTCGTCAACCACGGTCACATCCAAGTTGATGGACAACGCGTTGATATCCCATCATTCCGCGTGAAACCAGGTCAAACGATCTCAGTTCGCGAAAAATCGAAGAACTTTGTCGTTATCAAAGAAGCACTCGAAGTTGCTCCAGCAACTAAAGACTTCGTTACTTTCGATGCTGAGAAGCTCGAAGGAACGTTCGTCCGTCTTCCTGAGCGTTCTGAATTGAACGATCAAATCCAAGAACAACTCGTCGTCGAGTACTACTCACGTTAATCGATTGTTCCAGCACTCACTTCGGTGGGTGCTTTTTTTATGCCTATGACTAAAATGTATACCTGGTCTTAAAAAAAGAGTGACGTCATTCATTCGTTTGTGTTAACCTTTAAATATAAATAGTTAACACAAACAGAAAAGAGGACTTCATTTATGAAAACAAGAGATTTAACATTCGTCGCCCTTGGTGCTGCCATCATCGCAGCCGTCAGTTCTTTGCCACAAATTCAACTTGTCGGCGCTGTTCCGATCACGCTCCAGATGCTCGCGATCATGACGGTCAGCGCGATTCTCGGCGGAAAACGTGGTGGACTCGCTGTCTTAATCTTCTTATTACTCGCAGCAGCTGGTCTACCGGTGCTTGGCGGAAAAGGCGGACTAGCCCCATTCGTCGGACCAACCGTTGGTTATTTGATTGCCTTTCCGATTGCTGGATTCTTCATCGGTCTTGTTGCTGAAAAAACGCGTCGCTTCGTTCCCCTCTTCATCGGGATGATCGTCTTTGGTCTTGGTTTAGTCTACTTGCTTGGAACATTTGGTCTAATGGCTGTACTCGATCTATCGTTCAAAGATGCTTTTGCGATTAACTATCCTTTCGTCTTATGGGATACGATCAAAGCTGTCATTGCCACGACGATTGCCGTTCGCTTGTTGCCACTCCGTTTATTCCGAACAGCTTAAAAATATGGGGCTGACTCATAAGTCAGTTTATACAAAGATAAGGGTGGCAGATTCATAATCTGCCACCCTTATCTCGTAAAAAGAAGAATGACTCGTTGCACGCAACTCCTACAGGAATAAGCGCATTTTTGCGCTGTCAGAGATAAACAAGACCCGCTTTCCTGCTGGAGTGAAGCAGGAAAACTGGCTTGTGTCTCGCCTGAGGAAAGGGCGTGAAAAGACGAGTCATTCTATTTTTGAGTTAACCCCATTTAATTGATCATCAAGCATGCTCGACGACGAAGTATTTTTTCTTTCCGCGACGTACGATCGTAAAGCGACCGATTGCATCAGCTTCCGTGATTTCTTTCGTTAAATCTTGCTCGCGTTCTCCGTTTAGGTAGATTGCACCGTTCGTGACGTCTTCACGTGCTTGACGTTTTGACGGACTGATCTTCGCCTCAACGAGAACGTCGACAAGGTTTGTCACTTCACCGAGTGTAAAGCGCGGCATTCCTTTGAACGCATCTTCGATATCTTCGACTTGCAACGATTTAATATCTCCACTAAAGAGTGCTGTCGTAATACGTTGTGCTTGTGTCAGACCTTCTTCACCATGGACGAGAACGGTCATCTCTTCTGCAAGACGACGTTGCGCGACACGCTTCTCTGGTGCTGCCTTGACTTCTTCTGCGAGCGCGTCGAGTTCTTCGTGCGTTAAGAACGTGAAGTATTTCAAGAACTTGATGACGTCAAGATCGTCAACGTTGAACCAGAATTGGTAGAACTCGTACGGTGACGTTTTGTCAGCGTCTAACCAAACCGCACCACCTGCTGTCTTACCGAATTTTTGACCGTCTGCTTTTGTAACAAGCGGTACCGTCAAACCGAATGCTTTTTCTTCATGACCCGCACGACGAATCAATTCCATCCCTGCTGTGATGTTCCCCCATTGGTCACTTCCTCCGACTTGAAGGCGGCATCCTTTGTCTTCGTAGAGTTTCAAGAAGTCAAACGATTGAAGTAACATGTATGAGAACTCAGTGAATGAGATCCCGTTTTGAAGGCGTGAGTCAACAGAGTCTTTCGCCAGCATGTAACTGACCGGGAAGTGTTTTCCGATATCGCGTAAGAAATCGATGATCGTCAAATCTTTCGTCCAGTCCAAGTTATTGGCGATCGTGACCGGGTTTTCTCCTTCAAGTGGTAAGAAACGTGACAACTGGTCCTTAATCCGATTCGCGAACTCTTCGACGATATCCGATGTATTCAACGAACGTTCTGTTGCGCGACCACTCGGGTCTCCGATCATTCCCGTTGCTCCACCAACGAGACCTACGACATGGTGACCTGCTTGTTGGAATCGTTTTAAGACTAAGATCGGCAACAAGTGTCCGATATGCAATGAATCAGCTGTTGGATCAAAGCCTGTGTAAAGCGTCGTTGGTGTCTCGAGTAATGTCTTCAATCCTTCTTCATCCGTCATTTGGTTAATTAAACCGCGAAATTCTAAATCCTCTAATAACGTCATTGTGTCTCCTCCTAAAGTTCACTTTTAACAATAAAAAACCGCCCCTTCGTCTAAGACGAAGGGACGGAAGATTCCGTGGTACCACCCTGATTGCCCTTTACATAAAAGGACCACTTGGTTCGTCGATAACGGGACGGACCGCTTGATTTCTCAAGAAACTCCTGGAAGCGTAATTCGTAAGTTCACTGTGTCCTAGTTCGCAGCACCACTAGGTCTCTGTCACAGGGAGTGACTTACTACTGTATTCCGATCACTGTTTAACGTAATATATGAAAATAAGATGGTTTCATGATACGTCGAAGACGAATCCGCTGTCAAGTCCGATTTCACTGGTGGATTTATGGTATAATACGTCTATCTGTGATTTAATATTAATTTACACCTAAGTTTAAGATGCAAAGGAGATCATTTATGCGCGAGAACTGGTTCAAGTTTTGGAATCACCCCCGGACGAAAGCCGTTCGGCACTGGTCGAATATCACATACGATGTTTCGTGGAACATCATTTTATTCCTCATCATAGCAGTCCTTCTCATCGGCAGCTTCTCTGTCGGAGCGGCTGGAGGATATTTCGCTTCCCTCGTCAAAGATACGAAAGCCCCACCTTTGACTGAGATGAAACAAGAAGTGAACAGTTATGCGGTGACAAGTCAAATTTATTGGGGAAGTGGCGAAAAGCTGACGAACATCTCAACGGATGAAGAACGTCAGCCGGTCGATATCAAGAACATCTCCCCTTATTTAATTGATGCGCTTCTATCAACGGAAGACGTAGATTTTTATCAACATGATGGAGTCGTTCCAAAAGCGACTTTACGAGCAGTCTTACAAGAATTGACGAATTCAGCGTCACGCACCGGCGGAAGTACGCTGACACAACAATTAATTAAAAACCAAATCCTGACGAACGAAGTTTCATTCGAACGGAAAGCAAAAGAGATCATCTTAGCGCTCCGCCTTGAAAATGCGATGTCAAAAGATGAAATTTTACAGGCATACTTGAATGTCGTCTCATTCGGACGAAATTCACTCGGGCGTAACATCGCTGGTATCGAAGCTGCTTCCCAAGGGGTCTTCAACAAATCAGCGAAAAAACTGACGTTACCACAAGCAGCTTTCCTCGCTGGTATTCCGAAAAACCCTTACTACTACACACCTTATCTACAAGGCGGTGTCGTCAAAAAAGACTTGACGCCAAGTGTCAATCGGATGAAGACCGTGTTGAAGCGGATGTATGTCGCAAAAAACATTTCGAAAGAACAATATGAAAAAGCAATCAAACACGACATCACGAAAGACTTCGCGAAACAGTCGAAACGTTCGCGTGACACGTATCCGTATGTCTATGATTTAGCAGAACGTGAAGCGACGAAGATCATGACGAAGTACTTGATGAAACAAGATGGTGTGAAAGAAGACGAAGTCAAACCGTCTGAACTGGCAGAAGTCCGGGCAAACTATCAAGATCAAGCACTGGTTGCACTCCGTCAAGGTGGATACAAAGTTCACATGACGCTAGATAAAAAAATTCATGAATCGATGCAACAACCTGCGAAGAACAACGGGAACTTCCCTGGTGGCATGCAGTACAAACAAGTCGTCGATCCAAAAACGAAAAAAACCGTTTCGAAACAAGATCCAGAAGAAACAGCAGCAGTCATGGTTCAGAATGAGACGGGGCGTATCCTCGGATTCGTTGGTGGACGTTACCTTGATGGAAAAGCCGATGATTTTAACCGAGCATTCCAAGCGAAACGTCAAATCGGGTCAACGGCAAAACCAATTCTCGTCTACTCGAACGGGATTGAAAATCGTTTGATCACTCCGGCATCTACTGTCAATGATGAAGAGTACTACTACCAGACCGTACCACGTCAACCAGGTGATCGTCCGATCAAGAACGAAGGTGGACGTTATCGTGGAAACGTGACGGTTCGTACAGCACTTGAACTCTCATTAAACGTACCTGCCGTTAAGATTTACGAGAAGATGAACATGTCGAACTCGATTCAAAAACTCGTCGATATGGGTGTTGAAGTACCGGATGCGATTCGTTATGCTCCTTCGGCGGCACTCGGAACGATGGAGATTACACCGGTCGAACTTGCTGGTGCTTACGCGACACTCGCCAACTATGGTGAATTCGTGCAACCATACGTCATTTCGAAAATTACGAAAGACGGAAAAGATATCTATAAAGCAAAACCGAAGAAAAAACGAATTTATGAACCACGAACAGCTTACCTGACACTTGATATGATGCGTGGCGTCTTCTCAAAAGGTACAGCAACGTTTGCAAAAGATCGATTGAACGTTCCTGGAGATTGGGCTGGTAAGACAGGTACGACGAACGATGTCAAAGACTCTTACCTTGTCGGTTCCACTCCTGGTGTGACGCTTGCCGTTTGGACAGGACACGATCAGAACAACTCGCTCATCGGTCCAACGACGTATTACCAACGAACACAAACGCTGTGGTCACAAATGGCGAATGCGACGTATGCCGCGAACAGTAGTTACTTCAAATCCGGTGCCCGCTTCACACAACCATCTTCTGTAACAGCAAACGACTTTAAGAACAGTGGTCGCTTCAAAGAAGAAGATAAGAAGAAAAAAGCGGAAGAGGCAAAGAAAAAAGCCGAAGCGAAGAAAAAGAAAGAAGCAGAAGAAAAGAAAAAAGAAGCAGACGCACAGAAAAAAGAAGAGCAACAGAAAGAACAAGATCAGGCGAAAGAAAAAGCGGAAGCTGATGCTAAGAAAAAAGCAGCCGACGACGCCAAGCGTGCTGCCGATGCAAAAGCAAAAGCCGAAGCAGAGGCAAAAAAGAAAGCGGAAGCGGACGCTAAGAAAAAAGAAGCTGATGCTAAGAAAAAAGAAGCGGACGCTAAGAAAAAAGAAGCGGACGCTAAGAAACAGCAAGAACAACAGAAGAAACAAGATGAAAAGAAAAACGATGCTGCTTCTGAAAACTAACAAAAAGGATGAATCACCTGTTGCGGTGATTCATCCTTTTTTACGTTCAATCTTCCATCGTCGACAGATCACCTGTTTCAAGATTCAACTCCCATGCTTTTAGAACACGGCGCATAATTTTACCACTTCGTGTCTTCGGCAATTTATCCCGGAAATCGATTTCTCTCGGTGCCGCGTGAGCAGCAAGCCCCTCTTTGACGAATGCTTGGATTTCTTGTTTTAGCTCATCCGTTGGCTCGTAACCATCACGCAAGGCAATGAATGCCTTGATGATTTCACCGCGGACTGGATCTGGTTTCCCGATGACTCCAGCTTCTGCGACAGCTGGGTGCTCGACGAGACGACTTTCGACCTCGAACGGACCAACCCGTTCTCCAGCCGTCATGATGACGTCATCGACACGTCCTTGGAACCAGAAGTAACCTTCGTCATCCATATAGGCAGAATCCCCTGAGACATACCATCCTTTAAAGAAATACGATTCATATTTCTGCGGATTGTTCCAAATTTGACGCATCATCGATGGCCATGGTGTTTTTAAGGCAAGGTTCCCCATCCGAAATGGCGGTAACTCATTTCCTTGATCATCAATGATCGCAGCCTGAGTTCCTGGAATCGGTTTCCCCATTGATCCCGGTTTGATGTCCATCGACTTGTAGTTACAAATCATCATCGCGCCTGTCTCCGTCATCCACCATGTATCATGGATCCGTTGATCAAAGGCTTCTTTCCCCCAACGAATGACTTCCGGGTTCAACGGTTCTCCGACAGACAATACATGACGAAGACTTGAGAGATCATGATGATTTGCAACATCCGCTCCTGCTCCCATCAACATCCGGAAAGCCGTTGGTGCGCTATACCAGACCGTTACCTTGTACTTCTCGATGACACTGTACCAGAAATCCGGATTGAAGCGTCCACCGACGACGATGTTCGTCGCGCCATTCAAGAATGGTGCGAAGATACCGTAACTTGTTCCTGTGACCCACCCCGGATCAGCCGTACACCAGTAGACATCATCTTCTTGGAGATCAAGTACCCATCGGCCTGTCATTAAGTGCTGAATCATCGCATTTTGAACGTGGAGGACACCTTTTGGTTTCCCTGTCGATCCTGAAGTGTAGTGCAGGATCAATCCGTCTTCACGATCTAACCAGACCGGTTCGAATACATCGGATGCTTGCTCGAACGCTTTGCGGAAATCGAGTAATGTGTCCGATTCTTCGACATCTTCGTCGACAAGTACTACCTTTTCAAGTGATTCCAGTTCCCCAACTGGAACACGTGGGAGCAATGCCTTCGTCGTCACGAGTAACTTCGCTTCAGAATCAAGCAAGCGATCACGGACCGCTTGTTCCATGAATGCTTCAAATAACGGACCGACGATTGCGCCTACCTTCAGTGCGCCAAGCAAGGCAAAATACAATTCCGGTGAACGTGGCATGAAGATGAAAATACGGTCACCCGTTTTGACCCCTGCATCGACTAATACGTTTGCCGCTTTATTCGTCAATCGTTTCATATCTGCATATGTGAATCGTTGTTCCGTCGTTCCATCGAAATAGATCAGCGCATCCTTGTTCGCCCGCTCGCCTTCTGCGTGGCGGTCGATTGCTTCATGAGCCATGTTGACTTTCCCCGTTGTCGCCCATGAAAAGTACTGCTCAGCATCTTTCCAGTCGTACGTGTTCGTTTCATCATACTCTGCTAACCAATGCTTCCCCGGAAGCGCTTTCAAAACTTTCATGTCTCGTTCCTCCCCTTCTATGTTTTCCTCTTTATTATAAGCTAGTTATCCGTCAGTTCAATCCATTTGCCGTCAATTTGTTAAAAAATCCCTCTCTTTGCTCAAGCGCTTTCGTCTATAATGAATAGGAAGGTGGTGACGCTTACATGTTTGAAAAACAATTCAATCATCGGACGCATGAAACATCACTCGGTCCTGTTGACATCGAAGGTCCCGTACCGAGTCAAACACTAGCAATGTATACACTCGATTCAGGGTTGACGGCTTTTCGTCCACCCGCTGAACAACATCAAGCGCTCGTTGAGATTGCAGACCTTGAGGAAGGACGGATCATCGTCGCCCGTCAAGGAACGGAAATCATCGGTTATGTGACTTACTTATACCCTGATCCATACGAAACGTGGAGCGAAGGAAACAATCCGTACATCTTGGAACTCGGAGCGATCGAAGTCTCCTCTCGGTTTCGCGGACAACAGATCGGTAAAAAATTGCTTGAAATCTCTATGCTCGATCCAGCTATGGAACACTATTTGATTTTAACGACTGAATATTATTGGCATTGGGACTTAAAAGGGAGCGGACTATCGGTCTGGGATTACCGAAAAATCATGGAGAAGATGATGAACCATGGTGGTCTTGTCTTCTTCCCGACCGACGATCCGGAAATCGCCTCCCATCCTGCCAACTGCCTGATGGCGCGTATCGGAAAACACGTCTCACCTGAAGTCGTCGCTCATTTTGATGCGCTACGCTTGAGAAGACGTTTCATGTATGACTGAGCTCGAGGAGGAATCGTCATGTTAATCGAACAAATCATGAATACGACGTGCATCACGATGCAACCGACGAATTCCATCGCGCATGCGGTCGAACTCATGCAACGTCATCAGATTCGTCATGTTCTTGTCGTCAATGCCCGCCATGAACTCGTCGGTCTTGTCGGACTAAAGGAAATTCAAAGCGCAAGTAGTATCTTTCATCCGGATACGGCAAAACAAGACCTACAGTATCCGGTCTCAAGCATCATGATTGAAAGTCCTGTCACGGCTCACCCGCTCGATTTTCTCGAAGATGCGGCTGTGCTGTTTTATGAATATCGATTGACGTGTCTGCCAATCGTCCGCGGTCGACGCCTTGTCGGTGTCGTCACGGAAACGGATTTGTTGCGGACATTCGTTCAATTGACGGGTGCACTCGAACCAAGTTCTCAAATCGAAATCCGTGTTGAGAACACTGCTGGAACATTAGCAAAGATTGCCGCACTGCTTGCCAAAACGAATATCAATATCTTAAATGTACTCGTATATCCAACAGACGATCCGTATGTCCGGATCGTTGCGTTTCGTGTCCAGACGATGAATCCGATTCGGATCATCGAAAAGTTGCGCAAAGAAGGATTCGATGTACTTGGACCGGATGTGAGCAGATGAAGGATTTTGCCTATCTGTACAGTCCTGAAGAGGCGACTTATCGGTTTTCGGAGACACATCCATTCAATCCGATTCGCCTCGAATTAACGGTTTCTTTGCTTGAAGCGATGCATCAATTAGATGACATTCCTTGTATCGCGCCACGTCATGCGACTGATGAAGAATTGTCACTCGTTCATGATCAGGATTATATTGCTGCCGTCAAAGCAGCCGGGACCGGAGCATTAACGCCTCTGAAGGCACAGATGTATGGTCTTGGGACAGAAGACACCCCTTTGTTCCAGGGGATGCATTCGGGCGCTTCTCTCCTTGTCGGCGGCACGATCGAAGCATGTGACCTCGTCTTATCTGGTCAATATAAACGGACCTTTCATATCGGTGGCGGATTGCATCACGGATTCCGTGGGCGTGCCTCTGGTTTTTGTGTCTATAACGATACCGCTGTCGCCATGGCAGCCATGATTGAAAAATATCACTGTAAAATTCTTTATGTCGATACGGACGCTCATCATGGCGATGGAGTACAATGGGCCTTTTATAATCGAAAGGACGTCATGACATTGTCTCTCCATGAGACGGGTCGCTACTTGTTTCCAGGAACGGGAATGGTGACGGAACGAGGGTCTGAAGAAGGATATGGATTTAGCTGGAACGTGCCACTGGACGCCTTTACGGAAGATGATTCGTTTTTACTCGCTTATGAGACGGCACTCTTTGAAGCCTGTGAATTGTTCCAACCGGATCTCATCATTACGCAAAATGGTGCCGATGCACACGCGCTTGATCCATTGACTCATTTATCCTTAACGATGAAAAGTTATGAGCAGATCCCTCAAATCGCCCTCGCTGCAGCAAATAAATATACGAATGGAAAAATCGTTGCTTTAGGAGGCGGTGGCTATGACTGGTATCGTGTCGTCCCCCGCGCGTGGAGTCAAGTTTTTGCTGCCATGACCGGACAAGCTCCGTTTCGTGGAGAGATTCCTACTTCATGGCAAGAACGTTGGAGTGGACAAGAAACACCCCCACCAACACACTGGCATGATCCAACACCACTCTACCCCGCCATTCCGCGACGACCTGAAATCGAAGAAAAAAATTGGGAGACCGTCAAACGACTAATTTGGCCGTTCGTGAGCGATGAGCGTAAAAAACAATTGACTGCGACTTCCCCTTACTCCGTTGATTAATCGACTTTATATCTTCACATTTATTTCGTTCGGAGTTCACAACTTGTTGCTATACTAAATATGGAATTTTTACCTAGTAAATGAATAATAGTTGGGGGAATCATCATGAAAAAGGCATGGCTTTATTCCGGTCTTATTCTATCGACGGGGATCGTACTCGCAGGGTGCGGTAATGAAAAACAGGCAATGGATCACGATAACATGCAAGGGTCAGGAAAACCGACGGTCGAGGTCAACGTCAATGTTCCGGCCAAGACAATGGAAGAAGATAAAGTTGTTTTTAAAGCGTCAGCTGTCGAACAAAAGAAACCAGTCAATCTTGAGGACGTGACATTTGAAGTTTGGGAAGCCGGAAAACAAGACGGTGCCCATCAAAAGTTCAAGGCAACCTTGAAAAAGACGGGTTCTTATCAAGCAGAAGCTAAGCTTGCTGAAGGTGAGTATGAAGGACTGTATCATATCAATGATAAAAAAGGACTCCATCATATGGATAAGATCTCATTCGTCGTCATGGATCATTCACATGAAAAAGAGGAAGCATCGCACGAGCATGGACATGATCACGAAGCCGTCGACGGTCTGTCTGTCCATTACATGGGCGCAACAAAAGCGAAAGCTGGTGCTGAACTTCCCGTCTCCTTTCATGTTTTCCTCGATGGGAAACCGCTAAAAGCGAACGTACAAGTGGAAGTCATTGAAACGGGCATTGAAAAGCATAACTACGTTCCTCTAGAAAAAAAGGGCGATGCCTACAGCGGGAAAGTGACATTGACTGCACCTGGTCAGACGACGGTTCGACTCCATGTCGAAAATGACCAACTCCACCATCACCAAGATGAACTTATTACCGTCGCGAAATAAAAAACGTCCCTTTTTTCAAGCAGCTTGCTTGAGAGAAGAGACGTTTTTTCGATTAAGGACGTGTCGAATCCCGTTGTTCGATCCGGTGTGGTAACGTGACATCGTTCGTTTCAATTTCTTCTTTGTTCAAGATTTTCGTCAATAGACGCATCGAGACTGCTCCGATATCATACATCGGTTGAACGACAGTCGTCAGTTTCGGACGAATCATCGTCGCAAGACGTGTGTTATCGTGTCCGATGACTTCGAAGTCTTCCGGTACACGGTGTCCAGCATCCTGTAAGGCATGGATGACACCAAGAGCCATCTCATCCGTTCCAGCAAAAATCGCGCGTGGGCAATCTTCTCCAAGTTCAAGCAATTGATTCATCGCCTTCATTCCTGAATCATACGTATAGTTTCCAAGGACGACATTTTGCTCGTTAAACGGAAGATTTGCTTCTTCGAGTGCTCGGCGATAACCCGCAAATTTCTTTTCACCATTGATTTGCTGTTCGAGTGGTCCAGTGATGAATCCAATCCGTTCATGTCCACGGTCGATCAAAGACTTAACAGCATCGTGCGCAGCACTCTCATAATCGATGTTGACGGCAGGAAGATCATAATCTTGATTCAACGTCGCAGCAAGAACGATCGGAACTGGTGATGTTTTGAACTCACGAACGAGATCCTCATGCAAACGTCCGCCCATGAAGATGATTCCATCCACCTGTTTTCCGAGTAATGTATTGAGCAAATGAATCTCTTTTTCCCGGTTTTGGTCGGAGTTACATAAAATGATGTTATATTTATACATTGTCGCGACGTCCTCAATCCCGCGTGCTAAATCCGCAAAGAAGATGTTCGAGATATCGGGCACGATGACACCGACCGTCGTTGTTTTTTTACTTGCCAGTCCACGGGCAACAGCGTTCGGACGATAACCAAGCTGTTCGATTGCGTCTTGGACCTTCTTTCGTGTAGATGGTTTGACATTCGGGTTTCCGTTGACGACACGCGATACGGTCGCCATTGAAACAGCAGCCTCTCGCGCGACATCGTAAATCGTAATATTACTATTCAAAACAAATTCCTCCTTTAGTATGATCCATCTCAAGTGTTTTCATTTCGTTTTCATTTTTAGGCAACACGAAAGGAAGACAGGAAAAGATAGTTTTCTTTTCCCATTCTTCCTTCATTGTAAAACGTTTTCATTCGCTTTAGGTTACCCTTTTTCGGAAATCATTGAACGTTTAGTGCCGGAAAGGTAGTCGTCAAGTTTTCGATGAACGTATCGAATTCTTGGAAATCGAGTTGTTGGTTCGCATCAGACAATGCAAGTGCTGGGAACGGATGGACTTCGACCATGACAGCGTCTGCTCCAATCGCGTATGCCGCTTTTGCTGTTGGCAAGAGTAAATCCTTACGTCCTGTCGAGTGCGTGACATCGACCATGACAGGGAGATGCGTCTCTTGCTTCAGAATCGGAACTGCCGAGATATCAAGCGTGTTCCGTGTTGCACGTTCATACGTCCGAATGCCACGCTCACATAAGATGACTTGATCGTTACCACTCGCCATGATGTACTCAGCCGCGTACATGAATTCCTCGAGCGTTGCAGAAAGACCTCGTTTTAAAAGAACCGGTTTATTCGTACGACCGACTTCCTTGAGTAAATCGAAGTTTTGCATGTTGCGTGCGCCGACCTGGATGATGTCGACATATGGTAAAGCAGATTCAACGGCGCTCGGTGTCATGATTTCAGTGATGACATGCAAACCGTGCGCGTCCGCTGCTTTTTTCAACATCTTTAGACCTTCGAGTCCTAGACCTTGGAAGTCGTAAGGCGATGTACGTGGTTTGTACGCTCCGCCTCGCATGAACTTCACGCCGTGTTTCGCGAGCTGTTCCGCGACCTCAAATACTTGTTCTTCGCTCTCGACCGCACACGGTCCAGCGATTAATTGTTGCGAACCGTCTCCGATGACGGCATCTCCGATCCGGATGATCGTATTCGTCGGTTTTTGTTTCCGTGATACGAGTAATTTCCGAGTCCGATCTTCTCCTTGTAATTCGAGAGAAGCTTTGAAAATTTCTTTAAATACATGCTGAAGGCGTCCTGTTTCAAAAGGTCCATGGTTATTAGCGGCAATTGATTCGAGCATTTGACGTTCTCGAACAGGGTCGTATCGATCAAGCCCTTGTGCTCGTTTGACTTTTCCGATTTCAACGGCAATTTGACCTCGTCTGTTCATCAATTCCAATAATTCTGCATTCACTAAATCGAGTTCATCACGTAATCTTTTTAATTCTGCATGTTGATCCATGTCCTACCACTCCCTAATCAGCATATAGCTCGTAATAGCAACTAATTATAGCGAACTCTTTCCCTGTTGTACATAAAGAAGCTGCATGATTTCTTAAAATATGAAAATAAATTACGTTTTTTCATATAATTTTTTTGTGTTTTCTCTATAAGGAAACATAGAAAAAGAGCCCTCGTGATGAGAGCTCCTCATATATTGATTATTTCTTATGATTCACATCAGACTGCGGATCATTGTCTTCCTCTTGTTCGTCTGCTAACTGTTCGCGTAACTCCGAAAGTTCAACGACCGTCTCCGTGTCGATCTCTTCTGCAACAGACGCCCCATCCACTTCGTCGCCGATTTCACGTTCGATGTCACGTACGAGTTGCTCCGCTTCTGCGAGAGCAGCATCAATGCTTGCTTGATCCTTCTCAAAGCCCGCATATTGTGCCGCTTCTTGAACCGTTGAATTATTCTTCGCTTTTTCAATGACAGGTGCTGCCTTATCTTTCGCTAGTTGAATCCACTCACCTACGAGTGGCTCCGCTTTTTCACGGACAACTTGTGTCTGTTCCGTCAAACGTTGACGCGCAGGCGCCGTACGCTCGTCAATCAGATTGCGTACTTCACGACCTGATTTTGGGCTAGAAAGGAGAGCTGCCGCAGCACCAATCAATCCACCAACGATGACTCCGGCAAGGAAGCCTCCTCCTTTAGAAGAATCTTGTGCTTGATATGGGTGTTGTTTCGTCATGATTTACGATCTCCCTTCAACTCATCTGGAATGCTTTCAACGTCCGGTACTGACACGACTTCCGGTGTGACCGGCGCCTCTGCCTTTTTCCGGAATCGACGACGTGGCTTTTTCTCAACCGTCGTCGTTGCCGTCGAATGATTTTGAACCGTAGTCTCTGCCGGTTTATTTTTCTTAAATAACTCTACAGCGACTGAGCCCCAACGGACTGCTTGCGCAATCTGTTCTTTATTCGTATCCGCTGCACCAGCAACCGTATCGGATACTGTCCGGACAGAATCTGTCACTTTGTTTAAAGACGTACCGAGTTCTTCGATCGAGTTTGCGACAGGTGCAAGCAATTCTGTTTTTTCTTCAATCGTATCGACCAGACGATTCGTCTTATGTAACAACGCTGTCGTCTCCATCATGATACCGTCTAATTGACGTTCAAGTCCTGCTGTCGTGTTGGCTACATTGTTGAGCGTCTTACTCGCAGCACCTAATACACGGGCAAGGAAAATGACGAGCACTACGAATGCGATCGCAGCGACTAATCCGGCGATTCCGCCTAATGTGATTTCCATGGTTCTTGCCTCCAATTTTTTTGCATAGTCTTTTGTTGTTAGTTCGACATGTAGCAAGTCGTTCCTGCTACTCCAAATGGTTTATTTCCGTTACAATGATAAATGAAACCTACATAATCCATTTCGAGGGGGAAATTTCATGCGTGACCCACGTCTTACTCAACTGGCAACGAATCTCATTAACTATTCGGTTGCCCTTGAACCTGGTGAAAAAGTATTGATTGAAAACTTCGGCATCGAACGCGAACTGGTCGAGGCACTCGTTGAAGCTGCCTACGCGGCTGGCGGACATCCGTTCGTTTTACTTAAGGATAATCGTATCCTACGAAAATTATACCGAAATGCTTCAGAAGAGCAACTCCAATTGATGGCAGACATCGAACGCAAGCAAATGCAAGCGATGGACGCATACATCGGACTACGTGCTGGTGATAACATCAATGAATTGTCAGATGTGCCGGCTGAACAGATGAAACTTTACGGTCAAACGATCGGTAAGATGCACACACAAGATCGTGTCAAAGGAACGAAATGGGTCGTACTTCGTTTCCCAACTGCATCGATGGCGCAACTTGCGAATCAATCGACAGAAGCATTCGAAGACTTCTACTTCGATGTCTGCACGCTTGATTATGAAAAAATGGGACAAGCGATGGAACCACTCGTCGACTTGATGAACCGGACGGATCGTGTTCGTCTCGTCGGACCAGGAACGGATCTAACGTTTTCAATCAAAGACATCCCAGCCATCAAATGCGCCGGAAATGCTAACATTCCAGACGGTGAAGTCTTTACGGCACCCGTCAAGGATTCGGTCAACGGTGTCATCTCATATAACACACCATCTCCGTATCAAGGGTTCACGTTTGAAAACGTCAAACTGACGTTCAAAGATGGTAAAATCGTCGAAGCGACGGCGAACGATACGGATCGGATCAACCAAGTCTTCGATACAGATGCTGGTTCTCGTTTTGTCGGCGAATTCGCGATCGGCGTCAATCCCTTCATTCAGCATCCAATGAAGGATATTCTATTCGATGAAAAAATCGATGGCAGCTTCCACTTCACACCAGGTCAAGCTTACGAAGAAGCCTACAACGGTAATGACTCATCCGTTCACTGGGATCTCGTCAACATCCAACGTCCTGATTACGGTGGTGGAGAAATCTGGTTCGACGACGTATTGATCCGTAAAGACGGTCGTTTCGTTCTTCCAGAACTTGAAGTCCTCAATCCTGAAAACCTGAAATAAGAAAAAGCGGATGGCTCGTCCTTCATTAGGACGGGGTCATCCGTTTCTTTATCTTATTTTTTCAATGTCGCACGAAGCATCCAAATTTGTTTTTCGATTTCCTTCGCTTGACCAAGTAGATCATCTTCAACCGTCACGTCTTGTGCCTCAAGATGTTCAATCGCATCGAGCATCTCTTTTCGGACTTGTTGGAAGTCTTTGATGACAGAATCAATCATCTCATCTGCCGATAATCCCGATTTCGCTTCTTCAAGCGTTGTTTGCTCTAAATACTCTTTTAGTGTCGCAGAAGGTGTTCCGTTATTCATCAGGAGACGTTCTGCAACGACATCATATTGTTCAGACACCCATGTATAAAGTTCTTCAAGCTTCTCGTGAAGCGTTAAGAAGTCTGGTCCTTTAATGTACCAATGATAATTGTGGAGTTTGACGAACAGTACCCCATAGTTTGCTACCTGTTGATTCAAAGCTGATTTTGCATGATTACTAATCATCTGATATTCCCCTTTCCTGATTTCAAATGACGTTCTATTTCATCTTTATCCTTAAATAACAAAGAATAAACATCATTCTCAGGAAAAGTGCTCTATCGAGGACGCTTTAATCCTTTCAACATATACCCACCTTTGAAGTCGACAGAATCGAATGCGACGAGGAATGCTTTCGGTTCGTATTCTTCGACGAGATTACGAAGCACTTTCATACGTGTTCGAGCCGCGAGCACATCTAACCGATAACGGACACCGTCTCGTCCTTGACCTTGATAATGTGTCACACCAAAACCATTATCGCGAATGACTTGAATCAGTTCCGCTGGAAATTCTTGCGTATGCACTTGAATCATATTGTAACCGATGGCGAGTTTTCGCTCGACATATCCACCGACGAGTATTCCTAGACCAAATCCAAGCGCGTAAACGACCATACCGAGTGTCGTTAAGTCTTGGAATACGATTCCTAGTGCAAAAATGTAAATCAATGTTTCGACTGTGCCAAATAATCCGGCAATGACAGTTCGCCCTTTGACGAGCATGATCGTCCGTAATGTCAAAACAGGAACGTAAATCAACTGGAGCAATAAGATGAGTAAAATCTGTCCCATGGTGTCTTTCCTTTCTGTTAATAACTTCAACACATACACACTATTTCAAACTTTTTTTCAAGATGCAATCCTATTTTAGATTTTCCTCATCGGTTTTTTGAAATTACTATCATAATTCAAAAATACGACAAAAAAAGTGCCACTCGAGTCGAGTGACACTTTTGATTCTCGCTTATTTCACACTTTGATACTGATGCTGATACGTTTGGATATCGCCCGCTCCCATGAACAGAAGCACAGCATTTTCATGCTGACGTAGAACAGACACGTTATCGCGCGTCAGAATAGAAGCTTGCGGGATTTTCTCCTGCAGATCTTCGACGCGAACTTGCCCTTCCTGCTCACGTGCCGATCCAAAGATTTCGCATAGATATGTCGCATCTGCTTCACGTAAAGAAGTCGCGAAATCATCCATGAATGATTTCAAGCGTGTGTACGTATGCGGTTGGAAAATCGCAATGACTTCGCGGTCCGGATATTTCTTCCGTGCCGACTCAATCGTCGCGCTGATTTCCTTCGGATGGTGCGCGTAGTCATCTACTAGGATTTGTGTGCCGAATTCCGACTCACTAAAGCGACGTTTTACACCACCAAATGTGGCTAAACGTTCAGCAACGTCGTCTTTGCTCAGTCCTTCGTACTGACAGATCGCAATGACAGAGAGTGCATTCAAGACATGATGACGACCGAATCCTGGAATGAGGAACGTGCCGTAGAAATCATCACGTAAATAAACATCAAATGATGTACCATCTGGCGTTGACGTCGCGTTTTCCGCGCGGA
Organism: Exiguobacterium sp. s91; assembly: GCF_018618915.1. NCBI lineage: Bacteria > Bacillati > Bacillota > Bacilli > Caryophanales > Exiguobacterium > Exiguobacterium sp. s91. The sequence continues at coordinate 546,089 of NZ_JACSMZ010000001.1, read as the reverse complement.
AATCATTGTTTTCTCCAAATCCATAATAGAGAACAGGTACATTCGCTTGAATGTTTTGAAGATGCTCATCATCTCCACAAGCAACGATCGCTTGCTTAACCTGCATCGCCATTTCTTGGAATGCCGAAACGACGTCATCGATTCCTGTGAAATAATCCGAATGATCGAAGTCGATATTCGTCATGATAGCGTAGTCCGGCTTGTAATATAAGAAGTGACGTTTGTATTCACATGCCTCGAAGACGAATGCTTTCGCATCCTCTACTCCTGCCCCTGTCCCGTCTCCGATCAAGAAAGCTGTCGGCGTGATACCGCTCAAGACGTGTGAAAGCAAACCTGTCGTCGACGTTTTTCCGTGTGAGCCTGTAATGGCGACCGAACGATATTCATTTGCTAGGTGTCCTAAGAAATCGTAATAATGATGGATGGTTAAACCAAGTTCATTTGCCCGTGCGATTTCTGGATGATCATCTCCAAAAGCATTCCCTTGGATGATGACATAATCTTCTTTGATGTTATCCGCATTGAACGGGAAAAATGGAATTCCCTTAGCCCGTAACGCGTCTTCAGTAAAAATGTGCTTTTCGATGTCTGAACCTTGCACCTCATGATTCATCTCATGTAGTACTTGGGCGAGCGCACTCATCCCTGTTCCTTTGATTCCAACAAAATGATACTTTGTCATATAAAAGCCCTCCAATTCACGTTCCGGTCCGTACCATCGGGCTCGGGTACAAAACCTGTACCATTATAGCAAACCGATTTATTTTTTACCATGTAAATTATTTTGTTCTCGACGTGCGCGATACATCGCCATCAAGTCTTTCGTCGTCATGACGACGTTAACAGGCGGTCCGACCGGTTTTTTCACTTCCGACTGAACAGGCTTATCCACCTCAGTAACAGATGGATCTTGATCTACTTCAACAGCAGATGGATCAAAAGTCGGTGCGAAGCTCTCCGCTTGTTGCTCAGCTTCTTTTTCATCAGCAGACTCTTCACTTGATGTCTCTGTCGGAACAACTAATTGTTCCACCGTCTCACTGTTGGAAGATGTTTCAGTTCCGTCCGCTTCTTCTACTTCGGTTACGGTCGGCACTTCTTCTCTCACGAGCTCTTCACTTGTGTGAGGTTCCGGTACAAGTAATTCGACGTCCGTCACCGGTACAAGACCAGCATTCGCTTCGTCTGATACGACTTCTGTCGGATCAACTGATTGTTCCATCGTCTCACTGTCGGAAGATGTTTCAGTTCCGTCCGTTTCTTTTACTTCGGTTACGGTTGGCACTTCTTCTCTCACGAGCTCTTCACTTGTGTGAGGTTCCGGTACGAGTAATTCGACATCCGTCACCGGTACAAGACCAGCATCTGCTTCCGCTTCTTCTAATACGACTTCTGGCGCGATCAGTTCTTGATCCGTCAAAGCAACCTCATCAGTATTTCCCTCTTCGACTGTTTCCGAAACCTGCTCACTCATTTCCGTTTCTTCCGCAGCTTTTACGGTTTCCGATGCAGATTGCTTCGGACGTTGGAATCCATAAATCGGTGAAGGCACATCCGTTAAAACGAAGCGATCTTCACGCTCCTCTTTTTTCGGACGTTCCACCGGCTTTGTCTCACGTTCCCCTGCAAGCTCTCGACGAATCCGGGCAGCCTGCTCTTTTAGTGACTGTTCATAACGATTACTCATACGTTCACCCCTCCATCTTGTTAAAAAATCGGTCGAATCATCGACCGATTGAGAATGCTTCCCCTACTGCTTTTGTATCATCGAGTACAAGAATCCCTTTTTCTTGTGGTGCATCGACAAGTCCGAGCTCACGCGCTGAACAGAGCATACCGCTTGATGGTACGCCGCGTAACGCTGAAGGACGGATGATTAACCCAGACGGCATGACCGCTCCCGGTTTAGCAACGACTACTTTTTGACCCGCCGCTACATTCGGTGCTCCACAAACGATTTGTAAAGTTCCGTTATCTACTTCTACCTGACAGACCGATAATTTATCAGCATCCGGATGCTTCTCGCAAGAAGCAACGAACCCAACAACGAATTTCGGAGAATAATCCACTTGTTCGAGTGACAATTCGATATCTCGACTCGCCAGTTCCTTTTGGATGCGTGTTGCCAATTCTTCCGTCAATTCAACCGGTCCTTGTGTCTCGATCGTAAACGTAGTCGAAGCATCAAACAGGTTGTAACCGACGACACGATCACCATGCTTGATAGTTGCTACATCTCCTTCACGAGTCGCTGTCACTTCCGCACGTGGTGCGTCTTCCAAAATGATCATTAAGACGTCGCCGACGCCCTCTTTATTATAAAACACATTCATTCAATCCATGACTCCCTTCCGTCTTTCTCACAATGCCTATTGTATCAGATTCTTCACTCTTTCGGCTGCTTGTTTTTCGCAAGGACGAAGACCGGCTCCAGATTGCCATCTTCATATAAGAATGGCAGTGCCGTGACCGGTACACGACCGTTCGAGAAGAAGTCAAACATCAATTGCTGTAAGACATCATATCCGGCGTCATTCCGAATATCAGCGAAAATCAGGACATCCTGATGCGGAATTCCGACTGCGAATTCTCCTTCGATTTGCGCCGCATAATCGGCTAATAAAGTCTTGTTCAAAACACGACTCGCCTCATATCCGTCGCCGAGACTCAAGAAATAAAAGATATTCCCTGCGACTTCGTCTTGTTTAAATGGCGCTTCAAGCGATTTCACATTAAAACGCGCTGCTTCTGATAACTGTTCAGCTGTCCATTCAGCAGACGCCAGTAACTCCTCATCAATCAAACGATACGTCGCCCCTAAATCAAGTGCGTACATGATTTTCGTCTCACCCGTATGTGGTGTACTGACGAGCGTCTTCCCTTCTTTTGTCGTATCGGCAAACGATTTAGCGCGAATGACAGGAAAGATTTTTTGTTCTTGTCCAACGAGTGAGATTTGATCCGTTTGTCCGAGTACAGCACGGATATATTCGATCGTCTCTTCGACTGCGATGACACCTCTTCGTTTTGCTTTTGCGACAAGCGGATTCAATCCGACATCAACGCCTGATTTATCGTGCTTTCGCTCAATTCGTAATACAGACTTTTCACGATCGAAATATGTCGTGTACCCTTCTTCTTCAAATGTTTGTGTCATCATTCTTCGGATTTGTTGTAGTTCCATTCGAATTCATCCTTTCTATCATGAAAAAAAGCGAGTCAGCGCTCGCTTTTTTTCTTAAACCGTCTCTAAAAATGCTGTCACCTGTTCTGGTGTCTTCCGCTCTTTCCCGACATAACGCCCTGTCTCTTCACCATCGCGGAATGCAACAAAACTCGGAATTCCGAAGATGTCCATTTCCTGGGCAATTTCAATATGATCGTCGCGATCGACGTAGTAAAACTCGAAGCCGTTAAATGTTTGCTCGATTTCCGGCATGAACGGATCTAAGAAGCGGCAATCCGGGCACCAGTTTGCTGAGAATAAAAAGACGGCATTTCCTTGTTTTGCTGTATCGAATTCTTGTTTGGATTGTAATGTTTTCATGATGATTTCCTCCTTTGATTTCCCTAGAAGTCATTGCCCTCATCATAGCATATTCAATTGTGGCTGTGCGTTTTCGTGCTTGGTTTGCTATACTGCAACTAGAAAACACCTGGAAAGGACTTCACTATGGCAGATCAACCAATCAAACATCCGTTCGAACGCTTCGTCGGCTTCGTTGGCATGACGAGTTGTTTACGTTACGGCTATTCCTTCATTGATTCCGAACGAAGCTTACCCGAAATCTTTTTGTATTTGGTCGTCGGTTTTGCGATCATCATTTTACTCGAAGCACTCGGAAAACGACTCGCTCGAAAATTGCCTGTCGTACGCATGCGGTATTTGACTCCACTTTACCTCATTTACCTCTACGTTTTCTTTACGAGTTTTTATTCAAGTTCATTCGGATTCTCTTTATGAAAAAAGCTGATTCAAAAAGTCATATGCTTGTTCGTCCACCATCCGGTCAAACAGGCGTATCCTTTAGAATCAGCTTTTTGTATTTAATATTCGATTTTTAAATCGCCATCTTGAATCCGACCGAGACGTCGTAATATGCGATAAATGAAATAACTGATGATGCCGGGCGCAAGGAAACAGAGGACAGCGACTGCTAGGTAATACTCCATTTCGAACCCCATCGTTTTTAATAACATCAACGGACCAACGAATCCGCTCGTACCCATACCAGAACCTTCCGGATTGCTCTCAAGCATTAATAGAACAGTCGCAAATGGCGCTAGGATTGCACCGGCTACAGTTGGTGGTAGAAGAATCCAAGGATTTCGAATGATATTCCCTACTTGTAACATCGATGTTCCAATCCCTTGAGCAACCACACCACCGATTCCGTTATCACGGTAACTGATGACGCCAAACCCAATCATCTGTGCCGCACAACCGATCGTCGCTGCCCCTGCAGCAAGTCCATCCAAACCAAGCATGATTCCAAGCGCAGCACTCGAAATCGGCGCTGTCAATGCAAGACCCATGACGGTAGCAACGAAAATTCCCATGAATAATGGTTCGCGTTCCGTTCCCCAACGAATCAACTCACCAAGATCCGTCATCCCTTTTCCAATCCACTTTCCTGCGTAACGTCCGGCAACGAATCCGGCTAGTAACGTAACGAACGGCGTCAATAAAATATCGAGTCGCGTCGTCTTTGAAACGAGTTTTCCAACCTCTGTCGCAAGAAGTGTTGCAATGTAGCTACCTGCTGGTCCTCCTGCTTCATATCCGAACGCACCAACGGCAACTGCTGCGAACAAGATCAGCGGTGGTGCCTCAAGTGCAAACGCTACAGCCACACCGATTGCTGGCCCAGTCAGTGCGATCGCCTGCTCTCCTAACTGAATGAGGAACTTCGCCTCTACACCACGATCGACCAGTCCCTCACCAATCGTTCGGATGATGAGACCCATGATCAACGAACTAAACAAACCAAGTGCCATATAACTTAATACGGTGATGAAATATACTTTAGGGCTAAGTGAGATCCCTTTTTGTTTGAACATCTTGTCACGTCCTTTTCTTAACATCGCGTATCATTATATCAAATCTCCTTTCTATCCGACTACATTGTTTTTCCAACTGACAAGACAGTTCATGCTTACGTCGTTCTTATTAAACAAAAACAGACAGCGGATTCACATCCACTGTCTGTCATGTCATTCACTTGACTTGTAGCGTCGCGAGTGTCGTCGTATCGAGGTTCGTGACGAGTTTCCGAAGCAATTCCTTCGCCGCATCATAATCATCTGTATGCATGATCGATGCATGCGTATGGATGTAGCGTGCTGGTAAACCAACGACTGTCGTTGGAATCCCATTATTCGAACGATGGATGACACCACCATCGGTTCCACCTGCACCGACATAATATTGGTACGGAATCTTGTTCGATTCTGCCGTATCGAGGACGTAATCCGTCATCTCTTTTGAGAGGATCATGACACTGTCTTTAATTCGAAGCAATGGTCCTTGTCCGAGTTGACCAAATTCCGTTTTGTCTCCTGATGCATCATTGGCAGGAGAAGCGTCGACGACGAACGCGACGTCGGGATCGATGAGTGCCGTCGCTGTTTGCGCACCGCGCAATCCAACTTCTTCTTGAACCGTTGCACCCGAGAACAAAATGTTCGGATGATCCGCCGCTGTCGTCTCTTCCAACAATTCAATCGCCATTCCGACACCATAGCGGTTATCCCATGCTTTCGCCATGATCTTCTTCGGATTCGCCATCGGTGTGAACGGGAAGAATGGTACGGCAGGAATACCTGGACGTACTCCAAACGATTCTGCCTCTTCTTTTGAGTCTGCACCGATATCGATGAACATGTCTTTGATCGCCATTGGCTTATTGCGCACTTCTTCTGTCAATAAGTGTGGTGGAATCGATGCGATGACACCAGGGATGACACCGTTGTCCGTACAGATCGAGAAGCGTTGCGCAAGCAACACTTGGCTCCACCAGCCACCGAGCGGTTGAATCCGCAACATTCCGTTCTTCGTGATTTGCGTCACCATGAATGCCACTTCGTCCATGTGCCCGGCAACCATGACTTTCGGCCCTGTCGCATCGCCTGTTCGTTTTCCAAAAATCGAACCAAGCCCATCCGTAACGATCTCATCCGTGACAGGTGTGATGCGCTCGCGAACGAACTGACGAACGTCGTGCTCAAACCCCGGTGCCCCGTTCAATTCCGTCAGTGTTCGAAATAACTCTCTCGTTTTTTCATTCATATGTATCGCCTCCTGCTTCTCATTATACAAAAAATTGCTTCTATCACTTAACCTTTTGTTTCTCTCTGAACGAATTATTTGGTACAGTAGGAATAGAACCTGTAAGGAGGGGAATTTTAATGAAAAAACGCTATTGGATTATCGGATTGGCAGCAGCTGTCGTCGCCGCTTTCGCAGTGAAGAAAGCCGTTGATAACAAACAACTTTCTGCCGAGGAAGCGCTCGAAATCACGAAACGCACATTTTCAGCAAAAGGACGTGTCCAAGGTGCATGGATCTCTGCAACACCAGAGGCTTACGCATATGAGTCACGTGACTACCAAAGCTACAAAGGTGGCATCTCGGTCCTTGAAGGTGATGACGAAAAAACGTATCAATTCACAGTTGATGCCGAAACTGGCGCTTTACTCGAATACGCTTAATCAAAAGACCGTGCTTCGATCGACGAAGTACGGTCTTTTTTCCACGTTCATCTGAAGGAGGTATGATTCATGTCGATTCTTGCTACGCTGTTCGTTATCCTCGTTGCTTTGGAACACTTTTATATTTTAGCACTTGAAATGTTCTTTCTTTCTTCCAAAGCGGCTCGTCGAACGTTCGGTTTAACGGACGAAGCTGTTGCATCACAACAAATTCGGACACTTTTTGCGAATCAAGGCTTATATAATGGATTTTTAGCAGCCGGACTAGTATTTGGTCTGATTCGTCAGGATGTGGCTGTTCAATTGTTCTTTTTAGCATGTGTCATTATCGCTGCGCTTTATGGCGCCGTGACTGCCAATCGCTCCATTTTACTCAAACAAGGCTTGCCTGCCATACTTGCTTTCATCTTCGTGTTGCTTGCATGAGAAAAGCCTCTATCCGATCGGATAGAGGCTTTTTTTCTTAATTAACGCGGGTTGTCGTTGCGTTCGTAGATCGGGTTCATGTATTCCGTCGTCGAGTATAGACGTGGAACAACGATGTATAAGATGACCGCTGGTACAGCGATGATCAACAACATCAAGAGCATCGGTAACCAGTAGACGACTTTTTGTTGAAGATTATCCGAGTTACCGTCGATGTATTCTTTTACGCCATCAACTTTTGCAGCATCGGCACTCGTCAACAATTTACCGCTATCGGCATTGAAGAAGTGGATTTCACGTTTGATCGTGATGAAGATGCCGTCACGGACTGTCTCGATGACAGCGATTCCGCCAATGACTTCTTCTCCTTTTTCATTCGTGAACGTCTTCGGATCCTCGATTTCGACCGAACCTTTTTTATAATCGTAATGCGTCGTTGGTAATTCCTCATTTAATGCTTTCGTCATTTCTGAGGTATCAACCGCAGCAAGTACCGATTGACCGATACTTAATGCGAGAAAGAGCGCCGTTACGAAGGCTAAGCTTTTCTGCCACATCCCCAAATTCCCCCTTTACCTATAAGTACAAGTTCTTCAGTCAACAACATTGTACCAATTAATAAGAAAAAAGTGTGAAAGAAATACCAGGAAAATAAGAAAACTTTTTGTCTAAATTAATTTTGGTACGTTGCTTCCATCCGATAAATCGGTTGACCCATTGATGAAAAACGCTCTTCGTACTCTGTTCGGACGTTATCTTCCGGTTCATTCGCATGTAAATCAAGTGACATCCAGTCGAAGCGCATGCCGTATGCTGACATCGTCATCAAACTCGATTCGAACAACTTCCGATTATCTGTCTTGAAGTGGATTTGACCTTTCGCCGGTAAAATATCTTCATATGTCGAGAGGAATGTTTTATACGTCAAGCGGCGTTTCGCATGACGTGTCTTTGGCCATGGATCAGAGAAGTTCAAGTACACGCGGGACACTTCACCTTTTTCAAAGTAATCACGTAGGTCTTTTGCATCGACCGTCAAGACGCGAACGTTCGATTGTGGTGTTTCGACCAATTTTTGAACGATCGTCACGGCAACGCTTTCGAATAGTTCGATCGCGATGAAGTTGATATCCGGGTGTTGGTGCGCCATTCCGGTAATGAAAGCTCCTTTCCCTGATCCCACTTCGATGTAGATCGGGTTATCATTCTTGAACTCGCTAGCCCATGCTCCTTTAAGAGATGCTGGTTCTGCTATATAGATCGAGGATTGTTCCTTCATATAATCCTGCGCCCATGGTTTATGTCGTAAACGCACTATCGTTCATCCTTTCCAAACTTAAATTATCCGCAGATAAGTTTATCATGATTCGGGTAATTATATAAGAACTTCTTCGTTTCCTATCGAAGAATGTTCAGCAGTTCGTCACTTGAGAAATAGTGAGCATTCTAATACACTTAAGGTACGTAAGAACCGAAAAGGAGGGCTATACTGTGGATGATTTCTTGATTAGTTGGGCATCTCCCATCGTTCTCGTCTTGGGAATCACTGCTTTGTTCGTCTGGGCGACTTTCGGAAAAGTCGACGTCGAATAAGGGCAATCTCTGTACCTTGTGTAATCATACACAAGGTACTTTTTTTATTTTCTAAATGATTTTAGGTTGGTTTTACCATGAAACAGATGTATACTTTTTTTGAAACAGATACTTTATTACAGCTATCGAACACCAAAAACGTTGGTAAAAAGGAGAATTGTAATGAACGAAAATAAAAACAGTGATTCAAAAGAACTAGTACAGAAGAAAACAGGTGCGGATCTCGTCGTCGATTCACTCATCGAGCAGGGTGTCGATTACATCTTCGGTATTCCCGGCGCCAAAATCGATTCCGTCTTCAATGTGTTACAGGACCGGGGACCTGAACTGATTGTTGCACGGCACGAACAAAATGCTGCATTCATGGCTCAAGCCATCGGACGCTTAACGGACAAACCGGGTGTCGTCCTTGTGACATCTGGTCCTGGCGCATCAAATTTAGCGACTGGTCTTGTGACAGCGAACTCTGAAGGTGACCCTGTTGTCGCAATTGCCGGAGCTGTCACGCGAGCCGATCGTTTAAAACGAACACATCAGTCGATGGACAATCAGGCACTCTTTACACCGATTACAAATTTTAGTGCTGAAGTGCAAGATGCCGACAACATTCCAGAAGTATTATCGAATGCTTTCCGAACAGCTGAAACGACAGCTGGAGCTGCTTTCGTCAGTATCCCGCAAGACGTCGGGCTAAGCGAAGCGAACGTCACGGCGTTCCGTGCAGTTGAAGCACCAAAGCTTGGTGTTGCACCAGAAGCATGGGTCGATGAAACAGCCCGTCTGATTCAAGAGGCAAAACTCCCTGTCTTGTTACTCGGTATGCGTGCGAGTCAACCAGACGTCGTACACGCGATTCGTTCGTTACTCAAAAACGTCTCGATTCCTGTCGTTCAGACATTCCAAGCAGCCGGCACATTATCACGTGAGCTTGAATCGAATTTCTACGGACGTGTTGGATTGTTCCGCAATCAGCCGGGGGATGCGTTACTTGCAGAAGCGGATCTCGTCCTCTCGATCGGATATGACCCAATCGGTTATGACCCGAAATTCTGGAACCAACCAACGCACGATCGGACGCTTGTGCACATCGATCAAATGCGTGCTGAAATCGATCATTTCTATCGTCCAGATCATGAGCTTGTCGGTGATATGGCGAAAACCGTCGATGCGATCGCTGAACGCCTACGACCACTCACATTACCTGAAAGCTCTGTTCAGTTCCTTGAAGGATTACATCAACGCCTTGTCGATCGCGATGTTCCTCCTGTCGCGGATTCTCCGTTGACGCATCCACTTTATTTCATGAAGACGTTGCGTGAAAAAATTGCGGACGATGTCACCGTCACGGTCGATGTCGGCTCACATTATATTTGGATGGCACGTCACTTCCGTTCGTACGAACCGCGCCACCTCCTCTTTAGTAACGGGATGCAAACGCTCGGCGTCGCACTTCCATGGGCAATCGCAGCTACACTCGTTCGTCCCGGAAAGAAAGCTGTCTCGATTTCAGGTGACGGCGGATTCCTCTTCTCTGCAATGGAACTTGAGACAGCTGTCCGTTTGAACTCACCACTCGTCCACTTCGTCTGGCGCGACAGCGGATTTGATATGGTCGCGTTCCAACAAGAGATGAAATACAAACGGAAATCCGGTACGTCATTTGGTGACGTCGATCTCGTCAAATATGCGGAAAGCTTTGGAGCAAAAGGACTCCGCGTCAATCATCCTTCGGAACTCGCAGCAATCATGGATGAAGCACTCGCGACAGACGGTCCCGTCATCGTCGATGTACCGATCGATTACCGTGACAACATCGCGCTCGGAGAACAAGTTCATCTCGATCAATTGAACTAAGGAGGATTCACATGGCACACGATAAAACACTCGTCCAGATTTCAACGATGATGGCACTGCTTGACGGCGTATTTGAGAGTGAAGTCACGTATGCTTCCGTCCTTGATCAACGTGATTTCGGTATCGGAACGTTTGACCACTTAGACGGTGAGATGATTGGATTCGATGGTCAATTCTATCAACTCCGCTCAGATGGTAGTGCTCGACCGCTCCAACCTGAGACGACGACACCTTTCGCGACATTAACCCGTTTCGAGCCGGAACAAACCCTGACCGTGACGGAAGAGATGTCAAAAGCGACGTTTGAGCACTGGCTGAACGAACAACTCCCAACGATCAATAGCTTTTATGCTATCCGGATTGACGGAACATTCACGGAGGTTCAGACACGCACCGTCGCACGCCAGGAAAAACCGTTCGTTCCAATCACGGAAGCTGTCGCTTCTCAAAGCGCTCGTACGTTCGAGCACACGGAAGGAACGCTTGCCGGATACTATACACCACGATTTGGTCACGGTATCGCCGTCGCCGGATATCACCTTCATTTCATCGATGCTGCTCGCGCAGGTGGTGGTCACGTCTTTGACTACACAGTTAAGAACGTCACCGTCACATTCGAAGAAAAGCCGCAACTTGATTTACGTCTACCGACGACAGCGGCTTATCGATCGGCAGATCTCGAAAGTCACGATATTGAAAAAGAGATTAAAATCGCAGAAGGTTAAGCAAAAAAGCGTGTCGTTCCCTTTCGGAATGACACGCTTTTTAGTCGTTTGAGTATTCAAGTAGCTGTTCAAGAAAATGATAACTGTCGTCGACATCCGGATGACGAGTATCTTCATACCAGTAGAGTGACAATACTGCTTGCGCTACGACATACCAGTGCATGCGTCGCTTCAAATCACTCGTCAAAGGATGTCCATAATGTTCGAACCATTCTGGCCAAGCCGCTTCGTCGACATAACTATATAACATCATTCCAAGATCGTACGCACGGTCAGCAATGATCGCATCATCCCAATCGTTCAGATAGAGTTGGCCGTCTGCTCCCGTCAACCAGTTATTATGGTTCAAATCTGAATGACAAACGACCTGCTCATCCGTTCTGACCTGCTCCAGATTTTGTTCGAGGTAAACCATCGCATGTTCCACGAGCTCCGGATCCTCTAAATCATCCGGTTGAAAGTACAAACGACATTGTCGCAATAACTCATCAGGTTCGATCGGGCGCTGGTCAAGCTGTTGTAGCATGAACAGTAATTCCTTCGAATCATGGATTTTCCCAAGCAAACGTGCTACTTCAGGACGTTCCATCATTTCGGGCTCCAACTCGTCGCCTTCAATGAACTGTTGGGCGCTGATGACGTCCCCACTATAAATCCGTTTCGTCCATAATAGCTTCGGAACGATTCCGTCTGCGGATAAAATCGCCAAAAACGGCGATGAATTTCGTTTTAAGAACAACTTCGATTGTCCGGTTGAAGCGATGTACGCTTCTCCTGTGATTCCACCTGCTGGCGTAAGGGTCCAGCCTTCGCCAAGCGCATCTAAAATATCTAATTCCATTATAATCCGCTCAACTTTTTTAGTAGATTTGCCTAAGGCACAATGCTTATCTTAACACGTTGCGATCGTCGTTGACAACGGAAGGACCTGAATCCTGTCGACACCTTTCAGAAGCGGGTCGACCGAGGCCTCATCCCCTTGTACATGCACATTCCAGCGCGAATGATCAAGTGAGACTTCAATGATTTCTCGCGTCGTATTGTAAACGATGAGCGTGCGTTGCCATGCATCATACGAGTGGACCGCTCCAAGTTCATAAGCAATGACACCCGGACGTAAATCGATGAAATGAAGCAACTCGCGAATCTGATTCGCTCGGTGCAACCGGAATCCGCCATGCATTCTGCGAATCTGCAAAATCGTCTTGATGTATGTGACAAGGGACAGATGATCATCCCGCCGTTCCCAGTCCATTCGATTGATCTCGTCTGATGCGTTATAGCTGTTTTCAACACCTTGTTTCGTGCGCAAGAACTCTTGACCTGCGTGAAGAAACGGAATCCCTTGCGCAAACAAGGCAATCGTCTGAGCTAGGCGACTCATCCGCAATAATTGCTGTTCATCTGCCTCTGGACAAGATAACTTTAATTTATCGTATAACGTATGATTGTCGTGCGCCTCGACGTAATTGATGGAATAGGTAGGTTCCGGAAAACGTCCGTACGTTTGATTGTCGATATGGACACTTCCGGCAATCCCGTTTCGGACCTCCCCTTCCTTCCAGCCATCTCCCGCAACGAATCCTCGGTCGAATTCACTGAACGTCGATCCTTTTAACGCGTCACGGAACACATCATTAAAATGGGCGATCCGCGGCATTTGCGCAGCGGAGGCACTCATCGCCTTTAATCGTTCCGGCAACGCTGTCGCAAGATCCCACCCTTCTCCATACACCAGAATCGTTGGATCAATCGCATCGAGCGCCGCACGAACATCGTTCATCGTCTCAATGTCATGAATCCCCATCAAATCAAATCGAAAGGCATCAATCTGGTAGACTCGAGCAAAGTACGTCAAACAGTCAACGATCAGGCGGCGCATCATGAATCGCTCGGATGCGGTATCATTTCCGACACCTGTTCCGTTCGATAGTGTCCCGTCTACTTCGTAGCGGAAATAATAACCAGGGACAAGTTGTTCGAGAGAAGAGCGTTCTCGAATGAAGACGTGATTCATGACGACATCGAATGTGACACGAATGCCTGCTTCATGGAGTCGCTCTACCATTTCCGCGTATTCTCTGACGCGAACGAGTGGTTCAACCGAACTCGCATAACTCCCAGCTAGCCCGAACCAAAGCATTGGGTCGTATCCCCAGTTATATGGAGACCGTGTCCGTTCATCGGTCGTCTCAAAAAAGTGAACTGGTAGCAATTGCAGATGGGTGATCCCGAGATCTAGGAGATAATCAAGTCCCGTCGCATGACCTCGAGGAGAGCGCGTTCCTCGTTCCGTCATCCCTGCGTATTGCCCCGGATGACTTGAACCAGCTGAGTGATCGATCGTGAAATCACGGATATTCGCTTCGTAGATGACAGCGTCTGACGGTTTGACGAACAGAGGACGCGCGACGCGCTTCGGGAACCACTTGGTCATCGTCCGTTCGACGTCAACGATGACGCCGTATCGACCATTCTCCGATATCGCACTAGCGTACGGATCAACGACCTCTTGTGTGCCAAGGTATGTCGTCACTTCATATCGATACCAGCACTCTGCGATATCTTGTTCCAGTTGAAGATGATAAGCACCTTGCTCTTGTCGCTCCATTTCGTGCTTTTCGAGTAACCGTTCATCTTGATCGTACACGACACACATGATCCGTTCTGCGACCGGTGACCAAACAGCAAAGTGAAATGCATCCTCTTCTTCCCAGACACCGAGCTTCCCTTCGTAACGATACTTGCGCTCGAATGCTTCCGTCCGGACTAACCGGTCGGGAACGACGCGGATTGACCGACCTGCTCCAAATACCTCATATCGGCATTCTAGCTCGACCGGTTCCAGAACCGTCAATTCATAAATTACCAGTTGCCCCTCACGGTGTGTCTCGACTTGCTGGATCGCAAGTGATTGTCCATCACATTCAAGCGACCAGTGGATTGACGGATTGCCTTCGACCTCGACCCGGATGCTCTGGAACGATAAGAACTCCGCCCGGATCACTGGTATCGCTACTTCTTGATTCGTCATCTCTTTCGCAACGACAACGCCGTCGCTCCCTCCCTTACTCTCGGATTCGAGACTGTTCCTCACTTTGAATCGCCATGTGAAACGGAATCGATACCGTCTCTTTTAGGATTTTTTCACACACCCGCATCTGAAATGCCTTTGTATGTGTCGCATTCGCATTCATCCGTTGTACCCAGTTCGGAAAATCGACTTTATTGACATACGTCGTCGTCGTTTCTTTTGGAATTTGATCAAAATAACCTGAAGGAGCGAGGATGACTCGTTCGATCGGCAAAACGTAATCTCGGCCGAGTACGACCCGTAAAATATCTTCTGTCCGCTTTAAACCGATGTTCGGATTCAAGATTTGTTTCGCAGAAGCCTTAAACGGCTGCTCCCGCCATAACTTATCTCGTCGGATATGATAGATACTTTCGTCGCCATCAAGCCATTCCATGATATAGATTGCGGACGGACCGACGACGAACGGACTCAACTCGACTTCTCCGACTTGATATTGGATGACCGCTCGATAAAACATCGCATACTGTTCATTTAGTAGATGTAGCATCTGGTAGAAGTCTAAATGACGTTTCAATGGAATCCGCCAAATGTCCTCCTCTCCTGCTCCGCCAGTGACGTTCAAGAGTTTTTGTAACTCGAGACGTTTTTTGTACCATTTATCAAACGCTCTTCGAGATAATTGTTTACCTGGAAGTTGAATGACTTCACTTTTTTTCATCACTTGCCACCACTTCTTTGGACGGATGAGCGTTTCTCCTGGAAACAACTCTCCTGCCTCCCATCTGCGATAGACATGGGCATAATCAAGTGCCTGGTGTTCACCGAATCGTTTCGTCATCTCTAGCGGATTTTTTTCAAATCGACTATCTAAGTCATATAGTTTCATCAAAATTGCGATGGGGATCACCTCATTCCTCTTCACCTAGATGAATCCGGTAAACCGGCTCATATCGAGGTGAAACCTCTGGTCGTACTTCAAATAGAACGAGTTCACGAACAGTCCACTCTACTGATTGTATCGAACTCGTCTCCCATTCGGCTGCCTCAGTGCGCCATTTTTTCGCGATCGTGACATGCGGAACGAATGGTCTGGTCGAATTCGGATCAATCTGTTCCACTAATTGAAACAATTCTTCCGATTCTGTTCCAAATCCTACGACGCGTGGTCGTTCATCCCGACCGAACGTGATCAAACGATCGAATCGTAGCACGAAGGGTTCCATCGTACGCGCGATCTGCCGTAACTGCTGTTTCCACGACTGCTGTTCTTTTTCCTCCAATGGACCGAAAAAACGAAGTGTTAGATGATACTCTTCTAACGTATAGACGTTACGAAAGTACTCAGGTAGCGATAACCGTTCAGCAAGATTCGCCAAATCTTTAGAAGGGATCGGCAAAGCAATGAAAAAGTGTCGTTCTTGTCTCATCGTAGCGTTCACTCCTTCATACGACCACTGATACCATACAGAATCGCGCCTAGGATACTACTACTTGTATATACCCAAAAGACGGTATAGATTGTACTCTCCTCGAGTACAAAACCACTCATCAGATTAAACAACGCTGTCGCGAGTCCCGTCGTCGTCGCCATATATGTACTGACGGCTGTTGCGACCATCGTCTCTGGAACGAGCGATCGCACATAATCTAAGGCGACAGGGATCAACAGACCAACGATCATTCCTTGCATCGCAGATAATACCCAAAGCATGACGATTGGAAGTTCTAAAGCAATCATCGCCGTCCGCGCAGCCGACAACAAGGAGACGAATACAAGAACCGGAATCGCTCCGAATCGTAATAACAGACGCGAGGCGATGCGCATGAACGGAATTTCGCACAGAACGGCGACAAAGAATAATGTTCCGACGAGTGCCGTCGTCTCGCCACGAATCGTGACGTAGCTCCCAAAGTAATAATTGTTGGCGAAGATGGGTCCAAAGATCAAACTCCCCCCTGCTAGGAACAACAGGAAGCGTCGATTCGAGAAGAGCTGTTTTAACGGTACGGGTTGCTGATGTGAAACATGGACGCTGCCCGTCTCTTCAATACCGATCAGCACAAGGAAACCGAGAACCCATGCTGCGCCAGTTGCGTAAAAAATCAGATTTAGTCCGCCACCCTCAGTGATTTGCCCAAGAACAAAAACAGCTAAAGCGAACCCTGCTGAGCCGAAAAGACGCAAAGCGCCATAATCCACCTTACGCTTTCGCGTGTACTCGATCGCTAATGTATCAACGAGCGGAATATGCGCGCACTGGAACAACGCCCAGACGCAAGAAATCAACAATAAAAGTAGATAAGCAGACGTCAGTAAGTAACTGAGTGTAAAAATACCGGCAGCAAGCATCGCGACGAGTAAGAGTCGTTTCGGCTTCCCGAGTCGATCCGCTGCGATTCCCCAGACAGGTTGTAGGAAAATGGAGAGAATCGGTCCAATCGCAACGATTGTTCCAATCTCTGAAGCCGACAGTCCGAACGCGTCGTTCGAGAAATAAAGCGCGAGGTACGGAATGAGTGCTCCTTGTCCAAAGAAAATAAAGAAATATAAGGCTTGGAAATGATAGGTTTGACGATTTTTCACACGGAACTTCCTTTCAAGAAGCAATCCCCCCATCTTTACGATGCGGGGATCATCAATCATTATTTTGCGAGCTCATAAATCGCTTCTGCATAGATTGCGACAGCAAGCAATAGTTCATCAAAATCAACATATTCATCGACTTGGTGAGCAACTTCAGGACCACCCGGGAAGACTGGACCAAAAGCCACTCCCGCCGTCAACGAACGCGCATATGTGCCGCCACCAATTGCTATCAGATCAGCTGATTGGTTTGTGTGGCGCTCATAGACGGCACTTAGCGTCTTGATCAATTCATGGTTTGGATCAACATGGTGCGGAGTCATATGCGTACGCGTCTGCAATTCAAAACCATATCCTGCCGCGGCTTCTTTGATGATTTGCAGACGTTCCGTGAAGTCTGCCGTATACGGGTAACGGATATTGATCGATGCCGTTCCTTGCTCTTCGGCGTAACGGAATACACCGCCGTTGATCGTTAAGTCACCTGTCTCGTCTGAAGCAGCTACACCGATCGCTACACCGCGAGAATCTCGGAACATATGCGTCACGAGTTGAATGTAACGACGACCGTTATAATCCAAGTGAAGCGTGTTGAGGAAACGCGCCAAATGTAAGGCCGCATTTTTACCATTGTCCGGCTCCATCGCATGAGCTGCGACACCGTTCACATCAAGAACGAGACCTTCCGTTTCTTGCTTGACTGTCCCCGTCAAACCTTGTTCTTCAAGATAAGCATGGAAATCCGTTTCAAGTGTTCCTACTTCGACGACACGAAGAAGCGCCTGGGCATGACCCGGAACCATGTTCGGACGTTCGCCACCTTCAAAACGAACGAGATGATAGCCTGTATCAGATGCTTGCGCTGGTTTCCCTTGAATCAATAACCCGTCATAGAGTCCTTTTTCCGCATTGATGATCGGGAAGTCGGCATCTGGTGCAAAACCGAGTGTTGGCATCTCTTCATGTTTGAAGTAATGATTGACACAACGCCATTCACTCTCCTCATCCCCTCCTGCAATCAGACGGATGCGTTTCGAGAGTGGTAAGCCAAGTTCTTTGACGATTTTCAAAGCATAATAAGCTGCCATCGTCGGTCCTTTATCATCGATTGCTCCACGCGCATACAGTTTTCCATCTACAAGCGTCGGGTTGAATGGACCATATGTCCAGTGATCGCCACCAGCTGGTACGACGTCTAAGTGACAAAGAATACCGAGTAACTCTTCTCCTTGACCATACTCCAAATGTCCTGCGTACCCATCGACATTTTTTGTCGCGAATCCATCGCGTTCCCCTGTCGCGAGCATCCAATCGAGGGCACGTTTGACTTCATGACCAAACGGCGCGCCCTCTTCAATCGTGGATTCGTCGAGTACACTCGGAATCCGCAATAATTCTTTTAAATCTTCTAATAAGTCCTCGCGACGTGCGAGTACTTCCTCTTTCCAATTCACCATCTGATTTCGCTCCTTCATTACGGGTTTTGGATTCGTTTCCTATACACCTTCCTAGTATAGCGAATATTCGTTCAGATACGAACATCCAAATTCTGTTTTCTTTTTTATTTATTGAAATGACGAACATTCAAACGAAATAAACCCCTAATCATCGAATTTACAAACCATTTGAATATGTTTTTTATACAAACGTTCGGTTAAATTACTTGCATTTTAATATCAAAACGTTATACTAAAGGCGAAACAACTGGATATTGCATTGTCTTTTGTCACCCGAAGCTTTAGAACACTATTCTATCCATTGGGGGAGTGGTTATACCAATGAAAGATTCTACAGACCGTATGTTGACCCGGATTAAATCGATCTATCTCTACATCCAAGAGAACGGAGCTACTACGACAGCAGAGTTGGTTGAAGAGTTTGGCATCACTTCAAGGACCGTCCAGCGGGATTTGAACGTGCTCGAATACAACAATCTCATTGTGAGCCCTCGACGCGGTACATGGACGTCGAGTAAGAAACAAAAGCAAGCGGGTTGATCCACTGTTTCACTATGTATATCTTTCGATGACGCGATTCTTCGCGTCTTTTTTTGTTATCTTTTTTAAAACGTGGGGTATAGCTATTGGGAGAAGGAGATGATAAGCATGAATATTTTAATCATTGGAGCAAACGGAACGACGGGACGCAAAATGGTCGAATTGATCGCTAAACAAGGAGATCACCAAGCCGTCGCTGTCGTACGGGAAGAAAATCAAATCAACGATTTGATCGCACTCGGTGCATCTGAAGTCAGACTTGGGGATTTGACGAAGGATGTCAGTGGCGTCGTCAGTAACGCGGACGTCGTCATCTTTGCAGCGGGTGCTGGTGGCGCATCGGACGAATTGACACGCGCCGTCGATCAGGAAGGTGCGATCAAAGTCATCGATGCAGCAAAAGCCAACGGAATCGATCGTTTCCTAATGCTCAGTTCAGTCGGTACAGAAGAACCAAAAGGCGAACTAAAAGTATATCTCGAATCGAAAGCAGCAGCAGACGCTCACCTAAAAGAAAGCGGACTCGACTATACGATCGTCCGTCCTGGTCCACTCAGCTACGATGACCCAGCAGGTACTGTTGAAACGAAAGAGCATTTTGATTCATACGAAGATCGTAAGGTGTCTCGTGACGATGTGGCGGCGCTGTTCGTTCACTTGATCGATCACCCGACACAGTCTCGTGTATTCGAAGTACTCAGCGGTCCTTATCCGATCGCAGAAGCACTACGTAATCAATAATTGAATCCCACAATAAAAGGCGATGGAATGCACATTCATTCCATCGCCTTTTCGTTTTGCTTATTCAGGTTGCCAATCAAACAAGGATAATTCATCCGGTGTCAGTTCCCGGTAGTCCCCGAGTGCAAGTGCCGGATCAAGCTCCAAGCGACCAATCGAACGCCGTTTCAAGAATGTGACCTCTTTACCGAGGGCAAGCATCATCCGTTTGACTTGATGAAACTTCCCTTCCGTGATTGTCAATTCAAGCGTTGAATCTGTTTCTGTCGTCGATAAGATAACGAGTTTTCCTGGCTTTGCCTGATAACCGTCTTCTAAGGTGACGCCTGCCGCAATTGCCTCGACGTCTTCTTGCGTCAACACACCTGTCACTTCCGCATAATACGTTTTTTCGACGTGTTTCTTCGGAGACATCAAGGCATGATTGAATGATCCATCGTTTGTCAGTAACAACAAGCCTTCTGTATCCTTATCAAGTCGTCCGACCGGAAACGGTTTGAAATACGTCACGTCTTCAAACAACAGATCAATGACGGTCTCATCTCGTTTATCCTCCGTCGCACTAATGACACCCGGTGGTTTATTCATCATCAAGTAGATGTATTTTTGATACGTGACCGGTTCGCCGTACATCAGAACCTGTTGCGTCTCGACATCGACATGTTGTTTCGGATCACGTACGATCTCACCATCGACTTGAATTGCCCCTGCCTTGAGCAGAAGTTTTACTTCTTTTCGGGAGCCTGCCCCCATGTTGGATAATAGTTTATCTAGACGCATGACCTCGTCCTCGTTTCAATGAAATTTTACGTCCTAATACGACTTCTGCTAATCCACTCCAAATCGAGAGTCCAGCGAAAATCACGATTCCAACTGCCGCACCAATGATCAGGATCAACAGAGATGCCCATGTAGTCTCTGGTAAGAAGGACACCATTCCCCACTTCACGAGTGCAACACCTGCTCCCATCAATGCACTGATGATTAGAATCAATGATGTCCGGCGCAAGACGGTACTGAATGGGAACTTCACCGTTTGTGTGATCCGGAAGAACATCAATCCCGTCGCAACGAGATAACCGATGATCGTCGCATAACCAGCACCCGTTCCATCACCCGTCAAATGAATCAACGGCGCATTCAAGAGATACTTCGCAAGTAGTCCAGCAAGTGTTGCGATGATCGTGAAGTACTGACGGTTAATCCCTTGAAGGACTGCTGCCGTAACAGAATACAAGGCAAGGAACAACGCACTCGGCGCATAACTTAATAGATAGACCCAGGCCGCTTGATCTTTCGGGAAGAGCACATGGAACGTTTCTTCACTGAGGAGAATCATCCCGACGACTGCCGGAATCGTCACGAAAAAGACGAGTTGATAAATCTGTGAGATTTGAGCCCGTACTTTCCGCATATCCCCTTGCGTGAAGGAAGCTGTCAACAGTGGAGTCGCAGATAACGACAATCCTGTTGCGACCGACACCGGAATCAAGACGATCTTATGACTATCCGCAATCAGATAGGCAGTCGCGTTTCCGGCCGCTTCGAGCGTGTAACCGATACTTTGTAATGCGGCATTCATCGTATTTTGGTCGATGACTTGGTAAAGGGGTGTCGAAAGACCGACCATGACGATTGGAATCGCATACGTCAATAATTCCTTATACAAATCCGTTAACGGGCGATCCGGCGAACGGACGGTTTGAGTAGCACGTAGTTCCTGCAAGCCGCTGGCACGTTTGCGGAAATAATAGATCAGAACCGCAACACTACCGATTGCACCAATGAAAGCGCTGAACGTTGCAATCGTTGCGGCAAATGCTGCACCTGAATCAAATAAATAAATCGCGATGCTGACTCCTGCAAGCAAAAAGATGATCCGGACGATTTGTTCCAAGATTTGCGAAATCGCTGTTGGTCCCATCGATTGATACCCTTGGAAGTAACCTCGGGTCATACTCATCGGGGGAATCAAGAGTAAAGCGAAACTCACGCCACGAATCGTCATCGTGACGGCATCAACGTAGGCTGCTGAATCAACGTCACCACCTGGAATCGCCCGGTGTGCTAAATACGGTGCGAGAAAGAATAAAGCGAGGAAGGAAACAATCCCGGTCAAGGACATGATTTTCAGACCAGACCGATACAACCGTTCACTCGTATCATATTCTCCTAATGCATTGTATTTGGCGACGAATTTCGAGACGGCGACAGGAATCCCCGCTGTCGCGAGTCCGATCATGATCGCATAATAGTTATAGGCATAGGTATAGAACATGATGCCTGTCGCGCCGACCATGAACTGAAACGGAAAGAGATAAATCAAACCCAGTGCGCGGGAAATCAGTGACGCACCGGACAGGAGCATCGTTCCACGAACGAATCCTGAATTGCCGGAAGAAGTAGACTGCTTATTACTGACTGTGGACATGGTAACATCCCTCACGCTTTCTAATTTTTAAACTCGACACTCTGATCGTGACTGTCTCATTATACAAGTTCTCTCGTACACAATTGCAAATCATTATACCGCTGTCTATCTTGAATTGAAAGAGACGGTTTGTTTACAGTCGCAACTTCTGCTAAAGTGAAACAAGCAGAATTCTATGAATGAGGTGACCTTATGTACGATGTAATCGTAATCGGAGGCGGACCGAGCGGCTTGATGGCGACGCTCGCCTCTTTACAGGCTGGAGCTCGAACACTCCTGCTTGATAAAGGAAATAAATTAGGTCGGAAGCTTGCGATCTCTGGCGGCGGACGTTGTAACGTCACGAACCGAAAACCACTCGACGAACTCGTCCAGTCGATTCCAGGAAACGGACGTTTCCTTTATAGTGCCTTTTCTCAATTCAATAATGAATCGATCATCGAACTCTTCGAAGGGTTTGGTGTCGCCCTCAAAGAAGAGGACAATGGACGGATGTTTCCTGTCTCGGATAAAGCAGCAGATGTCGTCCGTGTATTGATCGATCAAATCCGCGCGCATGGTGCCGAGATTCAAACAGACGCGCAGGTCGCTACGCTCGACTTCCATCCAGACGGTTCTTTTGCAGCTGTCATCTTAGAGAACGGCATGCGTCTTGAAGCAAAAAGTTGCATCGTTGCAGTCGGCGGACAATCTGTTCCACATACCGGTTCGACAGGTGACGGCTACCCGTGGGCTGAAAAAGCGGGTCATACGATCACGGAACTCTTCCCAACTGAAGTTCCAATTTTGTTAGGTGATACGTTCATTCATGAAAAAACATTACAAGGGCTGTCGCTACGTGACGTCGCCTTAACGGTCCACGGCAAAAAAGATAAAGCAATCAAAACACACACGGGTGACTTACTCTTTACCCACTTCGGTTTAAGCGGTCCGATTGCTTTACGCTGTAGCCAGTACACGATCAAGGAGCGCAAACGTTCGAAGGAGACGATCGTCCATTTATCAATCGATCTCTTCCCGGACGAATCACTCGGTGCGTTAACCGAACGCTTCCAAGCCGCGCTTGCAGCAAATCCCAAGAAAACGGTACGCAACGCTCTCCGCGGCTTCGTGCCGGAACGTCTGCTTGAACTTCTATTTGCTCAAATCGGCTTTGGCGATGAAGTCTGCACACAAGTCAAGAAACAGGACTGGACGGACTTCTTGCAAAAATTAAAGCGATTCTCACTTAAAGCAACGGGAACGCTCGACTTTGATAAAGCTTTCGTCACGGGTGGTGGCGTCTCAATCAAAGAGATTGATCCAAAGACGATGATGTCGAAAAAAGCGGAGCGGTTATTCTTTGCCGGGGAGATTCTTGATATCCATGGCTATACAGGTGGTTACAACATCACAGCTGCATTCGTGACGGGTCATTGCGCCGGTAGTCACGCCGCAGAGATGGCACGTGATACTGTCTTTTAATATGAACAAGACCCGATTCTTCTGCTTAACAGAGGAATCGGGTCTTATTGTGTCAGGATTTAATCAATCGGTGTAAACGATCGGCTTGAGAATTTATCCGTGACGACTAACGCGAACAACTCGTTATCCTGCACGAAAATCCCCTTCGAACCATATACTTTCGGACTGGCTGTCTCACCCGTGATCGTTTTGTCCTTTCGATCGATCGAATAGAGATAGAGCGCTTCTGAATCGAGTGTGTAGATCCGACCTTGCCGTTCAGCAAGACCAATCGGACGGAACTCGGACTCGAACGATTTCTTCGCATCACTTCGCATCCCACTCGCCGCTTCAATCTTCTCACGTTTGATGACTGACAGATAAGGCGGTTTCTGTTTTTTCTTCAATGCACGTTTTTTCTTTTCCGAGGCGTCAGGATCAATCTTGATCTTATCCTCTTTCATCGCGAAATAAGTCACCTCGACTCGTCCCAGTGCTCGAATATGATTAATCGTATAGAATTCTTTTTTCTTCGCATCATATCCAAGACCATGGAAACTATCCCGTATCGTTGTTCCTTGTACTTTTTCACGTTTTTCTTCGCTCCAGACACCGTCTTTTCGCGTAATCGTGACTAGAATCTGATTCGACGTCAATAGCGCGACGGTCTCCCCGTCAACGAGCGTCATACCGTCTAAACCAGCGAGCAACAACTTTCCTTCTTCTAACTGGAAAGATGCGTTGATGCGTTCTCCGGTTCCACTGATTTCAAAGAAACGATAATCGTCTGTGACGACGAGGTACGAACCAATGGAATCATCATATAACATATGTTGGACATTTTTGATTAATGGCTCTTCCGGGTTCGGAATAGCTGAAGGCGTTTTCGGTGGCACCTGTTTAACGGCTGCCTGATGCTTTGATTGCGTCTCGATTTTCGCGAACGTTTCTTGAATACGTGACAACGTCTCTGGCTTCGAGAAGACGAGCAGTACGCAAAGGATCAACCCCGAAACGACAGCAAAAATCGTTGTATAGACTATATAAGATCGTTTCATTGATGGTACTCGCCTTTCTTTCTCGGTTTCTGATTCAGTGTAGCAGAAGGTCGTTGAAAAAAAAAGCGGACTTGCGACGGAAATGAAGAAACCCCCTCCATTCGCATCAAACGAATGAAAGGGGCTATGGCTTAGTTTGCCACGATATTGATTAATTTTTTCGGTACGACGATGACTTTACGAACTGTTTTGTCGCCGATCCATTCTTGTGTCTTTTCATCAGCAAAGGCAAGTGCTTCGATTTCTTCTTTTGTCGCATCGATGTTGATTTCGATTTTCGAGCGAACCTTTCCGTTCACTTGAATGACGAATTCCATCGTATCGCTGACGAGTTTCGATTCATCGAATGTTGGCCATGCTGCATACGTCAATGTCTCTTCAAATCCAAGTTGTTCCCAGAGTTCTTCACCAAGGTGTGGTGCGACTGGCGTTAACAATTGGATGAATCCACGAAGGAAGTGACGCGGAAGAACCGGCTGTTTGTTTGCTTCGTTGACGAAGACCATGAGTTGCGAAATTCCGGTGTTGAACTGGATGTTCGCGAAGTCTTCCGTGACCTTCTTGACCGTCTGGTGGTACGTCCGCTCGAAGTCAGCATCGACTTCTGTAACGTCCTGAATGTCTGCTGTCCGTTCGAACAAGCGCCAGACACGATCGAGGAAACGACGCGCCCCGTCAAGACCGTTCTCCGACCAGGCAACTGATGCATCGAGTGGTCCCATGAACATTTCGTACAAGCGTAATGTATCCGCACCATGCGATTTGACGATTTCATCCGGATTGATGACGTTACCGCGTGATTTCGACATCTTCTCATTGTTCTCTCCAAGAATCATCCCTTGGTTGTACAACTTCTGGAATGGTTCTTTTGTTGGTACGACGCCTGCATCATACAAGACTTTATGCCAGAAGCGCGCATACAACAAGTGGAGAACGGCGTGTTCCGCACCACCGATGTAAATATCGACTGGAAGCCAGTATTTTAATTTTTCTGGATCCGCGATCGCCTCTTCATTGTGCGGATCGATGAAACGGAGATAATACCAGCAGCTTCCGCCCCATTGTGGCATCGTATTCGTCTCGCGACGCCCTTTCATTCCTGTTTCAGGATCCGTATAATCCAACCAGTCTTCCGCAAGCGCAAGTGGTGATTCGCCTGTACCAGACGGTTTGATTTCCGGAATGATTGGAAGTTCAAGCGGTAATTCCTCTTGACTGAGCGTCTTCATCGAACCATCTTCCATATGAACGACTGGAATCGGCTCGCCCCAATACCGTTGACGACTGAACAACCAGTCGCGGAGACGATACGTGATTTTCTTACGTCCGACTTGATTCGTTTCGAGTTCAGCAATCATCGTCTCGATTGCTTCTTGTTTTCCAAGACCATCAAGCATATGCGAGTTGACGTGTTCGCCCTCTCCTGTATAGGCTGCTTCATCGACGTTTCCACCCGCGACGACTTCAACGATTGGCAAGTCGAATTGTTTCGCGAATTCATGATCGCGCTCATCGTGTCCTGGGACCGCCATGATTGCACCCGTTCCGTACGAAGCAAGGACATAATCAGCGATCCAGATTGGAAGACGATCACCTGAGATTGGATTGACGGCGAAAGCACCCGTGAAGACGCCTGTTTTTTCCTTCGCTAAATCCGTCCGCTCGAGGTCCGACTTCGTTTGGACTTGCGAAATGTACGTATCGACGGCTTCCTTGTGATCCGCTGTCGTGATGTCAGCTACGAATGGATGCTCCGGCGCAAGCACGAGGTACGTCGCACCGAAGATTGTGTCCGGGCGTGTCGTAAAGACCGTGACTTGTTTTTTGTGTCCATCAATCGTGAAATCGATCTCAGCACCTTCTGATTTCCCGATCCAGTTCCGTTGCATCTCTTTGACAGAATCCGGCCAATCGAGGTCATCGAGATCTTCAAGAAGACGATCCGCATATTCCGTGATTTTCAAGACCCATTGACGCATCGGGACACGCACGACCGGATGATTTCCGCGTTCAGATAATCCGTCGATGACTTCTTCATTCGCAAGAACGGTTCCGAGTGCTGGGCACCAGTTGACCGCGACTTCGTCCACGAACGCAAGTCCTTTTTCATACAACTTCGTAAAGATCCACTGTGTCCATTTGTAGTACTTCGGATCTGTCGTGTTGATTTCACGATCCCAGTCATAGGAGAATCCAAGTTCTTTCAACTGACGCTTGAACGTCTCGATGTTTTTCGCTGTGAATTCACGTGGGTCATTCCCTGTATCGAGGGCGTATTGTTCTGCTGGTAATCCGAACGCATCCCATCCCATCGGGTGCAAGACGTTGTATCCTTGCATCCGTTTCATCCGTGCGAGGATATCCGTTGCTGTGTAGCCTTCCGGGTGACCGACGTGGAGACCGGCACCTGACGGATACGGGAACATATCAAGGGCATAAAACCCTTCTTTTTCTGGATCTTCTGTCGTGACGAAGGCGTTGTCTTGATCCCAACGCGCCTGCCATTTTGGTTCGATTTCGCGATGATTGTACGGCATGTCTTTTCCTCCTCTAATCTAAAAAAACCGGTCCTCCGCCCCTAGGAATAGGGACGAAAGACCGGTTTGGCTTCCGCGGTACCACCCACGTTGTCTGTCTATGACAGACCGCTTGATTCACGGATAACGGTGTGAAAGACCGGATTCGCTACTACGACTTCACGAATCGTGCTCCCTGACGAGTTCACGGTTGTTACCGACTGGTTCGCACCTTCCACCAGCTCTCTTGACGGCACCTTTCCCCTACTACTTCAGTTCCATGCAATTGACTATCTTTTCCTAGTGTAATCTGTTTCTTCCTCAAGCGTCAACGCTTCCGTAAAATTTCCTCGATTTCTGCATGCGATCGTGCTACATGATCCGCTTGTTCTAGACGTTGCATCGGCATCCGATCATCGAGAAGCGCAATCACTTCCATGCCTGCTGCTTTTGCGCCGATCATCCCGTTTGCAGCGTCTTCAATGACGAGACAATCTTCAGGCGCGTGCCCGATTCGTGATGCTGCAAGATGAAAAATCGCAGGATCAGGCTTTGAACGCACGACTTCTTCTCCACTGACGTAATGCGTGATTGGAAGCTCATAATGACGGATGACGCGTTCGATTTTTTGAAGCGAACTCGAGGAGGCAATCCCGATATCGTAACCAAGAGACGCCGCTTGCTCGATGACTTGTTTGACTCCCTCTTTTAAACCACATTCCTCCGGTTTTGCATGAATTTGAAACAACCGATGTTCTTCTTCTAGTAACGCACTAGCTGTTTCTTTTAGCTGATGCTGGGCGACAAGCTCTTCCCACATCTCATCACCTGTTTTTCCCATGAACGTCGCATACTGAACTGGATCGAGCGGAATCGATAACGTTTTGAACATCTGCTGATGGACCTCGAAGTAGCGAATTTCACTATCTAAAATGACCCCATCCATATCAAAAATAAGACCTCGTTTTTTCAAGACACATCCCCCTTAATGATCTATCATGATTTCAGCATATCAAAAAAACGACTACACGATGTAGTCGTTTCGCCTTCTTCATTTAGTTACTGTTTAACTTGTCGCCATTTGGACACTGGTTTGTCGGTAAGCTGGAAAATAATCCGAATCAGCATCTGACCCGTATCGTACACATAACTGATCGTATATGGCTGGTTGAAGAATGGATTTTCCTTGATGATACTCAAATAAACGATACCCGGTGTAACGGCATTTACTCTCAAAGAGACTATCCCGTTCTTGATATCCACCCCCGAGATGTTGTTCGACGAGACCGCGTGCTTTCGTCTGAAGAATCGCTTCGTACTCGAGTCGCTGATTCGGGAACATCTTCGCTTCGTCCCGCTTACACCCAATCAAATGACCGTGGGCATATTCTTTTCCGAGCAATACGAAGTATCCACCAACAGGTTCTCCGTCGATTTCCGCAATCAGTAACAATGGCTCACAGAGTGGATTTGCTTCAAATAATTGTTCAAAATAACTGTCCGTAAAATAGTAATGAGCCGAAGCATTCTTCCGGTCCATCGTTTCATGATACAACGCTACAAAGACAGGTAGGTCGTCTCGTGTTCCTGTTCTAACGGTTAAAGGAGAGGCAAGCGATTTGCGAATCATACTTCTCGTCTTCTTATGAAATGTCTGCATGATGTCTTCTATTGAAGGGCGTAAATCGATACTCGTCGTATGACGGATGAAGGAGACTTTCGTCCAATCCCGCATGAAGCGTTCATTACCCGTCAATGGATTAAAGCGAATCATTTCCGAGACAATCGCTTCTCGCTTTGCCCACCTTTCAAACAATAGACGTGCATGCTGCATTTCAGTCGCAGTCAGTTGACCGATGATTTCCGGTCCACCATAGCCATACGGCGTGATGAGATCTGAATAAGGCGTATCAAAAATTCGGCGCTTCAAAAAGGGATAGAACAGTGTTCCTGCATCACCTTCATAACGGAATAGCACCGCTTGCTCAGACGGTCTAGCGTTGAGCGTGACATATTGGTGACTGTAGAAGATATCAAGAGGTTGTTGCTGTACGTGTGTCGTCCAAGTTGCGGCATCTGTGATGAATTGACACCTTTCCATTCGTGCACCTCCAGTCAAAAAGAAGCAACGTTCATATGACCTTTCTTTTTCAAGTTCTTGATTAGAAAGTACCCGTTTCTTTGCCGAAATATTCCATATTATTAAATGTTTATTTTATGATTTTCGAACGAATGACGTAACAAAAGACAGCGGTCATAATGTCCGCTGTCTTACAGATGATGCTCATGATGTGATTTTTGGAATAGCACGAAGGAAGACGACGCCCGCTAACAGAATCAATCCAATTAATGTCAAGAAGACCGCTGACATACCTGATACATCGTAGATCAACCCTCCAACGGTCGGACTGATCATCCGCCCCGCTGAAGCAGCAATATTGACGTACCCTTGGAATTCTCCTTCTTTTCCGATCGGCGCGAGTCTCGCTGCCATAGCAGGAACTGCTGGCCAGATGAACATCTCACCAATCGTCAGGATGATCATCGCGACGAGGAACATCTTGAAGCCGCCTGCGAACGGAACGATCAGATAAGACAAGAGGAAGATTCCTGTACCGGTCATCAATTGTCGCTTTAAGTCATCTCCAAACCAACGAAGAATTGGTGTTAGTAAAGGTTGTGCGAACACGATGAGTGCTCCGTTGATCGTCCAAAGAATCGAGTACTCGGAAATCGTGACACCGAGCGATTTCGTGTGTACGGCAAAGGTTCCTTGCCATTGCACATAAACGAACCAAAGTAAGGCATAACCAATCGAGACGAGCAACATCGTCCGTGCCGCACCGCGTGCAAGGGGTGTGCGTGTCGTTTCGATCTCGTCATGCGCCGCATGCATCCGCGCCGGTGCCTGAATCCAGGACAAACCAACGAACAAAATGATGGCAAAGGCGATGTAGAGGACGAGATTGGCGATGAAGATGTACTGAATCGAAAAGGCAGCGATTTGACCACTGACTGCTGTCCCGAGCGCTACACCGACGTTTTGTGCGACATAGATCGCATTAAAGGCACGGCGCCCGCCTTCCGGCCAGATGACACCCGTCATCGCGTAGATCGTCGGAAAAACCATCCCACCGACGAATCCAATCAATCCAAGCATCGCGACGTATCCGAGGTACGTCTGATGAAACAGCAACAAGCCGACGGAAGACAGGACAAGTCCGATGACACTGATGACAAGCGTCTTCTTGCCACCGAGACGGTCAAACGCTTTTCCACCTAAGTAGTTTCCGACGATTGCTAAGGCCGAGTTGACGAACAACGCCATCCCTGCTTTTGTCATCGACTCTCCTAAATATTCATGAATATATAATGTATTAAACGGCCATAAAAAAGAGGATCCCGTCGTATTGATGGCCATCGCAAGGACGAGGATCCAGACCGCTTTTGGTAATTTTGGCATACCTGTGGTCCTCCTATTTCATTCTCAACCTTGCCACTTTACGCAATCCGTCCCCTAACTGTCAAGCCACTTCGCTTTTCGTCAACGAATCAAAAAATGATATAATGCAGAAAGAATCTTGCACATACTGAACCATTACTAGAAAAACAGACCATAGGAACAGGAGTCTATGCCATGTCACTTGCCCGTGTACTACCTTATACGAAACAATTACTCGAGTCCGTTATCGAACCCGGAGACTGCGTCGTCGATATGACTGCCGGAAATGGACATGATACACAGTTTTTAGCAGAACGCGTCGGTCCAGAAGGTCGAGTCCTTGCGTTCGACGTCCAGGCACAAGCCATCGAGGAATCGACGCGACGTCTCGACGAAGCCGGAATGTTAGCACGCGTCGACCTTTATCATGAAAGCCACATCCATGTCGGTGCCCGTCTTTCGGACGAACAACGTCCTGTCCGCGCCGGTGTCTTCAATCTCGGCTACCTGCCTGGAAGCGACAAATCAATCACGACGACAGGAGAAGAGACGCTCGAAGCACTCGATGCCCTCCTCCCGGTCCTCGCTCCCGGCGGTCTTGTCGTCCTCGTCGTCTATCACGGTCACCTGGAAGGAAAACGTGAACGCGACGCTGTCCTCGATTACGTCACAGCCCTTGATCAGCAAGATTATGCCGTTCTCCAGTACCGTTTCTTGAATCAACAAAATCATCCCCCGTTCATCATCGCGATCGAGAAAAAAGTACGCGGATGATGGGACACAAAAAAGTGATGCCCTTTTTTAGAGGCATCACTTTTATTATTTCATTCTTCAACAAGCTTAAAGAACAACATTAATTTTTCTGCAAACCGAGTGTTCAACCGTTCGAAACTAAAATGCGGAAAACCGTGTAGACGTTGTAAGTAAATCTGATCGCCACCCATTTTCCGGCATACTTCAAGCGTCAACTTGACGTCTGCGAACTGATCGTCTGGTGCATAAAAACAAGCCAAGTTCACACGCGGCAGTTTTTTTCGTTCCTCGTCATGTACGACGATCTCTTCTTCGATTTCCCGGTACTGTGCATAGGTCAGTTCACCGATGCGAACGGTATCTTCCGTACTTTGACCAAACGGCAACGTACCGAGTGGCGCATCGGGCCGGAAACGATCAAATGCACTCGCGAAGACTTGTTTGACGCCTCCGAGTTGTTTCGAAGGATGCCAATCAAATAACGGTGAAATGAACGCAAGGCTTGCGACCGGTAATTCATATTCTTGCAACAGACGATTGACG
Source organism: Exiguobacterium sp. s91 (assembly GCF_018618915.1). Taxonomy (NCBI): domain Bacteria; kingdom Bacillati; phylum Bacillota; class Bacilli; order Caryophanales; genus Exiguobacterium; species Exiguobacterium sp. s91. The sequence continues at coordinate 514,232 of NZ_JACSMZ010000001.1, read as the reverse complement.
ACGAGTGCGCCCATGCTACAGGCGACGATATGAATCGGTAGCTTGCGTTTCCCGGCTTCACGTAATGCTTCTTTTAACAGTTGACCATGCTCTTCAAACGAGATGCGACGTGGTGCGTCGACAAGTAATACTTCATACTCTCGTTCGAGTACCCGAATCAAGGCTTCACTCGGACGGGCACGCAGTTGTAACGGATAAACTAATACGATGATTCCTGTTGGTTGTTCAACCACAAACTCACCTCTTCACTTCATACTTCCTTTTTACGATACCTTATTTCAAACGCACACGAAACCGTCCCAAGACGGATTTCATGAGGCGACATGGCGAAGACGAATGACAGATTCTACTTGCCCAAAGACTTCTTCCGTCATCTCACTGAGTTCTTCAAAACCGAATGAGGTTAAGAACTGACGTGCTTTATAGTTACGTGCCTCCACGTATACTTCGAGTGGGACGGCTCCTTGTCGTTCGAGTTCACGGATCAGCCGTCGTCCGATTCCGTTTTGCTGATATTTCGGCAAGACGTACAGACGAATGATCTCCCACGTTCCCTCAACATCAACAGCATGAATGAAACCGACGATTTCCTCATCGATGATTCCGACATAAAAATACTCTCCCCGTGCTTCTTCCGCCGTCCGGATCGCACGAACGACTTCTTCTTGCGGATACGCCTCCTGCACGAAATGCGCTTTCGAACGTTCGGAATAGATTTCTGCATACGTATCCAACCAAGATGTGACGGCAATGTCATGAATACGTCCTGCATCAGCTGGAATAGCTTCGCGTATTTCCATAATCGGAACCCCCCTTTGTATTCATACGAATCGACTCATGTACTTTTACCCTCTTCTAGAAAAAACATTCGTTTCCTGCAAAGTTCCACGGAAACAAAAAAGTCCGAAAACCCGCGTAGGGTTTTCGGACTTTTTGATTATGCGAAACGTTTTGCTTGTTCTTCAAGAACTGCTGCTTTATCTGTTTGCTCCCATGGAAGCTCAACATCTGTACGACCGAAGTGACCGTATGCAGCTGTTTGACGATAGATCGGACGACGGAGATCAAGCATGTTGATGATTCCAGCCGGACGAAGATCGAAGTTTTCAGCAACCAATTCGACGAGTTGCGCTTCAGGAAGTTTTCCTGTACCGAATGTATCAACCGCGATTGATACTGGGTGCGCGACACCGATTGCGTACGCGAGTTGAACTTCTGCTTTGTCTGCAAGACCTGCAGCAACGAGGTTCTTCGCGACGTAACGTGCTGCGTATGCAGCTGAACGGTCGACTTTTGTTGGATCTTTACCTGAGAATGCTCCACCGCCGTGGCGTGCGTATCCACCATACGTATCAACGATGATCTTACGACCAGTTAATCCAGCATCTCCTTGTGGTCCGCCAATGACGAAACGACCAGTTGGGTTGATGAAGAATTTCGTTGCTGCGTCGATGTATTCAGCCGGGATAACCGGTGTGATGACGTGTTCTTTCAAGTCAGCTTGGATTTGCTCAAGCGTGACTTCTTCTGCATGTTGTGTCGAGATGACGATCGTATCGACACGAACTGGCTCGTTGTTCTCGTTGTATTCGACCGTGACTTGTGTTTTTCCGTCTGGACGAAGGTAGTCGAGTTGACCGTTTTTACGCACTTCTGCCAAACGGCGTGCGAGACGGTGTGAGAGCGAGATTGGAAGTGGCATGAGTTCTGGTGTTTCTTTCGTTGCGTAACCGAACATGAGACCTTGGTCTCCTGCACCGATTGCATCGATTTCTGCATCAGACATGCTACCTTCACGTGCTTCAAGCGCTTGGTCGACACCAAGAGCGATGTCTGCTGATTGCTCATCGATTGATGTCAATACAGCACACGTGTCAGCGTCGAAACCGTATTTCGCGCGTGTATAACCGATTTCACGAATCGTTTCACGGACGACTTTTGGAATGTCGACGTAAGTCGATGTCGTGATCTCACCTGCAACGAGAACGAGACCTGTTGTAACAGAAGTTTCTGCCGCAACACGCGCGTTTGGATCCGCTGCGAGGATTGCATCAAGAATTGAATCCGAAATTTGGTCACAGATTTTATCTGGATGACCTTCAGTGACTGACTCCGACGTGAATAGTCGGCGATTAAGGTTTGTCATGTATGACCCTCCCAAAAAAGAATTTGACGGTGTACTCATTTCCCCTAGTTGAGTGGGACGGTAAAATGAAAAAAACCTTTCCAAGTCCAAAAAATGGTCAGGGAAAGGTTGTGCGTTCTTCCTTTACCCTCTTATCGTTCGAAGTGTTTACTTCGCTTCAGGAGAGCACCTTTTCCCTCATTAATATGTGAATTAATGTAGGACGGTTGCCGGGTTTCTTCGGGCCTTGTTCCCTCCACCTGCTCAGAATAAGAGTATCCGTTACGAATTACATGATATAAAGTTGTACCTACTCTGTCAAGCAAGGTTTCAAATTCTAGTCGAAACTTTTTGAAAGAGATGTTAAACTGTTAATGCTGAAAGCGTTTCCAGATAAATAGAAATCAGCACCAGAAAATGATTGCTCTCTCTTTAGTATGTCATATATAATAAATGTGTCATACTAAATACAGTGAGCCAAAACCAACGTAGGGGAAAGGTGGGGTCAGGATGCCGATGACGGTCCTGAATATCGAAGAACTACTCAAGAAAGAGCATGTGTTCAAACAACTATCTGTTGCTGAACTTGTCGAACATGCGATTCGAAACGAAGAAGGTGTCCTTGCTGAGAACGGCGCATTATCTGTAGAAACGGGGAAATTTACAGGTCGTTCACCAAAAGATAAGTTCATCGTCCGTGATTCTTCCTGCGAGTCTCACATTGATTGGGGTCATGTCAACCAACCAATGGATGGAGACAAATTTGAACAATTGTTGCAAAAGGTTCTTCGTTACATGAACGAAGCCGATCAGCTCTACTACACAGAAGCTGCTGCTGGAGCAGATACGCACTTCACCCTTCCGGTCCGTGTGCTCACACAATACGCTTGGCATAACCTGTTTGCCAAACAACTTTTTTTACGCGAGTATCCTGAAGTGGCTGCCTTCGAACCGTTCACGGTCGTCTATGCGCCACATTTCAAAGCAGATCCTGCCGTTGACGGAACGAACTCTGAGACGTTCATCGCGATGTCGTTCGAACACCGGATCGTCTTGATCGGTGGAACGGAATACGCGGGAGAAATCAAAAAATCAATCTTTTCCGTCATGAACTATCTCTTGCCACAAGAAAATGTCCTTTCGATGCACTGCTCGGCAAACGTCGGACACGAAGGCGACGTCGCCTTGTTCTTCGGTCTATCCGGTACTGGTAAGACCACCCTCTCAGCAGACGATAGCCGTCAATTGATCGGCGACGATGAGCATGGTTGGTCGCACGACGGTGTCTTCAACATCGAAGGTGGATGTTATGCAAAGACCGTTAACTTATCGCGTGAAAAAGAACCGCAAATCTTTGACGCGATCCGTTTCGGAACCGTCCTTGAAAACGTCGTGCTCGACGAAGCCCGTCACCCTGATTACGATGACACATCGTTGACGGAAAATACGCGTGCTGCTTATCCGATCACAGCGATTGATAATATCGCTGTTCCGTCACGTGCTGGTCATCCGAAGACGATCGTCTTCTTGACGGCTGATGCGTACGGTGTTTTGCCTCCGATCAGTAAATTGACGAAAGAACAAGCGATGTACCACTTCCTATCAGGGTACACATCAAAACTCGCTGGAACAGAGCGTGGTGTCACGGAACCGGAAGCAACGTTCTCGACATGCTTTGGTTCACCGTTCCTTCCACTAATGCCAGAAAAATATGCGACGATGCTGGGCGAATTGATTGATCGTCACGGTGTCACTGTTTATCTCGTCAACACAGGTTGGACAGGTGGTGCTTACGGAACAGGTAGCCGCATGAAGCTATCCTATACACGGACGATGGTCAACGCTGCCGTCAACGGTACACTTGCAACGATTCCAACAGAAGAACATCCGATTTTCGGACTTCACATGCCACTGGAAGTTCCAGGTGTTCCAAGCGAGTTACTCAATCCAGTACGTGTGTGGTCGAATCCAGACGAATACGACACACAAGCGCGTTCGCTTGCTGAGAAATTCCAACATAATTTCCTTCGCTTCGAAAGTGCGACGGATGCGATCAAGTCAGCTGGTCCACGCCTATAAAAAAAGAGCCTTCGGGCTCTTTTTTTATAGGATAGAATCCGTTCTTTCTTGAAGATGTGTTTCTTTTTGTTTAAGCCATTCCTGACTTTCTGCTAGTAGCGCATAGGCTCGTGGAAGTGAGACACCTAAACGTTGACTGAGTAGTTCGAACTGATCAAAATCACCGCGATCTGCACTGATCACAAGCACTAAACAATCCCGGAATGGATGATCTTTTCCTTGTAGGACAACCTTCAAAGAATCTTCGATTGGTAATTGACCGATGATGTCGTCGATATCCACAGACAATAACGCATCAATATGTGACAGCAATCCGATCATATAGGCACTCTCTGACTTCAACGTGCGTGTTTCTTTTGCAAATAGCTCGCAAAGCTTAGCACAATGTAAAGAAGACCGGAGTAACTCATTTGACCATTCGTAAGGACTAGCAAGCTTCATCTCACGCAAGACGATTAACGAAATCCAGCTTTTGAGTTGCGAGAAGCCAAGTAGTGAAATGGCTTGACGAACAGAGCTGACTGTATTTCGTAATCCCATTCCTGGAGAATTGATCAGTTGCAGTACTTGAATGCTGATATACGGATTTGCTTCAATCTCATCAATGACTTCATCGTATTTTTCATCCGTATCGAGCCATTTTAGCATCTTCAGCAATACCGGCAATTGAGGAGGGACAGCTTTTCCCTTCATCAACATCGGCTTAGCATAAAAATAGCCTTGGAACCAGTCATATCCCATTTCAAGACAACGTGTGTGATCTTCATGTGTCTCGACTCGTTCGGCAAGCATCTTGATGTGGGGATAATTACGCCGGACGATATGCAGGATCGCACTTTGCTCGCGAGGAGAAATCGCCTCGATGTCGATTTTAATTAAATCAATTAGCGCGAATAATTCTGTTCCATGTTGACGAAGTAAATCGGTCACAAAATCATCGAGTGCTAGTGTAAAACCTGCTTCTTTCCAACTGTGCAACACAGATAACATCTCTGTATCGATATCAACAGTTTCTAAAATTTCGATAACGAACCGTTTTGGATCTAAATAGTGAATCAGATCACTTTTCAAGAGATCCGCTGTAAAGTTGACGAAAAGTTTTTTACCTTCAGCGACATGCTCTACACCCATATGAACGAGTGTATTCGTTAAAACATCCATTGTCGCTAGATCACCGTCGAATACATTCATTTGTTTGACGGAACGATACAGTAACTCGAATGCATCAACTGCTCCGATTCGGTCAACGATGGGTTGACGTGCTAGTAAGATATCCATCGTCCTCCATCCCCCTCTACATTACTCATATGGTTCTAATTATATCAAAATTTATTTTTCAGGAAGTTTATTGTTTTTTACAACGAATCAATATTCTTTTTTTCCCATTATGTATGTAAGTTCAATTCTTCAGATGACAAAAAAACCGATACGACATTCATCGTACCGGCTAAATCATCGATTATAGATACCAGTCTCAAACCAATTCAACACATTCCGCGTCACACGCAACTTGTCATGAATCGGAAATTGATGGGCATAGGCATAAGTCTGAAGCGTCGTATGCTCAGGATGACGTGTAGCATAAGCGGTTGCGTGTCGTAAACGAACGTTCTCATCGTATGCACCGTGAATCAATAATACTTCACCTTGAGGTTCGACATGGAGCGGCGAGCGAACCGCGTATTCATCAGGAACCGTGTCTGGTGTACCTCCCGTGTATCGCCGCAGCATCTTTTGCATCGTCTTCTGCTCTTCATACGTCCACGTCAACTCCGTCACCCCTGCCCAGGACACCGTTCGGGCGACTGGACGGTGATGCGCAAGGAGCAACGCCATCTGTCCACCACGTGAAAATCCAAATGCGTGAACATGTGAGACACGTTGCTGCAACCAGTCAAAGGCACTGCAGGCGTCTTCGATATCGTGATGTCCAAAGTCTTCTTTTCCCGTACCGCCTAGATTCCCTCGATAGAAAGGTGCCATGACAAAAAAGCCTGCCTGTGCGAACGCGAGCAGTCGAGTCGGTCGGACCATTCCGATCGAACGCGTTCCACCACGCAAGTAGAGAATCCCCTGACCGTTCGCAACTTGCGGGAGTACGATATAGGCACCGACCCGTTCTCCGTCCGCTGTGGTATAAAACATCCGAAACGTCCGAAACGGACCTTGCCGCGGAAGTTCAAACCAATCGGCGTTCGCTAAGTACACGGAGTGTCTCCGGAAGGACACGGTCCTTCATCATAAAGCTGTATTGTCGATTCGTATCGAGACGATCAGGGAGTTCCTCGAATAGAAAAGCACCATCTGTTTCATCCACGGCAAGATGAGACGACAATGATCCGATTTGCGCGAAATAGATGTTTTTGATGATCGTATCACCTTTTCCAGCAACACGATACTGTCCGACATATGAGAGAGAATCGATTTCCCCACCCGTCTCTTCCATCACTTCGCGACGTGCGGCTTCTTCTGCCGTTTCCCCTGGTTCAACCTTTCCACCAGGAAATTCATACCCCCGCTGCTTATGATGGGTCAGCAACCATTTTCCTTCGTACACGGCAATGACCCACACGTGCAAGGGACGATCCGAGAACGGATGGTCATCAAAACTTAACTCCACTTGATTTTGATAATAATCCAAGAATGTAATCACGTACGTGCACCTCATTTCTTCTTCTAACTTCACTTTACCTGTTTCACGGGTATTCTAAAAGTGAAAACGCTAGGATTACCTGTAAATCTGGAAAATGATAGCCTACTATCATCCGGTAAAGACAAAAAAACAGCCGATGTTCCACTAAGGAACAATCGACTGTCGTTTTACATTACTTCAAACGTGCTTCGAGTTCTGCTTTTTCTGCTTCGAATCCTGGTTTCCCAAGAAGAGCGAACATGTTTTTCTTGTACGCTTCGACGCCTGGCTGATCGAATGGGTTCACTCCGAGGAGGTAACCACTCATCGCACAAGCTTTTTCGAAGAAGTAGAAGAGGAATCCGAGGTGATACGGTGTCATCTCTGGAAGTTCGACTGTCAAGTTCGGTACTTGTCCGTCCGTGTGTGCAAGCAACGTACCTTCTGCCGCCTTTTCGTTGACGAATTGAATTGACTTACCTGCAAGGAAGTTCAATCCATCGAGATCCTGAGCATCTTCTTCAACAGTCAACGCATGACGCGCTTGACCGACTTTGATGACTGTCTCGAACAGGTCACGACGACCTTCTTGGACGTATTGTCCCATCGAGTGGAGATCCGTCGAGAAATCGACTGCTGCTGGGAAGATTCCTTTGAAGTCTTTTCCTTCTGACTCGCCGTATAATTGTTTCCACCACTCCGATACATAATGAAGTGCTGGTTCGTAGTTGACGAGAAGCTCGATCGTCTTCCCTTTCGCATAGAGCGCATTTCGTACGACCGCGTATTGATACGCTTCGTTGTCAGCTAGGTTTTCGCTCGCATAGCGCTCTTGCGCATCACGGGCACCTTGCATCAACTCTTCAATTGAAATACCAGCTGCTGCGATTGGTAATAGACCAACCGGTGTCAACACAGAGAAACGACCGCCGACATCGTCCGGAATGACGAATGTTTCATATCCTTCAGAGTCTGCGAGTGTTTTTAATGCACCACGCGCTTTATCCGTCGTTGCATAAATCCGGTGTTTTGCTTCTGCTTTACCGTATTTCTCTTCCATGAACGATTTCAAGAGACGGAACGAAATTGCTGGTTCTGTCGTCGTACCCGATTTCGAGATGATGTTGACCGATACATCTTTTCCTTCGAGGACTTCGAATAAATCGTGCAGATACGTCGATGAGATATTATGTCCTGCATAGATGATTTGTGGTGCTTTGCGCTCTTCTTTTGATAACAAGTTATGGAATGAGTGTCCGAGCATCTCGATCGCAGCACGCGCTCCGAGATATGAACCGCCGATTCCGACGACTAACAACACATCAGAATCCGACTTGATTTTTTCTGCAGACGCTTGAATACGTGCAAACTCCGCTTGATCGTAGTTCGTCGGAAGATCCACCCATCCTAAGAAATCACTTCCTGCGCCTGTTCCTGCATGAATCGCATGGTGAAGCGTCTTTACCGTTTCCGCCATATGATCTACTTCATGTTGACCTACGAATTGTAGGGCTTTCGAATAATCAAAACGTACTGTTGACATGCCATCGTCCTCCTTATTCATTCGCAACGAAATGCGACCTTCCTTTTCATTAAAACGCAAGAAGGAAGGTCGTTCAAGTCTTTTGTGAAATGAGTAGCAAATGTTACAGATTGTTATAGGGCAGCTGTCACGATTTGACGAACGTCTTCGTTTCCAAGTGATTTGAAGTTTCCGAAGTCGCCGCGTGTCATTGCTGACTTGACGATTGCGTCAACTGTATCTTCTTTGATGTCGTAATCAGCAAGACGATTCGGTGCACCGAGTGATGTCCAGAAAGCACTGATTGCGTCGATTGTCGCGTGTGCTGCTTCCATCTCTGATTTACCTTCCGTATCGACGTTAAAGACGTTCTCACCGAGTGTGACGAAACGATGTGCGTTTGATTCGTCGAGTACGTGGCGCATCCAGTTCGGGAAGAGGATCGCGAGTCCACCTGCGTGCGGGATATCGTGAACAGCTGAGACAGCATGCTCGATGTTGTGTGATGCCCAGTCGCCGCGTGCGCCCATTTGAAGGACACCGTTGAGTGCCATCGTACCAGCGAAGAGAATCGTGCCACGAAGTTCAACGTTCTCGAGATCGTTGACGAGTTTTGGTGCTGCTTCGACGACTGCTTTCATGACACCTTCTGTCATCCGTTCTTGGACCGGTGCATGCGCAGGGTGGAAGTATTGCTCGAGGCAGTGGCTCATCATATCGACGATACCGTAGATTGTTTGATCTTTTGGCACACTGACCGTGTACTTCGGATCAAGGATTGAGAATGTTGGGAACGTAAGCGGGCTACCCCAACCGTACTTCTCTTGTGTCTTCCAGTTCGTGATGACGGATCCTGAGTTCATCTCAGAACCTGTTGCTGCAAGCGTCAAGACTGTTCCGAATGGGATGACTGTTTCTGGTGTTGCTTTGCCGATGACGAGATCCCATGCTTCGCCTTCATAAGGAATACCAGCAGCAATCAATTTCGTGCAGTCGATGACAGAACCGCCACCGAGTGCAAGCAATGCGTCAACGCCTGCTTCACGTGCGATTTTGATACCGCGCTCTGCTGTCTCGATACGCGGGTTCGGTTCGACACCGTCGCATTCGACGTACTCGATTCCTGCCGCGTTGAGTTCACGTGTGACATCATCATAGACGCCATTACGTTTAATACTGCCGCCACCGAAGACGAGCATGACTTTCTTTGCACCGAGTGCTTCGAGTTGTGGTTTCAGTTGGCTGACTTGACCGTCACCAAAAATAAGTCTTGTTGGATTGCGATATTCAAAGTTTTCCATCTGTGTTGCCTCCTCAATAAGTAATGAACACCTTACATTATCCACACATTCCCCTTTCGCATCTAATTTAATGCTTATTCTATGTAAAAATCGCATAAAAAAAGAGAACCGACCGATGTCGATTCTCTCATGTGGCTTATTTTTGGAAGTTTGATTTTTCAATCCATTCTTCCAATTTACCTTTAAGAACGTTGAATCCAGGTGCTTCTTCTTGTTTGAAAGCAGGACCTGCATCGCGACGTCCAGCGTTTTTGCGTGGACCTTTCGCGCGTGCTTCACGTTTTGGAGCTTCCTGAGTTGCTTTGATCGAAAGCTTCATTTTTTTGTTAGCTTCGTCGATGTCGAGAACTTTAACAGTTACTTCATCGCCAACTTTTACGTAATCGTTGATGTCTTTTACGTAATCGTGTGAGATTTCTGAGATGTGGACGAGACCTTGTGTTTGCTCGTCAAGTGCTACGAAAGCACCGAAGTTTTGAATACCAGTTACTTTACCAGTAACGACTTGGTCTTTTTCAAAGTTTGCCATAATGTATACACTCCCTAACTAAATTCATCAACTTATAATAACACACTTTTCTTGTATCGTAAAAAATATTTTTGGAATTTGTTTATTTTTTATTTCACAAGGGAACATTTTAATAGCAAGACTTCAAGTATTCCCCCTGATTCTGCCGAACTTTCCGAGTTCGGCCCTTTTTTTGTTCTTTTGCTCAATTGACCTAAGTGACAAAGAAAAGTAATGCTTGAAACGAGAAAGACGAAAAACAGATAAGACTATCAAAAAAACGGACAGTCTCGGTCTGCTCGCTTTCCGCGGACAAGCCCTCATGCCGCTTCAGATGCGTCGCATCTTCCATGGTCATGATGACTTGTTTTTTCGCGGGAGTCGAGCAGAACCTCACCTGTCCTAGCGTAAAGGAAATATAGAGTAGAAGCAATCATCAATTGATTACTTACAGATCGTCGAATCCATTCGCATCCGTTACTTTCGCATACGAACGTGATTTTTGTTCGAAGAAGTCTGATTTCGTCGCGTTCATCGAATCATCTGAATACGCACGAATCCATGGCATGACGTCTTCGTCGTGCCCTTCATAGAGATCCGACAAACCGATGACGCGAAGGCGTTTGTTCGCGAGATATTTAACGTAGTCACGCATTTCACTGACGTCAAGTCCGTCTAGATCACGTAAGACGTATTCGCTCCACTCGATTTCAAGATCAACGGCACGCTTGAACGTGTCATAGACGAATTGTGTGAATGAGCCATCGGCATCAATTTCCGGATGCTCCGACAAGACAGCACGTAACAATTGGCTGATGAAGTACGAATGTTGCAATTCATCACGTTGAATATAACTGATCATCGTCGATGTTCCGACCATCTTTTGGTGACGCGCTAAGTTATAGAAGAAGGCAAAGCCTGAATAGAAGTTGATTCCTTCAAGAACGATCGAAGCAACGAGCGATTTCGCGAAGTTCTCTGGAGTCCGGTCATTTTGGAAATCTTCGTATAAATCAAGAATGAATGCATTACGCTTCATGACCATGTCATCGTCTTTCGCAATATCAAAAATCCGGTTTTGTTCAGCCAATGGAACTAAGCTGGATAAGACGTAGCTGTACGATTGATTATGCACGACTTCCTGTTGCGCGATGATCGCGAGAATCGCATGAACGGACGAATCCGACGTAAACATTGCCGATTCCAAGATATAACGTGTCTGAACCGAGTCAAGGATCGAGAGTAGTCCGATGATTCGTTTAAATGCATCCTGTTCCCGTTCGCTTAATTGATTCCACTGTTGCATGTCCTTCGACATCGAGATCTCATCTGGGATCCAGAAGTTCGATAACAGTTGTTTGTAAATCGAATAAAACTGTGGATACGCAATGTCGTTCCAGTTGACGATGGCACTCGTTTCGCCACCGATGATCGCTGTCGCGCGATTCGGATGACGTGCATCAAGCAGTTTGATTTTTTGTAGCTGTTCCATGTGCTTCGACTCCTTCTTGCTGTAATTGAAGAATGGTCCGTTTCGTCCATTCCTTGACGAGATGTGGGCGATTGCGTGGTGACTGTTCGATTTTCAACAGTTCTCCAGCAAGCGGTACCCCGAATTTCGAGAGATGATACGCCATCTCATCCACGGCGCGACAATATTTGACGAACATCTTGTCTCCTGTTCCAAAAACAGCTGCCTGCGGAATCGCATGCGAACTCTCCTTCAGAACAGTTCTAAGACAATCGCGCATATCGTCGGGTAGTTGCCCATCTCCCCACGTATACGAACCAAAATAGACGATATCATAAGGCATTAACTGATACGTCGTCACTTCGTCTGCAAACAACATCGTCGGCTCGATTCCCATCTCAGAACACGTCTTCGCGACGAGTTCTGCCACCTCCTCCGTGTTTCCACTCAATGACGCATATACGATTGCTGCCTTCATGATATCGTCCTCCTTATCTTATGATGAACACGATTCACATTCGTCGATCTCAACCGTCGTCGAACGCGTGTAGTAGATCGTCTTCATCCCGAGTTGCCATGCTTCCATGTGCATCTCGAGTAATTCTTTCGCCTTGACGTTATTTTTCACGTACAGATTGAAACTGATCGCTTGGTCGATGTGACGCTGACGCGAAGCATTTTGACGAATGCTCCATAGCTGGTCAATCTCAAACGCTGATTTATAGAACCAGTTCGTTTCCGGTGTCAAATCTGGAACAGTGACTGGAATCTTATAGTTTTTCTTCTCTTCCGAGTAAACTTTTTTGTAGATTGGATCAATCGATGCTGTACTACCCGCAATGATCGCCGTCGATGAGTTCGGTGCGACTGCCATCAAGTATGCGTTACGCATTCCATACGCCGTGATGTCGGCTTGGAGACGATCCCAATCGAGTTCATCCGTCGTTTTGTAGTGGCGACGTTTGATGTACTCTCCTGTTTGCCATTCCGAACCTTCGAAGAGACGGTACGCGCCCTTCTCTTTCGCAAGTTGCATCGACGCATCGATCGTCAAGTAAGCGATCTTCTCGTAAAGACGGTCTGCGTATTGTACCGCTTCGACCGATTCCCAACGGATGCCTTCGAGTGCGAGTAGATGGTGCCAACCGAACGTCCCAAGACCAACGGCACGGTATTTTTGATTCGTCAATTGTGCTTGCGGGACATCGATCGTATTCAAGTCGATGACGTTATCAAGCATCCGCATTTGAATCGGAATCAATCGCTCGAGGACGTCAGAACGAACTGCACGCGCAAGTGCGATCGATGACAAGTTACAGACGACGAAGTCCCCTGGTGTCTTCGTGACGATGATCTTACCGTCTTCCGTGTATTCTTCCGTCACGGTCGTCGGGCTCATGTTCTGCATGATTTCCGAGCAAAGGTTTGACGAGTAGATCATCCCTGCATGTTTATTCGGGTTCGCACGGTTAACGGCGTCACGGAAGAACATGTATGGCGTCCCGGTCTCAAGTTGCGAACGCATGTAGCGCTTGACGAGATCGATTGCCGGAACTGTTTTTTTGCTGAGGCGTGGTTCGTTGACACACGCTTCGTATCGTTCCGTGAAGCTGCCACCTTGTTCCGTCTCATCGAAGTAATCCTCGAGGCTAAAGCCCATGACCGTCCGAATTTCGTGTGGGTCAAATAAATGCCAGTCTTCTCGTGCTTCGACGGCACGCATGAAACGGTCCGGTAAGTTGACGCCTGTGAACAAGTCGTGTGTCCGAAGTCGCTCATCCCCATTGTTGAGCTTCGCGTCCAGGAACTCGAGAATGTCCTTATGCCAGATGTCGAGATACACTGCGATCGATCCTTGGCGCATACCGAGCTGGTCGACGCTGACTGCCGTGTTGTTCAATTGTTTCATCCACGGGATGACACCGCTTGAGACGCCTTTGAAGCCTTTGATGTCTGATCCGCGTGAGCGAATCTTACCCATGTAGACGCCGATTCCGCCGCCACCTTTAGAGAGTGTCGCCACGTCCGTGTTCGAGTCGTAGATGCCACGTAGCGAATCATCGACTGTATCGATGAAACATGAAGAAAGTTGACCGTAAGACTTACCAGCGTTCGAAAGCGTCGGAGTCGCAACTGTCATATAGAGATTCGACAATGCCCAGTAAGACTCTTTGACGAGTTCTAAACGACGTTCTTTCGGTTCGTTCTGCATCAGTGTCATCGCGATGACCATGAATCGTTCTTGTGGTAGCTCGTACAAGTTTTTGACGTGATCACGTGCGAGGTACCGGTCTGCCAGTGTTCGAAGACCAATGTATGTGAACAAGTGATCGCGGGATGGATCGATCGTTGCCGACAGTTCGTTGATGTCTTCTTTCGAATACGCATCTAGTAAATGTTTCGTGAAGATGCCGATTTCTGTCAGTTTTTCAATCAGCGTATACAGCGAACCATACCGTTCTTCTGCTGCATATCCGCGATTTTCACCTGCTTCAAGGTATAACCGATTTAAGTAAGTCGCTGTCGCTACGAATGTCCAGTTCGGCTCTTCTGCCTTTAACATATCGAGTGCGTGCATCGTTAACAGTTCATAGACTTGATCGGCTTGTAGGGATTTTCCTTCAAGCGCTCGGATGGCACGTTCAGTATAGCGGTCGATATCAAGTTCCGGATACGTTTCCGTCGCCTGTCGAATCACGACATATACGTCTTCTATTGTCATTGCACCCTTAAAGATGCGTGCTGTATTCAGTGGAGATGCCACTATGAACCACTCCCATTCTCTATCGTTAAACAGGTTCGCATTACACAATGAAATACGCTAAACTAAAAAAAGACGTCCTACATATAGAAAGGACTCTACAAGTATCACTCTATATATAGACGTTTTAGCCGTTTTTAAACCTGTTAATGTACAAGATATAGGTTATCACTGAAATTCAAAAAAATAACCCCTTGCTTTGAAATTCAGGTCAAACAATTTAAAAAAGGCATCATGACGCCTTTTGAGATATATTGAGATAGCGAGTAAAATGCATTATAAGGTCAAGTGAACCGTTAAAATAAAGATGGTCCATTTCTCCTACTAGAAGAAAAATATTCTCTTCGAATTTTCTGATATACTGAACGTATCGATCTTCCGTCTATCAGGAAGAAGGATTCCATCCATCTATCACGAAAAGACGGCATATACGTATGTACGTTGAAAGGAGCTTACCTCATGCAAGTCGATTACACACCAAATCCGAATTCCGTCAAAATCACGCTCGAAGAACAGCGCTTCGGTGCTAAAAGTACGAGTGTCAAAAAAGAAGATACACCTGAAGATGCGTTGCTCGCATCATTGATCGCCCTCGATGGCATCGACAATCTATTCGCTTACGGCGACTTCGTGACGGTTACGAAAGAACCAGAAGCAGAATGGAACGAATTGCTACCACGCATTGAAGCAAACATGTAAAAAACAAGAAGACACCTGTTCCTGGACAGGTGTCTTTGTTCAAGGAGCGATCACTGATGCCAACCGTATCCATCATCATTCCGACGTACAATCGTCCTCGTGAATTAGCAGAAGCGCTAGAAGCATTGACGCGTCAACACTATCAAGACTTCGAAGTCATCGTCTTAAACAATAATGGAGACGATGTCTCAGCAGTGACGACTGCGTATCAGGACCGTCTTCAACTGACCTATGTCGAGTTACCTGAAAACCATCATGTTCGTGCTCGAAATCATGGTGTCACGCTCGCTTCCGGTCGGTATATCTTACTTCATGACGATGACGACCTCTTATTACCGAGTCACCTCGAAGAAGCGGTCGGCGATCTCGAAGCTGGTGCCGACCTCACCTATACGGACGCGGAACTCTTTACGTATCGCTGGGAAGCGGATCACCGGATTGCAATCGATTCTGAGCCATTCGCGTATCCGTACGATCCGGAGACGATTCGAGAAGACTCGACGTATATTCCGTCCGGGTCACTCTACCGTAAATCGCTCCACGATCAACTCGGTCCATTTGATGAGGACGTCTTCAACTACTGGGACTGGGATTGGATCTTACGCGTCGGCAAGGAACATTTAATACTGCACCCGGCGCGCGCGACCGTCTTATATGCTTTCAATCCGTCGGGTAATCATGAATCCGCGCGTCAGGATGCAGCGCGACGCGTCTTTTTTGAACGCCTCGTTGAAAAACACCAACTTCCGACAAATGAAATGAAGAACTTCCATATCGTCCAGGCTGAGCGACGCGCACGATTGCGCCAGACCCGCCGTACCTTTAATGGTCAATTGACAGAAAGTGAGTGATCCCATGTACACCGAAAAACAACTCGAATTATTAGCATTATTAACACAAAATGGTCCGATGGACGTGGACTTGCTTGCGCAAATGCTCGACTGGGAAGCGTCAGAAGTAGCAGCTTCCATCGAGACATTCAAACGCGACGGTGTCCTACTCGGTTACACCGCTGTCATCGACTGGCAAAAGATTCATGCCCATCATGGCGTGACAGCTTTCATCGATGTCAAAGTCACACCGAAACGTGGACGCGGTTTTGACGAGGTAGCGGAGCGCATCCATCGTTTCCCGGAAGTGACGTCCCTTTATCTGATGTCGGGCGCATATGACTTACAAGTCGTACTTGATGGCAAATCGCTACAAGAAGTCTCTCAATTCGTTTCGGAAAAATTATCGACGCTCGACTCCGTCATCTCGACGACGACCCATTTCCGCTTGAAGACCTACAAGCACGATGGTGTTCTCTTCAGTCAGGATGATGACGACAAACGATTGAAGGTGTCTCCATGAAGTCTCTATCTGAACGTGTCGAACAGCTAGCCCCATCTGGCATCCGTCGTTTCTTTGATTTAGCAGGATCGATGGAAGACGTCATCTCCCTTGGTGTCGGCGAACCTGATTTCGTCACGCCATGGAATGTTCGCGAAGCGAGCTTCGCAGCACTCGAGCAAGGCTATACAGCGTATAGTGCCAACGCCGGTTTACTCGAGTTACGTCAGGAAATCGCGCTTTACATGCAAGAAAAATTCGCCATCTCCTATTCGACGACGGAGGAGATCATCGTCACGACTGGAGCCTCAGAAGGACTCGACCTTGCGTTTCGTAGTTTGATCAATCCCGGTGATGAAGTCATCGTCGTCGAACCGGCATTCGTCTCGTATGCCCCTTTGATTGAACTCGCTGGTGGCATTCCTGTCGCCGCTGCGTGTCATGCAGAAGACGGTTTTGCGATTCAACCGGAAACGATCGAACAATTGCTGACAGATAAGACGAAAGCGATCATTTTCTGTTTCCCATCGAATCCGACAGGCTCGACGATGTCGCGCGATCAATTAGCGGACCTAGCGTTACTCGTCCAAAAGCATGATCTATATGTCATCAGTGACGAAATCTATGCGGAACTATCCTACGAAACGGAAGCGATCTGCTTCGCGACCCTTCCCGGTATGCGAGAGCGGACGATCATCATCAACGGTTTCTCGAAAGCCTTCGCGATGACAGGATGGCGGCTCGGTTTCACTTGTGCGCCACCTGCAATCACACAATCGATGCTGAAGGTCCATCAATACGGGATGATGTGTGCCCCGACACTCGTTCAATTCGCGGGCATTGAAGCACTGCGTTCTCGTCATAAAACGGTCCCTGACATGGTGACGAGTTATCGTCAACGCCGGAACTACTTCGTTAAGGCGTTAAACGATGCGGGTCTCCCAACACACTTACCAGGTGGCGCCTTCTATGCCTTTCCGTACATCGGTCATACCGGACTAACGAGCGAGCAGTTCGCCGAGCAATTGTTACTCGCTGAGCGCGTCGCCGTCGTTCCAGGATCTGTCTTCGGAGCAAGTGGTGAAGGTTATGTCCGGGCAAGTTATGCAAGTTCGATTGAACAACTCCAAGAAGCGATCGCTCGCATTCAGCGCTTCATGAAAAAATGGCAGACTCAAGATGAGGCAGCATCGTCTCATTCACATTAAAAAAATGATCCGCCTTGCTCAAAAGAGCAGGCGGATCATTTTTTAGTCTACATAGAGAACGAGAAACATCCGATGGTCGTCTTCCGCATGATACGGCGAGATCGGACCGAGTTGTGGCGCAAAGACTTCTAAGCGATACGGTGAATCCTTGAAGTCAAGCGGTGTCCGCTCTTTGATCAAGCGTCCCATTTCGTCCGCTAGTTCTTTCACTTCAACCAAACTACGCGAGCGTTCCATCGGTGCTTCGAAGACGAATGCTTCGATTCCCTCAATCGACGCACATCGGAGGAAACGCCGGAGTGACGGCAATGCTGCTTCCATGTTATCCTCTATCGTTTGGTTCTCCTCGTACACAGGGGCTCCCCAGAGGCGTGCCTCGCTTCCTGTCGCACTTCGGAAATGATCAATCGTCTCTTCCGTGATGGGATCACGCGTCAACGCGAAGCGTGTTTTATCCCGCTTCAGATTCTTTTCATTCGTCCGGTCGATTTCTGTCAGTAAATCAAGTTGAAGTGGTCGTGCTAACCGAAACAGTTCGCGTTGCAGACGTGCTAAGGAATGACCAATCGGAACAATCATGTCTTTCGCTTTCGGTGGTTTGTCCCCTTCATAACCGTTCATGACACGTGCGATTTGTCCGGCCTCATGCACGAGTCGATAAAACGAACCGTCCTGATCATCATTTACTGTACCGAGCGTCTCATGCTGTGCTGCAAGATCCGTCACGTATTGGTTCGCAAGACAGGTCGAGATCATCAAGACGTCGACAAGTTCAAAACAAAGGGCTTCTAAATCATTTTGTTCCAGTGCTTCTCCGACTTCACCGACTTCTTCCGTCAGGCGCGCGAGACCAGATAGCGGTCGAAAATAACCACCGAGTGAGCGAATCGTCGCATCAACCTTTTGTTGCAGTGTCTTCATCTGTTCCATCTGTCTGACCCTCCACGATTGCCTGGCGTACGTGCATTTCTGTCTCCTGTTTAACGCGTTGCGTAAATGACTGGTTTTTCTTCCATTCTCGGATTCCGACAGATGTCGCAGCAATCAATGCAGCAATTAGTCCAATTTCTCTTTTACGCATCGAGATCTCCTCCTTTTGAATGACTCGTAACCTATCTAAACATGATATGATGATATCAATTAATTCTACATAATCCAGTAAGAGGTGTTGCTTGTGTCGACTGAACGTCTTTGGCAAATGGCCCGGTTCCTGACGGTGATCTTCGCCTTCTTAGTTGGTGGATGGTTACTCATCCGCCTCTCGTCCATTTTGTATCCGTTTGTCTTTGCGTTTCTGCTTGCCCTTTTGAGTCGACCGCTCGTCGATTTTTTCCAAAAGCGGTTACGAATCACTCGCGGATGGGGTGCGTTGTTGTCCATCATTTTGATCAGTGGCTTATTAGTTGGTTCGCTCGCCTTGATCATCATGCAGTTGATTCGCGGTCTTGTATTTGTCGCCAACCAATTACCGGCGCAAATCCAAGAGTTGAGCCTGTATTTTCAAAAGCTGTACAATGAAAAACTGGCACCCATCTGGAACGATGCTTCCGAAGCCTTACGCTCACTGGAGCCATCGCAACAAAATACGGTTCAAAACAGTATCCAATCTCTCGGGAGTTCACTTGCGAGTGCGATTGGCGAAGGATCAAAAAGTATCGCCATGATGCTACAGACGGTCCTTGCGACATTGCCATCGATTGCATTGATTTTCGTCATCGTCTTACTTGCTTGGTTTTTCATCGCAAAAGATTGGCACCAGTACGAGATGCGATTGAAGCGCTATGAGATGCTTCCTTGGTTCGCTCGTTTCGAATCCGTCTTCTTGAGTTTACGCTCCGCCTTGTTCGGCTATATCAAAGCACAATTCACTTTGATTACAATCACGTTCTTCATCGTCCTAATCGGTTTGTTCATCATTGGTGTCGAGCATCCATTTGCAGTCGCGTTTATCGCTGCCTTCTTCGACATTTTACCGTATCTCGGTACAGGTTCCGTCTTCCTGCCTTGGATCGCTTACTCCTTGATTACCGGAGATACGACACTTGCGATTGGTCTCGGGATTCTATACGCGCTCGTCATTCTCCAGCGCAACATCATGGAACCGAAAATCGTCGGCGATAATATCGGGATTCAACCCATCACGGCGTTGATTGCGCTGTTCGTCGGAATCAAATTCTTTGGTGTCTTCGGACTGATTCTCGGACCATTGATCGCTGTCATCTTAAAAGCACTCTACAACGCCCAGATTTTTCATTATATCTGGGACTTCGTCAAAGGATCACCCACACCATTTCGGTGAGGGTGATTTTTTTGGTACAGCTGCATATAACGGATATCCTTCCGGATCCACCGGTCGACTCGCCGGCAAATAATCACACGGAAAACGGGCGCCCGTCGCAAGCAGACAAGCGTCGAGCCAATCATCGACCGCAACATGCGACTGACGCTGTTCCCATAACGGCGGACAATCAAAACGCTCGAGCAATTCAATCCGTTCCGCAATGCCTTCGGTCGTTTTCTTTGAAAAGCGTGCCGGATGACCGGCGAGTCGCGCGAAACAGACTTCCGGATGGGCTTCAATCATCTCCGTTCGATATACGCTGCGGACTTCTCGGATTTTCGGTAATAGGTACCACGCTTGTTTTGAAAGCCCGATCCCCGCATGTTGTTTGGCTAAATCATTTGCTTCCATATAGGTAGAAGCTGTCAACGCACTACGAAACGGTGCATTAAAAACACTGCTCGTCCGCCCAGGTCGTAGCTCCAGTCGCAACAGTTGATCCGTTTCCCGTCGTCCTTCCATCAAGCCGATTGGCATATCGATCCAAATCCGGTCAGCTAGCGGAATCTGAGTAAGCGTCGGTTCGACGAATCCCGTATAACGACCATTTTCGTACATAACGACGACCCACCCCGCCTTTGCCGCATCAATCCCGATGACGTGCATTCGTCTTCTCCCGGAAAGAACGCAGTAGTGATAAGACGGTGAAGATACCGATGAACGTCGCGAGACCGAGCGATAGACGGTCGCGCGCCTCCATATACCAGACGACGGCAAGAATCGTCAACAAGACGCCGAGTAGATTCCAACGTCTCATTTTTCTTGCTCGACGAACCGGTACAGACTACGGACCATGACGCCCGTTGCTCCTTTTGGACCAATCTCAGACGCTTGATTCTGTTCCGATGTTCCCGCAATATCGAGGTGTAGCCAAGGTGTATCACCAACGAATTCGCCGACGAACGCACCACCGAAGATCATGTGTCCCATGCGTCCCGGTGAGTTGTTCAAGTCTGCGACTTCCGAGCGGCGGACTTGTTTGATGAAGGCATCAACATATGGCATTTGCCAAACCATCTCATTCGTTTCTTTCGTCACCTGCTCAAAACGTTCGTAAAGTGACGCATCGTTCGTCAAGGCACCTGTGATTTCTGTTCCAAGCGCGACAAGGACACCACCTGTCAACGTTGCGAGATCGATGATCGCTTTAGGTTGATACTCTTTCACGTACGTGACTGCGTCAGCAAGAACAAGTCGTCCTTCCGCATCCGTGTTCAAGACTTCAATCGTTTTTCCCGCCATCGATGTGATGACGTCGTCCGGCTTGAAGGCATCCCCGGAAATCATGTTGTCGGTTGCTGGAATGACACCGATGACGTGAACATCTGGCTTCAGTTGACCGAGTGCTTCGAATAGCCCGAGAACTGCTGCTGCGCCCCCCATATCCCCTTTCATTCCGACGATCCCGTCTTTTGGTTTGATGGAATAACCACCTGTATCGAATGTGACGCCCTTCCCGACGACAGCGATTGGTGCTTCTGCTGAACCTTTATATTCAAGGACGATCAATTTCGGTGGAATGACGGATCCTTGGTTGACGGCAAGCAAGGCGCCCATCCCGAGCGCTTCCATCTCTTCCTTATCGATGATCCGGAGATCATGCCCATGACGCTCCGCGATGAAGCGTGCTTCATCCGCAAGCGCTGGCGCCGTCAAAAGATTCCCAGGCATCGTTACGAGACGACGCGCTAAGTTCGTCGCTTCAGCCAAGACCGTTCCGCGGCGTACGGCTTCTTCCTCTACAGGTAAGACCGTCAGTTGTAACGTATATGCTTTCGAAGGCGACGTCTTATAATGTTTGACCTCATATGTAGCGAGGGTGAATGTCTCGGCAATCAGTTCGACCGGTTGCCCTGGGAACGTTGTTGCGTCAACTGTGACATGTTCTAAGCGACGTGCTTTGACATGTTGTGCCGCTTTCCCGAGCAAGCGACGTAAATCGTCTTGCGCGAGCTGATCAACTTTCCCGAGTCCAACAAACAGTACACGTGCGACGTCGCCCGCTAACGTTGGCAATAGACGCAGTTCTCCTCGTTTCGTTGAGATATCGCCTTGACGAACCCACTCTTCTAGTTTGTCACCATACAGTGCTTGTAAACGTTCATCGAGCGGTTGATTTCCAGAAATCCCGACAACGAGTACATCTACGGATTGATTCGTTTGCATATAAAACTCCCCCTTTGACTAGTATCTATTAGTATGAAGTGTTTTCAGTCATTTTCCAACTGATAGCCTCTCGACTGACCGCAAACGCTTTCACTACTTCTGTTCGACAATTTGTCGAAATGCTTGGTTTCAAACAATTGTTGCCCGTTTCACAATATGATAGGATTATACAGGTGAAATGTTGAGACACTTCAAGAAACGATGCGTTTGCTGTTCCGAGAAATGTCTACGTTTTCATTCAAGGGAGAGTGCGCAGAAGGCTCGTTAAGAGAGAGGCGTTTATGGGTATCTATAGATAGCTAAGAAACGAAGTCGTCGCGTTAAAAAAACTTACTGAAAAGAGGGTAATGCACATGGCACAACATATCAAGGGAATTGGCGCTTCTGCAGGGATCGCGATTGCAAAAGCATTCGTGATGGAAACACCGGTCTTTGAGATTCCATCGCACAAAATCGAGGATGCAGCTGCGGAAAAAGAACGTTTCCAAGCAGCGATCGCAAAATCGAAGACAGAACTCGAAGTCATTCGTGAAAATACCTTACAAGAATTAGGTCCAGATAAAGCGGAAATCTTCTCGGCTCACCTTCTCATCTTAGAAGATCCGGAAATCGTCAGTCAGGTGAACGCAAAAATCGAGGACGAGCAAGCAAATGCTGCAAAAGCACTCGATGAAGTCGCAAACATGATGGTCATGATTTTCGAATCGATGGATAACGAATACATGCGCGAACGTGCAGCAGACGTTCGTGACGTCACGAAACGGACGATGGCTCACCTTCTCGGTATCACGTTCGTCACTCCAGCTCAAATCAACGAAGAAGTCATCATCATCGCGGAAGACTTGACTCCTTCGGATACAGCTCAATTGAACCGTAAATATGCTAAAGGTTTCGCAACGAACATTGGTGGCCGGACATCGCACTCTGCCATCATGTCACGTTCACTCGAAATCCCAGCAGTCGTCGGAACAAAAGTCGTCTTGACGGACGTTAAACACGGCGATCTTCTCATCCTTGATGGTGCAGAAGGTGACGTCATCGTCAACCCAAGCGAAGAGCAAGTTGCTGAGTATGAAGCAAAACGCGCAGCATACATCGCACAAAAAGAAGAGTGGAAAAAACTCAAGAACGAAAAAACAATGACGGCTGACGGTCATCACGTCGAGCTCGCTGCAAACATCGGTACACCAAACGATGTCAAAGGCGTTTTGGATAACGGTGCAGAAGCAGTCGGTCTCTACCGTACGGAATTCCTCTACATGGATGCAGAGACATTCCCAACGGAAGATGAGCAGTTCACAGCTTACAAAACGGTTCTCGAATCAATGGGCGATAAAAAAGTCGTCATCCGGACACTTGATATCGGTGGCGATAAAGAATTGTCGTACCTTGATCTCCCACACGAGATGAACCCTTTCCTCGGTTACCGTGCGATCCGTCTCTGTCTCGATCAAACAGACTTGTTCCGTACACAATTACGCGCACTTCTTCGTGCGAGTGCATACGGTAAACTCGCTGTCATGTTCCCGATGATCGCAACGATCGAAGAGTTCCGTGCTGCAAAAGCACTTCTCCTTGAAGAGAAAGCAAACCTCCAAGCTGAAGGCGTTACGGTATCGGAAGACATCGAAGTCGGTATGATGGTCGAAATCCCAGCAACGGCAGTCATGGCTCGTCAGTTCGCAAAAGAAGTCGACTTCTTCTCTGTTGGAACGAACGATTTGATTCAATACACGATGGCGGCAGACCGGATGAACGAAAAAGTATCATACCTGTACCAACCGTTCAACCCAGCGATCTTGAACCTCTTGAACAACGTCATCACTGAAGCACACAAAGCAGGCAAATGGGTCGGTATGTGTGGTGAGATGGCAGGAGAAGAATTGGCACTCCCAATCCTTCTTGGTCTTGGTCTCGATGAGTTCTCAATGTCAGCATCATCTGTTCTTCGCGCTCGTAGCTTGATGACACGTCTCAACAAGTCAGAATGTGAAGCAATCGTTGAGCAAGTACTCGATATGGATACAGCAGAAGAAGTCGTCGACTTCCTCAGCACGACTTTCGACATCAAAAAATAAGTGTTGTCAGACGAATCTGGAGTAATCCAGGTTCGTCTTTTTTTGTCTAATTCAACAAAAAAACAACGCCTCTTTCTAATAAGAAAGAAGACGTTGTTGAGATGGTGATCATTGAGCTTGTTTCTTCTTTTCTGGAGTAGCTTGTTCCGATAAAATCGGACGCTCGTTCCCCATCAAGAAGATAAAGATGACACCGAGTACTGCTGGAATCAACGCCCAGAAATAAACGGTTGAGATCGATTCCGCAAGCGACGTCTTGATCGCTGTTGCGACTTCTGGTGGCATCTTCGCAAACGCATCAGCCGTTGGGAACTGTCCACCGGACGGCGCTCCACCTTGCGGCAACCGATCCGCTACAGCTGACGTGAACGTCCGTGATTGGATGATTCCGAGGACTGTGACACCAAGCGTCATCCCGATTGTCCGGAATGTCGAGCCCATCGAGGTCGCTGCGCCACGACGTTGCATCTCGATGCCATTGATACTCGCTAGGTTCAACAAGGAGAAGCTGAAGCCAACACCGAATCCGAGAATGATCATATAGATCGTTACCGCTGTCCGCGATGTCTCAAGCGTCATCGTACTAAGGAGATAGACACCGAGTAGGAAGAAGACCGCCGAGACGATCATGATGTTCCGGAAACCAAACTTATTCGGCAACTGTCCACCAAGTTGCGCCGAGATGACCGAGGCGATCAACATCGGCATTAGGATCAGACCGGAGTTCGTCGCGCTTCCACCAAAGACACCTTGCACGAAGATTGGAATGAATACACTCGCTGAGATAAAGACGAATCCATAAAAGAACGCCACGCCTTGTGTTGCCGCAAATAAGCGACGGCGGAATAGACTGAACGTAATGACGGGATCCGCGGCACGTCGTTCAGCAAATGCGAAGGCAACGAACGCGACGAGCGCTGCTCCGAACAGACCAAGAATTTGTGGCGAAGACCATGCATACTCTTTGCCACCCATTTCGAGCGCGAGTAAGAATAAAACTAATCCGGCGACAAGCGTAAAGGCACCGACGTAGTCGATTTTCTGTGTCCGGTGCACCGGTGATTCCTGATAGAAGACCGTCACGAGACCAAGGGCAATCAATCCGAGTGGGATATTGATATAAAACACCCAGCGCCAGTCGAGGGAATCCGTTAATACGGCACCAAGCAATGGTCCGAAGATACTCGAGATTCCGAAGACTGCTCCGAACAATCCACTGACTTTCCCCCGTTTTTCCGGCGGGAAGATATCAAAGATGATCGTAAAGGCAATCGGCATCAATGCCCCTCCACCGAGTCCTTGTAAGGCTCGATAGGCAGACAATTCAATGATCGAGTCTGCCATTCCACACAAGATACTCCCTACCATGAAGAGGAGCATCCCAAAGAGGAAGAAGCGTTTTCTTCCATACATGTCACTCAGTTTACCGAAGATCGGCATCCCAGCAACGGTTGCGATCATGTAAGCCGACGTGACCCATGCATACTGATCAAACCCATTCAGTTCACTGACGATCGTCGGCATCGCTGTCGCAACGATCGTGTTATCCATTGCTGCGACTAAAATTCCAATCAATAATCCGATGACGACAGGTGTCGTATTCGTTTTTGTTGTAGTCGAAGACATCGACGCACCTCATTTCTCAAAAAATTAGCTAACTCTTATAATAGCTAACTTATTGTATCATCATATGTGCAAAATCTCATTATCAAATGTGCTCTACAATCGTTTCACACAAAAAAGACGGATCGCTCAGGGCGATCCGTCGCTTTTCTTCTTTACTCTACACGATACGAAATCGCTTCTCCGGCTTCGACCGTCCGTCCGACATCAACGTCGACTTTTCGATCGCCGCTGTTCGTGACGATGATTGGTGTCAGTAATGATGGTACGAGCGGTCGTACTTGTTCAAGATCGACATTGAGGAGTGGTGTCCCCGGTTCGACACGATCGCCGGCTTTCGCCAACGCCTCGAATCCTTTTCCTTCGAGTGACACCGTATCAATACCGATGTGAATCAAAATTTCATCTCCATTATCCGCAAGAATACCGATCGCGTGTTTCGTCGGGAAGAACGTCGTAATCTCACCAGAGACTGGAGAGACGACATATCCTTCCGTTGGCTCGATCGCATATCCGTCGCCCATCATGCGACCGGAGAAGACTTGGTCCGGTACATCATCGAGAGAACGAATGATACCGCTCAGCGGTGCGACATATCCATCTTCAGGCACGTAAGCCCCACCACGATCTCCAGCGAGTGGACCGGCATCTGCTGTAGTTCCAGAAGTGCGCGCTTCGTCTCCCGTTGGAACTTGTGGAATTGGATCAGCTTCCGGTGTCTCTTTCGGTTTATAATTTGGATCTTTCATGATATCTGCCATTTCTGTCTTGATCCCATCGGATTTCGGTCCAAAGATGGCCTGGACGTTATCTCCGACTTCAAGAACACCAGCAGCACCAAGTTCTTTCAAGCGATCCTTGTTGACGCCTGATTTATCATTGACCGTAATCCGAAGTCGTGTGATACAAGCATCTAAATGTTTAATGTTTGATGGACCACCGAATGCTTGTAGAATTTCATACGGTAGATCGCCTGCTTGTGCCGTTGAGGTAGCGGCACCTTCTTTAATCGCTTCGCGTCCCGGAATCTTCAGATCAAACTTCGTGATGACGAAACGGAATCCGAAGTAGTAGATGACGGCGAAGACAAGACCGACTGGAATGACGAGCCACCACGAGGTTCGGTTCGGTAGAATCCCGAATAACGTGTAGTCAATCAATCCACCGGAGAACGTCATCCCGATCTTGACGTTCAGTAAATCCATGATCATGAATGAAAGACCTGCAAAGACAGCGTGAACGGCAAACAAGAGTGGTGCAACGAATACGAAGGAGAACTCGACTGGCTCCGTGATACCAGTCAGGAAAGAAGTCAACGCAGCTGAGAAATAAAGACCTTCGACGGCTTTACGACGATCTTTTGCGACCGTATGGTACATCGCAAGACAGGCTGCTGGCAGACCGAACATCATGAATGGATATTTTCCGGTCATATACGTCCCTGCTGTAAATGGTACACCGTCCTTCAACTGTGCGAAGAAGATCCGCTGATCCCCGTTGATGATCGTTCCGGCTTTATCCGTATATTCTCCGAACTGGAACCAGAAGCTTGAGTACCAGATATGGTGAAGACCAAACGGAATCAACGAACGTTCGACGAGTCCAAAGATAAAGGCAGACAACGGTTCGTTCGCTTCGATGATTGTTTTTGAGAATGTGTTGATTCCACTACCGATCGGTGGCCAAATATACGACAAGGCAAACCCGGCGACAAGACTGAATAAGGCGGTTGCGATCGGAACAAAACGCTTCCCTGCGAAGAATCCTAGGAAATCAGGCAGTTTGATTTTAAAGAATTTATTATAACTGTACGCTGCTATCAAACCGGCAATGATCCCTCCGAATACCCCCATTTGCAAGGTCGGTATCCCGAGGACCGTCGCATACGACAAGTCACTCGCTTTCTGTGCTTCCGTGATTTTTTCTGGTGTGATCTGTAAAAACGAACTGATGACCTTGTTCATGATCAAGAAACCGACGATCGCTGCTAGACCGGCGACTCCTTCCCCATTCGCAAGACCAATCGCGACCCCGACGGCAAACAGTAACCCGAGGTTCGCAAAGATGATATCACCCGCATCCTGCATGACCCGCCAGATGACGACTAGCGAATCGTTCTCGAGGAACGGTAAATATTGCGTCAAGTTCGGGTTTTGAAACGCTGTCCCGAACGCGAGCAATAGCCCCGCTGCCGGCAAAATCGCTACCGGTAACATCAGGGCCTTACCGATCCGCTGTAAGACACCAAACACGTTTTTCCACATGCGTATATTCCCTCCTTTTTTAAACAAACTACTTAATTCATACCCTAAAATATTCTAGCGCAAAACGATTCTAAAAGATTTTTCCAAAAAAAAATGAGCCCTTCCGCAGAAGGACTCATTTTAAAAACATTAGACTGTTTTTTCTTGTTTACGTGATGCGATGACGGCTTGGATTTCAGACTTGATGTTGTCTGATTTCGGTCCGTAGATCGCTTGAACGTTGTTACCAACTTCAAGGACACCAGCAGCACCTAATTTTTTCAACTCATCTTTGTTGACTTTTGATTTGTCGAGAACTTCGACACGAAGACGTGTGATACATGCATCCAAGTGTTTGATGTTCGACTCTGAACCGAGTGCATCAAGAATACCTTCAGCGAGTTCAGAACCTTGAGCAGATGAAGTCTCTTGCGCTGCATCTTCACGACCTGGAGTTTTCAGGTTGAATTTGCGGATTGCGAAACGGAATCCGACATAGTAGATGACAGAGAGTGCAAGACCGACGACGATGACGAGCCACCACTGCGTGCGTCCTGGAAGAACACCGAAGAGAAGGAAGTCAATCAAACCACCAGAGAATGTCATACCGATCTTAACGTTCAACAATTGCATCGTCATGAACGAGAGACCTGCGAAGACTGCGTGAACTGCGAACAAGATTGGAGCAACGAACAAGAATGCGAATTCGATTGGCTCTGTGATACCTGTCAAGAATGCTGTAAGTGCTGCTGATCCAAGAAGACCACCAACGACTGCACGGCGCTCAGGACGAGCTTCGTGGTACATAGCGAGTGCTGCTGCTGGAAGACCGAACATCATGAACGGGAATTTACCAGTCATGAACGTACCAGCAGTCAATTCAACGTTATCTTTCAATTGAGCGAAGAAGATCGCTTGGTCACCACGAACGACATCACCTGCTGCATTCGTGTACGAACCGAATTCGAACCAGAATGGTGCATAGAAGATGTGGTGAAGACCGAATGGAATCAACGAACGTTCGATGAGACCGAAGACGAATGCTGCAAGTGTTGGGTTCTTCTCCATCATGAAGTGGGAGAATGTGTTTAATCCGTCCTGAGCGAACGGCCAAACGAATACAAGCACAAGACCAGCGAACAATGAAACGACAGCAGTAACGATTGGAACGAAACGTTTACCAGCAAAGAATCCGAGGAACTGCGGCAATTCGAGATTATGGTACTTCCCATACGCCCAAGCTGCAATCAGACCGATGATGATACCACCGAATACCCCAGTTTGAAGTGTTGGGATACCGAGTACGTTTGCATATCCTTGACCGTTAGCAACCATTTCTGGTGTAACGCCGAGCCAAACGCTCATTGTTTTGTTCATGATCAAGAATCCGACGATTGCCGCAAGTCCGGCTGCGCCATCCCCTGCAAGACCAATCGCGACACCGACCGCGAATAAGAGTGCTAAGTTACCGAAGATGATATCCCCGGCTGCTTCCATCAATTTTGCAACCTTGATGATTGCATCATTTTTCAAGAACTCGAGTTTTGACGTCAAGTTCGGATTTTGCATCGCGTTACCGAATCCGAGTAGGATACCGGCAGCTGGCAAAATCGCTACAGGAAGCATCAACGCTTTACCGACACGTTGAAGAACAGCAAAAATCTGTTTGAACATGTGTGTTTCCTCCTTTTCCTGTTAAGAGCGAAGTATGATGAATAATGCCAATGATTGAGACGAAAAAAGTCAGACATCTGACCGATTTTTTACAGAAAAAAATCAGGCACGAGCGGATTGTAGACAATAGACTTATCCCGTTGCATAACGGAAATAAAGCTTCTTGCCCGACATCCCACTCATGCCTGATCGTATCAGTAACACGTAGTCCGTGCGGTCATTTACCTGAATCGTACTGCACTAAGCGTTGCAGATGCATCGTAAGATACGTCGCCTCACCGCGCGGTACCGCTTTCTTCAACTGACGTTCCATGATGGACATCAGCTCCCAAGCAGTATCATAGCATAGCGGATATTCTTCACGCAATAGCTTTTCTACTTTTTCTGGAGCCTCTAGATACTCCCCATTGGAAACCCTTTCAATCGCTGAACGAAGATGCCGAATCAGACGCTTGTAATCAAGCGATTTTCGGTCGATTTTAATCTCCAGTCGCTGTTCGATATGACTGGCAATTAAACCGACGAGTTGATGATGGCGGTTGACTTCGAGTACGTCTTTGAAGTTCGTCGCTGAATGAATATGAAGTGCGATGAATCCTGTCTCCGCTGGAGGCAGGTAAAAATTCATCTCGGCACTGATGAACTCGACGATTTCTTCTGCAAGGGCGTACTCTTCTGGATACAAGGCTTCCGTTTCAGCAAGAAACGGATTCGTGACTTCCATTCCTTGTTCTAGTCGCTTGAACGTGAAAGTCAAATGATCCGTCAATCCGATATGGATATGTTCGTCGACCTTTTTTCCGAAGCGTGTCTCGATCATCGAGACGATCTCGTTCATCAACGCGATGAAATTCTCATCGAGATGACCGACGAGCGCCTTATATTGATCCTGTTCTTCTTTATCCTTCAACGTGTAGACTTTTTCCAACTTGTCGAGATCTGTCAGTTGATCGCCTGGCTTCCGACCGAAGCCAATCCCTTTCGCGAGGATAATGACTTCCTGATTCGCACCAGTCGAACAAATGACGACATTATTATTCAATACCTTGATAACGTGGTACATTTGTTTATCCATTCGCTCTCAACCCAATCTGCTCTTACACATTTATTTAAAGACATTGTTTTTATTATAACGGTTTTTCAGACACGAAAAAAGCCTACTTACTCAAGTAGACTTTAAAACATTTGGTAACCGCTCTTACGCAAGAAGCGAATCGATAGACCGGCGATGATGATTCCGGCAAGACCAGCCGCGAACATCGTGATATCCGCTGTCTGTAGACCAGCAATCCGGTCCCCAAGATTCGGAATCGCTTCACGAGCATTCGTGAAGTATTCGAGCGTCGATTGGTTGTCGATCATCATGATGATGATGACCGGATAGAGTACGAGCATCACCCATGTACTCCGCAACAACATGTTTAAGATGAATCCGATACTAAAGAACATGACGAGATAAAGCACACTCCCGATCACGGCTTGAATGATATGCATACTGTTCCCCCTTTGAATCTCTTCTAGTATAACCGACAAAAAAGGCAAATGCACGAGTGTACATTTGCCTAAAACGTGAACTTAGAACTTCCCTTTTTTGATCGCAAGACCAAGTTTTTTCAGTTCGAAGAAGTGTTTGTTGTCGATGACTTTTTTCATGAACGATGCATTACGACCGTAGATCTTCTTACCGAAGACCATGCCGATGCCGTCTTTGTGACCAAGCGAAGCGACCGTTCCTTTGTTCTCGTACGTGAACGTCGATGTTTGACGGCCCGCGATGAGTGCTGCAATGTTCTCAGCGACTTTGTGTGCTTGTTGTGTCGCGATTTGTGCAGTCGGTGGGTACGGACGGTTCGAACTTGGGTCCATGACTGCTGAACAGTCACCGATCATGAAGACGTTGTCGTGTCCTGGAACACGGAGATCTTCTTCAACGACGACACGGTTACGCATCGCTTCGAAACCAGATGCTGCAACGACAGGATTACCGCTGACGCCACCAGTCCAGATGATCGTGTTCGCTTCGATCGTCTCAGTCGTGTCGCCTTGAAGCGGACCGAATGTGACGCTTCCTGGTCCACATTCCTTGATGCCGTTACCGAGTTTGAACTCGATGCCTTGGCGCTCAAGCCATTTGTGTGCATAGTTGACGAGATCTGCATCGAATCCTGGAAGGACTGTCGGTGCTGCCTCGATGTTGACGACACGAACGAGTTCGCGTGGAATGTCATATTGTTTGCACAGTTCTGGAATACGGTTGACGAGCTCACCCATGAACTCGATTCCTGTGAATCCAGCACCACCAACAACGATCGTCAAGAGTGAACGATCTTGTGATCCTGTTGTTTTGTACTGTGCGAATGAGTAATCGATATGTTCCTTGATTTTACGGACGCTGTTCAACGAGCTGATCGTCAGCGCGTGTTCCTTCAATCCTTTGATACCGAATGTTTCAGGAACGCCACCGAGAGCAACGACGACGTAATCGTAAGGAACTGTTCCGCCATCTTGTAAGAGAACCGTTTTAGCAGCCGTGTCGACTTTCTCAACGATACCTTTGACAAGTTTGACGCGTGACGGGTTGATGACATCATTGATGTAGATGCGCGCTTGCTCCGCAGACATCGTACCTGCAGCTGGTTCATGCAACCAAGTTGTTTGGTAATGATAGTCGTGTTTGTTAATCAACGTGATGTTCGCTTGATCGACGCCGAGTTTCTTTTGAAGGTTGACTGCTGTGATCAATCCACCGTAGCCCGCTCCAAGAATAACAATGTTAGGTGTGTTCATGTTCTGATACTCCTTACGAATCGTAGTTTTGTTGTGATTTTCTTCACATTCAATTACAGACGAATGCTCAAAAATTTTGTTCAAATAATGTTCACATGTCTATAAGCTTATTGAAACACTTTTTAGAAGTGATTGCAAAAGAAAAATGTAAATTCCCTAAAAAAATGTGAGATGTCCCGCACTTGCACCTTAACCCCCTACTTCCTATATAATAGACCTATCCAACGCTAGGAGGGAATCAGATGCACCAACCATATGATGTCACGATCATCGGCGGCGGTCCGGTCGGACTGTTCACCGCGTTTTATTCAGGGATGCGCCAGATGAAGACGAAGGTCATCGAGAGTCTACCTCAATTAGGTGGTCAACTCGCTACGCTTTATCCTGAAAAATATATATACGATATTGCCGGTTTTCCGAAAGTAAAAGCACAGGAACTGGTTGATCGGTTGCTTGAACAAGCAAATGAATTCGATCCGACCTATGTACTCGGTGAGACCGTCATCGCTTATGAACGGATGGATGATGGGATCATCCGCCTCGTCACGAACAAAGGCGAGCATTATACGAAGACCGTCATCTTGACGGCAGGAAACGGCTCGTTCGCGGCACGTCCACTCGGCGTCGCTGACGCAGAACGCTTCGAAGAAACGAACTTGCACTATTTCGTCAACGATATGGAACGTTTCAAGGATCGCCAAGTCGTCTTACTTGGTGGTGGTGACTCAGCAGTTGACTGGTCATTGATGCTTGAGCCGATTGCGAAATCCGTCACGCTCGTCCACCGTCGTGATAAGTTCCGTGCCCATGAACATTCAGTCGAACTGTTGCATGATTCGTCCGTCAACGTCATGACGCCGTATACACTTGAATCGGTCACAGGTGAGACGCACATCGAGACGCTGACGTTCAAACATGCTGAAAGTGGTGAAGTCGTCGTCGTCGCTGCCGACGATGTCGTCTGTAACTTCGGTTTCGTCTCGTCACTCGGACCGCTCAAAGAATGGGAAGTCGAATTCGAACGCAATTCGATTCGTGTCAATTCGAAGATGGAGACTGCGATTCCAGGCGTCTTCGCTTGTGGTGATATCGCGACTTATGAAGGACGCGTCAAACTGATCGCAACGGGCTTCGGTGAAGCACCAATCGCCGTTAACCAAGCGAAACTTCTCGTTGATCCATCTGCTCGTCATCCGCAACACTCGACGAGTCTGTTCGAAAAAGTAACGAATCATTCTTGATTAGTCACTTTACAGTCCATCTTTACGGACCGATCCAATATTCTCGCTTTCCTCAGGCGGGAGATAAGCCGCGGTATCCCGCACTCCGTGCGGCTTTCCGGGTCTTATCTATCCCTGACGGAAGCACATAACATGCTTCCTTTTCCTGTAGGAGTCGAGAATATATGGTTTCGCCCGTATCATGAATAATAAAGAACCTTCCAGATCAGCTTCTGGAAGGTTCTTTATTTGTTCGTAGCTCTCGCAATGTATTCATCAGTCTATCTCGTTCTTAGTTGGATAGGCATCCGATAAACCCGTTGCACGAATTCCACTCCACCACGCTCAATCATCGATTCTTTGAAGACCTGACCACCGAATCGTTCGTAAAACTGGCACGCAGGATTATCCCGCAAGACAGAAACCTGCATCGTCTCATATTCCGCTAAGTCCTCAGCGATGCGTTGAAACAACGCTTTCCCGAGTCCCTGCCCTTGAGACGCTTGCAAGACATAAATAGCATAAAGCTCCCCTTCACGCGCATCACTTCGATTCGGTCCGCCTTGCGCGAAGCCAACGACTTCTTCTCCTGAAACGGCAACATACACGCGCTGATCGACTAACGTCTGCTCCCATTGTTTCGTCCGTTTTTCGTACGATAACTGCGCTAAATAAGTGTCCGGGATGATACCTTGATACGTCTCCCGCCAAGCGTCGATATGAACGCGAGCGATGGCTGACGCATCTTCAAGATGTGCTTCACGGATTCTCATAACAAGATGATAAAGCGACGTGTCTCGCGTCCATTACGAACAGTCGGCTCGATTTCTTGTCCGCCGTTCGCCAAGATGACACGACATGATGCTAGATTATCAACGCCACACGTCAACAGTACTTGATCCAGTCCACGCTGGCGTGCTTCTTCAAGCGCAAGTCGAAGACCACTCGTCGCATATCCTTTCTGACGCTCGGATGGTCGGATTCCGTATCCGATATGTCCGCCGTACAACTTCAAGTTCTCCGTCAAGTCATGCCGGAAGTTCAACGCTCCGACGATTCGTTGCCCGTCGACCATCCAGTACGTCGTATGGGTGACGAGACCCGGTCTGACCGTCGTCTCCATTTCCTTAAGTTCCGCGAAATAAGCGCCAAGTGGTTCATATGTGTCTCCGACTGCTTCCGGCACGATCGTTTCGCCCGATTCTCGCCAGTCTTCTAAAAAAGCGCGGTACTCCATTTCCCATTCAAGAGTCGGTTTCATCAACTGCATCATTGGTGATTGCGCACCTCCTCTTCAATCAAACGATCGAGCCAGTCATCGATATGTTGAAACAGATAGCCTGCTTGTTTTGCAGCTGTCGTATCCATATAGAAATCACGTTCCGTTGCAAGCGGCGATTCATCTTCTCCTTTTGCAACGAGTTGACTCGTCGTTCCCGCAACGTGGTCGATCTTATCCATCAGATCTTGAATCGATAAGACACCGTCACTCGCAGCGTTGATTGGTCCCGTCATTTCCGAACGACCACACCACTCAAGAAAGGCAGCGGCTTCGTAACTTGAGATGTAGCCCATCTTGGCATAGCTGTTTTCAGCGACGATTGGACGACCGTCAAGCGCCCGTTTGATATGAAAGACGAGTCGCTCCGTATAATCATCTGGTCCGAGGACGACCGGGAAACGGACGGCAACGACTGGGAACGTCGCCCGTTGGAAGAAATAACTCTCCGCTTGGCGTTTCCCTTCGCCATATCCATGTTCCTTCTCGAGGTCATATTTCCCGGGAAACGGATTATAGGCACGCTCCGTGATGTTCGCACCACCGCCTTCATAGACAGACATCGTCGACGTCAACACATAGCGTCCGACTTTCCCTTCAAACGCATCGATCGCAAGCTTGGCTTGATACGGCGTGAAGCAAATGTTGTCATAAATGACATCCCAGTGCTGTTGGCTTAAGTCCTTCATCGTACTACTTGACGTCCGGTCCCCTTTGAAAAATGTCAAGCCCTTCGCGACTGGTGGTGTATGCTCGCCGCGTGTGACGATCGTCACATCATCCCCCGAATCGGCTAAACGAATCGCTAACCGTCGTCCGAAATAACGCGTTCCCCCGAAGATCAATACTTTTCTCATCCTGAAGCCCTCCCTGTTCGTAGTAGCATTCACTCTCTTAAATATTTCGAGTCAATGGAACAGGTCTCCTGTATATGAGCAATAAAAAAAATCGTGGACGATGTCCACGATTGGATTCATTAACAGCCACCCGGTGTCCCAGCGTTCGTTGCTGTTCGAAACGATGTCCCGCAACCGCATGTTGCGATGGCATTCGGATTCGTGATTGTGAATCCACCGCCGAGCATCGACTGTTTATAATCGATTTCCAGTCCTTTGACGACCGGGTAATCTTTTTCGTCCACGATGACGGTCACGCCGTGCTGTTCGAAAACGAGATCCGTTTCTTTCTGTTGGTCGAATCCCATTCCGTACGACAGACCACTACATCCACCACCTTGGACGAGCATCCGAAGATTCCGTTCATCTGCTGGTGCCTGCGCCATCATGTCCTGGACTTGTAGCGCTGCTGCCTCCGTTAAATGGATCATGTCATCACCTTCCTTTTCTTTAGTATACGCAACTTCTGAGCGAATCGAAACCTAGTTGCTTGAAACTATCTTGAATTCGTTGTATAAATGGTATGTACAACAAAATAATCGTTCCATCTTCAGGGCAGGGTGAAATTCCCGACCGGCGGTAAACAACTCTTCTTAAGTTGAAGCCCGCGAGCGAATAGGGCGCTATTTGCTGATTCTGTGTAATTCAGGAGCCGACAGTACAGTCTGGATGGGAGAAGATGGCGGCATGAGTTTGAATTTGATCGATTTTTGCAATAATCGATTAGGTTTATTTAATGCGGACTTCTCCCCTGTTGATCTCATCAATAGGGGTTTCTTTATGGACGCAGTCATGCCAATACTTCATCGAGAGGAACGAGCAAAAGGAGACAATACTCGTATGAAACGCACACAAAAAATGGTCACTCTGTCAATGTTAGGTTCAATCTCATTTGTTCTTATGCTTATCAATTTTCCACTACCGTTCTTACCGAACTATCTGAAGATTGACTTCAGTGATGTTCCTGCTCTCGTCGCAGCGATCATGTTCTCACCGGTCGCAGGTGTCATCGTCGAAGCACTGAAGAACGTGCTATACTACATCTTCCGCGGAAGTGGTGTTCCGGTCGGAGAATTCGCGAACTTCGCTGCTGGCGTCGCATTCGTGCTTCCTGTTAGCTGGTTCTACCATAAAAAGAAATCAACACAAGGTCTCGCAACTGGTCTCGTCGCTGGTACGATCACGATGGCACTCGGTCTTGCGATTCTCAACTATATCTTGATCCTTCCAGCGTATGCATGGTTCCTCGGTATGGACTACATGGCGGATCCAGCTGTCAAATGGACAGCGATCACAGCTGGTATCTTACCGTTTAACGTCATCAAGGCGTTGTTCATCTCGGCACTCTTCATTCCGTTGTTCTTGAAACTACGACCATGGATGATGCGCCGTCAACAATCTGCCTGATCCGAAAAGCTGCGCCCGCTGACGGACACGAATCCCCTCGTTCAGACGAACGAGGGGATTTTTTGGCTGTCCGTGCTCACAGCTCATTCTCTTCGATTTTTAGGTAAATTTTTTCAAGCAACTCTTCCGGCGTCTCGCCTACGACCGTCTCACCATCAACGAGACAAAAATGATCAAGCGAACAAATACCGCAATAGCCGAGGCAACCGTATTCGACGACGTCGACGTTCGGGTCACGTTCGAGTTGCTCCATGACGACCTGTGTACCAGCCGCTAAGTTACTGATACAAAATTCAATAATCGGATTCACTTTTTTTCCTCCTTCAAGCAGGAAACGACCTGCCTCATGTCGTATTATACAAGGTCAGACTGATTTAGGGGAACTAAGGGGGATTTTACGTTATGAAGCAATTGGTCGTACTCGGCGGAGGATATGGTGGAATGCGGATTTGTGAGCGATTCAAGGACGAGGAAGTTGCCGTCACGCTCGTCGACCGTCTACCGTACCACGCACTCAAAACGGAATATTACGCACTCGCAGCAGGTACATTATCAGATCGGGATGTCCGGATTGAATTTCCGGAGGGGAAACATCTTACTTATAAATATGGACATGTCATTAAAATCTCACCAGAGACGAATACGGTCCACCTGCAAGACGGATCAGAATTATTCTATGATGACTTGATCATCGCCCTCGGTTGCGAGGATAAATACCACAACATTCCGGGTGCTCAAGAGTTTACATACAGCATCCAGACACTTGAAGAATCGCGCAAGACACAGCAAGCGATCTGTGGTCTGTCACCGGGGTCCGTCGTCTCGATCGTCGGTGCTGGTCTATCTGGTGTCGAACTTGCCAGTGAACTGCATGAGAGCAGGAAGGATTTAACGATTCGTCTGTTCGACCGCGGTCCATCCGTCTTGTCATTCTTATCCGACAAAGTCTCGTCTTACGTCCAGGAATGGTTCGAGGAGCATGACGTGGAAGTCATCAACAATTCGAACGTCACGCTCGTCACGGCGGACGACGTGCGAAACGGCGACGATACGTACCCGTCGGACTTAACGATTTGGACGGCAGGTACGCAGCCGGTCAAGGTCGTTCGTGATCTCGGCTTTGCTGCAGACAGTGGTGGTCGGATCAAATTGACGGAACATCATCACGTACCGGAATACGATAACGTCTTCGTCATCGGCGATTGTGCCAGCTTGCCTTATGCGCCAAGCGGTCAACTCGCAGAACATCAGGCAGAACAAGTCGTCGACGTCTTGCAAGCGAAATGGCAAGGGAAGAAATTGCCGAAACTGCCAGAAATCAAACTGCGCGGGATGCTCGGATCGCTCGGAAAATCAGACGGTTTCGGGATCGTCATGGGCAAGCAAGCTCTGACGGGGAAAGTCCCACGTCTCTTGAAGTCCGGTGTCTTATGGAAACACAAAAAGATTAAATGAGCAAAAGAGGTGTCCCGATCTTGGGATACCTCTTTTTCATTCATCCCGTCTGACTTAACTTTGCATCAATCGCCGCCGTGATCGTCTTCAGCTTGACGTACCCCTCGTCAATCATCTCATCATCAAGCACGATCAATGGATAAAAATAGACATCCTCTTTTAAGGCTTCCGTCCATTGATCCGCTGTCGCTGTCTCGAAATCGACATAGCGTAGCGTCATTTCTTGCTCATATTTTCGCCCGAGGACGGCTTGTAGCCAACTGAACGTCTCTTCCGAGCTGGGTGCCCCGACACAACTCGGACAAGTGACCGCTGTCCCGTAAACCGTGATTTCCATCTTGAAGTCCCCCTTTTCAATTTTCTCCTCTTTAGTATACAAGTTTTCCAGATTGAGAACATTTTTCAACCCTGTTACAATGAAACTATACGAAAGGATGTGTTTACGCATGGAAATGTTTGATCAAGTGAATGAAGTTCTTGAAAAATTGCGTCCGTTCCTTCTTCGTGATGGAGGAGACGTTGAACTCGTAGATGTAGAAGACGGAATCGTAAAACTCCGTTTGATGGGAGCTTGTGGTAGCTGCCCAAGTTCAACGATCACATTGAAGGCCGGTATCGAACGTGCCCTTCTTGAAGAAGTCGCTGGCGTCGTTGAAGTCGAACAAGTCTTCTAATACATGAAATCCCGAACGAATTCTCGTTCGGGATTTTTTGATTCATAGAATCCATTCGGCTAACGTATCGACCATATATGTCGGTTGACGATCCTGACCTTGAATGAAGATAGGTGTATGGACGCCAGAATTGACGTGCATCGTCCGGATGCCTCCATTGATTCCGAATAGGATATCCGTATGGTAGTTATCCCCGACCATGATGACGTCTTCTTTTGACAGACCAATCATCTCCGTTGCGATATCGACCATGACCGGTTCCGGTTTACCGATGAAGAACGGTTCCTTCTCCGTCGTCACGCGCAGGACGGACGTCAAGGCACCGTTTCCTGGTAAGAATCCACGTTCTGTCGGAATGGCGATGTCTCCGTTCGTCGAGATGAAGCGAGCACCGGCACGAATCGCGAGGGCCCCGACAGCGAGTTTTTCATATGTGATCTGACGGTCGAGACCGATGACGACGTAATCTGCCGCTTCCGTTGCGACGACGTCTAACCCTTCCCGTTCAAGCGCATCAATCAGTCCTGTCTCACCGATGGCATAGACGCGCGCTTTCGGTGATAAATCAGCGATATAACGACCAGTCGCCATCGCACTCGTCAAGACGTGTTTCGCATCGGAATGAACACCCATCCCGCGTAATTTCTCCGCCACGGCTTCTGCCGTCATCGACGCATTATTCGTCACGAACAAATACGGAATGCCTTCTGCTTGCAGACGATTGACGAACTCGACCGCTTCTTTTACCGGTTCCGTTCCGTTATACATCGTTCCATCTAAATCAAATAAATAGCCTTTTGCCTTCATCCTGACTCACTCCTCGTTTGGTAAAAATGCAGACACCGGTCCGAGTTCTGTCTCGATATACCGGCGAATCGCTTCCGGGAAACGACGTAGTTCTGCTTCCTCTGTCTCAAGTACCGCCCGAATCTCCGCCATACTCGACTGTGTGAATGACCGGACGATCAACGTACGTAACGCAACGAGCTTCTTCAGACTCGTCGCGAGCGGTCCATCGATGACCTTCTCATCTTCTAAAATGAGAATGATATCTTCATAACTTCCCGGATCCCGCATGATGAATCCATCAATCATACTGTTTCCGATGTCGATGACACTTTCGATGACTAAAAAACCGATCCGTTCCATAGCCAGTGCCGTCGTCACCGGATCCCCCGTAACTTCCTTACTTTGTCGAAGTGCCGTCTCATAACAGACGACCGTCTCTTCGATTTTTTGACGATTGACGAAATACATCTTCATTCCCCCTCACATCCTCCATTTTATCGTTATCCGGCAATCCTGAAAAGCAGAAAGGTCATTTGCATCACATTCCCCAATGTGTTATCCTCAATTTAGATTTTTGCTGAAAATAGTATGTCACATTGGTGACGTGGAGGTTATATACATGGAACGGGAACTCGCACTGGAAATCGTACGCGCTACGGAAGCAGCAGCATTAGCTTCTGCTCAATGGATTGGTCGCGGTAAGAAAAATGAAGCGGATGATGCAGCAACGACTGCGATGCGCGAAGTCTTGAACACGGTCAACATGAACGGAACGGTCGTCATCGGTGAAGGTGAGCTCGACGAAGCACCAATGCTCTTCATCGGCGAACGTGTCGGAACAGCAAACGGTCCAATCGTTGACATCGCCGTCGACCCGCTTGAAGGTACGAACATCGTTGCCAAAGGTCTCGGTAATGCAATGGTCGTCATCGCCGTCGCCGATCAAGGTGCCCTGCTCCACGCACCGGATATGTATATGGATAAATTAACAGTTGGACCAAACTTAAAAGGGCACGTCTCGCTCGACGATCCACTTGAAGTCATCATTGAAAAAGCAGCTCAATACAACAATAAACGGATTGAGGACGTCACGGTCATCATGCAAGACCGCCCACGTCACAATCACTTCCGCGAAGCCGCGATGCGGATGGGCGCACGGGTTCGTCTGTTTGAAGACGGCGACGTCTCGGCTGGAATCGCACCACTCTCTCCTGCGACAGGAATCGATATCTTCATCGGTACAGGCGGTGCTCCTGAAGGTGTCATCACGGCTGCTGCCGTTAAAGCAATGGGCGGCGACATGCAGGCACGCTTACATCCGATGAATGAAGAAGAAACTGCTCGTGTCATCCGGATGGGGCTTGAAGATCCGCTTCAACTCTTGACGCTTGATGACCTTATTAAAAGCGACGATTGTATCTTTGCCGCGACCGGCGTCACGACGGGCGAAATGCTCGACGGCGTTAAGTTCTTGACGGATGATATCGTCGAAACGACATCCCTCGTCATGCGTTCGAAGACACGGACGATCCGAAAAGTCATCGCCGAGCATAGCTTATCGCGTAAACCATACTTGCAAAAAGTCCCCCAAACCCTTTAATCTGAAACAGATGTTAGGGAAATGAGGGAAGCTGAATGATGGAAGAACGTGATTTTTTATATGATGATGTCGAACAAACGAAGACACGCTTCGTCAGTTGGATTGGAGAAGCCAGTCGGTTTGATCTCGCCATCACCCACTCAGAGCATTTTTACGGTAAGATTCTCGTCTTGAATCTCTTATCGAATCGCTTTGCGATCATCGGCGCGGATGATTTTGATGAACCTGGCTACATCGCGACGGCGTTTGACGTCGAAGACGATGCGGCAACGGAACTTGAGATGTACCTGCGTGCTTATATCGGTCTATGAAAAAAGCCTTCGTCCGTGGACGAAGGCTTTTTCTTATAAGAGACGATCGTTTCGTTCATTTAGTGTGTTCGGTCCGCTGAAGACGTTCGTATTGTCTGACTCGTCATGGGCACGGCGTTCTGAATGCTGATCCGCTTCATCACCGACGAGTAATACGAATTGACCACTTTCGACCGCATGATTCGCACGATCGACGTCTTCCTTCGTCAAGCCACTTCCATGAATCGCGTCGCCATGAGAAGCCGTATCATCCTTTTTGAAGATACTCTTGATTTCCTGCCAGAGATTACGATGATCTTCCTGTGACAGACGCGTAGATGTCTGTTGGTTGTTCAAATCCGCCAATTCCTCGATTTGTTCGAGATCGTATTTGTCGTGCGCTAAAACTTTTAAATCAGTCGAGACGACACCGGCAACACGGAGATCGTGCACGGCACTGACGACTTCTGGTACGGATGAGTAAATTCCAACGATTCGCATGGATAGTTCCCCCTATAGGTACATGATACTTATAGTAATAGCCGAATTCCGTCCACTAGAAACGCTTTTCTGTATGACAGTTTGATTACTCGCTTTCCGTCTTCTCTGGTGCAGGTGCGAACTTCCGTTTCAACTTCAACGTATTGGATGAAGAACCGTCGAAGCGAGGTGGTGCTTCTTCTCCTTCTACCAATCCGATCTTCTTGACGATGAAGTAGGCACATCCGAAGTTACAGTATTCGTAGAGATAATCCGCCACATGCGAAATCTTCGTATCGAATGTCGCTTTCTCGTGTTGATCCTCATAGAAGCCACGTAGCCGTAATTGACCGTGCCCCCAGTCCCCCACGATATAATCATATTTCTCAAGGACGTCGCTAAAACGACCGATGAAGGCTTCCTCATTAAAACCTTCGCGCTTCTCTTCGACGACCTCATAACGTTCCCGATTGACTTGTATCATTATTCCCACCTCCTGCTGTTCTTATCATAGCATATTCCATTTCGCCTGGCAGACGAAAAACCGTCCGAGCAACTGCTCGAACGGTTTTTGATCATTAGTCGATCGGAAGTGCTGTTTTATTCTTTTTCGCTGCGTTGACTTGCTCATCCGCGTGATACGACGAACGAACGAGTGGACCTGCCTCACAGTGCGAGAACCCTTTGCTGAGGGCGATCTGCTTCAGTTCAGCGAACTCTTGTGGTGTATAGTATTTGATGACGTCGAGGTGTTTTTTCGTCGGTTGGAGATACTGACCGATCGTCATGATGTCGACGTTATTTGCGCGAAGATCATCCATCGTTTCAAGAATCTCTTCCCATGTCTCACCAAGACCAAGCATCAAGCTCGACTTCGTTGGAATTTCAGGTGCGAGTTCCTTCGAACGACGAAGGAATTCAAGCGTCCGGTCGTAAGTTGCTTTCGCACGAACGGTCGGCGTCAGACGGCGGACCGTCTCGATGTTGTGGTTCATGATGTCTGGTTGTGCATCGATCAGCGTTTTCAATGCCTCAAAGTTCCCGCCCATATCTGAAGGCAAGACTTCGATTGATGTCTCTGGGTTCATCCGACGCACTTCACGGACAGTTTCAGCGTAAACGCCTGCTCCGAAATCATTCAGATCGTCACGAGCAACCGCTGTGATGACCGCGTGCTTCAGGTTCATCAAACGAACGGATTCCGCGACACGTTTTGGTTCTTCGAGATCGAGTTCGTTTGGACGTCCTGTCGTCACGGCGCAAAAACGGCACGCACGTGTACAGATACTTCCAAGAATCAT
Source organism: Exiguobacterium sp. s91 (assembly GCF_018618915.1). Taxonomy (NCBI): domain Bacteria; kingdom Bacillati; phylum Bacillota; class Bacilli; order Caryophanales; genus Exiguobacterium; species Exiguobacterium sp. s91. The sequence goes on along the minus strand of NZ_JACSMZ010000001.1, from coordinate 470,291 downwards.
GAACGTCGCCGTCCGGCGTACCGCCCAACACTCGTGGATATTCGGACACTTTGCTTCCTCACAGACAGTATGTAGCTTTTTCTCGCGCATCATACTTTTTAATTCTGTGTAGGTTTCATTCGTATTCAGCTTGATTTTCAACCATTCCGGTTTACGTTGGATTTCTCCGCGTCCCATGGTTTCGCTTCCCCCTTCATCCCCAAAAAGTCAATTAATGTCTGCTTTAGTATAACAAACAATCAGGGTTTGCGAACAGGCAATTCATTATATTCCGACTTCTCCGATAAGCGTTTGAACAACAAATCCCGTAACAATTCCGGCATGAAATATTCTTTTGGCATTTCTTTGATTGCTGGGAAGAGTGGACCGAATGTGAACATATCCGGCAAGACGACCGTATAGTTTCGCGTTGGCTCAAGCGGTTGATGTTCCGCCAAACCAGCATAATGCATCCGCCCCATCAACTTACCACGGAAACCGAGACCACGAACCTTTAGTTGTTCGAACTGATCTGTTCTGACTTCGTCGAGGAAAGTTTGGACTTCCACACCGGTCATCGTCACTTTACAGGGATTGATCGGGTGCGGACAGAGTCGATGTAAATCAAAGGCAGAGACAGGACCTGGTGGAAGTGACCCAAGCAGAATGCCTGCAGGGACACAAGCGATATCCGCATCACACCAGTCGCGCATCGTCTCGACAAGCAATTGTGAGAATGGCGACTCGCTGAACCAGTCATTGGCTAGACCCGATGTCTCGCCAATCGGCTCCTTCATCTGTTGTTCCGCCAGATATTGTTCCCGGTCGAGCAATTTTGCCGTCGCTTCATCCTCGGCGTAATCGTGCAAGGAGTGAAGGACCGCTTCCTTCTCACCCGTATCCGTATTCATGTAGATCTCACCTGCATATTGTCCATGTTTTCCCGCTTGCGTGATCAAGACACCATTCTTAACGACACCGTCATCAAGGACATGATGCGTATGCGCACCGATGATCAAATCAAGTTCCGGAAAACGCATCGCCAGTTCTTCGTCTTGATAGAAACCGAGGTGACTTAAGCAAATCAAGACGTCGACTTCTTGACGCAACCGCTCGATTTCACGCGCTGCGACGTCAAACGGTTCTTCGATCGTCCAACCAAGTAAACCGTATAGTTCAATATACGGTGCCGTCAGACCAAAGACGCCGACTTTGCCGGTCGGTAATTCGTGAATGACACCTTGCTTCGCAAACGGTGCTTCTAAATTCGAGACGAGGACCGGAAAGTCCGCTTCCATGTAGAGATTCGCTAACCAGTCATGTGGAAACGTGATGCCTTCATTGTTCCCGATCGTCACTGCGGTCGGCATCAACGCATTCAATAAATGCGTATTGATTTTTCCTTTTGTTGCTTCCGTCGCTGGATCCACACGGTCCGCATGATCGCCGAGATCAAAAACGAGCGAATCGTACGTCCGGTGTTCCTTGACGAAGGACATGTAGCGAGGCCACATATCGAAGTGTGAGTGCAAATCATTATAGTGAATGATGTGTAACTTCATGCAGAAGCCCCCCTTGATGATTTAGAACAAAGAGATTTGTCGCGGCGCGAGTTCATAGTCGAGATCGAGAATCTCGATTAATCGTTTCGCATTCGGGGCAGCATCTCCTGCTGAGTTGTTATTAAAAAAGACATAGACATCCTTTGCTTCCGCTGCAACGTCGCGGACGTGACTTGCGAGTTCTTGTAGCTCGTCTTCCGAATACCGGTAGAGACAGCGGACTTTTCGCCAATCTTCGCTGCTTTGACCGGGTTTCTTTAACCAACCGGCTTTATTTCGTCCGTGGAGGCGGATGAATGCCGTCTCCTGCGTCACGACCGGTACGAATGGTACGGAACCATCTTCCGTCTGCGGTTCGTCACAAATCGTATGAATGAACTGATGTTCCTTCAGAAAACGGAGCGTTCGCTCACGATAAGCTTCCGAATACCACGATGGATTTCGGAACTCGATCGCGACCGGCAGTCCGGCAAGTGATTTTCGGATTGTTTGCAAATATTCCAAGTGCATTTTGCTGACATCGAACCAGGGCGGCAACTGCACGAGGATTGCCGCAATCTTTCCACTCTTTCGCATCGGTTCGATCGACGCGATATATTGTTCAAAAATCGGTCCGAGCGGATCTTTGTTGTCCCGGTCGTGCCCACTCATCGCGCGGTGAACCTTGACGATGAAGCGAAATCCATCCGGCGTCTCGGATACCCATTTTTCATAGTTTCGTTCCGGTTGAATCGCATAGAATGTCGAGTCGACCTCGACCGCTGGAAAATGACCGGCATAGGCAGCCAGTTTCTCTTTACGATCTTGCGGGGTCAAGTAGAGACTATCATGATCTCCCCAGCCCGTGACACCGATATATATCATGCTCTCTTCCCCCTCGTGTGTTCTATTCTACCTATTCATCATAGCATAGCAGAATCCGGGATTTCTTCTTCGATGCTTCCTAAGCAAACACTCTTTTTTCAGAAAAAAGACATCCCTCCCCTCCCTACTCATGCAGGAAGGAAAAGGATGCCTAGTCACCGTTCTCATCATGAAGCAGTAGACTGTGCCTCGACGATTTTCGGAGCAGGAGCTCTTCGTTTTGGAACCGGAACGATATAGTTTCCGTACGGCAATAGACTGATCACATAAGAGACAGAAATCGAAGCCGCAAGCGTGACGATCATCGCACAAATGAACATACTCGCAGAGTCGAAGTAAGCGAAGAGATCCGTCCGACCGATTCCGCGAATGACGAGCGGGTGAATTAGGTAAATGCCCATCGAATGTGTTCCGATCGTCTGGAAGATGCGCATCGCTGTCGCATCCGTCTGGACACGGCGGAAGACATAGTTCAAGACGACGAGAACGAACGGGATGTAGACCAGATTCGAGAGATTCGTCGACGTGTACGTCCGCTCTAAATCGATGCTGACCCAAATATCAAGGATGATCAATCCACTGATCAGCAATAAGATCGTCCGATGACGTTTTAAAATCTGCTGAATCTCTTCATAATAGACGGCGTATGTAATCCCCATCATGAAATAGGCAATCCAGTTAAGTAAGAAGGAGCGGCTATTGACGAGTCGATCCAGAAACTCGATGTCCGTCGTTAAGCTTCCTGAAGTCAGCCAGAAGTAGTTGACACCCATCGACACCACTGTCGCGACAAGTAGCAATGTTCCTTTCTTAAGTCGTGCAAGTACCGGAAATACGACATAAAACTGAAGCACCGTCAAAATGAAGTACAGATGGAAGTTTGCCGTTCCATAAAGGAAGTAATCCGATAGTGGCATACCCGGCTTTAGACTATCTTCTACATGATAACGATACACGAGGTAAATCGTGCTCCAAATCAAATAAGGAATGAAAATTTTAGAGAAACGGGACTTGACGAATGTTCCAAAATCAAATCCTTTGCGCTGGACCATCGACATCAACAGAAACGCACTGATGATGGCAAAGATCGGCGTACCAATCCGGGAAAATTGATCGATGTAACCAATCGCTTCATTTTCGAATTCCCCTTTCGAATGGTAAAGACCGGCGATGACATGGACAGCGACGACCATGATTGCCGCAATTGATCGAATGACAGGAATTTCTTGATAAAATTTCATTTTTTCACACCTTAATCATGTTTATAGATTTTTTCACAAAAGTTATTATAATCTATTTTCGTCCAAATTAAATGATAATATCCAAATTTTATCGGATGTAACGAAAAAGAATCTATTTTGAAATGAGGATTCGTCTTATACACATCTGCTAAAATGTCATACTGCTTTTCTGTTCTTAATAGCTTGAAGAAAAAAGAGAGAAGTGTTTTTGTTCGCTCGAAATCGCTTCCTAGGGAAAAAACAAGCAAGAGCGACCCTGCAGCGAAGCGAAGCGACGTGATGCTTTGTCCCAGGAAAACGATTCGAGATGAACAAAAAAAGCGCGATCCTTCTCTTTAGAGAAAAATTGCACTTTGTCTTTAATCTGAAAGAATCCCTTTTGAAATAAGAGACTCTTTTTTGTGAAGACTAGATTTTTTCGTAAGATAACGCGATACATCCGGAAGCAAAGACGCGTGTTTCGACTAACCGTAGCGTCTGTGGTTGATCAAATACCGGAAACATCCGTTTTCCACTACCGAGGAGAACAGGATAAATCACGACATGATAGCGATCGACGAGTCCAAGCTCAATTGCTTCAGAAGCAAGCGTCGCCCCACCGATCGCAATCTGTTTTCCAGGCAATGCTTTTAGTGCTTGAAGTTCCTCGGCAAGCGACTGATTCGCTAGACGCGCATTTCTTGTGACGGAATCAAGCGTCCGCGAGAAGACGACCTTCTCAAGCGATTGCCAGGTTTTCGCATACTCAACGACAATCGGCTCGTCTTCCTGATCCGCTGTCTCCCAGTATTGCATCATCTCGTACAAACGGCGTCCGTAGACATGGGTATCGAACGCTTTCTCGTAGTCATTGAAATACTGATGTAATTCCGCATCCGGTGAAGCGAAATCGATCCTTCCTGACGCATCCTCGATGTAACCGTCAAGCGAGACTTGAAAGGAATAGACGATGTCACGCATAGTAACCCCTCCTTTTTCATTCTTTACCCGAATAACCATTTCATGAAAAAAACTCCCCCATCCGTAGATGAGAGAGTAAGACGAATTATCCGATTGAACCTTCCATCTCGAACTTGATGAGACGGTTCATTTCGACCGCATATTCCATTGGAAGTTCTTTTGTGAATGGCTCGATGAAGCCCATGACGATCATTTCCGTTGCTTCCTCTTGTGAGATCCCGCGGCTCATGAGGTAGAACAATTGCTCTTCCGAGACCTTCGAGACTTTCGCTTCGTGCTCGAGCGAAATGTTATCATTGAGGATTTCGTTGTACGGAATCGTATCCGACGTCGATTGGTTATCCATGATGAGCGTATCACATTCGATGTTCGAACGTGCACCTGTCGCTTTCCGTCCGAAGTGAACGATACCGCGGTACGTGACTTTACCACCGTGTTTTGAGATCGACTTCGAGACGATCGTCGACGATGTGTTCGGTGCTAAGTGAATCATCTTCGCACCCGCATCTTGGTGTTGACCTTTACCAGCGATTGCGATTGACAATGTCATACCACGTGAACCTTCACCTTTGAGGATGACGGCTGGGTATTTCATCGTCAGTTTCGAACCGATGTTACCATCGACCCATTCCATCGTTGCGCCAGCTTCACAGATCGCACGCTTCGTAACGAGGTTGTAGACGTTGTTCGCCCAGTTTTGGATCGTCGTGTAACGGCAGTAAGCGTTTTTGTTGATGAAGATCTCAACGACCGCTGAGTGAAGCGAGTTCGTCGTGTAGACCGGTGCTGTACATCCTTCGACGTAGTGAACCGATGCTTCGTCATCAACGATGATCAACGTCCGCTCGAATTGACCCATGTTTTCCGAGTTGATCCGGAAGTAGGCTTGAAGCGGCGTGTCGACTTTGACACCTTTTGGTACGTAGATGAACGATCCACCTGACCAGACCGCTGTGTTCAAAGCTGCGAACTTGTTGTCTGTTGGCGGGATTAATTTTCCGAAGTACTCACGGAAGATATCTTCGTTCTCTTTTAACGCTGTATCTGTATCTTTGAAGACAACACCGATTTCTTCGAGATCTTCCTTCATGTTGTGATAGACGACCTCTGACTCGTACTGAGCCGAGACACCTGCCAAGTATTTTTGCTCTGCTTCAGGGATACCGAGCTTATCAAACGTACGTTTGATTTCTTCCGGTACTTCATCCCACGATTTCTCTGCCCGTTCAGACGGCTTGACGTAGTACGTGATGTCGTCGAAGTTCAATTCTGAGAGATCGCCACCCCACGCTGGCATTGCTTGTTCGTTGAAGATCTTGAGTGATTTCAAACGGAAATCAAGCATCCATTGTGGTTCTTCCTTCATTTTCGAGATCGTTTCGACGACTTCAGTCGTCAAGCCGCGTCCAGAACGGAAGATCGAGATATCGCGATCGTGGAAACCATATTTATAATCGCCAATTTCCGGCATGTTCTTTGCCATGTTCATTTCCTCCTCTTACTTGCTTGTGACCGAAGTTTACTTCCCTTCTTCTACGCCGCGTTCGAGCGCCTTCCAGGCAAGTGTCGCACATTTGATCCGTGCCGGGAATTTCGTGACACCCGAGAGTGCCTCGACGTCCCCGAGGTCGAACGATTCGTCGTCATAGTCTTTTCCTTGGACCATGTCCGAAAAGATATCCGCGAGTCGTAAGGCTTCTTCGATAGTCTTACCTTTGACGAGTTGCGTCATCATTGAAGCAGACGCCATGCTGATCGAGCAGCCCTCCCCGTCAAATTTCGCATCACGGACGACATCGTCTTCAATCGCGAGCTGGAGACGAATCGTATCGCCGCACGTCGGATTGTTCATGTCGATCGTGACGCCCCCCTCGATCGCACCGCGATTTCGGGGAGTTTTATAGTGATCCATGATCACTTGACGATACAAGTGATCGAGATTGTTAAAATCCATGACTGAAATACTCCTTCGTTTGGCGAAGTCCTGTCACGAGTGCGTCAACCTCTTCTTTCGTGTTGTAGAGATAGAAGCTAGCGCGAGCCGTCGAGCTCGCTCCGAGCCAACGCATCAGGGGTTGTGCACAGTGATGACCGGCGCGAACCGCGATTCCCTGCATATCAAGGACGGTTGCGACGTCATGTGCATGGACATCACCGAGATTGAACGTGACGAGTCCAACGCGTTCTTCCGGACCGTAAATCGTTAGTCCGTCGATGTCACGCATTTGTGCCATCGCGTACTGCGCGAGTTCACGTTCGTGTGCTTCGACGTTCTCTAGACCAATCTCTTCTAAGAAATCAATCGCTGCTGATAAACCAACGGCACCTGCGATGATTGGTGTACCGGCTTCGAAACGATATGGAGACGGTTTGAACGTCGACTCTTCAAGACCAACGTAATCAATCATCTCGCCACCGAATTCGACTGGTTCCATCGCATTGAGTAATGCCTTTTTCCCGTAAAGGACACCAACACCTGTCGGACCACACATCTTGTGTGCAGAGAAGGCGAGGAAGTCACAGTCGAGATCCGTGACATTGATCCGTTGATGCGGTGCACTTTGCGCAGCATCAACGACCATGACGGCACCTCTAGCGTGCGCAAGACGCGCGACTTCTTTGATCGGATTGATCGTACCTAAAACGTTCGAGACATGTGCCATCGCTACGATCTTCGTCCGGTCGGACAGTTGTGCTTCGACCGCTTCGACCGTCACGCGACCATCAGCTGTCAAATCGACGTATTTCAACTTCGCTTTTTTGCGTTTAGCGACTTGTTGCCACGGAATGAGATTCGCATGGTGTTCGAGGTACGTGACGACGATTTCGTCGCCTTCTTCGACATGCTCCATGCCGTAGCTTGACGCGACGATGTTGATCGCCGTCGTCGTGCCGCGGGTAAAGATAATTTCTTCATGGTGTTGCGCCTGGATGAAACGACGAACGTTCTCACGCGCACCTTCGTACGCATCCGTCGCTCGTGTTCCGAGCGTATGGACGCCACGGTGCACATTCGAATGAATCGTCTTATAGTAGTCGTCAATCGCATTGATGACGACGAGCGGCTTCTGCGAAGAGGCCGCACTATCGAGATAGACGAGTTTCCGGTCGTTGACCTGTTGGTCGAGGATCGGAAACTGATTGCGGATGGATGCATCGATTCCCATATTAGTTTACTTTCCCTTCGATGACTTGAACGAGACGTTCTTTCACCGAGTCAATCGCAAGTTCCGAGACGACTGGCTGGAGGAATCCGTGAACGACGAGGCGTTCTGCTTCCTTCCGTGAAAGGCCACGGCTCATCAAGTAGTAGAGTTGTAGTTCATCGACACGACCGACAGATGCCGCGTGTCCTGCCATGACGTCATCCTCATCGATCAAGAGGATTGGGTTCGCATCACCACGTGCCTTTTCAGACAACATGAGGACACGTTCCGTTTGAACGCCGTTTGATTTCGAAGCACCGTGATGGATCATCGACGTTCCGTTGAAGATAGATGTTGCTGCGTCTTTTTGGACACCGTGGATCAAGATGAAACCTTCTGATCCTTTACCGAAGTGGTCCGTCCGGACGTTGAAGTTTTGTTTTTGCTCTCCACGACCGACCGTAACGGCTTTCGTATCTGAGAACGAATCGTTTCCGACGAGGTGTGTTTTCGTTTCTGTAACCGTGTGACCGTCATTCATGTGACCGAGTGCCCATTCGAGCTTCGCGCCTTGTTTGACGACACCACGACGGTTCATATACGTGATGGCACCTTTTGATAGCGTGTCGACACCACCGAAGAGGACTTTTGCGTTGTCTTCAACGAAGACTTCTGTGACGACGTTGACGTTGTGCGCTTCATCACCATAAGAGACGAAGTTTTCGATATACGTCAATTCGCTGTCCGCATCTGCGACGATGATTGCGTGGTGGTAAAGCGCTGCGCCTGATTGCTCAAGCGTGTAGATTGCTTGCATTGGTACAGAAAGCTTGACGCCTTTTGGTACATAAAGGAACGTACCACCGTTGCGAAGTGCTGCGTTTAATGCCGCAAGACGATCTTCGTTGACTTGAACACCTTCCGTCATGAAGTACTTCTCGACGAGTTCCGGGTGTTGTTTTAATGCGTCTTCGAGCGTCGTGAAGATGACGCCGTTCGCCGCTTCACTGTTTTGCGCATGGACGAGTTGTCCGTTACGCGTGACGAGCATGTGATCACGGTTTTCGCCGATCAATGATTCGATATCTGAAGAAAGACCAGTGACGGTTTCAAGTTCCGTCGTACCTTCTGTGAAGTTCCAGCCTTCGATCTTGATTTTTTCTACTTTTGGCAATGCGAGCGTTGGGGCAAGATCAAGCGCGTCTTGACGCTTTGCGACCATCCAAGATGGTTCCCCTAAGCGAGTCGCACGTTCTGCCACTGCCTCGCGATTTACTGCAAGATTCAGTTCTACAGTCATCATGCTTCCTCCCTCGTCTTACGCTTTTGTTTCGATTTCGACGTCTTCGATGCCGAGTTCTTTTTTAACCCAGTCATAACCTTCTGCTTCGAGACGGTGTGCGAGTTCTTTACCACCAGACATGACGATTTTTCCGCCCATCATGATGTGGATGAAGTCTGGCTCGATATAGTTCAAGAGACGTTGGTAGTGCGTGATGATTAAGCAGCCGAATTCAGGTGAACGCATTTCGTTGACACCTTTTGCGACGACTTTCAGTGCATCGATATCAAGACCTGAATCGATTTCATCAAGAATCGCGATCGCTGGTTTAAGCATCATCATCTGAAGAATTTCGTTACGTTTCTTTTCTCCACCAGAGAAACCTTCGTTGAGGTAACGGTGTGCCATTTCTGAAGGCATCTCGAGAAGACCCATTTGTGAATCAAGCTCACGGATGAACTTCATGAGTGAGATTTCATCGCCTTCTTCACGACGCGAGTTGATCGCTGAACGAAGGAAGTCTGAGTTCGTGACACCACTGATTTCGCTTGGGTACTGCATTGCGAGGAACATACCCGCTTGTGCGCGCTCATCGACTTCCATGTCGAGGACGTCTTCGCCGTCGAGTGTGACTGAACCAGATGTCACTTCGTACGATGGGTGACCCATCAATGCTGATGCGAGTGTTGATTTACCTGTCCCGTTTGGTCCCATGACCGCGTGGATTTCCCCGCCTTTGATTTCCAAGTTGACGCCTTTCAAGATTTCCTTGCCGTCGATCGCGACGTGTAGATCTTCAATCTTCAAGTGTGAAGCCTTCATGTTAGAATCCCTCCATCTATTCATTTCGTGACTGACGATTCAGAACACGAGCGTTACTAATTTAGTATCATTCTAATCTTAAAGAAACATCGCGTATTATTCAAGCGTCATCGCTCGTTGATTTTTCTCAAAATCATGCGTTTTGTTGAGAATCATTCGAAAGTTTCACCGGTTCCTCGAGTTCCTCGATCGTCGAAGCCCGATGAATCCGTTGTGACAGTAAGAGCAGTGGTATTCCGAATAATGTCAAGCCCGCTAATATCCCGAAAATCGGTAACGGACGGTCCGCTCCATATAAACTTAACAAATGTCCTCCGGCGATCGGTCCGATTGATTGTCCGATCGACGTCAAGCCCATCGCCCCGAAATAACTGCCCCGTAATTCTGGCTTCGCGAACCGATCGGTCAAGATGTCGGTCATCGTGAACATCATGACTTCCCCGCACGTGAAGATGAACATCGCGACGATCATCAACCAGATCGCGTTCGCATTTCCCATGATGAACAATCCGATCGCAACAGTCGCAATCCCAGTCGTGATCGAGACGAGTGGTGACGTCTTGACACCAAACTTCATGATCGGATATTGGACGATCAAGACGGTGATCGCATTGATCGTGATTAAGATCGCATAGAGTGTCTTCCCACCTTCAAGGAGTGACGTCTCCGTCAAGAACTGTGGCAAGGTCGAGTTGAACTGGCTGTAGCCGAAGACACCGAAGATGATACCGGCGAGTGCCAGCGTAAAGGCGATATCCGTCCGCAACAGACGAACCGTTGCTCCGAATGACACCTTTTTCCCACCATGCGTCTCGGTGATTGGATGACGTTTGAATAAGATACCAATCATCACCCCGTACACGATATAGACGAACGCCGTGATGTAAAACGTCGCGGACGTGTTTCCCGCACTCAGCAGTAAAGCGATTCCCGGTCCAATCGCTGCTGCGATGTTGATCATCGCGTAACGGATATTGAAGACGAACAATCGGTTCGCTTCGTCCGTCGTATCACTGATCAAGGCACGGGCGGACGGTTCAAAAATCGAGCGACAGACACCGTTCAAGGCACTGAGCGTAAAGAACGCCCAGAACGTCTCGACTTGTGCTAGCGCGATGAAGACGACCGCGAACCCAATCGTTCCGGCAAGCATCATCGCCCGCCGTCCATAACGGTCCGACAAGGTACCGCCGATGAAACTCATGACGAGACTGGCGATCGCCGAAATACTGAGCACCCAGCCAACATCGACCGGATCAAACTTTAGAACAGTCGTCATGTAGATGGCGAAGAACGGCATCGTGATGAACGTGCCGAGACGTGAGAAAAACGTCCCGAACAAGACCCCGAGTGTCAACGGATGCAGTTGACGTATGCGTTGCATATGATTCCCCCTAACCCCTGTTTCAGACAAATGAAAAGCATCCTTCCATTATATAGGAAGGATGCCGGTTTCGGTGAACTTATTTGCTGACTGGAACGACCGCACCTTTGTACTTGTCGAGGATCCAATCTTGGTTTTTCTTTTCGTGCAGAACGTCAAGAAGTGCTGTGACACGCTTGTCTTTCTCATCACCATCACGTGTAACGATGATGTTGACGTATGGTGACGACTCATCTTCTGAAGCGATCGCGTCTTTCAGTGGGTTCAGACCGTTATCGATCGCATAGTTCGTGTTGATGAGGACAGCGTCGCCTTCATTGTTTTTGTAAGCTTGCGGAAGAAGTGATGCTTCGATGTTCGTTTTGAACTTAAGTTTCTTCGGGTTCTCCGCGATATCACCGAGTTGTGCATCTGTCGTTTTACCGTCTTTGAGCTTGATCAATCCTTCATTTTGAAGGAACGTCAAGACACGACCGCGTTCCGCGACGTTTGAGCTCGTTAAGATCGTTGCACCGTTTGGTAACTTATCGAGTGACTTGTATTTCTTCGAGTAGATACCGAGTGGTTCAACGTGGACGCCACCTGCGTTCGCGAACTTATATGATTTGTTTTCTTTCTCTTGTTGCTCGAGATACGGTACGTGCTGGAAGTAGTTCGCATCGATTTCTTTTGAAGCGAGTGCTTTGTTCGGAAGTACGTAATCTTGGAACTTCTGGATCTCAAGTTTGTAACCTTTTGCTTCATATTCTTTTTTAACGTGCTGAAGAATCTCAGCGTGCGGTACGTTTGAAGCACCGATGACAAGTGTTTTGTCGTCGCTACCTGATCCTGATGATTTTTCGCCACATGCAGCAAGGCTGATTGCTAAGACGGATACAGCAGCAGTACCTACGAATTTTTTCCAAACTTTCATGAATGATTCCTCCAATATGATTAAGTTTTGAATTAACGTTTATCGATTGCTCGGATCAGCAAATCACCAATGATTTGGATGACGAAGACGATCGCTAAGATTAAGAGTGTCGCAATGACGATGACATCGTTTTGAGAACGCTGGAATCCTTCGATGAAGGCCATGTCCCCAAGTCCACCTCCGCCGACTACTCCGGCCATTGCCGTATAACCGACAAGTGAGACGAGTGTGACCGTGATACCAGAAACGATGGCAGGCAACGCTTCCGGGACTAAGACTTTATAGATGATTTGGAACTTCGTCGCTCCCATCGATTCAGCTGCCTCGATGACACCTTTATCGACTTCGCGTAACGCGAGTTCAACCATCCGACCGTAAAATGGTGCAGCACCGAAAATCAGTGCCGGTAATGCTGCCGTTGGTCCGAGGAACGAACCGACGATTGCTGTCGTAAATGGAATCAATAAGATCAGTAAGATGATGAACGGAATCGAACGGAAGACGTTGACGATCAAGCTCAACACTGAATAAAACGCCCGATTCTTGAACAATAACTCTTCGTTTGTCGCATACAATAGTAAACCAATGATCAAACCGAGGACGAATGTCGAAACCCCAGCGATTGCCGTCATATAAACGGTACTGCCTGTCGCTTCCCACACCATGTTCCAATCTAGATTGTCAAAGAATGAAATCATCGGTGATCCACCTCCACTTCAACATCACTGGCTTGAAGCTTCGTGATGACCGCTTGTGTTGCTTCTGTTTCCCCGATCAACTGAATGAACAGTGTACCGAGTGCCCCTTCCTGCGATTGACCGACGTTTCCGCCGATGATATTGAACAGGACCGGTGAATCCTTCATGACTTCCGCGAGGATCGGGCTTTCCGCTGTCGATCCGACGAACGTCAACTGAACGATTTTTCCGGTTGGGTACCGTTCGCGTAGTTTCGCGAACGTTAACTCGTTCTCTGACGGTGACGTCAATTGTTTGACGAATTCCTTCGTCATCGCTTGCTTCGGATGACGGAAGACTTCTGCGACCGGTCCTTGCTCGACGATTTTACCGGCTTCCATGACGGCGACCCGGTGACAGATTTTTTGAATGACGTGCATCTCGTGTGTGATCAAGACGATCGTCAGTTTCAGTTTTTCATTGATGTCGACGAGTAACTCAAGGATTGAGTCCGTCGTCTTCGGATCGAGTGCACTTGTTGCCTCGTCACATAAGAGAACGTCCGGGTTCGATGCCAGTGCCCGAGCGATACCGACACGTTGTTTTTGACCACCCGATAATTGTGACGGATAGGCTTTTTCGCGTCCGTCCAAACCAACGAGTTGGATCAGTTCCGCTACCCGTTCCTTGCGGTGTGCTTTCGGGAAGCCACCCAGCTCGAGTGGGAACATGATGTTCTCTTCAACCGTCCGTGACCATAGTAAGTTGAAGTGCTGAAAGACCATCGAGACATTCTTGCGGACGCCTCGTAATTCCTTTGGTTTCAGTGATGTCATCTCAACACCATCGATTTGGATCGAACCACTCGTTGGTGCTTCAAGCATATTCAGCAATCGGATCAAGGTCGATTTCCCTGCTCCGGAATAACCGATTATTCCAAAAATTTCACCGCGCTCGATTGTCAGATCGACATTCGCGACGGCTTCGACCGCTCCGCGCTTTGAGCGATAAATCTTTCCTACGTCTTGTAAACGAATCACAACTGTCCCTCCTAAAATAAAAAAAGTGCGCGCGTTTTAGAGCAAACGCGCGCACTTTTCAGTACACAAAACCATTTGCTCTCATCTCCCAGACTTTTGTCTGCTGGAATTAGCACCACTTCGGATTAGATCCGCGGTTGCCGGGTTTCATCGGGCCAGTCCCTCCACCACTCTCGATAAGAGTTTCGGTATTAAGTTTGTAGAATATATTCTGAATATTAGCAGGGGTTATTTTTGTTGTCAAACAGTTTTTTCAGAAACTTTTTCGAGGAACGTGAAAGCACGTGTTAAGTCTTCTTTCAAATCTTCCGCGTCTTCAAGTCCAACTGAAATCCGGACGAGACCGTCTGTGATGCCGAGTTCTGCCCGACGCTCTGCTGGGATCGACGCGTGCGTCATCCGTGCCGGCACCGAAATCAGACTCTCGACGGCACCAAGACTCTCAGCAAGTGTGAAGAAGTGTGTCGCCTCGACGAGTTTTTCTGCATTCGCTGCTGAACCAACATCAAAGCTGATCATCCCACCAAACCCAGTCGCTTGTTTCGCTTGGATGTCGTGACCAGGATGCGATGCAAGTCCTGGGTAGAAGATGTTCGAGACGATATCTTGCGCTTGTAGGAACGCAACGAGATCATGGGCTGTCTCTTCGATCGCATCCATCCGGATACCGAGTGTACGAAGACCACGGACGAGCAAGAAGCTGTCTTGCGGTCCAAGCACGCCGCCTGTCGAGTTTTGGATGAAGTGCAGCTCTTCGCCGAGCGCATCATCTTTGACGACGACAAGTCCAGCGACGACGTCCGAATGTCCGCCGATGTATTTCGTCGCACTGTGCAAGACGATGTCTGCACCAAGTGCGAGTGGTTGTTGATGATAAGGTGTCGCGAACGTGTTGTCGACGACGAGTTTAAGATCGTGACGTTTGGCAATCGTTGCGATGGCTGCGATGTCCGTCACTTTCAACAACGGGTTCGTCGGTGTTTCGACGTAGACGATCTTCGTGTTGTCTTGGATCGCTGCTTCCGTTGCCGCAAGGTCCGTCGTATCGACGAATGTCACTTCGATGTTGAACTTCGGTAAGACACGTTGCATCAAGCGGAACGTACCACCGTAGACGTCATCTGTCATGACGATGTGGTCGCCAGACTCAAGCAAGTGGAAGACGGCATGGATTGCTGCCATCCCAGAACCGAAGGCAAAACCACGTGCGCCACCTTCGAGATCCGCAATCAATCGTTCGATGCTCGTCCGTGTCGGGTTCGCTGTCCGTGAGTATTCGTATCCGTCCTTGAGTTGACCGATTTTATCCTGCTTGTATGTGCTTGTTTGATAGATCGGAGGTGTGACGGCTCCTGTTGCCCGGTCGACACCTGTTCCTCCATGAATCAATGCTGTCTTCTTACGCATGAGTTTCGTCCACCTTTTCAAAGATTTGTTGGCTTAAGTAGCGTTCGGCACTGTCTGCGAAGACGGTGACGATCGTACTGCCGGGGTGACGCTTTGCGATATCAAGCGCAGCAACGAGCGCTGCACCTGCTGAACTACCGACGAGTAATCCTTCGCGAGCAGCGAGTGTATGAACCGCGTCAAATGCATCGCGGTCAGAAATCGTATGAATCTCGTCGACGAGTTCACGCGGAACGAGACTTGGCCATTTTGCTGTTCCAATGCCTTCTGTCTTATGCGGACCGGCTGGACCACCATTTAAGACGGAGCCTTCCGGTTCGACGATCGCTGCTTTTGTACCGAGACGTTGTTTTAAGAAGTCCGCTGTTCCGGCGAACGTACCACCTGAACCACAACCGGCAACGAACCAGTCGATGTGCGACAAGTCCGCAATCAGCTCAGGACCGAGTGTCCGCTGATACGTGACTGGATTCTCTTCGTTTTCGAATTGTAACGGAACGTAACTGTTCGGAATTTCCTGACCGAGTTCTTTAGCCCGGTCGATAGCCCCTTGCATATCGAGTTCAGTCGGCGTGTTGACGACGGTTGCGCCGAGTGCCCGCATCAACGTCTGTTTTTCTTGACTGAATTTTTCCGGAACGACACAGATGACTTGAAGATCATATTTTTTAGCGGCGAGCGCCAAGCCGATGCCGGTATTCCCGGCTGTCGGCTCGATGATCGTACCGCCTGGTGTCACATGTCCGTTTTCGATTGCTGCATCAACGAGTTGAATGCCAAGGCGGTCTTTGACGCTGCCCCCAGGGTTCATCCATTCGAGCTTCGCCAAAATGCGCGTACCAGCAGGCAAATCGAATGAAGTGATCTCGTAGAGTGGTGTGTTTCCGACGAGGTCGCGGACGTTGTTCGCGATCATCCGAAGACGATGTCCCATTCATCACGACCGGCAAGCATTTTCTCGGCATAGTGCTTCGCTCCTTTGAGGTCATGTGCGCTCGCAAATCCACATTGGACTTCGTTTTGCGCTGGAATCTCTTCTGCTGCGAGGACGTCTTTCAACGTCTTCTCAACGAGTTCGCTCATTTTTTCGACTGAGTCGAAGTTCATCATCGCCATGTAGAAACCTGTTTGGCATCCCATCGGCGAGACATCGATGACATCATCCGAGTAGTTACGGATGTTTTCAGCAAGTAAGTGCTCGAGTGTGTGCATCGCACGCATCGGCATTTGCTCAACGTTTGGTTGTGTGAAACGGATATCGTATTTGACGACTTGGTCGACTTTACCTTCTTTATAACCCGCGACGCGGATATAAGGTGCTTTGACTTTCGTATGATCCAGGTTAAAGCTTTCGACGTTCATTTTTTGAAGTGCCATGATTTATTCCCCCATTTTCTCGGCTTCTACGAGCCAGACGAAGTGATTGTATTGTATAAATTTAACAGTGAATCCCCGTGATGTAAACAATTCTTCCATGACTGGAATCAACGGGTAAAACTCGCGTTCGAGATCTTCCGCTAACGCATCAAACCCTTGAGCACGTGCTTCACGGATCGTTTGCAGGCGCGCCTCTTCTGAGACGAACATCGTATCCGCGTAGACGATTTTTCCGTCTGCCGGTAAATGTGATGCCATCAGTTCGATTGCTTCTCCCTTTTCCTCATCTGTTAGATGATGAAACGCATACGTCGAAACAAAACTGCGTGCTCCCTTCGCCTCGAACGAGAGGAAGTGACCATCCTGTACATCAAGCGATGGAATCTTTTCCGTCAGGATTGCCCGCATCTCCGGACTTGGTTCAACGGCGAGTACGGCGTCGTGACGTGCCAGAAGACGTTGTGTCAGGTTCCCTGTGCCTGCTCCGAATTCAATGACCGGCGACTGCGCTTTATCCGCTACTGTATCCAAAATCTCATCGTATCGACGAAAAACCTCTTTATATTCCGGATCGTGTCCGGTTACTGTCTCGTCATACGTTGATGCCCATTCTGTGAAAACATCCATAAAACGTACTGTCATGCCTTGTCGTCCTCCATCTCACCAGTTAATTCCGAGTAATCGGATATGAATTAAAGTAATTTTCCTTATTCGCATTGTAGCAAGGAGATTCTATCCTGGCAAGCGACCGGCTCGAAAAACTTCCAGAAAACAAAAAAAAGGCGTTGCCGGCGAACCGACAACACGAATAATGTGGTTAGAAATGCTACGAAGGAAAACCCAGCTCCATTCGGAATTGTTCGCTCTTCCGCGTGGAGGACGGCGCCTGTTCGACATGATCGCCAGCTTACGTTCACTTCCTGATCGGTCCTTTCGATCCACCACCCGTTCATTGCACCGCTTCGTCTTTGGGGGACGACTTAAGGGGAAACAATACACCGGCTTAGGATGGGAGAAAGGGTTCAGGACTTGAATCGTATTGAACGATCATCTCTGCTAGACTTCCTATAATGCATTTCTAGAAGTTGTTATGAATATACCATTCATATTTCTGCGTTGTCAACGGATTATTGTAAATATTCCGACAATTTAACAAAAAGAAAAATCCAGTTGGACTTTTCTTACCGTTCTTGACAGAAAGCAAAGACGTTTTGAACGGACTGGAAAGCATAAAGGCGCTCTACGACTTGATTTTCTTCAATTCGCAACAACGCAGGAACACTCATGACACGGGCTTCTTCTAAGAAATCCGGAATGAAATTCCCGTTCGCCTTCTGAATCGATTGACCTGATTCCGTCGCTTCGACGATATCGAGCATACGCTCCGCGATGGCGCATGTCCCGCACATCGGTGCATAGACATACAATAGCCCGTTTTCCGGGACGGTCGTGACCTCTTGCATGACGGTCGCTCCTTTCTTCGTGGTATCTGTCGTCAGTATACAAAAAAAAGAGAGCGGACGAAACGCAAGCGCCTCGTTCACTCTCTTTTCGTTAAGTATTACTCGTTGATCATCGATTTGTACGCCGCAGCGTCCATCAATGCCTCGACTTGTGAAGCATCTTCGATTTCGATGTCAACCATCCAAGCACCTTCGAATGGTGACTCGTTGACGAGTTCTGGGGAATCCGAAAGGTTTTCGTTGATGGCAACGACTTTACCAGAGATCGGTGCGTATAACTCCGAGACTGTCTTGACCGACTCGACTGAACCGAATGGCTCGTTTGCTGAGATCGTATCTCCGACTTCAGGCAATTCGACGAAGACGATATCCCCGAGTTCGTGTTGCGCGAAATCCGTGATTCCGATGCGCGCCTTGTTTCCTGATACTTCGACCCATTCATGTTCTTCCGAATAGCGTAAGTTGTCTTTTACTTGACTCATTTCCGATTCCCCCTGTGGACTAATTTGGACTAACGTGTTCAGTATACCAAAATCGACTCTGAACTTAATACCATTTTCCTTGATACATTTCTTCCTTGAAGCCGATCGTGACGTCTTTCCCGTCTGTGACGATCGGACGCTTCAACAACATGCCGTCACTTGCGAGTAACTTGTATTGCTCGTCTTCTGATAGCTCTGGAAGTTTGTCCTTGATCCCTTGCGAACGGTATGATTGACCGCTCGTGTTGAAGAATTTCTTCAGTGGCTCTCCACTCTTTTGATGAAGTTCCTGAATCGTCGTTGCAGATGGTGTCTCCTCGACGATATGTTTGTAATCCACTTCGACACCGTGCTGTTCGAGTGCTTTTTTTGCTTTGACGCACGTACTACATTTCGGATAGCCGTACATCGTGACTGTTTTTGTCATGTTCCTCACCTCACCTTCAAGAGTAGCAGATGGATCACTTCTGCTTCAAGCGTGCGAGCGCCCCGTCAATCTGATCTTGGTGATGCGCGTCATGGGCAACGAACGACTCGACGAATGTAAGTGGTCGGAAATCCTCATAGGTTGCTTCAAACTGCTCGTCAGACAAACGATCGAGGTGATTGACGATGTCACGCCGGACGCTGATTGCTTTCTTCAATAAGGCGAGCGGATCGATATGATGCGCATATTCGACCGCCAGTCGATTGAACTGATCAAAATCCGTCTCGACGAGCGTCAACGGTTCATCCGGTAACTTCGAGATGGCATGATCGTAATAAAACCGGTCCCATAAATACAGATGACTGACGCACTCAAGGACGGTCCACTTATTAAGCGCAAGCGGCAGATCCCATTCTTCCGGCGACAAACGTTCAAGGGATTGATAGTAGGCAATCGCAAATTGCAGTTCAACCAATTCTTGGCGCATCTCGTTTTCCTCCTCCAACCAAAAACTTCGCCTTTACAGAGATTTTCCCTGCAAAGGCGAAGCGGTAAACCTGACTTAGACCGTATATTTGTTTGACTCGATGAGACGTTTTGCGATGTCGCGTTTCGTACCGATGACGTTGATTGGCTGGTAACGGCTGAATTTTTTCAGCGCCGAGAGCAACATCCGGAGTTCGTCGCCGCTTGCTGCCGCGTAGAGAGTCTCTTTTGCGTCACGCTCGACAGCTTCGAACGCTTGTTGTGCGAAGACTTCCGTGTAACGGACTTTCAGTTCGCTCTTCTCGATTCCTTTGTCGGTAATCGCTTTGTCCGTCCGGACGATCGCTGACTCGAGCGCATAGATCGCACTCATGATGTCGGCTGTATTCGCTAAGATCTCTTGCTCGCCTTGGAGTTTGTCCTGGTATTTCTGGACCGCTGTTCCGGCAGTCAACAAGAAGATTTTCTTCATCATCGCGAGTAAGTGGCGTTCGCGATCAAGTGGTGCTGTTCCGATTTCTGTCGGCATGAAGCTCATCACTTCTTGTTGCAGACGTTGCGCTTCCGCAAGCAACGGCAACTCGCCTTTCATCGCTTTCTTCAGTAATGTTCCTGGAACGAGAAGACGGTTGATCTCGTTCGTTCCTTCGAAGATCCGGTTGATCCGTGAATCACGGTACATGTTCTCGACTTCATATTCTGCCATGAAGCCATAACCACCGTGGATCTGAACCGCTTCATCGATGACATAATCAAATGTTTCCGAAGCAAAGACTTTGTTCATTGAGCATTCGATTGCGTACTCAGCGATTGCATCGGCGATTTTCTTACCGTCCTTGCTCTCTTCTTCTGACAACTGATCGAGACTGTCTTGGAACAGACCACCCGTCCGGTAGACCGAACTTTCCATCGCATACGTCTGTGCTGCCATCGTCGCGAGTTTTTCTTGAATCAATGGGAACGAGCTGATCGGTGTCTTGAACTGTTTCCGTTCGTTCGAGTACTGGACTGCGAGATCAATCGCCCGTTTTGACGAACCGACAGCACCGACAGCTAATTTGTAACGACCGACGTTCAAGATGTTGAAGGCGATGACGTGACCGCGTCCGATCTCACCAAGGACGTTATCGACCGGTACTTCTGCATCTTGTAAGATCAACGTCCGTGTCGATGATCCTTTGATTCCCATCTTCTGTTCCTCGACGCCTGTCGAGACGCCTGGATACGATCCTTCGACGAGGAAGGCGGTGAACTTGTCACCGTCGATTTTTGCGTAGACGACGAACAAGCTTGCAAAACCAGCGTTCGTGATCCATTGTTTTTCACCGTTCAAGATGTAGTGCGTACCAGCTTCATTCAAGACAGCCGTCGTTTTAGCACCAAGAGCATCCGAACCAGAGCCTGGTTCCGTCAACGCGTACGAAGCGATCCACTCCCCTGAAGCGAGTTTCGGCAAGTATTTCTGCTTTTGCTCTTCGTTACCGAAGAAGACGATCGGCAACGAACCGATTCCGACGTGTGCGCCGTAGCTGAGGGCGAACGAACGTCCACGCGCGAACTTCTCCGTGATGATCGAAGACGAGATCTTATCCATCTGATAGCCGCCGTATGCTTCTGGAACGTCTGCGCCGAGTAGACCAAGCTCGCCTGCTTCACGGAGGAGACCGACCGACAGTTCGAACTCGTGTTTTTCGATTCGGTCAAGGACAGGAACGACACGATCTTCGACGAACTTCGCTGTCATGTCACCGACCATTTTGTGTTCTTCCGAGAAATCCTCTGGTGTGAAGAGACGTTCTGGTGCTAACTCATCTAATACGAAACTGCCACCTTTGATTAATTCGTTTGTCGTTTGGCTCATTGTCCTGTTCCTCCTTCAACTAGTTCGAATACACCTGCTGCGCCCATTCCGCCACCGATACACATCGAGACGACACCATACTGGACATTCCGGCGTTTCATTTCATGCAAGAGCGTCAATGTGAGTTTCGTTCCTGTACAACCGAGGGGGTGACCGAGGGCAATCGCTCCACCGTTGACGTTGACGATGTCTTCGTTTAATCCAAGCTCGCGGATGACACCGAGCGACTGCGAAGCGAACGCTTCGTTCAACTCGATCAAACCAACGTCCTCAAGCGTGATGCCTGCGAGGTCCAGTGCCTTTGGAATCGCAACGACTGGTCCGATTCCCATCACTTCCGGACGGACACCACCGACCGCAAACGACTTGAACTTTCCGAGAATCGGTAACCCTTGGCGTTCTGCTTCTTCCCGTTCCATGACGAGGACGGCAGCCGCACCGTCTGACGTCTGCGAAGAGTTCCCTGCTGTGACGCTACCGCCGAGGCGGAACGCTGGGCGAAGTTTCGCAAGACCTTCCGGTGACGAATCCGGACGAACGCCTTCATCGTGTTCGACGATGAATGTCTTCTCTTCGATTTTCAGTTCATCATTGACGAATTGTTCCGTCACCGTTACCGGGACGATCTCGTCAGCAAACTTACCAGCCGCGATTGCTGCCGCTGCTTTTTGATGGCTCTTCAAGGCAAACGCATCTTGATCTTCCCGTGAGACATTGTAGGTCGCAGCGACTTGCTCCGCTGTATGCCCCATGCTCATGTAGTATTCCGGTGCCGTGTCGACGATCGACGGATTAGGTCGGACGACGTGACCCGGCATCGGGACTTGACTCATCGATTCAAGTCCTCCGGCGACGACGGCTGTTGCTTGCCCCGTCATGATCTTCATCGCTGCGTCAGCGATCGATTGTAATCCACTTGAACAATACCGGTTGATCGTGATCGCTGGTACCTCGTGTGATAATCCACCGAGGACTGAAGCGTAACGGGCGATGTTCATCCCCTGCTCTGCTTCCGGTAAGGCACATCCGAGAATGACGTCATCGACCGCTCCCGTGTAACCGGACCGTTTCAATGTTTCTTGGATGGCGATGCCTGCTAATTCATCCGAGCGCATCGATTTGAATGCGCCCTTTTTTGCTTTTCCGACCGGTGTCCGTGCACCAGCGACGATTACTGCTTCCTTCATCCGAATCCCCCCAGTCCTCAGTTACGAAGCGGCTTGCCTTTGACGAGCATGTGCTGCATCCGTTGTTGTGTCTTCATCTCACCGATTAGGCTCAAGAATGCTTCCCGTTCGATGTCGAGCATATATTGTTCATCGACGTGGCTACCGAAGGCGACGTTTCCGCCGGCGATGACGTGTGCGAGTTTACTTGCGATTTTCAAATCGTGTTCCGAGATATAACCGCCGTAGAACATTTCGCGTGTTGCGAGTTCAAGCGTCGCTTTCCCCGCACGACCGACGACTGGAATCTTCGCTTTCGCTGGTGCCGTGTAGCCGGTCCGGTCCAGTTCAAGGACGAGTTGTTTCGCATCATACGTCAAGTGATCCCGGTTCATCGAGATCTGATCAACGGAGCGGACATATCCGAGTTCGCGTGCTTCAAAGGCTGATTTTGAGACTTTTGCCATCGCGACGTTCTCGAACGTCTTTTGCGCTGCTTTCTCGATATTGACGAGTCCGTCCGGTGTGTTTTCTAACAGTCGACGATACGTATTGACGTTTCCGCCGCCTCCTGGAATCAGACCGACACCGACTTCGACAAGACCCATATACGTTTCAAGCCCGGCTTGCAGACGAGCTGCCGGAAGCGAGATCTCCGTACCGCCACCAAGCGTCATCCCTTGTGGTGCAGCGACGATTGGACGCGATGCATAACGAATCTTTTGAATCGATTGTTGGAACTTGTTGATGATCCAGTCGAGCTCGAACCAGTTTTCATCTTCCGCTTCCATCAGCATCATCGCTAGGTTCGCACCGACACAGAAGTTCTTGCCATCGTTCGCGATGACGAGACCACGGTGGTTTTTCTCAACGAGATCGACCGACTGTTCGATCATCTGCATGATGTCGACACCGATCGCATTGCTCTTCGAAGTGAACTCGAGGACTGCGACATCGTCACCGATATCAAGCAAGCGTGCCCCATTGTTCTCAAGGAGAACACCGTTTGACTTCCGGACGTCGCGGAGGCGGATTTCCTTCGGATTGACCGTTGCTCCGACGTAGTCTTTCGTTGCAACGTCATAATGACGACCGGACGCATCATAGAAGCTCGTTTTTCCTGCTTCGAGCATCTCATCGACCCATGCCGGTACTGCGTAACCATCTTGTTTCATCTTCGCGACCGTTTTCTCGACGCCAAGTGCGTCCCATGTCTCGAACGGTCCCATCTTCCAGCCGAAGCCCCATTTCATTGCTTCGTCGATTGCTTTGATGTCGTCTGCGATTTCTCCCGTCAGCTGAGCCGAGTAGAGCAATGTTTTCGCGTGGATCGGCCAGAGTAAGGCACCGACACGATCTTGTGCGAAGACGACGGCTTTCAGTTTGTTTTTTGCGCCCGGAAGTGCTTTAGCTTGTCCGATTGACGGTTCAGTAAGCGCTCTCTTTTCAACGTACTCGAATGTCTCGAGATCAAGTTCAAGGATCTGTTTTCCGACTTTCTTATAGAACCCTTGACCCGTCTTCGCACCAAGCGCTCCTTGTTCGACAAGGCGACGCATCTCAGCCGGGACCGCGAACGTCTCCTTCTCTTCGCCTTCTGGCAACAAGTCATAGACGTTGTTTGCAACATGGACGAACGTGTCGATGCCGACGACGTCGAGTGTCCGGAACGTCGCTGACCCTGGGCGACCAAGGAGTGGACCTGTGACCGAATCGACCTCCCCGATCGAATAGCCACCTTTTTTCATCTCATCCATCGTTACGAGGAGACCGTATGTCCCGATCCGGTTGCCGATGAAGTTCGGTGTGTCCTTCGCAATGACGACGCCTTTCCCGAGTCGTTCCTCTGCGAATTGTTTCATGAAGTCAATGACACTCGGATCCGTGTCTGACGTTGGAATCAACTCAAGTAACTTCAGATAACGTGGTGGATTAAAGAAGTGTGTCCCGAGGAAACGACGGTTGAACGATTCCGAACGCCCTTCGCGCATCGCTTCGATCGAGATGCCTGATGTATTCGAGCTGACGATCGCGTCTTCCCGAATGAACGGTTCGATCGTTTTAAACAATTGCTGTTTGACGTCGAGTCGTTCGACAACGACTTCGACGATCCAGTCCGCTTCTTTCAGACGCTCTAAGTCGTCTTCTAAGTTTCCGACCTCGATGAAGTCGATCAATTTCTTCGATGCGAGTGGTGCTGGATTTTGTTTCAAGAGTTTTTCGCGGTTATCGCGCGCGATGCGGGAACGGACGCGCGGATCACTCAGCGTCAAGCCCTGCTTCTCTTCTTGTGCCGTAAGTTCTTTTGGTACGATATCAAGCATCAATGTCCGTATGCCAGCATTCGCAAGATGTGCCGCGATGCCTGCACCCATCACCCCTGAACCGATGATGACGGCGAATTGGATGTGTTTCGTCAACTGGATTGTGGTCGGCTGACCGATTTGACTCGCCATGATATACCCCCTGAGTTTAAATTGAATGAACAACCATTCATTATACTGACAAAAAAAGAAGCCGAACGACTTTGGTGTGCTTCTTCTACATCTTCATCATAAATGAATAATGATTCAGTAGCAATAAAAAATCAGTCAATGGACAAATTTTCCTGTTAGACTGATAAAAAGGAGTGGATAGAAATGAGTCAAACCGAGCATGTATGGAATCAAAAAGCCGCCGACTGGGCGGATCGCGCTGACGATATGTGGACGAACGGCAGTCGGAAAACCGTTTTGCCGTTCTTACGAAAAACAATCACCGGTGGTCGTTTGCTTGATCTCGGTTGCGGTGATGGGGCAGCCTGTCGCTTACTGACACCGGACTTTCAGACAGTCGGACTCGATGTCTCAGACGAGATGATCCGAATCGCGCGTGAGAAGTCACCCGAGCAGACGTTCATCGTTGGAACAGGTGAAGCATTGCCGTTCGCCGATCATGCGTTTGATGTCGTCCTCGCCGTCAACTCACTCGAATGGTCGACACGTCCCGTTCAAGTGCTGCAAGAAATCGAACGTGTCGCTCCGCTCGTCGTCATCAGTCTACTCGGTCCGACAGCAGCACCGCGGCAACTTGCTTATCGTCGTCTGTATGGTGAGGAAGTCGCGATGGGGAATACGATGATGCCGTGGGAACTGTTGCAACTAGCAAAAGAACGGGGTTGGACGTTACTCGATGAAGCGGTCATTCAAAAAGAAGGAGCCGTCATGACGGGGCATCGGTTACTGGATCAAGCCCATGCTTTCTCGTGTTTGTTTGCTTTTCAGACGACAGCTGCGAGGGAGAGATAACTATGTCATATAGTACTTTTTATACTTTTATTTTGATTGCGTTAGGTATCAATCTGTTATTTTATATCGATTCACTTGATGTTTTAGAACGATGGCAATACTTTTTATTGTATATGGTTTTTCTAATGGGTATACCTGAACTCGGAAGACGCATTTTTCGACGCTATCAAGAAAAACGATTCCATCCGCAGACCTCTATCTTTCTTGTCATTCTAGTATTTGCAGGCATGCTGTTTTTAGGAAATATCATTTTGCCGTAATGATTGATGAAACTCCATCATCAGTAACCTCACTGTCTTCTCACCCGCTTTCCTGCAGGAGTCGGGTGAAGACATATGAGGTAGCTTAAATGTAATAAACGGTCTCTCACTAGAAGTTAAGAGACCGTTTTTGGTTGATTTCATTCAATTTGAGACTGCAAGTCACATTGTCTTCATCACACCGGTAACGGTAATGATACGTGTGAATCAAGATCGTCTACTTACTAAAATTCGTTTAGTACTTTAAGAAGTACTTTTACAGATTCAATCCTCCAAGTCATATTTCAAACGAGAAAAAGAACGACTTACCTTAAAATCGAAATCAATAAGAGTAGTTACATCGTAACTCTTTTGACGATAGATCTCTTTCATGAGTTGCAAGAAAATATAGCGACACGTATATAAATCATCTCCAGTGTCTTCTCTCATCGAAGCATAATCAATTTCTTCACCTAGCGAATCATACACAATCGTTTCAAACTCTAAATTCGTATGCCACATAAAATCTAAAAATCCTTGTAGAACTGCTTTTTTATACATATCTAGTGGAAAAGTAGACAAGATTTTATTTTTATAATAAAACTCTACTACTTTTTTTTGATAGAAAAATCGCATGATAAAGTTAGAAGAGACTTCCTCGCTCTCATATTGTAAAGACCAGTTTGATTTTTCAATGTCATATAGTTCACTTGTCGATACACTTTTTATTAAAGCGTGCCAAAACATGTATAGCTCACTTACATGTGCGTCAAAGGGAAGTGGTTCACCATCCATGCAAAAAACAACTTTTCCAGAAGGATATCCGTCAGCTCGGCCAAATGCATAATTAAATACATCGGTGTCTTTTAAATCGGTCATCTTTATGAACCCTGGGTATTCTTGATTAATATCTAGTTCTTTTTTTTCAGGAGGAATTTTAATGAAACTCTTAACTTCCAAATGCATAATAAAATAGTCCTTTCGTTTATGAGGATACTTCCTACCTGAGGACAGCGAAGAATTCGAAGACGTCCAATATACTCTATGTCTTTATCCTCCATGCGTTCGCTGATGTACCTGTCGCAACCACTCTTCAATTAAGACGAGATCCGATTGTTCTTCCCATTTCAGTCGGAAATAGAGTGTCTGTAGCATCTGTTTGACGTTACGATACGTCGTCCACTCCGCATCTCCCCACGTCACGTCACTCTCAAGCCACTCCTTAATATTATGTTCGATTCGTTGTAATAGGACATCTTCCGACAGTCCATGGCGACAAACTTGCAACCATGCCGTCACCATCCGGTCCGCTTCTTCATCGACATAGAGATAATCGGACCGCGTCAACTGACGAATCATCGCATCAATCGCTCCGAGTTCCTCCTCTGGACGACTCGCTGGGTGCGTAAACCAAACCGCATAGACATCTGCGATATGTGCCATGCTGTGTGCCCACCCCATTCCGTCAATGAATCCACGGACATCCTTTTCTTGCTCCAGATAAGTTTGTAAGTAAGTGGACAGCCGATCCAACTGACTTTGCGTCAATAAGTGTCGGGTTTTGTCCATCACTAACAATTCAGCGAGTGCCAGTGCTGAAAACGATCGTGTCAGGACAGCCGTTGTATCCGACGTTCCCATCCGATACATCAATCCATGCCCGCTTAAAATAAAATCGAAAATTCGATTGGTGTCTTCTATCGTAAATGACTCTGATGCGATGTAGGTCGCTAACTGCGGATAGATCAATCCATCCCGTAACTCAGAATCCGTCGAACCGATATGTAGAAGTAACTCATCGAGTAATGCAGGCGTTACACTCGCGTCTTGTTGTAGCAGTTCCTTTAATTCTTGTTCTGTGCATGCCATTCTGTCCTCTCCTCTCTGAATCAAAAAAAGACGATGCAACGTTGCATCGCCTTCTCTTCTTATCCTTTGACCATTCCTTTGAGAACGAAGGCAACGTTTGCCGGTCGTTCTGCTAAGCGGCGCATGAAGTAACCGTACCAGTCACGTCCATAAGGAACGTAGACACGGACTTTATAGCCTTGTTTGACGAGTTCGAGTTGACGCTCGACCCGGATGCCGAATAACATCTGGAATTCGAACTGGTCTTTTTCGATTCCGTTCTCTTTAGCGTGACGGATGACTTGCTCGATCATCGCATCGTCATGTGTTGCGACGGCAGCATAGTTTCCGAGTGATAATTGTAACTTCACGAGCTTGATGTAGTTGTGGTCGACATCTTCTTTCTCTGGGAACGCAACCGTTGCCGGCTCTTTGTATGCCCCTTTGACGATCCGAAGATTCGTCTCGAAGCGTCCGACACGTTTGATGTCATCTTCCGACCGGTAGAGGTATGACTGGATGACTGTTCCGATGTTATCGAAAGATTGGCGCAATTCTTCAAACAATTGAATCGTCTTTTCACAACGTGGCTCATCTTCCATATCAATCGTGACGAAGACACCGAGTTCTTTCGCCCGCGTTAAGATCCGTTCCATGTTCGAGCGAATCAATTCGTCCGAGATATCGAGTCCGAGTGATGTCAGTTTCAACGAGAGTTGCGAGTCTAATTTTTCTTCCGCAATCATCTCAACCGCACGAATACATTCTTGTGTCATCATCTCTGCTTCCGCTACCGTCGAGATGAACTCCCCTAAATGGTCCATCGTGACGCATAACCCTTTTGCGTTCAATTCCTGGATCGCCCGTTTCGATGCTTCCAATGAATCCCCTGCCACGAAGCGACTTGCTCCGAATTTAAGCCCGTATCGCTTGGCGAGACCGTTCAATGTCTTGTTTTGCGATAAGAAGATAAAACCATCCCGTAGTACTTTTTCCATCACTCATGATTCCCCCTAAATAAATGCTAGGCTGTTTTACCGTATCGGTTCACATCTCTGCACTCATATTATGCCATAAAGCGCTTACATACGCTCTTTATTTCGTTTATTTTTGAGAATCCGTTGAGCAACAAGTCCTACGGCAAAGAATAGGACATATAGTCCGATCGCAACGAAAAATTGCCAGGAGAACGGATCGCGCAGGCTTGAGCCGATATTGTTGTAAACGAACGCACCGGGAATGATCCCGAGATAGTTGGCGATAGCGAACTGTTTAAAGCGGATTTTCGATAGACCCGACGCGTAGCTGATCGCGTCAAACGGAAACAGTGGAATCAATCGAACGACGAGCACAACGAGAAAGCCGTTCGTCGCAATCCGTTCGTCAAGCACGTTCAGCTTCCCTTTCCCGATCAACTTCTCGACGCCACGGCGACCGAGCAACCGGGCGATCCAAAAGCTGAGCAAACCGCCGGTACCGGCACCAATGACGTCGAGCAATGTCCCGAGCCACGGTCCGTACGTATACCCACCAAATAACGTCAACAAGCTCGCCGGGAAAAAGACGAGTGGTCGGACGGTGTAGGCGAGCACGTAAAGCAACATCCCTGTCAGACCTTGATCCCGTACCCAATCCGATAATGCTTGAATGTCGAATTGCTCCAGCATTCCCGACATCCGGAAGTACAGGAGCAATCCAAGTCCAAACATAAAATACAGCGTAAGCGGGAGCCAGTCCCGGAGCCGTAATTTCTTCATGACATCGTCGCCGGAGCAACGTAATAGAAAATCGACAGGAAGATCAACACACTACCAGCAAGGACGAACAAATGCCAAATCGCGTGGTTATACGGCAAGCGTGCCCAGACGTAAAAGATGACGCCGAGGGAGTACGCAAGTCCACCACCGAGGAGCAGTAAGAATCCTTGTAACCCGAGTGCTTCATAGATCGGCTTGATCGCAAACAGACAACACCAGCCGAGGATCAGATAAGACGCATTCGAGATCCAGACATATTTACCGGTCGAATAGAGTTTCCAGATGATGCCGAGCGTTCCGACACCCCAGACGATTCCGAGCAATGTCCAGCCGAGCGGACCACGGAGCGTGATCAAGGCGAACGGTGTATAACTACCAGCAATCAAGAGATAGATGCCAGCATGATCTAAAATTTGTAGAACCTTGTTTGCTTTCGTATGCATCAGCGAATGCATCAAGGTCGAGAACAGATAAAGGAGAATCATCGTTGCCCCGAAGATACTGACAGCAGTGACGTTCCAAGCGCTGCCGGATTTCGTCGCCTGCAGAATCAACATCACGAGCGCGACGATACTGAAAATGACACCCAATCCGTGTGTAATGGCACTGGCGATCTCCTCTTTCAAGGAGTCACCTTTCGCGAGTAGCTCTTCGATCGTTTCTTTCGATTGTTGCTTGATCGTTTGCTTAAGTTCTTTTTTGGTAACCAACCGAACACCTACTTTCTAATGACACAAGACTAACACTTTGATTATACGCTCTGAAGCGACAGCGTGCCTATCGAAAGATTCTGTCGATTTGATGACAACCGTCATCTGTTTGTCTTTTCCCGCTTATACAAAAATCCACACCGCCTAGGCGATGTGGATGTCGTTTACCATTGTTCAATATCCGGGCGATCCTTGAACGTCGATTTTGTACCGTGACGTTCGTTAAGGACGGCTTCGACTTCTTTGAATGAGACACCGCGCTCAGCGAGCAAGACCGTTAAGTGATACAACAAGTCTGCTGTCTCTTCTGCTAACGTATCGTTACCAGCAAGAACGACTTCAAATGCCTCTTCACCGAACTTCTTCGCGATTTTCTCATACCCAGAAGCAATTAAATAGTTCGTATAGGATTCTGCTTCTTTCGCGTCAATCTTCGCTTTGACCGTCTGTTCCAGTTCGTATAACATCGGGCACCTCCACTTCCGTATAGAAACAACTGCGATTTCCGGTATGGCATGTCGGACCATTCGCTTTGACCGTGATCAAGAGACTATCTTGATCACAATCGATCCACATCCGTTTGAGTTCAAGCGTGTTCCCGCTCGTCTCCCCCTTTGTCCAGAGGCGATTCTTCGTCCGCGAGAAGAAGGTGACGAGACCGGTCGCAAGCGTCTTATCATAAGCGGCTTGGTCCATGAAGCCGACCATCAAGACATCGTTCGTCTGCTCGTCGACGACGACGGCAGCGACGAGTCCTTTTGAAAAATTCAATGTCGTCATCGGACTTCGACTCCCCGTTCTTTGAGGTAGGCTTTCGTTTCCGGCATCGTGTATGTCGCTTCATGGAAGATTGAAGCAGCAAGAGCCGCGTCAGCGCCTGCTTCCAACCCTTCTGCTAAGTGATCGAGCGTTCCGACCCCACCGGAAGCGATGATCGGCACATTGACGACTTCACGTAGACGACGGATCAAGGCGAGATCATACCCGTCCTTCGTGCCGTCAGCATCCATCGATGTGACGAGTAACTCGCCGGCACCGAGGGCAACGGCTTCCTGCGCCCACTCGATCGCGTCACGTCCGACGGGTTGTGTTCCACCGTGTGAGAAGACACCCCACGAGTCGCCGGTCTGCTTCGCATCGATTGCGACGACCGTCGCTTGGACACCGAACAGGCGGCTGACTTCTTGAATCAGTTGTGGATTTTGAAGCGCTGATGAATTGAGTGAGACTTTGTCAGCACCAGCACGAATCAAGCGTTTCGCGTCTTCGATTGTCTTGATTCCGCCACCGACCGTAAACGGCATGTAGATGACTTCCGCGACGCGTTCGACGATATCAAGCATCGTCTCGCGCCCTTCTTGCGTTGCTGAGATATCGAGCAGGACGAGTTCGTCCGCCCCTTGCTCGTAATAGTATTTCGCGACGGCGACCGGGTCACCAAGATCACGTAAGTTTTGGAATTTAACGCCTTTGACGACACGTCCTTCCTTGACGTCAAGACAGGGAATGATCCGCTTCATCAACATACGCGTAACACCTCTTTTAAGGCGAGTGATCCGTCGAGTAACGCCCGACCGACGACCGCTCCGTCCATCCCGATTTCTTTGAGGCGCGCGACGTCATCGACTGTCGTCACACCACCGGAAGCGATCAATTCGACCCCTTCCCGTTTTAAACGATCGAGTCCATCAACGTCCGGTCCCATCATCATTCCGTCACGCGAAATGTCTGTATACAGGAACGTCTTGATGCCTTTGCCGATCAGGTGTGTCATTGCCTCTTCAAGCGTCCAACCGCTCGCTTCGAGCCAGCCGCGTGTTTGAACGATACCTTCTTTTGCATCTAACGCAACAGCCAGTTTATCACCAGCGAGAGCAATCATCTGTTCGAGTAACGCTTCGTCTTCAAGGGCGACCGTGCCGACGAGAATTCGGTCGATTCCGGCACCGACGTATGCTTCGACCGTCTCGATGTTACGGACACCACCACCAGCTTCGACGAACAAACCGGTCTCCTTTTTGATGTCGGCAATCAAGTTCAAGTGCAACGGTTCGCCGGCTTTCGCGCCATCAAGATCGATCAAGTGGATCGCTGTCGCCCCATCTTCCTTGAAGCGCTTCGCAATCGTCAACGCATCACCAAAGAATGTCTGTTGGTCAAAATCTCCTTGCTTCAGGCGTACTGCCTGTCCGCTCATTAAATCGATTGCTGGGTAGAGTTGCATGTCGTCTCTCTCCATTCCTTCAGTAGTTTCAGTCCGACTTCGCCACTCTTTTCCGGGTGGAACTGCATCCCGGTGACTTGTCCTTTTTGAACGATCGCTGGAACAAGACGTCCGTATTCAACCGCGTCGACGATCCATTCTGGGTTACAAACAGCGCCGTACGAGTGGACGAAATAGACCGCTTCGCCGTGGTTCGTCAGCTGGTGCCAACCCATGTGTGGTAAGCGGACGTCATTCGGTAGTTTTTCGATCGTTCCCGGTAAGATCCCGAGACCTTCCGTCAGTCCATCTTCGTCACTTGATTCAAAGAGCAGTTGCATCCCGAGGCAAATCCCAAGAAACGGTTTCTTTTCCGCTTGTTCTTTTAAGAAGTCGACGAGTCCCGTTTCCTTCAGGCGCTCCATTGCCGGTGCATAGGCACCGACACCCGGTAAGACGAGTGCTTCTGCTTGGTCAAGCAACTCCGTGTCACTCGTAACGATGACTGCTTCGCCGAGCTCCTTTAACGCCCGCTCGACATTCGCGATATTCCCGACGCCATAATCGACGATTGCTATCATTGATCAATCAACCCTTTCGTAGACGGTACGCCTTCGCTCGTCACGGCGACTGCCTGACGGACGGCTCGACCGAGTGCTTTGAACAACCCTTCGATCATGTGGTGTGTGTTCGAGCCATATAAGACTTCGGCATGAATCGTCATCCGGGCACTCCGTGATAAGCCTTGGAAGAACTCTTCTGCGAGTTCCGTATCAAAGTCACCGAGCTTCGGATTCTTGAAGCTAGCACGGAAGACTGTGAACGGACGACCGCTGAAGTCGAGGACGACCGACGCGAGTGTCTCGTCCATCGGCACACGGGATTCACCGTAGCGTTCAATCCCGGCTTTATCGCCGAGCGCTTCCGTCAATGCTGCCCCGAGGACGATCGCGGTATCTTCGACCGTGTGATGCGCATCGATCCACGTATCACCTTTTGCTGCAACCTTCAGACCGATCCGGGCCTGAAAGGCAAATAACGTCAACATATGATCAAAGAAGCCGACACCGGTTTTGATCTCAACCGGACCTCCTGCGAGATCGACCTCAACCTTGATGTCTGATTCTGCACTTACTCGTTCGCTTGCGCCACGCCGCATCGTAATTCCTCCTCTACACACGTTTCTAATACTTGCATCGCTTCTGGTGATCCACAACTGACACGGAACGCCTGGTTAAACAAACGAATCCGTAATCCGGCGTCAGCACAACGTTGCGTAAAGCGTTCGGCTTCCGGATACTCGACGTAGACGAAGTTCGCTGCACTTGGATACGTCTTGCCGATTGGGGCGAGAATCCGTTCGATCGCCTCGCGGCTCGCATACGTTTCCTCTAAGACTCGATCGAGTTCCGGTTCTGCCATGATAGCGATGCCGACAGCTGCTGATAGACCAGAGACGTTGTACGGTGATTTAATCTGTTCGATTTCTTCGATGATTTGTTCGCTCGCGATGACAAAACCAAGTCGAAGCGATGCGAGTCCGAACGCTTTTGAGAGCGTCCGTAAGATGATCGCTTTCGGATATTCCTCGAGTAAATGAAGCATCGACTGTTCGAGCGCGAAGTCGATGTACGCCTCATCGATAACGACGTATTTGCCACTGTCGAGCAAACGACGGATGTCCGCTTCCTTCCGGAGGACACCAGACGGATTGTGCGGGTGACTCAAGAAGATGATCTCACCGGGTGCTGCGATCAATCCCTCGACGTCAAGCGCCATCTTGTCAAGTAGCGGTACCCGTTCGAACGGTGCCCGTGCCCGGTCAGCGTAGAACTGGTACATGACGAAGTCCGGTTCTGAGGCGATGACCGGCATCCCGGGTCCGCCGTAGCGGGCACATAAGTAGCCGATCAACTCGTCCGAGCCGTTTCCGGCGACGAGTTGCGTCGAACGGACACCGGCGTACGTCGCGTACGACGCCTTGACTTGATCGATGATCTCGACTGGATATTCGTTTAATGGGAACGTTGCGATCAATTCCTGGATCGCTTCGATCCCGACTGGACTGTGGGTCGTGAATCGTTCGTTTTGGTGTAATCGCATTAGTCTTCCCTCACTTCGATGGCTTGTGCGTGTGCTTCGAGTCCCTCGACCCGGGCAACGGTCTTCGCTGCGTTCGCGAGACGTTGTACGCCTGCGCGTGTGGCTTCGAGCATTGTCTGGTGACGCAGGAACGTCCGCGCTGATAATCCAGACGCAAAACGAGCTGTTCCGGATGTCGGTAAGACGTGGTTCGTTCCAGCGACGTAATCGCCGAGCGTTTCCGGTGTCTCGTGACCGAGGAAGATCATCCCGGCGTGACGGATCGATTTGACGACCTCTTGCGGATTGGCAACGGCAAGTTCCAAGTGTTCCGCTGCGAGACGGTTCGCTTCTTCGATCGCTTTCTCAAGTGGAGCGACGAAGACGCCACCGTTTTCCATCGCACGACGGGCGATCTCTTGACGCGGCAATTGCTGTAAACGCCGTTCGATCTCTGCATCCACCGCTTGTTTCATCTCTTCCGTTGGCACGAAGGCGATCGCGACAGCGTCACGGTCGTGTTCAGCTTGCGCAAGTAAGTCGGCTGCGATCCGGTCCGGATGCGCTGTTTCGTCCGCGATGACGACAACTTCCGATGGACCCGCGACCGAGTCGATGCCAACAATTCCGTAGACTTGGCGTTTTGCTTCAGCGACGAAGCGGTTCCCTGGTCCGACGATCAAGTCGACGGCTTGGATACTTTCTGTTCCGAATGTCAGCGCGGCGACCGCTTGCGCTCCACCAATCGTATAGATTTCTGTCACACCAGCAATCCGTGCCGCAACGAGGACCTCGTCACTTAAGTTTGTCATCGGTGTCACCATGACGACGCGTTCAACACCAGCGACTTTCGCTGGGATGGCGTTCATCAAGACGGTCGACGGATAACTTGCTGCACCACCCGGTACGTAGATCCCGACCGAATCGACGGGAACGAACCGTTGGCGTCGTGTCACGTCTGCTTCGACGAGTTCGATGTCCGACGGCAGTTCTTGTTCGTGCCATTCGACGAGCCGTGTCGCCATCAACTTCAATGAGTCGATCAAATTGGCGTCTGCCTGTTCGAAGGCTTGCGTGATCCGTGTTTCACTGAGACGGAAATCTTCAAGATCGACCTGATCGAACTGGTTCGTGTAATCGCGGACAGCAGCGTCACCGTCTGTTGCGACGCGTTCGAGAATCGCGCGGACCGCGAGCTCTGTGTCGCGATCGATGCTGAAAGGTTTTGTCGGTGTCATGATCGTGTCACTCCTTCTGTCAATTGCTCAAGCAAGCGGATGACTTCCACCCGCTTCCGTTTTAACGTCCATTCGCTCGTAAAGAATCGAGCGCTGATATCGATGATTTTTTCGTATTCATTTAGTCCGTTCGCGCGTAACGTCTCACCTGTCTCGACGATATCGACGATCGCGTCAGCAAGTCCGAGTAACGGTGCCAACTCGACCGAACCGTTCAGCGGTACGATGTCGACGTCGACACCGAGTTCGCTGAAGTAGCGTTTTGCGATGACTGGATACTTTGTCGCAATCCGGACGCGGCGTCCGCCTTCGAATTGTAGCGGTTCCTTCGCGCAGACCGACATCCGGCAGACTCCGAATTGCAATTCCGCGAGTTCCGATAGTTCTTGATCCGATTCAAGTAAGATGTCGCTCCCCGTGATCGCGACGTCAAGGACGCCTTGAGCAACGTACGGAATCAAATCCGATCCTTTCATGAAGACGAATTCGTGCTCGCCCCGTTTGACGATTAGTTCGCGTTCAATGGCTCCCCATGTCTCGACGCCAGCTTCTTTTAGGTAACGTTCTGTCGCTTTCGACAGCCGTCCTTTCGTAATTCCGATTCGCATTTAGAGCACCTCCGCCAACCGTTCGACCGAGAATCCGATGCCGAACGCCTGTTGTTCTTGTCCGAATTGTTCATAAAGCCGGTCATAGCGTCCACCGACGAGGACGGGTTCCGTCACACCTTCGATGAAACCGTGAATCGTGATCCCGTCATAGTACGTCTGTAAGCCCATTTGACCGAAGTCGAGATCGGCATTGACGGCTTCCGCGAGATCAAGCACGGCATTGAGTCGTGACTCGTCGACGTACGGTAGGATCGTCTCTGCCCCTTCACGTCCGAATAATAAAGGAAGTTTCGCAAGTAAGGCATCATCGAGTTGACCCGCGATTCGCTTCAGTTCGATGACGTTACGTAAACGGAGCATCTGTGTCACTTGGTCGCGTAAGTGGTGATCACCGACGCGCGTCTCGATCAAATGCTCGATCAGTCCGGCATCACCGATCGAGAGTGTGACTTCTTTTCCTGTCAGTTCCTCGACGAGTCGGACCGCGAGTTGAATTGCTTCGACTTCTGCGATTTGTCCCCGTTCCTCGAATCCGACCTGGAACTTCTCTTCCGGTTGAAAGACGGAGCCACTGTAGAAGACACGTTTATATTGTTCGCGACCCCGTTCGCTGAGTGCACGCGCGACACTAGTCGTAAAATCCATCCGAATCTGTTCCCGTCCACCGATTTCCTCAATTAAGGGGGTGATTAATCGGGTATAGTTAGATTGTTCGAGTCCATCTTCGAGCTGACGGATGACCTGCTGGAGCCGCGTTGCCGAGGCACCGACATAGTCCGTCGCTCCATCCTTGAGTCGAATCGTAGAAAATGATTGCATACTCCCACTCCTTTATCTTATTATCACTGTACCACGCTAAATTATTTAACGATAAGATACCGCGTTTCGGGCACATTGTCAATCGCTTTGCTTGCCAATTCTAAAAAATCGGAGGGTTACTCATGCAATTATTGAAATGGGACGGTCACGTCCACAGTCCATATTGTCCACACGGTACGAAGGATCCACTCGAAGCCTACATCGAGCGTGCGTTAGAGCAAGGCTTAGAACGGATCAGCTTCACGGAACATGCCCCTTTACCTGAAGGTGTGGCGGATCCTGCGCCAGATAACGATTCCGGAATGTCGTTCGCGACAGCCGATGCCTACCTGAAGGAATTAACGCAACTCCGCGAGACATACAAAAATCAGATCGACATCCGGATCGGGATGGAGTTCGACTACTGGGAAGGACATGTCGACGGGACGCGTGATATCATCGCTCGCTACGCTGACGTCTTAACCGACGGCATTCTCTCACTGCATTACTTATACATCGATGAGCAATATTACGGCGTCGACTTCAGCAAGGAAAGTTTCGGTGAGATCGTCACGAAACTCGGAAGCGTCACGGCGGTCCACGAACGGTATTATGAAGGCATCCAAGCCCTCGTCATGACGGACCTCGGTGCACACCAGCCAAAGCGACTCGGTCACTTGACGTTACCGACGAAGTTCATCCAAGCCTATCCGCTCGAGTCGAACCCAACGAACCTCGACGACACGTTACGGAAGATCCGTCAGGCGAACTTCACACTCGACGTCAACACGGCAGGACTCCGGAAGCCGTTATGTGGTCTTTCCTATCCTTACCCGGAACTCTTGCAAGTCACGCAGTCGTTATCAATTCCGCTCGTTTATGGATCAGATGCCCATCTCGCAAAAGATGTCGGTGCTGATTTCGATTTCAAATGGTAAAACAAAAATCCGGATGCCGCAGCGTCCGGATTTTTTTGTTTAGGAATACGGAAAATCAGCAGCGTCGACAGGAGCAATTGATCGTGCTAATTTTTTTAATTGTTTTAGTGATACGTTACCGGACAGGAGGACGATTTGATTATCTTCGACGTAATAAAGGTTCGTTCTCTCTTGTTTTTCTTGGAAGTAAGCCGTCTGTCCGTTCGCAAGCGTCGTTTCCTTCCAGTCCTCGCCTTGAACGTCTTGCTTCGGAACGACGGTTAGCAGAATCGTTTGTGACTTCGTGTGGAAGAACCAGATGCTATCGTCCCCATTAGGAGTTGAACTACTCATAATCGCTTGGAATGTCGAGAACGGTAAATTCAAGCCGCGAGTCGAACTATCTTTTTTAATATTTTGAACGTCGTCATATAAGACGCCTCCTAACATCCAATTCTTCTCTTGCTTGGTATACTCTAGTACAGCAAGACGATCTGCTCCTTTTGGATAATGCAACGTCACGTAAGCATGATTCCCGAGGGCGACACTACTCCAGATATCGCCTTCAGTCGGATGCGCTTTTGTTCCATCTTTAAAGTAAAACGTCACGTGACGACGGAAATCCGCTTCAAACGAATCCTGTTCTGAAAAGTCTTCTGCTTTAATACGTTGTACGATGGCATCAGGTTCAGCACCATCCTCAGCAGTGTTATCATAGATCCATCGTGATTTAAGCTGATTTAAAGGCGGAACTTGGTCCGGTTCTGCACAACCGGTTAAGACACTGGTAGCGAGTAAAGCACTAATTACACCAATCCATTGAAATCGCATGACAATCTCCTTTTCCTCTTTTTTCCTTTCTTTGAGTATCTCACGTTGCGGGACTAAGTCTTTAAGAAAATTATGAAAAGAAGGAAAGGAGAATTTCTGATTAATACGCATTCATACACGAAAAATCTACAGACAAAAACAGACTAGCCCCCTTCTATTGAAGAAAAGAACTAATCTGTTTCGTATGTTTCATTCTAGGTTGGCGTGTTTCCCGTACATCGTTTGCGAATCGAGTTGTTTGTCTTCCATGATCTGTAGAATCAAGGCATCATAGAACAACAACATTGTCTGTTCGAACAACGATCCCATCGGTTGCACCGTCTCATCTGCTGATGCCGTTTGTTCTTTCGGAACTCCAGGCAGTTTGACGATTAAGTCGGCTAATCGTGCTAACGTCGACGTCGGATTGATCGTGACAACGGCAACCGTTCCACCGAGTTGCTGTGCTTTCTCGACGATTGGAACCAGTGTTTTCGTCTCACCCGATCCGGAACCAACGATCAACACGTCACCGTCGCGCAAGTTCGCTGTGACCGTCTCACCGACGACATAAGCGTCGAGTCCCATGTGCATCAGTCGCATGACGAACGCTTTCCCCATCAAGCCGGAGCGACCGGCTCCTGCGAGAAAGATTCGGTTCGCTTGAAGCACAGCGTCTGCCAGTTCTTTCGTCTCCGTCTCATCGATCGCTTCGACCGTCGAGGTCAGTTCTTTGATAATCGTTTGGATATGTGTCATTTACGCCTCTTGAAGCATCCGGTGCATCGTTGACGCTGTCTCTTGTTTATCATCTTGTCCCGTGATGCCACCACCGACGATGATCAGGTCAGGACGTGCAGCGATGACTTCCGGTAACGTCTCCATCTTGATGCCACCCGCAACAGCTGTTTTTGCGTTCGTCACAACCGACTTGATCGTCGCGAGATCCTCGAATGAATTTTGACCGACTGCTTGGAGATCATAACCTGTGTGGACACAGATGTAGTCGACGCCCAACGCATCGAGTTCTTTCGCACGTGTTGCGATATCTTTCACAGCAATCATGTCGACGAGAATCTGTTTGCCTGATTTTTTCGCTTCTTCGACTGCCCCTTTGATTGACATGTCTTCGGCTGCCCCAAGGATCGTCACGATGTCAGCACCATGTGCGACAGCTTGGCTGACTTCGTAACCGGCAGCGTCCATGATTTTTAAATCAGCGAGGACCGTTAAGTTCGGAAACGCGGCTTTCATTTCTTTGACGGCGCGGAGCCCTTCGTTGATGACGACCGGTGTGCCGATCTCAACGATATCTAGATTGTCTTCCCCGATTTCTTTGACTAAAGCAATCGCACCTGCTGTATCGACTAAATCGATGGCGAGTTGTAATTTCATTTTTTATCTCTCCTAATTCTTCTCTATATTGTCTTACCTGACACTTCCTTCAAACGTTCACGAAGGAACACGACTAAATATAATCCGCAGGAGCATTCTTGAGAAGTACGCACTTTTAATTTACATAGTGCGGTTTTTCATACATAGTGCAGAAAAGTATACTGTCGACCGGAAGAAAGACTATACTGGAGCAGGAGGTGGATCAATGCCACATTTTGAAGACCGTCAGTTTAACTGTGAGAAGGAATTGACCCTCTCGATCATCGGGGGAAAATGGAAGATGCTCATTCTTTGGCACTTAGGCAAGGAAGGGACGAAACGCTTCGGGGAACTGAAAAGTCTGATGCCCGGCATTACGCAACGGATGCTCGTCAATCAATTGCGCGAACTCGAAGATCACCACATCATTCACCGGGAAGTCTATCCGGTCGTACCACCGAAGGTCGAATACTCGTTGACACCGCACGGTCATAGCTTAATGCCGATTTTAGATGCGATGTATGACTGGGGTAAGGATTATGCGAAAAATGTTCTGGAGATCGATTTCGAACAACAAAAGATATCGCCATAAAAAAGATGCTCAAGGTCTCGTCTCTTTTTAGAGATAAGTCCACTGAGCATCTTTTTTAGGATTCTTCCGTTGTATAAATCTTCGACATTGCCAGTTCATCGACGTAATCGCCATCGATAAAGAGTGACGCAATCCGTGTGCCTTCGATGTTGAAGCCAAACTTATGATAGAGCTCGATGGCCCGTAGATTATCTTTGCGAACCGTCAACTCGAGTCGGATGAGTCCCGCTTCAATCGCAAAGGCATCAACCGCTTCAAGTAAACCCGCACCAAGTCCACGACCTGTGTAGGCATCGAGCAAGCCAATGACGAGGTTTGCTCGGTGACGAATCCGACTCGGTTCACCACCAACGACGAGCACATAACCGACAAGTTGTTCGTCAACATCTACGACGAAGATGTCCGAATTCGCAGCCTGACCGAATTTCTCGATGAACGCCTCCGCCTGTTCCGTTGACAGGACGCGTTCCTCCGGCTCATACAACATATATTTCGTTTCCCGATCAATGCGTCGCATCAAGTCCGATAAGGATTTTCCGTCCATCAACGTTGCGCGTCGTATCATAAAAAGTCAAATCCCTTCTAGACTATAAAGAATATTTTTCTTTGTGAAATTATGAACTATGTAAAAAATATCATTTAATTTTTTCAAAGTAAATTTTATTACACTACGTACAACCTTTTAAATACCTGGTATAGTTAATTATAAAATGAATAAAACTTATTTTAAAGAGGTGAATATTTTTGGAATTAAAAATAGAAAAATTAGCCCATATAGATTCTGCAACATTAAAAGATGATAGCGATCTGACTATTATTGTTGGTGATAATGGAACTGGAAAAACTTTATTGCTTGAAACTTATGCTTTACTTCAAGAAGAAATCAACGATATTAGAAACGAAATCACAAACAAAATTATTAATACATTTAATGAATCATTTAAAATACTCTTTGATCAAGAAACAAAGGAAACACTAACTAATCTTATTTCGCTTCATAAAAGTACTCTAGAAGAACTTTATGAAGAAGATGAAACTTCAAACTACATAAGAAATGCACTGCTTTATAAATTTAAAAATATTTATCCGGAAATTACAAAAGGTTTAATTCTTAATGCCGAGATTATAATTGACGATACTTCTAGTTTAAATGCTTCTCTACAGTCGTATGCAGAACAAGTAAAACTTAAGTTTATAAACCAGGTGGAATCTAAAATTCTGTTTAATTCTAGCGAAATTAAATCAATAGATTTTATTAAAACTATTCCAACATTAAAAAATAATTACTCCTTTTCATTTAATTTTAGAATGAGTCCTGCTTTTTTTAGAATAAATAGATTACCATTTAATAGGCTTATTTATCCCTACGATGGTCTTAGCGACCTTTCTTTCGAAAACTTAGAACGAAGATTGCAGATTGCTATTTTGCATTCGTTTATAGATTCAATTTTTAATTTAGAATTTATTGATACATCAAAATCTGATGTTTTATTAATACCGACTGAAAGAAATTCAATAATTGCCAACTCGAATTTAAGAACTCGTAAAGAATTAGAAAATAGTAAAGTTTTTTCTAGATATAGTGAGTTTTCATTTACACTAGAATTTTTAAAATTTAAAGAAGAGCTAGAACAACTAGATTATGATTTTTTCGAAGATCCAACTCCTGAATCCGAAACAATCACCACTCTTTCTTCAATTGAAGAATCGAATAATATAACAACAATTACCCGGAAATATTCTAAAGAATTTTCTGAAATGCTTGGCGGTAATTTAATACACGACAAACAAGGTAAGATAAACAGCTTAATTAATTTTGAAGGCAAAGAAATAAGTAGTCGATTATTTTCAACTAAACAAAATCACGTGAGTTCTTTTGCAATCCTTGATGAAAATATTCGTCAGTACGATTTAGTTATAATAGAAGAACCTGAAGCAAACCTTTCTCTAATTGCAATAAAACAATTAGTTGATTACTTGTTCTATTTAATGAAAAATTATAAAACAAAGTTTATTTTAACCACACATAATGAATTATTTTTCCAAAGAATGAATTTACTTCTATTAAAAAATCAAGACATTTCATCTAGAGTATATGAATTTAAGAAATTTAATGATCGAAACACATTAGTTGAACTCTCAATGAATAATTATGGATACACAGTCGATTTGTTTAATTCTGAACTGGAGCAAATTTTTAAAGAAAGTAATGAAATTCAATCTTCTTTTCAGAAGGAGAATTTAAATGACTCCTCCTATTAACAGTTGGTTTAATCTCTTAAAAACAGGTACTCTAGAACATTTAGAAGAAAGTAAGGATTATCTTTTCGAATCTTTAGATGAACCTGAACTTGAATACATGAAATTAAATCTTTCTTTCCAATCGAACTCAATTTGCTACCGTATGATGAGATGTGTCGATGGGGAAGAAGCAGAAGAAAATAAACAAGTAATAACCTCTGGCTTACTCTCATTTATTAATGTTAGTAATTTTCCTGATGGAATATTTTTGGAAATAACATCAGATAAAACACCAATTTTTCACATTATTGAATTAAAGAGATTTCCTCCAAATCAGTTTGAGCAAATTTCAAAACAATTTTTATCAGCATATCTTCACTGTAAAACTATAGAATCATTATTACATTTAAATACAACAGCACAGTTTAAATACTATATTGGATTTAACGAAGTAGTCATGAATGAGAAATTCCCATCTATACAGTCA
Source organism: Exiguobacterium sp. s91 (assembly GCF_018618915.1). Taxonomy (NCBI): domain Bacteria; kingdom Bacillati; phylum Bacillota; class Bacilli; order Caryophanales; genus Exiguobacterium; species Exiguobacterium sp. s91. Next base: position 426,558 of record NZ_JACSMZ010000001.1, on the reverse strand, counting down.
AATGTAGTTTATAATCAATCAAATTCACCAAGATTTTTTCCTGGCCAACCATTACCTGAATCTGTTGTAAAATGGTATCAAAATAATACAATTTCTTATTACTCTACACAATATTCACATCGTTTTGATTTCAAGGAAATTATAAATATTCCGTTACCATTTGTGCAGAACACTACCTATGGTGAAATAGAACGAAAAGAATTTTTTTCCGAATACGAAGTAAAGTAAGGAATGCTTTATTCACTAAAGCGCTCTTCACCAAAAGCGTACTTAAAAGTAAAACAAAAAGTAGTTTTCTCCTAATTGAGAAAACTACTTTTTGTTTACATTAAAACTTTTACAAGAAAAAGTCTTTTTTGAAATCCACTGATTTCGTCGTATGGAGACGGTGGGAGTCGAACCCACGTCCGAAGGCATCGTATACTTAAGCTTCTACGTGTGTAGTCAATTTATTGGGATCTCGTCGTCAGGCTGCCAATTGACAGGCGTCCGTCCGACCAGTCTGATTCCATCTCTTCTCTTTCCCTCCAGACGGAAGGGTCCAAGCGTAGCCTGTTTAAAGTGAGACCCTAGAAATCAGCCGACCAGGCGACAGCTGCTAGGATCCGCAGTTGCTATTACGCTGCTGCGAGTTGTGTGTTAGTTTTGCCAGTTATGGCTGGTGCGTTTTAACGAGGCCGACCCCTCGACACGCCACAGAAGACCGAACTACCCCCGTCGAATCCGTAACGTCCCCAAGATAATAAATTGGGGCTTTCCGAATACTAATATTCTAGCAGAAAAGTGTTACGGGTTCAATACTTTTGCTTATCGCGTAGTGCTCGTTCGATATCACGCTTCGCATCCTTCTTCTTCAGATCATCGCGTTTATCGAATTTCTTCTTCCCGCGTCCGAGTCCGATCAAGCATTTCGCGTAACCGTTCTTGATGTAGACCTTCAGCGGTACGATCGTATAACCGTCCCGTGAGACTGCCCCGATCAAGTTCGCGATCTGTTTCTTGTGCAGCAACAGCTTCCGTGGGCGGAGCTGCTCATGGTTGTACCGATTCCCCTGTTCGAAGTGGGCGATGTTCGAGTTCCAGAGAATCGCTTCTCCCCCGTCGAACCGGACGAACGCGTCCCCGATGCTGATTTTTCCTTTACGGACCGATTTGATTTCCGTTCCCGTCAAGACAAGACCGGCTTCAATCGTATCCTCGATCGCATAATCGAACGAGGCCCGTTTGTTGTTCGCTAAGACTTTCGAATCTGTTCCCTTTGGCATGTTCGTTCACCACATTTCCGATGCGGAAGCGCTTATTTGCGCTTCCGTTTCTTATTCGAGACCGCCTTATGGAATGGCGGTTTATCTTTCTTATTCTTTAACGAGAATCCTTTTCCCTTGCTTTGGTCGCTCTTACCTGACCGTTTCTTGCCACGACGATCGTCTTTCTTCTTGTCGTCGCGTTTTTGTCCCGGACGTCCACCGCTTGAGCGGATCGTCTTCGACTCGAAGCGTTTCTTCGGTTGCCGTTCTGGCATCCCGACGACACTGAAGTCAATCGTCCGTTCATCGATGTTGACGTTCGTGACCTTGATCTCAACGACATCACCAATCCGGAACTGTTGCTTCGTCCGCTCGCCGATCAGCTGATAGTTCGCTTCATCGTAACGGTAGAAGTCATCCGTCATCGCTTGGATGTGGACGAGTCCTTCGATCGTGTTCGGCAATTCGACGAACATCCCGAAGTTCGTGACACCACTGACGACACCTTCAAATGTCTCACCGATGTGTTGCTCCATATACTCGGCTTTCTTCAACGCGTTCGTTTCCCGCTCCGCATCAACGGCGCGACGCTCGCGTTTTGACGAATGATCAGCGATTTCCGGGAGGATCTCTGAGTAACGGTCTTGCGTCTTCTGCGACTTGTCATTGTAGATGACATATTCGCGCAACAGACGGTGGACCATTAAATCCGGATAACGACGGATCGGTGACGTGAAGTGCGTGTAGTAGTCCGTCGACAGACCGAAGTGACCAATCGGTTCGATGTCGTATTTCGCTTGTTGGAGCGAACGGAGCATGACCGTACTGACGACGGCTTCTTCTGGCTCACCTTCAACAGCATTGAGGATCGATTGCAATGTCTTCGGTGCAACTGACTCCCCTTTACGTTCGACGTTGATGCCGAAGTTACCGATGAACTTGAAGAACGTATCGAGACGTTCTGCTTTTGGCTCATCGTGGATCCGGTACATGAACGGCAGTTTTTGACGCTGGATGTGCTCCGCGACCGTTTCGTTCGCTGCGAGCATGAACTCTTCGATCAGCTTCTCGGCGACCGACCGTTCCCGGAGGATAATCTCACTCGTCTTGCCTTCTTCGTTGACGAGGACCTTCGCTTCTGGGAAGTCGAAGTTGATCGCCCCACGACGTGAGCGACGTTCGCGGAGGATTGCTGCGAGTTCCGCCATCTTGTCGAAGTACTCGACGAGATCTTGGTACTTCGCAATCACTTCTTCGTCTTCACGCTCGATGATTTTCCGGACGTCCGTGTACGTCATCCGTTCCGTCGTCTTGATGACACTCTGGAAGATCTCATGGTTGACGACAGCACCGTTCGCATCGATTTCCATGATACAGCTGAGCGTCAGGCGATCGACGTGCGGGTTGAGTGAACAGATTCCGTTCGATAGACGGTGCGGAATCATCGGGATGACGCGGTCGACGAGATAAACACTCGTTCCGCGCTCACGCGCTTCTTCGTCGAGTGCCGAATCTTCTTTGACGTAATGCGAGACGTCGGCGATGTGGACACCAAGCTCGAAGTTGCCGTTCGCTAATTTTTTAACATGAACCGCATCATCGAGGTCTTTTGCGTCCGCTCCGTCAATCGTCACCGTCAATTCGTTCCGTAGATCAACGCGTCCGACTAAATCCTTCTCATCGATTTGATCCGGTACAGCGTTCGCCTCAGCGATCGCTTCCGGTGAGAAGTCGACGTTGATGCCGTGCTTATGGACGATCGACAAGATGTCGACGCCTGGGTCATTTTTGTGACCGATGATCTTCAAGACTTTTGCCGTTCCAGCGTAGCGACCATCGGGATACTTCGTGATCCGGGCGAGAACTTTATGGCCATCGACGGCACCGAGCGTATCATCGTTCGCGACGACCGGTAAGAACGTCAGCTTCGTATCATCCGGTTCGATGTAAGCGATCGACTCGATCCGTCCTTTTGGACTGACGAACGTTCCGACGAAATCAGCTGGTCCGCGTGAGAGAATCTTGAGCAATTTCCCTTCACGACGGTCGCCGCCGTTTGACTCGGCAAACACTTTGACGAGGACACGGTCGCCGTTATAGACGTTCTTCAGTTCCGGTGCCGGCAAGAAGATATCGCCTTCTGAGCCGTCTTCCGGTGAGACGAAACCGAACCCGCGCTGGTGGACGGAAATCTTCCCTGCGACTTGACCGATCTGCGCAAGCGTTCCGTACTTGTTCGAGCGTGTCCGGGCGATCAACGCTTCGTCTTCCATCGCGTTCAGCGTCCGAATCAATTCCTTGAATGCTTCCGTATCCGCTAGTTCTAGTTTTTTCGTTAATTGATCAATCGACAACGGACGTTCTTCCGTCGTGATGACCGTTAGTATTCGTTCACGTAATTCCAACGTGACACCTCCAGTTACTTGCTCCAGTTCAATGACTCCAGGAAGTCCAAGATGTCAGAGTGGAGCTGGTCTTTTTCTTTGTCGAGCGTAATGACGTGACCTGAGTTCTCATACCAGATCAGCTCTTTTTGGAAGGCACTGACTCCATCATGGATGATGTTCGCGGAGTCGGTGTTGATCATGTGATCGTTGCGCGCTTGGACGACAAGCGTCGGTGCGTAGACGTCCTCGAGCGAATCGCGTGTCTCGCGCAGCAGTTCCTGTAAGTCCTTCAAGGTCGGCATCGGTTCGAAGGACGCCATCTCGTGGTCGATCTCTTCTTGTGATTTGCCTTCTCGCTTCTTGAATTCTCGTGCGTACTCGGTGACTCCTGCATACATGACTTCTTCACTTTTGATGTAGGCGGGTGCACACATCGGGATGACCGCTTTGACCGGACGGTTCATCGATAACTTCAACGACATGACTCCACCGAGCGACAGTCCGCAAACGGCGATTTCGTCATAACCTTTATCGACAAGTTCCTGATATCCGGCAAGGACATCCTGCCACCAGTCGGCTGGCCCGGTCTTCGTCAGCTCTTCGGGTGGGGCAGCGTGCCCTTTATATTGTGGTGCGAGGGACGTATAGCCCTGCTTCTGTAAATAGCGACCGAGGATGCGGACATCCGCGCTCGATCCCGTGAATCCGTGCAATAGTAAAACGGCACGTGGGCCGGCTTCGAAAAAGAATGGTTTTGGTAAAGTGATTTTCATAAAATGATTCCCCCTCTAACTCTATACCCCATATCCGGAAAAAATGAATATCGAGAAATACAAAAAACGACAGCGCGATCATACGGCTGTCGTTTCAATGCTCACTTATAAAAAGCGACGAGTAACGCCAAGATGAAGAGTAATGCCCCTAAGATAGACGCCACACGATTTAGGACCGCATCCAAGCCACGAGCTTTTTGGCGACCAAATAATTGTTCTGCTCCACCCGTCAATGCTCCGAGTCCGGTCGTACGACCCGACATCAATAGAACGACGATGATGAGAAGAACGGAAACGACGATGAGGCCGACAAGAGCCACGTTATGAATGATCATCGATGATCCTCCTTCAGTAATATACGCTTCTTTCATTATAGAGAAAAACAAGTACGGGAACAAGGAATAGATTTAGGAACTTTTTCCTGCCTGCTCCACCTGACGAAAAGAGACACCTGAATCGTCGACTCAGGTGTCTCGTCTCCTTATTGTTTGATCAATTCGAGATCGACTGGGATGTTCTTCTCGACTGTTTCACCTTTTAAGTGCTTAATCGCTGTTTCGACACCCATCTTCCCGATCTCCGTCGGTTTTTGAGCGATCGTTCCTGCCATTTTTCCGTCTTTGACAGCTTTGACGGCATCATCCGTTGCATCGAAGCCGATGACTTTAACATCGTTCAGACCTGCTGCTTTTAATGCTTCAACCGCACCGAGTGCCATTTCATCGTTGTGCGCGAAGACGGCTTTGATGTCTTTGTTGTTCTGGAGGATGTTCTCCATGACCGACAAGCCTTTTGCCCGGTCGAAGTTTGCTGCTTGTTTTGCGACGACGTCAAGTTTACCGTCGACTGCTTCATGGAACCCTTTACCACGGTCGCGTGTTGCGGATGCTCCTGGAATTCCTTCGAGCTCCACGACTTTTGCTTTATCGCCGACGAGTTCGATCATGTACTCACCTGCTTGTTTCCCACCCGCGACATTATCTGACGCGATGTGTGCGACGACGTCGCCTGCTTCTGCGTTCCGGTCAACCGTGATGACGGGGATGTTTGCATCGTTTGCTGTTTGGACGGCTGCACCAACTGCTGCTGAATCCGTTGGGTTGATCAAAATGAGATCGACTTTCTTTTGAACCATGTCTTCGATATCGCTTGCTTGTTTTGCTGCATCATCTTGTGCATCTGCGACTTGAAGTGTTGCGCCTTGTGCTTTTGCTTCTTGTTCTGCCCCTTCTTTTAACGAGACGAAGAATGGGTTATTGAGGGTTGAAATCGAAAGACCGATCTTGAAGTCCTTCGTCTTCTTCTTCGTATCACCGTTGCTGCTGCCTGGCTGTTCCGTCGAACAGGCGGCTGCGAAGACCATTAATGCCATCATGACGACTGCAAGTAATTTTTTCATCTGTAAATCCTCCTTTTTGAGTGTGGGTTATGCTGCTTGTTTCCGATCCGCGAGTACCGCGAACAAAATGACCAAACCTTTGACGACGAGTTGGAAGAACGAGGAGACACCAAGCAAGTTGAGACCATTGTTCAGTGTTCCGATGATCAAGGCACCAATCAAGGTACCGACAATCCAGCCACGACCACCTGACAAGCTCGTCCCACCAAGGACGACTGCTGCGATGGCGTCGAGTTCGTACGATGTCCCCGCCGTCGGCTGTGCCGAGTTCAGACGAGACGTCAGGATGATTCCGGCAAGTGCTGCCATCAAGCCTGAGAGTGAGTAGATCATGATTTTGACTTTATTGACTTGAATCCCCATCAACTTCGCTGCTTCTTCATTGCCGCCGATCGCATACGTATAGCGACCGAACGTCGTCTTCTTCAAGATGAAGTAGAGAACCGCGAAGGCGATCAACATCGTTAGAACCGGTACCGGGAAGATCCAGAAGTAACCGCGTCCGAACAATTCGAACCAGCCACCTTGGCTTAGACCGGTGATCGGTTTCCCGTCCGTATAGACGAGCGTCAAGCCGCGGAAGATCGTCATCGTCGCAAGTGTCGCGATGAACGGTGCGACTTTTCCGAGTGAGATGACCATCCCGTTCAAGGCACCCATGACGGCTCCGACGATCAGACCAGCCAGAACAGCAATCAACGCTGACGTTCCATCCGTCATCAGACCCGCGACGAAGGCGGACGAGAGCGCGAGAATCGAGCCGACCGATAAATCAATCCCACCCGTCAGAATGACGAACGTCATTCCGAAGGCAATCAAGGCATTGATCGAGACTTGCCGTAAGATGTTAAATAGATTATTCAGTGTTAAAAAGTCCGGTTCCATGATCGAGACGACGAGGACGATCGCGAACAATCCTGCGAGTGGTCCAAGCTTTTGTCCGATCCCAAGACGTCTCGGTTTTGCTTCCGTTACCTTGCCTTGCATCAATTCCATATCATTGTCCTCCTGTCGCAAGTGTCATGATGCTTTCTTGCGTCGCTTCCTGTCGTGTCAACATGCCGCTCATCTTGCCTTCGCGCATGACGTAGACCCGGTCGCTCATCCCGAGAATCTCCGGGAGGTCCGAGCTGACCATGATGATCGCGACACCCGCCGCAGCGAGTTCGTTCATGATGAGGTAAATCTCTTTCTTCGCCCCGACGTCGACACCACGTGTCGGTTCGTCGAGTATCAAGACTTTTGGTTGTGTCCCGAGCCACTTTGCGAGGACGACCTTCTGTTGGTTCCCACCGGACAGTGACTTCGCCGGCTGGTCCATTGAGCTGTGGCGGACCGAGAGCGACTTCAAGTATCCTTCTGCAAAATCGCGTTCTGCCTGATCCTTAATGACACCGGATCTTGATAACGAACGAATCGTTGGCAACGTGATGTTCTCACGTAGTGAAAAGTCGAGGAACAAGCCTTCGCCTTTACGGTCCTCGGTCAAAAAGCCGATGCCTTGGCGGATCGCATCATACGGTGTCTTGATCTTCAGCGACTGTCCGTTCAGTTCGATCGTCCCATCTTTCAGGCGATCGACCCCGAACAATCCGCGCATGACTTCCGTCCGCCCCGCACCCATCAAACCAGAGAAGCCGATAATTTCGCCTGCTTTGACGGAGAACGAGACATCGTCGAACCGTTTTCCGCTCGCCTGTTTGACCTCAAGAACAGTTGCACCGATCGACACATCACGGTCCGGATACCGTTCACCCATCTCACGACCGACCATCTCTCGGACGATCTGTTCGAACGATGTCTCGGGAATCGCGTGCGTCGAGACGGAGATCCCGTCCCGTAAGACCGTGATTCGGTCACAAAGCTCGAAGATTTCCTCCATCCGGTGTGAGATATAGACGATTGAGACACCTTGGTTGCGAAGTGCCGTCGCGACGCTAAATAAGGCGCGAATTTCCCGCTCTGTCAGTGCCGCTGTCGGTTCATCCATGATGATGACCTTCGCGTCCGTCATTAGAGCTTTTGCGATCTCGATCATCTGTTGTTGACCGACCGATAACGTCCGGGCAAGTTGATCGACATCCATGAAGACGTTCAATTCCGCGAGTTCACGTTCTGCCTGCCGCTTCATCTCTCCTTGCTTGAGAATCCCGAAGCGTGACTTCAGCTCCCGTCCGAGGAACAAGTTCTCCGTCACCGTCAAATCCGGGAGGATGTTCAGCTCCTGGTGGATGAAGGCGATCCCCGCCTCTTCGGCAAGCTTCGGATTCTTATATTCGACGTCCTGTCCATCGACGCGGATCGTACCTGCGTCTGCTTTATGGACACCGGTCAAAATCTTCATCAGCGTCGATTTCCCGGCACCGTTCTCTCCCATCAAGGCATGAATCTCACCCGCAGCGAGTTCGAAATCGACACCTTTCAGGACGGGAACAGGACCGAATGCTTTTTTGATACCTGTCATCTCGATACGCATCGCATGACCCCCTTAAAAGATTACGCCGGAATGGAAGATGACATTTGCGTACGGTGTCGCTTCTCCGGTCCGGATGATGACCTTCGCCTGCTGTGTCTGTTTCTTGAATTCTTCATGCGAGACGAACGTCGTTTCGATCTGCATGGCTTCTAGTTGCTCGAGGACGTCCGGATTCGCTTCCTTGATCTCTGTTGCCAGTGTCAGCTGTTCAATCGCCATGTCACTGGCGACGACACGGACGACGTCGAGGAATGATGGTGTACCGAGCTCCAGTGCTAAATCAATTCGGGCGACTCCGTCTGGAATCGGTAAGCCGCAATCGGCGATGACGATCGTATCGGTATGACCGAGATCAGTCAGGACTTTGCTGATATGACTGTTTAAGATACCGTGCTTCTTCATGCGTCTCCCTCCATCTGTTTCCGTGTCGGCATGCCGCCTTGAGCGCCGAGCGCACGAATGGATAAGCCGGCTGCCCGGTTCGCGAAACGAATTGCCTCAACGAGCGGTTGTCCTTCCGTTAACGCGACGGCTAAGGCACCGTTGAACGTATCCCCTGCTCCTGTCGTATCGACGACGGTCGTCTCGATTGCTGGAATCGTCACGATCGACTCACCATCGTAGAAGCGTGCCCCACGACTGCCTTCGGTCACAATCAGTTTATTCGGGTATTCCATGAGCCAATGTTCGATCGGCTGGTCTTGTCCGAAGATCAAACCACATTCATGTTCGTTTGGCGTTAAGTACGTGACGTGTTCAATCAATTCCGGACTGAGTGACATCGCCGGTGCTGGATTCAAGACGACTGGAATGCCGACTGCATGTGCTTCGCGAGCAACGGTCTCTACCGTTTCAATTGGAATCTCGAGCTGGAGTAAGATGATTTCACTATCTGCAAGAATCGGTGCGAGTGTGTCATCTGCAAATTGCACATGTTGATTGGCAGATTGAACAACAACGATCGAATTGTCGCCTTCAGCGAGCGTAATATGTGCCGTTCCCGTCCGTTCGCCTTCAATCGTTTGTAAGTGTGTCGTCTGTACCCCTTGCCTTTTGAAGTTTTCGCGGATCGCTTCACCGTTTGCGTCACTGCCAACGCAACCAATCATTTCGACGGTACTGCCGAGACGCGCGACTGCCACCGCTTGGTTCGCACCCTTTCCGCCCGGTACGGTATGAAAGGCATCCCCGATGACCGTTTCGCCTGCACTTGGACGGCGTTTACTTTCGACGACGAGATCCATCGAGATACTGCCGATGACACTGATTTGTTTCATACTTCCTCATCCTTCCGTTTCGTCGTTTCCCGTTCGATGATCTCAACCGTCAACTCATGATGAACGGCGGCAATCGGTGTGCCTTCGATCCGCTGAATCAAGAGTTTCGCCGCTAGCTCCCCCATTTGATAGATTGGCTGCGCAATCGTCGTCAACGGTGGTGAAATCATTTGTCCGAGTTCGATCCCGTCATAGCCGATCACTTGTAGCTCGTCCGGAATCGTGATCCCGCGTTCCGCAGCGACCTGCACCGTTGCTGCGGCAATGACATCACTCGCGGCAAAGATCCCGTTGCAATGATAGTGATCAAACAGATAATTCGCGGCATCGAGCGCCCCTTGAAAGTGGAACGGTGACTCGATGCTTGCGACGAGGTGGGTTCCGGCGACTTCCTCAAAGCCGTCTCGTCGTTTCTTGATCGTCGGGAGTTTCGATGGCCCGCTGATGACGGCCAGTTCCGTCGCACCAGATGCAAGTAAAAATGATGCTGCCTTCTTCCCGCCTTCGTATCCGTTTGAGGTCACCGTCGGAATCGCTCCTTGTAACACACGGTCTAACGCTACGACCGGCACTTCGAGTTCTTCATAGTTCGGATTGTTCGAGTAGTTCGTCGTGATGATCAATCCGTCGACATGCATCGCCTCGAGTGACTTGATATATTCGCGTTCTTTCTGAAACTGTTCGTCTGTGTTACACAAAATGACCTGAAAACCATGTTGATGTGCCATATCTTCCACAGCCCGTGCGAGTTGTGGGAAGAATGGGTTCGTGATGTCTGGAACGATCAAACCGATCAATCCGGATCGTTTTTGGAACAACGATCGTGCGACCCGGTTCGGTCGATAATCCAATTGTTTGATTGCCTGAAGCACCGCCTTACGCGATTTCTCACTAACATAACCCTTTTCGTTCATGACGCGTGAGACCGTCGCGACGGAGACATGTGCCGCTTTCGCTACTTCCCGGATGGTCGACATGTTTCGCCACCTCTTTCTTTTGATAACGCTTACAAGAATCATCATATTGTGTAACCGGTTACACATCAATCTTTTTTATATAAAATATATTTTATTTTTTTTGAACTCGTAGATTGGACCATAAAAAAGAAGCCTGACGCGGCATCAGACTTACGGTAATTCCGTATAATCATGCACTTGAACGTTCTGAATCATCCTTAAATAAAGACGATCAGCGAGAGACCAATCAGAATATTAATGAATCCTAACCCATCCGTCGCTTTTGTGTATAACGATGGTTTATCTTTTTTTGCGCTATCGTTTAGATACATCAATGTCACGGCAATAACAGTCGTGATGCCCAGAGGTGCATTTAAAAAACTATCGGAATACGTAAATAAGTTATTAGTAATATAGAGACTATTTAAGACAGATAAACCAAACAACACTTTATGCACGAAACTCACTCCTATAATCATCAGGATCTTACGAAACCAACTAAGATCTGATTTCGCTCTCCCTCTATTATAGAATATTCTTCCAGTTACTCTCCCTTACACTATTGAAAGAAAGTATTTGGATGCATACGCAAATACACCGCAAGACAGCGTCACGCCATCTTACGGTGTATTTCTTGTCCTCTCAGTAGCACGTTAGGTTAGATTGTTGATTTCCGAAAAAGACGGAAACTCCTGCGGGAAGAGCGCAATAGGCAAGACCCCACAGGAGCACACACGACAAGGAGACTTGCCTTCCGTCCGCGGAAAGCGACGTCTTGGGCGGAAAATCAATGAATATCTTCGCTTTGATTCTTTTTATTTTTCTTCTCTGTATACAAACGTCGAATCAAAGCAACAACGAACGCAATGATTGCTAGCGGCTCAAACAAATAAATCAATAGGAACGTGACATCGATGACGGCATCCTCCGGATTATAACGGATGATATAGAGCGCACCGGGTAAGATGGCAATCAGTCCGCCAATTCCGAGTGCCGTTCCCAAAATCAGACTCTGACGTGAAAACCGGCTCGTGATTTGATACAAACCGATGAATAGTATGAGTTCCGTAAAATAGATGAGGCGCAACGGGATGTCACCAATCGACGTATCAAGCCCTAAAAACAAAAACCGAAATAGCATGTCGATTCCCCCTTCCCTCTAGTTCTACCCCGAACAGCGTCCTCGTAATGCTGGATTTCCAGTTTCCCTGCATATCCTCGCTTCAATTAGGGAATAGCTAGAGAGTTACAGTCACATACAGAGAGTTGGGATCGGATGAAAGAAGAACACTCGATGAGGGTCGTCAGTTGTCTGAATGATTATTTCGAACGTCATCAGCAACCCCTTCAGGTCGATCTCTTACGAGGTCTACCACCTATCGTGCTATTGTTGCGCGATGACGCGAAACGTGCCTTTCCGAAGGAAGCGAACTTGCACGATGAACTGTTACAAGACATCAAACGTTTGATTCAGGAATGTTTGGATCCCGATACACTACGCGAATTGGGAATCGATGTCGATCTCCCGGACTTTTTCGTGACCCGTGCACCGCTTCATTCTGCTCATCATTATCTCGTTACATTCATCGAAGACTGACTTCATGTTAAAAGCAGCTATTTCTTCTTTCACAAAATATGTGAAGCAAGAGATAACTGCTTTTTTAAATATAACAAAAAACCGATAGAGCCGAAGCCCTAACGGTTTTATTTCTATGAAGAAGACGACTTAATTCTCAACCTCAAGAATCGCTTCGATTTCAGCTTCTACTTCTTTGTTGACCATTTGCGAACGTTTTTTACGTAATTCGAGATCCATCTCCTGATCGATGAACTGATTCGTATGCTTGTCGAAGCAATCAAAACAGATTGGATAAAAATCTTTTGCTTCTTTGTTCAATGAGTTGAATTCCCACGTGTCGAGTTCCAAGTAACTGACTTGGTTGTTCGTTTCAGTTCCACAGATTTCACACTTCATCTTCATTCCCCCTTACGCGTCAAGCTTCGCTTTTTCGAGTTGGCGTTCCTGACGTTCCTTGATGCGCTTCAAACGTCCGTGATACTTCATGATGTTCGCTTGAGATTGTTTCGCTTCGTCAGTTGTCGGTTCTAAATCGGCGATGCCCCAGAATTTGACGACGACGTCTAATACTTGGTCGAAGTATTGGAGTGGTCCATAGTTCGTATCGACGGCAATCGTCTTCATGCGTTCCGTGAAGTCCGGCATGACAGCACCTGGCATCGAGAAGTTGATGATGACGTCTTCGAAGAAGACGATGAAGTTCGGGTCAAGCTCTAGGTGTGCTTTGACCGTGTCACGATAGAACGCATAATGGAGCGCTTCGTCCTTCGCTAGACGACGGAGTAGCGTTGCTAAGTCCTTGTCGTGCGCCCCTGCGATTTTCGCGACATTGTTATAAAAGACGAGTGTCGCTAACTCTTGCAGTGACGTATATGCCATTGTCGCTAACGGATTCGTGAAGTCTGGGAACCAGCCGTTTTCAACGACGCGTCTTCTTAATTGATGAAGTCGCGTTGGATTGACGTTTCGCGTGACGAGTAAATACGTCTCGAGTAAGTTCGAGTGCTGATCTTCTTCTGCTGTCCATGTCCGAACGAAGTCATTGATGACTTCCATCGAGTTCTTGAATGTATAGTCTAAGTGCGACGTGTACCACGGTAGGTTGACTTCTGTCAGTAATGCCGTCTCGATTGCGACGATGACACCTTCCGGAAGCGTGACTTGGCTTTCGTCCCAAGGAACGCGTTTGAACGACATCGCCTTATCCCACGGAATGAACTCGTGGTAGCTCCAGTCAATATTAGCTGAACGCTCCTTGTGTAGTCGATATAACTCTTGAATGCGTGGTTCTAAACGGATATCTAAATCTGAATTTAGCATGATCGTATCTCCTTTAGACGTATTTGTCATCTTCATCGAGCAAGATGTAATTAATGCCTATAACTATTTAATTTGCACTTATTTATGAGTATAACATTTTAGTCATCTACTAGGATGAATTTAATTTGCACTTATTTATGAGTATAACATTTTAGTCATCTACTAGGATGAATCAATTTTTTGACAGTTCAATATAGTTTTGATGACAAAAGCGACTTTTTGGTTTGACATTGCTTGATATACAAAAAACCTCCTATCCGCGTGTACGTATCACACGAATAGGAGGTTTTCCTTATAGCTTGTTCAAACGATCAACCTGAAATTACTTCTTGAGGTTGTAGAATGATTTGATTCCGTCGTAGACAGCAACGTCTGAAAGCATGTCTTCGATGCGGAGAAGTTGGTTGTATTTCGCGATACGGTCTGTACGTGAAAGTGAACCAGTTTTGATTTGACCAGCGTTTGTCGCAACAGCGATGTCAGCGATCGTTGAATCTTCAGTTTCACCAGAACGGTGAGAAACGACAGCTGTGTAACCAGCTTTTTTAGCCATTTCGATTGCGTCGAATGTTTCAGTCAACGTACCGATTTGGTTAACTTTGATGAGGATCGAGTTAGCGATGCCTTTTTCGATACCTTCAGCAAGTTTCTCAGTGTTCGTTACGAACAAGTCATCCCCAACGAGTTGGACTTTGTGTCCGATACGATCTGTAAGAAGTTTGTGACCATCCCAGTCGTTTTCGTCACAGCCATCTTCGATTGAGATGATTGGGTATTTGTCAACGAGTTGTGCGTAGAATTCAACAAGCTCTTCTGTTGAGAGGACTTTGCCTTCGCCAGCGAGGTTGTATGTTCCAGCTGCTTTATCGTAGAACTCAGAAGAAGCGACGTCCATTGCAAGGTAAACATCTTCGCCTGCTTTGTAGCCAGCTTTTTCGATTGCTTCAAGGATAACTGTGATTGCTTCTTCGTTTGATTTCAAGTTTGGAGCGAATCCACCCTCGTCACCAACTGCTGTGTTAAGACCCATTCCGCTAAGAACTGATTTCAACGCGTGGAAGATTTCAGCACCCATACGAAGTGCTTCTTTGAATGTTGGAGCACCGACAGGCATGATCATGAACTCTTGGAAGTCCACGTTGTTGTCTGCGTGTGATCCACCGTTGATGATGTTCATCATTGGTGTTGGTAATGTTTTCGCGTTGAATCCACCGAGGTATGTGTAAAGTGGAAGACCAAGCTCATCAGCAGCAGCACGTGCAGCAGCCATAGAAACACCAAGGATTGCGTTAGCACCGAAGTTACCTTTGTTTTTCGTACCGTCGAGATCGATCATCTTTTTGTCGATTCCAGCTTGGTCGAAGACATCGTAACCGATGATTTCTGGTGCGATTTTTTCGTTGACGTTGTCAACAGCTTTCAAAACACCTTTTCCGAGGTAACGTGCTTTGTCGCCATCACGGAGTTCGACTGCTTCGTGCTCACCAGTTGATGCACCTGATGGTACGAGTGCGCGACCGAAACCGCCATCTTCTGTATAAACTTCTACTTCTACTGTTGGGTTACCGCGTGAATCAAGAATCTCGCGTGCGTAAATCTCTGTAATCATTGACATTTAAATTCGCTCCTTTTGTGTGTAAGAAATATGTGGTGTAGCTACTTCGATCGACGGGATTATTTCTTCAATACGATCGATTTACCAGTCATCTCTGCTGGTTGGTCCGCTCCGAGAAGATCAAGGACCGTTGGTGCGAGATCAGCGAGTGCACCTGTGAGTGGTTCAAGGAGTTCAACGTCCTCGACCGTCACGATACATGGAACGGGTTCTGTCGTATGCGCCGTCATCTTACTGCCGTCCGCATTGAGGACTTTATCCGCGTTCCCGTGGTCAGCCGTGATGACTGCCGCGCCGCCTTTGCTGAGAATCAAGTCAACGACTTTCCCAAGACACTCATCGACAGCTTCGATCGCCTTTTTCGTCGGCTCGAGCATACCCGAGTGACCGACCATATCCGGGTTAGCGAAGTTGAGGATGATCGCGTCGTGTTTGTCCGAGTTGATTGCGTCGACGAGGGCATCTGTGACTTCATAGACGCTCATCTCCGGTTTCAAGTCGTATGTCGCGACTTTTGGTGAAGGGATCAAGATCCGATCTTCCCCTTCGTATGGTTCTTCACGTTGTCCGTTGAAGAAGAACGTGACGTGCGGATACTTTTCCGTTTCCGCGATGCGTAGCTGTTTGAGACCTTGTTTTGACAATGTCTCACCAAGCGTGTTCTTGATGTCTTCAGGTGGGAAGACGATGTCCGTATCAATCGCATCCGAGTACTTCGTCATTGAGACGAGTAGCAGGTTCTTCGGTGCGTTGTCCGGAATTTCGAAACCGTTGAAGCCACCTTTTTCTTTGTAGACTTTCGAAAGCTGAATCGCACGGTCAGGACGATAGTTGAAGAACACGATCGCATCGTTATCGTGGATCGGTGCGACTGGCGTACCGTCTTCCTGCACGACAACAGTTGGTTCGATGAACTCATCCGTTACGTCTTGTTTGTACGAAGCTTCAACCATGCCGATTGGATCCTTCGTCGTTGGACCTTCACCGAACGTGATGACGTCATAGACTTTCTTGACGCGTTCCCAACGGTTATCGCGATCCATCGCATAATAGCGACCAGAGATACTCGCGAATTGTCCAACATTCAATTCATCCATCTTCGCTTGCGCGTCACGGAGGAAACCAGCGCCCGATTGTGGGTCGCAGTCACGACCGTCCGTGAAAGCATGGAGGTAGACTTTTTCGATTTCGTGAAGTTTCGCGAATTCGAGCACCGCATACAAGTGGTTGATGTGACTGTGGATCCCACCGTCAGAGACCAAACCGAAGATATGAAGCGCTGAACCGTATTTCTTCACGTGACCTGCCGCATCGTTCATCGCTTGACGCGAGAAGAACGAGCGATCCTTGACCGCGTTGTTGATTCGGGATAGCGATTGATAGACGACGCGACCTGCACCGATGTTGAGGTGACCCACTTCTGAGTTCCCCATTTGACCTTCAGGCAAACCGACGTATTCGCCTTTCGCATTCAACAACGTATGCGGGTATTGACCCCAGTAACGGTCGAAGTTCGGTTTGTTTGCCGCCGTAACGGCATTTCCGAACTCCTCGTCACGCATACCAAAACCATCAAGGATGATCAGTGCGACTGGACGTTTTTTCATTTAAATCGCCTCCAACAGTTTGAGGAACGATCCTGTCTCAAGACTTGCACCGCCGACGAGCGCGCCGTCGATGTCTGGTTGAGCCATATATTCTTTGATGTTTTCCGGTTTGACGCTACCACCGTATTGGATGCGGACAGCTTCTGCTGCTTCAGCACCGAATTCAGCTGCAACGACGTCACGGACGAATTTACAAGAATCTTGTGCATCTTGTTCTGTCGCTGATTTACCTGTTCCGATTGCCCAGACAGGCTCGTAAGCGACGACGAGATTTTTCACTTGGTCGACAGTAAGGCCTTTGAGGCTGTTTGCTGTCTGTTCGCGGATGACGTCTTCGAACTTGCCGCCTTCACGCTCTTCCAGTGTTTCACCTACACAAACGATTGGAACGAGACCGTGCTCGAACGCTTTTTTCGCTTTGCTGTTGATGAACGCATCTGTTTCGCCGAAGTACTCACGACGCTCAGAGTGACCGAGGATGACGTACGTCACGTCGAGTTCTTTGAGCATGAGCGGGCTGATTTCACCAGTGAACGCACCGCTCTCTTTGTCGTACATGTTTTGAGCACCGATCTTAAGATCCGTACCAGCTGCTGCTTCTGTCAAGTGTGCCAAGAATACTGCTGGCGCACACACAGCTGCGTCGACTGTCGTCGAAGCAGGTACAGCTCCTTTGACTTCCTCAACGAATGCGACTGCATCCTTGAGCGTCAGATTCATCTTCCAGTTACCTGCGATAATTGGTTTACGCATTGAGAAACACTCCCTTGTGAACTTAGATTACTTGTCGTTTAGCGCTTCGACACCAGGAAGAGCTTTCCCTTCCATGAATTCGAGACTTGCTCCACCACCTGTAGAGATGTGGCTCATTTTGTCAGCAAGACCGAATTTCTCTGCCGCAGCAGCTGAGTCGCCACCGCCGATGATTGAGTACGCATCGCTGTCCGCAAGAGCTTGCGCGACACCTTTTGTACCGTTTGCGTATTTATCGAGTTCGAATACGCCCATCGGTCCGTTCCAGACGACGAGTTTCGAGTTCTTGATTGCCTCTGCATAGAGTTCAACCGTTTTTGGACCGATATCAAGTGACATGTGATCTGCTGGGATCTCTGTGATGTCACGTGGTCCGACATATGTTTCTTCTCCGAATTCCTTCGTGATGACACAGTCGATTGGCATAAGGAACTTAACGCCTTTTTCTTCTGCTTTCTTCATGAATTCCTTCGCTTGGTCGATTTTGTCGACCTCAAGAAGTGAAGTACCGACTTCGATACCACGAGCTGTGAGGAACGTGTACGATAAGCCGCCACCGATGATCAACGTATCGACGATGTCGAGTAAGTGATCGATGACACCGATTTTATCCGCAACTTTCGAACCACCGATGATTGCCGTGAACGGGCGATCTGGGTTAGAAAGAGCTTTACCGAGAACTTGAAGTTCTTTTTCGATGAGAAGACCGGCAACTGCTGTGTCGACATGGTGTGCGATACCTTCTGTCGATGCGTGTGCACGGTGTGCTGCGCCGAACGCGTCGTTGACGAAGACGTCAGCGAGTTTCGCGAATCCTTTAGCGAGCTCTTCGTCGTTTTTCGTTTCACCAGGGTAGAAGCGGACGTTCTCTAAGACGACGACATCGCCGTTTTCGAGTTTGCTGACTGCTTCTTCTGCAACTGGACCGTATGCTTCTTCAACGAGCTTGATGTCTTTACCAAGCAATTCGCTGAGGCGTGCTACGACTGGTGCAAGTGAGAACTCAGGGTTCTTTTCGCCTTTTGGACGACCCATGTGGCTAGCGAGAATGACTTTTGCTCCACCGTCGATCAAGTGTTTGATCGTTGGGAGTGCAGCACGGATCCGTGTGTCATCCGTGATTTTACCGTCTTCCAACGGTACGTTGAAATCTACGCGTGTAAATACGCGTTTTCCTTGTACATCGATGTCGCGAATCGATTTCTTATTCATACATTCGTCCTCCGTCTCTTACGTATAGTGAGGGGCGAATGCCCCTCCCGCTTTTTTCCGCAATAAGAGCGGAGACTGATATCGTTTCCGCTCTTATTCAATTGCTATTTAATTGCTCGAATTACTTAGCGATTTCTGCGAAGTGTTTGAGTGTACGAACGAGTTGGCTAGTGTAAGACATTTCGTTGTCATACCAAGCAACTGTTTTAACGAGTTGTTTGTCGCCGACTGTCATGACTTTAGTTTGTGTTGCATCGAAGAGTGATCCGTAAGAGATACCAACGATGTCAGAAGAAACGATTTCGTCTTCAGTGTAACCGTAAGACTCGTTAGCAGCTGCTTTCATTGCTGCGTTAACTTCTTCTACAGAAACTTTTTTGTCGAGTACAGTTACGAGCTCAGTGAGTGAACCTGTAGCGACTGGTACACGTTGTGCAGATCCATCAAGTTTACCTTGAAGTTCTGGAAGAACGAGACCGATTGCTTTTGCAGCACCAGTTGAGTTTGGAACGATGTTTGCTGCTGCCGCACGTGCACGACGGAAGTCACCTTTAGGGTGTGGAGCGTCGAGTGTGTTTTGGTCACCAGTGTAAGCGTGGATCGTAGTCATGAGACCTTCAACGATTCCGAACTGATCTTGGAGAACTTTAGCCATTGGCGCGAGACAGTTTGTAGTACATGAAGCACCAGAGATAACTGTTTCAGTTCCGTCAAGGATTTCGTGGTTCGTGTTGAAGACGACTGTTTTCATGTCGCCAGTTGCAGGTGCAGAGATAACGACTTTTTTAGCGCCAGCTTTCAAGTGAAGCTCAGCTTTTTCTTTGTCTGTGAAGAAACCAGTACATTCGAGAACGATGTCAACACCGAGCTCGCCCCATGGGAGTTCTTCTGGGTTGCGGTTAGCAAGTGTTTTGATTTCTTTACCGTTGACGAGGAAGTAACCGTCGTGTACTTCAACTTCGCCGTCGAAACGACCTTGAGTCGTATCATATTTGAGAAGGTGTGCAAGCATTTTAGTGTCTGTAAGGTCGTTGATCGCGACTACTTCGATTCCATCGAATTGAAGAATTTGACGAAGTGCCAAACGTCCGATACGTCCAAATCCGTTAATACCAACTTTTACTGCCATGATAATTTTCCTCCTTTTAATGTAAAGCGAGTTATCTATTATTCAAAAGGGGGTTACCCTTTCAAAATCGAAGCTGCTGCGCCTTCATCCGTGATCAGGATGATGTCCGGCGACTGTTTGACATAGGCGTTGATCGCTTCTGCCTTCGAATGACCACCTGCGACGACGATGACGTGTTCGACTTGCTTCAAGTCAGCCAGTTGGAGACCAACCGTCTTGACCCGGTGCACGATGTTCCCGTCTCGGTCGAAGTAATATCCGAATGCTTCTGCTACTGCCTGTTCATGTTCCAGTCGGGTCAGGAGATCCTCAGACGCGCGACGACGTTTTGCCATCGTTTTCGCCTCACCAATTCCATGTACCACGATTGAAGCACCTTTAATCATTTGAAGTACATTTTTTATGCTCGGCTCTTCGATCATCTTGACGAAAGTCTCTGTGCTGACCATGTCTGGGATGTGAAGCAGATGATAATCACTTTGAGCGCGTGACGCCATCCGTGAGCATACTGTGTTCGCTTGTAGTTCGAGCGTTTCTCCCAGTCCTCCGCGTGCCGGAACGAACGTCATCGGACGGTGTTCCTTGTCTGGCGACATCATCGCCGCGACGGAAGCCATCGTCGTACCGCCTGTGACAGCGATCGTATTGTGATGGTCTGAAGAAAGCTCTCGTTTGAGTCGTGCGACGGTCGCCCGCCCCATGTCTCGTTGTACCCAGAAGGTCTCATCGGAATCACCCGGTACGATGACGACGTCCCGTACTCCGAGTCTCTCTTTCAAGGCTTTCGCCATGTCTGAGATCCCTGCGAGTTCTCCCATGATGCTGTGCATGCTGCGAAGAACGTTTCGTCCTTCATCCGTCAAGGACATCCCTTGCGTCGCGACCTCTAGGAGGTCTTGCTGCTTCAAGAAGTCGACTTCCCGCCGTAAGACGCGTTCCGTCAAGCCAAGGCTTGTCGCAAGCGTACGTCGTCCGATCGGTTGCATCAGTCGTACGTAATGAAGGATGTCGTAGCGTGTCTGCATTTCTTCGATCAGATCAGGCACGATTCGTTTTTGGATCTGGACTAACTGCCGAATCATGTATTTCCCTCTCCTCTCAAGTAGCTGGACGCTTTCTGTCCCGCATGTCATAACGTGTCCCACTTGGTACACCGTTATCATAACAGTCCATTTCTCGCCTTGCAAGTCTCGTTTCTCAAGTTTTTTGAAGTAAGCGGTTTCTTATCGTTTCCGTCTCGAATTTGCCATAACTCCAGATTTCCTCGTCATGCATGACGACCGGAATCTCATATAAGAACCGTAGACTGAGCGCTTCATCCTGATCAATGTTGACTTCCTCGAACGTCCATTCCGGAAACTCATCGAGTACGAAGTCGAGTAAGATGGCGGCCTCTTCACATAGCGTACATCCCGGACGTGAATAGAGTGTTAAGTGTCTGTGTCGTTTTAATCCCATTCTGATTGCGCCTTCCTTTGCTGCATCGTTTTTTTCGTTAAACCAAGCGCTGCCCGGTACTTCGCGACCGTCCGTCGCGCGACTGTCAGACCGTCTGCTTGCAGACGATCCGTCAATTGCTGATCACTTAACGGACGATCGCTGTGTTGAATGTATTCGGCGATCCGCCGTTTAATCAAAAAACTCGAATCTCCGGTTGTCGTCCGTGAGACGAACAAGTCTTCTAGGGCAACGAGACCATGGACCGTCTCGACATACTTCTCAGCAATCGCTCGACCAATCGTTGACGGATGATGTCCCGTTGCCTCAGCGACTTGTTTTTTCGTCAGTGGCTCGAGATGCAGTTCTCCCTTGAACCAGCGTTCTTGTCGCTCAAGCAAGACCGAGAGGATGGCATGCATCGTGACGCGACGTCTTTCGTACGCGCGCAAAAAAGGCGTTGCCTCTTTTAATCCGAGCCACGTCTGATCCGTGTCGAGTGTCATCCAGTCGATTTGAAGTTTTCCATCTAACAGGTGAATCCGCGCTTCTGCCATGACCGATCGTTCTTCTTTTGGAAGGTCCGGTGTCCGGCTCAGCCTTGTCAATCGTTTTCGCAACCGCGCTCGATCCTGTTCACTGAACTGAGCGAACACCTGACTCGCCGGTTCATGTCGTAGCCGATCCGTCAGTCCGATCAATTCCGCGTCGTCAAGCTCGATCGCCTGTAACCATTGGCACTCGCGTTCCGAGCGGGCAGCGATGCCGACTGGTTCACATTGTTGTAAGAGTGTCCGTGCTTCTGTAATCGTTGCGACATCGGTCGAGAAGGATGCAGCGAGCTGCTCGTCCGACGTCCGCAATAAACCGTCCGCTTCTAAATACACGATGAGTTGTTCCGCCATATATCCTATTTCCTGTCTGACTGATTCTAAACGTATTTGTGCAAGAAGCTCGTCTTCATAGGATGCCAAATGTCCTGCCATCTGCTCGACCTCTAGCGAAACCTGATTCGGGTAATGACGATGCAATCGTCGTTTCAACCGTCGCCATTCCTCCTCGAGCTCTGCCGCTGGTTGCTCAAGCACATGTAATTGATACTGTTGTGACGCCGATAAAGTCATCTGTTGCGTCTGTTCCTGGCGTTGATCCATCAATTCCCCCTCCTCCACTTCTTATTATAGAAGAAACGTTTTAAAAAACATGCTCTGAACCTTTCTCGAACCGCTCAGGAAAAGAAAAGTCATCCTTCCCTATTGCTTTTCTGAAAAAATGTCGCTATACTATTAATTGTTCAGTACATCAGATGCACCCGTAGCTCAGGGGATAGAGCACTGGTTTCCGGTACCAGGTGTCGGGAGTTCGAATCTCTCCGGGTGTACCATTTATTCAACTACAAGGCAATGCCAGCAATGGCGTTGCCTTTTTTCTATATTGATATGTTTCATTTGCCCTTGTAATGGAAAAATACCTAAAAGTCGCATCGTATCTTTTGACCAATATTGACCAAAGGATTATGATAAGGATAAGTCGAATAGGAAGCTACATACCAACTATAAGGAGGCAAAGACTATGTTAATTCCAACAGTCATCGAACAAACAAACCGCGGGGAACGTGCTTACGATATCTACTCACGTTTGCTAAAAGACCGCATCATTCTTCTTGGGAGCGCGATTGACGACAACGTCGCCAACTCAGTCGTTGCCCAACTTCTGTTCTTAGCAGCAGAAGATCCAGATAAAGAAATCTCGCTTTACATCAACAGCCCAGGTGGTTCGATCACTGCCGGTATGGCGATTTACGATACAATGAACTTCATCAAGCCACAAGTCTCAACGATTTGTATCGGTATGGCAGCATCGATGGGTGCGTTCTTGCTCCAAGCAGGCGCAAAAGGAAAACGTTTCGCGTTACCAAACGCTGAAATCATGATCCACCAACCACTCGGTGGTACACAAGGTCAAGCATCGGATATCAAAATCCATGCGGAGCGTATCATCAAAATGCGTGAGCACCTCAACAAAATCATGGCTGAAAACACAGGACAACCACTTGAAGTCATCGAACGCGATACAGAGCGTGACAACTTCATGTCAGCACAAGCTGCTGCTGATTACGGTCTCATCGACCGCGTCATGGAACGTGCATAAGTCATCCAGAGTGTCTCCTTCGGGAGGCACTTTTTTTGTATCCATAAAGTCTTGTCGCTTATCGTTGCATACAAAAAAACCTCCCGTTCCTTATAGAACGAGAGGTCGATGATCAGTCGATCAAGTCTGTGATGTCTGAAACGATATCGTGGTTTTCACGAATCAGCGAGTAGATCGCGTTCGCATGTGGCGAAAGCTCTTCTTCTGCTTGTAATTGTTTCAGGAATAAAGATGTTGCGAACGCAACGAGTGTGCTTTTCGGTACACCGATTGATTTTGCTTTTTTTGTTAACACTTCATCAAACTTCGCATCGACTGTCAGCGAAATACGTTTCTTTTCGTTAGCCATTTCAAAAACTCCTTAATTCGAACATTTAGTTGCATCGACTATATATTATAGTAGACTATGGTTCATCCCGCAAGCGACCCTCTTATAAGGCCCCTGTCATCGACTCTCCATTCCGTACTTTTTCAGCGATTTGATCAATCTTCCGCAACCGGTGATTGATCCCAGATTTTGAGATGGAGCCGCTTTCGACCATCTCACCGAGCTCTTGTAACGTGACGTCTTGATGTGTCACGCGCAAGATCGCGATTTCCTTCAACTTATCCGGTAAGACATCGAGTCCGACCGTCCGCTCGAGGAACTTGATGTTCTCGACTTGGCGTAATGCCGCACCAACCGTTTTGTTGAGGTTTGCCGTCTCACAGTTGACGAGACGGTTGACCGAGTTACGCATATCTTTTAAGATCCGGACGTCCTCGAACCGCAGCATCGATTGTGTCGCATCAACGAGCTTGAGGAAATCGGAAATCTTCTCGCTCTCCTTGATGTAGAGGATATGTCCCTTTTTCCGTTCGATTGCTTTCGCGTTCAAATCAAAGACGTTCGATAGACCACGGAGCGCTGCATTATGTTCTTCATATAAGCTGAAGATCTCCAAGTGATACGACGACGTCGCGGGATTGTTGAGCGAACCCCCGGCGAGGAACGCCCCTCGTAAATACGCCCGCGCTTTTCGTTCATCGTTGAGGATCGTATCACTGATTGAACGAATCATCGTGAACCCCTCTCCGAGGATTCCGAGGTCTTGCAAAATCTTATCCGCCTGTTGTTTGACGCGGACGATGTAGACGTTATTCTTTTTCAGACGCATTTTCTTCCGCACGAGCAGATCGAGATGGACACCATATGCTTTTTTTAGCAATGAGTAGATTCGACGGGCAATTGAGGCATTCTCGGTCGAGATATCGAGTGTCAGACCACGTCCGAGACCGAACGAGATCGCACCGTTCATCCGAGCGAGTGCCGCGAGTTCCGCCTTCATCTCGTGATCGGTGATCGGAATCTGCGTTAATTCTTTTTTGACTTCTGAGGCAAAGCTCATGTCAGCTCCTCCTTTCCTTCGAGTTGACGCATCCGTCGAATCGACAACACTTTTCGCATGACGAGGCTTGCGACGGCATCTGAGTCATGACGAATGAAGTGATGATTGTAATCGACGATATCGTCTGCCAGCACTTCAACGCCAGCGAGCTCGAATTGTTTTTCATTATAGGTGACGATGTCAGCGTGATCCTTCTGGTATTTCTTCAGGTAACTCGCATCGATCGATTCGTTGTTGACGATGATCGTATCAACGACGCCTTGTCCAAGGAAGCGTTCCAGTGCCGCTAAATGTTCATTCGCTGTGAACGCCGTCGTCTCGCCGGGTTGCGTCATGACGTTACAAATATAGACGACCGGAGCCAGTGATTGTTGGATCGCTTCCCGGATCTCATCGATCAGGACGTTCGGGATGATACTCGTATAGAGACTACCCGGACCAAGGACGATGACGTCGGCGTCAAGAATCGCCTGAATCGCTTCCGGTACCGGACGGACGTCTTGTTCTTCAAGGAAGATCCGTTCAATCTTCTTACCGACCTTCGGAATCAACGACTCACCTTTGACGATCGTTCCGTCCTCGAACTCAGCACATAACGTGATCGTCCGCTCTGTCGCCGGATAGACTTTTCCTTCCGCGTTCAACAGTTGTCCCATGACGCCGATTGCTTCGACGAACGAACCGTTACAGAGCTGGGTTGCTGCCGTCAGCATCAGGTTTCCGAGCGAATGCCCGTGTAAGCCTTCCCCAGTCTCGAACCGGTACTGCATGATTCGGTCCATCAACGTCTCCGACTTCGATAAGGAGACGATGACGTTTCGGATATCGCCCGGCGGCAACATGTTGAATTCCGTCCGCAGACGACCAGAACTGCCGCCGTCATCAGCGACCGTGACGATGGCTGTGATGTCGAGCGGATAATGCTTCAGTCCACGAAGAAGCGTCGAGAGTCCCGTCCCGCCACCGACAGCGACGACTTTACGTTCCCATTTCATCACTTCTCCTCCTTCGCATGCACATAATCCCGGTGATTCGTCTCGATGTGATACTGCGTCGCAAATTCTTTACTGATCGCTTCCGCGAACGTAATCGAGCGGTGTTTCCCGCCTGTACAACCGAGGGCGATGACGAGTTGCGACTTCCCTTCCCGCTCGTATTGTGGAATCAGGAACTCGAGCAAATCGACAAGTTTTTTATAGAACAGCTTCGCTTCCGGCCATTGCATGACGTACGACGCGACTTCCTCGTCGAGTCCTGTTTTTGGACGCAGCTCTGGAATGTAGAACGGATTCGGTAAGAAGCGCAGGTCAAAGACGAGATCGGCATCAAGCGGTAAGCCGTGTTTGAAACCGAACGACATGACGTTGACCGTGAACGGAATCCGCGTGCCTTCCGTGAACTCCTTCAAGAGACGCTCTTTCAGTGCAAGCGGCTTGATGTCACTCGTATCAATCAGCATCTGTGCCTTATCACGGAATCCTTCGAGCAACGTCCGCTCCCGTTCGATCCCGATCAATGGGGAATCCGTCGGTGCGAGCGGGTGCGAACGACGCGATTCCTTATAACGACGTACGAGGACATCGTTTCGTGCATCAAGATACAGCATTCGGATTTGTAAGTCCGTTTTCTTTAAATCCTCATAGACGACAAAAAAGCTGTCGATGAAATCACGCGCGCGGGTATCGATGGCAACGGCGATTTTAGGACGCACTTGTCCGATGACTTCGATGAGATGCGGCAGTAACGTCGGGGGTAGATTGTCGACACAAAAATAGCCTAAGTCCTCAAAGCTGTTCATTGCGACAGTCTTCCCAGCCCCACTCATACCCGTGATGATGACAAGTTGCGGTTGATTCTGTTCCATCTTTTCGCCCTCCAGACAACAGTTCCGTGTGTATTTTTCACTTCTTTCTCAGTATATCATAAAAAAAGAGCCAGCTTCACTGAAGTGTCCTTCAATGAAACTGGTTCGATATTATGCGTGTGAGGATTCTTGTAATTCTTCGAGCAACGCTTCGATGAAATGCTGTGCATTTTGCGCTGCAATCGAACCATCGTTCGTTGCTGTAACGACTTGGCGCAATGTTTTTTCACGCACGTCACCAGCAGCAAAGATGCCTTTGATGTTCGTTTCCATCGCTTCGTTCGTCACGACGTAGCCTTGGTCGTTCAAGATGCCGAGATCTTGGACGTAACCAGTGATCGGGTTCATCCCGATGTAGATGAAGACACCATCGATCGGATGCGTCGTTACGTCAGCTGTTTTTGTATTGATCAGCTCAATGCCGCCGACTTTCCCGTCTTGTTCGTTAATCTGTTTAACCGTATGGTTCCAGATGAAGTCGATTTTCGGGTTGTCGAACGCACGTTTTTGAAGAATCTTTTGAGCGCGGAGCTCGTCACGACGGTGTACGATCGTGACTTTTTTCGCGAAGCGTGTCAAGTAGACGCCTTCTTCAACCGCAGAGTCGCCCCCACCGATGACGAAGAGTTCTTTTTCTTTAAAGAACGCGCCATCACAGACAGCACAGTACGAGACACCGCGACCGCCGAGCTCTTCTTCACCCGGTACGCCGATTTTTTTATATTGTGCACCAGACGCGATGATGATCGCCCGTGCGTAGTAATCTTTGTTGTGTGCGTGAATCGTTTTGTATGCTTTACCGTCTTCGATGCTTCGAACGTCTCCGTACGCATATTCTGCGCCGAATGCTTTCGAGTGGTCGAACATTTTTTGCGAGAGATCGGGTCCGAGGATGCTATCGTATCCTGGGTAGTTCTCGATATCTTCTGTGTTCGCCATCTGACCGCCCGGAATCCCGCGTTCGATCATCAATGTCGAAAGGTTCGCACGTGATGCATAAAGTGCGGCTGTCATCCCAGCAGGTCCTGCCCCGATGATGATGACGTCATAAATTTTTTGTTCTGTTTCCGCCATGATTCCACCCCATTTTTAAATTTCATTGTAGTTTGAGTATAGGTGAGAATCGCCTAAACGTCTAACACTTTGCTTGTAGCGGTGCCAGCATCCGTTCATGTGTCCGGATCATCGATGCGACGTGATCAAACGAACAATCGACGAGTGATGCACATTCCTCGATCAACATCCCGTCCCGTAAATCATGGAACAGATAAAGCAGTGATGCAGCGGATGCTTCAATCGAATCGAACGATTCTCCGCTTAAGACGAGCTGTGCGAAGCGTTCATAAAAATCACCTTCGAGACTCATCCGTTCTTCGTCTGAAACGAATCGTTCCGCAAGACGGATCGTCTGCAATGCCCGGTGAATGCGTTCATCCACGACATCAGTCCGTCCTTCCATCTCGATGACAATCTGTTCCGTCAATAACAGAACGTCTTCCTGATCTGTCACTTCTGGCATCATCGACAATGCAAGCCGTGCTTCAGCATCGTTCAGTTTACCAAGGAGAAGTGCCGTAAAGATCCGCGAGACATCATCTTCTGTCTTTAGCGCTTGGATGAGTGCCGAGCGAAACTGAAGGTTGTGCCGAATGTCATACGTATCCGTCTCTTCCTTTAACGCTTGTGCTTCGTCCGACTTCAAGAAAGCGGCTGCTTCTTCGACGTGTCCTGTTTTATAGGCAGAGATTGATAACCAGTGCCCAAAGAGTGGGTCTCCCCGGTAACCGCGACGCTCAAGCAACTTCAACTCTTCATAGGCGATATCGTATCGTCCGATGATCGCTAACGTCGACGCGACCTTATAACGTGTCTCAAGGTGCACGGAACGGACGTGTTCGAGCTGACGAGAGAGACGGTGCGCCTCTTCGTCCTGACCCATCTCGTGTAGCAAGACGAGCGTGTTACAAAGGGCATGCAAATTCCCCGGATTCCCTTCAAGGACCCGTTCAAGGGAAGCGAATGCTTGATCGTTCTCTCCTAAATAGAACTCAACGATTGCAAGGTTGTTGTAGGCAGGCCAGAACGTCGGGTACTGGGTAATTAGTCCAGTCAACGTCTCCTGTGCCGCGAACAGCATTCCTTTATCGATCTGGCGTTGTGCCTGACCGTGCAGACGAATCAATTCGTCCTCTTCGTCGTCTTCCATCTCTTGTTCGAGATCAATCAGTTCCACGAGTGCGGCCGATGCCTCCGCGTGTTTGCCGTTTGGTGCTTGCTCTAAATATTCCATCGCATGTTGTCGCGCTTCTTCGTAAAGTGAGACGTGTGCGTAGTTATTCGCTAAATAAAAGAGTGCTTCCGTATTTGATGCGTCGAGTGCGCGTACTTGTTTCAAGACATCATTCGCATGATTGATTTCTCCTGTCTCGAATAAGACACGGGCATAACGGAGCAAATAACGGATGTCCGCTGGCTGAAGTGTCGTCGCCTCATCTAAATGATAGACGGCTTCGTCCAGTCGCCCTTCCCGGTGCGCCTTCCGTCCGCGGAAATAAAAAAGTTCCGCTTGGCGCGCTGTTATCGCAAAGGGGTCTGCTTTGTATTTGGTTAATTCCATCATGATTCAAGCCCCCATAAATAGTAAACTGGTTTCGTAGTTGCAGACACAAGAATACCCTATCTCTAGGAGGCATGCAACAGAAAAAAACGCCGGAGTTCATCCCCAGCGTTTCGCATAAATCGATTCCAGTTCTTTGTAATTCTCTAAGCATTTTCGTACAAAAGCATCCGTCTCTGGATTCAGTCCTTCAAGACGTGCCACGTCCTTGTCATATGCCTGCCGTAAGCTCGTCGCATAATCCGGAATCTCTCCGTCATACGCATAAACGACTGCGGGCGAAACCGTGATCTTTTCGTGCTTATGCAAGGCGGTCCGGATATGGAAGAGTGGAACATCGACTTGGTTCGGTTGGTGAAGATCTCCTTGAACGGGATGCTTCTCAACAGCCAACACCTCAACGACGAGACCTTGTGGACGTTCGGCGAATAATCTTCCGAAATACTTTCCTGTCTTATACGTAAAGCGGATGTGCGTCATCTTTTTTCCTTCTTCCTTCTCACAGTTTTGTCACATTTCGTGCCGGCGAAGCGGCTGACTTGAGACGCGTTCGTTCGGTGCAATGTCTCGGTGAACGACTGATCCGGCACCAACGACAGCACCATCTCCGATCGTTACGCCCGGTAGGATCGTCACGTTCGCACCGATCAAAACATTACTTCCGATGACGACGTCACCTAAACGATACTCCGTCGTCAAATATTCATGACAGAGAATCGTCGTATTGAAGCCGATGATCGTATTGTCACCAATCGTGATCCGCTCCGGGAACATCGTGTCCGGCATCACCATCAAGGCAAGTGCCGTCTTCTCCCCGATCTTCATCCGAAGACATGTCCGGTAGAGCGCGTTCTTAAAACGTAGCGACGGAGCAAAACGCCCGATCGTGATGATCGTAAAGCACCACATCACTTTAAAGAACGACACCGTCCGGTACATGTGCCAGAGTGGATTCGTCGTGCCAACCTGAAACCGATCAGTTCGCCGCGCCATTTTGTTCCTCCAGCCAAGCAGCAAGATGGTCCATCGAATCAATGATGACGTCCGGCTCGAGGGCTTCTAAGTACGCGCGTCCTTTGATCGCCCAACCGACCGCGACTGTCTTCAGTCCCGCGTTCTTACCACCGAGAATGTCCGTATCGTTGTCACCGACCATGATCGTTTCGTCTGCTGTTGATCCAAGCAACTGCATCGCTTTTTCGAACGGCTCGACGGCTGGTTTTTCTTCCGTTACGTCGTCGGCTGCGATGACCGCGTCAAAGAGTGACGTCAATCCGAATAACTCGATACCGCGAAGAGCGACACGACGACTCTTCGACGTGACGACCGCCATCTTGTATCCTGCTTCATGCAGACGACGTAATCCGTCAAGCACACCTGGATACTCGAGCACGAGCGCGTCATGCATCGCGATGTTGTAGCTACGGTAAAAAGCGACCATCTCTTTCCACTGTTCTGCATTCATCGCCGAGAACGATTTTTCTAGCGTCGGACCGATGAACGGAAGCAGTTCCGCTTCCGTGAACGTCCGGTCCGGATAATAGTAACTGAGCGTATGCTCGAAGCTTTTTAAGATCAATGGATTCGTATCAATCAACGTTCCATCTAAATCAAACAGTAGCGTGCGAATCATCGATTACTTCGCCTCCTTTTTCGAACCGTCCAAGTAACGAACGGCATTGCGGCGAACGACCATCATGATCACACCGAAGATGATCAAACAGATTGAGACGATTTGCGCCGTCCGGAGTCCATCTCCCATCAACAGACTGTCCGTCCGGAGACCTTCGATATAGTAGCGTCCGATTGAATACCACACGAGATAACCGAGGAAGATATACCCACGACGTGGATTGAACTTCATCCGCCAGACGATCAACAGAATGACACCGATGATGTTCCAGATGCTTTCATAGAGGAACGTCGGTAAATAGTATGTTCCATCAATGTACATCTGATTGACGATCCAGTTCGGTAAGTGGAGCGTATCTTGTAAGTACGACCATGTCGTCTCGCCACCGTGTGCTTCTTGGTTGAAGAAGTTACCCCAGCGTCCGACAGCTTGCCCGAACAAGAGCGATGGTGCCAAGATATCAGCGATTTGCCAGAACGAGATCTTTTTCTTACGCGTATAGATGATGACCGTCAAAATCGCGCCGATGATTGCACCGTGGATCGCAATCCCACCTTGGCGGATGTTGATGATTTGGTCAAGATGTTGACTATAGTAATCCCACTCGAACGCGACGTAGTAAATCCGGGCACAGATGATACTGATCGGAATCGACCAGATGACGACATCGACCGCGTACTCTTCGTTGAAGCCGATCCGCTTCGACTCGAAGATCGCAATCAGGAGACCGACGACCGCACCGAGTGCGATGACGATCCCGTACCAGTAAATCGGTACAGGACCGAGTTCAATCGCCACGCGGTCAAACGTTGGTTGTACAGAGGCTAAAGTTCCCATCAAAGACCACCATTCCCATCTTCAATTGCTTGCGCGAGACGTCCCGCGAATTCTTCTGCTGTGTTGATGCCCATGTTCTTCAGACGATAGTTCATCGCTGCGACTTCGATGATGACAGCAAGGTTTCGTCCGGGACGAACCGGAATCGTCAGGAACGGGATTTCCGTATCGATGATTTGGAGTGTCTCTTGATCCAGACCGACGCGGTCATAGACTTTCGATTGATCCCAAATCTCGAGGTTACAGACGAGGCTGATCTTCTTATGCGAGCGAACCGCACCTGCACCGAACAACGTCATCACATCGATGATCCCGATTCCACGAATCTCAAGCAGATGTTGAATCAACTTCGGTGCTGTCCCAACGAGAATCCCGTCACCAGTTTGACGAATCTCAACTGAGTCATCTGCCACTAGGCGGTGACCTCGCTTAACGAGTTCGAGTGCCGTTTCCGATTTACCGACACCACTTGCCCCTTTGATGAAGACACCGACACCATAGATATCGACGAGGACACCATGCATCGCTGTCGTTGGCGCAAGTTCCGCTTCGAGGAAGTTCGTGATCTGTGACTCGACCGATGTCGTATGCCCTTTTGTCGTCAACAGTGGCACGTTCGTCTCGTCTGCGGCTTGGATGATCGCTTCCGGTACTTCGAATCCACGTGTGATCAAGATACCAGGTGTTTCATCCGTACAGAGGACATTCGCTCGTTCGCGTTGTTCCTCGTACGTTAAATTATTGAAGAACGTCAATTCTGTTTTTCCGAGAATCTGGAGACGTTCTGCCGGGTAATAGGCATAATAACCGGCAAGCACAAGGCCAGGTCGGCACAAATCAGCCGTCAGAATCGGACGATGTAAGCCCTCTTCTCCCGTGACGATGTGGAGATTGAATTGTTTTACGATTTCAGCTGTTCGCACTTTTGGTTGCACGCTTCGTCAGCCCCTTTCACTTGAAGTATTGTACCATATTTTTATTGGATTCATGGAATTGGATTAGAAGCATGATTTCTTGGGAATGGAATAAAGAGTTAATATTTTGAAGGAGGTTTTGCCGTGATGTCAGGCGGTGGTATCGGATTAATTTTAGTCATTATCTTATTTGCGGTTCTAGCGATTGCTGGTTTCGTCTATCTCATCATCTCACTGATTGATATGTGGAAAGCGTATTCGCGTAATCAAGATCAAACTGCCCTCTTATTCTTCATCATCTCAATCATCGGAATCTTCATCAGTGGTTCATTCATTTCCTACGTCCTCGCGATCATCTTCTATTGGAATCGCGCACGCGGAAAGAGTTGGCTCGGAATCGGTCTGATTCTCGTTTCGATCGTTCTTGCAATCATCGGTGTCATTGCCTTACTCTCGTTCGGTTACGATATGAATAATATCGAGAACATGAATTTCGACGAGCCGATGATGGATCAGGATTACGATTATTGATGTAGCTACACCCATCCTTTTCAGTAAGGATGGGTGTTTTTGTATATGCAGCTGACGAAGCCCCGCTCGCGTGACTCCTACAGGAAAAAGCGCGGACATCCGCGCTGTCAGAGACAAACGAGACCCGGCTACTCGTTCCTAGAACGACGTAGCCGCGGCTTGTGTCTCGCCTGAGGAAAGCACGCAAAGCGGATGCGACGTCATAAAAAAAGCGCAACCTCTTTTTCAAGAAGTTGCGCTCGTATGCTTATAATGCTTGTGGACTGAGGTGAACACCATGCGTGACCGAAATCGTACCTGTCTTCGTATCCGCTTCAACCTCGATTTTTGGTGAGCGACCGCGACCTGATACGAAATGGAGCTTCCGGTTGACGATCTCTTTTTGATCCCGGATTAATTCCATGTCATCGAGGTTGCAGTTGAGACCACCGAAGTTCGTCTCAAGCTCCCCGTACACTTCTGCGCCATGCGGCAACATTAGGGCGATGCTTCCGGCAAGCGACGACGCTTTGACCTTCGCGTTTTGCACGGTCTTCAGCTCGCAGCGGACGTTTCCGTTCGCCGTTTTTAGTTCTGAACGTTCGAAGACACCTGTCGTGATGATTTGTCCATTAGCTGTCTTCGCCTTCAAGACTTTCAACTCCGACTCTTCGATTTCGATCGAACCGTTCGCTGTCGATACTTTGACATCCTCACTGAACAGATCACGGACGTTGACTCGACCGTTTGCTGTCATCAGTTGAGCGGATGTCGTATCGAGTGACGTCAACGAAATTTCCCCGTTCAACGTCTGTAAGACGAATGATTCGTAATGACGGCGTGGTACTTTCAGATGGACTGTCGCACGGACACTCTTATCCTTCAAACGGATCGAGAGTGTGTTCGCCGATACCGCGTGTTGCACGGCAGCTTGAAGTTGCTCAAGCGCCTGTTCTTCCGTCACCTGTTGGCGACGGAGCGGACGTCCTGTCACCGTCAATTCACATTCTTCAAGATCACTCGGTTCGACGACCAAGTTCGCATTGAACAGATCGACGTGAACCGTCTCACCGCTGAACGGGAATTGTTTGACGTAGGTGACGTTCGGACCGGACGCCTGATTAAGCGAAAGATCACTGTCCTTGATCCGGCTGACGAGATTATCGAACGCTGACATGACTTTCGTCGTCAGTGAATCGACGGAATACTGGTCGACCCGATCATATTGTTCTGGTTCATCGACGTACTTATGTTCACTGGCAGAAGTTGCACGTTCGTCGATCGCTTCGAGCCGCTCGAGTTTATCGAGTGCCTCATCAATCGTTAACTTTCCTTCTTTGACTTGCTCCAATATCAATTGACGCATATCTTGCTTCATGAACCGTTCCCTCCTATTCTTGAACCTCAAACGTGTGTTACATGATACTTTCGTTTAAGTTCCCTTAGTTCCTTCCTACGAATCCTCATCCACAAAAGTTTCACGATTCAATTCGTGCCGCATCGCGTTCAAGGACAGGTGCGAGGTATCGTCCCGTGTAAGATGCTTCGACTTCAGCGATGTGTTCCGGTGTCCCGGCAGCAACGATCGTTCCGCCACCGTCGCCCCCTTCTGGTCCAAGATCAATCAAGTAGTCTGCCGTCTTGATGACGTCTAAATTGTGTTCGATGACGAGTACCGTATCACCATTGTCGACGAGACGTTGCAAGACTTTCAACAGACGAGCGATATCATGGACGTGCAGTCCTGTCGTCGGCTCATCGAGAATATAGATCGTCTTCCCAGTCGAGCGCTTATGCAACTCGGACGCCAATTTAACACGTTGCGCTTCCCCGCCGGACAGCTCCGTCGCTGGTTGACCGAGACGCATGTACGTGAGTCCAACGTCAGCGATCGTCTGTAATTTACGCGTGATCTTCGGAATGTTCTCGAAGAAAGCAAGGGCATCTTCAACCGTCATCTCAAGGACATCAGCAATCGTTTTGCCTTTATACTTCACTTCGAGTGTTTCGCGGTTGTAGCGTTTCCCGTGACAGACTTCACACGGAACATAAACGTCCGGTAAGAAGTGCATCTCGATCTTGATGATGCCGTCGCCACGACACGCTTCACAGCGTCCACCCTTGATGTTGAAACTGAAACGTCCTTTTTTGTAACCACGGAGTTTCGCTTCGTTCGTCGAAGCAAAGACGTCACGAATGTCATCGAAGACACCGGTATACGTTGCCGGGTTCGAACGCGGTGTCCGTCCAATCGGTGACTGGTCGATGTCGATGACCTTATCGATTTGATCCAGACCGGTGATCCCTTTATGGGCACCCGGTTTTTCCTTCGCCCGGTTCATCTCGTGCGCAATCGTCTTATAGAGAATTTCATTGATCAACGTCGATTTCCCGGAGCCCGAGACACCGGTGACGGCGACGAACAGACCAAGCGGAATGTCGACATCGACGTTCTTCAGATTGTTTTCCGATGCTTTGTGGATATGAAGCATCCGACCGTCCGGCTCTTTGCGTGTCGACGGAACAGGAATGAACTTCTTCCCAGACAAGTATTGACCAGTCAACGAGTTCGCATCCTGCATCAACTCTTCCGGTTTCCCGGCTGCCGTGACGAATCCACCGTGATCGCCGGCTCCTGGTCCGATATCGATCAAGTAGTCAGCTGCCATCATCGTGTCTTCATCGTGTTCGACGACGATCAATGTATTCCCGAGATCACGCATCGCCTTCAGCGTATTGATCAGACGATCATTATCGCGTTGGTGCAAACCGATCGATGGTTCATCGAGAACGTAGAGGACGCCCGTCAGACGCGAACCAATTTGTGTCGCAAGACGAATCCGTTGCGCTTCCCCACCGGACAATGTCCCCGCTGCGCGTGAGATCGTCAGGTAATCGAGACCAACGTTCTCAAGGAACGACGCCCGTTCGTGAATCTCACGGACGATCATCCGCGAAATCGTTTGATCCTTCTCACTTAATTTCTCCGGTAGTTCGTCGAAGAACATGACCGCTTGTTTGACAGACATCTTCGTCACTTCACCGATATGGTGATCGGATACTTTGACGGCGAGCGATTCCCGTTTCAAGCGGTGTCCTTTACACGTCGGACATGCCTTCTTCGCCATGTAGCCTTCCATCTGTTCCCGTATATAATCAGACGACGTCTCCTTGAAGCGACGTTGTAAGTTATTAAGGACTCCTTCGAAGTAGAGGTTCGTGTTCCGGACCATCCCGAAGTCATTCTCATAACGGAAGTGGATCTCTTCCTTCGTGTTTCCGTTCAAAATCGTTTCACGGTGTTCTTCTGACAATTGTTCGAACGGTGTATCCATATCGATTTTGAAGTGGTCACAGACCGCTTTGAGCAGTTGTGGATAATACTGCGAACTCGTCGGTTCCCACGCCACGATTGCCCCTTCGTTCAATGACTTATCGGGATGTGGCACGACGAGATCGACATCGACCTCAAGCTTCGTTCCGAGACCGTCACATGACGTACAAGCACCAAACGGTGAGTTGAACGAGAACATCCGTGGTTCGAGTTCGCCGATCGAGAAGCCACAGATCGGACAAGCATGATGTTCGCTGAACAACAATTCGTTGCCGTCCATCGTATCGACGATGACACGACCGTCCGCGAGGCGAAGTGCAGTCTCGAGTGAGTCCGCAAGACGGGCTTCGACGTCTGGTCGCACGACGACACGGTCGACGACGACTTCGATCGAGTGTTTCTTGTTTTTCTCAAGCGTGATCTCTTCGGCGAGATCCATCGTCTCTCCGTTGACACGGACGCGGACGAAGCCTTCCTTCTTCAAATCGTCGAGCACCTTGACGTGCGTTCCTTTGCGTCCGGAAACGATTGGCGCGAGAATTTGCAGACGCGTCCGCTCCGGCAACTCCATCACTTGGTCGACCATCTGACTGATCGTCTGGCTCGAAATCTCGATTCCGTGATTCGGACAAATCGGTTTACCGATCCGTGCGTACAATAGACGCAAATAATCATAGATCTCTGTGACCGTTCCAACTGTTGAACGTGGGTTTTTACTCGTCGTCTTCTGGTCGATTGAAATTGCTGGACTCAGTCCTTCGATCGTGTCGACATCCGGTTTATCCATCTGTCCGAGGAACTGACGGGCATAGGCAGATAAACTTTCGACATAACGCCGTTGTCCTTCCGCGTAAATCGTATCGAAGGCAAGCGATGATTTCCCTGACCCGGACAAGCCCGTCAAGACGACGAGCTGATCGCGGGGGATTTCGACATCGATGTTTTGTAGATTATTGACGCGAGCGCCTTTGATGATAATCTGATTCTTCTTTTCTCCCAACTTAGGCACCTGCTTTCAATTCTAATATGAGGTCGCGGAGCTCAGCAGCTCGTTCGAACTGCATGTCTTTCGCCGCTTGACGCATCTCTTGGTCGAGCTGCTCAAGCAACGTTTCGCGCTCCGGTTTTTTGAGTTTGTTGAACTTCTCGAGTTTTTCGACGGTGTCGTCGCTCTCGATCGTCGTACTGATGACACCACGAACGTCTTTTTTGATCGTCTGAGGCGTGATGCCATGTTCTTCGTTGAACGCCATCTGGATTGCGCGACGGCGTTCCGTCTCATCGATCGCGCGTTGCATCGAATCGGTGACTTTATCAGCAAACAAGATGACGTGTCCTTCCGAGTTCCGAGCCGCCCGACCAATCGTTTGAATCAGCGAACGGTCCGACCGGAGGAACCCTTCCTTATCGGCATCAAGAATCGTCACGAGTGAGACTTCCGGAATATCGAGTCCTTCTCGTAACAAGTTGATCCCGACAAGGACATCGTATTTCCCGAGCCGCAAGTCACGGATGATTTCAATCCGTTCCAGCGTCTTGATCTCCGAGTGCATGTAGTTGACCTTGACGCCATTCTCTTTCAAGTAATCGGTCAAGTCTTCTGCCATCTTCTTCGTCAGTGTCGTAACGAGAACACGTTCGTTCTTCGCGACCCGGTCACGGATGTTATCCATCAAGTAATCGATTTGTCCCGTGATCGGATGGATCTCGATCGTCGGATCAACGAGACCGGTCGGACGGATGATTTGCTCGACCATCTCTTTTGAATGTTCGAGTTCATACGGTCCTGGTGTCGCCGAGATATAGATCGCCTGACTGACTTTTTCCTCAAACTCCTCGAACCGTAACGGACGGTTGTCTTTTGCCGACGGGAGACGGAAACCGTGGTCGACGAGGACTTGTTTCCGCGCCTGGTCTCCGTTGTACATCCCGCGAATTTGCGGCAGCGTGACGTGCGACTCATCGGCAACGAGTAAGAAGTCCTTCGGGAAGTAGTCAAGCAACGTATACGGTGTTGCCCCTTCCGGCATCAAGTTCAAGTGACGCGAGTAATTCTCGATTCCGGAGCAATAGCCCATCTCACGCATCATCTCAAGATCATAGTTCGTCCGTTGTTCGAGCCGTTGCGCTTCGAGCAACTGATTGTCTTCGCGTAATTTCGCAAGTTGGACTTCTAGTTCCTTCTCGATGTTCGCGATCGCTTTTTGCAGACGGGTATCCCCCGTCACGAAGTGGGACGCCGGGAATATTGAGATGTGTTCGCGGTCCGCGACGATCTCACCTGTCAGCGGGTCCATGTCACGGATCCGTTCAATCTCGTCACCGAAGAACTCGACCCGGACACACTGTTCGTCACGTGACGCCGGGAAGATTTCGACGACGTCTCCGCGGACGCGGAACCGTCCGCGCTGGAAATCGATGTCGTTACGCTCATACTGGATATCAATTAAACGACGGAGCATCTCGTTACGCCCCATCTCATTGCCGACACGCAGTGACAAGACGTGGTTGTTGTACTCTTCCGGGTTACCGAGACCATAGATACAGGAGACAGACGCAACGATCAATACGTCCTCCCGTTCGAACAGGGCGGACGTCGCCGAGTGACGTAGTTTATCAATCTCATCGTTGATCGAAGAGTCCTTCTCAATGAACGTATCCGTCGATGGGACATACGCCTCCGGTTGATAATAATCATAAAAACTAACGAAGTATTCGACCGCATTGTTCGGAAAGAATTCCTTGAACTCCGAGTAGAGTTGTCCCGCTAGTGTTTTGTTGTGGGCAAGGACGAGCGTCGGTTTCTTGATTTCCTTGATGACGTTCGAGACCGTGAACGTCTTCCCGGTACCGGTCGCCCCAAGCAACGTCTGATGTCGTTCGCCTTGTTTTAGCCCAGTCACCAATTTTTCGATTGCCGTCGGCTGATCACCGCCTGGCTCAAATGGTGAAACGAGTTCAAAATCCATCGTTTGCTTCCCCCTCATCACGTAAAAAATCTATTTTTATTGTACCACTTTACGAACAAACATTCGATTATGAAGTGCTCCTTTTAGGAAGTTACCCTTTTTTTCGAAGATGCAAAAGTTTCTTTTTGCTTCGAGTGTTGATCCTCGATATTTCTGCCGACAAAAAAATCCCCGTCACGGCTGTTCCGTGACAGGGATGTACTCGTTAATGCAAGGACCGCACTTTAGTGCGACCATGGACCGGCTCGTTGACGAACAGAATACCAAGTTCATGATGATCTTGTTCGTAGAAGGCACGTTGCGCAAACCGGATGTCGCCGTTATGGTTCATTACTTCAAGACGTAGATACGGTTTGTGTTTTTGGATGGCTTCGTAGAACGATGTTTCCGAATCGACCTTCTCACCATTGACTTTATAAATCGCTTCGCCCGGAATCAAGCCCATCTCGGCAGCTGGTTTATCAGGTAGCGTTCCGAGAATGACGGCACCACGCGTTCCATTGAGGAACAATGGTGTCTGTGCCCGGTTCAAGCGTTTGACCCGCTGATGCAAAACAATATGCAGGACGAGCAGCAAAACGATCCCGTACAGCCATTCAGCTTGTCCGGTGACGTATGCAAGAACCGTCAAGAGAATCGCAACGAGACTCGTGATCAAACGTCCTTGAACGAGCGGACGCATCAATTCTTTCGGCAACTTACCCGTAAAGAGGAAGCTGAAGCCGATCGGTAACCAGAGAACGATCGGAACGAGCTCTGGGAAGCTGTAACGTGGCCACCAGGCTTCAAGCACGTCGCCCGGAACAAAGACGAGCAAAGGCAATAGCCAAAGTTTATTCGCTGACAGCCCACCGATGAAGCGACCACGCTTCGAAACGACGAGTGACGGTGACAGGCGTCGCTTTCCGCGCCACCAGACGAGGAGACATTCCGCGACGAGCGTTAACGTCGCAAGCAATAAAATCATTTTCGGCTCAACCGTTCGAACCGGATCAAGACGTGAATCCATTAAGAACCAACCGGCAAGTCCAAGCAAGACGATCGGCCAAAGCGGTACGTTTAAGCGGACGATCCCGACCAACAGCAGGACGCTTGAGAGCCCGAGTAACAACAGAGCGTATTGCGGCGTCATCGTCAATCCGAGCCAGCCACTAACGACGGATAAGACGAGACCAATTAGTAACCCGGGTAAAAGTGTTTCGAGGACATCGCTTCGTTTACCGTGTGTCCGGGAGCGGAACAGTCCGCGTTCCCGTTTGACACGCCGGATGCCGATGACCCAACTGACAAGGAGTGCTAACCACAAGGTCGGACTGGCGATGAGACTAATCGCGGTCCAACCAATTTCATCGAGTAATTCCACGCGCATTCAGACCTCTTTCCATTCCTTATTATTGAGCAGCGACCTCGAGTGCTTTTTTTCGCTGGACGTCATTTTTGTCGTCCTCGAGTTTCTTCAGGAGACGTGTCTCCATCTCACCCGCTGTCTGCTGATCGATTTTTCCAGTGACGTCGAGTTTCGCATCCTTTTGTAAGGCTTCGACGGCTTGTTTCATCGTGTCACCAAAATACCCATCCTGTCCTTTTGGCTCGTAACCGATTGCTTCAAGGACCA
This sequence comes from Exiguobacterium sp. s91, assembly GCF_018618915.1. Classification (NCBI taxonomy): domain Bacteria; kingdom Bacillati; phylum Bacillota; class Bacilli; order Caryophanales; genus Exiguobacterium; species Exiguobacterium sp. s91. Next base: position 385,559 of record NZ_JACSMZ010000001.1, on the reverse strand, counting down.
GGTGAGCGTTTTCGACCGATTTACCGTAATCGCCGACTTCAAGCGACTTTTTGTCAGTCAGGATTTTCGTGACGTTGAAGTACGCTGGTTGCTTGACTTCAATCGTTGGCTTGACCCCTTTTTTATGGATCCAGTTACCGTCCGGCGTCAGCCATTTGTTCGTCGTCAACTTCAAATCACTACCGTCCTTTAAATCATACGCACTTTGGACGATGCCTTTACCGAACGATTTTGTACCGACGACCTCAGCCCCGGCACCTTCCTTCAGACCGGCTGCCAGAATCTCAGATGCTGACGCTGATCCGCCGTCTTCGAGCACGACGATGTTATAAGGTTTCTTCTCGTCTGCCTTCCCGAATTCCTGCTGCCGCTCCCCTTTATTGTTCTCGACTTGATAAATCGGAACGTCCTTCGGAATGAACGGTGCAATCATGCTTGAGACAGCCGTCAAAAGACCACCCGGATTCCCACGGACGTCGATGACGAGTCCATCGATGTTCTGACTCTCTAGTTTCGCGAGCCCCTTCTCGAACTCTTTAGCCGTCGGTTCTGAGAACTGCGTCACTTGCAAGACACCAATTTTCTTCCCGTTGACGTCTTCCGTCGACGTATAGACCGTTTCGATCGGAATCGTATCCCGTTTGATCGTGATGTCCATCGCATCTTGTCCACTACGTTGAATTGTTAGGACGACGTTCGTTCCTTTTTCACCACGGATTTTCTTGACCGCCTGATCCGTCTTTTGCCCTTTCGTCGACTTACCGTCGATTTCTAAGATGACGTCACCAGGTTTGATCCCGGCTTTTTCAGCGGGTGATCCCTTAATCGGTGAGACGATGACGATCGATTCACCTTTTTGTTCAAGCGTCGCACCAATCCCTTCGAAGGAAGACGATAGATTCGTATTGAACGATGCTGTCTCCGACTCGTCCATGTAGACCGAGTATGGGTCGTCGAGCACTTCCGCCATGCCAGATAGCGCACCGTCCAGCAGTTCTTTATCTGTCACGTCCTCTAGATAATTCTGTTCGATCATTTGACGAACCTGATCAACTTTTTTCCAATCACCCGTCGCATTCGCAGACGACGATGACGTCGAGACAGAATCCGTTCCGCCAGCCGCTAACATTCCGACGGCGCCTGCCCCTAAACCAAGCCCGAAGGTACTGACCGCGATGACTGCTGTTGTAGATTTTTTCACGCTTGATTCCCCACTTCCGTTAAAAAACGCAGTATTTTTTTCAGTATAGCAAAAAAAGATAGGTTACCCTATCTTTTCGGTATTCTATGGGATGTCAAAAGATGTACGGTGCCGGGTCCACTGCATTCGGTTGTCCGACCGCCCACTCTCCCTTATGCAATTCGAAATGCAGATGCGGTCCAGTCGACCAGCCGGTTGAGCCAAGCGTCCCGACCGTTTGACCTGGCATGACCGTTTGTCCCGCAGACACACTGATTGAGTCAAGATGCGCATAGACGGTCGTATAGACCTGTCTGTCAATCAAATGCGTCACCATAACGACATTTCCATAACCGGTCGCACTACCGGCACGGAGGACGATACCACCAGCTGCCGCATGAATCGGAGTTCCTTTCGCATTGACGAGATCGATGCCCGTATGCAACTCCGGTTTCCCTGTCAATGGATTATTCCGCGGACCAAATGGTGACGAAACATAGCCTTTGACTGGTAAGTGGAACGGGCGACTCACGTCGACATCAACACTCGTATCCGGTGCTGCACTTGGCGTCTCGGTCACAGGAACCGACGTCTCTGTTTTTGGCGTCTCTGCTTTCGGCGGCGCATCTCCTTGTTTCTGTTCCTGTTGTGCCGCTGCCTCTCGTGCAGCTTCAGCAGCTTCTGCGGCTTCCGCTTGACGCTTGGCTTCTGCTGCCCGTGCCGCTTCTTCGGCTTTCCGTTTCGCCTCTTCTTTTGCTTTCCGTTCCGCTTCTTGCAGAGCAATCAATTCGTTTTGGATCAGACGACGCTGATCCGCGAGGATTTCCGCCTCCTCGGCTTTCGAGAACTGCTCTTGTTGTAGTTCCTTGACCTTTGTGTTCAACTGGACGACGAGCTTTCGCTTCAAATCAGACTCCGCGATGATCCGCGTCTGAAGCACGAGTAACTTCCGTTGTTCCTGTTTCATGCTCTCCAGTAATAACGCTTGTTCCGAGCGCTGTTCGTTCAGCTGCTTGACGTTCGCCTTATAGGCTTGCAAGACGTTATCGTCTTGCTTGATGATCTCACTGACCGTACTGAAACGCGAAATCAAATCACCGAAATCCTTCGCGTCGAGCAAGACCTCGATGTATTTGACATCTCCTTTTTGCTGAACGGCACGCAATCGGCTTCCGAGCAAATCTTCTTGCTGATGCAGTTCCTTCAACGTCTCGGAAATCGCTTCTTCCGTCAGACGCAATTGTTCCTTAGATGCAGCAACAGCCGCTTGTTGATCGGCTATTTTAAGCGCTAAATCATCCAAACGGCTGTTGACTTCATCCAGTTGCGCACGGGCTTCCTTGCGCTCCTGTTTCGTCAAGATCAACTTCTCTGATGTCTGATTCTGTGATCGTTCCGTCTCTTTCAGACGGCTTTCGACCTCCTGTTGTTCCTTCAGCAAATCTTCTTTCGACGTGGCATCAACGGACACACTAGTTCCAATCAAAGCTAAGCTCAGGACGGCAGAATAGAATCGGACTTTCATGAGAAGCATCTCTCCTCTATTTTATTTTTGAGTGAATCCCTTAAATCTTCAAGAAACGACCGAGTGATGTCGTTGATCCCCATACACCGATGAATGCACCGAGTCCGAGTAGAATCAAGACGACTTGTGCCGACAGTTCACCTGGCGGAATCAGCGAGAAGATTCCCGCATTCACGGTAGCAAGTTGCGGTTGGATCGCGTTGTATGAGACTTCGTAACCGAAGTAGACGACGACGATCGGGATGATGGCACCTAATATGCCCATCAATAATCCTTCGACGAAGAACGGTGCACGAATGAATCCGTTTTTCGCTCCGACGAGGCGCATGATCTCGATTTCCCGGCGACGGGAGAAGATCGTGACTTTGATTGTGTTCGAAATGAGGAACATTGCCATGAATGTCAAGCCGACGATCAGGATGATTCCACCGATCCGAACTCCTTCAAGGAAGTTAAACATCTTTTTAACATAGTCCTTACCATATTCGACACTATCTACATTTTCCATTTTTTTGATGGAATTTGCAAGTGTTTCTGTCTCTTTTGGTGAGGTAGCTTTGACGATATATCGGTCGTGAAGTGGATTATCCTTTTCAACCGACTGATAAGCTTGTGAGCCTTCGCCAAGTTGCTCCTTGAAGCGGTCCAGTTCTTCTTCTTTCGAACTATAACGAACAGAGTTGACACCCGGCATCTGCTTGAGGGAGTCACCCACTGCATCAATCTTCGACTGGTCTGCTTCTCGTTCGACGAACACTTGGATTTCAACGTCTTTTTCGACGTTATCGGAAATCTTGTTGACGTTGAACATGAGCATTGCGAATATTCCTACGAGAAGTAAAGTGACGGTAACAGCACTGACAGAAGCGAATGTCATCCAGCCGTTCCGGACGAGACCTTTTGCCCCTTCCCGTAAATGACGGAATCCATTAAACTTCATAGCCGTACATTCCTTTCTCTTCGTCTCGGACGATTTTTCCTCCGTCGATCGCTAAGACACGATGACGCATCTTGTTAACGATGTCTCGGTTGTGTGTCGCCATTACGACCGTTGTCCCACGGCGATAAATTTCTTCGAATACTTCCATGATCTCCCATGCTGTATCCGGGTCCAGGTTCCCAGTCGGCTCATCGGCGATGACGAGTGACGGACGATTGACGATGGCTCTCGCGATCGAGATCCGTTGTTGTTCGCCCCCAGATAATTCATCCGGATAGTTGCGCTCTTTATGCTTGAGCTTCACGAGATCGAGGACCTCGAGAACTTTCTTCCGGATTTGTGATTTGTCTTCTCCTACGACTTCTAGCGCGAAGGCGACATTTTCATAAACCGTCAATGACGGGAGTAGTTTGAAATCTTGGAAGATGACGCCGATTTGGCGACGAAGTTCGGGGATTTGACGGTTCTTCAGCTTACCGACTTCGATTCCTTTAAATAAAAATGAACCGCTCGTTGGTTTCTCTTCGCGGTACATCATTTTCATGAATGTTGATTTACCCGCACCCGACGGACCGACGATATAGACGAATTCGCCTTGATTGATCGTCAAATCGACCTCACGGAGTGCCGTGACGCCGTTCGGATAAATCTTACTGATTCGTTGCATCTTGATCACGTACTTCACATCCTTACTTATTTACTGATGCTGAATGGATAGGTCCAAAAACCTACCGACCACCATTATAACAGGGACAAAATTGAACGCACATTACAATCAAATGTCATTTCAGGCGATTATACCACAAAAAAGAGGCACGAATGACGAACACATGTCGTGTGTGTCATCTCGTACCCCATCATATCCCATAATTACTTTTTATCCGCGAGCCAGTCAGCAACGGCAACGATTTCTTCATCCTCTTTGAGGATTCCAGCAGGCATTTGCCCTTTCCCGTTTTTGATGATTTCCTGGATCTCTTCTGAAGAATACTTCGAGCCGACCTTCGTCAGGTTCGGTCCGACATTTCCTTCAAGGTTGTTCCCGTGACACGATGCACAGTTGTTCGCGAAGATTTTTTCCGCATCAACAGCTGTTTCCGTCTTTGACGAATCATCGTTCATCGTCGACTCTTCCTTCGTGCTTGACGAATCGCTAGAGCTTGAGTCGTCACTACCGCCACATGCTGCGAGCGCAAGTGTCGTTCCTAACCCTAACGCGAGTAACAAGTTTTTCAGCTTCATCCGGATATCCCCCTCTATAAGTATCTAAGTAAACGCTTCTGACCTAGTTAGAGTATAACCGTTATCCGGAAGAGTTAATCGTGATTTCACAAAAACTTCACGAGTTCGGAACAATTACGGCACATTCCGGTAGCGTTTGTCGTCCGTAAAGCCAAGTCCCAGTACTTCATGCGCTTCACTGACGACGAGGAATGCCGATGGATCAATGTGTTTGACGATTTCTTTAAGCGTTGTGATTTCCCCTTGACGGACTACGACCATCAGCATCGGTTTCCGTGTCCGTGTGAACGCACCTGCCGCCTCGATTTCCGTCGCCCCACGATCAAGCGTCTCGAAGATTTCCTTCACTAACGCTTCCCGCTGATCAGAGATGATATAGGCGAGCTTGTCGTTCGTGATCCCGAGCTGGACGACGTCGATCATCTTGATCGTGATGAACAAGGCGACGAGCGCATACAATCCGATCTCGAGCGAGAAGATCGTCGCCGCACTGATGACTATCGTTCCGTCGAGCAAGGCGATACAGAGATGAAGCGGCAATTTCGTGAAGCGATGCAGGATTTGCGCGATCAAATCCATTCCCCCAGTCGACGCCCGTCCCCGGAAGATCAGACCGAGCCCGATCCCGACACCGGCACCGCCGAAGATCGCGGCAAGCATCGGATTCATCGTCGCAGCCGGAACATCGAACCGTTCGTAGACGAGGATGACGACCGGTAAAAAGATTGAACCGACGAGTGATTTGACACCAAAGCCCATCCCGAGGATCATCCACCCGATCGCGAGCAAGACGACGTTCGCGACGAGCTGGAACAAGCCTGGCGAGATCCCGAACAAATCGTTCAAGACGATTGATAAGCCACTAACGCCTCCTGAGGCGAGTTGATTCGGTGCTAAAAACAAACTAAAGGCACTTGCGACGAACAAGGACCCGATTAACAAATACGCATAATCGCGCACGACTTCCTGACGCGTCGATGTCATGACATTCCATTTCCCCTTATCGATTGATTCTCGTGTTTCATTTTAGCGGAAAAGTCAGACAACGACTAGAGAGGCGGAACAACTCACAGTGTTCCCTTTATACCGCACTAAAGGGCGGACTGTAGCGGACGATGCCGCTAACGCCACGCAATCCATTTCGTTCAAGCGCAAGAACGAGAAAGACCTCTGGCGGAACGGGGAACGGCGGCTGAATATCATAGTCGATCGCCCGTTCGAAACCGAACTGTGGATAATAGCTGTCGTGACCAAGCACGACAATGTGTGATTCGCCAGCATCCCGCGCATCCTCAATCACTTGACGGATCAATTCAGAGCCGATGCCCTTTCGTTGCGAGACCGGCAGGACGCCGACTGGTGCTAAGGCAAGTGACGGGATGTCATCGATATGGATCCGGCTTAAGAGAACATGACCGACGATTTCCCCTTTGTCGGTCACGGCGACGCGACCAAAGACCGGTTGCGCCGCTTCGTCCTCGCGTAACGCATCAACGAGGTTCGCTTCGTTCGGTTGTTCGAACGCTGCTTCATGGACAAGCCGGATTCCTGCTGCATCCTTAAAGCCTTCTTTCCGAATAATCATCAGCTATTGCTCCCTTCGAGTGGTTTCGATGCGAGTAGCGTGAACTCGGACGGGATATTCTCATCGTTCCAGCCACGATGCTCGTCGAATCGTTCTAATGTGAAACGTGTCGCGATGACGCCGTTTAAGATCTCGCTCAGCGTAAAATAACGGACGGAGACGTCCGGAAAATCGGTTTGTTCCGCGTCCGTAAAGTGCGTCTTATACGCCAAATCGCCTGATTGCAACGCTTGATCGAAATAACGCGGTCGATACGTCAAATCCGCATCAATCCAGCGTCCGACCGGATGGAAATCGCTAAGGATCAGCTGTCCGCCGGGCCGCAAGATCGTAAACAGAATCTGCAGAAAACGCTCGAGATCAGCAAAATAATGCAAAATCCCACCTTCTAAGTAGAGGAGATCAAACGTATCACGATATCGTTCAAGATCGATCGCATAGAGATCACCGACGACATAGTGGATTGATGTCTCAGCATGGTGCGCCAGTTCAAGCGCGTACTTGGCATTCTCCTCCGAAATATCGAACACGGTGACGTCCGCCCCGAGTAACGCTAACGGCACCGCCTTGCGTCCGTTCGAACCACAGATGTTCGCGAACGTCTTCCCGGCGACGTCTTCGAAATGACGACGATGTTTCTTCAAACATGCCGCTGGATCTTGTTTGATGATCGCAGCATATTCCGCCGGTGTTCCGTCGCGTTTCTCCCAAAATTCATACGCCCGGTACTCCCACGCTTGTTTGTTGATCCGACTTTGCTCCTGCATGACTGTTCCCCCTTTGACGGTCAAAAAACCAGTCGAACATCGTCCGACTGGTTGGTTATCTTACATATTCATGAGACGGAGGTACGCATCGATGAAGCCCATGATGTCACCATCCATTGCCCCTTGCGTGTTCCCGACTTCATAGTTCGTCCGGTGATCCTTGACCATGCTGTATGGGTGGAAGACGTACGAACGGATTTGGCTACCCCATGCGATATCCGATTTTTCACCACGGATCTCGTCGAGTTTCTTTTGTTGCTCTTCGATTTCGCGTTGGTAGAGTTTCGCTTTCAACATCTTCATTGCCGCTTCACGGTTTTTGATCTGCGACCGTTCTTGTTGACAGGAGACGACGACGCCTGTCGGAACGTGTGTGATCCGGACAGCCGAGTCTGTCGTATTGATGTGCTGACCACCGGCACCAGAGGCACGGTACGTATCGATCCGTAAATCTTCCGTACGGACTTCGATGTCGATGTCATCGTTGAATTCCGGCATGACGTCACACGAGACGAACGATGTATGACGGCGACCTGACGAGTCAAACGGTGAGATCCGGACTAAACGATGGATCCCTTTTTCGGCTTTTAAGTATCCATAGGCATTGTGCCCTTGAATACGGAGCGTGACCGATTTGACACCCGCTTCATCACCCGGTTGGTAGTCCATCGTTTCGACTTTCCAGCCTTGCTTGTCGCAGAAACGTTGGTACATCCGCAACAGCATCGATGCCCAGTCTTGCGACTCGGTCCCACCCGCACCTGGGTGTAACTCAAGGATCGCGTTGTTTGCGTCATACTCGCCGTTCAAGAGGATTTGAAGTTCGAAGTCTTCGAACTTCTTCTTGAGATCGCCAAGTTCTGACTCGAGCTCTTCTTGAAGATCCGCATCCGGCTCTTCCTTGATCAATTCGTACGTCAAAGCGACGTTCTCGTGACCTGCTTCGAGTTCTTTATATTTGTCGACCATCGCTTTTAAGCCGTTCGACTCATCGATGACTTTTTGTGCCGATTCCTGGTTGTTCCAGAAGTCTGGGTATGTCATCTCGTTTTCAAGTTCTTCGATCCGGGCAATCTTCGACTCGAGGTCGAGTGATGCCTTATATTCGTCGAGTTTCTTTTCCATCCACTCGGCGGTGTTGCGAATTTCTGCTAATTCCATGTGTTCCACCTTCTCTTTCCGTGAAAAGAGGCAGGAATCTCCTGCCTCTCTTTCAGTCGATTCATCACTTATGCCTGACGGCCGTGACAGTTCTTATATTTCTTACCGGATCCACACCAGCACGGATCGTTGCGTCCGATTTGGTCGTTTGGATTTTTCCGGACCGGCTTTTTCTTGACCGCTTTGTCTTCCTTACCCGAAACGGCGACTTCGTCTTGGACGACTTTTTCGCGTTTGAGGTTTGGATCGAGATCTGCCCGAAGGACGAATTGTGTCACTTCTTCAGCAATCGCAGCGTTCATCGCATCAAACATCATCGAACCTTCCGATTGGTATTCACGGAGCGGGTCGTTTTGACCGTATGCCCGGAGGTGAATCCCTTCACGGAGTTGATCCATTTGATCGATATGGTTCATCCAGTGTTGGTCAACGGCACGAAGAACGATGACTTTTTCGAACTCATCAAATGCTTCGGCTGGTACTTCTGACCGTTTGTGCTCGTAGTGTGCGAATGTCCGCTCTTTGAGCAACTCGATGATTTCTTCGCGTTCTTTTCCGAAGAGGTCGCTTTCCGTGACCTTCTCTTCGATTGCAAGCGTCTGGTTTGCCCATTCCGCAAGCGCACCGATGCTCCACTCTTCCGGGACGAACTCGACCGGTGTGTACTGATGGACGCCTGCTTCGATCGTCTGCTCGATCATCGGACGGACGATATCTGACACGGAACCCGCATCGAGAATCGCTGCCCGGTCCGCGTACATGACTTTCCGTTGGTCCGCCATAACGTTATCGTAGCCGAGGACTTGTTTCCGCGCATCGAAGTTGTTGCCTTCGACGCGTTTTTGAGCCGATTCAACGGCACGAGACACCATCCGGCTCTCGATTGGTTGTGAATCATCCATCCCGAGACGATCCATCATCGATTGCAACGAATCGGAACCGAAACGGCGCATCAATTCATCTTCAAGTGACAGATAGAACTGTGACGCTCCTGGATCCCCTTGACGACCGGCACGACCACGCAGCTGGTTATCGATCCGGCGTGATTCATGACGCTCTGTTCCGAGGATGTAGAGACCGCCTTTTTCTAATACACCTTGACCGAGCTTGATATCGGTACCACGACCGGCCATGTTCGTCGCGATCGTGACCGAGTTCGCTTGACCGGCGTTCTCGATGATTTCCGCTTCACGTGCGTGGTTCTTCGCGTTCAAGACTTCGTGACGGATGCCACGTTTCTTAAGGATGTTGCTGAGTAACTCCGACGTCTCAACGGCAACCGTACCGACGAGGACAGGCTGTCCTTCGCGGTGGGCACGTTCGATTTCGTCTGCGACGGCAGCGAACTTCCCGTTCATCGTCTTGAAGATCAAGTCCGGCATATCGTTTCGGACGACTGGTTTGTTCGTCGGAACCGGTACGACGTGCATGTTGTAGATGTTACGGAACTCTTCTTCCTCCGTCTTCGCTGTACCCGTCATCCCGGCAAGTTTCGTATACATCCGGAAGAAGTTTTGGTACGTGATCGTCGCAAGCGTCATCGATTCGCGTTGAATCTCGACGCCTTCTTTCGCTTCGATTGCTTGGTGCAGACCTTCCGAGTAACGACGCCCTTCCATGACACGACCTGTGAACTGGTCGATGATCATGACTTCGTCTTCACGAACCATATAGTCGACGTCGCGATGCATGACGGCGTTTGCCCGCAGTGCGAGGCTCAAATGATGGTTGAGTGAGACGTGCTCGAGACCAAACAGGTTGTCGATGCCGAAATATTTCTCAGCCCGGTCGATTCCTTGCTCCGTCAACAGAACACTCTTCGTCTTGATGTCGACCGTGTAGTCTTCATCTGCCTTCATGATTTTCGCGAATGCATCCGCTTGCGAATAGAGCGCTGTCGATTTCTCGGCAGACCCTGAGATGATGAGTGGTGTCCGTGCTTCATCGACGAGGATCGAGTCGACTTCATCGACGACAGCGTAATGGAGCGGTCGTTGTACACGGTCTTCTTTATAAAGGACCATGTTGTCACGCAAGTAGTCGAAACCGAACTCGTTGTTCGTTCCGTACGTGATGTCACAGCTGTAGGCTGCTTGTTTTTCCTGACGCGACATGCTTGAGAGGTTCAAGCCGACCGATAGACCAAGGGCCGCATAAAGAGGTTCCATGATGTCACGGTCACGTTTTGCGAGATATTCGTTGACGGTAACGACGTGAACGCCGTTGCCAGCGAGGGCATTCAAATAAACAGGGAGTGTCGCGACGAGTGTCTTACCTTCCCCGGTCTTCATTTCGGCGATATCCCCGTTGTGCAGGACATATCCACCGATCAACTGAACGCGGTAGTGGCGCATGCCGAGAACGCGTGTCGAAACTTCGCGACAGACGGCGAAAGCTTCCGGTAAAATATCATCTAAGTCTTCTCCGTTAGCGAGACGCTCACGAAATTCAACGACTTTTCCTTCGAGTTCTTGATCCGATAACGCACCGATTTGTGTCTCGAATGATTCCACAGCGTCTGCTGCTTTTTCGGCTTTCTTCAGGACACGTTTCGTTGGTGCAAATAATTCTTTTAGAAAATTAGCCATGCCTTACAGTCCCCTTACTTCGAACGATTCTTTGAACGAACAGAATTCCGAGATTTTTCCTTTATTCAGTGTACCGAATACGACGTCAAATTTCAACAAGCGGACCAAGCAGCGGTCTCGGTCTTTCGTCATAGAGCAAACGTACCTTGTTTAAAAATAGTTTTCCATCATATCAAAAAGGGACTCGCCCGTAAGAGCGAGTCCCTGTTGCATTCATTATTCTGGTTCAATCAAACCGTAACGACCATCTTTACGACGGTAGACGACGTTCGTGTTGCCCGTTTCTGCGTCTGAGAAGACGAAGAATGCGTGTCCGAGCATGTCCATCTGAAGAATCGCTTCTTCCGTGTCCATTGGTTTGAGTGTGAAACGCTTCGTCCGAACGAGTTCGAGTTCTGCCTCGTCCTCTTCATAGACTGGCGCTTCCGCTTCCGGTCCTTCGAGCGTTTTGAAGTACTCTCCGATGCCGCCTTCTTTAGCGCGTCCTCTCCGGTTCAATTTCGTTTTGTGTTTCCGGATCTGACGTTCGAGCTTATCGACGACGAGGTCGATCGCTGCATACATATCGCCATTGATGTCCTCTGCACGGAGCAAGAGGTTTGGCATTGGAATCGTCACTTCGACTTTTTGTTTCTCATTGTTGACTTTGAGATTGACATAAGCCGTTTGCGCTTCCGTAGGAGTTGTAAAATAACGAGTTAACTTTTCAAGCTTTTTCTCGACGTAATCCTTGAGAGCATCTGTGACGTCCAAGTTTTCACCGCGAATGTTGTAGATCATGTAAACTCCTCCTTAAGTAACCGGTTGAACCTATGAATTCGAGATGCTTCAGTCGTTTCCTTCTGAATATTCGAAATTCTTTGGTTCGTTTTTATTATAGCACGATAAGTGAAGGAAGACCATGAAAACGATGACATTGTCGTGAACGTTCCCTTCCGTCCTTAGCGTACAATAATATTGAAGCATGTTGATGTTAACGTATATACCCGTTTTGATCGAACTCAAAACAAAAAACCGCTTTTAGGCGAATAGCCTAAAAACGGTGGCGGCTGCTATTGGATTAGATCTTTGAAACGTTCGCAGCTTGTGGACCACGATCGCCTTCAACGATTTCAAATTCCACTTCTTCGCCTTCTTCAAGCGATTTGTAACCATCGACTTGAATCGCTGAGAAGTGTACGAATACGTCTTTCGCGTCAGACGTCTCGATGAAACCATAACCCTTTTCAGCATTAAACCATTTTACTTTACCTTGTTCCATTCGAATTCACGTTCCCTTCGCAAACCAGAGTTCGAGAGCAAGCTCTCTACGGCTTAGTCTATCAAAAGAAGGAATTATTGACAATTAAAAATTCTGATTAATTTGAATTCATTCCGAAAAATGAATAATATTCCCTACTTATTGGTCTATATTTTAAAAAATTACGTTGTCATTACAGTTGTATTATTGTATTATATCGTTAGTAATTACCTATTTTATCCATTGTCCTATCTTAAGGAGGATGTAGTCGAATGCGACCATTCCATAATGACGAAAAGTATCGAATCACGAAACGGACGGTGGCGATTCTCCCGTGCTACGACATGATGAAGCAATCCATCATCGTACTCGAGGATGGCTCGACCATCATGACACCGCTTCGGCCGTATCAACTACTGCAGCTTTCCTGCAGGCAATACAACAGTTCCATTGAGGAACGCATCGTGACAGCAAAACGTGTCGCATCTGTAAAAGGAAAAGTCCCAGTCGTCATTGAACCGACACTTGGCCTCGTGTTTTTCCCAACGAAATCACCGAAACGTGATGATTGCGAGTGGTACGCTTGGAGCCACATGTCCGAAGTCATCGAGGAAGACGGACAGACGAAGCTCAAGACTCGTAATGGCATGATCCTTCCCGTAAACGCCTCTCCTTACATCGTCCGCAACCAAATGAAAGCAACTGGCGAGCTGATGGCTCGTTATCAACAATTGAACGCGATGACATTAGAGGAACGCTTTAATGCAATCAAATCTTAAGCAGTGACCGTAAAAAAATCAGGGTTGGGCGATGAATTCGCTCAATCCTTTTTGGTTTCTGCCGATATATAATGAGATGACAGTTTTAAAAAACAAGGAGGCTTCTCGATGAACATCCAATTGAACCCGGCACGTCCGGCGCAATCCCCTGGTCAGACGCCGCTTTCGGAGACGAAGACCTATAAAGGAACGGTCCTCGAGCAGACCGGTCCACATACGGCTCTCGTTCAGGTCGGTCGGGATAAGATCGAGATGACCTTCACGGGCGACGTCCCGACAGGTGATTTTCAGTTCAAGGTCAAAGGACAGACCGCAGAAGGTTACTTGATCGAACAACTGACACCCGCGACACCGGATGCGGAAACCCCACCTGTCCTGTCCGTTCCGTCAAATGTTGATCCTTCTTTGCTAGAAGGCGTGCCGGCTGAACTAAAGCAAGCCGTTGCGAAGTTACTCGCAAGCGGTCAACTGCCGCAGACACCGGAAATCGTCGCCCAGCTCGTGACGGCATTGCAAGGGACGTACAAGGACTTAGCACTCGAACTCGTATCGCGACCAGACACGGCACTGCCGGTTGACGCCGACGTCTTGATCGCAAGTCTCCTTGCGACGACGGAAGACTATCCGGACGTCCTGCCGGAACGTGACGCCTTAAAGGAGCAACCGACTTTCGAAAAAGCCGTCGCGCTTGACGTCGCCCGTGTGACGCTACCGACGCAACGCGAGATCGAGACAGCGTCGACCTTGCACATCCGACAATACATCGAACACCTACCAGTAGAGAAGCGCCCAGCACTCGTCGCCTCGCTTGAACAAGGCGATGTCGAAACCGTTCGTAAACAACTGGCGCCCTACTTCCCGCAAGCGCCGCTTGAGCCGAAGACGAGCGTCCGCGAGCAACTGATTGGTCTAACGGCACGGGCAAGTCAACCGGAAGCTCAAGCAGGGCAAACGGCACCGGTCCGCTCTGCCTTGACGCTTGTTCGTGAAGTGACGCCACGCCTCGCTGAGATTACGAACGATTTCAAGAGCCAACAGCGAACGATCGTCTCACAACTCCGACAAATCGAACCGCTCGTCGAGACACGTCCGGTCCAGATGGTCGCCGTCATTGAGAGTACGGCGCAACGCTTAAAACAAGTCTTCCAGCAAACAGATGCTTTACTGCATACCTCGATGAAAGATGAAAAACAGCTGATTCATTTCTTATCGAAACTCGAGCGGGGTGCGGAACTGGCGCTACTCGGACGCGGTACGGAAGCTAAAGCCGTCTTACAAGAAGTCCGGATCGCCTTCGAAGCCTTCCGTTATGCGCCAGCGAACGTTCGTCCGACCTACTTACCGGAGATGCAGGGACTGCCACCGCAAGCATCAACGCTACCAGCGCAAGTCGCAACAAAAGCCGTTCCGTATGAGCCGCAACAGAACAGTCCACGCCTCTTGCAAGAGACCGTCCAAAAGACGCTCCAGCTCCAGACGGCGGAACTGAAACTGAGTACACCGGCAGCGAATCCGGAAGCCGCCAAATTGCAGACATTCCTTGCAGCGCAACAGCAAGTCAATAAACCGGACAGCCAGCAACAGTTGAACCAGATTCTGCTCGCCTTACCGGTCCAACTCGTCGAAGCGACGGCGGGACTCCACGTTCACTTGCAAAATAAACGCCCGGACGAAGTGATCGACTGGGAAAACAATACGTTGTATGTCCAGCTCAATACGCCGCGCCTCGGTGAGATTGGTGTCCGCGTTGAGACCGTCAACCGAAAGATGCAGATCACGATTGAAAATGATTTCCCGGTTCTTGAACAACTGGCGACCCCGTTCCTCGAGCGGACGACGGATGCCTTGCAAGCAACTGGTTACCAGGACGTCCGGATCCAGTTCCGTCCATTCACGCGTGAGCAAGTGACGGAGACCGTCAAGCAAGACGAGACGCCACGTGGCTACGACTACCGTATCTAAAAAGGAGAGACCGTTATGTATCAGAAAATCGATTTAACCGGACGTAAGACAGCTGCCGTCCTCCGCTACGATGAAGCATCCGGTCAAGCACCGGTCGTCGTCGCTCGGGCAAGCGGTCAAGCTGCCGATCGCATCCTCCAAGAAGCACGGGCAAACGGCGTCGCGATTGAACACGATACGTCTCTGCTTGGTCACTTGCTCGATCTCGACCTCGGGACGGCGATTCCGCCGCAATTATACGACGTGATGGCAGAACTGCTCTTATTGATCGAAGAACTTGACAACGCGAAAGGACGGCAAACATGACAGAACAAGAACTCTACGCGATGACCCCGCAACAGCTGACGGAAGTGATGTTGACGGGACTCGTACTCCAATATGACCATGCCATTCTCGCACGTGACGCAAATCGCTTTGATGAGGTGAACGCACGCTTACAAAAGGCTTATCAGTTACTCGACAAACTGCAGGCGGGACTGCATGACGACGGTGGCATCATCACCGCACAACTCGACGCGCTCTATCACTATCTTGCCGAGCAGACGTTACAGGTCTACAAAACACCAAAGGTCTTAGACGAACTGCTCGAACTGGCAGAAGACTTACGCGTCACTTGGCAAGCGGCACAGACCGTCGATCGACCACTTGTGCGCGCCTCACATCATCAACGATACGAAGGGATGGAATACGAATGAGAATCACGAATAACGTCCAAGCCTTGAAGGCTTATCGCAACCTCAGCATTAACCAGACGAACGTCAAGACGACGATGGATAAACTATCGAGCGGTCAGAAGATCAACCGGGGCGCGGATGATGCCGCTGGTCTCGCAATCTCAGAGAAGATGCGTAATCGCTTGAAGGCACTTGATAAAGCGGAACAGAATGTGCTCGATGGTGTCTCGATGATTCAGACGGCTGAAGGCGGTTTGAGTGAAACGCATAATCTGTTGCAACGGATGCGCGAACTCGCCGTCCAAGCGGGCAACGGCACGCTCGCAACGGAAGACCGGACAGCAATCCAAGAAGAGATCAACCAGCTGACGAACGAAGTCTCGCGGATCGCAAAAACGACGCAGTTCAACGGGAAGGAATTGTTGAGCGGGAAATTCAACGATGCCGACAGTGCGCTGTTCATCCAAACGAATGCGGGCGCCAACGAAGGGATCTCGATCACGATTGACGACATGCAAGCTCTCGCGCTTGATATCAGTTCAACGACACAAACGAATCCGTCGATTCGTCCGCTTGATTTCCCGAGTGGCGATGCACCCGAGTATGCTCTTAGCGTCATGACGGCAACGGACGCGAATGAAACGATCAGCCGGTATACGAAAGCAATCGATACGATCTCCCAGCAACGGGCACAACTCGGAGCAATCCAGAACCGGTTCGAAGCGACGTCATCCGTCCTCAGTGTCAGTGTTGAGAACTTAACAGCATCGGAATCACGGATTCGCGATACCGATATGGCGCGTGAGATGATGGAATATGCGAAGTACAACATCCTTAACCAATCGGGGATGGCAATGATCGCTCAAGCGAACGCCTTGCCGCAAGGCGTCTTACAATTACTCAACTAAGGAGGCAGAACCGATGGATATCCGCCGCATCCAAGAAACGCAACGACTCCAGTCCTTAAAAGGTGGTCCCCGTGAAGTCGAAGCGTCGACGACGTTCTCTGCCTTGATGCAAGAGAAGCGCGACCATAAAGGTTACGAGCGCTTGCAACAAAAGCTCGCCCTCGTCGAAGAACACGGACAACTGCTCGCTGAGAGCCAGACGATCGAGCACCTCGAAAGCTATAAAGAAAAAATCAAGGACTTCCTAAAAGATGCCCTCGACCAATCGCAACAACTCGAAGAGAAGCGTGGCTTCAATCGCCGTGGTCGGACGAAGATCTATAAAGTCGTCGAGCAAGTCGATGCGAAGCTCCTTCAGTTGACGGATACGGTCATCTCTGGTGAGTCGCGCCGTCTCGATATCCTCGACCAAGTCGGCGAGATCAAAGGCATGCTCGTCAACGTCTTCGTGTAATCTAGAATTAGAGGAGTTCCCCTACATGCCAGACTTATATCTTAAAAAATGCACCTGCCCCTACTGCTTGAAAACGACGGAGACGAAACGTGTCCTGTCGCGCCATATCCGTGTTGCCTCGACCGACTTTGATGGCTTCATCCGCCATCAAGGCGTCAACGTCTATCTTTACGAACCGGTTCAGTGTAGTCATTGTCGGTTCTTCTTCCACGAGTCGTTCGGAAAGTTATCACCAAACGTTCGGACGACCTTACAAGATCACATCCTACCGACGCTTCCTGTCTTACCGTTTGCCGGCACAGAGCGGACGATCGAGCAGGCAATTCAGCTTTATAAGCTTTGTCTCTACACGGCTCAAGTGACGGAGCAGAAGCCAGCGATCCAAGCAATGCTCGGCGTTCGTCTGTCCTGGTTGCATCGCTTGACCGGTCAACAGAACGAAGAACAACTTTGGGCGAGTCGAGCGATTGAAAAATATGTACTCCTATACGACAACTACACGTCCGTCAAGGAGAGCGGGATTCCAGAAGACGTCCTCCTGCTTCGGATCGCGGATCTATACGCTGTGACGAAAGACAAAGACACGGCCCGTCTCTGGTACAGCCGTTTATTCCAAAGTAAGACGGCGACCGACAAAATCAAAAAAGACGCACGTATCCACTGGGAATGGGTGCAAGAGCAGGACTGATCCTTGTTCGTCATCAGACGGGACAAGGATTTTTTTCACCGCTCGTCGAAAAGAGCCAACACACTGTTTCAGGAAAGGAGGTCCGCGATGCGACCGACGTTACCGATTCTTTATTTACTGATCACCTACGGGCTGATGCTACTTGTCAGTGGAACAGCATTCGTTCCGCTAGTCGCTGTTCTTGCGACGCTACTTGCTGTGACGTTCGTCGCGATTCAAGCCAGGCGTTGGTTCTTCCCGAAGCACTCGGAACGCTCGGTCGGCATCGCGATTCTCTTGTTCGCAAGTGGTCTCTGGATCAACTTTATCCTGACCTTCTTCCCGCATCCGCCGGAAGTCGACTCTGTTGCCAACTTGACGTTGACTGCCTTTTTGATATTGACCGCTATCGCCTTTGCCCGATTGATCGACTGGTCTTCGATTCGTCAGGCACGGTTACTCTATATTGACGGTGTGCTCTTATTCGGGATGGTCTTTGTCTTTGGTTATACGGTCATCTTGCGTCACTTACCAACGTTCGCCCGCTCCGATATCGAATTCGTCGCCATGCTCGGCTACGCGATCAGTTTCATTGCGCAGTTGTTCTTCTTTTTGATTTTGTATGCGACAGGACTCCGTGGACCGATCCACAGACGACTGATTCAGGCGATGATGGTATTCATCTTGGCGAACTTAGGTTATTACACATTCTTCATTCGTGATGAGTTGACGTTCGCTGCTTGCTTCTTCCCGCTCTATGCGGTCAGTTTGTTTGAGCTAGCTGTCTACTTTAAGGACGTGCCACCGAAGCAACCGGCACGCGACCGACTCGGACGACCGTATTTGCCGTATATCAGTCTGCTCGTTCTGTTGACGGGCATCACGTTCCTTCCGATGGCGCAGGATGTCTACTTCCCGACGCTAATCATCTTGTTCTCATTGTTTATGTTCCGGCAATTTTTCTCCGAACGTCTCAATCGTCAGTTACTAACGGAACTCGAGACGTTCGAAGTCGATTTGACACACCGAATTGACCGCCATACAACGCAACTCGAACTCCGGAAGGAAGAGTATCGCCGCCTGTTCCTAGCCCACCCACAACCGATCATTCGTTTCGACGGCAATGGGCATGAGAAAGCGATGAACCCAGCAGCAGAACGTTACTTCCCGCACGGTTACGTTCCTGATGCCTTGGTCGATCAATTGATTGCGGCATTTCTGAAACTCGAGACCGGTGAAAAACAATTGCTAATGCGCCCCGTCGACGGACGGACGTTCGAAGTGACGTTGATTCCAATTCCCGGTGAGCCTGATTTGTACGTCATTCTGTCCGACCTAACAGAAGCCTTATCGCAAGAAAAATGGCTGCAGGAACTCGGCTATCACGATGCCTTGACAGCACTTCCGAATCGCCGTTACTTCGAGGATCACCTTGGAGCGCAGCTCGCAACCTTAACCGAAGGATCGCTTCTATTCATTGATCTCGACGGCTTTAAGCAAATTAATGACCGTTACGGTCACGACGCCGGTGACTACGTCTTGCAGGAGACAGCACGGCGCTTACAGCTCGATTTAACGCAGGATGATGTAGCAGCTCGACTCGGTGGAGATGAATTCATCGTTTTCCTCGCCCGCAGTCGTGCGGAGACGATCACCTACGCTGAGAACGTCCTCCTTCGCTTGAATGATCCCTTCTTCTTTGACGCGACCGCGATGCAGGTCACGCCGTCAATTGGTATCGCTCGTTATCCCGAGGATGGGCGGACGACGAGTCTCTTATTGATTCGCGCCGACGAAGCGATGTACACCGTCAAACAGGAAGAGAAGAACGCCTACCGCTTTAAATGAACGGCAAAATGCCCTGTCCAAGTAAATGGACAGGGCATTTTTTGTCATGAGCTTACGACTCACGACGATATTTTTCTTCTTCATAGGCATCCGGTGCATCGGAGACAGGGCGTTCGAACTCTTCCCATGATTCCGATTCGACGTCCGGTTCAATGAACTGATCGTACGAGCCGTCCGATTGGAAATACGGCTGCGGTACGGGGCGTTTCTTGTCTTCCCGCTTGGTCACGAAAGATCCCTCCCTCACACAAGAAAGTTACTGACGAGAATCAAAATACGGTGAAAAACTATGATCGACTTCTTCGTACGGATCAACGTACGATTTACGACTCGTTTGCGTCTGACGCAACTGACTGATTTGTACCCCTAATTTAGCCGTTTCTGCTGATAATTTCAAGTCGATTTTCCGACTATCAGTGACGAGTTCCTGAATGACGGCTTGATTGGCACCGGCTAGTAGATTCGAGTGTGCCGCAATGAAGGCTTCTCGTTCGTTCAGCAAACCCTGAATCTTCTCGATCCATTCGTCATATGTCTCTTCACTCGGGGTTTGATCAAGCAGTTCAATCAATCGTTTCGTCTTTAGGCGAAGCGGATCGAGCGGACTCATCGTTGCCGCGCGAGTTTCATCGCTTCTTTCCACGTCTCGCGGAATTCTTCCGCAAAGCCAATCACTTCGTCGATTGCCACCAAATCGTTTTTGACGTTGGCATCGATTAAGCGTGTTTGCATATAGTCATACAAACTGTTCAAGTCTTTTGATAAGGCAATTGATTGATTGAGCGTCAATTGCAACTCGCTGATGATGGCTTGTGCCTTTTGGATATTCGTATTTTTTTGTTCGATCATCTTCTGTTCGATGGCACGTTTTGCAAGCATCGAGAATTTGATCAGTCCTTCATATAACATCAATGTTAAGTCTTGAGGTAACGCTGTCGTTACCGAGTTCGTCTGATACGTAGCATAAGGGTTCATTCGCGTTTCCTCCTTTTTATTGTCCTTGTCCGAGATAACCAGCAAGCGTCGCCGACTGACTATTCGCCTGGTTCATTGCTTGTTCCATTGCCGCAAATCGGCGATAGTAACTATCTTCTTTTCGTTTTAGCTTGTCTTCCCACGACAGCATGCTTTTATCGAGATCAGCGAGAGACTTGCCAAGTCGATAAGTTGTCGCAACCGCTCCGTCACGCCCAGCGACTCCAGAAATCTTATCGCGGAGTGTTGTTGCGAATCCTTGAATCTGACGAACGAATCCATCGAGTCCATTCGGATTCGGAATCGTATTCCCTTGCGCGTCCTTCGTGGGCTCCGGCGCATCAGCGGTGAATAGCTTATAGACACCTTCTGGCTGTTCTTCGAGCATCTTTTTCAATTTCGTTTCGTCGATTTTTAGTTTCCCACCATCTCGGAAATCACTCGTTGAAGTGATTCCGATTTGCGACATATACTGAAGCTGAATTGTATCCGTTCCTGACGTATATGAATAACCGGTATCAATTTTTGATGAGATCGCACTGCGGAACTGATTCATGCCGTCTTGTAAGTAGCTATCGTTTTTGAGGACACCACTCATTGCCTTTTCTTCCCACTTCTTGACTTCGTCCTCGCTGAGTTCCTTGCGCTGAGCATCCGTCAATGGTTGATAATCACGATACTTTTCTTCACGAACTTTCTTGTTCATCTTATCAATGACGTCGTTATACTTATCAACGAAGTTCTTAATCGAATCAAAGTTTTTCTGTGTGTCGAGTGTCGTATTGATCGTCGTTGCCGTCGTCGCGACGTTGTTTAACGTGATCGTCAGACCGTTCTGCGTGAACGTATTCGTTGTCTGCTCAAGTTGTTGTCCACCTATCGTATATTTGGCATTCTGTCCTTCACGACCGAATGTACCGTCTTGTGAATTCACCTTCGCAGTATTATCTGATGCATCGACGATCGAAATGTCGGCACCGTTTGGATTCAAGTTACCGGTACTTGTTTTCGTTAAAACGAGTTTCCCTGTTAAATCATTGAAAACAGCGTTCATCCCGAGACTTGTTTTACCGTTGATTGCCGCTGTTAAGTCAGAGATTTTTTGTGTTGCGTCAAGCTGCAATGTCTCAGTTACCGCTTTACCTGTCGCATCGAAGGTATTGATTTGGACGTTGATTTTGCCATTCGCATCTTTCGTGAATAATCCACTCTCTTCAAGTGTTGCATCACTTTTCTTTCCGCTTGCTGCGACCATAGTTACCGAAGCCGCACTAGCCAGTTGATCAATACTGTCAATTGTCACACTACCAGATGATGCTGCTGGACTTGCTGTTACCGTCAATGCCGTCGGATTTGAACTCGTAACCGTCTTCGATTGATAGTTCTTCGACAACAGCATATCGCTTGCAGCTGTTCGGAAATCAAGTAATGCCCGGTTCATCTCTCGGTACGCATCGCGTTGCCATGTCAATGTCTGTTTCTTTTGCGATAATCGATCGACCGGTGCTCGCTCCGCCTGCATTAATTGTTTAATCATCGTTTCGGTATCAATTCCACTCGCAAGACCACTCAGTCGAATGCCTGCCATCCAATCAGCCCTTTCCGTTAAATCCGTTTATCGATCAATTGATTAAATTCCATGAAGGCCGCGAAAAAATCAAGTTCCTTTTTACTCGGAATCTCTTGCACGACGTTATTATTCGTATCGACAACTTGAATATAAAATTCGTTTAGTTTTTCATGTTTGACAAACTTCAAACCCGTTCGTTGAAGCTCAAGTTTGATGTTTGCTTGTTCCATTGCTGTTTCAAGTTTTGTAATATGCTGTGGTGTCGGTAGGACAACGACTCCTTCTTCTGCTAGCGCTTCCTGATTCGCTTCCACAAACACATTCCGTGTCGCTTCGTACGGTAGGACGTTCGAAGGTAGATGAAGGCGAATTTCCGTATTAATGGAATTCATAGTCGGTCACTCCTTTTTCTTCTCTATGTAGTATATCGGCTAAATCGGATATTTTATAAGTATTAATTTAAGGAACTTGATTTCCGGGTAAAAGGAACATATGTTTCTATAAAAAGGAGGGACATTAATGCTATTGCTAAACAAGCTATCAGCTTCACAACAAGCTATTTTATTAGCTAGTATTCTCGGAGATGGAGAAATCACAAAGTGTTATCCCGGTTCTAGACGAAAGAACAATAGTTATCGTGAACACTTCGGAGAGTCACAGCGATTTTATCGAGAATGGAAGCAACAGCAACTTCCTGATTTGCTTTATATCCGCCAAAACAACTTAGTTTCGCGCTCACTTCCTTTACTTACGGAACTTTATCCTTACTTTTATCCTTCTGATCAAAAAGATATTCCCTTCGACTTACTTCCTTTATGTAACCATCCACTTTTCTTATTGACCCTTTATCTTGACGACGGTTCATTGATTGTCTCAAAGCGCCTTACATCTAAACAACAACTGATTGTTTCTCCTACAATCGCGCTTTATCTTCAGTCTTTCCCCAAACACTCATTAACACTCTTTTGTGAATGGTTAAATCATAATTTTCGACTTCATTTTAGAGTAGCCAAAACGTCAAATGGTTCCGGATATTTCCTGCGAACAACTCGTTTTGAAGATACGATGCAATTTCTTGATTATTTGACACCTTATGTAAATGAGTTACCTGATTTTTCGTATAAACTCGATTGGCAAATTCGAATGAAGCAAATACAACAGGATTATCCCCATGTAAAAATCGTAAGTACAAAACCCAATCAGTACTTTAGTGCATCAGAAATCGAACAACTAATGACTGACACGGCAAATCAAGTTCCTGTATCAGAAATCGCTCAACGCTTAAATCGGTCAACATGGTCAGTCTACGCTAAACTCAATGCCATAAAAAAAGGTCACGGAACGAGTCCGTGACCTGAACAATCGATATGTGCCAATTACGATTAACGGAGTAATTGGAGAACGCCTTGCGGCTGTTGGTTCGCTTGCTACGCGCATTAGCTTTCGCTAATGATAAGACTATATCTTCATCCTAGATTTACTAGGAGCTGGGCACTTCCCCCGCCGTTTACGGAGTACGGATTTCATAACCATCGGATAAATCCATTAGGTCGTCTATCCTAGTCGTTGAACCTTCACCAAGGTTTCCCTACAGGTGCTTGGCTGCTGATTGTCCAATCCTTAATGTTTTTCAAAACGGTCACGCTCGCCGTTTCCAGCCACGTTGTCGTACATCAAGGCTCTCAGGAGTTCCAGCAATTCACCCAGTCATGATCTAATCCGTTACCAGATTAGACGCCCGGTAGAATCAATCATCGAAGGAGTTGAAGAACACCCTGCGGAGTTTGATTCGATTGAGCCAACATTGCTTGTGCAGCTTGTGCAAGAATCGAGTTCTTTGTTTGGTTCATCATTTCTTTTGCCATGTCAACGTCACGAACGCGTGATTCAGCCGCTGTTAGGTTTTCAGAAGATGTTTTGAGGTTGTTGATTGTATGCTCGAGACGGTTTTGGTTTGCACCGAGTTTCGAACGTTCAGCAGAAACACTGTCAATCGCAGTCTGAATTTTAGTAACAGCTGCTCCCGCATTAACTGCACTTGATACATCAAGTGCATTTTCTGCTGGAGTGTTATTTGTACCGTCCGTAACAGTATTAGCAGTAGTGTAACCAGTACCTGATCCAGTGATACCTAAAGCAGCAGCACGCATATCAGTGAACTCAAGTGTCATTGTTTGATTTTCGTTTGCACCAACCTGAGTAGAGAACGTTGATTTAGCTCCACTTGCTGGAGTTGTTGTTGCCGTATTCAATGCTTGTGTCCATGAATCTCCAGTTGCTACACCAGTTGCTGTTGAAGTTTCGATTTGCATTCCTTTATAAGTGAATGTAGTACCAGTAAGCGTTACATCACTTGCTCCACCATCCACAGACCAACCAGTTGCTGTTTTTTCGATAGTAAGAGTTTCGTTGGCAGTTCCTGTAAACGTTCCTGAAATTTGAGCTTCAGCTGTAGCTGTATTTCCTGCTGTTGCAGTCATGTTAGCTGCTGTAGCAATTGTTGTTGCAGGTGTTGTTGTAGCAGCCGAACCAGCAACAACATTACCAGAAGTAGCATTTAGTAATTTTTGACCGTTGAATTCAGTAGTATTACCAATCCGGTTAATTTCACTAGTCAATTGGTTAACTTCTTTTTGAATTTCACCACGATCTGAAGTTGTGTTTGTATCGTTACCAGCTTGAACAGCAAGTTCACGCATCCGCTGAAGGATATCGTGCGTTTCGTTCAATGCACCCTCAGCTGTCTGAATCATTGAGATTGAGTCCTGTGCGTTACGTCCAGCTTGATCAAGTCCACGAACCTGAGCACGCATTTTTTCAGAGATTGCAAGACCAGCTGCATCGTCTCCTGCTTTGTTGATACGAAGACCTGAAGCCAATTTCTCCATTGATTTGCTTTGTGCTGCAGTAGCTGCAGACAATTTGTTGTGCGTGTTAAGCGCAGTTACGTTGTGATTGATAATCATTGTAATTTCCCTCCATAGGATTAATTTTTCGTCTCTTTGAAGATCCGTCTTCTCCGAGATGTGCCCCCTGGCCGGCCCAAGGGTGACACGATGGATTGAGTCGATGACTGCTTCCACCTTATATATCGTCGTACGCTCGAAATGTTTAACAACTTTCTTCAAAATAAATATAAAAAAATTGTACATCCAATTTGGACGTACAATTTTTTTGTTTAAAGACGCGTCGCACCCGTCTCTTCTTGTAATTGTTCCGCTACTGCAACAAGCTCTTCCATCGCCCCGTTGACTTCCCCGAGCGATGCCGCTTGATGACTTGACGCTTGCAAGACTTGTTCTGCGTGTTTCGATGCTTCCTCGACCATTGCAAGGATATTCGCTGTCGTTAAGCCGACTTGGTCAATCTCTTGATCCGATTTGACGACAAGCTGGTCAACCGATTTCACACGTGAGTAGACATTTTCTGTCGAATGATGAATCTCTTCAAATGACGCTCCCGCTTGTTCAACAAGTCCGACACCTGTTGCGACTTCACTTTGAACATCGGTCATTGCGTTCGCTGTATCATTAACAAGACGCTTGACGCCAGAAATTAAATCGGTGATTTCTTTTGCGGATGTCGCTGTCTGTTCCGCCAGTTTTTTGACTTCTGCTGCGACGACGGCAAACCCACGTCCTGCTTCGCCCGCTCGTGCCGCTTCAATCGATGCATTCAAGCTGAGTAAATTCGTCTGTGCCGAGATGTCACTAATGACATCCGTGATCCGTGAGATCTCACCTGTCATATCCGTCAAACGACCATTGAGTGTCGCTGACTGTTCCATCTTTTTCGAAATCATGTGCATTGCTTCAACGGAATCGGTCGCGAGTGTCTTCCCGTTCTGCGCTTCCGTCTGCATGACCGTCGCCGATTTCAACGCTTCATTCATTTCTTTCGCGACTTCATCCATCGTCCGTTTGACGGCACCGAGGGCATCCATCGATAGGTACGCTTGATCAACGTTCTCGTTCATCTTCGCTGACAACTCTGCCATTGCTGAACGAATGCTTTCACCCGATGCATTGCCTTCCTGGACTGCTGCTGCAATCTCTTGAGCGGATGCTGTCAGCTTATCGCTTGAGCTTCCCATCTGTGTCGCCTGTTTGCGGATATGTAAGACCATCACTTCGAGTTCGTGCATCAGTTGGTCAACTTCATCCCCACGCTTCGCTTCTTCGAAATCGACGTTGAAGTTACCATTTGCGACTTCGCGTGCCGTTTCTGTTGCCTTTTCGATTGCTTTGATCGGTTGGCGCAAGATCAACTGAATCAATGACGTCCCAATCAACGATAACAATAAGCCAATCCCTGCTCCGAACCAAATCGCGTTCGTATCCGCGACGTCAAGTCCACGGTGGAGATAGAGCACGAGCTGGGCTGAGATGCCGCTCGTGATGACTGAGATGGCCAAGACCCAAAAGAATAACCGTACCTTCAAGTTGCTTCGTAATTTACGCATAACCGAAACTCCCTTTCCTGTATCTTCTTTCACCGTCCTCTCTATCGGTTTCTTTTGTAACCGTTTTAAGTCAGTTGACCCGATTTTCAAAAACGATTCCCGGTGAGATGACAAAAGCACACCAAAAAGAGTGATGGATCAAATCATCCATCACCCTCTCTTTCTTATTTCCGATCAATCTCAACATATTTATATGAGATATCCGTTCCGACATTGTGTCGGGCAAGATTTTTGACTTCCGTGTTTTGCAAGAAGGCATTCTTCCGTTGGTAGACAGGCGAGATTGCTTGATCGTCGAGCAACAAGCTTTCCGCTTTACTGAGTAAGGCGAGACGTTTGTCTTGATCGAGCTCACTTTCAGCCTGTTTCAAGAGACGGTCATACTGTTTGTTCGAGTAGTCCATCATGTTGAACGGGTTACCGGTCGTGAACAAGTTCAAGTATGTCGTTGCATCCTGATAGTCTGGTGCCCAGCTCGCGAGTGACAGATCGTAATCCCCTCGTCCTTCACGGGCGAGACGCTCTTTCTTCGGTAGTGATAACAATTTAACGTCGACATTCTGCTTCTTCAACGCGCCTTGGATGTACTCACCGATTTTTTTCGAGACGTCATCGTCTTCGATCAACATCGTCAATTCAAGATTTTGCTTTGCCAGCACTTTGTTTGCCGCTGTTACATCATATGACGATTCGATTTGACGCGCACCATCGTATTTCGGATCAAGTTCTTTCGGCACGATGTAGTCAGCAGGAAGTGATCCGTTCCCGAGCAACGTTTCCGTCATCGCTTTTTTATCATATGCCGCGTCGATTGCTTGACGTGTTTTCTTATCCTTTAAAGCATCCGTCTTTTCATTCATCCGAATGAAGAACATCCGCGAATCGCTGAACGTGTTGTACTCTTTTTGATCCTTGTACGTCACGACGTTCTCCGAGTTAAGTGGCGCGACATCGAGTTCACCGGACTCAAACAAGTTGATCGCAAGCATCGGATCTTTGATGATTTTAACGTCGACTTCGTCGATCTTGACGTTCTTCCGGTCTGCGTACTCAGCGTTTTTCGCGAGCGTATAGCCTTGTTCGGCTTGATATTTCTTGAACGTGAACGGTCCGTTGTAGACGTTCGTTTTTGGATCCGTTCCGAACTGGTCGCCTTCAGTTTTGACGATGTCTTCCCGGACTGGCATATATGTGCCGAACGTCGTCATGCTGAGGAAGTACGGTGTCGGGCGTTTCAGTTCGATCCGGAGTGTCTCGTCGTCGACCGCTGTCGTTTTTTCGACTGGCTCGAGCAAGTAAGCGAACGGTGAGTTCGTTTTGATGACACGCTCGAACGCATAACGGAAGTTCTCTGCTGTGACGGGCTTTCCGTCCGACCATTTGGCATTCGGGTCGAGCTTGAACGTATAGACTTTTCCGTCTTCAGAGACGCTATGTGATTTTGCTGCTGCCGGAACAAGTTCGTTGTTCGCGTCGAAGCGATAGAGTCCTTCGTAGATTTGGTTGAAGATGTTTGATGTGATGGCGTCTGCCGGGTCAACCGACAGGAGATCGTAACTTTCCATCGTATGCAGGACCTTTTTGTCCGCTTGTTTGTCTTCTGCTGGTTCTGTCGTTGCACATCCTGCTAATAGGACTGCCGTGCTCGCCGCTGCGATCAATGTCTTTTTCATGTGTAGTGCCTCCTGAGAAATATGATGAGCGTTGGATGATTCGGCATACCTTGACGTACAACAAAAGGCGCCCTCTACGCATAGCTAACAGCTAATGCATAGAGGACGCCTGTATCCGCGCGGTGCCACCTCTGATTGAGACGAAGAATCGTCTCCACTTGTCGCTGGTCCAACAACCAGCTAGCCCGGTAACGGGGGCAACCGTCCTGTCTACTCGAAGGTTCAACAGGCTCTCAGCGGTCCATTCTCGTTCAGCTTACCGTGTCAGGCTCTCACCATTCCTGACTCGCTTGGTCGGCAGTGTTGACGATACTTACTCCGCGTCGTCGATGTAATTGATATGGCTTAACTTGTTGTTTACTTTACACGGCTTGTTTTTCACTGTCAACGAAAAAAACTCAGAACGGATGATCTTCTTGTTTTTCTTGCTCCCGACGGACCGGACGTGGTCGAATCGGTTCGACGTGTTTGACATGTGTTCGTGTAACGATTCGGTTACTGAGTGCTGCATCGACGAGAATCGTGATTGCTGCTGCCATGTGTAAGAACATCCCGACGACCGGAATGACACCGACCGTTGATGCGACGATCCCGACGATGTTCCCTTTTGAGACGTTCCCGGCACGTGCCGTCAATACGACGACGACGATGTGAAACGCGAGCATCAACCACAGGGCATTGTAACCTGAGAAAATGACGATTGAACCACCTAAGAGCGGAATCCCGAGCACCGCTTCCATTCCACCTGATACCCACTTCAACGTCCGCAATGAATCCTGTCGACTCTCCATGACGTCGCCTCCTCTTTTTTTCCATATGTCTAGTATACGACGAATTGCAGAAAAGGTTCCAACGTTTTTGTTTAGTTTCTGTAATAGTAATCATAAAAAAAAGCAATCGACGAATGTACTCAAGTCTTGCTCCCTTTCCTCAGGCGAGACACAAGCCGCGACTCTTTCGCTTCAAGCAAAAAGCCGGGTCTTGTTTGTCTCTGACAGCGCAACTGCGCTTTTTCCTGTAGGAGTGGAGCACCTTGAGTGTCCAGCATGCACTGGAATATCCGTCAATCGCTCATTATTTTAAACCGCCAACACGTGGAACTGATAGCCACGATGGACAACGAATCCTGCCTCTTTGTAGAGATCAAGTGCCCGGTCATTGTCCGTCTCGACGTCGAGTTCGAGTTGTGTCCGACCTGTCCGGAACAACGCTTGAACCATCAATTTCAGCATCTTCTTCCCGTAACCATTACCTTGCGCTTCTGGACGAACCGCAAACGCATGAATGCTCGCTTGTGTATCGGAAGCGAGGTAAGCACGGATGACGCCGACCGGTTTGCCGTTTGCGACACCGATGAACGTAATCCGGTCGTCAGATTCAATCGCTTGATAGATCGACTCTGCTTCTTCGTCCGTATTCCCGAACGATTTACCAAGCGTCTCGACGATGAACGGACGGTCGTCTGCTGTCGCTTCGCGTAATTCGAAATCCGGATCGGCTTTTAAGAACAACTGCGCCTTCTTCAAAATCATGTTGTACTCGGTCATCCGGTACTCAGCACCTAACCCTTCGAGGACAGCTTGACCTGACTCACTTGCATCGTCAATGACGAACGTAAATGCTTCGACGCCTGCTTCCGTTGCCCGCGCACGTGCCGCTTCAACGAGTGCTGTGAAGATGCCTTGTTTTCGGTAATCCGGATCAACGAAGACATTCAATTCCCACTCCGTCGGTAAGTACGCGAATGCTTGTAAATATCCAATCAATTGCTCGCCATCATAGATTGCGAAATCGTTCTCGCCGACCCAATCGGCTGCGACCTTTAATTCAATGCCATCATGATCGTTGACACATTTTTCGAGTTGTAATACATCTGTTGTTTGTTTGACGTCTGTGACGTTCCATTCCATATTCATTCACCTCATTTTCAACTATACCGAACGAACAAAAGAAGCACTAGCAAAAGCTAGTGCTCATTGCAGTTTAAATGTCTTCATCATCTGCGGGACGTCCTTGACGATCAAGTTCTCGATCGCTTTTTTACCGACAGCACCTTTGACGGCTTCCGTCGGTAAGACGTAGTAGTACGTTTTGCTACCTTTCGTCCCGAGATATGTACCATATCCGATTTCACGGTCGAACTGTTTTTTCGAGAGCTTCTTCGGCTCGTAGTTCAAATTGACGAGCAACTGATCCGCGCCTTTGACTTTATAATAAAAGGCGAACGTACCACTTCGCGTGACAACACCGTATTTCGATTTGACCGTCTTGTTTTTGACAAGTTCGACTTTATCTTGTTGGATCGCCTTTTTTAACGCGTCCGTCGTCTTGACTGTATAGCCGAACGATTCGTTCGCGACGACCCCTTTACTATATGTCACGTTACTTGCAGCAAAACCCGTCACCGGAGTCAGACATGCTCCGAGTAAGACTCCTGTCATTGCGATTCGTTTCATGCTGACTCCCCCTTAAAATGATCGATAGTTATGGATTCCCTTTTGTGAAATAGGTAAACTCTATTCTCGAAAAAGATTTGACGGAATTGTCTAAATTTCTTACGATAGGGATAACGAAACGAAATGGGGTTAAAGCGATGACTGAACAAGAACAATTAACGCAAGAACAGCTCGATAACTTGCTCAAGAATGCGTTTGCAATGCAGGTTCCGATCCTCGAGAAGTTCATGAAGGATACACACGATCGTTATGCACTCGCAACGACGTCGTTCAAGCGTGACATGGAAGCGATGAAAGAGACGGAATGGCATCAGTTCTTCGCTAGTAAACTGTTACCGCACTTCTTCCTCGAGCACCTCGGATTCGGTGCCTCGTTCCGCTTCAACGGACACGACAAGGAAGTCGATCTTCCGGAAAACGTCGTGCCGGTCCGCAATGATGCCGATGAGCAAATCGAAAAAGTCGTCCTTGGGGTCAAAAAGGCGATGCAAGACGAGCACATCAAGAATCACGATCTTGTCGCGAACTTCTATAAGGAAACACTCGAACTCGCTTGCCAGATGGGCAGCCGTGTCGGGATGAGCGATGAGTTCTATACTCTCGTCAAACCAAGTCTCGTTCATGCGAACGACGGTCAATAATCGTTACATTAATTCAAGAGAGGTCAGTTCCGGAATGGTTTCCGAAAACTGACCTCTCTTTTTGTATGCCTGATAGAATCCGTTTAAAACCGAACGTAGAACACCGCTCCCCCACCACTCCGGTCACGGACACCATATGTGAACTGATGACTATCGAGAATCATCCGACTGATCGCAAGACCGAGTCCATGCCCGGCACTGCCTTCTTGTTTGACGTAGACGTCCCAGATCGTCGCTCGGTCTTCTGCCTGAACTCCCGCTCCTTCATCCTCAACTGTCAATTCGTCATGCGTTAAGCGAACCGTGACCGTCCCGCCGACGGGTGAAGCAAAGCGGGCGTTCATCAAAAAGTTGATCAAGACGCGTTCGAACATGTGTGGATCAAGTGACTGCCTAACCGGTTGCAGCTCCGTCGCCAGTGTCAGTCCTGCCTGTGTGAACGTCCCGCGCAGGCGTTCAACTGTCGCAAGCACGAGTTCATCGAGTGCCACATCCGTTCTTTCAAGCGGCATTCGTCCACCGGCAAGCTTCGAATAAAGCAACGTCTCATCAATCAGATGATCGAGTCGATCCGTCTCCTCGATGATGCTCGTCGTCACGTCGGGCAGTTCAGCAACGGGAATGACACCTGCCGCGAGTGCCTCGGTCTCGTTTCGAATGATCGCGAGCGGCGTCCGCAAGTCATGAGTGATGCCGGCAATGAACGTTTTCTGTAGATGATCCTTCTGTTTGAGTTGCGTTTGCATCTCGTCGACCGCGTCAATCAACTCACCGACTTCGTCTTTCGGTCGTGCCGGTAAGACAACGTCTGCCTCGCCAGCACCAATCTTCTGGGCAACGGAACGGAGCGTCACGATCGGTCGTGTCAGGTGCCGTCCCATATAGTAAGCGAGTAAGGATGCGAGCAACAGGGTCACCAGTAACGCGAGTCCAATCGCGAGATAAACACCGCTCAGCGCACTACTCGCCAGTGGTGCTTGTCGGACCGTCGTGATGCGCGTTCCATCAACCGTCAACTGATACGTCAGCAACCGTTCGTCTTGCACTTCGATGACGTCTTCTTTCTTTAAATCGTCGAGAAGTGGTAACCGCCCCGCCGGTCCGCGAGCGCCAATCCGTTGCGTCAATCCGTCGGTCGTCAAAAACCCTTGAATATCACGCGGTATCGGCGTGTCGGCTTCAAGCGCTTGTTTAATGATGTTCGCTTCCCGGGCGAGTTGATCGTACCGTTCGCCTTCTGCGAATCGATTGACGAGAAACGCCGTCAAGACGAAACTGAGGATCCCCATCACGAGCAGCGGACCGACGACAGCGTATAAAAACTTACGCATTAAAGGACGCCGTTTCATTCAATCGCCTCCAATCGATAGCCGACCCGGTGCACCGTCTTCAATTGTTGTTTAATGACAGGTAACTTATCCCGTAATTGTTTGACATGTGTATCAACGGTCCGGGTATCGCCACCAAACGCGTACCCCCAGACGTCATCAAGAATCTGATCCCGACTGAGTGCCTCCCCGAGGTGTTCGATGAAGTAAAGCAACAGTTCGAACTCCATCTTTGCGAGACTGATCGCCCGCTCACCTGTTTTGACTTGGCGTCCCTTCTCATCGATCGTCAAGTCACCAAACGCATGGCGAGCGACCGGACGGACTTTTAATGCCCGTTCAAGCCGGATCGTCAATTCTTTCAGGACGACCGGTTTGACGAGATAGTCATCGGCACCGAGTTCAAGTCCGAAGACGCGATCATCGGCCTCGCCGCGTGATGTCATCATGAAGACGACTGGCGGCTGAAATTGTGATTTGATACTTGGTACGAGTGACCAACCGTCACCGTCTGGTAAGCGGACGTCAATCAAAACGGCATCAAACGCTGTCGTCAGGCACTGTTTCGCCTCTGCTAACGAACCAGCAATCGTCACGTCATACGCATGATGACGAAGGAAACGCGCCGTCACCTGCGCTAATTTTTGTTCATCTTCAATCAATAGTACGTTCATGGTCATCCCTCCACTCTTAGTGTAGCGCCTTTTTGCCTTCATTTGCCTTTCTTCGCAGTTTCTTTGCAACTTCCTCACAACTTCTCTTTCGTGACCCTCTACCATAAAAGGTGAAAGGAGTGATCATCCCATGACATTCAAAAAACAATGGATCACTGCATTGACAATTAGCGCATTAACAGTCGGAGGCGCATCAGCATACGCTGCGACGAACGACGACTCGAGCACGACAAAACAAGCGAAACACGGGCACCACTTCGAAGGTATGAAAAAACATGATATGACGCTACTCTTGAAAAAATTGAACCTGACACAAGCTGAGGCAGATGCTGCCCGGGAGAAAGGGCAATCAATCGCCGATCTCGCAAAAGCAAAAGGAATCTCGTTCGCTGATTACAAAAAAGCAGAACTCGCAGCAGCGAAGGAACAACTGGCAAGTCTCGTCAAATCAGGCGACTTAACACAATCACAAGCAGACGACATGTTGAAGCGTCAAACGGAACGGTTCAGTGGCGTCAAGAGTTATGATGAACTCAAAGACAAGATGCCGATGGGTCGCCACGGTGGACCAGGTTTCTTCAATGAATCATTGATCGCTGACGTCTTGAAGGCACTCGGACTGAGCCAGTCGAAGTTCGACGCAGCGAATCAATCGCTTGCTGCTTATGCGAAGGCACAGTCGATCAAGTTCGCCGACTATAAAAAAGCATTGCTTGCGGCGCAGACAAGTGAACTCAATCAACTCGTCAAAGACGGGAAGATGACGAAAAAACAAGCAACGGAAATCAAGTCTCGACTGACAGAGGAATATAAGGATGCAAAGAGCTACGACGATCTTCCGGATCGCGGCGAACACGGTAAGCGTGGCGACCATGGACCGGGTGGCGTCTTCGGTGACTCAACATCCGCAATTTTAAAAGCACTTGGACTCGATGAAGCGAAATTTAAAGCTGCAGAGCAATCCCTGCCTGAATTCGCAGAAGCGAACAAGATCGCTTATGCCGATTTCGAGAAAGCCGTCCTGACAGCACAAACTGCTGCGATTGATCAACAAGTCAAAGATGGCAAGCTGACAGACAAACAAGCAAAACAAATCAAGGAACACATCCAGTCCCGCGCGGATGAAGCTTCAAGCTACGCTGATCTCAAGAAAGGTCCAGCACGCGATGGTGGTCATGGTCGCGGACACGGACCTGGTCCGGACGGTGACATGCCGGGAGCACCAGACCAAGGAACGGATACCGATCCAAATGCCAGTGATACATCCGTCGATTTAGCGATTTAAGGATGAGACCGAAGCTCTTTCATAAGAGTTTCGGCTTTTTTTGTGTTCGATTTAGGACAGATGTCTTTTAATCATGATTTTTAGATACTGGTTCACTTTTTTGAAAAATAAGTCTATTCCTTGAACGAAGGTTGCAATTTCCATTTCCTACACCCGATACTAGTAAAGAGAACGCTAGTATTGTAAGGAGGTGACGTGGATGGCTTTTCATGAAGCGATGAATCGGATTCGTCAATCCGACACAGCCCCACTCTATATCGGTGGACTGGAAGTGTCCCGTCCGGAAACGGCGGAAGCCTTCTTTCAGCAACAGACAGATGCAATCTTTTTATTCGATGCCTCTGGAACGATCATCTATTTCAACGAACAGTTACCAGACATGCTCGGTTATTCCGCTGAGACGCTCTATGAGCATTTTGCCGTCTTCAATCCGCCTGATCAGATTGAAGCGGTGACTGCCTTTTTCACGCGCGCCTTAAACGGTGAGACCGTTCATTATACGGCACAAGGACTTCATGCTGACCAACACCGGGTCACATTGAAGATTACTAACATGCCGGTCGAACAAGATGGTCAAGTCATCGGTGTCTACGGAGTCGCGCGCGATATCACACGTGAGAAACAACTCGAAGAAGATGTCTCGTCGATTCGTTCTCAACTTGAACTGACGGAACAGATTCCAGAACTCGTCGTCTTTCACTTCGATGTTCAAAAGCAAACGATTGAATTCTCCCCTGCCTTACTGCATTTTTTAGGTCTTTCAGAAGTCGACGCGACGACGCTTGACCAAGAACAGTTATTTAGTCGGATTCATCCACGTGACTTCGATCCGCTCCGGTTCGAGATGGAACGTTTGATTGCGGGTGAAAAGGAACGTTTTGAAATGGAAGTCTCCCTGCTGACCGCTGACGATACCTATCAGCTGTTGCGCTTGAAAGCCTTCCATCGTCCGCATCATCCAGATCATCTATCGGTCGTCCTCTATGATTTATCGGAAGTCGACGAGGCGCGACGTCAACTCGTCACGGAACGGGCACAGGCACGTGAAATCTACGAAGCCGTTAATGCCGCGATCTCACAAATCGACTTGTTCTCGGGACGAATCCTGTTTCACTCACAAGGGTTCCTGCACATCTTTGAAGAATTGCCGCAGGATTTAATTCTTAGTCGTGAGTGGTTGTTTGAACGGTTGGACGTTCGTGATCACGCGGCGATGAAACAGTTCATTAGACGGTTGGTCGACGGGCAGGCGGGCACGATCCAGTACCGCCTTCACTTCCCGGATGGTCGCGTCAAATGGATCGAGGACCAACAGATCCCGGTCTTCCAACTGGACGGCACGATTGCTTACACGAATAGCATCATGCATGACATCACGCTTCAAAAAGCCTACGAGGAACAATTACGGCAGCTTGCTTTGCGTGACGCCGTGACACATCTGCCGAACCGGCAAGCGCTCATCGAGACGATCGGTTCGTGGCAAACGAAGAGCCAATCGTTCTTCGTCCTCACCGTCTCCTTCAACCGAATCGCTGAGATCAACAATGCCTTCGGACACGGCTCTGGTGATCAGTGGCTACAAGGAACGGCTGCCTTATTACAACAAACGAAACCAGACGAGACGTTTCTCGGGCATCTTGGTGGCGATGAGTACGCCATACTCGTACCGACGAGCTATAAACAGGACGTGACGACATGTGCTGAAGCACTACTCGGTTTATCAGAAACACCAATCTCAATCGAACCATACGCCTTGTTCGCGCGGATCTCGGTCGGGGTCAGCCGGTATCCGGAGGACAGTACGGACGCCGTCGAATTATTGAAGCATTCCTATACCGCTTTACGTCGATCGCGTCGTGAAAACCACAGCACGATGCACCACTACGCGTCGAATCTTGATATCGATTATTACCGACGCTATCGGCTCGAGCAGGACTTGCATTATGCGATTGAGCGCAATCAACTGTTCCTCGAATATCAGCCAAAGGTCGATAGCTGGACAGGAAAGATTGTCGGTCTCGAGGCATTGATTCGCTGGCAACACCCGGAATGGGGACGGATTCCACCGAACGACTTCATTCCGCTAGCAGAGGAAAGTGCCTTACATGTCGCAATCGGCGACTGGGTCGTCGAGACAGCGTGTCGTTCGATGCAGCACTGGAAAACGACAGGCGCAGAGCTCGTCCCAATTTCCGTCAACGTTTCACCAAAACGATTCTTGATTCCCGGCTTCGAACATCATATCGAGCGGATGCTGTCGACTTATCAGCTCGCACCTGAATTACTTGAACTCGAAATCACGGAAGCGGCCTTGATCATGGATGACCCGATGACAAGCCGGACGCTTGAATACGTCAGTCGGATCGGCGTTCGGATCGCACTCGACGACTTCGGGAAAGGCTATTCCTCGATGGTCTATCTGCAACGGTATCCAATCAACGTCATCAAGATTGACCGACAATTTGCGACCCACATCACGGATGATGCCAAAGCTCAAGCGATCGTCAAAAGTATTCTTTACATGGCAGGTGAGTTCAATCTAACGGTCGTCGCAGAAGGCATCGAGACGCTTCGTCAGCTCGATACGTTCCGGACGCTCAATTGTCCGAGTATCCAAGGCTACTTGTTTAGTCGCCCAGTGCCCGCGGACGTCATGGAATCGTTCCTCTTGCGCGAGATCTTGTATCCGATCGAAGCCTGTTCCTTATCGAGTGATACGGTTCCTCGCTTCTCTGTCTCAGGAAAGGTTCGCATGTTAACGCATCATGAACGACCGTTCGAACTTCCTTTTTCGGACATCGAAGCCCATCAGACGAGTACGCGGGCGCTCTACTTTTCAACGAAGACACCGTTACCGTTGTCAGATGCGACGTTTGAGGTTCGCTTAAGTGAAGGATTACAACTCGTCACGTGTACGGTGACAATCACCGGACAGGAAGATGAACAATATATCGGCGAATACACGAATCCGACAGAAGCGGAACAGATCATGCGGTTCTTCCAGTCGTTACGTTATCGCCCTTGATCTCTCCACGAAGACGTTCACACACGTCTTCGTGCTTTTTTGTTATAGTAATCGTAAAGCGTTTTACTTCTGAAGGGAGGAATGGCATGCAGTCACCACTACCTACGAAACATCATCGCCGCTCTACGAAAGGTCAGCTTTTTCGACGATTGTTGATGCTGACGATCGGTGCCATCATCTTCGCGCTTGGACTGAAAGGATTCCTTGTTCCAAATAACATCATCGATGGTGGAATCGTCGGGATCTCGATCATCGGCTCAAAAGTGACCGATACGACGCTCGCCTTATGGCTGTTCTTCTTGAACATTCCATTCATCTTTTTTGGCTACAAACAAATCGGAAAAACGTTCGCTCTGTCGACGTTATACGCAATCTTCGTCATGGCGATCGCAACGAAACTCCTCGAACACATCGGTCCGCTGACGAGCGTGGATTTGCTCGCGACCGTCTTCGGTGGCTTGATTCTTGGAATCGGCGTTGGCATAGTCATTCGCTCGAGTGGATCACTCGACGGAACCGAGATTCTTGCCGTCTCCTTCAGTCGCTCGACGCCGTTCTCAGTCGGTGAGATCGTGATGTTCTTCAACGTCTTCATCCTTGGCGCCGCTGGATTTGTCTTCGGTTGGGACCGGGCGATGTACTCGTTGATCACCTATTTCGTTGCCTTCAAGACGATTGATGTCGTCATCGATGGACTCGATCAGTCGAAGAGTGTCTGGATTATTTCGGAGAATTATGAAGAGATCGGTCTTGCAATCATGGATCGACTTGGACGCAGCATGACGTATTTAAACGGAGAAGGTGCCTTTACCGGCGACGGCAAAAAAGTCATCTTTTGCGTCATCAGTCGCCTCGAGGAATCAAAACTCAAAGATATCGTCCGTGACTTCGATGAGCAAGCCTTCATTGCGATCGGCAACATCCATGATGTCCATGGCGGTCGCTTCAAGAAAAAAGATATCCATTAACCGAACGAAAGGAAGGAACACGGGTGTGGAAAAAACATCGTAAGAAAATCATCGGTGGCGTGATTGTCATCGTGACGCTTGCTGTCATCGTCGTCATCGGGATTTCCGCTTATGTCGGCTCATCGTTGACGCAACCGGAACGGGAAGCCTTGACGACGACACCGAAAAAAGCGGAAGGACTCGACTATGAAGACGTCACCTTCCGCTCCTATAAAGACCGGACACGTTTGTCCGGCTGGTGGATGCCAAGTGAGGACGCAAAACTGACGGTCGTCTTCGCCCATGGTTATGGTAAGAACCGGGAGCAAGAAGATGTTCCAATCTTCCCGTTATTCAAGAAGTTCCACGACGCGGGCTATAACGTCCTGACATTTGATTTCCGCGGGTCCGGTGAATCGGACGGAAAACGTGTCACAGTCGGTGCAAAGGAACAAGATGATTTGCTGACGGCCGTTCGCTACGCGAAGTCACGGTCTTCAAAACCAGTCG
This sequence comes from Exiguobacterium sp. s91, assembly GCF_018618915.1. Classification (NCBI taxonomy): domain Bacteria; kingdom Bacillati; phylum Bacillota; class Bacilli; order Caryophanales; genus Exiguobacterium; species Exiguobacterium sp. s91. The sequence continues at coordinate 346,493 of NZ_JACSMZ010000001.1, read as the reverse complement.
TCCTCTACGGTATCTCGATGGGTGCTGCAACATCACTCGTGACCGCTCCAAAGGCGGACGTCGTCGGTGTCATCGCCGACAGCCCGTTTAGCGATCTCGAGAACTATCTCGCAACGAACCTGCCTGTCTGGAGCGGGTTACCGAACTTCCCGTTCACCCCGATCATTCTGGAGATCACGCCACCTCTGACGGGTCTCAATCCAGAACGGGTGAAACCGATTGAAGCGGTTCGACGGATTGAGTATCCGATCCTGTTGATCCACGGGAAGGACGACGATGCGATTCCAGTCACGGAAAGCATGAAGATTCAAAAGGCGGCGCCGCGCTCCGAGCTCTACGTGACGGAAAACGGTGGGCACGTCCAGTCGTATGCGCACGACCGAAAAGCGTATGAAGAGAAAGTCATGACGTACTTGTCAGATCTGCATTGATGAAAGGAGATTGACATGCAACAGTTATCGTTGTTCCTGACCTTTTTCGTCGCACTGACAGTCATGACGATCGGACTGCTCGTCACCCGACGTGCCGGCTATCGTTTACCGTACGGACGAACGATCGCCTTGATTTGGACGGGTTCCGCCCTGATCGGACTGGCCCTTTACTTATTACGTTAAACGAACAGCCGCCCGCTTCCTTGACGGAAACGAGCGGCTGTTGTTTGTGCTTATCGTTTTAGTACGGCAGCGCCGACGATCTTCAAGACTTCCGGACGACTGAGTTTTTCTTTCCCTTTTGCAAGGGCATCCAGCGTTCCATGTGCGAGTGCAAGTGGAATGTGACAGAATTCATAAATCGTCGTCTCCTTCGGAATGGACGCAAGGTAGGCATCGGCTTCTGCGAGATTCTCACGCGCATAAGCAAACATCGTATCCGTCGTCCAACCAGGTGGGAAGTAACCGACACCACGCTCCGCATCCTCCTGTTGGTTACGCAGGATGTTGACGGCTTGTAAACCACGACCAAATCCGATCGCTTGCTGTTTATCAGTGACGATACCAGCCTTCCAGTACCAAATGTCGGATAACATGACACCGACGAGTCCGGCGACATAATACGTATACTCGTCAAGATCCGCTTCCGTCTCGACCGTCCAGTCACGCTCTGCCCAGACCGCCATCCCTTCTGCCATCTCCGCCGTCGAATCGAGGACCTTCGGACGAATCGCGGCCGGACAATAGGCGATCCACTCCGGTAGACGGAGTGTTACTTCCGGTAGATGCGCCGTGTAGGGCGCAATCAACTCGAGATAGGTTGTAGCGGAGAACGTGCCTCGCATCAATAACGCCGTCTCGCGAAGTAACATCGTCTTGACGTCCGTCGCCAAGTCCTCATGGTCTTCAATCTCATCGATGGCACGCATGCATAGATAAGCAGCACCGACCGCTTCCTGTAAGTCTTGCGATAGTCGACTAATCGGGATATAGAAGGTGCGACTCGTCGCTTTTAATACACGGTTCGCGTCTTTTTTCAGCTGCTTCGTCTCATTCATTCCTGACAACTCCCTCTTTGGCTCAAAAGGTTTCTTTTCTCTTCATTACTATACACGATTCAACGCGTTTCAGCATTTGTTTCATGATAAGAAAGACTCCCTTTGCAGCACATTCGGGCAAAGGGAGTCTTTTCATCCTCGTTTGAAGCGCATCGTTCATTAAAAAGATACGTTCCGATGACATTCAAATGGAATCATTTTTCCTGTTGTTTCAAGAGTTGTCCAATCAATCCAGTACTACGGGACGCTTCCGTGTTCTCTTCTTGGATCGACAAGTAGACTTCCTTCCGGTGGATATCAACTTGCCGTGGCGCCTTGATACCAATCTTGATTTGATCGCCTTCGATTGCAAGAATCGTCAGTTCGATGTCGTCACCGATTTGAATCGCTTCTCCCGTCTTTCGTTTCAGTACGAGCATCAGCGACCACCTACTTCCGTCAGACTACCGATCAGATGACGATTCGCGTATGTATCGTCTAGGATGATTTGTTTCGCGAGCCGTTGTTTCGTCTCCATGACGAAAGGTGCTCGTAAGTTCGTCGTCGACGTCGTGAACGGATCCCGTAATGTGACCGTCGTATAAACGGCGACTTGTGCCGTATCCTCGATTCCGAGTTGTTCTTTTGCTGCCTCTGGTAACTCGAAGACATATTCCGGATCAATCCAGAACGGGTTTGTCACGACGAAGGCACACTCCGGCTGATCAATCGATTGAAACGACCAGAACGGGACGCCTTCTCCGAACGGGAGCAAGATGAAGCGTTTTGCTTCCGGAAAACCTGGTAATTCGGACGCGAAGGTGATGATTTCCGTCTCGTCAATCGTGATGGTTCCAAAAAAATCCGTTTCGATCTGCATGTCATTATCCTTCCCCATCGAATATGCCGCCAACCGGCCACATATTCAGTTGATTTTGTTCTTGTAGATAAATGTCGACCTGTCCTTCTTTCACAGTCAGTTCCGGTCGATGCGTTTCGACATCGATCTTCGGACGATTCGCGGTATAACTTAATCGTACCTCAGCCGGTGTATAGGTCGTCTTGACTCGATCGAGGCTCCGCGGAATGAATCCGAGGGCCGTCACTTCAGCAGGCGGTGTATCATTGGCTTTCGCAATCCGCGCGACAGTTCCCCCGCCCTGCTCGATCCGCATCAGTTGATCGCCTTCGGAAGCTCCCTTTGCGACAGCTTCCTGTCCCTTTTGTCGTCCATAAGTAGCATACTGTCGAACAGACTCAAGCGCAGGAACGCGCCCCATCTCGATCCAAGCTTGTGTCGAATCGATCTCAAGACGCGCTGCGACCGTTTCAATCGATAGTTCCCCACGGGGTTGTTCAATCGACAGGGAGGCAGGTGTCTGCTTCTGCTCGATTTGCGGACGCGTGATGTTCATCCCGATTCGTGCTGCCGTCTGACGCATTTCAAGATGCGGAAGATTCATCTGCCTTCACCCCTTATCGTAGGAAATCGAGTAATGTCGGCTGAATGATTCGTGCCCCAGCGCTGAGTGCTGCGCGGTGTAACGTCTCGTATGACTTCAGCTCCATGATGACTTTTTCCGCCTCAATGTCTTCGTTATCCGACATGACCGTCTTCGCGATGATTTCCTGATCCTCGAGCCGTGATGTGTTCAAATCCATCCGGTTGACCCGTGCCCCGAGATCAGCACGTGTCTCGACCGTTCCGTTGACCATCTCATCGATATCTTTCAACATCCCGGATAAGGTAGCCCCGTTGTTATCAGCGTTCGTTCCGAGTGCATCATAGACTTTTTTCAACGTTTGGAACGTTTCCGGTCCGAAGACGCTGAGTGGTGAAATGTTAACTTGGACTTCGATACCAGAAGAAACTTCATATTTGATGGATTCCGTCTCCTTACCTGTCGGATCACCATCCGTGAAGACACCGTCAACAGGACCAGTTGTACTCGCTAAGTAATCACGCAATCCGTCCATCGAGACGAATGCCGTATCCGTCTTCGTTCCGTTGAAGATGCCTTTTTCATTGTATTTCGTATTCGCGAGCGTCCCAATGTGTTCAATCAATTGACCGACCTCACTCTGGATCGCTTTACGTTGTGTTGCATCGTACGTATCCGTCGCCGCTTGTGTCGTCAACTCACGAATCCGACTCATCGCTGATGTGACTTCGTTAAGGGCAGAATCCGTCAAGTCCATCCAGCCCGTTGCTTCGCTGGCATTTTTCTTGAACTGTTCGACTTCTCGTACTTCCGTCCGGTAACGCACGCCTTGCATCGCAATGACTGGATCCTCAGACGGACGTTGAATCTTCTTCCCACTGATCAATTGTTCCTGAAGCGTGCTCAAGCGCTGATAGCTTGAGGATAAGTGCCCGATATTCGTTTTCGTCAACATCGTTTGTGTTACTCTCATCTATTCATCACCGTCCTACGAGTCCCATACCGTTGATGATTTTATCAAGCATCTCATCGACGGTCGTAATATTTCGTGCTGCTGCATTATAAGCGTGTTGATACTGAATCATCATCGTCATCTCTTCATCGATCGAGACGGCAGACATCGACATGCGGCGCTGATCCGCACTTTCCATCAAGACAGCAGCACTCTTACCAAGGCGTCCGACCTGATCGGTCGAGACCGCCATATCGCCGATGACGTTTTGATAGAACGAGCCGATCGTCGTCGTCGTTTTCGACTCCGTGAATTCGATGCTCGCTGTCTTCATCTTCGCCAGTTTCAATGCCCCTTGACTATCCCCGATGTTGCCGTCCGTCGACGTCGCGATGTTATCAAGACTCGCCTTGATGTCCGAACCGACGGAGATCGTTGCTGCCGTGATGTCACCGCTTGTTGATGCGAAGAAGGCGTTTGATCCCGCTGTACCATCTTTCTTCAAGTTCGTCGCATGCGCAGCGTTAAAAGCATTCGCGAATGTCTTTGCCATCTCATTGAGTTGACTTTCCATCTTGACGTATTCCCCGACGGCTTTTCCGTCTCGCTCTTGCCCGTACATCTCGATTAGTCCTGATAAACGTCCTGTTGAGAAGCCACCAAGCTGATCAAACGTATAGGTTTGTGTCTCAGACTTAAAGCCGGTGTACAGTCCCTGTTCGTTCGTCGTGAACGTCAGTGTGCCCGCTTTCGGTAAATCGGAGTCGACAGCAAGCAGCTTGTCCCCGTTCGGAAACTTGATGTTGACGTCAATGCGCCCTTCCGCATTACGCAACGCATTCCCCATTTGTCCTGTTTCGATCGCCTGAGCATCTACTGTCACTTTTTCGAAATCGACATATTGAGCAAGCTCATCGAAGTAACGATCTCGCTCATCGTAGAGTGCGTTTGGTAAAGCACCAAGCGGCTCGACAACGTGGATTTCCGTATTGATGTTATGGATTTTTTGTAAGAGGTCGTTGACTTTTTTCGTCGAGACCTCAATTTCACTTTTTAAGTCTGTTTTGACTTGATTGATCGCTTTTGCCATGTAATTGAAGGTCTGCGTGAGAGTCTCCGCCTTTTGTCGGACGACACTGCGTGCACCTGAATCTTGCGGATTCGTCGACAAGGTCTGGAGTGATTCCCAGAATCCATCGAATGCTTTTGCAAGACCGGTGTCAGACGGTTCGTTGATGATATCTTCCATCCGCCCGAATGCCGCTTGTTTCGTACCGTAATACGAGACTTTCGTCACTTCATCCCGGTACTGCTTATCAAGCATGACATCGCGAATTCGCTCGAGCATTTCTCCGCGGACCCCGGTTCCGACTTGTCCATTTCGTCCAGATCCAAGTGAAATCGAAAGTTGTTCCGTCGTTCCCATGACGAGACGCTGACGAGAGAATCCTTCCGTTCCAGCGTTCGCAATGTTATTTCCAGTCGATTGCAGAGCCCACTGGTTCGTCGTTAATGCCCGACGTCCTGTCTCAAGCCCCATGAAAGTCGATCCCATCCGTATTCCTCCTTACGCGTTTCGATTGAAGTGTGTCTGGTTCAGTGCGGACTGTCCGTATGTGAAGTCGTCCGCTTCTGGAATCAAGAGTTGGAGATGCCAATCCAAATAATACAGGGATTGCTCCAGCAACTCCGCGTTTAGTGTGTTGAGCTGTCGCAATTGACCGATCGTCTGCAACAACGTTCGGAGTGAGTCGACATCTTCCGGATGCGTCGCGATCCATTCCGTCATCGTCACGCTTCCCATCAGTGCGAGCCGCTCTTGTTCTAGTCCTTCGATCCGTTTGATATGTACGGGTTCTTCTTTAACGATTTCAGACAAACGACGCATGTCATTTGCAATCAAGACTTGCTTCTTTTCTTCTGCGAGCGCAAGTAAATGAGCATGCGCCTCGTTGAGCTGATTGATGAGTTGCATTCGGTTTCTCCTTCCGAATTGAAAAGGTTCCATTTCATATAAAAAACGACCCGCGCATCCGTGCCCCGAGTCGCCTCCATTGTCTACGATGTCCAATTTACAGGTTCAAGAAACGTTCCGCGATTTTTTTCGCATCCGGTTTATAGGTTCCATCCTGGATCGCCTGTTTGAGGGATTCAATCTTTTCAGTCCGTGACGACTGTGTCTCGTTGAAACGCGCACGCGCTTCTGTAGAGATACTGACTTCGTCCGGACGATTCGTACGTTGGTTTTTTGTTCCTTCTACTGATTGAGTTCTTTCGTACGTTTTGGGCATGTTCACCCATTTCGTAGAATCAATTCGCATGTGAACACCTGCTTTCTAGACTACAAGATTCTTAGTTCAAGTCCGATACGTCCTTGGTTTCGAAGAGTCAGAAGAGTCAAGCATCGCCTGGGCGAGGTCACGTCGTAAACGATCACGACATGCGGCACAAATCGTGCCTTCACGGGAGGGCTTCCCGCAACTCTCACACATGATTTCCATCTGGGAAATCTCGGAGATCAATAAGCGCCCTTCCTTGATGTAACGGAAGACGGTATCTCGACTAACACCCGTTCCGATCTCGACATCTTTAGGTGAAGTCCGGATTTTTCGTCGTTCTCGCAGAAATTCGCGTACCTTCTCAAAATCCGTATGATCCTTTCGTATGCAATCAATACACAGTTCTGAAGATTGACGCACGACTAACTTCCCGCAAGATTTACAATTGATGACATCCATTTCCTTCACCTCACATAGAGTATCGGCAGGAATGTTGCTTTCTTAAACACTTCGAAATAAAGTTACAGCAGAAATTTCTTTCGCTCCCGCTTCCTTGAGTCGAAACATCGCTTGGCGAAGCGTCGCACCTGTCGTATAGACATCATCGACAAGTACGATGTTCTTCCCTTTGACGTCACTCGTTACGCAAAACGGATTGCCACGCGCAAGTCGCGCTTGTCGCCCTGCCTTACTTTGTTCTGGACCATCGAGACGACTTAAACACGGAATAATCTTTCCGCGCATCCGACGTGCAATCAGCTCCGCTTGATTGAAACGGCGGTCCGAGAGACGCTCGATGCTTAGCGGTATCGGCACAAGAACTGCTTGTTTGATTTTTACCTTCTTCAAGTCATCCGTAAACATCTCAAGCAACGCAGTATCACCGAGAAACTTGAAGCGATGCATGAAATCCTTCGCTGCATCATTGTATAAATAAAGAGGTGCTGTTTGAAGCGTCAGTCCTCGTCTTCGCCATTCTGCGCAGTCTGCACAGCACACTGGACCCGGCTTTCCACAATCGACGCATTCCCCTCTTTTTACAAACTTTATTTTACAGGTCGGACAGGTCGCTTGCCTAGTCCAGAGATTTCCGAGTTCCCAACTAGGTAAATAGACCTCTTGACAGAATAGACATCGATTCATGGTCGTACAGCGTTCGCTTTCTTGATGTGATGGATCGCTTCGTACATCGCATCACTCCGGTCATTGGCGCAAAATAAAATGTCACCATCCGGGTATGCCGCCGATCGTCCGACTCGTCCGCTGATTTGAATCAGGGCTGCCGTACTGAAACCTTGATCCGCATCCAGAATCGCGACTTGAACGTTTTCGATCGTCACACCCCGCTCAAGAATCGTTGTCGTCAGTAAGATTCCTGTCGACTGTCGAAAACGCTGGACCTTCTCGACTCGTTCCGAGTCTGCAGCATGGACGGTCTCGACGTCAAAGCCCGCTGTCGCGAATCGGTTTTGCCATCGCTCGAGCTCCGCGATCCGTGAGACGAAGACGAGCCGGGGTACAGTGCTATGACGCGCCAACCAATCGAACACGATCTGTTCGCTATACGGTACGACGAGCTTTGGGACCGGTAACGGATAGCCATGATAGCGTCGCATCAGCCGAACCGTGGGAAACCGTCGATGCCAAAACGAAGGCGTTGCACTTAATAAAATCAGCGCGGCATCTTTCGTCATTGCGCGCTTGACGTATCGATGTAACGTCCGGTCGAGCCGGTACGGAAACGCATCGACCTCATCCAAAAAGACGACGTCGAAACAATTCCGGTAATGAATCAATTGATGTGTCGTACTGACGGTGATGTCACCCAGTTCAAGACGGTCCGATGAACCACCATACAAGGAGACGATGGAAGCGTCAGCGAATGCCCGCTTCAAATGTCCCGTCAATTCCCGGACGACGTCTGCCCGTGGTGCTGCGACAAGCACACGGCGTCCGCTAGCGAGAGCGTCTGCGATTCCCGGGAAAAGCATCGGTGTCTTCCCGGCACCACACACGGCATGGACGAGAAGCCGTTTGTTAGTTAGAACCGTTCGTTGAATCGATTTAGCAACGCGTAGTTGCGCCGGCGTCAACGTCAATGGTCCATGTTGTGCTGGTGTCACCGGATCAAGTGCCCGCTGATCCGTCACGAGTCGTCCACAGCTTCTCAGTTTGCCGTAAGCGAGACATTTCCGACAATAATAACAGGCTTTACCGCATGTACAATCCCCTCGCACTGGAAGCGCACTACACCGCTGGCAACGCCATGTCACGGCTGGTCTGAATCGGTATGTCACTTGTGGTGCGTCTATCCATTCAACAGGTACGAGTCGTCCTCGAAGATCCATCGTCATCTCTCCTTTTCTGTTTCGTCTCTTTCTCGCGGACGTCCGTCATCTCCTTGTGAGCGTTCCACTACTCAACTTGAGCTTTTGACTCGCAGAATTCGAGGTAACGTCATACGTTACGGTTTCAACAGGCGTTTCCATATAGTCATCCATGATTTTTGAGGATTTTGACAAAACAAAAGCAGCAGGTATCCTCATGAAGAGAATTCCTACTGCTTCCGCTCCTATCTTATTCTGCTGCGTGATACCATGTGACACCGATTGCCCCCGGTCCGAGGTGTGTACCGATGACGGGTCCAAAGACACTCATCTCGATGCGTGCCTGCGGGAAAAGTGCCTTCAGTTCAGCAATCTCTGCTTCTGCTTTCGCAGAATCCTCGGCATGGATGACACCGATGACATAACCGGTACCGTCACCGCGAATATCTTCCTTCATCATTTCCTCAATCCGATTGACTGCCCGCTTAAACGTTCGAATCTTTTCAAACGGAACGATTTTTCCATCAACGAAATGAAGGACCGGCTTGATTTTCAGGAACGAGCCGACAAATGCTTGCGCGACACTCAAACGTCCTCCACGCTGGAGGTGTTCGAGATCGTCGACGACGAAATAAGCTCGAATCTGTTCCTTTAATGTCTCAAGACGCTGGACGATCGTCTCTGCCGTCGCTCCTGCATCTCGCAAACGAACGGCTTCTTGGACGAGAAACGCTTGCGGCATACAGGAAATACGTGAATCGACTGGATGGACGTTGACATGATCCACCATCATGTTGATCGTATGTAACGCTTGGTACGTTCCGCTGATCCCACTTGATAGTGTAATACCAATGATATCCGTTCCTTCTGGCAACTGCTCGAACGACGACACGAGATCACCGATGTTTGGTTGTGAGGTCGTCGGGAGACTGCCCGTCTGGATGCGTTCATAAAATTCCGCTACCGAGATATCAAACCCTTCCCGGTAGGCGTCACCGTCGAAGATGACACTAAGTGGTGCGACGTGCACTTGATGTTCTTCACAATAGGTAGTTGGCAGATAGGCTGTGCTATCCGTTAAGATCACAATCTGGCTCATCCGTGAATTTCCTCGCTTTTATAGTTCCGTCGTGACGCTGCCAAATGTGACACGCCACAATCGCTTTTAAGTGTAGCATTTTTTATTGGATAAAAAAAGAAAGACGGAAGCGGGAGCTCCTGTCTTTCGAGATATTAAACGACGACCCATCCACGACGGATTGATTCGACGACAGCACCGGTCCGGTCCGGCACATTCATCTTCCGGAGGATCGATGAAACGTGGTTCTTGACCGTCTTTTCACTGATGTATAACGTATCACTGATCGTACGGTTCGAGAAACCGTCCGCTAACAATTGCAAGACTTCACATTCGCGACGCGTCAAGACGTGAAGTGGTGCTTCCGCGACTCGTTTTTCAACAGGTTGTGACGCCATCGTTTGTTTCATCTTCATCAAACGACGATATTCCTGCAATAAGTTCGGTGTGACTTTCGGGTGGACGTATCCGCCTTCACGGTACACGGAACGAATCGCATTGACGAGTTCATCCGTCGCCATTTCCTTTAAGAGGTAACCGACTGCACCGGCACCCAGGGCGTGCATGACATACGTCTCATCATCATGGATCGATAAGATGATGACACGTACGTCCGGATAGACTTCCATCAGACGTTTTGTTGCTTCAACACCGTTGACTTGCGGCATGTTGATATCCATTAAGACGATATCCGGTTGATGGGTTTCGACGAGCGAGATGACTTCTGCTCCGCTTTCCCCTTCCGCTACGACGACGAACTCTTCTTCGAAATCAAGAATTCGTTTAACGCCTTCGCGGAATAACTGATGATCGTCGACGATGACTACTTTCACTTGCTCGTTGTTCACAGTGTTTCCCCTCTCGCTTCGGATTCCTCGATTGGAATCTTGACCTTGATGACCGTACCTTTTCCGGGCTGCGTCTCGATATCGAATTCACCATCGATCAATTCGATCCGTTCACGCATACCAACGAGTCCGAATGACTCGTCGCATGATGCGACGATGGAATCGAAATCAAATCCAACGCCATTATCCTTCACGTGGATTCGTACGGAATGTTGATATTGTTCTATGATAATACGAATGTCACTCGCTTTGGAATGCTTTACTGCATTTTGGACGGCTTCTTGGACGATTCGGAAGACAGCAACTTCATACGTCGAATCGATCCGTTCACCGCCTCCTAGATAATTGAAGTGAACCGGAATATTCGAAATTTCTTGAATATGGCGAAGATAACGTTCGAGCGTTGGAACGAATCCGAGATCGTCAAGCGTCATCGGACGTAAATCGTATATGATACGGCGGATATCGGCAAGCCCATCCCGAATCAACGTCCGTAAACGGTGAATCTCTTCAAAAGCTGCCTCTGCCCCATTATGCTGGTGAATCTTTTCAATCAAATCGGCCCGGATCAAGACGTGGGCAAGCGTCTGCGCCGGACCATCGTGCATGTCGCGCGACAAGCGGCGGCGTTCATTTTCGGCGGACTGGAAGACTTTTAAACCCATCTCCTGTTTTTGCATCGCCTTTTCATATTTTTCATTCATCATCTGCATATCGTCCGTCAAGAAGTTGAGGACGACCGAGACACGTCCAATCAATTGATCTGCCCGTTCAATCGTCTCATCGAGCTGAATCAATCGGCGTTCGAGCTCATCGCGGCGCTTTCGGCAATTCATCTCATCTCGTTGATTGATGAACGATTCGAGTTGCAACGCGTTCGCTGTCTCATAGGCCGACCGGACATCCTGTTCCGAGTAGCTGTCGAAGTTCTTACTGACGACGACGAGTCGCGCCTTCGCATCCTTGATATGGCGTTCGAGTCGTTCTGCTTCTTTTATATAGTCGTGCACCCGAATCTTCAGGTCGCGCAGTTCTTGCTGGATTTCGGCATATTGTTCGCGAGAACTTTCCGTGATCCGGACGATTTCTTCCCGACTCTCTTCTACGACGCCGATGATGTTCTGTACGATATCATTCAAGGATAGCCGCTCCCTCATCTCATTCGTCATGGTACTCCCTCCATTCCTTGCCAGTCGTCTACGGTTGTCTCTCTCTTGGAACGTCGTTATGCTAGAAAGAACTAGTTAACGAGGAGGACATTTTTGATTATGACATTATCTAATTATTATACAGTAAAAGAAAACGGTTTCCACGAAATCATTATCCAAAAGTCACGATTTATCACTTATTTAGCTCGCGCAACGACGGAAGAACAAGCCCAGGCGTTCATTTCCAAGCTGAAAAAAAAACATCACGATGCGAACCATAACTGTTCCGCCTACGTCATTGGTGAGCGTAATGAGATTCAAAAAGCGAATGATGACGGTGAACCAAGCGGAACAGCTGGTGTTCCGATGCTCGAAGTCTTGAAGAAGCGTGACTTACGCGATACGGTCGTCGTCGTGACACGGTATTTCGGCGGCATCAAGCTCGGTGGTGGTGGATTGATTCGCGCATATGGTTCGAGTGTCTCTGAAGCATTGAACGCAGTCGGTGTCGTCGAACGAATCGAGCATACCGTTGTTTCTGTCAATGTCGACTACACATGGCTCGGAAAGCTTGAGAACGAATTACGAGCGAGTGTTCATCCGATTGATCAGATCCATTACCTCGATCAAGTCCAGATCGACGTCCTCGTCAAGACAGCCGATGTCCCCGATTTTCTCGACTGGATGACAAACATGACGAACGGTCAAGCCAATTTGTCAAGCGGCTCTACTCGTTACCTCGAACGTGACATTATTTCCTGACCTGCTATACTGATTGTAAAGAATTTTAAAGTTTTTTAAAAATTCAGTTAAAGTTAGGAGTTAATAAAGGTGGAAGAGCGAACCCGCAGTAATAAAAAAAAGATAAAGAAAAAACGTTCGTGGTTCAAGGTGTTCGTGATCAGTTTTCTGGTCGTGCTCGTCGGTGGAGGTGCGACCTTCGCTTACGTCGCGTATAAGACGTTTCAGACCGCAAACGATGCAAATGTCGATTTAGCGCGCGGTGACAAGTCCGAGAAACGAGAAGCAGCCATTGATTTGACGAAAGATCACTTTTCCGTTCTGCTCGTCGGGACGGATGAACGACCTGGCGACACCTCATCTCGTGCTGATACAATGATTGTCGCGACATTCAACAAGGACGATCAAACCGTTGATATGGTCAGCATTCCCCGTGATTCACTCGTCGAGATCCCTTCTGTCGGTTACGAGGATAAAATCAATCACTCTTATGCCTTCGGTGGCATCGATTCAACGATTGAAACGGTCGAGACCTTGCTCGATATTCCAATCGATTATTATGCATCGATCAACTTCAATGGTGTCGTCGCGATCGTCGACGCATTAGGCGGCATCGATGTCGATGTCAAGTTACCGATTGATACACTCGACTCATCCGATAAGCGCAATGGCGTTAAATTGGAACCGGGTCAACAGACGTTGAACGGCGAGGAAGCACTCGCCTATGCCCGAATGCGTTATCAAGATCCTGAAGGAGATATTGGTCGGACAAAACGTCAACAACAGATCGTCGAAGCCATCGTTGATCAGTCGACATCGTTCGGTTCAATCACCAAACTAAATACCCTGATGGACGCGACGGGAGACAATTTCCGGACGAACATGTCGTTGACGGAAGCGTTCCAACTGCAACCGTTCATCAAAAAAATCGGTTCCATCAACCGGATCGATCTTAAAGGAACGGACACGAAAATTAACGGGGTCTATTACTACCAGCTTGATCAAACTTCATTGGCTGACGCGAAGACGACATTGAAGGAACAACTCAATTTGCCAATTGATGAGACGACAGACAGCATCACGTCGGAGGCTGCAGATGATTCGTTCACTCCAAGCAACTGATCATGGGTCACTACTGGAAGTACAACGTCGCGCTTATCAGATAGAAGCCGCATTACTCAATGCGACTGATTTCCCGCCCTTACGCGAAACGATCGATGAGATCGACGTTGAAGCGCCAATCGGTTTCGTTTACGTCATTGATGACGACATTATTGGTGCTGTTACGATTAATGACGGGACGATCACTCGACTCGTCGTGGATCCGCCATACTTCCGTCAAGGAATCGCACAATCTTTGCTGCATCACGTGCTGGAGCGACATCAGACAAGACACGTCATGACCGGTGCACGTAATCTGCCAGCGCTTTCGCTCTACACTCGTTTCGGCTTCACGGAAGTCCGGCGCGAGTGGCGTAGCGGGATCGAACTTGTCTTTTTGATGCGCACCTGACTTTTAGGAACAACAAAGAAGCAGTAGACACCGGGTCTACTGCTTCTTTGTTGTTTAGAAGAAAAGAAATCCGAGAGCGGCTCCAATTAACACGATTCGTAACGGCGACTGTTTATAAAAACGAAGTAAACAGAACAAACCGAAGGCAATCAAGAAATCAAGACCACTCTTGATGCTTGACGTAAAGATTGGATCATAAAGAGCGGCAAGCAAGATACCGACGACGGCAGCATTGACGCCAATCAACATGCGTCCGACAGCTTGATTCTTCCGAATACGATCCCAATACGGTAAAACACCGATGACGAGTAGAAAACCTGGTAGGAAGATCGCGAGCGTCGCAAGAAGACCGCCGGATACACCAGAGACGATCGTACCGAGATACGTCGCGAACGTAAAGAGTGGACCCGGTACCGCCTGTGCAGCAGCGTAACCAGCAAGGAACGTATCCGTGTTCATCAGCCCAGGTACGAGTGTCTGCTCAAGGAATGGCAAGACGACATGTCCGCCACCAAAGACAAGGGCACCAGCACTGTACATGACACTCGTCAGTTGGACGGTTCCCGTCGCAGATTGCGCGAGAAACGGTGTGACGGCAAGTAAGACGAAGAATAAGACGAGTGCCGTGATGCTAAGTAGGCGTGGTACGCGAATCGACAAGGATCCACCCGTCTCCGTCTCTTCTTTGAACCAGAAGAACGCAAGAAGACCTGCGAGCAACAAGACACCGACTTGCGCCAATGGATGTGCGATCAAGAGTACGCCTGCTAGCGCTAGGAGCATCAACGTCATCCGTTTGACGCCTGTCGCAAGTTTCATTCCCATGCCAAGGACGGCGTCAGCAACGATTGCGACAGCGACGAGTTTCAAGCCATGAATGAATCCGGCTTCCGCGACATCGAATTGTGTCGCAAGAATCGCGAATAGAATCAAAGCGATACTCGACGGCAACGTAAAGCCGACGAAGGAAATGATCGCCCCTGCTACGCCTCCACGAACCAGACCGATTCCCATTCCGACCTGACTCGAAGCGGGACCCGGTAGGAATTGACAGAGTGCAACTAAGTCAGCATAGGCTTTCTCATCAATCCATTTTTTCCGTTTGACATATTCCTCATAAAAATATCCGAGATGGGCGACCGGACCGCCGAATGACGTCAATCCGAGCTTAAATGATACAAGAAAGATTTCAATTAAACGATGCATGTTTCACCTCCATCCTTCATTCTACACAAAAGATGTTAAGTTCCTGTGAACTTCAACGGTTTTTCTTTCCATAAGTCCCTTTTCGCCACAATTTCTCCATGGGACCTTGTGGATGAGACTGGAGATATCTGTTTGAAGCAACACCTTGTGCGATCAAAAGCAGGAAAACGAGTAACAGTCCTTGCCATAACGGTGTCGTTCCATGTTGTCCACTGAAGAAAACGAACACGGTAAAGACGACTGTATGCATCAAATAATTCGTCAATGCCATCCGTCCCAGTCCAGCAAACCATTGCATGCGCCCAGCACGAACGAGTAGCGCGACGGCACAAGCATAGGTGATTGCAAGCGTGCGTCCTGAGAGCCAGACGTAAAATAAATTGATTGATCCGTCTGGTACGTCAGCATGTGCCTGTATGATTCCAGCGAACGATGGAAGTGTCAGTAGTAAACTAATCCCGAGCGTCCACCACAGGAAACGATTCGTCGGGGGCGCTGCGCTGAAGCGTTCCATCAAATAAGCTCCGATCAAGAACAGGGATAGAATTTCTGGCCAAATGACACCGGAATTCATGAGGGCTTCCGGTAATTGAACTGTCGCGTGATGCGATAAAAATCCGAGAAGATCGCGCGATGCGACGAACGACTGAAGTGTCTTATCCAGCTCGACGACGGGAGCGTCGCCAAATTGACGAGCCCCAAAGAAAATAAGTAGATAGAGCAGAATGGCATAGATTTGAAATGCTATCGCAAACAAGAGTTTCGTGACCGGCTTTGTTTTGGCGAACAATAACAAAATGAAGCCCGTCAACGCATACGTATGTAAAATATCTCCCTGCCAGACGAGCAGGTGCAAAAGACCAATGATGAGCAGAATTCCGAGACGCCTTGCGAAGATCGTCATCGGTAGACCACGTTGTCGCAACCGATTGATGAACAGATAAAAACCGGCTCCAAAAAGAACACTAAACAGGGTATAGAATTTCGTCTGGATGAAGAGATCGAAAATGAGACGAATCGATTGATCCATCTCCCCCATCATCGCATTCGGTCGATCACCGAGAAAACTCGGCATGTTGACGAATAAAATCCCGCATAATGCAAAACCACGCAACACATCCAAATAGACGATGCGTTGATTCAATGATTGATTCATTCCAACACTCCCTTTCTGAAAAAAGACCGCTCACACGGATGAGCGGTCTTTTTTGATATACGTTATTTCGATGTAAAACGTTCCAACAAATTCAACAATGGCCGATAACGTTCGCCAAGCAAACCGAGCGACTCGACGAGAATGTCAAGAACGAGCAATAACATGACGAGTGAGACGAGGGCACCGATCGAATTCGTCTGCGAGAACAGAATCGCTGTCATCCCGAAGATGGCACAGAGTCCATAGATGACGAGCACGGCTTGGCGCATCGTAAAGCCGAGATCAAGCAATCGGTGATGCAGATGGGCCTTATCCGGCGCAAATGGTGGTTTTCCTTGCAATACCCGTCGAACGATCGCAAACAACGTGTCGGAAATCGGGATCCCAAGCAAAATGACCGGAACGGCAAGCGAGAACAACGTCACGTTCTTGAATCCAAGGAGTGATAACACACCGAGCATATAGCCGAGGAACAAGGCACCGGTATCACCCATGAAAATCTTCGCTGGGTAGAAGTTATGAAACAGAAAACCGAACGTACTCATCAATAAGAGAATCGCGACGATCGTCACGTAGACGTTTCCTTGAATGACGGCAAGACTGATCAACGTCAACAAGACGATACTCGAGACACCAGCTGCTAATCCGTCTAATCCATCAATCAAGTTGACGGCATTTGTGATCCCGATGACCCAAAGGAACGTCAGCGGAACACTCCACCATCCGAGATATAACTGCTGGTCGAACGGTAGATTGATGAACTCGATCCGGATCCCACCGTTTAGGACGATGACGGCAGCAACGATTTGCCCCATCAGCTTCAAACGGGCATTGAGTTGGAATCGATCATCCAGTGCACCGGTCAAAATAATAACGAATCCACCGACTAAAATGTGCGTCGCATACGGACTCGAAGGTTGTAAGATGAAATAACCGATCATGAAGGCGATATAGATCGCTAATCCGCCAAGTCGCGGCATGATTCGGACGTGTACTTTTCGCGCGTCCGGACTGTCAACGGCACCGACTGCAATCGCAAAGCGTTTCACGACGGGTGTGATCAGTAAGGCGGCGATAAAACAGACGATGGACGCAGTCCATAACATAGTAACATCACGCTCCTGCGCGAATTATATCATAAAAAAAAAGAGCCGACGAGCGGCTCTTACATGAAGATCGGTACTTCAGCAGCTGGATCATATGTATAGATACCGCGCCCGACTTTTTTGATGGCAGGGTTTGCCTGTTCGACTTTCGCCATCAATTGGTAGATGTTACTAATTTGGTGACGGTAACGCAATTCAAGCTCCATTTGGATGTCACGTGCTGTCATCGATTCACGCTCGCGCATCAAATCGCTGATTTGGTGCACGTAGACTTCTAGCGGGTACCGTTGGTTGACACGACGTTGTTTTAACGGACGCTCATGCGTGACGGCGACTTCTTGCGAATGTTCTCCCGTTCCACGGCTTAATTCCGAGATCAAATACTCGGCACGCCGCTGTAAGCGACGGTATTCCTCTTCAATTTCCATTAGTTCGCGGTAGATATGTTCACTGTTGCCCATTCCTTGCCCCTCTTTCCTTTTTTATACATTAATGTTTCAATCATGTTTCAATTGTATGTATTTTGAAATATTTTAAACTATAATTTGTCTTGATAATATATAATTTCTTTAATTATTTAATTATCCTGTAATATTTTCATATCCTTACCGATAAATTGGCTACACCTCATATTAACAGAAAGGAATGAAAACGGAACATATAATTTCGACATTTAACTATTTTAATAATACTTAAGTTCTACTAATTCAATATATATCTTTCTTATTTTACCGAAAAGGAGACTGGAAATTTAATGGGCAAATTACCTAAAACACTTCGGACCGCGCTAGTACTTTCGTTGGTATCCGGTTGCTTCGCC
The DNA here is from genome assembly GCF_018618915.1 of Exiguobacterium sp. s91. NCBI lineage: Bacteria > Bacillati > Bacillota > Bacilli > Caryophanales > Exiguobacterium > Exiguobacterium sp. s91. Next base: position 328,409 of record NZ_JACSMZ010000001.1, on the reverse strand, counting down.
TCTACTTCTACTGTATCGGCTGCTTCTGGTACAACCTTTACGAAAACTTCGTATCAGACGACGGATGCTTTGAATCTACGTAGTTCGAACTCGACGTCTTCTAAAAAATTGCTGACGATCCCGAAGACGACGAAAGTCACGTCGAGCTATCGAAAAGGCTCTTGGTATAAGTTGTCATATAAAGGAAAGACGGGATATGTGACCGGATCTTATCTGAAAAAAATCGAGAGTGGCACTTCTTTTTCGAAGACGTCTTATAAGACGACGGATGCGCTATCCTTACGTAGTGCGGCAACGACATCTTCCACTCGATTACTGACGATTCCTAAGGGAGCCAGTGTACAATCAAGTTTCAAAAGCGGGAATTGGTACAAAGTGACCTATGCAAATAAGACCGGTTATGTTTCTGGTTCGTATTTAAAGAAAGTGACTACACCAGCCAAAACGACGGTCTATACGACGACGGATCGCTTGAATTTCCGTTCGTCTCCTTCGACATCCGGAAACGTCCTGACGACGATTCCAAGTGGAACTGCCGTCAATTCCCTCGCCGTTAAATCGAATTGGCACACGGTCCAGTACCAAGGGAAAACGGGGTATGTCATGGGAACGTACCTGAAAAAAGGGACTTCCGTTCCTGCCTCGACGACTGGAAACGTCGATTATAGTGGTTCAAAGATGTATGTGTTGATCCCGTCAGGCAATAGCGTCGCGCTTCGTGCGAGCGCGTCGACGCTCAGTGGTCAAATCGCTCGTCTTGGACGCGGTACTCCTGTCGTCGTCACGAATTCGCGTCATCAAACGAAAGGCTTCGTCGCCGTCCGTACGGCAAGTGGTCAAAGCGGTTATGTCGATGCGACGTATCTGACGTTGTTCCAACCAGCACCATCGAATCGTCCACTTCTCGTCCTTGATCCGGGTCACGGCGGACACGACGCAGGTGCAGTTCGTTACGGCGTTGCTGAACGCGACATCGTCCTTGCTGTCACGAAACAAGTTGCCGAGCGTCTTGCCGGAAAAGTCGATGTGACGATGTCACGCTATACGAACGACTACTACCCGTCACTTGGAGAGCGAAGTGCCCTTGCGAACAGTCATGCGACGACCGCTTTCGTCAGTGTCCATATCAATGCTTCAACGAGTACGCAAGCATACGGAGCAGAGACCTTCTACTATAAAGGCGCCTCTTCGATCAACCTCGCTCGTAACGTCCAACAACGCCTCGTCTCCTACGCGGGCATGCGCGACCGAAGCGTCCACTATGCGAACTACGCCGTCATTCGTGGTACGAAAGCACCGTCGATTCTAGCGGAACTCGGTTTCCTATCGAACAGCGCGGATCGGGCGAAACTGACGAACGCATCGTATCAGTCACGTTACGCGCAAGCAATCGCAGACGGCATTCTTGCCTCACTTTAAATCAACACCATATCAAAAAGGATCGCTCAGGGAAGCGATCCTTTTTGCATACACATAACTTTCAAGGAATGTCATTCACCATCAGGGAATGGTTCAGACAAGGGAGCGACTAGCGAGGATTTGCTCAAGGGATAGCAAATCTGTCGAATCGACACGATAGTCTGCCTCATGGAGCGCCGACTCCGGTCCAACTCCGACGGCATACATGCCGGCAGCGTGGATGGCAGTGATGCCAGCTGTCGCATCTTCTACACCGATGCAACGGCTCGGTTCGACGTCGAGTGCTTCTGCAGCACGGAGAAACACTTCAGGGTGTGGTTTCGATTGTGCAACGGTCGCAGCGTCTACGATGTCATCGAAATAGTGTCGGACCTTTAGTGCCTCGACGACCATCAGCGCATTTTTAGAGGCGGACGCCATTCCGATCTTCAGCCCAGCGTTTCGGATTTCATCGAGGAATGCAATGATTCCAGGAAGAAGATCCTGTTCAGAAATATGTTGGATCAATGTGACGTAGTGTTCGTTTTTCTTCGCAGCAAGTGCTAGCTTCTCTTCCTCCGAAAAAGCGTTCTGTTTCCCACCGAGCGCAAGGATACGCTCGAGTGAATCCATCCGGCTGACACCTTTTAATGTCTCATTGAATTCCCGGTCGAACGGGATATCCAAATCCTCTCCAAGTTGTTTCCACGCTAAGTAATGATACTCTGCTGTATCGGTAATTACGCCGTCTAAATCAAAAATGACCGCTTCGATCGTTGGTGCCATCCGACATCCATCCTTTCTTCCATCGTCCATGAAAGGCAAGAAATCGAATGACTTTGCGCAAACGATTGCACTTGCCTTATGAATAATTTTACTGGTTCTTCCGAATCTTTGCAAGCGTTATCAAATATTTCTGATTTTCTATTTTTAAGCACGAAACACAGTTATTTTGATAACGCTTTCAATTTTAAGGGAATGTTTTACTTATTTCGTTCTTTACTATTCGTTTTACATTTTTTAACTGCTATAATGAATCTCATAGCATATGAGGGAGTGACGAAGATGTTTCAACGTGTTAAACAGTTGTTGAATGATCAAAGTCGAAGAATTCATCGTTATGAAAAAATCGTAACGACGATCAATAGCCTAGAACGAGAAATGGAACAAACATCCGATCAAGCGTTACGTGAATTGACCGCCTCATTACGTGAGCGGCTACAAGCCGGAGAACGAATCGATGCGATTACACCAATGGCATTCGCCCTTGTCCGAGAAGCGAGTAAACGAACGCTTGGCTTACGGCATTACGACGTACAGCTCATGGGCGGTCTGGCATTACTGGAAGGACAAATCGCCGAGATGGCGACCGGTGAAGGAAAGACGCTCGTTGCTTCACTCGCGAGCTTCACTCAGGCGCTTCACGGAAAAGGTGTTCACGTCATTACCGTCAATGAGTATCTGGCACAACGTGATGCGGAGCAAATCGGTCAGATTCACCGATTTTTAGGGTTACAGGTCGGAATCAATTCTGCTGAAGCTACGTTTGAGGAAAAACGGATCGCCTACGCTGCAGACATTACATACGGTGTCGGGACTGAATTCGGGTTCGATTACCTGCGCGATCATCTAATCATGGAGCCGACGGAACGTCTGCAACGTCCTCTTCATTTCGCCTTGATCGACGAAGTCGATAGCATTTTAATCGATGAAGCGAAAACGCCACTCATCATGGCGGAACGAGACAGTGTCCACGAAGGGTTACAGCAACTCGTCCGTCATGTCGTCCAGACATTCGAAGACGAGCGGGATTATACGTTCGACGAAGAGATTAAAGCGGTCGCCTTGACTGACCATGGGATCGAGACGATCGAGGAGGCGTTTGCGATTGATCATCTGTTCGCTGCTGAGCACTCCGTCCTTTTCCATTACGTCATTCAAGCCTTACGTGCCCATGTCGTCCTCAAGCGAGATGTCGACTATATCGTCAAGGATCAAAAAATCGCGCTCGTCGACCTCTTCACAGGTCGTCTGATGGAAGGACGCAGTCTATCCGACGGGTTACATCAGGCACTTGAAGCAAAAGAAGGTGTTCCCGTCACGGAAGAGAACCGGACGACGGCACAAATCACGATTCAGCATTATTTCCGTCTTTATCATCAGGTGGCAGGAATGACGGGTACAGCGGCGACGTCACGGGAGGAGTTTCAAAAGACGTACGGGATGGATGTCGTGACGATTCCATCGAATCGACCGAAAATCCGGATCGATGCGGAGGACGTCATCTTTGCGACGCGTGACGAAAAATTAGAAGCGATCGCGCTGGCGACGAAATCGGCACACGTCACGGGACGACCGGTTCTGATCGGTACTTCATCGATTGAACAGTCCTTGCGCGTCGCGAAGACACTCGATGCACACGGACTTACCTACGAGATCCTGAATGCAAAAACCGTCGATCAGGAAGTCCGGATCATCGCTTCAGCCGGACAAGCCGGTCGAATCACGATCGCCACGAACATGGCTGGTCGCGGAACGGATATCTTACTTGATGAAACGGCACAACAACAAGGCGGTTTGTTCGTCATCGGAACGGAACGCCATGAATCGATCCGGATCGATAACCAACTCCGTGGTCGGGCAGGTCGCCAAGGCGATCCCGGATTGACGCAATTTTATCTCTCACTCGAAGATGAACTGCCTCGTCGTTTCGCGCGCGACCGTCTCGCACGCGTGCAACAAAAAGTACGGGATGCTTCCGGTCCATTGGCTTCACGTGACGTTCGGGATCTATTGCAGTTCGCTCAGTCGACGTGTGAATCCGTCAATCGGAGTGTTCGAGATGAACTCGTCCAGCTCGAAGAAGTCATCAGCGAACAACGGCAAGCAATCTATCATCTCCGCAACAGAATCGTTGATGCGACGTCACTCGAAGACATCGTCCAACCGTTTGCCGGACGTGTCTTGCCGTCGATCATCGACCAAACGCTTTCTGACGATCTCGTCCCGGAAGAATGGCCGCTGGCTCTCGTCACGACGGAACTCGAGCAACTGTTGCATCAACCGGTCACGTTAGAACGATTGGAAACGATCGACGAGATGAAACGCCAACTTGAACCGCTGATTGCTGACACTGAAGCCTTGCTCGTTGCCCATGTTGCGGCTGAAAAAGAGACCGTCAAACGCTTCATCCTCCTTGCACTCGATGAGCAATGGACGCGCCACTTAACAGCCATGAACAGCTTAAAAGAAGGAATCCACCTCCGGAGTTACGGACAAGAGCAACCAGTCCGCATCTTTGAGCGAGAAGGCATGGATTACTTCGAATATGCCATTGCGAGTTTCGAAAAGCAGGTCCTTTCTGGCATCTGCCGCGCCGAACAGACATACGATAGCGAAGGAGAACTGCACCATGCACACGTCGAATGAAGTGTTTCGTCCCCCACTCTATTTCACGGAGGACATGCCGATCGTCAAGGAAGACGAATACGTCTTTCGTCACGTCGCGAAACAACTACCTGAGTTACAGGTCAATCAGATGGCGATCCATCTGTTTCAAGTCTTATCGCGCCGTCCGCTTCAAGTCATCGCCTTGTTCCAAAATACGTTGTCTCGGTCGTTCCACCTGAATGATCTCGTCGTCCTTGCACTCTCCGGTGACGAACTCGTCGCTCGGAAAGTCCTCAGTATCGAAGAAGTTCCTGTCATACTCCCGATGGCGACGTTGCCGCTCTGGTTGACGTTCGAAGAAGACGAATGTTTCGTCGACCTCGAGCAGTTGACGGAGCCATTGCAGCTCGTCTTCTCAAGTGAGACGCTGACCGAGCTGTTCATCGAAGACGACTTCACGGAATCGGAACGACGCATCATCCGTCAAGTCGCTTATTCGCACCCGACACCTCCAGCAGATGGCTGGTCTCTCTTACCGGTCTCGATCATGCGCGAGCCGGATACTGTGACCGCGACCGTCCTCGTCCGTAATGCCAGCGATCAGACACTGACGCTCGAGGCGCTGGCGTTCGAATTGATGGATGACGAGACGCCACTCGCAGACGTCACCCATCCTGGATTGTCCTTACCCGCTCATAGCCAACATGCGATTCGTCTCCGTTTCGCCTGCACCGCAACAGATGTTCCTGCATTCGGTCTCCGTTATCTTCCTCCCTCTTCCTAAAAAAACGTCTCGGCACACAAGATGCCGAGACGTTTTACTTATCCTTTTAAAAGTCCGATGACGCGGACGTTGATCGCTTTTGGTTGGAACGCAAGCATGTTTTCCATGTCTTGCGCAATCCGTTCTTGGACTTTTCCAGCTGTCTTGATGATCGACATGCCGTATTTGATATGCACGGACAGACTGACCGTGATGTCGCCACCGACATCTTCGACTTTTACGAGTTTGACCATCTGTTTTTCCTGCAGTTTCGAATCATCTGCTGTAAAGGCGATGCCTTCCGTTTCTTGAACAGCTACCCCTGCGATGACCTCGATGACTTGTTGCGAGACGTTCACGACACCGTCCGCATTATTTAAATTATATGACATACCTTCCACGCCCTTCGTCTAGTAATCCATCTATCTTAAAGTGTAATGCATTCCGCCTTATTTTGAAAGGTCTTCCCGTTTCTCGACGATCGGGCGAATGTCAATCTCAATCAAAGGACGGAGGACACGGACGACGAGTGGGTGTATGATGATACCAACGATCAACAAGGCGACGCCAATCATGATCAGTAAAGCGAGCCACGGTTGCGGTACGAATGCATCCGTCACATATTGACGCCACGCCATGACGAAGAAGACATGGAGTAGATAGACGTAGAGGCTGAGTTCCCCAGCTCGTGTGATGAGCGGAAGACGACGCATCGGGATCAACATCATGAAACCGAGCGAGGCCGCGATCGACAAGACATAGATGACGCTATGCTTGAGTACCCCAATCCACGTGTCACTGTCATACTGTTCAGCGTACGGGAAACGATGCTTGAAGGCATTCGCGAAATCGACGATCTCTTGCGGTGTGTCACGCCACGCCTCGAACAATAAGAAGCCCATGACGGCTGCGAACGTCACACCACCAATCAAGCGGACGTTCATTCGGCGCTTGAAGTTCTTCGGCATCTCGAAGATGCGGATGAATTCGTGTTCCGATAGATAGTTCCCGAGCAAGAAATACGGATAGAACATGATCAGCTTCCGAAGTGCCAAGAATCCAGTGTTCTCGAGTTCAAATCCATACAGCAAGGCGAAGGCAAGACCGAACCAGACATATCCACGCAAGTGAACGACATACGGCGTCACGATATACCAGACGACCATGACGAACAGATACCAAAGTGCCCAGTAGGGACGTAGGAGATGCGTACCGATGTTTTCACCCGAAAAGAGCGGCAATCCTTCTCCAAGCGTCGCCCAAGATCCAATTAAGATTTGCCAGACACAGTAGACGGCAAATAGTTGGATGACACGTAAATACTTGTTTTCGCGGAAGAAATAACCGCTTAAAATAATGAATAATGGCATATGAAACGAGTAAATCAACAGATAAACCGTCTCAAGCAACTTTCCGTCATAATCAAACCGTAAATCCGTCAGCATGTGACCTATGACGACGAAAATGACAAGAAAACCTTTGATATTATCAAACCACGGATTCCGATTCATGTTACACTACCCCTTATACTCCCTCGAAAGGAACGAATGTTTATGAAAAAGACACTCCTGATTCTATCTGTCGTCTTGAACGTCGTTCTCCTTGCATTGTTACTGGGACGTAAACCGCTCGAACTATTCGAAAGCGTCTTACCTGCAACGAGTACGACTCCAGTCACGACCTTCCAATACGATAAGAACCCGAACTATGTCCGTCTGAATAGTCTATTCCATACTTATCAATACCCAAAATCAGCGAACGCTGTCATGTTAGGCGACTCGATGACGAATTTTGCCGATTGGCGTATCTTGATGGAAGACCCGACGATCGTGAATTTCGGGATTCCTGGTGATACGACAGAAGGCTTTTTGACTCGCCTCGACTTGATCATTGAGATGAAACCAAAACGCGTTTTCTTGATGGGCGGTATCAATGATATTCGTCACTATACACCGATTCCGCAAATCACTGAGAACATGACGACGATTGTGACGACACTTCGAAAAAATAACATCGACGTCGTCATTCAGTCAACCGTTCCTGTCGCACCGAAATATTCGGATTCCGTCCGAATCAATCGGGACGTCGAAGCGTTGAACCGGAATTTACAAAACCTTGCTCAATCGGTGGATGTTCCATTCGTTGATCTACGACCCGTCTTGACGAATAAACAGGGGTACCTGCAAAATCGGATGACGTACGATGGACTCCATCTCGTCGGTGGTGGTTACCTGCGCTGGAGTGATGCGCTGAAACCCTATGCGCTCAAAACCGATTTGACAGCAAATAACTAAATGAAAAAGCGGCTCATCCCGATTTCCGGGATGAGCCGCTTTCGATTATTAGTCTTCTTGGTTTTTGACACCCATGTACGCTGCGACGCTCGATGCTGAGAAAACTGCAACGGCAACGATACCGACAGCAATCCAAATCACTTGATCCATCATTTCTTTATATCCCCCTTTATGTAACCGCTCACTTCTACATTTAGCGTACACGAATTTCGTCAAGAAAGAAACACATTTTCCATGTCTAATGACTAGACGATTCGGGAAAAAGTAACTATAGTAGAAGGACAACTACAAATTGTCAGAAAATTCGATTATTTAACAAGGAGGTGTTTCTGATGGCCACTTCATTGCTTACGCCGAAAGTGACGTTACGACATCGAAGTACTCTCAACTTTGGATATTGGCTTGTCATCGGATGCATAGGATGGGGGATGCTTGCCCTCGTCACGAATGTTGGTACTGTTATTAGTCGTCTTCCTTTATATGAAAGCATTCCCCTCGCCATCCTTGTACTTGGCCTCACAGGTGTCGTACTAAAAATGGCGCGTGACGAGTGGTGGATTCGTTATCTTGAACGTCAGACCCAGTATTACATCGGACACGAAACCGTGACCGGTTGGTGTACGACGATTGATAGCATGTGGCTGATCCGCAAGACGATGCGCCGTGAACTTCGCCTGCTCTACAGACAACTTGCCAAGACGAAAGCATCGGAAGAAGTGAAACAGACGCTCGCCCTCCAGCTCGTCGAGCGTGGTGTGCTCATCGTCTATTCTCGACCAAAAAGTGATCATCCTGCTTGAAACAAAAAGAGGACTGCCCCATCATCTTCTATGAAAGAAGTAGATGGGACAGCCCTTTTTTTACTGTTTCAGCCAATCCGTTGCTGCTTCAATCGTTGGCATGACGAGTTGGTGACCATAATTCGACCACGTGACGTCGACTGATGCACCAGCTTGTTTCAAGAGTGCTGATAACTCTTCCGTTTCCTGAGCCGGACAAATCGGATCATTGCTTCCGGCACCAATGAAGACGCGCACATCCGATAAATCAGGTAACGTCACACCACGACGCGGTACCATCGGGTGCAACAGAATCGCTTGTTTGAACAAAGCTTCTTCGAACAACATATTCGCCGCGATGTTCGCCCCGTTCGAGTATCCGACTGGAATCAGACGATCGAGCGCGAAGTCACGCTCCGCTGCCTGGTCACGTAAAAACTGAATTAAACGTGCTGTCCGTAAAGCGAGGTCTTCTTCATCGAAGACGCCTTCTGCGAGTCGTTTGAAGAATCGTGGCATCCCGTTTTCCGAGACTTCCCCGCGGACGGACAAGTAGCCTGCTTCCGAATCGAGCAACGAGACGAGCCCGACGAGATCTTGTTCCGTTCCGCCTGTGCCATGTAAGAATAAAAAGATCGGTGCGTCTGCTGTTTTTGGTGCTTGGTATAAATGAATCATACGAGTCTCCCCTTCGGTACAGTAATAGGTGTTACATGATTTGTGATTGCACTGCGATGTGCTTCGAATTGTTCCGGTAACTTCAAGTCTTCTCCGAGCACCTCGAACGCTTCATCGATTGCGAATCCTGGATTGTCGGTCGCAATTTCATGGAGGATCCGACCGCGGTCATGGAAGTAGATCGATGTAAAGTAATTGCGGTCCTTCACTTCAGTCGTCAGCAAACCGAACGCGTTGATGGCGTTCATCCAGTCGAGTTGTTCCTTTTGATCCGTTGCCCGCCACGCGATATGGTGAACCGTTCCCGTTCCCGGACGACCAACTGGCATTTGACCATGAACGACATCAACGACATTCCCGAACTCGCCTTCTGCGATGTACCGGTCAACGGTTTCCGTCCGTTTGCTGAGTGTCAGGCCGAATGTGTCTGTCAGTAATTTTGCTGTGTCTGATGGATCCCTTGATAGTAACGTCGCTCCCGCGAATCCTTTGATCGCGACCTCACGTGTGATGCCGTCGATTTCATAGCGACTGTCTGGTCCTGCCTCACGTTCGACGAGTTCAATCTGGAGACCATGTGGATCTTCGAAGGCGATCTGTTGCTCTCCGAACCGAACCGTCTCTTCAAACGAGACGTTTTTTTCTGTCAGCCGCGCTTTCCAAAAATCTGCTGCCCCGACCGGAATCGCGTAAGCTGTTGTTCCGACTTGTCCGGCACCGACTTGTCCTTTTGCCATGCCTTTAAACGGAAAGAACGTGATGATCGTTCCCGGTGCCCCGGATTCATTTCCAAAATAGAAGTGGTATGTTCCTGGATCATCGAAGTTGACCGTTTTTTTGACGAATCTTAGTCCGAGAATGGTTCCGTAAAAATCGAGATTTTCTTGTGGATCGCCGACCATTGCTGAGATATGATGAATGCCTTGCGTTTTCATATGATGCGTTCCTCCTTCAGTCGTATCTATTAACACAATAATAGTAACTAAAGAACAAAAAGTAAACTAATAAGCCTTTTCCCGTTTTTTCTGGAACCTTTATCCAATTTAGACCGTAGGACACTAAGTAACAATGATACACTTGTCGTGCAACAGACGTCTTTAAAGGAGGTTCTTATGTTAGAAATCAAACACATCACGAAGCGTTTCGGCGATTTTACGGCCGTAGATGCTCTGACGATTGAGGTGCCGCGCGGGCAAATCTTTGGTTTGCTTGGTGCGAACGGTGCCGGGAAGACGACGACGTTCCGAATGCTGCTCGGTCTACTGCAACCGACTGAAGGATCGATCACTTGGAACGGAGAGCGCATCCCGACTTCAAAGATTGGATACCTTCCGGAAGAACGAGGGCTGTATCCAAAAGTCCGCGTCGATGAACAACTTTTGTTCCTCGCAGAACTCCGGGATATGAAACGGAAGGATGCGAAACGAGCCTTGACGGAATGGCTCGACTATTTCCAAATTCCGCAGTATGAAAAAATGCGCGTCGAACAACTCTCAAAAGGAAATCAACAAAAAATTCAGTTGATCTCTGCCGTCCTACATAAACCTGAACTGCTGATTTTAGATGAACCATTCAGTGGACTCGATCCGGTCAACGCCGAACAATTAAAACGTGCTGTCAAAAAGTTAACCGTCGACGGAACGACGATCGTCTTCTCAAGTCACCGGATGGATCATGTCGAAGAACTCTGCGAACACGTCGCGATCCTCGATCACGGAAAACCCGTCGTTGCTGGCTATCTCCCTGACATCAAGGCGGGATACGGAAAAACACGTGTCCTCTTGACGACAGATGCTCCACCACTCCTGTGGGATAGCTTGCCAGGTGTCCTACAAGTCGAGTCAGACAACAATGGGCATATCGTCCAAGTCTCTTCAAAAGAAGCGGCTGATCAACTTCTCCAACATATCGTCAGTCAAGGACACCATGTCGATCGTTTCGTCTGGGATCAGTTATCCCTGCAGGATATCTTCATCGAGGAGGTCGGCAAACGTTATGAACCGTAAATTTCTGACTTTATATCGCTTCAATCTACTACAGAAACTGCGTGCTAAAAGTTTTTTGATCTCGACGGTCCTGATGGTCCTGTTCCTCGTCGGCTTCGGCAACATCGAACGGATTCTCGACTGGTTTTCTGGTGACGATCCGAAAGTTGCTCTCGTCAGTGAATTGTCGACCGATCTTCGCCCGGCCTTGAAGAAGGCTGGTGTCACTTCAGACATCACCACGAAGGAATATACGGTCGCACAAGCACGAAAGGCAGTCGACCGCGGAACATTCGATGCTGTGGCAATCGTTCAGGATTCGTATGACGTGACACTCGTCAGTGCTAGTCCTGAGTCTGAATTACAGACACAGGTCGCAACGGTCGTCAAACAAGTCCGTGATCAAGCCGTCATCACGGATGCTGAAATCGATCCGAACGTCCTTGCTTCGCTCGCTGAACCTGTTCCTGTCAAACAGGAGTTGACGTCGACAGGTGGGAAAAGTGAGGATGAACTCTTTGCTGCCTCGGCGCTCGTCTATGTGTTGCTGTTCTTGATGTACTTCACGATTGCGATTTACGGTGGGATGATCGTCACGGAAATCGCGAACGAAAAGTCATCCCGCGTCATGGAATTGCTGATTTCAGCAGCGAGTCCGATTCAACATATGCTAGCGAAGATCCTCTCGATCGCTACGGTCAGTCTCGTACAATTATCGATCCTCGTCGGTGTCGGCTACTACAGTGCTCAAAACAGCAGTTTATTCGATCAGTTATCACTCGATTCCTTGAGTGCTCGGACGATCATTTATCTGTTCGTCTTCTTCCTACTCGGATACTTCCTGTACGCGACGCTCCTCGCGGCACTCGGTTCGCTCGTCAGTCGGGTCGAGGATGCGCAGCAAGTGACGTTACCGGTCATCTTGTTGATCGTTGCTGCCTTCATGATTTCGATGTTTAGTCTGAATGCACCGACGAACCAAGCTGTCGTCGTCCTGTCATTCGTGCCGTTCTTCACACCGATGGTCATGTTCCTGCGCGTCATGTTGACCGATGTACCGCTATGGCAAGTGTCAATTTCGCTCATCTTGATGCTGATCAGCATCTCGCTTGCCTTATTCGTCGGAACAAAATTCTATCGGGGTGGTGTTCTGTTCTATGGATCGAATCCACTCAAACAGTTGCGCCGGATCTTAAGCGGTCGCCGGTAACAGTTTACAAGACGAATCGTTTCCGCTATCGTTAGGTGAGAAAAAGCCTTTAGGAGGAACTACGTTATGCGGTCTCGTTTTTGGGCAGCGATCCTTTTCACAGCTGCTGCCATGGTCTCGTCACTTGTCATGTTCACGAAATTCCCGCAAGCGAGTGCGACATGGGAACTCGTCCTTGCCTATGGAGGCATGGCGTTCGTCTCTAGCCTCTTTTGCTGGTCCTTCGTTGCGGTGCGCCGCCATTCTTCTCGTTTATACGGAAGCTGGGTCGGTGTCTTCATCGCCGGACTGACTGTCTTACTCGTCTGTATCGCGCGATTCGTCTTGCGTGGTGATGTGATGATGATTTTCAAATGGCAAGCGATGCTCGGTAGCTTAACTCTCAATTTCGGCTATGTCGGTTGGGTACTCGTCATTGCAAATGCGATCATTGGTTTCATCATCGGTCGGATCCGTCAAAAGACGCGTCGTCCACGCCCGATGCCACAACGTTAATAAAAAGTCGCTGTCTTCTGAACGTCAATCAGAAGACAGCGACTTTTTTTATTTACGATGGTAGCGGGAACGACTTTTCCGGTCGCTGTAATCCGCATAATAGGTCGAACTGGATAAAGAAACACCGTCCGTCATGCGATCGAGATATTCATCGAGTTGCATCATCGATGGTAATTTATCCTCGAACAACTCATACGTCTCTTCCGCTTGATCGCGTTGCAATTCCCCTGCTTCCATCACGGCTTCGACGAGCTCATGGAAGATCCGTTGCTCGGTCGCACTCATCGTCTGCTCGATCCGTTTGACGTCCTCATCATACATTAAATCAAACAGGCGCATTCGCTCTTCGAGCTGTTCCTCGACCCACGTTCCATCTTGTCCGAGCGTCTGTTCATAAGCAAGCTTCATCTCTTCGAGCGGTGTGTTCTGCTGCATGATGAACTTCAATGACTCCCCCGTCCAGATATGCCGTGCCAAATAACTAGCGTCGATGTTCAAGACGTCCGCCAATGCTTCGATGTAGGGTTTGGTTGGATAGACTTCGCTGAGCTCCGTCCGGCGGATGAAGTATGGTGCGACGCCGAGTCGTTCAGCCAACTGTTCGATCGTAATCCCGGCACGCTCCCGTAAAATACGAATCCGGTCACCGTAACCCCGATATGGTGAATGGTCTAGCATACGATTCCCTCCCTTATTCCTATGGTATCATCATACCCTTGAATCCGGTGTCGGATACATCGAACTTTCGGATGAATTCCGGAACAGATGCCGTGGGTAACGCAACCAAATCGGTAGGACACTCAAGAAGTACCCGACCGTGACGATACTGATCCAAAATACAGCTAAGTTAAGAAATGATCCCGTCTGTAGTCCGGCTTGTGTGACGACGACTTGGAACAATAAAAAGGCATGAAAGACAGAAATCAGATACGGAATGAGCAGAACAGCGCCATACTTCATTAATAAGTAGCAGCGGATGTTCCCGGAACCGAACCCTAGTGCAAACAACGTCTTCATCCGCTTTTGTTCCTGTTCCGCCGTCATCTGCATCCACACATGCAAAAAACTGGCATTGATGACGAACAACCAGATCGTCAGGAGAACGACGACGAACGTGACGAGTCGTACGATTCGGATCCCGTCGATCTCATCTTCCGTCTCATTGATCAATTGATAGGGCACCGGTTGCTTCTCATCGAGCTTTGCTGCCGACTGGATGTTGCGGACGATTTTCATCCACTGTTTCCAGTCCTTCGTTCCGTAATCATGGTAGGCTGGCGTATCGAAGACGACGATTTGCCGGACGGGTTGCTTGAGTATCTGAAAGACGGCATCACTGACGACGAAGATCGTCTCGATTTGATAATTGTAACCAAATATTAAATCGTGAGAAGCAGCGGGAAGTAATTCAAAGTCGGCTTTCTCCATCGCCTGTTTCGCTTTTTTCATCGTCGGTGTGTTCTCTTCGAGTTGTACCGGACGTGCTGGTACAAAGAAAGTTTGTCGTCCCGTCGCTGTCCGCTCCTTAAGATCCAGTTGCCGCATCATCTTGTTGTACGACGAGATCGGTAGGAGGACGCGTGTTCCTTCTGCCTTCACTTGGATATCCTGCTGATAGCGATCCGGGAATGCCTCCGTCATCGTCTGCTTGATATCCTTCAATCGTTTCGTCGGTTGAGCGGATTCTTCGTAATAGACGAGACCGAATTGATTTTGGGATGATAAGTCGAGTCCGATCAATTGAAACAAGAAGACTAGTCCGACTGCCGTTAGCGCACACGATGTCAGAATCGTTCCGAGGGCAATGAGCGTACTATTCGTTCGCAATTGATTGGCGATTTCCGAGACGATCAGTTTCCGCAGCGACAAGCGACGTGGTCGATATAACTTGGTCAACCATGGTAAGACATATCGACAAATAAAAAACGATCCGATGAAGATGACAAGTGGGAAAAATATATAAAATCCTTCCGTCCGAACAAATGCTAAGGCATAACCATAGATCAACAGAAGTAACGCTCCGATTTGCGTCAGAATCCAGACTCGTTTTCGAAATAGCGAACGGGAACGAGTCGGTCGATCGGGACGAAATCGGTAGATCGCAAGGACCGTTGCCGTCAGCAAAACAAGGAAGGCGCCACCGATTAAAGCAAGAATCGCATAAAAGGATAATTCGAATTCGATTGCTGGTAAGAACATGACTTTGACAACGGACAGCAACAGCATCTTCGTCAAGACATTACCTAAAATCATTCCCGCAGTGATGGCTAAACCACCAACGATCAAGACTTCAATTAAGAAATACTTTAAGAAGTGTGACAGTCCACTGCCGAGCGTGCGCATCGTCCGTAAATCGTTCTTACGGTGCTCAAGCATCGTATAGGTCGTCGAATAAATGAACAAGACACTAAAGAAAAGGATGATCAGCTCCGCGATGAAGACGAAGAAGATCGTCATCTCGATGACTTGGTTCAATTGACTGAGGATTTTAGCGACGTTTTGGAATGATCCATTCGTCAACAAGTTCCAATAACTTGTCACGATCGTCATCGCGATGATGATCGTCAAGGCATAGCCATAATACAACCGCTGATAACGCCGGATGTTACGTAGGGCGTATTGCAGATAATTGATGCTCATCCCCTCCTAACAACGATAGCGATTCGATGACCCGTTGGAAAAAGACACGGCGTGGTTCATCGCGGAACAACTCCGTTTGAATACTACCGTCTTTTAGGAATAAGACATGATTACAATACGACGCGACTTGCGGATCGTGGGTCACGATGACCATCGTCATGCCCGTCGCGTTTAACTCGGCTAGGACATCCATGACGTGTTTCGTCGCTTGGAAGTCGAGTGCTCCCGTCGGTTCATCCGCAAGCATCAGACGTGGTGTATGGATCAAGGCGCGACCGATCGCTGTCCGTTGCCGTTGTCCACCACTGACCTCATCGACCTGTTTATCAAGCAGATCATCAATTTGTAGACGACGCGCCAACTCTTCCATCTCTTCCCGCGCGAGCTTTGCTTTTTTCCCTGACAGCATCAACGGGACGAGCATGTTCTCACCGAGCGTCAACGAATCGAGTAAATTGAATTCCTGAAAGATGATGCCGAGCGTCTCGCGTCGGAAACGTGTCATCTCTTTTCGTTTGAACGTCGCTGTGTCGACGCCGTCAATCAGAATCGATCCCCAACTCGGTTCGTCGAGAGTCGCAAGCAAGTTAATCAGCGTCGATTTCCCACTACCGGACGGTCCCATGACCGCGACCATCTCACCTTCTTCGACTCGGAAATTCACATCCGTCAGCGGTTGTTCCGTCACCTTTCCGGGATAGACTTTCCCTAATTGTTTGACCTCAATCATGTGCGCGACCTCCTACTAATCGAATCCGGCATGTCGTACCGACCCCTTCTTCACTCTCGAGTTCAATCTCATGCCCGAGCTTCAAGCAGACTTGCTGGACGAAATACAATCCCATTCCGGTCGATTCCCCGTAACGTCGTCCGTTTTCGCCAGTGAAGAACGCATTAAAGACACGTGGTACGTCTCGTCTTGGAATCCCGACACCGTCGTCTTGAACCGAAAGGACGACTTGCCCCTTTGTCACCTCTGCCGTCAGAACGACTTCTCGACCATGCCCCGTCGTGTACTTGATGGCGTTCGTCACGAGCTGTAGGATGAGGAAGCGAAACCACTTCGCATCCGTGTAGACGTACACGTCTTCAGCGATATCGAGTTTCGGAAAAACCTGATTTTTGACGAATAATCGTTTTTCTTGATTGATGATGCTCGTGACGAGCGGCTTCAGTGCCAATTGTTCTGCCTTCAAATCTGTCTCGATCGCTTCTAAACGTGACGAATAGAGCATCTGGTCGAGTCCACTGCGCAATCGATCGACTTCTTGCCGTAAATCGGCCTGATACTGTTCTCCTGGATGTTCGAGGATCAGCTCGATGACGGACAACGGTGTCTTCATCTGGTGAATCCATTGGTCGACATACCGATGGCGTTCCTTTTCCTTTCGTCGTTCAGCAAACAGACTGTTTCGAAACAAGGTCTGTTGTCGCTCTAAAAATTGTTCGACGGCAACGGAAATCGGTTCTTCACTATCACTGCGAATCGGTTCTGCGACCGACTGGACCGGCTGTTGCATCCGTCGTAGCAACGGAAGCATGCTGAAGAAACGATAACTGAGATAAATCAAGAGACCGATACTGTTCAAGAGCACGATATAAAAGAAGGCTGCTGGGCGATAAAGATCATAGAGCCATAAGACGGCATATAAAATCAGCATTTGTCCAGTAAAGAAGATGATACCTGGTATCGCGTGCCGTAAAAAGAGCTTCATGGTTCAAGGACCAGTTTATAACCGACGCCTCGCACCGTCTCAAGTCCAGCGACACCGATCTCGGCAAGCCGTTTACGGACACGCGTGATATTGACGTTCAACGTATTCTCATCGACGAATGCTTCGTCATCCCAAATCCGTTCGAGTAAATCGCCACGACTGACGATTCGTGGACTTGCCGTCAGCAGCATTTCAAGAATCAGTCCCTCTTTTTTTGACAGCTCGATCGACTGTTCCCCGTACTCGACGATATAACGGTCCAAGTACAGCGTGACCCCTTCTTTCGTCACTGTCCGCTCATCCGTCTCGTTCGACAGCGTGCCATAGGCCCGGCGAATCTGACTTTTAATCTTCGCGATGACGACCGCTCCTTGGAATGGTTTGACGATGTAATCATCCGCTCCGTATTCGAGCGCCATGACTTGATCCATCTCCCCGACCCGTGCCGAGATGAAGAGGATCGGCGCCCGTGTCTTCATCCGCAATTGCCGGCACCAATAAAAACCGTCAAACTTCGGCAAATTGACATCTAATAGAATGACGTCCGGATTCGTCTCTTCATAGACCGCGACGACATCTCCTCGTCCATCTTCAACGACGACTCTAAAATCATAGCGTTCGAGTAGTTCTTTCAATAATGTAGCAATCTTCATATCATCTTCGACTAATAAAATCGTATGCATCGTTCCTATCAACTCCTTCTCCCTTTATCATAACGAACTCAAAAAGGACTGGAAACGATTATTCCGTTTCCAGTTCTGTGTACCCTATTTAGTTCATCACGTGACGATGCGGCGGTACGCACGAACCGTGACGATATAGTAGATCAGATAGACGATCGTATAACAAACAATCGCAAGTAATGTCGGACGAACGATGTTGTAGTTCAACAGTTTCTGCAAGACTTGCATCGCAACTAAACTATGAACGAGTCCGAGCACGTACGGTAAGGAGAAGACGAATCCGACAAGGCGCCGGATGATGCCCGTCTGTTCCTTCTCATCGACACCGATCTTCTGGATGATGGCAAACCGTTGTTTCGATTCTTCTGCTTCCGCGAGCATCTTGAAGTAGATGATCGAACCCGTCGCAAGCAAGAATACGAGACCGAGGAAGCCGGCAGCAAACGCGAGTAAGCCGGTCGTTGCCGTCGTCATCGCGTAGACAGGATAATAAGCCGCCATCTCCGTGTCTGCTTGTTTTCCATATAGTTGTGTCAACTGTTTCATCAATCCATCATCATGACGTTCATCCGAGAACTGATAATTCGTCAGCGTGAAACCTTTTTCCGGCATCTTCGCGAACGCATCATCGTTTACGACGAAGGCGAGCCGCTGTTTCTCATAAAGTTGAGCGATTGGTAGATTCGTCGCAGCGGTGATGCGAAAGGACTCATGAACATCCTTGATTTCAACACCGACCGGTGATTTGACTTTCATCTTCAACAAATCGTTTCCTTTGAATGTCTCAAGGACGATCGCTTCACCTTGTTTCGGTTCTTTGATGACCGTTTTCCCGTTCGCTTTCGCGAGCTTGACGTAGTCCGAATAGTTGACGTAGCTGAATTGTCCCGGCTGGTCTTCATACGCATACGTCGCGTAGTAACGTGTAAACGTCAGAGGATTCGGCAGATCGGTCATCTCATGGTCAACGTTCTTGACGTTGACCATCGTCCGGCTGTCGATTTTCTGGTCGGACTTGGCAATTAGCTGTTCCGCTTCTGCTTGTTTACTCGCAATCGATAGACTGTACGGAACTTGCTCCTCAACAGTCTGATCGATGAAATAATAGATCGATGTCGCTGTACCGACCGTCGTCAATGTCACGGCAGTGATGACCGTAATCGTCGACAGCATGACGGCATTCGATTTGATTCGTGACAACAATTGTCCGTGCAGAATCAAATTCGTTCCTTTGAAGTGCCGCGCTTGATTACTTAAGACGCGCAATAAGAAGATCGTGAAGTAACTCATCGTTCCGAATGTCCCGAGAATGACGCAGAGCATCAAGAGCGGGGCAACGATCGTAAAGTGATCCATCAACGGTTGTCCCGTTAAATAATATCCGACACCGATCAAGATGACGGAAAGCACGGCTAAAATCGGATGCACTTTCGGAAGCGATTCCGCTTGTTGTTCTGCCTTGAACAGTTCAATTAATGTAAAACGATAAATCGTCCGAGCAGAACGTAAAGCAATGATCAAGAAAATCAACAGGAAGACACCGATCGTCTGCATGACAGAAGCTCCGCTGATCGTAAAGGTCGCATCGACTTGCATCGCCATGACGGAAGCCAGCAACTGCACGAAGTACTTCGAAGCGACGGTACCGATCGCAATTCCGAGGATCAGACCAATCACTCCGTACCCCATCGTCTCAAGGAAAATCAGGCGAGCAATCTGCCCTCGCTCTAAACCAAGCAATGCATAAAGTCCGATTTCCTTCTTACGGCGGCGTAAGAAGAAGTCACTTGAATACCAGATGAAGATGGCAGAGAAAAGCGCTAAAATGACACTTGCTCCCGTAAAGACCGTTCCCAGTTTCCCGTACAATTCGTTCGCCTGAAGCATCGCTTCATTCGATCGAATCGCGAGGAACGTGTAGTAAATAAGAATCGCAAACGTGACGGCACCGAGGTACATCACGTTTTGACGGATGTTCTTCAAATTTTGAAACGCCAGTTTAGACAAGCTCACGGACGGCACCTCCGAGTTCGCGTTGGACTTCCATGATCTGCTCGAAGAATTCCTTCTGCGAACCGAAGCGATGGACTTCCTTGAACAGCTCTCCATCCTTGACGAACAGAATCCGTTCCGCATAAGACGCTGTCATCGGGTCATGCGTTACCATTAAAATCGTCGCGCCTTCGTCGTTGAGCGCTTGCATCGCTTCGAGCAATCCTGTTGCCGACTTCGAGTCAAGCGCACCGGTCGGCTCGTCGGCTAAAATGAGCGACGGATCATGAATGATGGCGCGAGCGGCAGCCGTCCGTTGTTTTTGTCCACCTGATAGTTCGACGGGACGTTTATCGAGTAAGTCGTGGATACCAAGTTGACGCGCCACACGATCGACACGTTCTAAGATCATCTTTTTATCGACGTTCGCGAGTGATAGCGGTAAGGCGATATTTTCTCGAACCGTCATCGTATCGAGGAGATTGAAGTCCTGGAAGATAAAGCCGAGTTGCTCCCGACGGAAACGGGCTAATTGTTTTTCCTTCATCGCTGTCACGTCTGCTCCGTTGATTAAAATCGAGCCGTCCGTCGGCTGATCGATCGTCGACAGCAGATTGAGTAATGTCGATTTCCCGGCACCGGATGGCCCCATGATACTGACGAACTCTCCTTCGTGGACACGGAGCGTCGTCGGACGCAGTGCTTCGTGGCGCGCTGTTTTCGTTTGATACGTTTTTGAAATCTGTTCTGCTTGTAAGATTGCTTTCATCTGTATTGCCTCCTGTGTTTGATTCGTTACACTCAGTCTAGTCCTTCCCTGCTTTTCTCAAAATGGACTTTGCTTTCACTTCTCTTACAAAACGGTAAGACACGGGAGGAGACGACAAAAAAAGCCCCCATCCGCAAGGAATGGAGGCGTATCGTATCTTATTTATGTGTTGCTTTGAAGAGCTCTGTGTCGCCTGCGACAACAGAAGTTCCTTCAGCTGGTACAGCTGAAAGCGTGAATTGATCGTGGTTCGTCACGATGATCGGTGTGATCGTCGATGGTGCGTTCGCACGGATGTAGTCAAGGTCGAACTCGACGAGGACGTCTCCTGCTTTGACTTTGTCACCTGACTGGACGTGAGCCGTGAAGCCTTCACCTTTAAGGTTAACTGTATCAAGACCAACGTGGATCAACAGTTCAAGACCATCTTCACCTTTTAGACCGATTGCGTGTTTTGTTGGGAAGATCGTTTCAACCGTTGCGTTGATCGGCGAAACAACTTTACCTTCTGTCGGCTCGATCGCGACACCGTCGCCCATCATTTTTTGAGAGAAAACTTGATCGGGTACGTTCTCGATGTTGACGATTTTACCTGTAAGTGCAGAAGCGATTTTCGCGTTTCCTGCGTCGTTACCACCAAACAATTTTTTTAAGAATCCCATGATACTATCCCTCTACTTTCTCGATCGTTTTTCTTCCGAATGGAAGTTTCGATTTTTTATAGGAGTAAGCTGTCAGACAGCTCGCTCACGTTCTCACAAAAAGCATACGTTTGTCCCTCTGGTTTTGCAAGTATTTTTGTGTGATAATAGTTAGAAATCATAAGGAGGCGCTTACATGTTACCATTTTCAGAAATTACATATGTCCGTCCTGACCTTGCCTTGCTTGAAACATCAATGAATCAAGCGATCGCTCGACTGACGGAAGCCACACAGGTAGATGAAGCAAACGCAGCCATCACTGAGATTAATACCCTCAGAAATCAATTTGAAACGGCAAGCCAGCTCGTCGAGATCCGTCACACGATCGATACACGCGATACGTTCTATGAGACGGAACAAGGATTCTTTGATGAAGCGAGTGCGATCTATCAAGGATATGTCTCAAGCTATTATCAAGCGTTGACGACGCACCCACTCCGCAGTGAACTCGAACAGACACAAGGCAAACAGTTATTCCTGATTGCGGAAGCGAGCCTGAAGACGTTCTCGGAAGAGATCATTCCGAAACTCCAAGAAGAGAACCGTCTCTCGAGTGAATATACGAAACTGATGTCTTCTGCTCAAATCGAGTTCGATGGCAAGACGCTCAACTTATCGCAGTTCGGTCCCTATCTTCAATCACCTGATCGCGATGTCCGTAAAGCAGCTTCAGAGGCACGCTATGGCTACTTAAACGAGCATGGTGAAGCAATCGATACGATCTACGACAAACTCGTTCGCATCCGGACCGAGATCGCGAAGACACTCGGTTTCCCATCGTTCGTCGAGCTCGGATACGCACGGATGCTCCGCGTCGATTATAACCAATCGATGGTCGAACAGTACCGCGAACAAATCCGTGAAACGATCGTTCCGCTCGCGACACAACTCAAAGAACGCCAGCAACGACGGATCGGTGTCGATCAGTTGTATTACTACGATGAAGGATTTGCCTTCAAGTCTGGTAATGCGACACCGAAAGGCGAAGAGTCGTTCATCATCGAAGGCGGCAAAAAGATGTATGCGGAGATGTCACCGGAGACGAACGAGTTCTTCAACTACATGCTCGACCGGGAAGCACTCGATTTGACGGCGAAGCCTGGGAAAGCCGGCGGTGGGTATTGTACCTACATCGCAGACGAAAAACTCCCATTCATCTTCTCGAACTTCAATGGAACGGCAGGCGACATCGATGTCCTGACGCACGAAGTCGGACACGCCTTCCAAGTCTATGAGAGCCGTCACCTGACAGCTCCAGAGAGTGCTTTCCCGACGTATGAAGCGTGTGAGATCCACTCGATGTCGATGGAATTCTTCGCTTATCCGTGGATGGAAGAGTTCTTCGGTGAAGAGACAGCAAAATACAAATTCAATCACCTCGCAGGAAGCGTCACATTCCTTCCGTACGGCGTTGCGATTGACGAGTTCCAACACGTCATCTACAACCAACCGGAATTGACACCAGCTGAGCGTCGCGACGCATGGCGGACGATTGAGAAGAAATACCTGCCGCATCGTGATTACGAAGCGAACGATTATCTCGATTCAGGTGCATGGTGGCATCAGCAAGGACACGTCTTCGGTAGTCCGTTCTACTATATCGATTACACGCTCGCTCAAGTCTGTGCCTTCCAGTTCTACGCTTGGATGGAACAAGACCGGGAAGCGGCTTGGAAGTCGTATCTCGATCTCTGTCGTGCCGGCGGATCGGAAAGCTTCCTCACGCTCGTCGAACGTGCTGGATTGAAGTCTCCGTTCGCACCAGGTACGGTCGAGGCAGCGGTCGCACCGGTCAAAGCGTATCTTGAACAAGCAGACGATCTCGTGCTCGATCGCGTTTGATTCTTTGCGTGCAAGGTCTTACTGACTAAAAGTCAGAACATCTCGAGCAATATCAATAAAAGAAGAGGCATTTTCCAGAATATCATCTGGAAAACGCCTCTTCTTTTTTGCTACATGATTATAGAACGTATCTGTTCATCCTTGACTCCTACAGGAAAAGAAAGCATGACTTCCGCTTTCGTCAGGGTTAGGTAAGACCCGGCACACCGCATGAAGTGCGTGGTGCCGCGGCTTACCTCCCGCCTGTGGAAAGCAAGGATGACAAAAACGTTCGTAAAACGACTTCAGGACTCATGTCATTCAGATAAAAGCTTTTCATGATACTTCCCGTACCAGACCCGAAACTCGTCGGCTGGAATCGGTCTTGAATAATAGAATCCTTGCGCATACTCACAGTCAAGCACTCGTAAATGATCCGCTTGTTCAAGTTCCTCAATTCCTTCAGCGACGACATCATACTTCAACGTATGAGCAAGCTTGATGATCGTCTCGATAAGCGGTGCGTTTGAACACGCATCCGGACCACTGATGAACGAACGATCAATTTTCAGCCGCTGGATCGGTAATCGACTTAAGTACGACAAGGAAGAATACCCCGTACCAAAGTCGTCGATCGCAAGACGATATCCCATCTGGTGTAACGTCTGTAAAGCATCAAATACGCGTGTATCTGAAAAGACACCAAACGATTCCGTGATCTCAAGTTCCATCCGTTGTTCAATCCCTGGATGAATCTCTCGGACATCGGTCAGATAATCAACGATCCGACCGGAGACGAGTTCTTTGACGGATAAGTTCGCGGAAACACGCAGTACTCCGAGTTCCGTATCCTTCCACTCTTCGACTTGTCGGACCGTCTCGGCAACGACCCACATCCCGATTTCTTCAATCAACATCGATCGTTCAGCAATCGGAATGAAGATTGCCGGACTAATCATTCCCCGTTCAGGATGGAACCAACGCAAGAGTGCTTCACAGCCATCGACCTGACCTGTTGCGAGATTAATCTGTGGTTGATAGAACAGTTGTAGCTCGTTCTTCTCGATCGCTTCTCGTAATTCTGCTTCGAGGGCGACCGATTCAAGATACTCCGCGCTCATCCAGGACTCGAACCAGACCGGTCCACCCTCTGTCTGTTGTTTCGCATGCTGCATCGCGATATCGACTGAGGATAATAAGGAGGTGACGGCCACCGCATCATCCGGGTAGCGGACCATACTCATACTGATGCTGACATTGACGTATTCTCCGTTGATCTCATAGACATGTTCGATGACCTGCTTTAACTTCTGGTAATCGACGATATCCTGTTGTGCGACCAACACGGCGAATTCATCTCCACCAATCCGTGCTGCTTGTCCCGTTCCGATAAAATGATGCTTGAGGCGGTTCGCGAGATCTTTTAGAATCTGATCTCCCGCCCCATGTCCGTAGATGTCATTGATCCGTCGGAATTGCCGGACGCTGATCGTGACGAGTTCTCCCGGTTGAGGTGCTTTTAGAGCATCTGCCATCTTTTGCTCGAAACCATTCCGGTTCAACAAGCCCGTCAACATATCGAAGAGTGCGAGTTGCGTGATCCGTTCTTCCCGTCGGAACTGATCCGTCTCATCATGACAGGATAAGTAGAGTGCGACGCCTGTATCATCCTCTTTGTTTGCAACGTGGATGATATTGACGAACATGTTCAAAATCTTTTCATCAAAAAGCATCTTACAACGAATCGTCTGACTCTGCCCCTCCAGCGATCGTCTCAACGCCCGGCGCATCCGGTTCAAATCAGCCGGATGAATCAGTTCCTCAATCGTCCATCCCGCCGTCGCGTCCGTTAATTGTCGAAAACGTTCATTTCCGTTCACGATCGTGTAATCTGATGACATCGCAAGGATTGGATCCGTATTTTGGGAAAAGAGCGATTCGATTTCCGCTTTCTTCTGTTTGATTTCTTTCGTCTTCGCGTCATTGTAATCGAGCAACCCAGCGATGATGGCCGTCATCGTCCGAAAGGCTTGGACGACGGGTTGGAAATCATTTCGCGCCGGTACGTGATAACCGGATTGTCGGCGGTCTTCCGCAAAGGTATTCGCTTCTCCCTTGAGTAAAGAAAGATCTTGGCGAAACGCGCGTAATAACGATAATGTCAACATCAATAATCCAAGAATCAAGACACCGGTCGCGCCAAACAGAAGCCAGGCATTACGGATGATTTGATTGCCTCGATCTTGCATTTCTTGCGCGACTTGCTTAAGTTCTTGATCGTATAGACGATACATGCTGGATTCATACTGTTCGGCTTGATTCGCTAACGCAACGTACGTCGAATCTTTTGGAGCACGCAATAGGTCATCGAGCGTTTGTGTGTAGGCATCCATCTGTTCCCGCATGATTGCGATATCTTGACGTCCTGCATCATTTTGAAGCGGAATCACGTCATACAAGGATTTGATGAGTGAATCCTGTCGCAAAGGTAAATCAATTCGCATCTGTTGAATCCGTAACTGATCAATGGAACTAGGTTGATCTTTTTGTCGAGCATTCTTCAAGATTTCAGCGGATTTACCTAGTTGTTCTTCCATTAAAATCAGATTGGAGAAGACATTATAATAAGACCCTGTTTCTTTACTTAGCACGAGCTGATTGAAGATGATTTCACTTTTGAAGTTCGTCATCGTCGTGAAAAAACGATGATTCGATTCGTATCCTTGTCGTTGTAGTTTTTTGATTTCTGTCAGGACTTCTTCGCGTGTCGACTCGGTCGCTTTCATATCCGGAAGCCGGTCCGTCAATTGTTCGAGCGATCGATTGGCCCTCTCTGAAGCTTGCGCCAAATCGGCATCGTCATTCAAAGACGATAGATAGTAGCGCGTCACTTCCTGTTCGGCATGATTAAAAGGTGTCACTTCGGCAATCGTTTTACCCGATGCCTTAAAGCGATACCCTTCATCCAACGTTTTCGTCAAATGCTGACACGCGACGATCAACGCTACCAGACCGATGATCGCAATCATCCATGAGAACGTTTTATAGTAGGAGCGTCTTCGAAAAGCTTCTACGATGAAGACTGGTGATAAACGTCGCAACACATCGTCCTCCCTAAATTGTCATTATGCTTCTATATCGTCGCCTCCTCCCATTTCGTGAAGTCGTTTTGGGTCAATAAAAAGCACTTCTTCCCACATTTCTGTGAAAATCAGTGCTTTTTTTACTAGTTTTATTCTTTTTTAATAACTGACGTTCTCCCGCGCTACTTTTTTAGCAAAATAATCGATGATATCACGCCGTCGGATGATGCCGATAAAGTGCTTACCATCATCAATGACGGGCACGAAGTTTTGATCCGTGATGACTTCAATCATCTCTTCCATTTGCGCTGTAATTGAAACCGGTTTATAACGGACACGTTGTTTAATATCAGTTAATCGTGTCTGCAAGACATGGTCGTAATCGGCATGCTCGAGATTTGCTTCGAGTGCCCACAAGATATCGCCTTCTGTCAGCGTTCCTGCGTATTTCCCTTTATTGTCAACGAGTGGGACCGACGTAAAACGATGATGTTTCATCTTTTCTAGTGCTTGTCTGACCGTTGACTCAGGATCTAAATATTTCACCTCATCTTTAGGTAATAAGAAAAAAGCAATATTCATTTCTGTTCCTCCCTAGCCACTCTGTGACACCCTTTTCATTTTATCATGAACCCCGCGTTGATTCATTTCTCAAATGATGAAAATCTCTACATAATTCCTTCATATTTAGTCATGCTATATCCCGCTATTCCAAGTAGAGAAAAGAACTGATCGTTGAACGATACGATTTTAATTCAAAAGACTCCTTAGTTCCATCTGGTTGATTTGTAGCGAAGCCTTTTTCCGGAAGACTTCGGTTTTTCTTGGTTCGTTCTCGACTATCCGCGAAAGAGGACATACACTAGAAGCAATCCACTTTATTTCGAAAGGAGTCGTGTCATGAATCGCTTGTCGACATCCGACTTGACGCAAGTCGCAGAGCACCTTTACGGGATGACCGGTTTTTTTGTCACGTATCGAGATCGTCATGGTACTCCGCTTGCACTACGTCCAGAAGCTCCACCTCATCCGGGAACCCTGCCGATTGAGAATGAATGGCCCGTTCTTAAAAAGACTCCTTTACTCTATACCCTGAAAGACGGTACAGCCTACCTCTTTTTGGACGTTCCGGAACAAGGTATGTATCGAATTGGTCCTGTTTTATTACAATCCGCTCTCTTTCGGGCGCATATCCAAGATGAAGCCTATCACCAGTTTTATAAGGTCTTGCCACGTACGACGGAGAACCGATTGATTGACTGTGCTCACCTGATGTATCGCTTGTTGCACGGGGAACCATTGCCGAAGCGAGAAATCGAACAACTGTCTGATATTCAGGAAGCTGAAATCCCACTCGTTGCGGATGCACCGTCCCATACAGGGGTGACCGCGTACCGAAAAGCATGGCAACGGGAGCAACAAATCATCGACTGGATCGCGACGGGTCAAAGCGAGCGACTCGCAACGACTTATTCGTTACCTGCTTATGGTGAATTCGGCACACTCGCACGGCATCAACCGTTACGCGCAGAAAAGAACCTGTTGCTCGGAACCGTCCTATTGAGCGCACGCGCTGCGATTCGCGGTGGACTAGAACCGGACGAAGCGTTTTCCCTAAGCGACCGGATGATTGAGACAATCGAAGCCGCGACGAGCATTGCCGAACTCCGGAATCGTCATGTCCGGATTACAGTTTCGTTCGCAGAAGCCGTCAAGGAACTCCAAGCGCTGCGGCACTCGCCTCATGTACTCGCTGCGATTCGCTATATTCAGCAACACCTGTATGAACCGTTGTCCGTCTCATCAATCAGCCAAGCCATTCATGTCTCGTCCAATTACTTGTCCGTTCTGTTTAAGGATGAGACCGGTCTGCCACTCGCCCGGTATGTCATCCGGGAACGCATTCGGGAAGCGAAGCGTCTCCTGCGCTCGTCCGACGACTCGTTGCTGACGATCTCAAATAAGTTGCACTTCTCAAGCCAAAGTCATTTCAGTCAAGCCTTCAAACAGACGACTGGCGAGACACCGACACATTACCGGCAACGAAGTGAATTTTAAGAGAGTCGTGCCTTTTTTTCGTTTTGTGATATCCTATTCAACAGGAACTATTTTCGTGAATCCGTTTTTGACGGATTCTTTCATCAAAAAGGAGAATCAACATGAACTCAATTAGTGTCATCATTCCTGTCTATCAAACTGAATCACAAACGAAGGCAGCCATTCAATCCGTTCTCGACCAGAAGGTGTCGATCCCGGTGGAAATCGTCGTCGTCTTTGACGGACCAAGCACATACATCGATGAGCTCCGTTCTCTCTATCCGACATGTACGATCGTGGAACAGGCGTATCAAGGAACTTACGCAGCACGTCGACGTGGTCTTGAAGTCGCGACAGGTGACTACGTTACCTTCCTCGATAGTGATGATATCCTCGCACCACGTGCACTCTATACGTATATCAAAGCTTATGAGAAATCACGCGGTGAAGTCATCATCGGTAAGGTCTCACCTGTCTACAACAAGAAAAAATGGCTCATGCCGATCGATGATGATCGTTATTTCTTCTATACTCGTACGAAGTTCAATTCGCGTCATTTGACGACGATTCACGGCTGGATGATTAAAAAGGACTTGCTCAATGATCTACCTGTTCTTGAGACACGATGGTTCGCCGATACGATTATCGCCCATACCATCATTTCGAAACTGACGAACCTGACATCGGTCAGTTATGTCGTCTATGGTCGAAACTCACGTAGTACGCCACTTGAAGGACAATCGCTCTACCAAGCGCGTGATATCACGACATTATCCGATATCTCACGGATCTACGGTATGTTATCTGCCCATACGAAGGATAACGACGTTCAAAAATTCTTAAATACGTGGTACAAACGTTTCATCTCAAAACGTGGTCGAGCATTGCTTGAGCGCAGTACATCAAAAAGCCAGCAGACCGACGTCTTCCGTCATGTCGCTTACGACTTGAGACGGGTGAAGACACAAAGCAAGTATCTGCAGGCATGGTCGACGGGTTCGTATATCATGTTCCGTTCATATATCACTGCTGTTAAGACAAAGCAGACATTACGGACGGCACGACGTAAAAAAATCAAGAACGGTCTCATGCTCTATCGTCTGTTCCAAAAGATGCCGGTTAAAGAGAACCTTGTCTTATTCGAGAGTTTCCTTGGACGAAGCTATTCCGATAATCCGAAGGCCCTTTATCTGAAATTAAAAGAACAACGCCCTGAACTTGAGCTCGTCTGGATTTTCGCGAATGAGCCTTCAGATGACGTCAAGGAAGCTTGCCCAAACTGGGTGCTCAAAAACAGCTTCGCGTATTACCAAGCGATGGCACGTGCGAAGTACTGGATTTTCAATACACGTCAACCGCTCAGCTTAACGAAACGCGAAGAAACGATCTACCTTCAAACATGGCACGGCACACCATTAAAACGACTAGGTCTCGATATGGAAGAAGTCCACATGGCAGGAACGAACGCGACGCGCTACAAACGGAACTTCTACAATCAAGCACAGGAATGGAATTACTTGATTTCTCCGAATGCCTATTCGAGCGAAATCTTCAAGAGTGCGTTCGGGTTCCAAAATACGATGCTTGAGACAGGTTATCCGCGAAACGATCTCTTGTATGCGGACGATCAAGCTGGTCTCATCAGTGAAATCAAAGCACGTCTTGATATCCCAGCTGATAAGAAAGTCGTCTTGTACGCACCAACATGGCGAGATGACGAGTTCATCGCGCGCGGAAAATACCGCTTCGATCTCCAACTCGACTTGAATGAGATGCAGGCCCGACTCGGTGACGATTATGTCGTCTTGCTCCGGATGCATTACTTGATTGCGCAAAACATGGATATCAGTGGACACGAAGGCTTCGCCTACGACGTCTCTTCGTATGGCGATATCGCAGAGTTGTATTTGATCAGTGACGTCTTGATCACTGACTACTCGTCTGTCTTCTTCGATTACGCCCACTTACAACGTCCGATGATCTTCTTTACGTACGACCTGGAGAAATATGCGTCGACGTTACGTGGATTCTATTTCGATTTCGAAGAAGTCGTTCCAGGACCACTCTTGAAGGAAACGGATCAAGTCATCGATTATATCGAACAGATCGATACGAAATCCGTCGCTTACCAAGAAAAATACGATCGCTTCCTCGAGCGATTCTGTAGTTTGGATGACGGTACGGCAAGTGAACGTGTTCTTGCTGAGTTGTTCCCGAATGCAAGCTCAGCAGATGCTGAAGATGCTGAATAAGGAGACACAATGAAAAAGGAGAAAGATGCGCTTTTGCGCTCTTTCTCCTTTTTCGTATCATCGTCTACGATACGGTGCAATCCGCTCTTCAAATTCAGGGTGAACGAAATTAGGGCGTAACGATAAGACGACCTCACCGAGGAGATGTTCTACCACGTCGTCCCATCGTTCGACGATCTCAGAAGAGGTCTTCGCAGATACATCCCCCTCTTCGAGTAATGCTGTCTCATCCGTCGTTCTCATGAAGACCCACGTATCATCAGATCGTTTGCGCCTCATCAGGGTGATACGTCCACCTTCCATCCGGTATAGAAGGATTCGCTCCCATTGACGCTTCCGACTCGGTACCATGACTTCACGATGTCGCGCGATGATTTGCTCTTTGATCGTTTCCCGGCTAGCAACGAGATTCGGACACAGATGATAAAAATCATCTGTTCGTGGATGCTTGATACCAAAGTGAGGAATACCCGACGCTTCAAGACGCTTCAACCATTCTTCTTTCGCTTGTCGCAGATGTGTCCAGCGAACAAGATGACTTCGGACGCCCCATCCCGTGATCACGAAAGGATGTCGACGCAATTCTTCGACTGACGCAAACAACGTCTGCTTTTCAAAAGAGGTTTCCTGACAGAGTTCTTCGAAACGATTGATCGATGTGACATCATTGCCATGTTGCATCGGGAATAGATTGTATAGATGAAAGCGTCCCGATAAGGCTTGTCCTTCGTAGATACCTTCTACGATCCGGATGATTTGTCGCATCGTCTCATCCAATCGACCAATTTGACCCGTCGCTTGTCCTGCCGTATCAAGTTGCTGACGTAATGTAGGATCCACCGTCGCAGAACCTGGATTCAACATCAGGCACGCACCGAGAGACGTCTCACTCTCACCCCACTGGATATATGTATGATAGCGATACAATACGTCTTGCTCTAGCCGGAATGTCGCATACACTTGAACATCGTTAGTCGTCATCATGAACCCTCCTATACTTTTATATATAACTTGATTATTTTACCATATAGAGGTTCTTATTTACTTTTGTTTATACATCAGGTCAATCAAAAAATGCCTCCTTCCTTAACGGAAAGAGGCACTTCAAACGATTTAGTTACGGACGAATAAGGCAACGCTCTCGACGTGAGTCGTATGCGGGAACATATCGACCGGCGTCACTTCAACGAGTGTATACCCGAGTTCTGTTAACAACTTTGCGTCGCGCGCTTGTGTCGACGCGTTACATGAGACGTAAACGATCCGCTTCGGTGCGACATCTGCTGCTGCACGCAAGAACTCTTCGTCACAGCCTTTACGTGGTGGGTCGACGACGATAACGTCCGGTTGAATACCGGCTTTAACGAGATCTGGCATGACCTTCTCAGCTGCACCGTACTCGAACGTCACGTTCTCGATGCCGTTCGCTTGTGCGTTCCGGCGTGCGTCATCGATTGCTTGCGGTACGATTTCGATGCCGTAGACGTGCTTCGCTTGTTTAGCGAGTGACAAGGAAATCGAACCGATACCACAGTAAGCATCAACGACTGTCTCATCGCCTGTCAACTGAGCGTACTCGAGCGCTTTCGCGTAGAGTTTCTCTGTTTGCAACGGGTTGACTTGGAAGAACGAATGCGGTGAGATCTCATACGTCAATCCAGCGATTTGATCGCGGATGACGGACGGTCCGTACAAGACGACGTTCTTTTTCCCGAGAATGACGTTCGTATCATCCGGGTTGATGTTGTGCTGGATCGATGTAACGTTTGGTAACGCCTTTAAGATTCCTTCAACGATCTTATCGATACCACGAAGTTGTTTGACCTTCGTGACAAGCACGACCATCAACTCGTTCGTGTGATAACCATGACGTGCCATGATATGACGGATGACGCCTGCTTTTTTCTTCTCGTCGTACGCTGGGACTTTTAAGTCAGCAAGGACTTTACGAACCGCTTGGACGGCTTCGTCGTTTTCTTTGTTTTGGATTAAGCAGTAGTCCATATCGATGATCCGGTGACTCCGTTTTTGATAGAAACCAGCCATCAATTTGTTCGATTGGAAGGCAACCGGTACTTGCGCCTTATTGCGGTAACCCCACGGATCTTCCATCCCGATCGTCTCGTGAACGGGAATTTCAAGACCTGCTAGGCGCGCGAAAGCGTCACGGACACGGTTGTGCTTGAACTTGAGTTCTGCATCGTATGACAAGTGTTGCAATTGGCAACCGCCACACTGGTTGTAAACCGGACAAGGTGGCTCGACACGATCGACACTCTTCGTCTTTTGACGGATGATACGACCGAACCCGTAAGACTTCGTCGTTTTCGTGATTTTGATCTTGACCTGCTCCGTCGGCAATGCGCCCGGGATGAAGACCGTATATCCATCGATGCGCGCGACCCCTGATCCTTCATGCGTCAGGTCGACGATCTCGACGACGTGTTCATCGTTCTTTTGTACTGGAATCATGAATATCCTCCTTAAAAACCTCGCTTCACGCGAGGTTCGTTTCTGCTTCTTGTAGTTGTGTATTGATTTGTTCCATCTCTTCGATCCGGAACTTTGGTGTCATGACTTCGAAATGAGAGCGAAGATTCGTCATCTCGCCTTCGCAAATGCCGCCAAACTCACCATCGATGTTCAAGCTCATCTCTGATGTATTCTTCATGCGGACGAATGAGGTCGTGACATGCTCGATGCAAGGGTCCGAGAAATGATCCCCTTTTAAGGCAAGACGCATGACACGAATCAGTTCGACGAGGTTACATTTCTTGAGAATGAAGAGATCGAACCGACCGTCATTGAGTGACGCGTTCGGTGACAATTTCTCGAATCCGCCGACAGAGTTCGTATTGGATGTCAAGAACAGCATGACTTCTCCTTTGAATATACCCTTTTCATGCTCCAGTTCGACATATGTCGGTCGGATTTGCGGAAGTTTCTCCATCCCTTTGACGTAGTACGCGAGCTGTCCGAGTGCCGTCTTCAGCTTCGAAGGCACTTCGTACGACAGTTCTGTCATGATGCCACCACCAGCGATGTTGATGAAGTAATGGACGCCTGCCGATCCTTCAATCTTACCGATATCGACCGGCATCGTATGTCCTGTGCAAATGACATCCATCGCCCCTTCGATCGTCAATGGAATACGCATCGCCCGACCAAAGTCATTCGTCGTTCCAACAGGTAATACACCAAGCTTCGGACGTTTGTTGTAGGCAGCCATTCCGCTGATCACTTCGTTCAACGTACCATCGCCGCCTGCTGCGACGACGAGATCAAATTCTGCTTCGCATGCTCGTGCTGCTTCATACGTTGCATCGCCGACCGCTTTCGTCGAGTAGACAGATGTCTCATAACCCGCTGCTTCGAGTCGGTCGAGGATATACGGTAAATTTCGTTTAACCATCTCTTTCCCGGAAGTCGGGTTATAAATCACGCGCGCTCTAGGTCTCATAAGATTTTCTCCTTTTTGACTCAACCGTTCATTTGATACATAACTGTTTTATTTTACATGAACTCTCGAGACATTACAAAGCCAAAAAAGACAGCGTCCGTTTCCTCGCAGAAGTAAAGGAGGAACGGACGCTGTTCAATCAGCTACTTATTTTAATTTTTCAAGCTCTTCATAGAAGAGTTGATCCAGGAGGGCAGGGTTCGCCATTCCTTTTGTTTTCTTCATGATTTGACCGATGACGAAGCCTTTCTTCCGGTCACGTCCACCGAGTAATTCCTCGACGACGGCTGGGTTCGCTTCGAACATCTCGACGATGAGACCACGTAGCAATCCTTCGTCTGAAATTTGTGCAAGACCGTTTTCTTCGACGTATGCACGTGGCTCGACACCTTCTTCGATGACGGCTGTGAAGACTTGTTTGGCGATTTTCGAAGAAATCGTGCCACTTGCGATCAAGTCGATCATCTCTGCCAGACGAGCTGGTGTCATCTTGACTGTTTCGAACGTTTCCGTCGATTTATTCAAGTGACCTTGGATCTCACCGATCGTCCAGTTGGCTGCTGCTTTTGGCTCTGCGCCTGCTGCGAGAGTCGCTTCGAAGTACTCTGCCATCTCACGTGTAACTGTCAATTGCTTCGCATCATACGCCGAAAGACCGAGTTCTTCTTGGTAACGAACGCGACGTGCATCTGGAAGTTCCGGGATACCGGCACGAATCGCTTCTTTCCAATCGTGATCAAGTACGAGCTTGACGAGGTCAGGCTCTGGGAAGTAACGGTAATCCGACGCCCCTTCTTTGACACGCATGAGGACCGTTTGTTTTTTCGTCTCATCGAAGCGAAGTGTTTCTTGACGCATCACACCACCTGCAAGCAACAACTTACGGTGACGATCTTCTTCGAACTCAAGACCTTTTAAGACGTTTCCGAATGAGTTCAAGTTTTTAAGTTCTGTTTTTGTACCGAACTTCTCTTGTCCGTATGGGCGAACGGAGATGTTACAGTCACAACGAAGTGATCCTTCTTCCATCTTGACGTCCGAGACGCCTGCATATTGCAAGACTTCCTTGAGACGTTCGAGGTAGGCGACTGCATCTTTCGGTGAACGCATGTCCGCTTCACTGACGATCTCGATGAGCGGCGCACCTGTCCGGTTGAAGTCGACGACTGAGTGATTAGCACCCGTGTGGTTCATCTTACCAGCATCTTCTTCCAAATGGACACGTTCGATTCGGAAGCGTTTCGTTTCGCCATCGACTTCCGCATCAATGTAGCCATCGAAGCCAATCGGTTGATCGAACTGTGAGATTTGATACGCTTTTGGCGTATCTGGGTAGAAATAGTTCTTCCGGTCGAATTTCGTTTGATCGGCAACTTGGCAGTTAAGTGCCATTGCTGCACGAACAGCGAGTTCAACGGCTTTTTCGTTGATTTTCGGCAAGACGCCTGGATGTCCAAGACAAATCGGACACGTTTTCGTGTTCGTCTCCGCGCCGTATTCCCGCGCACAACCACAGAACATCTTCGTGTTCGTGCTCAGCTCGGCGTGGACCTCGATCCCGATGATCGTTTCAAAGTTCATGATACATTCGCTCCTTATAACTTCGGAAGCGCGAATCCACCTGTCGCAAGCTCAAACGCATGCGCAGCGCGATAGATCGTCGCCTCATCGAAATGTTTTCCAATGATTTGTAAGCCGACCGGAAGACCGTCGACGAATCCAGCTGGAACCGAGATGGCTGGAACACCTGCCAAGTTGATTGGAATCGTCAGGATGTCATTCGCATACATCGTGACGGGATCATCGAGTTGTGCACCGAGTTCGAATGCTGGTGTCGGCGCTGTTGGTCCGATGATGACGTCATAGTTCGCGAGGACATCGTCGAAATCCTTTTTGATCAACGTTCGCGCTTGTTGTGCTTTTTTATAGTAGGCATCGTAGTAACCTGAGCTGAGCGCATACGTTCCGAGCATGATCCGCCGTTTGACTTCGTCTCCGAATCCTTGTGAGCGGGAATACTTGAAGACATCTTCAAGTGCGTCCGCTTCCGCACGGACTCCGTAACGAATACCGTCAAAGCGCGCGAGGTTCGATGATGCTTCTGATGAAGCGAGTAAGTAGTACGTCGCAAGCGCATATTTCGAGTTCGGGAGTGACACCTCATCGACTGTCGCACCGAGTGCTTCGAGTTTTTTGATTGCTTCCCGGATGTTAGCTTTGACACCTTCACTGACACCTTCACCGAAGTATTCTTTCGGAACAGCGATCTTCAGACCTTTGATATCACCTGTCAACGCTTGTGTGTAATCCGTTGCTGCGACGTTCGCAGACGTCGAATCCATTTCACAGTGTCCTGCGATCGCGCTCAAGAGATACGCGTTGTCTTCGACTGTTCGTGTCAACGGACCGATTTGGTCAAGCGATGACGCGAACGCCACGAGACCGAAGCGTGAGACGAGACCGTATGTCGGTTTCAATCCGACGACACCACAATAGGCAGCCGGTTGACGAATCGAACCACCTGTATCCGAACCAAGGCTGAACAAGACTTCGCCTGCTGCGACAGCTGCTGCTGAACCACCTGAAGAACCACCTGGAACGTGTTTCGTATTCCATGGGTTGCGAACCGGTTTGTACGCTGAGTTCTCGTTTGAAGAACCCATCGCGAACTCATCCATGTTCAATTTCCCGATCGTGATCGTCCCTGCTTCATGCAGACGCTCGACGACCGTCGCGTCATGCGCTGGTACGAAGTTCTCGAGGAATTTCGAACCACATGTCGTCGTCATCCCTTTCGTGACGATGTTATCCTTAACGCCTATTGGAAGACCAAACAATGGATTCGCTTCGTGTTTCGCGACATCATCCATTCGTTTTGCTTGCTCGAATGCTTCTTCGTTCAATGAAAGAAACGCACCGATTTTTCCATCGACGCGGTCGATTTGATCAAAGGATTCTTGGACGAGTTCAGAAACTTTGACTTCGCCATCCTGAATGAGTGTGTGTAGTGTTTTGACACCATGTTCAAAAAGTGACATCGGGTCATTTCCTCCTTATTCGAACACCGCTGGGACGCGGACTTGTCCGTCTTCCCAATCCGGTGCGAGTCGTTCTACTTCCGTACGAGGAAGTGATGGACGTACTTCGTCCTTACGTAGGACGTTCTTTAAATCGAGGACATGAGTCGTCGGTTCGACGCCTGTCGTATCGAGTTCATTTAATTGTTCAGCGAACCCAAGAATCTTCTCGAGTTGTCCTGTGAATTGTGCTACTTCTTCATCTGTCACGGCAAGGCGTGCCAAATGCGCCACGTGGCGGACTTGCTCCTCATTAATCTTTGCCATGTCATTCCACCTCCGGAACTTTTGCGATATATTTTACACTATTTCTAATCATAGCACTTTTCGTCCAGACAAAAAAGACGATGGTGCATCGGGGGGAGGTCCGCACCATCGTCCTATAGGGGTAGCAAAGCTTCCGGGCGGAAAGCTTCTAGTTATGAAATACCCGCTTTAAATCAGACGAAACAAAAATACTGAATATTCATACTAAGACATCGACGAGCAGATAGATATTGAAGACGATGACGATCGAGACGATCACCCATGCCAACGCGTTCATGAACCGACTGTTCCGATGTTCTCCCATGTACCGCTCACTCGCAGTCGCCCGAATCAAGGGAATCAAGGCGAACGGAATCCCGAACGATAAGGCGACCTGACTAAGGACAAGTGCTCGTGTCGGATCAAAACCGGAGAACAGTAACAAAATCGCAGGCAACATCGTCACGGTCCGTCGAACGAACAATGGCAGTTGAAGATGAAGAAAGCCGCGCATGATCGCGTCACCTGACATCGTCCCGACGCTTGAAGAAGCGAGACCCGAGACGAGTAAAGCAATCGCAAACAGATATGGTGCGCTACCACCGAGCGTGACATGAAGTCCCTCGTAGATCGCTTCAAGCGAACCCGCTTGATACGTCGTGCCGTAAAACACACTGGCAGCAATGACGAGCATCGCTCCATTGACCGCTCCGGCAATCAACATCGCTCCCCAAATATCGAAACGCTGAATCCGTAACATCGACAATTTATTTGCAACGTGCCCCATCCGTCGTTTCGTTAAATCGGAATGGAGATAGATCGCATGCGGCATGACGGTCGCTCCGAGCATCCCGGCAGCAAGGACGATGCTCGACGTACCTTCAAATCCCGGTAACAATCCTGCCGATAGATCACGAAAGACCGGATGAACTTCAAATACTTCAATCGCAAAAGCAGCGGCGATGATTAAGACGAGTACGGCGATGACAGCTTCGAAATGCCGGAGTCCTTTTTGCTCGAAGCCGAGGATGACGAATGATAGGATTGCCGTCAACAGCGCCGCCATCCGTAAATCGATTGCGAACAGTAAATGAAATCCGAGTGCGGCCCCGACGAACTCTGCGAGATCGGTTGCCATCGCGACGAGCTCCGCTTGTACCCAGTAGAAGAAGCGAAAGACCGGCGATAACTCCTCCCGGATTACTTCCGCTAAACTGAGATTACTGACGATTCCAAGCTTGGCTGATAGGAACTGAATGACGACGGCCATCAAGTTCGAGGCAACGATGACCCAAAGCAGCAAATAGCCATACTGAGCGCCTGCCGTCATATTCGTCGCGAAGTTTCCCGGATCGAGATACGCGACGGCAGCGACGAACGCTGGTCCGATATATGTCCGTTTTTTCGGTAAATCTTGTGTAAGTGGCTGTGTCGCCATCTCGTTCACCTCACTTTTTGTTTTCATTATACGCTCATTTTGCACAAGTGCAACAAATATGTTTATGGTAAATAACAACGTATGAAGTGAATTAAAAAGGGA
Source organism: Exiguobacterium sp. s91 (assembly GCF_018618915.1). Lineage (NCBI taxonomy): Bacteria > Bacillati > Bacillota > Bacilli > Caryophanales > Exiguobacterium > Exiguobacterium sp. s91. The sequence goes on along the minus strand of NZ_JACSMZ010000001.1, from coordinate 289,400 downwards.
TGTCTCCTGTAATCAGGAAACACCCCTTTCTGTTAATTAGACGATTTTCCGCTCAGGTTCTGCACCTTTTAGCTGCGCTTGTACTTGATCGAATTCGTCATAGATGGCTTGACTCGGTTCCTTCGTCACGAGACTGCCGATGACGAGCGCAATCGTCGAAGCGATGAACGCCGGAATCATCTCGTACATTTCCGAAATGTAGGATGGTAATCCATCAACATTCTGATTGATGAGAATCCAAGCGATGACGACGACGGATCCCGTAATCATCGAAGCGAGTGCTCCGGTCTTGTTCATCCGGCGCCACAGTAGGCTGAACAAAACGACTGGTCCGAACGCTGAACCAAAACCAGCCCATGCGTAGCCGACAAGCGTCAAGATCGACTTCTGTGCTCCGAACGATAAGAGAATTGCGAGAACCGCTACGACGAGAACCATGACGCGACCCATGATCATCAGTTCGCGGTCTGAGGCACTGCGTTTAAAGAAACGATGGTAGAAATCATTCGTCGCTGCACTCGAAGAGACGAGCAGCTGCGTCGAAATCGTCGACATGATCGCAGCGAGTAATGCTGCCAGCAATAGTCCCGTAATGAATCCTGGGAAGAGATCACGTGATAATTGAATGAAGACATTCTCTGGATTTTTTAGTCCAGCACTTTGTTGCGTGAAGTAAGCATAACCAATCAAACCTGTCACCATCGCACCAACGATCGAGAATGTCATCCAGATCATTCCGACGCGACGTGCTGACTTCATCTCGTGTAAGTTCCGAATCGCCATAAAACGAACGATGATATGCGGTTGACCGAAATACCCGAGTCCCCAGGCGAGGAGCGAGATGATACCAATCGTTGTCGTCCCTTTGAAGAGTTCCAGTTTCGAGCCATCCGTTGACCGGATCGTCTCGAGTGTATCGTTGATTCCACCACTTAAAGTCAGTGCAACAGCAGGTACGATCAACAACGCGATGACCATGATCATCCCTTGGACGACGTCCGTCCAACTGACAGCAAGGAAACCGCCGAGGAAGACGTATGCGATGACGACGCCCGCTAGAATCCAAAGACCCGTCGTGTACTCGAGACCAAAGACCGCTTCGAACAAACGACCACCCGCGACAAAACCGCTTGATGCGTACATTATAAAGAATATTAAGATAACTCCAGCTGAAACAGTACGCAAGACGCCACTTTTATCGTGGAATCGTTTTTCAAAGTAATCGGGAATCGTAATCGCATCCCCTGCATGTGCCGTATACGCACGCAGACGCGGCGCGACGAGTAACCAGTTGGCATAAGCGCCAAGCAATAAACCAACGACGATCCATCCACTGGACAGACCAGTTGCATACATCGCACCCGGTAATCCCATCAACAGCCAGCCACTCATGTCACTTGCTCCAGCAGAGAGCGCCGTGACGACGGGACCAATCGTACGTCCCCCAAGCATGTAGTCATTCATGTTCTTCGTCCGATAATACGCAATGACGCCTAGTGCGACCATCAGTCCGAGATACAGCAAAATCGCAAACCACATTCCGTTCATCCTTGCTCCCCCTTTTTTTCGTGATATAAGAAAAACGGGCATGCAGGTCGCACACCCGTTTCATCTATTAAACACCATTTCAGAACATTTCTGAAGTTGTTTTTGCTTGAAGATGTAAAGTCAAGTAATCCGGTCCGCCTGCTTTCGAATCCGTTCCAGACATGTTGAATCCACCGAATGGTTGGTAGCCAACGATTGCGCCTGTGCACCCACGGTTGAAGTAGAGGTTACCGACGTGGAAGTTCGCACGCGCGTACTCTTGGTTCGTCCGGTCTTGCGTGATGACAGCACCTGTCAATCCGTATTCCGTGTTGTTCGCGATGTCGATTGCTTCTTTGAAATCTTTCGCTTTCGTGAACGCGACGACTGGTCCGAAGATCTCTTCTTGCATCAAACGATCCGTTGGTTGAACGTCAGCGACGACTGTCGGTGAGACGAAGAATCCTGTTGAATCATCTGCCGTACCACCTGCGACGATACGTCCTTCTTCTTTTGCGACGTCGAAGTACGACGTGATTTTCTTGAACGCTGCTGCGTCAATGACCGGTCCGACATTGTTTGAGACATCTGTCGGGTTACCGATGCTCAGTTTGTTCGTGTTCGCGACGACTTTTTCGAGCAACTCGTCATAGACAGAGTCGAGTGCGACGACACGTGAACAAGCTGAACATTTTTGACCCGAGAATCCGAATGCCGCTTTCGTGATCATGTCCGCTGCGTAATCGAGGTCAGCCGACTCATCGATGACCATCGTATCTTTTCCGCCCATTTCCGCGATGACGCGTTTGAGCCAGATTTGACCTTCGTTTAGTTTCGATGCCCGCTCGTTGATACGAAGTCCAACATCACGTGATCCCGTGAAGCTGATGAAACGTGTTTTCGGGTGATCGACGAGATAATCACCGACTTCTGCTCCTGAACCTGGTACGAAGTTCAAGACACCAGCCGGAAGACCAGCCTGCTCCATCACTTCGACGAATTTCGCCGCGACGACCGGTGTCGTCGATGCGGGTTTCAAGAGGATCGGGTTCCCTGCCACGATTGCTGCGACAGCTGTTCCAGCCATGATCGCGAGTGGGAAGTTCCATGGTGAGATGATGACACCAACACCGAGTGGGATGTAATCGTAACGGTTGTATTCGCCTGGACGACTCTCGACTTTTTTACCGTCTTTTAAGACGAGCATCTGACGTGCATAGTACTCGAGGAAGTCGATTGCTTCTGCTGTATCGGCATCGGCTTCATTCCAAGGCTTCCCTGCTTCTTTGACGAGGTAGGCAGAGAACTCATGCTTCCGCTTACGGATGATGTTCGCTGCTTTGAATAGGACGTCCGCACGTACAGACGGATTGACGAATTTCCATGTTTCGAAAGCTGTGACTGCTGCTTGCATCGCTTCTTCTGCATGTTCCTGTGTCGCTTTTGAGACACGTCCGACGATCTCTTCTTTGTTAGCCGGATTGACGGAGACGATTTTATCTTCCGTCGTCACATGTTTTCCACCGATGACGAGCGGATAATCTTTGCCGAGTTCTTGCGTGACGAGTGCAAGTGCCTCTTCGAACGCTTTCTTGTTTGCTTCTTGTGAGAAGTCCGTGAATGGTTCGTGTTTGTACGGAATCATCTCTATTCCCCCTTTAATCTCTACTTTAAATCGCTTACATTCTCCATTGTACAGAAGCATGAGTCCGCTTACAATTATTCTAGTCAAAAAAATAGAGGAGCGACCGATTTGGTCGCTCCTCCGTTATCAATTATTCCTTCGCTTGTGAAAAGACGATCTCTTCGTGTTCAATTGAAACTTTGACGTCTTGCCCTTGGAATAACCAATCATCTTGATCTGAGACGACGAAGTGAATGCCATCGACGACTTCTTCGACTGCTGCCCGTTCGACTTCTTCCATATGAACACCAACCGAGAAACCTTGTGTTAAATCCGTTGAGCCACCATATTTTGCGAAGAAGCGAATCGTATCGCCTGATTTTGCTTCCATCTCATCTTTAAAGTATTGCAATGCCTCATCTGTAATATGAATTTTCATATCTATCACTCCCCTTTCGTTTAGTGTACCGATATCCTACTCAAAAAAGCGAATTTCCTGTATGGTAGAGACAAGATTAGCTATGGAAGCACCATGAAACATTCATCTTAGGAGGAATTCGAATGAAACGATCGCTCGTAGTGCTGCTTGCGACCAGTCTCGTACTCGTCGGTTGCGGAAACGATTCCCCGTCTTCTACAGATACCAAATCCCCGAAGACGACGGAAACGAAACAACAGAAGGCTGAACAAGCCGTTCTTGACGTCTATCAAACATACGAAAAAACGCTCGGTCAATCCGGACGAGCAGATGCAAAATACCTTGCATCGATTGAATATACGGGTGACGAAAAACAACTTGAACCGCTTGCCGTTGGTGCGAAAAACTTGAATGTCGTTCCCGGTAAGGTCGTCAAGTCGTTCCAAAAGGGCGACGTCGCCTATATCATCCACGAATTCAAGGATGCGAAAGGATCGATTCTCCCGAACCGAGGATCGAAGCTGTTATTGAAGAAAGACGACGAGTGGAAGATCGTCCTGACACCGACGACATTCGATCCGTCCGTCTTCTCGACACTTGGTGACATGTTCACTGGATTTAACGCTGATGAGTATGGTGTCAATGCGAAGGCGGCTGATGAGATCGGAAAAACCGATGAAAAAGAGCAAGATGCCGTCTTTTCTCGCGTCAATGCGCAAACCGATTATATGGCGCTCGAGATGAACAGTAACATTCTGATGATTTATGGTGAGGCGCTCAAGAACGAAGGAAACCCTGAGACGCTCGTTGATTACTATCAAGACTACGCAGACTGGTATGAAGAAGAACAGCCACTCCTCATGAAGACGGCGAAAGCCGGGACGGATTATGAGAAGTACTTGATCGCACTCGATCCATTAAAAGAGAGTCTTCAAAAGAAGCTTGAGAAATATGCGGATCAATTAAACATGGAATTAGGATAAGGAGGAATTTTTCATGCAAGCACCTACATTCACCCTTCCGAATGCACAAGGAGAACCGATTTCCCTCGAGGATTATCGTGGAAAAAAAGTCGTACTCTATTTCTATCCGAAGGATTCAACGCCTGGCTGTACGACCGAGGCATGTGATTTCCGCGATGCGACGCAAGCGTTCGAAGAGAACAACACCGTCATTCTCGGTGTTTCTGCCGATAGTCAGAAACGGCATCAAAACTTTATCGCAAAATATGAATTACCATTCCAATTGTTATCAGATGTCGATCACGAAGTGTGTGAGCAATATGGTGTCTGGCAATTGAAAAAGAACTACGGAAAGGAATATTTTGGAATTGTTCGTTCAACGTTTTTAATTGATGAATCTGGTGAAATCGTCAAAGAATGGCGCAGTGTGAAAGTAAAAGATCACGTCGCAGAAGCACTTCAGTACGTCCAAAAGCAGAAATGAGATTATGAACCAGTTGTTTCATACAACTGGTTCTTTTTGTATTCAATAATTTTAAAAACTCCTAATTTTATCCTTACATAAAAATAATTTTTCGTAAAAAAACGTTGGTATTACACATAAATTTAATAATTTTGAAATAATCTGAAAATATTCTATTGATTTTTCTGAATATTGTATTTATTATTGATAACAAGTTGATCCGGTGCTTTCCACAGCTTAAGAATAAAAGGCGATGACCCCTCTTATTTTTAGTCGGACACCGGATCGCTATCCTATCGGTTCTTATCGTTTCACCAGATATATCTATTTCTTTTGGGAGGGATTTACTTTATGGAAAAGAAAAAGGCACTTGCACTCGTCGGAGCACTGACAATCGCTGGCTCAAGTCTTGCAGCATGCTCGACGACAGATGAAGGTTCAAAAGAAGGCGGTTCGACATCTGGAGAAAAATCTTCAGACAAACAAGTCTTGAATATCATCAGCGGTTCGGATATTCCAGCACTTAGCCCAACCGTCGCAACAGACTCTGTATCCTTCACAGTCTTGAACAACGTTCAAGAAGGTCTGTTCCGTCTAGACGAGAATCAAGAAGCAACACCGGGTGTCGCAGAAAGTGTTGATGTTTCTGAAGATGGACTTACATACACGTTCAAACTTCGTGATTCGAAATGGTCGGATGGCAGCGATGTCACAGCAAAAGACTTCGAATACGCATGGAAACGCGTCCTTGATCCGAAGAGTGGTTCACAGTATGCGTATATCATGTATATCATCGATGGCGCTGAAGCATACAACACAAGTAAAGGAAAAGCAGACGATGTCGCAGTCAAAGCGGTCGATGACAAAACGCTTGAAGTCAAGTTGACTCAACCGGCTGAATACTTCAAATCGTTGACTGGTTTCGGTTCATTCATGCCACTGAAACAAGAATTCGTTGAGAAACAAGGTAAAAACTTTGCTTCGAAGCCGGACACATTCCTTTACAACGGACCATTCGTCCTCTCGGATTGGAAGACGGATGTTGGCTGGAGCTATAAGAAAAACGATCAGTACTGGGATAAAGATAATGTCAAACTTGAAGAAATCAACACGAAAATCGTTAAGGAAGTCTCGACAGGCGTCAACTTGTACGAAAAAGGTGACATCGATCTAGCTGGTTTAACAAGTGAGTTTGTTGATCAATACAAAGACAAAGAAGACTTTGATACACGTCTTGATGCAGCAATGTACTATATCCAAATGAACTTCAAGAATGATCTCTTGAAGAACAAGGATATCCGTAAAGCGATCGATTCAGGATACGACAAGAAGCAGATGGCTGATGTTCTCTTGAACAACGGTTCAATCCCTGCTTACTACTACGTACCAAAAGACTTCGCGAAAGGTCCAGACGGTAAAGATTTCCGTGATGGCAACGAAGGTTTCGGTTCATATGACGCATCATCTGCAAAAGCATCATTCGAAAAAGGACTGAAAGCCGTCGGCAAGAAGTCTCTCAAACTCGAACTTCTTTCATATGATGATGACAACTCGAAAAAAATCTCGGAGTACCTCAAAGGCGAGTGGGAGAAAAACCTTCCAGGTCTTGAAGTTACAATCAAACAACAACCATTCAAGAACAAGTTGGATCTCGAGTCTAAAGGTGAGTTCGAGCTATCGTTCGCAGGATGGGGACCTGACTACCAGGATCCGATGACATTCCTCGATATGTGGGTAACTGGTGGACCATACAACCGTGGTAAGTACTCAAGCGATAAATATGATTCACTCATCAAGTCAGCTCAAAAAGAAGTAGATGCTGAGAAACGTTGGCAGGCTCTCAAGGATGCTGAAAAAACACTCCTTGAAGAGGATCAAGCAATCTCAGTTATGTACCAAAAAGGTGTTTCGCTTCTTCGTAAACCGTACGTCAAAGGAATCGTTAACCACAAAGTCGGTGCCGATACTTCGTACAAATGGGCTTACATCGAAGGAAAATAAGTCATACCTCAAGACCAGATTCGCTGACGAGCGTGTCTGGTCTTTTTTTCCATATGAGCCGTTTGTCCTATTTTTCTGAATAGAATTAAAATTTCGTGTCATTCTGTTTTCATTTCCATGACTTCCATTTATACTAAGCAAAGAATCCGATTCACTTTATTTACAATATTTTGCGGGAATTATTCATAATTAATGGAAATGTACCGATATATCTAATACAGAGGACTTTTGCCTCAATACTACATCGAACTAGGAAGGAGGACTCACTCATGAAGCAACGTGTACTTACGAGTCAACAGAGTTATACAGAAGAGCAGCTTGAGATGATTGAAGCCATCCGTGCGGTCGGTGAACTCATCCAGGACCGTCCACGCCGTACTGTCTATCGCCGTTATGCTTTAGTTAATGACTGGCCTCAGCCAGAAAACATCATCCGTCAATTTGGTTCGTGGCCAGAAGCCTTGTCTGCCGCTGGATACGAGTGGAATGTCGATCAACAGCCAGAGGAGCTTGAGCGGGCACCGAAATATACGAAAGACGAAATCTTAAAGTCATTCGAACGGTACGCACAAGACGTCGGCTCTACGATCACACTTAAGAAATATCAAATGTGGCGTAAATCTGTCCATCATGCACCGAGTCACTATCACATCGTCAAGATGTTCGGTTCGTGGCACGATGCGTGTACCGCTGCAGGACTTGAAGCAAGCGTCACTTATTCGAAAGCTGAACTTGCTGCTTCTCTGCGTCAAGCCATCGAGGAAGTTGGCTTTGCCCTCTCTTTTGAAGCATACCGGGAATGGGCGAAACGAAACAACAAACCATCGACGAAAGCCTTACTTCATCGCTATGGTTCTTGGTCAGCCGCGATTCATGCGATTGAAAACGAGATTCGTCTCAGCAAACAACAAGCACAATGAACTTATTCTTTTTCGATCCTTCTCGTTCATCCGAACTGGGAGGATTTTTTACATCAAAAAAGAAGATAGCGTCTCTGCTACCTTCTTCTACTTGATTTAAATGACCTTCTCTTTCCACTCCTGATACGATGCGACACGGTCGCGCCCTTGGAACTTCGCTCCGACGTACATCGCACGGTCGGCATTTCGAATCAAACTCGCGAGATCACCAAGTTCCTTTAATGTATCGATGCCGATGCTAGCCGTGATCCGGAGCGTATGCCCTTCGACTAAGATCGGATTCGCATGCAACGTCTCGCGGATTCGTTCTGCGACGATTTGGGCTGAATCAAGATCCGTATTCGGTAGTAAGATGACGAACTCCTCTCCTCCGTAACGCGCGACAAGATCCGTGATGCGTGTTGCTTGCATCAATAACTTCGCCACTTCAAATAAGACGACGTCTCCAACTTCATGACCATACGTATCATTGATTTGTTTGAAGTGATCTAAGTCGATCATTAAGGCTGAGAACGGATAAAGGTCGCGTTGTTTAATACGACGATCGCCCCACTCTTGAAGGGCACGATAGTTCGGTAATTTCGTCATCGCATCCGTCCTGCTATCGGTCAACAAGCGTTCTCGCTCGTGTGCCCGTTCCACTGCCCACGACAGGACACGAAGGGCACGGTATAGCTCATATCCAAAATCCTGCGTGAATTCACCACTTGCGTTCGAGGCAAGGAGCAACGAGCAGTTGATCGTCTCCGTCGCTTCCGGTTGAATGAAGAGGACCGACTGTGTCTCTTCCGGCAAGCTATCGTAAAGACGAATATCCCACTCCTGTTGCATCCCGTAAAGAAGGACTTCTTCTTTTTCGATGATGTCTTCAATGATTCGTCCTTCGACATGATCGGCTTTTAACTTTCGTCCGTCCTTCAACGAATAGTACACGCTTTGCTTTCCTTCTTTGAAATCAAACTTAATCCAAGCGATATCCGGTTTGACGAATTGATTGAGCTGTCGTAAATACCGCTCGATGATGAACTGGGCATCACCGTCTTTCCAAGCCGCCTCTTTCAATCGCTCGATCTGCTCCCAATGTTCGATCCGGTCTGTTGCTTCAACGGAACTTCCCAGTGCACGCTTGATGATGAATAAGGCAAACGCCGCCATGACGAGTCCGCTATTCCCGTTCCCTTGAACGACGAGTGTGCTGAAGATTCCGTATAACAATTCTGCTGTGATGACGACCGCTTCGAAACGTAGCAGTTGGAACATGACGTCACTTGGAATGTTTTCTCCAAGAAGAAATCGGGATAACTGGTATTGCAATAAGAGGACGATCCAGAGAATCGCAACCATCGCCAGTAACGGTACGATGTTTTCTGTCAGCACGAATGCTTCGCCATGTGTTCCGCCGAGTGCATTATAGGCAAGACCTGCTGGAACGATTAAAAACAATTCGAGTGCGACGTTGAAGGGATAGTTATGTAACATCCGCCGACGTCCGATTGGTGTATGAATCGTTCGCAACTGATAGATGAGCATCGTCAATTGCCCGACACAAATCGCTGATAATAATCCATACGTCAAGAATGTAAAGAGGACGAATCCAAAATGGAAAGTAAAACTCATATGACGACGACGGACAGGATCGACGACGAAAATCGTCGATAAGGCGGCAATCAATAAGAACGTAAACAAATCGACGCTGAGACTATAATCTCTCGACTTCGCAAAAAGATCGATGCCTATGACGATTACGAAAAAAACGACCCAGCTTCGAAGGAGATATTGTTGAAAACGACGCACAAAACATTCCCCTTCCTTTAAGTTATGTAGTTGTATATTACTGGAAATCGATATGCCCATTATTCTACTTTTCGAGCAAAAAGTCGAACTTTGATGGTCTCCTTTGATACAATTGACGCGAGGTGATTTTTTTATGACAAATACATTCACGCAACACGCATTTGATACATTTCAGATCGATGGACTAGAACCACGGATGGAAGCGATTCGCGAACGCATCCAGCCGGTCTTTCGAGACATTGGTCAGGAAGTCGCACCTGACTTAACGGTCGCAACAGCAGAAGATGTCCATGTTCACATCGCGCAACATGCACGTCGGAAGGTCAACCCTCCGAAGGATACATGGATGGCATTCTCACCCGATAAACGTGGATACAAAAAACATCCGCATTTCCAAGTCGGTCTGTTTGATGATCATCTGTTCATTTGGCTTGCCTATATCTACGAGTTACCGAATAAACAACAATACGCATCGAAACTGTTACAGCATACAGAACTGCTGACATCCCTTCCGGATGATTTCGTCGTCTCATACGATCATATGAAAAAAGACGCCGTCTCCGTTCATGAGACGGATATCGAAAAAGGATTACAACGTTTCCACGACGTCAAAAAGGCAGAATTCCTTGTTGGTCGTCATATTCCGGCAGAACAAGTGCATCACCTGTCACGCGAAGAATTACTCGATATGATTCGAAATACCTATTCGCATCTCGTACCACTCTATAAAACGATTAAATAAAAAGGATGGCCGAATCGGTCATCCTTTTTCATTAGTTATATTTTACTAGAATTGACATGACTTGTGTACGGTCGGAATTCAAATTTAGATAAATGTTGACCTGTTTTGAGGAAACAGTCATGACGTTGAATGTTTTATCGAGTTTCGCTGTCGGATACGCTTTTTTGACTTCCTTGACCGTCACAGTCCGCTTGACCTGCTTCGGATCATAGACGATTGCACTAACTTTTGCTTTTGTGTCCTTCACCCCATACGTGGAGCAGTAATGAAGAGCGCGATCCGCTGAGGCAAGACCATTTCCGCTTTGACACCAATTCGAGTTCTTTTCCCCCTTATAGGCTTTATGTACTTGGGCAAGTGTTGTTTTTTCAAGAACAACTTTTCCATCGAGTGAACGTGCTTGTTTCGCTTGTGTTTGAATTTCTTGCAGCCATTTGACGTCTGTCTGTTTTGTTGCTTCGACCGGTTGGTTATATGAAGTGCCTGACACGATGCTGACAGTGAGTGCGGCAGTTAAGATGATTCCTAAGACTTGTTTCATGATGATATCCTCCTCTGCGCCTATAAATGGCGTTGATAATAAACTCATTCCCCTATTTCAAAAAATTATTCAGTTTTTATAGTTTTTTTCTGGGAACTTATATTTATTTTTTTGATGAGAAATAAAAAAAGAACCTAGTGTCGCCTGACACTAGGTTCTTCCTCATTTCTTATGCATCTTAAACTCTAAGAACAACTCATTGTAATGCGCGAGCATCTTTTTTCCGAGGTTCTCATAGACTTCAAGTGTATCGGTAACTTGTTTATCAGGATAGAATCGCTCATCGGTCCGAACCGATTTGTCGAGCAATTTCAAGCCTTCTTTGTTTGGTGTCGAATAGCCGACGTAGTCCGCATTTTTCGCTGAAATATCAGGACGCAGCATGAAGTTGATGAACTCGTGTGCCCCCTCGACGTTTTTAGCCGTCTTTGGAATGACGATATTATCGAACCAGACGTTTGATCCTTCTTTTGGAATGACGTAGTCGAGATTTTCGTTTTCACTCATGATCTCGTTTGCATCACCCGACCAGACGACACCGAGCCCTGCTTCTTCGTTCGCGAGCAATAACTTGATCTCGTCCCCGACGATTGCCTTGACGTTTGGTGTCAGGCGCATCAAGTTCGCTTTTGCTTCCTGTAGTTTCGACTCATCCGTTTCGTTCAGCGAATAACCGAGACTATTCAAGCTCATCCCCATGACTTCACGGGCACCGTCAGCGAGTAGAATCTGATTCTTTAGCTTCGGATCCCAGAGATCCTTCCAGCTCGTCGGTTTCTTCCCACCAATTAAGTCTTTATTGTAGACGATACCGACCGTTCCCCAGAAATACGGAATCGAGTACTTATTGTTCGGATCGAATGATAAATCTAAAAAGCGTGAATCGATGTTCTTGAGATTCGGAATTTTTTGATGATCAATCGGAACGACGAGCTTCTCATCGATCATCTTCGCAATCGCATAGTCGGACGGAACGGCGATATCGTATGTCGTTCCTCCTTGCTCGATTTTCGTCAGCATCGCTTCGTTCGAATCGAACGTTTGATAGACGACCTTGATACCGCTCTCTTTTTCAAACTGTTTGATCAGTGCAGGGTCGATATAATCGCCCCAGTTGTAGATGTTCAAGACATTTTTACCCGAATATCCCTGTGTCTCATTTAACTGATTCAAGGTGAACAGGATGACACCTGAAATCAAGAAAATCGCGGCGAACAATTGAATCAATTTTTTCAACGGTCATTTCACCTCCGGTCGCGACAGCTTCGTAGCAGCTCGTTGGTTCAAGAAGTAGTAGCCGATGACGAGTAAGAACGTAAACAAGAAAATGACAGTCGACAGGGCGTTGATCTTCATCGAAATCCCTTGACGGGCGAGTGAGTAGATCTCAACGGACAACGTTGTGAAGCCATTTCCTGTCACGAAGAACGTCACCGCAAAATCATCCAATGAGTACGTCAATGCCGTGAAGAATCCAGCAAAGATACCTGGTGTAATGTACGGCAAGATAACTTTCGTCAAAACATCCCAACGGCTTGCGCCTAAGTCACGCGCTGCATCGACAAGCGTTGGACTCATCTCCTGCAACTTCGGTAAGACGAGAATGACGACGATCGGTACCGAAAATGCGATGTGGGACAGTAAGACCGACGTAAAGCCGAGCTGGATGCCAAGTAGCGTGAAGAAAATCAAGAATGATGCCCCGATGATGACATCCGGACTGACGATCAAGATGCTATTTAGCGTTAACAACGACGTCTCGACACGTTTCTTACGGACGGCTTGAATCCCGATCGCTCCGAATACGCCAAGGATCGTCGAGATCGCAGCTGACAACAAGGCGATGACGAGTGTGTTCAAGACGATGATTAACAAGCGTGAATCTTGGAAGACTTCCTTGTACCAATCCCACGTGAACGAATCGAAGTTCGTCATATTGTCAGCGCTGTTGAACGAATAGAATGCCAAGTAGAATATCGGAGCATACAAAATGATGAAGACTCCGATCAGATAAAGATTTGCTAGTTTCAGACGTTTCATCAAGTCGTCGCTCCTTTCTTCCGTTTCGTACTCGTCAAGGCAAGGATGATCGCCATTGCGATGATGAGGAAGACGGCGATCGTCGCTCCCATGCCCCAGTTTTGTGTCACGAGAAACTGCTGTTCAATCGCTGTACCGAGCGTGATGACGCGGTTTCCGGCAATCAGACGCGTAATCATGAACAGCGATAATGCCGGAATGAAGACGAGCTGACAGCCTGACTTCACACCATCGAGCGTCAACGGGAAGACGACACGCCGGAACGTCGTGAAGTTCGACGCCCCAAGATCACGTGCAGCGAAGACGAGTGACGGGCTCAGTTTTTCAATCGCGTTGAAGATCGGCAGGATCATGAACGGAATGAAGATGTACACCGAGACGAAGACAAAACTGAAATCGGTAAAGAGAATCTGTTGTCGTCCAATCCCGATCGCTTCAAGCGTTTGGTTCGCAAGACCATACGTACTGAACAACCCGATGAAGGCATAAGCTTTCAACAACAAGTTGATCCACGTCGGTAAGATGATCAAAAGTAGCCACAGCTGTTTATGCTTCGTTTTCGTTAACAAGTAAGCGGTTGGATAACCAATCAAGAGCGAAAACACCGTAATCAAAAAGGCATACCAGAACGAGCTGAGTGTCATCGTCAAATAGGTCGACGTAAAGAAGTTCTGGTAGTTCTCAAATGAGAAGTTGCCGTCCAAATCAAGGAATGAATAGTAGACGACGAGTACGATCGGTGCGATGACGAACAAGGCAATCCAGAATAGATACGGGATGAGATACCAATTACGTGATTTTTGCATCATAACACCCCGTCGTAGGATTCCAGACGTTTATCGAATTCTTCTTCCGTCTCGTTCAGTCGCATGACGTGAATCGCTTCCGGATCAAATGTCAGTCCGATCTGCTCACCAACCGTCGCCTTTTTCGTACTGTGGACGAGCCATTCGTTACCGACTTCATCCATACAAGCAATTTCGTAGTGCACGCCACGGAAGAGTTGCGAATCGACGGTGACTTGCAGTTTCCCTTGTGTCACGTTCGTGATTTCAAGATCCTCCGGACGGATGACGATCTCGACCGGTTCGTTCAATTCAAGACCACGGTCGACACATTCGAATTCCTTCTCGGCGAACCAGACCCGATAGTCTTCCACCATGCGCCCTGGAATGATGTTCGACTCACCGATGAAGTCCGCGACGAAGCGGTTGATCGGTTCATCATAGATATCCGTCGGTGTGCCCGATTGTTGAATGACACCGTGATTGAGGACGAAGATTTCATCTGACATTGCCAGTGCCTCTTCTTGGTCGTGCGTGACGAAGATGAACGTGATGCCAAGACGACGTTGCAAATCGCGGAGCTCATACTGCATCTCTGTTCGCAATTTCAAGTCGAGCGCTGACAGTGGCTCATCGAGCAAGATGACTTCCGGCTCATTGACGATTGCCCGGGCAATCGCGACACGTTGCCGCTGTCCACCTGACATCTCGGTGATTTCTCGTTTGTCATAACCGGACAAGTTGACGAACTTCAACGCATCCGTCACACGTTTTGCGATTTCTGCTTCTTTCACCTTCTTGATGCGAAGACCGAAGGCGATATTTTCGAAGACGTTCAAGTGCGGGAAGAGTGCATAGTCTTGGAAAACAGTATTGACTTGACGTTTGTTCGCCGGTACATCGTTGATCCGTTTTCCGTTGAAGATGATGTCCCCTTCTGTCGCTTCCGAAAAGCCGGCAATCAGTCGTAAGATCGTCGTTTTCCCACAACCCGATGGTCCGAGTAACGTATAGAACTTCCCGCGTTCGATTTCAAAGCTGACTTGGTCGAGGACGGTCTGATCGTCATATCGTTTCGTAACGTCCTTGAATTGAATGATCGTAGTATCTGCCAATCTAGTTCCTCCTTTATAAGTATGAGTCAGTCGCGGTCACGAGGACCTTCGTCTCTTGTGTTGACTCATTGCGTAGTTGATGGATTTCTGAAGCCTTATAGTAAAGTGTCTCTCCTTGTTTCGCTACAAAAGACTGACGACCAAGCGTCAGCGTGACGTTTCCGGCGAGCACATAGACGAACGTCTCGGCACCTGATGGTTCATACGTCTTGAATGCTCCCCCTGGCGCGAGTGTCAATAAGACTGGTTCCATCTCTTTCTCATTCGATTCTGGAATGAGCCATGTGACATGATATCCTTGTTCCTCATCGGCATACGTCGTGACATCCTCTTCACCGTAGATGACTTTTTGATTGAGTGTGTCCTCATCAAAGAAATCCTTCGGTGAGATGCCGAGGACTTCGAGGAGATGAAACAGCGTCTCGATCGACGGTGAACTGAGTTCCCGTTCGAGTTGCGAGATGTACCCTTTACTCAGGTCTGTTCTTTCCCCTAGTTCCTCTTGCGTCAATCCCTTTTGAAGACGGAGGTTCTTGATTTTTTGACCGATTGAGTACAATCGACGTCCTCCTCTCAGCGGCTTAGTTTAGTATAAGATGACTAAAAGTTTACTAATCACGTACCGATTATAGCGTATTTCATTATTTAATCAACTAAAACGTTCAATATTTTTTAATGTTCATTTGACAGCGAGAACGCTTACACCTACAATTAATATCAGGTACTAATTTAAGGAGGAACTTGTTATGCGGATCGCTTGGATCACTGATAGTACAACGATTTTACCGGATACGATCGCTCAGCGCGATGATCTTTCGGTCGTCCCTTTACTTGTCATGAAGGATGGAGAAAGTTTCGTCGATGGTGTCGACGTTGATGCAGAAACCGTCTATAACTGGATTGACTCAAAACACAAGGTAACGACGAGCCAACCTTCGATCGGGAGTTTCACTGAGCACTATGAACGGTTGAAAGAGGATTACGACGTCGGCTTCGCTGTTCACTTATCGAGTGAACTGAGCGGAACGTACAACGCTTCCGTTCAAGGGGCAGAGATTGCTGGCTTTCGTCTGATTGCGATTGATTCCCGTTGCGGTATCTACCCAGCTGGTCAACTTCTAGCAGAAGCGATCGAACTCGTCGAAGCCGGGCACTCGATCGAATCCGTCGAACAGATCATTCTCGAGCGTCGTTTCGACCATCACATTGAATTCACGGTCGCGAACCTCGATCAATTACAAGCGGGCGGACGCATCTCTTCGACGAAGGCATTCGTCGGTAACTTGTTGCAACTTCGCCCGTTGTTCCACTTCGAAGAAGGAAAAATCGTGCCTTACCAAACCGTCCGGACGTTTAAAAAAGCGCATTCAAAGATTTTTGATCATCTTGTCGCAATCATTGAACGGGGGCAGGTCACGGATATTTCACTATTCCACGCGACAGCGTATGAACTGGCACTCGAGTGGAAACAACGACTCGAATCGCAATACGATGTGCGTGTCCGCATCGATGACTTAACGCCGGTTCTCGGTTCGCATACAGGGAATCCAGCAATCGGTATGTCCTTTTTGAACCCGACACGCCGACCGTGATGACTAATGAAAATGATTTTTGGGTAAACCTTCTTTAGAGAATAAAGGAGGTTTTTTGTTTGAAAACTAATAAATGGATTTGGCTCAACTGGGTCGGCTTCATCTTCACGATTGCCGTGAACGCCCTCGATGGTGGAAAGACAGGACGAATTTCCGATTCGATCATCACATTGTTCAAACCGGCTGGGTATGCGTTTTCGATTTGGGGATTGATTTATACAATTTTACTCATCTGGTTGATTTTGCAATCGATTCCGAAATTCAAGGAACACGAACTGGCGAAGAAAATCGGACCGTGGTTCTTGATCAGCTGTCTGTTCAACGCTGGCTGGATTGTCTCCTTCACGTTTGAACTGTTCGTCGTTTCCGTCGTCGTCATCGTCGGTCTTTTGCTGTCATTGATCGTCATCTACTCGAAGATTGATCGTGAGACGAAAGGATTACGCTTCAAGCTACCGTTCTCGCTTTATCTCGGCTGGGTTTCGGTCGCGACGATCGCTGACATCTTCCTGACGATCAACGCAGAAGGTGTGACATCTTGGCTTGGAATTGGAGATGCAGGCTGGACGATGATCATGCTCGTCGTCGGAGTCGTCGTCGCTCTTCTCTTCATGTTTGCGAACCGTGATCCGATTTATCCGCTCGTCTTCGTCTGGGCGTATATCGCGATCAATTTCGAGTCCGATAACGGTCTCGTCGATACGACGGTTCTCGGTAGCGTCGTCTTATTGTTAGCCGGTTATATCTTCCTTCTCGTCCGGATGCGCCGCCAAGTCAGCGTGAGCAAGTGACGTTCCTTTCTTGTTCAAACGGCGTATACTAAAGGAAAGGAGTGAATGACCATGAATATCACATTTACACCGTCTGCTCAGGAGCGGATCCGCCAATTACGCGGTGAAGTATCCGGTCAACTGCACCTCTATTACGATACAGAGGGTTGTGGCTGCGGAAACTCTGGTATTTTCAGTATTCGCATCGTCGATGAAGCGACACCGGAAGACATGACGATTGATTCAAACGTCGGTCCCGTTCTCGTCAAGCGGTGGTCGAGTCATTTCCTCGATCAAGAAATGACACTCGATTACAACGCGGAGAAAAAAGCGCTCATCCTAAAAAGTGATGGACAATACTTTAATACGAATGTGCTCGTGACGGATCAAACAGGCTGCGTCCTAACGGTTCGTTCATAAGCGAAAATGAAAAAGGCAACTTCCATCGTGGAAGTTGCCTTTGTTTGTGTTCGAACAGACAGGTGCTGCGTCGAAAGCTGAGTTGATCGAGTATAGTCGAATGTACTGGATGTCTGTCTGCATCGTGCACGAGCTGGTGAAAACCTCCAGCGCTTTGCGTCCCCCCAGACGTCGCATGCATCATCCTCGCATGCTTATCTAGTATACGAACGGAAGTCACGTTTGGATTGCCTTATCCGACATTTAGAACCGTTTCTTCGATCGTCCGCTGGTTTAGATCCTTCACGTGCATCGGCTTACTGTAATAGTAACCTTGACCATAATCGCAACCGAGACGCTTTAAGAAAAGATGCTGTTCGAGTGTCTCGACACCTTCCGCGACGACTTCGATTCCAAGACTCTTCGCAAGCTGAATGATCATTTCTGTGATCGCTGTTCCCCGTTCGTCATGTGGGACTTCATCGATGAACGACTTGTCGATCTTCAGGAT
This sequence comes from Exiguobacterium sp. s91, assembly GCF_018618915.1. Taxonomy (NCBI): domain Bacteria; kingdom Bacillati; phylum Bacillota; class Bacilli; order Caryophanales; genus Exiguobacterium; species Exiguobacterium sp. s91. The sequence goes on along the minus strand of NZ_JACSMZ010000001.1, from coordinate 271,196 downwards.
ATCAATCGGGAGATGCTTTAAGTGTGTCAGTGAAGATAGACCCGTTCCGAAGTCATCGAGTGCAATCGTCAGACTGAGTTGCTTCAGTTCACCGAGCATCATCATCGCTCGGTCGAGATTCTCCATGACGGATGTTTCTGTGATTTCGAGCTGTAGTTGTAACTCGCTTCCACTCTTTAAGGAATGGTGAACGATCTCTTTAATCATCACGTTATGTGACTCGGACCGGAAGTGCATCGCGGATAAGTTGACAGAGACTTGACGAATGAAATAATCTTCCTTCTTCCAAATCTCCATCTGTGCGACGGTCTCCTTCAACACCCACTCGGTCAAACGGTGAATTAAACTGTATTTTTCAGCAAGCGGGATGAACTCCGCCGGTGAGATGAAACCAAACTTCGGATGATTCCAGCGAATCAAGACTTCCGCCTGATCGACCTTTCCTGTAGCGAGTGCGATCTTCGGTTGGTAGACGAGAGCGAACTCCTTGAAATCCGTCATCGCCCGGCGTAAGGAACCGACGATCAATTGCTCCCTGCGATCGGAGTGTAGCGCATCATCGTACACGATGAATCGATCACGTCCCTCGTTCTTACCAGCACGTAGCGCACTTTCCATCTGACCGATTCGCATTTCAAGCGATTCCTTTGTGTTCGGTAAAATGACGCCCATCGTTGCCGTCAAATGAACCGGCTGATCCTCGAGCGCAATCGGTTGACGCACGTCCTCTAAAATCTGTTCGAAGACCTCTGTCATGTCTTCTTGTGAAACACGTTTGATGAGGAAGAACTGGGTGCCGTTATAGCGAATGCACGCTTCATCTTCCTTCAACGTCCCTAGCATCCGTTCTGCGAACTGCCGGATGACCGCATCGCCCTTATCAAAACCGAATGTGTCATTGACCCACTTGTATCCATCAAGATCAAGTAAAGCCATCGCCATCTCTTGTTTCGCTCGACCGTAATGGGCATCGACCTTCGTCATGTGATGGTCAAGCCATCTCCGATTATGCAGTCCGGTCAAATGGTCCGTATACGCCATCATTTGTAGAGCACGTCGTTCCAAGTGAATATAGAGCCCAGCAATCAAGATGACAATCAAGAAGACGGGGATCGCGACTTCGTTTAAGATATTCGACGTGATTGGAGCGTCGCCGATGATCTCGGCATTAGAAGCTGGGATACAAAACGATGTACCAAGCATTCCGACATAATGCATCGAAGAGATGGCAAACCCCATCACGACCGCGATGGGAATCAAGATCCGTTTCTGATCGACATGTCTTAAGCGATGGAGCAGTAGCAAAGCGATATACGCGACGGTAACGGCAATCAGAACCGATAAGAGGAATAATCCTGTCTCATACCGAACGGTTCCACCGAACTGCATCGCCATCATTCCGAGATAATGCATCGTGGCGATTCCGCCCCCCATCAGTGCCCCCGCTAAAATCACCTTATTTCTCGTAATCGTCGACGAGTACAAGAGATGGAAGGCAATGAAAGCAGCTAAAATGGCAGGAATGACGGATAAGAACATTAAAAACCAATCATAGCGAACCGTAACCGACAGGGCGAATGCCCCCATCCCGACGAAATGCATTCCCCAGATTGATAATCCCATCGTCAATGATGAGAGGAACAAGGCACGCTTCTTCAAGGAAGTCGCCTTCGCTAGACGCCGATTTAACTCTAGTGAACCATATGATCCGATGATGGCAACGAGCACTGACACTACGACGAGTGTCACTTCATAATGTTTCGTTAAGATGATCCATTCATTCATTGTATGAGGCCTCTCCTTAATAGACTGTCATTCTCCTAACTATCGTCTGCTCGGTCTCATTTCTTCAGTAAAAATTAGAAATTCATTCGATTTCTTATCATTTCAACGCGCTTTTGCTTATTCCATTCAGCACCTTGCACAAAAAAAGCGAATCCGTAAGATACGGATTCGCTAGAGCTATCGATTATAATGCGACCGATGCGACGATTTCGCCCGTCGGTTTTTCTAAATCCGGTTCTGGTTCGACCGTGATGGCGACCGCGTCCACCTTGCCGTCTCCTTTAAGTGGGAAGACAGCTGCTGCCTCTCCATCTTTTTCGATGACACCGTTCGCAGTAGGTGTTTCGCCTTCGATCGTCCATAACTGATAAAGTTGCCCTTCTTGAAGGGGTGGTAAATCCTTCAACTGGACCAGCATGTACGATTTATCGTTTTGCGTGAAAATCATGCTTGATCCTTTGATGGACTCTGTGCTTTCGAAGTTCCCCATCCCTTTGATCTCATCCATGGCTAACGTCTCGGGTGTATCCGTGCTTTCTTCCTGTGAGAGGAAGTAGGCGTTCGCACCAAGTGAGAGAATCAAGGCAGCGGCGATACTCATCAACCAGCCGAGTGGGACACTTTTTTTCTTCGTTTGTTGCTGACGTGCTTGTTTGATGTCTACCGGAGTAGTCATCGGTGCTTCCTGAGGAGACGCCGTCTCTGCTGAACCAAGGACTTCTCCAAGAATCCGTGCTTTCATACCTGCAGGAACGGGTCGCTCCGGAAGCGATTCAGCGATGGGAAGCATGAGTTCTTCCATTTCTAAAAGCGCTTCGCGACATTCTTCACACGTCGCAAGATGCGCTTCGAACGCGTCGCGATCTGCTGCGGATAATGTTCCATTGAAATAATCGATTAAGTCATGACAACGTTCTTCCATCTCGTTCCCTCCCATCCATTCGTTTTCGTAATGCTTGAATCGCGCTCCTGATTCGCGTCTTGACCGTTCCAAGAGGTAAATCGAGTCGCTCTGAAATCTGTTGCTGCGTCATACCCTGGAAGTAAACGAGTTCAATCAGCTCTTGCTGCTCTGGCTTCAGTTCACTAACCGCCCCGCGCACTTCAGCAGCTGTTTCCCGCTGCATGACCGTTCGCTCGACCGGCTCGTCGTATCCACCATCGCGCTCCTCGACTTCGATTGTCGGTTGTCGTTTTTCACGACGGAGACAATCCAGTGCCGCGTTACGTGTAATCGTTAAAATCCACGATGAAAACTTTCCTTTTTGTGTATCAAAATCAACACGACCATTCCAAATCTTCATCCACACTTCTTGTATGACTTCTTCGGACAACCGGTCATTATTCGTAAAGCGATGGGCGAATGAAAACAATAACCGCTCGTATTTATCGTACAATGTCTCGAGGGCTTGCTCATCACCGCTACGCATCAGATGATAAAGCGATTCATCGGATTGAGTGTGCATCCTTCTCCTCCTTCTGACGTCAGCCTTATCATATAGTATACGCAAGCTGACACCAAATCGTTTTCGATTTTATTCATTTTCTAAGTAAAAATCTTCACCACATCCATATTCCCTAATTCTAATAAAAGTATAGCTTAAAATTCTGCTGAATTGACAGTTATACCGTAATGGGCATAGCATAAAGATACTACATGACGTCAGGTCAACGGGAATCGGAGGAATAAAAATGGATTATGATCGGAAGATGAAGAACCGTGTTAGTCGGATCGAAGGACAGCTACGAGGTATTTTACGGATGATGGAAGAAGGGCAAGATTGCCGCGATGTCATCACCCAGCTCTCCGCTGCCCGTTCTGCGATTGACCGGACGATCGGCGTCGTCGTCAGTTCGAATCTAATTGAGTGCGTCAAGGACGCCGAACAAAACGGCGATGGACAAACCGAAGAACTGGTCAAGGAAGCGGTCAACTTGCTCGTTAAGAGCCGCTGATATAACGCTCGTACGGATAGTCTGCTTTGATAGCAGGCTATTTTTTTAGACGTTTATTTTAGTATATCAGCCGTTTGATCCAGGTTTGATTGCGCGTCAAAACAGGTATACTAAATTGTTATTATCTGGACTGCTCGTAAAAGACGTCCACTTAGGAGGAAGAGTACTTATGACCGTTTCCCTATTCATTGATGTCGCATGTAAGACAGGCGAATCTCCTGTTTACGACGCAAAAACAAAGCGCTTTTATTTCGTTGATATTCCGAATCAACTTCTCTTCTCATATGATCTCGTCACAGAAGCACTCAAACCGTATACGTTACCAAGCGCCATCACATCGATTGCCTTGACGGATGCACCGGATTTATTACGTGTCACGGCAGAACACGGATTCGGAACGTTTGATCTCAAAGAAGGACATCTGTCTCTTGAGCATCAACTGTCGCTACCCGATTCCGACCGGATGAATGACGGAAAGCTTGATCCAACCGGACAATATGTCGCCGGTAGCATTAATGAAGAAGACGGTAAGACCGCTGGATTGTTCCGCCTGCGTCACGATGGCTCCATCGATGTCTTGCACGAAGACTTGACGAACTCGAATGGACTCGTCTGGTCAGAAGATGGCAAGACGCTCTATCACATCGATACACCGACGAAAAAAGTCTATGCCTTCGACTACGCTCCGGACGCTCCACTTTCGAATAAGCGTGTCGCCGTTGATCTCGAAGAAGAAGAAGGGTTCCCGGATGGTATGACGAAGGACGCGGAAGGTCACGCTTGGATCGCGCATTATGCTGGATCATGTATCACCCGTTGGAATCTTGCGACTGGTGAAAAACTCGCTCATGTCGACTTCCCAGTCGCAAATCCGACGTGTCCGATTTTCTACGAAGATCGATTGCTCGTCACGACCGCTGCAAACGGAGATGATGCACCACACGCCGGTGCCGTCTTCGCCGTAACATTTGAATGATTCGTAGAGGGGGGATCATCTTTTTTAGAGGTGATGCCTCTTTTTACACACAATTCGTCTAGACGCCTATTCAAAAACAGACGATACTAAAGAAGAAGACTATTCATTTTTTGAAGGAGTGAAGCCGATGCGTGTCACGACAATCGAACGTTTACATCAACTGCAGACGACCCCATCCTTTTTCCCGGTCAACTGCTACCTGTTTGAAGAAGCAGACAGTTTAACATTGATTGATGCTGGACTCGGAATTAACGCAAAGGCGCTCTATCACTATATTCGACAGCAAGAGAAACCACTCGGTGCAATCATCCTGACTCATGCGCACGCCGATCATGTCGGCTCACTGGATTTCCTTGCGAACGCCTTCCCTCTCGCTCAAGTCTGTATCAGTTACCGAGATGCTGCATTGCTCAGTGGGGATGAGACGCTACGCGAAGGCGAAACGACACCCTTAAAAGGGGGTATTCCGAAAAACATCAAAACACGACCGGATCGATTGCTCGAGAGTGGTCAACAAGTCGGAAGTCTCAGTGTCATCGCCTCACCCGGGCATACACCTGGTTCGATCTCGCTTTGGCATGAAGGGAGTCGGACGTTGATCGCTGGAGATGCTTTTCAGACGCAAGGGGGACTCGCCGTCTCCGGTGATGTCCGCTGGCAATTTCCGTTCCCCGCACTCGCGACATGGGATCCGGACGTCGCCCTTCGCTCGGCTGATCAACTGACGGAACTATCTCCAGATATTCTTGCCGTCGGACACGGTCCCCTCATTCTCGGACCGAGTTACGAGATGCGCCAAGCTGTCGATCGATTCGGACACGTCTTACAGACGAAAAAATCTTCTCCATTCAAATCACACACTTAAAACGGGACTGTATCATAAGTCAGTCTTTCCAAAGATAAGGATGGCAGAATGAAAATCTGCCATCCTTATCTCATAACAAAAAGAATGACGCGTCGCACGCAACTCCTACAGGAATAAGCGCATTTATGCGCTTCAGAGACAAACAAGACCCGTTTTCCTGCTTGAATGAAGCAGGAAAACGGGCTTGTGTCTCGCCTGAGGAAAGGGCGTGAAAAGACGCGTCATTCTTTTTTTGAGTTAGCCCCATTTTTTCGTCCAGTGGTTCAATTCTGTTCTGCAACAGCATAACGATAGACGCGTGCTTCGTAGGGACGCAAGATATCCGGGCTATCCGGATAGTTTGATACGAGCAATTTTTCATGCGGTAAAATGAGGGCGGTCTGCATCGGTTCATCATGTACGTTGAGGACGATCCGCCAGACTTCTCCCTCTAATTCCCGTTCATAGATATAGAGATACGGATCATGAAGCGCTAAGTCTCGGTACGTGCCGTAAACCATGATCGGATGTTGCTTTCGCATCTGAATCAGCGACTTGTAAAAAGCAAGCACGGACGATGGATCCGCTTCTGCCTGCGCGACATTGATGTCCGTATAATTCGGGTTGACGGCTAACCATGGTTTCCCACTCGTAAAGCCAGCTGCATGTGTACCGTCCCACTGCATCGGTGTGCGGGAGTTATCACGGGCAAGTAACTGCATCGACGAGAGTACGACCTCCGGATCCTCTCCACCAGCGACGCGCTCCGCGTATCGATTTCGAAAGGCGACGTCTTGATAGAGCGACGGATCCGAGAAGCGAATCCCCGTCATCCCGATCTCTTCTCCTTGATACACGTATGGAATTCCGGGTAACGTATGCAACATCAAACCGAGTAGTTTTGCGCTCTCGACGCGATACCGTTCACTGCCGAAGCGCGTCACTTGTCGTGTATGATCATGGTTGTTGAGAAACTGTGAATTGACGCCTAGTGGGTATAAGACATCGTACCAGCGTTTCTGAATTTCCTTGAACCGTAAAAGATCCATCGCCTCCATATCGTCCGCGATCTCGAAGTGAAACAGCGTCCGAAGTTCTTCTCGATCTTCACTGACGTATAACAGCCCGTCTTCCGGACCAACGAACGGAATCTCACCGACTGTGAATAACTCTTTACCCGCAAGGACGTTCGCATGCATCTCCTGCAAGAAGTCATGCACGCCTGGCTGATTTCCAAGGTACGATAGATCAAACGGATTGGCGACATCCTCGAACGACCGTTTTTTGATCAAGTTGATGACATCCATCCGGAAGCCGTCGATCCCTTGAGCGATCCACCAGTTCATCATATCGTAGATCGCTTGCCTCACAGCTGGGTGCTCCCAGTTTAAGTCGGGCTGTTCTTTGGCGAAGGAATGAAAATAATACTGCCCGCGCTCTTCACTCCACGTCCATGGGCTTGGCGCAAAGTACGAGCGCCAGTTGTTCGGAGGCGTCTCTTTCGTGCCATCCTGCCAGATATACCAGTCATCCTTATCGTTGATCCGCTCCCGCGACTGACGGAACCAGTCATGCTGGTCACTCGTATGGTTCACGACTAAATCGAGAATGACCTTCAATCCACGGGCATGAGCGGCAGTGATCAACTCCTGGAGATCTCCCATCGTTCCCGCTTTTTCCATGATCTCGTAATAATCGGCAATATCATAGCCGTTATCGACGTCCGGGGAATGATAACACGGATTCAACCACACGACATCGACACCAATTGAAGCGATGTAATCAAGCTTGTCGATGACACCTCTTAAATCACCGATCCCATCCCCGTTCGAATCTTTAAAGCTACGCCAGTAGACTTGATAGACGACTGCCTCTTTCCAGTTAGCTCGCTTCATCTTCCCACTCCTCTCCCTACTCTTTATTCCCGCTCCACTTATCTGTACCTGTTTATCCGACAATTTTTTTGAATTTCGAAAAAGTTCTTTTCTTTTGACTGAATATTCGTTATCCTTGACGACAATACCACGAAGGAGGCATTCATCCATGAAACATTTCGCTCCATCCATCGCCATTGATCGGCTTCCTGCTCCTGTCTTCGCTGAACTCGCGAACCGAATCGGTGCTGTAAAAGCTGCCGGACACGATGTCATCACACTTGGTCAAGGAACGCCTGACCAGACGACGCCTGTACATATTCTCGATGCCTTAAAACAAGCCATCGACGAGCCAACGAACCTTCAATATCCACCGTTTCGTGGACATGATTTTCTAAAGCAAGCCGTCGCTAGCTTTTACGCGACTGAGTTCGGTGTCACAATCGATCCAGCAACGGAAGTCGCGATTCTCCTCGGTAGTAAAGCCGGTATCGTCGCCTTACCGCAGACAATCGTCAACCCTGGAGAAGGAGTCATCGTTCCGGATCCAGGATACCCGGATTACCTGTCTGGCGCAGCACTTGCTGGTGCATTCCCGATCACGCTTCCGTTGCTTGAAAAAAATAACTTCTTACCGGATTACGACTTACTTGATACGACGGACGTCGAGCGTGCCCGGATGTTGTTCCTCAACTACCCGAGTAATCCGACGGGTGCGACCGCGACGGCAGAAGCCTTCGAACAGACAGTCGCTTTCGCCGATGCCCATGATATCTGTGTCGTCCATGACTTAGCATACGGCGGCATCAGTTTCGATGGTCCGACGCGAAGCTTCCTGCAGACGGAAGGGGCAAAAGACGTCGGGATCGAGCTATTCTCACTCTCAAAACGCTTCAACATGTCCGGCTTCCGGATCGCCTTTGCGATTGGTAATCCGTCCGTCATCTCAAGCATCGAGACGTACCAAGAACATCTCTACGTCAGTGCCTTCACACCGATTCAACATGCTGCGACCGTCGCCCTGACGAGTGACCAGACATGTGTCCGCGAGTTAAGCAGTCTGTACGAAACACGACGCGATGCGTTGTTCGCAAAACTCGATGCGATTGGTTGGAGTGGACCACGACCGGGCGGTTCCTTCTTCGTCTGGCTTCCTGTTCCGGAAGGTTACACGTCCCAAAGCTTCACCGATCACCTGCTTGACGAAGCACACGTCGCCGTGACCCCTGGATCCTTCTTCGGCGAATACGGTGAAGGCTACGTCCGGATCAGCTTGATTGCTGACGTCGAACGTCTAGAAGAAGCCGTCGATCGAATCGGAACGCTCAACCTGTTCCGGACACCTGTTGCGGAATAATTCTGAAAAAACATTTGACAGATGGGAATCATTTCCGTTAAAGTAAATCCCAACAGCATAACTACTTATCGAGAGCGACCGAGGGATTAGGCCCAACGACGTCCGGCAACCACCTGTAAGGAACGGTGCCACATCCTACAGAATGATTTTCATTCTGAGAGATAAGTTACGAAATCTTACACTTTCGTCGCTTTTTTCTGGTTGCTCCGCTACTAGGAAAAAGCGACTTTTTTTGTATGAGGAGATGAGCGGATGATTGAATTCAAACACATTACAAAACGGTTCGTTCGAGATCGGACCCCGATTTTTGCATTACGGGATGTCGATTTGACGATCCAAAAAGGAGAAATCTTCGGGATCATCGGTGAGTCCGGTGCCGGTAAGAGTACGTTACTTCGCCTAATCAACGGGCTTGAGCATCCGACACAGGGAAGCGTCAAGGTCGACGGTGTCTCGCTTGGCGGAATGTCAAAAGCAGATCTGCGTCAACTTCGCTTACGGACAGGAATGATCTTTCAGCATTTCCAATTGATCCAGTCGCGCAACGTCGCGGATAACATCGCTTTTGCGCTCAAGGCTGCTGGCGTCAAACGAGCAGATTTCCCGGAGCGAATTCGCGAACTCGTCTCGCTCGTCGGACTTGAAGGATTTGAGACGAACTTCCCGAGCCAATTAAGCGGTGGGCAGAAACAGCGCGTCGGGATTGCCCGGGCACTCGCGAACGATCCGACCGTCTTGTTATGTGACGAAGCGACATCAGCTCTTGACCCCGTTACGACACTACAGATCCTTGAACTGCTGAAGGATTTGAATGAACGACTCGGATTGACGATCGTCCTCATCACGCATGAGATTGATGTCGTCAAACAGATTTGCCATCGCGTCGCGGTCATGTCGCAAGGTGAAGTCGTTGAAGTCGCCTCAACCTATGACCTGTTCAGTCAAGCCAAGCATCCAGTGACGCAACATTACGTCGATACGGCACTACAAATCGAATTGCCAGAACGCATCTTACAGGCAACTCCAGGCAAGATCATCCGCTTGCAGTTCACGGGCGAGAAGACCGGTGAGAGTACGTTATCAGAAGCAATCCGCCGTTACGATATCTCAGTCAGCATCTTGCACGGCAAGGTCGACTACATTCAAGACGTCGCCTTCGGTGTCCTGATTGTCAGCTTGACGGGATCATCCGACCAAATCGCTCCTGCCCTCGACTGGCTCGCGACGGAACTTCATGCACTCGAGGTGATTCAGGATGTGGCTTGATCGTATTCAAACGATGTTACCTGAGCTCTTGAAGGCACTCGGCGAGACGGCGTGGATGGTAGGAATTTCACTTGCCTTTGCATTGGTCGTCGGGATTCCGCTCGGGATTCTCTTGTTCGTCACCGACCGGGGATTATTTTTTCAAAACCTTGCCGTCCGCCGTGTCCTTGACTTCGTCGTCAACATCGTCCGGTCGCTACCGTTCATCATCTTGCTGGTTGCCCTCATTCCGTTAACGAAGTTCTTACTCGACAATACGATTGGTCCGACGGCAGCATCCGTCAGTCTCAGTGTCGCAGCGATTCCGTTTCTCGCGCGACTCGTTGAGACGTCACTGCGCGAAATTCCGCCTGGTCTAATCGAAGCAGCGGAAGCATGTGGGGCGAAACCATTACGGATCATCGTCAGTGTCCTCTTACCGGAAGCACTCCCTGGCATCATTCAGGGCATCACATTAACGACGATCAGCTTGATCGGCTTCTCAGCGATGGCTGGTATCGTCGGCGGTGGAGGTGTTGGTGACCTCGCGATCCGTTTCGGTTATTATCGCTACGATAATCTCATCATGATCGTGACGATCGTCGTGCTCATCGTCATCGTTCAAAGTATTCAAGCACTTGGCAATCAACTGGCGCGAAAAACAGATAAACGCTAATCATACATACAAAGGGAGAGTGGAATCATGAAAAAACGATATGCCTTTTTAGCAACAGCCTTACTCGGTGCAGGAGTCCTCGCGGGATGTGGAGACAGCAGTGCTGACGAAAAAGACAAGACGATCAAGATTGGTGCGACGAGCGGTCCGTATAGCGACATGGTCAAACAAGCGATCCAGCCGCAACTCGAAAAGAAAGGCTATAAAGTCGAAATCGTCGAGTTCAGCGATTACATCCAACCGAACATCGCCCTCGGTAGCGGGAACATCGACGCCAACTTGTTCCAACACTCGATCTATCTCAAGACGTTCTCTAAAGAAAAGAACCTCGATTTAAAAGGACTCATCACGGTTCCGACAGCACCGATGGGACTATACAGCAAGACAGCGAAGACACTCGACGACGTCAAGACAGGTGCTGAAGTCGCGACACCGAATGATCCGACGAACCAAGCACGGGCACTGAACTTGCTTGCGGAACAAGGCTGGATTGAACTGAAGCCGGACGCTGATCCACTAACCGTTTCAGAGAAAGATATCGTCAAGAATCCGAAGAAACTCGTCATTAAACCACTCGAGGCGGCTCAATTGCCACGCGCCGTCGAAAGTGTCGACATTTCAGCCGTTCCAGGAAACTTCGCACTTGCTGCGAAATTCGACTTACTTGATGCGTTAGCGCTTGAGACGATGGACGAACAATACCGTAACCTCGTCGCTGTCCAAACGAAAGATGCGGACAAGCAAGTCGCAAAAGACTTAAAAGCAGCCGTCGAATCGGACGCTTTCAATACAGTCATCGAAAAATCATTCAAAGGCTTCAGTAAACCTGAATGGGCAAACTGATGTAAAAAACGACCGGAATTCAACGAGATCACCTCTCTTTGAATTCCGGTCATTTTGTGTTAGAACCGATACCACATCAGTTCTTCATCATGATAGGTATCATCGATTTTCAGCGCCCGCGGTTCAATCGCGTATGATTCAAAACCAAGTGATCGATACAACGCTTTAGCAGCTTCATTCGTCCGGACGACCGAGAGATGGACTTGCTCGATCACAGGATGCTGCTTTAATCTACGTAATGCCTCTTCTACGAGTTGTCGTCCGACCTGTTGCTTTCGGGCGCGTGGCGTAACGTACATCGCAAATAGATTCGCTCGATGTCGCATCTTGACTGGCTCGGAGCAGACGATAGTGACGACACCGACGAGTTCATTTTCATGAAACGCACCGAACGTCATCGACTGTTCGCTTTCAAGACGAGTTGCGTACCGTTCGATGGGTCGATCTTTTTCTGCTTCATAATCAGAGCCGAATGCCTCCGGATGGTTTCGTAAGGCTTCTAACCGCAATGCTTTGTAACGAGTTGCATCTTCTGCCGTCAATTGACGTATTTTCAACTGCTCCACCCCCTACCTGTAGTATAGAACGAACTAACTCGTAAAAAAGAGGACGACATCGAGCGATATCGTCCTCCATTCTTCTATTTAAGGTGTTCGGAAATTAATCGTGAAGTACGGTGCGTTGTCTCGGAATGCTACACCGACATCCGCCTGCTTGAAGCTCTTTTGAAGGATGTTATCGCGGTGTCCTTTCGAGTTCATCAAGCCCCAATGCGCCGCAAAGACATTCGGATAGCCCATCGAGAGATTCTCACCGGCTCCCATGAACTTGATACCGCCTTGTTTCATTCGATCGAACGGGTCACGCCCTTGTGGATCCGTATGCGAGAAGAAATTATTCTTCGCCATGTTTTCGCTGTGACCACGTGTAACCGGCTTCAGTGCCGTGTACGGTGCTAATGGATTTAATTTATAGTCGGCTCGTTCCCAGTTCATCAACCGAAGCATCAGTTTCTCATCTGTCGTTCGTAACGCATTCGACGCCGTACCGTAGAAGCCTTTTTTCTTCGCTTCGACGTCTTTTGGAATCGCAAGCGTCGCTTTGACTTTATTGCCGTCATGTTGATCGAAGAAATATGTCACGTAATTGCCTTTCTTCTCATAGACGGCGGCATGATCCAGATTCAACATGTAGTTCGTATTGCCTTTACGATAGGACTTCACTGCGGTCCAACCTTTTTTCTTCAAGGAAGATTCCGTATCCTTATTCAAGACCGCGCCTTGCGTCGTCACCCCGTTCTTGAAACGATACTTCCCATAATCTTTTCCATCCTTCGTCAAGGCGACGAATTCCTCCGTTGATGTCCGTCTGACTTCCCAGTCGTATCCCGGATACTCACTGCTATATCGATCAATCAGCTTGCCGCCGCTTTTCGGGTAATCGGCTTCTGCTTGTTCCATTGGAATGTTTTCGTAGCCGAAAAAGGCTACTGCTGCTACTCCGATGATTAGCCATTTTTTCATGCCCTCGTTTCGCCTCCTTCTATTTCATTACCTTTATTTTAAAAGAAAATCATTCCTTCGAACAGTCATCGGCTCTCATTTGTCTAAATCACATCTTTCGTCCACAAATCCGACATATTTCATGAGAGCGCTACCATTTCAAAAAAGCTTTTGTTTAAACGATTCTTGAAAGTATTTAATACACATACTAAATGATTTTCCCCTTTTATTAAAATGTGTGAACATTCTTTTATTTCATTCTAAACGATTTTTGATTGCTCTCCGATTCTCGACTCGGTATCATTAGAATTCGTAAGCCAAACTTTCAATGCTTTTCCAAATAACATAATGATATGAAGGAGTTGACCTATGGTTTTACTGTATTTCATTTATGAATCCATTGCTTTTTTGCCGATTCAACAATACTTATTTTCCGGCTGGATGATTCTTGTCGCGTTGACCGTATCGTTTAGCTTGGCTAATGCACATGAAGATGTCCGACTCAATCAACGGCTCGGTTTCGAGTTACTTGTTCCTGGATCGGGTATGCTGCTCTCTAAGAAGTTCATTCCTGGTCTTGCTATCATCCTTTTTTTAATCTTGATCCACTTCACGTATATGTTCCGCGCCATCCCTCTACCGATTGCTTTAATTTCGACACTCTCGATCAGTACACTCTCACTTCTTTCGCTTTTTATACCAGCACGCAAAAAAGCGGACCGCTAAGTCCGCTTTTTAATTTATTGATATTTTGTTGTTTCAGTTAGTTTATATTTATTCGACAGTTCGAGCCAAATCGTTTTTCCTTTGATCGTTTTCACTTGAATGTATGGACGACCTTGCGAAACACGAAGTGCGAGCAATTCACCTTGTTGGTCGGCATGTGTTTCACTTGCTTTATCCCAGTTGCGTCCTAGTTTTCGTTCAATGAAGATATGTTTTCCTTTTTGGACAGCGCGCCAGATGCCGACTTCTGCTTTTCCTTTGACCGGTACGGCCGTCTCTGCACCTTGAATTGAGATGATCGCTGGGTCGTGATCACTCGCGCTACCGTCTGCTTCCATATACTCTGAGTTGATGTTGACGATATCCGACGACGTATACGACTTCAAGTTATTCGAGATTAAGATATGGTCGAGCACTTGAGCGTTTCCGTTATAGATATACGAGTACCGCTCTGATTCCGGCAAATCATCGACTGTGTTCCACAAGTTATCGCCTTTTAAGATATCAAGCGTCTTCGAGAACTGGAAGTCATTCAAGTCACCGAGTACGACGACGTTCGATCCTTTGACTTCCGTCTTCAATTCAGAGACGAAATCTTGGACGATGTTCGCGATCGCATGACGCTGGACTTCACTTTTACGTACGACCGGCTGGTTCTTACCGAAGTCAGCTCCGTCGCCACCTTTTGAGTTAAAGTGGTTGACGATGACATGATACGAATCACCGTTGAAGAGGAATTCTGCGACGAGCGGTTTCCGTGAACTCGCGAAGTTCGGATCCGTCGGTTGGATGCGACCCGGGTTTTTCGTTAACTTACCATTTTCCACCGTAACGGCTTCTGTCGCGCCACCTTTTTCACCTGGTGCGAGCGATACACGTGCTGGATTGTAGAGGAATCCGACACGGATGTTTCCGCCCGGCTGTCCACCATCCTTCTTGTCTTCTGGTGCGATGTCCGTATAGGCATAGCGGACACCCGTTTTCGCTTCGATCGCGGCGATCAATGTCTCAAATGATTTCGAAGCATCGACCGTGCCGCTATCCGTCGCACCATCGTTATCCTGCATCTCTGTCAAACCGACAATGTCCGGCGTTTTCAAGAATGTTGCGATACCTTCTGAGACACGGTCGACTTTTCCAGCGTCTGCCGTTGAAGCGAAGTTCTCGACGTTGTACGAAGCGACAGTCAAACGTGATTCACCCGTTTTGATGTTCGTCGGCTGACGATCCGCTTCGCGCGTGACGAGTTTCGGAAGGTCCGCTGCTTTTGAAAGTACTTTATATGCCGAATAGTTGTAGCTCATGACACCTTCGATCGTTCCGTTGAACGTATCACCAGCTTTCGCGCGGTAAGACGAGCTGCCCATCTCAACGAAGAGACGTTCTGGATTCACGTTGTCCTTCGTCAGGATCGGAGTTCCGCGTTTCGTGTAGACCTTATCCGCCGTCTGCGTCCGAACTGGAATCGTCCGGTTCGCTTGTGGACCTGTGACGATTGCGTTCGGTAAAGCGACACGCATACCTTCTAAGCTTTCGTATAAGTCAATCGCATCTTCTTCTGGATCAAACTGCGCGAACGAATCGTTGTCGACGACTTGCGTCGGAATCAAGACTCCTTTATCACCGAGGACGATACTTGCTGGTAATCCTTCGTTGAGTGCACCCTTCACGAGATTGACCGTACTGATTTCCGTGACCGCTAAATCTGTATCGAACTTATCGCTGTAGCCACCAAGCAACCACTCTTTGACATATCCTGTCGTCGCGACTTTTTGTCCAATGGCAGCACCATGGTTTTTCGCGTAGACGAGAATCCCTTCTGATGTCCGGCTGTCGTTATCCGGATTCGGATCTTGCATGTAGAAGTTGTTCGCATCGACGACGTACGTGACGACACCTGTCGTCCGGACGAGTTGATCTGCGTACGGCGACGTATGCGCAACGCCTTGGATGTTGCTGATTTTCGTGATCGGTGGTGCGATATAGTACTTGAATGTCGAAACCGCTGACGTTTTACCGTCCTTGACGGCAACTGCTTGAATCGTCACTTCATCGTTGATCGTGATCGGTGACGTATACACCGGACTGTCGACAGTTGGTGTCGTGCCATCAACCGTGTAATGAATCGTTCCTTCACCTGACAATGTCACTTGATCTCCACGTTCAACTTCACCGACTGGAGAAGCTGTAGGTGCTGCAAGAACGTCGCCCGCTTCTGTCTGATGACTACCGAGATTCGTCAGTGTATCGACCGGGAAGCTCGTCCACTGTGATGGTTCGTATGTTTTAGCACCAGACGTGACGCCCGCATTCCGCACGAGTGTCGTATCTTTTGCGAAATCCGTTGATGAACCGAGTGGTCCGATGATATCAAGAACGACGTCGCCTTTTTTAAGTGCAATTGGATCATTCCCGTTGAAGTTCAATGATCCCGTCGTCAATTGTGCTTTTGCTTTGATATCCGCATTCGCACTCGAATTCGCGATAACGAACGTTTTACCTGGATCCACTTTCCCCGATAGTGTGATTTTCGCTTCTGATGGTCCACCGTTCGTATATTGAACGAGTGTATAGTCTGCTAAATCAATGATTTGCCCCGATCCATTGTACAGCTCGATTGCCTTGTTATTGCTTGTTCCTTCTATGTATTCAGACAAGATGACGCCTTCGCCTTCTGCCCCGACAAGACCCGCTTGTGGAAGGATTCCTGCTGTTAACACTCCGGCCAATGCCCACTTTCCAAACGTACTGCCGTATTTCATGATGAGACCCCCTATTGAATTTTCTGACACTTCTTAATAATATCAGATTATATTCTCAATAGTGTATATTTTTCGTAAAAAAAGATACCATCCTTCGTAAATGAAAGAAATGGTATCGCTTACAACTTTTTATTGTTCGTCTTTGTGACTTTCGTACCATTTTTCAGCTTGCGATGTCGCGATCGGAATGGCGCGTCCCTCTTCATACCCGTCTTTTAATAACGCGTTCGCGATCTCGATTGCTTTCTTTCGAAGTGGCGGATCAAAGTTCTTGAATGACTCCGGATAGTCGTTCTCATTCCATGGCATGTCGTCACCCCCTTCTTTCAGCATTACCCGAAAAAAGGCACAAAAAAAACGCCTCATCAGCGTGTCGTTGTTTTGGTTGTCATGAGAATCGAGGATTACAGGTGATCAAAACACCTGAAACGACGAAAGCCCTACCTCTCTTTCGTTGTTACGGCTCCTTGGCCGCGCCAGCTGAATCAAGCATTTTAGCAAGAATCGTGATGCGTCTGCAACGGACGCATGATACTGGGATTTTTAGAAATAGCTCGGGAATGAGCGGAAAAGTATCGATTGGAAGGTTTATCTTGCTGGGTCAACTTCTCCTCGTAGTATGAAGAAGGACAAAATAAAAGCGATGACTTATGTCTGACTCATTTGTCAGTAGCGGTCTAAAAATCCTGACCTGTCGATTTAATTGTATGATATGGATTGAAGATTCTCACATGAGTGATCATCCCCGATTCATGACTTATATTAATCTATCACACTTTCTTTTATAAAGTCAATCTTTCTTTTGAAAAATCGTTTTCTCCTGTCTCAGAATTGGAGTTGCACCTGCCGTAAAAGCCGAGTATCGTGAAGAGGACTCATTACTATAGAAGAAACGAGGGAAATCCATCATGTCGAATCGACTTATCCATGAAACGAGTCCCTACCTATTGCAACACGCTCATCAGCCTGTCGATTGGTACCCGTGGGGCGAAGACGCCTTCACTGCCGCTCGGGAAAGCGGCAAGCCGATCTTTTTATCGATTGGTTACTCGACGTGCCATTGGTGCCATGTGCTGTCTCACGAAAGCTTCGAGGATGAAGAAACGGCACGCCTCTTGAACGAACGCTACATCGCAATCAAGGTCGACCGGGAAGAACGTCCTGACATTGACCATGTCTACATGACGGCGGCTCAAGTCATGAACGGACAAGGCGGCTGGCCACTGAGCGTCTTCATGACAGCGGACCAGCAACCGTTTTATATCGGTACGTATTTTCCGAAGACGCCTCAGTTCAACCGCCCGAGTTTTCGTCAGGTGACGCTTCAGCTAAGCGAGCAATTCCGCCGTTCACCAGAAAAAATCGCACAAGTCGGTCAGAACATGTCGCAAACGCTTCGCGACGTATTGCAGCCTACAGCGGCTACTAGTACTTGGAATGAATCCATCATTCACGAGACGTTTGATCAAGCGATGCGCCAATTTGACCGTCAACACGGTGGATTCGGCGGGGCACCGAAGTTTCCGTCGCCAGCCCTGCTTCGTTTCTTGCTTGATTATTATCAATACGCGGAAGACGAGACGGCGCTCCATATGGTCATGCGATCATTGATCGCGATGCGTGACGGTGGGATGACCGATCAAGTCAGCTACGGTTTGTTCCGCTATACGGTCGATGCCGAGTGGCAGATTCCTCATTTCGAGAAAATGCTGTACGACAATGCTTGGTTCGCGACCTTATGCATCGAGACGTATCAAGTGACCGGACAAATCCGCTTCCGACGTTACGCGGAAGAAGTCCTATCGTTTACAGAGCATGAGATGACTGCCGCGGACGGTACCTTCTACGCCGCACTAGATGCAGATAGTGAAGGAGGCGAAGGACACTATTATACGTTCACGGCAGCTGAACTGACGGACTTGCTCGGACCAGACGCACTGTTCCCGCGCTTTTATCATGCTTCACCATCAGGAAATTTTGAAGGACGAAACGTCTTATACCGGACGGGACGAACACTTGAGGCATTCGCACGTTCTGTTCACTTGTCGCCTGCTGAGACAGCGGCGCAACTCGAACGCGAGCGCCAGCTTCTTCTTCGTGCGCGAAATGAACGTCCGCGTCCGTTTCGTGACGATAAGCGCTTGACATCGTGGAACGCGATGATGATCTCGACGTTCGCTAAAGCCGGTCGCATCTTTGATGAACCGCATTATACACGTGTTGCAACGCGTGCGATGACATCACTCGAACGATTCGTTCGTACCAAACAGCAGCTTGCCGTTCATTACCGCGAAGGACAAGCGACCGGACACGGATTCCTCGATGACTATGCTTATTTGATTGACGCACATCTTGAACTGTTTCAATCGACACGACGAGCGCTTCATCTAAAGGAAGCCTTAGTACTTGCAGATGTGCTACAAGGTCAGTTCCAGACAGTAGATGGCTATTTTTATCTGACGTCTTCACGCTCCGACGAGCTACTCGTTCGTCCACTTGATCTGTATGATGGGGTCACACCTGCCGGAAACAGCGTTGCCTTGCATGCCTTCTTCACGCTCAGTCGCCTCACCGGGCGTCTCGTCTATCAGGAAAGTGCCGAACGGGCTCTTACGGCATTAGTAGAAGAAGTCGAGCAACAACCAACGGGCTTCGCCTCACTTGTCAGTACGTTCACCTATCGGCAGATGGAACCGAAGGAATTGATCATCTTGATTCCTGAAGAGTCGGAAATCCCAATCGAAATCAATCAACTGCAACAGAGGCGCTTACCAGAAGTCGCCTTGTTGATTGGGACGAAGCGTGACCTTCTACCGCTTGTACCGCTGCTCGCAGATTATCCTGAACCAAACGTACCTACCGCTTATCTCTGTCATGATTTTTCATGTGAACGACCAACGACGAACCTGACAGAACTCCTCGCTCGTCTCAACATCTGACCTTATCCCCTCTTGTTTAAACAAACAGGAGGGTTTTTCAAAAAACCAGACCCCTTTTTTCAAAATAATTCAATATCTTATTCATAAAAATCCGATATTGTCGATAGTAAGGATAGGCAATAGATTCCACAACTTAGACTTAGACATCCTAGAAGCCGATTCCGTCCATCCGGACGAATATCTACTAGGAGGAAAGATACTTTGAACACGACATCATTCTCGAAGACCTTGAAGGTGTTCGCGAGCTTTCTCATCGTTTTCAGCATCGTTTTAACATCTTTACCCGTAGCTGAAGCAGCGACGACGAAAGCAACGACCTACCGTCTGTCTACCGATAGTTATCTGTACGACAAGACGGCATCTTCTCGGAAGCGCTTGTTGACGATCAAGACCGGAACTGTCGTTTCATCCACGTATGCTTCTGGCGCATTCAGAAGAGTCACATACGCTGGAAAAACGGGATATGTCGCGTCGAAATACCTCACGCTGTACGAAAAGAAACAAACCGTTTCTGGACAGCGCTACCTCGTCCTCAAAAAAACACCGATCAAAAAGACGGCAGTGGATACTGCAGCGACGATCGGTACGTTGAACGAAGAGGATGTGTACTACACGTCACAACGTGTGACAAATCCATATGGCGAAACATGGTACCGCGTCAAATATGACGGGAAGACGGGCTATGTCGTTGCTGGTGCAAAAGCAGTTGCCTATAAAAAGGTGACGAACACGACGTCAAGAACGGTCGACGCTTATATCTTGCGCCAATACGCTGGAACCGGTTATCCAAAAGTTCAGACCATTCCATCTGGAAAAGACGTCAAAATCGTCGGTCGGATCGAGGACTGGGTCAGCGTCCAGTACGATGGGAAAAAAGGCTACATGCATCAAGATGCGTTCGCCTCTTCTGAAAAGCAAAGTGTGACCCTGATCCCACAAACACGGTATCAGACGAAAAGTGTGACACCCCTTTACAGTCAAGCGGAAGCGAAGAATAGCTTAGCCAGTCTTCCGAAGGGCACGATTGTCACATCAAGTGCTAAGACGGCAACGTATCATCAAGTCACATACTCTGGTAAGACGGGTTATGTCTTATCCGCTACATTGGCAGAGTACACAGAAAAGACGAAGCTTCCGTCTTCACGCTTCCTGTTGACAGCATCACTCGCCATCAAGACGACACCTGCAACAAACGGAAAAACACTTGCGACACTAAGTGCCGGAAACGTCTACTACACGAAGACACGTGTGACGAATCCACTCGGTGAAACATGGTATCAAGTATCGAAGGAAGGTAAAACCGGCTTCGTATTAGCGAATCAGGCAACACCTATCGCTTACGAGTCACAATCAAACCTTTCATTGAAAACGACAGCCGCAACAACGATCCGCTCGTATGCAGGTCCATCATATGCAACAGTACAAACGATCCCGAGCAATACGGTCATCAAGATTTCCGGACGGATCGGTAATTGGTACCGGGTCAGTTATAACGGTAAAACGGGATATGCTGCTTCTAGCACCTTTACGACGCTTGCAACGAAGCAGAAAATTGCAGGGGCACGCTTTGAGCTTGAAAAAGCAGTTTCCATTAAATCTTCACCAGATGCAAAAGCATCCACGCTTGAAACACTACAGAGCGGTGACATCTACTACACGACACAACTCGTGACGTCAAACGGTCAGCAATGGCATCGTGTGAGCAAGGATGGAAAGACAGGCTACATTCCTGTCGGTCAAGGCAAGAGCGTTCGTTATCAATCGGACCGGATCGTCATGCAGACGATGACTTCGACTCCTCTACGTTCATATGCTGGAAACACTTACGCGACCGTCAAAACGATTCCTTCTGGTACGAGCATCACGGTCACTGGAATGATCGATGATTGGTATCGTGTGACGTACAACGGGAAAACAGGTTATATCGCTTCACGTTACGCTAAGGAAAAAGTCATGACGCAATCAATTCCATCTTCTTCTTATCGCCTTGGGCGTACCGTCGAAGTAAAAACGTCGCACCAAGCGACAGCTGACACTCTCGTTCGTCTCTCTTCTGGAGACGTCTACACGACGAATCAAGTCGTCACGACTGGTCGTTCGGAGCAATGGCATCGCCTGACGGTCGACGGGAAAACCGGTTACATCCAAATCAATCAAGGTTCACCTGTCACATACGAAAGCGTCAATAACCACCGCTATCAAGCAACGACGGATACGACACTCCAGTCGGATGCCGGTTCAGCTTATGCGACGGTGACGAAGCTGCCAAAAGCAGCCGTCGTTCAAGTAACAGGTAGTCTCGATCAATGGTTAAAAATCAGCTACGCTGGTAAAAACGGCTATGTCTTAAAATCAACACTGACACCGTACACGGAAACGAAAAAGATTACGGGTGCACGCTTCTTGGCGAACCAATCACTTGTCGTCAAACAAGCACCGGACGATCAAGCAGAAACTGTAACGACACTCTCGTTCGGAAATGTCTATTACACATCTTCTTTGATCACGTCGTACACAAACACCTCGTGGCATAAAGTGACAATTGATGGCAAAACGGGTTATATCCGGACGGGACAAAACACGTCATCAATCAAATACGAAGCAAAACAAAAATTGTACGTACGGGCTACATCAAACGTTGCGTTACGCTCTTACGTCGGTAGCTCATACAATGTCATCAAGACGATTCCTCAAAATCTCGTCGTCACTGTCTCTGGTCAAATCGGTGATTGGTATAAGATTTCCTACGATGGGAAAAGTGGATATGCGTATAAGGGGGCGTTCGTGACGACTTCTTCTAAATTAAACGTCTATAACTCCGTCGCGACACCGTATACGTTCGATAGCTTCATCAGCGCACAGATGAAATTGAATCCACCACCGCAAACGGATATCTACAAAAACAAATTGATGTACGTCAGTACGGGTTACGTCCGTCTCGGTGGTGCACTCGATCCAGTCAATGGAACGATTGCGACTGTCACAGCGACGACACCACTCAACATTCGTTCAGGCGCTTCGACAGCAAGTCACGTCTACGGTCAATTCCAGCCTGGTCGGATGATTCGTGTCTATCAATCCGTCAGTGGCTTCTATACGACGTACCCACGTGTCTATTCGAACGCAACGAATTATTCGACGATCCAGTGGTTGAATGCACTCGAAACAGACGTCCGTAACGCTGCTGACCCACTCAAGGTCGACCGAAATTCTTCAGACTTCTATCAGTTCCTTGATTTATCGAAAACAACAGGTGCGACACCTGCGACACTCGATAAGATGTTAGCGAACGTGACGAAAGGCGAAGGAATCTTCAACAAATGTAGCAATGGTAGTTGTGGTCAAGCGTTCATCGATGCTGGTCAAAAGTACAGCGTCAACGAAGCTTACTTGATCTCCCACGCTTTACTTGAGACAGGAAACGGAAAATCAACACTTGCGATGGGTGTGACATGGAATGGACGCAAAGTCTACAACATGTACGGCATTGGTGCATATGATTACGATGCAATCAACACCGGTGCTGCTTATGCGTACAGTCAAGGTTGGTTCACTCCGGAAGCCGCGATTGTCGGTGGTGCTGAATTCATCAGCACGAAGTACATCCACAATGTCTATGGACAAAATACGCTTTACAAAATGCGTTGGAGTCCGATGCGCCCTGGTAGCCATCAGTACGCAACAGACATGGGATGGGCCGTCAAACAGACGTCACGGATCTATTCACTCTATCAACAGATGGATAGCTATACAGCAACCTTCGATATTCCGGTCTTCGCTCGTTAAGGGATAGTTAAAAACATACACGCAAAGGAGTAGTTCTTCTCTTGATAGAGAAAGACTACTCCTTTTTCGTAATGTTTATTCATTGAAAAGTAAATGACGTCACTCTCGTTTTTATGACAGACGTTCCCGACATCCTCGCTTTCCACAGGCGGGAGGTAAGCCGCGACATCTCGCACTCCATGCGATTTGTCGGGTCTCACCCATCCCTGACGGAAGCGCTAACCGCACTTCCTTTTCCTGTAGGAGCCAAGGACGTACGGTTGCGTCCTACTAAAACATAACGAAATGAAATCGATAAGCGCATCATTTTTACGGCTAAAGTGGTCCTACAAAACAAGGTGTGCTGATGTGATGATGATCTCTCTTATCTATCAAAAGAAGTCCTTCTCCTTCTTCGTTTCTACTTTCTATACCCTGACGCAAATTGTTCACTCGACATCGCTTCCTAGGGAAAAACAAGCAGGAGTGACCCTGCAACGAAGTGAAGCGGCGCGATGCTTGTCCCAGGAAAACGATGCGAGGTGAACAAAAAAGTGCAATCTTTCTCACTAAGAGAAAAACTGCACTTTATCTTTAGTCTGAACGGTACTACGTCATACTACGGAATGATACGAAGAGAACCCCTGCATTTACGCGGAAGGGCTCCCCTAGCGTTCCATGTCATCGGCAACGATTTGGATATCGATCCCACGGACATGACGCATGATTTCATTGATGATCGATCCACGTCGGATTTCCTGCCAACGGGTCCGTGCAGATTGACCGAGTACGATTTGGGTGATGCGATGATGCTTGGCAGCTGCCGTGATCGCTTGGGCAATCGAGCGCTCGCCTTGAATTCGGATCAGCACCTCTGCTCCGAACAAGGAGCCACTCTCGCGTACCATCGCTAAGACTTCTTTTTGTTTGGCATTCAATTGATTCTCTGCCGTCGGTAAAATCGTCAGTACATAAAGATCCGCTTTCAGACGACTCGCCATGCGAAAGCCGCGATAGATCAACTTCCGCGCGTTGTCGTTGAGCTGGATGCAGACGAGAATCCGTTCTTGTAGCGACGCTGGATCCTTTTCAATCAACAAGCGTGATTGATAGACTTGATCGTCGACTTCGTCCGCGACCTGACGTAGCGATAACTCACGTAAGCTCGCAAGATTCTGAAGCGAAAAAAACGAATTCAAGCTCTGTTCAATCTTTTCCTTCTTATAGATCTTTCCTTGCTCGAGTCGTTCCCGTAACGTTTGTGGCGTGACATCGACGAGTAGAATCTCATCGGCTTCCCCGAGAAACGGATCCGGGATGCGTTCCCGCACTTCGACACCCGTCACTTCTTTGACCTTAAAGAGCAAGCTTTCGAAATGCTGGATGTTGACGGCCGAATAGACATTAATTCCTGCTTCAAGCAGTGCTGCGACATCTTGATAGCGTTTCTTTCGTACCGATCCTGGCGCATTCGTATGCGCCAGTTCATCGATCAGTACGATATCCGGGCGACGGGCAATGATCGCGTCCACGTTCACCTCAGGGAATGTCTTGTCCTTATAGACGACTTCAAGTAGCGGAACTTGTTCGAGTTGCCCGACCATCTCCGCCGTCTCTTTTCGACCATGCGTCTCAATCAGACCGATGACGACATCCTTGCCTTCAAGCGTCAATGCTCGTGCATCGGCAAGCATCTTATACGTCTTTCCGACACCAGGAGCTGAGCCGATGTACAGCTTCAGCTTTCCTCGTGTCATGACTTACTCCGATCAAGTGCTAAGTTCAAGCGCAGGACATTAACGTAATCATGTGTTCCTGCTTCCTTCGTGATCAATTTCCGTACTTCTTCACGTGACAGGTCGCGCGCGGTTGCGATACGCTTCGCCTGAACCAAAGCATAATCGACTGAGATGTGCGGATCGAAGCCAGAACCGGATGTCACGAGGGCATCGTCCGGAAGCGAAGCGCCGTCCACTTGGTTCTGTTTCTGTAATTTCGCCATCTTCGTGCCAAGCTCCGGGTTCGATGCTGCTAGGTTATCCCCAGCAGACGCTCCCGCTAATTGATCGACCGCTGATGGACGTCCGTGAAAATACTGTTTCGACGTGAACGGCTGGGCAATCAATTCCGATCCGATGAATTTTCCGTTTTCTTGTACTAAAGAACCTTCAGCTTTATTCGGTACGAGTAGTTGACCGAACAGGGTCAATAAAGCGGGAAAGACGATCCCGCATAACGCTGCGACGAAGACCGTCACACGAATGGCTTGTTTCATGATTCGTTTTCTCCTTAGAGGATGCTTGCAAGCAAGACATCGATGATTTTAATCCCAATGAATGGAACGACGACACCGCCAAGACCATAGATCAGTAAGTTACGACCGAGTAATTGATCCGCCGTCATCGGTTTGTAGGTAACCCCTCGCATCGCAAGCGGAATCAACATCGGAATGATGATCGCATTGAAGATCAAGGCAGACAAGATTGCACTCATCGGGGAATCAAGACGCATGATATTGAGCACTTCCATCTGTGGAATCGCCACCATGAACATTGCCGGGATGATCGCGAAATATTTCGCGACATCGTTTGCGATCGAGAACGTCGTCAAGGCACCCCGTGTCATCAAGAGCTGTTTCCCGATTTCGACGACTTCGATGATCTTCGTCGGGTTCGAATCAAGGTCAATCATGTTCGCTGCTTCTTTTGCAGCTTGCGTCCCACTGTTCATCGCGAGGCCGACATCGGCTTGAGCGAGTGCTGGTGCATCATTCGTACCGTCTCCTGTCATGGCGACGAGGTGACCGGCTGCTTGTTCCTGCTGGATGACACGAATTTTATCTTCCGGCTTACATTCGGCAACGAAATCATCGACGCCTGCTTCGCGGGCAATCGTTGCTGCCGTCAACGGGTTGTCACCCGTACACATGACCGTCTTGATCCCCATCTCACGCAACCGATCAAATCGTTCACGCATGCCCGGTTTCACCGTATCTTTCAAATAGATGACGCCAAGGATCGTTGCGTCGATCGCAACGACGAGTGGTGTGCCGCCAAGACGAGAGACCGCGTCTACTTTCTCCTGCAAATCACTCGGAATGGCGCCGCCTTGTTCCTTGACCCATTCTTGAATCGCTTGCCCCGCCCCTTTCCGTACGCGGCGACCATCTCTTAAGTCGAGTCCGGACATCCGTGTCTCTGCGCGGAACGGTACGATCTCTGCTCCATCTAACCAGTGTTGTTCCACCGGCATCGCGCGAAGTTCAGCGAGTTCAAGAACGGAACGTCCTTCTGGTGTCTCATCAGCGAGTGAGGCGAGGATCGCCCCCTCAAACGCCTGCTCGGCAGTACGTCCGCCGACTGGCGTGATCTCCGACGCCATCCGGTTACCGAACGTGATCGTTCCTGTTTTATCCAGGATGATCGTTTGGATATCGCCTGCTGCTTCGACCGCCTTCCCGCTCATCGCGATGACGTTGAAGCGGGTAACGCGGTCCATTCCGGCGATTCCGATCGCGGACAGCAAGCCACCGATTGTTGTCGGAATCAAACAGACGAGTAAGGCGATCAAGATTGGACCTGACAGATCAAATCCAAGATAGTTCGTAAAGACCGGTAGTGTCATGACGACAAGTAAGAAAATCAACGTCAAGCTCGTCAAGAGCGTTGATAACGCGAGTTCGTTCGGTGTCTTCTGACGACTTGCGCCTTCGACGAGGGCAATCATCTGATCGAGGAATGATTCACCTGGATTACTCGTGATCCGGACTTCGATCTCGTCACTGACGACGAGTGTGCCGCCGATGACCGAGGAGAAATCACCGCCCGCTTCCTTGATGACGGGTGCGGATTCACCGGTGATCGCCGATTCATCAATCGAAGCAAGTCCTTTGATGATTTCACCATCACCCGGTACATACTCCCCTGCTCGGACGAAGACGATATCGCCCTTACGAAGAGTCGCAGACGAAACGCTTTGAATCAGTTGTCCGACACGTTTGCGTGCCATGACATCTGCTTTTGACGCTTTCAATGAGTCCGCCTGTGCTTTCCCGCGTCCTTCCGCGATCGATTCCGCGAAGTTCGCGAATAAGACCGTCAGGAAGAGGATAATACTGACCGTTAAGTTAAAGCCACGCATCTCGTCAATGAAGATCGTATAGCCGATCGCGAGCAAGCAGCCGATCCAGACGACGAACATGATCGGTTGTTTGACCATATTGACGGGATTTAATTTTTTAAAGGCATCGATCGTCGCTTGACGCGCGATCGAGCCACTGATTGCTGATTTGGATTGGTGTTCCGGCTCCCCGTTCGGTTGGTGTTCCTCGGGCGTCGGATGCATGATTCGTTCCATCATATGCTTTTATCTCCTGTTCACATCGTCAGCCAATCCGCGACTGGTCCAAGTACGAGCACTGGCAAGAATGTCAATGCACCGACGAGTACGACCGTACCGAGGAAGACTGTTCCGAAGAGTGGTGTGTCTGTCTTAAACGAAAATTCATCTTGTGGGACCGATTGCTTCGCTTTAAGCGAACCTACGATCGCAAGCATCAAGATTAATGGGATGTAGCGTCCGAAGAACAGCGCGAATGATGTCGAGACGTTCCAGTAGACGTTTGCGTCGCCGAGTCCTTCAAAACCGGATCCATTATTCGCCGTCGCGGACGTGAACTCATACAAGACTTGCGACAGTCCGTGATAACCTGGGTTCGAGATGCCGGCGACGCCTGGTGCAGCGTACATCGAGATTGCCGTTCCGACGAGAATCAGGAATGGCGGCACGAGTAGCGCGATCGCGATCATCTTCACTTCGAACGTCTCGATTTTCTTCCCGAGGAACGTCGGTGTCCGACCGATCAAGAGACCTGTCAGGAAGACTGCGACGAAGGCGTAAAGTAAGACGTTCAGGAATCCTGCACCTGCTCCACCATAAACGACGTTGAGCATCATATTGCCGAGTTGGATCAATCCAGCAAGTGGATGAAGTGAGTCATGCATCGCGTTGACCGCACCGGTTTCAGCTGCTGTCGTAATCGAACTGTAGAGCGCCGTTCCGATTTGACCAAACCGTAATTCCTGACCATGTGCCGTTGGATTCGCAAGTAAGCTCCCTGCCATCCCGACCGTCATCATGATGAAGAGAAGCGTCATGACTCCAAGGAATAGTCGACCTTGTTTCGCGGAACCGATGATTTTGCCGTAAGCGATTGGAAGTGACATCGGAATCAGTAGCATCAAGAACATCTGGATGAAGTTGACGAATTGGTTCGGGTTCTCGAAGGGATGAGCACCATTGACACCAAAGAAACCACCACCGTTGTTCCCGAGCTGTTTGATGACTTCAAACGCAGCAACCGGTCCACGGTAAATCAACTGCTTTGCTCCTTCGAGCGTCGTGACGCTGACCGCCCCTCCGAACGTCTGTGGTACACCGAAGACGATCATGACCATCCCGAACACGAGTGAAATCGGAATCAGGATCCGCAAGATGAAGCGAACGAAGTCGGCATAGAAGTTACCGAGTGGTTTGTTCGCAAGACCACGAATGACAGCGATACAGACCGTGAACGCCATCGTTGGAGCGACGAACAACATCGTTCCAAGGACGAACGTTTGCGAGAGATATGAGAGTGCCTCGCCTGAATAGTGTTGTTGATCGGTGTTCGTCATGAAACTGATCGTCGTATGCAACGCTGTCGACCAATCGAGATTCACAGCACCGTTCGGATTCAAGGGTAGACTGCCTTGGAAACGAAGTAGCAAATAACCACCGATGAAGAAGAAAATATTTACAAGCAACAAACTTTTCGAGTAACCGACCCACGATTGATCGTGTTTCTTTTCATCGACGCCGAGTAACAAAAGAAGTCGTCGTTCGACCTTACCGATTTTATCGACCCGACGCTCTGCGACAGGTGCGAAGTATACTCCAATGTAGCGACCAAGCAAGACCGCCGCGCAAAGTGCGATGACGAGAAGGATCCAAAATTGGATCATGAATTGAGTCCACATGTTTTTCTTTTCTCCCTATGCGATTAGAATTTTTCTGGATACATTAGACAATAACCGAGATACAAGAAGACGAGGCAGCCCGTCGCTAGTAAAAACCATGTCATTTGCGGTCACCTGCTCTCCACTGGACGCGTTCGATCAGATGAATCATCCCGAACGTCGTACCGAAGAAGAAGGCAAGCAATACGATACTCCACAGCTCTCCCATTATGAAATTACCCCCATATTATTCAATATTTTTACAATTAGACACGACAAAAAGACGATGTGAGGCAATAAACGGCCCCAGCATCGCCTTTATACTTTGGCATACTGAAAAAGAGTCGTTCCCTCCTAAAAACGCCTGCGAGGTTAGCTGTCGGATTCGGGCATACCTAGGAATTCGCCCTACCTTTCCCGTTCGGAAAGGATTCACCCCGTGTCACGTGTCGTGACGGTTGGGTCCCCCGCTTCAATCATGAATTCGGCGTACTTTGAGATCGAAGCATTAACATGTTAGTGTTCGTTGATGAGATGGATATTACTCCGATTTTTTCGGGTTGTAAATAGAAAAGTTGAAAAAAAAATAGTCTGATTTTTTAATGACTTACTTTCGAAAAATAGCGTTTTTCACCTCTATGCTATAGAAGAAAAAAAACCGCAGAAATCGATTCCTTCATCTAAAATGGAGGAGCTCCATTTTAGCGAGAATCGTTCCGCGGTTTCATGAACGAACAATGATTATGATTGCTGATTCATTTTAGCATGGACCGTCAAAGGAGCTAGCATCGTCACCCATAGGGCAACCACTCCAGAAACAAGAATCACAATATCGCGTTCGAACCCAAGCGTCAGTAAGGTAATACAACTACTGACCAGGACGAGACAAAGCGTCGCGATCATAACGAACCGCGATTGTTTCAACATTTTTCTCATGTGGCATCTCTCCTTTCCTTCCATATTCCTTTTTATCGTAACAAAGATTCATCGAAAAAGCGTCGCTGACACCCGATTGTGATGTTTCTGTCATCTCGCAAGTAACGATAGAAGACGACGAGAAAACGGATTTGTTACACTGGAGAAGTACTTAAAAAGGGGGAATCGATATGTTACAAGATCATTCATTTCAACGCGTCGACGGAACGTCGGCATCCTTAAGTGACTACCCAGCTCAAGCATGGCTGATCGTCAATACAGCCAGCAAATGTGGCTTGACGCCACAGTTCGAAGGACTCGAGCAATTGCATCAAGACTATCGTTCGCAAGGGTTGACCGTACTTGGTTTCCCATGTAATCAGTTCGCGAATCAAGATCCGGGAACGGACGAGGAGATCCAGTCGTTCTGCCAAGTCAACTACGGCGTGACATTCCCCGTCTTCTCAAAAATTGATGTCAACGGTGAGCAAGCACATCCGTTATTCGAGGAACTGAAAGCACAAGCACCAACGACGGACGGTGCAACAGACGTCGAGTGGAATTTCACAAAATTCCTCGTGACCCGTGATGGAGAAGTGACGCGGTTCTCACCAAAAACGAATCCAACTGATTTGACGGCAGCAATTGAACGATTGCTCGTTCAAGTCTAAAAAATAAGCTTCCCTCCTTCTCTCTTGAAGGAACGGAAGCTTATTTTCATGTTGTCCCCGGCTCGAGATGACGACTGATCATCTCTTCCGCCAATCGTTTGACGTCATCGATGTCGCGCATTTCCGTGAACGGATGCCCCCAGACGATCAGCTCTTCGATTTCTTCAATCGGTTGCGTCGTATAGCGTGTACCATCGGCAACGAACTCTTGCGCAATCGTAGATTCAAAAGCTGCGTATTTCAGGAGCCACGGCTTTTCACTTAAGATTTTTTGCGCATGTTTTGCTTGCTTGAACGCAACCTCGCCGACGAGGACGACCGGATCGAATCGTTCATGGAGCGGATGCGTATATTGAACAGAGATCAGCAATCCATGTTGGTTCGTTTTTTCTTGTTGCCGGACATACGTCCGTGTTAAAAAGTGCGGCACGAGTGACTCCGCACTCTCCTTCGTCTGATGGATGCTCAGACCATGTTCCGTTTGGACGACTTCCGGGAGAACCGGTTCGTATCCACGGTTTGCTAATTGTTGATCGAGCTCTTTGAATAATAGCAGGGTATGTTCGACCAGTGCTCGGACTTGGCGAAACGATAATTGAATCGATTGATTGATCATACGATGACCTACCTTCTCTAAAAGTATGGCAATATACAGTTATTTACCCAAACTTTTCCGACTTCATCCCTGTTTCAGTGAAAGTTCCTCGAGCCACTTACGTGTTTGTTCGCTCATACGAGCCATTGTCTGTTCTCGCTCCAGCGTGATTGCTTGTCCGGCATGGATCGAGCGACAATCGAGTGCGTGCGGCATGTTTTCTTCGACGATTCCAGCAAGGATCAGACAAGGAACGTCAGCTGCTTTTGCCATCCGCGTGACCTCACCTGGTAACTTACCGATTTGACTTTGACGGTCGACGCGTCCTTCTCCTGTCCAAACATAATCCGCTTGCTCCATCCGCTCTGCTACGCGAAGATGTTGCAGGATCGTCTTGGCTCCCGGAACGATCGTGCCGCCCAGCGCATAGACCGCTCCCCCGAGTCCACCGGCTGCTCCAGTTCCTTTAACATTTTCTAGTCCAAGTAACCGCCCGATCCGTTCAAGTTGCTGATCGAACTTTACGATGTCTTCTAAAAGCAGTCCTTTTTGCGGACCGAACAGATACGCTGGACCATCTGGACCATGATAAAGAGCTGTCACATCGACGAGTGCTTCCAGTTGAACAGAATACGCCGGGCATTGAATAGCATGCGTCTCAAGTAACGGATTCGTTTGAAACGAAATCGGATTACCAGACGCATCTTCAAGCCGACAACCGACTTCCGCGAGCAAACCGAGTCCTCCGTCCGTCGTACCAGTCCCGCCTAAAGCCAGTCGGATCTGCGTGATTCCCTGATCGCGTAACTGCTCGATCAAACGACCAACGCCACGCGTATTCATTCGAACGGGATCATCCTCGCTTCGCCGCATCGGCAGTCCACAAATACGCGCGACTTCGATGACGGCGTCTGTCCCCTTGACAGCATATTCTACTTCACACGGACGACCTGCTAGATCGATCGTCATCGCCGTCTTCACGTCATATCCGAGTGCGAGATAGACATCGAGCGTTCCCTCCCCGCCGTCCGCAACAGGCGAAGAATCGATGATCGCTGTCGGATCATACGCCCGGATACCGGAGGCGACCGCTTCTGCCGCCTCGCTCGAAGAAATACTCCCTTTGAATGCATCCATCAAAATCAGGTGACGTCCCATCTGTACATTCCCCCTAAAAAACTCATATCAAGTTTTGATTGCGTTTCCAATTAATGTTACGATGATACTAATTTCAAATTACCATTACCTTATCTGACATTTCATTTTACATACACAGGAGGTCTTATTTCATGGAACGCTGTTCGTTATGTGGTACACCACTTCGTCAACACGATACGACTTGTTCTCATTGCCAACATCCTGTCATCAAGAAAGAACAACCAGCTGAACCACCCGCTCCGTCTTCTTCACGGACTTGGCTCATCAGCACCTGTCTTTTGCTCTTTCTCGTCGGAGGAGCCGGTTTCCTGTGGTATTCATTAAAAGATCCCGTATCGCCGGAAGCCGGTCAGACGCCTAGCGTCGAAGCACTCGCTCTTTCTGAATGGTCCGATGACCAAACGGCTTACAATCAAACGTATTCGAAAGATCGGCCTCCAACGTCCTATGATGTCCTTCGTTTCGTCCGCCAATACACACGAACGATCCCAGAGCTTGCGACGTATTCAAAGAAATACGATTCCATCGAGACATTTTCCGCCATCCAGTTTACGACCTTGAAGGTGTTCGAATCCGAGTTCGACCATCTCGAGCAGTTGACAAATGCCGTTGATGCCCCTGTCGCTCCAAGTGTTCTTGCCGTGACATTCCAAAAATTTACGTCAAAAGGTACCACATATCACTTGCGTACACAGGAAACGTACCAAATCGCGACAGCAACGGGTTCAAAGCCTGTGACCTACCGCGTCCATTATCGTTTGAAAGTGCATACGGATCATCTGCAAATCATTGATGTCAATCGAACGGAGGTGACCTCATGAAACGAGTGCTCCTCTGTCTGCCCCTTTGCCTCCTGATGGCATGTTCGCCCGAAACATCCAAGATTCAAGAACAGCTCGAACAGCAAACTTATACCCGCGCCGTCGAACAATCGAAACAAGACATCGATGAACCGGCTGCTCGACTGATGGTTCAGCTTGAGCGACAGCTTGCTGGCTATCAACTTCGTGATGTCTTAAAAACGGCGGAGGCGATCGAACGTCTTCAACTCGCAACGGATCACCCTGTCCGAAAACGAGCAGAAGCCATCGCCCTCAGTGCAAGAGAGACGTTGCAACAGGTCAAACAGTTCGAAGGTACGTATGAAGTCGAACGAAGCACGCTCGAAGACGAGCCGTTCGACGGAACCGGGCGCATCCATGTCTCTTTTGACGAGCAAGATACGTTCATAGCGACGCTGCGCTTTGATCAGTTCGGTCTCCCGGACGCGCTCCGAAACGACGAAGAAATCATTCGTTTTGAACCGGACCTCTCCGCTCGTGTCAGTTTATCTGGAGGACAAGTCAGCTATCGCTTCGTCCGTTCGACACTCCGCGTGACGTTCGAAGGTCCGGGCGGTAAGCGAATCTATCAACTCAAACAACTGTCAAATAAATAACCAGTAAAACGCCGCTTCACTTGAGACGATCCTCGAGTGAAGCGGCGCTTTTTTATGATTTTAATTTAACGTGTTGCTTGAACCTGCTCATACACCTGTTGGCATAATTCATGTGTCGCGAGGCTATCAGAAGCTACGACCGACTCGGACGGTTCCCCTTTGACCGTCCGGAGGAACGCATCCAGCATATCGACGAATCCACGGCGCTTTAGCGTCGCTTCCCAGTTATCGAGCGGATACCGAAGCGTGCCTTGTTTCGTCAATTGATCGAGTGTCGTCACGTCCGTTGCGATTCGTTTTTCTTCCGGTCCCATCACCTCGACGCGTTCTTCCGTGATGCCGTTATTGCGGTTCATGACACCGATTGCCGTGATTCCGTTTGAGACGAATTGAATCGTCACGTGATGCAGACCGCTTGCGTCTTGCTTACTCTTGACGTGTAGGTCTTCGATCTCACCGCACCCTGTCAAGAAACGAAGCGTATCCGCGACATGGATGAAGTCGTCGAACAGAAACGGCTTAGCATCTTCGATGAACGACGTTCGATTCTTTTGCATGAGGACGAGATTCGGATCGTTCACCTCAAGCAAGCGCTGATGCGCCGAAGCGAAGCGTCGATTGAATCCCGTGATGAACGGTAACTGTTTCTCCTCTGACAGACGTGTCAGTTCACGAATCTCTTCGATTTCCATCGAGACCGGCTTATCCACGTAGACAGCGATTCCTGCTTCTAGCGCTTGCCGTGCTTGCTCCGCATGGACGATCGTCGCTGAATGAATCATGACCGCATCGATTCCCTCCTGTACGGCGTCAGCAAATGTCGCGTATGTTCCTGCAAAGCGATACGCCGCTTGCAATCGTTTTGCTTTCTCTTCATCTCGCGAGATCAGATACACCTCGATATCGGATCGTTCGGCATAGACGGGTAAGTAGGCTTTTTGTGCGATGTCCCCTAGACCAATGACTGCTAATTTCATGTGAATTCCTCCTTTTCCTCTGTTGCTTACATTCCCTATGATACGTCAATTGACACGAAAAGATGGAAAACGGCTCGTAACAGGATTCGAATTCCTTTTTTTGAAAAGAAGTGAATTTCCTTTTTTTGTTTTATGATAAAACCATATTTGAACAAGGAGGGAATGAGTTTTTATGAAGCGCTTGCTCCGTACTAGTCTTACGCTCTTATTATTGTTCGCTTTATGTCTTCCTGCCATACCAGCTCAGGCAGCCAGTTACCAGGTCGTCGTCACTTCGACGATTGGGGCGAACATCCGCTCAAAGCCGAGTACAGCCTCGTCTGCGACAATCGTCCGACGTGCCGCGTACAAGGCAAAATTCACAGCCGTCTCGTATACGAATGGCTGGTATAAGATCAAGGACGGAGGTACATATCGTTATCTATCGAACCAAGTCGCTAAAAAAGTAACGAGTAGTTCCGTGAAGACGTACAAAATCGTCGTCTACTCGAAAGCTGGAGCGAACGTCCGGACATCACCAAGCACGGCCTCATCAAAGAACATCAAACGACTCGCATCCTACAACTCGAAGTTCAATGCAGTCTCGTACTCGAACGGTTGGTATAAGGTCAAAGGGAAAGTCAATTATTATTACGTCTCTAGCCAAGTTGCCCGAAAAGTGACGACGAGCAGCCCTAAACCATCGAGTGGCAGTTATCCGGTTGCCTCGATGCGGTATTTCAAGCTTGGTTCGTCAAGTTATCAATTGACGAAAGAAAGCTTCGTCCGCCGTTATCCAGCGAGTACGACGAAATTGTTGACGGGAATCGTCGCGTATGACGAAGCAGCACGTAAAGGTACGCTCGATCAAACGTTCACCCTGACGTCTTCGATGTTATCCGTTCCTGCAGGTAGCAGTGTCGCTGGCTTCCGTGCTGGCGATAAAGTCACGATGCGTCAACTCTTGAACGGGATGCTGATCCGCTCTGGTAATGATGCAGCAAAAGCGATCGCTGTCCGGACAGCAGGTTCTGAATCGAAGTTCGTCTCATACATGAACAGTCGCGCCCGTTCGATCGGGATGAGTGCGAGCCATTTCATGAACCCACACGGCTTCTATCATCCAAGTCATTACACGACGGCTGCTGATATGCAAAAACTCGCGAATACATATGCGAAGTACAGCGCGCTCATGACCATCAGTGGACGAAAATCATACCAGACGACTGTCAAAGGACCGTATGCACGGACATTGACGTGGTATCACACGAACACCTCACTTCCAGGTGATACGCGTGTTTATGCGAGCAAGACCGGTTACACTCCGGAATCTGGCTACACACGTGTCTTCTTCATCAAAAAAGGCTCGACGCGATATGGTCTTGTCACACTGAAAGGATCGTTGTCTCAAACCGAGACGACACTCCGTTCTGTCTTGAACCAATGATCTTTTAATCAACAACCTGATTCCCTTTCCGGGAGTCAGGTTGTTTTTCATTTTGTCTCTAAAATTATGCTTGCGCTGAAAACGAATTCATCTTAGAGTTAAGTTTAGAATCAGACGTCTGACGTCTTAATGAAGGAGAGTTTTACGTGGGAAATGTCAGTTTGTTATTTGGGGGCGTCGCGCTCTTTTTAAATAGTTTGACCTTGTTCGGAAAAGTCGATCTCCGTAGCGCGGGTGTCTTCAGTCTCATCACCGGTTTATTGCAGACGTTCATCGCAACGTATCTCGTCATCGGTGCCGCTGGTGATCCAGCGTTGACGTTCGGATACGCGAGCATCTATCTGTTTGCCTTTACGTACGTTTACGTCGGGATCACGTTCTTGTTCAATCTCGACGGGAGCGGGGTCGGTTGGTTTTCCTTGTTCGTCGCGATTGCCGCATTGTTTTATGCGTTCGTCAG
Organism: Exiguobacterium sp. s91; assembly: GCF_018618915.1. Classification (NCBI taxonomy): domain Bacteria; kingdom Bacillati; phylum Bacillota; class Bacilli; order Caryophanales; genus Exiguobacterium; species Exiguobacterium sp. s91. Next base: position 234,310 of record NZ_JACSMZ010000001.1, on the reverse strand, counting down.
CTTCACGACGAATGATATCATCGGTGGTGTGACCTGGTTGTTCTGGGCATTGCTCTGGAGCTTGTTCTTCCTCGGAATGGGAATGAATCGTCCGATTGATGCGATCACTGCCCGCGTTGCCCTCGTCTTGAGCTGGTTGACGTTGATCGTACCGGCACTGATCGGGCTTCGATTCGGCTACTTCAGTTCGGCATACCAGTGGTTATGGAGCGGCGCTGCTGTTCTGACTGTTGTCTATTTCCTTTACACGATGATGAAATTCTCGATGCTTCGGACGATTCGCTCGTCGTGATAGATACATGACACTAAGCTGCTAATATGAAAAAGAGGTTCGTTTCCCGATCATGTTCTGGGAACGGACCTTTTTTCATTCGATGAATACAGAACGCTAAAATCATCCGCGACTCCTACAGGAAAAGAAAGTGCCATCAGCACTTTCGTCAGGGATGGATCAGACCCGGCAAATCGCATGTAGTGCGATCTGCCGCGGCTGATTTCCCGCCTGAGGAAAGCGAGGATGATTTTAGCGTTCGTTTCGTCATCAATCAGAACTGATGTCGTTTTTTTGAGTTATTCTCATCATTCTAATGCTTCCTGCAGTTGAGCTTGAACTTCTTTCAACGACTTGTCTGTCGGATGCCAGTAGTAGATTCCGTCCGATTCGATCCCACCTTTCCCGTCGAGTGATAAGGTCTCGACATTTCGTAAAGCATCTCGGTAATCTGTCGCAACGGTCCGAGTGACGGAAAACGGGACGTTCGTCTTGACGTTTTTCCCGAGTGCTTCCAGGACGGCATTAAAGCGACGAATCGAAAAGTCCTCCGTCATCTTATCAGCGACCGCCTGAACGACTTGCCGTTGACGAATCTGTCGTCCGAAATCTCCGCGTGGATCATCATAGCGCATCCGCGCATAGGCGAGTGCTTCCTTCCCGTTCAGCGACAGTTCCCCTTTTGGAAACTGCATCTCATAGTACGAGAAATTGATATCGTTCTCGACGGTGACGCCATCAACGGCATTAACGAGATCCGTAAATCCGTCTAGATTGATTTCTGCGAAATAATCGAGTCGGATATCAAGCAGATGACTGACCGTATCGAGTGCCATCTGTGGACCACCGAAGGCATAGGCATGATTGATCTTATCGTTTGATCCATTGCCGATGATTTCGGTCTTCAAATCACGTGGGATACTGATCATCTGGCTCTTATTCGTCTTCGGATCAATCGTCACGACGATGATCGTGTCACTGCGTCCCGTCTCGTTTTTTCGTTGATCCACTCCGAGTAAGAGAAACGAGAGTCCTTTTTTCTGTTCGACGGCCTTCTCTGTCTCGACGCTCGCTTTGACGGGGACCTGTACTTGGACTTCTTGCATCGTCCGACTCGCTTTTTGATAAACGTATCCGCCTGAACCGAAGAGAAGGAGCAGGCATATCCCCGTCAGTGTCAATACGATCCATTTCCACTTCTTCATCATCCATTCTCCTTTTCTTCGATCTGAATTCAGGACGGTCGTTGTGCTTCAAGTACGAGCAACGCATTGCGCCAGCTACCGAACAAGGCGGTGATGACACCGATGCTGGGTGCATCACGACCGATGCTGAACCGTTGGTAACTTGCGATCGTCAGATGTTCCGTCTCTTTTGCGGCTGCAGCAAGTACGTCGAGTACTTCCTCTTCTCGCCAACGTTTCCGCGGGAATTCGATGCCGATGATTTCAAGGGCGTTTGACCAAGAGCCGTACCGGCGGGCAATCGTTGCGACGGTCGGACGATTTTGACCAGCCGCCCACTTCGTGTAGGTCTGGCTCGTCAAGACCGGCAAGGCACCTTGCGCTTCAAGTAATGACTCGATGATCCGTTGTTCCATTTCCTGGACGCGTTCCTTCAAGATATCCGCTTCTGACAATGCCTGCTGCCACGAGTTGAATTGATGGACGATATCCGTCAGGCTAGGTGCTTGCTTTTGTTGCGCCCATTCGCGGTACGTCGCGCTCGTGAAAGGATCGAGTTCCTCCCGTGCCTGACGCAAGGCGTCAATGATTTCCGACTTCGTGAACGTCAAGCGGGCATGTCCGATGCCAGCTCGTTCCAAGGCGATCTGCCACGACCCAAACAGCATCAGGATTTCCGCGACGCTTGGATGAGTGGTGTTCAATTGCCAGCGGAAATAGGTATTGGCCGTCAATTCATTTTTCCCGTTCGCAGCGAGACGGAGTGCATGGATCGCTTCCTCCATATCGCGCATGACGATGTCCCCTTCCCATATATTCATGACTGGACGTTCCGGCGTACGGTCGTCTGCAAGGCGTGACGAACGTTTCGGATGACGACGGCTTGTTCGGTGAACGTCATTTGTGAAGCAGACGGAAGGCAGATTCCGTCTTCAAACAGGCGACGGCTGATATCATCTCCTTCTGCTGTGACGAATGGTACGTCGCGATAGACGGGCTGTAAGTGCATCGGCTTCCAGACCGGACGGGACTCGGCATTCGCTTGTTGGAGCGTCTGGATCATCGCGTCGCGTTGCACTTGACCGCCTGGTAAAAGAAAAGCACTGAGCCAACGGTTGGCGAATGTTCCGGTCTGCTCGACTTGCGACTTGACGCCGTCCGGCGCAAAGGCACGTTCGTAACGATCAAAGATTTTTCGCCGTGTATCGACGCGTTGATCGATCACTTCGAGCTGTCCGCGTCCGATCCCAGCAGCGACATTGCTCATCCGGTAGTTATAGCCGACTTCCGTATGCTCGTAATGGAGGACCGGTTGCCGTGCCTGTGTTCCAAGATAGAAGGCGCGTTCGATCAAGGCTGGATCATTTGCGACGAGCATTCCGCCGCCTGACGTCGTGATGATCTTGTTGCCATTGAAGGAATAGATCCCGAACGTCCCGAACGTTCCCGTCATCCGTCCGTTGACGCGTGTCCCGAGTGACTCTGCCGCATCTTCGATCAACGGAACATCGTATTCTTCACAGAGCGCAGCGATTTCCTCGATTTGCGCTGCAACGCCGTACAGATGAACGACGATGACGGCTTTCGGAAGTTTTCCTCGTGTTGCCGCCTGGATCAACCCGCGTCGGAGTGCGACGGGTGACATATTCCACGTCTCCTCTTCCGAATCGATCAGGACAGGACGGGCACCAACGTAGCGAATCGGATTCGTCGAAGCGATGAACGTCAAGGACTGACAGAAGACATCATCCCCCGTTGTGACACCAAGCGTCGCGAGTGCCAAGTGAATGGCTGCAGTACCACTGCTCGTCGCAAGCGCTGCGCGAGCTCCCGTGTAGGCGCGCATCTCTCGTTCGAAGGCGTCGACGTTCGGTCCAAGCGGTGCGACCCAGTTCGTCTCAAGTGCTTCCGTGACGTAACGTGCTTCTTGACCACTTAAGTGCGGGATGGAGAGCGGGATGTGTTTCATGATGTTTCCTCCCTTCGAGGTGACAGCTGACGGAGCGGCGTCCGGTAGATCGGGAACCACTGTCCTGTCTCGACTTCCGGATGTTGTCGTTTCATTTGTCGTACGAGCCGGTCATAAATCGTTGAATCAAGAATCGATGTACCGAGTCCAAAAAACGTTCGATTCGCTTCACCAAAGGATCGTTTGTAGGCGAGTAAGCTATCTGCATCGGATCGTGTCGTTCCGCCACCGAGATGCAACGCTTGCAGACCCGCTTGTTTTGCCCAGCGAATCATCTCCGCGAATAAGAGGTGATTCGGGCGAAGCGACAAGTAAGCAGGATCTGAAGCACCGAGATGATAATGTGCGAACTGGCGACCCGTCAGGACGATGCATCCAGCGATGATCCGTCCCTCTTGTTCGGCAAGCAACAGGACATTTTTGATCCGTCCTTCGGCGAAGTGATCGAAGTAGGTCTGATCAAAGTAATACCGCGCATCGGCTTGATGTTTATCCATCGTCATCTGGTAGAGACGGGCGAAGTCCGAGTACTCTTCCGGACGTCCGAGACGAATCGTGACCCCTTCGCGGCGTGCCTTCCGGATGTTGCGCCGTGTCATTTGCGAGAATCCACCTTCAATCGTCTCGAACGGATCCGTCAGCTCAAGTGTCACGGTCGGCTGCAGGATATCCGTTTGATGACACCAGTGTTGACCAAGTTCCTGGTTGTGTAGCAAGGGGTGGAAACGAACCGTCTCGGTGACGATTCCGGTTTCACTACAGTATTGTTCGAATCGCGCGCGGGCTTCGCGAATCTGATCGAGTGACCAGATGCCTGTGAAGTAAGGACCACCATAGCCGTAAGGTGTCGTGATGTCCTCAAAGCGTGTACCTGGAATCGGTCGCCGCAAGTACGGATAGATCAACGTTCCGAACTCCGTCGGATAATAAAATAATTCAGGAATCTCATCGTGCTCCTTCGCAAGTTCGAAGTAAGCATGTTCGTAATAACAATCGAGTTGATAGGTTGCGACGAGCGCGTCCCATTCCCGTGGATCCCGAATCAATCGTTCATCGCTTAGCGACATCATGGGGAACACCTCCGTCGAGACCCTTGAACTCACCCATACCGGTCTGGTGAGCTGTTGAGTTCCCTTCTGACGAGATGACCATCTTGAACGTCTTAAACAAGATGTAGAGATCAAGTCGGAACGTATGATGTGCTGCGTACCATTGATCTTGCTCAAGACGTTGTTGCCACGTCGTTGCGTTGCGACCGTGAATCTGTGCCCAGCCTGTCAGACCAGGCAAGACGTCGTGACGTGTCATCTGCTCCTTCGTATAGTGGTTCAAGTAGCTGACGAGCAAGGGACGCGGTCCGACGAAACTCATCTGTCCGCGGAGGATATTAACGAACTGCGGAATCTCATCAAGGCTTAAGCGACGGATCCACTCGAGCGATGCTGGAATCCGGTCCGCATCCGGAAGGAGATTCCCCTCGGCATCCGTTTCATTCGTCATCGTGCGGAATTTATAGATTTTGAACAGTTCGCCCTTATAGCCAGGGCGGACTTGATTGAAGAAGATCGGTCGTCCGAGCTTCGTGTAAATGACTAAAGCGACGACGGCATAAACAGGAAGTAGAATGAGGATGGAGATAAGACTAACCGTGAAGTCGAATAGGCGTTTCATGATGACGTCCTCCTTTTACATAGCTGAAAAGAGATCAAGTTGTCGTTTGATGACGTCGGCTTCGTTGAAATGTTTCATGGCACGGTCAAATCCGTTCCGCCCCATCTCGTTGGCACGGTCCGGGTGTTCGACAAGCGTGTTCATCCGTTTGGCGAGCTTCGCGATGTCGCGGACTTCGACGAGATATCCCGTTTTCCCCTCGACGACCTCTTCACGGCAGCCGCGGATGTTTGTCGCAATGACGGGCTTTGCGCTCGCCATCGCTTCAATGATTGATCGTGGAACGCCTTCGCGATGCGACGGTAAGACGAAGGCATCGACTTGTTGGAACAAGCTCGGTACATCTTCGACGAATCCGAGGTAATCGACATTCGGAATCTCACGAATCCGTCGTAAGAAGAGATGCTTCGTCGTCTGATCGCGCTCGCTTGCCATCATCTCACCGGCAATGACGAGACGGGCTTCCGGATGGCGATAGACGACATCCTCGAACGCATCGAGCAGTTCGAGAATCCCCTTTTCTTCGACGATCCGACCGATGAACAAGAACGTAAACGGCGCGCCTGCTTCACGCGGGCGTGGATAGAAGCGCGTTAAGTCGATCCCATTTCCAAGGTGCATTAGACGCGTATTCGCTTTGAAGCGTTTGCGCTGGGCGAGTTGATAATCTTCCTCGCTTTGGAGGAGCAGATAATCGGTTGCGAGACGTGCTAGCCACTTTTCAACGGAATACGTCAGCTGGTACGTCACCCGCCCCATCTTCTCGTGAAAGTAAAAGCCGTGTGCCGTATAGACGATATGCTTCGTTCCGGCCCGCTTCGCGGCGACGCGTCCGAGGGCGGCGGCGACTGGTGTGTGGACATGGACGGCGTCGTAGCCGTCCTCCTTCAAGATTCGCGTGATTTCGCGGATCGTCCGCCAGTTACTCGTCCAGTCAATCCGGCGCTCAATCGGAATGTCGTGCATCCGAAAGCCTTTCGCTGCCAGTTTTGCCGAAGCACCGGTGTCGGCACAAGCGATGCCGACATCGTGCCCAGCGTTTTGTAAAGCGAGTAAGAGCGGCTGCAACATCGTCTCTGCCGTCGTATCGAGAGCACAGACTTGAAGGATTTTTAGAGGCGCCATACGTGGACCCCCTCTGGCTGTTCTGACCGTGGCAACATCCCTTTGATGTCGACGACGATGCCGCGTCCGACTTTGAGCAGATGTTGTGCTAGATTCCAACCGCCTTCGACGTATTCTTCGTGTGAGACAGCGAAGATGACGACGTCCGCCGGTTTGAGTTCGCTCATTTCGAGCAAGTCGATGCCGTACTCACGTTTCGCTTCACTCTTTTCGACGAGTCGATCCGTCACCTGGACGTCGATGCCGAACTCTTCGATTTCGCGGACGAGGTTCGCGACTTTCGAGTTCCGGATATCGCTGACGTTCTCCTTGAACGATAAGCCAAGGATCGTGACGCGAGCACCGAGGACCGGCATGTTTTGTTTAATCAAGTTCTTGACGAGCGCTGTTGCGATGAAGCGCCCCATCGTATCGTTGATCCGGCGTCCGGCAAGGATGACTTCCGGATGATAGCCGAGTGACTCAGCTTTCATCGTCAGATAGAATGGATCGACGCCGATACAGTGACCACCGACGAGACCTGGACGGAACGGAAGGAAGTTCCATTTCGTACCGGCGGCTTCGAGGACTTCGAGCGTATCGATGTCCATCCGGTCAAAGATGATTGCTAGTTCGTTCATCAAGGCAATATTGAGATCACGTTGTGTGTTCTCGATGATTTTTGCGGCTTCTGCGACCTTGATCGATGAAGCACGGTGGACACCGGCTTCGACGACGGCTTCGTAGACTTCTGCGACGATGTCGAGTGTTTGTTCATCCTGGGCCGAGACGATTTTTTTGATTGTCTTGAACGTGTGCTCGTGGTCGCCCGGATTGATCCGCTCTGGTGAGTAGCCGACGAAGAAGTCGACGCCAGCGCGTAAGCCGGATGCTTCTTCAAGAACCGGGATACAATCTTCCTCCGTCGCCCCTGGGTAGACCGTCGACTCGTAGACGACGATGTCGCCTTTGTTGAGCTGGCGACCGACGAGATGTGAGGCTCGTAAGAGTGGTGTTAAGTCCGGTTGATTCTGCGCATTGATCGGTGTTGGAACGGCGATGATGATGAAGTCACTTGCTTGAAGAGCAGAAGGATCCGAGACGTAGTCGACGGTTGCATTCTTCAGCGTAAACGGACTCAGTTCGAGTGTTGCATCGATGCCTTCTTGCAGTTCTTGGATTCGTTGTTCCTTGATGTCAAAGCCGATCACGCCTGTCTTTTCACCAAACGCGACGGCGACGGGAAGTCCGACGTATCCGAGTCCGACGACGGCAATCGAACGGTTGGCAATGGGAAGTGCACCGGATTGGGCTGCTGTCGTATCTACGATGTGTTTGACTGCCTTGTTCATGGTGGGTTCCTCCTATTTCATCGACTGTTTGACGATCAATGTTTTTCCGTTTGGTTCTTGTTTGACCTGTTCGACCGGCTCGAGGACGATCTTCATCTCGGAGCCGAGTAGCTTGCGCATCTCGTTTAAAAGAATCTGTTCGTGTTTCGGATGGAAACGTTTCGTATCTGGAATATAGCGAAGTGTCACGTGATTCAGCGCGTGCTGCTCGACTTGGAGTCGTAAGACCGAATTCGGTAGTTCCCGGGCAATCGTCGTAATGTCTCCTTCGAACACCTTGCCCCGCTTCTCGCTGACGATATAACTCGTTCCCCGTCCATCGATCGAAGCGATGACCGGTCCGTTTAAGCCGCAGCTACATGTCTCGTCACTGAGCGTCATCCGGTCACCGATCCGGTAACGAATCAGCGGTGTCCCGCGTGTCGTAAAACACGTGACGACGACCTCGCCATCCTCTCCATACGGTTCGATGATGCCCGTCTCGTGATGGAGATGTAGTTTTCGATGACTGCACTCTGAGATGATCGGTGCGCCTTCTGAGGAACCGTATTGATCGAAAACTGGAACGCCGAACGCTTCCTCAAGGATTGAGCGCATCTCCTCCGTCACCGTTTCCGATGTTGGGAAGATGGCAATCAGCGGACTCTCCAGTCGAATGTGATGCTTCAGCATATAGCGGGCGATTTCGACCATCGCCGTCGGTGTGCCATCGAGCGCTCGTGGCTGGAAGCGATTCAGCTCCTCGATATAAGCGGGAAAGTTCTCTTCCTTCATGTGAAAGATTGAAAGCAATAACTGATTGAGTGGTCGGTTCATCCGCCAGAAGATCGGTTTCTTTTGATCGACGGCTGTCAGTGTCCGACCGGTGAAGCTCGCCCGCCGCATCCCGGCATGAAAACCGTGACGTTCCTTGAAGTAGTCGAGATGCGCCATCCGTTCTTGAACGTCCTCGCGCATGAATGCGACTTGGAGCGACTTTCCGCTCGTTCCGCCCGTTCGCCCTCGGACCGGCGCATCGACGCGGGACATGAATGCATCGTTATTTTGGCGGAGCGTCTCTTTTTCAAGGATCGGGATTGTCTTCAACTGTTCGAGTGACGTCAACGGTAACTGGATGTCATGTTCGTGAAAGAGTTGCGTGTAGTATGGTGTATGCGTCACGACAAAAGCGAGAAAGGCATTCAGGCGATCGAGTTGTTCCGCTTTATAATCCTGCGTCCGATCCTTCATCCGAAGTTCCTTCATCTTCTGTTCATAGAAGGGACCGTATCGTTCTTGCATTAACTTGCGACCATATAACGATGTCAGCCAATTTTGGATGAAGATCGGAGAGCGGTAGTAGAATTCCTCCTTAAGCGCCATCTTGGATTTCCTCCTTCAGCAAGTAGTGACTCTCATACCAGTCGATGAATGCGTTGACACCGGCTTCGACCGTCGTCTGTGGACGGTAGCCGATCGTCTCGAACAGTGAGGAGACGTCAGCAAAGCTTTCTGGAACGTCGCCTGGTTGAAGTGGCATGCCATTTTTAATTGCTGTCTTGCCGAGTCGCCGTTCAATCAAGGCAACAAATTCGTTCAGTCGAATCGGGCTGTGACTGCCGATGTTGTAGACGCGGTACGGGACGTTGCTACGATCCGGTAAGGGATTCGAGGCATCGAACGCTTCGTCGACTTCCGGTTCGGTCTGGAACAGGCGATAGATGCTTTCGATGATATCGTCGACGTAAGTGAAGTCCCGTCCCATCTCGCCGTAGTTGTAGAGATCGATCGGTTCGCCCTTCGCAATCGCCTCCGTGAACTTGAACAGTGCCATATCCGGGCGTCCCCAAGGACCGTAGACGCTGAAGAAGCGAAGACCTGTCGTCTTGATCCCGTAGAGACTGCTGTAAGTGTGAGCCATCAGTTCGTTCGCTTTTTTCGAAGCGGCGTAAAGACTTAGCGGATGATCGACGGCATCCGTCGTCGCGAACGGCATCTTCGTATTCGATCCGTAGACGGAACTGGAGGAAGCGTAAATCAATTGTTCGACTGGGTAATGCCGACACGCCTCTAGAATCGAGAGAAAGCCGACGATGTTTGACGTCATGTAGACGTCCGGTCGATCGATGCTGTACCGTACCCCTGCTTGTGCTGCCAGGTGGAGAACGAGATCGATCGATTCCTGTTCGAAAACCTGCGCGACGGCTGCCGTCTCTTCGAGTGAGACCCGGTAAAACGTGTAGTTCGTTCCAAGTTCAGCGAGCCGGGCTTCTTTTAGCGTCGGGTCGTAATAGTCGTTCACTTCATCGAGTCCGATGACCCGGTAACCCTCCCGGATGAAACGACGTGCGGCGTGAAATCCAATGAAGCCTGCGATACCTGTAATTAAGATCGTTTTATTCGGCACGGTGTTCGACCTCCTCGAAGTAGTGGCGCGCTTGCCAGCGCATGTAGTGAACGGATGTGTAGACGATGAGTAACATCGGGAACAACTTATACCGGTGTCGGATGGCCGTTCCGACATTGCCGGTTCCTAGACCGAAGATGACCGCGTTAAGCGCAAAGAGAAGGAAAAAGAAGAAGAGGACGCTGCCGAACGGATGCTGACGGATCAGTTTAAAGGACCGGACGATCGCAAAACAGGCGATGAAGTAGAAGACGGCATCAAGGAAGAAAATCAGAATGTTCATGATGCTCGACCATTGCCAAGGGAACGGTGAGAACAGGAAGTAGATCGTCCGAATCGGTGAGTAGAGAATCATGTCACCTGGACCCGTCACCGTCAATCCGTTCAGATAAGCGGAGCCGCCACGGTCGTAACTCATCCCGCTGAACAACTGTCCGTTTTCTGAGACGTGGGTGAACTTCGCAAACAAGACGTCCTGGAAGCTGTAGACGATGAAGCCGACGACTAGTACTTGAAAGATCAGTCGCTGCACCTTCGTCGGTTCAAAGTCCATTCGTCGTGTCTCATGACTGTAAAACGAGAAGTAGACGAGTAAGACGATGATCCCGACAGCAAGACCGGAGTGGAACATCGTACTGACGAAGTAGCCGAGATACGCGAGCGTCATATACCATCCGGACTTCTCTTCCGTCCAGCGCACCATGTAATAGAGTGTATAGACGATGCCTAGGGCGACGATTTGGTCACGCAGGAGAATCGGTGAGAGCAGCAATCCTTGTGGGAAGAACGCGAAGATCAGTGTTGCTGCGAACACGTAGCGTTCCGGTAAGCGTAACCGTTGCAGCGTCTTCGCTAGGATGACGACAGCGACGACACCGAGGATGACGTTCAAGAACTGAGCGAGAATCCGTTCCGGACCAAACATCAGGTAGAAGATTCCGAGAAACTTGGAATAGGTGCCGCGAACGACATCATTGAAGGTCGACGGATCGGTGAAGATTTGGACACCTTCGAGATGAAAGGCTTCCGTGTCGTCACCACTGTGTGGCGGTAAGCGGAACAGCTCGAGATCGATGAACATCAGGACCAATCGGACGAAGAAAGCTGTGATGAAAACGAGAAAGAGTGGCGTCGTCTTTGCTTGACGGAGTAGATAATAGAGAAACAACAACGAGTTGATGAGCAGCAAGGCGGTCACGTAGGTGTCCGGGAAGAGCGACCGGGCGAATTGACAAGCAAGCGCTTCGATGACGATGAGTAGTAGGATTGGTCGCATCTTCTTCCCTCCTTAGCTGCTTTGTTCGACGACGAGCGTGACGTCCCGTGGATATAAGGACCGATACAGTGCCGGTAACAATAGGACGATCTGAGTGACAGCGCAGAGGGTGTAAGCGATCGTCGCACCGTATAGACCATACAGCGGAATCAACAGGCTACAGGCGATCAGGTTGACGACGACACTGCCGAAGATCGAGATCGTCTGGATCCGGAACTGCTGGAAGCCGGTCAAGAGTGCTTGAATGACGGTCGAGTTGTAGAAAAAGAGTGAGGCGACCATCATCAAGACGAAAATCAGATGATATTGAACGAACGATGCGTTGTAGAAAATCGTCAAGCCCCACTTACCAAAGAAGATTGCTCCGATGATCAACAGGATCCCGACGACGTTCGTCATCAGTAACATCGAACGAGTCAGCTTGCGCAGTTCCGGTAAACTTTGGCGTTCACCCGTCTCAGACGAGAAGTTCGGTAGCAAGACGGCAATCAAGGAGTGGATGAACAGACTACCAAGTACGAGTAGATAGGCGATGCTGGCGTAATAACCGAGCTCTTCCGTTCCGATTGCGTGACCGACGAACAATCGTGGGATGTTTGCGTTCAAGGCGATCAGGAGAGCGACGAATCCGAGTGGCATCGCCTTAAGGAACAGCTCCTTACCTGATCGGTACCGTAAGTCGAGTGCTTGATTGTCAAAGCCGCGACCGACGCGGCGAATCGTCGGTAAGTCGTATGCGAGTAGCATGATCAAGTTTCCGGCGATCAAGGCGAGTACGAATCCATGAATCGAATGGGTCGTAAAGAGGACGAGTGCTGCGCCCGAGACGTTCAAGAGACTCCGGAAGATTTTCGAGACGGCGACTTCCTTGAAGGCAGTGTGTCCTTGCAAGAAACCATAAGCGAGATCAGCGAATGACTCCATGTATTTATTGAGGTAGACGAGCAGTGTCAGGAGTAAGATGTCCGCTTCACCGAAGAAATAATAGACACCAAGGAGGACGAACACACCTGCCGAGAGGAGTGAAAAACGAGTCTTGATGAAGAGCCAAAAGTTCGTCAGACCAGCCCGTTCTGCCGTCAGGATCGTACTGGCGTTCAGCCAACAGAACATGACGATCGGTGCGGTGATGGCAAGGGCGTAGTTGAAATAACCGATGTTGAGCGGTGTACTCCATTTGATCAGGAGCGTCAAAATCATCCATTGATGAAGCGAATACGCCGTATCGGCAATGAAGATGAGATTGAAGCGGGACAGCCGGGCCGTTTTCATCGTTCTCCCTCCTCTCTATTTGCGAGCGATCCGTATCGTCGGTGCGACCGGGTCGGCATCGGTTTCGTTCGTGACGTCTAACAAATACTGGCGGAGTACCTCGTCCTGTCCGAGTGCTTGGGCGATCTCACGCAAGTACGGGTCGACGGATCCGAAGGGACGTGTCTTACCGACAAGAATCTTGTCGAAGACGAGTTCGTCATGCACTTCATCGCGAGCGAGCAGTTCCTCGAAGAGTTTCTCGCCTTTTCGAATGCCGCTGTAGACGATTGGGATCTGCTCTTCCGTGAATCCACTCAAGTGAATCAAGTTCTTCGCTAGTGTCGTGATGTGGACCGGTTCACCCATATCGAGGACGAACACTTCGCCACCTTTCGCGAGGACACTCGCTTGGATGACGAGACGACTCGCTTCCGGGATCGTCATGAAGTAACGTGTCATCCGGGGATCGGTGATCGTAATCGGTCCTCCTTTCGCGATTTGTTCTTTGAAGAGTGGAATAACGGAACCGCGGCTCCCGAGGACGTTACCGAATCGGACGACAGCGAACGTCGTCTCGCTGTTACGCGCCATCTGCTGGATGACCATCTCGGCGATTCGTTTCGTCGCCCCCATCACACTCGTCGGATTGACGGCCTTATCGGTCGAAATCATGACGAAGCGTTTGACACCGGCTGCTTCCGCCGCTCGAGCGACGTTGCGTGTTCCATAGATGTTGTTCTTGACGGCTTCGCTTGGGTTATCCTCCATCAGCGGTACGTGCTTGTGGGCTGCCGCGTGATAGACGAGATCTGGTTCGAACCGTCGCATGACTTCAAGCATCCGGTCACTGTCCTGAACATCGGCGATGACGGATTCGAACTGGATGTCTCGACTGAGACACTCGAGCTCCCGGCGGATCAGGTAGATGCTGTTTTCGCCGTGTCCGAGAAGGATGAGCCGTTCAGGACGGAAGCGAATCAGTTGCCTGCAAATCTCGGAACCAATCGAACCACCAGCACCGGTGACGAGGACGGTCGCACTATGAACGCTTCGTTCGATTTCCGTAATATCGAGTTCGACCGGTTCTCGACCGAGTAAATCGGCGATTGAGACTTCACGGATTTGTTTGATCGAGACCTTTCCGGACGCCAGTTCGACGAGCATCGGTAACGTATGCGCTTCGACTTGGGTTTGTTTGATCCGGTTCAGCAATTCAACCCGCTGCGGATAAGGTAACGATGGGATTGCCAGGACGACCGCTTCAATTTTTTGTTCCTCGATGATGCATTCGAGTTGGTCGATTGCTCCAATGACGGGAACACCGTGAATCCGCATCCCGCGTAGTTCAAGCGAATCATCAAGTAAGCCGACGACGTTTAAGATGTGCGACTTCTTTTGCTTCAGTTCTTTTGTGATCATCTGACCGGAAGCACCGGCACCGATAATGAGTGTTCGTTTGCCGAGCATCTTATTGTCAGGAACGAGTCTTAAGCTACGTCCACGAATCAACAGACGGACGAATAAGATACCGTTCAAGACGAGACCGGTCTGCAAGAAGATCGCTCGTTCGACCGCGAAGTCGAACAACGCGTATTCAAGACCAAGTAAGACGAAACTGCTGGCGAGAACGACGACGAGGAGAACGGCGAGATCACGAAGACTCGCGTAACGCCAGATGATTTGATAGAAGCGCATCCAGTGTGCAACGAACGTAAGGGCGACCCACTGGATGAGAGCGATTTCGAGTGCGTCCTGCAACTCGAAGTTGACGGTGAGATGGAGCGGATTAAAGAAGTAGAACGTAACGACAGTCGCGAGTGCGATGATTCCGGCGTCGATCAGGCGAAGGAGTCCGATCTTCAACTGCCGACGGTACGGGGTGAGCGGGGAATGCTGCATGACGGTGTCTCCTCTCCTCTCTCATGAATGACTGCGGGGAATCGCTTTCGGATAACTATCAGTGGATTCGCGTGTCGCTTCCTTTTTGCTTAACGAGCGAGAATAAACGATCAAGAGTCCGAGCATCAGACCAAGGACGCCACCGATGCCTGTATTCATCAGAATGTTCGGTGACACGGGTTTCGTTGGAATCCGTGCGCTCGAGAACACTTCCGTCTTACTCGTGTTGATCAGTTGCGGGAGGTAATCCTGGAAGACTTCCGTCATCGTATTCGCCTGGATGGCTGCCTGCTCCGCTGAACGATCCTTGACGGATAAGGCGATGACTTGCGAATCGAGATTGCTCGAGACCGTCAGACGATCCGTCAAATCGAATAACCGCTTGTCGGTGACGTTCATCTTTTGGGCGACCTGATCGACGACCTCTGGGCTTCGTAGGATATCTTGATAGGTACTGACGAGTGTCGGCGTCGATGTCGCCTCTGCGTTCGATTGAGGAACGACGAGGATGTAGGCTGTCGCCTCGTATGTCTTCGGGATGACATACGTGCTAAGCGCATATCCGGCTCCCGCAAAGAGAATCATGAAGAGTGCGAGTAACCACCAGCCGCGTCGGAGTGTCGTCAAATGATCTCCGAAGGTTTTTCTTTGATGCATCGAGCTCACTGTTGTTCACCTCTTTCTGACTTGACCGAATGGATGGACATTGGTTATGTCTACACCTTATTTCCAATCGGTTCCTAAAACAATTAGAGCTTGGTGGAAATGATTATATTTTTTTCGGTAGCTATCTCGCTTGCGTGACACTAGTTCACAGCATGAATTCATATCACGAAAAAGACGCGATTCACGAAAAAATGATCACGGTTTCCTTAATATTTTTTCATTTATCTGCATGATGTTTTGAAAGATAAGGGTAAATACCAATTTGATGATTAAAAAGTGCTTAAATCGGTAATAAGTCCTATATGAAGGGTGGATAGTCTTTAGAAATCATGTTAAAATCAGCCAATATACCCACATCGTTTGCCTTATCCATCCTAGTCGTTTGGATCATGCTCGATGCTTGGATTCGTCCCTTATCGTTTACGGACGAAGTGTTGCCGAAACAGTGGTCTCTTTGGTTGCTTCCCATCTATATCGTTCTGTTCAGCGTCTGTTGGTTCATCTTACGACCGTTCTATCGTGCCAATCGAGCGACTGGGCATCAAGTTGTAATCATTTTTCTGATTTATCTGACATTTCATATCATTTTTTTCTTTTTTAACGCGAATACGGATCGTGTTCTCGCTTCGCTTTACCTCATCTCGACTTGGCTATTCGTTGGCATCGTCTCTTCGCTCTCGCGTACATCGATCGAACAATGGCAACGGCTTTTGTGTCACTTTCTTTATGGACAAGCCGTCTTTCTCGCTTCCTATGCTCTCATCGTCTCATTTGGTTCAGAGTATGTTCCGGTCGAAAACCTGCAATGGCTTCGGATCGGTCCCTTATCGTTTCCACAATTGTACGTCGGGGAACAAGGCTCATTCCTTCGCCTCGCTGGTCTGATGAACAATCCGAATACGTTTGCAGCGTGGCTTGTTCCAGGCGGACTGTTTGCTTGGTTCTATCTACTCAAACAGTTCCCACGTCGGCAAAGCTTTCTACATGCTGTTCTCCTCCTTCTCATCACCATCGCCCTACTTCGAAGTGGTTCGCAGACAGGAATCTATTCTTTTCTCCTCCTTGCTCTCTTGACGAGTATTCGAATGGTTGAAGGAACGAGACGCAGGATGCAGGTGACAGCATGTTACGTAACGGGAAGCTTGATTCTCCTAGCTGTCTTTGCGTTTCAAGGACTGCTTCCCCGTTTGCTCAGTCTCAACGGACGATTTACGCTTTGGCAAGCAGGATGGCGCGCTTCCACTGATTCGCTTTGGTTCGGACACGGGATCGGAAGTGCCCCACGCGGCCTGCAGGAACAACTGAACGAACAAGTTCTCTATACGTTCCACAGCACACCGATCACTTATCTTTATGAATTCGGACTGATCGGTTGTTTGCTGTACGGTGCAGTCTTTCTGTATCTGTTCTATCGACTGTTTCGGATTCAGACGACGGATCTCACGTTTCTCGCTCTGTTGCTTACTGGCTGGCTCGGACTACTTCAATTCACGGAAAGCATTCTCGTCAGACCGAGTGGATTTTATTTCATTTGGCTCAGCCTTCTCGCTTATACGTCGCTTCGTCGACTTCCACCTCACGACAGTACCCACACCTAGAGCACCTACACGAAAGGGGTATGACATCATGAAGAAATGGACAGAACAACAAGTCATCGATAGCCTAATCGAAGCTAGTATCGAATATCCCGCTCTCGACGCAAAGACGTATGCACGTTGGTCGATTGGAAAAGATATTCCGTCGATCACGACGATCATCAATGTATTCGGCTCTTGGCGTGAAGCACTCCAAGCGGCCGGTCTCTCATCGATTCGTCCGTACTTTTCAGATGAAGAAATCCTTGCTTTCATCAAGGAAGCATCGACACGCTTACACCCTTTCCATAGCAACAGCTACCGGGAATGGGCAAAGGCGAAACATGGACCATCCTTGACATTGATCAACTTACGTTTCGGTTCTTGGTCACGTGCGCTCGAAGAAGCACAGATCGAGATGACACGTTCCATCTCGATGACGGAAGAGCGCATCATCACAGCCTTACTCGAAGCTTCCGATGTCCTCCCCCGTCTGACGACACAGACGTATGCCATTTGGGCACAGGAAAATGGACATCCGACAGTCGCGACGATTGCCCGTAAATACGGTTCATGGGCAGATGCCCTCGCTTGCCTCGACATCGCACCGCCTCGCCGGAAATGGGTCGAAGAAGATGTCCTTGAAGCACTGCGGCAGGCGCAAGAAGAATTACCTTCCCTCAGTATCATTCATTACCGGAAATGGGCAGAAGGTCGCTCGGTTCCGAGTACCTCGACGATCAACGCCCTCTTCGGTAGCTGGACCTCCGCCGTGCAATGCCTCAAGCGTGCACGCGTCTCTCTTTCTTGATTCTGCTCTTCTACCTAAAAGGAGTGACCCGGTATCACTACCAGGTCACTCCTTTTTCGCGCGCTTATGGTTTTTTAATTTGCTCAAGCAGAGACGCAGGCAACAGCGTCACCGTGTCGTGTTTCAATAAATAGATGTCTTCCGCATAAGCTCCGATGCGTCGGGAATTACGTTGTCCCTGCAGATTGTTTCGGATCGCTTTCGGAAAATTGACGCCGCATTCATAAGCATGTGGATATCCCCCACCGAATCGCGGATTGATCTCTGATAAGTAGAGCGTTCCGTCAACATCAAACAGGTCGAAATCAAGCGGACCGACAAGACCGGTTCCATGTAAAACGTGCTCGACCAGTTCAAAGACATCGTCGCGTTTGATGGAGCGACTCTTATCCGTTTCCCCTGCACGCATGACGAGTTTCTCCTTAATGAAGATATCCGTCACTTCATGCGTCAACCAGTCGACATAGACGTCAACACCGAGCTCCTGCCCTCTTAAGTATTCTTGAATCAATAAATCCGGATGAACAGCAAACAGTCCTTCAACGACTTCAAGAGAGGAGACCGCCTGGACATGGAGACTGGCACTCCCATTGCGTGGTTTGACGAAGACCGGGAACTGGACCTCCCCTTGCGCAAGTGCGCTCCGGAATGCTTCGAGCGTCACATATGTCCGCGCATGCGCAATCCCTTCCGCGACACAATACGTATACATTGCGTACTTGTCGAAACAGAGACGACAGGCATCCATCGGTGAGACGAGGACCGTGACACCGATGGCTTCAAACCGTTCCGCCGCCGCTGCGAGCAATTCCAGTTCAGGATCAATCAATGACAAGAGCGCCGTCACCTGTTCGCGCTGACACAACTCTAGCAAATGATCGATATAATCCGGTGCATCAATGCAGGGAACGAGATGATGGCGTTCTGTCATATAGAGACCCGGTGCGAGTGAACTACAATCCGCAGTACTGACGTGACCGTCCGGCATCTCACGGACGAAATACTCGACTAGCTTCGTCCGGCGACCGACGCTCGTCATCAACAAATGGGAAGTCTTCATAAGGCAGTCTCCTTCGTTAAAAGTGATGCCTGTTCTTTTCGTGCTGGAAGGAAATACTTCCTGCTTGGCGTCGTACTTTTTTCCTATAGATGAGTACATAACATCCGATTCCAATCAATGCGCCGGTTCCATCGAGTAAGACATCTTGGATGAGTCCCGTCCGGTCTCCTGTCAAGATTTGATGGAACTCATCAAAGACAGCGACCATGATTGCTAACGAATAGGCGAACAAGACGGCAAGTCCTGGTGTCAGACGACGACGTGTCAAATCGATCAATCCGATCCCTAATACGAGAAAAGTCGAGACATGGGCCGCTTTACGGATGAAAAACTCAATGAAGCCACTCCGTCCAAGGGCAGCGACACTGACTTCCCCATGATAGGAAAAGGAGATGAAACGCAGATGATCGACGAATCCTAACGGAATGAATCGCGATAACCCTGGTTTGATGGATTGCGCTTGATACGGCATCGAACTTGAGATGAAGAGGATCAATAGAACGGCAAGGACGACGTAGCCGGACCACGTGATTTTTTTCATGAAGACACTCCTTTTTTAATATCATTTTACAATAGCATAGACCCCAGAAAATTAGCGGATTCTTTCTAAAATTCAATTTCTAGTTTAACCCATTTCATTTTTTTAGTTTCCTTGAAAAACGATATTTTACATTTCACAGGTTTCTTTTATAATGAAAGTGGTTAATTAGTACTATACACGATGACCTGAAGAATAGGAGTGGAGTGCCATGAATCGTGCACTAGGTAAAAAAATCATGCAATTGCGCAAACAACACAAGTATACTCAAAAGTTTTTAGCTGAACGGTGTGGGGAAACAGCAACGGACATCTCCGCTTACGAACGTGGTCAGCGCATGCCCTCTCCTCAAGTCCTAGAACGATTAGCTCTTGCTTTAGACACGACGGTCATTGATCTCATCGATCCGAAGTATGTACAGCATCCTTCGTTGAATGAATTCATGCAACAAGCGCTTGAACCATCACAACCGCTTGATCTGAAGCTCATTCTCGAGGACTTACTCGTTCACCTCAGTCTGTCAAAGGAAATTTATTTCGATGGACGCCTCGTCTCAGCAGACGTCCGAGACGAGATGGCAACGTCGATTGATCAGGCATTAAAACGCGGACTTTCCTCCATCGAGGCGTAAAAAAAGGAATCAAAATCTGCTGATTTTGATCCCTTTTTCTTATTCTGTTTGGACGATATGGTCGATGTACAATTGTCCCTCTTCATATGTCGCTTCTAATAGTTGACGAAAAAACGCATTTTCACTTGTTTTCTCGGATACGAATACACGTGTGTAGCGCTGGTGCGCCTGCGCGAGTACACTGAATTTCAGAGTACGGGCAGATGAAGAGAAGAACAATTGTCGACCGGGATGACCAAAGGCGTCCGTTGCTTTCGATTCTTCTAAGAAGTGAAAAGATTCGTCTGGAAACAAGGTCTCAATGAACGATAGACAACTTTGCTGAAAAGTACTTCCGCTCTGATTTTCCATGATACGTCCGGCTCCTCTTTCTCATGATGTACTTCGAATCGTGAAAAGGAAACTACTGTATCCAATTACCCAGTCTTTAGACCTATTCAAACCAGTATATTACATATATTTTTCTTTTTATTATCACATTATATTTTATACTTATTGTTTTTCGAACTCCAGCACGAGTGTCGTCTTTCCTTCGTACAAAAATTGTCCACGATAGCGCGATAGCGTCGCAAATTCAAACAGCGTGTTCGGTTCATACAAATATTCGACCGCATAACTGATTTTTTCCTCATTCCCCGATTTGAGATAGGCGTTGAACAATAAACGTTCACCGTCGACTTGATAGCCATAGAACAGCAAAGTTTTTTGAAAACGTCGCGTCGCGATCGGATGAGCGATCGATTTTAGATGATCGACACGATACAAGGACACGAGCAAGCGTCCACTTGGTCGCAGCAATTGACGGATGTTTCGAAAGAACAACAAAAGCTCTCCGCGCGTATAACGTAAAATCGTCGTTCCCGGTAAGATGATTCGATCAAAGTACTCCGGACCGACGACGTCCGTCACGTCATGACTCCAGCCGTAAATCTTATGTTGATACTTCTCCGCAATCTGTTTCGTCCGTGCAGCTTCCGGTTCGATCAGATAAAGATCGTATCCTTCATCCGACAAAAGATTAAAGAGCGCTGGATCAAACGTTCCATGAAACAGGATTCGCTCGCCTTTTCGTAAATAACGCCGATACAGCATCAGCTCATCGACTTCATTTAACTGTTGCGCTTCCTGATACAGTTGACCGAATCGTTCATCTGCCTGAACATGATTCAGTACCTGGACGCGTGAGTAGCTCCCTTTACGCAAGAATGGACCAAATAAGACATCACCCATGATACATCAACTCCTTGTAGTGCTGAATCGCTTCTGCATAATCTGCGCCGAGTCGCTCCGGTAATACGTCGAACTGTTCCTTTTGATCCGCTTCGAGAATCCAGAGAAATGCTTCATTCGTCTCAAATAAACGTAACGTCGTCCGGTCGAACGCAAAACAGCCTTCCTCGTTTTGAATACCGATTAACGTCAACGGTCCGATTCGCCCGGACGTCCGAGGCAATTCGATATCAGAGTACGGTGTGATGAAACGGCTCGTTCCCTGAAACGTTCCTGCCAGTTGATACAGTAGAGGAAACAGCTCCAGTTCAGTTTGTGATGCAAGCGCGTCAGGTTGAGGTTGCTGTTCCCGGAAAGATTCAATATCAACAGATAAGTCTGCACTCAATTGGATCGTCTTCTGTCGATCAGCGTAAATCCCGTCCGCAAAGAAGAATAGTCGATGCGAGACACGTAATCCACTTAACGTCGCATAATCAAGGATCCCCATCGATTGATCGTTTTGAATCCGTCCCGTTCGTTGCCAGTCCGCTAGTCGCTCCGCAAGAGCATCACGTGACAAGATCGTTAGTTGCGAATCAAGTGAGGGAGAGAGGCGATCGGAAAACGTCAACAGAATCGGTGTCCGGCTCATCAGTTCGATGATCGGTAGATCGTGACGCATCGGGTGATCAAAATAGATGACGCTGTTGATCGTCATCGCCTGGAAATTGCTTGCCGGAATCTGCTCCAGTAATGAGCTGTCTTCGATGTAGACATGACGTAACGGTTGCGGATGATGTGGTACCGATGCTGGGTACACACCTGTCATCAATGAGAGGAGCGCATGATGGACAGCTGGAACAGATGCAGAAGCAGGCATGTCTTCCTGCGGTAAGAAGAGACCATTCAGGAAATCCGGTTGTCCAAATAAGACTTCTCCATTTGGACGAATCAAGTGGAACTGGACATGCAACATCTCGTGTTGCAAATACGCGACGAGTCGTAACGTCCGTTCGCCTTCCCCTTGGAGGACGAAGACGTAATGCTCATACTCCTGAAAATCCATATAATCGAGTAAATCATAGAACGTATGTGTGTCGTAATCAAACGCGTCGAGCGAAATACGGTGCGTCTCACAAAACGTTTGCAGATCAAGCGATGGTAGAGAACGTTGCAGCCAGCCGTCTTGTTCCGATAAAAGCGATAATCCGATCATGTCCTCTCTCCTTTCTCATCAAATGATTGAAAAAAGGGCTTCATTCTAATAGCCGAATGAAGTCCTTTTGTGTGGATTAAGCCGATTTAACGTTTGCCTTAGGTTTCGTAGCAGTCCGGTCCATTTCCCGATGAGCGAGGGGGGCGACGGAGACGGTAGCAGGATTGAGACACCAAGCGCATGAAGTCATGTTACGTCGCGTTTCTTTTAAGATGAGTGTCATGGGTGTACCCCTTTCTGAATCAAGTGAGATGGTCGTTGAAACATTGATACGAAATCGAGTAAATCAGTAGTATCTCGTCTTGTTCGCTTCTATAATAGAAGTTGGTACCCTATACCAGTTCAATCTCCACGAAAGGACGAGGAGCCGATGGATCAATTCATGTCACCGCAAATCGGCTTAGCATTACGCCGACTGCGGAAGAAACATAATCTGACACAAAAGGATTTAGCGAACGGAATTTGTAGTCAAGCAGAGATCAGTAAGATTGAGAGTGGCACACATTCACCGACAGTCGAATTGCTGTATGCTTTATCAAAGCGATTACAAGTTCCATTATCAGCGTTCTTAGACCCTACAAATCAACAAACGAATTTACGAACGATTGACGAAGAATTACTTTATAAATTTAGAAATCAGAACTTTGAAGGCATTTATAAACAAAGTAAAGTCGCACTATCTAATGCTAATACTTCATTTGAACATTCATTATTGTATAAATATTACTTCTTCATTTGCTCGTATCGTCTAGGAAAAATCGATTACCGTACATGTATAGTAGAACTTCAAAATCTATCGAATGAATACTCCACTTCATATTATTCACCAAATATGCTAATTCGAATTAAATCTGCGATTGCGAATCTATATTCTGAAAATAGAAGTTTTCAATATAGTATCAATGTTTATGAAGAAATATTAAATCTCAACTTTGACAATGATGATTTAATCGTCGATCGAATTAGAATTTCGTATAATTTTTCAAAGATTCTTTTAGAATTCCAAAAACATAATCGAGCACTTACTATAATTGATGAAGCAATTGAAACAAGCTTAAAATTTAAAGATATGTCGTTACTCGGACAATTATACTCTCAAAGAGCTGCTTGTTTAGATAAATTAGGTGCTCCATCACAAGAAATCATTAGAACTTTTGATAAATCATATTTTTTGTTTGAATTATTAGGAATGAAAGAGTATCAAAAAATTATCACAACGATGAAAGAAGAATATCTAGCCAAATAGCTGTATCAATGTATGAATTTCAATTAAGCTCGTTTTACTGCGTACTCAAGTGGAATTCCATCAATAGCCACATCTGTTTTTTGTGAATATTCTAAAGGCAATCCTTTAATCGCTACATCGAAAGCTGGAGCATACTCAAGTGGTAATCCTTTGATTGCTAGGTCTGTTTTTTCTGAATACTCGAGTGGCAATCCTTTAATCGCTACATTAGTTTCAAGCTGACTAGCAACGCCAGCACCAACAGTAACAGATAATGATAAAGCTGCAATCGCTAAACCTAATTTCTTTTTCAAGTTCATCTAAATAACCTCCTATTATTTTTCGTATGGCTTCGTAACAACATCATATAACCTTAGACCCCCTCTGAATATTCGAATACGAATAATTATGGTATTTTACACATTATTTTCACTTTCTATTACTTTTGACTCGAGTCATATGTCCTGATTCCTGTTTGTTTTTTACAAATCATCCATCAATGTGTCGAACTTGTGTATGAAAATAGATTTTTTTGAATATTCCATCAAGATGAAATTCCGTAACAGACAAAAAGAGAGCCCGTACAACTCCTACGAGTCGAACGAGCTCTCTTTATTTTGAGGATTGTCGTAACGCGATGACGTAAAAGATACCGAGGACGACAATCACACCTAGTAGTATTGAACTAATCGTCGTTCGCGTTGACGTATCCGGCATCCATATCCCAAGTCCTAAATTGATTGCTGCGATAATTAAGACGAGCCAAACAATCGTACGTGGTCGCATATCGATCTCCTTTCTGGTCTACTCTGCCGTCCGATCACCGAATATGCTATGGTGAAGATAACGAAGGAGGTTCTGTTTCATGAATAGACTTGCTGTATTTTGTGGTTCCAAAGATGGTGCTAGCCTAGTCTTTCGCGAGGCAGCGGGTACGCTTGGTCAAGCGCTCGCAGCGCGCGGCATCGGACTCGTATACGGCGGTTCCCGTGTCGGAACGATGGGGGCTGTCGCGGACGCTACGCTTGCTGCTCAAGGTCAGGCAATCGGTGTCTTGCCTCATTTTCTACAAGAAAAGGAACTTGCCCACCCCGGACTGACTGAATTGCATCTCGTTCACTCGATGCACGAGCGGAAAGCGAAGATGTCAGAGCTTGCCGACGGATTCATCATTCTCCCTGGTGGTCCCGGTACGATGGAAGAGTTTTTTGAAGTCTTCACGTGGGCGCAACTCGGTCTACACGAAAAACCGTGCGGTGTACTCAATATCGAAGGATACTATGATCCCTTGATCGCTCTATTTGACACGATGGAACGTCAAGGATTCCTGATTCCGGAACACCGTGCGATGCTTATCGTCGAGTCAAATCCTGATCGTCTACTTGAACGCTTCGCGACGTATGAAGCTCCACACGTCAAAACCTATATGGATCGCTCACAAACCTGATGCAAACGGAGTCCTCGACTCCGTTTTTTTGTATGGATTCTCAGCTCTTCCGATTCTACTTCTCTCTCGTTACTCATTTTCTCTACACTGACGTAAGAATCCTACTTTACAGAACAAAAAAACCAGATGCGAATGCATCTGGC
Organism: Exiguobacterium sp. s91; assembly: GCF_018618915.1. NCBI lineage: Bacteria > Bacillati > Bacillota > Bacilli > Caryophanales > Exiguobacterium > Exiguobacterium sp. s91. The sequence continues at coordinate 209,421 of NZ_JACSMZ010000001.1, read as the reverse complement.
TTAACATTAAAAGAACTTCAAGATCGCGTCGCTGAGGTTCGTTAAAGACGGGGTCTCGTCAATGACCATCAAACTCCCTGCTGCGAGAACGATGAGACCAAGACCCGACAAAATCCAACCTGGGTGTTTGACCGTGTCCGCTGAATCTGCGTTTTCTTTACCAGACCGCGCATTCGCTGCTTGTTCTTTCAAGCGATCGCGACGGTATTGATGTTGTTCCTCTTTCGACCACTTCTTATATTCAGCAAGAAACTTCTTGTACTCCGGTAAGACATCCTTCGTCGTTCCGTCGAGGCGGACTTGACCGTATTCGAGCCAGACGACCCGCTCACAGAAGCTCTTGATTTGCGAGAGTGAGTGACTGACGAAGATGATTGTCTTCCCTTCTTCCTTGAATTCGTTCATCTTATCGATACAACGGTTGTAGAAGGTTTGGTCCCCGACCGATAACGCTTCATCGACAATAAGGATGTCGGCGTCGACATTAACTGCGATCGCGAAGCCGAGTCGCGACTTCATCCCACTCGAGTACTTCTTGATCGGCTGATCGATGAAGTCACCGATATCCGCGAAATCGATGATGCCGGGCATCCGACGCTCGATTTCCGCGTCATCCATCCCGAGCATGAGACACTTCAAGCGAATGTTCTCCCGCCCTGTCAGGACGTTCTTCAAGCCTTGTGAGACGGCGATGATCGCAACTTCACCGTTGATCGCGACGTCTCCTTCGTTTGCATAGATGATACCTGAGATCAAGTTCGATAACGTCGATTTACCGGATCCATTGATACCGACGAGTCCGACGACTTCTCCCGATCCAATCTCGAGCGAGACATCCCGTAGTGCAGTGAATGTTTTAACGCTCTTGCTTTGATTCTTGAACAAGAGCTTGAATTTTTCTTTTGTAGTCGTGACCATGTCGAAGCGTTTCGTGACATGGTCGAGTTTAATCATAGACATGGCGATTTCCTTCCCTTAGACGAGCTCAGTGAATGATTTACGGAACTTGATGTGCAAGAATGTTCCCGCTGTGAACAACAGAAGCGTCACACTCCAGAAATACAGACCGGTCGGCCACTCCTGCCAGACCCAATGCCCTCCGAGCAAGCTCGCCCGGTATCCCTCGACGAGATAAAAGACAGGGTTCAAACGAAGGACGCCGTGTAAGAAGTCCGGGAACCGTTCAATGTTCCAGAGGATTGGTGTCATATAAAAGAGCATCCGCATCATCGACTGCAAGAAGAGCTGGATGTCTTTGACGAGTGTGATGAGTGTTGAAAAACAAAGTGAGAACGCATAGACGAAAATGTACGTCGCGATCATATAATACGGCAACTGGAGTAACTTCCATGTGATCGGGATACCGTTTGCGATGATGACGATGAAGACGATCAAGAGCATCGCAAAATGTTGATACATCCGCGATAGGATGACATACGATGGAATCGCGCTCATCGGGAAACGCATCTTCGTCACCATTGCGAGACGACTGTTGATCGAGTTCGATCCGCGTAGTAACGCGTCATTGATGAAGAACCAGACGACGATCCCGCAAAGGAGCCAGACGATGAATGGAATATCGCCATCCACGTTCTTATTCCCTTTAAGACCGACACCGAAGACGAACCAATAGATGAAGATTTGGAGACCCGGATTGAGGAGCTCCCATAAAAGGCCAAGGCGTTGCTCTGCATGCGCTGATTTGATTTCATATCGCGCCAACCGGCGAATCAAGGGGAAATTCTCCACCTGTTCCCGGATGATACTTCTCATTTCTTTCAGCATAAGTGTAAGTTCCTTCCGATTCATGATACATGTATTTTATTTTCATATTCGTTGATTCCACTCAAAAAAAGACAGATGCCGTCCGCGATTGCTCAAACGAACGCTCTCTCCGCGTGAACGGGACCTTGCCCGGTCGATTCCGACTCGCCTCCTTTGTCCACTCATTCGTGCATGCAGAAGCAATACTTCCTATATACACTTAATCAATTCTAGCTATCGTGAAAAAGCGTGTCAATGTATTGGACGAACCGACACCAAACTGTAGTTTTTCAGGCACGACAAAAACCGGCGGGTCCACCACCGGTCATCTCCTAGTTTGTTTCCTTACGCATGATTAAAATGTGGAAACTCAATCGTCGTCGGTGGTGATGCGAGCCCCCATACGAGGAGGACGGTGATCACACAAATAATGCCGACGAGGACACCGCCTCGAATCGTATCATTCATCTATCGTTGCCTCTTTTCATCCGAACTGTCTGTATACTGATATCATACAATATTTAGCAATTCAGGACCACTAAAAAATCGACATTTAATGGGAATGTTTAACGATTGGTAATATTCTTTCGTTTCATTTTTATTTAAGACAAGATATAATGAAAGCGTTATCATTTCCTTATGAAGGCGAACGTTCGGATTCTAAAGCTTACGAGCAAACGACTTCCGTGGGTTGTCATGTTGTCGGACCTAAGAATTTACGTTATTTACAAAAGGTTCATCCCACGAAGCTTTCCGAACCCTTTATAGTAGAAGAAGAGGTCAACGATCGCATCACGACCTTGCATTCATACCCCACTCTTGAAGGAGGATTTTTACGTATGTACAAATCAAAACCGCTTTACGCGGCAGCTGTGGCTGTCGCCCTGACGACATCGGCAATCGTGCCGGTTGCCCAAACGACAGTTTCGGCTGCAACGCATGTCAAAGTCAAAACGGTCAAACTCAAGTCACTCGTCTTCACGAAAGGTGCTCCGGTCAAACTCCCTGCTACATATAAAGGTGAGAAGATCACATGGAAGTCTTACGATCGCCATGCATTCAACCGTTATCAAACGGTCAAAGGCACATACGGTAAGAAAAAGAATCCGATTGAAGTCAAAATCTACATTCAGAACTACGCAGTGAAGTTCGTCGAGAAGGTCGCGGATCAGACGATCTATGTCGATCAAAAACCAGAATTGCCGAAAACACTAGCTGTTCTTTATGCGACAGGTCGCATCTATGACAAACCAGTCCGTTGGTCGAAAGTCGATACGAGCGAAGCGGGTGTGAAATATGCGGTCGCAAGTTATACGCGTCTTGGCAAGACGATTACATTAAAAGCAAAAATCACGGTGCTCGACGTCAACACGGATGACTTCTCAATTGGTTTAATGCATACGAACGACACGCATGCGAACCTCGATAAAGCACCGAAGCGGGCAACTGTCATTAAAGAACTTCGCTCTGCTTACCGTGCAGAAGGTAAACCATCGCTTCTTTTAGACGCTGGTGACGTCTTCTCTGGATCACTCTACTTCAACAAGTTCCTTGGCCAAGCGGATCTTGAACTGATGAACTACATGAAGTACGACATGATGACATTCGGTAACCACGAGTTCGATCTCGGCGATACAGACAACAACATCGCTTTGAAAAACTTCGTCACGAAAGCGAAATTCCCGTTCATCACGGCGAACGTTGATTTCAGTAAAAACGAACTCTTCAACGGTCTACAAAAGAAAACGATCACAGCCGGACCAGAGCGTGGCAAAATCTATCAAGGGATCATCAAGGAATACAAAGGACAAAAAATCGGCTTCTTCGGTTTGACGACTGAAGAAACTGCTGATATCGCAAGCCCAGGTACGGTGGCGTTCGCGAACTACATCACGAGTGCGAAAGCGGCCGTGAAGAAACTCGAAGATCGTGGCGTCAATAAAATCGTCGCCTTGACACATATCGGATTCGATGACAACGAAGCAATCGATAACGATCAACTGCTCGCACGTAACGTCGATGGGATCGACGTCATCGTCGGTGGTCACTCGCATACGAAACTTGAAAAACCAGTCGTTGTCGACGAAACGGTCGTACCAGGCAAAACAGAACCAACGATCATCGCTCAAGCATACCAATACGGTGATTTCCTCGGAAATCTTGATTTGACGTTCGACTACAAAGGGAAGCTGACGGAGTACAACGGATCACTGATCGACGTTTCAAAAGCAGCTGAAGACGTTCGTGCAGCTGAAATCCTCAAACCATATGCCGATCAAATCGCTGAATTGAAAAACGAAGAAGTCGGTGCGAACATCGTTAATGCTCTTCCAAACCCACGTGGTGAAGTCAGTGTCCGTAACAGCGAAACAGCTCTCGGAAACTTGATCACGGACGGCATGCTCAAAAAAGCAAAAGAATACAATACAGATACAGTCATCGCGATGCAAAACGGTGGTGGTATCCGTGCTGCTATCGATGCCGGACCACTCACAGTCGGTGAAGTCTTAACGACGCTTCCATTCGGTAACACGCTTGCGACAGCTAAAATGACAGGAGAAGAAATTAAGGCTCTCCTCGAAATCAGTGTTGGTGTGGCACCGGTCGAAAACGGTGGCTTCCTCCACGTCTCTGGGATGAAGTTCGAATACGATAGCACAAAAGCTAAAGGCGAACGCGTCACGAAGATGGAAGTCAACAACAACGGCACATTCGAAGTCATCGATCCAGCGAAGACCTATGTCATCGCAACGAATGCCTTCACAGCTAAAGGTGGCGATGGTCTCACACCATTCGAGACAGCTTACAAAGCTGGTCGCGTCACAGACCTCGGTCTCTCGGACTGGGAAAACCTACGTGATTTCACGAAATCACTCGGTCAAGTCGACTACAAGATTGAAGGTCGCATCGTCGATACATCAAAACTTCCAAACTAATTAGACACAACAAACAACCGCAGGTCTTCTCGATTCGTTCGAGAACGCCTGCGGTTGTTATGTTATAGTGTCTGCGCTGAGTTTTGCTTCAACAGCTCAATGATTTCATCGAGTTCATACTCTTGTGCCAACATAAGTGGCGTAAAGCCATCCGCGTTTTTGATTGACGGATCCGCACCATGCTCGAGTAAGAGCTTGACGGTTTCTTTCCCTTCCCCTTCAACAGCATGATGAAGAGGCGTGAACTTGTCGGCATCTTGTTGATTGACCTTTTCGCCTCGCTTCAAGTACAGGTCGACGAGTTCATCGTTGTTACTGAAGACTGCCGTAATGAACGGTCGCTCGCCGAACTCATTGACAGCATCGACATCACTGCCTGCTGCAAGCAATTCCTTAAAGACCGATTCGAGTCCCGTGCTGGATTTACGATATCCGAGGTAATGCAACGCCGTATCGCCATCGGCATCGACTGCCTTCATATCACTTTCCGGAATCAGTCGATGTATGTCTTCGAGCTTCCCTTTTTGAATCGCTGCCATCAACTCTGTCTCGTTGAGATCCTGACCATTCGTCTTCGTCGTGGCGTTCTCGTCACTCGTTTCTTTTTTTGCCTCAATCGCCCCTTCGTCTAACAGCATACCTGCAGTCGTGCTGACAAGGAATATTGCCATTAGAATGCTACCTGCGACGACGAAGCCTTGACCATATCGAAAGAGTGGGCGCGGACGTTCGATTGGCTCACCCGTTAAGTGCAACCGTTCGAGTAAAGAAAGTTCGGTTCGTAACGCTTCATACAATAAGATGGAAAACGTCCGTAGCTGCCGTTTCTCCTCGATATAGACCTCTGTATCTGTCGTTGCTAGGAGCGTTGGTCCGAGCACATCCTCGAACATGGCTTGTCGCGCGTACGCTGTTGAAATAAGTGGTAGGACCATCTGATGACGGGTCCGAGTACATGCCCGCATGTAAGCCGGACGTAAAAACGGAATCCAGCTGCCAATCCATAGTAAGATTTGCTTTTCCTGATGGTTCCGTTTGATCCGTGCCAGTTCAAGCAGTAACCGAAAACGACGTGTTTCTGTCAATTCCAGATATGACGTCGGTAGGACGATCAAATATTTTTGGAATAGACCAATGACGTGCGGTCGTTTCACGTCATCTTGGAAATAGATTTCTGGCATCCGCCATAGTTGCAACTGTTCCGTATGTATACGGACTTGCTCGAACAACTCTGGGAACTGCTCGGCACTCAAGCGAACCCCTTCACTTCGAATCCGTGACACCCGTTGCCACTGGCGTAACCAAAGTAGTAACAATAGGATCACTAGCGCAAACATGGCATAAATACCGCTCTCGCCGGTTTCAAACACTAACCCAATGATGCCACCCACTGTCAAAATGGCGATGCCTAACAACAAACTAAAGTAGACGGTTTCTTTGCGGGTCACCGCTTGCCTGATCCGGTGCGCGGGATCGATTCGTTCATGCATCTCCTGCTCCATGTGTCATCTCCCTCATCTGTCACGTAATTCATCGTTTTCTCTTCCTTCTTATCTTAACGGTTATTCCATTGAAGTTCCAAGGGAATCCTTTCCTGACATACCAAAAGACTATTCAGATAACTTATATTTTCGTCAATCTTTTGATAACGCAATATTTTTTCCTGAATATTCATTATATATGTAATAAAATTTCATATATTCTATTTTAGAGCGGTTTTTGTTGATTTTTCAGCATTTATACGCAATTCACACAATAAAACAACCTGCCATTTGGACCACTAACATTTTATTAACAGGTAGGACAAAAGTCGCTTTTTTAGATTGCAGAAAAATTTGTAATACCATATAATAACTAACAGAAAGAAGAATATGGGAGTGGTTTTCTTGGGTTTATTTAATTTAATAAAAAAGGACTATACCGTCCAGTATCAAGTATTACGCGGTGATGAGATCGTTGATACGGATCGACTCAACATCCGGGCAGGCGATCACACGGCAGCACGAAAGAAAGCAGACAACATGTTAAGAAAAGAATTCGGACGTACTCAGTATAAGATTGAATGGGTACAACGGTTCTAATCGCTAAAATAACCCATCGCCTCAGTCATGATGATTGAGACGATGGGTTATTTTCATGCATGCTGTTGTTCTTGCTCCCGTACGATTCGATCAGCTTTTAAGTAAAGACGAATCGCTGTGTACAATACGATGCCAATCAATGCACCACTTCCATCGATCAATACATCACCGACGAGTGGGGTTCGTCCACCCGTCAATTGCTGATGGAACTCATCCATGACACCAATCGTCATCGCTGCCGTAAAGGCAAAGAAGGCAGCTGGTAATGCTGTGTATCCTCGTCCACGTAAGAAATGTACGATGCTGATTCCAAGAATGAAGAACAATCCAGCGTGCATCCCCTTTCGAATGAAAAACTCAAGGAACGCTGCAGGTCCAAGCGACGCGACACTGATCGGAACTTCGTAATGGAACGACACGAAGGAAAATGCATACACCCAGTCGAGTGGAATATGCTGCGTCAAAAACGGAATCAAGGATTGTTGCTGGTACGTCATCGAACTGAAGACGAATAAGGAAAGTAAGATGGCTCCTCCTATATAAACGGAAATGGGTATCCGGCGCATCCTGCACTCTCCTTTCTATTAATACATCCTATCATGGATGCTCATCGTGAACATACGCCAAAAGGCGGACTTATCTTACTCTCATTACCTGTTGATTCCCTCTTTTGCTTCAAACACAACAAAAAACACCCCGTCCTAGTGGACGAGGTGCAGTTCCTTACAACGATGACGTCTTTGGTTCGCGTAAGAGGTGTTTGATGTCATGGAACGTCACAAACGTTCTGTTCTTCGCATCGTATAGTTTATAGCGAAGCGACTTCAGACTCGAGAATAAACCAATCTTCGTCGCCTTCTGAAGCGGTGGCGTCGAGACGTGTGCTTTTTCGAGATGATAGTTCGGAACACGTGGGCTGAGATGGTGGACGTGGTGGAAGCCGATGTTTCCTGTCACCCATTGCAAGACCTTCGGCAACTCGTAATACGAACTACCTTCGATTGCCGCCTTGACGTAATCCCATTCACTTTCATCCTCGAAGTACGAGTCTTCGAACGTGTGTTGAACGTAGAATAACCAGATTCCAAGGACGCCTGCTGTGAACATCGTCGTTCCTTGGATGATCAAGAAGGCTTGCCAGCCGATGAAGTAAATCAGGATACCGTACAGGACTATAAGCGACGCATTGATGACATGTGTGTTGACTCGTTCTTTTTTGCGAGCATCCTTCCGGTTGAAGCGGCTCGAGACGAGAATCAATAAGAGCGGTCCAAGACCAAACATGACGAGTGGATTCCGGTACAGACGATACTTGAGACGTGTGAAGCGTGACGCTTCGATGTACTCCTCAATTGTCATGACCCAGATGTCACCGACACCACGCTTATCGAGATTTCCACTTGATGCGTGGTGAATCGAATGCTCTCGCTTCCATTTCTCATACGGGAATAACGTCAAAATCCCGGTGATCGTACCGACGATAGCATTCGCCTTCTTATTCTTGAAGAATGAACCGTGCGTACAGTCATGGAAGATGATGAACATCCGGACGACGAATCCAGCGGCGAGGATCGCCAAAGGAATCGCGAGAAACACAGATAGCTTCAGGGCCTGATATGCCAGAAACCATAGGACGAGAAATGGCAGGATCGTGTTGATCATCTGCCGGACGCTGGCTTTGATGTCTGCCTTTTCAAACGGCGACACATGTTTGCGCAGCTGGGCAATCTTTTCTTTACTCATAGTGGTGCTTCCTCCTCGGGTTGTTTCAGCGTTCACGACGCTAAGTAAAATGGTGAAACTAAATATGAAACCAGTGAGCGATGGTCGTGACGGTGCCTCTACAACACGATTCAAAAGCGGCACTCTAATTGTTTAGCGCTAAAATATTTTTGTTACCAGGTAATTATAGCACATATTATAAATCGACTTCGGATTATTTTTAAAATAAAAAAAAGCAGAGACAAGTGCCTCTGCTTAATCGACTGATTTGAGTGGGTTGACGGCTGGTCCTTCTAGTACTTCTCCTGTCGGACCAAATCGTGAACCATGACACGGACAATCCCATGACCGTTCTGCTTTATTCCATTTCGTATCGCACCCCATATGGGTACAGGTCGTCGAGACGAGATGAAGGTTCCCTTCCGAATCCCGGTATCCACCGACCGTCTTGCCGTGATGGGTGACGAGTCCCCCTTCATCCGGCTGTAACTCGTCAGCACGACGACGTGCTTTCGTCAGCTTCCCTTTGACGAGCTCGATGGCGACGTCCGCGTTGTTCTTGACGAACTGCGTTGCGTCCTTCGTCTTTAGCTTCGAACGGTTTGGGTCAAACAAATGACGATAACGGTTAGCTGTTCCCGTCAATAAATCGCTCAGCAACAATCCGGCTGCGATACCGTTCGTCATCCCCCACTTCGCAAAGCCGGTCGCAACAAATACGTTCGGATCATCCGCCGTCATCTGTCCGATATAGGGAATCTTATCGAGCGTGATCAAGTCTTGCGCTGACCAAAACTGCTCGAACGCCTCGACATGAAACTCACTTCTCGCAAAGTCAGCAAGGTGCTCATAGCGTTGCATCGTCTCCGTCTCGTGACCGGACAAATGATTCTCACCACCGAACAGACCAAGCAGACGACCATCTTCTGTTCGCGTGTGACGCAGAGAACGACTCGGTTGATCGGCACTCATGAACATACCGTCCGGAAACGTCTCATCGACCTGACCCGACACGATATACGAGCGATGGACTTCGAGTTTTGAGAAGTATAATCCCTTGAAGTCATGAAACGGAAAATGGGTCGCGATGACGACCTTCTTCGCCTCGATCTGGTGACCGTTCTCAAGGATGACAGTTGGCGTTCGATTTGATTCGAGCGATACGGCACGTGTCTGTTCATACACTTTCCCACCTTGGTGGACGATTTGTTGCGCGAGGCCTTGAAGATATTTCACAGGATGGAACTGCGCTTGATCGCGCAGGACGACAGCTCGTTTAACATCGTACGGCAACTTACTTCGGACTTCTTCCGTCGCCTCGCCACCGTTTAATCTCAATCTTTCATAGGCACGGACTTCCCGTTCCATCGCTTGCTCTTTTGATGTTGCCGCGTAGAGATAAGCGTCTTGCGTTTCGAGTTCGCAGGCAATGTCGAGTCGTTCCACTTGATGACGTAAAAACGTGATCGCTTCTTCATTCGCTTCATAATACAGTCGCGCTGACTCCTCACCAACGGTTTGGATTAGCGTGTCGTAGATCAAACCGTGCTGTGAGGAAACTTTAGCCGTCGTATAACCCGTCGTACCGGCAGCAACGTCACCTGCTTCAATCACAGCGACATCATATCCCCGTTCCGTCAATTGCATGGCCGTGACGAGTCCAGCAATCCCAGCCCCAATGACGACGACATCATGCTTAGCATCTTGATTGAGAGCGGGATGTGAAGTAGCAGGTGCGCTTTGTTTCCAATAAGACGATGGAAATCCAAATAAGTAAGGCATTAAAAAACTCCTTTCGAAAAAATACGACAGATCGACATGGTTAATCGTTCCCTGAACGATACAAAAACATGCGGAAATCGTATTGTTTTAAAAAGAAGCTCTAATTCAAAGGAATTAATTTACTTTAATAAAAAATAATATGGAATAATTAGGTTTATCATTGTTTATACTACAGTTAACAAGCATAAGAGAGGAGTTTACTTCATGAAACTGGGGCGCCATATAATTGAGACCTTTCGTCGTTTTACGCTTGCAGCAAGTATTGATGAATACGACCTTGCCAGTGTGCTGACAAAGGAAATTCCAGAGCTGACAGATATCTGCGTCACGATTCGACCGACACACCTTCACCTTCAAGCCGCCGTACCGTTGACACGTTATGGTCTAGAGCGTGACTTACCGGTCGAATTGACGCTCCAATTGCGGGCAGTCGATAAACGCACCATCACGTTCGAAGTCTTTGATGTCTGTCCTCATGATACCGAATCCTTTAATGAAACCTATCTCATTCGTCCACCTTATCTGCGTTATGCAAATCGACTCCTGACCGTCGATCTTTCCTTCTATTTTCCTTTCCGTCATGCCCGTTACCGCTCGATTCGTCACGTTAAACTGGAAGAAGGTTTTCTGCTTGCTTATTTATCTCATTAATAGAGCACCCTCTCCTACATTAGGCGAGGGTGCTCATGTTTGTCACGAACTCAACTTATCCGCTTGACGCTCCAGCAGTCCGAGGCGACGAATCTTTTTCTCCTCGACGACGGCGACGATCGCGAGGGCGATCAAACCGAACAGTAACGCCGCATTGAAGATGACAAACGTGTCGCTCCAGCCGTGTAACGTAACCGAACCAATCGTTAGACCGTTCGTCTCCGGGTCAGCGATTTTCGCTAGACCGACTTTTGCGATTGAATCACCGAACAAGTAACCGAACGTACCGACCATCCCGTTCGTGACCGTTGTCGCTTGTTTTGGTGCGAAGCTGATGACCGAGACACCGATCAAGAGCTGTGGTCCGTAGATAAGCGCACCGAGTGCAAATAGTGACGCGTAAATCATAAGTTCACTCGTACCGTAACGATAACCGAGGACCGCGACGGCCGTCAGTAAAAGACAGATCGCTGCGACGAGCGCCCGGCGTCCTTTCAGTAAATCGGACACGTAACCCCAAATCATACTGCCGCATAAGGCGCCGATCTCAAAGAAGAAGATCGTATTGACGGCACTCTCCGTGCTGAAGTGCAAGTGTTCCGTGACATAGAGCGGCGCCCAGTTATCAATCCCGATTCGGACGATGTAAACGAAGACGTTCGCGATACAGAGCGTCCAGATCCAGGGGTTCGAGATGACGTACGTTTTGAAGATTTGCCATTTTGTCATACTTTCAGCAGCGATATTTTCCGGTTCAATCGGTTCTTCGAAGATTTCTTCACTTCGATTCCACCCGAGTTCCTCCGGATCATCCTTCCCGATGAACAGACCGACGATTCCGATGACGAGCGCGATCGCAGCTGGGAAGATGAACATCCCGACGACACTTCCGTTGAAGAAGACGTTCGCTCCCCACAGTGCGAGACCACCGGCAATCGCTCCACCGATGTTGTGCGAGACGTTCCAGAAGCCGAGGTAGCGCCCACGTTTTTCAAACGGTGTCCAGCGAGCGATCGTCGAATACGACGATGGTCCCCCGACCGATTGGAAGAACCCACTGAGTCCCCATAAAACCATCAAGAGACCGACCGGACTTCCGCCGGCACTCATCAAGAGTCCCATCGCGGTGACGATTAAGGACGAGAGAATCAATAAGAACGAGATGACGCGTTTCGTATTTTTTCCGTCAACGAAGTAGCCGAGCAATGTTTTCCCGATTCCGTATGTAATCGAGAAGGCGAAGCCGATATAACCAAGTTCCGTCGTCGTAAAGCCCAGTTCCTCTTTCAAGAGCGGTTGCGCTGCCTTAAAGTTGTTTCGGATGAGATACATCGCCATATATGAGAAGAAGACGACTAAGAATGCCTTTAAGAATTGCTGTAACCATTGTTTCCGTTGTACTTCGATTGGTATGCCGGCATTCGGCAATTTTTTGATGCTGAAGAAGCCCATCTTCCATTTCCCCTATCTGAATCAGAGTCTTCGCATCATTTGTCCTGGAGCTGATTGAATCGACGAAGATAGTCGCGGTAATCGGCGACAATGTCCTGCCCGACGTTCTGCTGGATCGGTTGTGTCTTCGCGATCGCATAGGTCGGCGTACCGAACGAGACTTTCCGCAGGATCGCCTGACCGTCTGCTGAGAGTACGAAACGCATGAAGGCGTTCGCCTGCTTTTGTTGCGTCCGTCCTTTCAGCTTTGAAATCGCGTTGATCGAGTACGTATCGAGTGGAATGCTTTTGACCGGATAATACTTTTCACGCAGCGATTGTTGATCCCCGATGAAATTGACCCCAAGCATCGCTTCCCCACTGGCGACATACGACGTCGGTGCAAAGCCGTTCGCCGTGAATAGTCGTGTTCGCTCGATGAGCTGGCGTAAGACATCTTCCGCCTTCGTTCCGTATCCGTCAAAGACCGCTTGCAGGATCGTCGCACCGGTACCAGAATGATTCGGATCCGGCAAAATCAACGCGTTCTGATATCGCTTCGCCGTCAAGTCAGCGAGCGTTTTCGGATAAGTTGCTGTCCCGAACCGCTCGTTCCAAACGTCTGTATTGATGACGATTGCTAAGCGTTCGACTTCATAGCCGATCCAGTAGCGGTCCGGATCTTGTAGTTCCGCTTGATCCATGTCGCTCGGGAACGGTGTCGACAACCCGCGTTGCTTGAGCGTCTGGTGAGCATCCCACGTTCCGCCGATGATGACGTCGGCACGCGGATGATCCGCTTCCTTCGTCACACGCCGGACGAGTTCTTCCGTCGACAGGCGCACGAACTCATACGTACAACCCGCCTGCTCACAATATGACGACAGCAAGGCGCGACCGATATCCTCTTTCGCAGAGACATACGCCGTCAAATGCGGAACGGTTTCCCGTGCGGCTGTCCCCTGCTTCGTCTGTTCATTGTTGCGGACAATCCAAATGCTCATGAGACAAATGATACTCAGCAAGAAGAGCATTCCTTTTCTCATCGATCTGCCTCCTTCCCGGTCGGCAGGAGTTGTCCTTTTAAATAGAAGGTGTTTCCATTGTCATCATCCATGTACTGGACGCTGAACAATGTCTCATACACAGTAATATTCATTAAGTTGGCACGCGTATTCTGCTCATTCTTGAACCGCTGGAGCTTGAGAATGCGCGGCTGCCGCTGACTCGCATCGAGTGCTTGACCGACTTCTTCATAGTCCGTCATCGGCTCCGCTTGCGTCAGGCGACGCTTGACGTCTTCTCGCTCACGTGCAGTCAAAGAACGAGACCGTCCTGCTGCATAAACGGTTACGACTTCCCCCTCAGCGAACTGACGCGCGAGCTGTTCTGGTTCGTGATAGGCATTCAAGAAGCGTGCTTTTAATGTCGTCGTCTGAGTGCTAGGACGTTGTGCGACACATTTTCCATTAAGCGTCATACTTTCTCCGAGCGAGAACGTCCATGTCGTTCCGTTCAAGAAACGGAGCGTTCCGGTAAACGTCGCCGTACCCGCCGGGCAAGTCCCGTTTGTCACCGTCTTCATTTGCTTCAATAGCGTCGTGATGCGCTGGACTTCCGTTCCGTCTTCTACCGTCTGCTCCCCCCATGCCCGGTGACGTAACGTCAACTCGGTCGGGAGCGAGTCATCGGAAGCATTCAGTCGTTTCGGTCCATCAAGGACGTGTAAGCGTCCGAAGACCGTCTGCTGAAGCAAAAGAAGACCGAGGGCAAACAAGATGCCCATCAGGAAGAGATAAGCGATAGTCGATGCTTTCATGATTCCTCTCCTTGCTTGATTCTTAGATTACGGGGCAATTGTTTCGTAAATCCGGTCGAATTGTTTCGTAAATGCATCATTTGTAAGCGATTACATTAAGTCTGATTCGCTAATCGGAAAGTTAATGTGATACGTGTGCCGCTTACATCACTTTCAAGTGCAAAATCGCCACCTTGTTCCTGCATCAGACGTCGGCATAGCGGTAGACCGAGTCCATTCCCACTCGCCGTCGTCAGACTATGCTGCTCCTTTTCCCATTCGGCAAGCACTGCTGGATCAACACCGATCCCATCATCCGTCATGATGAGTCGGAGGGTCGTATCCGTACTGACGCTCGAAAACGTCACCGTCATCGCGTCACTGTATTTGACGGCATTCTCGAGAAGATTCAACAAGACTTGTTTCGTCTGATCAGGTTGCCCAAGCACGTAGATCGGTGGAACATCTTGTTTAACTTGAATCCCTTGTCCTTCAAGACGCAATTGCATGATGAATAAGGCGTCGGCAAGCAAGGCGTCGAGCGCGAACATCGTCGACGTCATGTGACGTTCGTTGCGCTGTTGTTTCGCCTGTTCGAGATTATGCGAGACGAGTCGTAACAAGCGCTGACTCTCGACTTCGATGTAGTGATAACAGTGCGCCGCTTCCTCCGGTGGCAGCTTGGGGATTAATTCGACATAGCCCATGATCGCCGTCATCGGTGTCCGGAGCTCATGAGTGATGTGATCAATGAACGTCTGTTGGTCGCTTCGTTGTTGTTCGAGTTGTCCAATGTTGTGCTGAATTGCGTCAGCAAGCGTCGAGAAGTCCGCTGCCAGTCGGTTCAATTCCTCATATGGATACGCCGGTAGCGCATGCGCATAGTGTCCTTTCGTCAAGGCGTGCGAGACACTCCGTAAATCATCGATCGGTCCGATTAACGTCTTTGCCATCCGACGCGCTGTCCAAACAGCAATTACGATCAAGATCAGAAAGACGCCCGTGAAGACATAGGTGAATTGCCGTAGCAGTTCGGCTTCCGTCCGCAGATCAACAAGAAAACGGACCGAGCCGATGACGTCCGTTTTGCCATACAGCGGACTCGAGAAGAACAGCACGGGAACATCGGTTTCTTTCAGAAAGAGATAACTCGACTTCCCTTTTAACGCTTGATCGATGTCTCCCGCGAGGAGCGGCAATTGATCCCGTTCCGAATCAGCGAGTAGTTCTGCATTTGGTCCAAACAGCTGGACGCGCGCATCGAAGCGGTCCGCGAGATAGGAAGCGATCGGGACTGCCGTATCGGCGAGCGAGTCCGTCTCTTCACTTGCGAGGTAGTTCATCGTGTAGAGCTCCGCTTCCCGACTCAATTTTTGGACGGACTCGACGGCGTTCTCGTATAGGTTCGATTGGATGAAGGCATAGAGAATCAAGAAGAGGACGAGCAATGCCGGAACGAGGAGCAAGACGAAGTTTTCCGTGATGACTTGGCGTAGCTTCATGCGTCGGTCCACTTGTAGCCAACACCGTAAATCGTCTTGATCCGTTCGCCTTGTGCTCCGAGTTTTTTCCGTAAGCGCTGGACCATGATATCGACGGCGCGGGTCTGACCGGAGAAGTCAAAGCCCCAGACTTGGTCGAGCAGTTCATCTCGCTCAAAGACCCGTTTCGGATGCGTCAGGAAAAGTGCGAGCAATGCATACTCCCGGTACGTCAGTGGCAATGGTTGACCGTCGAGCCGAATGACCCGTTCTTCGGGATCAACAGATAAGAATGGATCACTTGCGACAGGTACTGGTGGCGCGACCGTCTTCGTGCGTTTCAATAGATTTTTGACACGCAAGACAAGCTCCGTTCCGTTAAACGGCTTCGTCATATAGTCATCCGCTCCGAGCTGCAGACCGATGATTTTATCGTTCATCTGATCACGTGCGGTCAGCATCAAGATCGGTAAGTCAGGCGTCGTCTGTCGCAGTTTTGGAATCAAATCGAAACCGGTCGTATCCGGTAGCATCAAATCGAGGACGATCAAATCAAAGGTCTGTGTTGCCTGCAAGGCGAGTGCTGCTGCTCCATCGGCTGCAGTCTCGACCGTCTGACCATCAAGCTCGAGTTGCAGTTTGACGAGATGCCGGATGCTCGCCTCATCATCGATGACAAGAATATGCATAGGAATTCCTTCTTTCTAGGCAGGTTTTTCTGTCCCCTAGCGTATCATGAAATCGTTTGCAATCACACCAGCAGGACAAATGAAAAAGCCAGTTCCTAAAATAATCAGGAACTGGCTTTTAATTATTTCACCGTAAATTTCACCGTGACAGAGTTGTCATATGCGTCTGGTTCGAACATCCATTTTTCGACACCTGTCTTCACCGCTTTAAATCCGTACCCATCAAGTTGTAACTTCCCTTCTCCTGATGAGAGTGCACGGTAGACATATGGATTCGTATCCTTCGTCGACTTACGAACGATTCCAAAACGTTGTCCTTTTTTGAGTGTCATCGACTTGCTGCTCGTCAGATGTGTACGGCCACCATAATAATCGAGCGTCATGTATTTCGATACTTTCCCAGCGACCGTCCGATCATCCGCTCCCGTACCGACACGATACTTTAATGTCTTCCCTTTGTAGGAGTAAACATCATGGACAATTGTCATCGAACCAAGATAGAGTTTTTTGTCTTTAATCAACGCGCGACCGAACGGATACGCTTCTTTTGCTTCAAACATTTTTTTGATTACCTTACCATCCGTTGATCCGATAAGAATCGGAGTTACATAACCACCACTCCCACCAGCGGGTCCGATGACGAGTTGTTCTTTTTTCGTATCAAGGAGTTTTCCTTTCGCCCGAACATCATAGTAGTCCGTATCTCGATCCGTATACGTATAGATCGTCGTCCATTTTTTCTTCTTCGCATCATACTTCTGCGCTTTACCGATGACATCGTTCATATATGTCTTCGTGTTGAATCGTTCATACAGCGTAAACGTCTCAGGGTACTTGCCACCAAGTAGATAGACGGACCGAACATCGATTGGTTTATAACCACCAGATAGTTTACTTTTCTTTAACGCAGCGATTTGGCGATCAACGATTGATTTCTCTGTTTTACTGAGTGCTGCTACCGAGTCACTAGCTACTGGTAGTGTGCTGATGATGAGACCGAGTGCTGTTGCTACAACTACTTTTTTCATTTGAATTCCTCCTTATGATTAATACATCGTCGTATCGTTATGACTAAAGCTTTTCAGTTGTTCAGAATCAACGATGTACCATCGTTCATCATCTAAGTTGTACTTCAGGTAATATTTGAAGGGAACGTCATCTCCAGGATCACGCTCATCGAGTGAACCGTCATCTTCTTTGTAATAGTCACCTTCATAGTAGCAAATGGCTTCTACGGTCGCCGTCAAATCAGTTGCTATTTCACTGACATTAATTGATGAAGGTGAATATTCGACATCATCCAAGTATCCTTCCCAATAAACACCTTTCTTGTCCATGCTTGCGTAATAACTTTGTTGCTTACTTAAATAAGCAGAAGATGTGAACAACGTGAAAGCAGATGTATCCTTATCGATATATGCTTGCTCCCATTCTTTTGCATGTTGATATACGGTATTAACGATATCTTCTTTAACCGATTCTCGGACCTCCATGCCTCTGCCTGTCGCTGAATCTGAGAGCGACTTCCGTTGATCGACGAGCCAGTCTTGTCCCGATTTCACAAGATTTAGTTCCCAGACGATCGTGCTGCCATCCGGACGTTCGTGTAGATACGGCTGATAAGACCGTGATGAGTAGTCGACCTTTACTTTGACCGTCGCCTTATCTCCTTTAATCGTAATATCGTTTTGAGGAATATCGTTGACCGTCAGCTCACCGTCAAAGATATACCCCCCTGTGACGAGATCGTTCAAACTACTTTGGAAGTTTTGATTATAAGTGTTCGTACTGACGGACAGCCCTTTGACGCTCCGCTCCGTCAGAGCATCTTCGAGTTCTCGGAAAAAGAGCGTTGAAATATCCTGGATATTCTTATAATCCTGATCGGACACTTCCTTCGAATCTGACTTTTTCGTCGCTTCCATTGATTTCGATTCCGATTTTTCCTGACTCGTCTTCTCTTCTTCACCAATGACGAATGAAGCATCCTGCTTCTTTTGTTCGACCGCTTGAGGCGTCTCTTCCGGATTCAAAAAGAAATACGTCCCTCCGCCAGCAGCGAGTAAGAGGACAATTGCGCTAATCCCGACCGTTCGCTTATTGCGTTTGTTCTTTTGTTTCTTTTCGTACTTGATGACGACGTATGCTCGTTCGATTTCTGTCCGCTCCTCGGATTCCTCCGGATGTACTTCTAGCTTCTCAGCATACGCTCGCTCGAGCTCTTTCATCGATGAGGTCCGCGATATCCCCAATCGTTCATATGGATCCATGATTCCCTCTCCTTTTGTTCAAAAATTTGTTATTTTTTATCTTTATTTTACATTATAATAGCGAAGTTAAGAAAGGAGTGCTTTTTAATGTCACATTGTTCGAATTGTCGAACCCCGATGAATGACCAGATGATTTATTGTCCGGTCTGCGGTCAAAAAAATCGTTCATCGCAATCCCGTTCCGTCAAAAAATCCTGGTTCATCGGATTGGTGATCGTGATGCTTTGCATCGGTGGAGGTACGTTCGGTTATCTCAAATATCAAGCGGCACAACCATTATTTAAGACGAGTCAACTGACGCATGCAGCGGCTGACATCGATCAAGTCTTGCCGGAAGGTGCTTCAGCGACACAACTTAATCAACTAGCTGATGAGGACCTTGAGGATTACCTCATTTTTGATGCTGCCTCACCCGATTCCTTGTACGAATTCCTAAATAGTTATGCCCAGCGCCTCCCCTTGCTCAACAATGGAGAAGATGGTGGTTGGGATTATTATGACTCCACGATTGAGGATTATAGTTCCTATGCTGATCTATTCTACGGTGAAGACGATTTATCTGAAGATGAGCGAGATCGTTTCGGTGATCGACTGAAGGTGCCTGAAGAAGATCCATATAGTTACCTCACATTAAAGGATATGACCTTCGATCGTATGGAAGCCATCAGCGAAAGTGAATTCAGAGTCGAAACGACCGAGACATACGCTCGCGTTCATTTCAGTAATGATGAAGAAAAGAAACGACTTTATCGCGCCATCGTCGAATATGAGGTGACGTTCGATGACGATCGATACAGCATCACCTCTGTGAAACGAACCTTCAAGAAGGAGATGACATTATGATGCGACGCATATTGCCTTTTCTTTTGACAGCTCTCATACTAGGTGGCTGTAGTAACGACTCAGCGGATCTCTACTTGAAGCAAAGTGCTCAAAGCTCGCTCGCTGGAGACCTGTTCGAAGAACAACAATGGCGCGAAAAAGCTCGGACAGAAGGTGCGACAGACAAACGCCTGATCGCGCTGGCGCAACAACAAGAGGCGTTTCACGATTTGAAAGCTGCCTTGTTCATGAATCAGACGACGGACGCCCTTCGTCATGCGGAACGAGTTATGAATCAAACGTTCGGTGACAAAGCGCTCGCGAACGAAGCGGCTCGTTACCACCGCACCCTTGGTAAGGTCGAAAAAGCATTTCGTGACGTGGCGGGTACCTATACATACTCGACGAGTGATCAAGGCGAGTACGAGCAAGATTATAGCGATGCGACGATTGATGTCGTGACGCATCCGAATCGTGAGGCGACACTGACAATCCATGATGCTCGAGATTATGAAGGACAACCACTTGATGACTTTACATATAGTGGACGCTTTAATTCCGACAATAGCTTGATGCTTTACTTTTATGAGTCTTCTTTAGAAATCCAGTTTAATGACGACGGCGGTCTGACATTCCGCAATTCCGGCATTGAAAAAGATTCGACGGTCGACTTTGAACAGACGACCAAACAGTCCTTATGATAAAACGCTTGTCTTCGAAACCGGAGACAAGCGTTTTTTTGGAATCATCCTTTTGTATCTTTAAAGCGATTCAATCCGTATCCCACTAGTCCACCGAGGAACGGGAAGAGGAACAGCATGAACGCATTCCACCATGTCAAAGTAGAAACGACGACACCGGCTAGGACATCGTTATCCCATTGCAGTTCAAACCGCGTTTGTGTGAAGTACGCTAAAATAAGTCCACCAATCATGAAGACTCCAGCATAGATCGCGACATTCGGTAACGTCCGAATCCAGCGGAATCCGATTCCGACATGGATGACGAACATCAAAATAAGAGCAATCAAGCCGTACGGAGCAACACTTGAACTGAGCAATTGTTCTTCTTCAAACGAAGTGGAGGCATTCGCGATTTGCGCGAAGCGTGTCAAGAGTCCCACATCCACCGTCTCATCAAAACGCGTTACTTTCGGATCAAGTGTTGGATCTTCTCCGTTTTCAATCTGATTCCCGATGATTCCTTGAATCCGACTCAGATTCGAAGCTTCTCCCGCTTCTTCCACTGGTCGTTGCAGATCATTCAAACGGTCTTCGCCATATAAGGCAGCACCTAGACGGAAGTCTTCCGTCAAAACGGTCATCTTGAAATCGACTTGTCCCGCTTGTGACATCGCGTAAAGCGGAGAAGCACCACTCAAGAGAACGAGGCTTGCTGATTCCCCAAATTCGACTTCGTCCATTTCATCGAGCTCGTTTAGATAATACACTTGTCCAAATGACGTCAGTAGGACACCGAACAAATAAACGCTCATCAATGTTGTCGCAGCGACTCGTCCGACTTGCCAAGAACCGCTTAGATTCGTTTGACCGATGAATTGGAATAACAGAACACCAGCGAGTGCTAAAAGGAAAATTCGAAGCATTCCTGTGATCAGATGTAGATCGAAAATGCCGAAATCCGTCGCAAACAATCCGACAATCAATGTGATCACCGATAATGTCAGGGCAAAGACGACCGCACGTTCGATCCGTTCATTCCACGATGTCGCCTTGATTCCGATGACACCACCTCGTTCCAGTAACCAGGCACTACCGATTAATAAAATTAACCCTGGTAAAGACAGCAAGAAGTGTCCTGAGAAAATATGAAAATCAAGCTGATCGATTGCTTTTTGAATATCAGAGAACTGTTCCGCATCGTTGCCTACCACTTCTGTCAGAAAGCGTGATTTCAAGTCTTCACTTGATGTGAGATTTAGACCAGCAAGAGCGACGAAGGCAAGGAAGAAGAACATACCGAACGTACTAAAATCATCCCCCATGTTTTGTTGAACAGTCTTAATTCCTTCTAATGCCGGGTTATCACTGAGTAGACCAAGCATGACGAACAATAAAACGATGATTGCAGCAAAACAAATGACGGCAGCAATACTACCGATCGCAAGGCTCGGATTCCCAAGCGAGAAATCGAATCGTGATATAAATGCGCGTCCCCGCTCTTTCAACGGGAGATTCACGTTCCAATCCTGCGACTTCCACTTCTTACGAATGTCATCCATACCCGGAAGACGGTCTACAAGTGAGCCTTCTGATGTCGCAGCGACGAGGCGCGAATGCCCACAATTCGGACAGTACGACGCACGACCATCCATCTGTGTACCACACCCGACACAAAAATGCGCCGCTTGTTCGAAACGGATCGGACGGGCTTGCTTATCGAGTGACGTCCCGTCTACTTCGCAATACTGGGCGTGCGGAGCATGTGCTTGACCACAGGTCGAACAATACTTCATACGCGTTGCCCCATTTCTGATCCACAGCATGTACAAAAATGCTGATCATTACGTTGTGGCGTATGGCATGTCGTACAGGCGACTTTTGCTTGTTCGTTCTCGCGTGGAACGGACGTGCCACATTTCCCACAAAACTTCGCGCCTGGCTCAAGTGGCGTCCGGCATGACTTACATTGCTTTTGCGCAGCTTCGACTTCCATCTCATCAATCCGTGACAAGGCACCGAATACGAGTACTTCTTGTGCAAGAATATCCTCGATTTCTTGACGACGCCCTTCGCTCCGCAGCTTCATGTAATGACGCTCTCCGATTTCGTAAAGCAAGCGTCCTTTTTCACGTCGTGCTTGCTCCGCCTGCTCCTGTAATTCTTTTGCTGTCATCCCTTGAAAACGTGATTTGACTGATTGCCAATCCATCATCTGTGTAGCCTCCCTTGTTCTTATTTAATACTCGTTGCCTGTTGAATCCGGAAACTTTCCTCGTAGCTATCAGAATCTGGTGTACTACCATATGTGAAGAGATAACGGAAAAGTGATTTGGAGGTTGTTTTACCTGGATACTCACTTCCATAGGTGTAGAGTTCTCCACGAATATAGGTCGTCGCCATGACTTCAATACCGATCGTATCCCCATACTCGACGAATTTCGCTGAAGAACGATCAATCGACGCATTCATGAACTCTCCATCCCACTCCAAGTCCTTTCGGCTCCAATCGTCATAATTTTTTTGTTGCTTCGCAATATATGAAGCATCATCAATCAAATAGAAGTTAGAAGTATCTTGGAATTTTGCGGCTTCTACCCACTGAGCAGCATGCTGTTCAACGACTCCTTGAAGTTGATTCAAAACAGCTTCAGACGGTTCAAACGTGAATGTCGCTTTTTTCGTATCTGGTTTGACGACGATCTCATCCGACGTTTCCTCTCCCCATGGGAATGAATTCTCAATCGACAGTTTGATGCCGTTCTTCGGAATTGGTCCGTAGTTCTTCAAATCGGATACTTGTTTCGATGTCGATTTTCCGTCGACGATTAAAAAGGCATCCGGATACGTTTGATCAAGCTCAATCGCATTTCCTTTTAACGTGATTTCGAATTTTCGGTCCGCAGCGTCGAGCGTCAACGGATTGATCGTGACATCACTCGACTCTTTACCGTATTCGCCATCGTAAGCAATCTTCGCATCCGTTAATCCCGGATAGACACCGTCCATCATGATACCTTCCGCCGATGCCTTACTACTCTCCGTTCCGACCGGATTCACGAGCGTGACCTTCGTTCCTTTAAAATTACTGATGACTTCCGTTTTGACGCTATCGAGGCGTAAACGATAATCTTTGAAGATTCCGAGTTGACGACCACTTGCTACGATTTGACCAGGAACATCACTATCGTTTTCTGCTTGAATCGATGCCCCGGCCATCAATAAATAATCCATGAATGATTCCTTTTGCTCCGGCGTCTCTTTCAAGGCATCTAAAAAGCGTTGCGCCATCTTCTGATCAATCGGTTTTCCGTTGAACTCTGTATGCTCAGCGAGTAGTGTAGCGTCACCAGATCGAATCGCATCGCGGACCTGATTCGTCGTCGCTTCGACCGTGAACCATTGTGTCGCGAGTCCATAATAGGCACCACCGGCAACGACCAACAATCCGACCGTCAACAGAATCGCTTTTGCAGATTTACTCATTTTCTTAGGACGAATTGATCTGACGTCGCGTTCTTTCTCTACAGGTTCTGCATGTTCTACATGCTGTTCTAAGGCATCACCGCAACTCGGACAGAATTTCAATCCACGCTTTGCAGCATCCGAACAATTCATACATGCCATGATAAACCTCCCTCTCTATTTTTTAATTTCAATTAGTAAAAAATAACCATAGAAAATTCTAACATGATTATTCTGTATTTACTATTTATTGTAAAAATTAATTTGTTTATATTTTCCTAATAGTCTGTAAATATAAAATAAAAACCTTTACTCCTGAGGGAGCAAAGGTTAAAGATGAATCATCGATCCGTCGCAGAAACACCAATTGCGCGGACATATCCTTTTGTATCGTAGTCGAACCAAAGCAGTGCTTTTTTGCTGACGTTATAATAGTAGGTACCTTCTTGCTTGAAGTTGAGATACTTCTCTTTTTTAATCAGGAAAATCATCTTCGTCGGAACTTCGCCTTTTTTCAGCTTCTCATGCTCATCCGGTTTACCGAGTGCTTTCTTGACCTCACTTAACTTGATCTTGCGATCGTCAAGCTTCGGTAACGTCATCAAGACACCTACATGCTCCGGATACTTCGCGCTAAAACGAAAATCCGAGTACAAATTCTTTCCTTTTAACTTGCCGAACACACAGCAGTCCGTTTCGTCGACCCCATAACTGGCGTCTTTTCCTTTGATGGTGAAGCGATCATACAGTTTTGCTTTCGCATCCAGCAATGTTCCTTTTTCCGCTGCTGCGAATTGTTTCTTTAAGTACTTGGCGTTTGACATGGTTTTGGCATCAATCGAAGTCGGGACGAGCAACACCAACATCATGACGAGCACGACGAGCCCTTTCATCCATTTCATTTGACGATTCCTCCTTTGTCACGGATTACGCTCACTGTAACATTTATCCATTTCTATTTCATCATTCTATTTCAAATAACATCAATCTATTTTTGAAATTTATTTTCTGGAATTTGATGTCCGATTATCCCGAACACCCCAGCGGATAAGTAGAGTTATCCTGAAAGTGATCGCATTAGAATGCGGGTTTATCTGAAGCGAATGGACGGAAGGATAGGAAATCAAACGGCTTACGCTCATCGAAAGTTGAAGAAACCGTTGGCATGATTGAAGAAATGGAGCGTTGCGCCTGGCGGATAACTCTACTTATACTAAAACTACCGCGGAATACATAACAGATATGCATATCTGAAGAAACGGATACTCATGAACGACTTACTACGTAACTGGATTCCCCTCGTCAACTCCCTCCTGTCCCGCCTCTCGATCCACCCGAATGAACATGATGAATGCCGGCAAGCTGCCCTCCTCCGACTTTGGAAATCAATCGAAGAAGGAAAGGTCATGACTGTCACCTTCGCTCGGATTCGGGCAAAAGGGGCGATGCTCGACTACTTAGCGACCCGTAACCGGACGCTTGCGACTGAAGTCGCAGTCGAGACGATGCCGGAGCTTCCTCGGACACCGAACGCCTCCTTTCATTATCTCCTCAGCGAACTTAAACAGGATCTGTCGAATAAAGAGTACACGTTTCTCGAAGCCTTGATGCACGGCACGGAAGAGACGCTCGGTTACTCCCCGGCGCGACTCCGTTCGTTGAAGTCGGAACTCCGGCAGAAAGTCCAGTTCCTCCTCGGATGATGACCTACTATCAAGAACGCTTACTCGCGATCATCGAACAGGCGGACTATCGTCCCTTGACGAAAAAAGCCTATCGCTCGGACGTACGGCATCTCTGTCGCCACGTCGAACGGATCGATTTTCCGTCGCTCCAACGCTATGGTAAGTTTCTGCGCGACACTTATGCTCCAGCGACTGCCGCTCGACGACTACATGCGCTCTCCATCCTGTTCGATCAACTGGTCGCGGAACGTTCACTCGGGGCGAATCCATTGGCTCGCGTCAAAAAACCGATTCCCGCACCCTACCGACGACTTGCCTTCACGTACGACGACGTCCACCGTGTCCTCGAGACGATTCGTGACGAGACTGTCTACGCCTTTAGCTTTCTTCTCCTGCACACGGGACTAAGGTTTTCGGAAGCACGTGACTTACAGCTCGCAGATATCGACTTTGCGCGCGATCAGTTGCTCGTCCGGAGCGGTAAAGGCGATCAATCCCGTCAAGTTCCGCTGCATCATACATTACGTGATGTCCTGACGCGTTACATCGAGACGATTCGCCCTGATGTCCTGCCGTTGTTTTGTGAAGATAGTGGACGACCGGTCAATCCGGCAAAGTTTCGTCGTGTCTTAAAAGAAGCAAGTGAAAGATGTCTCGGACGGATCCTGCGACCGCATGACATCCGGGTGACGTTCGCAACGACACTTTATCACGTGCATCAGACGGACATTCTAACCATCATGCGCTTACTCGGTCACAGCGATGTTCGGACGACTCAGCACTACGTCTTACCGTCGCACGACATTGCCCATACGTCAGTCAATCGCCTCAAGCGGACAGACGATTAAGAACGTCCCGGACGTGATTCGTCTGGCTACGGATGTATCCTTCCGTCGTTGAGATGCTGGCGTGACCAAGCAGACGCTTTATATCAAGTAGCTTCAATCCTGCCTGCTGGTAAAGATAGGTCGCATAGGCGATCCGGAGCATATGCGGACGGACGTGACGCTTTAAGGACGTAAATCCGACCTCGCGAAGTGCCCTTCTTGCCGCATGTTCATTGATCATCCGTCCCGTGACGGACTGAAACAAGTAGCCAGTCGTGCGACCTGCTAGAAACAGAACAATCTTGTCGCAAAGGGTCTCTCCGATCGGAACGGTCCGTGTCCGCCCACCTTTCCCGTGACGCACGTACAGTTCATTCTTCGCTAGATCAAAATCCTGCACCGTCAACAAACGGGCCTCCATGAAGCGGAGGCCCGTTTGGCTGAGCACCTCGAAGAAGAGGCGATAGGTTGAATTTTGAATCTGTCGAATCACGGGGATCAACTCTTCACTATCATGATAGGTCTCATCTTGGAGACGTTGATGGACAATCGGACGGATCTCGACCATCGGATTCTTTTTAATCCGTCGTCGCTCGACGAGAACGTTTCCGAGCCGATGTAAGACATGATACCGTCGCAGGATCGTCGACGGCTTATAATGTGCTTTCATCCAGTGAAAGTAGCGTCGTAAGGACGCGACTGACCAATCGATTTGATGCAAGCGCATTTGCCGAAGATCACTCCGATATGCTTTGATCGTATGGGCTGACCGCGAGCAGTCGGTCAATAAATACTGATCGAGATAGTCATAGTGGGTCATAGCTGGTTCCTCCTTTTTGTAGGGACTGACATGACAGCCAATGGAGTACACGATTGATTTTCGATGAAATATCAAGAATCGCTTTCCCTAAACAATCAATGAACGAAAAACAAAAATAAGGAAAAAAGTTACAATCATATTGAATCTATGTTCTGCAGATCAGGAGAAAAAGCATACCTTTCTTTACCCTGAACGACAGCGCATTGATTCCCTCCACTAATCGATAAAGGAGCTTATATATGAATACGGATAACGACTATCTTGGCAATCCATCAGATATTCTCGTCACGACGTATGTGACGGAAGAAGACTTGCGCGACATCATCGCAACCGAATTTAAAGATTTTTGGCACCCGAAACTACGCATCACGCCACATGAGCTCGTGATTACCGGATCGACCGTCTCGACAGAACATCGATTTGCCCATCATAAATCGTTCACCCTCACGATTGCCCCGTTTCGCATCCGTCATAACATCATCTCGTTTCATATCTATGACATCAGCCCAGCATCCCAAGAACAGACGATTTTGAATCTGCTAAAGGCAAACCCCAACTTGTCTTACAGTTATCACATGATTCATGTCCATCTTCAACCATGC
Source organism: Exiguobacterium sp. s91 (assembly GCF_018618915.1). Taxonomy (NCBI): domain Bacteria; kingdom Bacillati; phylum Bacillota; class Bacilli; order Caryophanales; genus Exiguobacterium; species Exiguobacterium sp. s91. The sequence continues at coordinate 181,915 of NZ_JACSMZ010000001.1, read as the reverse complement.
GACTTCGGAAATCCGTTTTTTCATACGCTCCAGTATACGAAATTAATGGATCATAAAATCCTCGTCGGTCTTCATCTATAATTGATATGCTTTGATTTTTCCTCACCTGCAGATATTATTTGAAAAAAATGTATATGATTGAATGAAAAAGGGTATCTAGATTACACCTTTACCATTCGATTAAACATTCTACTCTGCCGAGGTGACTCCATCTATCATGCCAAACCATACGATGCATGCTCATACTGACTATTTACTTGTCACGTTATCTTATCTGATTGCTGCAACATCCGCCTATATCGCAATTGAACTCGCGGGACGCGTCAAAACGGCGACCGATCGTTCGAAACATCTTTGGTTGATTGCTGGTGGATCGATTTTAGGTCTTGGTATCTGGTCGATGCATTTCGTCGCGATGCTTGGTCATGGTACCTTGAAGGATGCGACCTACTCGTTCCCGCTCGTCTTTCTGTCGGTCATCATCGCGATGACGGGATGTATCCTTGGCTTTTATCTCGTCGCCCGTCGCATGTCCCGTGAATCGTTCGTTCTTGGTGGTTTTTTGATGGGAAGTGCGATTGCCGGCATGCATTATGTCGGGATTGCTGCTTTACAGGGGATGACCCTGCAGTATCATACAGGATATGTGTTGCTCTCGATCTTGATTGCGATTGCTGCTTCTTGGACCGCACTCTGGATCGGTTTCTTTTCGCGTTATGCTAAACGACAGATGCTGGTGCAGACAAAAGTCTTCTTTGCTCTCATCATGGGCATTGCGATCTCCGGGATGCATCACGTTGGTATGCTCGGTTTAGAGTTTCAGATGATTCCATCGTTCACGAGTGATCAAGTCATCGAACCAGCGATGCTATTGACGCTTGTTTCGATCGTCACGCTGTTTTTGTTCATCGTCTTCTTCGCTTCCGTCTTGTTTGACCTCCAGTTACGTAAACGTGACTTCATCCAAGCGACGATTCTTGAATCAACCGAAGATGGTGTCGTAACGACGAATCCTGACGGTCTGATCCAATATGCAAACTCGCTGTTCCATGATTTTTTCCCGGAACGTCACTCATACTTAACGGAACATGACGCGACGTTACGTCTTGATGTGCCCGATCATACGAAACAGATGCTACACGTCGACGAACGTATCCTTGAAGTCGTCAATCACCCGCTAAAAGGCGAGAACTTGAATCAGACACTGTGGTTCTTCCGCAACGTCACCAATCAAGTCTCGTCCCAGCAACAACTCGAACACCTTGCCTTTCATGACCGGTTGACGAATTTACCGAATCGAGACAAAATCACGCTGTTCATCGAAGAACAGATCAGACAAGGAATTCCGATTTCGTGTCTCGCGTTCAGCATGGACCGTTGGCGTTCTCTGAGTGATATGCTGGGACATAAAGGCGTCGAGAGTCTGTTATTGCAAATTGCAGAACGTCTGCAAGCAACGATTCACGCCCGTGATGTCCTAGCACGCCTTGATTCATCGGAATTCCTTGTTCTCCTCGTTGACGAACGCAGTCATCTCGCGACTCAAAAAGCTGAGAAGTGCTACACTGCCTTATCGCAACCATTTGATATCGATGGAACGGTCATTACGCTGACGATGCGCGCCGGAATCAGCCATTACCCGGAAGACGCCACAACAGCAGAAGAACTGATCGAATATGCAAAACTGGCACTACATGCTTCGTTTACTGAAGCGCAAAACACGATCAAGGAATTCAAGGTCGAGAATCGAAACGATATCTTACGGACCGTCCAGATTGAAAAATTCATGACGGAGGCACTCGAAGCAGAAGCCTTCGAGCTTGTCTATCAACCAAAGATTGCAGTAGCTACGGAACGCATGACGGGTGTTGAAGTCTTAGCACGCTGGACGCATGATGAGCTTGGCTTCGTCTCACCAGCCGAGTTCATTCCCGTCGCTGAAAATACGGGAGCAATTCATGCCTTAGGTGACTGGGTACTACGAACAGCCTGCCTACGTTGGGTCGCGTGGCAAGACCTGACTCCGGAACCGTTCTCGATTGCTGTTAACGTCTCGCCACTTCAGTTCGCGAGTCAAAAGTTCTTACGCCGCGTCGAAATGATTCTCGCAGAGACAGGCATGGATCCCGCATATCTGGAGCTCGAAATCACGGAGTCCGCCGCCTTATCCTATGAGACAGCGACCTATGAAAAATTAGCACGACTGCAAGAACTTGGTATTCGTGTCTCACTCGACGATTTCGGTACTGGTTACTCGTCCTTTAAACAACTTCGTTCATTACCGATTCAGTTATTGAAGATTGACCGTTCATTTATCAGTTCGTTATTTAACGGTAAGAATCAACAAGCGATTGTCCAATCGATGATTCAACTTGGACATAATCTCGAGATGGAGATCTTAATTGAAGGGGTAGAAACGTTGGAGCAGGCAGATTGGCTCGCGCAAGAAGGTTGTGATTATTTCCAGGGCTATTATTTCAGTCGACCGTTGAAAGAAGAGGATCTGTTTGGATATTTAAATTTATTACGATCGAGCGGAAGCGCCTAATTTTTTAGTCATAGCATCGCAGCGAAGCTTTTTTGATAACCACTAAATCGCTCATCTCTCTGAGAATTCTGAGAATAAGGAGGACTTCCTATGATGGGTAAGAGAGATCACCATCATCGCTCAAAGAATGTCACCATCACATTGGAACAATTGATCCCGCAGAACCATCTCGTCCGAAAAATAGATGCAGTCATCGATGTCGACTTCATCTATAGTACCGTAGAGAACTTGTATAGCGAAAACACAGAAAGACCAAGTGTCGATCCCGTTCTGTTAATCAAGATGGCGCTTCTTCAATATGTATTTGGTATTCCCTCTATGCAGCGTACCATCAAAGAGATTGAAACCAACGTGGCATATCGTTGGTTTTTAGGTCCTGCTCTGGATGAGAAGGTACCGCACTTCTCTAAATCCGGCAAAAATACGTTCGGCGTTTTCAGGATACAAACGTCTTTGAGAGTATTTTTTATCGGATCCTCACGCAAGGAGTCGAAGCCAGATTCGAGGACCTATAGGTCCTCTTCATTGACTCCACCCACATCAAAGCAAACGCGAACAAGCGGAAGTATAAGAAGAAGTTCGTTCGACGCGCCGCACAACAGTACAAAGAAGAACTAGACCAAGAAGTCAACGAGGATCGGATTTTGCATGGAAAAAGCCTTTCACCTCCAAGACGAAGAAAGCTGAAGAACACGAGACGTAGGAGAGTACGACAGATTCGGAGAGTGGCTATTACGTGAAGGGGGAGCGTGAAAAGCAATTCGCCTATTCGTGCCATACCGCCTGTGATCGGCATGGCTTTATTCTCGGGATGATTGTAACGCCCGGAAACGTCCACGATAGTATCGTCTTTCCTGCACTTCTTCAAACTGTCACGCACCGTTTCGGACAACCATTCGTAGTCGTCACCGACTCTGCCTATAAGACTGTTCCGGTCGCCCATCATCTTCTCAAACAAGGCATTTTACCCGTCTTCCTTTGTACACGCCTCAGAGAGGTGAAAGGAATGCCCACTTCTCTCTCAATGTACATAGAGTCACGACCATAGAAAAGTCATCCATCGCCATCTCTGACAAGAGGCAGTAGATGAGATGGAGCATCTCAGACATACAGTTGTGAATCGTGCGTTGTATCGAAAGCGTCAGTAAACACAATTGAGCGTGTCTTCGCAGACACCAAAGAGAAGCATGGCATGCGTTGGAGCCGCTATCTAGGGCTGAAAAAAACGACGCTTCAAGCGATGCTTACTTTCGTTGCCATGAACCTCAAAAAGCTTGCGAATTGGTCCTGGAATTCCCCCGGGAATCCATGTCTTCACTACGTTTTAATGATGAGGATTTGTCTACAATCTGACACTTCACTTTGAAGTGATTGAATCATTGCTTTACTTATCAGTGATTGGATACAGTTAATCATGGACGGAATTAAAATCCTATTTTTATCCGTAGATTTAATAATTCTCCTTTACTTCGGTTCTCTCGTTTTATATCCTATTTTTTATCTTATCGGTAGCTAATTATTAAAAATTAATTTTTAGCTCAACCAATTTATAAAAATATATTTGTGAATACGACCTGTAAAGAGGAATACAAAAATTTAATTACATTAACTCTCATTAATTTTTTTAATTCTTGTATATCTACAATAAATTTGATGATTATGTAATACAAAAATGGAAGTATAGAATATAGCAATGGAAACATGCGCAATTCTATACTTCTATTTTTATTAGATATTAATTTTATCTCTATTTATGGTGTTAGTAAGACTTTTAATTAGTATCGATACAATTTTTTCAGCTGTTCTTCCATCTCCATAAGGATTACTTGCTAGTGACATTTTTTGATGTTCCAAAGAATCAGATAATAATAAATCAGCTGCATTAAAAATGTGTTCTTCATTAGTACCTACTAACTTTAAAGTACCTGCTTCGACTCCTTCTGGTCTTTCTGTAGTATCTCTTAATACAAGAACCGGAACTCCTAAAGATGGGGCTTCTTCTTGTACACCACCAGAATCGGTTAAAATCAAATAGGATTTCGAGGCGAAATTATGAAAATCGAATACTTCTAAAGGATTAATTAAATGAACTCTATTTAATCCAGACAACTCACTTTGAGCCAACTCTTTTACAACAGGATTCATGTGTACTGGATAAACAAATTCTATATCTTCGTATTTTTCATGTAATCTTTTTACTGCTTTGAAAATATTTCTCATAGGATCACCCAAATTTTCCCTCCGATGTGCAGTAAGAAGAATCAATCGATTTTCACGTCGAACTATAGAACTCAATAAAGGATTATTATACTCTTCAGAGACTGTTGACTTTAAAGCATCAATAGCAGTATTACCAGTAACATAGACAGTTGATTCATTTTTACCTTCTTCAATTAAATAGTTTGCAGAAGTTTTGGTAGGGGCAAAGTGGAAGTCAGTCATTATACCTGTTAATTGTCTATTCATCTCTTCTGGATATGGTGAATATTTATCGTATGTTCTAAGGCCAGCTTCTACATGCCCCACCTTAACTTGATTGTAAAAAGCTGCTAACGAAGAAGCAAATGTTGTAGTAGTATCTCCATGAACTAATACAATATCTGGTTTTACAGAAGAAATAACTTCATTCATCTTCTCCAAAACTAATGCTGTAATACTTACAAGTGTCTGATTCTTAGTCATTATATTTAAATCAAAGTCAGGAACTATTTTGAAGTGATCTAGAACTTGATCTAGCATTTGTCGATGTTGTGCTGTGACAACTACAATTGATTCGATTTCTTTATGTTTTTTTAATTCCAAAACTAATGGAGCCATTTTTATTGCCTCTGGTCTAGTTCCGAAAACAGTCATTACTCTCATTTTGTATCTCCAATCAAAAAAATAAATGAGTTCTATTACTAAGTAAATTACATTACTGAATTAATTAGATATCAACTTTTTAAATCGAAATTTTAAAGTCTCCAAGATTCTATATTATTTTTTTCTAAATCATCTACGTTGAATATACTTTTAACATCAATCAATACTTTAGAATTATTTTTTTTATACATTTTGTTAATTTCATTAATATCCATTAATTTATACTCATCATGAGCTACAGCAAATATAATACAGTCAGCATTTTCTACCTTATCTATCGTAGTTAAATCTATATTGTATACACTTTTTGCTTCTTCTTTACTAGCATAGTGGTCAACAATTTTAGGAGTTATACCAAATGTTTTTAAATTTTCATAAATATCTACTACTTTTGAATTTCTAATATCAGGACAATTCTCTTTGAAAGTTAGTCCAAAAATATAAACATTTGCAGATTTAACTAGTTTATTCGCTTCAATGATTTTTTTTATAGTGGCATTAGCAATGTATTGTCCCATACCATCATTAATTTTTCTGCCTGATAAAATAATTTGGCTATGATATCCTAGTCTCTCAGCTTCATAAATAAAGTAATATGGATCTACTCCGATACAATGTCCTCCAACTAATCCTGGAGAAAATTTTAGAGCATTCCACTTTGTATTCATGGCTTCGATAACTTCGGTGGAATCTATATCCATTTTATCAAATACCATAGCCAATTCGTTCATAAATGCAATATTAATATCTCTTTGACTATTCTCTACTACTTTAGCAGCTTCAGCTACTTTAATACTACTAGCCTCATGCACTCCGGCAGATATTACAATCTTATAAACCTCAGAGATTTGATGAAGAGCATCTTTATCTATTCCAGATACTATTTTAACTATATTCTCAAGCTTATTATTTTTGTCTCCAGGATTTATTCTTTCTGGAGAATACCCTACTTTAAAATCAGGTCCACACTTTAATCCAGAAATTTCTTCTAATATAGGAACACATATATTTTCTGTTACACCAGGGTATACAGTAGACTCGTATACCACAATAGATCCTTTTGTTAAATTTCTTGCAATCATACGACTAGCATTCTCAACTGGTTCTAAATTCGGAGTCTTATCTAAATTAATCGGAGTAGGAACCGCAACAATATGGAATTTTGCTTTTCTTAAATCAGATTCATCACTAGTGAAATAAACATTAGATTTTTTGATGGAATCGTCACCTACTTCCTTAGTAGGATCAATACCCTTTTTATATAATTCAACCTTGCTCTCATTTACATCAAATCCAATAACATCTACTTTTTCTGAAAACAGTACTGCTAATGGCATTCCCACATAACCTAGACCCGTCACGGAAATTTTTTCACGTTTTTTTAAAAGACTATTATATAGCGTCATTTTTATCACTCAACCTTTTATTTTTATTTTTTTAGTTATTTTTATAATATTGTTCTTGTAAAAAAAATAAAGCATTACTATATTCAAAAATACACCAAATAAATATGTGTAAGTATTTAAATTCAAATACACTATTAAAAATAGTATTATAATCATCAATTGATGACTTTCACTTCTAAAAGTATTCATATTAAAGTTTGTTACAATTCTTTTCTCTAGAAAATAATTTAATGCTGATAAAACAATTACAGTAGCAAATCCATAAAAAATAAAATTTAACTTTAAAATATAAATTGTGAAATTTAAGAAGCTTAAAATAAATACACAAAATATATTATAAAGTAATGCAAATTTGGTTTCTGCTAATGCATTTATTTGCGGGATTATTCTTATAGAATAATTTAATCTAATGAAAATTATTGGAAAAAGAATTATAAAATAAATAATTGAGTTGTTATACTTCGGAATAAATATATTAATCATCGGAAAAATTAATATAACAAAAATAATTGTTATACTAAATAGTATATTAAGAATAACTTTAGAGGTTTCAAAAAATTCTATTTGCTTATTTTTCTCCATTTTCATTATCATCGGAAAAATTAAAACAGTTAATGAATCAAAAATAGTTATAAATATTGTAATTAAACTATAAGCAAATGAATAATAAGCATATTCTTCAAGGTTTCCGGATCGCTCGATAAATATTCGATCAAGACCTAATAAAAATGTGGATATAAAATATGCTGAAACTATTGGGAAACCTGTTTTTATTAATTTCAATTCAGAACTAAAAGTTATTTCCTCACTTTTTTCGTTATTCTTAATTACGGAAAAATAACCAATAATAATTTGTAAAATGTAAGTAATGTAAACAGCATAAACTAAATAATAATAATTTTTTATATGCAAAAGCATCATTATTAAGGCAGTTAATACTAGTGCGATTTTTAAGAATAAATTAAATAGTGAAATTAATTTAAACTTATTTTTAAGAACCATTACTTTTGTAATGTATCCCGAAATATTAACGAATGGAATCAAAAAACAAATGTACAAATAAACTGACTTACCAAGAGTACTGTATACAATCATTGACATAATTAACGTTATAAATAATTGTATTATCGAAAAGATATATAGTGATTTTTTAAAAGAATATTTATCTAACTCTTCTGTACTTATAGAACTATATTTCATTAAAATTCCATCTATATAGCCTACATGTAAGATTGGAATAAAGCCAATATAAAACATTAATATTCTATATTTTGAAAAATCATCGAAATCTAACATGCTTGGAATTAGAAATCCTATAATTATGTTTAGTCCAACACCAATAATTGATGATAATAACAATGAAATCACTTGAAAAATTTTACTACGATCAAAATTCATAATTATTTTTAACCACAATCTCAACTGAATATCTTAAATTCAGAAAAATCAACAATCTTTCAACTTCTTGATATTCTAATTCATTATCACAAATAACTCTATTAAAACCCATGTTCATTAGTTCAAACAATTCATTATACTCTTTAGGTATATTTTCTGAAACTATAATATTATTAAATAATCTCATATCTTTTCCAAAAAACTTAATTTTACTTGCGTACTTCAGAAGACGTACTTCTTTAATAATTTTATTTTTTCTAAAATAATCGTTTTTTATATAAAAATTTTCTAAACTTTTTATATAAATATTATCAGTGGATTTTAATTTCCCTTTGATTACTTTAGTAACAATTTTACTTTTTCTCTTTGTTTCTTTTTTAAAAAATATAGGTTTGTATTTATCTTTAAAAATTCTCGATAAGAACCTTTGAAAACTATAAAAAGGTATATCATAAAATCTCATTAAATGCATTATTGATCTTAAATTTCCATTTATGACATTTAATTTTCCTATTTCATTATTTATATAATTTTCTTCATGAATTCGATATTTAATAATAGGTAGATCTATATTTTTTATTTTAATAACTTCAAGATTTTCTTTAGTAAAGTCAATCCAAAACGGAGTATTCCAATAAAGATAATTTTTAAACGATATTTTTTCAAATTCATCTTTTCTAATGAATGCAAAATCGTTTAATATATTTGTTCCATACAACAAAAACATTCTGTTTAATAAATCATCCTTTTTCCCTTCAGATTTTCTAGGTCGTATTTTTTGAATATACTCATCTTTATCATCTATTGCTACTAAATGTCCCTTTAAAGCGCCATAATCTTTATTAATAGCTAATTCACTCATTGCATTTTCTACGACTTTATTATCAAAAAATAGATCATCGCTATGTAAAATGTATATTACATCTCCAGTTGAATAGCTATAACCATTTATTAAAGCGTTAAGTTGATCTTTATTTGATTGATTTAATAATCTAATTCTCTTATCATTAAAACTATTTATAACATCAACTGTTTTATCGCTGCTACCATCGTTAATAATGATCAATTCTATATTTTTATAAGTTTGATTTAAAACCGAATCAATACTCCTTTTTATTGTTTTTTCATCGTTAAAAGTTGGCATTAACACACTTAATTTATCCATCTTTTTTCACTCCTGTAATAAGTAACTCTTTATCAAAAACGTTATCTCCACATTTCTCTTGAATGAACTTAAAACCTTCAGATGATTTTTTTAAATATACATCAGATGAATAATACATTTCTTCTATAGCAGATACATATTCTTCAATATTATTACATACATAACCAAAATTGCTTTCAACAAATTCAGGAATTGCTGAATTATTTGAAGTTATCGGTACTAAACCGCTAGATATTCCTTCACACATTGAAACTCCCTGAGCATCTTGTCTAGTTGGAATTAATAAAATCCCATTTTTTTTATGTAACTTACTAATATCTTTTTGAGATAAAAATGTCTCATTTAAATTTATATTTTGATATTTTTTTAATGATGCATTAGTTTTTTTGAATAATCTACCTGCTCCATAAATATTAATTTCCAGTTCATTAAAAAAAGGCTTTTTCATTAACTTCTTTATAACTTTCACTGTAATATCATTTGCATATTTTTTACTTGAATACGGTCTAATACTTAATATTTTTAAGCGAAGATCTTCAGTTTTTTTTTGATAATCAAATACTTCACTATCTATAGGATTTGGGATAATATCAAAATTTTTATCAATTACTGTATCTGTATCTTTTTCTAAAATTTCTTTCATCCATTTAGATACAAATATAAAATGTTTATCTATTTGTGTATCTTTAATAAGTTTCTTCATAAATTTCATTTGTTTTCTATTGAAATACATATATTTTAAAAATCGAAGTAAATCAAATATATTGAAGCCTAGATTATAGGTTCTTCTTTTCCAAGATAATGCTTCGGTTCCATGAATCCAAATATAAATTTTTAATTTTCTTTTCAATTCTCTTAATGTTTTTATCATTTCTTCATCTACAAAATGAATAAATATTTTTTCTATATATTCAGGAATTATCTCTTTAACATTAGAATAATGACATTCAAAAACCGTTACTCCCTCATATTCATAAGAATTAATAAGATTAGTTTTTTTATTTAAGACAATAACTATTCCATCAACTCCACGTTTTTTATATCCTAATACTCTACTATGTACAAATCCATTACTGTACTTATTACTTTCTGAGGGATAACCATTCGTTAACACAACGAAGTTTTTCAAGAATTAAATACCACCTTTTTTGAAATAATAATATCTATAAAGATATTTTGAAAGTTTAGGCGTAGTAAAATACGTAACAATACAAGCTATTTTTTCTTGAATACTAAATTTTTTATTTAATAAAATATCGAAAAAAATTTCATATCTCTTTTTGCCTACAAATTTAATTGTTTCATTTCTCATTTGAATAAAGCTTTTAAAAAATTCTTTATTATTATTATTTTTATAGGATAAAAAACCTTGAGAAAATAAATTCATATACATTCTCATTTCATAATTCTTTCTATATTTTATAAACTTATTATTTTCTATTAAAATTTTCTTCAAAAATAATAATTTAACTATAGTTTTTTCGAAAATATAAAATTCATATCTTTTTGATTTACTACCCACTCTTTGATAATAGTAATAATAATTGTTATTAATTGTGACAACTTTATTTACATGCATGAGATACTCTAATATAAAAACTTGATCTTGACCACTTGTAACTTCTACTGGACAATAAATTTTATTTGTTTTAATTATATTTGTTAAAAATATCTTGTCACACATAAGAACAGTGAGTGGACTTGTACCTAAAAAATATTCTTCAATTATTTGATCGCCTATAAACAAATTTTCTTCTGCTTTACTTTTTTCTTCTAATCCATTTTTATATATCTTTGTATGTCCACAAACAGCTAAACCTGCATCATTAATTTTTAATGAATTAACAAGTTGTAGAACAAAATCTTTATGTACATAATCATCTGGATCTATAAATATAATAAAATCACCACTTGCATTATCAATAGCTAGATTCCTTGCAGCGCTTACTCCTTTATTTTTTTGTTCATATACAATAAGTCTGTTTTCTATTTTTTTTAATTTGTACAATTTTTTTAAGGTATTATCCTTAGAACCATCATCAACTGCTATAATTTCTAAACTGGCATAAGATTGATTTGAAAGAGAGTTTATACATTTTTCAATATAGTCTTCGACGTTGTAACAGGGAAGAATTAAAGTTACTTTTTCCACTTAATCACTCCTAAATATCAATTATAAATATTGACTTTGTAAAATTTCATCAGCAACTCTTTTGTAATTATATTTTTCAAAATAAAGTCTCAAATCCGTTTTTTCATAAGGATAGATTTTTAAAAATTCGTCAAATCGATACTTTGAATTTTTATAATCATTTAAATCTATTGACATCACATTTTCTTTTAACTCATTTAAAAACTCTAGCTGTCCTCCTGAATCAGGACATATAATTTTGCATTTATTCAATACAGCTTCTAAAAATACTAAACCAAAAGGTTCATGTGGATTTAGTGAAATAAAAATGTCTGCCTCTTGTAATTTTTTCATAACATTTTCTCTACTTGCTTTGCCCTCAAAAAATATTGTTGATGAGCTATATTTATTTTTTAGATATTCTTTTTCAGGTCCTTCGCCAACTATTGTTAAGCTACATTTATTATTATTATTTTCAGTTATATGATTAAAAACCTCACATATCTTGTCTACTTTTTTTTCTTCAACAATCCTTCCTACAAAAATAAATTTAATTTCATTATTTGGTTTTTTCAAAAAATCTTTATAACTTTCTTGTAAACCTAGTTCAATTACTTTATCACATTCTATTCCATATATTTCATTATTAATCAATTTGGTTAACTTACTATTCGCTATAAATAAGTCTGTCTTTTTTCTTATATTTTTTAATATGACATTTAAAATGTTTTTTTTTACAATTCCATATCTATAATTAGGGAATCCATGTATAAAGTGTATAGTTTTAACTTTGGGGCATATTTTTTGAATTTTGTTATTTATCAAACCGTACCACATTGAAGTAATGATCAAATCTGGATCAAAATCTTTTATTACTTTTTTCAAGGAAGCGGATGGATGAATAAAATTACTTTTCCTAAAAAAATTTTTACTGCCTCTTGAGTTAGAAATTATCAATACTTTATGACCTAGAGAATTAAATGCGTTCTTTAAGCCTTCATTAAAAGTGGCAATTCCACCAAAACTATCTTTTGTAATTTCAGGTCCTAAGATACAAATATTCATGTTTTCTTTTCGACTCACTTTCGAAAAAATTGTTTTTCCTCAAAATGAAGAAAATAATAAATGCTATTAAAAAAGATCCATGTGCAATTGTAAATTGCTCAAATATATCATACAAAAATATTGATATGCATATTTTAATAGCAAGATAATCTTTGACTTTAAATAGTTCCTTCATTAGAGCAGTCATTAATAATATATGAATTACGAAATATATTATCCCAATTTCGTAAAGAATTCTTAAGTATGAATTATCTACCGAAATATTTAATCCATAAATAGAATTACCGAATAAATTTAACTCGTTCACTTTAACAAAAGTATTCATTATTTCTGGTCTTCTGTTTAAGATTAAATTAATACTCTGATTACTAAAAAACATAATTAAAATAGTAATTCCACAACTTATAAAATAAAAATTAGATATTATTTTTTTAGATATAAAATAATATCTGTCTTTAATAATAATCATAAACATTAACATCATGACAACTATCAACAAAGTTCTAGAATCTGTGAAATAATAAATCAAAAATGTAGAAATACATATAGTCATCCTAATCTTCTTGTTATTTGGATATAAGTAAATTAGCCCAATAGCTATATCAAAAAAGATCATACTTGCAGTATTTGGATTTGTGAATCCCATTGTATAACGTACTTCTCTATTCAAATCGTTGATGTTATATATTTCATTTAATCCATAATAGCCTAAGCATATTACAACTAGAAATAATACTAATTTTGTAAAAACATATCCTTGTAAAATTTTCTTATAGTTCCCCAACGATGACATGGATAATATATACATAAATATGTTAATAAATGTTATATTACCACTTAAGACTAAAACTACACCTATAAAAAACAAACCTGTGAAAGATTTTAAACTAAGTTTAAAAAAAAGTATAAATATTATTAAATTAAAAATAAATGTTACTATTTTTAAATTATTAACATATGTAGCTAAATTTCCTTCCATGTCTATTACCCTTGGTAAAATTACGGTTGAAGAAATAAACAAAAAACTAGATATATATATTATAACTATAAAAAGATTGTTCTTTTTAAACCTCATTGCTTCACCTTTAAAAACTTATGTTTTTTAAAATAGGCATTTATCGAATGCAGACCAGTAAAAAATAATGATTTAATATAAGAGTAGTTAAGCTCTTTAAATACTCTATATGTCATAAAAATAGTTTTAAGTTTATTCCCAGATTTAGAATTTTTACTGAGTCTGTAAATTAACAATTCTTCATCAATACTATATGCTCGATTTCCATCATTTAATATTTTTAACCATAATAGATAATCTTCATGTATATCATTTTTTTCTATGAAGTTATATTGTAGAATTTTTTTATCAATAATTACTGAAGAGCAAGCTATAACATTATGTTTTCTCAATTTTTTAAAATCCACTGAATTTGGAATATTAAATTTTTTATTGAAGCTAACTTTTTGATCAGTAATGTATCTTGTATTAGTAAATGTAAAATAATAATTATTCTTCAACATGTAATTAGTCTGAATTTCTAATTTTTTTTCGTGCCAGTAATCATCGCTATCTAAAAACGCAATCCATTTTCCTTTTGATTCTTTAATAGCTATATTTCTACTAAAAGCAGCACCTTTATTTCTTACATTTACAATTTTTTTTATTCTTTTATCTTTTTTTATACAATCATCTATAATTTTATTAGTATTATCTTTGGAAAAGTCATCTACAATAATTAGTTCCCAATTGGAATACGATTGATTTATGATAGAATCAATTGCCGTATTTAACGATTTCTCCGAATTATATGCCGGCATAATGATAGACACTAGATGTTTATTTTTCATGTTATTTATCCTCTGATCCTACAATTTTTCGTATATTCTTCTTAAAGTCAGTTATAATAATTTCTTGAGAAATCTCATGAAGATTTTTCTCATAAGTATAGTCCCCAAAAACTTTATCTATAAGTGGTATATCTAATAACAGTAACTTACTTATCATTAAGTCTACAATGAGAATCTTTTTATTATTATGCTTTTTAAATTCTAAAATCACTTCATTTGTACTAACGTATTCTGAATCTCGAGGATGAAATATTCCTGGTATTTCTTTAATAATTATATAATTTAAAAATAAAATTAAATTTTCTATAAAGATCATACTTCTATTATTATGAAAAGAAGGGACAAAAGGAATTTTTAAAGATAGTTTTCTTAATTTATCAAAATTACCTTTACAATTATCACCATAAACTATTGGCGGTCTTACTATAGAAATTTTGAAGCTTTCATCTTTTAATTCTAATAACTTGTTTTCTGCATTAAATTTTGAAATACCGTATGCATTTTTAGGAATAATAGGAGTATCACAAGATATTACTCCTTTATTTTTTCCATAAATACTCATAGTACTCATAAATATAAAATGTTTTACACCATCTTTTTTCGATTTTTCCGCAATTTTTTTTGTAAGATTTGTGTTTACCCTTGTATACACATCATCACTAATTTTTTTTTGATGTACAATGCCAGCTAAATGAAGAACTACGTCATACGTTGAAAAGCTAGTATCTAACCATTGATCTGATTTAACATCTATGAAATCAATTTTCACTGTATTAGAATTTTTCATAGACCACTCGAAGAATTCGCTACCTATATAACTATTTTTTCCGGTTATTAAAATTTTCTTCATTAAATTTACTCCTTTGTAATTGCAACTTCTTTTTTTGTCATTTTTCCAGTACCTCCTTCAACTACTCCTTCACTTTTCAACACACTAAAGAAAGTTAAAATGAGACAACGTGAGTCCATAAAAAATCCAATTCGCTGAATATATTCTCCATCAAGCTTTGCTTTTATTTCAATTGCTAATTCGTCTCGTCCATTAATTTGAGCCCAACCTGTAAGTCCTGGAAAAGTATCATTAGCGCCATACTTATCTCGTTCATCAATTAAGTCATATTGATTCCACAACGCAGGACGTGGTCCAACAAAACTCATCTCACCTTTTAAGATGTTAATCAATTGCGGTAACTCATCTAAGCTTGTCTTCCGTAAAAACTTTCCAACTCGTGTAATATAGACATCCGGATCAGCAAGCAAATGAGTTGGTGTATCTTGTGGTGTTTCAATATACATGGTGCGGAACTTTAAAATGTTGAAGTGACTTTTCTTCAGTCCTACTCGCTTTTGTTTAAAGAAGACCGGTCCT
This sequence comes from Exiguobacterium sp. s91, assembly GCF_018618915.1. Taxonomy (NCBI): domain Bacteria; kingdom Bacillati; phylum Bacillota; class Bacilli; order Caryophanales; genus Exiguobacterium; species Exiguobacterium sp. s91. The sequence goes on along the minus strand of NZ_JACSMZ010000001.1, from coordinate 166,126 downwards.
TTTGACTCAATTTTTATCGCTCCCATGATACATAAAAAAACTGGTATTAAAACGATACATGCCACAAGTGCTAGGATGAACCCTAACAATCGCTTCACTGTCATATAACTCATTTGCTTTAGCTCCTTATGTTCATACTAAATTTTGTTGTTTCATCGCAACGTCATTGGCAATATCAAGTAGCGTATTGCGCAGTTGCAGTGGATTCAATTGATGATGTTCGACCATTCGTAAAATTTCTTCAATCGGTTCTAGTTGTTTCGTTCGACCTACAAAGATTTTCGGATAAATCGCTTCCGGATCGACTTCTCCGTCTTTGAGTAGCTCTTCGTACATCTTTTCTCCGGGTCGAATCCCTGAGAACACAATTGGCATCTCATCCTCTGTAAAGCCACTTAACTCAATCATATTTTTTGCAAGATCAACGATTTTAACTGGTTCGCCCATATCAAGGACAAATACTTCTCCACCATCTGCTAGAATCCCAGCTTGAATGACAAGACGACTTGCTTCAGGAATCGTCATGAAGAAGCGTGTCATTTCTGGATGGGTCACCGTGACAGGTCCACCCGTCTCGATTTGTGACTTAAATAGCGGAATTACCGATCCCCGACTACCAAGCACGTTACCAAACCGAACAACCGCGAACTTCGTCTGACTTCGTTTCCCTAAGTCCTGGATGATCATCTCGGCAATTCGTTTTGTCGAACCCATGACGTTCGTCGGATTGACCGCTTTGTCCGTTGAGATCATGACAAACCGTTCGACCTGATGACGGTCCGCTACTTCTGCGACGTTCTTCGTTCCATAGATGTTATTTTTTACCGACTCATACGGATTTGCTTCCATTAAAGGAACGTGTTTATGAGCTGCTGCGTGGAAGACGACATCCGGACGATGTTGTGCAAAAACTTCTTCAAGTCGCATCCGATCTTGTACATCTGCGATGACAGGAATCAAATTGATTGCTGTCTGTAAACCACGTAGTTCTCGTTCAATTAAATAGATACTATTCTCACCATGACCGAGTAGTACCAATGTCGTCGGATTGAACTGAATAATTTGGCGACAGATTTCTGACCCAATCGATCCGCCTGCTCCTGTGACGAGAACCGTCCGTCCTTCAATCTCACTACGGATTCCTGAGATATTCAGTTCGACTGCTTCTCGTCCGAGTAAGTCTTCAATCGATACATCGCGAATCGCATTGACTGACACTTTTCCGGTAACGAGTTCTTCAATCATCGGTAACGTCTGGACATTTTTACAAAGTGTCTTCGCTTCTGTAATTAATTCAATTCGTCGTTGTTGCGACAACGATGGAATCGCTAAAACGATTGCTTCGATTTTATATCGTTCGATGACGGCTTTTAAATCTTCCGTCGTACCTGCGACTTCGAGTCCTTGAATCATAAAGTGCATATGTTTCGGATCGTCATCAACGAATGCAACTGGTTTCAATTCATGAAATGGTGATGCATAGAGTTGACGAACCAATGCACGTCCGGCACGACCTGCCCCAATAACTAACGTCCGCTTACGCGACTTAATCATGCGTCGTGGTAGAGCATATTTTCGCCAGTGCTGACCAATCCCAAGCAAACGTAATCCAACGCGGATTGCTCCGAGTAACAATAAAGAAATACAAAAACTTAATAGTGTGATACGTTCTAAGACTTGTCCGAAGAATAGAACTTGATACACTATTAAGCCGATTGAGCTCAGTGCAAGAGACAATGATAACGTCATAGCCTCTTGCACACTCGCATATTTCCAATTGACACGATATAGCTTCATTAAAAAAGCCACCGTGATGAAGAGTAAAGCAAATACTGCAGCGGACTGAATCAGTGCACGACTGTCAATCAATAAAAATAATTCCTTCGGATACAAGAAAAAATATGTAAAGCTCATTGCGACAATCAATGCGAAAGCATCCATACATGCTAATAAAAAGGTCCGATAGTAATAGTACTTCTTCAAGACGACAACTCCTTTCAACTAATATTTAAAACACTATTTTTTAGACAAGCGATTGTTCTTTATGTGCATCAAGTAGCTCTTGCATGATTTCTGCCACGTCTTGACCTAAATCTTCACGATTCAACGCAAACTCAAGCGTTGTCCGAATGAACCCTAGTTTTTCACCGACATCGTAGCGTTTACCATCAAATTCGTAGGCAAAGACACGTTGCATCTCGTTGAGTCGTGTAATCGCGTCTGTCAATTGAATTTCGCCACCTGACCCGACTTCTTGTGTTTCGAGATACTTAAAAATTTCTGGTGTGAGTAGATAACGCCCTAAAATCGCTAAGTTCGATGGGGCAGTTCCAGGTGCTGGCTTTTCGACGAATGATTTCACCTTATGTAATTGCTCTGAGATGCTTGTACTTGGGTCAACGATCCCGTAACGATGTGTGTCTTTTTCCGGAACTGGTTGCACACCAATGATTGAACTATTCGTGATTTCATATTGCTCGATTAATTGTCGTGTACACGGTACATCTGCTTGAACGATATCATCACCAAGCATGACAACGAATGGTTCGTTCCCGATGAATGCTTTTGCTTGAAGAATCGCATCCCCTAAACCCTTTGGTTTTGATTGACGAATGAAATGGATGTTGATATTCGTCGTTGCTTCAACGAGATATAACAATTCCGATTTATTTTTTGAAATTAAGTTCGCTTCGAGCTCAGGTACGGAATCAAAATGATCTTCAATCGCGCGTTTTCCTTTACCAGTGATAATCAAGATATCTTCAATTCCTGATTCAATTGCTTCTTCAATGATGTATTGAATCGTGGGTTTATCAACGATTGGTAACATTTCCTTCGGCATGGCCTTTGTCGCTGGTAAGAAACGTGTACCAAGTCCTGCTGCTGGAATGACTGCTTTTTTTACTATCATTATGTAACACACTCCTTGAGGTAGTTTTAAGTTGGAAAATTATATTCTTCATTCCATTCTTTATGTAAAATACAATAACATAGGACACATGTCACTTTCCATAAAGTTTTCCATATTTTAATAATGTAAGCGTTGACATAGAAAAAAGAGAGTACGAATTCACTCTCTTTCCCTTACCTTGACAAAAAATGTTACACCCATTGTCCTTTCCAATTCTTCTCGACAGGACTCGGGGGATTGATTGTCACGAGTTGGTTCAAGAGAACGGCTTCATTGTTTTCATAAATCTCATCGATCAACCAATCTTCGAATGTTTTCTCAAGCATCCGTTCGCATTGCTTCCAGTAGAATGGACGTTTCTCGAGGTGATGCGCATCACTTGCCACAAGATGGGCTAGCCCATTCTCAAGCAAGGCAATCGCAAACCGCTGGACATCCTTTCCGTATTTGCCGATCAAACTGGCACACGTCACCTGACTGATCGCACCGTTTGAAATCAATTCAAAAAGTAACGATGGATTTTGAATGATTGCTTTATTCTTTTCTGGATGGGCAACGACCGGGATATAACCATCGGAAATCAATTCTGCAAAGACTTGGCGCGCATACGATGGAATTCCGCTTGATGGAAACTCGATCAAAATATAGCGTGAATCGTTCAGCGTCAGCGCTTGTCCTGCTTCTAACGCTTCCATCAACTCACCGATCAACCGGATCTCATGACCTGGATAGACGGTTAACGGAATATCACGTTGTTTCAACAAGACATTGAACTCATCGACCGTCAACTGGACATCGACATCTTCTGTTTCGAATTGTGGATGATAGAGGTGTGGAGTCGCGATGATCCGCGACACCCCCTCTGCGACGGCTTGTTCAGCTAACTGCAAGGCATGTTCGACACTGGCCGGACCGTCATCGACGAGCGGCAAGATATGACAGTGGATATCAACCATATAGATGTCCCTCACTCATAGGAATAGTAGTATTGGTATGCTGAATCATCCGTCAGTTCACGACGGTTCAAGACGACACCGAGAATTTTCGCTTCGGCCAGTTCAAGCTGTTCTTTCGCTTTTAACACTCGTTGACGATCAGATGTCGTACAACCGACGACAAGGACAACACCATCCGTTAGTTTCGAAGTAATCCGACTATCGGCGACTTGTAGTAATGGCGGTGCGTCAAAGATGATGATGTCGAATTCTTCACGTAGTTGTTCCGTTAGATGCTCCATCGCACGTGACGACAAGAGCTCCGCTGGATTCGGCGGAATCGGACCGGCTGTCAAAATGGATAGGTTATCGACTTTCGTTGGTAAGATTGCCTTTTCTTTTTCCGCTTGGCGAGTTAAAAGACTCGAAAGTCCAAGACCATTCGCAACACGGAACGTATAATGAACCGTTGGGCGACGCATATCCGTATCGATAATCAATACTTTTTTCCCTTGTTGCGCGTAAGCGACGGCCAAGTTTGATGACGTCGTTGATTTTCCTTCACCTTGTGTTGCGGAGGTGACAAGAATTGCTTGAATCTCACGATCGACGGCCATGAATTCAATGTTCGTCCGGATCGTTCGATACTGCTCAGCAACAGGTGACTTCGGTTGCGTGACCGTAATCAGTTTCCGTGCATCTTTGTTCATTTTGCTCTTCTTAGCCATATTGTTTGACCGCCTCTCGTTTTGCTGCTTTTGACGATGACTTGAATACTTTACTGTCGATATCCGGGATACTACCGAGTACCGGCAGATCAAGAATTTGTTGGACCTGATCTTCTGTCCGGATGCGACGATCGAGTACTTCACGTAAGAAAGCAAGACCGACACCGAGTAAGAATCCAACGACTGCTGCAATCGCTGTGTTCAAAATAATATTCGGACTGACAGGTGACGTTGGGATACCTGATGTCGACAAGACAGTAACGTTATCAACACTCATTAATTCTTGAACGTCTGAACTAAAGACTTCAGCAATCGAGTTCGCCAAGTTGGATGCTAATGCTGCATCGGTACTTTGGACCGAAACGTTAATGACCTGAGAGTTTTGCTCACTTTCGACCGTGACCATGTTGTTCAAAGCATTCATATTCGTTGGTGCGTTCGGAACTTCCTTTTGAACCTGTTCTAAAATCGCCGGGCTCTTGATGATGACCCGATATGTATTAACCAATGTGACAGACGACTGGACAGACTGTGCATCAATGACTTCATTTTCTTGTTTCTTCGGTGTGACGAGAATTTGCGTCCCTGCTTGATACGTCGGTTTAATCAAAAAGCTACTGACGGCAAATGAGATGAGGGCGGCGACAATCGTCAACGCCAAGATGCGCCAGAACGATTTACGTAAAATCGAAAATAATTCCTGCAAGCTAATCGTTTCATTCATGGTCTAATTATTCTCCTTTATTTGTCTAATTCAGTGACTTTCCTACATCAACTAGGACTCAGTATAACAAATATTTGGGAAATGGTTGATGTTTTTTTAGGAAATGACATACGTTTATTGAAAAACATTGCGTATAATAAAAGATGAATTGTTACTTTTTACATTCATTTCCGTATCTCGACATAGGAGGAATTTCTTTATGCATCGCTCGTTACAAGCGCTACAATTCTATACATCTCACTCGAAGGAAGATATCGCACGACTTCATGAACGGATTCGTTCGAGTCTTGCTTCGACGGAATCCTTGACGGATACGATGATCCGAATTACTGGTCAACCGCCACTGATTCCTTATGACGAAGATACCGTCACGGTCGAAGAATGGAATGCATTCCTCGCCGGAAAACATCATGCGACATTAGCTGACTTTTACGGTACATTAGTCGCTCGTCCAATCTTGGACGAAGATGGTCCACTCCCGGACGAGGCAGAAGAACCACTTCCAACTCTTTCACGGAGTCAACGCGAACCGGAACCAAAACGACGTAAAAAAGAGAAAGAAATCAAGCATGCTGGAGCAAAACGACCGTTACCTTGGGGCTGGATTGCGCTGTTGATTCTTTGTTTCTTACTTGGAGCCGGTGGAACTTACGTCTACTCGACATACTTCGTAGGATCTGCAGATACGACACCAAAGGCTACTGTCGAAAAACCGGTCACAGTTGAAAAAACGAAGGAAAAGAAACCAACAGCACCAGAAGAGACTGCCGCTGTTGATGATGTCCTATACGTCAAAACACGTTCGAGCAACATCTACCGGGAAGAGTCGATGACGACATTGCTGTACGAAGCCGATTTCGGTGACGGATATCGCATCGTCAAGAAAAATGACGGTGTGACTGAAATCGAATTGTCGGATGATTTAACGGGTTATATTAAAACGTCCGATACGACAAAACGGCTTGAAGGTGAAACACTTGCTGATGAAACGCTTTTGACGTGGGTCAACGATCAGCTCGATACAAGTTTTGTTACCGGGACCCTCATTGACCTTATCGGTAAAAGTAGTGAAGAACTGAATAGTCTTTATGGACCAGCCGATCGGACTTTCAATGATGAATTGCATGACTACCTGTTTTACGGAAATCACTTTTTTGTCTTGAAGGACAACAAAGTCATCGCCATTGACTGGACGGAGACGACTATTACGAATGAGCAATTAGCCTCACTCGCCCCACTTCAACTAGAAACGGAATCGACAGGACTCGTCACGAGTAACTCGTATCGTCTCCAACGTTTTGCAAAAGACGGAACGATCAGCCGGATTCGTCTAGCGGAACAATCGTTCTAAACGAAAAGCACCGAATCCGTGAGATTCGGTGCTTTTGTTCATTCCATATCGAGTGAATAGCGTAATGCCGTTTGTGTCTCTTTTAATGAATCTTCTGTCGGGTGCCAGTAATAAATTCCGTCGCCTTCTTTTCCACCTGTTCCTTCGAGTTTCAAGTTCTTCTGGTTACGGAAGGCATCCATGTAATCAAATGCTAAAGTACGCATCGGTTTGAACGAGACGTTTGTTTGTGCATTTTTGCCAACGACGTCCATGATGGCGTTAAAGTTACTAACTGATACATCGGATGACAATTTGTTCGCGACTTGAGCGATGACTTCCCGTTGGCGCATCTGACGACCAAAGTCACCACGTGGATCTTCATAACGCATGCGTGTGAATTTCAAAGCCGATTTTCCATCTAAGTTAACTTTACCGACCGGGAAATGTGTCCCACTGACCGTAAAGTCGATGTCGTTATTGACCGTCACCCCACCGACTGCATCAACTAGGGACGTGAACCCTTCCATGTTGATTTCTGCATAGTAATTGATTGGGATATTAAGAAACTTTTCGACTGTCTTGATTGCCATCTCCGGTCCACCGAATGAATACGCATGGTTGATCTTATCATTTGTTCCTTTTCCGACGATATCAACCTTCGTGTCCCGAGGAATACTGATCAATCGACTTTCGTTTCGTGTCGGGTTCAATGTCATGACCATGATTGAGTCACTGCGTCCGCGCTCTCCTGGACGTTGATCGACACCAAGTAACAGAACCGAAACCGGCTTTTGCTCTTCGACGACTTTGTCTCCCGTATTCTTGACGGGGGATTGAATTTTTTTGACCGTTTGGTCGACTTGATAATATGTATAGCCGATGAATCCGCCGACACCGACGACGAGGACAAGTGCAATCAATAGCATGATTTTCAGTGGTGTCCAGCGTTTTTTCACCTTACGTCTTTTTTTGACTCGTTCCAACTGCGTCCATTCCCTTCTGTGTTTTGCTTCTCGTTAGTATCGGTCATCCATGAAAAAACTTACAGTCCGAGTATAACGAAATTTGAGAGCGATTTGTCAAAAACGGGAAAAGATGAAAAAAAGAGCCTATCGTTCAGATAAGCTCCTTCGTTCATTAGAGTGACGTTTGACTACCTACTGTATAGGTTTTCTTCTCATAATCATAGTTCATGATGACAAGTTTACGCTGTGTTGTCGAAGTCGGGAACACGTATGTTTTCGAGAGTGCTTTGATTCCGAGTCCATATTCTAGTTCTTGTTTCGTTTGAATCGATGTCCAGTCGATTGAATCCACTCCTGTCCACTCACCCAAACCAGTTCCAGATAATACTGCATCCAATTGCTTTTCGGTCATGCCCGTCTTGATTTTCTTTCCTTTGAGCAGTTTCATCTTACTTTCACGTGCACCTGAGTAACTATCTGCACGATAAAGATCTAGCGATTTCCCTGTCAAACGATAAACCGAACTGTTCTTTTTCGTCATGAACTGAAAAACAGACACATTCGTAAAGTTCTTTTCATCAGAGAACGCATATGTCGTCGTTTTTTGCCCTTGAGATACGGTCGTAAATTCCGCTTTTTTCTTCAATACCGTCGAACCACTCTTTTTCGTCAGCTGCTTCTTATATTCTTTCCCATAGATGACTTTTGCTGCTTGCTCGATTGTCATCCCCGCTTTTAATGCTGTGTAACGGTCGGTTACTTTCGTTTCGTCTTTCGTCGCCGCAGATGCTGCTCCTCCGAATAAAGTCGTTCCTGCGATTACTGTTGCTACTGCAACTTTCGTAAATGTCGTTTTCATGTTTCTATCCCCTTTTTTAGAATGTTTGATAGTCTTCAACAATGTAGGTTTTCTTTTTAGCATCGTATGTCATATCGACGTAAACACGCGATTTTGTAGATTTTTGAAAGATATACGTTTTTCCTTTATATTCGCTTGCTTCCCCAGCTTTGATTTCAGCTTGGCTGTAAACACTACGTGTATCAGCTTCCATCACTCCACCCCATTCACCAAGACCCGTCCCTGATAATATGCCGTCGAGTTGTTTTTCCGTCATACCGAATTTAATTTTAGCTCCTGAATTCACCTTACGTGTGCTCTCGCGATATTTTGAATAACTATCCCGACCGATTTTTAGTTCTTTAAAGACAAGACGATACACAGAGTCATTCTTTTTTGTCATGAAAGCAAGTCCAGTGAACGTCGGAGGCGTCTTGACTTTTCGATCGTAAAGCTCATAGTAGATTTCCTTACTTTTCCCTGACGTATTTTGAAGCACTTCCTTCATTTTCAATACTTGTGAACCTTTTTTCGTTGTCAATTGTTTTTTGTAGTCTTTGCCGTATAAGACTTTGGCGACTTGCTCCATCGTCATACCCGCTTTGAGTGCTGTGTATTGATTTGTCGCTGTTGTCTCGACTTTCGTCGCCGCCGATGCCGTGCCACTAAAGAGTGTTGATCCCGCGATGATTGTCGCTACCGTGATTTTCATGAATGTCGTGTTCATACTCTACTCTCCTTTTTAATACTGACTATGATCTTCGACACGATACGCTTTCTTTTTCGTGTCATAAATGAAAAAGATGTATTGCCATTTGTTTGTTGCAGTCGGAAAAACGTACGATTTCGTATGAATGATCGTCGCTTTCCCTGCTTTGACTTCTTTTTTTCGAAGGACGGATGTCGTATCGACGTGACCGAGTGTTCCGAATGCCCCGAGCCCTTTCCCCGTCAGTAATCGATCGACTTGTTGCTCCGTCATCCCGTTCTTGATTTCCGCACCTTTGACCAGTTTGCGATCGCTCGTCCGAAATCCGGCTGCCGTGTCACGCTTGAACTCCATTTGTTTCATCGTCAGCCGATACTTTGTCCCACCTGTCTCCGTCATGAACATCAGGACACCGATTGCTGACGGGAATTCCACTTTTCGATTCACGAGATCATAAAGTAGGACGTTCCGATCCCATTCCTCCATCTCGATTTCTGTGTTCAATCGTAAGACTTGTGAACCGTTTTTCATCTTCAGTTGCTTTTTATACGTCTTGCCATAGAGGACTTTGGCGACTTGCTCCACTGTCATCCCCGGTTTTAAGGCACGATATTGTTTTGTCGCGATCGTCTCAGCCTTCGTTGCCGCATCCGCCGTTACTGGATGTAAAGAAACTATTGCGACAAGTACCATGAGAAGCCATCGTTTGACGTTCCACTTCTGCATCCATTTCACTCACTTTCTGTTGCACGTGCTTTAGTTTTTTGTCTTAATCGTCCGAATATCACTGACCTGGTAGGTTCTTTTTTGTTCGCTATACGTCAGTTCGACATGTTTCCACTTGTTCGTCGTCGATTTAAAGACGTATTCCTTGATCCGAGACACTTCAGCAAATCCTCGTTTTTGTTCGTCTAGCGTATAAGCAGACGCTGTATCCATATGACCGAGCATCGTCCAGTTACCAAGACCCTTCCCCGTCAATTTCGCATCCAGCTCTTTTTCCGTCATCCCGTTCTGGAGTACGGCACCTTTGACGAGCGTCCGTGTGCTTTCACGATATCCTGTCTTCGTCTTCCGTTCGATGAACAAGGCTTTCGTCACCAAGCGATACTTCGTACTCTTCTGTTTCGTCATGAATTGTAAGACCAGTTCAGTCGGGGGATGTGTTGTTGCCGAATCGGAGAGGACGTGGATTAATTGCTTATGTCCTTCTTCGTCTCCTTCGAAGTTGATTGGAAGTTTAAGAACAGTCGATCCGTTTCTTTTCTTCAGGTGTTTCTGATACGACTTGCCGTACAGGACTTGCGCGACTTGTTCCATCGTCATTCCATTTTTCAAGCCCTTGTACTGTGACGTCGCAAGCGTTTCTGCTTTTGTTGCTGCGGAAACTGTTCTTGGAACAAACAAACCAAGCAACAGTACTAAACAGAGTGACCCTATCATGATGCGTTTCATACCTGTTTCCTACTCTCCTCGATGACTCCATGAATCATCCTTATTCATTTTTCGTATTTCAATGAAATCCCGATTTCTGTATCCACTTCATATCGCTTTTTCTGTGTGTTATAGGACAAGGTGACGACCTGCATCTTTTTCGAATGCGACCGGTGGAATTGATAGATTTTGTAGCGCCCCGTTTTCATCGGACTTTCTTTGAAAACGGACGAAACGTTCCAACTAAAATACATTGACACCTGTCCAAGCTTTTTGCCGGACACCAGTTGGTCGAGTTGTTTCTCCGTCATCCCGTGGCGTAATGACGCCGGCTTCATGAGTGTCCGGCTATTTTCATACAACCCATTTTCCGTATCAGCTTGGTAGTAAAGCGCTTTTTGTGTTAGGTAATATGTCTTCTGGTGCTGTTTCGTACTAAATTCAAGAAGCGTTGTCGTCGGAAGGTTTTTGGAGGGACGCTCAAGTACGTATCCGAGGGAGCGATACCCTTGTTCGTTATCGGTCGTTCCCGGTTTTTTCGTAAAGATGACGCTACCATTTTGTTTCTTGATGTATTTACGATACTCTTTTCCGTATATCGTCTTCGCGACTTCCGTCAGCGTCATACCGAACTTGAGTGCTTTGTACGCTTGTTTGATCTGCAGTGCTTCCTTTGATGCTGCCTGTCCTTCGAGTGTCCCACTGAAACAGAGGGCACCGATGAGGAAGACACATAGGATACGTTTCATCGTTTAACCTACTTTCCTTATTTCACGAGCTGAACGGCACGATCGGCATTCAAGCGACCATATCCGTACGTCGTGTCGCGACCTTTTTTGCCGAGGTCCTTCGCTGACTTCCGAAGAATCGATTCGACGTCCGTCACTTTGATACTTGGCTTTAAGCTATAGAGGACACTCGCGACCCCTGCGACATGCGGTGTTGCCATCGATGTGCCACTCCAGAAGATCGATTCGCCGTCTTGCAAATAACTCGCGATATCTTGCCCCGGTGCGACGAGATCGAGCCCTTCACCGTAGTTCGAGAATGACGCTCGTTTATCGAATCGGTTCGTCGCCCCGACCGAGAACGCATATTTCGAACGTGCCGGATAGGACAGTTTCGATGCGCCTTCATTACCGGTTGCTGCTGCAACGAAGATCCCTTTCTTGCGCGCTTCCGCTAAGGCATCTTCAATCGCCAGTGAGACACCGCCACCACCAAGGCTCAAGTTGATGACTTTTGCCTTTTGTTTCACAGCGAACAGAATGCCTTTGGCGATATTCGAGTTCGACGCGTAGTTATTGCGCGAGATGACCTTGATCGGAATGATGCTTGCTCGATCGTTGATCCCCGTCATCCCGTAGCCATTGTTTGATGTTGCAGCGATCACACCGGCAACGTGTGTCCCGTGCCCGTGATCGTCATAAGCAAGTTGACGTTTATGAACAAAATCATATCCGAGATCCATCCGGACGCGTCCGGCGAAATCCGCATAGGTCGGATTGATCCCCGTATCGACGACCGCCACGCGAACGGTCGAACGTGATTTGTTGGCAATTCGTTTGACCATCGCGTGATAACCGATATCCGCTCCTTTTACGCCTCCGCGTTGTCCCGTATTTTTCAGCGCCCACTGGACGGACTGGAACGGATCGGTGCTGAGTAACTTCATCGGTTGATCGAGTTCGACGTACCGCACGCCCTTCGTTTTTTCCAGTTGGCGTTTGGCTGCCATCGCTTGGATGAAGCTGTTGTAGGAAAACTTCTCGAGCCGTAACGTACTATCAATCGTTTCGTGATCAGTAGCCCGTGACGTCTGTGACAACGTACTCGCTTTCGTCGCCCCGTTCAGACGAACGACGAGACTCGTCGCTTGTCCGGTTGTCGTTGATTTTGTCGCATATTCGCGAATTGGTTCAAGGCGTTCGAGTTTATAGGGAATCGTAAAAGCTTTATTCTTCGCCCCCGTCACTTCGATGTATTGTCGCCCACTCCACGTCAGTGGGAAAAAGAGTGTCTTTTTACTATTCGCATACCGCGCATACGGATCTTTTTGTTTGTATTCCGTCTGCGACGTATAAACGGTTGCTTTTTTGGAAGCGTCAAAGGCGAACTTCAAGTGTGTTCCACCTGACAGATACGTCTTCGTATCAAAATAGAACAATGCCTTTCCGCTCGCATCGAACGTTCCTTTGATGTAGCCTTTTTTCGTTTTCGCTTCGATGGCCGGCACTTTTTTCGCCGTTGTCGCAGCTTCTGTCGTATCCCATGTATATGTACCAAATGCACTCACGAGGAGAGCACTGACGATGACCTGTTTCATTTGGGTTTCACTCCTTATCGTTGTATCCTTTTTCATTATAATGGAAAAAATTGATTTTCCTAGTTCTTTTTACCTCTATCAATCAATGAATTGACTGAAAAAAAGAAGCCCTGTTCGCACAGGACTTCTTGACTGCATTAAGGGATTAGTTTGACGGCGTTATCGGCATTCAAACGACCGGCACCATAACTCGTATCATAGCCTTTTTTACCGAGATCCTTCGCTGATTTCTTGAGGATGCTTTCCACACTACTTGCCTTCAAGGACGGCTTCAGACTGATCATAAGACTCGCGACACCTGCGACATGTGGCGTCGCCATCGAAGTACCACTTCCATATAGCAACTCCCCATCTGCGAGATAACTTGGAATCGAGACGCCTGGAGCAACGAGGTCTAGACCTGTTCCATAATTCGAGAACGACGCTTTCGTATCTTTTCGTCCGGTCGCACCGACCGACAAGACATATTTCGAACGGGCCGGATACGCGACCGTTCCGCGTCCTTCGTTTCCGGAAGCGGCGGCGATCAGGATGTTCTTCTTGACTGCCGCTGCTAATGCCGACTCGATCGATTTCGAAGAAGAACTACCGCCGAGACTCATGTTGATGACTCGGGCACCTTGTTTCGTTGCATGCTGGATACCTTTGACGAGTCCCGAGACCGAACCAGCCCCTGACTCATCGAGCACCTTAATTGGAATCAACGTCGTCATCGGATTGATACCGGTCATCCCGTACGTATTATTTCCACCGGCTGCAATGATCCCGGCGACGTGTGAACCGTGTCCGTTATCATCCCACGCCGTCTTATCGCCATTGATGAAATCATAGCCAAGATCCATCCGGACTTTACCGGCGAAGTCGGCATACGTCGGATTAATGCCGGAGTCAAGGACTGCGACTTTCGTTGCAGACAGCTTCTTGCCTTTGATGCGTTTTTGCATGGCGACAAAGCCGATGTCTGCTCCCTTCAGTCCCTTTTTTTGTCCCGTGTTCTGCAGCGACCATTGATGTTTTTGATAGGCGTCGACACCGAATGCTTGGATCGGTGCGTCGAATTCTGCGAACGCAACGCTATTCGATTGCTCGAACTTTTTCTTCGCTGCTTCAGCGTCAGCATACGAATCATAGACGAGTCGTTCGATGCGGAGCTCAGACGCTATCGGTTCGATTTTTGAGGCACCGAACGATTGTGCCCGCATTGCACCAGGGCGTGTCTGAACAAGTAACGCCGGTTTGACTGCTTTGACAGCAGCTGCCATCGATTCCTCGATTGGTTCATAACGTGAGATGTAGGCAGGAACAGAATAACGGTCGCCCGGATAGCCTTCGAGGACTAAGTATTGTCGTCCGCTCCAACTGAGTGGAAAGTAGAGCGTATCATCCGTAACTTGATAGTAGCGATTGTAGACACGACCTGCTTCCGCATCGGCTTTACTGGCGAACATCGTTCCGTACGTATCGTAGTCGAGTTCGAACTCAAAATGCGTTCCTTTTGCGACGAAATCCTTCGCATCAAAATACCAGACCGCAAATCCATCCGAATCAAAGCGACCTGTTAAAGCACTACCGGCTTGCTTTGAGAACGCCGGGACTTCCTTTGCCGTCGTTAATGTTGCAGGACGAATCGTTTCCTGCTTTTCAAACGCATTGACTGGTACCGTACTACAGATCAAACCAAGCGCTAAGCTCCCTACTATCCATGTTCGCATCATTGTTCCTCCCTCTAGGTCTTTCTTACTAATACCCGGATTAGATGGAATTATGTGGAATATAGTGAAACATTGACGCGAATCAAAAAAACATCACTCTCGCAGGGAGAGTGATGTCTAAAATTACTTGACTGTGACTGTGAATGTTTTGACGACTTTGTAGTTTCCTACTGTCGTGTATGTGACACGGATCGTCGTTTTGCCTGCTTTGATCCCTTTCACGTTACCACGCGACGAGACTTGTGCGACTTTTTTGTTCGCTGACGCATACTGAACGGATTTGATCTTATCCGTTGCTGACGTATACGCGATACGTGTAGTCTGGTTCTTCTTGAGTGTTGCTTTTGTTGCTTTCAGCGTGACGCTGTTCGCTTTTGTTTCGATCGGTAAAACTGTTTTCAAGACAAAACCGTCTTTTAACGTAACCGTTGCTTCAACCGTCGTCTTACCTGTTGCTTTACCTGTCAGACGACCTTTTGAATCAACTGTCGCTTTTTTCGTATCAAGGACACGGTAGCGTGTTGACGCAACTGCTGATGTCGTGTTCGTAACTGTCGTTTTCAAGTCGAGTGCTTTTCCTTGGTAGACAGCACCTGCTTTGATTGCTGCAACTGGCGCTTTTGTTGCTTGTGGGACGAAGACGCCGACGTAACCGTTGACTTCAGCTGTCTTGATACCTTTGACTGGAACCGTCAAGATACCGTTCTTATCTGTGACGAGTTTCGTGTTCGTGACGCCACTAGCATCGACGAAGACTTGGTTCGCGTGTGTTTTACCCATGTTGACTTGAACTGTCGTATCTAGGGCTGCGTTTTTCCCGATGACTGTCGCGACACCTGTGTTGCGGTCTTTTCCGAAACGAACGCTTGAGATCAAGTCTTTACCCGCTTCTTTAGACGTGTTCGATGTGTGGTACGCAACGTGTTGTTTACCATACGCATACTGTTTACGGACTTTTAGGAGATTCGTGATTTCGTCATAGTACGGTGTCGTTTTCGACATGTACGATGCATCCGTCTGGTAGAGATCACCGTAGTAGACCGTTGGTACCGTGTTTTTGTTCGAAAGAAGGAACGCGTATTGCGCGACGACGTTTTCCGTCGAGTATTTCTTCGTTGGACTTGCGAGTTCTTTGTTATAGATCGCAAGTGCCTTCGCTTCATCTTCTTTATTGTAGAGCTTCTCGAACGATTTCGGCTCGCCATCTTTTCCGTACTGCGTATTCGTTTTGATGCCGTACGCATCAAGCATGATTTGGTTGACGCGGTTTTTCTCTTGGTCATGGTTGTTGACGAATGACCAGTTCGCTTGAACGTTCGTCGCGCCGTCACCTTCACGGTTAACGACTGAGACTTTCGCTAAGTCACGGAGTGCACGTTTGTTCGATGGCGTAAGTGCTGAACGGAGCGTGAAGTAAAGCTCTCCGTCCATGACGAGTTGTTCATTATTGTTAGCTTTCATGTAAGCATTCTGTTCTGTTTTATAGCTCTCGATGTAGCTGAGGTAATCTTTTTTACCGAAGTGCGCTTTTGACACTTCTGCTTCTGCATTCAAGATTCTCGTATCATAGTGTGATGCCGCATCGATCCGGAAACCATCGAACTTGTATGTCTCAAGCATCCACTTCATCCAGTTCTTTTGCTCCTTGATGACTTCTGGGTTCGAGTTCGCAAGGTCGACACCGATCAAGAACTCATCGTTGTTCGTCATCGTTTTGTTGTATGCCTGCGTTGGGAAACCAGTCTCATCGACGAAGAGGAACTGATCTTCGATGTCGATCCCTGAGTTATCGTTTTGGTATGAACGTTCTTCTGATCCATAACCGTACGCAGCTTGTGTTTTCATGTATTCTTCCGTCAACGAAGCGATTTTTCCGTTTTCCGTTGAGGTGAGTAAAGCTTCTTTTGTTGCGAAGCCGTTTTGTTTCATGTACTCCAGGTATCCTTCATCCTTCGCATATTGCGAAAGCATTGGCTTCCAGTTCTCTGGTGAGACTTCATACCAACCGTCTGCTGCGAGGTACGTATCGATGACATTCAAGTTCTGTGTCTTCGCTGCGTCAAGCAACCATTCTGGTAAGTAGTTCTTCGCATCGTCCTTACCGAAGTAACGGTACGGTTTACCGTCTTTATCCGTCATGACACGACCCATCCCCTGCCCTTGCAGTGATGTTCCATTGATGAACGATTTGTTCCATTCTTTGAGGTAACCGTATTTTGCTTGTCCCATACCGCCACCTTTTGTGTAAGCGAGGTAAGGCGTTGCGAGGGTCTTTGTTTTCTCTCCACCTGTGAATGGATTCGCGAACGGCTCACCTGAGCTTGTCGCACGACGAACAAAAACAGCTTCACGTTGATTGAGACCGAGCATTTGGTTCGGTACGAGGTCCATCTGAACTTTGATGTTGTCGTCATGCAACATGTCGACCATCATCTCGAGTTGTGTTGCTTTTCCATATTTTGTCGCAACCGATCCACCTGGTCCTTGTGGGAACTCACCGAGGTCATAACGGTCAGCAATTGCATACCCCTCCATGTAACGCGCCATGTCGAATGAACGGTATGCAGGTGGTAACCAAACGTCTGTCACACCCCACGAGTTAAGCAATTCACCTTTTTTAGCAAGCGTCCGATACATGTTGCTTTCGTACGGTTGATACAGGCTGAAGCTTTGGAAAATAACGCGATTGTCGAGCTTTTCACTTGGTGCGAAAGCCTTTGCGCTTTCTGGTGCATACGTTAGTCCGCTTGTCGCGACCAATGCCGCAAGCAAACCTGTTGAGACTTTTTTCGTCTTATTCATGAGTCTAATCTCCCTTTAACTAATCTATATTTCTAATTATTTATACCTAAAATTTCAAATAACATCACATAATTTAACATCTTCTTCAAAGTAAATACAGTTGTATTTTTGAAAATAGGTAAATAGATTTACTAAAATGCAATCGATTGCGCTGATTTGTCACAAAAAACCTCTCCCTACCAAAGTAGGAAGAGGTTTCGCGTTTCTTATAGTCCGAGAAGAACTGCTTTCTCGTAACCACCAGTCAAGACAGAGTTGTCATACGACTGAAGCTCTTTGTTGACTGTGATGACGTTCGACAATGTTTTGAGTGTTCCTTCTGGAACTTTGATCTTAACGATGTCGAGACCGTTCGTGATATCATCATCCGAATCAGCAAGCGAGATGCTTGTGCCGACCGGGAGATTTTTTCCGTTCAACGTGTACTGTGCAGTGTTCGTCGCATCGTACATTCCAGTGTATTGAACACCTTCAGAGAACTTGATACGGATGACGTCTTTTTCATCTTTTGCGTTTGCCGTGACTTTAACGATTTCGAATGGTGAAGCCACTGGTGTGACTGGCGTTTTCGAAACTTTGAAGTCGTGTGTCGCTGTAGCGACAGTGTTTCCGACATCGTCAGAGAGTGACTTGACGACGACTTTCCACTCTTCTCCGTAACCGTCTTTGTCGACGAGATACTGAAGGTTATCATTCGCAGCGACGCGGAAGTTCATATCTGAGCTATCCGTGTAACCAACGACTGATCCATCGATCGTAACGGTTTTACCGTTTTTATCTTTACCGATGAACTCAACTGTTGTTTTCGGCGGAAGTACTGTACCTTCTGCGTTGATGAGTGGTGTATCCGACTGATCAAGACCACGAAGTTTAACCGGCTCGCTCATCATGACTGTGAAGTCATTCGTCAAGAGGTAACGGTCAATCGTCGTGATTTCCGCACTCTTCAGATCTGGAGAGTTGAGCGGTGAACCAGCATAGTTGAGATCAAGCGACAACGCGTCGTTTTTCTCGCCGTTTGCTTCTGCTTTGACAGAATCTTTTGCGAGCGAAAGTTTGAACTTATCGTTGTAGTAGTTCTCTTTCGTGTTGACTGTATCGTAGATTTCCGTCCAGTCCTTATTGAGTTCGAGGAGAACTTCGCCTGTCTCTTCATCGTAGTACGTGACATCAGCATACTGGCTGAAGTCTTCGTACAACTTCGTGTTCGAGTTGTAACGCTCGAGTTTCAACTTCTTCGAAGCAAGCAATGCTTTGACCGCATCAAGATCAAGACCTTTCAGCTGTTTGCTGAACATGATACGGAACTGTTCTGGCGACTCAACAACGACACCAGCTGTCGGCTTGACTGTATCAGCAGCGACTGTGAAGTCGAGGTTTTGTGTCGTTCCGATGTTCGACTCATCCGAAAGGGCTGCGAAGTCCATCGTGTTCCAAATTTGGAGTGAGTGTTTACCAGGTGCGAAGTAGCCTTCTTTTGCTCCTGGATACGCTTCTTCTGGAGCAACACCCATCATTTTCGCATCGTTCAACGTGATGATGACTGTATCACGGCGATCGACACCTGTTTTGTTATCAAATCCGAGGTATTCGACTTTGAAGTACTTCTCGCCGTATTGACCATCGATTTTGAACTTCGCGCCTGCGATTGCTTCAGAGAATTTCACTTCAAGTTGGTTCAGACCGACTGGTTTGACCGAAGTGACTTCCGGCTGACGTGCATCTGTCAACTTGAAGCTTGCTTTTGACTTCACTTCTGTATCCGTGCTGCTTGTGATTTTCGCAAGCACTTTAACAGTTGCGTTGTCTTGGAGTGGTGTTTCTTTATCAAGGATCAATTCGAATGCTTTTGGATTCGAAGGAATGGATTTGATACCGATGACGCGTTTCGAACCATCGAACTGTTCGATTTGGATGTTGTCGTTTGCGAGGTATTCACTCTCGTCAACAGTCGGTAATTTCTTATCGAGACCGAACGATTTCAAGAGAAGGTCACGTGAAACGGCTTTATCGAGGAAAATCGTCACACGATCCGCTTGGTTCGATTCCGCTGCAAGAACGTTGATCAATTCAACTGGTGCTGGTGTAACCATGACCGTGCTGAATTTGACTTTCGCTTGTCCATCGATCTTACCGATCAAGTCTTTGTACTCGCCATTGACCGTCTCGATGATTTGCGCATCGATCGTTGCTTCGATGTCTGTGTTGCTGAACTCAGACGTCAAGAGAACCGTCGCTTTACCATCTTGAATAGTAACGCGTTCTTTCGCGAGTGAACCGAATGATGTCGATAATTTTAAGACGATATCGTCTGCTTTCGTATCGACTTCACCTGTTGCTTTGTTTTTCAACTGGAATGTGACTTCCGTGTTGTCTGATCCGTTTGCAAGGATCGAAGACGCTTTTGGTGTCACTTCAAGCATCCAGATGTTTTCGACGCTTTGCGTCATGAAGCTGAGTGAACCGAGGTCTTTTGCAACGCCACCAATCAAGATGCCTTTTGCGTCAACTGAGTAGTCCATGCCGTACTCGAGTCCTTCGACTTCAAGAACTGCTGACTTCTTGTCTGCGCTAAGTGTCGCTGACTTGACTGTCGCACCTGCGATTTTGAAGTTGTCTGCTGAGACAGAGTCAACGGCACGCGAGAATGAGACTTCGACTTTCTCTTTGCCGATTGCTTTTGCTGAAGCGAGAACTGTGTTTGCAATCGTGAAGTCCATCGGAGCTGATTTGACATCGCCGACTTTGACGACGTAGCTGTGTGTTCCTTCTGGAATGCCACCTTGTGATGCCATGAACTTCCCTTTCGAGAGCGTTCCTTTTGCAACGATCGGAGTTGCTGACATGTCTTTGCCTGGGTAGATCAAGAGTTCTGCCATTGCGCCCACTGCTGGGTACATGACGTCTGCTTTGACTGAAAGCATCTGATCATCGACGCTTCCCATGACATTCGAGATGCTTGCTGCCTTGACTTCGTAGTTGATGTAACCTGTTACGACAGAGTTAGCACCTTTGTACGAGTAAGCCAGTTTATATTTGCCTGCTTTTGAAGTCGATGGTGTTTTGAGGTTGAACTTGCTGATTGGACGCTTAACGATGATACCTGATTTGTACTGGATGCTGATCGTGCTTGGCAATTGAACTTTTTCGCCAACAGCAACCGGCTCGAGGACTGGTTCGAGGACATCAACTGGGTAGTTTTGAAGTTCGACCTTGAGGATCGCTTTCTTCGTCGTACCTGCTACCTTACCGTAAAGGACTTGGTATTTGTTGATGTATTTCTTTTCGAATTTGACAGAACCGCTCCATTTGACTGAGCGCATTTCGTACTTGCCGTTTGAAAGTTTGACTTTGACTTTCGTCGGTAGCGTCAATTTCTTGACTGCATATTTCGAACCACCAGCGTGTTTCATCAAGATTGGAGAGATGTATTTAACCGAGACCTTCGATGCTGCATCAGCAGCAACCGGTGCTACGACAGACGCCGTGACTGCGAGCGCAGCTGCAGCAGCGTACAATTTGTTCGATTTCTTCGAGTAACCCATGTTTACTATTCCTCCTCTTTTCTAACAAATCACAAGCGAAAATCCCAATTTTAAATCTACAATATAAGTAAAATATAGAAATATTTTACTTTAAAGCAGTCAAAAAATTCTTTAGTCGTCTTAGGAGGAGTACCTTCTGTTTCACGTGCGACTTTTCGTCTATCATCAAGACGATCCATTCGTGAGCCATTATGTATCCGATTGGGATGAACTAAAGAAACTGCCAAAATCGCTCCAAGAAGCCATTTCTGATTGTAGATTCGTACGTCCCACCGTTTCGTTTTTGAGAATCGGTAGAAACGCTACAGGTCAAATATACAAAAATGGGAAGGACGCCACAATAGATTTTTTGTAAAAAATAGGTGAATAGTAGTAAGGTAAAATATATTTACACGGGCTGTGCATGGAAATTAATTTTTGGATTCACCCCTTTAAAGAAAACGCTTACATTTCATTAGGTTTTTGCCTTATTTTCGTTTTATTAAAATAAAGTTTTGATTTCACGAGATAAAATGATCTGCTTTTTCGATTGCTTGAAGGAACGATTCCCGATGCAAGCGATGAATATCATCAGCCCACATTTCGATATTTTTTCCGCGTCGTTTTAATTCAATCGGTAATCCACGACCAATCCAATCGAGCTGCCGTTGCAGGACATGACGTTTTCGTCCATCTTGTCGTTCCGCCTCCGTGAACTGGCGCAAGTACTGCAAGACGTAACCGAATCCGAACTCAATCGGAATCCGCAGTTCTGCTCCTTTATCACGGATTCGGATAATCCCAGCACCATAATGGATGGCCCGAAACAATTCTTCATTGATACGCTGATACCACGTTCCTTGTGTCAGACAGTGCGGCTCTAGTGCGCCTTTTTTTCCACTCGGTAAGACTGCGAAATAATCAATGACCATGCGTCTGCTCCTTTTCCTCAAAAATAGGTGAGTCCGCGAGGGGCTCACCTATCATGACAGGTCAAACGGTTCGATTGTTCGAAAATGATTTAGCCGGTCGTCCAATACTTTCGTATTGAACATCTCCCGGTTGATCCGTGAATGACCAACAGTTACGTCCATCAACGACACGGGGTTGACGCATCTGACGAACGAATTGCTCTGGTGTAATATTACGGAGCTCTTCCCATTCCGTCATAATAACTGCAACATCTGCATCCTTCAATGCTTCTTCGACCGTTTGCTTTTGATCGAGTAACGTTCGGGCAACTGGATCATATCCAGTTACAATGACGCCAAGTTGCTCCAGACGTGCTGCGAGGCGTAATGCTGGTGCGTCCCGCAAGTCATCCGTTCCTGGTTTAAAGGCGAGACCGAGTAGCGCCACGCGCATCCCAGTTCGTGGTTGGATTTTTTGTAAGACATAATCTAGTTGAGCTTCATTTGTTTTATCTGCTGCTTCAATGACATAAAGTTGTTGCTCATGTTCACGAGCGAGCGTCGTAAGCGCTGCGATATCTTTCGGGAAACATGATCCACCGTATCCGGCTCCAGCTCGCAAGAACGAGGAACCAATCCGTGGATCGAGACCAATTCCTTTTGCAACGTCCGATACGTCAGCCCCAACAGCATCTGCTAGTCGAGCGATTTCATTGATAAAACTGATTTTCACTGCCAGAAAACTATTCGCCGCATATTTCGTTAACTCAGCCGTCGTCGGGTCGACTTCAACAAGAGGTGCTGTCGTCGCAAATAATGTCGCTAGTTCTTGCGATAAATCGTCATTGTTGGTTCCGATGACGACACGATGAGG
Source organism: Exiguobacterium sp. s91 (assembly GCF_018618915.1). NCBI lineage: Bacteria > Bacillati > Bacillota > Bacilli > Caryophanales > Exiguobacterium > Exiguobacterium sp. s91. The sequence continues at coordinate 143,400 of NZ_JACSMZ010000001.1, read as the reverse complement.
ATTCCGCATATCAGCAAGAGCCGTACCCTCTCGTAAAAACTCAGGGACCATCGCAAAGCGTAGCGTCGGATACTGCATCGCTAGTTGCATCGTCGTACCAGGTGGAACTGTCGATTTAATAATGACAGCCGCAGTTGGTGCGATTCGTTCAATATGAGCGACAACAGCTTCTACTGCCGACAAGTCACAACTCCCGTCCGCTTTCTCCGGTGTTCCGACAGCGACAAGATATGTCTTTGCGACTGGGTATTCCGTCGTGAATGTCATTCGTTGTTGATTCGCGACTAGCGCTTCTTCGATCCCCTCTTCTTTAATCGGCGGGATCCCTCGTGTCAATTGCGCCATCCGTTCTGCATTCAAGTCAACGCACGTTACGTCGTGTCCGTTTTCCGCCAGTCCAATTGCAGTCACGAGACCGACATATCCTGTTCCAATCACTGTCAGTTTCATTCCATCACGTCCTTCGATAGTTTCTCTGTCTCCACTATACGGGAGAGCAGAAGATTTGTGCATCGAAAAAGCTTTCTGAATACGCTATACTGGATTACGGGAATGGGAGGAATGCTCGTGGCTATCATTATCTTTTGCCTCGTCTGTCTCATTGCGTATCGGATCCGCAAGCTTCCCGAAGCACTACGGACGATTTTACTCATCCTCGGTTTAATCAGTGGATGGTTCGCGCTCTTTGAGATGATCAGCTTCATCGAAGCTAACCCGTACTTGGCTGCAATCCCGATTGGACTGGGACTTGCTTACTGGTACTGGTACCGTAAAAAGAAACAAGCAAACGACAAAACCCCTTCCGACTCGTGAAGTGGGTTTTTCTTATGGTCGAACGAAAAAAAGCGATGTCTCCTCAATTGGGGACATCGCTTTTCGTGTTCAGAACTGAACTTTCCGTTCGATTGCTGCGATCTTCTCTTCAATCTCAAGCAACTTCAGTTCGTGCTCAAGTTCGAGACGACGTTTTTTGCGTTTGAGACGATCGAGTTCTTCTGCGAGTGACTCGTTTGATGCTTCCGGCTTCGGTGGGGCTTGCTCCATCGATTGACGGAGTGGGTCAAACAAGTTCGATTTCGCGAACTGAGCCGCTTCCGGTCCGAACATGTCTTGGATGAGTGGGAGAATCTTGTTCATCGCGGTTCCTGGAATCTGTGACTTCTCATCGACGAGACGTTTGAGCGCCAATTCATCGACGAGATAGCCTTTTCCATCCTGTTCGGCATGCAATTCGCCTGTACGGATCCAGCGACGGACCGTTTCTTCTGAGACACGTAACAATTCACTGATCTGCTTTGTCGTTAACATCGTCATCCCTCTTTCCCTCTAGTAGTATCTTTACTATACACACATGTGTGCGTGTGTGTCAAAAGATGCACACATCAAAAAAAGAGACCTTCTGATTGAAGGTCTCTAATCATTATGCTCCCCGACGAACGAGTAACCAAAGACCGACGATGGCAAGTCCTGCTCCCGTTGTTGCATATGGGAACGGCTTGTCTTCACCTGCTTGTGGTAATGTGCCCGTTGCTGTCGTTGTCGTCGGTTTCGATTGTTTTTCAGCCGATTCGACTGTTTGGACAGATGTTTCTGTTGACGTTGGTGTTGGCGTCGGTTTTGCGACCGGTTCTGCTTTCGCGATTTCCGCGAGCAAGATCGTACCGAGGCTGCCTTCTTCGATCGTCACACCCGCTTCCGGTGATTTTCGCTCGAAGTACTTCAACAACTCATCAATCATCTCTTGTTCTTCCGGCGAGATTGATTCTTCATCGCTCGCCATCAGTTTCATCGCTTTCGCTTGCTGAGCGAATGACTCATAGTCTTCATACATCTCTTCATCCATATCCATCATCAAGTCATCCATGTCAAGGTGATGCATCGCTTTGACCGTGTAGCCCGCTGCGACTTCCGTCTTGATCGTGTACGTTCCCGGATCAAGTTGGAGCATCATCAAGTCATCTTTTGCGATCTTTTCCTGATAGACATCCTTTCCTGTGATCGCATCCGTTACCGTATACGTCGCAGGAACTGTTCCTTCATCAAAATCTGGCTGTTGGTTTCCGTTTGCATCAAAGAAATTGACGACAGCTAACCAATGCTCGAACATACCGTCGAGCTCTTCGTCGCCGTAAATCCCAGCGTCGATCACTTCCGTCTGACCTGCGACGAGACGGACTTTCTTCATCCCAAAGTCTTCATCGACATCGGAGTCGATCGTCCGGTCGTCACCAACGTTTTGCTCGGAATAGAAATAGTACCCCATGTCATATCCGTCGACTTCGACTTCATATGTTCCTGGTTTTAAATCCTTGAAGCTGTATAGACCATTCTTAGTGTATACTTCATCGATGACATCTTCATTCCGGTCCATCAAATAGACGACTACATCATCGAGACGTGTTTCCTTCTCTTGGCGAATGCCGTCTTCGTTCTCATCGAACCAGATCGTTCCTTCGATCGTTGCCGTCGTCGGTGCCTCGACTGGTGTCGGTGTCGCGTCATCACCCGTCTCTGGCTCGTCTGTCGTCGGCTCTTCCTTGACCGGTTCTTCCGTCACAGGCTCTTCTGGTGTCGGTTCCTCCGTCACCGGTTCGTCCGTTGCTGGATCTTCTTTGACCGGTTCTTCTGTTACCGGTGTCTCTGGCGTTGGTTCTTCTGTCGTCGGCTCGTCTGGTGTGACGACTTTACCGAACTGGACGAGAATCGTCCGTTGTCCATCTGCTGAAACGACCTTGACGACAGGTGCCGTCTCCGCCGTGAACGTCACGACCGGTGTCTCTTCGATGTTGACGTCTTCCCCTGTCACGCCGTCTTCAAAGACGAGTGCCGTCTCCGACGTGATATCGACGATGCCTGTGCCTTCAAACGTCAACGTATACGGACCCGTGCCCGTTCCTGTGACGTCCCACTCGACGGTTTCTGCGTAGACCGGTAACTTCAAACCGAACGCGACGACGAGTGCCATCAAAAGTAAACTAAGTTTTTTCATGAATGTATGTATGCTCCTATCGTGATTTAATATTACCTCCCTAAATAGTAAACAAATCCGCCAAAAATAACCAGAAGAAATCTTGAATTCCTGCTATTTTTTTATAATAAAAAAGCCTTGTCGAAAGACAAGGTCTTAGACGAGCTGACTACACGCTTGCGCACATTCCGTACACGCTTTCGCGCACTCTTGGCAATGATCGTGATCGTGTTTACTACACTCAGCGGCGCATGCTTCACAAATCTTCTGGCATGCTTTAGCGAGGACCGCGACATTCGAGCTGTTTCGAGCGATCGCTTGTAGCAAGAGGCTACAGATATCAGCACAATCTCGGTCGAGTCGAATACAATCCGCCATATGCCCGACATGTTCTTCCTTCAGACAGGCATCAAAACAATGATTACAAGCAAGAATACAATCTGTCAGTCGTTGCTGTACCGTGTGATCCATATTGATTCCTCCTTTTGTATCTATTTTCTGTTCCCTCACGAGCCGAAATTAAACAAAAATAAGACAGCACATGGAGCTAGAAGCTCGCTATGCTGTCTTATTTGACGATCTCAAGCGGAATCTCGATTCCACGCCCTGCTCCTGCATCAATGATGAGGACCGGAAGACGCTGGTCATCGAAGACTTCTTTTTCGATCGTCGTATTGGACGTATAGGTCCGGATTTCCCCCATCTTCTTCGCTTCGAAGGAGACGAACGGAAACGGAATCGATTGGTTGGCGACTTCGAGCCGGATATCGACCTGTTGGTCATCGAGTCGAATGTCATTCGCTGTCCGGATGACGAGACGCATCCGGTCATTTTCCGTCAGGGTGACCTGTGCGGAAATGTTCTCGGTCTGTCCTGCACGCTTAACAGGATCCACGATGACCGTCGGGGAAGCGGTCTTCGCTTGTTCTGCGCGCTGACAACCAGGAACGACGAGTAAGGAAATCGCGAGGGGGAGAAGCCAGCGTTTCATGTTCGCTTCACTTCATAGCAAACGTCAGTTCAGCGACACAGGCGACTTCCCCATCGACTGTGGCTGTGGCACGACCTTTACCGATCGGTCCGCGGACCTTCGTCAATTCGACTTCGAGGCGGAGCTGATCCCCGGGCACGACTTGACGTTTGAAACGGCATCCTTCAATTCCTGCGAAGAAGGCGAGCTTCCCTTGGTTCTCTTCCATCTTCAATACGGCGAAGGCACCGACTTGCGCGAGTGCTTCGACAATCAAGACGCCGGGCATGACATTGTACTCTGGGAAATGGCCATTGAAGAATTCTTCGTTCGCCGTGACGTTCTTGATTCCAACGGCACGTTTTCCCTCTTCGACTTCCAAAATGCGGTCAACGAGTAAAAACGGATACCGGTGCGGAATGACTTCCTTGATTTGTTCGATCGTATACATATTCGACAGCTCCCATCACTGATTAAAATTAAGATTTCATCCAAAAATCGGTGATGCGGGTCCATGTGTCGAGCTTTAACACATCCATTGCCTCGCCACCACCAAACGTCGCATAACCCACCATTGCGCCGACGATCAGTGCTACGACGATGAGAACGAGAACGATCAGTACACGTACGATGATCGGAACTCGGCGTGTCGAATATGCACGAAGACGTCGCTCTGATTTGTGCTCCGGATTGCCGGTTTCCTGGTTTGAAGCCTGTTGCTTCTTCTTCAGGCGTTCACGCGTTGGCTGATCCGTGCCTGTTTGGTTTTGTACCATCTTGATCACCTTTCATTGATTCAGTCTGAGAACAGTATAGCATATTAGTACCTGGTATTAAATAGTTCCAAATTCGCTACAAAACGTGTTCCGCAACTAGTGTAACACGATGAGACAGGCAATTCCTCTAAAAAATTTTAGTTTGTGTATATAAGGAAGGCGAAAAACAGTTTCCCACGTTCTGCGGTTTTTTTACACTTTTTTAAATCCAAATGAAACTGTCCGGCGTAAGCTTTCCAGAACGACGCAACAACGGTTCTTGGATGGCACGAAACATCACTTCAACAACTTATTAAAAAAATTAAAACTTTATGCAATCCAAACCACCCGACGTTGCGTAAGCTATTCAGAACAGGCAAGAAACACCTACCAAATAAACCAAAAACTGAGAGGAATGATTTAAGATGAAACACACGAAAAAATTCGCAGCATCAGCAATGGCAGCAGCACTCGTACTACCAGGAACGGCAGCATTCGCTTCCGGTGGCGGAGAAGACATGAAACAAGATGCACCGAAAAACGTCACGGTCAAAACAAAAGCCGCTGACCTTCGTGCTACACTCGATCAATTACTCTCTGAGCACTTCGTCCTCGCAGTCATGGACATGAAGAAACAATATGACGGTTCAAAAGACGCACAGTACTACGAAGCAGCACTCAAACAAAACGCACTCGACATGACTCCAGCAATCGCTTCAGTCTACGGTGACGAAGGCGCGAAACAGTTCGAGAAAATCTTCGTTGATCACAACAAATATACGACAGACCTCGTCAAAGCTGTAAAAGCAGACGACCAAGACGGCATCAACGCTTCGAAGAAAGAAACAGAAGAGTTCGTTCAAGATCTCTCAAGCTTCCTCGATACAGCTACGGAAGGTAAACTCCCGAAAGCAGCAGCTGAAGAAGTCCTCCGTGCTCACGAAGCAGACGTCTACAAAACATTCCAGCAATATGCAGCTGGTGACTACGAAGGATCGTACAACACGTTCCGTGAAGGTTACAGCCGCATGTACGATATCTCAAAAGCACTTTCTGTTGCAATCACAACACAGATGCCTGAGAAATTCGACAACACGAAAGCTGACTCAAAAGCAGCAGATCTTCGTTCGACACTCAACAGCCTTGCAGCTGAACACGTTGCTCTTGCAAACCTCAGCATGACAGCTGGCGTCGACCAAGCGAAAGACTACGATGCAGCAAACTGGGCTGAAGACATGCACACAGCTGACTTCAAAGCAGCCATCAAATCGATCTACGGTCAAGCCGGTGCAGATCAGTTCGAGCAAGTTTGGACGAAAAACCACATCGAAGCACAAGCGAACCTCGTCACAGCAGCAGTCAATGACGATAAGAAATTGATGGGTGACGCACAAGACATGCTCAAAATGTTCTCGAACGACTTCGGTGCATTCCTTGGTGCAGCGACAGAAGAAAACCTTCCAACAAAAGCAGCACAAGAAGCGGTATCAGGTCACGAGACTTACGTCCAAGATACGTTCATGCAGTATGTTGAAGGCGACTACAAAGGTTCTGTCGACACATTCCGTGAGTCTTACGCTTACATGTACGGCGTAGGAGCTAACCTCGGTGATGCAATCGTTAAACAATCACCAGAGAAATTCATGGATGGTACTCCAGGATCAATGCCTAACACAGGTAACGGTGGAATGAGCGACAACAACTCAGCTGCAACAACTGGTGCGATCGCAGTATTCGGTCTTGCACTCGGAGCAGTCGGTCTTGTCCTCGCACGTAAACGTCAAAACGCCTAAGAAATTGGGTATAATCAATAACAGGATAGCGACATGCTATCCTGTTATTTTTGTACATAGAGGGAATCCCTTCTCTCGGAAAGGAGATACGCGTTTATGAAACGTTGGTTATTACCGGCGAGCATCATCTTAATGGTCGCCTCGGTCGGAACACTGCTTTTCCTCTTGTTCGGTCAAACAAAACCGGATACATCAAACATCACGCAAGGTGATCCAAAAACAGAATCCGCGGCCTCTTCCGAGACGAAGGAAGAAGATCCGCTCAAGCCGTCTGAAATCTTCAAGAAGGAGTTCAAGGACCTCTCGGCAACGGAGGTCGAGCTTCCGAAACAACTCTTCATCCCGAAGCACGACATCAAAACGAAAGTTGAACAGGTCGGGCTCGATAAAGATGGCGCGATGGCGACACCTAAAAACGAACAACAAGCCGGCTGGTACAAGTTCGGTCCGCGTCCAGGTGACGTCGGAAATGCCGTCATCGACGGTCACACTGATACGAAGACCGGTCCAGCGATCTTCTATAAGTTGCATGAGCTGAAGAAAGGTGATCCGGTCGAAATCACCGATGCGTCCGGACGGAAGCTCGTCTTCCGCGTCAAAGAGCTCGTCCAGTACGATCACTTAAAAGCACCACTGAAGAAAATCTTTGGTCCAGCCGATACCCGGAACCTCAACTTGATCACCTGTATCGGAACGTATGATCAGAACCAAGGCACGTATGATGACCGACTCGTCGTCTTCACGGAACTTGATGAAAAAGCATCGGATCCAGTCAAGACGCCACCAAAACCGGCGACGAACATTCGCGTCAGTGGTGGATTCATCAACTGGTATGCGTCAACCGATGAAGACGTCGTCAAATACAACGTCTATCAAGAGAAGGATGGAAAACGCAAAAAACTCGGTACGACAGAATCGATCGAGCGTAAAGCGTTCCCACTCCCAGAAGATGCAACAGGTCGTTTCGTCGTCACAGCGGTCAATAAAGCAGGAATCGAATCAGAAGACGCGTTCAGCGCCGTCCAGAAATGACAAAACGGGATGTCTCCAACTTGGAGGCATCCCGTTCTTTATTTTGCTGCTGGTAATGCAATCCGCAGTTGCTTCTTACCGGACATCGTCTCATAGAACAGGCTAAGTCGCCCTTCCGTCACACGGAGTTGCTCCGACGGAATAAAGACGATCCCGATCCGGCTCTCATCCGGTTTGTATTTACCGTTCAAGGCATTAAATTGATCCGCAATCGTCACAATCTCGTCCTCTGTCTCATACTCCCCGATCTTTGGTAAGATTTCAATCTCGTCCGCTGACTGATTCGTCACTTTGACCGTGATCGCAAGCAACCGTCCCTGCTCCCCCATCACTTGGAGGAGCTTTTGTTTTTCGACCTTCATTTGAACGAGCGGTGTTTGTCGCGTTTTTTCCGTCGTATCGACGTCCAGCGTCTTCAGCTTCAATCCTGCCATCTCATAGACGACACCGAGTCGATCTTCGCGATCGAACTGCTTCAGCTGTGCTTCATCCAGTCGAATTGACGTCCGTGGTTTCGTTTCTTTTACCGGCTCCTCTGCTTGAAACCAACCGAAGAGTGGGACCATGAATTTCGTTACGATGATGAGGACGAGCAAGCCCGACATCACATAAAACAATACTGTCTTCACACGTCGCCTCTTTTCTAAGCCTCGATCCGTTCCTTCATCCATCCCCGGTCGAGTCCATGTATACCGGGACGCCCATGTGTCGCAAGGTACTGGCAATACTGGACCGCGAGATACTCTGCCTGAAACTCGACATAGCGCGTACCAGGCAAGCTGTTGACCTCATAGAGATAGATACGTCCATCCTCACCAATCCCGACATCGATTCCGAGCGCATCGAGCGGGTAGACATAAAACGATTCGAAATAAGCCGGGAACCGTCGCGCAAAATCGACGATCCGTCGCGAAATCGCTTCATGTTGATCCGGATAGTTCTGCTTCATGAAGATGTCCATCCGCGTCGTCGAGAACGCTCCGTGACTGAGATGGCTGACCGATTCTTGGTGATTGTTGCTGACGAACGGAAAATATTTGACGAGTTTCCATTGCCCGTTCGCTCCCTTCGCGACATGGATTCGCATGCAATACGAATGCCCATGAATCGTTTGCGAGGCGATGAACGGCTGGACGATCATCGGATTCCGTTTCGTCTCTTCTTCGATGCGGTTGATCAATTCCCCTGTCGAACAGACGGTCGACTCGAGTAGATGGCTGAATCGATACTGATCTCCCTCCTGCTCGATCGTATAAATCCGTTGCCCTTGTTTCCCGTTCGCCGGCTTGAAGACGATTTTTCCGTACTTCTCAATCAGCGGGAAAATCGTCTTTCCTTTCTTTACCCGGTGCATCGGAATCAAGACGTCCTGAAACGATCCTTCTTGCGCCAGTTGACGTAAGACGACATTTTTATTCCCAATCCGGTGCGTCGTAAAGGGAATCTCGGCTGCAAGACGATTGAACAATTTCTTGTCTGCATCACTGAGTGGCAAATGATTGTAGATGACGTCCGGAAACTCATACATACTTGGATGCCAGGCATCTTCGTCGAAGAAGAGTCCGCGGATCGTCCGGTTTTTGAAATCAACATCGCGCGGACGGAAAAAGAAAATGTCAACGCCCATCGAAGCACCGATGACGCAGGCAATCTTATCGCGAAACTGCGGATTCTCGTTCAGGCGTAAAATTCCGATTCGTGTCATGACGCATCCTCCTCGATCGGTTCAAAATAGATCAAATAACGTTCCGTACTGTCCGTGACGTTATAAAACGGATAACAGGTCGAAACGACGAGTGACTCCTGCTTCGTTGACTCAAGGACCCGCGTGTCTTTGTAATCAACAATCTCGCTCGATTGCATGACGTAGCGATAGGACCCGTTCGCGAGATAGAGGACGACCTCGTCGCCCTTCTTCAACTTACTGATTTTCGAGAACGTCGTATCGTTATGCCCGGCGAGGAAAATCCGGTCGCCTTGCCCTGGAAAGGCCGTCTCCGGATGATGGCCGACACCTTTTGCGAGTGTCGCATCATCGACGCCTTCAAGCACCGGTAACTCCATCTCAAGTGACGGCACTTTTAAATAACCGACCGTCTCACCGGTTTGAAAGAGGACATCCTTCGTCTTCTCCTTCGCTTGTTTGCTCGTTGCTGCTGATTTTGATGTGGTCGATGACTTTCCTTCCGCCCGGACGACATCTTTTGCTTTTGCCAGTTCCGTCGTCAAGGTTTGCTGGACCGTCAGTTTCTGATACCCGACGTATCCAAGTAAGGCAAGTCCGATGACAAGTAACAGCGTTGATACGCGTCGCATCATGACGGCACCTCCTTCAGCATTCGTGTCCATGCCCGGCAATACCCAGACAAATTATGCTCGACGTCATCGATTCGGACCCGCATCGAGTGGTGCCGAATATAAAAACTTCCGAGAATCCGACCGGGTTTCTTCATATACATCGCGACTTCTGGATAGAAGAAGCCGTTTCGCTGATAAATCATCCGTCGTTCAATCGTCTGGTCGAGCCAGTCGAGCGGAAAATCAGCTAACAAGTCGGCTCGTCCCAGCGCTTCGATCCGGTCAATCATCTCGCGTGCCGCAAGCATCAGTTCAAGGAACGTCGGGTACGTCGTTTCCCGATGATAAATGAAGTCGAGTTTCGGGGAGACGTTCTTGAGACCGAACTGGAAATAACGCGCTTCCGGCAACCATTTCGTTAACTCGTTCGCACTATAGCTCAACCAATGATCGTGGAATTTCCAGTACGATTTAGCGATGAAATGATCAAATGATTGGACGACACTATCGAGCCAACGGGGATCGGGATCGAGTGCGTACAACCGCATCAAGGCGTATGTCGCTTCTCCTTCGTAGTAGATGATCCGGAAGGCTTCCTTTAACGCAAACGACGGATACTCGAGCACATGCAGGTATTGCCCCGATGGTTGTTGCAGTGAAAGAATGCCTGTTGCGAGTCGTTGACTGAGTCGTAACTCATCCGTCGTCTGAAACGTCTGCATGTATTCCGTCAATGCTAAGATTGCTGCAGCATTCGCACCGAGTTTGATTTCGTTCGATTCGCGATCAAGCACGAAGGAACGCTCCCCTTCATGTACGATCAATTCCTCGATCAAATAGCGTTTTGCTCGATCGATTGCTTGGCGTAATCGTTCGCTTGGTGTCAGTCGATAGGCTTCAATCATTGAATAGAGTGTACTTGCATGACGTAAGCTGTTGTAGAACTTGATCGGTTTATCAAAGCATGGGAAGTAACCATATTGGAAGCGACCATTCGCCCGGACTTGGCGAGCAAGATACTCACTCGACTGGGCGACGATCGTCTTGATTTCAGAAGGAAGTGGGCTTGTCGTCTCACGGATTTTTTCGACATCACGTATGACTTCAAGTACATGTGGTGTTTCGTCTGCGAAGACACCGAGTGTATCAAAGAGGAGGCATGGACTTGTCGGTTGAAAGGCAATCCGCTCTGTCCGCCCTTGTTGGTGCGCATAATTGCTCAAGTTCGTTAGATTGATGTGTAGTTCTTGATGCGTCGGATCTTTTGTCAAAACGGCATTTCCATTCAGTTCTTCTTCTAGATAGGCACATTGCATCTTCCGATCAAACGCGATTCCGTACCGGAAGTAATTTTTCCGTGTGTCTTTCACTCGCTCGTTTAAGGTCTCAAACGAGAGTGCCTCAAAGTTTCGGGCGATGTCGAGCTTCAACCACGCTACTTCTGGTTGTTGGCGGAGCCAATTGCGTGCTTGATCTTTTACGGATTGTAGCCCTTTACCTTGGAATCGAACGACACGGGCTCGCTCCGATGCTTGTCCGAGTGAGACGAATAACATCATCTGACGATTCCAGTAGTAGATATCATCGGTCTTCATGTGTTGTTCCAGTACATCCATGGCATTTGTGAATCGGTTGAGCAGATCCATGTTCAGCTTCACTCCTATTCTAAAAGGATGAATCGCAGTGAGGCACAGATGGCCCCACTACGATTAACTACAGCATGACTTACTCTTGTGGACGGCGACGGAACAATTTCGTGAACAATCCGGCAGCTGTCGCGAGCATTCCCATGAGGGTGATCAAGAACAGATTTTCCGAAGTGTTCGGTAACGTACCACCAACGATTCGTTTCACCGGTTGAGTGATCGGTTTTGAAACGAGTGGTGATTTATTGATCGGTGCACTGACTGTGTTCGCTGGCAATGTCGGCTTGACGCTTGGTCCATTTACAGCGCCAGTCGAAGGAGCTGGCTTGACGTTCGGACCTGAGACAGGGCTCGTTCCAGGAGTTGGTGTGACACCCGGACCATTTCCTGGTGGAGTCGTTGGTGGCGTGACGACAGGGATCGGAATGATGACACTATCATTATCATCTTTCGGATCAGAGACATTGTCTGGATCCTCTTTCCCACCGTTATCATTATCGTTGTCATTGTCTCCACCATTGTTGTTATCGTTATCGCTATCATTATCTTCGTCAGCGTCAGCATCGGCATCTGCATCCGCATCCGCATCGGCGTCAGCATCCGCGTCAGCATCAGCATCAGCATCCGCATCGGCGTCAGCGTCGGCATCGGCATCGGCGTCAGCATCCGCATCCGCATCGGCATCGGCGTCAGCATCGGCATCAGCGTCAGCATCGGCATCAGCGTCGGCATCGGCATCGGCATCGGCGTCAGCATCCGCATCGGCATCGGCGTCGGCATCCGCATCCGCATCGGCGTCGGCATCCGCATCCGCATCGGCGTCAGCGTCGGCATCCGCATCCGCGTCGGCATCCGCATCCGCGTCGGCATCCGCATCGGTGTCTGCATCCGCATCCGCGTCGGCATCGGCGTCTGCATCCGCGTCAGCATCCGCATCCGCGTCGGCATCGGCATCGGCGTCCGCATCCGCATCCGCATCGGCGTCCGCATCCGCATCCGCATCGGCGTCCGCATCTGCATCCGCATCGGCGTCAGCATCAGCATCCGCATCGGCGTCGGCATCCGCATCGGCGTCAGCATCCGCATCAGCGTCCGCATCAGCGTCAGCATCGGCATCAGCGTCGGCATCCGCATCGGCGTCTGCATCCGCATCCGCATCGGCGTCGGCATCCGCATCCGCATCGGCGTCTGCATCCGCATCCGCGTCGGCATCCGCATCCGCATCGGCGTCTGCATCCGCATCCGCGTCGGCATCCGCATCCGCATCGGCGTCGGCATCCGCATCCGCGTCGGCATCGGCGTCAGCATCCGCGTCAGCATCCGCATCCGCGTCGGCATCGGCATCGGCGTCTGCATCCGCATCCGCATCAGCATCCGCATCGGCGTCTGCATCGGCATCAGCATCGGCGTCAGCGTCTGCATCCGCATCCGCATCGGCGTCCGCATCAGCGTCAGCGTCAGCATCCGCATCAGCGTCGGCGTCGGCGTCTGCATCCGCATCCGCATCGGCGTCAGCATCGGCGTCGGCGTCTGCATCCGCATCCGCATCGGCATCCGCGTCAGCATCCGCATCGGCATCAGCGTCGGCGTCCGCATCCGCATCGGCATCGGCGTCAGCGTCGGCGTCCGCATCCGCATCCGCGTCAGCATCGGCGTCGGCGTCCGCATCCGCATCGGCGTCCGCATCCGCATCGGCGTCGGCATCCGCATCGGCGTCCGCATCTCCATCTGCCTCTTCATCAAAGATGATTGTAGCTTGACCATCTAAATCGGCCAGCAGTTGCGCATCAATCGCAGACGTGTTGACGACAGATCCCGTAACAACAACTTCGTCTTGAGCAACTCCAGCCGGTTTATCAACGATGACATTGGCACTAACAGAAGTTGGTCCAAGTACTTGTACACCTGCGAGTTCATTCGACAAGTTCACTGTATCGTTCGTTACTGCCGTTAAAAGACTGTTCACACCTGGCAGTAAATTTTTGACTGGATTTAAAACAGGATCAATTAAGTTTCCTGCTATTCCGGATAGTTTTAAATTCGTGATGGCGTTGACTAAATCGGTTAAGGCGTCTTGGACAACTTGTTTCGTTACCGTATCAAGATGCTGTCCTAAACCATCACTAAAATCGATGACGATTGAACCATCCGGATTAATCGTGACTGGAGCAGAACCTTCATAATCCAAAAGATCCGAAAGGGCGGTATCTAAATTCTGTAGATTATCCAGAGCATCCGTTAATTCTGTGAGCCCCTCCACTCTCAACAAACTACCTACGACTGGAGTACGTTGTAATCGATCGATACCCGCTAATAGGTCAGTCACAGTATCTGCTACTGTTCCCGTCAGAGGATCGAGTTGACCTTTCAGCGTCGGTAAATCTTCGAGTGTGATGGGTAATAGTTCAACACTGACTGACGCATTACCGTTCGCCTGCATTTTTCCCGCTAAATCTGGAATGTTGAAGACGGCCACCCGGTCCGGGTTCAATACCTCCGCATCGGCTAATCCGACTCCGGTTAAATTAAGGGCTAAATCATAGTTATCCGGTTGTTCCGTCAGATTTGCATTGACCGCGACATCCGTCAATAGTTGAACTTCAGCTAAGCTGACTCGATTCGGTCCTTGGACAAGCGAGTTTCGAACCGAGTTCGCGAATTGACTTTGTTGCGTCTGAAACTTCTTTTCAGAATTCTCAGCTGCTTCGGTTTTCGTATAAGTGAATGAGATCAGAGAGAGGGCGAGAGAGGACGCTGCCAGCAGTTTCACTAGTCTTCGTGTGTGGTTTCTATGGTGTCGATTCATCTTCTTTCGAAAATCAGGTGCTTTTTTTCTCATTTCAACACTCCTTTTCTACGGAAAAAATAATCGTACACCTATTATTATGCATGCAATTACCATAAAAATATACAATTTTTTACAAAAGTAATGGTTGAATAGTTATTATTAACCAGTATTTTAGATATTAATTTACCATAAAAATATAAATAATATATATTATCAATAATCAATCACTAAAATATATTGTAATTTTATTTCATACTAGTTCTATCCATTTTGTGTAAAAATGGCTTATTTCAATTTTATATGACCATAGTTTTAAAAAACGCAAAAAGACCTACGAGCGTCTGCTCGTAGGTCTAGAAACCTGCTTTTTAGTATCGAATGTGTTGCTTACTCCAACGGATCGATTCCTTGAACTGTCGGACGAGATCTTCAGCGGGTGCCGTTAAATAATAGGCAAGTCCGTGCACTTTCTCGGACATCTGCTGGACAACGAGTCCATCTTCGATTAATTCCTGTAATTGCTCGAGGATCTGACCGTGCGACTGATCGATTCGTTGCTCGAGTTCCCCGATCGTCAACGCACCATCACGCAAGAGATAAATGATGCTCGACTTCAAACTGTTCTCGAAGTTGTGTTGAAATTTCTGCAACGCCAGTAAATCGGCTTGTTCTTCGGTATGACGTGAATCCATCTGATTCCTGCCCCCTTTTTCTTAGCTACCTCTTCAGTATGACGTACTTTTACGTGAATTTCAAAACTCAATCGCGCTCCGTGATGATCGTATCAAACGTCTTCTCTTCCTCCGTGATGACCATCTTCTTCTGCGACCGGAGATGATAGAGACGACGAATGTTCAGGATGACGACCTTCATGACAGCGTAGAACGGAACACCAAGCAAGACGCCGAAGAAACCGGCGATGTTACCAGCGACGAGCAAGACGATGATGATCGTTAGCGGATGAACGTCAAGCGTCTTCCCTTGCACGAGTGGTGACATGATGTGCGAATCGATCTGTTGCGCGACCGTCATGACGATGATCGCATAAATCGCAAGAATCGGATCCTGAATGAACCCGACGATCAAGGCCGGAATGACACCGAGGACAGGACCGAGGAACGGAATGATGTTCGTTAGTGTCGCAAACAAAGCGAGCAATAACGCATAATCGATCCCGATAATCAGATACCCGATATAGGCGATGATCCCGACACCAATGCTGACGATGACTTGCCCGCGGATATAGCTCATGATCGTCAAATGGACGTCACCAAGGATTTTTTTCGTTTCCTTATGATACTCATACGGCATCAGCTTGACGAGATTGCCTTTCAGCTTATCGCCGTCAAGCAACATGTAGATCAACATGATCGGAATGATGACGATCGTCACGACCGTCGTCGTCAGGACACTGACGAATCCACCGACACCTGTGCCGATGTTCTTGAGGAAAGTCGACGCATATTCCGAGATGTTGCCCGAGAACTTATTGAACAAGTTGTCTGGTCCTGACAGGAAGCGTGAAAAGGCTGCGCTGTTCTCGAGTTGATCCCGGACATCAATCAATTGCCGCTGGAACTGTGTCGCAAGTGTCGGAATCGAATTAACGAACTGCGTGATTTGCTCCGATAGCATCGGACCAAAGATGAATCCGAGTGTCGTTAAAATACCAATCAAACCGACTAGCACGATCAGGACAGCAGGTCGCCGTTTCATCTTCTTCTCAAGTAACTCGACGATCGGTAGCAGGACATAATAGAGAATCCCGGCGATCGCGAGGGGTGGTACGACCATCTGAAGCAGAATCGCGACCGGTCGGAACAGGAACGTGACATGATCGCCAATCCAGACGATGATCAGTAACGTCATGACCCACCAGGCGAATCGGTACCATTTGTTTTCAAACATTTTTTGCATCTAACCACTTCCCTACTTAAAAAATGAAGTTCAATATCCTCTATAGTTTTCCTTAAAACGATACTTCTTAATCCTTATTCTTAGAAAATATATAGTTCGTTATGTACTAAGAAATATATGATATATTTGTTTTAGTGATTTTTTGCAGATTCAAATTTGATGGTGTGTATGTTTCTGCGTAAGATGAATATATTCGATATTTAAGAAACCTTTTTTATACATGTAAAATAGAATACGGAGGAAAACCCAGTGAAATGGATCAACCATACCATCGGTCGCCAATTGATGTTCGCCTTCTATATGGTGTTCGTCGCTCTCAGCATCACGTCCGGAATCGTTTACTTCTATACGGAACAAAAGATTGATCAGGCGAATGCGACATTCGATGATTTACGTGAACGGCGGACGAATGCGAATTCGCTCGCAAGCGAGTGGACCGTCGCGCAAAGTAACGTGAAATCTTACTTATTGACCGGCTCACAGGAAACACTTGATGCCGTCAAGACAAACCAACAGGAGATCAACCGTTTGACGACATGGTTTGAGAAATATGCGGTATATGAGCAAGGTCAAGAATACGCAACCGCGACACGTCAAATGTATGACGATTATTTCGGAACGTCGCTTCCGCTCCTCAACGAATACGTCGAAGGAAAAAAAGACGGAAAGATTAACGAAGATTTTGTAAATCCTGACACGCTCGCTGCTCTTTCCAATGGGAAAGACCTGTTCACTGAAAACGGTACGTTACGCGGATCGGTCAGTTTGTCCGACGCTGATGTCGACATGACACGGATTGATACGTTACTTGCTGATTATCTGACGTTGATCCAAGGGAAAGAAGTCGATGCGAAGAACGATCTTCTAGGCGAAATGCGTGTTGCCCAGTTCATCTGGCTCTCGAATCTCGTCGTCTTGATTCTTGTCCTCTTCTCGCTCGTACGCCCGTTCATCAGCCGCGTTACGAAGCAGGTCAACACATTATCTCGCGACAGCGCCTTACTTGCGACGGGAGAAGACATTCAAGCGATCCCGTTGCCTAAACGGAAGGACGAGCTGCATACACTGACGACATCGTTCAATCAGATGGCGGCATCGATTGCTGATAACAAGGTCCATATGCTGGCGAAGAACGAAGAACTTCAAGCACAACAAGAAGAACTCGTCGCCCAACAAGAAGAATTGCAAGCGCAACAGGAGGAACTCGAAGAAGCACTTGATATCACGCTTCGCAGTGAACAACACTTGAAGTATCGCAATGAATTGACGGAGACGCTCGCTTCTCGTGAGACGTTGACGGCTTATCCGGAAATCATCGAAAAGCTCGTCTCCATCACGCATTCTGAAATCGGTGCCCTGTTGTTCCTTGATCAACAAGAAGTCCGCTCAACGATCGATTACGGGATGACAGAAGAGATGGTCGGTCGTCTTGTCTCTGACGATCAGTCACTCTTGCACCGGGCACGTCTCTTGAAGCGTCCTGTTCATTCATCGAAACAAGTCGCACACGAGAGCCCGCTACCGTACCCGTACTATATGTATGAGGTCGCGGTGCCGGTCATGGATCCGTCAAAAGAGCACATGATCGCCTGCATCTATCTCGTTCGTTATCGTGATGCCTTCACGACGGAACAGATGAATGACATCCTGTCATTCTCGCATCAACTGTCACTCTCTCTCCTCCGGATGGGGATCTATGAAGAAATGATCCGTGAGAAAAACAAGACGACGCAACTATTGAACTCGATTCGCGAAGCTGTCGTCTACATCGAACATGAGACAGATGAGTTACTCGTCAACGAACCGTTGATGACGTTGTTCCCGGAAGTTCCGACATCGTTCGAAGACGAAGAACGTTCTGCGTTCGAGCAAGCGATGCAGTCATTAGCTGACATCATTGATGAACCCGCAGCATTCGAACGGTACATCGAACAGATCGTTGAACTCGATTTACCGAAAGATAGCTTGATCGTCTCGATCCGCAAGCACAGTACCTATATCCAGATTTACGCTGAGAAGATCGAAGTCGACGGCACATGGGTCGGTACGATGCTTGTCCTCCGTGATGTGACGAAAGAAACGGAAGCCGAGCGAATGAAGGAGGAGTTCGTCTCGACCGTCTCGCATGAATTGCGGACACCACTCTCTTCGATCTATGGCTTCACGGAGCTGATGCTCAACAAACGGTTCGAGGAAGAACGGCAACGGAAGTATCTGCAGACGATTCACTCCGAGACCGGTCGCCTGACAACGCTCGTCAATGACTTCCTCGACGTCCAGCGCATGGAGTCGAGTGAACATCGTTATGAGATGACGACGTTCGATGTCGTCGAACTCGCCCAAGACTTGATTGAGTTCTATGATGTCTCGCACGAGACGCACCAGATTGATTTCGAAGCCCGTGGACCGATCATGATCGACGGTGATGCGGAAAAGATGAAGCAGTTGCTGAACAATCTACTCAGTAATGCCGTCAAGTACTCCCCGAGCGGTGGTACGGTCTTGATACGGATTACAAATGAACTTGGTTTCGCTCAAATCCGGATCCAAGATGAGGGTATCGGAATTCCGCAAGACGCCCTTCCGAAATTGTTTGATAAGTTCTACCGTGTCGATAACTCCGAGACGCGAAAAATCGGTGGAACTGGTCTTGGTCTCTCGATCTGTAAGGAAATCGTCAAACACCATAACGGAACGATCGATGTCGAATCCGTCGTCGGTGTCGGATCGACCTTTACGATTCGCTTCCCGATCGCTGTCATCTCGACGATTCTCACATATGAAGATTAATCACCTGACCGTTCACATCATGTGGACGGTCTTTTTTGTCGTTAGATTCGGTTAGGCGCGGGGTATAGTCAAAAGCGTATGATGATAAGGAGGAATCGACATGCACCTTGGATGGATTGGGTTAGGACATATGGGGGTACCGATGGCAACACGTCTACTTGACGGTGGGCATGGCTTGACCGTCTACAACCGGACGTATGAAAAGACAGCTCCGCTGACTGAACGAGGAGCAACAGCTGTCAAAGAAGCACAGGACGTCGTGCGTCAAAGCGATATCATCTTCGTCATGCTCGCGGACGGACCAGCTGTCGCATCCGTCATCGAAGACATCACATCCGCTCTTAGCGGTAAAATGATCGTTAATTTAAGTACGATCTCACCGGAAGAGACAAAGAAGATGGCACGGCTCGTCGAAGAGCGTGATGGCATCTATCTCGAATCGCCTGTCTCGGGCTCCGTTCCCGTTGCAGAAAGCGGACAGCTCGTCTTGCTTGCTGGCGGTGACGCAGACGTCGTCACGGCTTGTCAGCCCTATCTTGACCTACTCGGCAAAGAAACGATTCATTTCGGATCACATGGCTCAGGCAGTGCAGCGAAGCTCGCCATTAATTTATTGCTTGCTGTCGTCGGGCAAGGGGTCGCGGAGACATTGTTGCTTGGAGAAGGTGCGGGGCTCGAGAAAGAGAAGCTAATTCAGATGATTAGTGCTTCCGGGATGAACACCCCGCTATTCACCGGCAAACGCGACATGTACCGGAAGAATGACTTCCCGTCTGCATTCCCGCTCCGTCTGATGGCAAAGGATTTAGGGCTGATCACGGCTGAAGCAAAACGCCAACAAATCAAGCTGCCACTCGCACAGGCGACGGACGCTAGCTATGCTGAAGCAAAACAGACTTATGGCGATGCGGACATGGCAGCAATTTATCTCGCGTTACAAGAAAAATAATGAAAAGGGTGATGCCTCTCAATATGAGAAGTATCACCCTTTTGCTATGAGATTATTTAAGAGACGTGACGATCCCCATCATCTGATCACTTGTCATCAACGCTTTCGAGTTGAACTGATACGCCCGCTGCAGCTGCGTCAAGTTCGTCATCTCAAGCGCCATATCGACGTTTGATGTCTCAAGCCGACCGACCGTCAACGGATTGCCCGCTGCATTCTGATATTGTCCGGTCGCCGTGAACAAACCACCGCCGACTTCCGTCAATTCACCGTAGTTCGGGATGTCCGCAACACCCACTCGAGCGAGGACACGCCGATCCCCGTTTATGATCCCCGTGATGTTGCCGTCCTTGTTCAGTTCAATCTCTGTCGCGTTCGCCGGCAAAACGATCGGATCATTCGCCTGGTTGATGACAGAACGTCCGGCATCATCTGTCAGCAGGACTTGTCCGTTTGCTTGCGGTGACAACTGGAAGTTTCCGTCACGCGTGAACTTCGTTACGCCATCCGTATCGATGACACCGAAGAAATGGTGTGGATTCCCAAGTGCTGCGTCGAGTTTTCGGTCTGTCGTCCGGAACGTTCCGACGCCAAAGCGCGTCGCTTCGTTTGCGACGTAACCTCCGACACCGAGTCGAAGTCCTTCTGGTGTCGTCAACGGACCTGGCGTAAAACCTGTCGCTTGGTTGTTGATGTTACGGACGAGCAGTTCATTGAACTGGGCATCCCGACGTTTATAGCCGTTCGTATCGACGTTAGCCAGGTTTTGACCAGTCGTGTCGAGCTGTTTTTGCAACTGTCCCATCGTACTTGCGGATGTATAGATTGATTGCATCGTATCCTCCTATTAGCGAACGCGTCCGATTTCGGAAACAGCCTTCTCCGCTGTCCGGTCGTACGCTTGAATGACTTTTTGATTGGCTTCGAACTGGCGTAGACCGGCATTCATCTCCGCCATCGTCTGTTCGACCTCGACGTTCCCAAGTTCGAGTACACCTTGATCGACCCGGACGTTTCCAGCGTTTAACGGATTAGCTGATCGGAACAAGCCGTTGCCTGTCCGCTCAAGCGTCTCTGGTTGATCGGTTACGACGAGACCGAGGTTACCGATTGCCTGACCGTTTCCGTCCGTGACGGCACCGTTCGCGTCAACGAGGAAATCTTCATTGACGACGTCGAGTGGTTGACCGTTCGTATCGAGGACAAGATCATTCTCCGTCGTCCGGAGTAACCCGTCTTGTCCGACGGCGAACTGTCCGTTCGTCGTGTAAAGTGTCTCTTCCTCTCCCGTCAACGGATCCTGATGGCGAATCGTAAAGAGCGGTGCCCCTTCAAGCGAACTGATTTGCAAGTCCGTCGCATTGCCCGTCTCCGTGATTGAACCTTGCGTGAAGTTTGGTGTCGCTGCCTGCATAAAGACACCGGTCGCAAGCTTTCCGACCGTCGCGACTCCCCGCACACCTGTCCGTTCATTGTTTGCTGTCTGCTGAATCAGCATCTCCGGAAACGTCCGGAGTGACGCTTGATCAGCGCGGAAGCCCGGCGTCCGCGCATTCGCCAAGTTATTACTGAGCATTTCCTGTTGGCGTTGTAATGCCTGCATCGCATTCGACGCCGTATACATTCCTCGTAGCATGCGTTCATCTCCTCATTGACTTCATGTTCAATTCTTTCCTCTCAGTATATCGGTCGCTTCTTCATCAATTATGAGCTTTTTTGAACAAAAAGGTAATGTTCGGAAGAGATGAATCAAAAGACCTATTATAATCACGTTTGCCTTTTTTTAAATAGATTACATATTCAAAATTGACAAATATTGTTATGCTATAAACAACAAAAACATGATCCTCGAGGTGAAACCTATGAGCTTCTTTAAAAAACGTGCCACTGAACGAACTGTGCCTGGGTCTTTGGATTTATACACACTGTCCGACGTCACTTATTTTTTGGAAAATCATCCGGATGCCGTCTATACGATGGATACAAAAGGTCACTTCATTTCCTTCAACAATAAATTTCCGCTTATGCTCGGTTATGACCGGGATAGTCTTAAGCAACTCCATTTCGAAACGTTTTTAAAGCCCAATGATGTAGAGGAAGTCAAACAGTTCAAGAAACGCGTCTATTCGGGCGAAACCGTCCACTTCACGACGACAGTTCGTCATAAAGACGGACACTGGTTGACGTTGAACGTCACGAACATCCCGATTTACGACCAACGTGTCATCATCGGTCTTTATGGGATTGCCCGTGATGTATCACAGCAACAGGAACTCCGAACCGATTACCAGCGCTTATTGATGAAAGATCGATTGACGAACGCGATCGAAGGGGTCAGTTTCGTTGAATACTTCCCAACGTCGAAAGAAATCGTCGCATCTCCCTCTCTCGCTACACTATTACAACTTTCTAAGAATCACTTAGCGAAGATGGATACCTATGACTTTCTTGAAGAGCTCCATCCAGAAGATCGAACGATTTTCCGCGAACAAAGTCTCGCACTGCATATGGGGCAAATTCCAATCTTCTCGATGCAGTTACGGATGGGGCGCAGAGGTCAATTCCAAAAGATCGTCCACTGTGAAGGTGTCGTTCAGACGGATACGATTCCGAGTTCACTCCTCTTCATTCTTAAGGATGCGACACCGCTCATCCAGCTCGAGCAAGAACGGGATCTTGCGATTGCCTCCCTTAAAAAGTTCTTCACGTCGCTGCATACGACCGCTTACGAGCATCGTTATAAAGACAATACCGTGATGTTTCATGCTGCCGGATTCCTTGAACCGTATACCGACTATCTCCGGCGAATCGAACAGGATCATCAACTGTGGACGAAACTCGTCTCATCAGAAGATCTCATTCTCATGAAAGAGGCATATCCGAAAATTCGTCAAGGGGAAGTCGTTCGACTCGTCTATCGTTTAAACTATCCCGACCGCCAATTCTGGGTCGAAGAGACGTGTATCCCGATCATCGATGCACATGGTGAAGTTCTCGGTCACTATGGTGTCTCGACCGATATCACGCGTCTAAAGGAACAACAGCATGAGATTTGGCACTTGTCGATGCATGACCCGATCACCGATTTACCCAATCATGCCTTTACGTTAGAACAGGTTCGGGAATTATTGAAGCACCGTTCCCCTTTCACTTTATTAACGGTCACGTTTAATCAACACAGCCGTCTCGCTGAGCGATTCGGTCACGAAATCGGGGAAGAATGGATCCGTCAGACGAGTGCAGCCGTGAAAAAGCTTATCAAAAAAGAAGTATTTATTGGTCATCTATTCGGGGATAAATTCCTTATCATCTTAAAAGGTAAGATTGACGAAACACGGGCAATCGGACTTGCTAATCAATTGCTCGAGCTGACCCATCATCGGTTCGACGTCTTGTCTTATGAACTGTTTTCGAAGGTCTTCATCGGCATTACCTATTCCGTCCATCACGACCATACGGCAGAAGAGTTGATTAAACAGACATACACGGCACTCCGCCGTGCCAAGTCGATCTCTAAGAGTAACTTCCAGTTCTATTCATCGAAACTCGACATCACGATGTACCGTCGCTATCAACTCGAACGCGATTTACGCCATGTCATCAAAAAAAATCAACTCTTCCTTGAGTACCAACCGAAAGTCGATAGTTGGAGTGGACGTATCGTTGGTGCAGAAGCGTTAATCCGTTGGGAACATCCGGAGTGGGGACGACTGGCGCCAAAGGATTTCTTATCTCTGTCAGAAGAAAGTGATCTTTACATCCACATCGGTGACTGGGTACTCGATCAAGCGTGCCAATTAATCCGCGATTTACTCGATGAACAACCGGAACATGTCATTCCGCTATCGATCAACTTATCACCGAAACGATTGTTCTACGGTGATTTTGCGAGTATCGTCGAACGACACTTAAAAAAACACGGTGTTCCTGGACATCTGTTAGAGATTGAACTACTTGAGTCCGATGTACTGCTCGAAGGCGGACAAGTCCTCGAGACACTCGACCGTCTCGTTGATCTCGGTGTCAAACTATCACTCGATGATTTCGGAACGGCTTATTCATCGATTTCTTATGTCCAGCGTTATCCGGTGCATTGCCTGAAGATTGATCGATCGTTCGCGATCCATGCCGAACACGATCCAAAGAGTCTCTCTGTCATTAAAAGTGTCATCTACATGGCGAAGGAATTCGGTTTGACCGTCGTTGCGGAGGGTATCGAAAACATGCAACAACTGAACCTCTATCGGGACTTAGAATGTGACATGATCCAAGGCTATCTTTTCAGTAAACCCGTCGATATCAAGACATTTAAGCAACTACTTGAGAACGGCACGCTCTATCCAAAAGATACGGGAACCGCTCCACCGAAGGAGCCAATTCTTAGTCTGCATGCGAAGGTGACGATTTCGAAGCTGAATGGGCAGCCGATCCAAGTCGGATCGTCTCCAATCTTGATCAATCGCTGTACGAATCGAACGATTTCTTTCTATTCCTCGATTCGATTGCCGGTGAAGCATAAACTGGAACTCTCCCTGCAACTGCACCACCTGACACATCCCGACATCTTTATTGAACCGACGTCGATTTCGGAACTCGATAACGGTCTCTTCTACTATGTCGCTGACTTCCAAGTCCGCGCCTTGTCTCTTATCGTCCAAGAACAGTTGAATCACTCCCATCATTCTCGCGTCGACGACTTCTTCGAACAATCGACTGTATGAAAAAAAGCTTCCATCCCTTTAATCAAACGGGGATGGAAGCTTTCATTAGTTATTCGGATTCTTTTTCAAGACGGCGGTCTGCGTCCGTTCGAGTACGGCATTCGTGATGACGATCAAGCCGGTGAAGAGGAACAAGGCTTCAAAGCCGAAATGACCGGCGATCTGTCCACCAGCGAGTGGTCCGAGGAAGTTCCCCATGAATTGTGCCGACTGGTTGTAACCGAAAATACGACCCGACGAATTCGCTGGTGTGTTCTTACGAAGCAAGGTTTGCACTGACGGTAGCAAAGCAGCCGTTGCAAATCCGATTCCCATCCGCAAGACGATCAACTGGCTAGTATCCGTAACGAACGCCTGCGGAATCAAGAACGCCGCAAAGACGAGTAAGGCAAAGAACAGGACACGCTCTGCCCCAATCTTATCAGACAGCCGACCGAGCCGTTGCGCCGCGATCAAAGCAGCAATCCCGGGTGCAGAGGCCACAATCCCGGATAGCAAAGCGAGTCGTTCCGTACCCGGACTGAGTTCCCGGACGTAGAGCGACAGGATCGGACTGATGGATTGCGCTGCGAACTGAATCAGGAACGTCGTTAAAAAGAGACTTAAAATCAATTCCGGATGACGGAGTGATTGAATGACTTCTTTAGCAGACGCCATCTTTTTGACTTTCAGTGGTACAAATTCTTCTTTGACAAAGAAATAAGTAACGAGGAACGTGATGAAGAGCGGCACGCTCGTAAAGAGAAAAACGGGTCGAAGCCCAACAACGTCGGCAAGGAATCCTCCAATGAGAGGTCCTAGCAATCCACCGGCAATCCCACCGGTCGAAAGGGTGCCGAGCGCCCAGCCACTTTTCTCTTTTGGGGTTTGGGAAGCAACGAGTGTGATACCGGCTGAGATGAATCCGGATACGGCTCCCATGACAAGACGTAAAAAGACGAGTTGGTAGACGTCTTGAACAAAACTAATCAAGAACATGACGATCGACATACCAAGACTTGCACGAAGCAACATCAGCTTCCGTCCTTTTCGATCGGCGAGACGACCCCAGATTGGTGAGACGATCGCAGCAATGAGGAAGGTTGCGCCAAAGGCGATACCGGACCAGGTCGTAATATCTTGTCGGCTGTCGACACCGAGTTCTTCAATGAATAAAGGCAAAAACGGTAACACGAGACTGAGGGCTGCAGCGGTCAAAAAACTACCGAACCAGACGACTACTAAATTTCTTTTCCACAATGGCATTGTGGCATCACTTCCTTTTATTTGACAATTCATTTCAATGCAACAACTTTTAATATACACTTCACATTATGAAATGTCTAGGATTTGAACTGTCAAAGTGTAGAACAGGACCTTTGATGCATATAAGCGACTGCTCAACGACCGATAGTAAGGTAATCCACACGAAGGAGTGAAATTGAAATGAAACGCTTTTTGATTGGCGTAGTCTGTCTGTCGTTGCTTCAATTCGGACTACCACTCAAGAGTTCAGCTGCCGTTTCCGTCACTCGTCACACGGTCATCTGGTCCATCCCAGAGGCCAAATCCATTTCAACGAAGATCAATCAGCTGGCAAACAGACAGATGAAACGTGTCTATCTGCATGTCGCTGTCGAGGGTGACCGTACTCTCTACCGAACATTCGTTGAAAAAGCGCACGCTGTCGGCATTGAAGTGTACTTCCTATTCGGACAGCCACGCTGGATCACAAACGAAGGAACGACAGCTCGACCAAACGTTGAAGATCCACTCGCCTGGATCTCGACCTATCAACAGGAAACGATCAGTCACCCGGATGGCATCAGCGTTGATCTCGAACCGTATGCCTTACCGGAATGGGAAACGGACCAACCACGTGTCATCGCCTCCTATGAGCGGATCTTACTCGCCTTCCGCGAGAAAGCGTCCGCTGAAGGACTACCGCTTCAACTGTTTCTCCCGTTCTGGTTCCATACCGTACAGGATGCGAACGGTCGCCCTCTCAGCGAGTGGGCAATGGAGCTCGCCGACGAAGTCACGTTGATGAGTTACCGGACCGTCTATGGTGGTGGGAATGGACTTGGTGCGATCACGATGACGGACGCGCTCTATGCCGCAAGCAACAATCACACTTTATCGTATGCGATCGAGTTCACTGAACTTCCCGAGACACCGGACATCACGTTCTATGGCAAGACGCGGACGCAGCTGAATCAGCTCGTCAATCAAACGATGGCCAGTTCACTACCGCCAAGTGCGATCGTCTATCATGATTTTGAAGCGTACCAAGCGTTCATGCGTAGTACGCAGTGAACTATCTTCATCTGTCTGCCCCCTTTGCTTTTCATCCGCTTTCCTCAGGCGAGACACAAGCCAGTCTTCACTGTTCGTATAACAGTGAAGCCGGGTCTTGTTTGTCTCTGACAGCGCAAAATCGCGCTTTTCCCTGTAGGAGTCGGATGAAGCACAAGGAGGCACATGATCATTTAGTACCATGGCATTGCATTATGTTTAAAACAAAGGGAGTCCAGTTTCCGATACGTACTTCGGAAACCGGACTCCCTATTGGTTTGATTCATATCGAACGAACTTGTCCATTCTCGACTCCTGCAGGAAAAGAAAGTGCAAGCAGCACTTTCGTCAGGGATAGGTAAGACCCGACAACTCGCATGAAATGCGCGCTGTCGCGGCTTACCTCCCGCCTGTGGAAAGCGAGAAGGACAAGACGGTCGTTATAGGAATGAACTTTTACGAGAGATCATATCCTTTACGCTTACACGCTCTTACTTCCCAAGATTGTCGAGCATGATTCCTGTACCGCGTGCGACACATAACATCGGATCTTCTGCGATCAGAACCGGTAGACCAAGTTCTTTTGCAAGCAGTTGATCAATTCCGTCCAGCAACGCGCCCCCACCTGTCAAGATGATGCCACGGTCGATGATATCTGCTGCAAGCTCCGGTGGTGTCTTCTCGAGCACACGCTTCGTTGCCTCGACGATCTCCATCGCTGCTTCCGCCAGCGCATCGTGCATCTCTTCCGATGTCACCGTGATGTTGTGTGGTAAACCCGTCACGAGATTCCGTCCGCGAATATCCATCTGCTCGCGACGTCCGTCTTCTGATACAGTGGCAACCGTTGTCTTGACCGCTTGTGCCGTCCGTTCCCCGATGATGAGCTTATGTGTATCCTTGATCGAACGGATGATGTCGTGGTCGAAACGATCTCCTGCGACCTTGATCGTCTCTCCGCATACGATATCACCCATTGAAAGTACGGCAACATCCGTCGTTCCGCCACCGATATCAATGACCATGTGCCCTGCTGGCATCCAAATGTCCATACCGGCACCAACTGCTGCGACCTTCGGCTCGACTTCGAGGAAGACCGTCTTTGCACCTGACTTTTCACCGGCTTGACGAATTGCCTTCGCCTCAACCGTCGTGATGCTTGCTGGTGTACAGATTAACATCCGGACTCCACCGAACATCTTACGGACTTCAATCTTATCGATGAAATGGCGAAGCATTGCTTCCGTCATTTCAAAATCGGCAATGACACCGTCTTGAAGTGGTCGAATGGCCACGATATTCCCCGGTGTCCGCCCTACCATCAAGTGTGCTTCCGTACCTACCGCATGAATCTTACCTGTTGCCTTGTCGATCGCGACGACCGATGGCTCATCGAGGACGATGCCTCTCCCTTTGACATGAATGACGACATTCGCCGTCCCTAAGTCGATTCCGATATCTCTTGAAAACATCTCGTGTGCTCTCCTTTACCCACTGGCTATTCTTCCAAAATATAGAACGTCGTTTGGACGTCTAACCCATTTATGTATACATACCTTTCAATTCTAGCATATGCCCCTTCATGAAACGACTTTCTTTTTCCCCTTTTCGGATTTCATTGTCGTCATTTTTAAAAGACAACAAAAAAGAGCACCATCCCATTTTGCGGGATGATGCTCTTATATAATTGCTTAAAGTTTTGTAGCAGCTGTTTCTTCAACGACTACCGCTTCTTCTGTCACACGCTCTACGTCTGCACCAAGTGCTTGTAACTTCAAGTGGAAGTCGACGTATCCACGGTCGATATGGTGAAGTGCACCAACACGTGTTTCGCCTTCAGCAATCAATCCTGCTGTGACGAGTGCTGCACCTGAACGAAGATCCGTTGAAAGAACTTCTGCACCTTGCAATTGTACGCCACCGTTGATGATCGATGAACGACCTTCGATCTTGATGTCAGCGTTCATGCGGCGGAATTCTTCAACGTGCATGAAGCGGTTTTCGAAGACCGTTTCCGTGATGACTGATGTGCCGCCTGCTTTGAGGACGAGTGCCATCATTTGTGCTTGAACATCTGTCGGGAAGCCTGGGTGTGGCATCGTCTTGACGTCAACTGCTTCGAGTTTCGCTGGACCGACGACGCGGAGCCCTTCTTCTGTATCCGTGATCTTAACGCCCATCTCTTCCATCTTCGAGATGAGTGGACGAAGGTGTTCGCGCTCAGCACCGATGACTTCGACGTCACCTTCTGTGATTGCTGCTGCGATCATGAACGTACCTGCTTCGATTCGGTCAGGAATGACGTAGTGTGTTGCACCGTGTAATTTCTCGACGCCTTCGATGCGGATCGTTTCTGTACCTGCACCGCGGACTTTTGCGCCCATTGCGTTCAAGAAGTTCGCAAGGTCAACGATTTCTGGTTCTTTTGCGACGTTCTCGATGACTGTCGTTCCTTCTGCGAGTGTCGCAGCCATCATGATGTTTTCTGTCGCACCGACAGATGGGAAGTCGAGGTAGATTTTTGCACCTTGGAGGCGACCGTCGACATGTGCTTCAACGAATCCGTTTCCGATGATTGTTTTTGCGCCCATCGCTTCGAATCCTTTCAAGTGAAGATCGATCGGACGTGATCCAATTGCACATCCACCTGGCATTGCGACACGTGCGCGCCCGAGGCGTGCAAGTAATGGACCCATGACGAGAATCGAAGCTCGCATTTTACGCACGTACTCGAGTGGTGCCTCATCTTTGAGATTCGGCTCTGCATTGACCGTCACCGTGTTCGCTTCTGCGTCGAATTCGACTTCCGCGTTCAAGTTGCGTAAGACGTTATTGATTGTATAGACGTCTGCTAGACGTGGTACGTTTTGAAGAACTGATTGTCCCTCTGATGCAAGCAATGTCGCGACAAGTGTTTTTAAGACCGCGTTCTTTGCACCTTCTACTTTGACTGTTCCAGCTAATTTACGTCCGCCACGGACAACGATTTTTTCCATTCTCCCTACTCCTCTGCTTCGTTTCTGTTCTAGTATGTTCAATTCGTGATTGGTGAGGATCATAGTTGGAATTCAACGAATGTTAGAAAAGAAACTTCCCTATAGTTGATCTCTTACTACAAAGCCAATACGACGTTTCGATTGTAATGTTAGATGATTGCTAAATGACTGTGTTCCTTCATTGAAAGAGCAGTGTCCTGTTCCATGGTAAAACAAATTACCATTTCAGGGTTTACAATGCAGTTACAAGTTCACCCGATTAAAAACTGAAGACGTTGTGCAAAACCGGCATAATCCAGTAAAAAGCGCGCTACGATGGATCCGAGTGCAATCGCAAGAATCGTTCGTAAGGCTACCGCATGCGGTCCTTTAGGATGTTGCAGGATTTTCTCCCATTTGACTGGTAACAAGGACCACCAAGCGAGTAAAATCGCTACGATATAGACCAGCATACTAACTAACGCACTCATACCAATAGATGTCACTTTCGTTGCACCTCTTCTTCATAGTTTCTTCAACTCTACTATGATTTCATAAAATGAATGATTGCGCAAACAAAAAAGAACACGCTGAATTAATTTTAGCGTATAAAATATATTTATTGAAGATAAATTTGGTCTTCTACTGAAAAAAGGTTGAAGAATTCGTGAAGACGAGGCATATAGTGTACTTTTACATTTTTGCAGTATTTTAAACCTGTATCCTTCATCGTGTTGCGAAAACGGTTGCCATACGGAAAATCATTGATGATTTGTACAAAAAAAACCCCAGTTCCGCGAACGGAACCGGGGTTTCATCAAATCAATCGCGACCGTAGTCTTTCAAGCTGAGACGGTTAACTGCTCGTTTCAGTGAAAGTTCAGCACGCTTGAATTCGAGTTCTGATAATTTCGTGTCCTGGAGACGACGTTCTGCACGAACCTTCGCAGCTGCAGCACGGTCATAGTCGACCTTGTCTGCTTGCTCCGCAGTTTCCGCAAGAACCGTTACAGTATCCTGGCGCACTTCCATAAAGCCACCGCTGATAGCGATCAACGTGCGTCCGCCATCTTCGTGGCGCAACTTCAAGATGCTGATATCGAGTGGTGTTACGAGTGGGACGTGGTGCGGGAGAACCCCGATCTCACCAGAAATCGTCTTCGCAACGACCATACGGATATCGCCATCATACACTTCGCCATCCGGGGTGACGATATTGACATGAAGTGTGTTCATCTCAAGTCCCCCTTATGCTTTGTCACTTAGACAAGCGCCTTCGCTTTTTCAATCGCATCTTCGATCGGACCAACGAGACGGAATGCTTCTTCCGTTAAGTCATCGTGTTTACCTTCGAGGATTTCTTTGAAGCCGCGGATCGTGTCCTTAACTGGGACGTACGATCCTTTTTGTCCTGTGAACTGCTCAGCTACGTGGAAGTTCTGCGACAAGAAGAACTGGATACGACGCGCACGGTGTACAGTCAATTTGTCGTCTTCTGACAACTCGTCCATACCGAGGATCGCGATGATATCTTGAAGTTCTTTATAACGCTGAAGTGTTTCCTGAACTTGACGTGCAACACCGTAGTGCTCTTCGCCGACGATTTCCGGTGAAAGGGCGCGTGATGTCGAAGCAAGTGGATCCACGGCAGGATAGATCCCCATCTCAGAGAGACGGCGCTCAAGGTTCGTCGTTGCATCTAAGTGAGCAAACGTCGTCGCAGGAGCCGGGTCAGTATAGTCATCGGCTGGTACATAAACCGCTTGGATCGATGTAACCGAACCTTTGTTTGTTGATGTGATTCGCTCTTGGAGCATACCCATCTCTGTTGCGAGTGTCGGCTGGTAACCAACGGCAGATGGCATACGACCGAGAAGGGCCGATACCTCAGAACCTGCTTGTGTGTAACGGAAGATGTTATCAACGAAGAGAAGAACGTCTTGTCCTTGCTCATCACGGAAGTATTCTGCCATTGTCAAACCAGTCAAGGCAACACGAAGACGTGCACCCGGTGGTTCGTTCATCTGACCGAAGACCATCGCTGTTTGTTTGATAACGCCTGAATCCGTCATCTCGTGGAACAAGTCATTTCCTTCACGAGTTCGCTCACCAACACCTGCGAATACCGAGATACCGCTGTGCTCTTGGGCGATGTTGTTGATCAATTCCTGGATGAGGACGGTCTTACCTACACCGGCACCACCGAAGAGACCGATCTTACCACCCTTGATGTAAGGAGCGAGCAAGTCGACGACTTTAATTCCAGTCTCGAGGATTTCAACTTTCGTTGAAAGGTTATCGAAAGTCGGTGCTTTTTTGTGGATCGGAAGACGTTCCACGTCAGCAGCGATTTCTTTTTCATCAATTGGGTTACCGAGTACGTTGAAGACGCGACCAAGTGTCGCTTCTCCGACGGGTACCGAGATTGGAGCATTCGTATCGAGTACTTCCATTCCACGGCGTACTCCATCCGTAGAGTCCATCGCAATGGTACGGACGACGTCGTCACCAAGGTGCAGGGCGACCTCAAGCGTCAAGTCGATAGCCACTTCTTCTACAGTTTGCGGCGTATATTGAATACGAAGCGCGTTGTAGATGTTCGGTAAGTGTCCTTCGAACTTAACGTCGATGACAGGTCCCATGACCGCGACGACGCGGCCTTTTAAACCGAGTTCGTTCATCGTGTTTCCTCCTACCTATCGTTACGCCAGTCGGGATTACTGCTGCGCAGCAGCCCCACTGACGATCTCTGTGATTTCTTGCGTGATCGCAGCTTGTCGAGCTCGGTTGTAGACGAGAGTCAATCGACCGATCAAGTCATCTGCGTTATCTGTCGCACTTTGCATTGCTGTCATACGTGACGCATGTTCTGCTACTTTCGCGTCAAGAAGCGCACCGAAGATCAAGCTCTCCGCATAACGCGGGAGGAGTTCCGCAAGGATTTGTTCCTCGCTTGGCTCGTACTCATAAGTCGTCGAAGACGAAGCTTCGATTTCTCCGAGTGGGAGAAGGGTTTCGACTTTCACTTCTTGGCTGATGACAGATAAGAAGTGGTTGTAGCACAGCTTGAGCTCGTCGATTTCGCCGATCGTGAACGCACTCACTGTGCGCTTCACGATTTCAGCGACGTCGACATACGAAGGAGAATCGTTCAAGCCTGTGATCGCATCCGTGACCGTGATTCCGCGTGAACGGAAGAACTGGACACCGACTTTACCGACCACGAAGAGAACGTAACTGTCCGTAGTATGCTTTTCTTTGATTTCCCGGTAGACTTCACGCAGCACGTTGGCGTTATATGCACCAGCTAAGCCGCGATCCGATGTGATGACGATGTAGCCCGTCTTTTGGACGGGACGTTTCTCGAGCATCGGATGGCTCGCACCTGTCGTGCCATTCGCAATGGTTCCGAGTACCTCTTGCATTTTCAGCATGTAAGGTTGGAACTTCGCGCTATGTGCTTGAGCGCGGTTCAGTTTCGACGCCGAAACCATGTTCATCGCTTTCGTGATCTGTTTCGTACTTTTCGTCGAGTTGATCCGCGTTTGTATCTCGCGCAACGATGCCATTTCGATTCACCACCTTGTTAGTATCAAGAGCGTTCCGCCGGATTAAACCGTCGCTTGGAACGTTTTCTTAAATTCTGAGATTGCTGCTACGAGCTCTTCGTCTGCTGGAAGGTTACCTGTCTTACGGATCTCATCGCAAAGTTGTTTGCTGTTTTGATCGAGCCAGAGGTTGAGTTCCTTTTCAAAACGACGAATATCCGTTACAGCAACATCATCAAGGTGACCACGAGTCAAGGCATAGATGATGATGACTTGCTTATCGACAGTAAGTGGTTGGTTCAAGTCTTGTTTCAAGACTTCAACTGTCCGCTCACCACGGTTAAGCTTCGATTGAGTCGCTTTATCAAGGTCAGATCCGAACTGTGCGAATGCTTCAAGCTCACGGTAAGATGCGAGGTCAAGACGGAGCGTACCCGCTACCTTCTTCATCGCTTTTACTTGAGCCGAACCACCTACACGCGATACCGAGAGACCCGGGTTGATCGCGGGACGGACACCTGAGAAGAAGAGATCCGATTGAAGGAAGATTTGACCATCCGTGATCGAGATAACGTTCGTCGGGATGTAAGCTGAGATATCCGACGCTTGTGTTTCGATGAACGGAAGGGCAGTCAAACTACCTGCGCCAAGCTCGTCGTTCAACTTCGCCGCACGCTCAAGAAGGCGTGAGTGGAGGTAGAAGACATCCCCTGGGTAAGCTTCGCGGCCTGGTGGGCGTTTCAAGAGAAGTGAAAGCTCACGGTAAGCAGCTGCTTGTTTTGAAAGATCATCATAGATGACAAGAACGTGTTTGCCTTGGTCCATGAAGTGTTCACCCATCGCGACACCTGCGAATGGTGCGAGGTAAAGAAGTGGAGCTGGCTGTGAAGCCGCTGCCGAAACGACGATCGTGTAATCGAGGGCACCGTTTTTACGGAGCGTCTCGACGACGCCACGGACTGTTGATTCTTTTTGTCCGATTGCGACGTAGATACAGATCATGTTTTCTTCTTTTTGGTTGATGATCGTATCGATCGCGATCGACGTTTTACCCGTCTGACGGTCACCGATGATCAACTCACGCTGTCCACGACCGATTGGAACGAGGGCATCGATCGCCTTGATTCCCGTCTGAAGTGGTTCGTGTACCGATTTACGCGCCATGACGCCAGACGCCTTACGCTCGATCGGGTTGTAGTGTTCTGTTTCGATTGGACCAAGACCATCGATTGGCATACCGAGTGGGTTAACGACACGTCCGAGGAGTGCGTCTCCTGTTGGTACTTCCATGATGCGACCCGTACGGCGAACAGAGTCGCCTTCTTTGATTTCAAGGTAGTCACCGAGGATGATGATACCGACGTTGCCTTCTTCTAAGTTTTGCGCCAAGCCCATTGTGCCGTTAGCGAATTCTACGAGCTCTCCCGACATGACGTTGTCGAGTCCGTGTGCACGAGCGATACCATCACCGATTTGGATGACCGTACCTGTCTCGTTCACTTCCATCGTAGAACCGTACTGCGCGATACGCGCTTTAAGCAGGGCGCTGATTTCTTCAGCTCTAATGCTCATGCGTTTCACCCCTATTTTCTTACGCTTTTAACAGCTCACGCTCAAGGCGCGTTAGTTTAGTTTCGATCGTACCGTCATATGTCGTGTAACCGATTTGAACGCGAAGTCCTCCGATGACACGCGTGTCGACGACGTTCTCGACTTCAAGCGTTTTACCTGATTTTTGGCCAAACGTCTCTTTCACTTTCGTGAGTTCCTCGTCTGACAATTTGTATGCACTCGTGACGATTGCCGTCGCGACATTGCGGTGTTCATTCAACAATGCAATGAAGTGTTCCGGTAATGTAACGATCTCTGCTGCCCGGTCGTTTTCGACCATGACGAGCAATGTGTTCAAGACGATCGAGTTGAAGCCAGTGAAGCTTGTTTGAAGAACTTGCTTGAGCTCTTCAGCAGAAATCGATGGGTTATCTAAAACCGAAGCGAGCTCTGGTGTTGCGTGGAGCACTTCGCCGAGCGTCCGCACATCAGCTTCTGCTTGCTCGAGCACATGGTGCTCAAGCGCAAGATCGAAGAGCGCTTTTGCGTAGCGTCCCGCTACGTGATCACGCATTAGTTCGTGCCCTTAGTATCAGCAAGGAATTGATCGACGAGTGCTTTTTGAGCCGCTTCGTCCGTCGCAAGCTGTGTTTTCATGACGTGGCGTGCTGCAGCGATTGCTTGAAGAGCGACATCGTTCTTCAAAGCAGCTTGTGCTTCAGCGCGTTCACGTTCGATCGCACGGCGAGCTTCTTCCTTACTCATTTCGGATTCAAGACGTGCCTGCTCCATCGCACGTGCTTGCTCTGCTTCTGCCTGACGGCGTGATGCTTCTAAAAGGTCGCGTGCTTCCGTACGCGCCTTGTTTAATTCTTCGCGTTGTTGTTCTACGTAGACTTCAGCGTCTTTACGGCTCTTTTCAGCCGAGTTGATCTCGCTAGCCACATGCTCTTCCCGCGCTTTCATCATGTTGACGAGCGGGCCCCATGCGAATTTCTTCAAGAGGATGAGGAGCAAGAGGAAAACGACGATCGTGACGATCATGTTGGCTAGTAAGAGTTGGTTGCCTTCGCCGCCAGCCTCTGCCGCAAGATACGTTAGATTCATTCGATTACACTCCCCTCGTGGTTGGTTCGACTTCAATATCTACATAAGGGAGCCTAAGCTCCCGTGACGGTTCACTCAAACGTTGAACGAATAGCGCCCTATGTAGTCCGTTCTCGTTAATCGTGGATTAAGAGTTGAGAAGAAGGAAACCGACCGCTACACCGATGATTGGAAGTGCCTCGACGAGACCGATACCGATGAACATTGTTTGACGAAGTTCGTTTTTGAGTTCTGGCTGACGTGCTTGACCTAATACTGTACCGTTTACGATAAGACCGTTACCGATACCTGCGCCGAGTGCGCCGAGTCCGATGATGATCGCTGTTGCAATAAGATTCATGATAAATTGCCTCCCTAGAGTATGTTCATTGATTTGTCGTGCTGTTATCGGAAAAGCGGATGCTTTACCTTCGAATTAATGGTCGTGCGCTGCCTTATGTCCGATGTAAACCATCGTCAAGATAAGGAAGATATACGCTTGGATACCACCGATGAAGAGTGAGAATCCTTGCCAGATCAACATCGGGATACCCGAGATGATCGCGCCGACTGGTCCGAGGAATTGGAAATCGTTCGTACCAGAGACGATACCGATCGAAAGAATGATTCCGATCATGATTTCACCAGCGAAGATGTTTCCGTAAAGACGAAGACCGAGCGTCAACGTGTTTGCAAACTCCTCGATGATGGTAATGATAAACATCGGCGTCATGAATGTTTTCGCATAAGCGCCGAAGCCTCGCATCTTCACACCGTAGTAATGACTTAAGACTACTACGAGAGATGAAAGTGCCAGTGTCACGTAAGGATCTGCAGTTGGTGAGTTGAACCAAATGTAGTGTCCCGTCACGACGTTGAATGGGAGACCCATGATGTTGGACACAAGGATGAACAGGAATAATGTCATTCCGAACGTAAGGAAGCGACCCCCTGTTTTCCAGTCCATCGTGCTGCTGATGATGCCGCGAACGAATTCGAGGAACATCTCCATCACGTTTTGAGCACCGGTTGGCTTCATCACAAGACGTCGCGTACCGGCCACGGCAATCAAGAAGACGAGAGCAGCAGCAATCAATACTGTGATCAAGTTCGTCCAGCTACCGTACAGAACGAAGTCACCCCAGAGTGGGATTTCGTAAAGTGGCATTTCGTGGTTCATTTGACTATTCACCTCTTTTCCCGCTTGAGTTCGTGAGTCAAGAACTCACAAAATTGTATGACGTGGCCGGCGAGAAGGCCTATTACCACCGCAGTTAATGACAATTCAGTTTGATACTTCAAACCGATCATCACACAAAGTACCGCGACCGCCATGCGTGAAACGGTCCCTCGAGACACTGGCTTGCGCCCCGTCTCGATTACACGATACATCCGATCGACGCTCAGTCGTTGAAGCGTCAAGATCAGAAAGCTGCCAGTTCCACCAAGTGCTAGTCCATAGATGACTGGGTCACTCGGGCGTCCGATGAGCAGCAGGACAGCAAGGATTCCATAAAAGAGTCCAAACCATCGTAAGTACGCACGATACAACGCATCTTGAAGGATGATGTTCATGTCTTCTCCCCTAACAAGTGCCTGATCATGGCGATCATGCAAAGAATGCCGATGAAAATCCCGATGAACACGGCGAATGTCGCACCCATTTTTTCCCACCATTGTTGTTGTTCCCCATAGTTCCCAACCAAAAAGCCAATGACGATCGGTGCAGCCAGTGCCGTCGAAATTTGCGAGGCCATGACCATACTCTTCGCGAGCCCGTTTTGGCGCACTAGAGACGACCCCCTTTTTTCCCAATTGTGAGTTCTTTTTCTTTCCCACAATTTGCGGATTTTCATACTAGTCAAGAATACAATGAAGCAGCTTTCATAGTCAAATGAATTCACAATAAAAACAGAGCCGAAAAACCTATACATATCAACGATTGATAAGGTTTTCACAGATGTCATCCATGCAAGTCATTTCACGAAGATGTGAAGAAAATATGTAGTACTATCAACGGTTAAAGAGATTGTTCATATGGTGAACAAAACCGTTGAATAGTAACGTTATATCGTGCCCGTTAAAGCGAAACAAGACCTTTAAAATTGATTTGTGTCGATTTTGTGAAAAAACATTTTTTGTTCACAATTGAAAACGCTTCCGAATCGGGACATAAAAACAGCTCTGACATCTGTTTGTAACAATACATTTCAGCGATTTCCATTTTTTCAATCGTGCGGTACGTCACAGCTTGAATCGTCATCGTTTCCTTTCCAGTTTCAAGGTCATCTGGTTTTACATTTTCTAAACAAATGAGCTGATTTTAGCGGAAATGACAAAAATAATATAGCTCCTTCGTGTAAGAAGCTACATATACTAGTATTTTATCTTGCTTTGAATTTTCCACGCTTCCTTCACCCGCTTTCCTCAGGCGAGACACAAGCCAGGATTCACGTTCCTTCCGGTCCGTGAATTCGGGTCTTGTTCGTCTCTGACAGCGCGACTTGTCGCGCTTTCTCCTGTAGGAGTCGGGTGATGACGCGTGTTGTCCTACTTCATTGCGTGAGTAACGGTGCCGGAGCTTCCCCTTGACCGAAGTGATGCAAGATCGCTTGGACGATGCGTTCGGACGCATGACCATCGCCATACGGGTTCGAGGCATGCGCCATCTCGTGATAAAGTGTTTCGTTCGTCAAAAGTTCCGTTGCCATCTGATAAATCGTCTCTTCTTCCGTACCGGCAAGTTTCAACGTTCCTGCAGCAATCCCTTCCGGGCGCTCTGTCGTGTCGCGTAAGACAAGCACAGGTACACCAAGTGATGGCGCTTCTTCCTGTACGCCACCCGAGTCAGTCAGGATTAAATGCGCACGGCTCGCGAAGTTGTGGAAGTCGAACACATCGAGTGGGGCGATCAGAGAAATTCGATCATGCCCTTCAAAGACGGTCTTCGCAGCTTCTTGAACGACTGGGTTGAGGTGGACCGGATAGACGACGTGTGTATCCGTGAACGCATCGACGAGACGGCGAATCGCTCGGAACATCTGATGCATCTTCTCGCCTTGGTTCTCACG
Source organism: Exiguobacterium sp. s91 (assembly GCF_018618915.1). Lineage (NCBI taxonomy): Bacteria > Bacillati > Bacillota > Bacilli > Caryophanales > Exiguobacterium > Exiguobacterium sp. s91. The sequence continues at coordinate 104,268 of NZ_JACSMZ010000001.1, read as the reverse complement.
ACGATGTGCCGTCATCAGGATCAGCTTCCGGTCCCCGACCGTCTCAAGCATCGGATGGACATAATCGGTTTGAACGGTCGTCTGCAGAGCATCGATTGCCGTATTCCCCGTGATGTAGACACCAGCGTGACGGTTCTCGGATGCGAGATTCGCTGCAGCTTGTGCTGTCGGAGCAAAGTGTAAGTCCGCGAGCGTCGACGTCAACTGACGATTGACCTCTTCCGGGAACGGCGAGTATTTATTATATGTCCGCAGTCCCGCCTCGACGTGACCGACTGCGATCTGATTGTAATAGGCAGCCAGGCTTCCGACGAACGTCGTCGTCGTATCCCCATGAACGAGGACAAGATCCGGCTTGATCTCCTTCATAATCGCATCGAGTCCCTCGAGACCACGCGTCGTAATATCAACAAGTGTCTGACGTTGCTTCATGATATTTAAATCATGATCGGGTTCAATCTCGAACAGTTCGAGCACTTGATCGAGCATCTCGCGGTGCTGGGCAGTGATCGTAACATGAACATCAAAAGCAGGGTGTTGCTTCAGGGCATTGACGAGCGGTGCCATCTTGATGGCTTCCGGTCGTGTCCCGAAAATCGGCATGACTGTAATCGGCATGGTGACTTCCTCCTTTTTTCCTTTTTTCATTAAAGCATATTTCAGCAGTCTTGCGCAGTTTACGAAATAGCAACGAAAAGACCGCAGATCATCGTCTGCGGTCTTTTTGTGTATCTTGCTGTTTTTTACTTCGTTCCGAAGAGACGGTCTCCTGCATCACCGAGTCCTGGGACGATATATCCGTGGTCGTCCAACTTCTCGTCGAGTGCCGCGAGGTAGATGTCGACATCCGGGTGTTCTTCTTGAACGCGTTTGACGCCTTCAGGTGCTGCACAGAGACATGCGAGCTTGATGCTCTTTGCCCCTTGTTTCTTTAAGGAGGAGATGGCGTCTGCCGCCGAACCACCTGTCGCAAGCATCGGGTCAACGACGACGAAATCACGTTCTGCGACGTCTGTTGGGAGCTTGAGGTAGTATTCCGTTGGCTCGAGTGTCTCTGGGTCACGGTACAAACCGATGTGACCGACTTTGACGTTCGGCATCATGCGGAGCATGCCGTCGACCATACCGAGACCGGCGCGGAGAATCGGGACGATCCCGAGTTTCTTGCCTTCGATCATCTTTTGCGTCGTCTTCGTGACCGGTGTCTCGATCGCGACATCTGTGAGTGGAAGGTCACGTGTGATTTCATATGCCATCAATGAAGCCACCTCGTCGACAAGTTCCCGGAATTGTTTCGTTCCTGTTTCGACTTTACGCATGATCGTCATCTTGTGCTGAATCAATGGGTGATCAAATACATGTACTTTACTCATTGTTTGCATCTCCTCTCCATTCTCTTTTCGCATTGTACTCTAAAAACGTACTGCTTGGGAACTGTTTTTTCGTCAGTTCCCGAGCGTACTCTTCCCTGATAGAATTGCTTTTGCGGCGTAAGACCATTCATTGTCCGGTTGTTTCGCGAGTTCTTGCAGGGTCGCACGATAATCACCTTTTTTATATTTTTGTTCATAGACCGCTTGCATCCAGAGGACGTCACTCATGTATCCGGACTTCGGGAAATCTTTCCGATAGGCAATATAATCCGCCTGTGTCGTCTGCTTGAGCTTTCCGGCAGCGATCAACTTATAGAAGCGTGCCATACCTGCTGTCTCTTTGTTCGTCAAGACGGATCCGGTCAAGACACTGTCTGCTCGTTTGTAGTCTTTCGCCTGAACAGCAGCAACCCCTTGCTCGAGCGCGTCTTTCGCAGACACTTTTGGCTCCTGCGTTTCCGTTTTTGTTTCCTTCTTCTCTGGCTTGATCGCTTTCGCCTTCTCTTGCTCACTTGCCAACTGTTCGTTTTTTTCTTTTAACTGTTCGACTTCCGTTTGCAACGCTGCGAGTTGTTGCTCGACCTCTGTTTGTTTCGTTGCGACCGGTGTTGCGGGTTCGCTATCCAACTGTGTCCAGACGAGAATGAGAGAGACGACAGCAACGGCTCCACCAATCCACCACTGGTTCATTTTTCCGAGTCTCTTCCAGTCTTTCAATTGTGGATGATTCTGAACCGTCATCGGAAACGATGACAGTCGTTTCTGCACAATGCGTTTTCCGCCTGCTTTTCCTGCAATCGCCAGGCGATAACGATAGACTTCTGCTGGCATCGGTAAGGTCTTCCACTGTTCGAAACGAGCATCCGCTTGCTCATAAAATCCTGCCTGTTGCATGATGACGATTGCTTTGAAATCTTCGAGCATCCGTTGATATTCCCGGCGCTCGCGGCTTTTATGTGTAAACCATTCCGTCAATCGTTCGGTCTGGATGGCTTGTAATTCACTTTGAATCAAGGCTGTCAAATTCACATTTATTTCCACCCTTATCTTTTTTTACTATGGTTAAGTATAACAAAGATAACGCTTCCGCAAATGGTCCGTTTCCCCTATCTTGTGGACAAATCATCAAAAAAAACCTTTTGCTTTTACATGCACTGACGCACGAAAGCAAAAGGAAAAGTCGTTCAGCTATGAGAATAGGATCGGGATGCTGTTGCTTCCGTGATCCGCCCATCTTCAATCCGCCAAATCCGGTCACAGACGTCAAGCATCCGTTCGTCATGCGTGATGACGATGACGGTCTTGTTAGAAACATGCGCTTGTTGTTGTAACAACTCCATCACCCGGCGACCATTCGGATAATCGAGACTTGCCGTCGGTTCATCCGCGAGTACAAGTCGTGGTTCATTGACGAAGGCCCGGGCAATCGCGACACGTTGTCGTTCGCCACCTGATAAGGCGTGCGGCAAATGGTCTTTCCGGTGCTCGAGTCCGAACACGGCGAGCGCCGCCGTCGCGTCAACCGTCCGTCCAGCCTCCTTTGCGACCAATTCGAGTTGCTCTCCTGCTGTCAAAAATGGTACGAGATGCGATTCTTGAAAGATGAACCCGACTTCCTCGAGACGCAAACGACGACGTTCTTCGTCCGCTGCTTCACTGACGCACGTATCATCAAAGTAGACGGCACCGTTCGTTGGTGTCTGTAACAATCCAAGCAACTGGAGCAATGTACTTTTCCCGCTACCACTTGGTCCGACGAGGGCAATCAACTCACCCGCTTCTGCTTGTAAGTTGATGTCATGTAGAACCGTCATCTCACCATAACTTTGCTCAATCTGATTTAATCGAATCATCCGTTCATTCCTCCCATCGCATCTGCCGCTTCGAGTTTCTTGACCATCCGTAACGGAACGAGCGCACCGAGGATTGCCGTTACGAGTAAAATGCCGCCGTACATCAGACTAGTCGACCATTCAAAACGGAATGGAAGATCCGCCGGTAAGAAACGACTTGTTAAATAGGTGATGGCGACGCTGACAGCAAAGGCGAGGCTCGTCAAGAGGATGACTTGTACGAGTAGACTCGCACCCATCGTCCGGGTCCGGATGCCGATTGCCTTCAAGACACCGAGCTGTTTCATCTTTTGCATCGTCAAAATATAGAAGAAGGCAGTCAGAATCAATGCCCCGATGACGACGAGTGCGACCCGCATCATCTGGAAGGAGTTTTGCTCCGCTGCATAGCCTGGTACGTTCTCAACGACTGCTTGTTTTGAGAAGACGGCTTGATCCGTTTGCAACGACTGACCGATATACGCTGAGACGTATGATGCCCCCATCTTCGATTGCCATGCTTGCCACGATTCATCCGTCATCCAAAGGACCGGTGCGTGACTATAACGTCCGTCCGTTACTGTACCGGCAATTCGGAACGTCTCTTTCGTCCGAAAATCCGTAATCGTATCGCCAACACGGGTTCCGCGTTGCTCCGCGTACGCAGCATCAACGAGAACTTCACCTTTTTGCAATGATTGCAACTGTTTTGGACCATAATTCGTCGTCTCTGGTAACGCAAAGACCGTCACATCATCCTTCGTTCCATTCTTCTTCTCAAGCACCATGTTCTGGACACCGAGTGCTTCCGCGCCCTTTGGTGTCTCGTCCGCCTGTAAGAACGAACGCGTCAGCTGTCCTTCTGCGTCTTTACTCAGCGCAAACTGCTCGACCGGCAGATTCCGAACGGCAGCCCCATTGTCATAGGCCAGTCCATCCGCAAGACCGGTGATCATCAAAATCAATAAGACGATCAACATCGTCACGATCGTCATCCAACTGAATCGTCCTTTCATCCGGACGAGTTCTTTCCATCCTAATTTCATTGCGTGATCCCTCCTGTATGTTCGCTACAGGATTGATGATACGACTGCAATATGAACGGAACATGAACGCACGTGTCAAATGCGTAAAAAAGTCAATGTCACAGTCAAACCAGATGAATCAGACGACAAGTTCGCGTCCCCACCAAGTTGGCGCATCGTCTCTTTAACGATCGCAAGCCCGAGTCCCGTCCCGCGCGACGTTCGGGATGCATCGCCTTGATAAAAGCGTTCAAAGGCATGTTCCATCTGTTGTTCGGTCATCCCTGGTCCTTCGTCCTTGATTCGGACGATGACCTGATTCACTTGTTCTTCCGCCTGAATATGAATCGTCGCTCCTTCGGCTGAGACTGAGACGGCATTTCGAATGACATTTTGGAAGACATGTTCGAGCGCACTGGCATCTGCTTGAATCTGTAGTGCTGGCGATACATCGAGTGCGACAGCGATGCCTTGCTCATCCAGCTGAAATGCAAGTGTTGTGAGTGTCGTCTCTAGACTCGTTCGTAGATCGAGTGCTTGTCGCTTGAAGCGCCGTCCTTCATCGAGCTTTGCTAAGATCAATAATTGACGCGTCAGCTCCGACATTCGCGCTGCCTCTTGTTGAATGATCGCCCGTCTCCTGACGTCTTCTCCCGTCACGTCGAGTTGTCCCGCGTACCCCGAGATCGTCGTCAGCGGTGACTGGAATTCATGCGAGACGTTTGCGACGAACCGACGTCGTTCCGTATCGGACGCTTCAATCGCCATCGCCATCTCGTCAAAGCGTCGGGACAGTTCACCAATCTCATCGCGCGCCTTCGTTCCGACTCGAATTCCATAGTCGCCGTCTGCCATCTGTTCCGTTGCTTTTGTCAGGCGCCGGATCGGACGCACGAGATACCGGATCGAGAAGACGAGCAAGAGAAAGCTGATCACGACAAGCAGTCCGAGGAACAGACCAACGAACAGGTGTAACTCGCGAATCTGCCGACTCAAGTCCGGACGGACGAAGATTGCATCCGTTCCTTGTGCCGTCTTGACCGACGTCCCGTACGTGTTGATGACTTCGTTATCGAATAGTCCAAGCAGGAAGAGATGAAACGGATACTCACGCATCCCGTAGTACGGTTGACCATTTTTCACTTGCTCGATGACTTGACTCGAGAGCGTTTCATTGCGAAATGTGTTTCCGTAACGCTCCGTTCCGTCATCTGTTCGAACATACAGTTGAAAGCCAGTTGCTTGTAACATCCGGTAAAACGATTCTGTCTTTCCGTCACCATGCGTCTCGTAGTAATCAATCGCTGTCTCGACCGCTTCCTCGACTTTTTGGCTATAGCTGTCCTGCCAAAACGAATAGTAGGCAATGTTACTGATTAAAAGAGCGAGTAGTGCGGACACGAGTAGGACGACACAGACGAGTCCGACGATTTTCGTATAGAGGCTTCTCATGCTTCGACCTCCAACCGGTAGCCGAGTCCGCGGACGGTCTCGATCTTCACGTGATTCGTCTCCTTCAGGCGTCCACGAAGTCGTTTGATGTGGACGTCAATCGTCCGGTCATCCCCCATGAAATCAAGTCCCCAGACGTGTTCGATCAATTCCTCGCGGCTGAAGACCCGTCCCGGGAAACTTGCCAGCTGATGTAATAATTCGAACTCGCGCCGCGGGAGTGTCCACTCGGTCGACTGGATCGTTACGAGCTGACTGCGTTTATCAATCGTGACATCCCCGAGATGTAAGACGGGTTGCGCCGCTTTTTGATAGCGCCGAGCCACGGCGTGAAGCCGAAACACTAATTCTTCCGGATCGAACGGCTTTGTGATGTAATCATCAGCACCTGCTGCAAAGCCGTCTCGCTTATCCGTCAGTTCACCGAGCGCCGTCAGCATCAAGATTGGGATGTCCCCGTTTTGCCGTAATCGCTCACATAGGACGAGACCGGTCTGCCCGGGGAGCAGGACATCGAGCACGGCTGCTTCGAACGTCATCGTCTCAATCCAAGCGAGCGCTTCGTTTCCGTCTGCTGTCGCTCGGACGGAGTGCCCGTCGGCCTGTAACGTCGATACGACAAGTGCTTGAATATGTGGATCATCTTCAACGACTAGAATATACATCGTACGCCTCCTTTTTTAGACAAACAAAAATCCCCTTCCCCTTCTCATAACGAAAAGGACGAAGGGGATGACGGTCATCCGCGCTCTGGGTAGAGTGGGAAACGACCTGTCAAAGCAACGACACGCTCGCGTGCTTGTGCGAGAACGTCTGCTTCTTCTGGGTGGTTCAAGACGAGTTCGATCAACTCGGCGATTTCTTTCATTTCAGCTTCCTTGAAGCCACGTGATGTCATGGCTGCCGTTCCGATCCGGATACCACTCGTGACGAACGGGCTCGCTGGGTCGAACGGAATCGTGTTCTTGTTGACCGTGATGCCGGCTTCGTCAAGTGCATGCTCAGCGAGTTTCCCTGTGATCCCGAGCGGTTGCAAGTCGACGAGGAGCAAGTGATTATCCGTTCCGCCTGAGACGATCCGGAGTCCACGCTTCGTCAATTCCTCACCGAGGACTTTGGCGTTCGTGACGACTTGACCGATATAGTCCTTGAACTCTGGTGCAAGCGCTTCACCGAACGCGACAGCTTTCGCGGCGATGACGTGCATGAGTGGACCACCTTGGATCCCTGGGAAAATCGCTTTATCGATTGCTTTCGCATGCTCTTCTTTACAGAGGATCATCCCACCACGTGGACCACGCAACGTCTTATGCGTCGTCGTCGTGACGAAGTGTGCATGCTCAACCGGGTTCGGGTGCTGACCTGCTGCGACGAGTCCGGCGATGTGTGCCATGTCGACCATCAAGTAAGCGCCGACGCTGTCTGCGATTTCACGGAAACGTTTGAAGTCGATGACGCGCGGATACGCCGATGCGCCCGCGACGATTAATTTTGGTTTATGCTCTTCTGCTAATTTCGCGACGACGTCATAATCAATCATCTCTGTCTCTTGATCGACACCGTATTCCACGAAGTTGTACTGGACACCGGAGAAATTGACGGGGCTACCGTGCGTCAGATGGCCACCGTGCGAGAGGTTCATCCCGAGGACCGTATCGCCTTGCTCGAGAATCGTGAAGTAGACCGCCATGTTCGCTTGTGCGCCCGAGTGTGGTTGCACGTTCGCGTGCTCCGCTCCGAAGATTTCCTTCGCGCGGTCGCGTGCTAAATTCTCAGCGAGATCGACATACTCACAGCCACCATAATAACGACGACCTGGGTAACCTTCTGCGTACTTGTTCGTCAAGACGCTGCCTTGTGCTTCCATGACAGCTTGCGAGACGAAGTTCTCGGATGCGATCAATTCGATGTTATCCCGTTGACGACCTAGTTCCTGGCGCATTGCCGAAAAGAGTGCCTCATCTTGTTGTTTCAGATACGTAAGCGGTGTTTGTTCCATCTGAATTCCCCCATTTCATTTCGATAGACCTATCTTAACACGAATGTTTCGTTCCCGGCATCCCTAAAAACAACATCAAAAAAGCAAGGGGTGCGCAACCCCTTGCATCAATCATTCGTATTTAGCACGTGCTCCACCGATTAATTTCGGTCGTGTCACGGCTGCCGTCACGTGTGCCTCACCGATTTCCTTGTGCGGCAAGCGCACAGGAATCGCAACAGCTTTCAAGTGCATCCCGATGAACGTATCACCGATATCAATCCCGGCGTCTGCCTGAATCGCTTCGACGACGACCGGTGCCGAGAAGCGTTGATAGGCAGCACTCGCCATCGATCCACCGGCTTCCGGAACAGGAACGACTGTTACCGGATCGAGCCCGAGTCGTTCTGCCGTTTGCCGCTCAAGCGTCAGCGCCCGGTTGATATGCTCACAGCCTTGGAAGGCAAGATCGACTTGGTGCGACCGACGAAAGGCATCGAAAACGTCAAACAACGCGTCTGCGACTTCCGGTGAACCGGCCTTGCCGATTTGTTTGCCGATGACTTCACTCGTCGAACAGCCGATCACGAGCAATTTTCCTTTTAAGGAAAATCGTTCATCCAGAGCGTTCAGTGCTTCTTCTAAATCGTGCTGGATGCGTGTCAAGTCCATTACTTCACCTCATAATCTGAGATTTTGCAAACGCGGTTCTCATGACGTCCGCCTTCGAATTCCGTTTCAAGCCAAAGCTGTGCGATCTCACGAGCCAGTCCTGGACCGATGACGCGTTCGCCCATCGTTAAGATGTTCGAATCGTTGTGCTGACGCGTCGCTTTCGCGCTGAACGTATCATGGACGAGTGCTGCTCGGATGCCCTTGACTTTGTTCGCTGCGATTCCGATCCCGATACCTGTTCCACAAATCAAGATGCCACGATCAAACTCTCCGCTTGCGACTGCCTCAGCGACTGGAATCGCGACATCCGGATAATCGATCGAGTCGGCTGAATGCGTACCGAAGTCCGTATAGTCGATGCCGAGCTCTTGTAAGAGGTCGTTGATTTCTGCCTTTAACTTAAAACCGCCATGATCCGCGCCGATTGCTACTTTCATCTTTACTATTCCCCCGTTTGTTTAGGTTGTTTTTTCGGAAGTTTCCGTGTATCCGGAGCTTTTCTTCCGTTTCCGTTCTGCGTCAATTTTAACACAAGACGGTTGACGAGGGGTTCGAGTTCATTACGTACTTGCCGGTAGACGTTCATTGATCCGCCGTACGGATCGTTGATGTCCCGTTCAAGCCCTGTCACATATTCATATAAGGTAAACGTCCGTTCCTTCAGTTCCGGATAGCGTTCACCGACTTCCTGCTTGTGCTGACGCGTCATCGTCAAGATGATGTCAGACCAACGCCCGAGTACATCATCAAAGACTTGCGTATAGTGTTCGAGTTCGATCCCGCGCTCACGTAACACTTGTAAGGCGTTCTCGGACGCATCAAATCCTTGCATCGAACGTAGTCCTGCTGAACGGACGTCGAATTCCTGATCAGCGACTTTCGAGCGTAGTAACGCCATCGCCATCGGGCTACGGCATGTATTTCCTGTACAGATGAATAAAACGCGACGTGTGCTCATCTCCGTATCCTCCTTCTTCAAGGGCGAATGACCCGACCACCTGCTGCTTTATGGAGGCGGTTGCGGACCGCAAGCCCCACCCCTTCTTCTGATAGGTCTCGTACAAAAATCTGATCCACCGTCGTCTGATCAAATCGCCGTAAACAATCGTAAAGACGTTGTGCCGCCGTTTCCATCGAATTACCAAGGGAGCAGCGAACATCTGCGTCGACTTCCTCCCCGTCAAACAGGAGGACGCCCGTCTTGTGTCCGGTTTGTCGTGCATCATCGATGAGTTGCTGTAAGAATGAAAGATCTCCCTCCACTACGGAAAGTGTTGCTTCCGGTGCGTAGTGGGTATATTTCATCCCGGGTGCCTTCGGTGTAACATCTTTCATCGATAAGGCAGGATCGAGTGTGACAGGACCGATGACCGACTCGATTTGTTCGCGTGTCACGCCGCCCGGTCGTAAAATCGCCGGTGGCGTCATCGTACAATCGATGACAGTCGATTCGACCCCGATGCCCGTTTCCCCTCCATCGACGATCGCAGCGATGCGTCCCGAGAGGTCATGTGCGACGTGCGCAGATGACGTCGGTGAAGGTTTTCCGGAACGGTTGGCACTCGGTGCTGCGAGACCCAACCCTGTCGCCTCGATCAATCGAAGCGCGAGCGGATGGTCTGGCATCCGTAATCCGATCGTATCTAGTCCTGCTGTGACGAGTGTGGATGCGGTGCCGTTCGATTCGAGGATGATCGTCAAGGCTCCTGGCCAGAACGCCTCCATCAAACGAGCCGCGACATCTGGGATGTGCGTGACGAACTGATGTGCCTGTTCTACGGATGCGACATGGACAATCAGCGGATTGTCAGAAGGTCGACCCTTCGCGGCGAAGATTCGCCGAACAGCCGCTTCGTTCGTTGCGTCCCCTGCGAGACCATAGACGGTCTCGGTCGGCATCGCCACGACCTCTCCTTCCTGCAATAACCGAACTGCTTCATCCATCGTCTGTAAGTCAATCATTTCCGTCTTCACGCTGTACAATCCTTTCGTTCCGCATACACGATACGGTCTTTACCGTTTATATCTTTTAAAATACCCGTTTCCGCATTTGGATAACGTTCTTTTAACATCATTTGCACTTCTGGTCCTTGATTGTGTCCAATTTCAAACGCAATCAGTCGGAAATCGTCGCGTAGGACCCGTCCACTCTCCTCGACGAGACGTCGGTAAAAGACGAGACCGTCTTTTCCGCCAAACAGGGCGAGATGCGGTTCGTGGTCGAACACGACTTCACTGAGTAATTCCTCTTCCTCGATATAAGGAGGATTCGAAACAAGCACCCGCACGGAATCATCCGCAAGTGGCGCTAGTAAATCTCCTTCAAGGAACGTCACGTCTCCACCAAGCTTCGCTTGATTTTGCTTCGCGACTGCAATCGCGGCCGGTGAAATATCGACGGTCGTGACCGGTTGCTCGAGTTCGAGGGCGAGCGTGATTCCAATCGCTCCGCTACCAGTTCCGATGTCGACGATCTGTCCCGCGGTGAACGACTCACGTTTGAGACGCTCCGTGACGAAGACGATCAACTCTTCCGTTTCCGGTCGTGGAATCAAGACATCCGGTGTGACACGGAAATCCCGTCCATAAAACGGCTGATAGCCGATTAAATGCTGAACGGGTACGCCGTGAACATGAGCAAGCAAGTATTCACTGAATCGTAAATCTTGCTCCGGCGTCAATTCATCGGACAAGCGGACAAGGAGTCCGGTCCGGTCGACATCCAAGACGTGCATGAGTAACCATTCGGCACTTGAACCCTCGCGTCCTGCTTGTTCCATCATCGTTTTTGCATCATTTAGACGTTTTGCGATCCGCATCAGTTCGCCGCCTCCGATGCCCGCGCCTGATATTCCATGACAAGCGTATCGATGACTTCATCCATCTCGCCTTGTAAGATTCGATCAAGCTTCTGGATCGTTAATCCGATCCGGTGATCCGTCACCCGGTTTTGAGCGAAATTATACGTCCGAATCCGCTCTGAACGGTCACCCGTACCGACAGCCGACTTCCGTTTTTCATCATATTCCGCTTGCTGTTCGCGTTGAATCTTATCGTAGACACGCGCACGCAAGACCTTCATCGCTTTTTCCTTATTCTTGATTTGCGACTTCTCATCTTGACAGCTGGCGACGATTCCTGTCGGCACGTGCGTGACACGGACAGCGGACTGTGTCGTATTGACGGACTGGCCACCCGGTCCACTCGACGTGAACGTATCGACTCGGACATCCTTGTCATGGATCTCGACTTCGACGTCTTCTGCTTCCGGTAGCACGGCGACAGTCGCTGTTGATGTATGAATCCGCCCGCCGGATTCCGTTGACGGAACGCGTTGGACGCGGTGTGCCCCGTTCTCGTATTTCAACTTCGAATAAGCACCTGTTCCTTTGACAATGAAGATGATTTCTTTGTAGCCACCGAGTTCCGTGTAGCTCGCATCGATGATCTCAATCTTCCAGTTCTGTTTCTCAGCAAACTTCGAGTACATCTTGAACAGGTCACCCGCAAATAAGGCTGCCTCGTCTCCCCCTGCTGCACCACGAATCTCGACGATGACGTTCTTATCGTCATTCGGATCCTTCGGTAATAATAAAGCCTTCAGCTTCGCTTCGAGCTCTTTGATCTCCGGTTCAAGCATCGCGACTTCTTCCTTCGCAAGGTCGCGCATCTCCGGATCCGTCAACATTTGACGTGCCTCTTGATAAGCTTCCATCTTCTCGCGGTAGACACGGTACGTCTCGACAGTCGGCGCAAGTTGTGACTGCTCTTTTGAGACCTCTCGCAATTGATTCGTATCATTAATGATGGCTGGATCAGCCAACATATCATTCAGTTTTTCATAACGGTCCTCTAACGCACTCAATCGATCCAACATCTCGGTCATCCTTCCTGGCGATTCTTCTGTCGTCAGTATAGCAAATATTGCGATCGATGGCGTCATCGTCTTCTTGAAAAGAAACGTTGACAGACGGGTTTTAAATTCCTATAATTGGTGTATTAATTGAATTAGTACACTTAAGGAGGTGAAGAAATGTTCACCGTTGATCCGAAAAGTCCGTTACCGATCTATGAACAGTTGGTCGCTCAAATCATCCGCTCGATTGCCCGTGGTCTACTCCGCTCCGGCGAACAGATGCCATCCGTCCGTGAACTTGCCGGTACACTCCTTGTCAATCCGAACACTGTCTCCCGCGCCTATCAGGAACTCGAGAGCCGCAACTTCATCGTCACGATGCGCGGTAAAGGCTCCTTCATCTCAGACATCCCACTTCATGAAGTCAAACAAGCAGCCATCCAAGATCCACTCATCCGCCTTTGTGCCATCGCCGACGAATTATCCATCTCAAACGAAGAACTTTATCAACATATCTTACACATAAGGGAGGATTCCTCATGTTGACCGTTTCTCATCTGACGAAACAAATTGACCGTACCATGATTTATGAAAATGCATCCTTCACCCTGCCGGCAGGAACGATTACTGCCTTGATTGGTCGTAATGGTGCCGGAAAAACGACATTACTGAAAACACTCGTTGGAGCGCTCGAGCCGACCCGCGGGAAAGTCGAATGGAATGGTGAGTCGATCCATCACGTTCCGAAGACGCGGGAGCACCTTTTCCTCGTTCCGGATTCTGTCTCCGTCTACCGCCAGATGACGCTCGGTGAACTGATCAACTTCTATCACGTCTTTTATCCAAACTTCGAGAAGACGTATATCGAAAACTACTGCCGCTCGTCGAATCTCGATCGCGGACGTCGCGTCACTTCTTTATCGAAGGGACAAGCGCAATTGTTCCTTCTCCAACTCGCGTTCGCAACGAATGCCCCGGTTCTGTTACTCGATGAACCAACCGATGGACTTGACCGAATCAACAAACGTGATTATCTGAAACAACTCGTCTCATTACTTGCGGAGCGCCAGACAGCCGTTCTGATTGCTTCGCATCAACTCGAAGAACTCGATTCCCTTGCCGACCGTGTCATGACGATCGAAAAACACCTCGTCCGCGAACCGAAGGCACTCGATGATGCCAAAGCTAGCATGCAGAAATGGCAGGTCGTCTATGAAGATGTTCCAGAGCTCAGTCATGCCGATCTCCACGTCTTATCCCAAACGGGTCGAGTCGTGACGTTACTCGTCTTATCCGATGCAGGCGCGCAGTATCTCGAAACGACGCGTCCTCTCTTAAAGGATGCTTTGCCGGTGCAGATGGAAGATTACTTCTTAGGGACATTTGGAGGGAAACGACATGGTTAAGCAATTGATCCGCTATCACATCAAGCAAGGCATCTGGCCACTCGCTTGTTTTATTCTACTGGCGATCTTCAGTTATGGTTTTGGTAGTTATACCATCATCAATGACTTTGAAACATATGAAGTATCTTATCAAACCGAAACGATTCAAGCTGTCCTCGTCAGTCCGTTCTTCGCTGGATTCGCTGCGATTCTCATTGCCGTCTTTGCGATCCTGATGCTCGGTTCAGAGCGCGGAAGTGGTCGTAGTTTGATCTTACATGCGTTGCCGTTCCCGAAGGTCTGGCTGTTTTGGATCAAATGGGCGATCGGCACTGTGACGTTGATCGTATTCCCGATCATCGGTTTTTTCGCCAGTTGGTCATTACTGCAAGCATTCGGTATCAATCCGTTTGATTACGTCACGTGGTCGTCACTCCTTCAAGATTTTGGTCTATTCCTTCTATTTGATGTGACGATTTTGACGATCTTCTTATTCGCCGGAACGATTGCTGGTGATATCATCGGACAACTGTTACTCGGAACGTTCTTCTTGTTCTTGAATTACTTCACGTATTTCAGTATCTATGCTATCGGTCAACTGGGTTTTGGCGTGGGCTACGAAGAGTTAGACAAACCAACAAGCTTCCTGATGACGATCACGACGCCGTTTGCGCTCTTTTTCGAGTACAATACCGATTTCAACATCGCTTATGCTGTATTGTTCAGCTTAGCCTTGACGGTCGTCTTACTGATTTTCGGTAGTCGTCTCTATGTCAAAGGTGCGAACGAACGTCTCGGGAGTTTCACGATTTTCCCGAAATTACATCCAGCACTCATCATCACCTTCTCGATCTATACGACAATCCTACTCGCGGGAATCATCGGTCTGATTTCGTCCGAGAATCAGTTCCTGTACTGGCTCGCAATCGCGATTCTCGCCTGGCCGACGTTCAGCTCTTATCGTCGGATGATTGGGTGGAGTCGCTAATGCAACGAATGGATCTTCTGAAATGACTTTTCAGAAGATCCATTTTTTGTCATCGATTCTTCACAAAGCTTTACAAACGATAAACATGGATTTCACATTCTATCCGTAAGGTGGAGTTTGTAGGTCGTATCGATCATCAAACCCCAGCACCTTTCGAGGAGGAACCCTTATGAAATTAAAACGTATCATTCCGATTTTTGCCTTATCAACCCTTTCCCTTAGTACGATGCTCTCGATGCCTGAAGCAGAAGCAAAGACGAAACCGGTTAAATCACCGGAAATCCGGAACGTCATCTTCTTGATTGGCGACGGGATGGGTGTCTCCTATACATCAGCACATCGTTACTTAAAGAACGATCCATCGACACCGGTTGCTGAAAAAACAGCGTTTGACCAATACCTCGTTGGTCAACAGATGACTTATCCGGAAGATCCGAAGGAAAACGTCACCGATTCCGCTTCCGCAGCAACAGCGATGTCATCCGGCGTCAAGACGTATAATGCAGCGATTGCTGTCGATAACGATAAATCGGAAGTCAAGACCGTCCTTGAAGCAGCGAAAGCACGTGGTAAGTCAACAGGACTCGTTGCGACATCGGAAATCACGCATGCGACACCTGCTTCGTTCGGTGCTCATGATGAGAGCCGAAAGAACATGAACGCGATCGCAGACGATTACTTCAAGGAACGCGTCAATGGGAAACATAAAATTGACGTCATGCTCGGTGGCGGTAAGTCGAACTTCGTCCGTCCGGATGTTGATTTGACGAAAGCATTCAAAAAAGACGGTTACAGTTACGTCACGGATCTGGATCAATTGCAAGGTGATAAAAACAAACAAGTCCTCGGTCTGTTCGCAGATGGTGGATTACCAAAACGGATTGACCGCGAAAACTCGGTCCCATCGCTTGAACAAATGACGAACTCTGCCATTAAGCGACTCGACTCGAATAAAAAAGGATTCTTCCTGATGGTCGAAGGTAGCCAAGTCGACTGGGCCGGTCATGACAATGATATCGTCGGTGCCATGAGTGAGATGGAAGACTTCGAGCGGGCATTCAAAGCCGCGATCGCATTTGCAAAGAAGGATAAACATACACTCGTCGTCGCGACAGCTGACCACTCAACGGGTGGATATTCAATCGGTGCAGATGGCATCTATAACTGGTTCGCTGAACCGATCAAAGCGGCAAAGAAAACACCTGACTTCATGGCGCAAAAAATCGTCGATGGTGCGGACGTCCGCAAGACGTTGACGACGTATATCGATCAGGACAAACTCGCCTTGACGGACAAAGAAATCGATAGCGTCTCCCGCGCTGCTGAATCGAAGAAATTACTCGAGATCGATAATGCGGTTGAAGAAATCTTCAACGAACGCTCGCATACAGGCTGGACGACAGGTGGACATACAGGTGAAGACGTACCGGTCTATGCGTTCGGTCCTGCTAAAGAACGTTTCGCGGGACAAGTCGACAACACGGATCACGCGAAAATCATCTTCGATCTCTTGAAATCGAAGAAATAAGGAGAATGTTCATGAGACAGATACTTGCTACTTTGATGCTCGGGACGGTGCTCGCTGGTTGTGGCACTTCAGCATCACAAGACACACCAAAAGAACCAGCGTCTGCGAAACAGGAGCAGCCGGTATCGCTTGAAAAAACAAGCGCCTACGTTCCAAACCCACAAATTCCAGACGATCGCGATTTGACAAAAATCGATCAGACCGTCACGGATGATAAGGGCGACCTGACGCTTAAACAATTCAAACGAGTGAACGAAACACGGAAGATTGGTCCGATCGAGATGACGATCGAAGAGATCAAAGTATTCCATGCTCGTCCAAGCTATGGCATGATTGATTTCTTCCATGGCTTTACGCACGATGAATCCTTTGATTTGATCAAGACACGGGTCACGATCAAGAACACAAGTAATGAACCGGTCACGTTCAATCCTGTCGCCCACTTCAAACTCGATGCTGCGACAGAAAAGACGCTCGAGGACGACGTCTATTTGGAGTCGCTTGCGAAGACTTACGCCCCGTCCGAGTCACGGAGTGGTAACTTCGGCTTCATCTTGGAACATCCGGTTGACTCGATTGAACTCTTGACGAGTGATGTTCTCGATGAAAAACAAGATGTCCTCAAAAAAGGAACGACGTTTTCGACGTCTCTTCGTTGACTGACATTCACACTTCTATGCTCTATCTATTTTCCGGTCATGTCCGGATCATAGGTGGAGCTATTTTGATGCCTGTAATCGTTCCGTGCTACACTAAAGGCATTATTTGAGTGTAAAGGACGGATCATATGCCGAAGTATTTAAACATCTATCACGAGCTCGCACAGCGGATTCAGGAAGGAACGCTCCCGGCTGAAACGAAATTACCTTCTGAGACGGAATTGATGCACGAATTCGAGGCGAGCCGCGGAACGGTCCGAAAAGCGATCGATGCCCTGCAAGAAAAAGGCTTCGTCCGTAAACACCAAGGGAAAGGTGTCTTCGTCCTGTCGCAAGAAGCGATCGAATTCCAATTCAATGGGATCGTCAGCTTCTCGGAAGCACATCGCCGGATGGGGCGACATGCCGTCGAAACGGATGTAGTGTCTTGCGAAGTCCTCTCCGCCTCTGCTGAGCTCGCTTCGTTATTGCATGTGGCACAAGGAACGAACGTGACACGCGTCGAGCGCATTCGTCAAATTGATGGTGAACGTGTCATCCGTGACATCAATCATTTCGTGACAGCACTCGTGCCTGGACTGACTACTGACATCGCTAAAGGTTCGATCTATCAGTACATCGAAGAGACACTCGGACGTCAGATCAGCTACGCGAAACGTAAAATCGAAGCTCGCCCTGCGACAACTGAAGACCAAGAACGACTCGACCTTCACGATATGACGCATGTCATCGTCGTCACGAACGATACGTATTTCTATGAAGGACAACATTTCGAACGGACGGAATCGCGTCACCGGCTCGATAAGTTTCAGTTCACTGATATTGCCCGTCGTTGAATATACGCTACTAGATGAGGGAATCCGTAGATGACGGATTCTCTCTTTTTTATTCTTCTTAACTTATCTATATAAGTTCTTGACCAACTTATATAGATAAGTTAAGATAAGTGTGCGCAGATAAGAAAACGTTTTCATTTCAAAAGTGGTCGAGTATGTCACTTCCAAAAAGGAGCATCGAGATGAAACCAAACTATCGTCAGATTGCAGAGCAAATCATTGAGAACATCGGAGGTAAGGAGAACGTTGAGCAGGCAGCTCACTGTGTCACCCGTCTTCGTTTAACGCTTAAGAATCAAGAGCTTGTCGATCAAGAAGCCTTACTTGAAGTTCCGCTCGTCAAAGGCGCGTTCTTGAACGCAGGTGTCTATCAAATCGTCATTGGTGCCGGAGACGTCGACCGGGTCTATGCAGAATTCATTCAATTAACCGGTTTACAGGCAACAACGATCGCGGATGTCAAATCGTCTGGCGCTGCTAAGATGAATCCGTTCCAAAAGTTGATCAAAGTCTTTTCTGATGTCTTCATGCCTATCATCCCGGCAATCATCGTTGCTGGTCTCTTAATGGGAATCAATAATCTATTCGGTATCGAGTTCGGTGGCAAGACGATGATCGATCGTTATCCGAACTTACAAGGACTTTGGGATCTCATCAATATGATGGCCAATACGGCCTTCGTCTTCCTCCCGGCACTCGTCGGTTGGTCAGCGACGAAACGCTTTGGTGGTAGTGAGATTCTTGGGATCGTCATGGGTCTGATGCTTGTTCACCCAGATCTCTTAAACGCTTGGAACTACGGACAAAGTGCTCTAAAAGGTGAAATCCCGACGTTCAACATTCTCGGTCTCTTTGAAATTGAAAAAGTCGGCTATCAGGGACAAATCCTCCCTGTACTCGCTGCCGCTTACGTCCTCAGTACGATCGAACGTTGGCTCAAAAAACGAGTACCGAATGCGATTCAATTACTCGTCGTACCGATTACGACGATTACATTGACCGGATTCCTCGCCCTTGCCGTCATCGGACCGGTCACGCGTCAAGTCGGTGACTGGATTACGATCGGTGTCGTCAATACGTTCGAAGCTGTTCCATTACTCGGTGCCCTACTCTTTGGTGCACTCTATGCGCCGCTCGTCATTACCGGCATGCACCACATGTTCATCGCTGTTGATCTACAGTTGATCGGACAAAGTGGAACGACGTTCATCTGGCCGATGATCGCGATTTCGAACATCGCTCAAGGTTCAGCAACACTCGCGATGCTTTTCCTCGCGAAAAACGTTAACGATAAAAACATGGCATCAACGTCCGCTTTATCCGCCTACTTCGGAATCACGGAACCGGCCATGTTCGGGGTCAATCTCCGGTTCAAATATCCGTTTTACGCAGCACTCGTCGGTTCAGCGATCGCGTCAGCTTTCATCGCTGTCAGTGGCGTTCTTGCTCCTGCGATCGGTGTCGGCGGATTACCTGCTTTCATTTCGATCGTACCAGGCTCGATTCTGTCGTTCATCGTCGGCATGGTGATCGCGATCATCGTCCCTGTCGCCTGTACGTTCCTGTTCCACTATGTCTCGACGAAACGCGCAAAAAAAGCTGCCCTGAAAAAAGCAGCGTAATTTTAGAAAGGTGTGTATCTCATGATCACGACAACCGATTGGCGCAAATCCGCCGTTTATCAAATCTATCCGAAGAGTTTTTATAGTCCGGAGGGCAAAGCGACCGGTACGTTACGAGGCGTCACTGCCAAACTCGATTATCTGGCGGATCTTGGTGTCGATTATCTCTGGTTGACGCCGGTCTATGCCTCACCGCAAAACGACAATGGTTATGATGTCAGTGATTATTACGCGATTGATCCATCCTACGGAACAATGGACGATTTCGAGACGTTACTTGCAGAAGCAAAACAACGCGGTCTGTCTGTCATGATGGATATCGTCGTCAACCATTGCTCGACGTCGCACTCTTGGTTCGAAGAAGGACGTCACCCGGACAGCCCGTATCACGACTATTTTATCTGGCGCGATACACCGAACGACTGGGTATCGAAATTCGGCGGTCCCGCTTGGTCATTTGATGAGGTAGCTGGCAAGTATTACTTGCACCTGTTCGACAAGACGCAAGCGGATCTGAACTGGGAAAATCCACGCTTACGAGAAGATGTTTACAACATGATGCGCTTTTGGCGGGATAAAGGGGTCAGCGGCTTCCGACTTGATGTCATCAATTTGATCTCAAAGACGCCAGGTCTTCCGAACGATCCAGCAGGGGACGGACGTGCGTATTATACGGACGGACCGAACGTCCATGACTACTTGCAAGAGATGAACGCAGAAGTCTTTGCTGGACACGATCTCATGACGGTCGGCGAGATGTCGTCGACGTCACTTGAACACTGCCTCCGTTATTCATCGCTTAATGAACAAGAACTGAAGATGACGTTCAATTTTCATCACTTGAAGGTCGATTATCCGAACGGTGAAAAATGGACGGCAGCACCGTTTGATTTCAAGCAACTGAAACAGATTTTCTCCGACTGGCAATCCGGCATGAACGGACAAGCCTGGAACGCTATCTTTTGGTGCAACCATGACCAGCCACGCGTCGTCAGCCGGTTTGGTGACGACGTCACGTATCGCGTCGAAAGTGCGAAGATGCTCGCGACGACGCTTCACGGTTTACAAGGTACACCGTATATCTATCAAGGAGAAGAGATCGGCATGCCGAATCCGGACTTCACGGATCTGTCCGACTACCGCGATGTCGAGACGTTGAACGCCTATCAGGAAGCTCGGGACAACGGCGTAACGGAAGAAGCGATTCTCGCTGCGATTCGTCAAAAGTCGCGTGACAATGCGCGGACGCCGATGCCGTGGTCGGATGCTGTCAACGGTGGCTTTAGTTCAAGCGAGCCGTGGATACCGGTCTCACCAACGTATGATCACATCAATGTCGAGTCGGCTGTCGCAGACACAAACTCGGTCTATCATCATTACAAACAGTTGATTCAACTCCGCAAACAGTATGACGTGCTGACGGACGGTTCGTACCGTCTGTTGACACCAGACGATCCGTCACTCTGGGCGTACGAACGTGCCACAAGCGAGGAAGAGTTGCTTGTCGTTTCGAACTTCTACGGAACAGAGACGACGTTCACGTTACCTCGTGACGGATCGGATTATACGGTGTTGCTTCACAACTATCAGAAGATGCAGACAGAGGGTCAGACTTTGACGTTACGTCCTTATGAATCCCTGATGCTTTATCGTCAAAAGTGATGTATCTCTCGTTTTTCTCTTGATTACCATCTCTAACAACGAATGTTTCATCCTCGCTTTCCACAGGCGGGAGGTAAGCCGCGGCCACCCGCATTCACTGCGGTCTGCCGGGTCTTACCTATCCCTGCCGAAAGCACTGTCTGTGCTTTCTTCTCCTGTAGGAGTCGAGGATGCGCATTCTTAATTTCTTTCGATCAAATAAAAAGGGAGATCACCATCCGAGTTCATGACCCGGAACGTGATCTCCTTTTTTCATACTTCATCATACACGAACTCGTTATTAGAGCATGTATCCTACGAAACCTTCCGATTCGCTTCTTCTCGTTTCAACTGTTCGCGGAACAGTCGTGTCTCGGCAATGACGACGCCGGACAGTCCAATCAAACCGATTAAGTTCGGAATCGCCATCAATCCGTTGAAGACATCAGAAATCGCCCACACCATGTTCAAGTTCGTCGTCATTGCACCTGCTCCAGCGACTAAGACGAACAGGATGCGGTACGGTAGGATTGATTTTTGACCAAACAGATAATAGATCGATTTTTCACCGTAGTACGACCAGCCAAGAACGGTCGAGTACGCGAACATGACGAGACCGATCGTAACGATGTATTTCCCGGCAGGACCGAGGAAGACTTCGAAGCTCGCCGTCGTCAGTTCAACGCCTTGCAAGTCCGTATCGAGTTGTCCCCCCATGACGAGTGTCAGACCCGTGATCGAACAGACGACCAATGTATCGAGGAAGACTTGCGTCATCGAGACGAGCGCTTGACGGCCCGGGAAGTCCGTCTTCGCAGCAGCAGCTGCGATCGGTGCTGAACCGAGTCCTGCTTCATTTGAGAACACACCACGCGCGACACCATAACGAATCGCCGCTCCGATTGCCCCACCCGTGATGGCCTCGTTTGAGAATGTACTACTGAAGATCGTTGAAATCGCACCTGGAATCAGATCATAGTTCATGATGAGAATTAGTAAACCACTTCCGACATAGAAGAAAATCATGAACGGAACGAACAGACTGACGACTTTCCCGATTGACTTGACCCCACCAAGAATGACGACACCCGTCAATACCATCAACGCGATCCCCGTCACGTAAAGTGGCACATCGAACGTCGATTTCATCGCGAGGGCGACCGAGTTCGTCTGGACCCCGTTTCCGATCCCAAACGCAGCGATCGAAGCGAATGCAGCAAACAAGACACCGAGCCATTTTTGCTTCAGTCCCCGCTCAAGGTAATACATCGGTCCTCCTGCCATCTGTCCTTTCTCATCGACGACACGATATTTGACGGCAAGGATCGCTTCCGCGTATTTCGTCGCCATCCCGAACAGACCGGACAGCCACATCCAGACGATCGCGCCTGGTCCCCCGAGGACGACGGCGGTTGCGACACCGACGATATTCCCCGTACCGACGGTCGCAGCCAGTGCCGTCATCAACGCTTGAAAGTGACTGATGTCACCTTCTGACTTATCGTCCTGATGCTTTGAAAACGCAAGCTTCAGCGCATACGGCAGTTTGGTAATTTGAATGAATCCTAAGCGAATCGTCAAGTAAATCCCCGTACCGACCAACAGAATGAGTAACGGTGGTCCCCATACGATATCGGACACCGCACTAATCCACTCACTAAATGAATTTCCCATTCGTCTTACCTCCCTTTATGAGATATGTAGTTCCTTACCATCTTTTCAGAATTTACTGATAATTGTCAAACTATTTTTTCATGGAACTATTTTACGTTTTAATTTTTTTGATAATAAGTAAATTTTTTACTTGTGAAGGTATAATCAAGAAAATAAATAGTTCATCTTGCAAAAAAGGAGCGAATCATATGAAGATTAAAACAAAGCTTATCTTATTGTCCTCCATACTTTTGCTTAGCTTGATCGGTGTCGGTTTATACGGCGCATCTTCTCTCAATCGTGTTGACCAAGAGAGTCAAACGATCACCTCGTCTTGGATTCCTGGTCTGAACTTATCCCATGAAACGAACACGGCACTGTCTGATTTACGACGTGTTGAATTATTACACATTCAAGAAAATGATCCAGAAATTAAAGCCGGTTATGATAAGCGTGTCAAAGACGGTTTAGCGACCGTTGACGCGAATCTCGCGAAATACGAGAAAACGATTTATTTAGAAAGCGATCGCGCACTGTTCAATGATCTCACGAAAAAATGGCAAACTTTCAATGAGACGACTGATCGCCTTCTCGCCCTTAGTACGCCGGAAACCCAAAAAGAAGCGGTCACCTATTATGAAGGTGAGAGTCGTGATTCATACTTCGCCGTTTCTGATCAATTAACGAAAATCGTGAAATACAATAATCAACAAGCGAAAATAAATGGTGATGCCATCACAAGTTCTGCCAATACAGCTCACATCCTTCTCTTCACGATCATCGGTGTCGTCGGATTACTCGGTGTCATCTTCACCGTCTTGATTTTACGCTCGATCTTCGGTCCACTCCGCCAACTACAGGCGAAAACGTATGAACTAGCAACACAAGGTGGCGACTTGACGGCACAACTCGACGTCGTACGTGATGACGAGATTGGACAAATCGCCCAGTCGATGAATCAATTCATCGCCCACTTACGGACGATCATCATTCAAGTCGATGATACAGCAACCCACGTCGTATCGACTTCACGTCACGTCTCCGGTCGAATCAGCGAACTCGATCAGGATATGGCGTCGACTTCCCATACGATTGAAAACTTATCAGCCGGGATGCAGGAGACAGCTGCTTCTGCCGAAGAGATGAACTCGTCTGCTGTCGATATGGAAGCGACGATTCATGATATCGTCGCTGGTGCAGAAGCGAATGGAAAACGGGCACAAGAAGTGGGTGGACGTGCTGAATCGCTTCAAGTCGTCGCAACCGAAGCGAAACAGACCGCGAATCACATTCTCGCTGAAACGAAAAGTAAACTCGAGGACGCAATGGCTCGCGCAAAGGCTGTCAAGGAAATTTCCGTCTTATCGGACGCGATCCTCTCGATCGCGGCGCAAACGAATCTATTGTCCCTTAACGCTTCAATTGAAGCAGCACGCGCTGGTGAAGTCGGTCGCGGCTTTGCCGTCGTCGCCGATGAAATTCGCAAACTTGCTGAAAGTAGCCGGGATACCGTCGAACAAATCCAAGATGTCTCGATTTCTGTCATCGAGTCCGTTGAACACTTGAACGCCGCGTCCGGCGAGATGCTCTCTTTCATTGATACAAAGGTCGCCAAAGACTACGATTTGTTTGAGGATGCCTCCGTCCAGTATCGGAACGACGCACATTTATTCGGTGATGCAGCGGAACACTTCGCTGCCCAAGCCGGTCAACTTCAGGAACTGACAGCGAACATGCTTGGTGTCATCCACGATGTTGCCGTCACCGTCAATGATGGTGCGCAGGGAACACAATCGATGTCGGAGCAAATCAATCATTCCGTCCAAGCGTTCCGAGATGTCCATGAACAGACTTCCGTCAGTCAACAACAGGCGGAAGCACTAAAGGATGTTCTCCGCCAGTTCCAAGTCTAAACGACAAGCCCCTCGTCTTCACATCAGAAGAGAGGGGCTTGTTTTTTCATTTTTTACTGTCCAGCACCTGTGAGCGGTTGTGCGTCTTTTGCTTCCGCCGGTAATGTGATCTCGTCGATCTCATTGAATTTCGAGAACGTCGACTCATTCTTCATGTTGAACTCGGTCTCTTTTTCAATCGCAAACACCATATCCATGTCGAGTGACTTCGGATAGAACGTCTTCGCGTCGTACGTCATTTTGTAGTTCATCTTTTTATAATCGATGCTATCCATCGCATCTTTCATCTGCGCCATCTGTCCTGTCTGTTCGAGTGAATCCTTCATGAAGGCTTTCAGGTCATCACCACTCAGCTTAACGTCGATCTGATAGACATCGCCCTCTTTTTTCGCTGTCCAATTATCTTTGTATTTCTTTAGGAGCTGCAAGTTTTGTTCCGTCGATGCCGATGATTCCATCGCTTCGACCATCTCGCCTAGTTCTGAAACGTCTTGAACGATCCATTGTCCGTTTTGCGAGAGGTACATTTTATCGTCAACGATGTAACTTTCAATCGTCACGTCTTTCCCGTCTTCAGGATTTTTCATCGTCATCGTCTGTTTCATCGCGAGCGGCTTTTGAATGATATCAGCGGAAACCTTCTGATCCATCGCCATCTCACCTGCTTTAGAGCTGACCGTTCCTTCCATGTGGAACGATTTGATGTCCTCTTGAGCGGCTGTCGCTTTCTTTAATAGCTCTGTGTTCGAGAGTTCCCCCGACTTCGTCGAACCAGATCCGCTGCCACTACCTGAATCCGTCTGTCCATCTTGGCATCCGGCTAGTCCAATCGATGCTGCGACAATCCCGGCTGCTACCCACCTTGTTTTCTTCATATTCATTTCCTCCTTTGTACGCGTTACCCTGATTTACGAAAAACATTGGAAAATGTTTCAAACTTTCTTTAGTAGACCATTACCGTTCTACTTCAAAACGAACCCTCAAATTTCAAATCTACTATTCTTTTTTTGAAATTTGGTTCAGTGTTCGTGAGATTCCCGCAAAAAAACAGGCTGATGGAAGCTTCCATCAGCCTGTTTCTGGTTCGTTAGATCGTCCGTAAAAGATTCGCCATCTCAATCGCAGAAACCGCAGCTTCATAGCCTTTGTTCCCAGCTTTCGTACCGGCACGTTCGACTGCTTGCTCGATTGAATCCGTCGTCAGGACACCGAAGATGATCGGTACGCCTGTGTCGCGCGACGCACTCGCGACACCTTTCGCGACTTCGTTACAGACGTAATCATAGTGTGACGTCGCTCCGCGGATGACGGCACCCAGCGTGATGACGGCGTCATATTTGCCGCTTTTCGCTAACTTTTCCGCGACGAGTGGAATTTCGAATGCTCCCGGAACCCACGCTGTATCGACAGCATCCGCTGCAACACCGTGGCGGCGGAAAGCGTCGTTTGCTCCTCCGACGAGTTTTGAAGTGATCAATTCGTTAAAACGTGCAGCGACGATTGCGACGCGTAGTCCTTCTCCTGTTAAGAAACCTTCGTAGATCATGATGTATGTCCTCCTTGGATATCGAGCCAGTGCCCGAGTTTCGTTTGTTTTGTTTTCAGATAACGTTGATTTTCAGGTTCAGCCGGTACTTGATGGGGCACGCGTTCGATGACTTCGATGCCTTCTTGTTCGAGCACCCGTTGTTTGTCCGGATTGTTCGTCATCAAGCGGATCTTCGTCACGCCGAGATCACACAACATGTTCGCTGCGACCGTATAATCACGCATGTCCGTCGGATAACCGAGTGCATGGTTCGCTTCGACCGTATCGAGTCCTTGTTCCTGTAACTCGTACGCTTTTAACTTCGCCATCAGACCGATGCCGCGTCCTTCCTGACGTAAATAGAGGACGGCTCCACCTTCTCGTTCGATCCGCTCGAGTGCCGCATCGAGTTGCGGTCCACAATCGCAACGCTTCGAACCGAAGACGTCCCCTGTCAGGCATTCCGAGTGTAGACGGACGAGCATCCCGTCGTGCGCTTCACCGGATAAGACAGCGACATGTTCTTTCTTATCTTGTGTCGTATAGCCAATCATCCGAAAGGCTCCGAACGTCGTCGGAAGCAACACTTCCGCCTCCCGCTTCAACGGTCGCTCGAGATACGCGACGAGTGCTTCGATCGTAATCAGTTTTAAATCATGTTCTTCCTTATAGAGAAGTAGATCATCGACCCGTGCCATCGTGCCGTCTTCCTTAATGATTTCACAGATGACGGCGATCTCATCGCTACCGGCAAGACGGGCAAGATCGACACCCGCTTCCGTATGTCCACGTCGCTCCCGGACACCACCCTCTTTGGCGATCAACGGAAAGATGTGACCCGGTCGTTTGAAACGTTCCGGTCCATCCGTCAGCATCCGCTGAATCGTTAGCGACCGTTCCTCAGCACTGATGCCGGTCTTTGCCTCTTCATGATCGATGCTGAGCGTGAATGCCGTTCCATGCGGATCTGTATTATTCGCTGTCATCGGAGCAAGTTCGAGTCGCTTTGCGATCCGCGGGCTGACTGGTACACAGACGAGTCCTTTTCCGTATGTGATCATGAAATTGATGTTTTCCGGTGTCGCGTGTTCCGCGAGCATGACGAGATCGCCCTCATTCTCACGATCCTCGTCATCGCAGACGATGATTGGTCGTCCGTTCTTCAAATCTTCTATCGCGTCTTCAATCAAGTCGAATCCGTTCATTACATGTCGCCTCCTAAGAATGCTGCCCAGTCCGTCTGCTTCTCATGCTGCGTGAAATGATAGAGATGTTTCGCCATCATGTCACACTCGATATTGACGACTGCGCCGCTTGCCAATCGATCAAACGTCGTCACTTGACGTGAGTGCGGAATCAATGAAATCGAGATCGTTTCCGGCGTGACGCGTTGCAACGTCAGGCTCGTGCCGTTGATCGCGATCGAGCCTTTCGGAATACAATACTTTTGCCACGATCCGACATCAAACGTATAAACCATCGCTTCTCCATCCGGTCGCCGACTGATCAGCCGCGCTGTTCCGTCGATATGTCCACTGACGAAATGACCGCCGAAACGACCGT
This sequence comes from Exiguobacterium sp. s91, assembly GCF_018618915.1. Lineage (NCBI taxonomy): Bacteria > Bacillati > Bacillota > Bacilli > Caryophanales > Exiguobacterium > Exiguobacterium sp. s91. The sequence continues at coordinate 76,761 of NZ_JACSMZ010000001.1, read as the reverse complement.
CTGCCGGCATCGCCCGTTCGAGTTGCAATGGGCTTCCGACGCGGTACGTGCCGAGTGCCGTCGAACGGATCGTGTCATGGACGGCATCTGCTGTGAAACCGGTCGGACTCATCGACGTGACCGTCAAACAAATCCCGTCGACGGCGATGCTATCCCCGATCTTCGTTCCTTCGAGTACCTGGTGCGCCTCAATTTCAAGCGCTAACCCGTTCGGTCGCGGGATCTTTCGTTTTAAGGTTCCGACTTCTTCAATCAATCCGGTGAACATGTCGTCTCCTCCTTTCGGATGTACGTCAGATGGAGATCCGGTCCAACCGTCTCAACCTGGTCGATTTGAAAACGATCTTCGATATCGTGTTGACTATTCCACGCATCGCCTTCAAAAATCGATGGGGCTTGGTAGACTTCGATTCGGTCAACGAGATCTGCCTCAAGGAAAGCGGCTTGAATCGTCGGTCCACCTTCGATCAAAACACTGCGGATGTCTTGTTCGTATAAGCGTTTCAAAATCGCTTCCGGCGTCTCATACTCACCAACGAGAACCGTCACCTGATCGTGACTAATCCGAGGAACACTCGTCAGCCAGTAGGTTGGATTTTTACCATCACGGAAAACTTGGGCCGTCTCCGGGACCCGACCACGACGATCGACGATTACCCGAATCGGCTCGATGCCTGACGACGCGCGTAACGTTAGTGCCGGATCATCGACGAGGACCGTCTCACTGCCGACGAGGATCGCATCATGGCGACCTCGCAGAGCACGACCGTTCGCGCGTGCTTCTTCTGACGTGATCCAGCGCTGTTCACCTGTCGCCGCGATCCCGTTCATCGTCTGAGCGATTTTGACGGTCACGGTCGGACGTTTTCGTTCGATCGTCTTCCAGAATGCCGTGTAGAGGGCTTCTGCCTCATGTCGTAACAAGCCAACCTCGACTTCGATTCCCGCGTCCTGTAGTCGTTTGATTCCGGAACCAGCGACGATCGCATGTTTGTCTTCCGTTGCGACGAAGACTCGTTTGATTCCTGCTTGTAGAATCGCTTCCGTGCATGGTGGCGTCTTGCCGTGATGGTTGCATGGCTCGAGCGTCACGTAAAGATCGGCACCACGGGCGGCTTCCCCTGCCATCCGTAAGGCTTCGACTTCTGCGTGCGGACCACCGGCAAACCGGTGCGCACCAAAGCCGATGATGCGTCCTTGTTTGACGATGACACAGCCGACACTTGGATTCGGACTTGTTTGTCCGTGTAACATTTGTGCTAATTGCATGGCATAACTCATCATCTGTGACATCGCGTTCACTCCTTTCAAATGAAAAAAGACGCCCCTTGAAAAAGGGGCGTCTGTATAGAAGGGTTCACGAAATACACGGTTCGCTCCCTGCATTTTTTTCATGCAGAAAGAGACCATCTCCTGAAAACATTTTTTCAGAAAACGGCTTGAATCGTGTCGTTTCGTTCTTCTCCCATCCGGACTTTACCGTCGGCCCTGGAATCTCACCAAGTCAGCCATGATGCGTACATCACAGGTCGCGGGCTCGTCGATCAATCGATCGCATCACCGCCGGTTGGGATTTTCACCCTACCCCGAAGAACTGGATTATTGAGTTATACAATTTTAGCCTAGCATATCTTTTTCAAGAAAACAAAGCGCAAATGCTTCTGTCTTGTCTCTTTTTTGATTTCGCTCCAATTCTGTCACCCATCACCAATTCGTGATCGACCGCATCTCAAAAACGACCGGAGCACCTGATAGCAGTGCATCCAGTCGTTGTTTTCCGCTCATAAATATCCGTTCTTCCGATCGTGGAATTCTTGAGCGATCGCCCCGCGCGTCCGTTCATCAGCGAGGACGCGAAGCGCTGTCCGAGCGAGGATTTTCGCACCCGTGATCAAGGCTTCATCTCCAGCTTCTGAACGAGCCGCTTCTTTGAATGCTTCCGTATGCGCGACGAGATCGTCCGGACCTATCTTGATATACGGATGGATCGTCGGAATGACTTGACTGATGTTACCGGCATCCGTCGAGCCAAGACCCGGTCGTTCGTCTAAGTGGACCTTTTCACCAAGCGATTCTGCTTCTTCTTGGAACAGACGGTCGAACGTCCGGTTGAAGACGAGGTTATCGACTTCATTTTGGAAGGCGATGACGTCAAGTGTCGCCCCAGTCGCGAGTGCCGCGCCTTGGGCGACGGCTTTGATTTTTTCCGTGACGGCATTCAATCGTTCCCGTGTCGTCGCCCGGATGAAGAAACGTGCTTTTGCGTATTCCGGGATGATGTTCGGCGCATCACCTCCATGCGTGATGATTCCGTGAATCCGGACATCGTCCGGTAATTGCTGACGTAACGCATTGATTCCATTGAAGAGTTGAATGACAGCGTCAAGGGCGTTGATGCCTTCCTCCGGTGACGCCGCTGCGTGTGCCGGACGACCCGTAAAGGCAAAGTCGAGCGGATCGACCGCAAGGGAAGAACCCGTGATCCGTGTTTGTCCCGACGGATGGACCATCAAGGCTGCATCGATCCCTTCCAGCAACTGATGTTTGACGAAACTGCCTTTCGCACTACCGTTCGGTCCACCTTCCTCGGCTGGTGTTCCAAGGACAACGACACTCCCGCCGACTTCATCGAGCACTTTACTGAGCGCGATTGCCGCTGCGACGCTCGTCGTGCCGATGATATTATGACCGCACGCGTGACCAATACCCGGCAACGCATCGTATTCAGCAAGAAAGGCAATCGTTGCGCCTGGTCGGTCGCTCGATTTCTTCGCGAAGAACGCGGTATCGTGCCCCGCGACGCCGAGTTCTACTGTAAAACCTTCCGCTGTTAGACGCTCCGCATGGAGCCGCGAAGCAAAGAATTCCTCGTTCCCGATTTCCGGCGTTGCATGAATCCGATGACTTGTCTCAAGATACGATTCCCGTTTTTGTTCGATGTCCTGTTCAATCGTCTCTACCCATGTCGTGCGTACTGGTGTCGTCATACTGTCCACTCTCCTTTTGAAATTATTCGCCGATATCGCTCAATGGAACGAACGTCGGGATCGTACTGCCTTTATATTCTTTTTTGATGAAGGCCGCGACATCTTTTTGTTGATACAGCGATGCGATTTTTTTCAGTTCTTTTTTGTTCTTGTCTTCCGTCCGTGTCGCGATGATGTTGATGTATGGTTTTGCTGTCTCGTTCTCATGGACGATCGAGTCCTTGATCGGGTTGAAGCCAGCGTCAACGGCAATGCCATTGTTGATGATTGATGCCGCGACGTCCGGTAAGACGCGTGGCGTTTGCCCGGCGACGATCGGAACGATTTTCAGCTTTTTCGGATTCTCGACGATCTTATCGACCGAACCGTTGCCATCGAAGTCGTCCGGTAGCTTGATCAGACCTGCTTCTTGCAGTAACAAGAGGGCACGTCCCATGTTCGTCGCTTCGTTCGGAACAGCGATTTTTCCGCCATTTGGAATGTCTTTGACATCCTTGTATTTATCTGAGTAGATCCCCATCGGTGCGATGACAGTCGTCGCAATCGGCGATAGCTTCAAGTTATGTTCTTTCTTGAAAGCGTTGAAGTAGGAAATCGTCTGGAAAGCATTGGCGTCGATCTCACCCTCAGCCAGTGCCATGTTCGGCTGGACATAATCGGAGAACTTGACGAGCTCGATTTTGATGCCTTCCTTCTCTGCTTTTTTCGCGACATAATCCCAAACTTGTGTGTCGGAACCGCTGACACCGAGCTTGATCGTCTTTTCGTCTTCTCCTGATGCTGCGCATCCGGCAAATAAAATCGTCGTGAGTGTTGCTCCAATCGCTACTGCTTTTTTCATGGCTGAATCGCTCCCTTGATTAATGTCTTCTAATTTTTCGTGCGACGATGTTGCCTGTCGTCTGTAAGCCTTGGACTAAGATGACGAGAATCCCGACCGTGATGATCATGACTTTCGTGTCGAATCGTTGATAGCCATAAGTGATCGCTAAGTCGCCGAGACCACCGCCTCCAATCGCACCTGCCATCGCTGACGCCCCGATCAAGCCAACCGTCGCGATCGTTAAGTTCAGGATGAGTGAACCGAGTGCTTCCGGTAGGAGGAAGCGGAAAATCGTTTGAAACGGTGTCGCGCCCATCGCTTCTGCTGCTTCAAGAACGCCTTTATCGACTTCGAGTAAAGAACTCTCGATCAGACGCGCCATGTACGGTGCAGCGTAAAAGACGAGCGGGACGATGGCGGCTTCTGTTCCGATCGATGTCTGAACGATCAAGCGCGTCAACGGGATGATCGCGACGAGTAAGATGATGAACGGAATCGAGCGGAAAATATTGACGATACTGTTGAAGAACGTGAACAGCGGGACATTTTCAAGCAATGCTCCTTTTCGCGTGACGACAAGCAGGATCCCGAGTGGTAAGCCGATCAAGGTCGAGAATAAGAGCGAAACGGATACCATCGTCATCGTCTGCAAAAATGCTGTCCAGATATCACTGTAATTAACTAGCATGAGCAAGTACCTCCTCGACCGTCACCTGTGCCTGATCGATGTAGTGTAACGCTCGTTTCACTTCAGCCTGCTCACCAATCAACTCGACGAGTAAGGTGCCGAACGGCGTATCCTGCAACTCCGTGATGCTACCGTGCAAGATGTTGACATCGACGTCAAAGCGTTTCGCAACTTGCGATAAGAGCGGCTGCCCGGTGTGATGTCCGAGGAAATGAATCTTATAGATCGGATTCGCATTCCGGGACTCGATCAACTGGCGAATCGATGCTGGAATCTCGTCGTGCATGACGGAGCGGACGAAGTTCTGTGCTGTCTCGGTCTGCGGGTTTGAAAAGACATCAAAGACCGTTCCTGACTCGATCAGTTTCCCAGCTTCAATGACAGCGACGCGGTCGCAAATCTCCCGAATGACGCCCATCTCGTGGGTGATCAAGAGAATCGTGATCCCGTACTCCGCATTGATACGTTTTAATAACTGGAGAATATGATGTGTCGTTTGGGGATCGAGTGCTGACGTCGCTTCGTCACATAAGAGGACGGAAGGTTGCGTCGCGAGTGCCCGGGCGATACCAACGCGCTGTTTCTGCCCACCCGACAATTGATCCGGATAATGATCCGCCTTGTCCGCGAGATCGACGAATTCGAGTAACTCCGTCACCCGGCGGCGAATTTCGTCTTTCTTGACGCCTGCGAGAACGAGTGGTTTCGCGACATTCGCAAAGACCGTGTTCGCATTCAATAGATTGAAGTGCTGAAAGATCATCCCGATCCGTTGTTTTGCTTGGCGCAATTTTTTCGGAGACAGTTGCGTTAAATCTTCTCCATCGACCGTCACCGTTCCTGACGTCGGTCGTTCTAATAGATTGACACAGCGGAGTAGTGAACTTTTTCCGGCACCGCTAAAGCCGATGACACCAAAGATTTCGCCTTTTTCGATCGTCAGGTCGACACCGTCGAGCGCTGCGATCGTCTGATCTTTCGTGACGTACGTTTTCTTGACTTGATGAAATGCGATCATTCCGTTTTCCCCCTTCATTCAACAAAAAAGGTCCCTTCTTGAGAAACAAGAAGAGACCTGGATCCGCACAGTGGCAGAATCCACTCTACTCATCTCTCAGACATCTGTCTGATGGAATTGGCACAGTGCTCATAATGAGTCTGTTGCCGAGGTTTCGTAGGGCCAGTCCCTCCACCTCTCTGGATAAGTATTGCGGTATGAAATTCGTATGTGTGTTGTTGCGTTGTTGCTTATGTCGTAAAACTAATTTTTACATTACGGGTCGAAACTTTAAAAGTCAACCAACTTTGCAAAAATAATCCATTTGGCGCATATCGATGGATGAACAAGTTATGAGTTAGCTTACTCAACGGATCATGATTCGTCAAGAAAGATTTGACAAGTCATTTTTGGTCGTGCTACCATCGTTTCAATGATTATTCCGACAATTCCAATATGATATTTATCAAGAGTGAACGAGAGACCTGGCTCTATGACTTCACGGCAACCTGCAATCTGTAAGGTGCTCCGACCAGCAAAGCGCGGCTTTGGATGATACGGTGAAAAACTCGTGGGCGTCCAAGCAGTGACGTCGACGAGTTTTTTTCATGAATGGAGGAAAAATAGTAATGATGAACTATCCTGTATTGACTGGTGCTGAAGCGTTTTATTTTCAAGGTGGACCGATCGGTATTCTAATCTGTCATGGTTTTAATGCCACTCCGCAAAGTGTCCGCGACGTCGGTGAGGCATTCGCTGCTGAAGGTTTTACCGTCTATGCCCCGCGCTTACGCGGACATGGAACGAACGTCCGCGAGTTTGAACAATCGACTGCTCGATGTTGGAAGCAAAGCCTGCAAGACGGCTATGAACGTTTACAAGAAACATGCGATCAAGTCTTCGTCATCGGTCAATCGATGGGTGCGACGCTTGCACTGTCACTCGCTGCTGACGGCATTCCGTTTGCCGGCATCATTACGATCAATGCCGCACTTTCCGTTCCATCCTATGAAGCACTTTCGTTCGAGGACGGTCCACAGTACTTACCGGAAGGGGCACCGGACATCAAACGGTCTGCTTTCGAAATCATCTATGACCTCGTTCCAAGTCGTTGTGCGTTCGAACTCGTCCGTCTGATGGATGAAACGAAAGGACGCTTAGGATCAATCCTTCTGCCGACATTAATTCTCTACTCGGCGACCGATCACGTCGTCCCGCCGTCGAGCTCGGATTATCTGCATCAGCACATCGGAACGAATGATAAACGAAGCTACTGTTTACTGAACTCGTACCACGTCGCGACCCTCGATCATGATCAGGATTTGATCGTTCGTGAGACGATCCGCTTTATCGAACGCTCAAGCCGGTTCTCACAGGAAACGGGATAATAAAAAAACAGCTATTCACTTAAAAGCGAATAGCTGTTACATCAAAGGACGACCGCGATCGGTACGTCTTTTTTAATTTTCTTGGTGCTGCACCGATTGGAGCGGCTTCGGCTTTCCAGGCACCTCATGGCAATGGCGGCACCGTGGCTCATACGATTCTGAAGCGCCCACTAGGATGATCGGATCATCGTAGTTCGCTGGTTTTCCATCAATCAACCGTTGTGTCCGGGAAGCCGGATCACCACACGAAAGACAGATGGCTTGCAGCTTCGTCACGAATTCTGCGCGCGCCAGTAATTCCGGCATCTTGCCGAATGGCTCTGCCCGGAAATCTTGATCAAGGCCTGCACAAATGACGCGTTTTCCGTCTTGTGCAAGTGCTTCGATGACTTGTACGATCTCATCATCAAAGAATTGAACTTCATCGATTCCGACGATTTGTGTTTCCTCTGCTACTGCTGCGTAGAGATCGCGACTCGTCGCCATCGGAATCGCCACGACGGAGTTGCCGATATGAGAGACGACATGCTCTTCATGGTACCGGTCGTCGATTGCCGGCTTGAATACTTGAACGGGCAGTTTGCCGTACTGCGCCCGTCTGACACGACGAATCAACTCTTCCGATTTCCCGGAAAACATACTGCCACAAATTACTTCGATCCAGCCGTACTGATTTATTACATGCATCATCGTCCGACACCGTCCTCTAAAAATAGTCACTTTAACGAGTATAGCCCGAAACGGTATCGAGAAAAAGGGTTGACTTCCGGAAATCAAAATTCATTTTTTCTTTACCTAGAATTTTTGTCCTTTCATTCCAACCGTCCCCTATTTCCTGTACACTGAAGAAGAAGACTCTCACGAAAGAAGGTGTCCCCGATTCATCATCTCTTACATGACATCCTGCACCAATACGGTGCCCTTGGTCTCTCCGTCCTTCTCGCAGGTGGTATCGTGGGATTGCCGGTTCCTGATGAGACCCTGCTCGTCCTGTCCGGTTTTTGGATGCATCAAGGCAATCTACCACTCGTCGGTACGATCCTCGCCGCTTACGCCGGCAGTTGTATCGGGATGACGATCAGCTATTTACTCGGATTAAAACTCGGTATGCCACTATTACACCGCGTCGGACCGAAAATGCGTATCTCAGAAAAACATATTCTTTCCGCTGAAGCCGGATTTCGTCGTTACGGAAAATCGGTCTTGATCATCGGTTACTACATACCTGGTCTCCGCCAACTCTCTGCCTTTTTTGCAGGTGTCTCGAAAATGCCGTTTCGCGTGTTTGCGAGTTATGCGTATACAGGTGCGTTGATTTGGATCAGCGTGTTCTTAGGCGCCGGCTACTTCGTCGGTCGTCACCTCTCGTTCCACAAAGTCATGGACTATATCTTGGCACATCCGGAAGTCATGCCGTATTTAATCGGAATTGCCGGTGGAATCGCCTTCTCCTTCGTCTTGAAGACGTATCTCGCGTATCGTTCACAATTCAGTCTATACAAAAACAGCCTGCTTCCATAATGGAGGCAGGCTGTTTTTTTAAGAACCGGCAAGTGATTACTTGCGGCCGTATTTTTTGTTGAAGCGATCGACACGACCATCTGCCGCATTGAACTTTTGACGACCTGTGTAGAATGGGTGCGAGTCTGAAGACACATCCACACGGATGAGTGGGTACTCGTTACCATCTTCCCAAGTGATCGTTTCGTTCGAAGAACGAGTAGAACCGCTTAAGAATTTGTACTCAGTCGTTGAATCCATAAATACTACTTTGTTGTAGTTAGGGTGAATTCCTTGTTTCATGGTTGATTTCTCTCCTTCCGCCCTGGTTCATTTGCTGAGCCAGAGTAAGTTACCTTCCTATACTAAACGATTTTTTTGCGCGTCGCAATAGTTATTTTTCCGTCGTCGTTTCCTTCTTGACGGTACGTGGTTTAGCCGGTGCGCGTCGGACCGCCTTCTTCTTTTCCTTCTCGAGTTCGACGAAAAATTCCTCATTATTTTTCGTATCGCGAATCTTCCGTAGGAACGTATCGACGAATTCGTTCGACTCGTTCATCGTCCGGCGAATCGTCCAAAGTGCATCGAGTTGCTCTTTCGGAAGCAAGAGTTCTTCCTTCCGTGTACCGGACTTCCGAATGTCGATCGCTGGGAAGATCCGACGCTCTGACAGCTTACGATCGAGATGCAACTCCATGTTGCCCGTCCCTTTGAATTCCTCATAGATGACGTCATCCATGCGCGATCCTGTCTCAACGAGAGCTGTCGCAAGAATCGTCAAACTACCACCGTGTTCGATGTTTCGCGCTGCCCCAAAGAAGCGTTTTGGTTTATGGAACGCAGCCGGGTCAATCCCCCCTGAGAGCGTCCGACCGCTTTGCGGTACCGTTAAGTTATAGGCCCGTGTTAGACGTGTGATCGAATCCATCAGGATGACGACATCCTTCTTGTGTTCGACGAGTCGCATCGCCCGCTCGAGGACAAGCTCAGAAATCCGGACGTGGTTGTCTGGTGTTTCGTCAAACGTCGAGCTGACAACGTCTGCTCCCGGAACCGAGCGCTCAATATCTGTTACTTCCTCAGGACGCTCATCAATCAAGAGAATGATCAGTTCGACATCCGGATGATTCTCCTGAATCGAGTTTGCGATTTCTTTGAGGAGTGATGTCTTCCCTGCTTTTGGCGGTGCGACGATCAAACCACGTTGACCAAACCCAACCGGTGCGATCATATCCATGACACGCACAGATAGATGGCGTGGTTCTGTCTCAAGTCGCATTAGACGATCCGGATAGATCGGTGTCAGTGCCGGGAAAAATAAACGGTTACGGGCAGTATCTGGTGCTTCACCGTTGACGGCTTCCACGCTAAGTAATCCTTGGAACCGTTCGTTTTCCTTCGGTGGACGGACTTTACCTGTGACGACATCACCATTACGTAGATTAAAGCGTCGGATTTGAGATGCTGCGATATAAATATCTTCAGAGGATTGGGAATAATTGATAGGACGAAGGAAGCCAAAGCCACCATCGTTTTGCATTTGTGGGTTGCCAGGGATGACTTCGAGTACCCCTTCGAGGAAATAAAGACCAGTCGATTCAGCCTGTGCTTTTAAAATCTTGAACATCAACTCGCGTTTACGGGCTTCCCGGTATTGTGGGACATTCTTCGTCTTTGCGATTTCATAGAGTTCTTTTAATGTCAGTTGGCTCAATTGAGCCAGTGTATAGGAACGTTCTGGTTTATCTTTTTTATCAGTTGTTGGCATGTTCTTCACCTATTCTTTATAAATTCAACTGCATTCAGCATACTTCCATACATACATCAGGAGGTATGTAATTTTATTCGTGAACTAAAGGTATCATATTTTTTTGAATTCGTCGTTAACAATCCTCTGCGTTTCTTACTTTGTAATATTCAAGGATATTATTTCAGTTATGTTACAAAAGCATCTGTTTTGTCTTCTAACTGAAAAAACGTTTTCAAGTGTGCTCGTGCTAAGATATTCCTGCAGACAAAATTCTTACACAGTTGTAAGGTAGACTGCTTAATCACACACTTAATGATTTCATCATATAACTTACGGACGCAACACACTACATTTAAACGGAGGAATTCTTAACATGAAACGTTTTCTAGCATCGATCGCGACGGCAGCCTTAGTGGTTTCAGGTTTTACATCAGTGGGTACAGGTAAAGTTGAAGCAGCGACAGTCACGAAAGTCAAGATCACGGACAACGGTCTTCGTGTTCGGACAGCACCTTCTACGAAAGCAAGCATCGTCGGGAAAGTCAACGCTGGTCAAGTCTTTACATACAAAGGCAAATCAGGCAGCTGGACAAAAATCTCATACGGCGGTAAAACACGCTATGTCTACTCACAGTACACAAAGACATACAAATCATCTTCTAGCGCTAAAAAATCAACAAGCTCTTCTTCTAAACGGACGAAAATCCTGAACGAAGCAGCAAAACATAAAGGTACACCTTATGTATGGGGTGGAACAACGACTCGTGGATTCGACTGCTCTGGTTTCACAAGCTACGTGTACAAGAAAGCGGCTGGTAAAACATTGCCACGTACGTCTTCTTCACAATATTCTTCTTCTAAGAAAGTCAGCGTTTCAAAAGTACAACCAGGAGATCTTGTCTTCTTCTCACACGGTAGCGGCATTCAGCACGTTGGGATCGCAACAAGCAAGTCAAGCATGGTCAACTCAGAAACAGGTGGCGTTAAATACTCAAGCTTCAAATCAGGGTACTGGGGTTCACGCCTTGTCGGCGCAGGATCTTACCTATAATTCATCATCTCAAAGCGGTTGAGCATTGGCTCGATCGCTTTTTTTCATCTCATTCATAAGGAGGAAATAGGATGCATGTCTTAATTACAGGTGCTTCAAGAGGTCTCGGTCGTGAATTCGCTTATCTCCATGCTCGTCAAGGGGATCACGTTCTGCTCGTCGGACGTGATGCTACGGCACTCTTCGAAACGAAATTCCATGTCGAGCGACTCGGTGGAACAGCAACCGTCTTCCCTTACGATTTAACGCAGTATACGCATCGATTGGCACTGTTTCGGGCAACGGAACAGATTCCGGTCGATTGCGTCATCAATAACGCTGGAATTGGTGTCTTCGGTTCTTTCCTTGAGACCTCGTTTGAAGACGAGTCTCGAATGATTGCTTTAAACATCGAAGCGTTGACACACGTGACGAAGATCTATGCCTCACGGATGAAAGAACAGGGAATCAAAGGACGTATCGTCCATCTCGCGTCAACGGCTGCATTCGAAGGTGGACCATGGCTGAGTGTCTATTACGCGACAAAAGCCTATGTCCTTCATTTCTCGGAAGGCTTGACGGAAGAGCTCGCAGTAGACGGGATTCAAGTGAGCGTTGTCTGTCCGGGTGCGACACATACCGGATTTGAATCGGCAGCAAATCTTGAACAGTCACGCTTGTTCTTGCGACCTGGTGTCATGGATGCTCCGACGGTTGCGCGTATCGCCTACCGTGGCTATATGAAGGGAAAAACGTTCATCGTGCCTGGCTTCGGGAATGCCTGGTATATCTTTTCGACGCGTTTTCTACCGCGTCGGTACGTCACCCGACAAGCAGGAGAAGTCCAGCGTCCGCGGTAATCGTCAAATAATGATTTATTTATCACTCAACGTTCATATCCTCCCTTTCCTCAGGCGGGAGGTAAGCCGCGACATCTCGCAACTTGTGCGAAATGCCAGGTCTTCCCTTACCCTGACGGAAACGTTAGCACGTTTCCTTTTCCTGTAGGAGTTGAGGATGAACGTCTTGATTCCTAGAAACATATCAAAAAAGAGTTGGCGCTCCGGAGATCATCCGCAACGCCAACTCTTTTTGTGTGGATTCAGACGTCCTGTTTGAGGAGTCGTCCTGTTTTACTTAATGACAAGCTTCGGTTTCTTCTTGAACGAGTGAATACCCTCGACAAAACGAACCGTTCCTGATTTCGCACGCATGACGACAGAGTGTGTCTGACCGCCTTGCGCCGTGAACTGGACACCTTTCATCAACTCGCTGTCCGTGACGCCTGTCGCAGCAAAGATACAGTCATCTCCTGCAACGAGATCATCCATCATGAGGATCTTCGACGGATCTTCGATGCCCATCTTCTTACAACGCTCGATCTCAGCTTCGTCTGCTGGTAACAAGCGTCCTTGGAGTTCACCACCGAGACATTTCAAGGCAACGGCAGCAAGAACGCCTTCCGGTGCACCGCCTGAACCGAGCAAGATATCAATACCTGTATGCGGGAACGCCGTGTTGATCGCACCAGCAACGTCACCGTCACCGATCAAGCGAATCCGTGCCCCTGTTGCCCGAATCCGTTGAATGATTTCTTCATGACGTTCACGATCCAGGATCGAGACGACGACGTCTTCGATTTCTTTGTTCTTCGCCTTCGCGACGGCTGCGATGTTTTCTTCGATCGTCGCATCCAGACTGATATGACCCGCCGCTTCCGGACCAACTGCGATCTTATCCATGTACATGTCCGGTGCATGGAGTAAATCTCCTGCATCCGCGACCGCGAGGACAGCAAGTGCGCCCCATGTTCCTTTTGCGACGATGTTCGTTCCTTCAAGCGGATCGACAGCGACGTCGAGTCGTGGTCCATACCCATTTCCTAGCTTTTCCCCAATGTAAAGCATCGGTGCTTCATCCATCTCGCCTTCCCCGATGACGACGGTTCCTTTCATCGGAATCGTATCGAAGACGTCACGCATTGCGCTTGTTGCCGCATCATCCGCTTCGTTCTTCAATCCTTTTCCCATCCAACGCGCAGAGGCAAGCGCTGCTGCCTCCGTGACGCGTACAAGTTCCATTGATAGACTTCTCTCCATGTGTATGTCCCCTCTCCCTTGTTACAAATCGGTCAAATCGTTTCACGCCATACGAGGGCGCCTAGCTCCTTCAACTTCTGATCAAATCGTTCGTAACTCTGGTCAAGCACTTCTGCGTGGTGCAACGTCGTCTCCCCTGAAGCGAGAAGTCCCGCCAAGACAAGTGCTGCGCCACCGCGTGGGTCCGGTGCCTCGATTTCCGTACCAAGTAAGGTTTCTCCACCACGAATGATGATTGAGGCGTCTTCATGCGTGATTCGAGCGTTCAAGCGTCGTAACTCCTGCACGTGCCGGAAACGTTGCGGGTACAACTTATCGACGACGATACTCGCTCCCTTCGCTTGCAACAACGCTGCCGAGATGACAGGCTGTAAGTCGCTCGGGAATCCACCGTAGTGGAAGACACGAATATCGACCGGCTTCGCCTCCTGAAACGTCGCCGTGACGGAATCATCCGTTGCTTCGATCAACGCACCGTACCGTTCGAGTTTTTGGATGACGCTCTCGAGATGAAGCGGAATGACGTTATCGACGGTGACGCGTCCAAGTGCCGCTCCCATCGTCAAGAACGTTCCTGCCTCCATGCGGTCTGGAATCAAGGTATGCCGGCAACCACTTAGTTGCGATACGCCCTTGATTCGAATCTCGTCCGTTCCTGCCCCTTTGACGCTTGCCCCCATGTTCGTCAACATCGTACTGACGTCGATGACTTCCGGGTCATAGGCAGCGTTTTCGATGACAGTCGTTCCTTCAGCGAAGACAGCGACGAGTAACGCACTGATCGTTGCACCGAATGACGGGAGATCGAGGTAAATCCGGTTGCCGACGAGACGATCGACGCGCATGTAATGGACGCCTTGCTCGTTACGTACAGAAACACCGAGACGCTCTAGTGCTTTGATGTGTAAATCAATCGGTCGTGGTCCGATGGCATAACCTCCAGGCAGACCGACGACTCCTTGTTTGAATCTGGCTGCCAGAACGCTCATGAGGTAGATCGATCCGCGTAACTTGCGCGTCTCCGCACCAGTCAACGGCATCGATTCGACCCGACTTGGATCAATCGTCACCATATCGCCTTGACGTGTCACGACCGCGCCGAGCGTCTCCAAAATCTCGATCATCGTCGCGACGTCGCCAATCTCCGGCACGCCTTCAAGAACGACCGTCTGATCCGTCAGGAGGGCTGCAGCAAGACACGGGATGGCGCTTTGCTTCGAACCACTGATTGATACGGTTCCTTCTAGGCGTTGTTGCCCTACGATATGCAAAATGTCCACGTTCCATCAACCTTTCTCTTCGCTACGATTATTGCTGCGTTTTTTCCCAGTCGGCGAGGAACTTTTCAATTCCTTGCGTCGTGAGTGGGTGGTGTGTGAGTGACTCGATGACCGAGAATGGAATCGTCGCGATGTCTGCGCCCGCAAGAGCAGCGTTCGTCACGTGAACTGGATTCCGGACCGACGCCGCGATGATTTGTGTTGGAATATCATGTACGACGAAAATTTGAGCAATCGTCTCGACGAGCCCCATTCCATCTTGTCCGATATCATCTAGACGACCGAGGAATGGTGATACGTATGTCGCACCAGCACGGGCTGCGAGTAATGCTTGGTTCGGGTTGAAGATCAATGTGACGTTCGTCGTGATCTTCTCTTTTGAAAGTGCTGCGACCGCCTCGAGTCCGGCCGGAGTCATTGGAACCTTAACCGTAATGTTCGGTGCGATCTGGGCAAGTTCCTTCCCTTCGCGAATCATTCCTTCTGCATCAAGCGCGATGACTTCAGCGCTGACAGAGACGTCCCCGACGATTTCACAGATTTCACGAAGTCGTGTATGGAAATCGACGCCTTCCTTAGCGACGAGCGACGGATTCGTCGTGACACCATCTAAAATCCCCATTTTATGTGCTTTCTTGATATCCTCTACGTTTGCTGTGTCAATGAAAAATCTCATCTTTCTCGTTCCCCTTTCATCCCTTGAAATCGCTTACGACTCTATTATAGGTTTTTTTCACGAGAAGTCCTACTGTTTTCCATTGAAGAGACTTTGACATGATATGAAAAAAGCACGGTAGACCGAAGTCTACCGCACTTTAAAGAGGAGTCGATTAAGCTTTGTTGCTTGAACCGAACTCACGCATCTTACCGATGACAGTTTGTTTGATTGCTTCACGACCTGGTGCGATGAATACGCGTGGGTCATATGCTTCTGGTTTCTCAGCTAACACTTCACGAACGACTTTCGCGAATGAGATTTGGTTCTCTGTGTTAACGTTGATTTTTGAAGTTCCGAGTGAGATCGCTTTTTCGATGTCGTGTGTCGGAATTCCAGTTCCACCGTGAAGAACGAGTGGGAGGTTTGTAGCGTCACGGATTTCTTCCATCTCTTTGAATCCGAGGTTTGGTTCACCTTTGTATGGTCCGTGAACAGAACCGAGTGCAGGAGCAAGCGTGTCGATTCCAGTTTCTTTGACGATGCGTACACACTCGTCAAGTTTCGCGTACATGACATCACCGATGACGTCGTCTTCTTGTCCGCCAACTGTACCAACTTCCGCTTCTACTGAAACGCCTTTAGAGTGAGCGTATTCAACAACTGCTTTTGTTGTTTCGATGTTTGTGTCGATCGGGCTGTGCGAATCATCGATCATGACAGATGTAAATCCAGCGTCGATCGCTTCTTTACATTTCTCAACGCTCGAACCGTGGTCGAGGTGGATTGCAACTGGAACTGTGATTTTCATGTCGTGTACGAGACCTTCAACCATTTTCACGACAGTGTAGAATCCGCCCATGTGGCGTGCTGCACCTTCAGATACTCCAAGGATGACTGGTGACTGCTCTTCTTGAGCCGCACCGAGAATCGCTTGTGTCCACTCGAGGTTGTTGATGTTGAATTGACCTACTGCATACTTACCTTCGAGAGCTTTGTTTAACATGTCTGTCATAGATACTAATGGCATAATGACATCCTCCTCTGTTTTGATCGCTGCTTACACGAACTCGTGCAATTTCAGACTGATTATAACATACTGATTCATCGGAACGTACAGCATTTCGCTCGGTTTTTTGGTTTGTGACGGCGACGTGAAGGATTAACCGCTTACATCGTGAGAAATTTGCACAGTCACTTCTTTTTTTAATTCAAAGATGTCAAATGGTTTTCCGAAGAAGGCGACGACCCCTAATCGTTTCGCTTCTTCCATCGCTTCTTTTTCACCGAGTGCCGTCATTAAGATCGTCCGGACACGTCGTCCGATCCGGTCCTGATGACGCAATACCTCGATCCCGGTCCGTCCCGGCATGTTGACATCCATCAACAATAGATCGTATGCCGCTTCCTGTAAGTAGACGATCGCTTCCTCTCCATCGACGGCGACGTCCGTTTCATACCCTTCTGCCCGGAACAATTGTGCAAGTAAGTTCCGGATTCCCGGCTCATCCTCGACGATCAACAATCTGCCTTTCATCTCTGCCACTCCCCCTCTAGTTATTTCCATTCTACACTAAAGCAAAACTTGCTTTATACTGTCCTTGAGAGAAACATAGAAAGGATGAAGAAAAATGATGAAAATCTTAGCTACACAATTCAACGGAAAATTGCAAACGCTCGCAAAACAGGAAGACGAACTATTCGATGTCGTCCGTCTACTCGCACAGGCGCTCGTCGGGGAAGGCACGGTCTACGTCGACGCCTATGGTGAATGTGAAGGACTCTATCCAATGCTCTCAGAAGGACCAGACCAGATGAAACGCGTTACGAAGATCAAGGATCGAAAGACCTTGCACGCTGTCGATCGCGTCTTGATCTTCACGCCGGATACGGAACGCTCGGATCTCCTGGCTTCTCTTGCCCGTTACGACGCATGGCATACACCTTATGCGATCGTCACACTCAGTGACGTGACGGAAACGCTCGAACGTTCGATTGCTCCGCTCGCATTGAAATTCAATAAAGGACTGCTTCCGGCAGAGGACGGTTCACGCCACGGACTGCCGAGTCTTGCCCTTTGCGCGTTTCTCCTGACACATATCTTGACGCAACTACAAGAGATGACGGAAGAGTGGGATTGACGTTTTTCTTCTATAATATAAATATAAAGTTCACTGGATACGTGTCCGTGTCTGACTAAGCTTACGATCTTCATTGAATCAAAGCGAAACCGTCAATGACCGTTATACAAAAAGGAAGCGCTGTTTGCGCTTCCTTTCAGATTGTAGACAAATGAGCTGACTCAAAAAAGAATGACTTGTCTTTTCACGCCCTTTCCTCAGGCGAGACACAAGCCCGTTTCCCCGCCCCATTCGAGCAGGAAAACGGGTCTTGTTTGTCTCTGACAGCGCAAAATTGCGCTTTTTCCTGTAGGAGTTGCGTGTAACGCGTCATTCTTTTTATACCGAAGGATCACAGAAGCGTTTTGTTCACTCGACATCGCTTCCTAGGGAAAAACAAGCAAGAGCGACCCTGCAGCGAAGCGAAGCAGCGCGATACTTGTCCCAGGAAAACGATTCGAAACGAACAAAAAAGCGCAATCCTTCTCGTTAGAGAAAAATTGCACTTTGTCTTCAGTCTCAAAGGAAGCGCCATTCGCGCTTCCTTTTTTTGATCATGCCGAAGCATGTTCTTCTTGTGCTTTTAGTTCTTCACCGTAAGACAGCTGATCCTGCATGCGGACGAACGGTAGATAGATTGCGACCGACATCGCAATCGTCGCCAGCTGGAGCAAGGCACCCTGCCAGCCGCTGATCAAGAAGCCAGAGATGACGGGTGGTGTCGTCCATGGTACTTGAAGCGCATTAAATGGCTCGACCCAACCCCAGAGGATCGAGAAGTAGACCATGAAGGATGCAATCGCTGGTACGATGACGAACGGAACGAACATGATCGGGTTGAAGACGATTGGCATCCCGAAGATGACCGGTTCGTTGATGTTGAACAAACTTGGCGCAAGTGACAGCTTCCCGAGCTGCTTCAAGTGAGCCGAGCGGGCGACGATCAACGTCGCGATGATGAAGCCGACCGTAATTCCTGTTCCGCCGAGTTTCGTAAAGACATCGAGGAACTGAATCGTAACGATCTTCGCGTTGTCACCGACGACAAGTTCTTTCCCGGAGTCGATGATCGCTTGGTTTTGTAAAGCGTTCGCTGTCAGCAACGGTCCCATGATTCCCATGATGATCGCTGCGCCGTGAATCCCGCACCACCACATGACAGACATCAAGATCATGATCAAGACTGCTCCTGCGAGCGTATCCGTCAAGTTTTGAATCGGTGCTTGCAAGACGTCGTAGACGACTTCCGTGAACGTCCGGTCAGCGAATGCTTGGAAGACAGCAAACGTGACGACAGACAACGTGATGATTGCAAGTCCCGGAATAAGTGCCGAGAACGAGTTCGAAACGCCCGGTGGTACACCGTCTGGCATCTTGATCCGGATGCCTCGCTTGATGAATTGCGAGTAGATGAAACCGACGACGAGTCCGACGACGATCGAGGCAAGGACCCCTTGTCCGCCCGTCCATACTTTCGGTACGACACCCGTGACGACTTCCCCTGACTTCGACAGAACAGATGATTGTGTGATGATTAAGAAGGCGATGATTCCGAGAATCCCGGCTGGAACCCCTTCGATCTTCTCGTTTTTAACGTACGAGTAGGCAATACCGAAGACACCAATCAATGCGAGAATATCAAACGTCGCACCGACGACCTGAGTCAGCGGTAATGTCCAGTCGGCACCGAATAGGCCCGTCATGAACTTCTCCCAGCCTGGGATTGGTAACGCGAGAATCAGTAGGAATAACGAGCCGATGATCGTCATCGGCATCGTTAAGATGAAGCCGTCCTTGATCGCAAGGACAGGCTTGGCGTTCGCGAATCGTGCGAAGGCAGGAGTGACTTTTTCAAATACGGTTTCTAATCGGTTCATTCCGACTCCTCCTTATAGTTCAGCAGCACGTGTCGCGATGATTTCCTGGTACCAATGGAACGACTGTTTCTTCTTCCGTGCCAAACCATTCGTATGATCGACATAGATGAATCCGTACTGCTTTTTATATCCGTTCAACCAGCTGAGTAGGTCGATGACGGACCATGCATAATAACCAGAGACATTGATGCCCTCTTCGACAGCACGCTTGACGGCGCGAAGATGACTTTCGATGTACTCGATTCGTGGTGTATCCATGATTTCTTCGCCGACGATCGGATCCTCGTCACCGAGACCGTTCTCTGTGATGTAGATTTTGATATCGCCGTATCGTGCTTGGAGCATCCGCATTCCTTCAAGGAAGGCATCCGGTGCGATTTCCCAGCCCCACTTCGTGTAGACTTTATCGTCCATCAAGACTGTCTTATAGACGCCATCGAACGATGGGTTCCCAGGACGTCCGGTTGAGTTTTCGCGGCCACCTGCCATGACGAGCGCCGAATCATTCTTCATGACACGTTGTGGACAATAGTAGTTCAGTCCGATGAAGTCGTTCAGCGGTGCTGTCCGTTTCAAGAGATTGAGCTCTTCTTCTGTCCATTCCGGTAACAAGCCCTGCTTTTCTAAATCCTTCACGACATACGCTGGGTACTCACCTTTTAGAATCGGATCATAGAACCAGTGTGTCGCGTATTCATTCGCATGTACTTCGGCTTGTTTGTTCTCTGGCGCTTCATCGATGCTGAACGCTGGGTTGAAGACGTGCGTGATGCCGATTTCTCCTTCATATCCCGCTTCCTTGAACGCTTCGACTGCGCGAGCGTGAGCGACGAAAACGTTGTGCGTCGTTTGGAAGTACGCTTTTGCATCGCCTGTGATGCCGGGTGGGTGTGCGCCCGTCAAGTAGCCGAGCGAACAGAAGATGACCGTCTCGTTGAAGGTGATCCAGTTGCGGACACGATCGCCGAACGCTTCGAAACAGGTCTTCGCAAAACGCACGAAGGCATCTGCTGTTTCAGGACTACGCCAGCCACCCTGTTCTTCAAGGACTTGTGGTAAATCCCAGTGATAGAGTGTCACGAACGGGACGATCCCGTGCTTAAGGCACTCATCGATCACGTTGTTATAGAACTCAAGTCCTTTTTCATTCACTTCACCTGTGCCGTTCGGGAAGATGCGTGGCCATGAGATCGAGAAGCGATACGATTCAAGACCCATCTCTGCCATCAGACCGATATCTTCTTTGTAACGGTGGTAATGATCGATTGCGACATCCCCGTTCGTCGCTTCAAACGTCTTTCCAGGAATCTTCGAGAAGACATCCCAGTTCGAGACGCCTTTTCCGTCTACGTTCCAAGCACCCTCTACTTGATAAGAAGCAGAAGCAGCGCCGAATAGAAAATCTTTTGGCATTTTCATCATCTTCACCTCTTATTTGTTTGCGAGTTTGATTGCTTGGTCGAGTACTTTCGTTCCGTTCATCATGCCGTAATCGATCGTGTTGATGACATCGATTGGCACACCTTTTGGTTCACAGATCTGTTTTCCTTTCGAAAGAAGGTACTTCACCTGTGGTCCGAGGAGAGCGACATCGAGTTCGTTGACGTACGTTTCCATCTCTGATTCCGGATATGCTGCGATGTCTGCTTCTAAGCCACGCTCCGAGGCAACCGCTTTCATTTTTTCTACTAACATACTCGTCGACATACCTGCCGCACAAAAGAGTCCGATTTTCATCATTATTGATCCATTCCCTTCAATTGGTTGATTTCGTTTTGCATGTTCATCATATATCCGAGCATTTCCTTGACGAGGATCGTGTTCATGAGGTGATCCTGCGCGTGTACCATCAGGACGCCAACCGTCGCTGTCTTGCCTTGTGCTTCGAGTGTGACGAATTTCGTCTGAATGCTATGGGCATCCTTGAGTGTCGCGTCACCTTCTGTAACGGCAACTTGTGCCTCTTCAACTTTGCCTTCTTGCATCAGTAACATTGCTTGGTGGTAGCTTGCTTTGGCGTCGCCCGACAAGGCAATCAATCCAAAAATATCTTCCGGGGTAATTTCAATTGTTTCAGAAGTCATGCTGTCTCTCCTTTGTTGTATGGATAACTTAAATTCATAGGTACAAATTCTACAGTTCGATAATAGCATGCGCTTTCATAACGTGTAAACCCTTTCTTTTTAAAAAATTTAAATAAAAAAACACACGAAATTTGCTTCGTGTGTTTCCTTCTTATTTAATATTCGAGACCTTCAGCATCTTCACGTGGCGGAAATGATGCGTCGCCCGCGAGACGTCGAAGATTTTCCCATTCGTCAAATAGACCGTATTATCGACGAGTAAGGATGGATCGTTCTCTTTTAATCCAAGTAACTCGGCGTCACTGCTATTCAAGTAATCGGCATAGATGACGCGATCCGCAAATCCGATCGACAGATTTTGATCGTTGCGTAAATACGTATAGATCGATTTTTGAACGATGTTCTCATCGAGATACATGACGAGATTTTTCCGGAAATAGGACGCTTCGATCGAAAACGGATGATCATCGACGAGACGCAGTCGTTTGACGTAATAGACCGGTGTACCGACTGGACATTTCATGCGTTCCGCGACTTCTTCGTCTGCCTTCGTCTGTTCGAAAGCGAGAACGCGCGTCTCGACCTTCCGTCCACTGAAGTCGCTCGTCAATCCTTGTAGCTTTTCGAGATTAACGTAATCACTCTTATAATGATCGCGGACGAAGACACCGCTCCCTTGTACTTGGTAAACGTATCCTTTATTGACGAGAATCTCGATCGCCTTCCGGATCGTGTTCCGGCTGACATCGAATTTTTGGGCGTATTCGTCTTCCGTCAACAGTTTGTTCGTATGTTGATAGACGTGCTCATTGATCTCGATCTCGATTTGTTCAGCGACATGTTTATACTTCGGAATCAATGATATTCCCCCCCTCTATCTAAAATTTGTAGGAATGAATCCGCTACCATTATAGCAGATATGTATTTTGACGATAGGAATAAATGAAAATAAACCCGTCTTCTTGAAGAAGACAGGTTTATTTGGATACAACTTACTCTCCGAGTGATGCTTGGATGAAGTCATGGAAGAGCGCTTGTGGGCGTTCTGGACGTGAGATCAATTCTGGGTGGAATTGACACGCGACGAACCATTTGTGTTCTGGAATTTCGATGATCTCAACGAGACGACCGTCTGGGCTCGTACCTGAGAAGACCATGCCGTTTGCTTCGAACTGCTCGCGGAATTCGTTACCGAACTCATAACGGTGACGGTGACGTTCGTAGACGAGCTCGCTTGAATACGCAGCACGTGCTTTCGTTCCGTCTTCGAGTTTACATGGGTAAAGTCCGAGACGGAGCGTACCACCGAGATCCTCGATGTCTTTTTGTTCTGGCAACAAGTCGATGATCGGGTATGGTGTCGCTGGGTCGATTTCCGCTGAGTGTGCGCCTTCAAGGTTGAGGACGTTACGTGCGAATTCGACTGTCGCGAGTTGCATCCCGAGACAGATACCGAAGAACGGTACGTTGTTTTCACGGGCGAAACGTGTCGCTTCGATTTTTCCTTCGATGCCGCGTTCTCCGAATCCACCAGGAACGAGGATACCGTCTGCCGAACCAAGCAATTCGTTGACGTTTTCACGCGTCACGTCTTCTGCGTTGATCCAGTCGATTTCGATGTCACTGTTGAAGGCAAACCCAGCATGTTTCAATGCTTCTGCGACCGAGATGTACGCATCACGCAATTCGACGTATTTCCCGACGAGTGCGATCTTCGTCGTCTTCTCGAGGTGCGTCACTGTGTGAACGAGTTGTTTCCAAGCTGTCATGTCAGCAACTGGTGTATCGAACTTGAAGTAGTCACAGACGAGTTGGTCCATGCCTTGACGTTGCAAGTTGAGTGGTACTTCATAGAGTGTCGATGCATCTTGTGCTTCGATGACTGCTTCCGGACGTGTGTCACAGAAGAGAGCAATTTTATCTTTCATCTCTTGTGGGACTGGGTGCTCCGCACGTAAGACGATGATATCTGGTTGAATACCGTAGCTACGGAGTTCTTTGACACTGTGTTGTGTCGGTTTCGTCTTAAGCTCACCTGCCGCTGCAAGATACGGAACGAGCGTACAGTGAACGTACATGACGTTTTCTTTCCCGATATCGTTTTTCACCTGACGAATGGCTTCGATGAACGGAAGCGATTCGATATCCCCTACTGTTCCACCAATCTCTGTAATGACGACGTCAGCGCCCGTTTCTTTTCCAGCACGGAAGACGCGATCCTTGATTTCGTTCGTGATGTGCGGAATGACTTGAACCGTTCCACCGTTGTAGTCGCCACGGCGTTCCTTCTTGAGGATCGTCGAGTAGATACGTCCAGACGTGACGTTCGCGTTCTGGCTCAAGTTGATGTCGATGAAACGCTCGTAGTGACCAAGGTCAAGGTCTGTCTCTGCGCCATCATCCGTGACGAATACTTCCCCGTGTTGATACGGGCTCATCGTACCCGGATCGATGTTGATGTACGGGTCGAATTTTTGGATCGTGACGTTGAGGCCACGGTTTTTCAAGAGACGAGCGAGCGATGCAGCGGTGATCCCTTTACCGAGTGACGATACGACGCCACCTGTTACGAAAATATACTTTGTCATGTTAAATATTGCTCCCTTCCCTAATTCACATCTCAACAATAAAGAGGTGGTAAAAACAAAAAAGCAAAAGTGCCCCCATTGGAATAGGAGACACTTTTGCTGAAATAAGCACGTTGCTTAAAGAAGCCCATGACTAACTTACGTCATTCGGAAAACTTCGTCAAGCCTAATTTTTCAAAGAAAAATTTCCGTGCTCGTTCGTCAGCCGTCAACGAAAAAACTGCCATTTCTATAGGGAAATAGCAGCTGTACAGTTGTGGTTGATCGTGCTTAGACTTCCTCTTCTTCTTCGAAGTCTTCTAAGTCTTCTTCGTCGAGATCGTCATCGAGATCATCGATGGCTGCGACTTTTTTGAACGTATCGTCGTCTTCGCTGTCGTCAGCTGAATCATAGTCCGCTGTCTTCGCGAATGTATCGAGATCGTCTTCGATCGTCTCGAACTCGTCTTCTTCTGCATCATAGTTGAACTCTTCTTCAAACTCATCGAGTTCTCCACGTTGACGCGCTTCGATGACGAGATCCTCATCCGACTTATCGAACGGATACCAAGCGCGGAGTGACCAACGGTTTGCTCCGACGTTGACGAAGTTTCCGTCGATGTTCATGTCTGTATAGAGTTGAGCAAGTTTCTCGAACTTGTCTTCTTCATCTGTAAACGTATGGTACTTTTCGATTTCTGACGTGATGTCATCGAACGTGATTGGCTGTTCGCCAGCTTCTTGCAACATTTCGTTGACGAATTCGATCAGCGAAAGATCAGTAATCTCTTCTTTACTTAAACGGCTGAGGCTCATTGTGACGGCCACTTCCTTTCATTTGCGTTCAATCCATTACTTCTCATTATACGCAAAACGTCTTTTAAAAATCCAGTCTCTATTTAAAAAAAGCTCGAATTGATTCTCGATTCGTGTTTTTCCCACTCCTGAAAAAGGAATATCCAAGGGAGAAGAAGGAGGAATGACAGATGGAGATGACAATCGAACGGGTCAACGATTTTGATGACTTCAACTGGTTACCAATCTTATCAAAGAGTACACAGGAAGGCTATCCCTTCATCGAACGGATGCTACGTGAACGCCGAAATGAAACGTATCGAGAAGACGGAGAAGCAATGTTCGTCGTTTTGTCGCTTTCCGGTCACGTAATTGCGTGCGGAGGTTATATGAAACAAACCGACGCGATCGACGTCGGTCGGATTCGTCATGTCTATGTCTTGCCAGAAATGCGACATCACGGTGTCGGTACGCAACTGCTTGAGAAAATCATACCGGAAGCGCTGTTGACGTATTCCGAGCTCTGGCTCTATACGAATGATGCCAGTACGTTTTATGAACGATTCGGTTTTGAGCCGTATACGGCAACCAAAGTGACACATCGACTTTTAAAGCATGCATTCGTCCAACCTTAAGTGTCTTGGATTGACATATCGAGAATCATCGATTAGTTTAAGCGTATGACAAATCAAGTGGATCTATTCAAGGCATTATCGAACGAGGTACGTCTTGATATCTTACGCTGGCTCAAGGATCCCGAGACTCATTTCAATAAGCCGACGGCCCATCTCGCGACGAATCTGTCGGACAAGGGAGGCATTTGCGTCGGAGATATCCAAGAGAAGGCGAACTTATCTCAATCGACCGTCTCCCAATATCTTGCGATGTTGCAAAAAGTCGGATTGCTCGAATCCGAACGTCACGGCAAATGGACGTATTACCGGCGAAATGAAGAAAAAATCCAGGAGCTCGCAGCGTACCTCAAAGGAGAACTTTGATCCGTTCTCCTTGCCTTACATATCGACATTTCTCGATATTTAGATTCGTGAAAGGATGAATTCTGTTGAAAATCGTGTATTACGTACTCGCGTTACTTGCGGGTATCGCTTTAAGTGTCGAAGGAGCCATCTACGGTGAACTCGGGAACTTCGTCGGAAAACTCGAAAGTAGCTTTTATAATTTCTTCGCCGGTACGATCATCATCGGACTGATCGTCCTCTTCTTCGGAAAAGGTTCACTCGGCTATACATTCCGCGCACCGAAATGGACCTTGCTCGGTGGTCTACTCGGTAGTATCTACTTGACGATCTTGATCATTAGCATCCCGCTCGTCGGTGTCGGTCTCGCCATGATTAGTGTCATCATCGGACAGATGATTGCCAGCATGGTCATTGAACATTACGGCTGGCTCGGTAGTCCGAAACGTCCAATCAATCGTGACAAGCTGACAGCTTCTGCTTTGATGCTCGTCGCTCTGTTTCTTATCTTTTAAGGAGGTTCGCTCGTGAATATTCTATTACTCGGTTTTACATTACTCGGCGGCGTGATGCTGAGTGCGCAGTCATCGATCAACGGTGCCTTCAGTCAAAAGGCAGGGGCTCTAGAAAGCACGTTCCTGACATTCTTCACCGGGATGCTGATTCTCGCACTCGCCATCCTGTTCTTTGGTCAAGGAAATGTCTTGCTCTTGCTCGAAGCACCACGTTGGCAACTCAGTGCCGTCCTGTTTGGGGTCAGTTATCTATTCCTGACGATTCTTGCTGTTCCGCAAATCGGTGTCACGGCAGCTAGTATCGCGACTGTCATCGGTCAACTCGCAGCAGGGATGGTCATCGACCACATCGGTGCATTCGGTGGCGTCGTCGTGCCGCTCGACGGAAAACGTCTGCTCGGTCTGCTTGCGATGCTTGCTGCGCTTTATTTCGTCTATCGCGGGAACACACGCAAAGACGTGTCGGCTTCATCTGATTCGATGGCATCGTAACGATTGTCCTCACGATTCGTTCACGCGCTTTCCTCAGGCGAGACACAAGCCAGTCTCGACTGTCACAGACAGCCGACCCGGGTCTTGTTTATCTCTGACAGCGCAAAATCTTGCGCTTTTTCCTGTAGGAGTCGCGTGAACAACGTGAGTCCTGCTGTTTCTCATGATCTATCAAAATAGAACATAAAAAACCGAAATGCTGAAGTATATTCACTTCAGCATTTCGGTTTTTTCGTGTCGAACGATTCGTTGATGAACGTGCAAGACGAAGACTCCTGCGGGAAAAGCGGAATGGGTGAGACCCCGTAGGCGCGAATGCGGCGAGGAGGCTCGCCTTCCGCCCGCGGAAAGCGAAGTCTTGCACGAGAATCAACACTTGTGTTTTATAAATACCTTATTGCCCCAGCTGTTGTCTCTTAAGTAAGCGCAACGCTTCCGTCGCAAGACGATGATCTGCTTCCTGCGATAGACCGGAAACGGTAATCGTACCAACGACACCGACTCCTTCGATCCGGATCGGGAACGATCCGCCGGCATCGGCATAATCAGCTGGCGAGACCGCATACATCGAGTGGTACGAGCGATGTTTACTCTCATTATACCGACGCATGTAGAGCGAGCTATAGCCATGCCGTAAGACGACGTTCGATTTCCGGCGGATCCACTCTTCCTGATCCGGTGCCGTACCGTCGAGCGCCGCGTAATATAAACGCTGTCCATTCCGTTTGATTTCAACCGCGATCGATAAGTTCTCCTTCATCGCCCGTCCGATCAATTCATGTCCCATCCCAATCGCTTCCGTATTCGTCAGGGACGTCAAGACGAGTTCGTCCTCTTCCGCTAGCAACACCTTCAATTCTTCCATGCATCCCATTCCTTTCGTAAGAGGCGTCGTCCTTCATCACTGCTGATGCGCACTGCTTCAATCAAACGCATCGTTTTTTCCGCATCGCGTAAATCGACAGGTACTCGTCCCCCGCGAAGTCCTTCTGCCAACTGTTCATAAAACGTCGCATAACTGCCTGGAAGTGTCGCGAGACGCTCGACGGGCTGATCGGCGATTTGAAGGTAACCGTAGGAATCTACTTCATCTTCACCGAGCTGTTCGTTCACCGAATGACCTTTCGCAAGCCGTCCTTCTTGCGGGTCCATTCCATATTTGACGTAACTACCTCGTGTCGCATGAAACTCGAAACGTGGCGTTGGTCCTTGAATGAAGGACGTCGAACGAAGGATGACACGACGTGTACCATAATGTAGCGTGATATGGAACCCGTCATCAACGACCGCTCCGTCACGTTGCAGGTAGACGTCGCCCGTCAGTGCATCCGGTTCTCCGAACAAGGCGAGTGCTTGATCGAGTAAGTGTGAGCCGAGATCAAACAGAATGCCGGCGCCACTTCCCGCTTGTTCCCGCCAGCGTTCCCGAACGACCGGGCGATAGCGATCAAAGCGTGATTCGATGACTTGCCAGTCGCCGATCTCGTTCATTTCCATCAATTGTTCAAGTGTCAGGAAGTCACCGTCAAAACGACGGTTTTGATAGACGGCGACTTGAACGCCGTGTTGTTTCGCTAACGTTTGCAGCGCCAGTGCTTCTTCGATCGTCACGACGGCCGGCTTTTCGAGTAGAACGTGCTTCTTTGCTTCGATCGCTTGTTTTGCCATTTCGAAATGGAGTGCCGTTGGTGTCGTGATGATGACGAGTTCCGTGTTCTCATCCTGCAAGGCTTCAGCAAGTGTCGCGACGACCGTCGCCTTACTGAAATGTTGTGCTACCTGTTCCGGTCGACTCGAGACGACTTGCGTCACTTCAAATGCCGGTAATGCCTGTAAGAACGGAACGTGGAACGTCACCGCTGAAAAGCCGAATCCGACGAGCGTCGTTTGAATCGGGTTCATGTTGTTTCCTCCTCTGTCACGTCGAGATCGACATGATAATGATCTAGTCGTTCTTGCCACGTTGCGTCTGGTACTTGATCCGTAACGAGTACATCGATTTGCTCCCAGTCACAGACCTTATGCAAAAACCGCTTATTGAATTTCGTATGGTCTGCGAGGACGATGACACGGGTCGCACTTCGAATCATCGCTTTCTTTACGACCGCTTCTTCGAGTTGTTCCGCAAAAAGTCCTTCTTCCGTCAATCCACATGCTCCAAGAAAAACACAATCAACTTGATAATTCAGGATGTCGTCTGCCGTCTTGATCCCACTCAAGCTACGCGCATGCCGGTCGAAACGTCCTCCCGTGACGTACAGCTCAATATCCGTGCGAGCTCCGACATAGTCTGCGATATCAAGGGAGTTCGTGATGACTTGTAGTGGATATGGCGGAAGTGCTCGTGCCATCTCAGATACCGTCGTTGCAGCATCGAGCAATAAGCGATCGTTCGCTTGGACGTGACGCGCTGCACGCTGTCCGATCCGCCGTTTTTCCGGTTTCTCTGTCCGCTGTTCATATGCAAGCGTTCCGCCAGCACGAACTAATCCATTCTTAACGCGAATGATCTCCCCTTCTTGTTCGAGGACGATGACGTCACGACGTGCGGTATCTCGTGAAATCTGATACTCCTGCATCAGTTGATCCAGCGAAATTTCAGGACTCGTCTTGATCCATTCCCGCATCTGTTGCAACCGTTCGATTTGCCCCATCGATTCCCGCCTCCTTTTTCTTTATATTAAGTTTTTTCATTACAATATGCAATTTTAATGCAAATAGTTCAACGGTAATTCGGGTAAATAATAGAAGACAACTACTTTCAGAACGGAGGAATTGATATGCAAACGATCTTGATCACGGGTGCTTCTTCCGGTATCGGTCTTGCGACGGCGCGGCGATTCGCAGACGCCGGATGGTTCGTCTACGCTGGTGTCCGGAGTCCAGACGAAATGACCGTGTCATTACCGACGCTTACCTTCTTGCCGCTCGATGTGACGGATGAAACAAGCGTGAAAGCAGCCGTTCGTCAAATTGAACAAGAAGTCGATCATCTCGACGTCGTGTTCTGTAATGCCGGTCATGGTTTGCTGCGCGCACTCGGTCAAGCGACGAGTTATGAAATCAAGCAACTCTTCGAAACGAACGTCTTCGGTGTCATCCGAACGATTGAAGCTTGTCTCCCCTTACTCAAACAAGCACCGGACGGTAGTCACTTACTTGCGACTTCAAGCGTCAGTGGTCTCGTCGGTCAACCGATGAATGAACTGTATTGTGCCAGTAAGTTTGCGATCGAAGGGCTGTTCGAAAGTCTTGCGACCTACTATAAACCGTACTTCAACATCGACGTCACCCTGATTGAACCAGCCGCCGTCGAGACGAACTTTACCGCAACTGTTCTCGATCAACTTGAACGGACGGGTGGCTTACACGAAGACGACTTCAAACCGATCATCACAGCTTATTTGCAGACGTATCGGACGCGACATGCCGATCGCCAATCGGCAGAAGCTCTGGCTGAGGTGATCTTCGAGGTCGTCCATCGTGACGAACGTCCGTTACGAATCCGGACGACGGAAGCCGATGAACATTTCGTCGCCCATAAGACGCATCATGATCCGTCAGGTCTCGAAGGGATCGCCAAAATACGACGACTAACATTAAATCTCGACTGATTTCCCTTTTTTTGAAATTTCAATCCGCCTAAGCAATCTTCGCCCACTATACTGAGACTATCTACCTAAAAATTATCTAGAAGGGCGGAACGCCATGCCATCCTTGTTTCTTTTTACGATTGTCTATCTGATTCCGACCTTCATCATGTTCTACATGTCGATTGATATATTTTTACGCAACCCATCACGTCCGCAACACCGACTGCTTAGCTTATTCACGTTCGCTTACGGGATGTTGTTCCTTGGTGAATTTTTCCGGAATGCCTCCCCGATCGAGTTTAGTCCGGCATTCGTGACCTACTGGTTCGGAAATGCTGGTCTGATCGTCTTCAGTACATCGCTTCACTTCATCTTTCGCGTCTCGAATTTGTGGAAACGAATGCCACGCTTACTGTACCCATGGATCTTCTATCTTCCGATGGGCGTCGTGCTGACGACATACGTCTTCCAGACGAACGTCATCAACAGTCAGCAATTCACACAGGTCGGACAGTTCATCTACCCTGAATTCAACACACAATATCTAGTGACGATGACGGTCGGGAACATCTTCCATCTCCTTGTCATCGGTCTGCTCGTGTACGCACGGACACACTTGAAAGATGCACGTCGTGGCATCATCAGTGTCTTATTGAGTGTCGCGATTCTCGTTCTCGTATGGGATATCGTCTTCGGCTACTGGTCGTTCTACGGCATCATGCCACCGTATGCCTATATGTATGGCGGTTTGTTCTGGGCAGGAGCACTGGCGATCGCAATGCGCCGATTCGATTATCTCGCGTCCTATCAAAAGCGTTTCGCGACGCTCTACAATTTGAATCCTTCGGCAATCCTGCTGCTCGACCGGGACGGACGAATTGAGAGTGCCAACCCAGCTGCTCATCGTCTGTTCGAGACCGGTGACTTAACGGCATGTACGTTTTCGACCTACTTACCGGATAAAAAACAAGCCGATTGGTCGCTGCATTATATGACACACTTTTTATCGCAACGTAAGTTCAACGAATTCGAAACGAAGATTTTGACAGCGCGACAGCAAGAACGCTACGTCGTCATGGATGCCGATTTCGTCTTCATCGAACAAGAGCTGCACGGGATGTTGTTGATTCGTGATATCCAGTCCTTCAAGGAAGCGGAGCAGACGATTCGTTTCTTCGCCTACCACGATCCGTTGACGAAGATTGCGAATCGCCGAAGCTTTTACGAACGTGCGGCACAAGAGTTACTCGAGCTTGATCATATCGCGATCATCGTCGTCGATCTCGACGGTTTCAAAGCCATCAACGATACGTATGGACATCAAATCGGTGACGCCTTCTTGATTCATATCGCTCGCCTTCTAGAACACCATGCGGAACAGAATGGGTTCGCTGCCCGTGTCGGTGGCGACGAATTCTTCTTACTCTATCGTCATCCGTCTGTCGCTACGCTCCATGCCTATGCTGCGAATCTGTTGACGTACTTGCAAGACAACCCTTACCGGTTCGCTGAAGAAACCATTGAAATCCGAACGAGCATCGGACTTAGTTACTCACCCAATCATGGCGTCGATCTCGACACGCTGATTCAGCATGCTGACCAAGCGATGTACCGCGTCAAACATGCCGGAAAGAACGATTATTTCATTCATGATACGATGGACTCGACGCAACGATCCTAAAGGAGAGATTCCATGATTTCTGTACTGACGATTTTTTCACGTTTATTCAAGGGATTGCGCCGCGCCTTTCACTTATCTTACTTTCGTGGTCTATTGATTCTCTGCCTGTTGACGCTCGTCTCCGGGACGATTTTCTATAGCACGGAAGAAAATCTATCGCTGGTGGATGCACTTTACTTTTGTATCACGACACTAAGTACGGTTGGGCATCCAACATTCGTTCCGACGACGACGCTCGGTAAGGTCTTTACGATGGCATACATCACGATTGGCTGCGGGTTGTTCTTAACACTGATTGCCACGTTATCGTATGTCCTGATTAAACAACCGGAGGATGAATAAGGGGGAATGATCCATGCGCCAAGCTGCCATCCAAAATAATTTCGATTGGTGTCGCCTCGTCTGTGAGTCAGCCGGTTGCCGGGTGACGGAAACTGATTCGACCTGGCACGCTCAAGGAAGCGTACCGAGCTATTATCCGGAACTGATGGTCCGGCTTCCCCATCAGCGAATTGGTGTCACGGATGTCTATAGCATCAAGGACTGCACGGCAAGCTATGATTTCTCGAGTGCCGGTCTCAGTCATTTATTTACAGCAGAATGGATGACCCGCCCTGCCATACTCGATCGCCGTGCCCTTCCCGTCGATTGGTCCGTCGTGACGGATCTCGATCAGTTCGCTCGCTTCCAGGCTATCCAGGCAACACCGGAGTTGCCCACAACGTTATGGCAACATCCCGCTGTCCGCTTCTTCTATTCGGAGGCGCAACAAGCAAGTTGCATCGCCTACTCGAATCAAGTGACGACCGGACTGACGTACGTCAATTCCGATTACCTCGACGAACGCTTATGGGATGATATCGCACGTTTGAGTTCAGCACATTTTCCCGGTCAATCGCTCGTCGGTTACGAGTATGGCGATCACCTGATCACAGCGCTTGAAGCCGGCTTTGACGACGTTGGTCCACTCGCGATCTGGATTCGCACGACGAATGATCACACATGAAAAAACCGAACCGATTCCCTTCCTCTTGACGAAGATGAATCGGTTCGGTTTTTTTACATCAAGCGGCTAATGAATGCCGTTGCAATCCCGAAGTAGACGAGGAGCGATAAGATATCGTTCAACGTCGTGATCAATGGTCCGGATGCGATTGCTGGGTCAATCTTTAGGCGATGTAAGATGAGCGGAATGATCGTTCCAGCAAGTGTCCCGAAGATCAACGTGATGACGAGCGAACTGCCGACGACAAGACCCAAGACGGCACTCCCTTGCCAGACGTAGGCAATGATGGCGATCAAGATACCACAAATGACACCAATGATTAAACCAACCCAGAGCTCCCGTAGGATCAACCGAGTCGCGACCCGCTTATCGACTTCACGCGTGATCAATCCGCGGACGACGACCGCGAGCGATTGGGTACCGGTATTTCCGGTCATACCAGCAATCATCGGCATGAAGAAGGCGAGCGCGACGACTTTTGAGAGCGTCTCTTCGAACTGACTGATGATTGATCCAGAGACGAGCCCGATGAACAGTAGCAAGACGAGCCACGGTAAACGACGGGTCGCAGCAATCCACGGCTTCGTCTCAAAATCAATTGATTTACCGGACGCCGAGAGTTTCTCGATGTCTTCGTTCGCTTCTTCCCGTAAGACGTCAAGCGCATCATCGACCGTGATCAGTCCGACAAGAATGTCGCCCTCGACGACGGGTAACGAGACGAGATCATAGCGTTCGAACAGTTGCGCGACTTCTTCCTGATCGGTCTCTGCCGCGACCCGGATCACCTTCGTCTCCATGACGTCACTGATCCGTTCCGTATTTTCAGCTAAGATGACATCCCGGTATGAGATGACCCCAACGAGTTCACTGAGTTGATTGACGACGTAGACATAGTTGATCGTCTCCGAGTATTCGATGTAGTCGCGCATCTTCTCGACCGTCTCACCGACCGTGAAATCCTCGCCGACCCAGATGAACCGGTTTGTCATCAAGCGCCCAGCCGTTTCCGGTGGATACGTCAAGAGATTGCGGACGATCAGTGCCTCGTCCGTCCGCATGCTACCAAGCAAACGGTCAGTCTCTTCCGGTCCCAGTTCCTCAAGTAAATCCGCGACATCATCGTTCTCCATTAAATCGAGGACGTGCCCGGCACGCTCGACGTCTAAACGACGTAAGACGGCGAGACGTTGCTCCCCTTCGAGCTCCTCGAGGACATCTGCCAATCGCTCGTGATCGAGATAGTCGAGGAGTCGTGCCTGATCGTCTTCGCCCAACTCTTCATACACTTGCGCGATATCATACGGATAGACCTCTTCGATGACTTGCTGTGCTTGCTCTCGTTTTTCTTTCGCGAGCGCATCGAGCAATAGCCACTTCCATTGTTGTTCTGCTGTCTGACGCAATCTCCTCACCCCCTGTATTCTGCCTTTTCATCTTAGCACGAGTTGATTCGCGATCGATATCGAAAAACAGTTGACATCTGTTTCCTATGGCTTTAAAGTTTGCCTTAAGGAAACATTATTTGTAGACCGAATCTTTTTCCAGTGATTGGAGTTAAAATTTTTATCCTATTTTTTGCCCTAAGGAAACTTTCCTTCTATATACCACAAAACCAAAGGAGTGATCATTCATGTACGCCCTTGACGTTGATCGTCTCACTGTCTCTTATTTTGATACCCATGCACTCGACGGAGTGTCCGTTCGTCTCCCGGTCGCTTCGTTGATTGGCATCATCGGACCGAACGGCGCTGGTAAATCCACATTCTTAAAAGCCGTCCTCGGTTTGATCCCGGCTCGCATCGAGCAGTTACGCGTGCTCGACCAATCACTCGAAGACGTCCGGTCACGCGTCGCATACGTCCCGCAACGAAGTGCAATTGATTGGGACTTTCCGGTTCGTGTGCAGGACGTCGTGTTGATGGGCTGTTATCCGAAGCTCGGCTTATTCAAACGACCATCGAAAGCACAAAAAGCGTTCGCCATGGAATGTCTCGAACGGGTCGGTATGTCTGATCACGCCGAACGCCAAATCGGTGAGCTGTCAGGTGGACAGCAACAACGGGTCTTTCTGGCGCGTGCCCTTGCCCAAGAAGCAGAGCTACTATTGCTGGACGAACCGTTCGTCGGCATCGATGTTGCGAGTGAGCAGATGATCATCGAACTTTTACGGACCCTCCGAGCCGAAGGACGGACGATCGTCGTCGTCCACCATGATTTGCATAAAGCAGAGGACTACTTCGACACATTGATGCTGTTGAACAAACAATTGATCGCTGTCGGTCCACCGTCTGATATCTTGACGCCGGAATGGCTCGAACCAGCGTATGGCTTACCCCTATTCGAACGACGCAAGGAGGGACAAGGATGACGTTCATCGAGGCATTACTTCAATATGAGTTCTTACAAAAAGCGATGATCACCGCCATCATGGTCGGCATCATCTGTGGTGTGATCGGCTGTTTCATCATCCTTCGCGGGATGTCGTTGATGGGGGATGCAATCTCGCACGCCGTTTTACCCGGTGTTGCGATTTCCTACCTACTCGGGATCAACTTCCTGATCGGTGCTGTCGCGACGGGTCTCGTGACAGCGCTCGGAATCGGTTTCGTTAGCCAGAACAGTCGCATCAAGAACGATACGGCAATCGGAATCATGTTCACATCCGCCTTCGCCCTTGGGATCATCCTGATTTCGTTCTTACGTAGCAGTAGCGATCTCTATCACATTCTGTTCGGCAACGTCCTCGCGGTCCGTCCGAGCGACATGTGGATGACCGTCATCATCGGATTGATTGTCCTCGGCGGGATTTTCTTGTTCTACAAAGAGTTGCTGATCAGCTCGTTTGACCCAACGATGGCGCAAGCCTATGGACTATCGACGCGCTGGATTCATTACGGACTGATGACGTTACTGACACTCGTCACGGTCGCTTCACTCCAGACCGTCGGCATCATTCTCGTCGTCGCGATGTTGATCACACCGGCAGCGACCGCGTATTTACTGACGAACCGCCTCTCACGGATGCTGTTCCTAGCGGGAGGCTTCGGTACGTTGTCCGCCATCGTCGGACTGTATTTCAGCTTCACCTATAATCTATCTTCCGGTGCATCGATCGTCCTCGTCGCGACGACGCTGTTCGCCCTCGTCTTCGTCTTCTCACCACGTCACGGTCTGATGCGTCACCGGAAACGAAAGGAGTCTACTGTATGAAATTAAAACTCATTCTGTTCGTCCTCCTCAGCATGGTCTTACTTGCTGCTTGTTCGACACCAGCAGAAGATAACGGGAAGCTGAAGGTCGTCGCGACATATTCGATTCTCGCTGACCTCGCACGTGAGGTCGGTGGTGAACATGTCGATGTCCACAGCATGGTCAAGATCGGGGCAAACCCGCACGAGTATGATCCACTTCCGGCAGACGTACAGGCGATGGCAGATGCTGACGTCGTCTTCTACAACGGGTTGAACCTGGAAGCCGGCGGTGCGTGGTTCGATAAACTCCGGGCAACGACTGGCAAAGACGCGTCTGACGCACCAGTCTATCGTTTAAGCAAAGGCGTCGAACCGAAATACCTGACGACGAAGGGCAAAGAATCGGAGACTGATCCACATGCGTGGCTCGACGTAAGCAATGGCATCCGCTACGTCGAAAACGTCAAGCAGGCATTAATCAAGGAAGATCCGAAGCACAAAGCCGACTACGAAAAAAATGCCGATGCCTATATCAAAAAATTGCAGACGCTTGATCAGGAAGCGAAAAAGCAGTTTGCCGCTATTCCGAAAGCAGAACGTCATCTCGTCACGAGCGAAGGAGCCTTCAAATACTTCGGAACTGCCTATGACGTCAAAGCGGATTATATTTGGGAGATCAACTCAGATAATCAAGGAACTCCGGCTCAAGTCCGCCGGATCGTCGATACGATCAAGGAGCAAGATATCCCTGTCCTGTTCGTCGAAACGAGCGTCGATCGGCGGAGCATGGAAACCGTCTCAAGGGAGACTAGTGTTCCGATCGGTGGTACTCTCTTCACCGACTCACTCGGTGCACCGGGTAAAGATGGCGACACTTACTACAGCATGATGCAAGCAAACATCGAGACGATCACGGAAGCACTCGCCAAGTAAGCGTCAACAAATCGTCACGCCTTCTCGATACGTCTTTCCTTATAATGAAGGCAAGACGATGAAAGAGAGGCACATTATGCAAACACGACTATATCGTTACGCCTTTCCCCTCAGTATCAGCCTGTTGCTCGCTGCATGCGGAACAGCTGATCAAACGGGTGCTCCAAAAACAGAACAGACGAATCACGGAGATCATGCTGATCATGCCAGCCACGGTGCTGGTGATCAACTCGAGAAGACCGCGGGACCAGACACGTTACCCGCTTTTCTGAACGAACAGGATGAGTCGATCCAGACGATTTACCGCTCCGTCGCTAAACATCCTGATCTCTTGAAGAAGATGCCTTGTTATTGCGGTTGCGGTGAGTCTGCTGGTCATACAAGCAACTATGACTGCTTCATCGAAGAGCAGACTGCTAGTTCCACGACCTGGACGACGCACGGCATCACGTGCGGCACGTGTCTCGATATCGCAGCACAGTCGATCGTTGCTTATCAAAAAGGTAGCTCCGTCAAGGAAATCCGGACTGCCATCGATCAAGCTTATAAAAAGACCGGTGTCACACCGACGCCAACGCCAGCACTTTAATAAACAGTCCGCCCTCCTCGCGATGAACGTAAGGAAAGGCGGACTGCTTTTTCATGTTCCGTTTTTCTGTCTCATGTGGAGCGCTCTTGACTTCTAGCTCGCAAGACAAGCGGTCGACCCGACAACAGCTCATCCAGTTGATAGTACGTATGCGCCCGAATCGGTCGATCCGTTCGTGGCAGATGACGGAGCTCGTATGCCACTTCGAGTAAGTAAAATTTGTATTCCTCCCCTTCATCAAAACCGAAGCTCGCACGACGTTCTTCGATATACGCAAGGACACGCTCCTGTTGCGAGAACGAGAGCCGCTGGACTTGTGGGGCGAGTGCCTCGTGCGGAGAGAGCACGATTTCCCGCTCCGTGCGATACAGTCGATGCATGACGCCACCACTTTGACGTAAGGCAATCAAACGCGCGGGTCGATACGAACGGGGGTGCGGGTGGGCATGGACGAGGTAACGTTCTATCGTGACTTGAGTCGGTCCTGCCGGTAGAGAGATGACGTCATACATACAAAATCGCTCCTTCTCGAAATTGATAGCTACTCTCATATGCTACCATATCTATCCAGCATTCTTTCGTTGACGACAGAAGGGGAATCCGTTTTCAAAGTTTCGCAACTGGTTTTAAGACTGAATAGGCGTGGAACAGATGGAGAGAAACGATTCCTATCTGGAAAGGATGATTGTCGATGTCGAATATGTCCGCCGTCGGTTTCCACCGACACTTACCACTGACGGAACACGAAAGTCTGATTGACCTGGAACTACCACGCCCGGAAGCAACGGGACACGATCTCTTAGTTGAGATTAAAGCCGTCTCCGTCAACCCGGTCGATACGAAAGTCCGTGCTCACGGGAAAGATGAAGACGCGCCGAAGGTCATCGGTTACGATGCAGCCGGAGTCGTCGTTGAAGTCGGCGATGATGCCTCCCTCTTCCAAGTCGGTGATGAAGTCTATTACGCCGGTGCGATTCAGCGCCCAGGGTCAAACAGTGACTTCCAACTCGTCGATGAACGGATCGTCGCCAAAAAGCCGGAACGGTTGACCTTTAGCGAAGCCGCTGCTCTCCCGTTGACGACGCTGACAGCTTACGAAGCATTGACCGATCGTCTCGGATTGACGTTTGACGCTAAGTCGAATCTCGAGAAGACGATCCTCATCATCGGAGCTGCTGGTGGTGTCGGTTCAATTGCAACACAACTCGCGAATCACGCTGGACTGACCGTCATCGGAACGGCGTCACGCGACGAGACGATTGAGTGGGCGAAGGAACACGGTGCACATCATACGATCAATCACCACGAGGCATTCCGTCCTCAGCTGGAAGCCCTCGGCTACAAATACGTCGACTATATCTTCTGTCTCAATGCGACGGACCAACATTTTGAGACGATGGTCGATGTAATTGCACCACAAGGGAAAATCTGTAGCATCGTCGAGACGTATCAAAAACTCGACTTAAGTGCGCTCCAACAAAAGAGTGCGACGTTCGTCTGGGAGTTCATGTTCACGCGTCCGCTGTTCGAGACAGAGGACATGATCCGCCAACATGAGATTCTGACGCAAGTCGCAGCATGGATCGAAGAACATACACTTGAGACGACGGTGACACAGACGTTAATCGGCATGAACGCTGACAATCTGAAAGAAGCACACCGTCTCGTCGAGAGCGGAAAAACGATTGGGAAGATTGTCGTCGAACATCATTAATGGGCATCGGAGCAGGTTGGGAGTAAAATCCCGTCCTGCTTTTTTGTCGTTCTAAGTTTTCTTTGTGAACCTGTATCTCTTACTTTGAAGATATTTTAAGCATTATGACTATATTTATTCGTCTAAAAAATGTACGATTACGGTAACAAATATTCCAACGTAATACATCTAATCGACGCTTGACTCACATAGACAAAGGAGCATCCATAATCCATATGCGAAAATGGTTCAATCAAAAGATCAGCCGACAGATCATGTCGTCGTTTTATCTCATTCTTATTACACTATCGATCTCTTCCCTGGCTGCTTAT
Source organism: Exiguobacterium sp. s91 (assembly GCF_018618915.1). Taxonomy (NCBI): domain Bacteria; kingdom Bacillati; phylum Bacillota; class Bacilli; order Caryophanales; genus Exiguobacterium; species Exiguobacterium sp. s91. The sequence continues at coordinate 37,116 of NZ_JACSMZ010000001.1, read as the reverse complement.
TTTTATACGAACCACCAAGTCACGGATGCGAAACAAGAGCTCGATGCGATCAGCTTGCGCGAAGATCGAGCGACAAAACTCTGGGACGATTGGCAGTCCCTTCAATACGAGATGCGCGGCTATATCGTCTTCGGTGACGATGCCGTGCTCGACGTGATTGATGAAAAGAAGGCATCACTCGAACAACAGACGGCTTGGTTTGAAAAGAATCGCTTATATAAAGCGGATCAAATCTATGCGTCTGATATCCGGTCGCTCTATAATTCTTATACCAATTTCGTCATGCCCAGCTTGATTAAATACGTCCAAGCAAAGCAATCGGGCACGATTGACGAGCGTTTCCTGCAGATGCCGAGTCTAAAAGCGATGATGCCACAAGTACCACGGGACCCGAATCGGAAATTCAAGATGAATGCCTCGAACAGTGAGACGATGCGTAAAAGTGTCAACACGATGGAGAGTACGTTCACGAACTATCGGAGTAGTCTTCGTGCGAAAGAACTCGGTGCAAAAGAACAACTTGTCACTCAGACGAAGTATGCCGAGTGGATCTGGCTCGTCAATCTGCTCGTCCTATTCCTCGTCATCTTGCTCATCGTCCGCCCGTTCATCGAACGGACGACGCGACAAATCCATCTTCTTAGCAAGGAGAGTAAACTTCTTGCAAGCGGTGAGCATACGTTACCACTCATTCCACTCAACCGTGCTGACGAGATTGGTGAATTGAGTAAATCGTTCCATCAGATGGCGACAGCTTTGATTGAAAACAAACATCAATTGATGTCAACGAACGTCAATCTCGAAGATGCCTTAAAACTGACGCAACGGAACGAGTCCCACTTGCGCCTGCGAAACCAATTGACGGAGACACTGGCATCGCGCGATAGCATCAGTGCTTATCCTTCTGTCATCCAAAAGATGGTTGAGATCACGCAGTCTGATCAAGGCGCACTGATCTTTAAAGAAGGAACAAAAGTCATCGATATCGTCTTTTATCCACAGACACCGCTCACAGTCGAGGATTGGATGCCAACGATTGAGCCGTTATTGCGTGAGTCGCGACAAGATCGACGACCGCATACACAGTTCGAGGACGAAGTCGCACGCGCTGTCACACCGGTTCTTGATCCGAGTCAAAATGAGATCATCGCCTATATCTTCTTGTCCCGCGATCAGGATCGGTTTGATCGTTACGAACAGGAAGAACTAGCCGCCTTCGCGCGCCAGCTGGCATTGTCACTCTTGCGGATGCGGACGTTCGACGAGATTGAACGTGAGCGGGAAAAAACGGCGCGACTATTGAACTCTATTCGTGAATCGATCGTCTATATCGAACCCGAAGGCGATATTCAATTGATCAACCGACCGTTGCTCGATCTGTTTGACCATCCGGTTGATGACAGTCTCGATGAGAACGGACTGATGAACATCACTCCGTCTGTCGTTCAACTCAAGCATCGCGTCGACCAACTACCGGAATTCGAACGTTACTTGAAAAAGACGTTCGTTCAGCGTGAAATCGGTGAAGGAATCACCTTCTCGATTGATCACGAGCGACGCTTCATCAAGACGTACTCCGAGAGCATTCATTATGGTGGACAGTTCCGCGGGATTCTACTCGTCTTACGTGACGTGACGAATGAAGTCGAGATTGACCGGATCAAAAACGAACTCGTCTCGACAATCTCGCACGAACTGCGGACACCACTCTCGTCGATCTATGGCTTCACTGAGCTGATGATTCAGCGCGACCTGCCACCGAAGCGACAGAAGAAGTATCTCGAAGCGGTCCATTCGGAAACAGAACGCCTCTCGCTGTTGATCAATGACTTCCTTGACCTGCAACGGATGGAAGCAAACCGTCAGGAATACGAAATGGCACCGTTTGATATCGTCGCGATGATTCGTGATTTGAAACAGTTGCATAGCCTGTCGTCGTCTTCCCACGCGATTGAAATATTCCGAAACGTCGAACCGCTGATCGTCGAGGGGGATGCGAAGAAGATTCGCCAATTGTTCAGTAACCTGATCAACAATGCGATCAAATACTCACCAGCGGGTGGAACGATCGATATCCAACTAACGCGACACGCGTCACGTGTCACCGTCGCGATTCAAGATGAGGGTATCGGGATTCCTGCTTCTGCGATGAGTAACTTGTTCCAAAAATTCTATCGTGTCGACAATTCGGACACCCGTCAAATCGGCGGTACTGGTCTTGGGCTCTCAATCTGTCGCGAAATTGCGCGTGGGCATGATGGAGAAATCCATGTCGAGTCGATCGAAGGACAAGGTTCGACGTTCACAGTCGAACTTCCGTTGACACAAAACACATGATGCATATGAAAAAGCGCCAGAATGCGAATCAGCATTCCGGCGCTTTTTGAATTAGGTAATGTTATGAGTTGAGACGGCTTGCCACTTCAACCGTCCGTTTCGCTTGATGGCGCACGGCTGGTTCGACGGATTCGACCATGTTGCCGTCTTGGTCGACAGTGACCGATGTACCATATGGATTTCCACCCGCTGCGAACAAGACCGGATCCGAATAACCCGGTGCCGCAACGATCGCACCCCAGTGGAACATCGTCGTATAGACCGCGAGAACAGTCGCTTCCTGACCGCCATGCGGATTCTGTGCCGACGACATCGCACTGACGACTTTATTGACGAGTTTGCCTTGTGCCCACAGTCCGCCTGTCGTGTCGAGGAACTGTTGGAATTGTCCTGGGACATGACCGTAACGTGTCGGGACGCTAAAGATAATCGCATCTGCCCAGTCGAGTAGATCCGGTGTCGCTTCTTCGATATCACGTGTGGCTTCCGCATGCTTTTGCCACAATGGGTTCGAAGCAATCGCTTCTGCTGGGGCTGTCTCCTTGATTTTCGCAAGGCGGACTTCCGCCCCCGCTGCTTCTCCCGCTTCTTTTGCCCATGAGGCAAGTTGATGGTTCGTTCCGGTTGCGCTGTAATAGATGACCGCTAGTTTCACGTTTGACATGACTTCGCTCCTTTTTTAAAAGACAGTGACGGACGATGGACGTACACGCTTTCTATTCCCGCTTTCTGCGCAAATTAACGTCAATTGTTTGAATTCAAGAGGAAATATAGACCAATTCTTCAACCAAACGTTTGAGCCAAAGACCATTTTAAAACAAAACAGGAATTCTATAAGACATCGTCTGCCTCGAAGGATTCCTGTCCGCTCACTTATTTAACCGTTAAACTAAAGGTCTTACTCTTACGCAGCTTGATCGACTCCGCGTGTACCGTGACCCGAGTGCCTCGTTTTTGTTTCGGGAACGTCATCGTTTGTGTCTTACCGGTTGCGAGTTTCGTGTACCGCTTCTTATTGATTGTGACGACGATTGTCTTTCCTTTCGTCGCTTTGACTTTCCATGATGTACTCGTCGGACTGAGTGACGTCGTATACGACTTGAGTGTTGGATTGGCTGCTGCCACGACTTTCTGCCCGGAGACTTGAAGTTGTGTTCCTTTACGGGCAACGAACGTCACGACTTGTCCAACCTTCAATGGTTTTGTCTTAATCGCAAAACTCTGCGTTTTCTTACGATCGATATATGCCGTATATTTCCCATCAATATACAGCTTTCCGTAATCGGCATCTCCATCAAGAATCCCTTCGATCGTCGTGTGTTCATCCGTTAGGGGTGCGGATAGATTACTGTAAATCATCACGCTATCTTTCAAAGAGAGTGATTTCGTAGGATACTCACCACTTCGTGTAATACGATATGACGCAAAGTCATTCGTATACGGAATCGTAATCTCTGTCTTTTTCGTTGCTGGAACAGATTGAATTTGTCGTTTTCCTGCATAGATTTTATAGATACCGCCTTCTTTGGCACTTTCTAAGCGGTATGTAATGAATTTAAAATTATCGTTTTTCGACTGGGTAATGCGTGGCACTTCGTAACCTGCGACGGTCCGGTTCACGGATGCTTCTTGATTGAAGTCTCGTGTATTTCCGAACGTCCAACGCGTCACCTGACCGACAAGATTTTTCGTCGACACGTTGATTTGGACACGTCCTGTCTCATCGGAGGCAGCTCTTCCGATGAGGACGCCATCTTTTCCATAGACCGTCACCGGAACATCGCTTTGATTGATGTTAAAGCTATAGGATGTTGTACCTTCCTTAATGGTTGGAATCGCTGAACCCTGAGCTGTTAAATAACGCTGGTATTGATAACGTGTCAGGTCCTCCAAGACCTTACCGGTTTCAGTCGTGTATATCGTCCGATACTCACTATACGGTAAACGTTTCGGAATCGTCGTGATCGTGAACAGCTCGTTTTTCAGTTCGACATTCCCAGTGAACGATAATTTACTGGGCTCAACGATACCTGTCGTTCCATCTATACGCGTCAGCTCAACGCTAGGAGCTAGAACCGTTCCTTCGAGCAACGTCGTATCATCCTTCGTCAAGTCATTGATTGCGATCGGTTGGCGCAAATAAGACGCAAACGATAACATCGTCGCTTGATCCTTGCTCCGGTAGATGGCTTTTCCATCCGCTAACAGTTCATTCGCTAATTGCTCTGAGTGGTCAACGAGTGTCGTCAGTTGCCCACTCGCCGTATCTAAGTAGAATAACGATGACTCGTTTGACGAACTAGCATCGACCAGTTGAACGTACAATCCGTCTTTCGTTTCGTATGCTCCCTCAACGTAATATCCTCGTGAGACTTTCGGTAAGGTGATTTGTTGATTGGTGACGACGTGACGCAACGTATCTTGCTCACCATCTAAGATCCAGTCATTCGTTAAAGGCGAGAACCGCTTCACGTCAACGGAACGGACTTTTGAGAATGTACCGTCCGGATTCACATCATACCAATCAGCACTATCTTCTCGTTGGATCGAGAAGCGATTCGCACTAATCCACTGCACCCAGTTTTGAGAAGTCACTTCTAACGTATCACGCGTAACGAATTGATCCCCTTCGCGAATAAAGACTGATAACTTATCAAATGAGGTATACCCTATCACCATATCGTGATTCAAGACACGCAGGTACTCCTTGCCTTCTGGAAGCGTCAGCAGTTCCGAAGTTCCCGTCTTCGCATCAATCAAATAATAAGGATGCTCGGTTTCGTCTCCATAATAATCTTCATACAAGAATAACGTTTTATCGGCTGACGTCGCCCGCATCACCATATACGGTGAGACGTCTTTCGGATAAGGTGTCGTCTCTTTTGTCTCTAAATCGTAAAATCCAACGATTGCTTGATCTTTCGTTTTAACATCATACGGTGCAGCATCTGCACTTACAGTGAGCGTCATCCATGTACCGTAAATCAGCGCGGCACTTCCCATCCAATGTTTCCAGTTCATCTATGTAGAACATCCTTTCAAAAATAAGTGATTACTTCTATTTTATTCCATATTCAGTAATTCTTCTAATGTTTTTTGCAGAAAACACTCAAGCGTTCGACACGTTTCGATTCAGGGTAAAGACTGTGTGACGACACACGTAAGGAGTACTGACCATGGCGATTCGCTACACCCTTTATCTATTACTCGGCATGCTGAAGTTCATGCTGTTTAGTTACTTTACAAAGACCGACCTTTCGCTCTATTTAACACTGATGAACCTGGCCGGTATGCTGATCCTGTCGAGCTGGACGTTACTGATTCCGTGGAATAAACGCCGCTGGGTCTGGCTCGGTCTATTGCTGGCACACAGTTTTCTACTTGCTTCCGACATGTGGTACTATCGTTACTTCGAGGACTTCCTCTCCATCTCGCTCCTCTCACAGATGACGCAGATGAGTGACGTCAGTAGCGGCTTCACCGCCTTGATCGTACCGCAAGACTTCCTCTTGTTCGCCGATAGTTTGATTTTCGTACTGCTGCTCTTCGTTTTCCGCAAACGACCGGAAGTGACGACGGCGCAAACACGACGCCGGACAGCCGGACTACTCGCAATCAGTGGCATCGTCTTGTCTGCCTCACTGCTGACGTACCGGACGCTAACGGAAGATCGTCAACCGACGGCAACGATCTCCGATATGCGTGACTACTACCTGTTCGGCTTTTGGGGCTATCACGGGTGGGATGTGTTCAAAGGCGTGACCGGACGACCGAGCGACGGACTAACGGCACAGGAACAACAGCGCATCAATCAAAAGGAACAGACGAATCCGACCGGTCCGAAGCAGACGCCGAATATCATTTTGGTACAGCTCGAATCGTTCCAGGCTTCAGTCATCGACCAAACCATTAATGGTGAGGAAGTGACACCGAACCTGAATCAATTGAAGAAGGAATCGCTCTACTTCTCGTCGCTCTACCACCAGACGCATGAAGGACGAACTTCGGACGCCGAGTTCATCACGAACACGTCACTTTATCCATTAAAATCAGGCTCTGTTTATACACAATACCCGACGAATGAATTCGAGCCGCTCCCTGCATTACTTGAGAAGAACGGATACGATACGGCAGCGATGCATGCTTACGAAAAAGGCTTCTGGAACCGTGACGATGTCTACCAGAACATCGGTTTTAAGCACTTCTTCAGCCAAAAGGATTATTCAAAAGAGAAGAAAATCGGCATGGCACTGAACGATCAACAGTTCTTCCTCGAATCGATTGATCACATGGAGACACTGCAAGAACCGTTCTTCTCGTTTTTAGTCGCGCTGACGAGTCATACGCCGTATGAGATCGACAAGGAAGATCAGACGCTTGATCTGTCTGGATATAAGGATCCGATGTTGAAACGGTATTACGAGACCGTGCATTACGTCGATACCGGTGTCGGAAAGATGATCGACGAGTTGAAACAACGGGATCTTTGGGATCAGTCCCTCGTCATCTTTTATGGCGATCACGATAGTGGACTCGTCAATGAAGGAAGCGAGATGCGTAAAAAGGCGGATGTCTCGTCTCCGGTTGCTGCGTTCGAGCTCGAGCGCCGCATCCCGCTCTTCATCAAAAAACCCGACCAGCAAACCGGTCGGGTCATGAAAGAGAATGGCGGACAGATTGATATCGCACCAACGATCATTGATCTATTGAATCTCAAAACGTCCTATATGATGGGACAATCCCTCGTCGACGACAAACCAAATCTGACGGGCTTCCACGATGGTTCGTTCCGCTACAAGGACTATTATTATGAAGCGGATTTGACGAAAGTATCAGGCGAAGGCACCTGTTATGACGTATCGACCGAGAAAAAAGTTGAGATGAAGTTCTGTCGCGATCAGGTGAAGGATGTGAGTGAGCAGTTAAAGCTGTCGGATAAGATTATTGAGGAGAATGAACTGGAGTAATCAAAAAGCAGCTAATTTTATTGAAATAAACAAGCCTGACTTCTCACTAGACGTGAAGAAGGTCAGGCTTGTTTATTGATTGTTATCTCCACCTATCCTCGAGCCCATCAATAGCAAGTAAAATGGTCTTCGATCCATTGCCATTCTTCGTCAAACAAGACTTTTCTTTTTGTTTGAATGATCCAATGAAATAGTTTAGGAATCGCTTGATAGGAATGCTGGTATCGATGTAAAAATCGAAAAGCGATTAGGACTTCATCTGTTTGTATTTGTCGCGTTCGCTTCACTAATGTTTGTAAACGTTTAATCACCGGCTCAATCGCTACTTCATCACCATGTCGCTCAATTTCGACTAACGCACACTCTCTCACATTGCTAGATCGATCTTTTAATCCGTGCAAAAATATTGAAAGATCTAATCCATTTCCAAGTTCACTCAGTGCAGCTAAAGCCGAATGCCTCACGTCTCCTCGAGAATGATCCAACAAAGGAGTCAAATAAGGAACGGCTCGCTCTGTTCCAATCTTGGCTAAAACAAAATTAGCACTCATGATATCAAAAGAGTTATTTGATGTCGTAATCAAACGAATTAATGCATCTTCTGCTGCCTCATCTCGACAGGCTCGCAATGTTTGAATCGCAGCTTCTCGAACAGACGACCGAGAATCGTCTATGTATTTTACAATTCGTTCTGTATCAGGAATGCATTGTTGTTTTGCTAGTTCTTCCAGAATACTTTCAAGAAGACTCGGCTTTGTCTCTTGCTCCAGTTTTTCAAGCAATAACATTCCTGCACGAACATCTCCTGAATTCACACCAATCGTTCCAATCATAAAATAAAGATGTTGTTTTTGTTCTGCTTGTTTCACTTTATCGAGTAAAGTGTTTAATATCAGAAGCATATTCACGTCCCTAAATTGACGGACTTTTACATAAGCTAAGTCGGATGGTGATCCTTCGTTCGTATAGCACTTCATTTCTTCATGATAGAGGTATTCTTCATCAGACATCTGTTCAACTAAATATAAAATCTCATCGTCCTTCATATTTGGTAGTTGCTCCTTAACCCTTTAAATATCTATTTAACTTTGTTCTAAAGCAAACTGAATCAATTGATACGATAGCCAGAACATTAAGCATCCGATTCCAAAATCTAATACTTTCCACGCTTTTGGTTGTTTAAATACAGGAATGAGCCATCTCGATCCATATCCTAATCCAAAAAACCAGACAAATGAGGCAATCAAAGCTCCGATTAAAAAATTGATTTTTTGATCAAATGTCAAAGTTCCAGCAATACCACCGATGACGACGACCGTATCTAGGTATACATGTGGATTTAAAAGTGTAATTGCTAATGTAAGTAAGATCGTTTTGTGAATGGGCATGATTTTAGAATCTGTTGAAACATCCATTGTATGTGATGAAGAAAATGCACTACGAAAAGATTTAAATCCATACAAGAGAAGGAATAGTCCTCCAACAATCGCAAGACCAACATTTGCAAACGTATTATTCTTGATGACGGTACCAACTCCCATTACGCCCGTACACATCAACAACACATCGCACAAGAAACATACTAGCGCCACCCAGAAAATATTGTTTTTCATTAAACCTTGTTTAAGGACGAACGCATTTTGAGCGCCGATTGCGACGATGAGTGTACCCGAGGTTACTATGCCTTTTAAAATTTCATTCATTTAATTAATGACCCCTATCTCTCTTTGATCTCTGAACGTAAGTCGACGATTAAATATTAAATCTCCTTTCATTCCAAGTTAATTCTATATATGTATACCGTTTAAACATTAAGTATAATATTACAAATAAAAGAATAATTATGCAACTTATTCCGAAATTTGAAGTATAAAAAAGTACCGAACCCTATTTACTAGGATTCAGTACTTTTAGATGAAATGTCTTACATCATTCCGCCCATTCCACCCATGCCGCCCATATCAGGCATTGCAGGAGCAGATCCGGCTGGTTCTGGTTTATCGGCGATGACGGCTTCTGTTGTTAAGAACATCGCTGAAACCGACGCTGCGTTTTGAAGTGCTGAACGCGTTACTTTCGCTGGATCGACGATTCCTGTCTCGATCATGTCGACATACTCATCTGTTGCCGCATTGTAGCCCATTCCTGGCGCTTCATGCTTGAGACGTTCGACGATGACTGAACCTTCTTGACCCGCGTTTTCCGCGATTTGACGAAGTGGTGCTTCGAGTGCGCGAAGAACGATGTTGACACCTGTTGCTTCGTCGCCTGTTGAGACCGACAAAATCGATTCGACGGCTTTCGTGACGTGAATGAGGGCTGTTCCCCCTCCTGCTACGATTCCTTCTTCGACCGCTGCGCGTGTCGCGTTGAGTGCATCTTCAATCCGGAGCTTGCGTTCTTTCAGTTCTGTCTCAGTTGCTGCCCCGACTTTGACGACTGCTACGCCACCTGCGAGTTTCGCCAGACGCTCTTGTAATTTTTCACGATCGAAGTCGCTTGTCGTTTCTTCGATTTGCGCACGGATCGTACCGACACGTGCTTCGATCGAATCCCCGTGTCCGTGGCCTTCGACGATTGTCGTGTTGTCTTTTGAGACGACGACTTTCGACGCGCGACCGAGTTGCGTGATTTGTGTTTCCTTCAGATCAAGACCGAGGTCTTCTGTGATCAATTCTGCACCTGTAACGATCGAGATATCCTCAAGCATCGCTTTCCGGCGGTCACCGAAGCCTGGTGCTTTGACCGCTACCGCGTTGAATGTACCACGGAGTTTGTTGACGACGAGTGTCGCAAGTGCTTCGCCTTCGACGTCTTCTGCGATGATGAGAAGTGGTTTGTTTTGTTGGACGACTTGCTCGAGGACTGGAAGAATCTCTTGGATGTTCGAGATCTTTTTGTCCGTGACGAGGATATACGGGTTCTCAAGAACCGCTTCCATCTTGTCTGAATCCGTGATCATGTATGGTGACGCGTAACCACGGTCGAACTGCATCCCTTCGACGACGTCGAGTTCTGTCGTGAAGCCACGTGATTCTTCGATCGTGATGACACCATCTTGACCAACACGTTCCATCGCTTCCGCGATCAATTGACCGACTTCTTCGTCTGCTGCTGAGATCGCTGCGACTTGGGCGATTGCTTCTTTACCTTCGATTGGTTTAGCGATCGTGTGCAATTCTTCGACGGCACGACGGACCGCTTTTTCGATTCCTTTACGGATGACCATCGGGTTTGCGCCCGCTGTGACGTTTTTGAGACCTTCGCGAATCATCGCTTGTGCGAGGACTGTCGCTGTTGTCGTACCATCCCCTGCGATCTCATTCGTTTTTGAGGCAACTTCTGCGACGAGTTTTGCACCCATGTTCTCGAAGTGATCTTCGAGTTCGATTTCTTTTGCGATCGTTACACCATCATTCGTGATGAGTGGTGAACCGAACTTCCGCTCGAGAACGACGTTGCGTCCTTTTGGTCCGATCGTGACTTTGACTGCATCCGCTAATGCATCGACCCCGCGGAGCATTGCCCGACGTGCTTCTTCACTGAATAAAATCTCTTTTGCCATGACTGAAATCCCCCTTTAGATGATTGACTGAATTACTCGGCTACTGCCAAAATATCGCTTTCGCGTAAAATTAAGTATTCATTGCCGTCGACTTTGACTTCCGAACCGGCATATTGTGCATAGATGACGTGATCTCCGACACTCACTTCAAGTGGTACACGTACGCCTTGTTCTGTCACACGGCCTGTACCGACAGCGACGACTTTACCCTCTTGTGGTTTTTCTTTCGCTGACCCAGGAAGAACGATTCCTCCGAGTGTTGTTTCTTCTTTTTTAACGACTTCGATCACGATGCGATCACCAAGTGGTTTTAACATGCGAAACATCCTCCTTGAAAATGACTGTTTTTTAGCACTCGCTTTCATTGAGTGCTAACATATTTTTATCTTATACGCTTTCTCTTCTGAATTCAAGCCTGAACCTTTATCCGTTTTCCCGAAATCGACACCTTTGAATCATCGTCAATCGTGCGCCAAGACCGTTTGTTTGTTACAATCGGGACAGTACCTTCATTACAAAGGAGTTGTGTCCTGTACGATGAAAAATCCAATCAGTCTGCCTTTCGTGATGGCGGAGAAGTGGCAAAAGCGTCACGTCATCCCGATCATCATCTATCTGATCGTCCAATTGGTTCCGGGTTCGTTCCAGTTTTTCCTTCCGAAGAACGTCATTGCTGACGTCGCCGGTTGGTGGCTCGCGATCGGCTTCACGGTCGCCGTCATCGTCTCCTACTACTGTCTGCGCCCCGATTGGCAGAAGTGGAAGGCAGAGGGACGTCAAACCGATCCGATGGATACGTTGAAATGGATCGGAATCGGGATCGTGCTCTTGTATGCGCTCTTGATCGGTGTCAACTTGATCGATGCCTGGATGGCAGGTGGGATCGAGAATGTCGCGAAATCGCAAAATACGGATCAGATCATCCAAGCGATCCAAGTCATCCCACTCCTGCAAGTCATGGTCGTCTTGCTCGGACCGATCATGGAAGAGTTCTTGTTCCGGCATATCATGTTCGGCAATCTCTCCTCGAAGCTCGGTTTCTTCTTCAGCTTCATCTTGACGGGTGCCTTGTTCGGACTGATTCACCAAGACAACAAATTTTTAATCTATGTCGCGATGAGTTTTGTCTTCTCGCTCGTCTTCGTCAAGACGCGCCGGATCATTGCTCCGATCGCCATCCATGTCTTTAACAACGGAATCGTCGTACTCGCCATCTACGCGATGTCTTAATTTACGAAAGGTCGTGTTTTCATGCGTCAAAGCTCGAACTTCATGGCAGTGTTCTATGCCATCTTCGGTATTCTCTTCATGTTCCTCGCCTACAACAACTCGGTCGAAGCAGGAACGGTCTTTAACTTCTGGACGATCCTGCTGACGTTGTTCGCTGCGATCGACTTCTACCGTCTCTACTTGATCTTCCGCTTCCGCGCAGCAGCAAAGAAGATGATCAAGAAGGAACAGGACAAAAAGAACGACAAGCAATAAAAAAACGAGATTTCCGTCAGGCGGAAATCTCGTTTTTTGGTTTATTCTTTCGCTTGACCCTTGCGGTAGGAATCGATGATCGTCTTCGCCACATCGAGACTCAACCGTTCATCTAAGACCAAGTTCTTGATCATATTGACGAATTCGACATCTTCCTGCTGCACCGAATCAATCCGCTCGATCAACTGGTTCAACTTCGCCCGGACGGTCGGGTAGGATACTTGATAGGCAGTTGCCATATCCTTTAATGAACCAGAGCTCAAGACGAACTTGCGGATGAACTCGAGATGCTCCTGTTCGAGTGCCAGTACCCAAGCGGGCACGTCTTGTCGTTCCATCGTGTTCCCTCACTTCTCTTACAAATCTTGAATCTCCATTCGTTCTTTTTCACGCTTTAGTTGCTTGCGGCGCGAGTCGACACCCATCTCAGCCATTGAGATCATCATGGACAACCCCACACACGTACCGATTCGGATCAATGACTCCCGATCCGCTGAGTGTGGTCCTGTTCCGAAATACCAGTAAATTCCGAGACCGATGATGATGGCTGGAATGATGAAACTCCAGACTCTTCCTCGCCGTGCTAAGTAAAATTGTACGATACAGACTGTGACAATACCAATGACGATTCCTACCGTTTCCATCCTATCGCCTCTCCCCTATGATTATATCAATAATATTAAATTTATAATTAATAATATTCAACATAATTTTAACTATAATCAAAAATAAGGGATTTTATTTAAAAACAATCGACTTTAATCTATTTTCAAGGACGAAAAAAAGAAGGACTGACGATTCAGTCCTTCCTTGTATTTACGATAGTCACGCACTGCGGACGTCGTCTTTTTTACCTTCTGTCGACATGAAGGTCTCGAGTTGGTCTTCGTCAAGGACACCTTCCCACTTCGCGATGACGAGTGAAGCGAGCGTGTTTCCTGTGACGTTGACGACCGAGCGCATCATATCCATGATTCGGTCAATCCCCGCGATGAAGGCAAGTCCTTCTGCCGGGATACCGACCGTACCGAGTGTTGCGAGTAAAACGACGAAGGAGACGCCAGGAACGGCAGCCATCCCTTTTGATGTCAGCATTAAGACGAAGACAAGCGTCAGCTGTGTTCCGATCGAGAGATCAATCCCGTACATCTGTGCGATGAACAAGGCTGCGAGCGCTTGATAAAGCGCAGATCCATCAAGGTTAAACGAATAACCCGTCGGTACGACGAAGCTAACGATTGATTTCGGAACGCCCATCCGTTCGAGTTTTTCCATGACGCGCGGCAGTACCGTCTCAGACGACGCCGTCGAATACGTCAGCAATAACTCGTCCTTGAAGATGCGCGTGAAATCAGAAACGCGAATCCCGACCCATTTCATGATGGCACCGAAGACGATCACCATGAAGAGAAGCGCTGTGACGTATAACGTCGCAATCAGTTTAAACAATGAACCGAGCGATTCAATCCCGAACGTCGAGACCGTGACACCGATCAAGGCGAAGACACCGATCGGCGCGAATTTCATGACGATATTGACGAGATTGAACATCGCTGCTGCGACGCCTTCAAAGAAACGAACGACCGGTTGGCCCTTCTCTCCTGCAAAACCGACACCGAGTCCGAATAAGACCGAGAAGAAAATGATTGCAAGCATGTCACCGCGGACCATCGCGTCCAAGATATTCGTCGGGACGATGTTGACGATCTTGTCGACGAGTCCTGCATCTTGTGTCGTCTCTTCTGTTTCGACATACGTCGAGATGTCCGTTTTATCAAGTGTCGACATGTTAATACCAGCACCCGGTTCAACGAGATTGGCTGCGAACAGCCCCGTGAAGATCGCGATCATCGTCACGATCGTGAAGTAACCGAGCGTCTTGACGCCGAGACGTCCGAGACTTTTCGGACTACCGACTGATGAGACACCGAGTACGATTGTCGTGAAGACGATCGGAACGACGATCATTTTCATCATCCGAATAAAGATGTCACCGATTGGCTTAAGCCACTCCGCGACATGGGGATTCCCATAAAATACACCACCGACTGTGATCCCGAGAATCAAGCCGATTAAAATTTGCCAGGCAAGGCCAATTGGCTTACGTTTCGTAGTTGTCATACCCTTCCTCCTTATACATCCGTCTTACTTGTATCCTACATGTAGTGGAACATAAGTAGAATTTTGTCCTAAATACAGTACATTGTCAAATCGTTCTGTTATAGTACAAAAATGAAATTCATACAAAAAAACGTCCAAAATCCGCTTGTTTCCAAGCATTTTGGACGTTTAAACATTATTCAAGATTGTTGATTAACGCGTTCCTCAATCAACGCCCGATTGCGTTTTTTGAAGACTTCGTTGTGTGACGAGACCATCGCCACTTTTGCCGCTTCCGGCTCGATGAAGCGTTTCGCCCGGTTGACGGCGTTCGCTGCATCTTGGAAGGCACCTGAGATCAAGTGGACCTTTCCGTCATGCGAAAGAATATCTCCGGCAGCATATAGACCCGGTACACTCGATTCGCTCGCCGCGTTCCCTGCGATATAGAAGTCATCGACCCGTGCGATATCGAGATCACAGGCGTCAAGCAGTGCCGCATCCTGTTCATACCCATGATTGATGATGACTTCATCAATTGGAATCTCGACGATTTCCTCTGTTTGACAGTCGATCAATTCGACCGATGCGATCCGTTGATGATCGGGACTTGCGATCAGCTTGTGAATCGTCGTATTAAGGAGACAGACAGCAGAACTTTTGACGAGCTGGTCGACTTGCGCCTCGTGCCCCGAGAAACAATCCCGGCGATACGTGACGTAGACTTTTTTCGCGACCGGTTCGAGCTCATTCGCCCAGTCGATCGCAGAGTTCCCACCACCTGAGACGATGACGGTCTTTCCTTTAAAGCGTTCAATCGATTTGACCGTATAGTTCAAGTTCGACACTTCAAAGCGCTCCGCGCCCTCGACTTTTAATTTTTGTGGATTGAGGATGCCGCCGCCGACCGCGACGATGACCGTCTTCGAATAATGGATCCGACCCGATTCTGCTTCTAAGACGAAGTTGCCGAAGACGTCTTTTGCGATCGAGATGATCTTTTCATTCAATTGAACAGTCGGTTGGAACGTCAGTCCTTGTTCGACGAGTTGAGCCATGAGTTTTTCACCAGTGATCGGTGGCTGTCCGCCGACGTCCCAGATCATCTTTTCCGGATAGACGTGCAATTTTCCTCCGAGTTCTGCTTGATACTCGATCAATTTCGTCTTCATGCCCCGAAGACCACTATAGAACGTCGAATATAACCCTGCAGGTCCTCCGCCGATGATCGTTACGTCGAACAACTCCTGTTCCCTCATCTCACTCACTCCTCGTCTTTGATTACGATTGATTATCATTCTCACTCCCCCATGATAACGTGAACATCTCTTGAACACAAGAAAAAATGTTGACAGCGTTTTTATAGGACTGGTATGGTTAATGAGACGATAGTGATAATCATTATCATTGAAAACGGAGAGAACAACGAAGGAGTCGTCGCGTATGGTACGTCTAGCAACAGAAGAAATCAATATCGGCTACGGTGATCGTCCCATCGTCAAAGACTTGTCCGTCCAAATTCCCGATCGACAAATCACGACAATCATTGGGGCGAACGGATGTGGCAAATCGACTTTATTGAAAGCGATGACACGGATCATTCCTCATCAATCAGGACGTGCATTGCTCGATGGTCTCGATATCGCCAAGGAAAGTACGAAGCTACTTGCCCGGAAAATGGCTATTCTGCCACAAACTCCAGAGAGTGCAAGTGGTCTGACGGTCGCAGAGCTCGTCTCATACGGTCGTTTCCCGTACCAAAAAGGATTCGGACGCTTGACGAAACACGATTACGAGATCATCGATTGGGCACTCGAAGCAACGGATACGATGGCATTCAAACACCGTCCGGTCGATGCGCTGTCGGGTGGTCAACGTCAACGGGTCTGGATTGCGATGGCACTCGCCCAAGAGACGGACATCATCTTCCTCGATGAACCGACGACTTATCTTGATCTCGCCCACCAACTCGAGGTGCTTGAACTGCTCGAGCATCTCAACCGGACCGAAGGACGGACGATCGTCATGGTCCTGCATGATTTGAATCAAGCGGCACGGTTCGCCGACTATATCATCGCCATGAAAAACGGCGAAGTCGTCAAAGCCGGGACGTGTGAGGAAGTCATCGCAAAAGACGTCTTACAAGAAGTATTCCATATCGATGCTGAAATCGGACGCGATCCGCGGACGAACAAGCCGATGTGTATCACCTACAACTTAATCAAGGGAGATTGAATCATGAAGAAACTACTTTTACCGGTTCTACTCATTCTCACGCTCGTCATCGCAGCGTGTGGCAATACGGAGAAAAAAGACGACGCAGCGTCTGGGTCGAAAAACGAGACGATCACGTACAAATCGGAGAATGGTGACATTAAAGTTCCAGCTAATCCAAAACGTGTCGTCGTCCTCGCTGGGTTCGCTGGTAACGTCATGGCACTAGACGTTCCTGTCGTTGGTGTCGATTCGTGGTCAAAAGCGAATCCGAAGTTCGACAAACTCAAAGATGTCACGGAAGTATCGGAAGAGAACGTTGAAAAAATCATCGAACTCGAACCCGATTTGATCATCGGCTACTCAACAACGAAAAACCTCGATAAAATCAAAAAGATTGCTCCGACAGTTACGTACACATACGGAAAAGTCGACTACTTGACGCAACACATCGAAATCGGTAAATTGCTCAACAAAGAGCAAGAAGCACGCGACTGGGTCAAAGACTTCAAAACACGTGCTGCTGCTGCCGGTAAAGACATCAAAGCAAAAATCGGTGAAGATGCTACTGTTTCTGTCATCGAAAGCTTCGATAAACAACTCTACGTCTTCGGCGATAACTGGGGTCGTGGAACAGAGATTCTCTATCAGGAAATGAAATTGAAAATGCCGGATAAAGTCACGAAGATGGCATTAAAAGACGGATACTACGCGTTGTCACCAGAAGTCCTTCCTGAATACGCAGGCGACTACCTCGTCTTCAGTAAGAGTGCGGAAGCGGACAACTCATTCACGAAAACGGATACGTTCAAGAACATTCCAGCCGTTAAAAACGATCGTGTCTTCGAAGTCGATTCAAAAGAGTTCTACTTCAACGATCCGCTCACACTCGAACGTCAACTCGAGTTCTTCAAGAAAAGTTTCCTTGGTGCATAATGAATAAGGGAGGGAACCTGCGGGATCCCTTCCTTTTTTTGTGGCTCACTCACTGAATCAGAAATGGAGGCGACATTCATGTCAGCTGGTCGAATTCCGTTCGGCATTAAAATCACACTCGGTCTCGTCCTCTTTTTCGGGATGTTCTGGATCGCGATGACGTTCGGTGCCGCCGATACGACAACGCGCGAAGTCTGGAACGCTTTGACGTTCGGACCGTTGAATGAAAAAGCAAAAATCGTCCAGGAAATCCGCTTGCCACGGGAACTGGCAGCGATCCTTGTTGGAGCGGCACTCGGTGTCTCAGGTGCCATCATGCAAGCGATGACACGCAATCCCCTCGCCGATCCTGGTCTACTCGGTCTGACAGCGGGTGCAAATGCGGCACTCGCGCTCGTCATCGTCCTGTTCCCGAAAATTGACTACTTCGGCATCATGATCGCGTGTTTCGTCGGAGCAGCACTCGGGGCAGCACTTGTCTTTGGAATCGGCGCTTCGAAAAAAGGCGGCTTTTCCCCGCTCCGGATCGTCCTTGCCGGTTCCGCGATCTCAGCGTTTCTGTATGCGATTGCGGAAGGCATCGGGATTTACTTCAAGATTGCTCAAGATGTTTCACAATGGACGTCCGGGGGACTCGTCGGGTCGACATGGGGACAACTGCAAGTCATCGCGCCAGTCATCGCCATTGGAATCGTGATTGCGTTCATTTTCTCACGACAATTGACGATTCTCAGTCTATCGGAAGAAGTCGCACTCGGTCTCGGACAGAACATCCAGCGGATCAAAGCGGTCCTCTACGTCGTCGTCATCCTGCTTGCTGGCGCTGCCGTAGCACTCGTCGGTAACATGGCATTCATCGGGCTGATGATTCCGCATATCGTCCGTGCGATCGTCGGAACGGACTATCGATTCATCCTGCCGATGACTGCGATCTTTGGTGCGACGTTCATGTTGCTTGCCGATACGATCGGACGGACGCTGTACGCGCCCTATGAAACGCCAGTCATCGCAATCGTCTCGATGCTCGGGCTACCATTCTTCCTCTTAATCGTTCGGAAAGGAGGGCGTGCTTTCTCATGATGGAATCTCGTTTACGCCGTCGCCAGCAACTGACGTTTTGGACGTTACTGGCACTATTGATCGCAACACTCGTCGTCAGCATCGGTCTTGGACCTGCTTCTCTCTCGTACGATCGTTTACTGCCGACGTTACTTGGAAACGGATCGTTCAAAGAGGAGTTCGTCCTCTATTCGCTCCGCTTACCCCGACTGCTCATCACCGTCATGGCAGGAATGGCGCTCGCCTTATCGGGTGCAATCTTACAAGGCATCACCCGCAATGAACTCGCTGATCCTGGTATCATCGGCATCAATACGGGAGCTGGCGTCGCCGTCGCCTTGTTCTTCCTGTACTTCCCGACCGATGTCGGGTCATTCATCTATCTGTTACCGATTGCTGCCTTCTTCGGTGCACTCGTCACCGCGACAGCGATCTACCTGTTCTCGTACGACCGCGTCCAAGGACTCCAGCCGATCCGCTTGATCTTAACGGGTGTCGGCTTCTCGATGGCACTGTCTGGAATCATGGTCATCCTGATTTCATCGACGCGTCGTGAAAAGGTCGACTTCATCGCCAAATGGCTCGCTGGTAACATTTGGGGAACAGACTGGATCTTCGTCTACTCGCTGTTACCGTGGTTACTCGTCTTGATTCCGCTGACGTTCTATAAAGCGAATAAGCTCAATCTGCTTGCCTTGAATGAACCGGTCGCGATCGGTGTCGGTGTCGCGATTGAAAAAGAACGGATCCAACTCTTGTTGACAGCTGTTGCGCTCGCCGCTGCTGCCGTCTCTGTCACCGGTGGGATTTCCTTCATCGGTTTAATGGCGCCGCATATCGCCCGCGCGCTCGTCGGACCACGGCATCAATTCTTCCTGCCAATTGCCCTCTTGCTCGGCGGCTGGTTGCTTGCGTTCGCTGATACGATCGGGCGCAACATCGCGGGACCAGACGGTGTACCGGCTGGGATCGTCGTCGCCTTGATTGGAGCACCGTACTTCATCTATCTACTGTTGAAGAAATAATCAAAAATCCGCATCAATCAGCGTCTTTTGCCGAATGGATGCGGATTTTTTGCTTTACCGTTTCCACCACGCACGTTCGATTTCTCCCATCGAGACGTACGCGGGATCGATTTGTTTGGCTAACCGGTTTAGTCGAGTGACACCTAGACTGACTCCACCAACCCAAAAGAGGAAGATGCCAAATAAATAACCAGAGGCACTTGGAGTCGACTGCATAACAAAGTAAATCAGCCCCGCTACGACATAACCAATGATTGTCAGACGAGCGACCTTTTGAACAGTTTGTTGATAGATAGTCGGTGTTAAATACGACTTCATGAGCCGTAGCCGAACAATTTCTCGAGCGACTGCCGTCGCGCAAAAACAAGAGAGCATGATTGGGAGAAAGACAGATGCAATTGACGTCATAAACCAAGCAAATACTGCACAAATTAATCCAGGAATCAAAAAGAAATAGGCGACGACACGCACCGGACGTTTCATTACATTCAGACGTGCTTGTCGCTCGAATAGGTGTTCCATTTCGATGTTCCTTTCTGTCTGACGAAGCGGGCTACTTCTCCGTCACTGATATAATCGGGATCACGCGCTCCGTCGCGTCGGATGATCCATTCGCTGATGAAATAGAGCGGTGTTAAAATCGTAAAAATTGCCACAAGCATCTGCCAGAACGGTCCCTCGATCGTCTGGGTGATGACGATCGTTAAGATCGCATACAGCAGGACGTGACTACCAATGCGTAGTAAAAATTGGCGACGGACCTGCGCTTTTGAGATATATCCGTCTAAAATTTTTCGTTTTTTTAGTTGGTAGCGAAAATCAGAGCCGAGAAAAAGGGCTGGAATCGTCAAAATCAACAAGGGGATATCGGTCCACTCGATCAGGATACCAACTGTTATGAATAAGAGCACGTTCCAGTACCAGCGTGTGCCGAGCCACTCGACATCCCGGTACGCGAGCGCAAGTTTTTGTAGACGTTCTTCACGAGCCGTTTGCATAGTACCTTCTCCTTTAGCGCGCTTTGTGAATTTCTTTTTCCGTGATATACGTTGGATCAATCTTTCGTGAGATGAACTCTAACGTTTTTCGACAGATCCAGTAGAACGGAATGACGATGATGATCAGACCGAGCAAAAAAGACGTGTTCGGGCGATCGGCTGCCCAGACAATTAGACCGGCAAGCGCTCCGTATTGTAAGATACCGATCAACACATGCACGTGATAAAGCCGTCTTGCAGAAGTCTCTGATGTATATTCCGCAACAAGCGCGAACCGCTTGCGTTGTACGAACATATCGTAACCAAAATACAATAACGGGACGATCATCGCGTAGATCGGTTTCTCGAGTGTGTTACTGAGCGCTAAGAATGCCGCAAGCATGACCCACATGCCGGTCTGTGTCTTTTGGTGCATCTCTTTGTATAGCGCCGCTAAGGCATCCGTTTGTGTATGTACGTGTTCCATGATCATCCACCTCTCTATACTGTTATATACTTACATTTTACTGGATCGGTTTCATCTGTAGTACGAATTTCAAAAAAAAAGATGTCCTACCGCTTAGGGTAAGACATCTTCCATGAAGACTACGCACTGACCTGGATGATCAGATAGATGACGCTATAGGCAACGATCGCGAGCGGTATCATCGCGACACCGATCAGCCAGCCGTTTTTGTCGCGGATACCGAGATATAAGACGAGACACCCTACAATGAAGGCGATTAAGGTCGTGAACGGATTCATGGTTGTTCCCCCTCTGACTTGTTTCTGTTCTTAAAATTCCCCCTCTTCTCGTCTCATAAACCCTTCAAGGCGCTTCGGCACGCAAGAAAAGCCAGACGGATTTCCGCCTGGCTTCATCTTTTGTTTCTTATTTTTTCGTGATGACGACTGTTTTCGTAACAACGTGTCCACCGAGGTCCTTCAGTTTCAAGTTGTACGTGTTTTTCCCCTTCTTGAGCGTCACTTTTTTCGTGATTGTCTTTTTGAAGGCTTTCATCTCGTACGGCTCTTTGAACGTCCGGCGGTATTCCGCGCTACCGTTGAAGTCAAAGCGTAATTCGCTGTAGTTATCGCGAAGAACGATCTTCATCTCAGCTGTTTTTGTTTTGCTTGAAACGGTTTTTGGTGCTGTGACGCGAATCGTCGGTAATTCTGTGTCGATGATGACTTGACGACTGAACGCCACACGGTTTCCTTTACCATCGTACGCTTCGACCTTGAATGACTTGACGCCATCCGTCGTATACGTCACGTCGTGGCTGAACGCATAGTTTTGTTGGGCCGCATCGAAGCGAAGTTTGACAGATTTACCATTGATTTTGAACGATTTGATGCCTGATTCATCAGAGACGTGACCTGCGATGTTGATGACTTTTGATGTCGCAAGACCAAGTGCGACTGGTGTATCGATTTGAACGTTCGGTACCGCTTTATCGACACCTGTCGTGTTGACGTCTTTTTTCACACTGTTTCCTGCATAATCCTTCACGACGAAGGCAATCTTCGCGCGCTCTGGAAGATCCGTCAACGTGTACGCTTTTTCTGTTGCAGCAAGCGGTTGTTTCAAGACACTCTTACCATTGACGAGAATATCGTATGACGCGACACCTGTTCCTTGGTCACCTGCTGTCCACGAGAGCGTTGATTTCGACGCATCCCACTTCACAGTTGCAGCTGGTTTTTTCGTATCGATATAGACTGGGAAGAGATTCGACTGCCATTTTGCATTCGGATAATCGATCACGGATTTGACTTTGTAGTAGTAAAGACCATCCTTGACCGGTTTCCCGTTGATCGTTCCGTCCCAAGCAGCGCTTGTGACTGGTGTGTATCCGTCCTCTGAACCGCTATCGTAGTAGTTCTTGACGACGTCCGTTTGCGTATCGAGCTTCTGAAGCGTTGCTTTATTCCGGTCAAGAATCGAGTACTCGACTTTTTTCGCATTACGGAGGAACGAGATGATCGGGAAGGCTTCATCTGCGCTACCATCGTTGTTTGGTGAGAACGAAACTTTGTTCGCGACGACATCTCCAGCAGCGTTTGCGCCAAGGAATTCGAAGTTATCCTTCACTTCTGTCGCTAGACCTGTCAAACCATAGAACGTGTTGTCTTCATCGTACAATGGTGCGTCTAGAATCGGAGCTTGATCCCATTTTCCTTTAAAGCCAACGTAAGGAACCGTCAATTCTGGATTCTTACTCTTCGTATCGATCAGACGGACGAATCCTTCGACGAAGTAGCCGTTCTCAAAGACTTGTTCGAGCGGAAGTTCGTTTGCCCAGTCCGTTGTATCCTTCAGATCGACCGATACACTGACTTTCGTTGAGCTCTTCGGATTAATCGAGACCGAACTTGCTTTCTTCGAGCCAACTGCGAATGAGATCGGATATGTGCCTTTGTTTGCATCCACTGTACCGATCGTTCCCTTTTTAAAGATGCCGTTTGCTTCGAGGAAGTTCGATCCTTCTGCACCGAGATCCGATTGAACCGTTCCGGCTAACTTATATGTCACTTTTTCACTGCTGTAGTTTTTCAAATCAAGCGTGAACGTGAACTTCTCGCCGACTTCCTTCAAGGATGCCTTACCTTCACCCGACTTCGTCTCTGTGACGACGACTGGTGTCTTCATGGCAGCACGAAGATCCATCAATCCAGCTCCCTCACGACGTGGGGAGTAGAAGTTGCCTGTTTTTAGCTGCGCATTGTATTTTCCTTGATCGAGTTGCGGACGCGACGTGTTCATCAAGATGTTCTTCGCGAGCTTAACGCGTGTCGCACCATCGACTTTAAAGTCCTTCGCGATCCGTTGCATGACGAGTGCCGTTCCACCAGCAACGTGTGGTGCCGCCATCGATGTTCCACTCATGACACCATACTCATTATCGTTGAGCGTTGAGTAGATTTTTCCACCTGGTGCCGTGATTTCTGGCTTGAAGTCAAGGCTTGGTGTGACACCCCAAGACGTGAAGTCAGACATTTGTCCTGCGACCGGGTTATCGGCTGAGACTGCTTTTCCGTCGAACGTGACAGCGATTGCCTTGCCCTCTTTTGCTTTTGCTTCAAGATCGTTTCCGTCTGCGATGCTAAGCGTGACGAGTGGAATCGTCGGATTGTTGAGCGCCATGCTGACGTAATCCCCATGATCGACTCGACCGCGGACGATGACACCTGCTGCCCCTTGCTTCTCAGCTTCTGCTTGGATCATACCGTAGTTGAAACCACCGTTACGCACGACGAAGACGACTTTCCCTTTGACGTCTTTGCCTTCGTAGTTCGAAGCTTGACCGTCACCGACATAGACGACATCCTTCTTCTCTTTATCGAAGACAGCAATCGGATTCGGTGAATCTTGTTTTTGGTATGCCAAATAACCAGCATCCTGACCGTCAATCGTCAGCGCCATGCCTTCGAGTGTCAATTTCGTATTTTCGAGTGATGCGACTTGGAGTGCTTGGCTCGTTAAACCTGGGGCACCGACGACACCGATATCCGGGTTCGCTGTGTACGGGTTACCTGCACCATGACCTGCGAATGCCGAGTTACCAGCAGAAATCGCACACAAGATACCGTTGTTCATCGCGTTGACGATTGCACGTTGTTCTGGATCATCTGCATTGACGAACGATGCCGTCGATCCGAGACTCATGTTGATGACATCGGCTCCGAGTGCAATCGCATCATCGATCGCTTTAATGTAGATATCGCTGAATGTCGATGGCATTCCTGGATCGTTTCCGAAGACTTTCATCGCGAGGAGTTGTGTTTCCGGAGCGACCCCTTTGATGCCGCCGTTTGCTTCATCGCCGTTTGCTCCGACCGTACCCGCGACGTGCATCCCGTGCATCGATGCGCCCGCACCTAAATCACGGATTTCGCTATCGTGATCGGCATAGTTATAGCCGTACGGTACTTTTTCCGTGAAGTATTTTCCTTTTAAACCTTTTGTTTCTTTCGCACTATCGACTTTCGAAGAAGTCAAATCGATCTTCGTCTCAGGGCTCAAGACCATGTCCTTATGCGATGGATCGATTCCCGTATCGATGACGGCAACGATTGTTCCTTCCCCTTTAAAACCATAGTCCTGCCATGTTTCCTTCGCATTGACCATGTCCTTGCTGTACAGCATGTCTGGCTTTGCACCTTTAGCAACTTCCGGACGCGCGTATTCATGGGCGATATGTACGCTCTTGACTCCGTTGAGTTTTTTAATGTCTTCGATGTCGCCGAACTTAACTTCACCACTGAATCCGTTGATGACGGTCGTGAAGCTCTCCTTATATGTAACGGGAATTGATTTTTTAGCGATGGCTGACTTGACCGATTTTTGGACGCTGACGAGGCGATCTTTGATCGACTCTTTTTCGGCATTGCTCAATGTGCTATACCGCTTGTTTTGAGCCTGGGCGATTTGAATCGCCGGCTTCTCTTCCATCTCGATGACGACACGGACTTTATCCGATTGTTTGTAGTTCTTCTCTTGCCCCGATTTCTTCAGCGAGAGCGCTTGCGGTTTTTGACCCGTTGCTTTGTCTTGCGACGACAGTGCACCTTGCGCACTGACTAGATTGGAAGACGTCATTAAGACGGCTGCCATAAGTGCAATCTTCTTCTTCATGCGTTCGTTTTCCCCTTTTCTGTAAAACCATAGTAGTACTACTGATAAAACAGTTAAACGAAAATTCTGTATATTTAGTTTAATGAATTTAATGGAAATAAACAATTTATATTTGTCTATTTTTTTAATTTATTTGTTTTACATGACATTTTATATTTGTAAGGAATTTAACTGGGAGTAAAATAAAAACTCCTCGACGCTTCGAGGAGTTAGATATTTGGTATTGGTGGAGACTATCGGGATCGAACCGACGACCTTTTGGCTGCCAGCCAAACGCTCTCCCAGCTGAGCTAAGCCCCCATGAATTATCTTTAGTATACGCATCACTAACTGCTTTATCAATATAAAAAGAACGCTTTCATAAAAAAGAATCCCTTCCAAAATCGTCGGAAGGAATTCACGATTCATTTATTCAATTCACGCATCAAGTCCGCCTGTCGTTCAAGCTCTGCCTGTTGCTCGAGGATCAAGACCTTTTTGTACGTCCGCGCAGAAATCAAGATGCTGATCTCATAGAGAACGAACAATGGCACCGAGATCATCAAGTGTGACGTCACATCCGGCGGTGCGATCAATGCCGCAACGACGAACAGCACAAAGTACGCATATTTCCGATTCTTTCGCATGAAATATGGCGTCACGAGACCAAGACGCGTCAGGAACATCGTCACGACCGGCAATTGGAACAGAAGACCGAACGGCATCGTCAATCGGATTAAGAAACTGAAGTAGTTCTCGACTCCAATGACTTGTTCGATTCCGAGCTCTTTCCCGAGATCTGTTGAGACTTCAAGCAAGAAGGGAAGCAACCAGAAATACGAGAAGGCTACGCCAGCCAAAAATAGAAAGAAGATGACCGGAATATACGTCAATGTCGCTTTTTGCTCCTTGTCATAAAGTCCTGGTCGGACGAATGCCCAGAGTTGATACATCCAGAACGGTGACGCTAAAATCAGCGCAATGATGAACGCAAGATTCAAATACAACATTAAAGGATCGGCGACGTTGAAGGCATTCAAACCGATGCCGAGCTCTTTTAAGTCCGCTTGCAAGAAGCGAACGAGCGGTCGGACGAGCGGAAATGCGACAGCGAACAGGACGACGACGATGATAAGCGACCAGACGATCCGCTTGCGCAGTTCGTCAAGGTGCGACGTCATGCTTTGCTCTTGATCAACCGTCATGATTCAATCACTTCTCTTTCGGTTCGTCCTTTTTATCGTCGTCCATGATGCCGTTCGTGGCATTCTTGAACTCTTTCAATGTCTGACCCGCAGCGCGTCCGAATTCTGGTAACTTCTTCGGTCCGAAGATGATCAACGCGACGACCGCGATTAATCCGATGCTCGCTGGTCCGATACCTAGTGTGAGCGGGATAAGGTTTTCCATTATGATTTCACTCCTTCAGCTGATTGCGAATAATGCTTCATGAAATAAACTAACGACTGCAACTCGATCGATAAATCGATGTGATGGACCCGGACGCTCGCTGGCACGTTCAACCGCGCTGGCGTAAAGTTCAGGATGCCTGTCACACCATACTCGACTAACTCATCCGCTACTGACTGTGCGAACTGCGATGGAACCGTCAAGATGGCAACATCGACCTGATTCGCTTCGATTTGTTCTTTCATGTCCGAAACATGATAGATTGGAACGTCATGCGTCGTTGTTCCGACCTTCTCTTCGTCCGCATCAAACGCAACGACTATCCGAGTACTATTATTCTTTAAAAAGTTATAATTTGCAAACGCTGTTCCGAGATGACCGACCCCGATTAAGGCAACATTCGTCACCTCATCTTGATTCAAGGTTTTGCGGAAAAACGTTAAGAGATGTTGAACGTTATACCCATACCCCTTCTTCCCTAATGCCCCAAAGTAGGAAAAATCGCGACGAATCGTTGCTGAATCAACCTTCACCGCCTCGCTTAACTCAGCAGAAGAGACGCGGAGCTTGCCTGAATTGTATAAACTTTGGATGAAGCGATAATATAGCGGCAACCGTTTTGCTGTCGCTTGTGGAATTTTTGTGTCTGGTCCATTCATCCTGCAGTTCCCCCTTCGGCCACATCCATCGTGGCACCCAAATCTTTGCAAAAAGCTTTCTACTCTCCTTGATTGTAAACCACTTCACATAGAGTCACAAATAATATATTCCGCAGGACCTTGCGCTTTTGTTCGTGATAGACTAAAGGGTGGAAGGATGGATGGAAATGATACTCTTACAAGTCAATCAACTCTCGAAATCATTCGGCGTCGAGCCGATTTTAGAAAATATCAAACTGGAAGTACAAGAGCGAGATCGGATTGCGCTCGTCGGACGAAACGGTGCCGGTAAATCGACCTTGCTCAAAATCATCGCTGGTGAACTCAGTCATGACTCGGGCGACATCATGAAAGGCAAGGATGTCAAAATCGGTTATCTCGCGCAAGACAGTGGTCTCGAATCGAATGAGACGATCTGGAACGAGATGCTGACCGTCTTCGAACATCTCCAGGAACAAGAACGAACACTGCGCCGGATGGAAATCGAAATGGGCATGGAGCATATCTTGAACGACCCGGTCGCTTACGATCGTCTCTTGAAGACGTACGATCAAGCGCAACACGACTTCTCAGAAGCCGGTGGTTATCAGTTCGAAGCGAATATCCGCTCCGTTTTGCACGGCATGCGCTTTTATCCGGATGATTACTCGCGCCGGATTCAGACATTATCCGGTGGTCAACGGACACGGCTTGCCTTAGCAAAGATGCTCCTGCAAGCACCAGAGCTCCTCATTCTCGATGAGCCGACCAACCACCTCGATATCGATACGCTTGCTTGGCTTGAAAGCTACCTCGGTGGTTATCGTGGTGCCGTCCTGATCGTCTCGCACGACCGGTACTTCCTCGACCAAGTCGTCAATGTCGTCTACGAACTGTCGCGCAATGTCTGTCGTAAGTTCACGGGGAACTATACGAAGTACTTGGAGCAAAAAGCGGCCTTATACGATCAGGAAATGAAGCAGTTTGAACAGCAGCAAGAAGAGATCGCGAAGATGCAGGACTTCATTCAACGGAACATCGCCCGGGCGACGACGACAAAACGTGCCCAAAGTGTCCGGAAGCGGCTCGAGAAGGTCGACCGGCTCGACCGACCAGATGGGGATGAGCGTAGCACGGTCCTGTCCTTCCCGATTGAAAAACAGAGCGGGAATGACGTTCTTCAAGTCAATCAATTGGCGATCGGTTACGAAGAAGCTGTCTCAAAAGACATCACCTTCCGCTTGCAACGCGGTGAATCACTGGCACTCGTCGGACCGAATGGAATCGGGAAGTCGACGCTCTTAAAAGTCCTCGTCGGTCGCTTACGCCCCCTCTTCGGTGATTTCCGTTTCGGAACCGGCGTCTCGATCGGATATTACGATCAAGAGCAGGCGGAACTCAATGATCGGAACCGTGTCATTGATGAGATTTGGAACGAATGGCCACTGATGCGTGAACAAGAAGTCCGGTCTGTCCTCGGGCAATTCTTGTTTAGCGGTGACGATGTTTTCAAGATCGTCCATGAGTTATCCGGTGGCGAACGCGGACGTCTCGCGCTCGCGAAACTGAAACTCCGGAAGACGAACGTCCTTGTCCTCGATGAGCCGACGAACCACTTGGATCTGGATTCGAAGATGGTCCTTGAAAACGCCCTCGTCGACTACGAAGGGACATTGCTATTCGTCTCCCACGACCGTTACTTCATTGACCGGATCGCGACCCGCGTCATCGAGATGAGTGAAGCCGGCGTGACGGAATACCTCGGTGATTATTCGTACTACACGGAGAAAAAGGCGGAGCAAGAAGAGATTGCGCGTCTTGAAGCAGAGGAAGCAAAAGCCGCAAAGGTCACTGCGTCGAAGACGATCGACAAGGAAGCACAGAAAGAAGAACGCAAGCGCCGTCAGCAGATTGAGCAACTTGAACAAGACATCGAGCGGCTCGAACAGCGTTCGGCAGAAATTGAACAATTACTCTGTGAACCGGAAGTCTTCAATGATATTCCGAAAGCGACAGCTCTTTCAGCAGAACGTGACCAGATTGATGTCGATCTGCTCGAATTGATGGAACGATGGGAGAACCAACACTGATGCGGACGAAAAGTTTTTTCATTAACTTGATTCAAGGACTGCTATCCGGCATCCTTTATTTCGTACCGATGTATGCGGACTACGTGTCCACCTTCATCCGGCCGGATGCTTTTAATGCCGCGCTTCCTTTGTTCCTCCTGATTTCTTGTATGATCGGTCTCGTCATCCAGACATGGAGCGGTCTTTTCGTCAGTTTACTTTCGGGATTATGCTGTACGCTCCTGACGACACAGCTATTCGTCGAACTCACTGACCCGTTGATCTTATCGTATTACGGTAGTGTCTCACCGCTCACCGCTTTCTTGATCAGCTGTGTCGGCATTTGGGCACTCGCGATCGTCTTTTATTTGCTCGATGGCTATCAGTACAGTAAACGTCATGGTCTTGAAGCCTCTTCAAACGAAATCGATCCGCAACCTTGAAGTCCGATCGCTTAATCAGATGAACGACATGAGAAAAAGGAGTGGAGATTCCGGTAGCTAGACCGGTCTCTCCACTCCTTTTCGTTTGAATCGAAACGTTCCTCGTCAAAATAGATCGTACGATGAATCAAGCATTCACACTACTATCATTTTGTCGGTCGGGCAATCGTAAACGTCTTCCCGATCGTCGCATAATCATTCCCTGCTAAACGAGCGACAGCCTTCAATCCTGCTGCGTCAATCCGGAACGACTCGACGAGTTCATCCGCGACGTGATAACGCAGTACTTCCCCAATCAAAAGATCGGCACCTTCTAGCTCGACATGTTGCGTCAAGCGCATCTCGAAGCGGATTTTCGCTTCGGCGATTCCAGGTACTTCGATCGCGTCACTATCGACGAGCGTCAAATCCGTCCGTTCGAGCTCACTTTCACCATAAGCAAGTGGCGCTGCTGTCTCATTGACTGCGTCGACGATCTCTTCGCTGACGATATGGATGACATAACTTTGTTTCGCCAAGATGTTACGTGCCGTATCCTTCTGACCCTGATCCGTCCGTTGTACGGCAATCACCAGTTGTGGCGGACTGCTTGATGCGACCGTAAAGAAGGAAAACGGTGCGGCGTTGACCGTCCCGTCTTCTCCTTGCGTTGTTACGAAAGCAATCGGACGCGGAATGATGCTTCCGATCAGTAATTTATAATTGTCTTTTGCGCTAAGCGTTGATGCCTCGAACTTCATGAATGACCCACCTTTTTCCTCACCCGATGAGTGCAGCGAGTGAATAGTCTCCAGCACCGATCATCGCTACACCAAGGGCGATGACGATCAATGCCATGTTGTATTCGTACCCGTTCTGCGTCACCCAGTAACCATTCGCACCGTGTACTTTAACGATCGCGACAAGCATCGATCCAATGATGAGGAGCGCTGCGATCCAGAGGAATACGCCTCCTGCGAACAATAAGCCGCCGATCAATTCAGCAAGACCCGCTGTAATCGCGAGTGCCTTCCCTGGCTTCATGCCGATCGATTCGAACCAACCGCCTGTTCCAGCGATTCCGTGTCCGCCGAACCAACCAAATAATTTTTGTGTCCCGTGTGCAGCGAATGTTAAGCCGATGATTAAACGAATAATTAAAAGTCCTGTATCCATCATTTCTCTCTTCTCCTTTTACCTAATGTATTTTAGTTACTTTAAGTAACTCAATAAACAGACTATATCTTATCACTTACTAAAAGTAAATAGATTTGTTTTAGTTCAAGACGTTACATTAAGTAAAATGATTCGATTTTTTTAGCAGAAGCGGGTATACTACAACTATAGAAAGGATGAGTGCTGATGGAAGAAGTCGCAATCCAACCGGCTCTTTGTCCCAAAGTCGAACATGCCTTTGAAATCTTAGGTAAGAAATGGACGGGTCTGATTTTGCGTCACTTGTTGACGAAGACATGTCGTTTCAATGAGATTCAAGATGCCATTCCCGAATTATCAGGTCGTATGCTCACGGAACGTATGAAGGAGCTCGAAGCGGAAGGCATCGTCATCCGGACTGTCATTCCCGATCGTCCGATTAAGATTCAATACAGTTTGACCGACAAAGGGCGCCAACTCGAACCGGTCATTCGTTCCATTGAGGAATGGGCCGAACTACAAGACTAATGTATAGAAAAGCATCTTCTTTGGAAGGTGCTTTTTTATATGTCCTTTGACATTGATAATCATTATCAATTAAAGTAGAGAAGTACAGTGAAAGGAGGAAGATGCATGCATATCGCGATTGGATTCGTCAGCATGTCCGGTAATACGGAAGATATCGTCTCGCTCATTCAACATGAACTCGAGCAACACGATGTCGACGTGACGATCACGGAACTAGATCAATTCGTCGGGGAGGACTTATCACGTTTTGATGGTCTATTACTCGGCTCATATACATGGGGAGACGGTGATTTACCGTATGAAGCAGAAGACTTCGTCGAGGAGCTACGGGAACAATCCTTAGACGGGATACCGGCTGCTGCTTTTGGTTCGGGGGATCTTGATTATCCGAAGTACTGCGCAGCGGTTGATTTGATTGAAGACGCGTTAAAAGAAGCTGGGGCGACCCTCGTCACGGATGGCTTGAAGATTGAGTTTGATCCGAATACCCCGGAGAAACAGGCCGCTTGCCGCGCATTCGCACAGACGTTTCATCGCTTTTTACGACAGGTTCATTCTTGAGTGTCGTTTGAATCCGTACTGTAAGGGAATCGTTAAAACAGACTCTATGAAAGTGAGATGAATGTTTTATGACGATTCAAGCACTTGTCTTTGACGTCTACGGTACATTATTCGATGTCCATTCCGTCAAAGAAAAAGCCGAAGAACTTTACCCGGGTCACGGAGAAGCGATCAGCAAACGCTGGCGGGAGAAACAACTGGAGTACTCTTTCCTCCGACAATTGAACGGACAGTATGTGCCGTTCAGCCAAGTGACACAAGATGCTCTCCGCTATACGTTACTCGAACTGAAGCTCCATGTGACCGAGGAACAAATCACGACCTTAATGGAGACGTACCTGACGCTTAATGTATATCCCGAAGTTAGCTCCGTTCTCGAGACGATGGCGGACAAGCGCCTAGTCGTCTTCTCGAATGGTTCCCATGATATGCTCGATCCGCTGATTGAGCAGTCAGGCTTAGCCGATCGGTTCGAACATCTCGTCAGTGTCGATGATATCAAACAGTATAAGCCAGCACCTGCATCCTATATGCATGCCTTAAACACGCTCGGTCTAAAACGCGAGGAAATCCTCTTCATGTCCTCGAACGGTTGGGACATCACCGGGGCGAAGAGTTTCGGCTTCAAAACGGCATGGATCAATCGAAATGGACTTCCGGTCGAGGAATTGAATCTCGATCCCGATCGTATCTATGATGACTTGACGGGTATCACTGAATGGCAATGAACGAACAACAGCGGACTCCTATTTAGGAATCCGCTGTTTTCATGGATTTAGTAATTAGACAAACGTGAGTAACCCTTCTTGAATAGATCGAGTTTCAGACCGCCTTCTTTTTCGATGAAGAAGAGGTATTCGTTTTGATCCGTATCCTTATAGAAGACCTTAAATAACGTCAACGTCCGTTTTTTATTGTTCTCGACAGCCGTCACCTCATGCTTTGAGATGACCTCGGCTTGGACTTGTTCTGCATCCATCTTTTGAATCATTGGTTCGAATGACTTCTTTTCTTGATCCGTCACTGGTGTTCCGGAAGCAATCATGAAATAATCATCACTCGCCTTGTTCGTTAAACCATACTTCCGATCGACGATGACGACGTTACTGAGCTTACCATTGACTGTCTGATCAAAAGCATATAACTTTTGAATCCGGGTCTTTTCCCCTTCTGCTCGTCCGATTTCGTAAAGTGGACGTTGTTTCGTATTCGTCTCGACCGCTTTTTTATCGGGTACGAGTTCTTCCTTATAGGCGACTTGGTATGCGTTGACGATTTCTCGGATCTGAAGTCCGATCGCGACGATGACCAGTACCGCTAACAATGCGATGATGACTTTTTTCATTCCATTTCCCCCAAGTTGTTCGGATTCCTTACTTTAAATCTAGCCCAGGTTCTGCGTTCATGGCAAGTGTCGAATAGCGTAACGCGCGATACGGATGAATCGCAGCCGCTCCGATCATCGCTGCATTGTCTCCACACAGGTGCATCGGCGGAATGACGAGATCGATTCCTTCCTTCGCACACGCTGCTTCGAGACCTTGGCGTAATCCTTTGTTGGCAGCGACGCCACCAGCAAGCAGTAATTGACGTCCCCCTTTATCCTTCACGGCACGGACCGCCTTCGTCACGAGTACCTCGACGACGCTCGCTTGGAAACTCGCAGCTAAATCTTCCGGGATGATCGTTTCTCCCCGTTGTTCGGCGTTATGCACAGCATTGATGACTGCTGACTTCAAACCGCTGAAGCTAAAGTCATACGAATCCTTTTCGAGCCAGACACGTGGAAAATGGAACGTATCCTGACCAGTCTGTGCCAACTGGTCGATTCGTGGACCACCTGGATACGGTAACTTCAACGTCCGAGCAACTTTATCATATGCTTCCCCGGCGGCGTCATCCCGTGTTTCACCAATGACTTCATATACACCGTCTTCCGGCATGTAGATCAGTTCCGTGTGCCCACCTGATGCAATCAAACAGACGAGCGGAAACTCAAGCTCTTGCACGAGACGATTCGCATAGATATGACCTGCGATATGATGAACACCGATCAATGGTTTATTGTGAGCAAAGGCGAGTGCCTTCGCTGCGCTGACACCAACGAGCAGTGCTCCAACGAGTCCAGGTCCTTCCGTGACGGCGATCGCATCGATATCGTCGATCGTGACGTTTGCTTCCGTCAAAGCATCATCGATGACGTATGTGATCCGTTCAACGTGATGGCGTGAAGCCACTTCAGGCACGACGCCACCGAATCGTTTATGACTTTCGATTTGAGACGAGACGACGTTCGATAAGACGTCGATTCCTCCACGGACGACGGCAGCTGCCGTTTCGTCGCAACTCGATTCAATTGCTAGAATCAATGGTTGTGTCATAGGTCTTCTCCCTCCAGCTCCAGCCAGTAGATGGCAGCATCTTCATTGTTATCTTGATAATATCGTTTTCGGACACCGACATACTGAAATCCGAGTTTTTCATATAAAGTCCGCGCTGGTGTGTTCGAGACACGTACTTCGAGTGTCATCGCCCGCAAACTAAGCGCACGACCGACGGCGATCAATGCCGTTAGCAGATCTTCCCCGAACCCTTGTCCGCGATGCGACTGCTTGACGGCAATATTCGTAATATGTCCTTCATCCGCGATATGCCACAGACCAGCAAACCCAACGATACCATCTTGATCGGCAACGACATAATAGGCATTCGGATTTTGTGTCATTTCCGCTTCGAAGGCATCTAGCGTCCACGGTGTCGCAAACGATTCGAGTTCAACCGCATGAACACCTGCAGCGTCCTGTACGGTCATCCGACGAATGCCCTTACTCATGACGCTGTGCCTCAATCCATTTCGCCTCTGCTTCAGCTAGACGCAGGTATCGTGGTTCGAACGCATGCGCTTCGACCGTCTGGCGTGTTGCACCGAGTAAAGCGAGTACACCGGCACGTGGAGTCCGGAAAGCAGGAGCCGCCTTTTCAAATGGCTGAAGAATCTCTTCGAACGCATCGACGTCTCCTGTGACGAGCGTATCTGGCGGTAACGTCTTCACAAAAGAAGCGATCTCGACATGCTGTTCTTCACCGATTCGTTTCCCGGCGTCGTACACTCCGACAAACCCTGCTCCACGCCGCGCATCTTGAATTGCTGCGACACGTCCCGTATGACCTGTCGAAGCCGCCATCAGTTCAAGTGTCGAGATGGCAACGAGCTCGATGCCCAGTGTATAGGCGAGCGTCTTCGCTGTCGTCGCTCCAATCCGTAATCCGGTATAAGAACCAGGACCGTCAGCAACGACGACACGTGTCAGTTGAGCCGGTGTCCATTTTGCTTCCACCATCAAGCGCTCAAGCAACGGCATGAGTTTCGTCGCATGATTCAAGAACGTGACATAAGAAGCTTCTGCTACGATCTGTTTCCCGTCTGAAAGAGCAACCGATAATTGTTTCGTCGATGTATCAATAGCTACGATTTTCATGATTTCAATCCCTCACATAATGTAATGTATCGTTCTCCGATCGGCGTCAGCTCAAAACGTCGACTATCATCACCCGTTCGCGTGATCGTGATTGCCAAACGTTCAGGTGGGAGGCTGTCCGCGATCAATTCAGACCACTCGACGACGGCGACGCCTTCACCGTTCAAATATTCTTCAAGTCCGATATCATCACCGGAACCTTCCAAGCGATAGACATCCATGTGATAAAGAGGAAGACGTCCCGTATAGACTTTCATGATCGTAAAGGTAGGGCTGTTGACGTGACGCGTCACACCTAACCCTTTCGCAAAGCTTTGCGTAAAGGTCGTTTTCCCAGCACCTAAATCCCCATCGAGCGTAATGACCATTCCCGCTTCAGCACGTCGTCCGAGTTCAAGGGCCAAGGCAGTCGTTTCTTCCAAGCTGTTCATTTCCAGTTCTATCATACGATGTCTCCTCCTTTAATACGTACTGTTCGTCCTTCTCTATTGTACCGAACGAAAAAGGCAAAAAAAAATACGAAACGCTGAACGTTTCGTAGTAAAGTTGAAGTTAAGTTTAAAATTGGTTGCGGGGGCCGGATTTGAACCGACGACCTTTGGGTTATGAGCCCAACGAGCTACCAGACTGCTCCACCCCGCGACGATAAACGTTTCGGATTTGATTATTTAAAAATTGGTTGCGGGGGCCGGATTTGAACCGACGACCTTTGGGTTATGAGCCCAACGAGCTACCAGACTGCTCCACCCCGCGATGATATAACGTTTCGACAGATATTAATATAACATGCGTCTTTTAAATTGGCAAGTCTTTTTGCCTTATTTCTTTTTACTAACTGTCATAATGAATATTCTTCTATACTGATACGAAAGGAGTGAGCAGATGGGATACTTATTAGATTTACGAAAGATCGTAGGCAACCGACCGTTGATCAGCGTGGGTGCGACCGTACTCGTCATGAATTCACAACATGAACTGCTATTTCAATATCGTTCGGATACACACAGTTGGGGACTCCCCGGTGGTTCGATGGAACCAGGTGAGACACTTGAAGAAGTTGCGATGCGCGAGTTGCAGGAAGAAACCGGACTTCAAGCACGCAGCGTTCAGCTGCTAGACGTCTTCTCGGGTCCTGATTACTTCTTCCGTTATCCAAATGGCGATCAAACCTACAGTGTGATCCATCTCTTTCAAGCAAAAGACGTATCGGGTACCTTACAAATGACGGACGGAGAGAGTCTCGACTTACAGTATTTCTCCCTGAATCAATTACCAACACCTCTTGAAGCACGTGCTGCAGCGCTCTTACGCCAAGTCACGCCTCGTCTTCTTAGCACAACCCCTTCTTTTTAATCTAGATGCTTCGCTTAAACTGACGTGATGGCGGATTGACATCCATTCGTCAGTTTTTTTCTTTCTTATCTAAAAGGACTACACAAAAAGACCGACCTGCAATCTGCAGATCGGTCAAGTGCCTGGCAACGTCCTATCCTCACAGGGGGAAGCCCCCAACTACTTTCGGCGTTCAAGTGCTTAACTTCCGTGTTCGGCATGGGAACGGGTGTGACCAC